>CAVVAC010000001.1:0-217927 GCA_963746145.1 uncultured Actinomycetes bacterium
CAATATTGCTGTTGATAGGGCTGCCGGGCAAGGCCGAGCGCGGGCGATCGCGAGCGCCATCACGATCCCGAAGATCACGTTGAGCGGGACCGCGATCGCGGTCACCTCGAGCGTCAGCTGGAAGGCGTGGATCGCCGCCGGCGTCGTGACCGAGCTCCACACCGCGCCGATCCCGTGCTCGAACGTGCGGTAGAAGATCAGCCCGACCGGCACGAGCAGCAGCAGCGCCAGGTAGCCGAGCGCGGCGACGCGCAGGCCGATGCGCCAGCGGCGGTCAACGATCATGGCGCGCCCCCCAGCGGCCGAGGCCGCGGATCCCGATCAGGACCGCGAGCGAGACCAGCAGCAGCACCGTCGAGACGGCGGCGGCGCCGATCGGGTTGTCGCTCTCGATCTGCTTGAAGACGTAGACCGCGCTGACCTGCGTCTTGAACGGCACGTTGCCCGAGATCAGCACGATCGAGCCGAACTCGCCGACCGCCCGCGCGAACGCGAGCGCCGCACCGCTGAGGATCGCCGGCACGAGGTTCGGCAGCACGACGCGGCGGAAGATCGTCAGGTTGCGCGCGCCGAGCGACAGCGCCGCCTCCTCCATCTGGCGGTCGAGCTCGATCAGCACCGGCTGCACCGCGCGGATCACGAACGGCAGCGTCACGAACAGGAGCGCGAGCAGCACCGCCGTCTGCGTGTAGGCGATGTTGATGCCGACCGGGCTCTGGGGCCCGTACAGCAGCAGCAGCGTGAGGCCGGCGACGATCGTCGGCAGCGCGAACGGCAGGTCGATCAGCGCGTTGACGATGCGCTTGCCGGGGAAGCGGTCGCGCACGAGCACCCACGCGATCAGCGTCCCGCCGACGGCGTTGATCGCCGCCGCCAGCAGCGAGACGAGCACCGTGAAGCGCAGCGCCCCGATCGCCTGGCGACTCGTGACCGCGTCCCAGAACGCGCCGCTGCCGCCGTCGAGCGAACGCGCGACGACGGCGGTGAGCGGCAGCAGCACGATGATGCTGAGCCACAGCGTGGCGACGCCCACGCCCAGCGCTCCGGAGGAGCGCCAGGCGGGGCGGGCGGCCCTCAGCGGCCGCGTCGCGACGGGTGCGGAGGTCGCGCTCACTTGGCGGTGGAGACTCCCGCGTCCTCCTCGATCTTCGCGATCGAGCCCTTGTCGACGTCGAAGAACGCGTCGTTGACCTTGTCCCAGCCGCCGAGGTCCTCGATCGTGAAGAGGCCCGACGGGGTCGGGAACTTGCTCGCGTTGGCGGCCAGCACGCTCTGGTCGACGGGGCGATAGCCCCAGTCGGCGAAGCGCTGCTGCGCGGGCTTCGAGAGCACGTAGTCGAGGAACGTCTTCGCGGCGGCCGGCGCGCTCTTCGTCGTCGCGATGTCGATGTTGATCTTGATCGTGTCGTCCGGCAGCACGTAGTCGACGTCCTCGCCCTTCTTCTGCGCGGTCGTCGCCTCGTACTCGTAGGAGAGCAGCACGTCGGCGTCGCCGTTGACGAAGTCCTGCAGCGCCTCGCGGCCGGACTTGTCCTGCACCGCGACGTGGTTCGTGATCAGGTTCTTGACGTACGCGAGGCCGGCCGCGTCGTCCTTGCCGTGGCCGGAGGCCTGGCCGTAGGCGGCGAGGATGTTCCACTTCGCGGCGCCCGAGGTGAACGGGTTCGGCGTCAGCACCTTGATGCCCGGCTTGAGCAGGTCGCTCCAGTCCTCGATGTGCTTCGGGTTGCCCTTGCGCACGATGAAGGCGACGACGGAGGTCGTCACGAGGCCCTTCGTCGGGCCCTGGTCCCAGTCGGCGTCGACGAGCTTGTCGTCGACGAGCCGTGTCATGTCGGGCTCGGTCGAGAACGAGACGACGTCGGCCTTGAGGCCGGCCTCGACGGCGCGGCTCTGGTCGCCGGAGGCGCCGAAGGAGGTCTTGAAGCCGACGTCCTTGCCCGCGGCGGTCTTCTGGAAGTCGGGGATGATCTGGTCGTAGACGACCTCGGGGGTCGAGTAGGCCACGAGCGAGAGCTGGGTCTTCGCGTCGTTGTTCGAGCCCGATCCTCCGCCCGACTCGTCGGACGCGCCGCCGCAGCCGGCTGCGACGAGCGCGAGCAGGGCGGCGAGCAACGCGGCGATGGGAAGGCGTGTCGTCCTCACGAGTCTTGGTCCTCCTGAAATAGCCTAAACCTGGTTGGTTTTCGAGACTATACAGAATGCCTATCAAGACGGTCGGGATGACGCCTTTCATCGGGTTGGTGCGGAATCGGTCCTCCGCGGCGACCCTCCGCTCGCCTGGAACGACGCACGGCCTGCCCCGAGGGGCAGGCCGCGGGTGTGTCAGGTGTCGGTTCGGGTTCAGTCGAGGAGCTTCACATAGTCGATGGTGAAGGTGCCGGTGGTGATCGCTTCGGTGTCGGAGGGGTCGATGCGGAAGCGTTCGAGCGTGTGACCTAGCCAGGTTGCGAAGGCACTGGTTTCGATGTTGTAGGTGTGGTACGCGCCGTCGGCAGTGACTCTTATGCCGGTGACGCATCTTCTTTCTTCGAATCTCGAGCTGCCGTCAACCGCCCAGCACAACGCCATCTGCTGGCCGGTGGCGGTGCTGTTCTTCATGCGGATCTGGACCGTTCTGCTGGTTTCGATCGGGGTGTGGAGGTTGCTGGCGGAAAGGATCGAGCCGTCGTTGCCCGCGAGGCTGCCTTGCACCGCTCCGACACCGCTTTCCGGGATCCAGCTGAAACCGCTGACTTGCTTTAGGACGGTCCAACCGATCGTGTCGGTGCCGAAGCCCCACGCCTTGTCGACCGTGTCACTGGTGAATCTATACTCGTAGAGCTTCTCGCTCTCGGTCCCCGGTGCGCCTTGCTCCAACACCGGGAAGTCGAGCTTGAGCGCTTCGTCATAGCGGCGGATGTCGATGTCGAAACCGGTCGCGTCGTACCAGCTCAGGTTCGTGCCGGGTGCGATCTCATAGTTTTCCCATCTACTCCAGGCTTCGACTCCGGAGGCCTCAGCGACTTTCAGCTGGACGCCGTTGGTGAACTCCCATTGCTTCGCGATCGTCCCCAGTCGTTCTCGATCCGGATGTAGTCGATCGTGAACTTGCCGCTGCCCGCAGTCGCTGTTTCAGCACCCACGAGCTGGAGCGCGCGCAACGTCCCGCTCCACTTTCTGCCCTGACTCGTCATCGGCACGGTGATCGTGTGGAACGCGCCGTCGTTGGGGTCCGTGAACGCCACTGGTTCAAACCATCTGTCGGCTTCCGTCATGAAACCGAACCGGGCATCAGTCGCGTCCGTCGTGTTCTTGATCCGGATCACGATATCCCGGTTGTCCGTTGCGGACCCCGTCGCGATCGTCGTACCGATGTATTCGTTCGTTTCGATGATCGCCGGAGTAGACATCGGTTCGACGACCAGGTTCGCACCTTCTTGATTCGTGACATGATCAGCGGGGAGTTCCACATTGAGTGCCAGATTAACCGGCTGCCACCCATTGGTATTCAGCGGATACACGTAGTATGCATCATTCGCCCGATTGAACTGCAAGTCGCCGATGCTTATTGCGCCCTGCCCGCTTTCAGTCGGCTCAATGAACTGCTTGTTCCAGGTGCCGTCCGTCGTGCGCCAGATGTGCGTCGCGCGTAGATGCCGCTTCAGCGTGTCGAATATGGTGTTGAAATCAGACGTCGGGATGATCATATGCGGCTGGTTGTCGCGGTCGATCACCATCCGTCCGTTGTTGACCCGATAGTCGCCGAGCGCGATCGTGACGACCTTCGAGCTCGTGTCCCCCACCACTATCGGATCGCTCTGGTGCGTGCCGATTCTGGTGCCTTCGTTGTCATTCCACGTCAGGCCGGAGTCGTCGCTGTACGCGTAGTAGACGTCGTGCTGCCGGAGGAACTGATTAAAGGGCGAGATGCTGGCGTGCTCGGCCCACGTCCACATCAGGTGCATCCGATTGTTGTGGTCGAACGCGACGGCGTCGACGTACGGCGAACGAAACGTCGACGGTTCCCACCCCAAGCCTTCATAGAGGACGTACGAGCCCGAACCGGAGTTGCCGTTGAGGATCGTGCCGAGGTCCGTCCACAGGCTGTTGTTGCCGTAGCTGTGCAACACCCACACCGCTTCTAGCGAGGTTCCGTGGCGGAAGCCGCAGTAGAGGTTTCCGGCTCTGTCGTTGACGAATATCGGGTACGAGACCTGTTCCTCTTGCGTCAAGTTCGTGGTCTGGTGCCGCCATTCGAACGTGCATGAGCTGAACGTCGCCTGGCTCAGGCAGCCGGCGGCCGACATCGCATAGTGCATCGTGCTGCTGTGCTCGACCCACTCGACGTGCAGACGCCCGTCGGCCGGACTGACCCCGAGCACCGCCGTGTCGAACGGGTCTAGCGGATCGGCGAGTCTCCCCGCCGGGAGGTTCAACGTGATCGACTGCACATTGTTGTCCGACAAGCGCCGACGTGAGATCTTCAAGTAGACGTTGAGTCTTGCGTCGGCCGCATCCCAATACGCGACGTATTGATACCCGCCGTACGACACGACCTTGGAATGGTCCTGCGAGCTCTGCTGCCACCAATGCACGTCGCTGTCGAGCGTTATCGCCGATCTGCCTTCGACGTCGACGGTATGCGACGCCGACGCCGAACCGGCTAGGGCCCACAGCAGGCACAGCAGCGCCACTGCAGCGACCAACGGGAATTGCCATCGCATCCGATGGTTAATCCTCATGCTTACCGCCTTCTTTCATAGACGAGGCCGCGCAGACGGCACCGCGTGCTGCCCGCGCGACCAGCGATTCGAACCAGGCGCCCCGGAGCTCCCCCGCTCCGGGATTTGGAAAGCGTTTTCCAGCCCATGGACAGGCTAGTCAGTCGCGTGTCCATCTGTCAAGCTGATTCGGGCATCACTCTGAACGACGCCATCGTCGCGACCTCAGCGAGTACGCCGCTCGTGTCCAAGACGAAGCCGCCGAGACTCAACGTCTGCTCGACTGCTGGCGCGCCCGTCGCACGTGCGTGTCCATGCTCAGCGCAAGGCGCTCCGCAGCGCGTTCACGCGCGCCTCGGACTGCGTCAGGCGCGCCCGCAGCGACGGCGAGCGGCGCGCGGCCGCCAGCAGCGCGCGGCGGATCGGCAGGAACGAGCCGCGGCCGGTGGCCAGCAGCAGGTCGGCGCCGGCCGCGAGCGAGCGCACCGCGGCCCTGCCGACGTCGCCGCCGCTGGCGTCGAGCGAGGCCTGCGCCTCGAGCGAGTCGGTGATCACGACGCCCTTGAAGTGCAGCTGGCCGCGCAGCAGCCCGCCGATGATGCGCGGCGACTGCGAGGCGATGCGATCGGGGTCGAGCGCCGGATAGCGCGCATGCGAGACCATCACGAGCGGGGTGCTCGTCGCGTACGGCGCGAGGCTCGCGAGCAGCTTCGCGCGGCCGAGCGGGACCGCCGCGCTGCCGTCGTCGGTGTTGACGGTCGCGGCGCCGAGGCCGGGGAAGTGCTTGAGCGTCGTCGCGATCCCCGCCTTCGCATAGGCCGCGACGGCCGCGCGCACGTTCGCCGCGACGGCGGCGGGGCCGCCGGGATAGGCGCGCGTGCGCATGAACGAGCCGGGCGTGCCGGCGGCGACGTCGGCGACCGGGCCGAGCACGACGTTGACGCCCTCGCTGCGCAGCGCCCGCGCGGTCGCGCTCGCCGCCGCCGCGGCGGCCGCGGGCGTGTGCTGGCCGGCCTGGCCGACTTCGGAGGGCTCGAACGCGAGCGTGCGCACGCTGCCGCCCTCCTGGTCGAGACAGACGATCGCGTCGCCGCCGGCCGCGCGCTGGAGCTGCGCCGTGAGGCGCTTGACGCTGGCGGCGTCGGCCGCGTTGCGGCCGAACAGGATCACCCCGGCGGCGCGGTGGTCGTGCAGCGCCTCCAGCACGTAGGCGGGCGCCGTCGTCCCCTGGAAGGCGATGATCAGGACGTCGCCGACCTGGCGGGGGAGGGATGGGGGCTTGGGCGACGGGGTCGTGGTCGTCGTCGCCGGCCCCGGGGCGCCGCCGCCGTTCGAGGCGCCGCCCACGGCGACCCCGAGCGCGAGCGCTGCAAGCGCCGCGGCGCTCAGCGCCAGGCGGCGACGGCGGATCGGGTCGTGCGACACGCGCGCAGCTTTGCAGATGGACACTTTGTCGCTCTCAGCGCGACAAACTGTCCACTCGCTCAATCGCGGCGGGCGCGCGCCGATCTACCGGGGCGATGCCGCGCGTGACGCTTGGGATCGCGACCTATCAGCGCGACACGTACCTCGCCGAGGCGATCGCGAGCGGGCTGGCGCAGGGCTACGGCGACTTCGAGCTGCTCGTGGTCTGCGACGGCTCGTCGAACCCGGCGATCGGCGAGATCCTCGACGGCTTCTCCGAGGACCCGCGGCTGCGCGTCGTGCGCCATGAGACGAACCGCGGGATCGCGGCCGCCTACGACACGATCTGGCAGCAGGGCCGCGGCGAGCTGATCGCGATGCTCGGCGACGACGACGTCTGCCTGCCGGACCGGCTCGCGCGCCAGGTGGCGCTGTTCGACCGCCACCCCGAGACCGGCGTCGCGCACGGCGACGCGCTGATCATCGACGCCGCCGGCGCGCCGACCGCCCGCTGGGACAGCCGCGACTTCACGCCCGCCGAGCTGGTGCAGACGTTCTTCCGCTCCCACAACTACCTCGTGGACCCGACGCGGATGGTCCATCGCCGCGTCTACGAGGCGGTCGGCGGCTACGACGGCAGCTACCCGATCGCGCAGGACCTGCACTTCTGGCTGCGCGCCGCGCGCGAGTTCCGCTTCCGCCATGTGCCCGGCGGGCCGCTCGTCGGCTTCCGCCGCCACGGCGCGAACACGTCCGACGAGTCGGCGCGCGAGCAGGAGATCGACGACGTCGAGCGCGCGCTGGAGATGGCGATGGAGCTGTACCCGCTGCGCGAGCTGGTGCCCGAGCTCGACTGGGCCGTGCTCGACCCGCGCGACGCCGAGCGCCAGGCGCTCGCGCGGCTCGCCGACGCGCTGGAGCAGCGGCGGCTGCCGCTGCCGCGCCTCGCCGGACGCGTGCGCGAGCGGGCTGCCGCGCTGCCGCAGTCCCCGCGGCCGGCGCGCAACGGCAAGCGCCTGCTGATGACCGCCTTCGGCTGGAACGACGCCGGCGGCGGCACGCTCGTGCCGCGGCTGGCGGCGAAGGAGCTGGCGCGCCGCGGCTGGGACGTGACGGTCTTCCACGCCGCCGTCCCGCGCGCGCCCGATGCCGGGGCCTACCACGTCGCCGAGTGGGAGGAGGACGGCGTGCGGCTGCTCGGCGTCCACAACCGCCACCACGGCCTGTGGGACCGCGAGCACCCGCTGCGCGAGCTGGACGACCCGCCGATCACGGCCGCCTACGCCGCCGCGCTCGAACGCCTGCGGCCCGACGTCGTCCACTTCCACAACCTTCACAACCTCGGCGCGGCGCTCATCGACGCGACCGCCGCGCGCGGGATCCCCTCCTACTTCACGACGCACAACTACTGGCTCGTGTGCCCGCGCGCCTATCTCCAGACGGGCGAGGCGTCGATCTGCGCCGGCCCCGGCGACGGCGCGCGCTGCGCGACGTGCGTCGGCGTGCGCGACGGCGGGGCGGGCCATGCGCGCCGGCTCGGCGAGATCCGCGCGCGCGCCGCGCGCGGGCTGACCGCCGTGATGGCCGTCTCCGGCGCGGTCCGCGAGACGCTGCTCGGCGCCGGCTACGCGCCGGAGCTGGTCGACGTCGTGCGCCAGGGGATGCCGCACGACATGGAGATCTGGGAGCGGCTCGGGCGCGACCGTGCACTGGGCCGCGTCGGCGAGCCGCTGACGGTCGCCTTCGTCGGCTCCGCCTATCCGCACAAGGGCCCGCAGCTGCTGGTCGAGGCGGCGCAGCGCACGCGGGCGACGCTGCGCGTGCAGATCCACGGCGAGGTGCCCGACGCCTTCCGCGAGGAGCTGCTCGCGCGCGACCGCCGTGGCGTCGTGGAGCTGTGCGGGGCGTTTCGTCAGAGCGAGATGGAGCGCGTGCTCAGCGGCGTCGACATCGCCGCGCTGCCGTCGGTGTGGTGGGACTGCGCGCCGCTCGTCGCGGCCGAGTGCCTCGCCGCGCGCGTGCCGCTGCTGGTGCCGCGCCTCGGCGGGCTCGCCGAGGCGGTGCGCGACGGCGTCGACGGGCTCGTCTTCGACGCGCTCGACGTCGGCGACCTCGCCGCGCAGCTCGACCGCGTGGCGAGCGAGCCGGGCCTGCTGGAGCGCCTGCAGGCGGGGATCGAGCCGCCGCGCGCGTTCTCGGCGTACGTCGACGGGCTCGAGGCCTACTACGCGGGCGAGCGGCCGGGGCGCGTGTCAACCGCCTCGAAGCTCGCCGTGCTGTGGCGCGGCGACGCCGCGCCGCCGGCGCTGCCGGGCGTTCGCGTGCAGCGGCTCGCGGCCGGCGATCCTCCGCTCCCCCACGTCGCGCACGTCGAGGTGCGCACCGGCTGGCCGCCCGACCAGCGTCCCGCGGGCGCGGGTCGGTTGGTGCTGGTGCGGCCGGCCGGCGCCGAGCGCGTCGCGCTGGAGGACCACGTGGACGAGGTGTGGGTGGACGCCGGGTCCCCTCCCCTCGATGCCTCCCGTTCGACGCACGACGACATCGAGGGAGGGCGTGAGCGGAGCGTCGCCCTCGGCGATGCCGGCGCCGTCGGCGCTCGCCTGCGCGCGCTCGCCGAGCGTGTCCCCCGCTCCGCCGACCCAGCGGTCGTGCCGCCCCGCGAGCTGCCCGAGCACGAGCTGCGCGTGCTTGCGACGCCGGCGTGGCGCGGCGAGGACCGCCTGCCGGAGCTGCTGGGCGCCTGGTGCGAAGCGACGACGCCGGGCATGAGCGCCTGCCTCTACCTGCTCGCCGATCCCACCTGTGACGGCACGCCCGAGCAGATCGAGCGGCGCGTGCTGAGCGCCGCCGCCGCGGTCGGCGCCGACCTCGACGCGTGCGCCGACGTCGAGGTCCTGATCGAGCCGATCGCGGCGGAGCGCGACGCCGCGCTCCACGCCGCGATTCCCCTCTATGTCCCGCTGCACGACGCCTGCGCCGGCCACGCGCGGATCGCGCGCGCGACCGGCGGCGAGGTCGTCGCGCTCGACGCGCTCGCGGGGCGGCTCGTCACCCCGGTCCCGGCATGAGCGACGTTTTCCGGGTCTCCCAGACCCGGAAAACGTCGCTCATCCTCAAGCCGCAGCCCGCACGGACCGATTACCGGGGCGTGAGCACCGTGTGCGCGCCGGCGGCCACTGCGCCGTCGCTCTTCAACGATCCTGCGTTCCACGCGCTGAACGGCGTGGAGGGGATCCTGCTCGCGCACGAGCCGGTCGGCGTGCTCGGCGGCGTGCTGCTGGGGGACCGCTTCGTCTCGGGCCATTCCGCTCCGTTCGGCGGCTTCGACCTCGCGCGCTCGCGCGAGACTCCCGCGCGCGTCGGCGCGCTCGTGGACGACGCGCTCGCGCAGCTCGCCGCGCTCGGCGCGCGCGACGTGACGCTGCGCCTGCCGCCCGCCTGCCACCACGCCGCGTGCGAGACGATCGCGTTCACGCTGCTGAACCGCGGCTTCGCCGTCGCCGAGACCGACCTCGCCTTCCACCTCGACCTGCGGCGCTACGCCAGCGCCGAGGACTACGCTGCGGCGCTCAAGCCGCCCGCGCGACGCGCGCTGCGCCATGCGGCGGCCGAGCCGTGGGCGCTCGCGGAGGCCGACGACGCCGCCGCCTGGGATCGCGGCTTCGCGCTGCTCGACGCCAACCGCGCCGCGAAGGGCCGCGAGCTGAGCGTCGACCGCGCCTACGTCGAGCGCGCGCGCCACGCCTTCCCCGGCCGCGTCCGCCTGACCGAGCTGCGCCACGCCGGGCACGCCGTCGCGGCTGCGCTGACCTATCGCGTGCGCCCGCACGTCGAGCTGGTCGTCGCGTGGGGCGACGCCGGCCACGCGCTGGAGCGCTCGCCGATGAACTGGCTCGTCCACGAGCTGGTCGCACGGGCGCTGGAGGAGCGCGTCGAGCTGCTCGACCTCGGCACCTCGACCCTGCCCGACGGCGATCGCCGAGTCCCCAACGACGGCCTGATCCAGTTCAAGCAGAGCGTCGGTGCGAGCGCCCAGGTGCGCCTCGTGCTGGAGGGCTCGTTGCGATGAGCGACTCGATCCGCACCGCGACGCTCGACTACAGCGACAGCTACGACCCCGACGCCGACTTCGACGCCATCTACACGCGCGCCACCGGCCGCCGCATCGCCGGCCAGCTCGCGCCCGGCGCGCGCGTGCTGGAGCTCGGCTGCGCGACCGGCCTGATGACGACGCAGCTCGCCGGAGAGGGCCGCGCGGTGCTCGCCGTCGACCGCTCCGCCCCCTACCTCGAGCGCCTGCGCGCCCGCGAGCTGCCGGGCGTCGAGACGCTGCTCGCCGACGTCGAGCTGGTCGCGCCGGAGGGCCGCTTCGACCACATCACGATGACGAACGTGCTGCACGAGCTGGGCGATCCCGACGCGCTGCTGCGGCGCGCGCGCGGCTGGCTCGTTCCGCGCGGGCAGATCCACGTGACGCTCCCGAACCCACGCTCGCTGCACCGCCTGGTCGCGTTCGAGATGGGCCTGATCGACCGCCTCGGCGAGCTGTCCGAGCGCGCCGAGCGCTTCGGCACGCGCCGCTCGCTCGACGCCGACGCGCTCGTCCACCTGGCCGAGAGCGCCGGCCTGCGCGTGCGCGAGCGCAGCGGGATCTTCCTCAAGCCGCTGCCGAACGCGGCGATGGCGAAGCTCGACCCGGCCGTGCTGGAGGGCTTCGAGCTGGCCGCCCGCCACCTGCCCGAGCACTGCGCGATGACCTACCTCGAGCTGGAGGACGCCGATGCCTGAGCCGCGCGTCGTCGTCGGTGGAACCCCTGCCGCGCTGGCAACCGTCGACGCGCTCGGCGCCGCCGGCGTGCCCGTCCGCTGGCTCGCGCCCGAGCGCGGCGTCGGCCGCGGCTTCGCGCCGATCCCTCGCGAGGGCCGCACGCTGCAGCTCGGCGTGCGCCTGCTGGAGCTGGGCTACGAGGACGACGCTGCGCCGCCGCCGCTGTCCGAGTACGCGCCCGGCGCGAGCGGCCACCGCCCCTTCACGCCGCTGATCCGCGCGTGGGTCGAAGGGCTCGTCGGCGAGCGCCTGCGTGAGATCGCGCCGCCGCGCGTCGCGCTCGACGGCGCGCTGCACGACGACTACCTCTTCACGGTCGACCTCGCGGGCCTGCCGGACGCGCTGCCCGCGGGCGAGCGCGAGACGATCGCCGCGCAGGCCGCGGCCGCGACCGCGCTGCTCGGCGACGCCGGACTGCTGGCCGACGAGCTCGGCGAGCGCTCGCTCGCGGAGGCCTCGCGTGCGAACCACGGCGAGGCCTTCCATGCGCGCCTCGTCGCGCCGCTGGCGGAGAAGTTCGTGCCCGGAGGAGCGGAGACGATCCTCGCCGACTGGCGCCGCAAGGCGTGGTTGCCGCTGTTCTGGCCGCGCACGGTGCACGAGGCGTTCGCGGGCGCCCGCCCGGCGTTCCGCCCGCGCCGCACGTTCCACGAGCTGACGCCGGGCGGCGTCGGCGGGCTGATCGACGCGCTCGTCGCGCGGATCGCCGGCCACGCGACGGTCGAGCGGATCGCCGTCGGCGCGCTCGCTGCCGCCGAGCCGTACGACGGCCGCCTGCGCCTGCGCTTCGAGGCCGGCCACGTCGAGGACGCCGCGCACCCCGCGCTCGGCGTGCCCGCCGCCGAGCTGCACGCGGCGCTCGGGATCGCCGCCGAGATCGAGCGTGTGCGCACCGTGATCGCTTGGATCGAGGCCGCCGAGGGGGCGCTCGCTCCCGGCGTCGATCTCGTCCACGTGCTCGACCCCGAGAACCCCGTCGCGCGTGCGAGCGCCGGCTCGACGACGTCCGCGCCCGGCCGACGCCTGATGGCCGTCGAGCTGCGCCACGACCAGCCCGTCGAGAGCGCCGGCGAGGCGGCGATCGCCGGGCTGCGCGACGCCGGCCTGCTCACGCAGGACAGCCCCGTGTCGATCCACGAGGGGGCGATGGCCACGCTTCCCCTGCCCAGCGCCGCGACGCACGCCGCGCTGTACGCCGCCCACGCCGAGCTGCGCGAGCGCGCGCTCGACGCACAGCTGCTCGGTGGCGCACTGGAGCCGGGCGCCGACAGCCTCAACGAGCAGATCGTCCAGGGCCTGCGGGCTGCGGAGGCGCTCGCATGAGCACGACCGTCGCCGAGCTCGACGCCTACGCGCGCGACTACTACCTCGGCCGCGGCGCGGAGGACCTCGACATCGAGGAGCGCCAGCAGCAGCTCTCGCTGGAGCGGCTGCGCCCGTTCCTGCACGGGCGGATCCTCGAGCTGGGCTACGGCACCGGCGAGATGACCGCGAGCCTGCACGCCGCCGGCTTCGAGACGGCCGTGATCGAGGGCTCGCCGCTGCTCGTCGCCGAGGCGCGCCGCCGCCATCCGGGGCTGGAGGTGCACGAGGGCTTCTTCGAGACGTTCGCGCCACCGGCGCCGTTCGACTGCCTGCTCGCCGCTCACGTGTTCGAGCACGTCGAGGACCCGCCGGCGCTGATGGCGCACGTGCGTCAGTGGCTCGCGCCGGGCGGCTCGATCGTCGCGGTCGTGCCGAACGCCGGCTCGCTGCACCGCCGGCTGGCAGTGCGGATGGGATTGCAGCCGGCGCCCGACACGCTCTCCCCGCGCGACCATCTCGTCGGCCACCGCCGCGTCTACACGGTCGAGCAGCTGAGCGCCGAACTGACCGCCAGCGGCTTCGAGGTGATCGACGTGACCGGCTGGTTCCTCAAGGTCGTCCCCAACGGGATGATGCTCGACTGGCCGCCCGCGCTGATCGACGCGCTCGTCGCCGTCTCCGACGAGCTGGACCCGCGCCAGCTCGCGAACATCGCGGTCGTGGCGCGGCGTCCAGCAGGGGATGAGCGGCAGCTGGGCTAGAGTAGTCTTACTGTTTGCGTGGGGGTGAGTCTGAATCTTCCTTCGGCGGCCAGTATTGGGGGACACGTGCCGCTTAGTCTTACGGACAATCTGACTGCTTCTCTTATGTAGACGCCGCCGCTCATAGCTCCGTTTCTTTCGGAGACGGTCAATAGGCTGGCATCTTCTCTCGCGGCTCCAGTTTCAAATAGACAGCTGAAAATAGGTGAAGTGAATAGAAAACGCATTTCGCTTCTGAGCGTGACACCGCTTATTCTCGGTAGCGTGCCTAGAAAGCTCGCGTATGCGATGTCGAATGGGGCTCTTGGGTCGACTAGGACAACAACTCTCAGCGAGATGCCTAAAAATACGTCTCTACAGTCACTTGTTGTCCCTTCAGTCACCGACCCCATATGAGCATTCGGGCTCTTGCCCACACCTCCCGTGAGCGTCCCATTGAGCGTCAGGTTGCATGCGAAGCCAAAATTCCCTGAAGGTTCTTCAAACGTCGTCATGCTTTCACTGGTGATTCTCAACGCTCCGGCTGGCTGGATTGAGAGCGATCTGTTGGCCGAGGCCGAAGCGGCGGCGATTGATATGCCTGCGAACACGACGAGCGCCGTGACGAGCAAATGATTCGGTTTATGCATTTGAGGCCCCTGAGTTATGGCATTACGGTCAGCGTGTACCGAGTGTGCGTCGCCCTCCTTTCGTCCCCAACAGCGGTCGTTTACATATTAGACACCACAAAATTGGCTGTCAAAAAGCTGCGCTTAGTCGGACGTGAGCTCCGCGGAAGCGACGCCCTGCGTTGACGCACCCGCCACCAGCTCCACATCGACGTCCTCGCCCTGCGCGAGCGCCGCCTCGACGTGCGCGACCGCCTCGTCCAGCCGACCCGGCGGGACAGCGATCGCGACGCCGTCCAGCTCGCCGGCGCGCACGCGTGCGCGCACGTCGTCGAGCAGCGCGGCGATCGCGTCCGCCTCGATCGGCGGGGCGGCCTTCAGCCGCCGCGCGGGCGCCGCGCCCTCGCGCAGCTCCGCGAGCTGCGTGTCGAGCTGGACGCCGGTGCGCGGCAGGCGCGCGGGCGGCAGCTCGCGCGCGTTCCAGAGGTATGCCTGCGACAGCGTGCACGCCTGCTCGCGGCCGTCGCGCACGAGCTGGATGACCGCCTCCCACTCGGTCGGCGCCGCGGCCGGCAGGTCGTCGGGCGGCGCGGCCGCGCCGGCGTGCGTGCGGGCGGCGGCGACGAGCGCCTCCATCTGCGCGGTCCAGCGCTCGGCGTGGCGCTCGGCGACGACCGCGCTCGCGCGCGCGGCCAGCGCGGCGCGCGCGGCCGGGTCGCGCAGCAGCGCGGCCGCGAGCGCTCCGAGCGCAGGCGGATCGGCCGCACGCGCGATCGCGCCGTCGAGCAGGTCAAGAGGCGCGCCGACCATCTCCGGCGGCGGGTCGCCGAGCGCGAGCACGGGGAGTCCGGCGGCGCCGGCGTCGAGCACGGTCGTGCCGCCCGTCACCGGCCACGAGTCGAGCAGCAGGTCGGCGGCAGCGAGTTGCGGCGCGACGTCCGCCAGCGGGCCGAGCGCGCGCACGCGCGGATCGTCGGGCGCGACGTCGTCGGCCGGCGTCGGGCCGACGAGCAGCAGCGTCGCGTGCGGCACGACGTCGAGCACCGCGGCGGCGAGGTCGCGGTAGGCGGGCGTGAGCAGCGGACGCAGCTTGTAGGGCGAGGCGATCGTCAGCACGACGGGGCCGTCCGGGTCGAGCCCGAGCTGCGCCCGCGCGGCGGCGCGGCTCGGCAGCGTACGTGGGGCGGCGGGCGCGCGCAGCACGCACGAGCGCGCGGGCGCCACGCCGCGGCGCGCGACCGTCTCGTCGCGGTCGAACTCGTTCAGGTTGGCGACGACGTCGGCGCAGCCGACGCCCGTCCACAGCTGGTGGGAGGCGTGGTTGCAGAGGATCGTCGGCGGGCGCCCGGCCGGGTCGGCGAGCGCCAGCGGCACGACCACCTCGTGGTTGGAGACGTGCAGCACGACGAGGTCGTGCGCGGCCGCTAGCGTGCGCAGGCGCCGCGCGCGCTCGAACAGGTCGCCCTCGCCGAGCGGCTGCGCGAACGCCCCGCCCGCGGCGGCGACCGCGCGCGTGAGGCTGACCGGCACCGGCTCGTCCTCCTTCAGCAGCAGCAGCGTCGGCGTGCGCGCGGCGTCGCGCTCCAGCCAGCGTTCGAGCACGCGCCCGTGGCCGCCGGTCTCGTAGACGACGGTCGCCACGTGCAGCACGCGCTCGGGCCCGTCGGGCACGCGCGCAGCCTCGCCGCCCGGCACGTGCGCGCGCCCAAGCTCGTGCAGCAGCCGCTCCAGCGGCGCCGACGCGAGCACGCCGGGGTGATTGAACATCCCGTACGTGAAGGCCATGCGCGCGAGCGCCGCGGCCTCCAGCGGATCGGTCGCGCGCGCGGCGCCGCGCGCGAGCAGCTCGAAGTCGGCGCGGTGCGCCTCGATCGCGCCGCGCGCCGTCGCGAGCGCGCGGCGGTCGGCGGGGTCGCGCCAGTGCTCCACGGACACGTGATCGGCAGCGCGCGCCGGCTCTAAAGCGCGCACGCGCAAGGCCGATCACCGGTGCATGGGCGCTTCCCTGCGCATTCTCGTCGTGCACTCCGAGCTGCCGCTGCACGACCGCCACTCCGGCTCGCTGCGGCTTTTCCGCCTGCTGGAGCTGCTGGCCGACGAGGGCCACGCGGTCACGTTCCTCGCGCGCCGCGGGATCGGCCAGGAGCGCTACGTCGCGGAGCTGACGGCGCTCGGGATCGAGGTCCACCCGCTCGACCGCGCGCGCGCCGGCCTGCCCGGCCCGCAGCTGGACTTCGCCGCGCTGTGCGCGCGCGGGCGCTTCGACGTCGCGATCCTCTCCTTCTTCGACCTCGCCGAGCAGTACCTGCCGCTGTTGCGTCGCCACTCGCCGCTCACGCGTGTCGTGATCGACACCGTCGACGTGCACCACGTGCGCGAGCGCCGCGGCGCGGAGCTGAGCGGTGACCCCGCCGCGCTTGCCGCCGCCGAGCGCACGCGCCAGCGCGAGCAGGCGATCTACGGCGCCACCGACGCGCTCGTCGCGGTCAGCGCCGACGACGCGGCCGCGTTGCGCACGCTCGTGCCCGAGATCCCCGTCACCGTCGTCTCGAACGTGCACGACGAGGTGGCGCCCGGCCCCGGGCTCGCGGGCCGCAGCGGGATCCTCTTCGTCGCGAACTTCGCGCACGCGCCCAACGTCGACGCGATCCTCGACTTCCACGCGAGCACCTGGCCGCTGCTGCGGCGCGCGCTGCCAGGCGTGCGACTCACGCTCGTCGGCAGCGATCCGCCGCCGCCCGTGCGCGCGCTGGCCGCCGCCGACGTCGAGGTGACCGGCTGGGTGCCGGAGACGACCCCCTACCTCGACCGCGCACGCGTCTCGATCGCGCCGCTGCGCTACGGCGCCGGCGTGAAGGGCAAGATCGGCGAGGCGCTCGCGCACGGGCTGCCGGTCGTCACGACGCCGATCGGCGCCGAGGGGATGGACCTCGTGGACGGCGAGCACGCGCTCGTCGCCGACGGCGCAGGCGCGTTCGCCGCCGCCGTCGCGGCGCTCGCCGAGGACGACGCGCTGTGGCAGCGGCTCGCCGCTGCCGGCCGCGCGCACATCGCCGCGACGCTCTCGCCTGACGCGGCGCGCGCGGGGCTGCGGGAGCTGCTGACGATGCCGACGTCGTTCGTCTCGACCGACCTCGACGGGCTGGCCGGCTATCTCGGCGCGTTCGCGCCGGACGATCCGGTCTCGCTCGTGCTCGCGGTCGCGCCCCACCAGGACCCCGAGCTGGTGTTCGCCGACGCAGCCGAGCGGATCGCCACGCTGGGCCACGACCTCGACGCCATCCCCGACATCGCCATCACCGCCTGGAGCGCAGAGCAACCGCTGCCATCGTGCGCCGTCCTCGTGGGGACTGCGAGGGAGGCGATCGCGGTGGAAGCGCCGCCGCTGGAGCCGCTCGATGCGCTGCATGCGACGGAGCCCGCAGCCACGGCCCACGCCCCTCTCGATGTCCGCCGTTCGGAGACGCTTGCGCCCGACGCGGCGCCGGACGCCTGGCGGGCGCGCACCGCGACAGGACCCCCGCCCCGCCGCCGCCCCACCCCCCGCGCCGCCCTGCTCCTGCACGCGCCCGAGGACCCGGCCGCGCTCGCCGCGCAGTTGCACGCCGTCGCCGCCGCCGGCGTGCCCGACGACGTCGAGCTGCTGATCGCGGCCGGCGACCCGCGGCCCGAGATCGACCTGCTGCTGCATGGCGCCTCCGGCGCGCGCGTGATCCGCACCGCCGGGCGCCTCGGCCGCACCGCCGCCTGGCAGCTCGGCGCGATGGCGACGCGCGCGCCGCACGTCGTCGCGCTCTCGCCGCTCACACTGCCGGCGCCCGGCTTCCTCGCGCCGCTGCTCGACGGCCTCGCCGCCGGCCCGGGGCTGCTGGCCCCCCGCGTCGCGGGCGCCCACGGCCTGCACGTCGCGCCCGACGGCAGCCTCTGGCCGCGCGACGCCGCCGACGAGCGCCCGCTCGACGCGCTCGCGCTCGACTGCCTCGCCGCCACGCGCGAGCTGCTCGCCGCCGGGCTGCCCGAGCTGCCCGCCGGCGAGGGCCATCGCGAGACGCAGCTCGCGCGCTGGGCCGCCGGCCACGGCGGCATCGCGCTCGCGCCCGAGGCCGCGGTGATGCGCTGCGAGGCGCCGCCCGCGAGCGTCGTGATCTGCACCCGCGACCGCGCCGAGGAGCTGCCCGACGGCGTCGCGCTGCTCGTCGCCAGCGGCGCCCGCGACGTCGTGATCGTCGACAACGCCTCGACCGACGCCACGACCGAGGTCGCCACCGAGCTGGCCGCGCGCTTCCCCGGCGTCGTGCGCGCCGTGCACGAGCCGAACGCCGGCCTCTGCCACGCGCGCAACGCCGGCGCGGCCGCCGCGCGCCACGACCTGCTGCTCTACGTCGACGACGACGCGCGCGTCGCGCCCGGCTGGCTGGAGCACATCGCCTGCGCGCTCGTGCGCCCGGGCGTCGTCAACGCGGGCGGCCCGATCTGCGCGCTGTGGCCGGGCGAGCGCCCCGCCGGCTGGCCCGGCCGCGACCTCGAGGCGCTGCTGAGCGTGCTCGACCTCGGCGACGGCGAGCGCACGCTCGTGGCGCCGGACGTCGTCTACGGCGCGAACTGGGCGGTGCGCCGCGAGGCGCTGCTCGCCGCCGGCGGCTTCGACCCCGCGTTCGGACCGGCTCCCGGCGTCGCGATCAACGGCGACGAGGTCTCCGTCGCCTGGCGCCTGCACCGCGCCGGACTCGGCGCGACCGTCTACGCGCCCGGCGCCGTCGTCGGCCACCGCATCCCCGCCGCGCGCGTCGAGGACGACTTCCTGTTGCGCCGCGCGCTGTGCGTCGGCGTCGAGCGCCCGCGCCACGCCGTCGCGCTCGGCGACGCCCCGCGCGAGCGGCTCGTCAGCGACGCCGGCCGCGCAGCGCAGCGGCTGCTGGCGACGCTGCCGCTCACGGGGAGTTTCAGCGTCGGCGCCGCCCTCGACGCGATCGCCGCCGCCGGCCTGCCACTCAGCACAGCCGTCCAAGCCGCGATCGCACTCGGCGAGCTCGCAGCCTGCGTCCTCCTCACCGGCGAGCACGAGGCCAGCGCGGGCGCACTGACGCTCACGATCCACGAGGAAGTGCTGCACGGCGCGCCCGCGCCGGTCCTCGCGCGCTGAGCGATGTGAAGTTTCCGTCGCTCAGCGACGGAAACTCAACAGGCCAGCTCGGCGCAAGCGTCCCGCACCGCCGCGACGACCGCGTCGGCGGCCGCGTCGGACAGCTCGGGGTGCAGCGGCAGCGACAGCACCGAGCGCGCGAGCCGCTCGGTCACCGGCAGCGAGAAGCCCGCGGCCGCGTAGGCCTGCGTCAGGTGCGGGGGGATCTCGTAGTGCACGAGCGTCCCGACGCCGCGAGCAGCCAGCGCCGCCCGCAGCGCATCCCGCTCCGGATGAGCGACGACGAAGAGGTGCCAGACGCTTCCCTCGCTGCCGGCCGGAAGCGTCAGACCGGCGCAGCCGTCGAGTCCGGCCAGGTACCGCGACGCCAGCTCACGCCGGCGCGCGTTGCACGCATCGAGCCGCGGCAGCCGGACCCGCAGGAAAGCCGCCTGCAGCTCATCCAGCCGCGAGTTGTCGCCGACGATCTCGGAGTCCCCGCGTGCGCGCCAGCCGTACGTGCGCAGCAGCCGCAGACGATCGGCCAACGCGTCGTCGTCGGTCACGACCGCGCCGCCGTCGCCGAGCGCGCCGAGGTTCTTCGTCGGGTAGAAGCTGAACGCGCCCGCGACGCCGAGCGAGCCGACGCGGCGCCCGTCCCAGGTCGCGCCATGCGCCTGACAGGCGTCCTCGACCAGCAGCACGTCGCGCGCCGCGGCCCACGCCGCGAGCGCGTCGAGGTCCGCGGGGCGGCCGCACAGGTGAACCGGGACGACCGCGCGCGTGCGCGGCGAGCAGGCCGCGTCGAGCAGCGCCGGGTCGATCGCGAACGTGACCGGGTCGACGTCGACGCCGACCGGGCGCGCGCCCGTCAGCGAGACCGCCATCCAGGTCGCGACGGCCGTGTAGCCCGGCACGAGCACCTCGTCGCCCGCGCCGATCCCCAGCGCGCGCAGCGTCAGCTGGAGCGCGTCGAGCCCGCTCGCGACGCCGATGCAGTGGCGTACGCCGCAGTAGGCGGCGAACTCGGCCTCGAACGAGGAGACCTCCTCGCCGAGCACCCACCAGCCGCTCTCGACGACGCGCCGGAAGGCGCCGTCCAGCTCGTCGCCCACGGCCGCGGCGCCGGCCGCGAGGTCCATGAACGGGACCGTCGCGAGCGCCGTCTCAAGCACGCCCGGCGAACGCGTCGTAGTCGCGGATGTAGTCGGCCTCGTCGTAGCGCGCCGAGGCGAGCACGAGACCGACCGACCCGGAGGAGAAGTTGTCGAGCTCGCGCCAGACCATCGGCGGCAGGTAGAGCCCGTAGTAGGAGCGGTTGAGCGCGAAGCGCTCGGCGTGCGTGCCGTCGTCGACGATCACCTCGAACGAGCCCGAGGCGGCGACGATGAACTCCTCGAACGCGCGGTGCGCGTGGCCGCCGCGGCTCGCGCCGCCCGGCACGTCGTAGAGGTAGTAGACGCGGGCGATCGCGAACGGGACCTGGATCCCGCCCTCGATCGGCGTGAGGTTGCCGCGCGGGTCGACGATCCGCGGCAGCTCGACGATCCGGCAGCCGGTCCGACCCTCCGTCACCGTGCGCTCGAGCACGCTCATGCCCGAGTGATCGGCGGCGAGCCGCCGCGATTGAGCCGCGCCTCAGCCGCTGACGTGCTGCGCGTTCCAGCAGGCGACGGCGCTGTGGCACTGCTGCATCGCCGCGAGCGAGCCGGACAGGTGCGCCAGCAGCTCGGGCGGCGCCGCGTCAGCCTGGTTGCGCAGCTCGAACGGGTCGTCCGCGACGTCGTACAGCTCTCGTTCGCCGTCGGCGTATTCGACGTAGAGCGCGCTCTTGGTGCGCAGCGCCTCGTACGACGGCGGGTTGCCGCTGCCGGCCGGCGGCAGGTCCGGGTCCAGCGGCGAGTCGACGCTGCCGTGGTGCTCGATCAGCACCGCGTCGCGCCAGTCCGGCGGGTCCTCGCCGCGCAGGAACGGCGCGAGGCTGCGCCCGTCGACGTGCGGCGGCGCGGTCGCGCCGGCCAGCTCGGCGAACGTCGGGCAGAGGTCGGTGTTCTCGGTCATCGCGTCGACGCTGCGCCCGGCCGGCACGCCCGGGCCGACGACGACGAGCGGCACGCGCACGTCGGGGTCGTACGCGGTCAGCTTGCCGGGCGTCAGGCGGTGCTGGCCGAGGTGGAAGCCGTTGTCGGAGCTGAAGACGATGTACGTGTTGTCGGCGACGCCCTCCGCGCGCAGCCGCTGCTCCAGGCGTCCGATCATGCGATCGACCGCCTGGACCGAGCGCACGCGCTGGCGGAACGTCTCGTCGATGCGTGCGAGCTGCAGCGGGCCGAGCGGGCGGTGTTCGCGCAGCCACGCGGGCTTGTCGCCGAGGTCCTGCTCGTCGAAGGAGGGATCCTGCGGCGCCGTCAGCGTCGCGAAGCGGTTGGCGTCGCGCGGGGCCGGCACGGCGGGGGCGTGCGGCGCGAACGTCCACAGGTTGAGCATGAACGGGCTGCCCTCCTGCACGGCGCTGTCGACAAATCCCAGGCCCTCGCGCGCGAGCACGTTCGTGAGGTAGTCGCGGGCGCGGTAGCCGTGGTGCACGACGCGCGCGCCGCGCGTGAGGCGGTAGCCGAAGCCGGGATAGCCGTTGGCGGTCACGACCCAGTCGCTCCAGCCGGGCGGCACGTAGGGGCCGCCGAGCGCGGTGCGGATGCGCCGCGGTTCGTACTGGTTCAGGTACTTGCCCATCAGCGCGGTGCGGTAGCCGGCGGCTTGGAGCGCGGTCGCGTACGTCTCGCGCTCCTCGCCGAGCGCATGGAACGCGACGAAGCCGCCGTCGGCGCCGGTGTTGCGATAGATCCCGGTGTCGTGCGGGAACTCGCCCGTCAGGATCGAGGCGCGCGAGGGGCAGCAGAGCGAGTCGGTGACGTAGTAGTTCGAGAAGCTCGTGCCGCGCGCCATCAGCTGCCGCACGTGCGGCATGTAGGGGACGAGGTCCCACGAGAGGTCGTCGGTCAGGACGAAGACGATGTTCGGCTGGTCGACGAAGGCGCTCCCGCCGCTGCCGAGCGGCAGCACGGCGCGCAGCGCCGGGACCGCCTGCTCGAGCGCCCGCAGCGTGTCGGCGATGGCCTGGATCGCGGATTCGGGGTGCGACTCGCGCGCGGACGCACCAGGTCCGCCCAAGACGCACAGGAACGCGCCGATCCCCACGGCGGCGCTCCCGGCGAGCCGCCGCAGCCGCCGTCCGAGCATCCGCAGATGGATAGCAGCTCGGCCGGGCGTACGAGTGCGCCGCTGGACGCGTGTGTCAGCGCGACGCGGCGATCGCAGCCAGCTCGGCCGGCCGCAGGAACACGTGCAGCTCGCCGTCGGCGATGCCGGCGAGCGCGGCCTTGCGCATGCGCACGCGCGCACCGGTCAGCTCATGCACGGCGCGCGCGACGTCGGGGTTGTGGGCGACCAGCAGCACGTGCTCGCCGTGGCCGGCCGCGAGCCGCTCGGCGTCGAACGGGCCGCCGCCCAGCTCGGGCGTGACGTGGACCGCGACCCCGAGCGGCGTGCACGCGAGCGTCGCGGTGTCGAGCGCGCGGATGCGCGGGCTCGCGAGACACGCGTCGAGCGGGACGCCCAGCGCCTGCAGAGCGGCGCCGGCGGCACGCGCCTGCTCGCGCCCGCGCTCGGTCAGCGGGCGCGCGGCGTCCGACTGGCCGACCGTGGCGTCGGCGGCGTCGGCGTGGCGCAGCAGCCAGAGCATTGCGGCACTACGCGGCGGCAGGGCCGGAATCGAGCCGGTCGATGCGATCGACGAGCTGGAAGATCGCCTGCGTCTGCGCGCGCACTTCGGCGCGCATCTCGTTGACGGCGACCACGAGCGTGTGGACCGCCGCGGTCAGGTCCTCGATCGCGGCGCGCATCTCGCGAAACTCCTCACGCATCTCGACGCGCAGCTCGTGCACCGCACGCGTGTTCTCCGCGACCGCGTGCACCATCGCGTCCATCGATGCCGCGTTGCGCTCGATCAGGCGCGCGCACAGCTCGAGGTTCTCGCGGTGCGCGCGGCGGTTGAGCGCGTACTCGCGCTCGTTGCACTCGGCCTGCCGGCGCAGCTCGGTCATCACGGGGCGGGTTCGCATCAGCGGCATGCGAGCGATTCTGGCAGGAGAAGGCGCGCAGAAGACGCGCACAGCAGCACGTTTGTGTGACGGCGCGCTCACGCGGCGGCGGCCTCGGCCGCCAGCTCCGCGCGCACGGCGGGATCCTGGAACGACGCGGGGTCGCGGATGTAAGCGCCGATCACGTCGAGCTCGCGGTCGTCGGCGACGCCGCGCAGCGCTTCGAGGCTGCGGTCGTCGAGCACGCCGAGCGAGACGAGCCGCACGCCCGCCGCTGCAGCGCGCTCGCGCGCCGCCGTCCCCCGCTCGACGAAGACGACGATCGCCTCGACCGCGACGTCCTCGACGCCGCGGCGCGTCAGCTCAAGCTCAAGCTGGCGCAGCGCGATCTCCTTCGAGTCGAAGCCGGAGACGAGGTCGTCCACGAGCGCGATGCGATCGCCCGGGCGGAAGCCGCCCTCGACGAGCGAATGGCCCCCGTAGGCGCCCACCTCGCGCTCGAGCGCCGCCAGGTCGCGCACGTTCGGGAGCTTGCGCGTGAAGCCCATCGGCAGCCCCAGCTTGTACGCGAAGCCGGCTGCGAAGGGGACGCCCGCGGCCGCGATGCCGACCAGCTGCGTCGCCTCCGGCAGCTCGTTGCGGACCAGCTCGGCGCCGGCGTCGACGAGGAAGCAGAACAGCTCCGGATCGGCCGGCGCGTCGCGGAAGTTCACGTAGAACGGACTCCACGCCCCGGAGATCAGCTCCCAGCCCTCAGGCTTGTCGCGGATCCACGTGCGCACGATCCCGGCGGCGTAGAGGCGGCGCACCAGCTCTCCGGCCAGCTCCTGCTTGCGCGCGTCCCAGCTCACGGCGCCGAGCCTAGCGCGTCGCGTGCGCGCGACGCCGCGTGACAAGATCGCGCGCATGGCCGCGATCGTCCTGACGGTGCTCGCCTCGGTCGCCGTCGGGGTCGCAGTCGAGCGGCGCGCGCACGCGCGCGCCCTGCAGCTGCGCAGGCTGCTCGTGTGGACGATCCTGTGGCTGCTCGTCCCGTTCGTCGCATACGTGAACGTCGCGCGCGCGCACCTCTCGCTCGACGCGGTCCTCAGCATCGCGCTCGCCGGCGCCGCGATCGTCGTCGCGGGGGCGATCATGTGGCGCCTCGCGCGCGGGCCGCTCGCGCTGCCGCGCCCCTCGCTGGGGGCGGCGATCGTCTGCACGATCCAGGCGAACACCGCCTACCTCGGCCTGCCGCTGTGCGCCACGCTCTTCTCCCACGCGGCGCTGCGCCAGGCGGTCGCGTACGACGGGATCGTCTCGCTGCCGGTGTTCGCGGTCGGCAGCTTCGCGGTCGGCGCGCGCTTCGGGCATGCGGGCGGGCAGGGGCTGCGCGCGCAGTTCGTCACCGGCGTGCTGCGCAACCCCGTCCTGCTCGCGGTCGCGAGCGGACTGCTGGTGCCCGACGCGTGGGCGCCCGCGTTCCTGGAGACGCCCTCGCGCGTCGCCGTCTACGCGCTGCTGCCGATCAGCTTCTTCCTCGTCGGCGTCGCGCTCGGCGAGGAGGCGGAGGAGGGGACGCTCGCCGTGCCGCCGCCGTTCACGCGGCCGGTCGCCGTGGTGATCGCGCTGCGGATGGGCTTCGTGCTGAGCGTGCTGCTGCTCGCGGGGGCGGTGGCGCTCGACGTGCCGGCGCCCTTCTACGTGCTGGCGGCGACGCCGGTCGGCACGAACACGATCATCGTCGCGCACGCGACCGGGCTCGACGTGCGCCTGACCGCGACGAGCATCGCCTGGACGACGAGCGTCGCGCTGACGGTGATCGTCGGGTTGATGCTTGCCGGCGTGGTGTAGGAGGGTCTGGCGAGACCCGGGCGAGTGGCTGGCGGATGGGCGGAACCCAAGCCCGCCCACCCAAGGACGCAGGGAGGCAGCAAGAGCAGCGCTCTTGTGCCGACCGAGGACGACGCATCCGCGCAGCGTCGACCGCCGCCAGACACCGCAGGGGTCTCGCCAGACCCTCCTGCTCAGCGGCGCTGCGCGTGCCGCCTGCGCTTCGGCGGCGGCTTCTTGCCGAGCGTCAGCTTGACCTTCGCGCCCTCGGCGTGGCGCGAGCCGACCCGCGCAGGGGAGGACTTGACGACGAGCGGCGGCAGCTTGTGGTGCTTAGGCTTGCGCGGCTTGGCGACCTTGCCGAGCGCGCAGTGCGCCAGCTTCAGCGCCTTCGTCGCCTGGCGCAGCGTCCTGCCCTTCAGCTTCGGCACGATGCAGAACGGCGTCACCTTCCACGTCGCCGTCGCCGGCGACGCGTCGGCGTTGCCGTGGAGGTCGCGGGCGCGCACCGCGAAGCTGTGGGAGCCGAGCGCGACGCTGTAGGTCGCGGGGCTCGTGCAGGGCGCGAAGGCGTCGCCGTCGATCTGGCACTCGAACGTCGCGGCGACCGCGGCGTCCAGCCGACCGAACGCGAACGTCGCGTGCCTGCTCGTCGCCGTCGCCGACGGCCGCGACGCGATCGTCGTGTCCGGCGGCACGAGCCGGTCGAGCGCGGCGGAGACGTCGAGGCGGCCGCCGCTGACGGTCCTGCCGGCCAGCGCGGCCTCCGGATGGACCGTGCCGAGCAACGCGGCCTTGACCTCCGCGACGCTCGCCGAGGGCTTCAGCGAGAACAGCAGCCCGGCGGCGCCGGTCACGTGCGGGGCGGCCATCGACGTGCCCTGCAGGAAGCCGTAGGAGGGCGGCGTCGTGAGCGCGGCGTTGCACGTCAGATCGACGTCGTCGACCCAGGCGCCGCGGGTCGCGCCGACCGTCGACCCGGCTGTGAACGTGAAGCGGACCTTCGCGGTCGTGCCGGCGAGCACGGGCAGCGCGACCGTGCGCGGGCCCGAGCCGGAGATGTTCGTGCCGGCGACCTGCGAGCCGTTGCTGAGGACCGCGTAGGAGAAGGAGTCCCCGGAACCGACCGACACCCGCAGCGTCATCGTCAGCGTGCACGCGCCCTCGCCGGCGGGCACGGCGACGCCGGCGGAGGTGGAGGCGCGCACCGTGCTGGGGGTCGGTGAGGCGCCGGGCGTGTCGCTCATCCCGTTCGACGTGAGCGGCGACTCGCTCGTCGGCGCGAAGCCGCCGTTGGCGCCGGTCGCCGTCCACTTGCCGGCGAAGTCGCCGCCCTCGAAGTCGTCGGAGAAGAGCGTGTCCGCCGCCGGAAAGGTGCTGAGCGTCTCGGTGCCGGGGGCGCCGAGGTCGACGGACGTGGCGCCGTAGTTGGAGAACGTCGCGAGCTGGTCGGCCTGGCTCGTGGCCGCGACGCAGACGATGTTGGCGAGCGGGTAGACGCACGGATACGTGGGCAGCGTGTCGTTGTCGTCGCCGATCCCGTCGCTGCCGCCGTTGCCGGCGGCGATCACGAACAGCACGTTCGGGTTGGCCTGGATCGCGTCCGCGACCGGCTGGGCGGCGCCGGTGCCGCCGAGCGACATGTTGGCCGCGCGCGCGCCGTGCGCCCCGGCGTAGTTGATCGCCTGGATCTCCGCCGAGAAGGGGCACGTCAGGCCGCCGACGTGGGGTCCGCCGCCGTCGTCGTCGGAGCGGTAGCTGCACACCCGCAGCGGCATGATCCGCACGTCCTGCGAGACGCCGCTGATGCCGATGCCGTTGTTGCCCGCAGCGCCCATCGTGCCGGCGGTGTGCACGCCGTGGCCGCCGTCGATCAGGTCGTCCTCGGTCGGATCGCCGTCGGTCACGGGGTTGTTCTCGTCGTGGCCGACGAAGTCCGCGCCGTGCGTGTCGTCGACGATGCCGTCGTGGTCGTTGTCGAGGCCGTCGAGGGGGTCGCCCGGGTTCGTCCAGGCGACCGGCGCGAGGTCGGGCGCGTCGAAGCGGTAGCCGGAGTCGATGTCGGCGATCACGGTCGATGGGGTCCCGCGCGTGCGGTCCCATGCCGGCAGCACGTCGATGTCGTCGCCGGCGATCGCCGCGCCCGCGCCGGCAATGCCGAGGCCGAGGTTGTCGAGCCCCCACAGGTAGCCGAACAGCGGGTCGTTCGGGACCGCCAGCGGCGTGCTGAAGCCGTCCGGCACCGCGAGCTTCACGTCGGGGTCCTCGCGCAGCGTGTCGAGCGCGCCGGCGACGGACTGGCCCGCCTGCGGGGCGACCAGCTGGAAGGCGGGCGCGCCGAGCGTGCGCACGAGCGAGCTGTCGGCGTCGTCGCGCGTGTCGAGGCGATCGCTGCTCGTGACCCCCGGCTGCCACTCGACGATGATGCGCTGGCTCGGCGCCGCCGCATGCGCCGGAGCCGTCAACAGTCCGAGCGCCAGCGCGAGCGGCAGGATGCGAAGCGGAAGGCGTGAGGTGCGGATGGTCGGTCGGTCCTTGACGGGGGCGCAGCGAGTGGTATCGGGTTTCTGCGCCCGCGGCTGTACCCCTCGTGTCCGCGCACGGCCACCGCAATGGACGCATGTCGACTGTCGCGAACGCGACACAACGCGTGTCGGGGACGCGCACGACGGGCGGCGGCGGATGGGCGAGCATGGCGACATCGCATTCACCGCTCTCGCCAGGAGGCCCGCCATGTCCCGCTTCGCCCGCTCCATCCCAGCCATCGCCGCCGTCGTCGCGCTCGCCGCAGTTCCGAGCGCAGCCGGCGCCAAGACCTACACGTTCGGGTCGCGACTCGACCACGAGCCGTCGAACTCGGCGCCCGGCCACAACTGCCGCGAGGACGGCAGCGACGACCCGACGCCGACGTGCACGCGCGTCGGGATCGACGCGAGCATCGCCGTGCCCGGCGGGCTGCGCGCCCCGCGCAACGGCACGATCGTGGCGTTCAAGGTGCGCGCCGGCGCGCCCGGGACGCTGACCTTCCGGCTCGCGCGGCTGTCCGGGCTCGGCTTCGACGAAGGGCTCGACGCCTACGTCGGCGACGGCAGGGCAGCCGGCCGCGGACCGACCGTGCAGGTGCAGGGGCTCGGCTTCGCCGAGGACGAGCGCGACGCGGTCGAGACGTTCAAGGCCAACCTCAAGGTCAAGCGGGGCGACTACCTCGCAATCGACTCGACCGCGACGTCCGCTGAGTACTGCGCCAGCGGCGGCGACAAGCAGCTGATCTTCTCGCCGCCGCTCGGCGGCGGACGGCGCCAGAGCACTCAGACCGGCGGCTGCGACCTGCTCGTCCAGGCGGTCATGAAGCCTGCACGGAAGCGCTGAGACGGCACGGAGGCCGGGCAGGGACGCCCACGCGAGGCGGGCGGTCGGCGAGATGCCGGCCGCCCGCCTGCGCGTGGGGACATGCCTTCAGCGCCGCCGCGCGAGCACGAACGCGTCGCACTCGGCGGGCGTGCACGCGACGAAGCGATCGATCGCGGAGGCGCCCGTCATCACGGCGATCGCGTGGCGGTAGAGGTCGCGCGTGCGGCGCGCGCCCGTCATGCTCGTGCCCGCGGTGACCATCCCGAGGCCCGCGAGCAGCACGACCTGCGGGTCGAGGTCGGACGACGCGGCCGTGCTCCCGCCGAGCGCCGAGACCTCCCAGCGACGCTGCGCGCGATGGCGCGCAGCGGCGCGCACGATCCGCTCCGCAAGCGAGGCGACGTCGTCGTGGGCGGGGTCGTAGTCGATCCACAGCGGCACGCGGCCGGTGCTCGCGACATGCTCGACGACGACCGGCCCGGCCTGCGCGAGCAGCGGCGCTTCGCGCGCGGAGGCGAAGGCCACGACCGGCTCGCTGACGTCCAGCTCGAGCACCTTCGGGCGTGAGCTGGAGAGCGCGTCGCGCAGGACCGGCAACAGCCGCGCGAGCAGCGCGTCGCGCCGGCGCACATCGAGCGGCGCGAACGCCTGGCCGCCGGCCGGCGGCGCCCAGGCGCGTTCGTGCACGAACGCAGCCGCGCGGTTGACCGCCTCGAGCGTCGCCGCGTAGCAGGCGTGCGCGCTGTCGCCCCAGACCACGAGCCCGCGGCGCGCGACCAGCGCGAAGCGCACGCCGGGGCGCACGGCCACGCGCCCGAGGCGGTGCGCGCACACGAGCGCGGAGTCGCTCGCGGGCACCCATGCGGCCTCATCGCCGAAGCAGGCGCGCGTCAGGCGCGAGCCTTCGACCGCGTTGCAGAGCGTCGCGATCGCCTCCGCATGCACGAGGTCGACGTGCGAGGCCGGCACGAGCGCATGCAGCATCGCCTCCGACGGGAGCTCGCCCGCCTGCGGCGCGAGCCGGCGGCGCGCGAGCGCGCCGGCGAGCGCGGCGTTGCCCATCAACGGCCCGCCCGCGAGCGGCAGCAGGTCGGCGAGCCGCAGGCCGAGCAGGTCGGCGCGCGCGAGCGTCGCGAGGTCGCTGCCGACGGCGCCGATCCACAGCAGCTCCGGTTCGCCGTCGCGCGGCGGCGCCTTCACGGAGACGCTGCTGCCGCCGCCGGGCAGCGCGATCGTCGGCTCGGCGCCGAGCAGCCGCGCGCGACGCAGCAGCTGCGCGAGCGCATCGGGCGGGGCGCTCGCCTGCTCCCAGCGATCCGCGAGGCGAAGCGGTTCGAGGCGTGCCGAAGGCATCCGCTCACGCTATGCCCGCAAACGCCCCTGTTCGATCGCCCGCTCAGGTCTCGGACGCGAGCGCGACCGGAGCGACGACCCGCGCCGGCACGAGCCGCAGGCTCGCGAGCCCGGCCACGAGCACGCTGACGATCCCGAACAGGTACGCGCCGTCGGCCGCGTGCGAGGCGGCGGCGAGCGTCGTCGGGGTGCCGACGATCGCGACGAGGATCGCCGTGCCGAGCACCGCGCCGAACTGGCGGAAGGCGCTGTTGACCGCGCTTGCGGTGCCGAAGCGCTCGGCTTCGATGTCGCGCACGGCGGCGGCGCCGAGCGTCGGGAAGGCGAGCCCGATGCCGATGCCCGTGAGCGTCGCGCCGGGCAGCCACACGCCGACGTAGTCGGGATGCACGCCGGCGCTGCGCAGCACGAGCAGGCCGAGCGCGAACGACACGCAGCCGGGGACGATCACCGAGCGGTGGCCGAAGCGATCCGCGACGCGGCCGGCGGGGCCGGCCGTGAGCGCGCTCAGGAGCGGGCCAGGGATCGTCGCGAGGCCGGCCTGCAGCACGCTGTAGCGCCACACCGACGTGAGGAACAGGATGTTCCCGAGGATCGTCGAGAAGAAGGCCATCGCGAACAGCAGCGAGCCGACGTTGGCGCGGCGGAAGCTCTCGATCCGCATCAACTCCGGGTCCACGACGGGCCGCGGGTGGCGCAGGCAGCGCCGCGCGACGGCGAGCAGCAGCAGCGCGCTGATCGCAAACGCGCCGAGCACGCGCGCGCCGCCCCAGCCCCACGCGTTGCCCTCGACGATGCCGAGCGCGAGCAGGCCGAGCGCGAGCACCAGCAGCGCGGCGCCGGCGAGGTCGGGCAGGCCGGTCGCGGTCTCGTCGCGCGACTCGCGCAGCCCGCGGCGGCCGGCCGCCAGCACGAGCAGGCCGAGCGGCAGGTTCACGAGGAAGATCCAGCGCCAGTCGGCGAGGTGCACGATCAGGCCGCCGAGCGGCGGCCCCGAGGCGGCGGCGAGCGCGGCCGAGGCGCCCCAGATGCCGACGCCGGCGGCGCGCCGCTCGCTCGGGAACTCCGGCAGCAGCAGCGCGAGCGAGACGGGCGCGATCACCGCCGCCGCGACGCCCTGCAGCACGCGCGCGGCGATCAGCGTGGGCAGCGTCGGCGCGAGCGCACAGGCGAGCGAGGTCGCGATGAAGAGGCCCGCGCCGGCGAGGAAGACGCGCTTGCGCCCGAGCCGGTCGGCGAGGCCGCCGGCGGGCACGAGCAGCGCCGCGATCACGATGAAGTAGCCGTCGAGCACCCACGACAGCTCGGAGCGATCGGCGCCTGGGAACGACGCCGAGATGCTCGGGAAGCTGACGTTGACGATCGTCGTGTCGAGGAAGGCGAGGTAGCCGCCCGCGCAGGCGGCGAGGATCGCGAGCGTACGTCGTTGCAACATGCAACGAGACGCTACCGAGGCTCGTTGCGTTCTGCAACGAGGTACCATCCGAGCAGGATGCGCCACGAGGACCTGCTCGCCGCCAACTGCTCGATAGCCCGCACCGGCGCGGTGCTGGGCGAGCGCTGGGTGTTCGCGATCCTGCGCGCCGCGTTCCTGCGCGCGCGCACGTTCGAGGACTACCAGCGCGGGACCGGGATCGCGCGCAACATCCTCAGCGACCGTCTCACGCGCCTCGTCGACTTCGGGATCCTCGAACGCCACGTCTACAAGCAGGGCGAGAAGCGCAGCCTGCACGAGTACCGCCTCACGCAGGCGGGGCTCGACCTCTACCCGATCGTCGTCGCGATCATGGAGTGGGGCAACCGCCACACCGGCCTCGTGAACGGCCCGCCGGTCGAGCTCCTGCACGAGACCTGCGGCAAGCCGACGCACCCGCGGCTCGTCTGCTCGGAGTGCGGCGAGCCGATCGACGCGCACGACGTGCGCCCCCGGCGCGGCCCCGGGCACGGCCAGGTCGCGCCCGCGTGGAGGCCCGTCGCCGTCAGCTGAGTCGCGCGCGGCCTGCTGCGTCTCGCGCCTGGCGCCTCATCCCTTGGGACCGGGCGCGGCGGCGCGGCGGGCGGCCTCGTCGAGGCGCGCGAAGCGCGGGTCCTCACCGTCCATCAGCTCGCCCAGCGCCTCCCGCACGGCGTCGAGGTCGAGCGTCTCCGCCGCGAGCATCGCCTCGATGTCGGCCCAGTCGCGCGTGCGGTCGAACATCGCCTTGAAGATCGCGAGCTCGACCGCAGCGAGGATCGGGACGCGCGTGCCGGCGAAGGCCACCGTCCGGCGATTCAGCGCGGCGGCGGCGTGGATCGGCTCCGAGTCGAAGAACAGGTCGACCGGCGTCTCGTCCCAGAACAGCCGGACGTAGCCGTCGCGGAGGATCGCCTCCACGGTCCCCTGCGGCTGGGCGATGCCCTCCGGAAGCGCCCGCAGCGCCCGCGCGCAGTCGGCCACGGGCACGAAGACGTTCACGTCGATGTCGCTCGTGCCACGCGGATCGAGCGTCCAGTAGGCGAGCGCGATCGCACCGCCGATCGCATGTGGGATACGGCGTCGCGCAAACGCGCGGTGCAGCGCCACGAGCCGCTCCGGAAGCGTCATGCCGGCCGCGCCAGCCGCGGGTAGCTCAGCTCACGCGCATGTCGCGTCGGCAGCGCTTCGGCGAGCGCGAGCACCTCGACCAGCGTCCGCCCCACGCGCGCGTGCTGCGCCGCCGACGGCTGGATCACCGGGCGCGCCGCGGGCTCGACGGCCAGGCGCGAACCGGTCGCCGCCAGCAGCCGGCCGAACGTCTCGAGCGAAGGCTGCTTGCGACCCCGCTCGTATGCGGAGATCGTCGCCTGGGAGGTGCCCGCCCGGGCTGCCAGCTGGGCCTGCGTCAACTGCGCGCGACGGCGTGCCTGCCGCAAGGTGGACGAAACCTTCATTCGCACATCATATCCAATTGGATATATAGGGCCCGACCGTCACAACGATCCGACGTTTCGGCGATCCTTCGCTGCGATGGCACCCGTCAGCCAATCGGAGGAAGACCACTGTGAAGCTCGTGATCGCGATCGTTCGCCCGGAGAAGGCGAACGATGTGCTCGAGGCGCTCTACCGCGCCGAGGTGCGCGGCGTCTCGCTCAGCCGCGTGCAAGGCCACGGAGGTGAGCTCGAGCGCGTCGAGACCTACCGTGGCACGACCGTGAAGATGGGGCTCGCCGAGAAGGTGCGCTTCGAGATCGCCGTCTCGGACGACTTCGTCGAGACGACGATCGAGGCGCTGTGCGCCGGCGCCCGCACCGGCGAAGTCGGCGACGGCAAGATCTTCGTCATGCCGCTCGAGCGGGCGGTGCGGATCCGCACCGGCGAGACGGACCAGGGCGCCGTGACGCCGGTGGACGGCAGATGAGCCTGCCCGCGGCGGTCGCGCACGTGAGCGCGGGCGACACCGCCTGGATGCTGACGGCGACGGCGCTCGTGCTGATGATGACGCCGGCGCTCGGGCTCTTCTACGCCGGCCTCGTGCGCGCGAAGAACACGCTCAACACGTTCATGATGAGTATCGGGGCGATCGCCGTCGCGATGGTGATGTGGGCCGCGATCGGCTACTCGCTCGCGTTCGACGGCGACGGCAGCATCGTCGGCGGCTTCGGGCACGCGTTCCTGCACGGCGTCGGCTTCGCACCGCGCGCCGGCATGACGATCCCCCACCTCGTCTTCTTCGCCTTCCAGTCGACCTTCTGCATCATCACCGTCGCGCTCGTCTCGGGCGCGGTCGTGGAGCGGATGCGCTTCGCGCCGTTCCTCGTCTTCTCCGCGCTGTGGTCGGTGCTCGTGTACGCGGTGCTCGCGCACTGGGCGTTCGGCGGCGGCTGGCTGCAGGCGCACGGGACGCTCGACTTCGCCGGCGGCGTGCCGGTCGAGATGGGCTCCGGCTTCTCGGCGCTGGCGGCGGCGCTCGTGGTCGGAGCGCGCAAGGACTACGGGCGCCAGGCGCTGCTGCCCCACAACGCCGTCTACGTGCTGCTCGGCGCCGGGCTGCTGTGGTTCGGCTGGTTCGGCTTCAACGGCGGCAGCGGCTTCTCGACCGGGAACGCGAGCGTGCTCGCCTTCACGAACACGCTGCTGACGCCGGCCTGCACGCTCGTCGCGTGGTTCGCGCTCGACCTCGTGCGCGGGCGCAAGGTGACGGCGATCGGGGCGGCGACGGCGATCGTCGTGGGCTGCGTCGCGATCACGCCCGCGGGCGGCTACATCAGCCCCGGGTGGGCGATGGCGCTGGGCGCGCTCGCAGCGCTGCCGAGCTACGCGATCATCGTGTGGCGTCCGCGCACGCGCGTGGACGAGACGCTCGACGTGCTCGCCGCGCACGGCACGGCCGGCCTCACGGGGATCCTCTTCATCGGGTTCGTCGCGCAGCTGTCGTGGAACGGCGCCTCGAACGGGCTGCTGTACGGCGATGCCGGGCAGCTCGGCTGGCAGGCGCTCGCGGCGCTCGCCGCGCCGGCCTACGCGTTCGCGATGACGGCGCTGCTGCTGATCGTCGTCGGGCGGCTGACGCCGCTGCGCGCGAGCGCGCTGGACGAGGCGATCGGGATGGACGTCACGCAGCACGGCGAGGAGGCATACGCCTCGGGCGAGGGCGCGATCCTCGTGACGACCGAGGCCGGGATCGACCTGCCGGTGCCGGTCGCGCAGCCGTAGGCGGACGGCTCAGGCGGGCAGCCGCGCGAGCTGCTCGCCGGCCGCCCGCAGCTGCTCCAGCGTGCTCGCGCCGACCGCGCTCGCGAGCCCGAGCGCGGCCAGCTGCTCCGGCGCGAGCTGCGCCTGTCCGGCGACCGCGTGCACGCGCGCGCCGACGAGCGCGGCGCGCCGCGCGACGACGCTGACGAGCTTGCCGTCGGCGCTCTGGGCGTCGAGGCGGCCCTCGCCGGTGAGCACCGCGCCGGCCGCGGCGGCGCGGGCGTCGAAGCCGACGGCGTCGAGCACGGCGTCGGCGCCGGGCCGCAGCGTCGCGCCGAGCGCCGCCCACAGCCCGCCCGAGAGGCCGCCGGCGCAGCCGCTCATCGGCACGCCCGTGGGATCGCGCGGGAACGCATGCGCGAGCCGGTGCAGGCGCGCGGTGAGGCGGGCGACGGTCGCGGCGTCGGCGCCCTTCTGCGGCGCGAACACCTCCGCCGCGCGCTCGAACGCGACCTGCGTGTCGCACAGCACCTCCAGCTCGGCGCCGCCAAGCCCGCCGGCCGCGCGGATCGCTGCGAGCGCGCCGGCGCCGCCGTCGGTGCTGGCGCTGCCGCCGACCGCGACGAGGATCCGCGTCGCGCCCGCGCGCGCCGCCGCGACGATCAGCTCGCCGGTGCCGTGCGAGGAGGCCAGCTCGGCGTCGCGCTCGTGCGCGGCCACGAGGTGCAGCCCGGTCGCCTGCGCCGTCTCGACGACGGCGCTGCGGCCGTCGGCGAGCAGCGCGAACGTCGCCGTCAGCGGACGCCCGAGCGGGTCCTGCGCCGGCGCCTGCACGCGCGTGCCGCCGAGCGCGCCGACGAGCGCGTCGAGCGTGCCCTCGCCACCGTCGGCGACGGGGCAGACGTCGGCCTCCGCGCCGGCCGCGCGCACGCCGGCGGCCAGCGCCTCGGCGACCTGCGCGGCCGTGAACGTGCCCTTGAAGGAGTCCGGCGCCAGCAGCCAGCCCATGCGCGCTCAGCTCGCGATCGAGAGGGCCGCCGCGAGGGCGAAGCCGAGCACCGTCACGAGCCCCGCCTGCCGGCCGGCGCCGGAGGTCGCCTCGGGGATCATCGAGTCGACCAGCAGCACCAGCAGCGCGCCGGCCGCGAAGCCGTCGATGCCCGCGCGCAGCTGGCCCGAGGCGGCGTCGCCGAGCGCGTAGCCGGCGACCGTCGCGAGCACGCAGAAGGCCGCGACGGCGGCCCACAGGCCGAGGATCGCGCGCGCGCCGCGGCCGGAGGAACGCATGCCCGCGGCCGAGCCGATCGCCTCCGGCAGGTTCGAGACGAAGATCGCCGCGAGCAGCCCCACGCTGATGCTCGCGCCGCCCGCGAGCCCGATCCCGAGCACCATCTGCTCCGGGATCCCGTCGAGGAACGCGCCGAGCGCGAGCGCCGGCCCCGACCCGCCGCCGCCCGTGCGGCGCTTGCGCGCGCGCCCCACGCCGGCGCCCTCCAGCAGCCCGTCGAGTCCGTAGTAGGTGAGCGCCCCGAGCGCGAGGCCGAGCGCGACGGCGCCGAAGCCGCCGCGCGCCTCGCCCTCCAGCGCCAGCTCGAAGCTGACCGCGCTGATGAGCGCGCCGGCTCCGAACGCCAGCACGATCCCGACGACGCGCTTGGACCAGTCGCGCGCGAGCGCGGCGAGCGCGCCGATCAGGAGCGAGGAGGCGGCAAGCGCGCCCCAGCCGAGCGCTGCGATCACGCCGGCAGCCTACCGCCGGCGGCGGGCGCGGCGTTTCCGCGCCGGCGCGGACGGCTAGGCTCGTGACGTGCTCGCGGACAGCAAGGCATTCAGCGGCTTCGCGGTCGACGACGTCGCGGCGGCGCGCGCGTTCTACGAAGGGACGCTCGGGCTCGAGGTCTCCGAGCAGAACGGCCTGCTGACGCTGCACCTCGCGGACGAGCGGCCGACGCTGATCTACCCGAAGCCCGACTTCGCGCCGGCGACGTACACGATCCTCAACTTCCCTGTCGCCGACGTCGAGCGCGCGGTCGACGAGCTGGTCGCGCGCGGCGTAGCGTTCGAGCGCTATGCCGACTTCGAGCAGGACGAGCGCGGGATCTTCCGCGGTGGCGGGCCGTTGATCGCCTGGTTCAAGGATCCGGCGGGCAACGTCCTGGCGGTCCTGCAGCAGGACTGAGCGGCCGGCGGGCAGCTCATCTGCGACGATTCGGCACATGAGTCATACGATTTCTGAGCTGCGCTCGATCGCCGACGGCCTCGACCACCCCGAGGGCGTCGCGCCCGGGCTCGACGGCTTCCTGTACGCCGGCGGCGAGGCCGGTCAGATCTACCGGATCGACCCGCGTGATCGCACGCACGAGCAGATCGCCGACACCGGCGGCTGGCCGCTCGGGATCGCCCTCGACGGCCACGGCGCGATCTACGCCTGCGACTGCGGGCGCAACGCGGTCATGCGCATCGACCCGGCCAGCGGCGCCGCCGAGCCGTGGTGCGAGAGCGCCGACGGCGAGCCGCTCGACAACCCCAACTGGGCCGCCTTCGCGCCCGACGGGTCGCTGTGGTTCTCGCACTCCGGCTCGATGGACAAGCCGGACGGCCTGCTGATGCGCGTCCCGCCCGGCGGTGGCGAAGCCGAGGTCCAGGACGTCGGCCCACTGCTCGTCCCCAACGGGCTGGCGATCGCGCCCGACGGCGTGCTGTACCTGCTGGAGAGCTACAGCCACCGCGTCAGCGCGCTGCGCGACGGGCGGCTGGAGACGATCTGCCACCTGCCCAGCATCGTCCCCGACGGCGTCGCGGTCGATGCCGACGGCGGCCTCGTGATCGCCTGTTACTACCCCTACGTGCTGCTGCGGATCGCTCCCGGCGCGAGCTCCGCCGAGACGCTGCTCGACGACCCCGTCGCCAAGCGCCTCGCGATGCCGACGAACGTCTGCTTCTTCGGCGAGGGGCTGCGCGAGCTGGCGATCGCGTCGCTCGGCGGCCAGGAGATCACGGCGTTCGAGCCGGCCGTGCCGGGCGCGCCGCTGCACTACCCCGTCTAGGAGAGCGCGATCTCGCGCCCCGCTGCGGCCGAGGCGTAGAGCCCGTCGAGCAGCCGCTGCACGCTCAGCATCTGCGCGGGCGTGACGAGCGGTGCGGCACCGTCGCGCACCGCCTCCACCACACCGCGCACGCCGCGCGCGACCGAGGCGTCCCAGTCGACGTCCGCGCCCGCGGGCGTGACGTCGACGGGTCTGCCGTCCTGCTCCAGCATCACGCGCAGCGGGTCGAAGCGCAGCGAGCCGCGCTCGCCCTGCAGCTCGAAGCCGAAGACCGCCTCGGGCAGGTCCGCGCACCACGCCATCTCCAGCGTCATCCAGGCGCCGCCCTCCAGCCGCACGAAGCCGCCGGCGGCGTCCTCGACGTCGAAGCGCTCGGCCGCGTCGCGGCTCGGCGCCGTCTCGGCGCGCTTGAGCGGGAACAGCTGGCGGGTCGCGGCGGAGACGGTCAGCGGGCGCGGCGAGCCGGCGACCCACAGCGCGAGGTCGAGCACGTGGCCGGCGTCGGCGGCGATCACGCCGCCGCCCGCCAGCTCCCTCACGTAGTGCGGCCCCCACCAGGGGATGCCGACGTCGAGGCCGGTCACGCGCAGCGCGAACGGCCGCCCGATCGCGCCGGACTCGACCAGCTCGCGCAGCAGCCGCGCCGAGCCCATCCAACGCATGTTGAAGCCGCCCGTGACGAAGCGGCCCGCCCGCTCGGCCGCGTCGAGCATCCGCTGGACCTCCTCGGCCGACAGCGCGAGCGGCTTCTCGCACAGCACGTTGGCGCCCGCCGCGAGCGCGGCGAGCACGATCTCGCAGTGCGTCGGCGGCATCGTGCAGACGGTCACGAGGCCGAGCTCCGCGACCTGCGACAGCTCGCGGTGCGAGCGCAGCCGGGCGCCCGGGGGCACGCCGAAGCGCTCGCCGGCCTGCTCGACGCGCTCGCCGGAGGCGTCGACGACGGCGGCGATCTCGACGTCCCCCATCGCAGCGAGCGCCTCGAGGTGGAAGGTCCCCTGCCGGCCGCAGCCGACGACGGCGACGCGCACCATCGCCTCAGCCGCCCCGCTTGGCGATCCAGCCGTCGTCGATCGGAAGGGCGTGGCCGGTGATCGTGGCGGCGCCGTCGGTGACGAGCCAGACGGCCGTCTCGGCGGCGGTGTCGAACGACATGCGGTCGTCCTTCTCGAACAGGTCCTGCGAGCCCGACCACGTGTTGAACTCGGGCTCGGTGACGCCCTCCTTGCCGAGCATGTAGTCCCACCAGGGATGCCAGTTCGACATGTGCCCCATCGACGTCGGGCAGATCGCGTTGACGTTGATGCGGTACTCGCCCAGCTCCAGCGCGAGCGCCTTCACGTAGCCGACCATGCCGTGCTTGGCGGCGACGTAGGCGGAGCAGTGCTTCTCGGCGCGCAGCCCGTTGCGCGAGGAGGTCAGGACGATCCGGCCCTTCCCTCGCTCGATCATGTGCGGCACGACGTGCTTGGTCGTCAGCCAGGCGCCCTTCAGCGAGATCCCCACGGTCAGGTCGAAGGCCTCCTCGCTCAGCTCCCAGGCGAGGTCGGCGTCGCCGCCGACGCCGGCGTTGGCGAAGAGGATGTCGATCGCGCCGAGCCGCTCGATCGTCTCGCTCGCCATGCGCGCGCAGTCGGCGGCGTTCGTGACGTCGGCCTGGATCGCGAGGGCGCGGCGCCCGAGCGCGCGCACGTCGTCGAGCACCGCCTGCGCGGCGGGCGAGTCGATCGCGACGTCGGCGACGGCGACGTCGGCTCCAAGCGTGGCGAGCCGCCGGCAGATCGCGCCGCCGAGTCCGCCGGCCCCGCCCGTCACGAGCGCCGTGCGCCCTTCCAGCTCGCCCATCAGGCGCCTTCCGTCGTCGGTTCGGCGACCGCCGTGCCCGGGGCTGCGGCGGCCGCCTCGATCGCCTCCAGCAGCGCCATGCTGCGCAGGCCGTCCGCTCCCGTGGCGGCGAACGGCTCGCCGCCGCGCACCGCCGCGCCGAACGCGCGCGCCTCGAGCGTGTAGAGGTCGCTCAGCTCCAGCGGCACGGTCGTCTCGCCGCCGGCGTCGGTCACGACCAGCTCGCCCGCGACCGCGACGCTCAGGGTCCCGCGCCCTTCCAGGCGCGCGCCGGTCGCGTGGACGACGACGCTCTGGGTCGTGAACGGCATGCGCCGGCTGGAGACGACGTGCGCGAGCGCGCCGCGCGCGAAGCGCAGCGTCGCGAGCGAGAGGTACTCGACCGTGTCCGGGTGCGCCGCCTGGTCGTCGCGCGCGACGACCTCGACGACCTCGTCGTCGATCAGCCAGCGGACGAGGTCGAGCAGGTGCACGCCGATCCCGCTCATGCTGCCGAAGCGCGCCTGCACCGGGTCGCCGTGCCACAGGTCCGGCGTCAGCGGCGTGTTCGAGCCCCACTCGGCGCGCACGTACGTGACCTCGCCGACCTCGCCGGAGCGCACGCGGCGGCGCAGCTCGCGGTGCGCCGGGTGGTAGCGCAGGTGGAAGCCGAGGCCGAGCTGGCGCCCGGCGGCGCGGGCGGCGGCCACCATCCCCTCGCCCTCGGCGAGCGACAGCGCCATCGGCTTCTCGACCAGCACGTGCTTGCCCGCCTGCAGGGCGGCGATCGCCTGCGGAGCGTGCAGCACGTTGGGCGTCGATATGTAGACGACGTCGACGGCCGCGTCGGCCAGCAGCTGCTCCAGGCTCGTGCTGTGCGCCGCGACGCCGTACTCGGCCGCGAACGCGGCGCCTTTCGCGGGGTCGCGCGTGACGACGTTCGCGAGCGTCGCGCGCTCGTCGGCGGCGACTGCCTTCGCCATCAGCTTCGCGATGTTGCCGGTGCCGACGAGCCCCCAGCCCAGCGTCTGCGTCTCGCTCATCGCCTAGACCTCGATCGCGAGGTACTTGAGGTCGAGGTAGTCCTCGATCCCCTCGCGGCCGCCCTCGCGGCCGAAGCCCGACGCCTTCACGCCGCCGAACGGCGCGGTCGCGTTGGAGACGAGCCCGCGGTTGACGCCGACCATGCCCGTCTTCATGCGCTCGGCGACGCGCAGCGCCCGCTGGCCGTCGCGCGTGAAGACGTAGCCGACGAGGCCGTGCTCGGTGTCGTTGGCGGCGGCGATCACGGCGTCCTCGTGCTCGAACGGGACGATCGGCGCGACCGGGCCGAAGATCTCCTCGCGCAGCACGCGCGAGTCGGCCGGCACGTCGACGAGCACCGTCGGCGGGTAGAACGAGCCGACCCCGTCGGGACGCGCGCCGCCGACGAGCGCCCGCGCGCCGCGGCCCAGCGCGTCGTCGACCAGCTCGGCGACGCTGTCGCGCTGGCGCGCGTCGATCAGCGGGCCGACCTCAGCCTCGCCGCCGGGCGGCCCCATCCGCAGCGCGCCCATGCGCGCGGCGAAGCGCTCGGCGAACGCGTCGTGGAGCGCGGCGTGCACGTAGAAGCGGTTCGCCGCGGTGCAGGCCTGGCCGCCGTTGCGCATCTTCGCGAGCATCGCTCCCTCGACGGCGGCGTCGAGGTCGGCGTCCTCGAAGACGACGAACGGGGCGTTGCCGCCCAGCTCCATCGAGACGCGCAGCACGCCCTCGGCGGCGCCCGCGATCAACGTGCGGCCGACCTCGGTCGAGCCGGTGAACGACAGCTTGCGCAGGCGCGGGTCGCTCAGCAGCGGCGCCGAGGCGGCGCTCGAGCGCGAGGTCGTGATGACGTTCAGGACGCCGCCCGGCAGCCCGACGTCGTCCAGCAGGCGCGCCAGCTCGAGCGAGGCCAGCGGCGTCAGCCCCGCCGGCTTGAGCACCGACGTGCAGCCGGCCGCAAGCGCGGCCGCGACCTTGCGCAGCCCCATCGCGAGCGGGAAGTTCCAGGGCGAGATCAGGTAGCAGGGGCCGACCGGCTCGCGCAGCGTGAGGATGCGCCCGGCGCCGTCCTGGGTCGTGCCGAAGCCGCCCATCACGCGCACGGCCTCCTCGCCGTACCAGCGCAGGTACTCGGCGCCGTAGTCGACCTCGCGGAAGGAGTCCGCGAGCGGCTTGCCGGACTCGGCGCTGATCACGTGCGCGAAGCGCTCGCGCTCGGCGACCATCCGCTCGTAGGCGGCGCGCAGCAGCTCGCCGCGGGCACGCGGAGCCGTCGCGGCCCAGCCGTCCTGAGCCGCGCAGGCGGCGTCGAGCGCGGCGTGCGCGTCCTGCGGGGTCGCGTCGGCGACGTCGAGCAGGTGCGTGTCGGTGGCGGGATCGGCGACGGCGAAGGTCGCGCCGCCGCTCGCCTCGCGCCACGCGCCGGCGACGAACAGGCCGGTCGGGACGTCAGTCGGCAGCAGCGCTGCGATCGTGCTCATGATGCGCTCCAGGCTTCGAGGCGGGCCTTCAGGCTTGCGAGGAACTCCGAGGCGAGGTCGCCGTCGATCGCGGCGTGGTCCCACGAGAGCCCGACGACGCTCATCCAGCGCGGCTCGATCGTCTCGCTGCCGTCGGGCGCGGTGACGACCGCCGGCTGGCGCGTGATCCCCTGCACGTCGAGGATCGCGGCCTGCGGGCGGTTGACGATCGGCGTCTGCATGTAGGTGCCGTGACGGCCGGCGTTGGTGATCGTGAAGGTCCCGTCCGCGAGATCCTGCGCCGTCAGCTTGCGCTCGCGCGCGCGGCCGGCGAGGTCCTTGATGCGCTCGCCCAGCTCAGCGACGGACAGCGCGCCGGCCGCGTGCACGACCGGCACGATCAGACCCTCGGCGCCGAGCGAGACGGCGATCCCCAGGTTGACGTCCTCGTGCTGGGTGAGGCGGTCGTTCTCCAGCCAGGCGTTGACGGCCGGGTGGTCGTGCAGCAGCGTGTCGACCGCGCAGCGCGCGATCAGCGGCAGCGCGGTCAGCCCGAGCTGCTTGCGCGACTCCTGGATCGCGGTCATGTCGACCTCGATCCACGTCGTCACCTGCGGCGCCTCGGCGAGCGAGCGGCGCATGTTGGCGCCGATCGCGCGGCGCATCGAGCTGATCGCGACGCTGCGGTCCTCGACGACGGGCTCGGGTGCGGCGGCCGGGGCAGGCGCGGGGGGCTCGCCGCCGGCCTCCAGGGTCGCGATGTGGTCGAGCAGGTCCTGCTTGCGCACGCGGCCGCCGCGGCCGGTGCCGGCGACGGTCGCAAGGTCGATGCCGTGGGCGGCCGCCATCCGCTCGACGATCGGCGAGTGCGAGCCGCCGTCGGCGTCCAGCTCGACGGACGCGGGCGCCGGCGCGGCGGCCGGGCCGGCCGCAGCGGGCGCCGGCGCGCCCGGGGCGGGCGCGGCCGACGGCGTGCCGCTGGGGTCGACGCGCACGATCGGCGCGCCGACGAGCACCGTCTCGCCGACCTCGACGAGCACCTCGGCGATCGTGCCGGCCAGCGGCGCGGGCACCTCGGTGTCGATCTTGTCGGTCGCGATGTCGGCGATCGCCTCGTCGACCTTCACGTAGTCGCCGACCTGCTTGTGCAGCGCGACGATCGTGCCCTCGGTGACCGAGACGCCCGTCTCGGGCATCAGGACGTCGACGAGCTCGGTGGATGACGGGGTCACGACGGGCTTCCTTGCGATCCGGGGGTGGGCAGATGTTCGGCGAGCGGATGCGGTGCGATCGGGCGCACGATCACGTCCTGCCAGGGGAATGCGGGCAGCGAGGCGATCGCCTCGTGCAGGGCGGCGGCGTCGGGCGCCTCCCAGATGCCGACGTTGTCGCGCCGGCCGGCGATCCGCCAGATCTGGCGGATCGTGCCGTTCTCGACCAGCTCGCGGCCGCGCGCGCGCTCGCGGCGCGTGACATCCGCGAGCAGCTCGGGATCGACGTCGGGCGCCATCGTCGAGCGGACCTCCACGAGGAACTCCATCAGCCGACGACCTCCGCCTGGCCGACGAGCCCGCGCACCTGCGCGGCGACGGCGTCGGCGCTCGGGATCGCCGCGTCCTCGAGCGCGGGCGCGAACGGGATCGGCAGGTCGGGCGAGCAGACGCGCCGGCACGGCACAGGCCCGGCCAGCTCGATCGCCGCGGCGACGACCTCGGCCGCGTAGCCGCCCAGCGGCGGACCCTCCTCGACGACGACGAGGCGCCCGGTCCTGGCGACCGACGCGGCGACCGTCTCGCCGTCGAGCGGGCGCAGGCTGCGCAGGTCGACGACCTCGCACTCGATCCCCTCGGCGGCCAGCTGCTCGGCCGCCGCGAGCGCCGTGTGGACGGCGGCGAGCGCGGCCACGATCGTCGCGTCGCCACCCTCGCGCAGGATCCGCGCCTTGCCGATCGGCGCGATCGGCGCGCTCGGGTCGACGGGCGACTTGCGGGCGTAGAGCAGCTTGTGCTCGAACACGATCACCGGGTTCGGGTCCTGGATCGCCGCCCGCGTGAGCGCGTAGGCGTCGGCCGCGTCGGAGGGCGCCACGAGCTTCAGCCCGGGCTCGCCGAGGAACCAGCCGGTCGGCGTCTGCGAGTGGCAGGCGCCGAGGCGCCCGCCGGCGCCGACGGCCGTGCGCACGACGAGCGGCACGCTCGCCTGCCCGTTGGAGAGGAACCAGTACTTCGAGGCCTGGTTGACGAGCGTGTCGATCACCAGCCCGATGAAGTCGGCGAACATGATCTCCACGACCGGCCGCAGGCCGCGCGTGGCGGCGCCGAAGGCCGCGCCCGTGAAGGCCAGCTCGGAGATCGGCGTGTCGACGACGCGCCGCTTGCCGAACGTGTCGACGAGCCCCGGCGTCACGTTGAAGACACCGCCGTGGGTGATGTCCTCGCCCAGCAGGACGACGTTCGCGTCCTGCTCCATCTCCTGCGCGAGCGCCAGCTTGATCGCCTCGCGGTAGCTCATCTCCGACACGTCTGAGTGCTCCTTCGTCGTGCTCATCGTCATCGCTCGCAGTAGGCGGAGACGCCCGCGAGCGAGCGCGCGGGGGCGGCGGCGAGGGCGTCCGCGACGACCTGCTCCATCTCCGTGACGACCGCAGCGTCGACGCGCTCCACGACATCGGGCGCCAGCTGCGCGCCCAGCACCGTCAGCGGGTCGCGGGCGAGCCACTGCTCGACCTCCTCCTTGGCGCGGTAGCGGCCCGGGTCGAGCTTCGAGTGGCCCTTGTGGCGGTACGTCTTGGCCTCCACGAGGCAGGGGCCCTCGCCGCCGCGGGCGGCGTCGATCGCGTCGGCCGCGAGCGCGCGCACGGCCAGCACGTCGTTGCCGTCGACGACGTGGCCGGGGATCCCGTAGGCGTCCGCGCGCGAGGCGATCTGCGCCGCCGCCGGTGACGGCCGACATCGCGGTCCACTCGCCGTAGAGGTTGTTCTCACAGACGAACACGACCGGCAGCTTCATCACGGCCGCGAAGTTGAGGCACTCGTGGAAGTAGGCCTGGTTGGTCGCGCCGTCGCCGAAGAAGGCGACCGCCACGGTGTCGTCCTCGGTCAGGTGCGCGGCGAGCGCGGCGCCCGTCGCGGCGGCGATCGAGCCGCCGACGATGCCGAAGCAGCCGAGCAGGCCGTGCTCGACGTCGATCACGTTCATCGAGCCGCCGCGGCCGCCGCAGGTGCCGGTCTCACGGCCGAGCATCTCGGCCATCAGAGCGGTCGCGTCGCAGCCGAGCGCGAGCGCGGCGCCGTGGCCGCGGTACGTCGCGGAGACGCTGTCGCCGGGGTCGAGCGCGGAGCAGACGCCGACGGCGACGGCCTCCTGCCCCTGGTAGAGGTGCGCGGTGCCTTCGATCTGCTGGCGCAGGAAGAGGCGGTGGACCTCGTCCTCGAAGACGCGGATGCGCTTCATCGCTGTGTACAGGCCTTCGAGTTCGGTCATGGTGCCTTTGCGGTCGATTCACGAACGACGACGTGCGGAGCGGTGGCGATCGTGTGGTCGCGCATCGGCTCTCCGCGCATCTGCTCCAGCAGCGCGCGCAGCGCCGTCTCGCCCAGCTCTTCGAGCGGGACGCGGACGGTCGTCAGCGGCGGCTGGAGGTACTCCAGGAAGGGCATGTCGTCGAAGGAGACGATCGAGAGCTCGCGCGGCACGTCGAGGCCGGCGCGGGCGGCGTGCGCGCGCACGCCGATCGCCTGCTGCAGCGACGCGGTGAAGATCGCGGTCGGCGGCTGCGCGGTCGCGAGCAGCCGCGCGGCGGCCGCGACGCCGTCGCGCTCGGTGTAGGCCGTGTGGACGACGGGCGCCTGCGCGCCGGAGAGCCCGAGCGCGCTGGCCGCGGCGCGGAAGCCGCGCGCACGGCGCTGGGCCGTGTCGATGTCCTCGGGGCCGCCGACGTGGCCGATGCGGCGATGGCCGAGCGCGTGCAGGTGCTCGACGGCCAGGCCGCTCGCGTAGGCGTCGTCGATCACGACGTTGCGCCCGCTGCCGGGCACGGCGCGATGGGCGAAGACGCAGGGCGTCGCGCTCGCGAGCAACAGCTCCACGAGCGGGTGCCCGGGGCGCGCCGCGAGCATGATGATCCCGTCGATGCGCCCGTCGCGCACGAGGTCGGCGACGTCTTCGCTCTCCTGCGAGTCGTCGCCGACGAGCACCGCGAGGCCGGAGCCGGCGGCCGCGCGCACGGCGCCGCGCACGATCCGCGAGTAGACGACGTTCGCGAGGTCGGGCACGACCAGGCCGACGCAGCCGGTCGCGCCGCGGTTGAGTGCGCGGGCGGCCATGTTGGGCCGGTAGCCCAGCTCGCGCGCCGCCTCGAAGACGCGCGTGCGCGTCTCGTCGCGGACCGTGACGGAGGTGCCGTTGAGCACGCGCGAGGCGATCGACTTCGTCACGCCGGCGTGGTCGGCGACGTCCTGGAGGCGCGCGACGGGGGGATTTTGAGCGGGACGGACGGGCATCGGGAAACTGGTTTCCTACGATAACATCTTCGTCAATGAACGCCTCCTCCCCTCCGCTCTCGCTGGCCGCCCTGCTGGCCCGCCCGCCCGAGCAGATCGGCCTCGTCGTCGCCGACATGGACGCGGCGCTCGAGCGCTACGTCACGACGCTCGGGATCGGTCCGTGGGCCTGCTTCACCTACACCCCCGAGAGCCTCTCGACCTCGCTCTACCGCGGCGCTCCCGCCGCCTTCTCGCTGCGGCTCGCGCTCGCCGAGGGCTTCCCGCAGATGGAGCTGATCGAGCCGCTGGAGGGCGACAGCGTCTACCGCGACTTCCTCCACGCGCACGGCGACGGCGTGCACCACCTCGCCTACGTCGTGCCCTCGATCGAGCAGGGGATCGCGGCGATGGAGCGGTCCGGCTACGCGCTGGCGCAGCTCGGCGCCGGCTTCGGGCTCGACGGCGACGGCGCGTTCGCGTACTTCGACACGGTCGCCGAGCTCGGCGTGATGCTGGAGCTGCGCCAGCTGCCGCAACGCCGGCGCGAGCCGGAGCGCATCGTGGGAACGCCCACGAATCATTAAGCCTTTATTACAACGCTTGAATTCGACAGACGGCCCGCGGGCCCACGGGCCGCTGTCCCCCGAAAGGCCCCCGTGCAGCGGACCTGGCGCCAAATATATTCATGAGTGCATTTTACTGTCAAGAGTCACGGCATCGTTTGGACGCATGTTGCCTCACTCTTAATGGCTGCGAACGTTCATGTTCACCGGGCCGCCGCGATCGCCGCACCCGGCGGGTGATTGATAGCCTGCGCACGTGATCGTGACGCTGCGCAGCGACGCGCTCGAGGCCGACGTCGACCCCGCCCACGGCGCCGAGGTGGTCGCGCTGCGCAGCGGCGGAATCTCGCTGCTGGCACGCTCGCCCTTCGCCGACGCCCCGCCGCTCGCCGGCGAGCTCGGCGAGGAGGCCTGGACGCGCGCATACCGCGGCGGCTGGCAGCTGCTGACGCCCAACGCCGGCGAGCCGTGCGAGCTGGACGGCGTGCGCCACGGCTTCCACGGTCGCGCCTCCAACGACCCCTGGGAGCTGCTCGACGCGACGCCCGGCGCCGCACGGCTGCGCTGGCGCGGGCACGGCCTGACCGTCACGCGCGCCTACGCGCTCGACGGCGCCGCGATCACGGCCACGACCACCTGGGAGGCCGACGAGCGGCCCGTGCCGATGCTGCACGTCGAGCACGTCGCCGTCGGCATCGCGCTGCTCGACCCCGCCGTCGAGGTGCGCTTCCCGGCGCTGCGCGACGGCAGCCCCGCACGCACCGAGCACTGGCCCTTCGAGCGCGAGCGCGACGTCTTCGAGACGCACGGCGAGCTGGCCGTCGGCGAGGCTGCGCTCGTCAACGCCGCGCGCGGACTGACGCTGCGCCTCGAGTGGGACGTCGCCCAGCTGCCCGCGCTGTGGCACTGGCACGAGGTCCGCGCGACCGAGAAGACGTGGGAGCGGCACGGCGAGATCGTCGGCCTGGAGCCGGCCTCCACCACGCACGCGGAGGGTCTCGCGGAGGCCGTCGCAGCGGGCGTGGCGACGTGGGTGCAGCCCGGCGAGCCGATCACCCGCTCGCTGACGCTCCGCGTCGAGCGCAGCGCCTAGCGCTGCCTGAGCGCCCGCGCTACGGCCGCGCGCGCGGCCTGCAGGGCGACGTCGTCGAGGTCCGTCCCGCTCGCACCGCTCGTGCGCGCGAGCAGCTCGCGGCCGGCGCGCTGGAGGTCGCGCAGGTAGTCGAGGTGCACGCGCCAGCGCAGGTCGTCCGTCAGCCCATCGGCCAGCCGGGACGTGTCGTCGTGCGCGTCGAGCAGCTCGTAGACGAGCGCCAGCAGCTCGTCGCGAGCGGGCTCCATCAGAAGACGACGGTCGTGTTGCCGTGCACGAGCACGCGGTCCTCGCAGTGCCAGGCGACCGCGCGCGCGAAGACGGCGCGCTCGATGTCGGCGCCCAGGCGCGTCAGCTCGGCCGCGCTGTCGCGGTGCGTGACGCGGATCACGTCCTGCTCGATGATCGGCCCGGCGTCGAGCTCCTCGGTCACGTAGTGGCCGGTCGCGCCGATCAGCTTCACGCCGCGCTCCTTCGCGCGTTCGTACGGGCCGGCGCCGGCGAAGGCGGGCAGGAAGCTGTGGTGGATGTTGATCACCGGCACACCGACCTGCTCCAAAAAGTCGCCGGAGAGGATCTGCATGTAGCGCGCCAGCACGACGAGGTCGACCTGACCGTCGAGCAGCTCCACGAGCCGCGCCTCCGCGGCCGGCTTCTCGCCCTTGGCGACCGGCACGTGGTGGAACGGCAGTCCGAACGCCTCGACATCCTCGCGCAGGTCCGGATGGTTGGAGGCGACGAGCACGATCTCCGCCTCGAGCTGCCCGCGGCGCCAGCGCCACAGCAGCTCCAGCAGCGCGTGGTCGTACTTGGAGACGAGGATCGCGACGCGCTTGGGCCGCGCTGCGTCCCACATCCGCCACTGCATCGCGAAGCGCCCGCCGACCGCGGCCGCGAAGCGCTCCTCCAGCCCCGCCCGCGCGGGCGCGTCGAGCGTGAACTCCATGCGCATGAAGAAGGCGCCGCCGACCGGGTCGGTCGAGTGCTGGTCGGAGGAGACGATGTTCGCGCCGGCCTCGCTGAGGAACTGCGAGACGGCGGCGACGATCCCCGGCTGGTCGGCGCAGGAGATCAGCAGGCGCGTGAGGTCCATGTCAGTGGCTCACGGCTGCGGCGGCCAGCTCGGAGACGAGTTTGTCGGTGTAGAAGCGCTCCAGGGCGAAGGGCGCGATCAGCTGCGGCGTCCTGCCGGTCGCGACCAGCTCGGCGAGCTGCTGCCCGACGATCGGCGCGGCCTTGAAGCCGTACGTGCCCCAGCCGGCGGAGACGTGGAAGTTCTCGACGCTCGTGCGGCCGAGGATCGGCGAGTAGTCCGGCGACAGGTCGCAGAGGCCCGCCCAGGCGCGCAGCAGGCGCGCGTGCTCCAGCTGCGGGAACAGCTCCAGCGTGTGCTTCGTCAGGTCCTGCAGGAAGTTGAGCGTGCCGTTCATGCGGTACGTCGTCCACGGCTCGATCTCCGAGCCCATCACGAACTCGCCGCGGTCGGACTGCGAGATGTAGACGTGCATCTGCGAGGAGACGATCACGACGTCGAGGAACGGCTTGACCGGCTCGGTCACGCACGCCTGCAGGATGTGCGTCGTGATCGGCAGCGGCACGCCGGCCATGTCGTTGATCAGCGTCGACCAGCCGGCGGTGCAGTTGAGGACCGTGCCGGCCTTGACCGTGCCGCGGTTGGTCTCGACCGCGGCGATGCGGTCGCCGCTCCTCTGGAAGCCGGTCACCTCGGTGTAGGGGTGGATCTCCGCCCCGCCCTCGTCGGCGCCGCGCGCGAAGCCCCACACGACCGCGTCGTGGCGGATGATCCCGCCGGGCGGGTGGTAGAGCGCGCCGAGGATCGGATAGGTCGTGTCCTCGCCGACGTACATCGCGGGCGCGAGCTCCTTGACGCGGTCGGGCCCGACGACCTGCGTGTCGATCCCCTCCAGGCGGTTGACCTCGGCGCGGTTGGTCATCACGAACATCGCGCGGTCGGAGTGCGCGAGCGTGAGGTGGCCGCACTGGCTGAACAGCAGGTTGAAGTTGAGGTCGGCGCCGAGTCCCTCGTACAGCTTCACGGAGGCGTCGTAGAAGCGCGCGCCCTCGGGCGTCTTGTAGTTCGAGCGCAGGATCGTCGTGTTGCGCCCGGCCGCGCCGGAGCCGATGTAGTTCTTCTCCAGCACCGCGACGTTCGTGATCCCGTGCTGCTTGAGGTAGTACGCCGTCGCGAGGCCGTGCGCGCCGCCGCCGACGATCACGACGTCGTAGCTGTCCTTCAGCTCGGGGCGGCTGCGCCACATGCGGCGCTTGCGGAAGAGATCACGCATGGCTCGGGGCCTCCGTCGCGAGCGCGGCGAGCGCGTCCTCGCCGACCGGGCGCCCGCCGAGGTGCGCGCCGGCGTCGGCGACGACCTCCCACACGTAGCTCCCGTAGGCGGCGCCGAACAAAGCCAGGTAGCGGTGCTCGCCCTCGCGCAGCACGATCCCCGGCGTGCGTGCGACCGAGCCGGGGCGCAGCCCGTGGACGGGCGTGACCTGCGGGCGCAGGTCGAGCGCGCAGAAGCGCGCGAACGTCTCGCGCGCCAGCGGGCCGGCGAGCACGAGCGCGCCGTACGTCGCCGTCACGTCGAGCACGTGGCCGGGGAAGGCGGCCGTGAGCTGCTCGCGCAGCGCGACGGTCGCACCCGCCTCGCAGACGACGAGCGCGCGCTCGGGCGTGAGCCGGCACCACCAGGCGTCCTGCGCGCGGGCGGCGAGGCCCTCGCCACCTGCGGGCATCGCGTCGAGCGCGTCGAGCGCCTCCGCGGGACCCTGCAGCTCGAGCTTGCCGAGGTGCGAGCGGTCGGCCCAGCCGACGGACTCGCGGCAGGCCAGCAGCTCGACGCCGGGCTCGGCGTAGGCGACCGCGACCTCCCAGCCGTCGCGCGTCTGCACGCGCGCGCCGGCGGCGGCCGTGTCGCGCGCCAGCGGGCTGCGCGCGGGCAGCTCGCCGTCGGCGTGCAGGAACGCGAGCGCGGCGGTCATGAGCGCAGCACCAGCCCTTCGGGGTCGTAGAACGGCTTCGTCGTGACGAGCGCCTCGAACGTCGAGCCGGCGTCGGAGATCGTGATGCGCGCATCGTCGCTCGCGAGCGCGGCGGGCACCCACGCCATCCCGATCGACTGCGACAGCTGCGGCGAGCGGCGCGCGCTCGTGACCTGCCCGGCGGGCCGGCCGCCGGGGCCGTCGAGCACGACCGCGCCCTCCGCGGGCACCTGGCCGCCCGGCACCGTGAAGCCGACGAGCGCGGTCTCGGCGCCCTCGCCCGCGGCGACGTGCTGGAGCGCCCACTTGCCGATGAACTCCTGCTCCTTGTCGAGCTTGACGATCCACGGCATCGCGGCGCCGTAGGGCGTCGACTCGGAGTCGGTGTCCTGGCCGATCAGCACGTGCTGCTTCTGCAGGCGCAGGATCCGCTGCGGCTCCAGCCCGAAGGGACGGATGCCGAGGTCGCCCCCGGCCTGCATCAGCGCGTCCCACAGCCGCTCGCCGTGCGCGGCGGCGCAGTGGATCTCGTAGCCGACCTCGCCGACGAAGCCGATCCGCAGCAGCAGGCAGGGGATGCCGGCGACGTCGGCGTGCTTGGCGTCGAGGTAGGCGAAGGCCTCGTTGGAGACGTCCTGCTCGGTCAGCTGCGCGAGGATCTCGCGGGCGTTGGGGCCGGCGAGGTTGACGGCCGCGACGCCCTGCGTGACGTCGGTCAGGTGCGCGTCGAGGCGCCAGTCGGCCAGCCACCAGCCGAACCACTGCTCGACCGCGGCCGCGCCGGAGGAGGTCGTCGTGACGTAGAAGGAGTCGTCGTCGAGGCGGCAGACGGTGCCGTCGTCGGTGATGCGCCCGGCGTCGGACAGCAGCACGCCGTAGCGGATGCGCCCCGGCGCGAGGTTGCCGATGCGGTTCGGGTAGAGGCGGTCGAGCAGCTCGCCGGCCTCGGGTCCGCGCACGATCAGCTTGCCGAGCGTCGAGACGTCGATCAGTCCCGCCGTCGTCTGGACCGCGAGCGCCTCCGCCTCGGGATCGCCGTAGTCGTAGGCGCGGCGCCAATCGCCGGCCCACCTGACGGTCGCGCCGGCGGCGCGGTGGCGGCCGTGGATCGCGGAGCGCTTGGCGGCCTCGAAGGGGCGCCCCGCGAGCGCGCCCATCGGCACCGTCGACCACGGCGGGCGCGCCGTCGTGAGGCCGACGTCGGCCATCGACATGCCGGTCTTGGCGGCCATCACGCGCACCGCGGGGAGCTGCGAGAAGCGCCCCTGCGACGGGCCCATCGTGACGGTCGTGTAGCGCTTGGCCAGCTCGATCGAGTCGTAGCCCTCGTCGATCGCGTGCTCGACGTCCTTGACGGTGACGTCCTCGTCGAGGTCGACGAAGGCCTTGCCGCCGGGCTTGCCGTCGCGGGCGTAGGCGGGGGCGGGGATCGTCGGCGCCAGCGGCCAGGCGTCCAGGCGCGCGCGCTGCTCGCGCAGGTCGTGCTGCTCGGCGTCACCGCCGCCGAAGCCGAGCGCGTGCGCGGCCTCGATGCCGGCGAGCCGGCCCGACAGCTCGGCCGCGCCGGCCTCGTCGTGGCCGGCGACCGCACCCGCGGCGTGCACACCCGGCGGCAGCTCGCCCGGCAGGAAGCGGCCGCTGGCGGCGTCGTAGCGGGCGCGCGCGCCGGCCTGCAGCAGCAGCGAGCTGGCGGGCACCGCGCCGCCGTTGACGGCGAGCAGGTCGCAGGCGAGCTCGCGGATGCTGGCGGCGATCGCGACGCCCTCGCGGTCCAGCCGCGCGAGCGTGACGCGCTCGACGCCGCGGCGCCCGGCGGCGCGCACGACGGTCGTCTCCGGCAGCAGCTCGATCCCCTGCTCGGCGAGCTGCGCGGCGGCCGGGCGCTCGCGCGCGTCGGGGCGCAGGTCGGCGACGGCCGCGACGCGCACTCCCGCGGCGTGCAGCGCGAGCGCGGTTTCGAGGCCGGCGTCGCCGACCGTCGCGAGCACGGCGTTGGTGCCCGGCGCGACGCCGTAGAGCGCTGCGAGGCGGCGGGCGCCGCCGGCGAGCATCACGCCCGGCAGGTCGTTGTCGGGGAACACGAGCGGCTGCTCGATCGCGCCGGTCGCGGCGACGTGGCGGCGCGCGCGCACCTGGTGGAGCGTGTCGCCCTGCCAGACCGGCACGAGCCCGTCGAAGTAGCCGAGCGCACAGCCGCGCGAAAGGATCTCGACGCCCGCCGCGCGCGCCTGCTCGGCGAGCTGACGGACGTGCTCGTGGCCGCCCTCGGCGAGCTGCTGGCCGCCCGGCTCGACGTCGTCGTCGGCGAGCACCACGTCGGCGCCCAGCTCGGCCGCGGCGAGCGCGGCGGCGAGGCCGGCGAGGCCGCCGCCGATCACGAGCACGTCGCAGTGGCGGCGGCGGTACTCGGTGCGCCACTCGCGCTCGTCTTGCCGCTTGGGCAGCGTGCCGAGGCCGGCGGCGCTGCGCAGCACCTTCTCGTAGACGGGCCACAGCCGGCGCGGCCGGATGAACGTCTTGTAGTAGAAGCCGACGGGCGTGAACGGACCGGCGAACTTGTCGGTCGCGCGCATCACGTCGAAGTCGAGCGAGGGCCACGCGTTCTGGTGCTCGACGACCATCCCCTCGGTGACGGGCGTGGAGCAGGCGCGGATGCCGGGGGCGCCGCCGACCTGCACGAGCGAGTTGCTGCACTGGCCGCAGCCGCACAGCTCGCCGCGCGGGCGGTGGTACTTGAAGGAGCGCGACAGCACGCTGCGGCCGGAGGCGAGCACGGCCGAGGCGATCGTGTCGCCCGCGAACGCCCTGATCGGCTTGCCGTCGAAGGAGAAGGTCAGCGGGCGGGCGCGGTCGATCCGCTCGCCGGGCTGGGACGCGAGGCGCTTCACGAGGCCGCCTCCACGGCGGGCGCATCCTGCGGCAGCGCCGTCCACAGCACCTCGTTCGTGCGCGTGTCGCGCTCGGCGAGGAACCAGGCGCGGCAGCCGGAGCGGTGCACCCACCACTCGCGCTGCACGCCGGCGACGTTGCGGCGGAAGTAGTTGTAGGCGCTCAGCTCGCGCAGCGTCGCGGGCGCCTGCGCCGGCCGCTTGGAGGACTCGCCGCCGAAGCCGAAGTCGGTGACCTCGCGGGTGCCGCAGTTGGGACAGGTGAGAAGGAAGGACATCTGCTCGGTGTTGCCTATTACGCAATACTATTGCCTGTTGGGCAAAACGTACCATGGCCGACCGACGACGACAACCCCTCCTGCACGTTCGCCCCCAGCCCGTCCAATACGCTGGCGCGCGCATGAGCGGCGACGCCGAGAACGAGCCCCAGGCGGCCTCCGGGCGACGCCCGGTCAGCTCCGTGGGCCGCGCGATCGAGGCGATCGAGGCGATCGCGGCCGCGCCCGACGGGCTCGGCGTCAACGAGCTGGCGCGCACGATCGGCGTCAACCCCAGCAGCGCCTCGCGACTGCTCGCGACGCTGGAGGACGGCGGGCTGGCCGCGCGCCAGCCCAGCGGCCGCTTCCAGCTCGGGCTGCGCTTCGTCGCGCTCGCCGACCGCGCGCTCGCGCGCCTCGACGTGCGCGAGCTGGCGCGCCCCCATCTGCACCGGCTCGTCGAGCAGACCGGCGAGACGGCGACGCTCTCGATCCCGGCCGGGGGCGAGGCCGTCACGGTCGACTTCGTGCCGGGCACCAGCAGCGTCGTCAGCATGGCGCGCGTCGGGCGCCCCAACCCGCTGCACGCGACCGCGATCGGCAAGACGATGCTGGCGTTCGGCCCCGCCGCCGAGCTGCCGCCGGCCGCAGGGCTGACGGCCTTCACCGAGCACACGCTGCTCGCGCGCGACGCGCTCGCGGCCGCGGTCGCGCGCGTGCGCGAGGCCGGCTGGGCGGAGGCGGTCGGCGAGCGCGAGACCGACCTTGCAGCGCTCGCCGCGCCGGTGCGCGGCTCGGGCGAGCGGCTCGCCGCGGTGCTCGGGCTGCAGGGCCCCCTCGCGCGCATGACGCAGGCGCGCCGGCGCGAGATGCTGCCGCTGCTGCTCGACGCGGCCGCCGGTCTCTCGCAGCAGCTCGGCGGCTAGCCGAGTCAGACGAACATCCGGACGGACTTGCTTCATATCTTATGAAGTATTATACTAGTTCCGCCGACCACTACTGGAATCGGTTCCAGTCACCCGGTCGAGCATGTTGGGGAACGTCGTCTCACGCCCGAGGATCGGAGGATCCCGCATGTCCAAGCCCCTGTCCCGATGGCGCCGCAGAGTGCTCGGCGCTGCTGTACTCGTTTGTCCTTAACCGTCCTGACCGGCTCCGCGTCGGCGTCCTCACTGCTCGACGTCTCGGGCCACTCCGCGCTCACCGTCGACAGTGACGCCCATTGGATCCAGCAGGCCGCGTGGGACGAGAACAAGGTCATCACGTACGGCGCCTACCAGTACATCGTCTACTGGGACGCCGCGGACGGAAGCGGCAACGTGTATCTGAAGATCACCCGCCGGCGTATCTCCGACGACAACATGCAGTCGATCACGTTCAACAACACGTCGGGCAAGATGTTCGACCCGCTCGATTACCACAACACCTCGGTGCTCGGGATCAGCCCGGTCGACGGCCGCCTGCACGTCCAGTGGGTCGACCACAGCGGCCCGATCCACTACGCGATCTCCAGCAGCGGCTGCCTCACGCAGACGACGTTCAGCTCCTGCACGTTCACCTGGCAGCACCAGACCTCCAACACGACGCAAGAGGCGGACGTCACCTATCCGGAGTACGTCAACGACGCCGCCGGGAATCTCTACTGCGGCTTCCGCAGCGGCTCGGGCAGCAACGGCAACTGGGTCTGGCACGCCTACAACAACAACGGCACCTGGACCGACTTCGGCGTGATCCTCTCCGGCGTGACCGGATCGGGCAGCTACGACGTCGACGGCGCCGCCGGCCTCGACCTCGGCTGGGACCCCGCCACCACGCGCGGGCCCTACGTCGACTCCGTCAAGTTCGACCCCAGCGGCCGGCTGCACCTCGTCTGGACCTGGCGCGAGACGGTCCCGAACGTGGCGGTCCACCCGTTCCTGGAGCAGCACGACATCTACTACGCCTACAGCGACGACAACGGCATCACCTGGAAGAACAACGCCGGCACCCAGGTCGCGACGAACCAGAGCGACCCGATCGTGGTCGGGGACACGAGCACGGTCGCAGTCAGCCTCGGGCTCGGGTACTACCGCGTCAACACGGCGCGCATGACGATCGACCGCGACAACCAGCCGCACCTGATCTTCCCGACCTCCGACGTCTACACGCTGGACCCGACGATGGCCAACCTGCGCGAGGCGCACTTCTGGCGCACGACCGACGGCACCTGGCACGGCAACTTCGTCGAGCCCTCGACCGACGGCCGCGACGGCGATGTCGCGCTCGGCAGCATGCTGTTCGACCGCGCCAACAACGCCTACTACATCTACGCCAAGAACAACATCGACTGGTACCCCTGGAACGACGAGACCTGTCCGACCTGCGGGTACAACGGGGACTTCCCCGGCGACCACTTCACGATCCAGAGTGACGGGACCGACACGTACCTGAACATGATCCCGACCACGACGGCCCTCGTCACCGACACGCTCAACCGCATCAACATCCCGATCGGCACGGGCTCGACCGCGAATCGCAACATCGTGATCCGCATCAAGAACACCACGAGCGCCACCGATGGCCGCTTCTACTTCACGACCGACGCCGACCAGGTCTGGAGCGTCCCCAAGCACGTCGACTTCACCGACCCCAACGACGGCGCCTGGCACACCATCACCATCCCGATCACCAGCCTCTCCAGCTGGACCGGCACCCTGCACTCGCTCGAGCTCTACCCCGCACAAAGCGAGAACGCCACCGGCAACGTCAAAGTCGACTACATCCACGTCCAGACCGACACCGGCACCGTCGCCAAGGCCTGGGAGTTCAACAAAGCCGACACGCTCTACTCGGCCGAGATCTCCGGCGACAACGACTGGAACGGCACCTGGACGATCACCGACATCGCCCCGAACACGCCCTTCGTCTACTACGACGCCTCCGGCTTCGGCGTCGACGAGACGCGCTACAACATCGACAAGAAGGTCAACTTCCCGGTCTTGGAGCAGGGCGCGCCCGGCACCGAGAGCCAGAAGATCTACCAGTACACGATCCCGACGGACACGATGGCCCACCAGTGGGGCTTCGGGGTCGACACGATCGGCTGGAACGCGCCGAAGGACGTGAGCGGCTTCGGCTACAGCGCCGGCACGATCGCCGGCACGATCACCAACAACGACTCCGAGCTGCAATCGGCGAACAACATGAACGTGCCGATCGGAACCGGCGCCACGCTCAGCATCCGCATGAAGAACAGCACCGCCACAGGCCAGACGATGGCCATCTGCTGGGCCGTCGACGGCCAGCAGACCTACAGCTCCCCGAGCCGCTGCGCCACGGGAATCAGCGTCACTGCAGACAACGCCTACCACACCTACAACATCTCGACCAGCGCCTGGGGCAGCTGGTCAGGCCACAAGCTGACCCGCCTGCGGATCGATCCGTCCGACGGCAGCGCCATCACCAGCGGCACGTTCAACATCGACTACGTCCGCATCCTGGACTGACCTCGACCGACACCTCCCCCGCAGCACCGCGGCCCGCCCCACTCCCCGGGGGCGGGCCGCACGTCCTTTCGGCCAAACACTCGGTTGAGCGAATCCGCCAACAACTCGCTCAAAAGTGGTTCTTTTGCAGGGGATTTGCGTCGGTTCCGATGAAGCACTAGATTGATCAAGTCATCCAGTGCTGGAATCGGTTCCGGCACTCTGGCGAACCAGCTTGGGAAGTACGCACTCGCGAAGCGGCCTGAGGAGCCGCGTAGCAGCCGCATGGCCGCATGCAGATGCACGTCGTCTCACGCTCACGAATGGAGAAGAGCTCGTATGTCTATGTTCAGGTCGCGATGGCGCAGTGCACTGCTCGGTGCTGCTGTACTCGCTTGTCTCTTAACAGTTCTGGCCGGCTCCGCCTCGGCGTCGTCACTCCTCGACGTCTCCGGCCGCTCCGCGCTCACGATCGACAGCGACGCCCACTGGATCCAGCAGGCCGCGTGGGACGAGAACAAGGTCACCACGTACGGCGTCTACCAGTACATCGTCTACTGGGACGCCGCCGATGGAAGCGGCAACGTCTACCTGAAGATCACGCGCCGGCAGCTGTCCAACGACGCGCTCCAGTCGATCACGTTCAACACCACCGACGGCAAGGACTCCGACCCGCTCGACTACCACAACACCACAGTGCTCGGGGTCAGCCCGGTCGACGGCCGCCTGCACGTCCAATGGGTCGACCACAGCGGCCCGATCCACTACGCGATCTCCAGCAGCGGCTGCCTGACGCAGGCGTCGTTCAGCTCCTGCACCTTCACCTGGCAGCACCAGACCTCCGCCACGACGCAAGAGGCCAACGTCACCTACCCCGAGTACGTCAACGACCCCGACGGCAACCTCTACTGCGGCTTCCGCAGCGGCTCGGGCAGCAGCGGCACGTGGGTCTGGCACGGCTACAACAACGACGGCACCTGGACCAACTTCGGCAACATCCTCGACGGCACCTCGGGCTCGGGCAGCTACGACGTCGACGGCGCCGCCGGCCTCGACGAGGGCTGGAACCCTGCGACCACACGTGGCCCCTACGTCGACTCCGTCAAGTTCGACCCCAGCGGCCGCCTGCACCTCGTCTGGACCTGGCGCGAGACGGTCCCCAACACCAGCGTCAACCCGCTCCTTGAGCAGCACGACATCTACTACGCCTACAGCGACGACAACGGCATCCACTGGAAGGACAACGGCGGCACCCAGATCGCCACCAACCAGAGCGACCCGATCGTCGTCGGCGACACGAGCACGATCGCCGTCTCGGTGTCGCTCGGGTGGTACCGCATCAACACGGCCCGCATGACGATCGACCGCGACAACCAGCCGCACCTGATCTTCCCGAGCTCCGACGTGAACACGCTGGACCAGTCGGCGTCGAACCTGCGCTCGGCGCACTTCTGGCGTACGACGTCCGGAGTCTGGCACGGACAGTGGGTCGAGCCCTCAGGCGACGGACGCAACGGCGACATCACGATCGGCAGCATGCTGTTCGACCGCGCCAACAACGCCTACTACATCTACGCCAAGAACGACATCGGCTGGGTCAACTTCAACGACGATGACCACAACCCGACGTACAACGTGAACCTTCCCAGCGATCACTTCACGATCCAGGACGACGGCACGCAGAGCAGCCTCGTTGTCCAGCCCACCTCTGCGCTCACGCAGATCGACACGCTGGAGCGCTTCGCGGTGCCGATCGGGACCGGGTCCAGCGACAACCGCGACGTCGTGATCCGCGTCAAGAACACGACCAATGCCACCGACGGCTACGTCTACTTCTACACCGACGCCCACCCGACATGGGTTGCCGGGATGGACCGGACGTTCACCGTCCCCAACGACGGCGCGTTCCACACGATCACGATCCCGATGCAGGGCGCGACCAACTGGTCGGGCACCCTGCGCCAACTCGAGATGCTGCCGTCCTACAGCGCGACCGCCGGCAGCGGAGCGTTCACGATCGACTACATCCGCGTCGAGAACGACGCCGGCACAATCGCCAAGGGCTGGGACTTCTCGCGGGCAGTGAGCCTGTACTCGGCCGAGATGTCCGGCGACAACGACTGGAACGGCACCTGGACGATCACCGACATCGCACCCACCGAGCCGCTCAGCTGGGCTGACGCGTCGGGCTTCGGCGTCGACGAGAACCTCTACAGCACTAACGAGAAGGTCGACTTCCCGGTCTTGGAGCAGGGCGCGCCCGGCACCGAGATCCAGAAGATCTACCAGTACACGATCCCGTCCGACTCGATGGCCCATCAGTGGGGCTTCGGCGTCGACACGATCGGCTGGAACGCCCCGAAGGACGTCAGTGGCTTCGGCTACAGCAGCGGGACGATCGCCGGCACGATCACGGGCAACGACTCCCAGTTGCAATCCGCGAACAACATGAACGTGCCGATCGGAACTGGCTCGACATTGAGCATCCGCATGAAGAACAGCACCGCGAGCGGCCAGACGATCGCCATCTGCTGGGCCGTCGACGGCCAGCAGACCTACAGCTCGCCGAGCCGCTGCGTCCAAGGCATCAGCGTCACGGCAGACAACGCCTACCACACCTACAACATCTCGACCAGCGCCTGGGGCAGCTGGGCGGGCCACAAGCTGACCCGCCTGCGGATCGACCCCTCAGACGGCAGCGCCACCAGCGGCACGTTCAACATCGACTACGTGCGCATCCTCGACTGACCCCCGAACGGCATCCCTCGATGCTCGACGCGGCCCGCCCCTCCGGGGGTGGGCCGCACGTCGTTCTGGCAGAACGCTCGGCCGAGCGGTCCCACCCGCAGCGTGGCCTGACCACCTAGACCACTGGTTCTGAAACTCTCGCCAAAAGTCGCCATTTTGCAGGTGATTTGCGTCACATCCGATGACGCACTACATTGGGTCTCAGTCGCCCAGTGCTGGAATCGGTTCCGGCACTCTGGCGAACCAGCTTGGAGGTACGCACTCGCGAAGCGGCCGGAGGAGCCGCGTGGCAGCCGCATGGCCGCATGCAGACGCATGTCGCCTCACGTTTTACGAATGGAGAGAGCTCGTATGTCTATGTTCAGGTCGCGATGGCGCAGTGCACTGCTCGGTGCTGCTGTACTCGCTTGTCTCTTAACAGTTCTGGCCGGCTCCGCCTCGGCGTCGTCACTGCTCGACGTCTCCGGCCGCTCCGCGCTCACGATCGACAGCGACGCCCACTGGCAGCAGCAGGCCGCGTGGGACGAGAACAAGGTCACCACGTCCGGCGCCTACCAGTACATCGTCTACTGGGACGCGGCTGACGGCAGCGGCAACGTCTACCTGAAGATCACGCGCCGGCAGCTGTCCAACGACGCGCTCCAAACGATCACGTTCAACACCACCGACGGCAAGAACTCCGACCCGCTCGACTACCACAACACCTCGGTGCTGGGGGTCAGCCCGGTCGACGGACGCCTGCACGTGGAGTGGGTGGACCACAGCGGGGCGATGCACTACGCGATCTCCAGCAGTGGCTGCCTGTCGCAGTCGACGTTCAGTTCCTGCACGTTCACCTGGCAGCACCAGACCTCGAACACCGGCCAAGAGGCCAACGTCACCTACCCCGAGTACGTCAACTCCCCCGACGGGAACCTCTACTGCGGCTTCCGCAGCGGCTCGGGCAGCAGCGGCACGTGGGTCTGGCACGGCTACAACAACAACGGCACCTGGTCCGACCTCGGCGCGATCCTCAACGGCGCCTCGGGCTCGGGCAGCTACGACGTCGACGGCGCCGCCGGCCTCGACCTCGGCTGGAACCCCGCAACCACGCGCGGCCCCTATGTCGACTCCGTCAAGTTCGACCCCAGCGGCCGCCTGCACCTGACGTGGACCTGGCGCGAGACGGTCCCGAACGTCGCGGTCCACCCGTTCCTGGCCGAGCACGACATCTACTACGCCTACAGCGACGACAACGGCCTGACCTGGAAGGACAACGGCGGCACGACCGTCGGCACGCACAACAGCGACCCGATCGTCGTCGGCGACACGAGCACGCTCGCCGTCTCGGTGGCGCTCGGGTGGTACCGCGTCAACACGGCGCGCATGACGATCGACCGCGACAACCAGCCGCACCTCGTCTTCCCGACCTCCGACGTCAACACGCTGGACCCGACGGCGGCGAACCTGCGCGAGGCGCACTTCTGGCGCACGACCGACGGCACCTGGCACGGCGGCTTCATCGAGCCCACGGGCGACGGGCGCAACGGCGACGTCGCAGTCGGCAGCCTGCTGTTCGACCGCGCCAACAACGCGTATGCCCTGTTCGCCAAGAACCAGATCGGCTGGTACCCCTACAACGACGAGAGCGGCACCAACGGCTACAACGAGGACCTGCCTGCCGATCACTTCACGATCCAGGACGACGGCACGCAGAGCAGCCTCGTGGTCCAGCCCACCAGCCCGCTCTCGCAGATCGACACGCTGGAGCGCTTCGCGGTGCCGATCGGGACCGGGTCCAGTGACAACCGCGACGTCGTGATCCGCGTCAAGAACACGACCGATGCCACCGACGGCTTCGTCTACTTCTACACCGATGCTCATCCCGTCTGGGTCGCCGGCATGTGGCGGTCGATGACCGTCCCGAACGACGGCGCCTTCCACACCATCACCGTCCCGATGCAGGGCGCGACCAACTGGTCCGGCACCCTGCGCCAACTCGAGATGCTGCCCTCCTCCAGCGCCACCGCCGGTAGCGGACAGTGGACGATCGACTACATCCGCGTCGAGAACGACGCCGGCACGATCGCCAAGAGCTGGGACTTCTCGCGGGCATCGAACCTGTACTCGGCCGAGATCTCCGGCGACAACGACTGGAACGGCAGCTGGACGATCACCGACATCGCACCCACCAACGCGCTCGACTGGGCTGACGCGTCGGGCTTCGGCGTCGACGAGAACCGCTACAACATTGACGGGAAGGTCGACTTCCCGGTCTTGGAGCAGGGCGCGCCCGGCACCGAGATCCAGAAGATCTACCAGTACACGATCCCGACGGACACGATGGCCCACCAGTGGGGCTTCGGCGTCGACACGATCGGCTGGAACGCCCCGAACAACGTGAGTGGCTTCGGCTACAGCGGCGGGACGATCACGGGCACGATCACGGGCAACGACTCCGAGCTGCAATCGGCCAACAACATGAACGTGCCGATCGGGACCGGGTCCACGCTCAGCGTCCGCATGAAGAACAGCACCGCCACAGGCCAGACGATGAGCGTCTGCTGGGCCGTCGACGGCCAGCAGACCTACAGCTCACCGAGCCGCTGCGTCCAGAACATCAGCGTCACGGCAGACAACGCCTACCACACCTACAACATCTCGACCAGCGCCTGGGGCAGCTGGTCAGGCCACAAGCTGACCCGCCTGCGGATCGACCCCTCAGACGGCAGCGCCATCACCACCGGCACCTTCAACATCGACTACGTCCGCATCCTGGACTGACCTCGACCGACACCTCCCCCCGCAGCACCGCGGCCCGCCCTCTCCCCCGAGGGCGGGCCGCACGTCGTTCGGGACGGCCGCTCGCGGCTAGGTGGACACAGCCGTGTTCACTCTCGCGAGCGGCCGGGAGAGCCGCGCAACGGTGCGCGACCGTCAGTGCTCATGTGTGTTTTCAGCGTAAGGATCGGGGAGATCTGCATGCATCTGTTCAAGTCGCGATGGCGCGGCGCGCTGCTCTGCGCCATCGTGTTGGTAAGCCTTTCGACGCTGCTGGCAGGCTCGGCCTCGGCCGCGTCGAGCCTCGACATCACCAACCGCACGAGCGTCACGCTCGACGGCGATGCCCACTGGATCCAGCAGGGTCCGATCGACCATGACAAGGTCACGTCGTACGGGGGCTACCAGTACACCTCCTACTGGGACGCCGCCGACGGCAGCGGCAACGTCTACCTGAAGGTGACACGCCGGCGCCTGTCCGACGACAACCTCCAGTCGATCACGTTCAACTCGGCATCGGGCAAGAACGCCGACCCGCTCGACTACCACAACTCCTCGGTCCTGGCCGTGAGCCCCAACGACGGACGCCTGCACGTCGAGTGGACGGCCCACAACGGCGGCATGAACTACGCGATCTCCAGCAGCGGTTGCCTGTCGCAGACGACGTTCAGCTCCTGCACGTTCACCTGGCAGAACCAGACGTCCAACACGTCGCAGGAGTCCTCCGTCACCTACCCGATGTACGCGAACGACAAGTCGGGCAAGCTGTACTGCGGCTTCCGGGCCGGCTCCGGCACCCGGGGCGACTTCGTCCTGCACGTCTACAACGACAACGGCACCTGGACCGACCTCGGGTCGATCCTCGACGGCACGACGGGCAACGACTCCTACGACGTCGACGGAGCCGCCGGCCTGGACCTCGGCTGGGACCCCGCGATCTATCGCGGCTCCTACGTCGACGCGATCCAGTTCGACCACAACGATCGGCTGCATCTGTCCTGGACGTGGCGCGAGGGCGTCCCCCACATCACGATCAACCCCTACTTCGCCCAGCACGACATCTGGTACGCGTACAGCGACGACCACGGCCTGACGTGGAAGAACAACGGCGGGACGACGATCGGCACGCACTCCAGCGACCCGATCACCGTCGCCGACACGAGCGCGATCGTCGAGAGCATCCCGCTCGGCTGGTCCCGCGTCAACGGAGCGCGGTTGACGATCGACCGCGACAACCAGCCGCATCTGATCGCCCCCTACTCCGACACGTACAACCTCGATCCGTCGCTCGAGAACCTGCGCGAGACGCACTTCTGGCGCACGACGGACGGCACGTGGCACGCCCAGTACGTCGAGCCCTCCAACATGGGCCGCGACGGCGACGTCGCCGAGGGCAGCCTGATGTTCGACCGCGCCAACAACGCCTACTACATCTACGCCAAGAACGAGACCGACTGGTACCCCTGGAACGACGAGTTCTGCCCGACCTGCGGGTACAACGGGACGCTGCCGGGTGATCACTTCACGGTCCAGAGCGACGGAACGGACACGTACCTGCAAGTGATCCCGACCACGACGGCCCTCGTCATCGACACGCTCAACCGCGTCAACATCCCGATCGGGACCGGATCGACCGCGAATCGCAACATCGTGATCCGCATCAAGAACACCACGAGCGCCACCGACGGCCGCTTCTACTTCACCACTGACGCCGACGAGACGTGGACCACCGCCAAGCACCTCGACTTCACCGACCCCAACGACGGCGCCTGGCACACCATCACCATCCCGATCACCAGCCTCTCCAGCTGGACCGGCACCCTGCACTCGCTCGAGCTCTACCCCGCACAAAGCGAGAACGCCACCGGCAACGTCAAAGTCGACTACATCCACGTCCAGACCGACACCGGCACCGTCGCCAAGGCCTGGGAGTTCAACAAAGCCGACACGCTCTACTCGGCCGAGTCCTCGGGCTCGGACGACTGGAGCACCTGGACGATCACCGACATCGCGCCGGGAGCGCCGATCGACTACTACGACGCCTCCGGCTTCGGCATCGACCCGCGCCGCTATGACACCGACGGGAAGATCAACTTCACCGTCCTGGAGCAGGGCGCGCCCGGCACCGAGATCGAGAAGACCTACCAGTACAGCATCATCGGCGACTCGACCGCCAAGCAGTGGGGCTTCGGCGCCGACACGATCGGCTGGACCGCGGCGAAGGACATCAGCAGCTTCGCCTGGGCCTCGGACTCCAGTCGCGGCACGCTCTCGGGGACGATCACCAACAACGACTCCCAGATCCAGTCCGCGAACAACCTCGACACCCCGATCGGGACCGGTTCGACGCTCAGCATCCGCATGAAGAACAGCACCGCCACCGGGCAGACGATGAGCATCTGCTGGGCCGTCGACGGCCAGCAGACCTACAGCTCACCAAGCCGCTGCGCCCAAGGCATCAGCGTCATCGCCGACAACGCGTACCACATCTACAACATCTCAACGAGCGCATGGGGCAGCTGGTCAGGCCACAACCTCACCCGCCTGCGGATCGACCCCTCAGACGGCAGCGCCATCACCAGCGGCACCTTCAACATCGACTACGTCCGCATCCTGGACTGACCTCGACCGACCCCACCAGCGGCCCGCCTCTCCTAGGGGGCGGCTTCGCCGCAGCAACGACACGGCCTGCCCCATCTTCCCCGGGGCAGGCCGTTCGTCGTGGCGGACAACCGCAGCGCTTTCGTCATACCATTGCTTGTTGTCGTATCGTCATATATATTCTTCAAGGTCGTCCTGCTCCTGAGGAGCGACCGGCACGAAGCCACCACTCCTACGGCGGCTGGGGGAGCCGCGAGGCGGTACGGGTGACCGCCGGCATGGCTGTCGTCTCTCATCACCAAGCATTTGGGGGAAGAATCTATGCATGTCTCAACGTCGCTATGGCGCGGCTGGATGCTGTGCGCCATCGCGGGCTTCATGTTGCTGCTGACCGGCACCGCGTCGGCGGAAACCAACTTCAACGTCGCGACTCGCTCGACGTTCACCGTCGACAGTGACGTGCACTGGATGCAGCAAGACGCGTCGAACCACGAGAAGGTGCTGACGTACGGCGCCTATCAGTACATATCCTACTGGGACGCAGCCGACAGAGAAGGCAACGTCTACCTCAAGGTGACACGGCGCAAGCTCGCCGACAACACCACCGAATCGACCATCTTCAACACGGCCGAAGGCAGACAACCCGATCCACTAGATTACCACAATACCTCCGCGATGGGCGTCAGCCCGATCGACGGTCGCCTCCACGTCGAGGGAGTTCTGCATAACAGACCAATGCGGTATGCGATCTCCAGCTCCGGCTGCCTGACGCAGGCGAGATTCAGCTCCTGCACGTTCACCTGGCAGGCGCAGACCTCGAACAGAGCACAGGAGGAAGCGGTCACCTATCCCCAGTACTTCAACGACAGAGCCGGGAACCTCTACTGCGCATTCCGCAGCGGCTCCGGAACTACGGGCGAGTACGTGCTGCACAAGTACAACAACAACGGGACCTGGACCGACAAGGGAACCATCCTCTCGGGCCTCACCGGGACCGGCGAATACGATGTCGACGGCGCCGGCGGCTGGAGCGCCGCAAGAACGCGCGGTCCGTATGTCGACGCGATCGCGTTCGACAAGGCCGACCGCCTCCACATGACGTGGACCTGGCGTGAGAACGTGCCGGCCAGAGAAGGCGTCGGGATCCATCCGTTCCTCGCCCAGCACGACATATATTACAGCTACAGCGACGACTTCGGTACGACCTGGAAGGACAACGGCGGCACCACCGTCGGCACCGTCAGAACCGAACCGATCACCATCGCCGACACGAGCACCGTCGCAGTCGAACTGCCCTATGGCTACTGGCGCATCAACAGCGTGCGGATGACGCTCGACCGCGACAACCAGCCGCACATAATGATGGAGAGCTCGGACGAATTCACCACCGATCCACGGCTAGCGAGACTCCGCACCGCCCACTTCTGGCGCCAGACCAACGGCGTCTGGGGCGGGGCCTTCGTCGAGCCCGTGGAACTAGCCCGCGACGCCGGGGGCGACATCGCCGTCGGCGACATGATGTTCTCCCACGCGAACGACGCGTACTACCTGCTCGCCAAGGATCAGATCGACTGGCGCCCCTACAACAACGAGAGCTGCCCGACCTGCGGGTACAACCTAGACCTCCCGGGTGACCACTTCACCATCCAGGAAGAAAACTACCTCAACATAAAGCCGGCGACCAGAGAAGTGATCATGGACACGATGAACCGCGTTGGCAAGCCGATCGAAAGAAGATCGGCCACCGACAACCGCGACATCGTCATCCGCATGAAGAACACGCTGGACGCCAGCGACGGCCGCTTCTACTTCACGACCGACGCCTCGCCCATCTGGGCCATCGAAAGACATGTCGACTTCACCGACAGAAACGACGGTGAATGGCACACCTACACGATCTCGCTCGAAAGAACCACGGGCTGGACCGGCACGCTGCGTGAACTCGAGCTCTACCCCGCCCAAAGCACCACGGGCACCAGAGGCGAAGTCCTAATCGACTACATCCGCCTCGAGAACGACTCCGGCACGATCGCCAAGGAATGGGAGTTCACCAAGGCGTTCAAGATGTACTCGGCCGAGTCCTCCGGCTCGGACAACTGGAGAACCTGGCAGATCAACGAGATCATGCCTGGCGTGAACATGGAGTGGTATGACGCGTCGAGCTTCGGCATCGACGACCGCCGCTACGAATCCGACGGGACCATAGACTTCCCGGTGGTGACGCAGGGCGCACCGCTGTCGGAGAGCGAGACGCTTCAGGAGTTCAGATTCCTCGAAGACGGCTACACCAAGGTGTGGGGCTTCGGCGCCGATGAAATCGGCTGGAGCGCTCACAGCAACGTCACCGGCTTCGGCTACGCCTCTGACGGAGGCTGGGGCACGATCGCCGGCACGATATCGGCGGCGGGCTCCTCCGTCGAGTCGGCCAACAACCTCAACCTGCCCCTCGGAACAGCCTCGAGAATCCGAGTCCGCATGAAGAACAGCACCGCCACAGGCCAAAGAGGAAGCATATGCTGGGCGGTCAACGGCCAGAGAACGTACACCGAAAGTCGCTGCTCATCGAAGTTCGCCATCACCGCCGATGGCGCCTATCACCTCTACGAAATATCGACTGCCGGCTGGAGAGAATGGGAAAGACAGGAACTCACACGCCTGCGCTTCGACCCATCCGACAACGAAGAAATCTCAAGAGGCACCTTCAACATCGACTACGTCCACATCGTGAACTGAGTCGGCCTGCATCGCCGTGACGCATCGTGGCCGGGCGCCTGCAGGCGCTCGGCCACACGCGTTCAAGGCCGCCGACGGCGCGCACGCTCCGCACCTGGGCGCCCGCAGCTGGGCCCGTCCGGAGCGCCGGTGGCTCGCTCGAACTGGTTGCTTGTTGTCGTATCTTTATATATAATGGAGATAGCCGCCCCACTCAGGAGTGGCGACCGGCACAAACCACCATTCCTACCGCGGCTGGGGAGAGCCGCGAGGCGGTACCGGTGACCGCCGCCATGCGTGCCGTCTAGATAATCGAGTATTGGGGGAAGTCTCTATGAACGCTTCGACGCCGCTATGGCGCGGCTGGCTGCTGTGCGCCATCGTCGGCTTGATGTTGCTCCTGACCGGCTCTGCGTCAGCGGCAACAAACTTCGACGTCGCGACGAGAGCGACCTTCACGGTCGACAGTGACGCTCACTGGATCCAGCAGGATTCGTCCGATCACGAAAAGGTCTTGAGCTACGGCGCCTATCAGTATATATCCTACTGGGACGCGGCCGACAGATCGGGCAAGGTCTACCTGGCTGTCGTACGTCGGAAGCTCTCCGACAACACCTCAGAAACGATCATATTCAACACAGTCGAAGGGGAAATGCCCGAACCTCTCGACTTCCATAATTCGACTGCGCTCGGGATCAGCCCGATCGACGGTCGTCTCCACGCCGAGGGGGTCATTCACAACCAGAGAATGCGGTACGCGATCTCCAGCTCCGGCTGCCTCTCGCAGGCGAGATTCAGCTCCTGCACGTTCACCTGGCAGGCGCAGACCTCGAACAGAGCGCAGGAGGAAGCGGTCACGTACCCGCAGTATTTCAACGACAGAGCCGGGAACCTCTACTGCGCGTTCCGCAGCGGCTCCGGAACCACCGGCGAGTACGCGCTGCACAAGTACAACAACAACGGGACCTGGACCGACAGAGGCAGCGTCCTCTCCGGCCTCTCCGGCACCGGCGAATACGACGTCGACGGCGCCGGCGGCTGGAGCGCCGCAAGAACGCGCGGTCCGTACGTCGACTCGCTCGCGTTCGACAAGAACGACCGGCTCCACCTCATGTGGACCTGGCGCGAGAACGTCCCGGCCAGAGAAGGCGTCGGAATCAACCCGTACCTCGCCCAGCACGACATATATTACAGCTACAGCGACGACTTCGGTACGACCTGGAAGGACAACGGCGGCACCACCGTCGGCACCGTCAGAACCGAACCGATCACCATCGCCGACACGAGCACCGTCGCGGTCGAATTGGCGTACGGCTACTGGCGCGTCAACAGCGCGCGCATGACGATCGATCGCGACAACCAGCCGCACATAATGATGGAGAGCTCTGACGTCTTTACAACGGATCCTCGGCTAGCGAGACTTCGCCTTGCCCATTTCTGGCGCCAGACGAACGGCGTGTGGGACGGGGCGTTCGTCGAGCCCGTGGAACTAGCCCGCGACGCCGAAGGCGACATCGCCATCGGCGACATGATGTTCGACCACGCCAACAACGCGTACTACATCTACGCCAAGGACCAGATGGACTGGCGTCCTTGGAACAATACGAGCTGCCCAACCTGCGGGTACAACCTAGAGCTTCCGGGCGACCACTTCACGATCCAGGAAGACAACTACCTCAACATAAAGCCGACGACCAGCTCTGTGGTCATGGACTCGCTCAACCGCATCGGCAAGACGATCGAAAGAAGATCGGCCACCGACACCCGCAACATCGTGATCCGCATGAAGAACACGATGGACGCCAGCGACGGCCGCTTCTACTTCACGACCGACGCCTCGCCCGTGTGGGCCCTCGAAAGACACGTCGACTTCACCGACAGAAACGACGGTGAATGGCACACCTACACGATCTCGCTCGAAAGAGTCACCGGCTGGACCGGCACGCTCCGTGAACTCGAGCTCTACCCCGCCCAGAGCACCACCGGCACCAGAGGCGAAGTCCTAATCGACTACATCCGCCTCGAGAACGACACCGGAACGATCGCCAAGGAATGGGAGTTCACCAAGGCGTTCAAGCTGTTGTCGGCCGAGGCCTCGGGGACTGACAACTGGAGATCCTGGCAGATCAACGAGATACTTCCTGGCACGGCCATGGAGTGGTACGACACGTCGAGCTTCGGCATCGACGACAGCCGCTACGAAAGAGATGGGACGGTCGACTTCCCGGTCATGCTGCAGGGCGCGCCGTTGTCCGAGAGCCAGACGGTCCAGGATCTGAGACTCCTCGAAGACGGCTACACGAAGGTGTGGGGCTTCGGCGCCGACGAAGTCGGCTGGAGCGCCCACAACAACGTCACCGGCTTCGGCTACACGTCCGACAGCGGCTGGGGCACGATCACCGGCACGATCTCCGGCACCGACTCCTCCGTGGAGTCGGCCAACAACCTCAACCTGCCGCTCGGGACGGCGTCGAGAATCCGCATCCACATGAAGAACAGCACCGCCAGAAACCAGAGAGCAGTCATATGCTGGATGGTCAACGGCCAGAGAACCTACGTCGAAAGACGCTGCTCCGCGCAGTTCGCCGTCACAGCCGACGGCGCCTACCACACCTACGAAATATCGACCGCCGGCTGGAGCGAATGGGAAAGACAGGAACTCACACGCCTGCGCATCGACCCATCCGACACGGCCGAAATCTCAAGTGGCACGTTCAACATCGACTTCGTCCACATCGTCGACTGAGTCGATCGACATCGCCATGACGCATCGTGGCCGGGCGCCCGAGGGCGCCCGGCCGCACGCGTTCAGGCCGCCGACGGCGCGTAGGCGCCGTAGCGGATGCGGTCCAGCGCGACCGCGATCGTCAGCACGATCCCGATCGAGACGTCCTGCCAGCCCGCCGCCACGCTGGCGTTGGTGAGCACGTTCAGCAGCAGCGCGAGCGTCGCGATGCCGAGGATCGCCCCCATCGGGCTGCCGACGCCGCCGCGGGCGATGCTGAAGCCGCCGAGCAGGATGCCGGAGAAGACGATGAAGACGTCCTGGACGCCGAGCGAGATCGGCGCCGAGCCGACGACCCCCGCGTCGACGATCCCGCCGAGCGCGGCGGTGACGCCGCACAGCACCAGGCAGCCAAGCTGCAGGCGCCCGACCCTGACGCCGAGGCGGCGCGCCGCGACCGGGCCGCCGCCGACGGCGAGCAGATGCCGGCCGGTGCGCGTGCGCTTCATGTAGACCGTCGCCGCCACGTAGAGCGCGAACAGCACCAGGAACAGCAGCGGGAACGGGCCGACCTGCCGGGCGACGAACAGGTCCCACGAGTAGGCGTTCGTGACCTGCGACTGGCTGCCGCCGATCACGTACGCGAAGCCCTGGGCCGCGAGCAGGCTCGCGAGCGTCGCGACGATCGACTCGACGCGGTAGCCGACGACCAGCACGCCGTTGAACAGCCCGACGCCGAGCCCGGCGCCGGTGCCGACGAGCAGCGGGATCACGACGCCGTCGACGTGCTGCGTCATCAGCGCGTAGACGGTCGCCGCCGCGAGCATGGTGGAGCCGATGCTGAGGTCGGCGATGCCGGCGTACAGCGCGATGCTCGCGCCGAGCCCGACGACGAGCTGCGGCGTCATCCCTTGCAGCAGCAGCGTCATGTTCCCGACCGTGAGCACGTCGCTGCTGACGAACAGCCCGCCGTAGAGCGCGCCGAGCACGAGCACGACGGCCAGCGTCGCCTCGGGGTTGCGCGCGATGCGGATCAGCAGCCGCGTCGCCGCGCCGCCGCGCATCAGCACGGGGGCGCTCGCCAGCTCAGGGGTCGTCGCGCTCATCGTGTGCTCCTTCGTTGTGCCCGCCGTCCGTCGATTCCCAGCGCGACCGCAAGCACGCCGCCCTGGATCACGTTCGACCATGCGCCGGTGACGCCGAGCGTCGCGATCGCGGTCGGGATCGTGACGATCACGAGCAGGCCGGAGATCAGCGAGAGCGCTCGGCCGCGTCCGCCGCCGAGCGAGATGCCCGACAGCAGCACGACCGAGATCGCCTGGAACTCGCGCGTGGTCGAGACCTCGCCGCGCACGAGGTCGCTGCTGCCGGCGAACATGATGCCGCCGAGCGCCGCACAGGTCCCGGAGAAGACGAAGACCATGAAGCGGATGCGCCCGCGCGAGATGCCCTGGCGCACCGCCGCGACGGCGCTGCCGCCGAGGGCGACGACGTGGCGCCCGCGGCTCGTGCTGCGCAGGAAGACCTCGACCGCGAGCAGCAGCGCGAGCGCGACCCACGCGAGGTTCGTGACGCCCAGCGGCGTGCCGAACGAGAACGAGCGCAGTGCGCTGTGCGCGGGCATCGAGAGCACGATCGACTGCAGCTCGATGATCCCGATCCCGATGAAGTTCGTCGCGAGCGTGGCCACGACCGGGTCGAGGCCGAGCGCGGCGACGAGCGTGCCGTTGACCGCGCCGACGGCGGCCCCGAACGCGAGCACGATCAGGATCGTCTCGCCCGAGGTGTGGCCGCCCGACATCAGCTGGGCGCAGAAGAGCGTGGCGATCGAGGCGACGACCCCGCCGCTGATGTCGAGCCCGCTGCCGCTGATCGTCACGACCGCGAGCCCGATGCAGAGCGGCGCGAGCGCGACCGCCGTGTAGCTGATCGCGGTGAAGGTCTCGGCGCCGAAGAAGCGCGGCTTGAAGAGGCTGGTGCCGAGGATCAGGACGACCCAGACGCCCAGCAGCACGGCCGCGGTGCCGAGCTGGCCCCCACCGGCCCCGCCGGGCCGGCGCCACGCGAATGCTCGCGTGGCGCCGACGCCGGCCGGGGAAGCGGTCTGCGTCATCCCTCGTCCTTCGGGCAGTACAGGTCGCCGAGCGTCGTGCCTCTCGGCGCGGCGATCAGCTTGTCCACCCGCTCCTTCAGCGGCGGCACCGCGCGGATCTGCTCGGCCGTCATGCTGCACGAGGTCGCCTTGATGGCCGTCGAGCTCTCGGTCGTGTCGTCGGCGCCCTTCGCCGGCGGATCGCCTGCGGCGACCTTGTCCAGCACCTGCATCGCGTAGACGGGGTAGCCCTCGAGCCAGTACATGACGCTGCCGAGCAGGTGCGGATCCGGGTTCGGCAGGATGATGCCGTCGCCGCCCTGGCCCCACGCGTAGGCGTCGTCGTAGCGCTTGAGCTGCTTGGCCGCCGTCAGGCCGGCCGCCACGCCCTCGTCGGACATGCCCGCGAAGAGGATGTTCTTCGCGTCCGGGTGCGCCACGAGCACGTCGCGCGCGGCCTGCTGGTTGGCGGCCGCCTGGCCGTCGCCCGTCTCGGTCGTGACGATCGCGCTGTCGGGAATGTCGGGGCAGACCTGCTTGATGCCGTCACGCGCCTTCAGCACGCGCTGGTTGGGGGCCGGCAGGCTCGGGCGTGCGAGCAGCACGAGCAGGTCGACCTTGCAGTCCCACTTCTCCTGCGCGACCTTGCCGAGCGCCTTGCCGGCATCGATTCCAGCTTGGATGTCGGAGCCGCCGACGATCCACGCGCCCGGGCCCGCGACCGAGTAGGTCACCCACGGGATGTCCTTCGCGCCGAAGATCCGCGAGACCGTCGGCATGACGCTCACGTCGACCTGGAACTCGATCACGCCGGTGACGCCCTTGTTGGCGAGCAGCTTCGCGTTCGAGACCGCCGTCGGCCCGTCGACGTTGTTGTTGACGTAGACGTAGTCCCAGCCGCGCTGCTTGACGAGCGCCTCCGTCAGGCGGGCGATCTGGTCGTGCGTCGGGTCGCCCTTGACGGCTGCCGCGAAGCCGACCTTCAGCTTCTTCGGGGCGTTCGGCGTCCCGGCGCTGCCGCCGTCGCTCTTCTTGTCGCTGCCACATGCCACAAGTGCGGTCGCCGCCAGCGCCAGCAGGCACAGCAGGGCGATCCGTCCATACAGCTTCCTCACAGTGAATCTACCTCTCTCTCCACCACTCGAATAGCCCCCATCAGTTGCGTCACGCATGCGCGCCTCCGGCGGCGGTGATCGCGGCCGCACCGGTGATCAGTGAGACGACCTCCTGCGGCGTCGTCTCACTGATCGTGAGCACGCCTGCGGTCTTGCCATGGCGCAGGACGGTCGCGCGATCCGCGACCCGCCACACGTGGTCCATGTTGTGGGTGATCAGGATCACGCTCGTCCCCAGCTCGCGCAGGCCCTTGATGATCTCCAGCACCTGGCCGGACTCCTTGACGCCGAGCGCGGCGGTCGGCTCGTCGAGCACGACCAACCGTTTGCCCCACAGGACTGCCCGCGCGATCGCCAGCGCCTGGCGCTGACCGCCCGACAGGTTCGCGACCTGCGCGTCCAGCGACGGCAGGTTGACCTTCATGCGGTCGAGCACCTCGCGCGCCCGCGCACGCATCTCGCGGTCGTTCGTGAACGCGAACACGCGCCCGAGCACGCCGCCCCGCAGCTCCTCTCGCCCCAGGAAGATGTTCTGCATCGCCGACATCGGCTCGACCAGCGCGAGGTCCTGGTAGACCGCCTCCACGCCCAGCCGCCGCGCCGTCGCGAGGCTGTGCGAGCCGATCGTCTCCTCGCCGATGCAAATCGTGCCCTCATCGCACTTCACGGCGCCGACGAGCACCTTGATCAACGTCGACTTGCCGGCGCCGTTGTCCCCCAGAAGCGCCATCACCTCGCCCTGGCGCAGCTCGATGTCCGCGCCGCCGAGCGCGATCACCGCGCCGTAGCGCTTCACCACGCCGGACGCCGACATGATCGGCGCCCCGGCAGGATCGCTCACCATCGCCGCCTCACCCATGCTGCACGCTCGGGTTGGCTTCTGCACACATGCTCACGTCACTCTCCTCACGACGGGGACTGCGTCTCGCAACTCCACGAGAATGCTGGAAAGCGCTTTCTAGCGCATTCTGCTGGAGAAGACAAGCGATTGATTATTTTGACCGTCCCGAAGCCCGGTAGCAACCTACGCGGTCACCATTTGAGCTAGGCTCCCGCCGCACGTACGCGGTAGCGGAACAACCCACGGGAGCCGTAGATGGCAAGGGCGACGAATGGGCCGAGCGGTCGAGCCGGCCGAGGGGGCGCAGCGCACGTCGTGACGCTGGGCGAGGTCGCGGCCCGCGCGGAGGTATCGCTCGCGACCGCCTCGCGCGTGCTCAACAGCACCGATCGCAAGGTCGGCGAGGAGCTGCGCGCCCGCGTCGAGCAAGCGGTTGCCGAGCTTGGCTACACGCCGAACATGCACGCCCGCGCGCTCGCCAGCTCCACCAGCAGCCTCGTCGGCCTGCTCGTGCAGGACCTGATCGACCCCTACTTCTCGACGATCGCCGACGCGATCATCCACGCCGCCGACGCGCGCGAGCTGTTCGTGACGGTCGGCAGCACCTTCCACGACCACGAGCGCGAGCTGTCGTACTTCCGCGCGTTGCGCGCCCAGCACGTGAGCGCGGTCGTGCTCGTCGGCACGCGCACCACGCACCGCGTCCGCGAGCAGCGGATGGCCGACGCGATCGCCGACTTCCGCGCCGCCGGCGGCCACATCGCCAGCGTCAGCGAGGCGCGGCTCGGCGCGCCCGCAGTCGTGCCGCCGAACCACGCGGGCGCGCGGGCGCTCGCGATCGCGCTCGCAGAGGCGGGGCATCGCCGCTTCGCGATCCTCGGCGGCCAGAAGGAGCTGCTGGCCGCGCGCGATCGCGAGGCCGGCTTCCGCGCCGGCCTGCGCACACAGGGCATCGAGCTGGCGCCCGAGGCGACGATCCGCGGCTCGTTCGACCGCGACGGCGGGCATGCGGCGATCGCGCAGCTGACCAAGCGCGAGCTGCAGGGCCGCTGCGTGTTCGCCGTCAACGACCTGATGGCGCTCGGCGCGATGGCGGCGCTGCGCGAGCGCGGCCTGCGCGTGCCGCAGGATGTCTCGGTGGCCGGGTTCGGCGACATCCCGACGCTGCGCGACCTCGTCCCGGCGCTCAGCACGGTGCGCCTGCCGCTGCGCTCGATGGGCGAGCTGGCGCTTGCCCTCGCGCTCGGCAACGACGACGGCGCCCCGCCCAAGGTCGACGTCGAGTGGGACGTGCTGCTGCGCGACAGCACGCGCCGCGCCGGCTGAGCTGCTCGGAACCGATCGTGACGCCCCCATCTTCTGGTACGCTTTGGGAAAGCGCTTTCCACAACTTTATGGACGGACGATGACCACGCAACGAATCGGCGTGCTTCTCAACGGCGTGACAGGACGCATGGGCTACCGCCAGCACCTGGTCCGTTCGATCCTCGAGCTGCGCGACGGCGGGGGGATCGAGCTCGACGACGGGCGCCGCGTGCAGATCGAGCCGGTGCTCGTCGGCCGCAACGCCGAGCGTCTGGCGCAGATCGCCGAGCGCCACGGCGTGGAGCGCTGGACCACGAACCTCGAGGAGGGCCTCGCCGACCCGACGATCGACGTCTACTTCGACGCGCTCGCGACGCAGGCGCGCCCGGCGGCCGTCGAGCTGGCGCTCGCCGCCGGCAAGCACGTCTACTGCGAGAAGCCGATCGCCGAGACGTGCGCGGACGCGCTCGCGCTCGCGCGCCTGGCGCAGGCGGCGGGCGTGACGAGCGGCGTCGTGCACGACAAGCTCTACCTGCCCGGGCTGCTGAAGCTCAAGCGACTGCTCGACGGCGGCTTCTTCGGGCGCCTGCTGTCGCTGCGGGGCGAGTTCGGCTACTGGGTCTTCGAGGGCGACTGGCAGCGCGCGCAGCGCCCCTCGTGGAACTACCGCAGCGAGGACGGCGGCGGCATCGTGATCGACATGTTCTGCCACTGGAACTACGTGCTGGAGCAGCTGCTCGGGCGCGTCGAGGCCGTCACCGCGAAGACCGCGACGCACATCCCCGAGCGCTGGGACGAGCAGGGTCGGCCCTATGCCGCCACGGCCGACGACGCCGCCTACGGGATCTTCGAGCTGGAGGGCGGGGTCGTCGCGCAGATCAACTCCTCGTGGTGCGTGCGCGTGAACCGCGACGAGCTGCTCGAACTGCAAGTCGACGGCACCGAAGGCAGCGCCGTCGCCGGGCTGCGCGGCTGCCGCGTCCAGCACCGCGCGGGCACGCCGATGCCGGTCTGGGACCCAGACGTGGAGCAGTCCGCGCGCTTCCGCGACGGCTGGGCCGAGGTGCCCGACAACGCGGCCTGGGACAACGGCTTCAAGCTGCAGTGGGAGGAGTTCCTGCGCGACGCGCTCGCGGGGCGCCCGCACCGCTACGACTTCCTCTCCTCCGCGCGCGGCGTGCAGCTGGCGGATCTCGGGCTCGCGTCCTCGGCGCAGGGCCGCCGCCTCGAGGTGCCGGAGCTGTCGCTGTGAGCACCACGCTCGGGGCCGTGTCGCTGCCGACCGCGGACGGCGCGCTGGAGCGGCGCACGCTGCAGGAGCCCGGCGACTGGCCGCTGCCCGCGGGCCCGCTCACGAGCCGCGTCGCCTACGCCGCCGTGCACGTCGTCGCGGACCCGCTCGGCGACAACGTCCCCGGCGCGCCGGCCGCCATCGACTGGGACACCACGCTGGCGCTGCGCCACGGGCTGTGGGAGCGCGGCCTCGGCGTCGCCGACGCGATGGACACCGCCCAGCGCGGCATGGGCCTCGACTGGGGCGCGACCGAGCAGCTCGTGCGCCGCAGCGCCGCCGAGGCGCGCGCATGCGGCGGATTGATCGCCTGCGGCGCCGGGACCGACCACGCGCCGGCGCAGCTCGAGCGCCTCGCGCAGGTCGTCGAGGCCTACGAGCAGCAGGTCGCGGTCGTGGAGGACGCCGGCGCGACCGTGATCCTGATGGCGAGCCGCCAGCTGGCGCAGCTCGCCACCGGTCCCGAGGACTACGCGCACGTCTACGGCCGGCTGCTGCTGCAGGTGCGCGAGCCGGCGATCCTGCACTGGCTCGGGCCGGCGTTCGACCCGATGCTCGCCGGCTACTGGGGCTCGGAGGATCTCGACCTCGCGGCGCAGGCGCTGACGCAGATCGTCGCGGCCCACCCCGGCCGCGTCGACGGCGTCAAGGTCTCGATCCTCGACCCCGCCCGCGAGGTCGCGCTGCGGCGGGCGCTGCCCGCCGGCGTGCGCCTCTACACGGGCGACGACTTCAACTATCCGGAGCTGATTCGCGGCGACGAGGTCTCGGCCAGCGACGCGCTGCTCGGCATCTTCGCGGCGATCGCCCCAGCCGCCTCGACGGCGCTGCAGGCGCTCGACCGCGGCGACCTCGACGCCTACGACGCGGCGATGGCGCCGACGCTCCCGCTCGCACGCCACGTCTTCTGCGCGCCGACGTTCCACTACAAGGCGGGCCTGGCGTTCCTCGCCTGGGTCACGGGCCAGCAGCCCGGCTTCACGATGGTCGCGGGAATGCAGAGCAGCCGCAGCGTGCTGCACATGGTGGAGGCGTTCCGGCTCGCCGACGCGGCGCGGCTGCTGCCCGACCCGGAGCTCGCCGCCGCGCGCATGCGGGCGTTCCTGACCGTCGCCGGCGTCGCCGCGTGAGCGCCGCGGTGGCCGGCGACACGCGCCTCGCGCAGCTCTCGCTCAACCAGATGACGATCCGCCAGTGGAGCCTGCGCGAGGCGGTCGAGGGCTGCGCGCGCAGCGCCGTGCCGGCGATCGGGCTGTGGCGCGAGCCGGTGCAGGAGCTGGGCGTCGCGGCCGCCGCGCAGCTGGTCGCGGATGCCGGGCTGCGCGTCTCCTCGCTCTGCCGCGGCGGCTTCCTGACCGCGTCCGACGAGGCCGAGCGGCGCCACACGCTGGAGGACAACCGCCGCGCGCTGGAGGAGGCCGCCGCGCTCGGCGCCCGCTGCCTCGTGATCGTCGCGGGCGGCCTGCCGCCCGGCTCGCGCGACCTGTCCGGGGCGCGCGAGCGCTTCGCCGAGGCGATCGCGGCGCTGGCGCCCGAGGCCGCCGCCTGCGGCGTCCCGCTCGCGCTCGAGCCGCTGCACCCGATGTTCTGCGCCGACCGCGCCGTGCTCTCGTCGCTCGGCCAGGCGCTGGACCTCGCCGAGCAGTTCGCGCCCGAGCAGGTCGGCGTCGTCGTCGACGCCTACCACGTGTGGTGGGACGCCGACCTCGAACGGCAGGTCGCGCGCGCCGGCGCGCGCATCCTCTCCTTCCAGGTCTGCGACTGGATCACGCCGCTCGCCGCCGACACGCTGCTCGCACGCGGGATGATGGGCGACGGCCACGTCGACCTGCGCGGGCTGCGCCAGACGGTCGAGGCCGCGGGCTACGCGGGCGACGTGGAGGTCGAGATCTTCAACGCCGACCTGTGGGCCGCTGAGGGCGAGGACGTCCTCGCCACGACGATCCGCAGCTACCTGGAGCACGTCGCATGAGCCAGCAGCAGCACCGCCGCGTCGTCGTCGAGCTGGCGATGGGGCCCGGGCTCGCTGAGCGACTCTTCTCCGCGCGTGCGAACGAGCGCCTCGGGACCGTCGCCGCGGCGGCGCCCGAGCGCGTCCTGCACGAGCTCTCCAGCGCCGCGTCGCGGCGGTGGCTGCGCGAGGCAGAGGTGCTGATCACGGGTTGGGGCTGCCCCCCGCTCGACGCCGCCGTGCTGGCCGCCGCACCGCAGCTGCGCGCGGTCGTGCACGCCTGCGGGACGATCAAGCCGCTGGTCACGCCCGCCTGCTGGGAGCGCGGGATCGTCTGGTCCAGCGCCGCCGCCGCGAACGCGCTGCCGGTCGCCGAGTACGCCCTCGCGATGATCCTGCTGGCCGGCAAGGACGTCTTCGCGATGCAGGCCGACTACCGCCGCGAGCAGCGCTCGCTCGACCTGACGCAGGACTACCTGGACGCCGGCAACTACCGGCGACGCGTCGGGATCGTCGGCGCCTCGCAGATCGGCCGGCGCGTGCTCGAGCTGCTCGCCCCCCACGACCTGACGCTGCTCGTCTGCGACCCGTTCCTCGACGCCGCCGGCGCCCGCGCGCTCGGCGCCGAGCTGGTCGAGCTGGACGAGCTGATGGCCACCAGCGACGTCGTCAGCCTGCACGCCCCCGAGCTGCCCTCCACGTACCGCATGCTCGACCGCCGGCGCCTGGCGCTGATGCGCGACGGGGCGACGTTCGTCAACACCGCGCGCGAGTCGCTCGTCGATCCCGAGGCGCTGATCGACGAGCTGCGCAGCGGGCGCCTGAAGGCGATCCTCGACGTGACAGAGCCGGAGCCGCTGCCCCCCGACTCGCCGCTGTGGTCGCTGCCGAACGTCGTGCTGACGCCACACGTGGCAGGCGCGCTCGGCGTGGAGCTGCGCCGCCAGGGCGAGACGGCGATCGCGGAGCTGGAGCGCTACATCGCGGGGCAGCCGTTCGCCCATCCGGTGCACGAGCAGGACCTGGAGCGGCTCGCATGAGCTGGCGCCCGACGTTGCAGCTGCCGCTGGCGCTCTCGACGCTCGGGCTGCCCGGGGCGACGCTCGCCGACGCCGTGCGGACCGCCGCTGCCGGCGGCTGCCAGGGCCTCGAGCTGCGCGCCGCTGAGGACCAGCCGGTCCACGTCGGGCTGAGCGCGCACGAGCGCGCCGTCGCGCGCGCGACGATCGCCGCCAGCGGGCTCGTGACCGCGACCGTCGCCTCCTACGTCTGCGTCGCGGCCCCCGGCTCCGACCAGGAGACGTGCGACGCGCTGCGCGCGCACGTCGCGCTCGCGCACGATCTCGGCGCACATGCCGTGCGCGTCTTCGCCGACGGCGACCCGGACGACGTCGCGCGCTCCGACGCACGCGCGCGAACGCGGCTGCTCGCCGTCGCAGAGGAGGCGCATGCGGCCGGCGTGCAGATCCTGCTGGAGACGCACGACACGCACCCGCGCGGCGAGGACGTGGCGCGGATCCTGCCGGGGACCGGCGCCGGCGCGATCTGGGACGTGGTCCACACCTGGCGCGCCGGCGAGCCGCTGGCCGAGACCGCCCGCCTGCTCGCGCCGTGGCTCGCCGAGGTGCAGGTCAAGGACGTCAGCTCGCGCGAGGACCCGACGCCGGTCGTCCCCGGCACGGGCGCGGTGCCGCTGACCGAGCTGGCGACGCTGTTGCGCGAGGACTTCGACGGCTGGCTGTGCCTCGAGTGGGAGCGCGCGTGGCATCCGCAGATCCCGCCCGTCTCGATCGCGCTCGCGGCGACGCACGCGTGGCTCTCCGCGCCCGGGAAGCTCGCGGTCCGCTAACCCAGCCGCTGCCCAGGGAGCGCTTTCCGGCATTTTGGAGAGCGCTTACCGACTGATTTGCGCAGACATCGTGCAAACGCTTGACCAAGGTCCTTGGATCGGCTAGAACAGGACCGGAACCGTTTCCATAAAGGGGACGGCGGACGGTGCATGCATTCGCGCGAGCGGCTGAGGGAGAGCCGTCGGACGTCCCATGGGCCAACCCTCGGGAGCCCTCCTCGGCTCGCGCTCAGGATCGGAGATCTGATGTCCACATCAAGCTCGCGATGGCGCGGCGTGACGCTCGGCGTCGTCGCCGCGATCGCGCTGCTGGCCGCGCTCGCCGGCTCCGCGTCGGCGACGCAGAGCCTCGACGTCTCGGGTCGCACGAGCCTCACGCTCGACGGCGACGCGCACTGGTGGCAGCAGGGCGCACAGGACCACTACAAGGTCGTCTCCTACGGCGGCTACCAGTACACGGTCTACTGGGACGCCGCGGACGGCAGCGGCAACGTCTACCTGAAGATCACGCGCCGTCAGCTGTCCAACGACGCGCTCCAGTCGATCACGTTCAACAACGCGTCGGGCAAGCTCGCCGACCCGCTCGACCCGCATGACACCGCCGTGCTCGGGCTCAGCCCGGTCGACGGCCGCCTGCACGTGCAGTGGGTCGACCACGCCGGGCCGATCCACTACGCGATCTCCAGCACCGGCTGCCTCTCGCAGGCCACGTTCAGCTCCTGCACGTTCACCTGGCAGCACCAGACGTCGAACACGGGCCAAGAGGCCGACGTCACCTACCCGATGTTCATCAACAACAAGGCCGGCGACCTCTACTGCGGCTTCCGCAGCGGCAACAGCACCGACAGCAGCTGGGTCTGGCACGGCTACAACAACAACGGCACCTGGTCCGACCTCGGCGACATCCTCGACGGCACCTCGGGCTCGGGCAGCTACGACGTCGACGGCGCTGCCGGGCTCAACCTCGGCTGGAACCCCGCCACCACGCGGGCGCCCTATGTCGACGCGGTCGCGTTCGACAGCAGCGACCGCCTGCACCTGATGTGGACCTGGCGCGAGAAGGTCCCGAACGCCACGGTGGACCCGTTCCTGGAGCAGCACGACATCTACTACGCGTACAGCGATGACTACGGCCTGACGTGGAAGGACAACGGCGGCACGACCGTCGCCACACACGGCAGCGACCCGATCCTCGTCGGCGACACGAGCACGCTCGCCGTCAGCGTCGCGCTCGGCTGGTACCGGCCCAACGACGCCCGCATGGTGATCGACCGAGACAACCAGCCGCACGTGATGCTCCCGTCCTCCGACGTCAACACGCTGGACCCGGGACATCGCAGCCTGCGCGCAGCGCACTTCTGGCGCACGACGAGCGGCGTCTGGCACGGCCAGTTCGTCGAGCCGACCGGCGACGCCCAGCAGTCCGTGAGCATCGGCGACCTGATGTTCGACCGCGCCAACAACGCCTACTACATCTACCCGCGCAACCGCATCGGGTGGTATCCGTGGAACGACAACACCCCGGACTACAACGACGACTTCCCGCCTGACCACTTCACGATCGACAGCACCAACGGCTACCTGGTCATGTCACCGACCTCGACGCCCTCGTTCACCGACACGACCGACTACGTCAACGTGCCGATCGCGACCGGCTCGTCGTCGAACAACCGCAACATCGTCATCCGCATCAAGAACACCACCGACGCCACCGACGGCCGCTTCAACTTCATCACCGACGCCGACCAGACATGGGACTACCACAAGGTGATGACCTTCACCGACCCCAACGACGGCAACTTCCACACCATCACGATCCCGATGACGAGCCTGGGCAGCTACTGGAGCGGCACGCTGCGCACGCTCGAGCTCGAGGGCGCCGGCAGCGCAACCGCCGGCAGCGGATCCTTCACCGTCGACTACATCCGCATCGAGAACGACGCCGGCACAATCGCCAAGAGCTGGGACTTCACCACCGGCGTGCAGATGTACGCGGCGGAGTCCTCGGGCGACAACGACTGGAACGGCTGGGACATCTACGAGATCGCCCCCGGCTCCAACCTCAGCTGGTACGACGCGATCAGCTTCGACATCGACCAGGCGCGCTACAACACCGACAAGACCATCAACTTCCCGGTCTTGGAGCAAGGCGCGCCGGGCACCGAGCTCCAGAAGCTCTACCAGTACACCCTCACCAACGACACGATGGCCCATCAGTGGGGCTTCGGCGTCGACACGATCGGCTGGAACGCTCCGAAGGACGTCAGCGGCTTCGGCTACAGCGGCGGCACCATCGCCGGCACGATCACGGGCAACGACTCCCAGCTGCAATCGGCGAACAACCTCAACGTGCCGATCGGGACCGGGTCGACGCTCAGCATCCGCATGAAGAACAGCACCGCCACGGGCCAGACGCTGAGCGTCTGCTGGGCCGTCGACGGCCAGCAGACCTACAGCTCGCCGAGCCGCTGCGTCCAAGGCATCAGCGTCACCGCTGATAACGCCTACCACACCTACAACATCTCGACCAGCGCCTGGGGCAGCTGGGCGGGCCACAGCCTCACCCGCCTGCGCATCGACCCCTCAGACGGCAGCGCCACCAGCGGCACGTTCAACATCGACTACATCCGCATCCTGGACTGACCTCGACCGACATCTCGCCATGCGCGACGCGGCCCATTCCTGCGGGGGTGGGCCGCCCGTCGTTCAGGCTGGCAGGAGCGCGAGCGCATTTGGGTGAGAAAGCGTTTTCCAACATTGTGGGAGAGCGCTGTCCAGCCCAGATGTATGACTTTTAGACAAACGCTTGACTCATCTCGCATGACCAGCTAGAACCACATTCGGAACCGTTTCCGGGTGGGAGCGGTAGATGGTGTATTCACCTTGCACGAGCGGTTCAGGGAGGCCGTCGATGCCCCACACGGGAGCCTTCGGCAGTCCTCGCCCGCGCGTGCTCAGGATCGGAGAGATCTCATGTCCAAATTCAGGTCGCGATGGCGCGGTGTGGCGCTCGGCGTCGTCGCTGCGATGGCGCTGCTCGCGTCGCTCGCCGGCTCGGCGTCGGCGAACCAGAGCCTCGACATCCCCCACAGCACGAGCCTCACGCTCGACAGCGACGCGCACTGGTGGCAGCAGGGCGCACAGGACCACTACAAGGTCGTCTCCTACGGCGGCTACCAGTACACGGTCTACTGGGACGCGGCCGATGGCAGCGGCAACGTGTACCTGAAGATCACGCGCCGGCAGCTGTCCAACGACGCGCTCCAGTCGATCACGTTCAACAACGCGTCGGGCAAGCTCGCCGACCCGCTCGACCCGCATGACACCGCCGTGCTCGGGATGAGCCCGATCGACGGCCGCCTGCACGTCGAGTGGGCCGACCACAGCGGCCCGATCCACTACGCGATCTCCAGCACCGGCTGCCTCTCGCAGGCCACGTTCAGCTCCTGCACGTTCACCTGGCAGCACCAGACGTCGAACACCGGCCAAGAGGCCGACGTCACCTACCCGATGTACATCAACAACAAGGCCGGCGACCTCTACTGCGGCTTCCGCAGCGGCAACGGCGACAACAGCAAGTGGGTCTGGCACGGCTACAACAACAACGGCACCTGGTCCGACCTCGGTGCAATCCTCGACGGCACTTCGGGCTCGGGCACGTATGACGTCGACGGCGCCGCCGGGCTCAACCTCGGCTGGGACCCCGCCACCACACGCGGAACCTATGTCGACGCGGTCGCGTTCGACAGCAACGACCGCCTGCACCTGATGTGGACCTGGCGCGAGAAGGTCCCGAACATCCTCATCGACCCCTTCTTCGCACAGCATGACGTCTACTACGCCTACAGCGACGACTACGGGCTGACGTGGAAGGACAACGGCGGCACGACCGTCGGCACGCACAACAGCGACCCGATCGTCGTCGGCGACACGAGCACGCTTGCCGTCAGCCTCGGCCTCGGCTGGTACCGCATCAACGACGTCCGCATGGTGATCGACCGCGACAACCAGCCGCATGTGATCGTCCCGACCGCCGACACGAACACGTTGGACCGCGGCGTGGCCCGCCTGCGCGCAGCGCACCTGTGGCGCACGACCAACGGCGTCTGGCATCAGCAGTTCGTCGAGCCCTCCGGCGACGCCCAGCAGTCCGTGAGCATCGGCGACCTGATGTTCGACCGCGCCAACAACGCCTACTACATCTACCCGCGCAACCGCATCGGCTGGTACCCGTGGAATGACGATGGGCACAACTTGACGTACAACGTCGACTTCCCAGCCGACCACTTCACGATCGACAGCACCAACGGCTACCTGGTCATGTCACCGACCTCGACGCCCTCGTTCACCGACACGACCGACTACGTCAACGTGCCGATCGCGACCGGCTCGTCGTCGAACAACCGCAACATCGTCATCCGCATCAAGAACACCACCGACGCCACCGACGGCCGCTTCAACTTCATCACCGACGCCGACCAGACATGGGACTACCACAAGGTGATGACCTTCACCGACCCCAACGACGGCAACTTCCACACCATCACGATCCCGATGACGAGCCTGGGCAGCTACTGGAGCGGCACGCTGCGCACGCTCGAGCTCGAGGGCGCCGGCAGCGCAACCGCCGGCAGCGGATCCTTCACCGTCGACTACATCCGCATCGAGAACGACGCCGGCACAATCGCCAAGAGCTGGGACTTCACGACAGGCATCCAGCTCTACGCCGCCGAGGCCGACGGCACCGACGGCTGGCCCAGCTGGGACATCTACGAGATCGCGGCCGGCGCCAGCCTCAGCTGGTACGACGCGATCAGCTTCGACATCGACCAGGCGCGCTACAACACCGACAAGACCATCAACTTCCCGGTCCTGGAGCAGGGCGGGCCGGGGACGGAGCTGCAGAAGCTGTACCAGTACACCATCATCGGCGACAGCGTCGCCAAGGCGTGGGGCTTCGCCTCCGACGTGATCGGCTGGAACGCGCCGAAGGACGTCAGCGGCTTCGCCTGGGCCTCCGACTCCAGTCGCGGCACCCTGTCGGGGACGATCACCAACAACGACTCCCAGCTCCAATCGGCGAACAACCTGAACACCCCGATCGGGACCGGCTCGACGCTCAGCATCCGCATGAAGAACAGCACCGCCAGCGGCCAGACGATGAGCATCTGCTGGGCCGTCGACGGCCAACAGACCTACAGCTCACCGAGCCGCTGCGTCCAGAACATCAGCGTCACCGCCGACGGCGCCTACCACATCTACAACATCTCGACGAGCGCCTGGGGCAGCTGGTCGGGCCACACCCTCACGCGCCTGCGCATCGACCCCTCCGACGGCGCCGCGATCACCAGCGGCACGTTCAACATCGACTACGTCCGTATTCTCGACTGACCCCGAACCGCATCTCTCGATGCACGACGCGGCCCATCCTTCCGGGGGTGGGCCGCACGTCGTTCCAGGCCCCAGCGCGAGCGGTCACTTGGACCAGAGAACGTCTCTCCCAACGTGTTTGGAGAGCGATTTCCAACCCAAATCGTGCGACTTGCAAGCAAACGCTTGACGCTTCTTGCGCAATCAGTTAGAACCACGTCGGAACCGTTTCCAAAGAGCGGAGCGGTGGATGGTGCATGCACTCGCACGAGCGGCCGAGGGGAGCCGTCGATGTCCCACGGGCTGAGCCTCGGCAGCCCATGCCCTCTCGTGCTCAAGATCGGAGATCTCATGTCCCAATTCAGGTCGCGATGGCGCGGTGTGGCGCTGTGCCTCGTCACCGCGATGGCGCTGCTGGCCGCGCTCGTCGGCCCGGCGTCGGCGACGCAGAGCCTCGACGTCGCCAACCGCACAAGCCTCACGCTCGACGGCGACGCGCACTGGTGGCAGCAGGGCGCGCAGGACCACTACAAAATGGTCTCCTACAACGGCTACCAATACACGGTCTACTGGGACGCCGCGGACGGCAGCGGCAACGTCTACCTCAAGATCACGCGCCGCCGCCTCTCAGACGACAACCTGCAGACGATCACCTTCAACAACGCGTCGGGCAAGCTCGCCGACCCCCAAGACCCGCATGACACAACCGTACTGGGGATGAGCCCGATCGACGGCCGCCTGCACGTGCAGTGGGCCGACCACAGCGGCCCGATCCACTACGCGATCTCCAGCAGCGGCTGCCTGACCCAGGCGACGTTCAGCAGTTGCACCTTCACGTGGCAGCACCAGACCTCGAACACCGGCCAAGAGGCCGACGTCACCTACCCGATGTACGTCAACAACAAGGCTGGCGACCTCTACTGCGGCTTCCGCAGCGGAAACGGCAACGCCAGCACCTGGGTCTGGCACGGCTACAACAACAACGGCACCTGGTCCGACCTCGGCAACGTCCTCGACGGCACTACGGGCTCAGGCAGCTACGACGTCGACGGCGCCGCCGGCCTCAACCTCGGCTGGAACCCCGCCACCACCCGCGGGGCCTACGTCGACGCGGTCGCGTTCGACAGCAACGACCGCCTGCACCTGATGTGGACCTGGCGCGAGAACGTCACCAACGCAGCGGTGGACCCGTTCTTCGAGCAGCACGACGTCTACTACGCCTACAGCGATGACTACGGGCTGACGTGGAAGGACAACGGCGGCACGACCGTCGGCACCCACAACAGCGACCCGATCGTCGTCGGCGACACGAGCACGCTCGCCGTCAGCCTCGGCCTCGGCTGGTACCGCCCCAACGACGCTCGGATGGTCATCGACCGCGACAACCAACCGCACGTCATCCTCCCGACTTCCGACACGAACACGCTGGACCGCCCGGTGGCCCGCCTGCGCTCGACACACGTCTGGCGCACGACCGACGGCGTCTGGCACCAGCAGTTCGTCGAGCCGACCGGCGACGCCCAGCAGTCCGTGAGCATCGGCGACCTGACGTTCGACCGCGCCAACAACGCCTACTACATCTACCCGCGCAACCGCATCGGCTGGTACCCGTGGAACGACGATGCTCACCACCCGACGTACAACGTCGACTTCCCAGCCGACCACTTCACAATCGACGGCACCAACGGCTACCTCGTCATGTCGCCGACGACCGCGCTGTCGCAGATCGACACGACCGACTACGTCAACGTCCCGATCGGAACCGGGTCCAGTGACAACCGCGATGTCGTGATCCGCGTCAAGAACACGACCGACGCCACCGACGGGTACGTCTACTTCTACACCGACGCCCACCCCGTCTGGGTCGCCGGCATGTGGAGGTCGATGACCGTCCCCAACGACGGCCTCTTCCACACCATCACCGTCCCGATGCAGGGCGCGACCAACTGGTCGGGCACCCTGCGCCAACTCGAGATGCTGCCCTCCTCCAGTGCGACAGCAGGCAGCGGGACATGGACCGTCGACTACATCCGCGTCGAGAACGACGCCACCACGATCGCCAAGAGCTGGGACTTCACGACCGGCATCCAGCTCTATGCAGCCGAGGCCGACGGCACCACCAACTGGGCCAGCTGGGACATCTACGACATCGCACCGGGCGCCAGCCTCAGCTGGTACGACGCGATCAGCTTCGACATCGACCAAGCCCGCTACAACACCGACAAGAAGATCGACTTCCCGGTGCTTGAGCAGGGCGCGCCCGGCACCGAGAGCATGAAGAGCTACGAGTACAGCATCATCGGCGACGGAGTCGCCAAGACCTGGGGCTTCGGCGCCGACGCAATCGGCTGGAACGCCCCGAAGGACGTCAGCGGCTTCGGCTGGACCTCCGACAGCGGACGGGGGACGATCTCCGGCACGATCACCAACAACGACTCCGAGCTCCAATCGGCGAACAACCTGCACACGCCGATCGGAACCGGATCGACGCTCAGCATCCGCATGAAGAACAGCACCGCCACGGGCCAGACGCTGAGCGTCTGCTGGGCCGTGGACGGCCAACAGACCTACAGCTCACCGAGCCGCTGCGTCCAGAACATCAGCGTCACCGCCGACGGTGCCTACCACATCTACAACATCTCGACGAGCGCCTGGGGCAGCTGGGCCGGGCACGAGCTCACCCGGCTGCGGATCGACCCCTCGGACGGCAGCACCATCACCAGCGGCACGTTCAACATCGACTACGTCCGCATCCTGGACTGACCTCAACCGACACCCTCGCAGCACCGCGGCCCGCCCCCACGTGGGGGCGGGCCGCTGCTCGTGGCGACGGCGTCACTGCGTAAACAGTGACGCTTATGGAGAGCGTTTTCCAAGCAAAGAGCGACAATTGGTAGACAAACGCTTGACTGGTTGTCTGTGATCCTCTATAACTGACAGTGACGCCGTCTCGCTAGGGGATGCGGGCGGCGCATCGCACCCACACGCGCGGACGGCCATGGGGAGTCCGTTCAGCGGCTGTTTGTCGCCGTCCCGCGCCCAAGATCGGAGAGATCTACATGTCCGTGCTCAGATCGCGCTGGCGCAGCGTGACCTTCTGCGCCACTGCCCTGCTGTCGCTGCTGGGGCTGCTCGCCGGCCCGGCGTCGGCGTCGCAGACGATTGACGTCGAACATAGAACGGCGATCACGCTCGACAGCGACGCGCACTGGTGGCAACAGGGCGCCCCAGACCATTACAAAGTCGTGTCCAACGGCGCATATCAGTACACGGCGTACTGGGATGCGACCGACGGCAGCGGCAACTCGTACTTGAAGATCGCGCGCCGACGCGTGTCGGACAACAACCTGCAGACGATTACATTCAACAACGCGTCGGGGAGACTCGCCGATCCGCTAGACCCGCATGACACCGCGGTGCTCGGCGTCAGCCCGATCGACGGGCGCCTGCACGTCGAGTGGGCCGACCACAGCGGGCCGATGCACTATGCGATCTCCAGCACCGGCTGCCTGACGCAGGCGACGTTCAGCAGCTGCACCTTCACCTGGCAGCACCAGACGGCGAGCACGAGACAGGAGGAAAACGTCACCTATCCGATGTTCATCAACAACAGAGCCGGCGACCTCTACTGCGGCTTCCGCGAAGGCTCGGGCAGCGACGGGTCCTGGGTCTGGCACGGCTACAACAACAACGGCACCTGGTCCGACCTCGGCAACATCCTCAACGGCCACACGGGCTCGGGCAGCTACGACGTCGACGGCGCCGCCGGCCTCGAACTCGGCTGGAACCCGGCCACGCGCCGCGGCCCCTACGTCGACGCCGTGCAGTTCGACCACAACGACCGCCTGCATCTGATGTGGACGTGGCGCGAGACCGTCCCCAACGTCCTCATCAACCCGTTCCAGGCCCAGCACGACATCTACTACGCCTACAGCGACGACTACGGTCTCACCTGGAAGGACAACAGCGGCACCACGATCGGCACGCACAACAGCGACCCGATAGTCATCGGCGACGCCGGCAGCAGAGTGGTGAGCGTCCCGCTCGGCTACCAGCGCGTCAACGACGCGCGCATGGTGATCGACCGCGACAACCAGCCGCACATGATCGTCCCCACCTCCGACACGTACAACCTCGACCCGCAGCAGGCCCGCCTCCGCGCCAAGCACTACTGGCGCACCACCGACGGCGCCTGGCACGAACAGTTCGTCGAGCCCTCCGAAGACGCGGAGCAGGAAGTCAGCATCGGCGACTTGATCTTCAACCGCGCCAACGATGCGTACTACGTGTACCCGCGCAACAACATCGGCTGGTTCCCGTGGAACGACGACGACCACAACACGACGTACAACGAGGACTTCCCCGCCGATCACTTCACGATTCAGGAAGGTGCGTACCTGGTTGCGGAACCGATATCCCAGCCTGCGTTCATCGACACGACCGTCTACGTCGGGACGCCGATCGCGACGGGGTCTGCGTCGAACAACCGGGACATCGTGATTCGCATCAAGAACACGACCGACGCGACCGACGCTCGGTTCAACTTCATCACCGACGCCGACCAGACGTGGGACTTCCACAAGATAAAGGCGTTCACCGACCCCAACGACGGCGCGTTCCACACGATCACCGTGCCGATGACGAGCTTGGGCGCCTACTGGAGCGGCACGTTGCACTCGCTCGAGCTCGAGGGCGCCGAAAGCGCGACGCCGGGCAGCGGCAGCTTCACGATAGATTACATCCGGATCGAGAACGACTCGGGGACGATCGCCCGGCAGTGGGAGTTCAACAACAGCGTGGAACTGAAGGCCGCTGAGGCTTCCGGCGCCGAAGGTTGGAACAACTGGGAAATCTACAACATCGCACCCGGTGCGAACCTGAGCTGGTATGACGCGATCAGCTTCGACATCGACGCCAAGCGCTACGACGGCGGCCTGCGCCTCGACTTCCCCGTGCTCGAGCAAGGAGCGCCCGGAACCGAGAGCGAGAAGATCTACGAGTACCCGTTCACGATCGACAACGTCGACAAGGTCTGGGGCTTCAGCACTGACCTGATCGGCTGGACGGTGCTGAATCAAGTTAGCGGCCTGACCTGGGTCTCAGACAGCGGCGCCGGAGCGATGCAGGGCAGACTCGCCGGCAACGACAGCTCGGTGATGTCAGCCAACGACCTCCACGCCCCGATCGAAACCAGCAGAACGGTCCAGATCCGCATGAAGAACAGCACCGCCAGCGGCCAGACGATGTCGTTGTGCTGGGCCGTCGACGGCGGTCAGAGATTCGAAGAAAGAAGATGCGTCCAAGGCATAAGAGTCACCGCCGACGGCGCCTACCACACCTACAACATCGAAACCAGCGCCTTCGCGACCTGGGGCGGACACGAGCTCACACGCCTGCGCATCGACCCTTCCGACGGCGAAGCCATCACCACCGGCACCTTCACCATCGACAGCGTGAAGCTGCTCGACTGAAACCCGCCCGACACCGAACGCCACGCCTGCGGCCTGCCCCTCTCGGGGTGGGCCGCACGTCGTTCAGGCCAGCAGCTCGGCCGGCGCGGTCGTGAGTGCGAGCGACGAGCCGGCGTTCAACCACTGCGTGCGCGCGGCCGGCGGGCGCGGCCAGCGCGGGAACGAGCTGCCGGCGACGAGCGTGACGAGCGTCGCCCCGGCGGGCACGAGCACGCAGACGTGCCCGAGCGAGACCTCGACCGCGTCCGCGCCGGCGTCCGCCCGCACGACGCCCTCGCAGAGGTTGTGCAGCGCGCCGTCGGGCTGCTCCAGGCAGAGCGTGACCGTCCACAGACACTCGCCCTCGCCATCGGCCGCGGTCCCCAGGCGAGCCCACACCGGGCCGGCCAGCAGCGTGTCCGACTCGATCCGCGAGCGCACGACGTGCACGTCAGGGCGCGCGGCGATCGGACGCTGGTCGCGGATCCCGTGGCCCTCGTCCGGCTTGCCCGAGCGCAGCGCGCGGCCGCCGCGGCTCGGGACCGGCTCGGCCGGGTCGACCGTGAACGACCCCCCGTCGAGCGCCAGCGTCAGCGCGGCCGTCTGCGCCGGCGGCCATGTCTCCAGCTCCAGCCAGCGGCGCGCACCGAGCACGTAGGCGCGCACGCGCGGCCCCGCCGGATCGCGCCCTGCCAGCACCGCGTCGTAGAAGTCGAGCGTCCACTCGAACATCTGCGCGCCCGAGCCCTTCGCGCCCGTGTCGGCCTCGCCGACGAAGTGCATCAGCTGCGCCTCGTGCGCCCACGGGCCGATCACGAGCCGGTCGCGCGGGTCGCGCGAGCGCGCGAAGCTCGCGAGCGTGCCGGCGAGGAAGATGTCGTACCAGCCGCCGATCACGCAGGCGGGGACGTCGATCGTCTCCCGCCGCCCTGCCGCCGAGCGCTGCGCCCAGTAGGGCGAGCCGGCCGGCGCGGCGTACCAGTCGGCGACCCAGGGAGCCGTCTCCGCGACCGCCGCCTGGTCGTCGTAAGCCAGCTCGATCGTCTCCTGCCAGCGCTCCTGCGGCGGTGAGAGGTCGATCACGCTCCAGGTCGAGAGGAAGCCCTGCTCGGGCACGCCGGAGGTGTAGGACCAGCCCTCGCCGGTGTCGTCGGAGGAGATCACCGGCGCGATCGCGCGCAGCGCCGGCGCCCCGCTCGCGGCGGCGAGCCACTGCACGACCCCGCCGTAGCTCGCGCCCGCCATCACGACGCGGCCGTCGCACCAGGGCTGCTCGGCGACCCACGCGATCGTGTCGAAGCCGTCCGCCTCGTCGTCGCTGAAGGGCTCGAAGACGCCGTCCGAGCTGCCGCAGCCGCGGGCGTCCTGGAGCACGACGGCGTAGCCGCGGTCGACCGCGGCGCGCGCGTCCAGCAGCGGCGGCAGGATCGCCCCCTCCTTGCCGTAGGGCGTGCGGAAGAGGATCGCCGGTCGCGTGGCGTCCTCGCCGGGCAGCCACACCTCGGCGCGCAGGATCGTGCCGTCGCGCAGCGGCACCGGCACCTCGCGCAGCAGCCGGATCGACGCAGCCGCCACGACGCGCCCTACGTCGTCTCGCGTCCGGGGATCCAGCTCGTGCCGGCCAGTGGCACGCGCGCCATCGCCGCGGCCTCGATCGTCAGCGCGACGAGGTCCTCCGGCTCGAGGTTGTGGACGTGCGACTTGCCGCACGCGCGCGCGAGCGTCTGCGTCTCCAGTACCAGCGTGCGCAGGTAGTTCGCCAGCCGCCGGCCGCCCAGCTCGGGGTCCAGGCGCTTGGAGAGCGCGTCGTCCTGCGTCAGGATGCCGGCCGGGTCGCGGCCCTCGTGCCAGTCGTCGTAGCAGCCGGCGGCGGAGCCGAGCTTCGCGTACTCGCCGTCCAGCTCGGGCGCGTTGTCGCCGAGCGCGATCAGCGCCGCGGTGCCGATCGAGACGGCGTCGGCGCCGAGCGCGAGCGCCTTCGCGACGTCCGCGCCGGAGCGGATCCCGCCCGAGACGATCAGCTGCACCTCGCGATGCATGTCGAGCTCCTGCAGCGCCTCGACGGCCTGCGGGATCGCCGCCAGGATCGGGATCCCGACGTGCTCGATGAAGACGTCCTGCGTCGCCGCGGTGCCGCCCTGCATGCCGTCGAGTACGACGCAGTCGGCGCCGGCCTTGACCGCCAGCGCGACGTCGTAGTAGGTGCGCGTGGCGCCGACCTTGATGAAGATCGGCGTCTGCCAGTCGGTGATCTCGCGCAGCTCCTCGATCTTGATCGCGAGGTCGTCGGGCCCGGTCCAGTCGGGGTGCCGACAGGCGCTGCGCTGGTCGATCCCCATCGGCAGGTCGCGCATGCCGGCGACGCGGTCGGAGATCTTCTGGCCCAGCAGCATGCCGCCGCCACCGGGCTTCGCGCCCTGCCCGACGACGACCTCGATCGCGTCGGCCTTGCGCAGGTCGTCGGGGTTCATGCCGTAGCGCGAGGGCAGCAGCTGGTAGACGAGCGTCTTGGAGGAGAGCCGCTCCTCGGGCGTCATGCCGCCGTCGCCCGTCGTCGTGCTCGTCCCCATCGCGCTCGCACCGCGGCCGAGCGCCTCCTTCGCCTGCGCCGACAGCGCGCCGAAGCTCATGCCCGCGATCGTGATCGGGATCTCCAGCTCCAGCGGCTGCTTGGCGAAGCGCGTGCCGAGCGTGACGGACGTGTCGCAGCGCTCGCGGTAGCCCTCCAGCGGGTAGCGCGAGACGGACGCGCCGAGCAGCAGCAGGTCGTCGAAGTGCGGCACGCGCCGCTTCGCGCCGCCGCCGCGGATGTCGTAGATGCCGGTGCGCGCGGCGCGCTGGATCTCGTGGATCGCGAGGCGGTCGAACGTCGAGGACTCGCGCAGCCCGTCGCGGGCGTGCGGATCGAGCGGCGCGCTCATGCGTAGCTCCCGGCGTCGTCGACCGTGAAGTTGTAGAGCGTGCGCGCCGAGCCGTAGCGGCGGAAGCCCGCCGGGGCGACGTCGTCGATCGCGGCGGCGACGAGCAGCTCGCGCAGCGCCTCGACGTCCTGCGCGCGCAGCTCCTGCTCGACGCAGTCGGCGCCGAGGCTCGCGACCTCGCCGCGCACGAACAGGTCGGCCTCGTAGAGCGAGTCGCCGAGCGCCTCGCCGGCGTCGCCGCAGACGACGAGCCGCCCGCGCTGGGCCATGAACGCGCCCATGTGGCCGATCGAGCCGCGCACGACGACGTCGGCGCCCTTCAACGAGATCGCGCAGCGCGCGGAGGCGTTGCCGTGCACCACGAGCAGCCCGCCGCGCGCGGTCGCGCCGGCCGACTGGCTCGCGTCGCCGTGCACCACGACCGTGCCGGACATCATGTTCTCGGCGAGGCCGACGCCGGCGTTGCCGCGCACGCGCACGCTCGCGCGCTGGTTCATGCCGGCGCAGTAGTAGCCGACGTGGCCCTCGATCTCGACGTCGAGGTCGCCGTCGAGTCCGACCGCGATGTTGTGGCGCCCGCCGGGGTTGACGATCTTCCACTCGCGCGGCGCGTCGGCCGCGTGCAGGCGCGCATTCAGCTCGCGCAGCCCGCCGTCGGCGAGGTCCACCACCTCAGACATGGGCGCGGCCCCAGCTGTAGACGCGGCCCGGCTCGGGCTCCCACACGGTCGCCTCGTCGGCGCCCGGCAGCACCGCGAGCGCGCGGTACTCGGAGGCCATCGCGACCCACTCGTCGGTCTCGGCCATCACGGCCGGCTTGCACGCGATCGGGTCGCGCAGCACGGCGAAGCCGTCGGCCGTGCCGACCGCGAAGGTGAAGAAGCCGTCGAGATCCTCCAGGCAGCCCTCGAGCGCCTGCTCCAGCGTCGCGCCCTCGCGCATCCGCCAGGTCAGGTAGCCGGCCGCGACCTCGGAGTCGTTCTCGGTCTGGATCGTGATGCCCTCGCGGCGCAGCATGCGGCGCAGGCGGTTGTGGTTCGAGAGCGAGCCGTTGTGCACGAGGCAGAGGTCCATGCCGGTCGAGAACGGGTGCGAGCCCTCGGTCGTGACGCGGCTCTCGGTCGCCATCCGCGTGTGGCCGAGCGCGTGACTGCCCTGCAGCGCCTCCAGCCCGAACTGCGCCGCGAAGGCGGCCGGCAGCAGCGCCTCCTTGTAGATCTCGATCGCGTGGCCCGCGCTCATCACGTGCACCGCGGGCAGGTGCCGCTCGACCCAGCGCTGCGCCTCGTCGGCGTCGGCGCCGACCGTGAAGCGCGCGTGGCGCTCGGCCAGCACCGTCGCCTCCCGCACGCCGAGCGCGCCGTCCAGCTGCGCCTCGACGGCGGCCCAGTCGGCCTCGCCCTCGGGGACGTGCAGCGAGAGCTTGCTCGCGCCCGCCGGCAGCGGGTCGCGGTAGATCGCCACGCCGGCGCTGTCGGGGCCGCGGTCGGTCATCTGCACGAGCATGCGCGTGAGGTGCACGCCGAGCTGTTCGCCGATCGCGGGGGACTTGCTGAAGATGCCGACGATGCCGCACATGTGTTCCGGCAGCGTAGGTGCGCCCGGTTGCCGTTCCCATGGCCGGCTCGACCGCACTTTGCGGCTGAGATGTGGAGATCCTCCACACTGTCCCTCTCGGGGGATTCGAGACCATGCATGGACGATTCGTCCACCCACACCCCCGCAAACGTGGTGATCGGCACCATTGCCACGCGCGCCCGCGTGGCGTTTGATGCGCATGGCTGGTCGTGACCGTCACGCGCGCCGGCGAGCCACCAACTCGACCAAGGAGCAGCGCCTCGTGTCCAGCACCCCCGGGACCTTGCCGAGCACCCGCGACGAGGTGCGCAAGTACGTCGAGCAGAACGGCGTCGAGTTCGTCTTCGCGCAGTTCGTCGACATGCACGGCAAGCCGAACGCGAAGCTCGTGCCCACCACGAAGCTCGACGGCCTGTTCGACGACGGCGCCGGCTTCGCCGGCTTCGCCGCCGGCGACATCGGTCAGACGCCGAACGACCCCGACCTCGCCGCGATGCCGGACGCCGCCAGCTTCACGCCGCTGCCGTGGAAGCCGAACGTCGCCCGCCTCGCCTGCGACGTGCACGTGCTCGGCGAGCCGTGGCCCTACTGCCCGCGCACGATCCTCAAGCGGCAGATCGAACGCGCGACCGCGCTCGGCTACGAGTTCAAGATCGGCGTCGAGCTGGAGTACTTCCTGCTGCGCCGCCGCGAGGACGGCGGGCTCGAGGTCGCCGACCAGCTCGACACGCTCGCGCAGCCCTGTTACGACATGCGCGCCCTCACGCGCAACCTCGACTTCGTCAGCGAGATCGCCCGCCACCTCGACGCGCTCGGCTGGGACGGCTACGCGACCGACCACGAGGACGCCAACGGCCAGTTCGAGCAGAACTTCGGCTACGCCGACGCGCTCACGACGTGCGACCGCGCGATCTTCTTCCGCTACATGGTCGAGTCGCTCGCGACCGAGCGCGGGCTGATCGCGACGTTCATGCCGAAGCCGTTCGCGCACCTGACCGGCAACGGCTGCCACTTCCACATGAGCCTGTGGAAGGACGGCGTCAACGTGCTCGACGCCGACCCCGCCGAGGACCCCCACGGGATGGGTCTCTCGCAGACCGCCTACCACTTCCTCGGCGGGCTGAAGGCGCACGCGAAGGCCTACATCGGCCTGACCGCGCCGACCGTCACCTCCTACAAGCGGCTCGTGCTCGGCTCGCGCAGCGGCTCGGCGTGGGCGCCCGTCTACATCTCCTACGGCTCCAACAACCGCACGCAGATGCTGCGGATCCCCTGCCCCGGGCGCATCGAGGACCGCACGCCCGACGGCTCGTGCAACCCCTACCTCGCCGCGACCGCGCTGCTCGCCTCCGGCCTCGACGGGATCGAGCGCCAGCTCGACCCGGGCGCGCCGACCGGCCACCTGAACCTCCACGACCTCGACGCCGCCGGGCGCGCCGAGCTGGGCATCGACGTGCTGCCGGGCAACCTGCTCGATGCGACGCGCGAGCTGGAGCGCGATGATGTGCTGCGTGCCGCGCTCGGCTCCAGCGCCAAGGAGGACTACATCGACTACTTCGTGCGGATCAAGCGCGAGGAGTGGAGCGAGGCGCACGAGCAGATCACGCAGTGGGAGCTGGATCGCTACCTCCAGCTCTATTAGGGAAGAGGGCGGCTGACCCGGTGCCCGCCGGAGACCTCGCCGCCCAGCTGGAGAGCGTCCGCCTGGAGAGCGAGACGCTCTACGACGTGATCGGCGTGATCGCCTCCGCACCCGATCTCGATCGGGTGCTGGAGGGCGTCGTCGACGTGCTCACGAAGGCGACGCGCTGCCACGCCTGCTTCGTCTACCTGCGGCGCGAGCAGCGGCTCGCGCTGCGCGCCGCCTCGCGCGTGTACGCGCACTTGGTCGGTCACGTCGAGTTCGGCGTCGAGGAGGGCGTCGCGGGCTGGGCCGTGCGCAACGACCAGCCCGCCTTCATCCGCGAGAACGCGCTGGAGGATCCGCGCAACGTCTTCGTGCCCGAGCTGGAAGAGGAGCGCTTCCAGTCGATGGCGGCGGTCCCGATCCCCTCGCGCGGCGGCTGGGTGATGGGCGTGATCGTGCTGCACACGATCGCCCCCCGCGAGTTCGAGGCCGGCACGACGAACCTGCTCGCGCACGTCGCCCCGCTGGTCGCGGGGGCGATCGAGAACGCGCAGCTCTACGACGACGCGCGTCGCCGCGTCGCCTCGCTCACGGCGCTGTCCGCGCTGAGCCAGCGGATCGCCGCCGTCGAGGACCGCGCCGGCCTCTACCGCGCCGCCAGCGAGGGCGTGCGCACGCTGCTCGGGTGCGCGCAGGCGTCGCTGTACGAGCGCGACGCCGAGCGCGGCAGCCTCCAGCGCGTCGCCGCCGACCCGGCCGCCGCGCCCGCGCTCGTGGACGTCGTCGAGCTGCGCGCCCCGGTCGTGGCCGGCGGGGAGCAGCTCGGCGAGCTGCTCGCGATCGACACGAGCCCGTTCGTCGACGAGGCCGAGGAGCTGCTGCGCGCGGTCGCCAACCAGATCGCGGTCGCGCTCAAGCAGGCCGAGCTGATCGAGCGCCTGACGGAGGAGAGCATCGTGCGCGACCTCTTCACGGCGCTCGAGCAGGGCCGCCTGGAGGAGGCGGAGGGGCGCGCACGCCGCGCCCGCTGCGACCTCGACGCCGCACACGTCTACGCCTGCGTCGTGCACGCGCCGGACGGCGCGGGCGCGGCGCTGCACGCCGAGCATGCCGAGGCCGGGCTGCGCCGGCTCGTGCCCGGCGCGCTGTGCGACGCGGGCGGCGAGCGCGTACGCGCGCTGCTGCCGCTCGGCGGCGGTGGGACCGCCAGCGAGCTGAGCGCGCTCGACGCCGCGCTCGCGCGCCTCGGCGCCGCCGACGGCGTCGCGGTCGGGCGCAGCGACGTGCAGCGCGGCGCGGCAGCGGGTCGCACCGGCCTGCGCGAGGCGGCCGACGCGGCGCGCGTCGCGGCGGCGCTGCAGCGCGGCGGCGGCGCGCTCGCGCACCGCGAGATGGGCGCCTACCGCTACCTCGTCCCGCTCGCCGACGAGGACGCGCCGCAGGATCCCTACCTCGACGCCGTGCACGTGCTCGCCGACTACGACCGCCGCCGCGGCAGCCAGCTCGTCGCGACGCTGGAGCAGTACCTCGCCGACCGCCGCAGCGTGACCGAGACCGCCCGCGCGCTCACGGTCCACCCCAACACGCTGCGCCAGCGGCTCGAGCGGATCGAGACGTTGACGGGCATCGGCCTCGCCGACGCCGACCTGCTCGCGCTGGAGCTGGCGGTCAAGCTGGCGCGGCTGCGCCCTGCACGTTGAGCAGCGGCTCGCCCGCGGCCATCCGCCGCAGCTGCTCGCGCACGAGCCGGTAGCCGCGCTGCTCCCAGCCGCGCGTCGCGCCCGCGACGTGCGGGGTCACCAGCACGTTCGGCGTGCTCCAGAGCGGATGCCCGTCGGGCAGCGGCTCCGGGTCGGTCACGTCGAGCGCGGCGCGCACCCGCCCGGCCCGCGCGGCCTCGATCAGGTCCTGCGTGCGGACGACCGGCCCGCGACCGGCGTTGAGGAGGATCGCGCCCGGCTTCAGCTGCGCGAGGAAGCGCGCATCCACGAGGCCCTGCGTCTGCGCCGTCAGCGGCAGCAGCAGCACGACGACGTCGGCCTGCGGCAGCAGGTGTGGGAGCGCGTCGAGCGTCTCGACGCCCGCTCGCGCACGGCGTGCGACGCCGGTGACGGAGACGCCGAAACCCGCCAGCCGCGCGGCGACCGCGCGGCCGATCGAGCCGTGGCCGAGGATCAGCACGCTCGCGCCCTCCAGCGTCTCGACGACCGCGCTGGGCTCCAGCTCGCGCCCCTCCACCGCGAGCGCGCGCCGCCACTCGCCCGCCGTCTGCGCAGCCCAGAAGCCGGGCAGCCGCCGCCGCACGTTCAGCAGCGAGGCCACGACCCACTCGGCCACCGACGCGTCGTGGACGCCGCTGCCGTTGCAGAGCGCGACGCCGTCGGGAATGGCGGGCGCGAGCCACTCGACGCCGGCCGTCAGCGCCTGCACGGCGCGCAGGCGCGGCAGCCCGTGCAGCAGCTGCGGCAGCTGCTCCTCCAGCTCGCCGTCGACCAGCGCGTAGGCGACCTCCGGGTCGGCCCGCGCGACGAGCGCGACGCCCGCCGGCAGCGGCTCCAGCAGCTCGCGCAGCGGCGACTCGCGCACGAGCGCGACGATGCGGTCGGCGGACACCCGCGTGTTGTACCGCGGAGCGGCGCCGGATGCCGGCCGGCGCCGCTAGCCTCGGGCGCGATGCGGACGCTGGTGACCGGAGCGAGCGGCTTCCTCGGCGGCTTCGCCTGCGCCGAGCTGCTCGCGCGCGGCCACGCGGTCAGCGCGCTCGTGCGCCGCCCCGGCTCGGCGCCGGCGGGCTGCGAGGAGGTCCACGGCGACCTCGCCGGGGAGCCAAGCACGCTGGAGGAGGCGGTCGCCACCGCACGTCCCGAATGCGTCCTGCACCTCGCCGCCGAGATCGCCACGCAGCGCGATGCAGCGCGGATCGCGGCGGTCAACGTCGCCGGCACCGCGAAGCTGTTGGAGGCGTGCGCCGCCGCCGGCGCACCGCGGTTCGTGTTCGCCTCCACAGTCGTGACCGGCGACGCGCACGGCGCGCTGCTGGACGAGGACACCGCGCTGCCGGTCGAGACCGCCTACGGGCGCTCAAAGCAGGAGGGCGAGCGGTTGCTGCGCGCGTCCGGCCTGCCTGCCGTCGCCGTGCGGCCCTCCCACGTCTACGGCCCCGGCGGCTGGTTCGCGCACGAGTTCGTCGCGCGCCTGCGCCAGCCGGGCCGCTTCGCGGTCGTCGGGCGCGGTGAGAACTGGTGGGACGTCGTGCACGTCGCCGACGTCGCGCGGGCGCTGTGCGACGCCGCCGAGTCGGCGCCCGCCGGCGCGACCTACCACGTCGCCGACGACGCGCCGATCCGCCTCGCCGACTTCGCCGCGACGGCCGCCGCCGCGCTCGGTCGCGGGCGCCCGCGCCACGTGCCCGTCTGGCTCGCGCGCCTCGCCGCCGGGCGCGAGCCGGTCGCCGCGGCCACGCGCTCGGCACGCTCCAGCAACGCCCGCATCAAGCGCGAGCTGGGCTGGGCGCCGCAGTACCCGACGGCGGCCGAGGGCGTGCCGGCGGCAGTCGCGGCGCTGGCTGTGCACCACGATGCCTAGGTAGGAGCATCGCGATGCGCTAGCCTCGACCTCATGCGTACGACACTGAACCTCGCGGACGACGTGATGGCGGCCGCCGAGCGCGTCCGGCGCGATCGCTCGATCGGCCTCAGCGAGGCGATCAACGATCTCGTTCGCGCCGGGCTGGCGCACCAGGCGCCGACCGCTCCGTTCCACCAGATGACCCACGACCTCGGGTCCGGGATCGACGTCTCCAACGTGGCGGACACGATCGAGACGCTCGACGGTCCAGCCGCGCGCTGATGCTGCTGGACGCGAACCTGCTCCTGTACGCAGTGCACGAGCAGGCGGATCGTCACGAGGCCGCGGTCGCCTGGCTGACAGAGCAGCTCAACGGCTCGCGGCGCGTCGGCATCCCATGGTCGAGCATCGGCGCCTTCATGCGCATTGCGACGCATCCGCGCGCCTTCGAGCGCCCGCTCTCCTCCGCCACCGCCTGGGAGCGCGTGGCCGACTGGCTCGCCGCCCCGGTCGTGTGGACCCCGGCGCCCGGCGCCCAGCACGCGCGCATCCTCGGCGAGCTGGTGGCCACCTACGACCTCCGCGGCAACCTCGTCCCCGACGCCATGCTCGCGGCGCTGGCGCTCGAGCACGGCCTCACGCTCTACTCCAGCGACACCGACTTCGCGCGCTTTCGCGAACTGCGCTGGGAGGATCCGCTCAGCTAGCAGCAGATCATTCGCTTGAGCTAGAGTCCCGGCCGATGGCCCCACTGCGCATCGGCATCGTCGGCGCAGGCTCGTGGGCCGCACTCGCCCACATCCCCGCCGTCCTCGCACATCCCGACACGGTGCTGGCGGGCATCGCCGACCGCGACCCGGCGCGGCTCGCGCAGACAGCGGACCACTACGGGATCGAGCATCGCTACGCCGACCACCGCGAGCTGATCGCCGCCGGCGCCGACGCGCTCGTGATCGCCACCCCGCATCGCACCCACTACCCGATCGCATGCGACGCGATCGACGCCGGCATGCACCTGCTCGTCGAGAAGCCGCTGACCGTCGACGCCGCCGAGGCCCATGACCTCGACGCCCGCGCCCGCGCCGCCGGCGTGCATCTGGTCGTCGGCTACGTCTTCAACCACACGCCCGGCGGGATCGCCGCCCGCGACTGCGTGCAGAGCGGCGAGCTGGGAGAGGTCACGCTGCTCTCCAGCGTCTTCGCCTCCAACATGCAGGACTACTTCCTGGGCAGCCCCGGCGACCAGCCGGACTACGTGCTCGGCGGCCCGAGCGCCGGGACGTACTCCGACCCGGCGCAGTCGGGCGGCGGGCAGGGCCACTCCCAGGTCACGCACGCGCTCGGGCTGCTGCTGTGGGTCACGGGCCTGCGCCCGCGTCGCGTCAGCGCGTTCATGTCCAACCGCAGCGCCGCGGTCGACGTGATCGACGCGATCGCCTACGAGCTCGACAACGGTGCGCTCGGCACGGTCGCGGCGACCGGCGCCGTACCGGCCGGTCCGGGCGAGCGGCAGGAGCTGCGCTACTACGGCACGCGCGGCGCGATGACGCAGGACCTGCTGAGCGGCCGCGTCGAGCTGCACCCGCACGACGGACCCTCGCGCGAGCTGGCGCCGGCCGTCTCCGAGCAGGACACCTACCCGCACGCGGCGCCGCTGGGATCACTCGTCGAGCTGATCCGCCACGGCGGCGAGAACCGCTCGCCCGCCAGCTCGGCGATCGCGACGGTCGAGCTGCTCGACGCGGCCTACCGCTCGGCCGCCGCCGGCGGCCAGCCGATCGACCTTCCGCGCTAGCCCGCGAAGCGGTTTGCGGGCAGCCCCGCGACGCCCGGCTCGAGCGCGAGGACACTGCCCGTCAGCGGCTTGGCCGCGAGCTGCGCGGCCGAACAGCCGACGCGGGCGGTCGTGACGTAGAGCGTGCGCAGGTCCTCACCCCCGAACGCCGCGCTCGTGACCTGCGCGGCCGGCAGCTCGACGTGCGCATCGAGCGCGCCCGTGTCGCTGTAGCGACGGATCGCGCCGCCGTCCCACAGCCCGACCCAGATCCCGCCCTCGGCGTCGACCACGAGCCCGTCGGGCATGCCGTCCGCGGGGTCGATCGCGACCAGCGGCCGGCGCTCGCCGAGCGTCCCCGTGGCCGCGTCGAAGTCGAGCGCGTCGATCCGCTGCGTCGAGCTGTCGACGTAGTACATGCGCGTGCTGTCCGGGCTCCAGCCGATGCCGTTGGAGATCGTGACGCCGGCGATCGCGACCGTCAGCTCGCCCCCCGCCTCCAGCCGGTACAGGTTGGCGTCGCCGCGGACCGAGCGCTTCGACATCGTGCCGGCCCACAGGCGCCCCTGCGGATCGCACTGGCAGTCGTTGAAGCGGTTGGCCGTCAGCTCGCCCTCGACCGCGGCCAGCACGCGCACGCTCCCGTCCGCGTCCTGCAGGCGCAGCTCCCGATCGACCGCGAGCACGTGGCCGCCCGCCGCCCGCGGCGGCGCCGCGCCGACCTCGCCGCCGGTCTCGAAGACCGCAGCGGCGCCGCTCACGGGACTCCAGCGCAGCACGAGGCCGCGCGCGATGTCGACGCGCAGCAGCTCCCCGCTGCGCGCGTCCCAGCACGGCCCCTCGCCCAGCTCGTCGTCGCTGCGCAGCGCGAGCTCGACGTGCATGCTAGGCGCGCGTCACGCGCTCGGCCACAGGCGTCTCCGGCCCCTCGATCGAGATGCGCGGAAGGCGCCGCTCGAGTGCCGCGGGCATCCACCAGCTGCGCGCGCCGAGCACGTACATGAGCGCCGGCACGAGCACGAGGCGGATCGCGAAGGCGTCGACGAAGACGGCGCTGGCGAGCCCGAGGCCGAACAGCTTGATCGTGCGGTCGTCGCCGAGCATGAAGGAGCCGAAGACGCTGACCATGATGATCGCGGCCGCCGTGATCACCTTGCCGGTGAGTGCGAGCCCGTTGCGTACCGCGGCGGTCGCGTCGCGGCGGTGCTCCCACTCCTCGTGCATGCGCGTGACGAGGAAGACCTCGTAGTCCATCGAGAGGCCGAAGACGATCGCGAACATGAAGACGGGCAGGAAGGCCTCGATCGGCCCCGTCGTCGTGACGCCGATCAGCGACGTCAGGTGGCCGTCCTGGAAGACGAACGTGATCACCCCGAGCGCCGCGCCGATGCTCAGCACGTTCATCACGGCCGCCTTCGCGGGGATCGCGAGCGAGCGGAAGACGACCGCCAGCAGCAGCAGCGAGAGGCCGACCACGACGAGGATGAACAGCGGCAGCTTCGACGCCAGCACGCTGGAGAGGTCGGCGGTCGTCGCGGTCGCGCCGCCGATCGAGGCGCGGATCCCGGTCGTCCGCCGCACCGGCGGCACGACGTCGTCGCGCAGGCGCTTCAGCAGGTCGGTCGTGGCCGCGTCCTGCGGCTTGGTCGTCGGGAAGACGGTCAGCGTCGCGGTGTCCCTGGCCGGGTTGTACGCGGGCGCGGTCACGGCGGCGACGCCGCGGGTCGCGCGGATCGCGCTCGCCAGCGCACGCAGCCCGGTCGCGTCGCCGGCGTGCGGCAGCTCGCCGACGACGAGCAGCGGGCCGTTGAAGCCGGGGCCGAAGCCCTGCGAGAGCTGGTCGTAGGCGAGGCGCGTCGTCGTGCCCTTCGCGTCGTTGCCGGAGTCGCTCGTGCCCAGCTGCATCCCCAGCACCGGCAGCGCGACGACGGCGAGCATCGCGACCGTGGCGATCGCGAACGTCCGCGGCCGGCGCTCGACGATGCGCGCCCAGCGCGCGTAGCCGCGCGGCGAGGCGTCCGGCGCCTTCGGCTTGCCGAGCCGGACCTTCGAGCCGTAGCCGCCCAGCAGCGCGGGCAGCAGCGTCAGCGAGCCGATCATCGTGAAGAGGACCGCGAGCGCGGAGGCGACCGCCGGCCCGTTGAGGAACGAGATCCCCAGCAGGCACATGCCCAGCAGCGCGATCACGACGGTCGTTCCGGCGAACAGGACCGAGCGCCCGGCGGTGTCGAGCGCGGTGATCGTCGCGGCGCGCACGTCGGCGCCCTCGCGGCGCTCGCCGCGGAAGCGGTTGAGGATCAGCAGCGCGTAGTCGATCCCGACGCCGAGCGCGATCATCACCGCCAGCGTCGGCGCGAAGCTCGCGATGTCGACGAGCGCCGAGACCGCCAGCACGATCGCCAGCGCCACGACGATCGAGGCGAACGCGACGATCAGCGGCATCGACATCGCGGCCAGCGAGCCGAGCACGACGATCAGCACGACGATCGCGACGACGATGCCGACCGCCTCGGTCGCCGACTGCTCGGGCTGCTCGGCGAGCTTGATCGCCTGCCCACCGAGGTTGACCTGCAGGCCGGCGTTGGCGGCGTGCTTGGCGCGGTCGATCACCGCCTGCACGTCGGCGCGGTCGAGGTCGCTCGCCTGCTCGTCGAAGGCGAGCGTCGCGAAGCCGATCGTGCCGTCCCTGCCGATCGTGCCGGCGCCGGCGAACGGGTCCTGCACCGCGGCGACGCTCGGCAGCTTGCGCAGCGCGACGAGCAGGGCACGGATCTCGCGCTCGTGGGTCGCGTCGCGCAGCGTCCCGCTGTCGGCCTTGAAGACGACCTGGCTGGAGTCGCCGGCCTGCTGGGGGAACTTCGCGTGCAGCAGGTCGACCGCCCGCTGCGACTCGCTGCCGGGCAGCGAGAAGTTGTCGACGAAGCCGCCGCCCGCAGCGCCGGCCAGCGCGCTGAGCGCGACCACGGCGCCGACCCACAGCGCGATCACGAGACGATGCCGGTCGTGGCACCACTGGGCAAGGCGTCGCATCGAAGGCATTCTCACAGGCAAGCGCGTCGCCGGCGGGGCGGGCCGACGCGCGGCACGACGTTCACGTCGCCGAGCCGGCGACCCCGTAGTCCGCGAGGCCGGCCGCGAGCCGATCGTAGGCGCGCGCGGCCTGGGGCCGCAGGCGGGCGGCCAGCCGTTCCGGGTCCTCGCCGGCCAGCAGCCCGTCGAACGTGGCGCGGAAGATCGTGATGAGCGTCCAGGCCAGCGTGCGGGCGACGACCGCCGGGACGAGGTCGTCGGCGTCCGCTGCGGTCGCCTCGGCGATCGCGGCGACAAGCGCTTCGGCCTCGCGCTCCCACCCTGCCGCGAGCCGCTGCTGCAGCGCGGGGCTGTCGCGCACGATGCGCGGGACGACGAGGCTGTCCTTCGTCTCGCCGGCGGCGACGACGTCGAGCATCGACTCGGAGTTCGCGCGGAAGACGTCGAGCACCGAGGCGCCGGACGGGCGCTGGGCGATCGCCGCCTGCAGCTCGGCGAGCCCTGTCTCGCCACCGGCGAACACGAGGTCCTCCTTGGCGGCGAAGTGGTTGAAGACCGTCTTCTCGGAGACGTCGGCGGCGATCGCGACCTCGGCGACCGTGACGGCGTCGAAGCCGCGCTCGGCGAACAGGCGGCGTGCGGTGGCGGCGATCGCCTCGCGCGTGGCGCGCTTCTTGCGCTCGCGCAGGCCCTGGAGAGCGTCTCCGGTCATTGAAGTATAGCACTATAGCGACAGTAGAATTACAGTCACTGTAGTGTTATCGTGCCGCACCATGACCACCTCCACACCCGCCATCGACGTCGCCGGGCTCACCAAGACCTACGGCGAGGTCGAGGCCGTCCGCGACGTCTCGTTCGCCGTCGCGCGCGGCGAGGTCTTCGGCTTCCTCGGCCCCAACGGCGCCGGCAAGAGCACGACGATCAACATGCTCTGCACGCTCGCACGGCCCACCTCCGGCACCGCCCGCGTGAGCGGCTTCGACGTCGCCGCCGAGCGCGACGACGTCCGCCGGCACATCGGCCTCGTGTTCCAGGACCAGACGCTCGACGGCTACCTCACCGCCGAGCAGAACCTCCGCCTGCACGCCGAGCTGTACGGCATCGACGCCGCTGTCGTCCCGGCGCGGATGCGTCAGATGCTCGAGATGGTCGACCTCTGGGACCGCCGGGCCGGCAAGGTGATGACGTTCTCCGGCGGCATGCGACGGCGCCTGGAGATCGCGCGCGGGCTGATGCACTCGCCGCGGGTGCTGTTCCTCGACGAGCCGACGATCGGCCTCGACCCCCAGACCCGCAGCTCGATCTGGCGCTACATCCGCGCGCTGCAGGAGTCCGAGGGCACGACGATCTTCATGACCACGCACTACATGGACGAGGCGGAGCTGTGCGACCGCATCGCGATCATCGACCGTGGGGAGATCGTCGTGCTGGACACGCCCGCAGCGCTGAAGGCGAGCGTCGGAGCCGACCGCGTGGTGCTGGGCACCGCCGACGACGAGGCCGCGCTGGTCGCGCTGCGCGAGCGCTTCGGCATCGAGGCCACGATGGCCGAGGGCGCGGTGACGTTCCACGTCGCCTCCGGCGAGGCGTTCGTGCCGCGGCTGTTCGCGGAATGGGATCCCGCCCACCCCGCCATCGCGTCGGTCGCAGTGTCGCGACCGACGCTGGACGACGTCTTCATGCGCTACACGGGCTCGACGATCCGCGACGCCGAGACGGCCGGCGCGTCGGACCTCAGCCGCGCGACGATGCGGGTGCTGTCGGGGGCCCGACGATGAGCGCCACGATCATGGAGGTCGTCGCCGTCCGGGTGCCCGAGCGCTCCTGGCGGTCGGAGGTCCGGGCCGTCCGGATCGTCTGGCGCCGCGACCTGACCCGCTTCGCCACCGACCGCATGCGGATCGCGACGATGCTGATCCAGCCGCTGCTGTTCCTGTTCGTGCTCGGGGCCGGGCTGCAGACGCTCTCGGCCGCGTCGACCGACGGCGTCGACCTCAAGACCTTCATCTTCCCTGGGATCCTCTCCATGGCGCTGGTCTTCAGCGCGATGTTCAACGCGATGTCGCTGGTGATGGACCGCGAGTTCGGGTTCCTGCGCGAGATGCTGGTCGCGCCGGTCCGGCGGTCGTCGATCGTCGTGGGCAAGTGCCTCGGCGGCGCCACGGTCGCAGCGCTCCAGGGCGTGATCCTGCTGGCCCTGGCCGGCTTCGTGCACGTGCCCTACGACCCCGTGCTGCTGCTCGGCCTCTTCGGCCTGCAACTGCTGCTCGCGTTCACGGTCACCGCCTTCGGCGTGATGGTGGCCGTGCGCGTCAAGCAGATCCAGACGTTCACGAGCGTGATGCAGATGCTCGTGATGCCGATGTTCTTCCTCTCCGGCGCGCTCTATCCGGTCTCCGGCCTGCCCACCTGGCTGGAGCTGCTCAACCGCCTCAACCCGCTGACCTACGCCGTCGACCCGATGCGGCGGCTGGTCTTCGACCACCTCGACATCTCCGAGGCCGCCCGGCGTACGCTCGACCCCGGCGTCACCTGGTTCGGCTGGCGCGTGCCCTCGCTGCTCGAGGTGGGGATCGTGCTGGCGCTCGGCCTGGCGATGATGGCGGTCGCCATCTTCCAGTTCACGCGGACGGAGTGACGGCCGCTCGCAATCTCTTCGATCTCGAAAGGAAATCGAGCGCCGTCGCGACGAGGCTCCCTAGGCGCGAAGGCCTACGAAACGGCGAAGAGCTCGACACGTGCGTGGTGCCCGGGTGCGGATGCAAGGCGGGCATCGCATGTGATGAGAGGTGCGTCGAGCGCTTCGGCGAGCGCGACGAAGGTGGCGTCGTACGCCGTGAGGTTCTGCCGCAGCTCCCACACGTGGTCGCTGAGCGGCTGATGGGCGTAGCGCATGAGCGTGAGTTCGGCGAAGTCACTGCGGGCGTCGGTCGCGCGCTCGTCGCTGATGGCGCCTGCGAGGGTCATGCGGCGCAGTGCGTGCAGGATCTCGGTCTCGATGAGATGCGGGGCATGCAGGTCGCCGTCTCGGGCGAGACGTTCGACGAGCCCAGGCGCGGGATCGCGGGCAGCAAGCGCCTCGAGCAACGCCGAGGTCTCGACGACGAGCACGGTCGCTCAGTCGCGATCGCGACCCGCGCGCACGGCGGCGAGGATCGCGCCGCGTTCGGCGCCGCCGGCTCGCATGCGTGCCCGCGCAAGCAGGTCGGCGACGGGTGGGTGCTGCGCGACGCGTTCGAGCTCTCCGAGCGCGAAGTCTGAGAGCGACACGCCGGAGGCCGCAGCGCGCGTACGCAGCGTCTGGTGAACATCGTCCGGGACGTTGCGAATCTGGATCGTCTTCATGGACGAATGCTACCCGATTGGGTGTGTAACACCCAATCTGCACCCGTCCAAGGGCGCATCGCAATCCGAGCATCGAATCGCGCGTCCCCATCCGTCACATGGGTAGGAAGCTCAGAGGAAGCTCCCATAACCGAACGGAGAATCGAGATGGGAAAGCTGATCGCGACCACGCAGGCCACCCTCGACGGCGTCATCGACCCGGTCGGCGAGTGGGTCCAGCCTGACGGAGACCACGGCGACTACTCGTTCGAACGCCAGGCGAGATCCGCGGGGCTGGTGCTCGGCCGCAAGACCTACGAGGGGCTCGCGGGATACTGGCCGAGCAAGTCGGGCACGTGGGCGGACATGGTCAACGCGATACCGAAGTACGTCGGCTCCAACACGCTGTCCGGCGATCTCCCGTGGAACGCGACCCTGCTCGAGGGCGACCTCGAAGACTCGATCCCGAAGCTGAAGGACGAGGCCGACGGCGACCTGTTCATGCACGGCAGCGGCGAGTTCGCCTACGCCCTCGCCGAGAAGAACCTCATCGACGCGTACGAGATCTACCTCAACCCGCTCGTCTGGGGCAAGGGCAACGTCCACGTGCTCGGCGACAGGGGAACCCTCCGGATGAAGCTCGACGACGTGAAGCGGTTCGACTCCGGGGTGGTCCTCCTCACCTACCTCCCGCTCACGTGAGCGCTCACTCCACGGCCCGCTCGTAGATCATCACCGCCACGCTCTCGCCGACGACCCGCGACTCGCGGAGTCGCAAGCTGCGCCGCTCGGGCTGCTCCTCGAAGACCTTCTTGCCGGTGCCGAGGATCACGGGGAAGACCATCAGGTTGATCTGATCGACGAGATCGCTCGCGATCAGCTCCTGCACGAGCCGGTGGCTGCCCGGCACCTGCAGCTCGCCGTCGAACTCCTCCTTCAGCCTCCGCACTGCGGCCGTCGCGTCGCTGCCGTCGAGCACCGTCGTGTTGTTCCACCCCGGGTCCTTCAGCGTCGTCGAGACGACGAACTTCGGCATCGCGTTGAACTTGTCGGCGAACTCGCCCTCGCGCTCCGGCCAGGCGCCGGCAAAGCCCTCGTACGTGCGCCGGCCGAGCAACAGCGCGTCGGCCCGCATCGCCTCGTCCAGCTTGAACTGGTTCCCGTCCTCACCGCGGTCGAACTCGAACGTCCAGCCGGGGTACTTGAAGTCCGGCTCGCCTCCCGGCGCCTGCATCACGCCGTCGAGCGACACGAACTCCGTCACCACGATCCGGGCCGCCATCAGACGGCCTCGACGGAGACGATGACGTTGGCGACCTTGCTGACGCTGATGCTCATGGGGGCTGCTCCTTCGAGTCGGGTGCTTGACACGACCTAGGACCGCGACCGGCTGCGGAACTCATCGGTCGCTCGCCGATGAGTTTCCCGCGGCCCGGCAGTCCACGCATGTACGTGGCCGAGAATCGTGAGCCTCCAGCCGTCTCCTTCGACGCGAGCGCGCTCGACGCGGACCTCGTGTCGGTCGACCGCCTGGCACGGCTGCAGCTCGCCACGCAGCGGCGCGGCCAGGCGCTGCGACTGCTCGGCGTCTCCGACGAGCTGCGCGAGCTGCTGACACTGGCCGGGCTCGCCGGCGCGTCAGGCGTCGAGCCGTGCGGGCAGCCCGAAGAGCGGGAAGACCCGTTCGACGTCGAGGAAGAACGTCAGCTCGGCGATCCTCCCGCCTGAGACCTCCAGCACCTGCAACGCCCACGGCTCGTAGCCGCCCCCCGGACTCGGCTTGTACTGGCCGAAGGCCGGCGAGCCGTTGGCGGTGCCGGCCGGGATCACCCGCGAACCCTTGCAGGCGAGGCCGGGCCCCCACCACCAGGCGAAGATGTCGGCGCGGCCGCGCATCCAGAGGTCGAACGGCGGCATCGACTGCTGCGCGTCCTCGTGGATCAGCTGCGTGAGCTCCTCGACGTCGTAGCGCTCGAAGGCGCCGACGAAGCGGTCGAGCAGCGCGCGGTCCTCGGCGCTGAGCCGGTCGACGGTCGTGCTGGGGCTGAGCTCCGCAGAGGCGATCGTCGCGCGGGCGCGCTGGAGCGCGCTGTTGACCGACGCGACGCTCATGTCGAGCAGCTCGGCCACCTCCGCGGCCTGCCAGCGCAGCACCTCGCACAGCACGAGCGTGGCGCGCTGGCGTGGTGGGAGGTGCTGAAGCGCTGCCACGAACGCGAGCCTGATCGTTTCGCGGGTCTCGGCGATATCCGCAGGATCGCCGTCGTCCGCGAGGAGCGCGCGGTCGGGCAGCGGCTCGATCCAGGTCGTCTCGGGGAGCGTCCGCAGGTTCGCCTCGATCGGCTCGCCAGCCGGCCCGAGGTCCATCGGCCGAGCACGCCGCTCGCTCGCCTTGAGCATGTCGAAGCAGACGTTGGTCGCGATCCGGTAGAGCCACGACTTGAGCGCGGCGCGGCCCTCGAAACGGTCGAGGCCGCGCCAAGCGCGCACGAACGACTCCTGCACGGCGTCCTCGGCGTCGAACGGCGAGGCGAGCAGGCGATAGCAATAGGCGGTCAGCGGCCGCCGGTAACGCTCGAGGTCACCGAACTGCGGAGCGAGCGTCGCGGATGAGTCGGCCATCGCCGTTGATCGTACGCACCGCGGGTAGAGACCGCCCCACCGATGCGGCAAGAGTCAGATCGGACTCGGAGCGCGCGGTCTAGAGGGTGGCGCATAGCGCGCACGCTAGGCTCGCGGCATGGCACAGGCGGCGACGTACGAGCTGCTTGGCGGTGAGCGTCACCGTCACCGCGGGGTCGAGCACGCCCATCCGCACGCCGGCCCGCACGAGCATCACGGACATAGCCACGGTCTGATCGATCCGTCGATTCAGCGCTCGCGCGAGGGCGTGCGCGCGGTCCTGCTCGCGCTGCTCGTGCTCGGCCTCGCGGCGGTCGCGCAGTCGGGGTCTTCATCGCGTCGGGATCGGTCGCGCTGCTCGCCGACCTGATCCACAACGCGGGCGATGCGGCGACGGCGATCCCGCTCGGGATCGCGTTCATGCTGCGCAGCCGGCGCGCGGAGCGGTGGGCGGGGCTCGCGGTCGTCGCCACGATCTTCGCCTCGGCGTGCGTCGCCGGATTCGAGGCGATCGACCGGCTCATCAACCTCCAGGACGTTCACCACCTGGCCGCGCTCGCCGCCGCCGGTGCGATCGGCTTCGCCGGCAACTGGGTCGCGGCGCTGATCCGCACCCGTGCCGGTCAGCGCCTGAACAGCGCCGCCTTGATCGCCGACGGTGCGCACGCCCGCGCGGACGCCTACGTCTCGCTCGCGGTGATCGCGAGCGCCGTGGTCGTCGCACTCGGCGTACCGATCGCCGACCCGCTGATCGGCCTCGCGATCACGCTCGTCATCCTGCGCATCACCTGGCACTCCTGGCAGACCGTCCGCGACAGCGGACACCACCGATCGTCGTCGCGAGCTTCGAGCTCCTCACGCTGATCCACAGCGGCGGGACGATCGCGCCCGTGTGGCTGCTCGGGCTCGCTCGGCGTCGGCCTCGCCGGCAGCTACACCGGCAAGCCTCCAACTTCGTCCCGAACGCGCGCTGCGAGCACTGCTCGGCGTCGCGTGCGTCGTGATCGCCGTGCTCTACCTAACCGAAACGCTAGTCCGCGCCCGCGCAACGCGGCGGGCTCAGGCTTGCTCGCCGACTGCGATCGAGCAGCCCAGCACTGCGACGACGAACTCGGCAAAGACCTCGTCGGGGATCGCGCCGGGGTCCGCGGCGCGCTCGAACGCGAGCCCGTTCAAGGCTGCTCCGACCGCCTTGGCAAGCACAGGGGCGGGGAACCGCAGCTTGAACCCGAGCTGGGCGGCCAGCCGCTCCAGCGTCTGCGCGAGCGCGTCCTCGACCGCCTTGCGGCGCTGGGCGAACTGCTCTTGGATCTGCGCGTTGCGCGCGCCGAAGGACCAGAACTCGTAGAACAGCAGCGGCCAGTCGCGGTCGCGCTCCAGCAGCTCGCGGAAGCGCTGGCCGGCCTGGGCGCCGGCGTCCCCGCCGGCCTCGACGCTCTCGCTCAGCGCGTGCAGCTCGGCGATCCGGGCGGCGGCCTCGCGATCGGCGAGCGCGAGGAACAGCTCCTGCTTTCCGGCGAAGTTGGAGTAGACCGCGCCCGTGGAAAAGCCAGCCTCGGCAGCGATCTCCTCGACGCTCGCCACGTGGTAGCCACGCCGTGCGAACACGGCCGACGCGGCGGTCAGCAGCAGCTCGCGGGTCTGCTCCTGGCGCTCGCGTCGACTCAGAACCTTCGCCATTCAAATTCCTACCGTTATTCGGATAATGTAGGTTATCTCAGTCCGCGATCGGAAGGACGGGAATGAAACTCTACGTCTGCTACGGCACGTTCGACCTGCGCCGCGAAGGCGGCCACCCCTGCCGCAACGCCTACCAAGCGCTCATAACCGCCGGCCACCAGCCCCAGGTCGTCAAGACCTACGGCTGCGTCGGAGACTCCCTGTTTCCCGGCCGCCGCGAGGTCAAGCGCCTCACCGGCAACCACGAGGTCCCGACGCTCGTGCTCGACGACGGCACCGTCATCGACGGCTCGCAACAGATCATCGCGTGGGCCAACCAGACACACGACCAGACCGTCGACGTCGGATCGCCCGGCTAGGCGCAGCAGTCCTCGGTGCAGCCGTCCCCGAGCGCGATCGGGGCGGTGCAGCACGACTCACCGCGCCACGCCCCTCGCCCCTCCTTGACCGCCACGGCCGCGATGGCGAGCGCCGTCACCGGGTCCGCCCACCACCACCCGACCAGCGCGTTCAAGCCGAGGCCGACGAGCAGGCCAGCCGACAGGTAGGCACAGAGCATCGTCTGCCGACTCTCGCTCTTGGTCGCCGACGAACCCAGCGCTTCGGCGACGCGCGCCTTCGCGACCGCGAGCGGCGGCATCGTCGCGAGCGTGAAGATCGCCAGGCCGATCCCGACCCAGCTGACCGCCGGCTCCTCAGCATCGACCAGCGAGCGGATCGCCTCGACCGCAACGTAGACGCCGATCACGTAGAAGGACACCGCGATCAACTGCTGCGCGCATCGCTCGGCAATCGGACTGCGGCTCCCGAAGCGCCACAGCACGACGAGCCCCGCCAGCAGCTCGATCAACGAGTCCGCGCCGAACCCGACCAGGGCGACCGACCCCGCAACGATGCCAGCGCCGATCGCGACCGTCGCCTCGATCCCATGCCAGCCAAGCCCGACCCACGCGAGCTCCCGCGCGCGACGCACGAGTCGCACCCGCTCGCCCGCGGGCGCCGCCGTCGCGCTCGGCGCAAGCATGGGCAACGTCGGCAGCTCGACCGGCGCGCTCACCTCCGCACCCCGGCGGTGCCCGCCGTCAACTCGCAACACGCGAGCTGATCCGCGACACGCAGCATGAGCGCGTCGAGCGCGTCGAAGACCTCATCAACCCCACCGATCGTCGAGTAGAACGCCTCCCGCCCACGCTGCTCACGCTCGACCAGACCACAGCCACGCAGACACGCGAGATGCTTCGAGACGTTCGGCTGCGAGAGCCCCGTGCGCTCCACCACATCACTCACCCGCAGCTCACCACCGCGCAACTCGTCCAAGATCGCCAACCGCGACGGATCGGTCAACGTCGCGACGAAATGACGACGCAGAGCAGGATCAATGCGAGCAGCAGCGGCGGGCACAGGCAAAGCATAACCCACTGGCAATGCTTTCGTCGCCACTTTCGCCGCAGCAGAGGTGCTGCGCATAGAGAGCTGCGCCGGGACCCGGCGTCCGCATCGTCACGTGCGTCGCGCTGGCGCTTGAGACCACGCCAGCCGATTGCTCGCTGGTATCCCCGTCGCGACTGAACAGGACTAATCGGTCCTGGGATTGACGCGGTACCTCAACGCAGCCGAGGATCAGCGCCAGCATCTCCCCGAAGATCCAGACCGCGCTGGCACGCGCGCGTTCGAGAGTACTCAAAGCCTGGCCCAAATCTGACGTAGAAGCCGGCAGTACTCAGGCACAATGAGTTCGATACTCCCGCTGGTACTCCCACCCACAGCCCGAACCGCCGAACAACCCCCCAGAACGACAAAGCCCCGCTCTCAAGGGGCTTTTCTCTATAGCGGGGGCGCGCTTCGTGGTGGGAGGTGACGGGGAACGCCTCCGCGAGCAGATGCGTATGACCGTCGCGGCGAAGTCGCCGCATTCGCGTCTTGAATCGGCGCAGGTTGTCCGTCAAGACTCTACGAACATGCGTTCGATTCGACCCACGAGAACGACCTGGACTCGCTGATGGTGCGGATCACGAGCATCGCCCGCTCGGGAGACCGGTCCGTAGTCGATGTGGCCGGCTCGATCGCTGGCGCCGCACGCGCGATTGCCGAGGCGCGAGAAGGGCTCGCGATGGTGCGCTGTCGCAACGGCTGCCCACACGCGGTGCGCATCACCGACGTGGTGATGATCCAACTCCTCGATGTCGACATCCCCTTGGCGGAGCTTCACAGCACGGCGACTTCCTAAAGATCAGATAAAGCTGGACCTGCGCTGCACATATCGGTACTGTTCCGGGCGCAATCGAGGTCGTTCTCACCGCGGCAAAAAATCCGCCGCACGAAAGCAGAGCGATTCCCGTTCTGGGCGACCTCCCAAAGTGAATCGAGGTCCCCAACATGCCGAACTTCGGCGCGCTTCGCACGGCGCATGTGCGACAACTCCGTCTCCCACCGTCCCACTGGGACAAGGTGTGGGCCGCTTGGTGCCCCACCTGCGGACAGGAGGCCATACCGCTCTCGACTGGCTGCTGCGGGTTCTGCGACACGAACCTCGCCGGCCAGGCCACCCGCGGCCCCCACGACGCCCCGCTGACGGCTGACACGGCCGCTAATGGCTCGCGCAACATCCACCCGATCGCGATTGCCGCCTGAAATCCGCGGCACGAAAGGAGCGAATCACATGATCACCACGATCGACCCCAAGGCCATCCACGCGCGCCAGAAGGCGTACGTGTCAGCCATCGAGAAGCAGGGCTTCGACTACGGCCTCACCGTGGCCCACGCGTTCATCGAGAGCATCCGCGATCTGGGCTACAAGGCAACGGGTACCGCAGCCAACGAGAACATCGACAATGCGGCCCAGGCCGGCGCCGAGAATGTGCATGTCGCGTTCGGGTATCGCGAGGGCTCGCGGAAGCCCATCAGTCTGGCCATCATGGACGACGGCATCGGGATGGTGCCCGAAATGGTTCGAGCTGCGACCGTGTGGGGCGGCACCGACCGCCACGACAGCCGTGACCTTTACGGCCGTTACGGCTACGGCCTCCCGTCCTCGGCGGTCTCGCAGGGCCGCAGATTCACCGTCCTCTCCCGCATCGACGACGGGCCGTTCTGGGCCGTGGCGATCGACCTCGACGAGATCGCGGAGGGCAAGTACATCGAGGACGGACGGGTCAAGGTTCCGCCAGCCGTGAAGGCCGACCTGCCGCAGTTCGTCACGAACTACGCCGACGAGGAGTTCCCCGGCGGCTCGGCGGCGCTCCACACCGTCGTCCTTTGGGAGAAGCTCGACCGGCTCTCCTTCACGCGGTCGGAGAACCTGGAGAACCATCTCCTGGAGACGTTCGGCATCACGTACCGCAACCAACTGCGGAACCTGAACATCGGCGTCAACGGCAAGCAGGTCGAGCCGGTCGACCCGCTGTTCCTCACGGAGGGCGCGCGCCACTTCGACTTCGACCACGAACGCGCCGAGGCGCTTGAGCCCGTCACGTTCGAAGTGCGCAACCAAGAGACCCGCGAGAGCCAGGGCACCGTGAAGGTCCGCTTCTCCGTAATGCCGCCGACGTTCGGCCGCATCGACAAGAAGGGCGAGGCGCGCGGGAAGAATGCGAACCCGCGCTTCGCGATCCTGCAAGCGCACAACGGGCTGGTCGTCCTTCGCGCCGGCCGCCAGATCGACGTGGTGACGAAGGGCCTGCCGACCTCTTTCGGCAACAACGACCGCTACGTCAAGGTCGAGATCGACTTCCCGCCTTCGATGGACGAGATGTTCGGCGTGACCACCCACAAGCAGCAGATCACCCTGTCCCCACGCATCATCCAAGCGCTCGAGGAGAACAAGGTTTGGAAGAACCTCGAAATCATGCGGAAGCGCTGGCGCGAGATGCAAGCGGACCTCAACGCCGAGTGGGACGCCGCGCCCAAGGTGGACGACAAGCGACCCTCTGAGATCGCGATGGAGGACTCGGCGCCGCTGGACCCCACCGCGCCGCCGAGCGATCGCCGCACGAAGGAGGCCGAAGAGCAGCGTGACAAGGCCATCGAGGATCTCGTCGACCAAGGCGTCCCGCGGGACGACGCGGAGAACATCGTGGCCACGGGCGAGAAGGAGCGCCCGTTTCGCGTGACGATGGAGGCCAACCCCGAGGGCCCTTTCTATCGGGTTGAGTTGCGCGGGAAACAGGTGCTGCTGGTGATCAACACTAAGCACCGCTTCTACACCGACGTGTACGCCTCGGTGAAGGGCACGGAGGGTGCGCGGATCCGCCAGGCCCTCGAGGTTCTGCTCTTCGTGATCGGAAAGTGCGAGATCGAGGCCGACGAGCAGCGGGAGCTCTTCTACAAGGGGGAGCGCGCACTGTGGTCGACGCGTCTGACGACCGCCCTGGCGAAGCTGGACTCGGTGATGGAGGCCGTGCCCGACGCCACCAGCGAGACCAACATGGACACCGTCGTCCTGGAGGACTAGCGTCGGGTTCTCCGGCCGCGCAGATCTATACCGTAGAGGGCGGCTTCGGCCGCCCTCTATGCGTTAAACCGCCGTGACGACCATGACCACCACCCTCGAAATCGCGCCTGACGTACCCGCCCGCGAGGAGCAGCGCAGGGTGCTTCGGGCGCGTGTCATCGCAGAACTCGAGGACGCCGGATTCATCTACAACGGGGCGCTTCTGGAACTTCCCGATCGCGACGGTGAAGACGAGAAGGAGTTGGCGCGGCGGTTGCATCTGGGCCACCGGGCAAGCGTCCTCACGAAGCACATCCGGTTCGTCGACCAGTGGGAGGACCGGCTGATCGACGACTTTGCCAACGGAAGCGAAGTCCGCCCCGAGGCGATCCGACCACGGGTGGTCCAGGTCCAGACCGAGCGCGACGCCGCCCTCTTCCGCCTCGCAAGCCTCCGCTGGAGCGTGCCGGTCTCGGCCGGCTACGGGCGGCGGACCCGCTTCCTCGTCTTCGATGACAGCATTGGCAAGCTGATGGGGATCTTCGCCCTGGGCGATCCGGTTTTCAATCTCGGCGTTCGAGACCGCTTGATCGGCTGGTCGTCCCAGGACCGGCAGGAGCGGCTCTACAACGTCTTTGACGCGTACGTGCTCGGTGCAGTCGAGCCGTATCGCCAACTCATCGGCGGCAAACTGATCGCCATGTGCGCCGTCGCAGACGAGACGGCCAACGAACTCGTCGCAAAGTACACAGGTGCGGTGACCGAGATCCAGAAGGCGACCAAGGACCCTCGCCCCGTTCTCATCACGACGACCTCGTCCCTCGGCCGGTCATCGACGTACAACCGGATCCGATTCCAGGATCGGAAGCTCTTCGCGTCGATCGGCTACACCCAAGGCTTCGGGCACTTCCACTTCAGCGACGAGCTGTTTGAAAGCATCGTGGAGTTCGTGCGGCATGATGGCGCGATCCGCGGCCACCAGTATGGGGACGGTCCGAACTGGCGTATTCGCACTCTGCGCAAGGGTCTTGAGGCGCTCGGTCTCCAGGGCGACCTCTTGCGGCACGGCATCCAACGTGAGGTGTTCATCGCACCACGCGCACTCGGTTGGCGCGCGTTCCTGAGGGGCGAGACCGACTACCTGCGGTGGATGCCGCTCGACCTCGATGGCCTGGCGACAGAGTGGCGCTCTCGGTGGGCGGTGCCCCGAGCTGAGCGGGACCCCTCCTTTCGCTTCCACAGTCGCGACGCGATGCGCATCAGTCCGGAACTCGAAGCGCTAAGACCGGTCGGCCCCGAAGCCAGCACCTGACGGGACGACAGACAGGAGGAGTACGAAGGGGGAAACTCGCCTCGTTTGCTTCGGGCTGATGTCCGTGGTCGACGCAGTTCGCCTGAGGGAGCGAGCCGGCGAAAGCCGCGGTCTGACCAACGGATTCGCTCCGACCCCACGACTGCGCTATCCTCCATGTACGTACACTGAGTCGTATAACACTCGGAGACCGCCATGAGCACCATCGGCGTGCGCGAGCTGGCCCGCAACGCCAGCGCCATCATCAACGAACTGGACGAGACGAAGGAGCCCGCGATGATCACGCGCCGCGGCCGTCCGGTCGCCTACATCCTCCCCGTTGACTCCGCGCAGTTCGACGACTTCGTGCTCGCCAACGCCCCCGAGTTCGTCAAGGGCATGGCCGCCGCCGACCGCGAGTTGGCACGCGGCGAGACGACCTCGCTCGCCGAGGCCCGCCACCTGCTCGACGAAGACGCGGACGACCGCTGAGCCGCCCGCAGCGCCGTGAACCACATCGAGCTGTCGAAGCGCGCACTGAAGGACCTGCGCCGCATCGACCAGGCCGACCGCCGGCGCCTACTGAACCTCCTCGAGCAGGACCTCGCCGCCGAGCCGCAACCGCCGAACCTCGACGTCAAGCCGCTCGTCGGCCGCGCACCATGGCTGCGCCTACGCCGCGGCGACTACCGCATCCTCTACCGGCCACTGACCGACCCCGAGCTTCGGACGCTTCATACCGAGCAGGCCGGCTTCCTCGTGGAGCGAGTCATCGACCGCGGCGACCTTGAGCGGGCGACCTCCTCACTGCCCGCGTAACGCCGTATCAAAGCGTCCCCACCGTCCCCACCGTTCCCTCAACGCTCGCGGCGCCGTAGACCTCTCCAGGGCCTCCTTGGCGAAGGCTTCGCGGCTCGATACCTGCTCACCAAGCTCGCCTGCAAGCTCGAAGAAGCCGTCGCCGGGAATCCCGTCGGCCTCACGAACGACTACGGCGGACAGCATGATCTGGCGATCCGCGTAGGACGCTCGCGAGATCTCGCAGAGCAGGTCGGCGAGTGGGCTGCCATTGGGCGCGTACCTCGAAGCCGTGATCCGCTCTACGAGTTGCGAATACGTCATGGTGCGGCGCGCACGCGCCACTTCGGCCATCGCAGCCTTCGCTTGGGCGCGTGCCCTCCTTCGCCGCTGCCGCGCCGCCTCGTCCGTGGCCATTCAGCGCAGCCTACTGCCGGCACGAGGCGGCGGCGGTGATATACAGGAATTGTGAAGGGGGAACATGTCTGGTTTCCTTCCGGGCGTCCGAACTCGCTCGTTCTCCTGTTCTGTGAGCGCAAGCGGTACGTCGCCCGAGATCGAGGAGCACCAGATGAAGTTCAAGAGGTCAGGCCGCGCAGCTCTCGCCGCGGTCCTCGCCACCGCCTGCGTGGCGGGATGCGGAAGCTCCAATTCCGACACGCCCGCCAAGCTCGTCGAACGCTTCACGACCGCCTACGCCGCGGGGAACTACGCCGCTGCCTGCCGCGAGATGACTGACTACACCGACATCGCGAACGTCGGCAACGCATTGCTCTCTGCGGCAGAGCAGAGCAACCGCCTCGACGACGTGGACCTCGATCACGGCTGCCCCGGCATCCTCAAGAGCGCCGCACAAGCTGACTCCGCCTACGTCCGGGCACTCGCCCACCAGAAGGTCGAGAACATCGACGCCGGCCCGAAGCGAGCGACCGTCCAAACCGACGCTGCCAGCTGGGACGTCTACAAGTTCGGCGGCCACTGGAAGCTCGCCAGCCTTGACGCACTCATTCCGCAGTAGCGCTGCGGCCGTCGCTTCGGCGACGAACGTCAGCGGTTGAGCCCGTAAAGCGGCCGGGCGGCGTTGGAGCGCCCCGGCCCGGCACCGAAGGAGTGAACTTCGATGCAGGACCACCGTATCCGGCCACGGCCGGCCTCGACGCCACCCGCCGCGCCCGGACCCAGCCGGGGAGGGAACGCCCGCGTCAAGTCTGAGCAGCACCGCATCCTCGGCCACGTCGTCCGCTACACCCGCGCCCGCCGCGGACTCTCCCAAGAAGCACTCGGCGACGAAGCCGACCTGCACCGCAACTACGTCGGCGCGATCGAACGCGGCGAGATCAACCCGACCTTCCGCGTGCTGCTCAAGCTCGCAGCCGGCCTCTGCATACCACTCTCCGAGCTGATCGCGACCGCCGAACAGGAGACACACGACCCAACCTCCCCGGCACGGCCTCGTGCATGAGACGACGCTGCGCTTCACCGACGAGTTGTGGAGGCGCGTGCGACAGACCAGCGAACGCGAAGGCATCTCAGCCGCCCAGTTCGTACGCGACGCAACCGTCGCCAGAATCGCCGTCGACGAACATCTGCGCCCGCTGCGCATCGAACTCGGCGCATCGCTGACAGCACTCGGCCAGCGGATGCAGCGCCTCGAGCAGACGCTCCAACGCCACGGCCTGCGATAGCCCCACTGCTCTCCGAGGCCCCCTTCCGGGCCTTCCCTCGGGCTCGAATGCCTCTCCGAGGGTCAGGGCCGCGATCCCCCGCTTTACGAGCGAGAGACCGAAGCAACGAGCCTGCTCTCGGCCGGTGACATGGGACGACTGGGGCGCGTGGGACGCATCCACTCACTGGAGTGCCGATTCGTGGTGCAAGCAGAGGCTCGCCATAGACATGTTCCGTGGACGATCGAGGGCACAGTGGATCGACTTCGCGCGCTGTGTCCCCGAATGAAAGAGCCCATGCCTAGGCGCGATGAGAAGCCGCCAGATCCGGTGGCTAAAGCCTTTGGCGAGGCCCTTCGCCGTGTGCGCGAATCCCGCGGTGAGACTCTGGAGACCATTGCCGGGCGGATCCCGACGACCGGTCGCAACGGTCGAGCGACGACGATGGACCCGCGCTACCTCGGCGAGATCGAGCTTGGCTGGCATGCGCCCACCGTTCCTACAGCCAAGCGGATCGCCGAAGCGCTCGAGACCGATCTCGCTGATCTCGTCCGCGACCTCTAGAACAGCGCCGCTCCGGCAGTCTCCACTGTCACCAGACTTGCATCGCACTGTCACCGGACTGTCACCGAGACCGGCTCCACAAGTCGCGACACTCTCCGTGCGGACGCCACTCGGCGACGGTGAGCGATTGCGTCCCATGCGTCCCGCCGTCCCAGATCCCGCACGGCATGACGGTGGACCTTCCTAGCCCTGGTCGACGTCTTCGCGGACCAGCGCCGCCGCCTCGACGAGGCTGAGCGTCCCGGATCGCTCCCGCAGGAGGCCGATGAGGCGCTTGCCGAAGCCCACATCCTCGGGCACGAACACACGCGTCGGGCTGTTGAGGATCACCTCGGTTCGCGGGCTCAGCACCCCAGCTCGCTCCCACCGCTTGAGCGTCATCTCGTGGATGCCCACGATCTCGCAGTAACGCCGACGAGTCAGGGCAGCTGCGAACTCCGCGCGGACGAGATCCGCGCCCTTACGAGAGCCGTTGCGCTGACGCTCGACAGCGTCGCGCTCGTCGCCTTGCTCGCTCTTCTTCGGCATGTTCCGTACTATAGCCGAAATCAATGGGTGCCCCCCGGTGCATCCCCCTCGGTGGAAAGGAATGACGATGTCTCGAGCGCGAGACGTGGCGAAACGGCGAAGGCGAGCGATCTGGGAAGCGGCTATCGACGACCTCTATGACGACGTCGTCGCCGAGACCCAGCCGCTCCAACCGCGGCTGCCACGCGAGGTCTTGGTGGCGGAAGCTCTCGGCTATTTCCCAGGACACCTCCGCGCAGCGGATGGGTATGTCTCACCCAATCTTGCCCCACCAAAGGAATACATGCGGCAACGCCTTCTCGGGGCCGGAGACGGAGCTTCGGAACGCGAGCGACTCGCCGCCGACGTCGCGCAACTTCGCGGAGGAGGTACACGGATGGGGCTGGGCTCGCTTCATGGACAGCCACGCCGCTCAGAGGAAGCCGGCCGTAAGCGCCGGTTAGAGCGCCGCACCTAGGCGCGACGAGCTGGGGTTGAATCAAAGGCGCGCTTCTGGAATCATCCAACATGCCGAAAGGGCCCTCCAAATAGGGAGGAGCCCGGATCGGGCCCGGCAGCACGATCACGGGAGCCGCTTTGCGCAGCTCCACCGAGGGTCACGGGCAACGGAACTCGACCGTCGCACTCCGCGGCGGCGAAAGGACGTTGTCCCCGTGCTCAACAGCACATCCCAAATCGCGACGCCTGTCGCGATCCACCACATGCATCTCCTCCCGACGCGAGATCCGCGTCACGCCGTGCTCTCCGCGATGCAGATCGCGGCGATCCGGGCGCTCGTCCTCACCTCGAAGGACGGTGCGCGATGACCACGCCTGACAACACGGTCCTCCCGCCCGAGCAGAAGGACGCGCCCACGCAGACCGAGCGGCTGATCGAACTGGGACGCGAGACGCTCCAGCTGTTCCACGACTCACAGGAGCGGCCATTCGCCGAGCCGACGGTCGGCCGGCGAGGTGCCGTCGCGTTGCCGTCCAAGCGCGCTGGTCGCATCCTGCAGCTGGCGTTCAAGCAGCGCTTCGGGCACTACCCGAACCCGTCGGCCGTCGCGACCGCCCTCGAGGGGCTGGCCACGGAGGCCATGCTCGAAGGGCCGGACTTCGTGCTCTACACCCGCGTCGGCAAGTCGGACAACGGCCGTGTCGTGCTCGATCTTGGCGCTGACGGCGGCGGTCTGGTCGAGGTTGCGGATGGCTCGTGGAGGCTCACCGAAGATGTGGCCGTCCGCTTCCAGCGACGGGACGGGACGCACGCGCTTCCCGCTCCGCGCGCTGGCGGCGAGATCGAACTGCTGCGCAAGTTCGTGAACGTCGAAAGCGACGAGGACTTCATGCTCGTCGCCTCTTGGGCGGCGAGCGCGCTCTCGCCGGCCGGCCCGTACCCGGTGTTGATCGTGCAGGGCGAGCAGGGCTCGGCCAAGTCCACGACGTGCGAAGTGCTCAAGCGCTTGGTGGATCCCACGCGGGCTCCGCTGCGCGCTGCACCTCGGAGTACCCGTGATCTCGCGATCGCGGCCGAGGGCAATTGGGTCCTCGTGCTCGACAACATCTCGTTCTTGCCAATCTGGATCTCCGACGCGCTCTGCCGGCTCTCCACAGGCGGCGGCTTCGGAACCCGCGCGCTCTACCACGACGACGAGGAGCGGGTGTTCGAGCAGCAGCGGCCCGTGATCTTGAACGGCATCGACGCCGTTGCGACGAGGCAGGATCTGCTCGATCGGGCGATCGTGCTCACGCTTCCGCGAATCGAGCCCGGTGCTCGTCGAGACGAGCGCACCTTCTGGGCCGAGTTCGAGGAGGCGCGCCCGCTCATCCTGGGAGCGCTCCTGGACGGCGTGGCAGCGGCCGACAAGGACGTTGACGCCGTCGTGCTTCCGGACGCCCCGCGGATGGCGGACTTCACGCGCTGGGCTGTAGCTGCCAGCCGCGGATTCGGCTGGACGCGCGAGGAGTTCCTGGCGGCCTATGCGGAGAACCGCGTGGTCGCGCTCAGGACGAGCCTCGACGGAAGTCCGATCGTCAAAGCCATCCGCTACGTGCTCGCGATCAACGAGGGCTGCATCGAAGGCACGCCGACTCAGGTGTTCGAGCATCTGCGGGCGCACGCCCCTCAGCACGACAATCGCAGCAGGGGCGGCTTTCCGACGAATCCGCAAAATCTCGGCCGGCACCTCCGGCTGCTTGCTGGCGCGCTGCGCGCAGAAGGCATCGAGGTCGAGACCGGGCACCTGGGAAGCGGCACGGACAAGAGCCGCTGGGTACGGATCGAAGCCGTTCGCGATGAGCAGCACGAGGAGGCCGTCTAGGTAAAGCCGCGAGCGCACCCGGCCCGCGCGCAATTGCGAGGCCGGGTGTCGCCTGCTTTCCTCCAAGATTGTGATGATTGACACTAATACGCAAGTACCTGCTCCTGCTGCCGCCGCCTGGCTGCTCGACCTCACCGCCTCGGGAGGTCCGACACTCGTCGTCCTGCGACGGGATCGGTGCGAGGCCGTAGCGACGACAGTCGGGCACCTGCTCGACGCCGGCATCGCCGCCGACGCCCCTCAGGCGCGGGAGATGGTCGCCGACACAGAGCCGCAGCTCGTGGCGGTGACGTGGTGATGCGCTTCGCGTTCTACGGTCGGCTCTCGACCACCGACAAGCAGGACCCGGCGCTCTCGTTCCCGAGCCAGAAGAAGGCATGCGAGCGCAAGGCCGCGGAGCTGGGCGGCGAGATCACGTGCGACTTCCACGACCAGGAGTCCGGCGCCAAGCAGGACCGGGTGGGCTGGGGCGCGCTCGCGCACGAGGCCAAGGACGTCGAGGGCCGGCGCTTCGACGCCGTGCTCATCTACTCGACCTCACGCCTCGCCCGCGACCGGCTGCACGCTGCGCTGTTCGAGCGCGAGTTGCAGCGGGTCGGCGTGGCGATCCATTACGCGACCGGCGCGGGCGATCCTTCGACGCCGGAGGGGTCGCTGTTCATCGGGATGCAGCAGCTCTGGGACGAGTTCGAGCGCTCGAAGCTGCGCCGCGAGACCAAGCGCGGCATGCGCGAGGGCAGCGAGCAGGGCTTCCGGATGGGCGGACGCGCTCCCTACGGCTACCGCCGCGAAGAAGAGGCCATGCCCGAGGATCACAAGGGCGACCGCTCGAAGGCCCGCGTCCGGCTCGTTCCGATCCCGGAGCAGGCGGTCGTGGTCGCAGAGATCTTCCACCTGCACGCCGACCGCGGGCTCGGGTTCAAGGCCATCGCCGAGCACCTGAACCGTCCCGGTGGACCGCCGCCACCCGCGCACGTCGATCCGAAGCGCAACCTCCGCGGCCACTGGTCAGCGAACACGATCCGCGCGATGCTGCTCAACCCGGTCTACACGGGCCGCGGCGTCTGGAACCGCCTCGACTTCGCCACCGCTCGCGAATCCGGCAAAGGCCCCAAGCTGCGCGCGAAGGAGGAATGGGTCGTCAGCGAGGACGCGCACCTGCCGCTCGTCTCCGACGAGCTGTTCGCGAAGTCCCAGGCCCGCTTCGAGAAGGGGCGCCCGAGTCGGCAGGCGGTCAAGGGCAACGGTCGCTACCTGTTCGCCGGCATGGCCCATTGCGAGACAGGCCATCAGGCGCTCTCGATGCACGGCAAGGCCCGCAAGGACCATCACTACTACGCCTGCTCCTACGCAGCCGGCTACGGCGACAGCGCCGCCGTCGAGGCCCACGCCGGGCAGAAGTGGATCTACCTGCGCGAGGACGCCCTCCTGCCCGTGGTGCTGAAGTTCTTCGAGCAGCGGATCTTCGGGCCGATGCGCCTCGACAAGCTCGAGAAGCAGCTGCGCGCGACGACCCGCGAACGAGCCCGCGACGGCAAGCTCACCGCCACCCGCCTGCGCCAGCAGGTCGCCGACACCGACCGCCGCATCAAGGCGCAGGTCGAAGCGCTCGAGGCCGGCGTGGATCCCGAGCTGGTCACGGCCCGCATCGCCGAGCTGAAGGCCGACAAGGCGATCTACGAAGCCGGGCTCGCCGAGATCCCCGTCGAGCAGGAGGACGCCGAGGCCGACCAGCTCGCTCAGCGACTCGCGCGGATCCCCGACCTCGCCGAGCAGCTCCGCAACGCACCCCGCGAGATCCAGCGCCAGACCTTCGAGGCGTTCGACCTCAAGATCGCGTTCGACAAGGCAGAAGGCCGCATCGAGGTCTCCGCCACGGTCACGGAGGCAGTCGCGCAAGCCTTCGAGAACACGAAAGCCCTCCAGGCGGAGGGCTTCCAAGTCACTGTCAGCGATATAGCGGGGGCAGGATTCGAACCTGCGACCTTCGGGTTATGAGCCCGACGAGCTACCAGACTGCTCCACCCCGCGGCGTGGATAAAGCATCATAGCGGACAGGCTTGGGAGCTCCGAGCACGGGGCGCTCTACGATCATCCCGATGGCACGCGTCTTCGTCACCCGTGGGCTCGTCGGCGCAAGCCTCGCCCGGCTCGCGGAGGCCGGGCACGAGGTCGATCTGTGGGAGGACCACGAGCCGCCGCCCCACGACGAGCTGCTCTTACGCGTCGCGCGCGCGGACGCGCTGCTCTGCACGCTCAGCGACCGCATCGATGCCGCGCTGCTCGATGCCGCACCGCGCCTGAAGGTCATCGCCACCTGCGCCGTCGGCGTCGACAACGTCGACCTCGCGGCGGCGCACGCGCGCGGCGTCGCCGTCGGCAACACGCCCGGGGTGCTCACCGACGCGACCGCCGACCTCGCGTTCGCACTGCTGCTCGCAGCCGCGCGCCGCTTGCCGCAGAGCGCGCAGGCGATCCACGACGGCTCCTGGGGCCCGTGGCGCCCTGACGGCTTCCTCGGCCACGACGTGACGGGCGCGACGCTCGGCATCGTTGGCGCCGGCCGCATCGGCCAGGCAGTTGCGCGCCGTGCCGCCGGCTTCGAGATGGAGGTCCTCACCGCGACGAGCCGCGGCGGCACGCCGCTGCCCGAGCTGCTCGCCCGATCTGACTTCGTGTCGCTGCACGTCCCGCTCACGCCGCAGACACACCACCTGATCGACGCCGCCGCGCTCGCCCGTATGAAGCCGGGCGCGATCCTCGTCAACACCGCGCGCGGTCCGGTCCTCGACACGCAGGCCCTGATCGACGCCCTCCACGCCGGCGCCATCGCCGGCGCCGCCCTCGACGTCACCGATCCCGAGCCGCTCCCGCCCGACCACGCTCTCCTGCGGGCGCCGAACGTGCTCGTCGTCCCCCACGTCGGCTCCGCCACGCCGCGCACCCGCGCGCGCATGACCGACCTCGCCGTCGCGAACGTGCTCGCGGGGCTCGCCGGCGAACCGCTGCCGCACCCCGTCACGCCGTAGGATCGAGATCCCATGCGCGTCGGCGTCGTCGACATCGGCACCAACTCCACGCGGCTGCTGATCGCGGACGTCTGCGACGGCGCGATCGACGAGCTCGACCGCCGCTCGCAGGTGACGCGACTCGGCGCCGGCGTCGACGGACAGGGGCGCCTCGCGGACGACGCGATGGCACGCGTCTTCGCGACGCTCAGCGCCTACCGCGATGCGATGAACGCAGCCGCCGTCCCGGCCGATGCGCGCGTCGCGATCCTCACGAGCGCCGCCCGCGACGCCGCCAACGGCGCCGCCTTCACCGACCGAGTCCGGGACGACTATGGGCTCGACGCGCGCATGATCAGCGGCGAGGAGGAGGCGCGGCTGACGTTCCGCGGCGCCACGCACGGCCGGCCGCCCAACGACCGCACGCCGCTGCTCGTGATCGACGTCGGCGGCGGCTCGACCGAGCTGGTCGTCGGCGCGGGCGCCGAGATCGCCTTCCACGTCTCGACGCAGGCGGGCGTCGTGCGTCAGACCGAGCGCCACATCCACCACGATCCGCCGCAGCCCGGCGAGCTGCAGGCGCTGGCCGACGAGCTGCGCGGGATCCTCGACGCAGCCGTTCCGGACGACGTCCGCGACCGAGCCGCGCACGCGATCGGCGTCGCCGGCACCGCCACCTCGCTCGCCGCGATCCTCCAGGAGCTGGAGCCGTACGACCCGGCGCGCGTGCACGGCGCGACAGTCGAGCTGGCCGAGGCGGAGCTGCTGCTCGCGCGCCTTGCCCAGCTGCCGCTCGCGGAGCGGCGGGAGGTGCATGGCCTGCACCCGGATCGCGCGCCGACGATCGTGGCCGGCGTCGTGATCCTCGTGGAGGTGCTGCGCGCGTTCGCGCTCAAGCGCCTCGAGATCTCCGAGCACGACGTGCTGCACGGGGTCGCGCTGACCCGGGACGAAGCCCGCCTTCTCTAGCAAGACACGCCGGGAAAGAGTGCGAGGGGCCTGTGCGGACGAACCTCGGTCGCGGATCAGACTCGTGTCCAAACTGGACGTATGTTCGATTGCTCGGCCCATAACACCCTAGGAATATGAGGTCGTCGGGCAATGGGTCGTGCAGACGATCCGTGGTCCGGCCCATAGGTTCAGGCGAAGCCGCTAAAACGGCGCCTCCCGCCGTCTGAACCACCTGATACGGCCCTTGCACGGCACGTACCCCTGCCCGTCCTGTTGGGGCCACTTCGAGGAAACCGTCCGCGAGAAGCGGGCGGTTTCCTCATTTTCAGGCTCAGGCGAGATTCGACTTGCGGGGGTAGACGACGCTCGGGTCGGTCAGCACGTTCACCAGCGCCGGCACGTCTGCCGCGAAGGCACGCTCCAGCGCGGCACGCAGATCCTGCGGGCGCTCGACCAGCTCGCCGTGGCCGCCGAGGGCGCGCACGACCTCGTCGTAGCGCGTCTCCGGCCGCAGCTCGGCCGCGACCGAGTAGCCGTAGAGGAACTCCATCGGGTGCTTCTCCAGCGCCCAGATGCCGTTGTTGCCCATCACGCCGACGACGTGGACGCCGTGGCGCGCGAGCGTGTCGAACTCCATCCCCGAGAAGCCGAACGCGCCGTCGCCCAGCAGCAGCACGACCTGGCGATCGGGGCGCGCGAGCTTTGCCGCCAACGCGTAGCCGGGCCCGGTGCCGAGGCAGCCGAAGGGGCCCGGATCCAGCCAGCAGCCCGGCTCGTAGGAGTCGACCACGCGGCCCGCGTAGGAGACGTAGTCCCCGCCATCGCAGACGACGATCGCGTTGCGGTCCATCACCTCCGCGAGACCGGCGTAGACGCGCATGGGGTGCAGCGGAGCGCGCTCGTCGTTCAGCTCGGCGGCCTCCGCAGCATGGCGCTCCTCCTCCACCCCGCGCAGCTCGCTCGACCCACACGTGCGTGTCGGTGGCGCCCTTCGTCGAGGCCTCACGCAGCGCGTGGAGCGTCGCCGGCAGCGCGCCGTACAGCTCGGCGGCGACCGTGCGCGGATGCTCGCGCTGCGGCTCCGCGACGTCGATCACGATCAGCTCGGTCTCGGGCCCGAAGGACTCGCCGAAGCCCAGCCGGAAGTCCATCGGCACGCCGATCACGAGCGCGACGTCGGCGTTCGTGAGCGCCGCCCCGCGCGCACGCGAGAAGAACAGCTCGTGGTCGGCCGGCACGCAGCCGCGCGCAAGCCCGTTCAGGAAGACCGGGATCCCGCGCTCCTGCGCCAGCGCCAGCAGCGCGTCCTCGCCGTGGCCCCAGTAGAGGTTCGTGCCCGCCATCACGACCGGGCGCTCGGCCTGCGCGAGCAGCCGCGCGGCGCGCTCGATCGCGTCGCCGTCCGCGCCTGCACCGGCCGAGGGCGCGAGCAACCTCGCCTCGCTCGCGGGCTCCTCGGCCTCGCTGAAGACGTGGTCCATCGGGAAGTCGAGGAACGTCGGGCCGGAGTGCGGCGTCATCGCGACGCGCAGCGCCTCGTCCACGAGGCCGGGGATCTCGGCCGTCCCGTCGGGCGTCGCGGCGAGCTTCGTGAGCGGGCGCACGAACGGCACGTGGTCGATCTCCTGCAGCGAGCCGCGGCCCCAGCGCAGCGCCGGCGCACGACCGCCCAGCACGAGCACCGGCGAGTTGTTCGACTGCGCGGAGGCGACCGCGCTGAGCGCGTTCGTCACCCCGGGCCCGGCCGTGACGGCGGCGACGCCGGGCGTGCGGGTGACCTTCGCCCAGCCCTCGGCGGCGAAGGCGGCGGTCTGCTCGTGGCGGACGTCGACGATGTCGATGCCCTCCTCGCGGCAGCCGTCGTAGATCGGGAAGATGTGGCCGCCGGAGAGCGTGAAGAGCTTGCTCACGCCATGCGCCTTGAGCCGGCGTGCGATCAACCGCCCGCCGTGAAGTCGCGTCTGTTGCTGGGTGTCTGTGGACATGGCGACGACTCTAGAACCCCGTCCCGTGTGCCGCGCCGGCAGGGCAAGCGGACCGCGGCCCGCCTCCCCGGCCTACGTGGCGTATGAGGCGTGTATGAGCCTCGACACGTTCCTTGCACCGGTCCTTGCGGCGGCGCATGATGCGCCCAGGACGGGGAGCTGGCACAGCCCTCCTCTTCCCGACATACGACCGGGCAAGCCGACGGCAGTCGGCGCCTCCCAAGGCCCGGTCGCGCGACGCACAGCTCCCCGCGGGCGCGGTTCCCCCGACCTCGCCCGCCTTCTCAGGAGCTGCGACTCGGACGGGGCTCGGAAGGACTCCGGGCCCCGTCCGCATTCGAGGTGACCCTGATCGTGACCTCGAGCGCGCGCGGCGCCCACAGCTGGACGCGCTCCGTCTTGCCCTTCAGCGGCACGGCCGGGCGCGGGTCGAAGCCGCCGTGGTCGTCGCGCAGCTGCGCGCGCGTGGCCTCCGTCACGAGCACGTCGTCGCCGGTCTGGCGCGTGACCTGCTCGACGCGCGTGGCGGTGTTGACGGGATCGCCGATGACGGTGAACTCGACGTGCCCGCCGCCGCCGACCGTGCCGGCGATCACCGGACCCGAGTTGACGCCGACGCCGACGCGCAGCTCGTCGCCGTAACGCGCCCGCACCGCGACCGCGATCTCCAGCGCGGCGGCGACCGCGCGGTCGGCGTGGTCGTCGAGCGGGTCGGGCGCGCCGAAGACGCCGAGCAGGCCGTCGCCGACGTACTTGTCGGCATGGCCGCCGTGATCGACGAGGATCGGCACGACGACGTCGTAGAACTCGTTGAGGCGATCGACCACCTCGCGCGCGCTCGCGCGCTCGGCGAAGCGCGTGAAGTCGCGGATGTCGAGCGACAGCACCGACACGACGCGCTCTTCGCCGTCGAGGTGGGTGCCCTCGCGCAGCACCAGCTCGGCGACGTCGGGGCCGACGTAGGCGCCGAACGCCTCGTGCAGGCGGGCGCGCTCCTGCAGGCCCGCGACCATGTCGTTGAAGGACCGCGCGAGGCGGCCGGTCTCGTCGGTCGAGACGACCGGGACGCGCGTCGAGAGGTCGCCGCCGCGCACGCGCTCGGTCGCCTCGCGCAGCGCGTCGAGCGGACCGAAGATCGAGCGCGACAGCAGGATCGTCAGCTCTAGCGAGATCGTGAACGCGACCAGCACCGCGATCACGACCCCCGGGCCCATGTCGGACAGGCGCGCGTGGTTGCGGTTCAGCTCGATCCCCGCGACGATCACGCCGGTCAGCACGTTGATCGCCGGCAGGCCGACGAACAGGCGGCTGCGCAGCGCCACGCCGGCGCGCCCCGGCTCGTAGTCGTCGGGCATGTGCAGCGCGACGTCGGCGAGCACGGGTCGCAGCAGCGACTCGAGCGCGAAGAAGCGGAAGATCGCGCCGTACAGCAGCGTCAGCAGCATGCCGAAGAGGATCGCCAGCGCCGAGTACGGCGGCAGGCCCAGCTCGATCGTCGCGAAGGCGCAGAAGGGCACGATCACGAGCACGATCGGGATCGTCCAGACGCGGCGCGTATAGCCCGTCGGCATGCCCTCCAGCGCGCGCCAGGCGCCGATCGTCGCGGCCCGGTCGCGCGCGCCCCCGAGCCATGCGTCGACGGGCGCGAGCAGCTTGCGCGCGAGCAGCGTCGAGCTGACGTTGTCCAGCGCCACGAGCAGCTCGGCGACAGCCAGCAGCACGAGGAACGTCCCGCTGTCCATCGGGCGGTACAGGCGCAGCACGACGAGCCCGCCGAGCACGACGAGATGTGCCAGCTGGAATTGCAGTACGACCGCCGTGAGCGGATAGCGCTGACCCAGCTGGCGATACGCGTATCGCAATGCCCGGTCCATCCCATCGGGATTGTGACAGCGCCACCGCACGGCGCCACCCGGCGCAGATGAGGAAGCGCTAAGGGTCCCGGCCCGGCGACCCTTAGCGCTGCTCTACGACGCGTGCGTGTGCGCGCTCACGGAGCCCGCGAGCGCCGCGGTGATCTGCGGCTCGCCGCAGTACATGCGGCCGTCGTGGCGCATCGCCGGCAACGCCGTGACGCCCTCGGACCACAAGGCGCGCCCGGTGCCCACGATCGTCTCGTCGCGTTCGAGGTCGCGCGCGGCGATCAGCGCCTCCGCGACCTCCACGCCGGCCGCGGCCGCCGCCTCCGCGACCATGTCCGACTCGGCGATGTCGAAGCCGCCGCAGAAGGCGAGCCGCCCCGCGGCGATCGCGAACGCGGAGCCGCAGCCACATTCGGCCGCGTACATCGCGACCCGCATCGCCGCCGGCACCGTCGCCGGGAAGCGCTCGGGCCAGACGAGCGGCATGCGCAGTTCGCGCGCGCGCCGTTCGGCCAGCTCGACGGCCCGCGACGCGTCGTCCACGCCGACCTGCCCTCCGTTCCACAGCACCGCCGGACACCACTGCGCGTCGCCGAAGCGACGCTCCACGCGCTCGGCGACGAAGTACGTCTCAGGCAACGCCAGATCGAAGTAGAGCATCGTCCGGGCAAGCCCGGACGGGCTCGGTGCCGTGCGATCCGATCGGCGCCTCCCCAACTCGATCAACTCAGCCATCTGCCTCACCCTCCTGCGGATCTGTCGGCCCCGCCGCCTGCGCACCGCCGGTTGCGCAGTCGCCGAGACGTCCCGAATCCCATTCGCGATGCCCCTCGAATCCGACCTGAAAGCCGCGTTCCGGCACTCCTCGTCACCGGTCCTTCAAAAGGATTTCCGCGGCTACCCGTCAGTCGGTTAATCTGTACCACGGTAGGTAGGTCCCACGCTCTCGTACACCGGAGGTTCCCATCCCACCCGCTCCGCCGCCAAAACGGCATCCGTATGACCAATGGTCGCCCGACGCTCGGGCACTCGACCTCGTCGGTGACAAGTGGACACTGCTCATTGTGCGTGACCTCGTCAGCGGTCCACGTCGGTTCGTCGAGCTCCAGCGCACGCTGCCGGGGATCTCGACGGAGCAGCTCCGCTCCCGTCTCAACCGCATGGTTGCCGACGGTCTGCTCACACGTCAGCGCTACCGCGAGGTACCGCCGCGCGTGGACTATGAGCTGACAGAACGCGCTCGCGATCTCATTCCAGTCCTCGGCGCGCTCGCGCGCTGGGGCTACGAATGGTCGTGGACCGAGCCTCGTCGCAGCGAGGCGATCGACATCGGCGCGATCTTCCGGCTCGCGCCCGGGCTCCTGACACTGCCGCGATCGCTGCGCGGCATCGTCGAGCTCACGGTGAACCAGCGATCGAAGGACGGGGAGTCGCGTCACTACGCGGTCACCGTGAAGCGCGGCGCCGTCACGCTCACCGAGCACGCGGCGCCCGAGGCCGACGCGAAGATCACGGGCACCGAACGTGCCTGGATCGATGCGCTCATGCCCGAGGGGACGAGCAAGGGCTTGGACGTCCAGGGCAACGCGCGTCTCGCCGAAGCCGTGTTGGAGGGGCTCACGCCCGCTTCGACACGTGCATCTGCCGTCGCGTAGGACGCAACGTGTGTGGGAGGGACCGCGCGGCCGAGGGGCTGCGCGGTCTCCTTTCCCCAGAGAAGACCGTTTTTCGCACCTCACAGACCTACGCTACGCCCTCGCGTCAAGCTACGTTCGAACGCGGACGTTTACGGCGTAGCCCGCATCCGCCAGGGCCGGAATGAGGTTCGGATGGGACCCATCGCAGGCCAGCGTCGGAGCGCAGCCCGAGCGCTGCGGATGGCGCCGACCTAGACTTGGCCGACGAGCTCAGCCCGGGTGGCGTAACTGGCAAACGCGGCCGGCTTAAAACCGGCTGTCCTACGGGACGTGTGGGTTCGAGTCCCACCCCGGGCATGCCAGGCCCAGCACGCCCGAGCGCCGCGGCCGGGCGAACGCGGAATTCAGGCACCATCCACCGGAACGATGACGCTCTCCTTCTGGGCATCCGACGTGTGCCTGCTGGGCACGCAGGCCGCGCTCGTCGCGCTGCCGCAGGCGCGGCCTCCGGCGCTCGTCGCGCGGCTCGCGCAGCGGCTCCAGGGGCGCGGCTGGGCGCTGGTCCCGCTCGCCTCGATCCTCGTCGTGATCGCCGCGATCAGCCTCGTCGGCGCAACCGCCGACGGGCTCACGTGGCTCGCCCTGTTGGCGGTGCCACCGCTTGCGGCGATCGCGCTGGGAACGGCGATGCACGGGGCGCGTGCGGCCTTCGCGCTGCTGGCGGCAGCGCTCTTCGCGCTGGCCTGGGCGCGGCGCGGGACGCTCGTCGGAGAGGGCGCCGCGACGCTGCTGACAGCGCTCAGCTGCGTGACGCTGGGCGTGCTGCTCGTGGCGGTCGCGCCGCACGGCTGGCTGAAGGTGGGGATCGTGCTGATGGCGCTCGCCGACGCGCTGCTCGTCGGGGCGCAGCTGCTGCAGCCGGCCAACGACACGCTCAACGCGGCGGCCCCGCCGGCGCACCTTCCGCAGCTGCAGCGCGCACTGTTCGGCGAAGCGCTGATCGGCTACGGCGACTTCTTCCTCGCGGCGGTGCTCGGCGCGCTGCTGGCTGCTGAGCGCGCAGCCCAGCGACGCGTCGCGCTGCTGACGCTCGCGCTCGCGCTCGCCTTCGACGGGCTCTTCTTCGTGCTCGACACGCTGCCCGCGACGGTGCCGATCGCGGCTGCGCTAATCGTCCACGAGGCGTGGAAACGTCACAATCGCCGGTAGAAAGAGCGCAACTCGGCCGCTGCTACGGTGTCCCAACAGCCGAGGAATCGTCACGCGTGGAAGCCTCAGCCCTCAGACACGCCGGGGTCACCGGCCTGCAAAGCCGCTCGCCGCTGCTGCGACTGCAGTCGGACGAGCGCTTGATCGTGCTCGTGCGCCGTGGCAGCCACGGCGCCTTCGAGGTGCTCGTGAGCCGCTACCAGGCGCGCCTGCTGTCCTTCTGCCGCCACATGCTCGGCTCGCGCGAGGACGCCGAGGACGTCCTCCAGGAGGTCTTCGCGGCCGCGTTCAACGCGATCCTCGCCGACGACCGGCCGATCAACGTGCGCCCGTGGCTCTATCGCATCGCGCGCAACCGCAGCCTCAACCACCTGCGCCGCGCGCAGGCGATCGGCGTCGACTCGATGGACGTCCACCTCGCCGAGCACGGCATCACGACGGCGGACAAGGTCGACAAGCGCGAGTCGCTGCGCGAGCTGGTGGCCGACGTCCAGGAGCTGCCCGAGACGCAGCGCACGGCGCTGCTGCTGCGCGAGATCGACGCGCTCTCCTACGAGCAGATCGCCGAGGCGATGGAGACGACGATCCCCAGCGTCAAGTCGCTGCTCGTGCGCGCACGCGTCTCGCTCGCAGAGGCTGCGGAGGCGCGCCGGCTCTCCTGCGAGGAGGTGCGGCTCGAGCTGGGCGAGATCGCGGAGGGGCTGCGCCGGCGCACGAGCCCGCCGGTGCGCCGCCACCTGCGCAGCTGCGACCGCTGCGAGAGCTTCCGCGTCGAGCTGCGCAGCAGCACGAAGGCGCTCGCGATGCTGCTGCCGGTCGGGCCGCTGCTGCTGCTGAAGAAGCTGGTGCTCGTGCACCTCGGCCTCTCGGCCGGCGCCGGCGGCGCCGGCGGCACCGCCTCTGGGACGGCGGCGATAGGCGCCGCCGCGGGCACCGCGGCGGCGGGCTCGGCGACGACCACGGGGCTGGTCTCGGCGGGCATCGGAGCGGTCGCGACGAAGGCGGCGGTCGGGCTCGCGGCGGCGGCGCTCGTGACCGCCGGCGCTGTCGAGGTCAAGCAGCACGCGCCGCTGCCCGCGCACGTCCAGCCGCACGCGGCCGTCGCGGTCGCGCAGGCGCCCACCGTCGCCGCCACCCCGACCGTCGTCCAGTCGGCGCCGGCGCACGTCCAGCGCGACCTGCAGGCCGCTCCGAAGCCGAAGGTCGAGCGCAAGACGCCGCCGAGCAAGCCGGCCGGCGCGACGCCGACCGTCATCGTGAGCGACCCCGTCGGCGAGGCGGTCGGTCACACCCAGGTCGAGTCGAGCACGACGTCGCTGCCGGTCGCGCTGCCCGCGCAGCCAGCTCCCGCCGCGGCGCCCGTCATCGTCGTGCCGGCGTCTTCGACCGCGACCGTCCCGACGGCCACGACGCCTCCGACGACGACCGTGACGCCACCGCCCGCATCGACCACGCCGGCGCCCCCCACGACCACGGCGCCATCCGATCCCCCGCCGGCCGAACCGCCGCTCGCCGGGCAGGACCCGCCGGCCGTTCCGCCCATCGAGCCCGCGCCACCTGCCGACGACGATCCCACGGCGGCCGAAGCGCCCGCGCCGTCCTCGTAGCGCCGCCTCAGGCCGCCGCGACCAGTCCGATCACCTTCATGCGCCGCTCGAGCGCCTTCAGCGCGAAGGCGCGGGTCTCGGCGATGCTGATCCCGAACAGCTCGACGTTCTCGTCCTCCGGCGCCCACTTCGGCTTCAGCACGCCCTCCGCGACCGGCGCGACCTCGGCCAGCGCACGCTGGATCGCCGTCATGTAGCGCGGATCGGACCGCGCCATGTCGCGCAGGAAGCGCGCCCCGAACGCGACGTGGCGGTGCTCGTCGCGCGCGACGTTGATGAAGCCCTCGACGAAGCCGGGCAGCGTCCCCTCGCGCTCGTTGTAGTCGATGATGAAGTGCTGGCCGGTGAGCGCGAGCATCCCCTCGATCACCATGTGGTAGATCGTGATCCCCTCGACGAGCGCCTCCATGTCCTCCGGCTCGACCGCAAGGCGGTCGACGCGGCGCTTGAGCAGCTCGTCGAACAGCACCCTGAACTCGGGGTTGAGGTGCTCGCTCGTCTCGGCCAGCCGTCCCTCGAGCCCATCGGCCTCCAGCACGCCGACCTCGCTGTAGAAGCGATCGAAGAAGGCGACGTGGCGGGCCTCGTCGGCGATCTGGGTGCAGAGGAAGATCCGCATGTCCTCCTGCGGCGCGGCCCGCATCATCGGCCCGAGCTCCGCTGCGACGCGCTGCTCGCCGATGAAGAACGACGACAGGCCGTACATGCGCGCGAAGCGCTCCTCGTCGTCGAAGCGCTCGTGCCAGTCGATCCGGTCCTGCGTGAAGTCGAGGTCCTGGACGGCCCACTGCTGGCGCTCCCACAACGAGTACAGCTCGCCGTAGCCGAGCAGATGGACCTCGCCGCGATCGGCGCTCTCAAGCAGCGCCGGATCGCTGGTGGCGCGGAAGTCGACGCGATCGGTACGTGGGCCGGCAGCGGTGTCGGACACGGCATGCCTCTCTCTCGTGTGGTCGGAGTCGAGTGAGCCAGCCTAGCGGAGGCCTGGCTGGCCAGCCAAACGGTTACGGACCGACCTGGCCGCCCACCACCAGCGTTCCCGCGCGGCGCCCGTCGAGCGCGATCGCGTAGCGCCCCGCGTGCAGCCCGGCGATGCGCACGGCCGCGTTCCCGCTCGCCGGCACGTCCAGCGCGTGCGGGCGCGGCGTCCGCAAGACGACGCGGTGCGGCGTCCCGTCGGCGCGCACCGACAGCTCGACCGCGAGAAACGGCGGGACCGTGATCGTCGGCGGCACAAGCGCGCCGTCGCGCAGCGCGAAGGCGGCCGGGACGCGGATCGACCGCTCGTCGCCCGCGCCCGGATCGGTCGCCGGCGCGGTCGCGTCCGGCGGCGGGGCCTTGGCGTCGGGCGCGCTGGCGACGGGGCGCTGCGCGGTCGTGCCGGCGGGCGCCGGCGAGCCCGAGCCGCAGCCAGCGAGCAGGACGACGCCGAGCGCGAGCGAGCAGCGAGGGAAGCGCACGCCCGCAGCCTACCCCGACCGATGCGCGGTCACTTTCGGTCGTATACCGACCTCAAACGACCGCGCTTCCCGCGTAGACCCGCGTCAAGCGCTCGTAGTACACGTCGGGACTGTGATGCGCGCGGGCGCGGGTGAGCGCGGCGGCGCCGGCGACGGCGCGGCGCGCGGGGTCGTCCCACAGCGTCCGGAGCGTCGCGGCCCAGCCTTCGATGTCATCCGGAGCGACGACCCACTCCGAGCCCACCAACTCCGGGATCCCCCCGCGCGTGCTGCCGACCACCGGCAGCCCATCCGCCAGCGCCTCGACGACGCTCATCGGGCAGGGATCCTCCGCGCGCGAGGGGGCGAGCAGCAGCGCGGCGCCGGCCCGCTCCACCGCCAGCGCGGCCGCGTCGAGCTGCCCGAGGAAGCGCACGTCGCCGTCGACCGCCAGCGCGCGCAGGCGCGCCTCCTCGGGCCCGGCGCCCGCGATCCGCAGCGGCACGCCCGCAGCGACGGCCGCCCGTACTGCGACGTCGAAGCCCTTGTCCGGCACGAGCCGGCCGACCGCGAGCGCATAGGCGCCGTCGCCCGCGTGCGACGCGTCGGTGAAGCGTGAGACGAAGTTCGGCAGCACCGCCATCGGCGCCGCGATCCCGAACCCTGCGAGCTCCGCCCGCAGCGCCTCGCTGACCGCCACGAGCGCGTCCGGCTCCGCCAGCAGCCGCGGCTGCTGGCGCGCGAGTCCGGCGGCGTACGCGACGGCCTCCGGCAGCGACGCGCGGCAGCGGAAGCGCACGCCTGGGCGCGTGTCGCGCCCGTGGCAGGCGTGGCACGGCGCGCCGTCGCGGAAGGCGATGCCGATCGAGCACACGAGCCGGTGGTTGTGCAGGTGCAGCACGACGCGCGCCCCGGCTGCGCGCGCAGCCGCCAGCGCGCGCCAGCCGAGCAATGGGTGGACGTTGTGGGCATGCACGACGTCGGCGCGGTGGGCGCGCACCGCCGCGGCGACCGCGTCCTCGTCGACGCCGCCGCGCAGCAGCGCATGCGCCGCCCGCGCACGGCCGGCCTCGGCGCTGTCGCGTTCGCAGCGGGCGACGGCGTGGCCGCGCGACACGAGCAGCGTCTCCAACTCGGCGATGACGCGCTCCTCGCCGCCGGCGGCGCGGTAGCGGTTGTGCAGCAGCAGGACGCGCGCCGGGGAGCTCACCAGCCGGCGATTCTGGCAGGCTGCGGCGTCGTGGCGATCGCGCTCGTGACGAACGTGCTCACGCCGTACCGCACGCCGCTCTACGAGCTGCTCGCGCAGCGCTATGGCGTCGAGGTGCTGTGCTCCGGCGCGGGCGCCGGCTACATCCCCTCGTGGTTCGGCGACCTCGACGCGCAGCTGGAAGGCGCGCGCTTCCCCGCGCGGCGGCTCGACGGCGCACGTGCGGCGCTCGCGCTCGGGGTCCGCTACGAGGCGGCGATCGCGCCCGTCGCGGGCGGCACGCTGCTGCCCGCGACATATCTCGGGATGCGCCGGGGCCGCAAGCCGTTCGTGCTGTGGGCGTCGGTCTGGGCGCACCCGCGCGGCAGTGCGAAGGCGGCGCTCGGCTTCCCGCTCGTGCGCCACGTCTACCGTCACGCCGACGCCGTCGTCGCCTACGGCGAGCACACGCGCCGCTACGTGGCCGGCTACCGCGGCCACGACGAGGACATCGCGATCGCGCCGCAGTCGGTCGAGGCCGACCTGTTCGGCCGCGCGGTCGCGCCGGCGGAGATCGCGGCCTGGCGCGCCGAGCACGCGCTCGGCGACGGCCCGCTCGTGCTGTACGTCGGCCGGCTCGTGCCCGAGAAGGGCGTGCAGGAGCTGCTCGCCGCCTGGCGGCGCCTGCCGGCGGGGCACGAAGCGACGCTCGTCGCGATCGGCGACGGCCCGCTCGCGGACGCCGTCGCGGGCACGCCCGGCGCCCGCCTGCTGGGCCCGCTCCGGCGCGAGCGGCTGCCGCTCGCCTATGCGGCCGCCGCGCTCGTCGCAGTGCCCTCGATCCCGACGCCGCGCTTCCGCGAGCCGTGGGGGCTCGTCTGCAACGAGGCGCTGCACCAGGCGACGCCGGTCGTCGCGACGACCGCGGTCGGCGCCGTCGCCGGAGGGCTCGTGCGCGACGGCGAGACGGGGCTCGTCGTCGCACCGGGCGATCCCGCCGCGCTGGCCGCCGCGATCGCGCGGCTGCTCGCCGACCCCCCGCTGCGCAGCGCGCTCGGCGAGGCCGGCCGCGCCGCGCTCGCCGGCCACACGTACGCCGCGATGGCGGACGCGTTCGGCGTCGCGCTCGCGCACGCCGGCGTGCGCTGAGGCGCTACTCCCCGACCGAGAAGAGCGCCTCGAGGTCGTGCTTCGAGTAGACCTCGAACGCGACCAGCGTCTGCGTCTTCGTGATTCCCGGAAGCTGCGCGAGCTGCTCGGTGATCACGTGCGCGAGGTCGTCGTGCTCGCGCAGGCGCAGGATCGCCGCGAAGTCCCAGTCGCCGGTGATCGAGTACGCCTCGGCGACGCCGGGGATGTCGGCGAGCAGGCCACCGAGGTCGGCCAGCGCGGTGCGCTCGGCCTGGATCAGGATGATCGCGTGCGTCATGGCGACCACTGCTCCCCCGGCGCGAGCACGACGACCGCGCTCGACGTCTGCGCCTCGACCTCGGCCTTGAACGCCTGCGCGTCGGTCTCGAGCGGCGGGAACGTGTCGTAGTGGACGGGGATCACGGTCGTGGCGCCGACGAGCCGTACGGCCTCGACGGCGTCGTGGCGATCCATCGTGTAGTGGCCGCCGATCGGCACGAGCGCGACGTCGATCGTGCGCCCGCGGCCGACGAGCTGCAAGTCGGAGAACAGGCACGTGTCGCCGAGGTGGTAGATCGTCGTGCCCTTGAAGTCGATCAGCAGCCCCGCCGGCGTGTGCGCGGTGCCGCTCGGCGAGACGGCCGTGTGCCAGGCCGGCACCAGCTTGACGGAGCCCCACTCGAACGTCTCGGTGCCGCCGAGGTTCGGATCGCGCACGTCGCAGCCCGCCTCGTCCAGCTCGTTGGCCAGCTCGACGATCGCCACGACCGTCGCGCCCGTGCGCTTGGCGATCGCGACCGTGTCGCCGAGGTGGTCGCCGTGCCCGTGCGTGAGCAGGATCGTCGTCGCGTCGAGCTCGCCGGGGCTCGCGGCGGCCTTCGGGTTGCCGGTCAGGAACGGATCGACGAGCACCGTCGTCTCGCCGTCGCTGAGGGCGATCGCGGAATGGCCAAGGTGGCGCAGCTGCATCTCACTCCCCCTTCGTCGAGGTGTCGTTCTCCAGTGTGCGCGCGAGCTCGAAGCCGACGGCGACGCCGACCAGCATCCCGAGCCGCGTCTCCTCCGCGACGAGCGTGCCGATCGCACGCTCGCGCTGCAGCGGGTCCTCGCCGCCGGCCGCGACGCGCACGGCCTGCTCGTGGGCGTCGCCGAACCAGCCGCCGGCGGCGAGCGCCTCGTCGAGCACGTGCTGCAGGCGGGGCGCGGCCCGCGCGACGAGGTCCTGCGCGGTGCGCAGACGCTCGGCGTCGCTCAGCGAGGCCAGGGCCGCGTCGATCTCGGCATCGCTGTACGCGCGGTCCGTCACGCGGTCGATGATAGGCGCCGGCTCAGCCGCGCCGCGCTGAGAGCAGCATCAGCGGCACGCCCAGTGCGATCCCGGCGAGCAGGCCGACGGCGCCTGCGAGCGCGCCCGCTGTGTGCACGGCGATCGGCAGCCCCAGCAGCACGACCGCGAAGACCGCGACGCCGAGCAGGTCGCCGTCGACCTCGCGGCCGCGGCGCAGCGCGCGCACGTCGGGGATCGCCCAGGCGCTCAGCAGCGCGAGCGCCCCGCCGTTGGCGCCGAGCGCGAGCGGGAACGTCTCGGTCGCTGCGACGACCGCCAGGCCGCCGGCGCCGCCCGCGAGGAACAGCGCCACCACCACGAGCGCGCCGTGCCGGCGCTCGAGCAGCCAGCCGAAGATCGCGACCGCGAACAGCACGACGAACGCGTAGCCGTTCGTGTCGTAGACGAACGGGGCGCTCAGCACGCGCCACCAGTCGCCGTGCGGCCGCCCGACGATCGCGGCGTCGAACAGGTGCACGACGTTGGCCTGCACGAGCACGAGCATCACGAGGCTCGCGAGCACGAGCACGATCGTCGCGTAGGGACGCTGGTCGATGCGGATGCCGGGGATCTCGCCGCGCCGCAGCGGCCCGAGCGACGGCGACGGCGTGCGCACGCGCCGGCGACGGCGCTCGCGCTCGCTCGGACGACCGTCGCGATCGAGCTTCGGCGCCCGCTTGCGCAGCCTCGTGCCGCAGTACGGGCACTCGGTGATGTAGGGGCTGACCTCCGAGCGGCAGTTCTTGCAGATGACGAAGAGATCGGGGCCGCCGCTGCTCACCCGATCGATTCTAGAGCGCTCACGAAGGCCGGACCCGGGCTTCAGGCGGCGACGGCGGTCGCGGCGACGATCTCCGCCGCCACCTCGCGCAGATCCTGGTTGGCCTCGTAGACGATGCGCTGGCGCGCCGCGCCGTTGCCGCGCTCCAGCAGGTCGTCGATCGCCGCCAGCTCGGCGGCGGAGCCGAGCTCCTCCGCATGGCCGCGCAGGCGCTCGAGCAGCCGCCGCGCCAGCTCGCGGGTCGGCACGCGCGAGCGCGACGGCAGGTCGACCAGCTCGCCGTCGAGCCCGTGCCGCGCGGCCAGCCACTTGTTCTCGTCGATCATCTGGTGGGGGTAGCGCGAGAGCCGCTTGCCGGCCTCGAAGTGCTCGGCCAGCTCCTTCACCATCGCCTGGATCAGCGCCGCCAGCCCGAGCGTGTGCTCGACGCGCGTCTGCGCGTCCATCACGCGGATCTCGACCGTCCCGAGGTTGGGGTGCGGGCGCACGTCGTACCAGAGGTACGTGTAGTCCTCGATCACGCCGCTCTCGACCATGAACGAGATGCTCGCCTCGTAGTCGGCCCAGTCGGCGTACGTCGGCGGGATCCCGACGCGCGGGAAGGCGCGGAAGATCGGCGTGCGGGTCGAGGCCAGCCCGGTCGCGTCGGCGCGCCAGAAGGGCGAGTTGGCCGACAGCGCGAGCAGCACCGGCAGGTGCACGCGCATCCCGTTGGCGACGTGGATCGCCTTCTCGGGATCGTCGAGGCCGACGTGCACGTGCTGGCCGAACAGCAGCTCCTGCCGTGCCACGAAGCGCAGGTCGTCGACCAGCTCGCGGTAGCGCGGGCGCGCCACGATCCGCTGCTGCTCCCACATCGCGAACGGGTGCGTGCCGGCCGCGCCGATGGCGAGCCCGCGCCCGGCGGCGACGCTCGCGACGTGCGCGCGCAGCCCGCGCAGCTCGACGCCGGCGGCGGCCGTGTTCGGCTGGGGCGTCGTGGCGATCTCCAGCACCGACTCCATCAGCTCGGGCTTGACCTGCTCGGAGCGCGTGTCGTCGAGCAGCGCCTCGATCGCGTTCGCGAGCTCGAGCGACTCGGCGTCGAGGATCATGAGCTCCTCCTCGATGCCGATGGTGTAGTTGGGACCGCTGAAATGGGCCTCCACGGAGGCCCAGCGTAGCCGTCCCGCAGGCGCTGCAAACACAGGCGCCGGGGTACACTCGCCCCCGCGCAGCTCTCACGACGAAGGACGGTTCCATGGCACTCGGCTACGACGGCAAGCTCTACATCCTCGCGTTCGACCACCGCGGCTCGTTCCAGACCAAGATGTTCGGGATCCACGGCGATCCCAGCCCGGAGCAGACGGCGACGATCACGGACGCCAAGCAGCTCGTGTTCGAGGGGATGCAGCTGGCCGTGGAGCGCGGCGCGGAGGCCGGCGCGACCGGCGTGCTCGTCGACGAGCAGTTCGGCGGCACCGTGCCCGCAACCGCGAAGGCCCAGGGCCTGAAGCTCGCGATGCCCGTCGAGAAGAGCGGCCAGAACGAGTTCGACTTCCAGTACGGCGACGACTTCGGCGCCCACATCGAGCAATTCGATCCCGCCTTCAGCAAGGTGCTGGTGCGCTACAACCCGGAGGGCGACGCGGAGACGAACGAGCGCCAGCTCGGGCGCCTCAAGCGCCTCGCAGACTGGCTGCACGCGAACGACCGCCTGTTCCTGTTCGAGCTGCTGGTGCCGGCCGAGGAGCATCAGCTCGCGGCCGTCGACGGCGACGTCGACCGCTACGACGCCGAGCTGCGCCCCGAGCTGATGCGCGGAGCGATCGCGGCGATCCAGGACTTCGGGATCGAGGTCGACATCTGGAAGATCGAGGGCGTCGACGCGCGCTCGGACGCCGAGCTGCTGGCCGCGCAGACGCGCTCGGGCGCAGGCCGCGAGAACGTCGTCTGCGTGCTGCTGGGTCGCGGCGCGAGCGACGCGAAGGTCGACCACTGGCTGCGCGAGGCGGCGCCCGTCGAGGGCTTCGTCGGCTTCGCGATCGGCCGCTCGATCTGGTGGGACGCGCTCAAGGGCTTCCTCGACGGCTCGCTGCCACGCGCCGAGGCGGCCGCGCAGATCGCCGAGAACTACCTGCGCTTCGTCGGCGTCTACGAGCAGCAGGAAGTCCACTAGGGCGCAGACCGAGGCTGCGCCGTCGCACCCGGCGACGTAGCCTCGGCGCATGACCTGGCCGCGCGCGCTGCCCTGGATCGCCGTCCTGCTGCTCGCCGGGCTCGTGCTCGGCGACGTGCCGCTGCCGAGCTGGCTCGGCGGCGGGGACGACGGCGTGCACACGGGTGGCGCGGTCGCCGCGCGGCTCGAGCGCGTGATCGACGGCGACACGATCGTCGTGCAGCTCGACGGGCGCGAGGAGCACGTGCGCTACGTCGGCATCGACACGCCCGAGACGGTCAAGCCGAACACGCCGGTGCAGTGCTTCGGCGAGGCCGCGCACGCGCTCAATGCGCGACTGCTCGTGCACGCCGGCGAGCGCGTCACGCTGCGCTTCGACCGCGAGCTGCGCGACCGCTACGGGCGCCTGCTGGCGTACGTCTACCGCGCGGCCGACGGGCTGTTCGTGAACGCGCAGTTGGTGCGCGCGGGGGCGGCGCGGACGCTCGAGATCGCCCCCAACACGGCGCACGCGAGCGAGCTGACACAGCTCCAGTCCGCCGCGCAGGCAGCCGGTCGCGGCCTCTGGGGTGCCTGCTGAGGCCGGAAGGCGCTGGTAGGCTCTTGCCGCTCATGCGGATGCGTCAAAGCCTCGCGCAGCTGGAACAGGCCTTCTTCGAGGAGGCCGAACTCGACCGCACGCGCCGCGAGCGGCTGCGTCAGACGGCCGCCCAGCGCTCCCGTCAGCGCCAGCTCGAACGGCTGCACAAGCACGGCTCGCTGCGCTTCGGCCTGCTCGTGCTCTCGATCGTCGTGACCGCCGTCGTGGTGACGATCGCGATGTTCGAGACGCTCTACTACGTGATGGGCTGAGAGGCCGACCGGCGCATGCCGGTCAGCCGTCGCCCAGCTTGCGCAGCGCAGCGTCGACCTCGCCGCGCGCGTCGTCGCTCGCGTCGAGGTTCTCCTGCTGGATCTCGACGTAGACCTCCGTGCGGAACACGGGAACCTCTCGAGGCGCCTGGATGCCGATCCGGACCTTCTCGCCCATGATCGCCAGCACGGTCACCTCGACGTCGTCGCCGATCATGATGCTTTGGTTGGACTTCCTCGTGAGGACCAACATTGCGCTGCTGCCTCCCTGCTGCATGGTGGCCGGACGAGCGACGAGATCGGCGAGTCGGGGTGCTGGACCAGCCGCTCTACGGCAAGGATAACGTGGGTCACCTGTAGGTTCCGCGCTTGGGGCGAGTCTCCTGTCCGCCACTTTTCGCTAGTCTGCCCGGCCGATGCCAAGACGCTCACTTCGCCCCCAGCTGAACCAGATCCGCACTTGGGTCCGTCAGGGCCGCACGGATGCGTGGATCGCGCACCAGCTCGAGGTCACCACACAGCAGATTGCCGCGTTCAAACGCGAGAACAAGCTCACCGCCGACGGCGTCGACGCCGACGCCCCTGGCGCCGACTTCGACGACGAGATCGACCTGCGCGCCGAGGACGACGCGCAGATCGCCGCCGAGCTCGAGGCGGCCCAGGCCGCCAAGGAGAAGGCCGAGGCAGAGGCCGCGAAGGCCAAGGCCAAGGAGGAGGCCGTTCGTGCCAAGGCACGCGCAGCCAGCGGTGAGGATGCCGACGAGGACGAGGACGACGAGGAGGAGAAGCCGGCGCGCCGGCGCGGACGCCGCGGCGGTCGCAGCCGTCGCAAGGTCTCCACGGGTCCGCTCGAGGGCACCTTCGACCACGGCGAGGAGGGCTACGGCCTGTGGCTCGACCCCGCCGTCCAGGACGACCCCATCTACGCCGAGCACTGGGCCGGCCATCGGCCGCTTGAGATCACGATCGAAGAGGATCAGATCGTGATTCGCAGGGCCGGCAGCAGCGACGACGACTGAGCCGCCCGGCTCAGTCGTCCGTCTCGTCCGGCACGCGCCGGCGCCCTCCCGCCCAGTCGCTGGCCTCGCGCAGATAGCGCGCGAAGGCCGCATCTCCGATCGTCTGCGCGTCCCAGGCGCGCGGATCGTCGGGGGCGGTCGCGAGCGCGACGTCGAGGCACCAGTCGGCCCCCGCGCTGTAGAGCTCGACCAGCTCCGCCGCCATGAAGGGTCCGCCGAGCCGGCGATGCAGCTCGGCGACGATGCGATCGGCGACGCGCTCCATCACGGAACGGTCCTCGGGCGCGATCGCGCGCAGACGGCGCTCGCCGTCGTGCCACAGCCCGATCGCGGTCTCGACGTCCATTTCCGGGCAGGCTACCCGGCCGACGCCACAGGACGGTCTCAGCCGCCTGGGAGGTTCTCGATCACGTAGGAGCGCTCGCCGGGGCGGACCATGCCGAGGCGACGCGCCTCCGCCTGCACGGTGCGGGGGTCGCGCAGCGACGTCGCGCGGCGCACGAGCGCCTCGTGCTCGTGCTCGAGCGCGCTCAGCTGCGCCTGCTTCGCGTTCGAGGTGTGCCAGGTCGTCACGAGCGAGCGCGCGGGGCCGACGTAGGCCAGCAGCACGACCGCCAGCAGCAGCAGCAGCGCGACGCGCGCGACGCGGTCCCAGCGGACCCGCAGCGCCGCGGCGCCGAGCGAGGTGGTGGGCGTGCGCGAGAGCGAGCTGGAGGGCGGCACTGCCCCCTCCTTCGCGCCCTGCGCGCGTTCTCCTTCTCGCTACTGCCCCTTGAAGGCCGACCGCCCAGGAAAGACCGCGTCCTCGCCGAGCGACTCCTCGATCCGCAGCAGCTGGTTGTACTTGGCGACGCGGTCCGAGCGCGAGGGCGCGCCGGTCTTGATCTGCCCGCAGCCGGTGGCGACCGCGAGGTCGGCGATCGTGACGTCCTCGGTCTCGCCCGAGCGGTGCGACATGACGGCCGTGTAGCCGCTCTCGCGCGCCAGCTTGATCGCGTCGAGCGTCTCGGTGAGCGTGCCGATCTGGTTGACCTTGATGAGGATCGAGTTGCCGACGCCCTGGTCGATCCCGCGCTTGAGCCGTTGGGTGTTCGTGACGAAGAGATCGTCGCCGACCAGCTGGACCGTCTTGCCGAGGCGCTGCGTCAGCGTCGCCCAGCCCTCCCAGTCGCCCTCGTCCATGCCATCCTCGATCGAGACGATCGGGTAGCGCCCGGCGAGGTCCGCCCAGTAGTCGGCGAGCTGTGCGGCGGTGAGGCTGCGCCCCTCGTGCTCCAGCACGTAGCTGCCGTCCTTGTAGATCTCGCTCGTGGCCGGGTCGAGCGCGATCGCGACCTGCTCGCCGGGCTCGTAGCCGGCGGCGCGGATGCCCGCGACGAGCACTTCGAGGGCGGCCTCGTTGGAGGTGAGATCGGGCGCGAAGCCGCCCTCGTCGCCGACGGCCGTGCCAAGCCCCCGGTCGTGCAGCGTCTTCTTCAGGTGATGGAAGACCTCGGTGCCCATCCGCAGGCACTCCGAGAACGTCTTCGCGCCCCACGGCACGACCATGAACTCCTGGAAGTCGACCTTGTTGTCGGCGTGCGCGCCGCCGTTGAGCACGTTCATCATCGGCACGGGCAGGACGTGGGCGGCATCGCCACCGAGATAGCGCCACAGCGGCTGGCGCTCCTCCGCCGCGGCCGCGTGCGCGGCGGCGAGCGAGACAGCCAGCGTCGCGTTGGCGCCGAGACGCGACTTGCTGGGCGTGCCGTCCAGCTCGATCAGCAGACGGTCGATGCCAGCCTGGTTCGTCGCGTCGCGCCCGCGCACCGCGGTCGCGATCTCGCCGTTGACGTTCGCGACGGCCTTCGTCACGCCCTTGCCGAGGTACGCCTCGCCGCCGTCGCGCAGCTCCGTCGCCTCGTACTCGCCAGTCGATGCGCCCGAGGGCACCGCCGCGCGACCCCATGCGCCGGAGCGCAGGCTGAGCTCCACCTCGACCGTCGGGTTGCCCCGGCTGTCGAGGATCTGGCGGGCATGGACGTGCTCGATCTGGCTCATGCGTTCTCCTGGTCGGGGACGGTTCAGGCGGGCGGGTGGGACCGCATCCGGGCGCGTGCGTAGTAGGCGAGCTGCTCGTCGGGCGTCAGATCGTGCCACGTGCGCTCGTCGCGTGCGGCCAGCGCGACGCCGGCCTCGACGCGGCCGCGGAAGCGCTCGCTGGCGGCGCGCAGCGCCAGCTCGGGATCGAGCTTCAGCTTGCGTGCGACGTTGACGGCCGCGAACAGCACGTCACCCAGCTCGTGGAAGCGCGCGTCGGCGTCGTGCGCCTGCTCCAGCTCCTCCAGCTCGTCGCGCACGGACTGCAGCGGGCCCTCGACGCCCGGGAAGTCGAAGCCGCTCGACGCGGCGCGGCGCTGCACCTTGCGAGCATGCAACAACGAGGGCAGGTTCTCGGGGACCTCGGCGAACACGCCCTGCTCGCGGCCCTCCTCGCCCTGCTTGATCTGGTCCCAGTTGCGCAGCACCTCGCCGGCGTCGCGTACCTCGACGTCGCCGAACACGTGCGGGTGGCGGCGGATCAGCTTCTGGCGGCAGTGCTCGGCGACGGCGGCGAGGTCGCCCGCACCGCGCTCCTCCATCAGCAGCGCCAGGAAGTGCACCTGGAAGAGCACATCGCCCAGCTCGTCGAGCAGCTTGGCGTCGTCGCGGCGCTGTGCCGCGTCGGCCAGCTCGTAGGCCTCCTCGAGCGTGTGGGGGACGATCGTGCGCTCGTCCTGCTCGCGATCCCACGGACACTCGCGCCGCAGCCGGCGCGTCAGCTCATCGAGCCGCGCGAGCGACTCCTGGATCTCGGGCCGGCTCGCGCTCACGCGCGGCAGCGTACCGGGCGGATCACTTGCCGGACGTCGACGGCGTCGTGGCGACCGTGCCACCCGCAGTCGTCGTCTTCGGCTTCGGCGCGTTGCTGCAGAGCGTCACGACGTAGCCGGCGCGACACTTGGTCGCCTTCAGCCAGCGCTTCTGGAAGCTCGCTGCGAAGGTCTGCAGCTTCTGCTGCTGACCCTGTTGCGTGAGCACTGGCTTGATCTGCGCCGTGGCGTCCTTGAGCGATGTCTGCTTGGGCGGCGTGATGTTCGTCACGCGGACGATGTACCACCCGAACTGGCCCTTGACCGGCTGGCTCAGAACACCCTTCTTGGCCCCGAAGGCCTCGGTGTCGAGGGCCTTGTCCTGCTGGCCCTTCGCGACGCCGCGCAGCACACCGCCGCTGGCCTTGGAAGCCGCGTCGGTCGAGTACTTCTTCGTCGCGGCAGCCCAGCTCATGCCACCCATCACAGCAGCGCGCGCGGTGTTGGCCTGAGCCTGGGTCTTCGTCAAGATGATCTGGAGGTCGCGGCGCTCGGGGAGCGCGAACTGCGCCTTGTTCTTGGCGTAGTACGCGGAGATCTGAGCGCTCGTGACCGGCGCGGCGCTGTTCTGGATCTTCGCCGTCAGCTTCTGTGCGAGCAGCTGGATCCGCAGGCGGAAGCGCACGTCGTCGTTGCTCATGCCCGACTGCGCGAGGAACTTGTTGTAGGCCTTCGCCGTCGGGAAGGACTGCTTCTTGGTCTTCGCGAGCTGCTTGTCGATGTCCTTGTCGCTGACCGTGACGCCCTGCTGCTTGGCCTCGGCCTCTATCCAGTTCGACTGGATCAACGTCGCCATCGTCTGATCGATGACCTGCTGATTTCTCTGCTTGCACTGTGCCCGCAGCGTCGTGTCGGACGGCTTCGGCTGGCCCTTCTTGACCTTGGTGGCCGCGCGCAGCCCGGCGATGCACTTCGTGTAGTTCGGCGGGTCGGGCGCGACCGCGGCGCCGGTCGGGCCGGCAGCGCCCTTGGCCGTGATGTCGGCCCAGTGCTGGTAGTCGGACTTCGTGACGGGGCTGGCGCCGTCGATCGCGGCAACGTCGTTGCCGGAGAGCGAGTCGCTGCCCCCGCCGCAGGCGACGAGCACGAGTGCGACCACAAAAAAGGCGCCGAGCGCCGAGACGATGCGAAGTGCGTTCTTGATCACGAGCTGGGGCATCGTACATAAGTTCTCGCGTCGAGGTGGCAGGTACCGCGAATCGTTAGGGAACATTTAGCAACAGGCCTTCATGCGGCCTCGCGTGTGACCGCGAGCAGCACGTCGGCGGCCCGCACGACGGCGGGAAAACGCGCCGCGGGATCGTCGGGCACGCGCATCGAGAGCTGCGACTTGCCCGACTCGTAGAGCGCCTCCGGGATCTCCTCGCGCACGCGCTTGGCGCGCCGCGAGTCCAGCTCGATCGGCGTCACCGCCAGGCGTCCGCCGCGGAACGTGACGGTGCGCGCGCCCGCCTCCCCCAGCTTGATGCGCGCCTGCTGGAGCGCGAGCAGGTTCTCCAGCGGCTCCGGCGGCGGGCCGAAGCGATCGTTCAGCTCGGCGCGCAGCTCGCCGAGCGTCGCGACGTCGCGCGCGCCCGCGATCCGCCGGTGCACGTCGACCTTCGCCTGCTCGTAGGGGATGTAGTCCGCCGGCACGTACGCGTCGACGTCGACGTCGAGCCGCACCGGCTCGTGCTCGTCACCGGCTGCGTCCTCTCCACCCAGCTCCTGCACGGCCTCGTCCAGCATCTGCATGTACAGCTCGAAGCCGAGCGCCGCGACGTGGCCCGACTGCTCGTCGCCGAGCAGGCTGCCGGCGCCGCGGATCTCGAGGTCGCGCATCGCGACCTTGAAGCCCGCGCCCAGCTCGGTGTAGTCCGACAGCGCGGAGAGCCGCGTCGCCGCGTCGGGCGTGAGCGCCGCCGCGGAGGGATAGAGCAGGTAGGCGTACGCGCGCTCGCGGCTACGGCCGACACGCCCGCGGATCTGGTAGAGCTGGGCGAGCCCGAGCGCGTCGGCGCGCTCCACGATCAGCGTGTTCGCCTGTGGGATGTCGATGCCCGACTCGATGATGCTCGTGGCCACGAGCACGTCCGCGTCGCCGCGCAGGAAGCGCAGCATGCGCTCCTCGAGCTGGTGCTCGTCGAGCTGCCCGTGCGCGACCTCGAAGCGCACCTGCGGGCACAGCGCGCGCAGCCGCTCGGCCGTCTCGTCGATCGTCTCGACGCGGTTGTGCAGGAAGAAGGCCTGCCCGCCGCGCGCGCGCTCGCGCTCGATCGCCTGCTTGACGAGCTGCTCGTCGTACTCGCCGATGTAGGTCTTGACCGGCCGGCGGCCCTCGGGCGGCGTCTCGATCACGGAGATGTCGCGGATCCCGGCGATCGACATCTGCAGCGTGCGCGGGATCGGCGTGGCGCTCATCGCGATCACGTCGACGCGCAGCTTCAGCTGGCGCAGCAGCTCCTTCTGCTTGACGCCGAAGCGCTGCTCCTCGTCGACGACGAGCAGCCCCAGGTCCTTCGCGCGCACGTCGCGCGAGAGCAGCCGGTGCGTGCCGACGAGGATGTCGACGTTGCCCTTGCCGAAGCCCTCGATCGCCGCCTTCTGCTCGGCCGGGGAACGGAAGCGCGAGACGTGCTCGATGGTGAAGGGGTAGTCCTTGAGGCGCTCGGAGAACGTGCCGTAGTGCTGCTGGGCGAGGATCGTCGTCGGCACGAGCACCATCACCTGCTTGCCGTCGTTGGCGGCCTTGAAGGCGGCCCGCAGCGCCACCTCGGTCTTGCCGTAGCCGACGTCGCCGCAGATCAGGCGGTCCATCGGGCGCGGCGCCTCCATGTCGCTCTTGACCTGCTCAATCGCCTCGCGCTGATCGGGCGTCTCGCGATACGGGAACGCGTCCTCGAACTCACGCTGCCAGTCACTGTCGGCGGGGAAGGCATGGCCCGCGCGGTGCTTGCGCTCGGCGTAGAGGTTGAGCAGCTCGCCGGCCAGCTCCTGCGCGGCCCGTCGCGCACGCGTCTTGAGTGTGTCCCAGCGCTTGCCGCCGAGCTTCGAGAGCGCCGGGTGCTCGCCGCCGGCGCCGACGTAGCGCGAGATCTTCGCGAGCTGATCGACCGGCATGAAGACCTTGTCGCTGCCCTGGAACTCCAGCTCGAGGTAGTCGCGCGTGACGCCGGCGACCGTCTTCGTGTCGAAGCCGGCGAAGCGCGCGAGGCCGTGGTCCTCGTGCACGACGATGTCGCCCGTGCGCAGGTCGGTGAAGGAGCGCAGCAGGCCGCGCCGGCGCCCGCCCGGCCCCGACTGCCCCGCGCTTGACCTGCCCCCACCCGCCCGGCGACGGAAGAGGCGGTGCTCGGGGATGACCGCGAGGCGGAAGCCGGGCGCGACGAAGCCGTCGCGCAGCCGCGCCTCGGCGAACGCGAGGGACGCGGCGCCCGGGGCCGAGCCGTCGATCCAGCCGACCTTCAGGCGGCCGAGGTTGTAGGCCGCGCGCTCGCCTTCGCCGCGGCGCGCGAACGCGACGACCGTGCGGTAGTTGGAGCGCACGAGCTTCTCCAGCTCCGGCTCGGCCTCGCGCACGCTCTTGGCCGCGACGTCGGCGGCCTGGGCGCGGAACGTGTGCGGCTGGTCCTGCTCGATCGAGGAGAGGTGGATGCGGGCCCGCTGGGCGAGGGCGGCCTCGATCTTGTCGGGGGCGACGTAGAGGTGGTGCGCGTCGGCGTCGTGGAAGGCGGCGGTGACGTCCTGCCAGTGGTCGGCGAGCGCGGGTCCGATCTCCTCCTCGGCAGCGACGAGCACCCCTGCGTCGGGGACGAGGTCGAGCATCGCGTGGAACTGGTCGACCGGCAGCAGCTCGGCGATGTCGGGACGTTCGTCTTCGGTCGCCGCCAGCTCCGCCAGCTCGCGGTGCTCGACCGCCAGCTCGGCAGCCGGCGAGACCTCGACCTCGGTCGCGTCGCCGAGCGAGCGCTGGGTGAACGTCGAGAACCAGCGCAGCGACTCGATCTCGTCGTCGAACAGGTCGACGCGCACGGCGCGGTCCTCGGTCGCCGGGAAGAGGTCGAGCAGGCCGCCGCGGATCGCGAACTGGCCGCGGTCCTCGACCTGGTTGACGCGCGCGTAGCCGGCCGCGACGAGGTCGGCGGCGGTCTCGTCGAGGTCGAGCAGCTCGCCGACCTTGAGCGTGAAGCCGTGCGGGCGCAGGGCCGGGTCGGGCACCTTCTCCGACAGCGCGACCGCGGAGACGACGACGACGGGGGCCCCGTGGGCGGGCGACGCGCCGTCGCCGATCAGCGCGTCGAGCGCGGCGACGCGGCGGCCGACGAGGTGCGGCGGCGGCGCGAGGTGCGACTCGTAGGCGACGCCGCGCGAGGGATAGAAGCGGACGGTGCGCGGCGCGAGCCAGGCACGCAGGTCGAGCGCCAGCTCGCGCGCCTGGCGGTCGTCGCCCGCGACGACGAGCAGCGGCTTCTGCAGGTCCTCCTGTGCGAGCGCGGCCACGAGGTAGGGCCGCAGCGAGCGCGACACGAACGCCCTGCCGCCCTCGGCAGCGAGCGTCGTGGTCGCGGGGTCGTCGGCGGCGTAGGCGAGGAGGGCTGAGAGCATGTCCGGGGCACGCAGAACGGCCGCGCAGGCTGCGCGGCCGAGGCTGGTTCTGAGTCTACGCAAGGGCTCCCCGACGCCTCTAACCGCTGCGGCGGCCGAGCTCGCGCCGGGCTACAGCTCGCGCTCGCCGAGCACGACGGCCTCAGCGGCGTCGGCGGCCGCGGCGATCAGGGCGGCGACCTCGTCGCGCGACTCGCGGAAGCGGCCGAGCACGTGGGCCGAGACGCGTTCGGGGTCGGTGCTGTCGGGCCGCCCGACTCCTATGCGCACGCGCGGGAAGTCCGGGCTTCCCAGCTCGCGCTTGAGCGACTTCAAGCCGTTGTGGCCCGCGAGGCCGCCGCCGAGCCGCACGCGCACGTCGCCGAACGGCAGGTCGATCTCGTCGTGCACCACGAGCACGCGATCGAGCTCGACCTTCAAGGCGCCGCGTGCGGGGCCGACGGAGCGACCCGACTCGTTCATGTACGTCTGCGGCAGGAGGACGGCGACGCGCGGACGGGCGGGGACGGTTTCGATGCGCCCGTCCGCGATCAGTCCGCGGTACTTCTGCTTCGCGCGCCCCAGGCCCCAACGAACGGCAAGCGCGTTCGCGACCTCGAAGCCGACGTTGTGCGGGGTGCCCGTGTACTCGGAGCCCGGGTTGCCGAGCCCGACGATCAGCCAGTCGGCCTGCGCGCCACCGAGGCGCACGGCGAGCTACTCGTCGCCGTCGCCGTCGCCGGATGCGTCGGCGTCGTCCGCCGATGCCTCGCCGACGACCTCGGTCTCGGTCTCGATCTCGTCGTCGGACTCGACCGACAGGCGCGGAGGGGTGAGGGTCGCGACGACCGTCTCGAGCTCGTCGAGCAGCTCGACGCCCTCGGGCACGACGATCGCGTCGAGCGTGATCGTGTCGCCGATCTCGGCGGCCGACACGTCGTGCGTGATCGTGTCCGGGATCGCGGTCGGCAGCGACTCGATGTTGAGCTCGCGCGTGACCTGCTCGAGCACGCCGCCGGCCTTCGCGCCGGGCGAGTCCTCGCCGCCGACCAGCTCCAGCGCGACTATCGCGTGGATCTTCTGGCGCAGGTCGACCCGCAGCAGGTCGATGTGCATCGTGTCGCCCGTGACCGGATGGCGCTGGTGGTCCTTGAGGACGACTGGCGTCGCCTGGCCGTCGAGCGTGAGGTCGATGACCGCGCCGCCGTGGGCGAGCGCGTTGCGCAGCTCGCGCGCGTCGACCTGGAAGGCGAGCGGGTCGGCGCCACCGCCGTAGACGACCCCCGGCACGAGCCCCGTGCGGCGCAGGCGGCGCGTGGAGCGCGAGCCCTCGACGGGACGGGAGGCGACGGTGAGGGTTGTGGTCTCGGTGGCAGCCATGAGCGGTGAGAGAGAGTAGAGGATTTGCCGCGAACGCGACGCGCGCCGCTACGCTAGCGCCATGGCAGACGAGACGCTGCTCGTCCTGGTGCTCGGTGGGCTTCATCTGCTCGGCTTGTGCTTGGCCGCGCTGCTGCTGCTGCCCTGCCTGCACGATGACGCGGTCGCCCCGCGCACGGGCGAGGAGGACGAGGGCGGAGGCGGAGGCAACGACCGCGTGCAGCCGCGCGTGCCGCGCGATCCCGGTCCCGGCGGGCTGCCGATCCCGCTGCCGAGCGCCCTCCCCGCACGCGTGCGGCTGCGCGACGGACGCCGTCTCGCGGACCTGCTGCCGGCGCCCGCGCGGCGCCCGGCCCACGCGCCTGCACCGCGGCCTCAGGTGCCGGCGCGCCGCGGCACGTACTGACGCACTTTGCGCTGGCCGTCGCGCAGGGTCGCGTAGCCGGGCTTCTCGCTGAAGTCGAGCCGCACGACGCCCTTCGTGTGGAACGGCGGCGTGCCCCACGGATTCCCTCCGCCCCAACCGGGCCGCACGCGGAACTCCTGGAGCGCGAAGTAGACGCTGCCGGTGAGCCACGCCTTCGTCGCGAACGTGCGCAGGTGGTAGTCGATGAAGTCCTGCTGGAAGGCGTAGGTGCCCTTCTCCTCGACCGGTCCGTCGCGGTTGGCCTCGGCGCCGTACTCGGTCACGGCGATCGCCTTCGTCGGATAGCACTTGCGCAGCGCGTCGAGGAAGGGAGCGAGCTCGTCGCGGTCGGCGATGTTGCCGCCGAAGCCGGTGTACCAGCCGAAATAGTCGTTCATCCCGAGCACCTGGATCGGCGCGTAGGCCGTCTGGCAGGGCGTCTCGGGATGGCCCGCGAAGGCGAGCCCGACGGGGCGCGTCGGGTCGAGCTGGTGCACGAGCGCGGCCGAGGTGCGCAGATAGGCGGCCTGGTTGGCCCCGACGACGCTCGCCATCTCGTTGCCGACCGACCAGATCGCGACGGACGGGTGGTTGCGGTTGGCGAGGATGTCCTCGCGCAGTTCCTGGAGCGCGAGCGACCTGAACGGCGCGCGGCCGAGGTCGGCTTCGGGCAGCTGGTAGGTCGCCGGGATCTCCGACCAGATCAGCACGCCTTCCCGGTCGGCCAGCTCCTGGAACTCGGGGTGCAGCGGGTAGTGCGAGCGCACGAGCGTCGCGCCGACGTCCTTCACGAGGCCCATCAGCCGCGCGCGCGTGGCGTTGTCCATCGCCGCGCCCTGCGTCGCGGTGTCCTCGTGCAGCGCCACCCCGCGAAAGTGCACGACGCTGCCGTTGAGCACGAGCTGGCCGCTGCGCGTGACCGTCAGCGAGCGGATGCCCGTGCGCAGGCGGTAGCCGGCGGCCGGCGTCGGCTTGCCGTGGGCCTCGCGCGTGGCGGTCGCGGCGAGGCGCACGTCGTAGAGGCTCGGATGCGCGGGCGACCACAGCTTCGGCTTGGGCACGAGCAGCGCGCGCGTGAACGTCGCGGTCGCGCCGGGGGCGATCGCGATCGTCCCGAAGGCGAGCGGGAGCGTGCCGAAGCGGCCGCTGAGGGTGACGTGCTGCAGCGAGTGGGTGACGTTGCGCACGCTCGCGCGCACGGTCACGGTCGCCGAGCACGTGGGGCACGGCAGCGTGGGCGTCACCTGCACGTTGGCGATGTCGACGCGGTCGACGGGGCGCAGGTAGACCTCGCGCAGCAGCCCGCCGTAGTTCCACCAGCCGCCCGGCGGGATCGGCAGCTCGCCCGCCGCGCCGCTGAGGTCGGCGCTGGGGCGGCGATTGTCGACGCGCACGACGAGGCGGTTGACGCCGCGTCTCGCGACGTTCGGCAGGTCCAGCTCGAAGGCCGTGTAGCCGCCGACGTGGTCGCCGAGCTTGCGGCCGTTGAGCCACACCGTGGCGCGGAAGTTGACCGACTCGAAGCGCACGATCCAGGCGAGCGCCGCAGCGCTGCTCGGGAGGCGGAAGTCCTTGCGGTACCAGGCGACCGAGCCGGTGAAGCTGGCGTCGCTGTCGTCACCGGCGTTCCAGGCGCTCGGGACGGTCGCGGGGCTCCAACCGTCCGTCGCGGTCTGCGCGTAGAAGCGCTGGGCGAGCCCGACGTCGGTCGGGTCGAGGCGCAGCAGCCACGGCCCGTCGATCACGTGGCGGCCGTCCTGGCCCTCGTAGTAGAGCGGCTTGCCGTTCGGCACGGTGGCCGTCGTCGCGGCCGCGGCCGTGGCGGGCAGCAGCGCGAGCAGCAGCAGGGGGAGCAGCGGGGAGAAGCGGCGCATCGACTCCGGGCAGGGTACGACAGCCGCGCGACGGCGCGGCGGTCAGCCGCCTGACGGGCAGCTCGCCTCGTGGCCGATCGGAGCGCTGAGCGCGCGCAGCTCGATCGTCAGGCCCGACAGCACGTCGCCGGCACGGTGGACCCGCACGCATTGCACGACAGTGATGCGCGAGGTCGTGCGCCAGACGACGCGCGCGGTGCCGTCGCTGCCCGCGGGCGAGAAGTCGGTCGAGGGGTCGAGACGCACGATCTGCAGCGTCCCGGTCGAGCGCAGGCGCTGCGCGTTCGCCTGCGCCTGCGCGATGCAGGCCGGTCGCTGCCGGCAGCCCTCCATGTGCGCGACCATCCTGGCCTCGTCGCCGCGCGCCTGCGCGCTCAGCAGCTGCTCGATCGCCGAACGCTCGGCGCCGTTGGCGCTCAGCACGCGCGCGAGTCCGGCGCTGACGGCGAGGAAGGCGAGCACCGCGAGCGCGAGCAGGACGATCCGGGCAGGGCGGCGCATCGCCGCGGCATGATCGCCGATCAGAGCAGCGGCGGCGGCGCCGACGGCTCGTCACCGCCGTCGAGGTCGAGGAAGCGCTCGACCGAGGCCTCCTGATGCTCCAGGCGATCGGCGAGCGCGCGGGCATGCGTCGCCGCCAGGCCGAGGAACTCCTCGAGGCAGCGCTCGGGGTCGTCGGGCAGCGGGAAGACGCGCGCGAGGTCCTGCTGCGCGCACGCGATCCCGAGCGGCGGACGGCCCGCGGCGAGCGTGCGCGCGCCGCAGACCGGCACGATCACGAGCTGGCGCTCGGGCGCGACCAGCGCGATGGGCAGCAGCCGGTGGGCGGGCAGCGCGACGCCCAGCTCGACGGTGCGCGCGATCGTCACGTCGCCGTCGGCCAGCTCTTCGAGCGGCTCGCGCCAGACGTCGAGCACGGTGTCGGCCCCGACGAGCGCGTCGCGCAGCGCCGTCGCCTGCTCGCGGTAGAGCCGGCGCGCGTCTTCGCGGTCCTCGGCGCCGCCGAGGTCGAGGTCGCATGGCACGCGCAGCAGCTCGCGCGCGGCGATGTGGTCGCCGGCCGCGTGGCGCCCGCGCGCGACGTACGTCTGGATCGTGCCGAGGTCGCGGCGACCGTGGAAGACGACGGTGACCGCGTCGCTGACAGGCAGCGCGTCGACGACGAGCGAGTGCGCAGCGCTGTCAGACGCGTCGAGCAGGGCGCGACGCAGCAGTTGCTCCGCTGCTTCGTCGTCGTGGGGGGAATGAGCCACGTCGGTCATCTCGCCACCGCCTGTTGGTCGTGTGCAGTCCCAGGACAAGTTTCCCGCGCCACGCAAGCCCATGCGCGCGGCGGACGGGTAGGCTGCGGAAGATGCGATTGCTCTACAAGCCCTTCGGGGTGCTCGTCGGGCTTGCCGGCGGGATCGCCGCGCGGCGTCTGTTCGACGCGATCTGGGGACGGATCGACGAGACCGAGCCGCCGACTGCGACGACCGAGCAGGCGACCTGGCCGCGCGTCGTCGGCGCCGCCGCGCTGCAGGGCGCGACGTTCGCGGCGACGCGGGCGGCGGTCGACCGCGCGGGCGCGAAGTCGTTCGCGCACCTGTTCGGGATCTGGCCCGGCAAGCGCAAGCCCGACGCGAAGGACTAACCGCCGCCGCGGAGCACGAAGCCGCGCGCGGCGAGTGCGGCGAGCTGGTCCTCGAAGGCCGCGAAGTCGCGTGCCAGCAGCGCGTCGAGCGGGCGTCCCGCGGGACCTTGGGCACGCACCCAGCGGCGCAGCACGGCGGCGCCGGCTCGCTCCTGCGCCTCGGCGAGCAGGTCCAGCAGGATCGGCAGCTCCGGCCGGTGGTCGAGCTGGCCGGAGAGCAGCGTCAGCGGGTCGACCGCGAGCGTCGTGCAGAGCTCGTCCTCGGAGAGGCCGAGCAGCTCCATCAGACGCGAGGCGGCGTGGGAGGCGGGTGGCGGGGACAGGTCAGAAGAGCTGGTTCTCGCCGCGGAAGACCTCGCTCACCGAGCCGTCGGTGAAGATCTGGCGGATCGAGCTCGTCAGCAGCTCGGCGACGGGCAGCACGGTGATGTTGCCCGGCGCGCCCTCGCGCAGCGGGATCGTGTCGGTGACGACGATCTCGTCGAAGGCGGCGGCGGCGAGGTTCTCCCACGCGTTGCCGGAGAAGACCGCGTGCGTCGCGGCCGCGAGCACGCGCGTGGCGCCGGCGTCGCGGACCGTCTGCGCCGCCGCCTTGAGCGTGCCGGCGGTGTCGATGATGTCGTCGACGATGACGGCGGTCTTGCCCTTCACGTCACCGATCACGTAGCCGATCTCGGCGACCTGCTGGGCGGGGCGCTCCTTGTTGAGGATCGCCAGCTCGGCGCCGATCGTGGCGGCGAACTTCTTGTTCAGCTTCACGCGACCGGCGTCCGGCGAGACGACGACGAGGTCCTCGAGACCCTGGTCGGCGAAGTACTTCGTGAGCATGAACATCGCGGTCATGTGGTCGCACGGCTTCTGGAAGAAGCCCTGGATCTGCCCGGAATGGAGGTCCATCGTGAGGATCCGGTCGATGCCGGCCGTCTCCAGCATGCGCGCGACGAGGCGGGCGCTGATCGGCTCCCGCGGGGCGGACTTCTTGTCCTGGCGCGAGTAGCCGTACCAGGGGCAGACGGCGATCACGCGGTGGGCCGAGCCGCCGACGGCCGCGTCGACCATCTCCAGCAGCTCCATCAGCGCGTCGTTGGCGGTCAGCCCGGTGTTCGGGTTGCCGCAGATCGGCTGCACGATGAAGACGTCCGCGCCGCGGATCGACTCGCCGTAGCGGCAGTAGACCTCGCCGTTGGAGAACGTCTTGAGCGTGACGGGGCCGAGGTCGATGTCGAGCTTGCCGGCGATGTCGGCGGCAAGCTGCTCGTGCGCGCGACCGCCGAACAGCATGAGCTGCTTGTCGTAGCCGATGTCGAGCTTGGTGCTCGGACGCTCGTGCGGCACGGCGGCGCTCATCTCGCTCGCGAGTGTACGACGCGGAGGCGACGACACGGAGCTCATGCGTCGCTCGCGTCCTTGGTGCGCGCGTCGTAGCCCTCGATGTTGCGCTGGCGCTCGCGCGCGACGCCGAGCGCGCCGTCGGGGACGTCGTTGACGATCGTCGAGCCGGCGGCCGTCCAGGCGTCGTCGCCGAGCGCGACCGGCGCGACGAGCGAGGTGTGGATGCCGACGTGGGCGCGCTCCCCGACCGTCGTGCGGTGCTTGTTGCGGCCGTCGTAGTTGGCGGTGATCGTGCTCGCGCCGAGGTTGCTGCCCGCCCCGACGTCGGCGTCGCCGATGTAGGAGAGGTGCGGGACCTTCGCGCCCGGGCCGATGTCGGAATTCTTGACCTCGACGAACGTGCCGACCTTCGAGCCCTCGCGCAGCAGGGTGCCGGGGCGCAGGTAGGCGAACGGACCGACGCTCGCACCGTCGCGGATCTCGCAGCTGGTGGCGTAGGAGTGCGGGATCTGCACGTCGGCGCCGAGCGTCATGTCGATCAGCGTCGTGAGCGGGCCGATCCGGCAGCCGGGGCCGATCTTCGTCGAGCCGTGCAGCGAGGAGAACGGTGCGATCACCGCGTCCTGACCCAGCTCGACCTCGACGTCGATCGTCGTCGAGTCGGGATCGACGATCGTCACGCCCGCGGCGAGGTGGCGCTCGTGGATGCGCCGCTGCGCGATCGCGCGCACCGTGGCGAGGTCGCGGCGGTCGTTGATGCCGAGCGCGAGCGCCGGGTCCTCCAGCACGTGCGCGGCGACGAGGCGGCCCTGCTCGCGCAGCAGCGGCAGCACGTCGGGCAGGTAGTACTCGCCCTGGGCGTTGTCGGCGCGCACGTGCGCGAGCGCGTCGAGCAGGTCGCCGCCGGCGAACGCGTAGATGCCGGCGTTGACCTCGCGGATCTCCAGCTCCTCGGGCGTCGCGTCGCCGGGCTTCTTCGTCTCCACGACGCGCAGCACCGAGCCGTCGGCGTCGCGCACGACGCGGCCGTAGCCGCTGGCATCGTCGAGCACGATCGTGAGCATCGTCGCGGCGGCGCCCGCGCGCTCGTGCGCGGCGACCAGCTCGGCCAGCGCCTCCGCGGTGAACAGCGGGACGTCGCCGCTCAGCACGACGACGGGCGCGTCGCGGTCGATCTGCTCCACGGCGGCGCGCACGGCGCCGGCGGTGCCGTCGGGCTGAGGCTGGATCGCGTGCACGACGCCGTCGGGCAGATGCGGCTCCAGGACGCGGTCGGGACCGCCCACCACGACGACCTTCGCGGCCCCGGCCTCGCGCGCGGCGGCGATCGGCCAGCCGAGCAGCGGCCGGCCGCACAGCGGGTGGAGGACCTTCGGCGTGGCAGAGCGCATGCGCGTGCCCTGTCCCGCCGCGAGGATGACGACGACCGGCGCGGTCACGCCCGCATCGTAGCCGCGCGCGGGCGCAGGCGTCCGGCGGCCTGGCCAGGGGTCTTAGACTGCGGGTCCCACTTGGGGGGTCGTCTAATGGCAAGACTCCGGCCTTTGGAGCCGGCTATCCGGGTTCGAGTCCCGGCCCCCCAGTTACAGGGCTCACTGCCTCTTCGCCGGGTGTGGGTTCGCCGACAAGGACTGGTGCGCCCAGGTGACCTCGCGCGCCCGAGCAAGCGGCAACCGTTAGTCACGCGGCCGATAGACGTCAGCCCGGTGCGCGACAGCGACGACCAAGACGGTGCGCGTCTCATCGTCCATGCGATAGACGATCCGGTACGGACCTCGGCGTGCGGACCAGTAGCCCTCCAGGTCGAAGCGCAGCGGCTTGCCGAGGCGCCGCGGGTTGGATGCAATCGCGCCGAGCGTCTCGATGACCGCACCCGCGACCGAGATCGGCAGGCGGTCGAGCCGACGGCGTGCGGGTGGCATCACCCGCATGTCCCATGGCGCCTCGCTCACGCCGCGGAGTCGCGCCGGCGAGCGAGCTGCGCCTGCAGTTCAGCAAGCGAGGCGCCGGACTCACCGTCGGCGATCGCCTGCTCGCTCTCGCGGATCTGCTTCGTCGCCGCCGGGTCGGACAGGATCGCGAGCGTCTCCTCGAGGCTCTCGAGGTCGTCGGGGCTGATCAGGACAGCCGCCGGCTTGCCGTTGCGCGTGACGACGACACGGTCGTGCTGGTCCTCGACGCGGTCGACCAGCTCGGACAGATGCGACTTGACGGAGGAAAGCGGAAGAGTCTCTGACATGACCATGATTCTAGTCACGCAAGGAACTCGTGCAAGGGTCGTTCTGTGCTCGCTAGTTTGGTCCGACCATGTGTTCCGACCAATCTGGACCGCTGTGCACCCCGCCCCGACCCGCTCCGGCAAGATCGTCGCGGTCGGCCTCAACTACATCGACCACGTGCGTGAGGCGCAGATGGAGACGCCGCGGTAGCCAATCGTCTTCACGAAGTTCACGATGAGCGTGATTGGCGATGGCGACGCGATCCAGATCGACCGCTCGCCAACGACATCTCCGCGCGACCTGCAGTTCGGCGACGGCCAGTGGGTGCGCGGCAAGAGCCTCGACACCTTCTGCCCGCTCGGACCGGTCGTCGTGCCGGCCGCGGATCCCGACCCGCAGGCGCTCGCGCTGCGCACGCGGGTCAACGGCGAGACCGTGCAGGACTCGACCACCGGCGAGATGGTCGTCGGCGTCGCCGAGCTGCTCGCCTTCTGCTCGCGCCTTCACGCTCGAGCCCGGCGACGTCGTGCTGACCGCACGCCCTGGGGCTGCGGCGGGTTCATGACGCCGCCGCGCTCGCTCCAGCACGGCGACGTCGTGGAGGTCGAGATCGACGGCATCGGCACGCTGCGCAACCCGGTCGTCGAGCTGGGAGCCGCGTAGGATCGGCGCCCATGTCGCGTCCGCTCACGTCCCTCCTGACCCCGCAGCTCGCCGCGATCGGCCTGCTCGGCGGCCTGCTGTCGGGGCTGCTCGGCGTCGGCGGCGGGGTCGTGATGGTGCCCGCGCTCGTGCTGTGGGCGGGCGTCGGGCAGCGCGATGCGCATGCGATCTCGCTGGCCGCGATCGTGCCGATCAGCGTCGCGGGCGTCGCGGCCTTCGGCGCCGCGGGCGAGGTCTCGGTGGGTGCCGCGGCGGCGCTCGCGATCGGGGCGATGGCCGGCGCGCGGATCGGCGCGGGCGCGTTGACGCGGATTCCGGAGCATGCGCTGCAGCTCGTCTTCGGCGCTTTCCTGGTCGCCGTGGCGGTGCTGATGGTGGTGCTGCGGTGAGCGCGGGGCTGGTGCTCGCGCTCGTCGCGTTCGGGGTGCTGGCAGGGGTGCTGTCGGGACTGCTCGGCGTCGGCGGCGGCGCTGTGACGGTCCCCTTCCTGACGCTCGTCGCCGGCTATGCGCAGCATCGCTCGGAGGCGACCTCGCTGCTCGTGATCCTGCCGACGGCCATCATCGGCAGCGCGGTGCTGCGCCGCCACGGCGTCGGCGACCTGCCGCGCGGGCTGGCGATCGGCCTGCTCGGCGCGGCCGGCAGCGTCGCTGGGGCGCAGGCGGCGCTGGCGCTGCCGGCGGACACGCTGCGGATCGTGTTCGCGGTCTTCCTCGGCGCCGTCGGCGTGCGCATGTGCGCGCGGGCGCTGGCGGCCGCGCGCCGCGACGCGCGCGGGCCTGCGTAGCTAGGATCGCGCGCTCACCGACGTGTTGTGGCGCGCGCGGGAGCGCGGCGCAGGGCGAGAGGAGAAGGCGATGAAGGAGTTCTTCTGCGGCGCCGTCGTGCCGGACTGCACGGCTCGCTTCCAGGGCGAGAGCGAGGAGGCGATCCTCGCGCAGGTCGCGGTCCACGCACATGAGGATCACGGCATGGAACACGTCCCGGACGACGTGCTCGAGGCCGTGCGCGGGCACATCAGCGAGCGCGACTAGCGCCCGGCGGCGAGCGCGGCGACGAGCCGCTCGATCCGCACGATCCCCAGATAGCGGCCCTGCACGTCGCAGCAGACGAGCGGGTCGAAGCGGGTGCCTGGCGGACGCAGCATCGCGCGCTGCGCGACTTCGGCGATGTCGCTCGCGGCCGGCGCGACGAGCAGCGGCTCGCCGGCCGGCGGCTCGCCGCGGGCGTGCGCCGAGCGTCCGAGCACTCCGAGGGGCCGGCGCTGCGGGTCGACCAGCACGACGAACTGGAGCTGCGGATCGTCGTCGAACGCGGCCGCGAGCAGCGCCGGATCGCCGCTCTGCTCCTGCGCCGGGACGCGGTCGAGCAGCATCAGCAGCGGGCCGGGCTCGCGCGCCGCGGCGCCGCGCTCGCGCACATAGGCGCTCAGCCCGAACGCGACCGCGGTCAGCGTCTTGGCGCGCACGCCGATCAGCGGCCCCTGCGCGAGCGGGATGCCGAGCGAGATGAGCGCGTCGAGCTCCTCGATCTGCTCGACGCCCTGCGCCACGACCCACGCGTCGAAGCGGCTCGCGAGCTGTCCGATCGACTCCAGCAGCGTGCGTTTGGCGTCGTCGCGGTGGAGGCCTGCCACCAGCTGCGCGTCGAGCTTGACGAACTCCGGCCGCACGGCCCCGGCGTACGGCAGCACGCCGGCGTCGCCGCCGATGTCGTCGATCGCGATCGCCGCGCCGGCCTGCCGCAGACGCGCGACCGCGGCCATCAGCGCCTGCTCGTGCACCGGCTCGAGGCGTGGGCACAGCTCCACGACCAGCCCGTCGAGCCGGCCGGCGCGCGCCAGCAGCAGCTGCACGCGCTCGCGCAGCAGCTGCGACGTGACGATGTTGAAGGACAGGAAGCAGTTCGGCGGCAGGCTCTCGCGCGCCTGCAACACCGAGCCGATCACGAACGCGTCGAGGTCCGGCTCGAGCCCTCTGCGCGTCGCCTCGATGCGCCACTGCTCGGGGTCGACGGGGTCCTCGAAGCGCACGACCGCCTCATAGCCGCAGATCACCCCGCGCGCGAGGTCCGCGACGGGCTCGTAGGCCAGCCGACAGCGCCCGCGGCGGTCGATCAGCCGCGCCGCGACCAGCTTAGGCCGTGCGTCGTCCGCGTCATTCAACGTCCAGCGCCTCCCGAAGGCACAGCGCGATTCTAGTGCGTCACCCAAATGCTGAGGGAAAATCGCGCAATCGCCGTCGTCAGCGACCGCGCGTGCGATCCGCCTGCTCGCGGCGCACGCGGCCACCCTCGGCGCCGCGCTCGGTCGCCGGCCCGCGCGGCGCGGCGATCCCCAGCACGCGCATCGCCTTGAGCCCGAACGACAGCTTCTCGCGCCCGTCCGTCGAGGCGACGTCGAGGCCGGTGATCTCGCGCACGCGCTCGAAGCGGTAGCGGACGGTGTGACGGTGCGTGAAGAGGCGCGCCGCGGTTGCGTTGACGTTGCCGTCGCACTCGAGGAACGTCTCGAGCGTGCCGACGAGGTCCGACGTCTCGTACTGCTCGTCGTACGCGACGATCTTGCTGACCGTCTCGTCGTAGAAGCGGCGCAGCTCGGCCGGGTCGCGCATGTGCGGCAGCAGCAGCTGGTAGGTGCCGGTGTCGTCGTAGGCGAGCAGCGCCTCGTCGGGGTCGCCCTCGACGACGTTCGCGGCGAGCAGCGCCTCGTCGCCGGCGCGCGGCAAATCGAGCGGGTCGCTCGCGAAGCGGCTGCGCCCGACGACGAACGCGAAGCCGGACAAGCTCGCCTCCAGCTCGCGCAGCACGGTCGCGGCGACGCGGCGCCCGGCGTCGCCGTCGGCGTCCGGCACGAGCACGACGACCTCGTCGCCGTCGCCGCTGCGCACCGCGGCGGCGATCGCTCCCGGCGCCGTCGAGCGCGCGCCGCGTTCGGCGAGCGTCAGCAGGCGCGCGCGCCAGTCGTCCTCCGTCGGCGTGCGCGGATGCGCGCGCACGACGACGACGCTGCCGCCGCGATCGAGTGCGACGCCCAGCTCCCGGCCGCGCGCGACGAGGTCCTCGCGATCGCGGATCTCGCGCGCCAGCAGCGCGTGGACGAACGCCGCCGCGGCCTCCTCGGAGGCGCGCTCGGGCCCGCGCACGCGCTCCACCTCGGAGGCCACGAGCGTCGTCACGAAGCGCAGCAGGACGGGGTCCGGCGCGCGCTCGCGGGCGCGCACGCGCAGCTGCCCGACGACCTCGTCGGCGACGCGCAGCTCGACGCGCTCCACCCCCTCCCCCTCGCGCAGGAGCGCCTGCTCCTCGGCGGGCGAGCGGGCCGCGACAGCCAGCACGACGCTCGTGCGGTCGATCAGCACGAGGCTCGCGTCGAGCGCGCGCGCGGCGGCGCGGACCACCTCGGGCAGCCCGGCGCCGCTGGCGACCGCGTCGCTGATCGCTTCGAGCGCCTGCAGGTCCGGGCCGGTCGACGCCTCGCCGCGCGTGTGCGAGCTCATCGCGGGATTGTACGAGCGGCCGGCCCGGCCGCCGATCGCTAGGACGTCGGCGGCGGCGCCAGCACGCGCAGCTTGCTCGCCCAGTCGACGCCGCTGGCCATGTTGAAGACCCACAGATCGTTCCACAGCGGCAGGCCGTTCGCCTGCGCGAACGTCACGAGCGGGTCGGGGTGGCCGAACGACGTATACGTCAGGCCGGACTCGAACATCAGCCCGAAGCCGGGGCCGCCGGTGTCGCCGACGTAGCCGCCGTAGTGCGCGAGCGCCTTCAGGATCGTCTTCTTCCAGGTCGGCACCGCGAGCACGTCGATCTGCGCGTCGGTCATGTTGAGCTGGAAGCGCGCGCCCATCGGAGGGGCGTCGGTGTTGTCGGCGCCGCTGCAGGGGCTGCCCCCCGCCAGCGCCGGATAGACGAACGCGCTCTTGGAGCTGCCGTCGGTCTTCGTCCCGTAGCCGAAGCTGGTGCTCGTAGTGGTGCACTTCAGGACGATGAAGAGCGCGTGGTCGATGTGGCCGGCGGCCAGCTCCGGCCCGCGGATGATGCCGGCGAGGTTGCCGAAGCGCGCGGCCGTCGCGTTGCTCGCGAGGCCCCGGCCGGTCGATCAGCGTGCGCCCGCCGAGCGTGAACGTCATCGTCCCGCCGCCGCGCGGCTTGGACGTGACCTGCCAGAAGTCGTACTCCCAGCCGTCGGGCTCGACGACCGTCATGTGGCCGTCGGCGCCGGCCGCGGGCTTGGCGGCGTCCGGGATGCGGATCCTGAGCCCGTTGACGCCGGGGCTGTATCCGGTCGAGGCGAGCGCGAAGTAGCGGATCGGTCGGCTGCGCCCAGTAGGTCGGGTGCCCGAAGTCGCTGGCGGTACCGGCAGTGCCGGCGAACAGGTTCCCGGGCAGGCCCCACGACATCACGTGCTGCACGATGCGCGTGGAGCTGGCATGCACGGCGGAGCCGGCGGCAGGACGGTTGAACGGCGACCCGTCGGAGTACGGGCGGAACAGGACCGTCGGCCAGACGCCCACTCCGTATGCGGAGTAGCCCGAGGCAGCTTGCGCGGGGCCGGCGAGCGGCCCGGCGCAGAGGGCGGCGACGACAGTCATCGATGCGGCGCTGCGCAAGACTGCGGCAGCGCGCGAAAGCTTGTGAGCGAGCATGACGCTCTCTCTCCCTTCGGCGGCGGCTTATTGCGATGTACCCCTGGCGTCCCGCGGGGCCTCGGCGGGACGCGCTGTACGTTCACCCTAGGCATACGCCGAGGGCTTCATGCGCCGAATGTCAGAACACGCGCGGCCAGTACAGGATGATCGCCAGCCCCGCGAGGACTCCGACCCCCGCGAACGCGGCGAGCACCCACAGCGAGAGCAATCCGGCGACGACCCGCTCCCAGCCACGCTGGTAGGCGGAGACGACCGGGACGAGCACCAGCCCGACGAAGGCGACGAGCGCGAGCAGGCCCGCGCCTGCGCCGACGAGCTCGCTGATCTCGGTGTTGCTCATGCGCGCCCGTCATTCTCGCGCACGACGCGGACCGCCGCGAACGCGGGCGCGACCGGCTGCGCGGCGACGGCGCCCGGAAAGCGCCCGGACAGTCCCTGCGCAGCGGCTTGCGCAGCCGCAAGGCCCCGTTCGCCGAGGAACAGGCCGACGACGGTCGGCCCGGAGCCGCTCACGAGCGCGTGATCGGCGCCGGCCGCGCGCGCGGCCTCGAGCGCGACGTCGACCGAGGGCCACAGCGAGCGCGCCGCCGGCTCCAGCTCGTTGACGACCAGCTCCGGGGGCAGCTGCGCCCCCGCAGCGAGCGCCGCCTCCAGCGCGGCGCGGCGGGCGGCGAGCTCCTCGACGCCGCACGGCAGCCCAAGCCGATCGGCCTCGCGGAAGACGTCGGGCGTCGAGAGGCGCTGCGCCGAGGGCAGCACGAGCACGCCGTGCGGCGCGAGCGGCGACAGCGGCCGGACCTCCTCCCCCGCGCCCGCGACGAGCACGAGCTGCGGGTCGAGCTGGCTGGGGACGTCGGCGCCGAGCTGCGGCGCGAGCGCCGCCAGCCGCGGATCGCCGGGGCGTCCGGCGGCGTATGCGGCGAGCCGCAGCGCGGCCGCCGCGTCGCCCGAGCCGCCGCCCATGCCCGCTGCGACCGGTACGCGCTTGGCGATCGTCAGGCGCTGTGCGGGGCCGTCCCAGCCGCTCGCGGCGCGGTAGGCGGCGAGCGCCGCACCGGCCAGGTTCGGGCCCTCGACGCCGGCGCAGACGACCTCGTCCTCACCCGCCATGCACGTCTCGCCGCTGAGCGCGAGCGGCCCCGCGGACTCCGCGCCGCCGGGCAGCGGCTCGAGCGTCAGCTCGTCGGCGAGCGACAGCGGCTCGACCAGCGAGACTAGCTCGTGCAGCCCGTCGGCCCGCGTCGGGCCGAGGAAGAGGCAGAGGTTGACCTTGCCAGGAGCGAGCGCGGCGAGCCTCACAGCGCCTCCCACAGCCCGCGCAGCTGCTCGGGCGAGAGCCGCTCGGCGCGCACGTCGAGCGGGTGCCCGAGCGCTCCCAGCGCCTCGCGCACGCGCTCGCGCGAGGCGACGCCGGCGAGCGCGACCGAGCGCGCGAGCGCCTTGCGGCGATGCGCGAAGGCCGCCTGCACGAACGCGCGCAGCGGCGCGGGCGCGGCCGGCCCGCGGCGCTCGAGCCCGACGAGCACGGAGTCGACGTTCGGCGCCGGCGAGAAGACGGTGCGGGCGATCGGGCGCAGCACGCGCACGTCGCAGGCGAGCTGTGCGATCGCCGAGGGCACGCCGTAGGCGGACGTCGCCGGGCGCGCGGCCAGTCGCTCGCCGACCTCCCGCTGCGCCATCGCGACCCAGCGCACGACCTGCGGCAGCTCCTCGATCGTGCGCAGCAGCGAGCTGGCGGCGATCCCGTAGGGGAGGTTCGCGACGACCTTCGTCGGCGCCGGCGCCAGCGCCGCGAGGTCGAGCGTCATCGCGTCGGCGAGGTGCAGCGTCGTCGTCGCGGCGAACGGGTCGAGCGCGTCGCGCAGCGCCGGCTCCAGCGAGCGGTCGATCTCGATCACGTGCACGTGCGCGACGCGCGCCGCGAGGTGCTCGGACAGCACCCCGAGCCCGCCGCCGATCTCCAGCACGACGTCCGCAGCGTCCAGCTGCGCGGCACGCGCGATCACGTCGAGGATGTTCGAGTCGACGAGGAAGTTCTGGCCCAGCTCGCGGTTCGGACGCACGCCGAACTCGCGCATCCGGCGCAGGCTCGGCTGCTGGCTCACCAGCCGAACAGCTCGGCCGCGTTGCGCGCGACCTGCGTCTCGAGCTGCTCGTAGGTGACGCCGCGCTCGGCCGCGAGCACCTCGGCCGTCAGCACGACGTTCGCGGGCACGTTGCGCTCCTTGCGCACGGTCTGCGGCGTCAGGTACGGCGCGTCGGTCTCGACCAGCAGGCGGTCGTCGGGCACCTCGCGCGCAGCCTCGCGCAGCGCGCGGTTCGGCGGGTACGTGAGGTTGCCGGCGAACGAGATCCAGTAGCGGCGCTCGAGGCAGGCGTCGAGCCGCTCCGGCATCGAGAAGCAGTGCAGGATCACGCGCAGGTCCTCGGCTTGGCCGCCGAGCATCGAGAGCGTGTCGTCGTCGGCCGAGCGCGTGTGGATCACGAGCGGCTTGCCGGTCTCGCGCGCGAGCCGGATCTGCGCTGCGAACGCGCGCTCCTGGTCCTCGCGCGAAGCGTAGTCGCGGAAGAAGTCGAGTCCTGTCTCGCCGATCGCGCGGCAGCGCGGGTGGGCGGCGAGCGCGCGCAGCTCGGTCAGGTCGGCGTCGTCGAAGCCGGTCGCGTTGTTCGGATGGCGCCCGACCGCGACGTAGACCTGCGGGAAGTCCTCCGCCAGCTGCAGCGCCGCGCGACAGGAGTCACTGTCGGTGCCGACCGTCAGCAGCCGCCGCACGCCCGCCTGGGCGGCCGCGGCGACCAGCTCGGCGGCCGGCTGCTGGCACGACGTGAGGTGGGTGTGGCTGTCGATCATGTCTTGGGGAAGAGGGGAGCGAGCGCCGTGACCGCGCCGCCCCAGCCGGTGTCCGCGAGGCGCGCGCCAGCGTAGTCGGTCTGCGGCCGGCCGAGAGCCAGGAGCGCCGTGTCGGTGCTGGCCGGCATGTAGGGGTGCAGCAGGACGGTGAGCGCGCGCAGGCCCTCCGCGAGCGTGGCGAGCGTCTCGTCGAGCGCCGCGGCCTGCGCCGGATCCTTCGCGAGCTGCCAGGGAGCGCGCTCCTCGACATAGCGGTTCAGCCGCCGCACGCGCTGCCAGATCGCCTCGAGCGCCTGGCTCAGCTCGGCGCGGTCGAGCAGCGCCGCGACCTCGCCGTCGAGCCCGTCGAAGTCCGCCGCCAGCACCGCGTCGAGCGCGACGTCCGGCACGCGACCCTCGCAATAGCGCGTGAGCATCGCAAGCGTGCGGCTGGCGAGGTTGCCGTACTCGTTCGCCAGCTCGCCCGCGTAGCGCGCCTCGAAGCCGGTCGTCGAGACCGAGCCGTCCTGTCCGAAGGAGACCTCGCGGAAACAGTAGTAGCGCAGCGCATCGGCGCCGAAGCGCTCCATCACCGCGAACGGGTCGAGCACGTTGCCGAGCGACTTCGACATCTTCTCGCCGTCCATCAGCAGGTAGCCGTGCACGAACAGGCGATGCGGCAGCTCGATCCCCGCCGCCATCAGCAGCGCCGGCCAGTAGACGGCGTGGAACTTGAGGATGTCCTTGCCGATCAGGTGGTAGGCCGGCGGCCAGAAGTCGGCGGTGCGATCCGTCTCGCCGGCGAAGCCGAGCGCCGTGTAGTAGTTGAGCAGCGCGTCGAACCAGACGTAGAAGACGTGGTTCGGATCCCACGGCACCGGCACGCCCCACGTCAGCTTCCCGCGCGAGAGCGAGACGTCGCGCAACCCCTGCCTGACGAAGGCGTGCGCCTCGTTGAAGCGCGAGGACGGCTGGACCCAGTCGGGGCGCTCGGCGAACAGGCGCTCGAGCGGCTCCTGGAAGGCGGAGAGGCGGAAGAACCAGTTCTCCTCCTGCTCGCGGTCGAGCGGGATGTGGTGGATCGGGCAGGTGTTGCCCTCCCCGATCTCGTTCTCGCTCTTGAAGTCGGCGCAGCGCGGGCAGTACCAGCCCTCGTACGTGCCCAGGTAGACGTGCCCGTTGTCGTGCACCTGCCGCATCACCTGCTGGACCCGCTCGCCGTGGCGCGGGTCGGAGGTGCGGATGAAGAAGTCGTTGGAGACGTTGAGCTGCGGCATCAGCGCCTCGAAGCGGGCGGCGTTGCGATCGGCCAGCTGCTTCGGCGCGATCCCGAGCGCCTCGGCCGCCTGCGCGACCGGCTCGCCGTGCTCGTCGGTGCCGGTGAGGAAGAAGACCTCCTCCCCGCGCTGGCGCATGTGCCGCGCGAGCACGTCGGCCGCGATCGTCGTGTACGCGTGCCCGAGGTGCGGCTGCGCGTTGACGTAGTAGATCGGAGTCGTGACGTAGTAGGTCACTGCGCCTGCTCCGTCAGCGCGCGGTAGAGCGCGTTGGCCGGAACGCCGGTCAGCTCGGCGAGCACGCTCGCGGCCGGACGCGGCTTGGCGCCGGCGTCGACCAGCTTCCGCAGGGCGGCGAGCGCCGGACCGAGCTCGGGCGCGACCGGGGTCGCAGCCCCGATCACGAGCACGACCTCGCCACGCGGCGCCTCGTCGGCGTAGCGCGCCGCCAGCTCGGCGGCCGTCCCGCGCACGACCTCCTCGTGCAGCTTCGTCAGCTCGCGGCAGACGGCGACAGGGCGGGTCGGGTCCAACTCCGCCAGCAGCGCGAGCGAGGCGGCAACGCGCTTGGGCGACTCGAACGCGACGAGCGTCTCGGGCGTGCCGAAGGCGCTCGCCAGCTCACCGCGCTTGCGCGGCAGGAAGCCGGCGAAGCGCCAGCGCTCGGCGGGCAGCGCGGAGGCCACCAGCGCGGCCAGCGCGGCGCTCGGCCCCGGCAGCACCTCGACCGCGAGCCCGGCCGCGACGCACGCCTGCACGAGCACGAAGCCGGGATCGGAGACGAGCGGCATGCCCGCGTCGGAGACGAGCGCGACGCTCGCGCCCGCCTGCATCTTGCGCACCAGCTCGGCGGCGCGCTCGCGCTCGTTGTGCTCGTGGTAGCTGAGCAGCTCGCTCGCGACCCCGTAGCGGTCGAGCAGCACGCGCGTGCGGCGCGTGTCCTCGCAGGCGATCAGGTCGGCCTCGCGCAGCGCCGAGAGGACGCGCAGCGTGACGTCCTCGAGGTTGCCGATCGGCGTGGGACAGACGATCAGGCGGCCGGCCATCAGGCGACGCCGCCCCGCACGCCGTCGAGCGCGAGCGCGCCCGCGCCGACGAGGCCGGCCTCGGCGCCGAAGTGCGCCGGCACGATCTGCACGTGCTCGCCCACCGCTCGCAGCGCGCGCCGCGCGACCTCGTCGCGCGCCGGGCCCAGCAGCAGCTCGCCCGCGGCCAGCACGCCGCCGCCGATCACGACGACGTCGGGGTTGAAGATGTTCAGCAGGCTCGCGATCCCGACGCCGAGGTTGCGCCCGATCGTCGCGAGCGCCGCGATCGCCGCCGCGTCGCCGTCGTGCGCCAGCTCGGTGACGAGCGCGCCATCGACCTCGCGGCCCTCGGCCAGCGCCCTGCCGAGCGCCGAGTCCGGCTGCTCCTGCGCGATCCGGGCCCCCTCGCGCGCCAGCGCGGTGCCGGAGGCGAGCGCCTCCAGGCAGCCGTGGTTCGGGCAGCTGCCCTGGCAGCGCGGACCGTTCATGTCGATCGTCACGTGCCCCAGCTCGGCGCCGGCGCCGATCGCGCCGCGGTAGACCTCGCCGCCGAGGATCAGGCCGCCGCCGACGCCGGTGCCGATCGTCAGCACGACCGCGTCGTCCATGCCGCGCGCGGCGCCCGCACGGTGCTCGGCGAGCGCGGCGACGTTCGCGTCGTTGTCGACCTCGACGTGGAGCCCGAGCCGCTCGACCATCAGGTCGCGGAACGGCACGTTCTCGATCGGCAGGTTGACGGCCTGCGTCGCGATGCCGCTGCGCTGGTCGATCAGGCAGGGGATCCCGAAGCCGACGGCCGCCACCTCGCCAGGCGCCGCCTCGCGCGCCTCCTGCACCGCCTCGACGACCGCGTCGAGCAGCTCGCGCTGGTCGAGGCCGTGCACGGGACGGTGCACGCGGCGGTGGACGGCGAGCTGCTCGTCGAGCACACCAGCGAGCAGCTTGGTGCCGCCGAGATCGACCCCGATAACGCACTCGGCCGCCATCTCGGCCACTATAGACCGGCATGGCAGAGGATCGTCACGACGTCTCGCGGCGCGGCGAGCGTCCGGCCTACACGCTCTATCGCTCCAAGCCACGTGGGTTGCGAGAGCGCCTCCAGGGGGAGGACGCGGGCCTCGGGGAGCTGCACGATCGCGCCGCGCCGGACGCGCCGCGCGAGCCCCGCCCGCGGCGCCGGCTGCCGCTGCCGCGCCGGCGGCGGCGCGGACTGCCACGTCCGTTCGGCGTCGGGCGCGTGGTGCGCTGGCTGGTCTCCCTGCTCGTCGCCTGGCTGCTGCTGTCGCTCGTGCTGTTCCTCGTGAGCGCGCAGCTGGAGCGCGGCAAGGTCTCCGACGCCGCGAAGGCGGCGCTGCACGGCGCCGGCTATCCGCTCACGTCGGCGAACACGATCCTGATCCTCGGATCCGATGCGCGCCCGCCCGGCTCGAAGGAGCCTGGCGCAGACCCCGGCGGCCCGAGCCGCTCGGACACGATCATGCTGTGGCGGATCGGCGCCGGGCACAACGCACGGCTCTCGATCCCGCGCGACACGGTCGTCGAGATCCCCGGTCACGGGCAGCAGAAGATCAATGCCGCCTACGCGTTCGGCGGCGCCTCGCTCGCGATCCAGACGGTCGAGCAGTACCTGGGGATCGACGTCAACCACCTGATGGAGGTCGACTTCGAGCACTTCCCCCAGCTGATCGACGCGCTCGGCGGCGTCGACGTGAAGACCGGCCGCGTCTGCTCGGACATCAACGGCGGGCGCCGCAACGGCGGCACGACGCTGCGGCTGCGCGCCGGCACCAACCACCTGAACGGGAAGCAGGCGCTCGCGCTCGCACGCACGCGCAAGAACAGCTGCAACCCGGCCGAGGACGACCTGACCCGCGCCAAGCGCCAGCAGCAGATCCTCTCCGCAATGAAGGACAGCCTGATCTCGCCCGGCGCGTTCGTGCGGCTGCCGTGGATCTCGTGGGAGGCGCCGAAGGCGATGCGCACCGACATGGGCGGCACGACGCTGCTGGGGATCTTCGGCGCCGCCGCGACCGCGGGCACGGCGCCGACGCGCGTGCTCAAGCCGTCGGCCTACGTGACGCTGCCGGACGGCAGTTCCGCACTGCAGGTCTCCGATGCCGAGAAGCAGCGCGCCGTCCGGGCGTTCCTGCGCTAGACGACGACCTTGAAGCGCCAGCTCGCGACGAGCGCGCCGGCGACGCGCCAGCGCACGACGTAGCGCCCGCGGGGGAACTGCAGCGGCGTGACCGTCGCGATGCCGGCCGCGCCGGTCGTGGCGTTGAAGCAGGTGCGCACGCCTGCGACGTCGCGGCGCATCACGCATGTGCGCACGCTCGTGCGGCTGCCATCGCGGTCGAGGAACAGCAGGTCGGCGCTCGCGCGCCCGCTGCGACCGTCGGCGAGCAGGCGGTGCGCGGGCGTGCGCAGCGCATCGGTCACCTGGCCCTCGTAGCGCGCGTCGGCCAGCGCGGCCGGTGCGGGCAGCGCGAGCGCGAGCGCGACGAGCGCCGCGCTACGCAGCGGTCGGCTTGGCCTTCTTGTCGCTGCCGCCATCGGACTTCTTCGTGTCCGTCGCGGCGCTGTCGCTGCTCTTGGCATCGCTGCTCTTGCTCTCGCCGCTGCTGGTGGCGCTCGACTCCGCGCTCTTCTCGCGGGCGCGCTTCTTGGTCCCGTAGTCGGTGTTGTAGAAGCCCGAGCCCTTGAAGTGCACGGCCGGCGCGTGCAGCACGCGCACCGCGGAGGCCCCGCAGACCTCGCACGCGCTCAACGGATCGTCGACCATGCGCTGCACGACGTCGAACGTGTGGCCCTTCTCGCAGCGGTACTCGTAGATCGGCATCCTGCGCAAGAAGGATAGAGTCCGGCCGCGATGACCGACGTCGTGACCATGGAGAAGGTCGTCTCGCTGTGCAAGCGGCGGGGCTTCATATTCCCCTCTTCCGAGATCTACGGAGGGGTCGGCTCGACGTACGACTACGGCCACTACGGCGTGCTCCTGAAGACGAACGTCAAGGGCGAGTGGTGGCGCGCGATGCTGCAGGATCGGGAGGACATCGTCGCGCTCGACTCGGCGATCATCCAGCACCCGCAGGTGTGGGAGGCGAGCGGGCACCTCGCCGGCTTCACCGATCCGCTGATCGACTGCCGCTTCTGCAAGAAGCGCTTCCGCGCCGATCATCTCGACCAGCTGCCCTGCGGCCAGAAGCCCTCCAAGCACCCCGGCGAGGCGCCCGAGTGCGACCTCACCGACGCGCGCGACTTCAACCTGATGTTCGAGACGACCGTCGGACCGGTGAAGGAGGAGGGCGCGACCGTCTACCTGCGCCCCGAGACGGCGCAGGGCATCTTCATCAACTTCAAGAACGTCCTGCAGTTCTCCCGCAAGAAGCCGCCGTTCGGGATCGCGCAGATCGGCAAGTCGTTCCGCAACGAGATCACGCCGGGCAACTTCGTCTTCCGCACCCGCGAGTTCGAGCAGATGGAGATGGAGTTCTTCGTGCCGCCGGCCGAGGCGCAGCAGTGGTTCGAGCACTGGCTCGCCGAGCGCGAGCGCTGGTACGTCGAGCTGGGGATCCGCCCCGACCACCTGCGCATGCGCGCGCACGACGCCGACGAGCTGTCGCACTACTCCTCGGGCACGAGCGACGTCGAGTACCTCTTCCCGATCGGCTGGTCCGAGCTGGAGGGGATCGCCAACCGCGGCGACTTCGACCTCAAGGCCCACGCCGAGCACGCGCGCGAGAAGCTCGAGTACGTCGACACCGCCAGCGGCGAGCGCTACGTCCCGCACGTGATCGAGCCGGCCGCCGGCGCCGACCGCGCAACGCTCGCGTTCCTCGTCGACGCCTACGACGAGGAGGAGCTCGGCGAGGACGACGTGCGCACCGTGCTGCGCCTGCACCCCCGCCTGGCGCCCGTCAAGGTCGCGGTGCTGCCGCTCGTCAAGAAGGACGGCCAGCCGGAGCTGGCGCGCGAGCTGTACGCCGACCTGCGCCGGCGCATGCAGGCCGAGTACGACGAGGGCGGCTCGATCGGCAAGCGCTACCGCCGCCAGGACGAGATCGGCACGCCCTGGGGCGTCACCGTCGACCACCAGACGCTCGAAGACCGCACCGTCACGCTGCGCGACCGCGACACGCTCACGCAGGAGCGGATCGCGCTCGACGAGGTCGGCGACGAGCTGGCGCGGCGCCTGCGGGCGCCGTGGGTGTCGCCGAAGCTCGCGGCTTCGGCTTAGCTCAGCGCGAACGCCCCGCGCTGTTCGGCTTGTCTGCCGAACGGCGGCATCGAGGGGGCGTGTGGCGGTAGCCTGGGCCCCGGCGGTGCCGGCGCCTCACGGCTTGCAGTACAAAGCTGGGATCCTGCGGAGGAGGTGAGGTCTGTGTCGCTCGGCGCGATACAAACCTCAGGTCCTCGGCCCCGCACGCCAGGCGCCCGCACGGATGGCGCCCCAGCCCCGCCGCTCGCTCCCTCGATGCTGCCGTTCGGCGAGCGTGCCGGACAGTGACGCGACGGAGCTGAGCGACGCCTACGCCGGATCGGCGATCAGCGCGCGGGCCGCGGCCACCGCCGCGGTGAGCGTCGGGCGCGGATCGAGGTCCGGCTCGATCAGGAAGCGCAGCGCGAGCCCGTCGGCGAGCGCGAACAGCACGCCGGCGACCGCCTCGGGCGCGTCGCCGAGGTGCACGACGCCCTCGTCCTGCTTGGCCTTCAGCGAGGCGGCGAGGTCGGTGCGCGTCTGGCGGCAGACCGCGGCCAGCTCGCCGGCGATCTCCTCGTTGCGGCGCGAGAGCGTGAACAGCTCGTACATGAGCACGACGAAGCCGGGGTCGCGCTCGACCAGCTCCTCGAGGCTGCGCACGAGCGCGTCGATGAAGTCGTCGGCGGTGCGTGCGTCGGCGAGCGAGGTGGCGAGCGCGGCGAGACGGATCTCGGAGTCGCGCCGCACGACCTCGGCGAGCAGCCGCTCCTTCGTGCCGAAGTAGTAGTGCAGCAGCCCGCGCGAGACGCCGGCCTCGCGCGCGACGTGGTCGAACGTCGAGCCGGCCGCGCCGCGGCGCGCGACGCTCGCGCGCATCGCGTCGACGATGCGCTTGGCCTTGTCGCTCTCCAGCGGGCGTGCGGTGGTGGCGCTCATCGCCGTCGATCGTAGTGGTTCGCGCGGCCGCGCGAACGACGAAGGGCGCCCGCAGGCGCCCCTCGCGACACGACACGGAAGCTGCGGACGCTAGGCCGCGGCAGCTTCCGGAGCGGGACTCGGAGCGGTCGAGCCGTAGTCGAACTCCTCCTCCTTGCCGAACAGGAGGTCGAGCACCTTGCTCCGCAGGTCGGAGCTGAGCGCCAGCGCGAGGCCGGCGCCGACGATCACGAACAGCAGCGTGCGACCGCCGTGGCCGTGCTTGCGCTTCTTCGGACCCTCGCGCAATGCGGCGCCGGCGTCCTTCAGCGCGCCGGCCGCCTGCTTGACGTCGTCCTGCAGCTTCTTGTCGTCCACCAGCTCGCGCGGGCTCTTGCCGTCGGAGAGGCGCTCGTAGGCGTCCTTCGCGGCGTCGAAAGCGACCTTGAAGTTGTCGCGCAGATCCTCGTCCTGGACGAGCCGCTGGACCCAGGGGCTCGTCGTCGCGGCAGCCGCGTTGGCCGCCTTCCTCGCCTGCTTCGTGCGTACTGCCATCCGGGGACTCCTTGCGTTCCGCTTGCTCGTGCGCAGCGAGCATACCCCCTGCCTCGCGCGCTCAGACAGCGGCGCGCCGAGGCGCGCGACGAGGCGCGAGCGCGAGCGCCAGCACCTCGTCGATGCTCGCGACGAAGCGCAACTCGAGCTGCTCGCGCAGATGCGCCGGCAGCTCATCCGCGTCGGCCTCGTTGCGGGCCGGGGCGATCACGAGGCGGATGCCGCCGCGCTGGGCGGCGAGCGCCTTCTCCTTGAGGCCGCCGATCGGCAGCACCTGGCCGGTGAGCGTGATCTCGCCGGTCATCGCCACGTCCGCGCGCACCGGGCGCCCGGTCAGCAGCGAGACGAGCGCGGTCGCGAGCGTGACGCCGGCGCTCGGGCCGTCCTTCGGGATCGCGCCCGCCGGCACGTGGACGTGCAGGTCGTGGGTCGAGAACCAGTCCTCGGCGAGGCCCTCGGGCGGATGGCTGCGCACGTAGGAGAGCGCCGCCTGCGCCGACTCGCGCATCACGTCCCCGAGCTGACCGGTGATCGTGAGCTTGCCGCTGCCGCGCATCGCGGTCGCCTCGACGAACAGCACGTCGCCGCCGGTCGGCGTCCACGCGAGGCCGGTCGCGACGCCCGGCTCGGCCGTGCGCCGGCGCGTCTCGGCGAACACGCGCCGGCGGCCGAGCAGCTCGCGCGCCTTCGGCGCGCTGATCGTGACCTTGCGTGTGCGCGTGCCCTCGGCGACCTCGCGCGCGACCTTGCGGCAGATCGCCCCCAGCTCGCGCTCGAGCCCGCGCACGCCGGCCTCGCGCGTGTACTCGGCGATGACCGCGCGCAGCGCCGCGTCGCCGAAGGCGATCCGCTGCGGGCTGAGGCCGTTGCGCTCGATCTGGCGCGGCACGAGATAGCGGCGCGCGATCTCGAGCTTCTCCTCCTCCGTGTAGCCGGCGAGCTGGATCGTCTCCATGCGGTCGCGCAGCGGGCCGGGGATCGTCTCCAGCGTGTTCGCGGTGGTCACGAACATCACGTCGGAGAGGTCGAACGGCAGGTCGAGGTAGTGGTCGCGGAAGGTCGCGTTCTGCTCGGGGTCGAGCACCTCGAGCATCGCGCTGGCCGGATCGCCGCGGAAGTCGGCGCCCATCTTGTCCAACTCGTCGATCATGAACAGCGGGTTCCTCGAGCCGGCGTCGCGCAACGCGCGCACGATCGTGCCGGGCAGCGCGCCGATGTACGTGCGGCGGTGACCGCGGATCTCCGCCTCGTCGCGCACGCCGCCGACGGAGATGCGCTCGAAGTTGCGCCCCAGCGCCCGCGCGATCGAGCGCCCGAGCGAGGTCTTGCCGACGCCGGGCGGCCCGACGAGGCAGAGGATCGAGCCGCTGGTGACGTCGCGCGCAGCCGGCGTCTCGACGCTGGCGGAGCGCGAAAGCAACTTCCTCACGGCGAGGAACTCGACGATGCGGTCCTTCACCTGCTCGATCCCGTAGTGGTCCTCGTCGAGCACCGCGCGGGCGTGCTTGAGGTCGAGGTCGTCCTCGGTGCGCACGTTCCAGGGCAGCGCCGCGATCCACTCCAGGTAGCTGCGGATGACGCCGTGCTCGGCGGCGGCGGCCGGGAGCCGCTCCAGCCGCGCCAGCTCGCGGTCGGCCTGCTTGCGGGCCTCCTCGGGCAGCTCGAGCGCGGCCAGCTGCTCGCGCAGCTCGTTCGCCTCGGCGGTCATCTCGTCGGCCTCGCCCAGCTCCTCCTGGATCGCCTTCAGCTGCTGGCGCAGGAAGTACTCGCGCTGGGACTTGTCCAGCTCCGACTGCACCTGCGACTGGATCTTCGAGCCGAGCGCGACGACCTCCAGCTCGCGCGCGAGCGCTTCGGAGAGGCGGCGCAGGCGTTTGGCGACGTCGCGCTCCTCCAGCAGCGCCTGCTTCTCCTCCGCCTTCAGCCGCAGTGCGCCCGCGATCAGGTGGCTGAGCGCACTCGGGTCGTCGAGGTTGGAGACGGCGACGTGCAGCTCCTCCGGCAGATAGGGGACCTGCTCGACGATGCTCGTGAAGGTCGCCTGCACGTTGCGCACGAGCGCGAGCAGCTGCGGCGTCTCGGCCGTGCCGACGTCGGGAAGCTCCTCGATCGCCGCGACGAGGTAGGGCTCGGCGCCGGTCCACTCGGTGACGCGGATCCGCTGGGTCGCCTGCACGAGGATCCGCAGCGTCCCGTCAGGCACCTTCAGCATGCGCGCGACGACGCCGGCGACGCCGATCTCGTAGAGGTCCTCGGGGCCGGGCGCCTCCAGCTCCGGGGTGCGGCTCGCGATCATCGCGATCATGCGGTCGCCGCCGAGCACGTCGTTGACGAGCGCCATGCTGCGCTCCTGCCCGACGGCGAGCGGCACGAGCGTCTCGGGGAAGACGACCGTCTCGCGCAGCGGCAGCACCGGCAGCGTCGCCGGCAGCCCGCGCAACGTCGGCACCTCGATCTCGCGGGCGCCGCCGACGGTGCCGACCTCGATCATCGGATCTGATCCCCGCCCTCGCGGACCTCGATCGGCACGCTGTGGCGGCTCCGACTGCGGCTGGGCGAGCGGCAGCTCGATCCGCAGCAGGCCGTCCTCGTAGACGGCGCTGCGCCTCCTCGGCGCGCACCTCGGCGCCGAGCTGCACGACGCGGCGGAAGGGGCCGTGCTCGATCTCGACCTGCTGGTAGAGGCGCCCCTCCGACTCGGCTGCGCGGCGGCGGCCCGAGAGCACCAGCTCGCGGCCCTGGATCTCCAGCTCCAGCTCGTCGGCGTCGATCCCCGCCAGCTCGGCGGTCACCACCGCGCGCGGCGGGTCGTCGGCGTAGTAGACGTCGACCGCGGGCGAGAAGCCGGCGCGCCGGCGCGGGGCGATCCCGGAGCGCTGCAGCACGTCGCCGAACAGCTCGTCCATCTCGCGGCGCATCCGCTCGAAGTTCGCGAAGAGGTCTCGCTCCGGGGCCATGGCGGGAATCTACCCCTCCGCCGCGCCCACCTCGTAGACGGCGCCCTCGCGCGCGATCTCGACCGGGGCGCCGTAGGTGCCCTCCGCCTGCGCATGCGCCCACGCCTGGTCGACGTCGGCGGAGATGTGCGTCAGCACGAGCCGCCGTGCACCCGCGCGACGGCCGTGGTCGCCGGCCTCGGCTGGCGTGAGGTGGCCGCGCGGGCGGCTGAGATCGACGTGCTCGTCAGGTCGCCTCCAGCATCAGCAGATCGGTGTCGCGCGCGAACGCGACGATTCCTTCGTTGGGCGAGCAGTCGGCGCCGTAGGTGAAACTCGCATGCGCGTCGCGCAGCTGCACCGCGTAGGCCGTGACGAAGTGCGGGACCTCGTGGAAGCGCGCCGTCAGCGGGCCCAGCGGCACCTCGCCGCCGGGGTCGTACTCATGCACGTCGAAGGCGCGGCCGAGCAGGTCGGGCGCGTCCCAGGCGCCTGTCACCTGGCGGAAGCGGTCGCACGCCCCGGGCGGGGCGTAGAGCGTCGGGCGCACGTCGGCGCGCGCCTGCGGCGAGTACGCGAGCGCGTAGGCGTAGGGCACGAGGTCGATGAAGTGATCGGCGTGCAGGTGCGAGATCACGACTGCGTCGACGGTGGCGAAGTCACGCGCTTCGCGCAGCTTGCCGAAGACGCCGTTGCCGCAGTCGAGCAGCACGCACGAGCCGGCCTCCTCCACGAGGTAGCCGCTGCAAGCCCCGCCGGCGTCCTGCCATGCGGGCGACTTGCCGAGCACCGTGATCCTCACGCGTGTGGTCCTCGCACTCCGAAGGACTCTAACCGTGACACGCCTGAACCGAGCCGCCGGGTCCCGCCACGGACCTCTGAGCGCCGGCTCGCGAGGTCCGGGCGGTCGCTGCCGCGGACGCAGGGTCGCAGGAGCGCATCGCACTTCGAGACCCGAGGACAACGGCAGCGGCCGTCCGGGGCCGCGAGGCGGCGCTCAGGCGTGGAGGGCCGCTTGTTCCTGCGCGGTGGGGAAGGCCCACACGGCCTGCGTGCGGCGTTCCTGGCGGAACTCGAAGCGCAGCTGGCGTGGAGGCCGCAGGCCGTCCGGATGCGCGGGACGGTAGGTCGCGCAGGGCTCTTCGTCGGGCAGCGCGCACAGCAGGTTCTGCCGGAAGAAGCACCCCTCGCAGCTGACCTTGCGCCCACTCCCGCGACTCTTCGCCATGCCGATCTCCGACCTTCCGCTGATTGCGCTCTGCACCTCGAATGCGGCAGTGAAGCAGAGCGGGAGACGACGCCCAACGGGGCTTTCCGCAAATCGCAGGAAGTTTCCTTTGCGATGGGAAATCCCTGCACTTCCCCTCGTTTGCGGGAACCTATGCATGGGCCGCCCGCATTTTGCGAACGTTTCGTCTCGATGCGCATCCTCGTCACCGGTGTGAGCGGCTTCGTCGGCGCCCAGCTCGTGCCACGCCTGCAACGCGACGGCCACGAGCTGCGCGGCTTCGCGCGCGACCCGGCGCGCGTGCGTGTCGACCTCCCGCTCGTGCTCGGCGACGCCATCACGGGCGCCGGGCTCGCGGCCGCGCTCGACGGGATCGACGTCGCCTACTACCTGATCCACTCGATGGAGCCGGCGACCGACGCGACCTTCCCGCAGCGCGAGCGCGCCGCGGCCGAGCGCTTCGCCGCCGCCGCACGAGCCGCCGGCGTGGCGCGCGTCGTCTACCTCGGCGGTCTCGTGCCGCGCGACGCCGCGCCATCCGAGCACCTCGCCAGCCGCGAGGCGGTCGAGCGGATCCTGCTCGAGGCCGCCCCGGCCGCGGTCGCGCTGCGCGCCTCGATCGTGATCGGCGCGCGCTCGCGTTCGTTCCGCTTCCTCGTGCGCCTCGTCGAGCGCCTGCCCCTGCTGGCGCTGCCCGCCTGGCACGTGCACCGCACGCAGCCGATCGACGAGCGCGACGTGATCGAGCTGCTGGCGCGCGCCGCGAGCGCCGACGGCGTCGCCGGCCGCTCGCTCGACATCGCAGGCCCCGACGTCGTCGCCTACGGCGAGCTGATCGCGCGGATCCGCGACCTGCTGCTGCTGCGGCGACCGCTGCTGCGAGTGCGCACCCCGGCGCCGGCGAGCGTGACCAGCCGCGTGGCCGCGACGATCGCCGGCGAGCAGCACGAGCTGATCGGGCCGTTGATGGACGGGCTCTCAAGCGACCTGCTGCCGCGCGACATGCAGGCTGCGGAGTTGCTCGGCGTGCGCCTGCACGGGCTCGACGCCGCGATCGAGCACGCGCTCGGGGCGTGGGAGCGCGACGAGCCGCTCGCCGCTCGCTGAGGCCGCCCGCGCGACACGACAGGTAGGGTCCGGCGCGTGACGCTCGTGCGATCCACGATCGAGATCGCCGTGCCCCCGGAGCAGCTGTGGGAGATCCTGATGGATCCGCGGCGGCTCCCTGACTGGGTGACGATCCATCGCCGTCTCGACAACGTGCCCGCGCAGCTGCGCCGCGGCTCGACGTTCGGGCAAACGCTTGCCCTGCGCGGCGCGCCGCTGCACGTCGAATGGACGATCGTCGAGCTCGAGGCGCCCCGGCGCGCCGTATGGGAGGGCCGCGGGCCCGCCCACTCACGCGCCTCGATCGTGTATGAGCTGCAACCGCACGGTGAGAGCGCCACGCGGTTCGCGTACACCAACGAATTCACGCCGCCGGGCGGGCCGCTCGGCGCCGTCGCCGGCCGGGTGCTGGTGGGCGGGCTGTCACAGCGCGAGTCGGAGCGCTCGCTTGAGCGCCTCAAGCGACTCGCCGAGAACGCGTAAGTCGCTGTGCGCACATTCGTTCACACCGTGAGGCGTGCTCTGACACGTTGTCAACTTGAACGTTGATGTACCGTTCCGCGAGGGGACGCAGCTTCGGGTCCTTCTCATTGGATTATTCGGGGAAAACACACGAGCGAGGACCGGAGGCTGACGTGGCTGACTTTCTCGACGCGAAAGTACGAGAGATCGAGGAGCGCTTGCGGGAGCTGCAGCCGCTCGTGGAGGAGTTCGAACGGCTCGAGGCCGCTGCTGCGGCGCTCGACGGCGTGGAACCGGACACTGCGCCGAAGCCGCGCGCAGCGAGTGCAGCCACCAACGGCAGCAGCCGGCGCGGCCGGCCGCGCGGCAGTCGCGGCGGCAACACTCGCGCGACGCAGGCGGTCGAGCTGGTGCGCGCACGGCCGGGCGTGACGATCCCCGAGCTGGCAGAGCACATGGGCATCAAGCCCAACTACCTCTACCGGATCCTCCCGCAGCTGGAGGAGGACGGCCAGGTGACGCGCAAGGACAAGGGCTGGCACGCGGCCTGAGGGGGATGGGCCGGGTCCGAGCGCAGCACGTGCTCGGACCCGGACGAAGCGTTCCTAGATCAAGCCGAGCTGCTGAACTGCCGCACGCTCCTCGCGCAGCTCGTTCACCGTCGCATCGATGCGGGCCCGGGAGAAGTCGTTGATCTCGAGGCCCTGAACGATCGTGAACTCGCCGTTGCTGGTCGTGCACGGGAAGCTCGTGATGATGCCCTCGTCGATTCCGTAGGAGCCGTCCGACGGGACCGACATCGAGACCCAGTCGCCGGACGGGGTGCCGAGCACCCAATCGTGCACGTGATCGATCGCCGCGTTGGCCGCCGACGCCGCGCTCGACGCACCGCGCGCGTCGATGATCGCCGCGCCGCGCTTCTGAACGGTCGGGATGAACTCCTGCTCCAGCCACGCCTGGTCGTTAACGAGCGCGGCGGCGTCCTGACCCTTCACCTGCGCATGGAAGACGTCGGGGTACTGCGTCGCCGAGTGATTGCCCCAGATCGTCATCTTGGTGATGTCGCTCACCGTCGTGCCGGTCTTGGCCGCGAGCTGCGCGATCGCGCGGTTGTGATCCAGGCGCGTCATCGCATTGAAGCGCTCGCGCGGCACGTCGGGCGCATGGCTCATCGCGATCAGCGCGTTCGTGTTGGCCGGGTTGCCGACGACGAGCACCTTGACGTCGTCCGCGGCGTGCGCGTTGATCGCCTGGCCCTGCGGTTTGAAGATGCCGCCGTTGGCCTCCAGCAGGTCACTGCGCTCCATGCCGGGACCACGCGGCCGCGCGCCCACGAGCAGGCCGATGTTGGCGCCGTCGAAGACGACGTTGGGGTCGTCGCTGGCCTCGACGCCGGCGAGCAGCGGGAAGGCGCAGTCGTCCAGCTCCATGATCACGCCCTCGACCGCCTTGAGCGCGGGCGTGATCTCCAGCAGGCGCAGCTGGACCGGCTGGTCGGGGCCCAGCAGCGCGCCGCTGGCGATGCGGAACAGCAGGCTGTAGCCGATCTGGCCCGCGGCGCCGGTGACGGCTACGCGAACGGGGGTCTTGTCAGTCACGGGGTTGTCATCTCCTGAAGTCAAGGATTCGGCCGGCGATGCTATCGACGGCGCGACTCGATACAACCCGTGCTTCCACTTTCACGAGAGAACGAGACCATGTCCAAGATCAAGGTGAAGAACCCTGTCGTCGAGCTCGACGGCGACGAGATGACCCGCATCATCTGGGCGTTCATCAAGCAGCAGCTGGTCCTCCCCTACCTCGACGTCGACCTGCAGTACTACGACCTCGGCATCGAGCACCGCGACGCGACCGACGATGCGGTGACGGTCGAGGCGGCCGAGGCGATCAAGCGCCACGGCGTCGGCGTCAAGTGCGCGACGATCACGCCCGACGAAGCGCGCGTGGAGGAGTTCGGCCTGCAGCGGATGTACCGCTCCCCGAACGGGACGATCCGCAACATCCTCGGCGGCGTGATCTTCCGCGAGCCGATCGTGATCTCGAACGTGCCGCGGCTCGTGCCGAGCTGGACCAAGCCGATCGTGATCGGCCGCCATGCCTACGGCGACCAGTACCGCGCCACCGACACCCGCATCCCCGGCGCGGGCACGCTGACGCTGACGTACACGCCGAGGGACGGCGGCGAGCCGATGGAGCTGGACGTCTTCGACTTCCCCAGCAGCGGCATCGCGCTGGCGATGTACAACCTCGACGACTCGATCCGCGACTTCGCGCGCGCTTCCATGCGCTACGGCCTCAATCGCGGCTACCCGGTCTACCTGTCGACCAAGAACACGATCCTCAAGGCCTACGACGGCCGCTTCAAGGACCTCTTCGCGGAGGTCTTCGAGGCCGAGTTCAAGACAGACTTCGAGGCCGCCGGGATCACCTACGAGCACCGCCTGATCGACGACATGGTCGCGGCCGCGCTGAAGTGGGAGGGCGGCTACGTGTGGGCGTGCAAGAACTACGACGGCGACGTGCAGTCGGACACCGTCGCGCAGGGCTTCGGCTCGCTCGGCCTGATGACGAGCGTGCTGATGACGCCCGACGGCCAGACGGTCGAGGCGGAGGCCGCGCACGGCACCGTCACGCGCCACTTCCGCCAGCACCAGGCCGGCAAGGCGACCTCGACCAACCCGATCGCTTCGATCTTCGCCTGGACGCGCGGGCTCGCCCACCGCGGGCGGATGGACGGCACGCCGGAGGTGACGGCGTTCGCGGAGACGCTCGAGCGCGTCTGCATCGAGACCGTCGAGCGCGGCCAGATGACGAAGGACCTCGCGCTGCTGATCGGCCCCGAGCAGGCGTTTCTGACGACGCAGGACTTCCTCGGCGCGATCGACGAGAACCTGCGCGCGGCGATCGGCTGAGCTGCGCCCGCGGGCTGCCGCGCGTGCTTGACTGTCTCCCATGGCCGTCACGCCGCTCGGCAGCTCGTCCGCGACGCATCTCGTCGCGAACCAGCCCCAGCCGCTGGAGGGGCTGAACCTGTTCGAGCAGAACCGGCCGCTCGTCGAGGCGCTCGCGCGCGAGGGCGCCGGCTGGGGCGCCGAGGAGGCCTCCGCGATCGGCGCGCTGGCCGGCGGCGAGGGCATCCGGCTCGGCTTCGAGGCGAACGAGAACCCGCCGCGGCTGAAGACGCACGACCGCTTCGGCAACCGCGTCGACCAGGTCGAGTTCCACCCCGCCTGGCACCGCTTGATGGAGAACTCGGTGACGCACGCGGTGCACGCGCTGCCGTGGCGCTCGCAGCGGCCTGGCGCGCATGCGGTGCGCACGGCGATGTCGCTCACCGGCGGCCAGGTCGAGGCCGGCCACGGCTGTCCGCTCACGATGACGTTCGCGGCCGTGCCGGCGCTGCGCGCGCAGCCGGACGTGCTCGCGGTGTGGGAGGAGCGGCTGCTCTCGACCACGTACGACGCGCGCGACATCCCCGCCGAGGACAAGGCGGGCGCGCTCTGCGGCATGGGCATGACGGAGAAGCAAGGCGGCTCGGACGTGCGCTCCAACGCGACGATCGCTACGCCGATCGACGGCGGAGGGCCGGGCGCGGAGTACGAGCTGACCGGCCACAAGTGGTTCTGCTCGGCGCCGATGTGCGACCTCTTCCTCGTGCTCGCGCAGATCGAGGGCGAGGGCATCTCCTGCTTCGCGCTGCCGCGCTGGCGCCCGGACGGCACCCGCAACGCCTTCCACCTGCAGCGGCTCAAGGACAAGCTCGGCAACCGCTCCAACGCCTCCAGCGAGGTCGAGTTCCGCGGCGCGTGGGCACAGCTCGTCGGCGAGCCGGGGCGCGGCGTGCCGACGATCATCGAGATGGTCAACCACACGCGCCTGGACTGCGTGATCGGCTCGGCCGCGGGGATGCGCTGGGCCGCCTCGCTGGCGACCCATCACGCCGCGAACCGCAGCGCCTTCGGGCGCCCGCTGATCGAGCAGCCGCTGATGACGAACGTGCTCGCCGACCTCTGCATCGAGTCGGAGGCCGCGACGCTGGCGGCGATGCGGCTCGGGCGCGCCTACGACGAGGCCGCGACCGATCCCGAGGCGCAGGCGTTCAAGCGGATCGCGACCGCGGCGCTGAAGTACTGGATCTGCAAGCGCACCGCGCCCCACGCCGCGGAGGCGACCGAGGTGCTCGGCGGCAACGGCTACGTCGAGGAGTCCGGCCTCCCCCGCCTCTACCGCGAGGCCCCGCTCAACTCGATCTGGGAGGGCTCGGGCAACGTCATGTGCCTCGACGTGCTGCGCGCGCTGCTGCGCGAGCCGGAGACGGGCGCGGCGCTGTTCGCCGAGCTGGCGACCTCGTCCGGAGTCGATCCGCGGCTCGACGCGCATGTCGCCAAGCTGCGTGCGGAGCTGACCGACACCGCTGACATCGAGCTGCGTGCGCGCCGAGTGGTCGAGTCGATGGCGCTGGCGCTGCAGGGGTCGCTGATGGTGCGCCATGCGCCGCCGGCCGTCGCCGACGCCTTCTGCGCCTCGCGCCTGGCCGGCGATCGCGGGCACGTGTTCGGGACGCTGCCGGCCGGCCTCGACTTCGGCGCGATCGTCGAGCGCAACCGGCCGCTGCTGTAAGCGCGGGCGGCCCTCGCCGCTTCTCGCGGGCCGCTGGTGCGTATGCCGCGCCGGGTCGACGGAGGTCGACGCCTGCCAGGCGCGATAGCGCTTTCCACTCTGCTCGTCTTAATGTATGATGAATAGGATTTCTTCTTGTCACACGGGGGTGCGACGAGAAGCACAACAGTCCTGGCAGGAGAACCTGCCATGGGGGAAAGGGAACACATGGTCCACATCGCCCTGCGATGGCGTCGAGCCCTGCTCGGTGCGCTCCTCGCAACGCTCGCACTGGTGGCGGCGTCTGCAGGTGTGGCACACGCCACGCTGAACCTAGAAACCAGAACATCCCTGTCGGTTGACAGTGACGTTCACTGGTGGAACGGGCTGAACCCGGTCACGAACGGGAACTATCAGTACATATCCTACTGGGATGCCGCGAACGAAGCCGGCGTCGTGTATCCGAAGATCACGCGGCGCACGCTCGCCACGAACGCGCTCCAATCGATCACGTTCAACGGCAGAGAAGGAACGAGCGACCAGCATCTCACCGGGATCACCGACGGGCACAACGTCGTCGCCATCGGCCTGAGCCCGAATGACGGGCGCATCCATGTCAGCTTCAGTAATCACAGCCTCCCGCACCACTATGGCATCTCCGAAGAAAGATGCCTCTCGAAGACCAACCTCACGGAATGCACGTTCACGTGGGGTAGCCCCATGACTACCGCGAGAGATAACGAAGAAGGTGGCAGAAGCATCTCGACAGAAGAAATCATGACCTACCCGTACTACTTCAACGACAGCAGAGGCCGACTCTACTTCAGCTACCGGTTCGGCTACTCCTTGACGGGCAATCAGTACCTCAACCGGTATAACGACAACGGCACCTGGACCAGCCTAGGCATGGTCATGCTCGGGCGCAGAGCAAGCGGTGCCGAAGCGTTTGAATTCACCGAAGGCGGTGGAACGAGAATCACCTCGGAAGAGCGGGGGGTCTACCCGCAGGAGTTCCGGTTCGACCGCAGAGACCGGCTGCATGCCATGTGGGTGTGGCGAGAGTTGAACGGCGGGTGGGACCGTGGCTACTACTACGCTTACAGCGACGACTTCGGCAGCACGTGGAACAACAATGCCGGAACGAGATTCGCCACGGACACGACGGATCCGATCGTCGCCAGCGACGCCTCGGCCCTCGTCTACTCGGCGCCGGCGGGATCCGGCGTCGGATACTCGTATTTCCGAGTCGACTCGAACAACCAGCCGCATTTCATCGCCCCGCTCGGTGAAGGCATCGAAGGCGACAGCGTGAGAGCCAGATCCCGCATACATCACATCTGGCGCACGTCGGACGGGAGCTGGTATGCCGGATGGGTGCAAGCGACGAGCCTGGGGAGCGGAGGCCCGTTCGGCGCCCCGATATTCGATGCCGGCGACAACCTCAACTTCCTCTACACCTATGACGGTCTCGGCTGGCACCCATTTAACTCCAGTCCGTACAATCAGAGAGAGCTCATAGAAGACCAGGTGACGTGGCAGGAAAGAGATTTCCTGAACATCGTACCGATATCGAGAATAACCGACATCGAGACGTCGCAGTACGTCAACGTTCCGATCGGCACGAGCAGAGGCAGCAACGACAAGATCTCCGTGCGCCTCAAGAACAACACGATCGGCACGAGATTCGAGGTCTACTGGACGACCGACGCGAGCCGGGTGTTCAGCACGGAAAGACATGAAGTGTTCACGATCACCGCGAACGACAGAGAATACAGAACGTACACGTTCACGATGACCAGCAGAGAATGGACCGGGAACCTGCGTGAACTCGAGATCTACCCTGCTGGCGACATAGATGTCCACGGCGCCGGCAAGGACATCAGCATCGACTACATCAGAATTACAGATGACAGAGAAAGAGCTGTCACCGCCAAGGCCTGGGAGTTCCAGGAAGGCAAGTCTGTGAGATACGCGAGCGCATCCAGCGCCACGAACTGGGAAAGCTGGACGCTAGAAGAGCTGCTGTCGGGTGTCTCCGATACGCGCGCCGACAGCATCGTCGAAGTCGATTTGCAGCGCTATCTCGACTCCGGACTGATCAGCTTTGCCAACGAGACGCAGGGCGCCCCGGGAACGGAGGGACTCAACCTGACCGAGCTGAAGGCGACGAACGACACGGTCGCGAAGGGATGGGACTTCCCAGTCGACGCGCAGAACTGGTTCGTCGACAGCGGCGTCGAAAGATTCGGCTGGGCCAACGATGCGGGCACGCTCGGCGTCAATGGGGCAGTGAACGCGACGGGCGCGTCGATCAACTCGGCACCAGCGCTCGCCGTCCCGCTCGGGAACAACACCGTCCAGATCAGATTGAAGAACGAAACCGCCGAAACGCAGGCCCGCTTCTGGTACATCACCACAGCGGACAGAACGTGGTCCACGACAAGAAGCGCGCTGTTCACCATCAGAGCGAGAAGCGGCTACAGCACCTACGAAATAGACATGAGATCGGCCTCCGGCTGGTCCGGCTCAACCCTCTACCAAGTCTCGCTCGAGCCAGCTATCAGCGCCAGAAGTGGCATCTTCGCGCTCGACAGCCTCATCGTCAGACGGCCCGCACCCTAGGGGCCCATACACGACCCGAACAGCGAAGGCCCCGCCCGCCACGGGGCCTTCGTGCGGCTTGTCTCGCAGGCGCTCCGCTCGTCCGCCTCAGATCGCCAGACAGCGCGCCACCCCCTCATGGCGCCAAGGCGACCGAGTTGCTCAAGGGCGACGGCTACGTCGAGGAGTCGGGACCTCGGGCGTTTCTGCCGCCGCGATCATCGGGCGCAATCACCCGCCGCTCCAGGCACGAGCGTCCTTCGCCGGCACTCCTCGCTCTCATTCTGGATGAGAGCGCTTTCCATAGGTTCTTATTACTGTATGATCACTAGGCTTTCAGCTCGCCACACGGAGTGCGGCGAGTAGGCACGGTCCTGGCAGGAGAACCTGCCATGGGGGAAAGGGAAACACATGGTCCACATCGCCTTGCGATGGCGTCGAGCCCTGCTCGGTTCGCTCCTCGCAGCGCTCACGCTGGTCGCCGCACTTGCAGGCGTGGCGCACGCCACGCTGAACCTAGAAACGAGAACGTCGCTGTCGATCGACAGTGACGTTCACTGGTGGAACGGGCTGGAGCCGGTCACGAACGGCGCCAATCAGTACGTCGCCTACTGGGACGCCGCAAACGAAGCCGGCGTCGTGTATCCGAAGCTCACACGGCGGACGCTCGCCACCAACAGACTCCAATCGATCACGTTCAACGGAAGAGAAGGCACGAGCGATCAGCACCTCATCAACGTGAACGATGCACACAACGTGATCGCGATCGGGCTCAGCCCGAACGACGGGCGCATCCATCTCAGCTGGAGCCCGCACCACGATGTGCACCACTACGGCATCTCCGAAGAAAGATGCCTCTCGAAGACCAACCTCACGGAATGCACGTTCACGTGGGGCGGCTTCATGACCTCTGCCAGAGACATCGAAGAAGGTGGCACGAGCGTCTTGACGGAGGAAGTCTTCACCTACCCGTACTTCTTCAACGACAGCAGAGGACGCCTCTACTTCAGCTACCGCTTCGGCGTCTCTCAGCGTGGCGACCAGTTCCTCAACGTGTACAACGACAACGGCACCTGGACCAGCCTAGGCATGATCATGCTCGGACGCATCAGAAGCGGCGCCGAATCGTATGAATTCACCGAAGGTGGAGGGGCTACGGTCACTTCCAGAGAACGGGGGATCTACCCCCAGGAGTTCCGGTTCGACAAGAGAGACCGCCTGCATGCCATGTGGGTGTGGCGAGAGATCACCGGACCCTGGGATCACGGCTACTACTACGCGTACAGCGACGACTTCGGCAGAACGTGGAACACGAACTCCGGGACGAGATTCGCCACAGCCACGACGGATCCGATCGTCGTCAACGACTCCTCGGCGCTCGTCTACAACGCGCCAGCCGGGTCCTACCCGGGCTACTCGTACTTCCGCGTCGACTCGAACAACCAACCACACCTCATCGTCTCACGCGCGGAAACGATCGAACTCACCAGCCTGACGTCGAGAGCCCGCATCCTCCACCTCTGGCGCACGACGGACGGCACCTGGTACTCCCGGTACGTGGAGCCGACGAGCACCGGAAACCACGACTCGTTTGGCGCACCGATACTCGACGCCGGCGACAACCTCAACTTCCTCTACAACCACGACGGTCTCGACTGGGTCCCGTACAACGCCGACGCGTTCAGACAAGCAGAGCTCATAACCGACCACGTGACGTGGCAGGAAAGAGACTTCCTGAACGTCGTGCCGACGTCCGCGGTGACCGCGCTCGACACCACGCAGTACGTCAACACGCCGATCGAAACGAGCAGAGGCAGCAACGACAAGATCTCGATACGCCTCAAGAACAACACGGTCGGCACGCTCATGGACTTCTACTGGACGACCGACGCGAGCCAGGTGTTTTCCGTCGCGAGACACGAATCGATCGCGATCACGGCGAACGACAGAGAATACAAGACGTACACAATGACGGTGGCGAACAGACAGTGGACCGGGAACCTGCGCCAGCTCGAGATCTATCCCGCCGGCCTCGGCGACGTCCACGGCGCCGGCAAGGACATCAGCATCGACTACATCCGCATCACCGACGACAGAGAAAGACCGGTCACCGCCAAGGCCTGGGAGTTCCAGGACGGCGTGTCGGTGAGATACGCCAGCGCATCCAGCGCCACGAACTGGGAAACCTGGTCGATCCAGGAACTGCTGCCGGGCGTCTCGGACACCCGCGCCGACAGCATCGTCGAAGTCGACCAGCAGCGCTACCTGGACTCCGGACTGATCAGCTTCGCCAACGAGACGCAGGGCGCCCCAGGAACGGAGGGACTCAACCTGACCGAGCTCAAGGCGACCAACGACACGGTCGCCAAGGACTGGAACTTCCCGGTCGACGCAGAGGAATGGTTCGTCGAAAGCGGCATCGAAAGATTCGGCTGGATCAACGATGGCGGCACGCTAGCCATCGGCGGCACGTTGAACGAAGCGAGATCGTCGATCGGCTCGGCGCCGTCGCTCGGCATCCCGCTCGGGAACAACACGCTCCAGGTGGTCTTGAAGAACAACACGACCGAAACACAGGCCCGCTTCTGGTACATCACCACGGCCGATAGAAGATGGTCCTCGACCAGAGGCGCGCTCTTCACGATCAGAGCGAGAAGCGGCTACAGCACATATGAAATAGACATGAGAGAAGCCCCCGGCTGGTCGGGGTCGACGCTCTACCAAGTCGCGCTCGAGCCGACTGTGGTCGCCAGCAGCGGCACGTTCGCGCTCGACAGCATGACCATCAGACGGCCCGCTCCCTAGCGGCCGTCTCACAACCCGAACGTCGAAGGCCCCGCACACCGCGGGGCCTTCGTGCGTCCTGCCCCCAAGCGGCCCACTCGCCCGCCGTCAGATTCCGTAGAGCGGGCGCAGCTTGCCGTTGAGATAGTCGACGAAGGGCTGCACGCGGATCGGCCCGCCAGTCGCCTGCGCGACCAGCTCGCGCGGCGCCAGCGTGCGCCCGAAGCGGTGGACGTGCTCGCGCAGCCAATCGCGCAGCGGGGCGCCGTCGCCGGCCGCCAGCGCCGCGTCGAGGCCCGGCAGCTCTGCCCGCGCCCGCTCCCACAGCTGCGCGCCGATCAGGTTGCCGAGCGCGTACGTCGCGAAGTAGCCGATGTCGCCACCGGCCCAGTGCACGTCCTGCAGCACTCCATGCGCGTCGTCGGGCACCTGCACGCCGAGGTACTCCTGCATGCGCGCGTTCCAGGCCTCCGGCAGGTCGGCGAGCGCGAGCGTCTCGCCGACCATCGCCCGCTCCAGCTCGAACCGCAGGATCACGTGCAAGCCGTACGTCGCCTCGTCGGCCTCGACGCGGATCAGCGACGGCTGCACGCGGTTGACCGCGCGATAGAGCGCGTCCGCGTCGACGCCGCCGAAGCGCTCGGGGAACGCGGCCGCCAGCTCGCCATGCAGCCAGCCGACGAACGGCCGCCCCCGCCCCACGACGTTCTCCCACAGCCGGCTCTGCGACTCGTGCACGCCGAGCGAGACGCCCTCGCCCAGCGGGGTGCGCGCGAGCGCGGGATCGACCTGCGATTCGTACAGCCCATGCCCGAACTCGTGGATCGCGCCGTACAGCGCCATTCCCACGTAGCCGGGGTCGAAGCGCGTCGTGAGCCGCACGTCGCCGGGACCGAAGCTCGTTGCGAACGGGTGTGCGGCCTCGTCCAGGCGCCAGCCGCCCTCGTCCCAGCCGAGCCGCCGCAGCACGCGGCCCACCAGCTCGCGCTGGCGCGCGACCGGGAAGTCGCCGTGCAGGACCGCGGCGTCGACCGCGTCGGCGCGCGCGGCGATCGCCGCGATCAGCGGCACGAGCGCGGCTCGCAGCTCGCCGAACAGCGCGTCGACCTCGGCGCTCGTCATGCCCTCCTCGTAGTCGTCGAGCAGCACGTCGTAGGGGTCGTCGAAGCCCTCGAAGCAGTCGACGTAGCGCAGCTTCAGCTCGACGTTGCGCGCCAGGAACGGCAGGAAGGCCGCGAAGTCCGAGTGCTCACGCGCGTCGACCCAGGCCTGGTGGCCGAGCGCACCCGCGCGCGCGAGGTCGGCCGCGAGCTGCGAGGGCACGCGCCGCGCCTTCTCCCAGTCGCGCCGCGTGACGCGCACGAGCGCCTCGTCCACGGACCCTGACGGCGGGCTGGCGCCGTCGAGCAGCCGCCCGATCGCGTCGTCGGTGAAGCGCTCGTGGATCAGGCGCCCGAGCGTCGCGAGCTGCTCCGCGCGCTGCGCGCCGGCGCGCTCCGGCATCATCGTCTGCTGGTCCCAGCCGAGCAGCCCGCCGGCCGCCGCCAGGTCCGAAAGCTCTGCGAGCCGCTCGCGCAGCTCTGGCATGTGGTCGGGCATGCGACCATTTGAGCATGTTCGGACGTTCGGGATCGATTCAGCTCGCCCGCGTCTTCGGGATCCGCATCGGCGTCGACGCCAGCTGGTTCGTCGTGCTGTTCCTCGTGATCTTCTGGCTCTCGAACGAGTTCCAGCGCGAGCTGGGCAGCTCCGACTCGACCGCGTACGCGACCGCGGTCGCCAGCGCGCTGCTGCTGTTCGCCTCGATCATCGTCCACGAGCTGGGCCACGCGCTCGTCGCGCGGCGCCAGGGGATCGGCGTCGCCGGCATCACGATCTCCCCGCTCGGCGGCTTCGCGCTGCTGAGCCGCGAGAGCCGCACCGCCGGCGAGGAGCTGAAGATCGCCGCCGCCGGCCCGCTCGCGACGCTCGCGATCGTCGTCGTCTGCGTGCTGCTCGACATGGCGATCGTCGGGCCGAGCCGCTTCTGGGACGCGGCCGTGCTCGCCGACGGCCAGCGCGTCAGCCCGGTGCTGCTGACGCTCAGCTTCCTCGTGACGATGAACGCGATCGTGCTCGTCTTCAACCTGATCCCCGCCTACCCGCTCGACGGCGGCCGGATCGTGCGCGCGCTCGTGTGGCGCTTCACGGGCGACCGCAACCGCGGCACGCGCGTGACCGCGCGGCTCGGTCAGGGCTTCGCGACGCTGCTCGCCGGCGGCGGCCTGTGGCTGCTCGCGTCGACCGGCGAGCTCGTCGGCATCTGGTTCGTGTTCGTCGGCATGATGATGGGGGGCGCCTCGCGCGCGCTGCTGGCGCAGACCGCGCTCAGCGAGCAGCTCGAGGACGTGCGCGTGGCGGACATCATGGACGCCCAGCCGGTGAGCGTCCCGGACGAGCTGGGCGCGGCGCAGGCGCTCGACGAGTTCTTCCTGCGCTACCGCTGGCCGTGGTTCCCGGTCGTCGACGCGGCCGGACGCTTCGTCGGCGTGCTGCGCGAGGAGGGCGCCCGCCACGCGGTCGAGGGCGGGCGGCCGATCCAGCAGGTGCGCGAGCTGATGATGGCCGACGAAGCCGGCGGCTGGCAGATCGGCGAGGAGCAGTCGCTGCGGGCGCTGCTCGACGCCGACGGCCTGCGCACGCTCGGCGCGATGATGGTGCTCGACGGCACCGGCGTGCTGCGCGGCGTCGTGACGGTGGGCCGCCTGCGGCGCGCCCTGCGCACCGCCCTCGCACGCCCGTAGGCCCCCCTCGCAGCGCCGCTTTCCGCGCTGCGCGAATCCCAAACCTGGTAATCTCGACAAAACCGGTCGGGTTAATACTAAAACCACATTGGGAAGGGACCGAATGGCCAGGAGAACCAGGGCAATCATCGGCGCGCTGACGCTGATCCTCGCGCTGAGCGTCGCCGCCACCGCGGCGAACGCGGCCACGATCTTCGGATCGGGCTCGAGCGCCATGCTGCCGTACTTCGAGGTGCTCGCGAAGGCGTACAAGAAGGTCGATCCGTCGACGAAGCTCGTCTACACCGCGAACAACGGCAACGCCGGCGCGAAGGACGTGCAGGACGGCAAGAGCGCGTTCGCCTTCCAGACGCGGCCGCCGCTGCCCTCCGACTCGGGGCTGAGCTACTCGAAGCTGTTCCTCGACGGCCTCTGCGTCGCCGTCAACCCGGCGAACGTCCTCAACAACCTGAAGATCTCGCAGGTCAAGGACGTCTTCCTCGGAACCGTCACCGAGTGGCAGCCGCTCGGCTCGAACCTGCGCGCGCCGATCTCGGCGTTCGGGCGCAACTCGACCGCCGGCCTCTACACGTTCTTCCAGAGCGCGGTGCTCGGTGGCGCGACCCAGGCGACGAACGTCGCCCAGCTCGACCAGGACGGCGAGGTCGCGGTCGCGGTCTCCAAGAACCAGGCCGCGATCGGCTACGTCGGGCTCGCCAACTCCGGGCCGGGCAGCGGCGTCAAGCGCCTCAAGCTCGAGGGCCAGCCGTGCCAGGCGAGCGCGATCAAGACGCTCAAGTACCCGCTCTCGCGCTACGGCTGGATCGTCCTTCCGGCAGTCAAGCCGAACAGGGCGGCGACGAAGTTCGGCGACTGGATCCGCACGAGCTACGCCGCCGGCCAGGTGATCGCGAAGGCTGGCGCGGTGCCCGCGTTCAACGCGAAGTCGCCGCCCAAGAAGCCGAAGAAGCACAAGAAGAAGTAGCCCCACCGCGATGGCGCTGACGAATCGACCCCAGGCGTCACGCGGGCTGCTGCCCGACCAGCGCGCCGAGCTGATGCTCGGCGCGCTGGTCTGCGCAGTGCTGCTGTTCGTGCTCGCGCTGCTCGTGTTCGTCTTCCGCGAGGCGTGGCCGTCGTTCGCGCACAACGGCTTCTCGTGGTTCGGCGCCGACGGCAACCCGGACCGGCAGGTGCAGGCGATCTTCAGCTCCGCCGACCTGCTGCAGAAGCCGGTCTACGCCTTTCACGCCTGGCCGATCATCTGGGGCACGCTGCTGACGACCGCCGGCGCCGTCGTCGTCAGCTTCGTCGCGGCGCTGTTCGTCTCGGTCTTCATCGTCGAGTTCGCGCCGGAGGCGATCCGCGGCATCCTCGAGCCGGTCGTGCGGCTGCTCGCGAGCGTCCCGTCGGTGATCTTCGGGCTGCTCGGCGTGCTCGTGCTGGTGCCGTTCATCGGGCAGCACGTGATCACGAACGGGAACCGGCGCTCGGTCGCGTACATCGTCTCGCTGAGCGGCTACAGCCTGCTCGCGGGCGTCCTGATCCTCAGCCTGATGATCGCGCCGCTCATGATCGCGGTCTTCTGCGACGGCCTGCGCTCGGTGCCGCGCGGCTGGCTGGAGGGCTCGCTCGGCCTCGGCATCAACCGCTGGCGCACGTTCTGGAAGATCGGCGTGCGCACCGCGCGCCCGGCGCTCGTCGCCGGGACCGTGCTCGCGACCGCACGCGCGCTCGGGGAGACGGTGATGCTGGCGATGGTCACGGGCGGCGTCTCGTTCGCGCCCAACCCGGCCGACGGGCTGATCTTCTTCGTCGAGCCGACGCGCCCGCTGGCGGCGACGATCCTGCAGACCGCGGAGGAGCTGACGTCGGCGCCGATGCGCCACACGATCTTCGCGATGGCGGCGGTGCTGCTGTTCTCGGCGGCGATGCTGTCGCTCGTGGGGTGGGCGGCGAAGCAGCCGATGAAGCGGTACGGGGTGCGGGCATGAGTGACGTCGCACGCAGCTCGGCGCTCGCGACGAGCGGAGGGCGAAATCCCGGTCCAGTCGTCCGCCGCTCAGCCCGCGACTCGTCCGCCTCCTGGCGCTGGACCGACCGCCTCGGCCTCGCGTTCGCGTGGACGCTCGGCCTGCTGTTCCTCGCCGTCACCGCCGCGATCGTGCTCTACATGATGGTCCAGGGGATCCGCTACATCCGCCCCGAGCTGTTCGTGACCTCGCCGGCGGCCGGCGTCTCGGAGGCCGACTCCGGCGGCTTCCTCGACCCGCTGCTCGGCACCGTCATCGTCGCCGCGATGGCGATGACGATCGCCTTCCCGCTCGGGCTCTCGATCGGCGTGTGGCTGAGCGAGTACGGCAACCCGTCGTGGCTCGCGCGCATCACCGAGTCGACGATCGAGATGCTCGCCGGCTCGCCCTCGATCGTCTTCGCGCTGTTCGGCACGCTGCTGTTCGAGCAGGGCCCGCTCGCGTTCCTCAGCCGCACCAACGACGGCGTCGTCTACGGCCGCTCGTTCTTCGCCGCGGCCGCGATGCTGTCGCTGATCGCGCTGCCGCTCGTGGTCGCCAACCTGCGCGAGGGGCTGCAGGCGATCCCGGGCCACGTGCGCGAGGCCTCCTACGCGATCGGCAAGACGCGGATCGCGACGACGCGGCGCGTGCTGCTGCCGGCGGCGCGGCCGTCGGTCGTGACCGGCGCGATGCTCGGTGTCGGGCGGATCATCGGCGACACGGCGATCATCGTGGTGCTGCTCGGCGCGACGCTGCGCTTCAACGGCGCCGGCGACGTGCCGCTGCTGGGGACGCTGCGCGGCACCGGCAGCACGCTGACGACGTTCGTCTACGCGAACGCGCCGACCGGGAGCATCAACCAGCCGCACAAGGCGTTCGCCGCCGGGTTCGTGCTGCTGTCGATGGTGTTGATCCTGAACTTCGCGGTCGACGTGGCCGCCCGACGTGGGAGGAAGTGGCGATGAGGTCCTTCGATCCGCCGCCGATCCGGCGCCTGCCGCTGACCGGCGAGGACGCCGCGACGGTCGTCGCGGAGCGCGAGCCGGAGCCCCTGAAGGAGCCGGCCGCGACGCCGAGCGCACCCGCGTTCGTGAGCGCGCCGCGCCGCCGCGCCGCGCCCGCCGGGCTCGCGATCGACCGCATGCAGGTCGAGGACCTGTCGGTCGCGTACGGTTCCAAGCTGGCGGTCAAGTCGGTCTCGCTGCCGATCCGCCAGGGCGAGGTGCTCGCGCTGATCGGCCCCTCGGGCTGCGGCAAGACGACGCTGCTGCGCTCGCTCAACCGCCTCACCGAGCTGACACGCACGGCCTCGATGAAGGGCCGCATCACGCTCGACGACCACGACATCGCGACGCTCGAGCCGACCGCGCTGCGCCGCCGCGTGACGATGGTCTTCCAGCAGCCCAACCCGTTCCCGATGAGCGTCTTCGACAACGTCGCCTACGTGCTGCGCGAGCAGGCCGCGCGGCGCCCGCGCAAGCGCGCGCTGATCGGCTCGGTGCGCAACGCGCTGGAGCGGGCGGGCCTCTACGACGAGGTCGCCTCCGACCTCGCGCACCCGGCGCTGCGGCTCTCCGGCGGCCAGCAGCAGCGGCTCTGCATCGCCCGCGCGCTCGCGGCCGAGCCGGAGGTGCTGCTGCTCGACGAGCCCTGCTCCGCACTCGACCCGCAGTCGACGCAGGTGATCGAGGACCTGATCGTGCAGCTGCGCGAGCAGGTCGCGGTCGTGATCGTCACCCACAACCTCCAGCAGGCTTACCGGATCGCCGACCGCGTCGCGTTCATGTACCTCGGCGAGCTGGTCGAGTACGGACCGGCCGACCGCGTCTTCGGCGCCCCGCGCGAGCAGCGCACGAAGGAGTACGTCAGTGGCGGGTTCGGGTAGGCGCCTCGTGGGCACGGGTCTCGCGATCGCGATCGCTGCCGGCGGGCTCGCCGGCTGCGACTCGACGCAGCAGAAGAACGCGCGCGCGAAGCTCGGCGCGACGCGCATCCTTGCGAGCCGCAAGCCGATCCGCGTACGCCGTGCGAGCGCGCAGGTGCAGGTCGCACACGTGGCGCTCGTGCGCGGCCGTCGCCGCAGCGCGATCGTCGTGACGCTGCGCAACGCGACCTTCAGACCGCTCACGGACGTGCCGGTCTCCGTCGGCGTGCGCACGCGCGGCGGCCGGCGCGTGCTGCTGAACGGCCGCGCCAACCTCGACTGGTTCCAGACGCATGCGGCCGCGGTCCCGGCCGCCGGGCGCGCGACCTGGATCTTCACGCTGCGCAGCAAGCGGCTGCCGGACGGGCGGCCGTACGCGCTGGCGGGCGACCCGCCGCGGCCGTCGATCAGCCATGCGGGGACGCTGCCGCGAGTCGAGGCGAGCGTCAGCGCCGGCGGCGGCAGGGCGCTGCGGGTGCTCGTCGACAACGTCTCCGACGTCCCGCAGTACGGCGTCCAGGTCTACGCGCTCGTGCGCGTGCACGGGCGCTACGTCGCCGCCGGCAAGGCGGCGATCGCGCATCTCGGGACCGGCGCGCACACGCTCGCGCGGATCCCGCTCGCGGGCGCGGCGCACGGCCGCGCGCCGCACGTATTCGCCACGCCGACGAACTTCGAGTGAGGAGCAGCCATGACCTACGCCGACAGCATGCCGCCGCCAGCCGCCGTCCCTGACCCCCACTCCCCCTGGGAGGCGTGCGACCACTGCCAGGCGCCGCTCGACGAGCGCCAGCGCTACTGCGTCGTCTGCGGTGGCCGGCGCGCCCACACCGACGATCCCGCCGCCCGCTACTTCGTCGCCGCGACCCGCCGTGCGCGCACGAGCGAGGCTGCGCCCGCGAGCCAGGCGGCGCGCGGCGGCGGCTCGGGGATCGCGCTCGCGCTCGTGCTGGTGCTGATCCCGATCGCAGCCGCGCTCGGCGTGATGGCCGGGCGCAGCGGCTCCGGCGACGGCAAGCAGCTGGTCGAGGCGCTGCGCGCGCAGAAGGCGCCGGTCGTGAACGTCGTGGGCGGCGGCGGCACGGCGAGCGACACGAGCTCGAGCGATGGCTCCGCCACCACCGTCAAGGGCGACGACCCCAACGACGCCAACGGCAAGGTGATCTCGAAGACGAGCTTCGGCACGGCGCGGCAGTTGACCGGCGCGAAGGTCACGAAGGCGCAGCTGGAAGAGAGCAGGAAGGCGCTCGACCACATCGTCAACTCGAAGGGCAAGGCCTACGTGGAGTCGCAGCGCGACCTGCCCGACCAGATCGTGATCCCATGAGCCGCTGGCGACCGTGGCGCTGGCGCAGCCGCGACGAGGCGCCGACCGGGCTGCTGCCGGCGGCGCAGATCGCCGCGCAGGCGCGGCGTGAGGCGGCCAGCGCCCCCGCGACCGCCTGGAACGAGCGCGAGCGCGAGCTGCTCTCCCAGCGCGAGCGCCTGATCGAACGCTTCACGATGATGCAGGCCGACCTCGGCGGCGTCTTCTACGAGATGGCGATCCGCGACCACGTGCGGATGGACGTGCTCACGCGCAAGGCGGCCGAGCTGCAGCGCGTCGACGCCGACCTCGCGCAGGTCGAGCGCCAGCTGCGCGGCGCCGAGCTGCCGGTCGGCGGCGTCTGCGCCGCCTGCGGCGCGCCCCACGCGCAGGGCGCACGCTTCTGCCCCAGTTGCGGGCAGCCGCTGGCCGCGCACGCGAATGGCGCGGCGACCGCCCACGCGAACGGAACCGCGCGGTGACACGCCGCCAGAACCTGCTGATCGCGGTCGTCTCGCTGCTGGCGACGGCCGCGATCCTGGTCGCCGGGCGCAGCAGTGCGCCGTCGCCGGCGGACCTGGGGCGCGCCGTCGCGGATCGCAAGCCGGTCACGGTCGCCGGCCCGGCGAGCGCCGCGCCGGCGAGCGAGGACACGAGCAGCGACGACAGCAACGCCGATGCCGCCGCGAGCGACGACACGTCCTCCAGCTCCGACACCGCCGGCACGTCGCGCAGCAGCACGGCCTCCGACGACGGCACGTCCGACGGCTCAGGCGGCTCGGGCCAGGGCGAGGGCGGCGACGACGCCAAGCCCGCCACGGCCGAGCCGACCAAGATCGAGCACGTGTTCGTGATCGCCCTGGCCGGGCACGGCTTCGACGCGACGTTCGGGAGCGGCTCGCCGGCCACGTACCTCAACGGGCAGCTGCGACCGAAGGGCACGCTGCTGAGCGGCTACCGCGCGCTCGGCGCCGCCGACCTGCCCGACGCGCTGGCGATGGTCGGCGGCCAGCCGCCGAACGCCGCCACCAACGCGGGCTGCACGACCTATACGGAGATCCCACCGAGCGCGAAGGTCTCGAAGTCCGGCGAGGTCGACGCCGACGGCTGCGTCTACCCGAACACCGTCACGACGCTCGGCGACCAGCTGTCGGCGAGCCGCCGCAGCTGGCGCGCCTACGTCGAGGATCTCGAAAAGGGCCCGGACGCGAAGGCCACCTGTCGCCATCCGGAGTCGAACGCGCCCGACGACACGACCGTCTCGCGCGCCGGGGACGGCTACGCGACGCGTCACAACCCGTTCGTCTACTTCCACTCGCTGCTCGACCTCGGCGACTGCGACGCCGACGACGGCGGCCTGACGCAGCTCGACGCCGACCTCGGCTCGATCGCGAAGACCCCGAACCTCAGCTTCATCGTGCCGAACCTCTGCAACGACGGGACCGAGTCGCCCTGCGCCGCAGACGGCAGCCCCGGCGGGCTCGCCGCGGCCGACGCGTTCCTCGCGACGTGGGCCCCGAAGATCCTCGCCTCCCCCGCCTACCGCAAGGACGGCCTGCTGGTCGTCACGTTCGCCGGGCAGGTCGTGGCTGCGGGCGCGCCCGCGCCCACGGACGCCGCGCTGCGCAACGGCACGCTGCTCGTCTCGCGCTTCGCGACCGCCGGCGGCACCGCCGCCTCGACGTACGAGCCGTACTCGCTGCTGCGCTCGGTCGAGGATCTGTTCGCGCTCAAGCCGCTCGCGCGCGCCGCCAAGGCCGCGTCGTTCGCGCCGACGGTGCTCGGCAAGGCCTACGCGACGCCGCCGAGCGACGGCTGATCGGCGCGGCGAATCGCCGTCGGGGCCGCGTCAATAGAATCGCGCCCCATGCCAGCTCACGACGTCCTCATCATCGGCGCGGGCCTCGCCGGCCAGCGTGCCGCCCTTGCCGCCGCCGACGCCGGGGCGTCCGTGGCGATCCTCAGCAAGGTCCATCCGGTCCGCTCGCACTCGGTCGCCGCGGCCGGCGGCATCAACGCCGCGCTCAACCCGGAGGACTCCTGGGAGTCGCACGCCTACGACACCGTCAAGGGCTCCGACTACCTCGGCGACCAGGACGCGATCGAGATCATGTGCCGCGAGGCGCCGAACGAGATCCTTCACCTCGAGCACATCGGCGTGACGTTCCACCGCAGCGACAGCGGCCACCTCGGCACACGCGCCTTCGGCGGCGCCTCCGCCGCGCGCACGTACTACGTCGCCGACATCACCGGCCAGGCGATCCTGCACGTGCTCTACGAGCAGCTGATGAAGCACGGCGACACGGTCGACCGTTACGAGGAGTGGTTCACGACGACGCTGCTGCAGGACGCCGACGGCACCTGCACCGGCTGCGTCGCGCGCAACATCCGCGACGGGCGCCTCGAGGTCTTCGACGCGAAGTCCGTGATCCTCGCGTCCGGGGGCGCCGGCCAGGCCTTCCGGCCGACCACCAACGCGCTGATCTGCACCGGCGACGGGATCGCGCAGGCATACCGCATCGGCGCGCCGCTGATGGACATGGAGATGATCCAGTACCACCCGACGACGCTCGCGGAGAACGGCTTCCTGATCACCGAGGGCGCTCGCGGCGAGGGCGCGCACCTCTACAACGCGCTCGGCGAGCGCTTCATGGAGAAGTACGCGCCGAACAAGCTGGAGCTGGCCTCGCGCGACGTCGTCTCCCGCGCGGAGCAGACCGAGATCAACGAGGGCCGCGGCTTCCCCGACGGCACGATCGCGCTCGACATCACGAAGGTGCCGCGCAAGCGCACGCTCGAGGCGCTGCGCGAGATCGTCAACATCGGCAAGGACTTCGCCGGCGTCGACATCACGCGCGAGCCGATCCACATCAAGCCCGGGATGCACTACATCATGGGCGGCGTGAAGACCGACTTCGACGGCCAGACGCCGATCGCCGGCCTCTACGCCGCGGGCGAGGTCGCCTGCGTCTCGGTCCACGGCGGCAACCGCCTGGGCGCGAACTCGCTGCTCGACACGCTGATCTTCGGGCGCCGCTCGGGCGAGCACGCCGCCGCCCGCGCGCGCGGCGTCGCGATGCCGAAGGCGCCGACGAGCGTGCTCGCCGACGCGCAGGGCGAGATCGACGCGATCACCTCCCGTCCGGCCGGCGGCCGCCGTATCTCCGAGATCAAGCAGGAGCTCGGCGAGACGATGAACAAGTACGTGGCCGTCTACCGCGACGCCGAGGGCCTCGCGACCGCGCACGAGATCGTCCGCCGCCTCAAGGAGGAGGCGCCCAACGCGGCGATCGACGACAAGGGCGCCGTCTTCAACCAGGACGTGCTCGCGGCGATCGAGCTCGGCTACATGCTCGACTGCGCCGAGGCGATCGTCGTCGGCGCGCAGGAGCGCAAGGAGTCGCGCGGGGCGCAGTTCCGCACCGACTTCCCGGAGCGCAACGACGCCGACTGGCTGCACCACATCACGATCTCGCGCAATGGCGACGACGTTCCGACGAAGGGCGTCGCCCCCGTCACGATGACCCGCTGGGAGCCGCAGGAGAGGACCTACTGATGGCCGAGTACACGCTCAAGCTGCGGCGCTACGACCCCGAGTCGGGCGACGCGCCGTACTACGAGGAGTTCCAGGTCGAGCTCGAGCCGCACCGCTCGGTGCTCGAGGCGATCCTGCAGGTGAAGGCCGAGCAGGACGGCTCGGTCGGCATCCGCTGCTCCTGCCGCGCCGCGATCTGCGGCTCCTGCGGCGTGCGCATCAACGGCCGCGCCGGACTCGCCTGCCACACGCACCTCGACAAGGCCGCGAAGACCGGCGTCAACGCCGACGGCCGCACGATCCTCGTCGAGCCGATGGGCAACATGCCCGTCATCAAGGACCTGATCGTCGACATGGACGCGGTCCACTGGAAGAAGATCCAGCGCGTCACGCCGTGGCTGCTCAACAAGCAGCCGATCCCCGAGCGCGAGTACGTCGTCCCGCACGAGAACATGGTCGACGTCACGCAGACGATGGCATGCATCCAGTGCGGCGCCTGCGTCTCGGACTGCCTCTCGATGGAGGTCGACCCGCTGTTCGTCGGCCCCGCCGCCTCCGCCAAGGCCTACCGCTTCGTCGGCGACCCGCGCGACGCGCAGCAGTACGAGCGCCTCAAGGACCTCGCCGAGGATCCGCACGGCATCTACGACTGCACCCACTGCTTCAACTGCATCGAGGCCTGCCCGAAGGGCGTCGCGCCGATGAGCCAGATCATGCGCCTGCGCCGCGTCGCCACCGGCGACCACCACATCGACGATCGCAACAACGGCTCGCGCCACGAGCACGCGTTCGTCAGCAACATCCGCCGCAACGGGCTGCTGCACGAGGCCGACCTGCTGCCGGACTCCTACGGCGGCAAGTTCCACCCGCGCGCGGTGCCGGAGCTGATCAGCTCGCTGCCCGTCGTGATCAAGGGCCTGCAGCGCGGCAAGATGACGCCGAAGAAGGCGCTGCTGCACCAGCACAAGGCGCCCAAGGAGGTCAAGCGGATCTTCGACGTGATCGAGGGCAAGGACCAGCGCTACGAGCTGAACCTCTACATCTCCGGCTACGAGGACGACGAGAGCGAGGGTGTCGCATGAAGGTCGCGTACTGGCCCGGCTGCGTGAGCCGCGGCTTCACCCCCGAGCTGCACGGCTCGATGGCCGCCGTCGCCCCGCTGCTCGACATCGAGCTGGTCGAGCTCGACCGCGCCTGCTGCTCCGGCGCCGGCGTGATCGCCGAGCACAACCAGGAGCTGGCGGACACGCTCAACGCCCGCACGTTCGCGCTCGCCCAGCAGGTGCAGGGCGCGGACCTGATGATGAACATCTGCTCGACGTGCCAGGGCGCGCACGGCGAGTCGCAGGAGCGCCTCGACGCGAACACCGAGTACCGCACGCATGTCAACGAGACGCTCGCGGCCGAGGGCCTCAGCTACGAGAAGGGCCTCACGAACAAGAACTTCCTGTGGCTGCTGGTCGAGGAGATCGGGCTGGAGAACCTCAAGCAGAAGGTCAAGCGCCCGCTCACGAACCTCAAGGTCGGCCCCTTCTACGGCTGCTACATCGTGCGCCCGACCGACCGCCTCGGGATCGACGACGAGCATCCACGCGACCAGTACCTGCACTGGGTGATCGACGCGCTCGGGGGCACCGTGATCGACTACGCCGGCGCGTACAAGTGCTGCGGCTTCCCGATCATCACGATGAACAAGCAGAACTCGCTCAAGCAGGCCGGCACGCACCTCAGCGACGCGATGGACGCCGAGGCCGACTGCCTCGTCGTGCCGTGCCCGCTGTGTCACCTGAACCTCGACCTGCAGCAGCCGGTCGCCTCGAAGGCCGTCGGGCGTGACCTCGCGATGCCGGTGCTGCACCTGCCGCAGCTCGTCGGGCTGGCGCTCGGGCTCGAACCCAAGCAGCTCGGCATGAGCAAGCACGTCGTGAAGCCGACCGCAGTGATCGACTGGTCGAGCGCCGTGATCGCCGCGCCCACCGCGGCCTGACGCCTCACCGAAGGGGCGGCCCGGATGACGGCGCCGTCGCGCCGCCACCCGGGCCTTCTACCCCGTGCGGGATGGGGGACCGCCCTCCCGAGGGGGCGGGAAGAACGGTCCGGGTCCCGCTGCTGGTGGCCGGTTTGCACCCCTGCCGCCATGTGGGATAGCGATGTCCATCCTGCCTGCCGCCCGGCCCGCTGTCGTCCCCTCGCGAGGGTGATCTTGGGGGGAGCGCGCGGGTGAGAGATGGGTGAGATTCGCCTCACCCATCGTTAGGATGCATGCCGATGCGCGCCCCCCGCACCGTCAGCGTCGTCGTCGCTCGCTTCGAAGATCTCGTCGGCCGCGGCCTGCGCGTGCTGATCGAGGACGACGAACACCTCGCGCTCGTCGTCGGCGACGTGCCGCACGAACGCATGCCGGCCGCGATCGCCACCCACGCGCCCCAGGTCGCGCTGCTGAACTTCGGCTCGCTGCACTCGCCGCTGGAGGTGCGCGAGCTGAGCGCCGCGCATCCGGCGACCAAGCTCGTCGTGCTCGCGAACCGCCCCACGCCGGCGGAGTGCAACCAGATGCTCGCGTTCGGCGCGACCGCCTGCCTCTCGAAGGAGACGCAGGCGCGCGACGTGCTGAGCGCGATCCACCTCGCCTCGCGTGGGCTCCAGCTGCTGCCGCGCAGCGGCGCCGCCGCACTGCCGCCCTCCGGTCCCGAGCTGCTGACGCCGCGCGAGGCCTCGGTGCTCGCGCTGCTCCAGCACGGGCGCTCCAACGGCGAGATCGCGGTCGAGCTGCACGTCGGCGTCGAGACCGTCCGCACGCACGCACGCAACATCTACCGCAAGCTGGGCGTGCGCTCGCGCCGCGAGCTGGCGAAGCTGGCCGGCTAAGCCGGCGAGCCGGCGCGCAGCAGCCCGCGCTCGTGCAGCAGCTCGGCGAGCTGCACGGCGTTCGTCGCCGCGCCCTTGCGCAGGTTGTCGGCGACGACCCAGAGGTCGAGCGCGCGGTCGTTGCCGGGGTCGCGCCGGATTCGCCCGACGAACACGTCGTCCTTGCCGGCCGCCTCGATCGCGAGCGGATACGAGGCCGCAGCGGGATCGTCGAGCACCGTCACGCCCGGCGCGGCCGCGAGCAGCTCGCGCGCCCGCTCCGGCGAGAGCGGCTCCCGCGTCTCGACGTTGACCGCCTCCGAGTGGCCCGTCACGACCGGCACGCGCACGCACGTCGCGCTGATGCGGATCGACGGGTCGCCGAGGATCTTGCGCGTCTCGTTGATGAGCTTGCGCTCCTCGTCGGTGTGGTCGTCGCCGGGCGCGAAGCTGCCGGTGTGCGGCAGCACGTTGAACGCGATCTGGTGCGCGTACACGTTCGCCGTCGCCTGCTGGCCGTGCAGCAGCGCGTGCGACTGCTCCAGCAGCTCGTCGACGCCCTTGCCCCCGCTGCCCGATACCGCCTGGTAGGTCGAGATCACGAGCCGCTCGATGCCGGCCTCGTCGTAGAGCGGCTTGAGCGCGACGACCATCTGCATCGTCGAGCAGTTGGGGTTGGCGACGATCCCGCGGTGCGCGTCGAGCGCCTCCGGGTTGACCTCGCTGACGACCAGCGGCACGTCGTCCTCCATCCGCCAGCGCGAGGAGTTGTCGACGACGATCGCGCCTGCGGCGGCGAAGCGCGGCGCCCACTCGCCCGAGATGCCGCCGCCGGCGGAGAAGACCGCCAGCTCGAAGCCCTGGATCGTGTCCTCGCGCAGCGGCTGCACGACGCCGACGCCCTCCAGCTCGCGTCCGGCCGAGCGCTCGGAGGCGAACGGCACGACCTCGCGCGCGGGGAAGCCGCGCTCGCGCAGCAGCGTCAGCATCACGCTGCCGACCTGGCCGGTCGCGCCTACGACGGCGACGCGGTATCCGCTCATCGCGCCTGCTCTCCGATCGGCCGCTCGGCCTGGATGCCGCCCTCGCCCAACGCGAACGCGTCGTGCAGCGCACGCACCGCGTCGGCGACGCGGTCGTTGCGGATCACGCATGAGATCTTGATCGGCGAGGTCGAGATCATCTCGATGTTGATGCGCTCCTCGGCGAGCGTCGCGAAGACCTTCGCGGCGACCCCCGGGTGCGACTTCATGCCGGCGCCGACGATCGAGACCTTGCCCATCTCCGGTTCGCTGTCGACGCGGCCGATCCCCAGCTCGGCGACGACCGGGTCGAGCGCCGCGCGTGCAGCGCGCAGATCTTCCCGCGGGACCGTGAACGACAGCTCGGCCTGACGACCGTCCTGGATCGGCTCGTTCTGGATGATCATGTCGACGTTGCAGTTGGCCTCCGCCAGTGCGGCGAAGATGCGGGCCGCGGCGCCGGGCTCGTCCGGAACGCCGAGCAGCGTCACGCGCGCCTCGTCGTTCGAGTGCGTGACAGCGGTGATGAGGGGCTGCTCCATGGTCTCCTGCTCTCCGACGACAAAGGTACCTGGGCCGTCCTCGAAGCTGGAGCGGCAGTGGATGCGGACGCCGTGGTTGCGCGCGTACTCGACCGAGCGCAGTTGCAGCACCTTGGCGCCCGAGGACGCCATCTCCAGCATCTCCTCGAACGAGACGACCGACAGCTTGCGCGCGTCCGGGACGATCCTCGGGTCGGCGCTGAAGACGCCCGCGACGTCCGTGTAGATCTCGCACACCTCGGCGTCGAGCGCCGCCGCGAGCGCGACCGCGGTCGTGTCCGAGCCGCCGCGGCCGAGCGTCGTCACGTCGCGGTTGGTCGAGACGCCCTGGAAGCCGGCGACGAGCACGATCAGGTCCTCCTCCAGCGCGTGCTCGATGCGCTCGGCGCGGACGTCGAGGATGCGGGCCTTCGTGTGCGAGGTGTCGGTGACGATGCCGGCCTGCGAGCCGGTCAGCGAGATCGCGCGGTGACCGAGGTCGTGGATCGCCATCGCGCACAGCGCGCAGGAGATCCGCTCGCCGGTCGAGAGCAGCATGTCCATCTCGCGCGGGTCGGGCGCGGAGGAGACCTCGTCGGCCATGCGGATCAGCTCGTCGGTCGTCTTGCCGCGCGCCGACAGCACCACGACGACGCGGTTGCCCTGCTCGCGCGCGGCGACGATCCGCCGGGCCGCACGCTTGATGCGCTCGGCGTCGGCGACGGACGACCCGCCGAACTTCATGACCACGATCCCCATCGAACGGACAGGGTAGTGCCGGCCGCGCAGCGGCGCTTCCGAGGGGGGCGAACCTCACGCGGCGCCCTCCTCGGGTGAAAATGCTCGACACCATAAGTAGGAATCACTACATTCTCGGTATGAAGGTCACGATCTCGGAGAAGGGGCAGGTCACGATCCCGAAGCGCCTGCGCGACCGGCTCGGTCTGCGCGCCGGCGAGCAGCTCGACTTCGAGGAGGAGCACGGGCGCCTCGTCGCCACGAAGGTCACCGAGCGCGACGCGATCGACCGGCTCTACGGGTCGCTGACGCTCCCCGGCCCGACCGACGAGCTGATGGAGCAGCTGCGCGGCCCGCGCAAGCCATGATCACGGCCGTCGACACGAACGTGCTGATCGACGTGCTCGGCGCCGACGCGACCCACGGGCCGGCGTCGCGCGACGCGCTGCGGGAGGCCGTGCAGGCGGGCGCGCTGATCGCGTCCGAGGTCGTGTGGGCGGAGACGTCCGCGTGGTACCGCTCCAAGCACGAGGCCGCGCACGCGCTCGAGCAGCTGCGGGTGCGGTTCGTCCCGATGGACGCACCGGCGGCCTTCGCGGCAGGTGCGGCCTGGGGCGCCTACCGGCGGGGTGGCGGCAGACGGGACCGCCTGATCGCCGACTTCCTCGTCGGCGCGCACGCGACCGTGCACGCCGATCGGCTGCTGACGCGCGACGCCGGCTTCTACCGCCTCGGCTTCGAGCAGCTGCGGATCGTCGATCCGAGCGTGAGCTAAGACAGCGGCCGGCGGCCGGCGAACGCGCGCCCGAGCGTCAGCTCGTCGGCGTACTCGAGGTCGGCGCCGACGGGCAGGCCGCTCGCGAGCCGCGTGACCGTCACGTCCGGCGCACGCTCGCGCAGCGCCCCCCCGATGTGCAGCGCAGTCGCCTCGCCGGTCGTCGTCGGATTCGTCGCGAGCACGACCTCGCGGATCGGGGCGGCTTCGGCCTCGGGCGCCGCCACGCGCGTCAGCAGCTCGGCGATCCGCAGGTCCTCGGGATCGACGCCGTCGATCGGCGAGAGCGCCCCGCCGAGCACGTGGTAGCGGCCGTGGAACTCGTGCGTGCGCTCGATCGGGATCACGTCGGCGGGCTCCTCCACGACGCAGACGATGCTCGCGTCGCGGCGCTCGTCCATGCAGATGCGGCAGCGCGGCCCGTCGGCGAGGTTGAAGCACAGCTCGCACAGCCCGATGCGCTCCTTCATCTCGCGGATCGCCTCGGCGAGCGCGAGCGCGTCCTCCTCGGAGGCGCGCAGCAGGTGGAATGCGAGCCGCTGGGCCGTACGCCCACCGATGCCCGGCAGCTTGCCGAGCTCGGTGATCAGACGCTGGACGGGCGGGGCGAACGCGGACACGGACGTGGGCTAGAGCCCCGGCAGCCCCAGGCCGCCGAGCCCACCGGCGCCGGCGATCCCGCCCATGCGCTGGTTCGCGAGCTCCTGCGCCGCGCGCAGGCCCTCGTTCACGGCCGCGAGCACCATGTCCTGCAACAGCTCGACATCATCAGGATCGACCGCCTGCGGGTCGATCGCGACGCTCTTGACCTCGCCGTCGCCACCGACCTTCACCGTCACCATCCCGCCGCCGGCCGACGCCTCGACGACCTCGTCCTTCAGCTGCTCCTGCGCGGCGAGCATGTCGGCCTGCATCTTCTGGACCTGCTTGAGCATCTTCTGCATGTTCGGCTGCGGCATCAGGCGCCTCCCTCGTCGTCGGCCAGCTCCTCGGCGTCGAACTCTGCCACGAAGCGCGCGACCAGCTCGTCGCCCGAGGCCGCCGTCACGTGCGCATCGGCGACCGTCGCAGCGGGCTCCAGCTCGCGCAGCTCGTAGCGCGGGCGCAGCGGCGTGCCGGCGAGCGTCGCCAGCGCCTCGGCGACGACGCGGCGGTGCTCGTCGCTCTCCGCCATCCGCTTCGAAAAGGTCGCGCCCTCGGGCAGCGCCAGCAGCGCCTCGCCGCCAGAGATCGCGACCGGCTGCGCCTCGGCCAGCGCGGCGGCGAGCATCGAGTTGTCCTCGCGCACGGCGTCCACGACGGCGGGCCACAGCGCACGCAGCCCTTCGATGTCGGTGTCGCCGAGAATCGCGGGGCGCGGCGCGGTCGCCACGGCGGCCGCGGTCGCTGGGCGCGGCAGCGCCGACTCGGCGGCTGGTTCCGGCGGCGCCGGCTCCACGATCGGCTCGCTCGGCGCAGCTGGCGGCGCAGGCGGCGCGAGGTCGACCGGCGGCGCCGGCGCAGGCTCCACAGAAGGGCTCGCCTGCGGCGCCGGCGCCGGCGCGGGCGGCGAGGGGCTCGCCGGCGGCGCGCTCGGCGCGCCTGCGAGCTGCGCTTCCAAGCGCTCGAGGCGCGCGAGCAGCGCACGGCTGGAGGGGTCGACCTCGGGCGCGGCGGCCTTCACGAGCGCGAGCTCGAGCTGGATCCGCGCGCTGGCGCCATTCGCGAGCGCCTCGAGCGCGTCCGACAGCAGGTCGAGCAGCCGCACCACGTCCTGGCGCCCGAGCTGCGTCGCCTGCACGCCGAGCCGCTCGTCGCGCTCGGGCGTGACGCGCAGCTCGAGGGGCACCTCGCCGAGCACCTGCACGGCCAGCAGCTCGCGCGCGTGGCCCTCCAGCTCGCGCACGAGCTGGCCCGGGTCGCGCCCCGCCTCGACGAGCCGCGCGACCGCCAGCAGCGCCATGCGCGCGTCGTGCGCGGCGACCGCGTCGACCGCTCCGAAGAGCGCCTCCGCATCGGCCACGCCGAGCACCGTGAGAACCTCCTCGACCGTGATCTCGGCGCCGGCCGAGCCGCCGTACGTGGTCATCTGCTCGAGCGTGCCGAGCGCGTCGCGGAAGCTGCCGGTCGCATGGCGCGCGACGAGCGCGAGCGCGGCGTCGGGCGCGACGATCCCCTCCTCGTCGGCGACGCGCCGCAGCACGCCCGCGATCTCCGCGACCGTCGGGCGCTGGAAGTCGAAGCGGTGGCAGCGGTCGACGACCGTCGGCAGGACCTTGCCGGCCTCGGTCGTCGCGAGCACGAAGATCGTGTTCGGAGGCGGCTCCTCGAGCGTCTTCAGGAACGCGTTCCAGGCCTGCGAGGAGAGCATGTGCGCCTCGTCGAGGATGTAGACCTTGTGACGGCCGGACACGGGCGCGTACGCGACCTTGTCGCGCAGCTCGCGGATGTCGTCGACGGAGTTGTTGGAGGCCGCGTCCATCTCGATCACGTCGAGCGAGGTCGCCGACGCGATCGCGCGACACGAGTCGCAGACGCCGCAGGGCTCCACCGTCGGCCCGCGCTCGCAGTTCAGGCAGGAGGCGAGGATCTTCGCCATGCTCGTCTTGCCGGTCCCGCGCGAGCCGACGAACAGGTATGCGTGGTGGACCTTGTTCTGCTCGACGGCGTTGCGCAGCGTGCGCACGACGTGCGTCTGCCCGACGACCTCGGCGAACGTGCGAGGGCGGTGGCGACGGTAGAGCGAGGGGCCTGCGGACACGACAAGCCAGTCTAGTCGGCGGCCGTGCGTATCCTTGCGCGCGTGCCGCAGCGCCTGCGAACGGAGGGCTTCGTCCTCGTCCCGGCCCTTCTCGTCGTCGCGCTCCTCGTCTACTGGGCGGCGGACGGCGGCGGCTACGCGGCCACGACGTGGGAACCGTCGGCGCTCGCGGTGCTCGGCCTGGCCGTCGCGACAGCGTTCGGAATCGGTCCGCGACACATCCGGCTGAGCCGGCCGACGATGTTCGCGCTGGCGGCGCTCGCCGCCTACACCGCCTGGTCCTACCTCTCGATCGGCTGGGCCGCCTCGCCCGCCGACGCGCTCGACGGCAGCAACCGCACGCTGCTGTTCCTGCTGCTGTTCGCGCTGTTCGCCGCGCTGCCGTGGCGAGCCTGGACGGCGCTCGTCGCGCTGAGCGGCTTCGCGCTCGGGATCGGCGTGCTCGCGGTCGTGACGCTCGTGCGGGTCGGCTCCGGCGCGGCGCCGACGCTGTTCTCCGAGGGGCGCCTGCTGTGGCCGCTGGGCTACGTGAACGCGACCGCGGCGCTGTTCCTGATGGGCGCCGTCGTCGCTGTCGCGCTTGCTTCGCGCCGCGAGCTGCCACTCGTCGTGCGCCCGCTGCTGCTGGCCGGCGGGACCGCCGCGCTGCAGGCCTCGGTGCTGAGCGAGAGCCGCGGTTGGCTGCTCGCGCTGCCGATCGTCATCGTGCTGGGGTTGGCGCTCGTGCCCGGCCGCGTGCGCCTCGCGCTGTGGCTGACGCCTGCGTTCGCCGGCGCGGCCGCAGCGCTGCCGGCGCTGCTGCACGTGTTCGAGCGCGTCGACAACGCCGACACGCCCGCCGCCGCACAGGCGCTCCTGCTCGACGCGAGCGCACACGCGCGCAACGTCGCGCTGCCGCTGTGCGCGGCGGTGCTGCTCGTCGGCGCGCTGCTCGCACTGGCGGATCGGCGGATCGCGCTGTCGGCGCCGGTCACGCGCGGCGTCAACCGCGTCGCGGCGGGACTCGCGATCGCGGCCGCGCTGGCGGGCATCGGCGTCGGACTGGCGGCCACCCACGGGCGCCCGGACCGCTCGGTCGCCAACTACTGGAACCGCTCGCACGGTTACCACGCGAGCGATGCCGGGAGCTCGCGCTTCGCGCAGGCGGGCACGAACCGGCCGGACTTCTGGCGCGTCGCGCTCGACGCCTTCGAGGCCCACCCGCTCGGCGGCCTCGGTCAGGACAACTACAGCGAGTACTACCTGCGCAACCGCACGACGGACGAGCAGCCGCGCTGGACGCACAGCCTCGAACTGCGCCTGCTCGCGCACACGGGCATCGTCGGCACGCTGCTGTTCGTCGCGTTCCTCGCCGGCGCGCTCGTGGCGGCGCTGCGCGGCCGGCGCCGCGCCGAGCGGCTCGCGAGCGCGACCGCTGCGATCGCAGTGCTGCCGCTCGTCGTCTGGATCGTGCACGGCTCGGTCGACTGGTTCTGGGAGTTCCCGGCGCTCAGCGGTCCGACGTTCGCGTTCCTCGGGCTCGCGACGGCGCTGCTGTGCGCGCCTGCGCCTGTCTCTGCCGCAGCGGCCGCTCCCGCGCCGGCGTCCCCGCGCCGCCGGAGCCCGCTGCTCGCCGGCGCCGCGGCCGCGCTCGCGTGCGCGGTCGTGCTGGCCGCAGCGCTCGCGATCGCGCTCCCCTACCTCGCCGCCCGCGACGTCGCACAGGCCGCGCAGGGCTGGCGCGACGACCCGGTGCACGCGCTCGCGCAGCTCGACCACGCGCACGACCTCAATCCACTGAGCGCCCAGCCGGACGTGACCGCCGGAGTGATCGCGCTGGAGCTCGACCAGGGGGTGCGCG
>CAVVAC010000002.1:0-301866 GCA_963746145.1 uncultured Actinomycetes bacterium
CCAGATCGATCGGCTGGCGAATGCCCCCCTCCAAGGCGCGTGAGGTCCTCGCCGAGCTGGAGATCGACCTGAAGAACTCTCTCCATCCTGAACGTCCGGGGCACCCTCGACGCCCTGGAAGTCACCGTCGACAGGCGCCCCATGGCCCAGGAGCGAGGGGCCTCCCCGGCTACCGTGAACGTCGCCTCGACGACCGCCGCCGGCTCCAGGAATTGAGCCGACGGATTCGCGATCGTCTTCTGCGTCGAGCCCCGTCCGTCCGGGGGTTACTCGATGACCCGGGCGTCTCGGTGGGCCATGGACCGGCCATGGGCGTGCGGCGAGGGGAGATGGCCCCTCGTTCGCGGGAGGGATTCCAGCACGTCGACGATCCGCTCGGCGGCGCGGTCCGAGGCCCCCGGCACGGCGACCCGGTCGCGCAGCGCGGCCAGCTCGCCGAGGCCTTCGGCGCGCTCGGCGGGGTCGTCCAGCCAGCGGAGCGGCCCAGGCGGCCAGCTCGCCCGAGACGTCCCGCGCGGTCAGGTACTCGGGCATCACCTCGGCGTCGGCCAGCAGGTTGACCAGGCTGATGTACTTCGACTTGATGAACTGGCGGGCGACCCAGAGGTCGAACGGCCGGATCTTGTAGAGCGACGACCGTCGGCAGCGCCTCGACCATCAGCTCCAGCCCGACCGAGCCCGAGACCGCCCAGGCGACGTCGGCCAGGCGGATCAGCTCGGGGGTCCGCGCGGCGTGGACCTCGAGGTCGGGACGTCGACCTCCGGCTCCGCGATCGATCTGCCCGGCCAGGTCGCGGTGCCGCTCGTGCAGGCAGGCGACCGACGAACCGGACGTCGGGGCGCCGCCGCGGCCAGCTTCGCCGCGGCGCGGAGCATGATCGGCAGGTTCCGCGTCACCTCCTGCGTCCGCGAGCCCGGCAGGATCGCCACGACGCGGCCCGCCCCGGGCGGCCTGCGCGGCGAGGAACGCCTCGTCGAGGGCCCGCTCGGCCAGCTCGTCGAAGTACGGGTGGCCGACGTAGACCGCCCCCGGCACGCCCCGGGCGTGATACCAGGCCGGCTCGAACGGCAGGCTGCACAGGACGTGGTCGACGTACTTGCGGACCTTCTTCACCCGCCAGCCGGCCCACGCCCAGAGCTGCGGCGGGACGTAGTAGAACACCGGGATCCCCCGCGCCTTGGCCCGCCAGGCGATCCACCAGTGGAAGCCCGGGTAGTCGATCAGGACGACCGCGTCGGGCCGCTCGTCGCGGAAGTAGCGGTCGGCCTGCGACGGCCAGCGCCGAGGAACTTGTGCAGGTTGAGCAGGACGCGGCCGAACCACATCACGGCCAGGTCGACCAGCGGGTAGAGCACGCGTCGCCGCCGGCCTCGTCCATCCGCGGGCCCGCCGAAGCCGACGAACTCGGCGTCGGGCAGGCGCTCGCGCAGCGCCTGGATCAGGTTGGCCGCGTGCAGGTCGCCGCTCGGCTCGCCGGCCGAGAGGAAAATCCGCATGGTTGGGCTCGCGTCCGTGCCGCGGTAAGTGGATTCGGCTTCTCTGGCGTTCCGTTTTTTCATGACCGAATCGCCCCTAAGTAGCAGAAGCCGCGAGCGGGGGGAAGGTGAGACGGCCGTAGGCCACTTTCCCTCAGCCCTGTGCCGTCGTCGACGGGACGGCCGAACGTGCGGCCGGCGGAGTTTCCGTCACGGCGGCACTTCGTTCTGGGGCGACGCGTCTTCGGCCGGGTCGGGCACGTCGGGGAGATTCAGCTCCTTGATCCGACGATAGAGCCGCGGCCGGGAGATGCCGAGCAACTCGGCGGTGCGCGACTTGTTCTGGCGGGCGCGCTGCAGGGCCTGCTCGATCAGCCGACGCTCGACCTGGGTCAGAAGGTCGTCGAGCGGCGTGACCTGCGTCGGCATCGGTGGCGGGGTGTAGGCCGCGCCGAGGTGGCCGCGGATCGCGGCGGGTAGGTCGTCGACGTCGATCCAGTCGCCTTCGCCCCGGGCGTGAGCGGCCTCGACGACGCGGGCCAGCTCGCGGAGGTTTCCCGGCCAGTCGTAGGCGAGCAGGGCGGCGAGCGCCTCGGGCGAGAAGCCGCCGCGTTGCCTGGCTCCCCGCGCGTTGGTCCGCTCGAGCAGGGACTGGGCGAGCAACGGGAGTTCGTCGAGACGCTCGCGGAGCGGGCGGGTGCGGATGACGAGCGTCGTCAGCGCGTAATAGAGGTCGGGTCGGAGCCGCTCGGCCTTCAAGGCGGCGTCATTTCGGCTGGTTGGGCGACGGTGGCTGACGGCGTCATCTCACCCGGTCCGGTTGGCCCGATGAGCGTCGACGTCACGAGCGCGGTTCGGATGTGGCGCGACTATCAGGCCACGAAGCCGGGGCGCAGGGGCAGCCGAACTACGGGCTGCTGGTCAATCCGCAGGGGACGGCGTTGGCGGGCGATAGCGCGTTGACGCCGCCGTTGACGGACTGCTCGACAGGATGCGGCCTGACGAATATCGCGACGCACGTGAACGGCACGGTCTCTCAGCGTCCGGTGCTCGAGGTGTTGAGCAATCCGGCGGCGGCCGCGGGCAACGCGATTGTCACCCCGAAGGAGGGGCAGCTGACGGCCAAGCGGGTGAACCTGCAGGCGAAGGTGCTGGCCGGTTCGGTCGACACGGTGCGCTTCCAGTATCTGATCGGCGCGGGTCAGTGGGCCGATGTGCCGACTTCGGCGTTGTCGACCCCGACGGGCGGGACGGTCAGCAGCCAGGACATCTCGGTCAGCGGCCCGGTTCGGGATCGCCGGTCGAGTCTCGTCGTGCTGGACGTCAGCGCGTTGCCGGGCGGGGACAAGGAAGGGCCCGTGCACGTGCGCGCGTCGCTGCATACCGCGATCTCGAGCGACGGTGGCGTGACCGAGGCGGTCAACTTCCGCCTGGACCGGCGCGGGATCGACGGTGCCCCTACCGAGGATGTGGGGCCTGGTGATGTGAGCCTCCTGAGCGGCGAGTTCTCCCTGACCGAGACTGACGTGTCGGTGGACACGATGCAGGGCGCGTTGGAGCTGACGCCGACCTATCGCTTGGGCGGGAGCCGGACGAACACGGACATGTTCGGGCCCGGCTGGGATGCGGGCATCACGCCCGACGGCGGAGACTTGCCCTACAAGAACCTCTACGACGACAGCGAGGTCAAGCAGCAGGTCGTTGAGCGCGACACGTGGGATCCCTCGACCTGGAACTGGGAGCTGTTTGCCCAGACGGGCAGCCTCGCCGACCTCGAGCCGTTGCCGGTCACGAGAGCTTCAACGTCGAGTACGCGGTGATCGAGACCGCGACCGGCGAGAAGATGACCTTCACGCAGGTCACCAACGCCGCGGGCCAGGTGATCCACTGGACCCCGGACGACCAGCATCCCGGGTTCACGCTCGCGCGCAGCATCACCAGCGGGATCTCGACCTACACGCTCACCGACCCTTCGGGCAACGTCGCGACGTTCGTCTCGGAGGCGGCGCAGTCGCCGAACGCGAAGCTCACGAGCTTCCAGCAGGCGGGCAGCTCGAGCAACTACACCTACACGTACACGAGCGTGGGCACGCGCCAGCGGCTGAGCAAAGTCACCGCCCCCTACCCGAGCACCGGGTGCCGCGCTCGCTCTCGTTCAGCTGGGCAAACGTCGGCACCCCAACGGTTGCGCGGTCACCGAGATCCCGGTGCAGGACGGGACCAGCACGCCAGTGGCGATCCTCGACTACGTCTACTCCAACGACGCGAGCGCGCGTCTGATCAGCCTCAGCGATCCGCGACTGAGCGGCTCTTTTCGCGAGAACTATCACTACAACACGGGGGGCCAGCTCGATCAGATCTCGTCTGCGGTCAAGCGGCCTGGACGCTGGGGTACACGACGATCAGTGGGGATGCGGGCTCGCGTCTCTCGACGGTCAGCCGTCCGAACCCGGATGGCGGGACTGCGACCACGAGCGTGCGCTACGGGATCTCGCCCAGCTCGCCGTACAACATGAGCACGACCGAGACCCACAAGTGGGGTCAGGACGAGATCTGCCGTGGGATGCGGTCGCGATCTTCCCGCAGGACGTCACGCCGGTCGGCAGCCCGCCCACGAACCTGGACCGGGCCACGATCTACTACCTCGACATCCAAGACCGGGTCGTCAACATCGCCCGCCCGAAGGCGACCTCGACCGGTGCTCCGGCGATCGAGACCTTCTGGCACGACGCCAACGCCAACGTCATCCAAGACCTCTCCGCGCAGGGCCGCGCGTACGCGCTGACGCAGGGCGCCAACAGCGCGAGCGTCGCCAACGATCGCTCCACGCTACAACTACGCGGCCAACGGCGTGGACCAGACCGCGGTCAAGGAGCCGATGACCCAGGTCACGCTCTCCACCGGCGGCACGCCGATCACCGGCCGGCGGGTCTTGGCGACCAACTACGACGAGGGCGCGCCCGCCGGCGGTCCTTACCACCTCCCGACGAGCCAGGTGGGTTCGGTGCAGAACGTCGCCGGGACCCTGGTGGACTCGCGCAAGAAGATCAAGTGGGTCTACGACAACACCGGGATCGGCGGCATGAGCGGCTGGACCGCACGTCGGCCGCTGAAGACGATCGTCGACCCTGACGGCAAGGCGCTGACGTCCTACACGATCCTTCACCCCAACTATCCGCTGGTCGAGGAGACCGTCACGCCTGGCGGCACGCCCGGTGCCAACAGCCCGGACGTGCAGTACTACCAGTACGGCTTCGTCACGCCGTCCTCGCATGTGCCGGGCGCGATCGTTGATAGCTCGGGCACGTGCAGCATGTGGTTCTCCTCGGGCATGCTGTGCGAGCGCTCAGAGGGCACGACACCGACCGCCTCGGTCCCACGGCACGGTTGGACTACGACGTCTATGGCAGCGTGACCGCGGACATCGAGAACAAGGCGTCGTCGACATCCCCGAACGGCCGTGCGACCTACTACGCCTACACCGCCGACGAGCAGTTGATGACCAAGACCGCCGTCGGCGGCAGCGGCACCGCAACCCCGCAGGTCACCTACGCCTACGACACGGTCACGCGCCGGCAGACCGGGGCCACGTCGAGCGCGGGCACGATCGGCCGCCAGTTCGACACCAACGGTCGTCTGAAGCAGTACACCGACGCGGCCGGCACGGTGACGGTCGATCACTACGACTTGCGCGGGCGTCTGTCCTCGCAGATCGAGAACGGGACCCGCACCCGCAGCTACGGCTACGACGATCGCGACAACCTCAACAGCGTGACCGATCCCGACATGCCGGTCGCGACCGCGAGCTATGACCTCGACGACAACCTGCTCACCGAGAACCTTGGCGCCGGGCTCCAGCTCGCCCAGACCTGGGACGAGACCGACCGCGTTCGCAACGTCGAGCGGACGAAGATCACTGGCTGGAGCTCGAACTGCCTGGTCGCCAAAAGCGACGTCAGCGCCCGCAACCGCGAAGGCAACATCGTCGCCGAGACCACCAACAGCACGACCGAGGCGTTCGGCTACGACACCGCCGATCGGCTCACCACCGACGACAAGATCAACGGCACGACCTGTGTGCGCCGCGCCTACGTCTTTGACGGCGGCGGCGCCGGCGACTCGAATCGCACGACGCGCAGCACGACCACGAGTGCCGCGGGCGGCGCCTGCGGGACCGGCAGCACGTCCTCGCGCATCCTGACCTACGACACCGCGGACCGTGTGAGTACCGGCGGCTGGGCGTGGGACGCATGGGACCGGCCACGACCGTGTCCTCCACCGACTCCGGCGGCACCGGCCCGCTGACGGCTTCCGACTACACCGATAACCACACGCGCTCGCTCACGCTCGACAGCCGCACCCACACGTTCACCCGCGACCCGCTGGATCGCACGAGCACGACCGACTCAAGCGGCGCGAGCAAGCCGACGCTCACCACGACCGACCACTACAGCGACGACGACGACACGCCTGTCTCCATCGGGCGCTCCGACGCCACCACCGAGCGCGACATCACCGGACCGAGCGGCATGCTCGTCGCCACCAAAGACGGAACAACGCTCGTCTACCTCCTGCGTGACGTCCAAGGCAGCATCGTCTCCGTCGTCCAGGCCGGCGGCTCCGTGAGCAACAACACCAATATGACCCCTTCGGCGTCATCACAACCCCCACACCGAACGTCGTCAGCTGGTCCAAGGGTCTGCCCGGCTGGGGCTGGCTCGGCGCCAACCAACGCGCCACCGACTTCGGCCAAACCGCCGCAGGCGTCGCAGGCCCGATCGAGATGGGTGCCCGCACCTATTCCCCAAGGCGGGCGTCTTCAGCGCCCCGACCCCATCCCCGGCGGCTCCATCAACGCCTACGCCTACGTGTTTCAAGACCCGACGAATGCCCAGGACCTCTCTGGCGAGATCGGCGGTCTGGGAGCAATAGCCCAGGGCATTGAGAACGTCCTCCTTCCGAAGCCCAGGAAGCAGGCCATAAAGGACGTCAAGAACGCGATCACCAAAGTGCGCACGGTGACAAAGCCCGAAGTCAGAGTCGGAATGGTCGTCTTTCACGCTTAAACTGCGGTCAGAAGCTCGTCAGGTCGCACGGCGTAGATGCGACCTCGTGCAACTCGTTCTGAGAGGATGACGAGCCATGACGCTCGCTCGACGAATGCGAGGTGGGGTCCTGCTCCTTCTCGCACTGTGGCTCCTGGTGACTCTCGTGACCGCAGTCTCAACACACCGAGTGCATGGGCTTGCGTTCGTCTCCGCGATCGTTCTGATCGCCTTGGTGATGGCGGCGTGCCTGTGGGGCGGAATACGAACGTTGCGCGGCAGGGTGCAGCCCACGCACGACCGTACGCAGTAGGCGTTCTATCGCGCGCGGCCCAACGGCGGGCGCGATATCAGCGCGAAGGCGCGACCCACCGTCGTAGGCGGGAACCGTGGTGGAGGGTGCTGGCGGAGCGATGCGGCGGCGCGCGCGGTAGACGCTGGACTCAGTGGTCCTGTACTTGACGATCGTCTCTCCGGAAGGTTGCTGCACGCCGCCCGGAGCTACACAGGAGGCAGTAGCTCCCATGCCCAGCCAGGTGATCTCGGCCAACTCCGCCGCGAGGACTTCCCGACCCACGTTCTCGAACCGCTCCGGTCCGGTTCTTCCGGCGACGGTAGCGGTTGACCCTGCCGGATCTAGTCGCGCCCCGGAGGGTATTGCCGCACGCCGCGCACGAGACGACGGTTCGCTTCTCAGACCGGCTCTGGAAGCACGTACAAGAGGTGAGCAGGCAGGAGGGCGTCTCTGCGGCGCAGTTCGTGCGCGAGGCGACGCTGGCGCGCGTCGCCGCCGAGAGCAGCACGACCGAGCTTCGCCGCGACACCGACATCGCATTCGACGAGGTCGATCGTCGTCTGCGTCAGATGGAGGAGCGACTCGAACGCCATGGGCTGTAGCCGTGGCGGCGTGCTTCTGGTGCTTCTGCGCGGCGAGCCGCGTCGCACGCGCCAGCGTCGTCATAAGGCCCCTTTTCGGGCGTTCGTCCTGGCGCTCGCGCGCCGCCGGGCGTGCCTGTGCAGCCAGTCCGGCAATCGGCATGACCGCCGGGTCGCAGGCGTGTGGCTAGAGGAGGGTCACGCTGTCGGGTGGCGCGGTCATGGAGTCGTGAAGCGTGAACACGCCGTGCCTGTCGATGGCGAGGACCGCCTCGGAGCCGCCGGTTTCAATGCGGACTCGGCGGATACCGTGCGGGGCGATGCCGACGATGAGGCGTTGCGGGGGCCTCCCTCGGAGTTCCTGGATCGAGATGGCGACAAGCCCGTGGCGTCTCGCCTGCTGGGTCGTCTCGCAGACGGTGCTTGCGGATGACCGGTCTTGCTGCCAGACCGCGCACAGGTATCCATTTCCCGGAACGACCCAGTAGTGGCCGGAGACCGATGCGGGCACGCGCTGGGCGAGCGCCCAGTTCACTCCGAAGACTGGTGTCCCGAGCGCCGTCTTGACGCTCATCGGAAGTCCCTCCGGGACTGTTCGCAGGAGAGGAAAACTCTCGGTCTGAGTTCGTTGGACGTGGGTGATGATCGCGATCGTGCGCGGATCGCGTTCGAGCGTTGGACTGCTGGGCCGAGGCTCACTTGCGTGCGATCCGACGTCGGCCGGTTGCGGCTGAGGCTTGAGAATGAGGACGAGTGCAAGGCAGCCGAGCAGGAGCACGCCGGCGGCGATCCGCCGACGTGCCGGCCTGCGTGTGTGAGCCACGCCCATGGTCCAGCTCAGCTTGCTAGCCGTTGTGCCAGTACCAGCCGGATTCGACCTGATTCCAGCCGTCGACGTTGTTTCTGATCACGCCGTTCATGAACCGTGAGCCGTTGAATCTGATCCCCACGTATGTGCCTTTTATCCCGCAGTTCCAGTTGGAGGCTGCGCCTCCGTTGATCCAGCCGTTGACGCACACCGATGCCTGGTAGGCGCGCGCCTCAACCTCGGTCAGGTACTGACCGGGTGAGAAGCATTTGCTTTCGGCCTGGTTCTGCCCGAGCAGCCACGCTCCGTTGCAGAACGGCTGGGCGACCGGTTCCGCGTGTGCGGTCGGAGCCTGAGCGAACATCAGGGCCGAGCTAAAGAGCGCGACCAGTGCTGCGAGCAAGACAAGTCGATGCGCCCTCCGGCCAAGGCCGGGCGCTCCGTGTACGCGAAGCATCCCCCACTCCTTCGATTGATAACACGATGCTCTGGAATCGAGCAGAGCGATTTGGACAACGTAACAGCACGCGATTCGCAGGAGCAAGCGTGCGGTCAGACTGACTCCCGCTGGCCGGAATACGCTGACGCCAAGCCCGCTCGAGGAGCGATGTCAATCGCACCGCTGCTTGCGACCGCCGTCGGAGCGGCCGCCCGTTGCGCCGCGAGCTCGATGAGCATGGGCTGGACCTCCTCGACGGGTCGGTCGCCCCGCAGCATGTTGCACAGCTCATGCGCAAGCCGGACGTTGGACCGTGCATAGGTGCCGCCCTCTGCGCCGGGGATCAGGCGGTCGAGTGTGGGCCCTAGGCCCCCGCTGTAGTTCGGGTTGATTGCGGTCAGGCAGAGGTGGCACGTCCAGCCGTCGCGCGCCCCGATCTCGTCAGCGTGAGGGCGATGGCCCGGTGGTCGGGGTCCGCGTCGCCGGCGAGTTTGCGGCGGACGTGGTTGCGGTGGCAAGCGGCCAGGGACGCAGCCGCCGCAGTCGGGACACCGAAGGAACTTAGAGTCCCAGCGATCCGGTCCAGCTGCGGGGACCGCGCCGCACCGCGAACACTTCCAAGGCTGAGGAGCAGCAGTTCCTCCCACCATGACGTCATGGTAGGCGCGCAGCGCGGTAAGGGTCGCAGCGTGAACGGCCAGGCGATCGGCGGACGTCGTCGGCCACTCCAGCGCCCAGCAAGGGGCGCGCGTCAACGGGTGGCTCCCGCCAAGCGCTTCGCCAACTGGCGCCGCGACGCCTAGGTGAGTACGCGCGGCAGGGCCCGAGACCCTGCTTCAGGCGCGAGCAGCGGTCGTAACAGCCGCAGCGGCGGATCCGGGCTAGAGCGGGCGAGCGTATCGGGCTCGAACCTTGCCTCCGGGCAGTGTCGGGGGGGCTGCCGGGGTGGTTGCTTTGGCAAGCACCCCGGCGGAACGGACGTAGCGCAGGACGCGAGGGCGTGGCAGGCGGTGTCGGTGTCGTTCGCCGGGCGGCTGCCACATGCGACCCGCGCTACGCCGCGTTCGCATGAGTCACCACCATCCGCATCCGCACGCTGCGCTTCGCGGTCGAGTGGGTGGTCGCGCGCGCATGGTTTCGCGACGCGGGAACCTCGTACTCGCCGCGTCCGATGACGTGCAGGCCGTCGAACGCGACATCTCCCTCCCCGTGCGTGGTAGCCAGGACCTCGGCCGGGACTGCGTTCGCCATCAGCTCGTCGAACGCTCGTCCGAACTGCTTGCGGTCGCGCATCTTCAGGACTCGGTTGTAGATGCGCACGGTGGTCGCCAGGTCCTCGTGGCCGACCAACTCCTGCACGTAGGACAAGGGTGCGCGCGCCTCGATCATCAGCGTGATGAAGGTGCGGCGGAACGCGTGCGCCGTGAGCTTGGTTGGAAGCGGCGGGAGCTTGCGACTGCGGCGCAGCAGCGTCACCGCTCGGAGCACGCGCCCCAGACGCTTGTTCAAGGTGTCCTTGTTAAACGAGTTGCCGCGCTCGTTGACGAACAGCGGATGCTCGGGGTTGTAGTCCGGCCCGAGCGAAGTGACGTACTCCTCAAGCTGCTTCTGCAGCCACGGGGTCATGTCGATCTCGCGGATTCCGGCCGCGGTCTTGGCGTCCGGGATGCGGATCTTGGCGTGGACGAAGTCGAGGTCGATCGGGCGCAGCCGACACAGCTCGGTGTTCCGCGTCCCGCTGGCGCCGAGTACCGCGACGATGGTGCGCGTCATCGAGACCTGCTCGACACGCTCGCGGCTACACAAGTAGTAGACGCGTGCTTCAGGGATGGCCAGCTTCGCGGCCGTTTGCGCGACGGTCATTCCGAGCTCGCGCCGCAGCCGACGAGCCTCAAGGGCCTGCATGAGCGTCACAGGGCGGGTGGGCTGGTCGACGAGCTCGGCGGCGTCAAGCAGGCTAAGAAACTCGTCGACCTCAAGCCAGTCGCGGTAGGTCGGCTTAGGCACCTCCACGTGGAGCGCCGGATTGCGGGCAGCGTTGAACACGACAGCGATCTCGTCGTCCCACTTCGCTTGCTCGATCACGAAGCCGATCACGCTGAAGACGTGATTGATGGTCCGCTCACTGAGCGCGAGGCGCTGACGGTTGGCCCGCCGAAGCGGTGTGCCCCGCTCGGCCGCCCGGCGGATCTGACGCATCTTGCTCAACTGCTTGCTGCGAAAAGACTTAAGACGCTTCGCCGTGTTCACGGCACTGAGGCGTTCCTCGCGGAACTCGGGCATCAAATGGTTGCGAAGGATGTTCCACAGGAATTCCCGGTGCTTCTCGCCAACCTCGTCACCGTGTGCAGCGATCAACTCGACCGAGTAGTTCAAGAACAGGGGGTCAGGGTCGGCGGTGCCCGAACGGTCGGTGGCCGGCGCATAGGTCCCGCGGGCGACTGCCTGCAGGAAGTCCTCAAGCGCGACCTCGGCTCGGGCCCTTGACCAGCCCTCGCTCTCCAGACCGCAGCGTTCGTACTGGCGCTCGCCGCTCTGGTCATAGAACGCGACGCCGAAGCCGCGGTCGCCGTCTTGACGTACCCATTCACGGATGGTGCCCCGGCGAGGACGCCCGGCCCGGATCGTCGTCTGCTCTGAGCGACCGACACTCGTGTGCGTCGTGGCCCGACGTGTTGCCTCGCGGTCGACCGGATGACCGTTGCGCGTCCGGCCTTGCTCGGAGGTGGTCGACAGGGTGCGTTGAAGGCGAGTGCCTGCGGTGGTGGTGGTCTTCTGGTTCATGGACTTCTCCATTCGGTTGGGGTGGATCAGCGCTTCGTGGGCGTTGGTTTGGAGGTGAGGAGCCGGCGCCGCCGGCGGGTCGGGGCGGCTACGGGCGTTGAGTGGTCGCTGGGGTGCAGAGCCGGGCAGGCTCTAGCGACGGCTTCGGGGTCGAAGCGAAGACGCGGCTTCGATCCGGTGCCGAGGCGGATTGCCCCAAGCTCGCGCTGGTGTGCGTAGACCCAGGACGGGTGAACGCCGTAGCGTCGAGCGACCTGTGCGACGGTCAGCAGTTCACGCGCGACGTGCGCGTAACGGGGTGTGACGACATCGCCGAACAGCTCGGCGAGGTCGCCATCGGTGGCGGCATGGTGACTCAGCAGTGCGATCACGCGCTGCGCAACGGCCTCGACGAACGCGTCTTCTACATCGGCGGTACGCGAGTCTTCTCTCACGTCCTTGCGTTCGGGTCGGGGTGCCGCCCGATACCCCCCCCGCGGGTCCGATCACGCGCGGGATCCCACGCATTCGCCGTTGTCGCGCGGGATTTAGGAAAGAACGAGCGTCCTTTTTCCTAAATACCCCTCGCAGCGGCCCCGACGGCCCCCAGGATACGATGCCAGAAAGCCGGCATTTCCAGGTGTTTCTCCTATGGAGCTAGCCGGGCTCGAACCGGCGACCTCCTGGGTGCGATCCAGGCGCTCTCCCATACTGAGCTATAGCCCCATGTGTGGCGGCGCCCAAGGGCGTCCGACGCACAGGTCCTGAAAGTGTAGCTGTGCAAGTTGCGCAGAGGCGTCGCGCCCGGGGGCTCGGAGCGATAGCCTCGCGCCAGGGGTGATCGTTCGGGCATGAGCTTCCGCAGTCGGCTGACGCTGTTCTTCCTGCTGATCGTCGTGGTGCCGATGGTGGCGCTCGGCGTCGTCGTCGCGCGCCTCGTCTCCGACAGCGAGCAGGGCAAGACCAGCGCGCGCAGCGACGCCTCGGCCACCGCGCTCGCCCACTCCTACCGCTGGATCGCCGCACGCGGCGAGCGAGCGGCGCGCACGCTCGGCGCCGATCCGGCGCTCGCCGACGCGCTGCGCCGCGGCGACGCCGCCGCCGCGACCGCTCGTGCCCGCCGCCTCGCGCAGCAGCTCGGGCTCGTGCGTGTGACGATCGTGCGCGCCGCCGCGCCGCTCGTCTCGCTCGGCGACCCCCATGCGGTCGCCGCCGGCATCGCTCGCGTCCGCGCGAGCAGCGGCCCGACGCTGCTGGTCGAGGCCTCGACGATCACTGCCACGCAGCTCGTGCGCCTGGCGACCTCCCCGGGCGTCCACGTCGCGATCGCACGTGCGGGCGTTCCGCTCGCCTCCACAATCGCCGCGGGCGCGCGTCGCCCGCCCGGCTCCACAGCCTCCTTCCGCGCCGCCGACTTCGGCGGTGCGCTCGACACGGTCACCGTCCTCGCCGACGCGCGCGGCCCCAGCGGTGCGATCGCGCGCGGGCGCTGGATCGCGCTCGTGCTGCTCGCCGGCTTCCTCGTGCTCGCCTTCATCGGCGCGCTCGGGATCTCGCGCCAGCTGCATGGTCAGCTCGCGCGCTTCCTCGCCGCTGCGCGCCGCATCGGCCAGGGCGACTTCTCGACCACCGTCCCGGTCGAGGGCGGCGATGAGTTCGGGCAGCTCGGCCGCGAGTTCAACCGCATGTCGCGCGAGCTGGAGCAGCGGCTCGCGCAGCTCGATCGCGAGCAGACCCGCCTGCGCGAGTCGATCCAGCGCATCGGCGCGACGTTCGCCGCCAACCTCGACCGCTTCGCCCTGCTGGAGCTCGGCACGCAGACGGCGGTCGACGCCGTTGAGGCTGACTGCGGCCGCGCGACCGTCGCTGCGACGCCCGGCGGCGACCTGCTCGAATGCGCGCGCGTCGGCGACCTGGCCGCCGTCGAGCACGCGATCGAGCACGTCGAGGCGCAGGTGCGCGTGCATGGCGTCGCCGCTGCGGCGACGATCGAAGACGTGAGCGCGCTCGCGGCCCCGATCGAGCGTGCAGGCAGCTCCCATGGGATCGTCGCGGTCGCGCGCACACACCCGTTCAGCGCCGAGGAGGTCGAGCTGGTCGCGTCGCTCGCGCGCCAGACGGGCGTCTCGCTGGAGAACGTCGAGCTGCACGACGAGGTCCAGCGCCAGGCGGTCACGGACGAGCTGACCGGGCTCGCCAACCATGGTCGCTTCCAGCAGGTGATGGCCGCCGAGACGGCGGTCGCGCGGCGCTTCGGGCAGTCGCTCGGGCTCGTGCTGCTCGACGTCGACGACTTCAAGCGCGTCAACGACACGTATGGCCATCCGCAGGGCGATCTGGTGTTGCGCGAGGTCGCCAACGCCGTGCGCGCATGTGCACGCGAGATCGACGAGCCGGCGCGCTACGGCGGCGAGGAGATCGCGGTCGCGCTGCCGCAGACCGACCTCGATGGCGCGGAGGCGATCGCCGAGCGGATGCGCATCGCGATCGCCTCGCTCGTGGTTCCGCGCCTCGACGGCGGCGGCGTGCTGCGCGTGACCGTCAGCTGCGGCGTCGCCGCCTCCACGGCAGGCGACAGAGAGGCGCTCGTGGCCGCCGCGGACGCCGCGCTCTACCGCGCGAAGCACGCCGGGAAGAACCGCACGATGCGCGCGGTCGATCCGATCGCCGTGCGTCCCGGCCAGTAGCATTGAGGGCCGCATGGGTCTCCTGGACGACGCGATCCGCGAGCACCTCGACCTGAAGCGCCGCCACGGCGCCGATCCGACGGAGGTCTCGCGCCTGGAACAGGAGGCGCTCAGCCCCGTGCGCCGCACGGGCGAGCAGGCCGAGCCTGAGGAGCCGGCTGCGGCCGAGCTGCAGCCGCCGCGCGAGCCCGCGCCCGAGGTCGTCGCAGCGGAGCCGCAGGAGCAGCCCGTCGACCCGCGCGAGAGCGACAGCGTCCATCAGCCGACGACTGAGTTCCGCGTCGAGGATCACCACGACGAGGAGCACGACGAGCCGCCCCCCGCCGCGCGTCCCGAGCCGGCCGCGCACGCCGACGAGGACGTGCTCGAGGAGACGCCCGACTTCCTGCAGGAGACGCCGGAGCACGATCGGCTCTGGTTCGAGCAGCGCCCGCCGCGCGACTTCGACTTCGACGACTGAGCGATTCGAGCACGGGGTGGGGGCCCATCGCTACACGCTGCTGGACGTCTTCACCGCGACGCCGCTCGCGGGTAACGGCCTCGCGGTCGTGCACGACGCCGACGAGCTCGACGAGGCGACGATGCTCGCGCTCGCGCGCGAGACGCGCCTGTCGGAGACGACGTTCGTGCAGTCCTCCTACGTCGCGGGGGCTGACTACCGCAACCGCATCTGGACGGTCGAGCGCGAGCTGCCGTTCGCGGGGCATCCGTCGCTCGGGACGGCGGTCGCGGTCGCTCACGCGGCCGGCGTGCACGGCACGGCGCGCTACGTGCAGGAGACCGCCGCCGGCATGCAGCCGCTCGACATCGAGCTCGACGGCCAGCGTGCGACCGCCTCGATGTTGCAGGAGCCGGCCGTCCACGGCGCCGTGCTCGAGCGCACGCCCGCGCTCGCCGCGATCGGCCTCACGCGCGACCACGCCGACGGCACGCTGCCGCCGCAGGTCGTCGGCAGCGGGCTCGCGCAGCTGATCGTCCCGCTGCGCGATCGCGAGACGCTCGCCGCGGCGGTCCCCGACTACGCGGCGATCTCCGCGCTGCTGCGGGCACATGGGGCGACCACGCTCTACGCCGCGGTCTGCGAGCCGGCCGATGCGCGCGCCTATGCGCGCTCGTTCGTCAGCGCCGCGGTCGGCGAGGATCCCGCGACCGGCTCCGCTGCGGGCCCGCTCGGTGCCTATCTCGCCGCGCGGGCCGGCTGCGCCCGCGTGACGATCGAGCAGGGCGTCGAGATGGGGCGCCCGAGCCGTCTCGAGGTGGAGATGGAGGGCGAGCGCCCGCGTGTCGGCGGCGACGTCGTGGTGCTCGTCGAGGGCACGCTGCACCTCTGACTGCGCCGCTCGAACCTTCGTCCAGCGGGTCGACTCGCGGTTGCGCGAACGCATGACGCCGCCGATGAGCGACAGGTCGGATGGGCGCGCGCTGCTGCCCGTCCGAGAGGCAAGGATGCCGGGCTTGGGCGCCTCTGGCCGGGACGCCCGATGCTGACGGCAGAGCAAGGATGCTGGTGGGGGCGCTCCTGGCCGGGGGCGCCCCCACTACTTTCCCAACCCGCCGCGCCGGCGGGTTGTCATAACGTGTCCTTGGACGAAAGTTGTGACGAATTTGTCGCGCTTTCGCGTAGAATCGCTCGCTTGCAACTCTCAGTGCGGACACGGATGGCCCCGCTGCAGGACGCATCGGCAAGCCAAGGAGATGGTGGCGCAGCGGCGCCGCCCGTCGGGGCGGCGCGTGCCTACGAGATCGCGCACCCATGGCTTGCGTTCTCGATCGGCGCTGTGATCGTGGCCGGCGTCTACGCGTTGCTCGCACTGCCCGGCCACACGGTCAGCAAGCTGATCGAGGAGGACGGGATCATCGAGTGGACCGGGGCGATCGGCCTGTTCGCCGGCTCGGGCCTGTTCCTCGCCGCCTTCCTCACCGCGCGCCGCCGCGGCCCGTCGACCGGCCTCAACCGTCTCGGTGTGATCGTGCTGGCGCTGATGAGCGCCGGGCTGTTCTTCGCCGGCGGCGAGGAGATCAGCTGGGGCCAGCGGCTGATCGGCTTCGGCGAGCCGAAGGGCTTCAGCTCGCTCAACGCGCAGGACGAGACCAACCTGCACAACCTCAACATCTTCCAGGGCACCCTGATCGACGGCGACCGCCTCTTCAAGCTCGGCTATCTCGCGCTGTTCGTGGTGATCCCGCTTGTCGCCTGGGCGTGGCCGCGCGCGCGCCGCTGGCTCGATCGCATCCTGCCGATCACCCCGCCCTGGCTCGCGCTCCTGTTCCTGCTCGCGTACCTCGGCTCCGAGGTCGTCAACCACACCTTCTCCGGCATCTACGACTCGATCTACCCGCTCACCCACAGCACCTCCGAGGTGCAGGAGAGCTGCGTCGAGTTCATGGCCGGGATCGTCGGTCTGCTGTCGCTGCTGCGGATGCGCGGGGCCTCGCGCTCCGCGGAGTAGCTCCGCTCCGCAGCGCCGTGGCCGCCTCAGGACGGCGATAGTCGCCGCGCGAGAGGTGGTGCTCGAGGAACACGTAGAGCACGATGAAGAGGTAGCGCGAGCCCATCTCCTTGAGCGCGAGCTTCGATCTGCCGGCGGTGCGGTCGCGCCACGACGTCGGCACGATCGCGTAGGAGAAGCCGCGCACGATCGCCTTCAGCGGCAGCTCGACCGTCAGGTTGAAGTGCGGGGAGAGGAACGGCCCGGACTGCTCGACGACCTCGCGGCGATAGGCCTTGAACGCGTTCGTCGTGTCGTTGTAGCCGTGCTGGAACAGCGCGCGGATGGCGAGGTTGACGATCCGGTTGGCGACCAGCTTCGCGCGTGGGTAGCCGACGACGACGGCGCCCGGCATGAAGCGCGATCCAAATGCGCAGTCATAGCCTGCCTCCAGCACGCGGAAGTAGAGGACGAGGTCCTCCGGGTCGTCGGAGCCGTCGGCCATCATCACCGCGACCGCGTCGCCCGCATAGGCCTCCAGCCCTGCGCGCACGGCGTAGCCGAAGCCGTTGGGGTAAGGGCTGCGGATGCAGCGGACGCGCTCGTCCTGCGCCGCCACGCGCGCGACGACGAGGCTCGTGTCGTCGCGCGAGGCGTCGTCGATCACGACGATCTCGTAGTCGATCTCGTGGCGCACGAGCCCGGCGACGATTTCCCGCAGCGTCGTGTCGATCGCCTGTTCCTCTTCGTGCGCCGGGATGACGATCGACAGCTTCATCTACGCGGCTCCCTGGAGCGCGGCGCCGACCGCGTCCGCGTGCGAGCGCAGCCAGGCGGCGACGTCCTCCAGCACCTCGCGTGCGGAGCGGCGCGGGCGCCAGTCGGTGAGCGAGAAGAGGCGCGAGCAGTCGGAGATGTAGAGCGGCACGTCGCCGGGGCGGTCCGCGCCGGCCGCGCCGACCGCCAGCTCACGACCGCTGATCTCACGGCACAGCGCCGTCGTCTCGGCGAGCGACAGCGAGACCTCGCGCCCGCCGCCGACGTTGGCGGTCACGCCGTCCCAGCGCTCGGGTGCGAGCAACTGCGCCTCGACGAGGTCGACGAGGTCCTCGACGTGCAGCAGGTCGCGCACCTGCTTGCCGGTTCCCCCGAAGCCGAGGTAGGCGAGCGACCCGCCCAGCAGGTGCGCGAGCATCCAGTGGGTGAAGACGCCCTGCTCGGCATGGCCCATCTGCCAGGGGCCGGCGATCACCCCGCAGCGGTCGATCGTCGCGCGCAGCCCGTAGGCGTCGCGGTACTCGGCGATCAGCAGCTCGGCTGCGAGCTTCGTCGCGCCGTAGAGCGTGCGGGCGCCCTCCAGCGGGAAGTCCTCGGCGATGCCGCGCGGCGAGGCGCCGGGCAGCGGCTGCGCGGGGGCCAGCTCGAAGCGCGTCCCGCCCTCCTCGAGCGCGAGGCCCGCCAACGCGGCCATCGGATAGACGCGGCTCGTGGAGAGGAACACGAGCTGCGCGCCGTGGCGGCGCGCGAGCTCCAGGCACTGCCATGCGCCGAGCAGGTTCGCCTGCACGACGTAGCCGACCGAGCCGCTGCGCCCGGCGAGCGCCGAGGCCTCCGCGGAGCACTCCACGATCGCCTGGCAGGGGTGGAGCGCGTCGAGGTCGTCGCGCTCGCGCACGTCGCCGTGGACGAAGCGCACGCCGGCCAGGCGCAGGCGGGGGAGGTTCAGCTCCGAGCCGCGCCGCTTGAGGTTGTCGAGCGCGATCACGTCCCAGTCGTGGTGTCGCGCGGCCAGCGCGACGGCGAGCGTCGAGCCCACGAAGCCGGCTCCGCCCGTGATCAGCACCCGGTGCGCCGGCGTGCTCATCTGGTGGGGAACGGCCGGATCGGCACTTCTTCGAAGGTGAAGTGCAGCTTCCCGCCCGGCTCGCCGCCCTCCCGCCCGATCGTGACGTAGCTCGGGTTCGGCGCCATCGCGAGCGCGCCGGGGTAGTCGGAGGCGCGTGGGATGTGCAGCAGCAGGCCGTCGGAGGCGGTCCCCGGGACGAGGCGGAAGGCCGCTTCGTCGAGGGCGATCAGGCGTCGCTTGGGCCGCACCAGCAGGGTGCGCAGCAGCTCCAGTCCATGCGGCTCGGTCCCCTCGACGCGCATCAGCACGAGCTCTTCGCGGCGCTTCGCGCTCGGCACCGGCACCGGTGTGCCCCACGTCGCGCTCGTCGTGCCGATCCTCCGTGGTGCGCCGCAGCGATTCTGAGAGCGGGCGAGCAGCTGCCATTGCCCTTCGACCGCGAGCTGTCGGTAGCGGCAGAGGATCTCGCGCGTCGCGAGCGGCGCCTCGAACGTCGGGAAGCGGCTGTCGACCGCCTGCGTCTGCAGGCGCAGGATGCGCGCGGGCGCACGCGTGGAGGCCATCATGTCGCCGTCGAGCCGGTCGAGCGCGGGGGTGTAGGCGGCATAGGGCTCGAGCGTCGGCAGCGGGCGCAGTTCGAGGCCGTAGCCGTAGGCCAGCTCGCCGTACAGGAACGGCCACATCATCACCGTGCGGTGGCCGATCTCGTCGATCATCTGCTGCGGCACGCCGTAGCCCGCGACGATCTCCGCCCGCACGCTCGCGGTGATGTCGTCGCGTCGAGCGGCGCTCGCGAGGGTGCGCACCTGGTCGGCGACCGCTCCGACGTTGGCGACCGGATTGAACGTCCGCGCGATGTACGGGCGATCGACGACATACCCGAGCGCGAGGATCGTCGCCGCCACGCCGGCGAGCAGCAGCGGCTGGCGCAGCCGCCCCGCGGGGAGGATCGCGAACAGCACCAGCATGTCGCCGAAGAAGACCTGGAGGTGCGGGGTGTCCTGCCGCACGAACCCCTCCTTGAAGGTGAAGCCCGCGTAGACGGCGACCAGCGCGACGAGCGCCCAGTGCGCGCGCCGGGGCGCGCCGCGCGCGGCGTCCCAGGCGAGCACGAGCGCGAGCAGGATCAGCCCCGGCGCGACCACATAGGTCCAGTGGTGTTCCGGGTCGTCGGTGCCCATCGCGTTCGTGTAGCCGACGACGACCTCCTTGCCGTAGCGCAGGTAGGGCCACACGTCGCCGAGCGCCTGTCCGGTCGCGACCCAGCCGATCGCGGCGGTCGCGAGCGCCGCTGCGGCGAAGGCGAGCGCATCGCGCCGGCGCGGCCGGGCGACGAGCACGACGACCGCCATCAGGATCAGCTCGACGCCCTGGTTGAGCTTGCCGAGCAGCGCGAAGCCGGTCAGCACGCCGAGCGCGAGCGGGAACGCCCGCTCCAGCAGGTCGCGCTGTGGCGCGTCGGCGTCCAGCGTCAGCATCAGCGCGCACCAGGCGACCGCGAGCGCGGGGATGCGGTCGCGCGTCGGCGCGATCACGAGGACCGCCACGACGGCGGCCGCGGCGAGCGGCAGCCAGCGTCGCAGCGCGACCAGCAGCGTGCCTGCCAGCGACAGCTGGAGCAGCATCGTGAAGAGCCACGACAGCACGAGCGGGCCGGTGTAGTACAGCGTCGGACTGTGCAGCGTGTTGAGGAAGCCGAGCGGGCCGTAGCTCCAGTCGATCTGACTTCCGAAATTCAGACCGTGGACGGCCGCGTACGAGAGCGTGGAGACCCAGTTCCAGTCGGCGCCGCCGAGCGGGTGCAGCGAGCGGATCGGCCAGGCGCAGAAGGCGACGGCGACGAGGCAGCCGACAGCGATCGCGACCCCCCGATCCCGAACAGGCACGATCGTGCGCTTTGCAGTGGCCCCCTCCACCGTCGTTCAAATATAGTTGATCGTCGCACCGTGGAAGACCGCTTGGGGACGGGGTCGGTGCGCATCGGCCGATGAATTACGAACGCCTCTACCGGTACCGCTTCCGCGGTGTCGACCAGCAGGATCGGACCGCCGTCTGGCGGGAGGTCGCGGCGTTCGTCCACGCACAGCTCGGCGCTCCCGAGCGCGTGCTCGATCCGGCCGCGGGCCGTGGCGAGTTCATCAACGCCGTGCCCGCGCGCGAGCGCTGGGCGGTCGATCGCGTCGCCTACGCGGAGGGCACGTACGACGCGTCGGTGCGGACGGTCGTCTCGGACATCTTCGAGGCCGAGCTGCCGCAGGCGCACTTCGAAGGGGTGTTCGTGTCGAACTTCCTCGAGCACCTGCCGACGCAGGAGGCGGTGGCGGCGTTCCTGGAGCGCATGCACGCGACGCTGCGGGTCGGCGGTCGCATCGCCGTGATCGGGCCGAACTTCCGCTACTGCTCGAAGGAGTACTTCGACATGGCCGACCACACGGTCGTCCTGACGCACCGCGCACTCGCCGAGCACCTCTACGCGGCCGGCTTCGAGCCCGAGCGCGTCGAGCCGCGCTTCCTGCCCTACTCGTTCACGGGACGGCTGCCGGCCTCGGCGGGACTGACCCGCGCCTACCTGCGCACGCCGGCGGCGTGGCGCCTGCTCGGCAAGCAGTTCCTCGCGATCGCGCGACGCTAGCCGTCCGTCCACTCCTCCTCGACGAGCGGCGTGTGCCGCCGGCCCCACAGCGCGTAGCCGCCTCCGGCGAGCAGCACCAGCAGCCCGAGCACGCCGACCGCCGCCGGCACCACGTCGTAGACCCCGGCGAACAGCAGCGCGGCGCCCGCATAGATGACCAGCGTCGAGACGCTCAGGCGGATCCGCACGCGCGAGTTCCAGCCGGTGCGGGCGGCTACTGGCGCAGCGTGTTCGCGCCGCCGCCGCCGAGCAGGACGTCGCTTGCGGCCCCGCCCTTGAGCGTGTCCTTGCCCGGCCCGCCCAGCAGGCGGTCCTTGCCGCCCTGGCCGGCGAGGACGTCCTTGCCGTCGCCGCCTTCGAGCGTGTCCTTGCCGTTGCCGCCGTCGATGCGGTCGTTGCCGGCGCCGCCGACGACGGTGTCGTTGCCGTCGCCTGCGCAGATGACGTCGTTGCCGCCCTTGCCGTCGATGCGGTCGTTGCCGCCGAGCGCGACGATCACGTCGGCGCGCCGCGTGCCCTTGAGCTTGTCGGCGTGCCCGGTGCCGACGATCGTGGCCTTCCTACCCTCGCAGCGCGGGACGCGGGTGCTGGTGCCGCCGCCTCCGCTCGTGCCACCGCCGCCCACGCTGCCACCTCCGTCGCCGCTGCCACCGGGGCCGTTGTCGCCCTGGAGGCGCATCACGAGCAGGTCCTGGGTCGAGCTGGGGCCGCTGTTCACGCTGCCGGCGAGCAGGATCGTGCCGTCGCTGCGCAATGCCAGTGCGCTGATGCTCGGCTTGCCGCCACCGGGGAACGGGATCACGGCGCTGCCGTTGTGGCCGAAGGTCGTGTCGAGGATCCCGCTCGGCTGCAGGCGGACGACCGCGGCCTGGCTGGCCGAGCCCGACTGCGTCGTGCCGGCGACGACGATCTTGCCGTCGGGCTGCAGCGCGATCGCGCTCGCGGTGTCCGACCCGCCGAGGTCGATGCGCAGGATTCCAGCGTTGCCGAACGAGCTGTCCCCCGTGAAGAAGCCGTCGCTACCCAGTACCTCCCGCGCGATGACGAAGTCCGTCGGGCTGCCGGAGTAGCCGGCGAGCAGGACCTTGCCGTCCGGCTGCACGATCATCGCCTTCGCCGTGCCGGTCACGTCCAGGCGCTGGTACGAGCTGCCGTTGAGGGCGACCTGGCCGAGCGAGACGTTCGTCGGCGCGCCGAAGCTGTCGAGCGCTGCTCCGGCGAGGATCGCGTCGCCGTTGGGCTCCAGTGCGACCGCGGTGCCGTCGGTGTCGCCGGCCTTGCCGGAGACCTGGCGCATGCCGCTGAAGCTGTACGTGGTGTCCGGCGTCCCGTCGGGCACGTTCAGACGGAGGGCGACCACGGTGCGGGACGTGCCCGAGGCCCGCGAGCCGCCGAGCACGATCTTGCCGTTCGGCGCCAGCACGATCGCGCGCGCGAACTCGTTGGCGCCGAAGTCGGGGGCGGCAAATCCGGCGCCGGCGGCGAACGTGGGGTCGAGCAGGCCGTCGGAGCTGCGGAAGCGCGCGACGAGCATGTCGTAGTCCGGGCCGCGGTTGCGCGACCCGGCGACGAGGATCGCGCCGTCGGGCTGCAGCGTCAGCGCGTCGCCGGTGTCGTTGGTCCCGAGCGTGCGGAAGCCCGTGCCCTGCCCGAAGCTGGTGTCGAGCGCGCCCGTCGCGGTCAGCCGTGCGGCCAGCAGCGAGCTGGCGAACGTCGCGCTGTTGAGCTGCGTCCCGCCCAGGACGATCTTGCCGTCGCTCGCGATCGCCATCCCGTTCGCGAACTCGCGCAGGCCGAGGTCCACGCGCGCGACCCCGCCGCTGCCGAACGTCGGGTCGAGATCGCCGGGCGCGGCATGCGCTGCTGTTGCGGCGGCGAAGAGGCAGCCGACGGCTGCGACGGTGGCGGCGACCCGACGGACGACCATGGCCGGAGGCTAGCCGATCGAGCATGGAGGCGGGGGGAATCGAACCCCCAACTGAGCCTTGCAAAGGCCCCGTGTTCCCGTTAGCACCACGCCCCCAGGGACGTGCTGAACTCTAGACGGACGGCGCCGTGGCGGGGCGCGTCGTCGCGCCGGCTCGTCGTCGGCCGCATCTGCTGAGATCCACCGATGCTCGCGACGGTCGCCGACGCTCTGCTGGGACTCGTGCTGCTCGGCAGCGGCGCGGCGAAGCTGGCCGCGCCTGCTCGCACGCGGGCGGCGCTGGCGACGTTCGGGCTGCGCTCCGCCCGCGCCCGCGCCAGCGCGTGGAGCGCTGCGGTGGCGCTCGAGCTGGCGTTCGGAGCGGCGGTCGCCGCCGGCCTCGACCCCGCCGCCTACGCCGCCGCCACGCTGATGCTCGCCTTCGCGGCGCTGCTCGCCCGCGCGCTGCGCGCGGGTCGCGCCGGCGAGCCGTGCGGCTGCCTCGGGCCGCGCTCGCGCGTGACGCCCGTGGCGCTCGTGCGCACGCTCGCGCTCGCCGCGGCCTTCGCGCTGGCGCCGCTGGTGCCCGACCGCGACCCCTCGACCGACGGCTGGCTCGCGCTCGGCCTCGCGCTCGCGCTCGTCGCGATCGGCGGGCTCGCGGTGCTGCTGCTCGCGCTCGCGCGCGAGGTCGGCGAGCTGCGGCTCGCGCTCGGCCCCTCGCCGGCGCTGGAGATCGTGGGCGAGGGCCCACCGCTCAGCGAGCCCGCGCCCGCGGCGATCGAGCGCTTCGACCCGCCCACGAGCGCGCGCTTCGCGGTCGCCGTCTTCTCCTCCGACGGCTGTCCGATGTGCCAGGCGCTGGAGCCGGCCGTGCGTGCGCTCTCGCGCGACCCGCTGCTCGCCGTCGAGACGTTCGACGAGCACCTCGACGCCGGTGTCTGGCGGGCGCTCGCGATCCCCGGCAGCCCGTACGCGATCGTGCTCGCGCTCGACGGCACGGTGCTCTCGCAGGGCACCTTCAACAGCATCCGCCAGCTGGAGTCGCTCGTCGCGACCGCCGAGTCGCGTGCCCACGCGCGCGAGGCCGCGCATGCCTGAGCCACCGCCCCGCCGGCGCCTCAGCGATGCGCTCGCCGGCGGGACCTCGCGCCGCGGCTTCCTCGCGCGCACGAGCGCATGGCTGCTCGCGGGCGCCGTCGGCACCGCCGCGCTGCCCGACGGCGCCGACGCCACACAGCCCTACAACTTCTGCGGCCACACCTACACGACCGGCAACTGCCCGCACCCGACGGGCCTGCCGCGCGTCGACATCCGCGGCTATCCGCTGCGCGCGCGCGACGGCAAGCCGGTCGACGACCTCGGCCGCGTGGTCGACCGCCATGGCCATCCGGTCGACGAGCACGGTCGTCCGCTGCGCGACCCCGACGGGCGGATCCTGCCCGCGGCCCCGCGCAGCCGCGTGTGTCTCGACGCCGTCCCCGAGCGCTTCGGGATCGAGGTCCACCGCGACGGTTCCTGGTACCGCTGCTGTGGCGGCACCGTGCGGCGCCTGATGGACTGCTGCTCGACGCACACCACGCGCATCAACGGCGATGCGGCGCTGCCCGGCTACTGCGCCGCCGGCCGCTACGTCTTCTGCGTCCACTACTTCCAGACGCAGGTGCCCTGCTGATGACGGCCGCGATCCTCTTCCTGACCGCGTTCGCCGCCGGCGTCACCGGCGCCTGGTCGCCCTGTGGCCTCTCGATGGTCGAGACGCTCGGCAGCGCCGGCCCGCGCGTCGGCTGGCGCGCGGTGCGCATCAGCTCCGCGACGTTCGCGCTCGGCGCGCTCGTGGGCGGCGCGATCACCTTCACCGCCCTCTCCGCGCTCGGCTCGCTGCTCGGTGGCGGTGGGCACGGGCTCGCGCTCGGCGCCGCCATCGCGATCGCGCTGCTGGCCGCGCTCGGCGAGGGCCTCGGCGTGCGCGTCGTGCCGCAGATCCGCCGCCAGGTGCCGGAGCCGTGGCGGCGTGTGCTGCCGCTGCCGCTCGCCGCCGGCCTCTACGGCGTCCTGCTCGGGCTCGGCTTCACGACGTTCGTGCTCACGCTCGCAGTGTGGGCGCTCGCCGGCATCTCCGTCGCGATCGGCTCGCCGCTCGCGGGCCTGCTGATCGGCCTCGGCTTCGGCCTCGGCCGCGCGCTGCCCGTCGTCGTGCTGGCGCCGCGCTACGAGACGCTCGGCGAGCGGCTGGAGGTGCGGATGGCGGAGGAGCCGCTGCTGCTGCGCCGCCTGCGCCTGCTCGACGGCGCGCTGCTGGCGGCGCTCGCCGTCGTGCTGCTCACCGCCGGCACTGCGCTCGCCGCCGCGCCGCGCTCGTTGCAGGGCACCGACCCCTCGTTCGCGGCCGGTGCGCTCGCCTGGCAGCAGGACGCCGGCATTGCGGCGATCGCCGTCGGCGACGGCGTCGCGCAGGCGCAGGCGCAGAACGTCGCGCTCGGCGGTCCCTATCTCGCGATCCGCCTCGGCGACCAGCTGACTGTGACGGTGCGCGCGAGCGGAGCGCCGGTCGGTTCGGTCGCGGTCCAGCGCACGACGCAGCTCGCGGTCTCGCGTGGCTGGCTCGTGTGGCGCGTCGCGCGCGTCGGCGGCGGGGACCGCCTCTACGGCGCGCCGCTGCCCGCGCTGGCGCCGGTGCGCCTGCTCGCCGGCGCCGGTCGCCACGACCGCGTCGGGCGCCCCGCGCTTGCGGGCGACCACCTCGCCTATGCGGTCACGACGCCGACGGGCAGCCGGATCGTCGTGCAGGACCTCGCGCACGGCACCGTGCGCATCGCGTTGCGCTCGGCCGCGCTGACGCAGCTCTCGCAGCCGGCGCTGCACGGCGGCAAGCTGCTCTACGTGGCCTCCACCTACTGCGACCAGCGCCTGCTGCTGGTCGACAGCGACGGCGGCGGGCCGCACCGCGCGCTCCTGCAGCTCGGCACGACCGCGCAGCGCGACAGCGGCCACGATCCTGGCTACTCGTACGTCGGCAGCGCGTCGAGCTTCTGCCCCGCCGGCACGCCGCCGCGCACCGACGCGGTGCTGTGGACGACCGCGCTGACCGCGAAGCTCGCCTACGTGACGCTGCTGCACCCGCGTGCGCAGGGGCGCCCGCGCGCCCGGATCGTCCAGGTTCGTCGCTGAGCGACCGCATCGCTCGCGCCGGGCCGGTGTTCGGTCCTGCAACGGCGCGCCCGCCCTGGGCCGGGAACGGGGCCTAAGCTGAAAGCGCGCTCGGGTATGGACGTCGCCACACGACATCGCATCTCGCTGACGGTCGCCCTGCTGGCGGCGCTGCCGGCGATCCTGCTGCCGGCGGCGCGCGCCCAGGCGCGTCGGCCGCCCGCGAACGGGCATCCGCAGATCGTCTTCGTGCGCTGCTCGTCGATTCCGTACCCGTGCTCCTCGCACACCACCGTGACGCGCACCGGCCAGCTGCTCGTCGGCGCCGGCGGCATGAGCCGCAGGGCGAAGGTCGACTTCGCGATCCGCTATCCGAGCGGGCGCACCGCGCGGCGGGCCGTCGGCGGCCACTTCCGCACGAACACGCGGATCGTCGTGCGCGTCCCGCGCGACGCGATCAGCGGCCGCGTCCGTGTCGTGAACCCGGGCCGCCGCTACTCCAACGCGGTGCGCGTCGTCGTGCGCAAGGTGCCGAGGATCGAGGCCCCCGGCGCCGCCTCGCCGGGCGTCGCGAGCGCGTTCGACGGCAACGGGATGTGGATCTGGTACCTGTCGAAGTCCGAAGCCGGCGACCCGCTCGCGATCGCGACGCAGGCGCGCGCGCACGGCGTCAACACGGTCTTCGTCAAGAGCGCCGACGGCACCGGCCCGTGGGCGCAGTTCTCGCCCGAGGCCGTCGCCGCGCTGAAGGCGCAGGGCCTGCGCGTGTGCGGCTGGCAGTTCGTCTACGGCGAGAACCCGGTCGGCGAGGCGACGGCGGCCGCGGCGGCGGCGCAGAACGGCGCCGACTGCTTCGTGATCGATGCCGAGGGCGCCTACGAGGGCAAGTACGCGCAGGCGCAGCGCTACATGACGAAGCTGCGCGAGCTGGTCGGCCCCGACTTCCCGATCGGGCTCACGAGCTTCCCCTACGTCGATTACCACCCGGGCCTGCCGTACTCCGTCTTCCTCGGGCCCGGCGCGGCGAGCTTCAACCTGCCGCAGGTCTACTGGAAGACGATCGGCGACACGGTCGACACGAGCCTCGCCCACACCTACCAGTGGAACCTGCCCTACGAGACGGCGATCTTCCCGCTCGGGCAGACGTACGACCATCCGGCCGCCGCCGACGTCCAGCGCTTCCGGCAGCTGTCGGACGCCTACGGCGCGCGCGGCGTCAGCTGGTGGGTCTGGCAGTACGCGACCGACTCCGACTGGGACGCGCTCGGCGCCACGCCGACGCCGCTCGCGGTCCCGCCGGTGCAGCAGTGGCCGCTGCTGAAGGCCGGCGCGAACGGCAAGGTCGGCAGCAAGGGCGACGTCGTCGTGTGGGCCCAACAGCACCTCGCCGGAGCGGGAGAGCCGCTGACGATCGACGGCGAGTACGGGCCCGGCACCGCGACCGCCGTCAGCGACTACCAGACCGCCAAGGGCCTGCCGGTCACCGGTCAGGTCGACGCCGCGACGTGGCCGGTGCTGCTGAGCGAGACGCCGCTCGCCGTCGACTGGGTCGCGCGCGCAAACGCGAAGGCGAAGGCCTCGGCCGCCGCCGCGAGCACGCGCGTGCCCGCCGTCAACGGGCCGGCCTCGGCCGGGCTGCCGGCCAGGCGCGACGAGGTCCCGCCCGGCGGCGCGGCGCGCTGATCAGCCGAGGCGCTTGGCGGCGAGCCGCTCAGGCGAGATGCGCACGACGTTCCAGGCGAGGCCGGCCTTCTCCAGCAGCGCGATCAGCCCGGCGGAGATGTCGAGCTGCCAGCGCTCCAATCCGTGCCGCGCCGAGGTCGGGAAGGCGTGATGCCCGTTGTGCCAGGCCTCGCCGAAGGACAGCGGCGCGAGCCACGCGAGGTTGCGCGATTCGTCGCCGGTCTCGAACGGCTTGCGCCCGAAGAAGTGGCACAGCGAGTTGATCGAGTAGGTGACGTGATGCAGCAGGAGCATGCGCACCAATCCGCCCCACAGCATCCCGGTCAGGCCCGTGGCGAGACTGCCGCCGATCGCGAGTCCGAGCAGGAACGGCAATGCCAAGCCGGCGATCGCCCATACGAAGAACGTCTGGTTGACCCACGCGACGACCGGGTCCTTCAGCAGGTCCGGCGCGTAGCGCTCCTTGTTGCCGCGCTGCGTGTGGATGAACAGCCAGCCGACGTGCGCGTGCGCGAGCCCCCGCAGCGCGCCCCGCAGGCCGTGGCCATGGTCGACGTGCGGGCTGTGCGGATCGCCGAGGCGATCGGAGAAGGCGTGGTGCTTGCGATGGTCGGCGACCCAGGAGGTGACCGGCCCCTCGATCGCCATCGAGCCGGCGATCGCGAACGCAGCGCGCAGCGCGCGGCCGGTCTCGAACGAGCGGTGCGTGAACAGTCGGTGGAAGCCGACCGTCACGCCCAGGCCGGTGATCGCGTACATGATCGCGAACACGACCAGGTCGCTCACGCCCAAGGCGTCGCCCCACAGCTGCCAGGCGACGAGCCCCAGCGCGAGCACCGGCACGACGGTCACGATCCCGGTGAGGGCACGGTCCAGCGTCTCGTTGGCGACGGGCTGGATGTCGTCCGCGGTGGGGCCTGCTGGGGGATCGAGAACCGATTGGGCGATGCGATGCAGACTAACGGTGCAAGGCGACTGCTGCTACGTTGGTCGGCGTGGGCGACGCCGTCGCCTGCCGAGGTTCTTGCTCCTGAAGGCGCGTCGCGCGGTTGGGGACAGTCGAATCTCCCCTTCCACAGCGCCGCGCGCGGCTTGCGCGCGGCCACCCGAGGAGCACCATGCAGCAGCCAACCTTCGCCGGTCTCGGCGTGTCGGCGCCGATTGCCAAGGCGCTTGCCGATCGCGGCATCACCCACCCCTTCGCCGTCCAGGAGACGGTCGTCCCCGACGTCCTCGCCGGCCACGACGTGCTCGTGCGCTCGCCGACGGGCTCGGGCAAGACGCTCGCATTCGGCGTGCCGATGGTCCAGCGCATCCAGCAGGGCAAGGCCAAGCCGGCCGCGCTCGTACTCGCGCCGACGCGTGAGCTCGCCAGCCAGATCGTCGACGAGCTCGGCGCGATCGCCGGCGCCCACGGCATCTCGCTCGCCGCCGTCTACGGCGGCGCCGGCATCAACCCGCAGATCCGCAACGCGCGCCGCGCCGACATCCTCGTCGCGACGCCGGGCCGGCTGATCGACCTGATCGAGCGCCAGGCGATCTCGCTGCGCAACGTGCGCATGCTCGTGCTCGACGAGGCCGATCGCATGCTCGACATGGGTTTCCGCCCGGTCGTCGACAAGATCGTCGGGATGACGCCCGACTCGCGCCAGACGCTGCTCTTCTCGGCCACGCTCGAGGGCGAGGTCAACCGCATCGCGAAGGCGTACACGCACGAGCCGCGCCGCCACGACCACGCGCCGCTGCCGGAGGCGCGTGGCACGATCGAGCACCGCTTCGTCCGCGTCGCGCACGAGGCCAAGACGGAGCGGCTCGTCGCCGAGCTGTCGGAGCCCGGCCGCGGCCGCACGCTCGTGTTCGTGCGCACCAAGCGCGGCGCCGACCGCCTCGCCAAGCAGCTCGATCGCCAGGCGATCGACGTCGCCGCGATGCACGGCAACAAGACGCAGAGCCAGCGCGAGCGAGCGCTCGCCTCGTTCGAGTCCGGCCGCATCGACACGCTCGTCGCGACCGACGTCGCCGCACGCGGGATCGACGTGCGCGACGTCACGCACGTCATCAACTACGACCTGCCCGGGGCCGCGGAGGACTACGTCCACCGCATCGGCCGCACCGCGCGCGCCGGCAGCAGCGGCGTCGGGATCACGTTCGTGCTCGACGACCAGGTGCGCGACGTCGTCACGATCGGCGCCGGCCTCGGCCTGCACCGCGAGCTCGAGGAGGCCGGCATGCCGGTCGGCTCGCACTCGCCGCGCAGGACGTCGACCGGTGGGCCCAACGGCAGCGGCGGCCCGCAGCGCCGCCGGCGCCGCAGCGGGCGCCCGCGCCCGCGCTGAGCCGCGGCTGAGCTAGCCTGAGCCGGTGCTCGTCCGCGACGCCGGCGACCGCTGGCAGATCGTCACCCAACCCGACCACGCCGAGCTGTCAGGCCAACTGGCGGCGGCGTGGGGCGGGGACGGCTTCGCGCGGCCCGAGCCGTTCGACAGCGTCGTGCGCGCGGCGACGCGCCACGACGACGGCTGGGCCGTCTGGGAGCGGCGTCCCCGGCTCGACGCCGAGGGCGCCCCGCAGGCCTTCTTCCGCGTGCCGGCGCCCGTCCACCTCGCCTTCTACCGCGCGTGCGTGGAGACCGTCTGCGACGAGGACCCTTACGCCGGCCTGCTCGTCTCGATGCACATGAGCGGGCTCTACCGCGCGCGCTACGGCGTGATGCCGACACCGCCGCTGCAGCTCGCCGACGAGGCGCGCCCGCTCGTGGAGGCGTTCGTCGCGCAGGAGCAGCAGCGCCAGGAGCGGCTGGTGAGCATGCTGGAGGCCGACGACGCGCAGCGCTGGACCAACTACGCGTTGCTGCAGGTCTTCGACGTCGTCTCGCTGTACTTCGGCCTCGCGAACCTCGACGTCGGCGACGCCGGCGCCTGCGAGGGCGTGCCGACGGAGGGCGGCGAGCCGGTCCGCATGGCGATCGAGCCGCTCGGCCCCTGGCGCGTGCGCTTCGACCCGTACCCGTTCGCCGAGCGCGCGACGGCGCTCACGCTCGTGCGCCGGCTCGTGCGCAAGCGCGACTGGCCCGACGACGACGCCTTCCGCACCGACCTCGACGCGACTGCGCCGGAGACGGTGCGGATCTACGTCGAACGTTGACTCAGCCGCCCGCCGGCGGCGCGTACGCGCCGCGCCGCTGCACCCGCACGGCCGTGCCGTAGGCGGCGACCTCGCTCATGATGTCGCCGATCTCGTTGCAGTCGAAGCGCATCGCGATGACGGCGTTCGCGCCTCGCTCGCGCGCCGACTCCTTCAGCCGCTCGACCGCGTGCTCGCGGCTCTCGGACAGCAGCTTCGTGTACCCCTTCGCCTCGCCGCCGACGATCGTCCGGAAGGACGCGCCGATGTTCGAGAAGGCGTTGCGGGCGCGCACGATCAGCCCGAAGACCTCGCCGTAGACCTCGACGACCTCGTAGCCGGGGAGGTCGTTCATGGTCGTGATGATGATGTCGTCGTCGTTCATGGCGGGGACTCTGGCACGTGCGACGGCGAACCGGGCTTGGGATGCAGCGGCAGCGGATCCGGCGCCAGCGGCTTCTGCGCGAAGTCGAAGTCGCGCACGAGGTCGCCGAGTCGCGGATCGGCCTCGCGCACGTCGGGCCGCGGATCGGGACGGCCGTCGGTGCGCGGGTCGATCCGCGAGCTGGCGAGGAAGTCGTCCTCGATGAACTTGTTGAAGGCGTCGAACGAGAGCGCCTGGTGGTCGACCCAGCCGCGCCGGGCATAGGGGCTGATCACGAGCCCCGGCACGCGCAGGCCGTAGCCGTTGCGGTCGACCTTGGGCGGCGGCACGTGGTCGTAGAAGCCGCCCCAGTCGTCCCACGCGAGGAAGATCGCGGTGCTGTTCCAGTCGGGGCTGCGCATCGCCGCGTCGATCACGCGCGTCACGTACGCCTGCCCGGCGTGGATGTTCGACGGCGGGTGCTCGGAGTGGGTCTCGTCCGGCACGACCCAGGCGACGGACGGCAGCGTGCCCGCGCGCGCCGTCTTGAAGAAGCGCGAGACGTCCTGCACGTCGCCGACCTGGTGGTCGCGCTTGACGGTCGTGAACGCCGGCAGCGGGTTCCAGATCTCCGGCGTGGTCGCGCTCTGCTTGGCGGGCGTGCAGTTGGCGTTGCCGTCCTCGCAGTCGGGCTGGAGCCCGCCGTGCACGTAGTAGCGCCAGCTCACGTGCGCGTTGTGCAGCAGGTACGTGAGGTCGGTCCAGGCGTAGTTGGCGTCGGGCGCGAGCCGCTTGACGACGCGTCGCGGGGCGCGCGTGCGGCAGGCGGCGAGCGCGCGCGGCATCGCCGGGTTGTGGAGGTCGAGCCCGAAGCCGCGCAGCGGGACGCCGTGGCGGCGCAGGCAGCGCGTCAGCGGCTTGAGCCCCGGGCGCACGAGCGCGCCCCGCCCCTGGCCCGCGATCTGGCTGGTGTGGAAGCCGTTCAGCTCGATGTCGTTCCTGCAGCTGGCGGGGTCGTCGCGGACGGTGCACTTCGCCGACCAGCCGGAGACGAGGAACAGGTGCGACGGCAGGCTCCACGAGTCGACCGACTCGAACATGTGGTCCTGGAGCGTGAAGTCGTGTGCCCAGCGCCAGTAGTTGGGGATCTCGCGGGCGTCGTGGTAGCCCATCACGTCGGTCGGCGAGTCGGGCGAGCAGACGCCGGTCGTCGCGCCGCAGCCGCGTCCGCCGGAGGACTCGGCCATCCGCACGAAGCCGTCCATGCGCCCGCCGTCGGCGTCCTGCTGCGCCGGTCCCGCGTCGTGCGGACCGCCGCCGTTGACGAGCGCGGGGTCGTGGTAGGGGCGGTCGCAGCGTCCGCGGCGCGGATCGGGCACGCAGACGGTGAAGCGGCCGTCCTTCGCGGGGATGCCGTCGGCGCCGGGGAACGTGCCGAAGTAGGAGTCGAACGAGCGGTTCTCCTGCATCACGACGATCACGTGCTTGATCGTGTGGATGCCGTCGCCGCGACGGTTGCGCGAGCGCAGCCCGAGCCCACCGCGCCCGACGCTTGCGAGCTGGTGATGGTGCACGGTGCCGCCGCAGCCGGCGAGCGCCAGCGCGGCCGTGAGCGCTGCGCAGCCCGCGAGCCGCGCGCGTGAGGGGCGCGCGCGGACTCGGGGCTGCACGGTTGGCCGGTGCATACAGCCCTATGGTGCGACCGCGACCTAAGGCGCGGCTATGCGGCCTGCGCGAGCAGCTCCCCGGCGAGGCGATCGGTCGCGTCGCCGGTGCCGCCGAGCAGGCGGCGCGAGAGCTGCGAGCGGCGGAAGAACAGCGGGGCGTCGTGCTCCCACGTCGCGCCGATCCCGCCGTGCACGGAGATCACCTCGCGCGCGGCGAAGTCGAGCGCCGCGCCGCCCGCGCTGCGCGCCGCGCTGGCCGCGATCGCGAACTCCCCCGGCGCGTCGGCGTACGCCCAGCCGGCGTAGTAGAGCAGCGAGCGCGTGTTCTCCTGGCGGCGCAGCACCTCCGTCAGTGCGTGCTTGACCGCCTGGTAGGAGCCGATCGCGCGCCCGAACGTGTAGCGCTCCTTGGCGTAGGCGACCGAGCGCTCCAGGCACTCCTCGACCGACCCGAGCGACTCGGCGGCGATCAGCGCGTGCGCGAGGAACCAGGCCGAGCGCAGCTGCTCCTCGTCCGCGCCGAGCACGCGCCCGCAGGCGTCCTGCAGCGTCACGTGGCCGAGCGGCCGCGTCGCGTCGTAGACGCCGCCGGCGGCCTCGACCTGCACGCCCGGCGCGCCGGGCCCGAAGGCGACCGCGACCGGCGTTCCGTCCTGCTCGACGCCGACGGCGACCAGCAGGTCGGCCCCGACCGCGTCGGGCACCCACGCGATCGCGCCCGTCACCTTCGCGAGCCCGTCGGTGTCGCGCACGACCGTCGGTGCGGGCGTGCGCGCCGCTCCGCTGCGCGACTCGACCGTCCAGGCCGGGTCGCGGTCGTCGCCGGGGCGGGCGGGCAGGTAGGCCGCGCGCAGCTCGCCCGCGGCGAGCCTGCCGAGCGTCTCGTCGTCGAGGCCGCCCGAGCCGGTGAGGGCGGTCGCGGGCAGGTGCCCGAGCAGCGGCACGCCGGCGAGCACGCGTCCGGCCTCGGCCATCACGAGCATCGCGTCGATCGCGCCGAGCCCGGCGCCGCCGTGCTGCTCGGAGATCAGCAGCCCGGTCCAGCCGGCCTGCTGGGCGGTCGGCCAGAGGTCCGGCAGCTCGCCGCCCTCGAGCGCGCTGCGCGCGGCCTCGATCGTCTTGACGCGACCGAATGCGTCGCGCGCGGCCTCGCGCAGCAGGACCTGCTCGTCGGAGAGATCGAAGTTCATGCTCCCACCCCCTGACGCTCCTTGGCGCGCAGCTCGCTGAACGGGATGCCCTTGTCCAGACGCGGCTCTGGCGGCAGCCCGAGCACGCGCTCCCCGATCGTGTTGCGCAGGATCTCCTCGGTGCCGCCGGCCGACTTGAGGCCCGGCAGGAAGGAGATCAGGTACGACCACTCGGACGCGGGGTCGAGCGCCGCGGGGCCGACGACGTCGGCGATCAGCTCGCCGGCGGCGATCGCGCCGTTGACGGCGGTGATCTTGCCCATGCCCGCCTCCGGGCCGGGGATCTGGCCGCGCGAGATCGCGGTCAGCAGGCGGTAGCCGGTGAAGCGCAGCGCGAGCAGCTCGGTCGCCAGCTCGCCGAAGCGCGCCCGCACGGCCGGATCCTTGACGGCCTGCGGGTCGGCCGCGATCGCGGCGGCGAAGCGGTCGGCGCGGTAGCCCATGCCCTCGCTGCCGGCGCCGATCGTGAGGCGCTCGAACATCAGCGTCGTGAGCGCGACGCCCCAGCCGCCGTTGACGGCGCCGACCTCGCTGCCGGGGTCCAGCCGCACGTCGTCGAAGAAGACCTCGTTGAACTCCGGCTCGCCGGAGATCTGGCGCAGCGGGCGGATCGTCACGCCCTCCGCGTCCATCGGCACGACGAACATCGTCAGGCCCTTGTGCTTGTGGGCGTCCGGGTCGGTGCGCGCGAGCAGCAGCCCGTAGGCGGCGAACTGCGCGTTCGTCGTCCACACTTTCTGGCCCGTGAGCCGCCAGCTGCCATCGTCCTCGTGCTTGGCGCGCGCCTGGATGCCGGCGAGGTCGGAGCCCGCCGCGGGCTCGGAGAACAGCTGGCACCAGACCTCGTCGCCGTGCAGCATCGGCGCGAGGTAGCGCTGCTTCTGCTCGTCGCTGCCGTGGGCGATCAGCGTCGGCCCCAGCATCCCGACGCCGATCGCGTCGAGGATCCCCGGCACGCCGGCGCGTGCGATCTCCTGGTTGATGACGACCTGGTGGAGCGGCCCCTTGCCCTGGCCGCCGTGCTCGGCCGGCCAGGTGACGCCGACGTAGCCGCCCTCGGCGAGCTTGCGCTGCCAGCCGCGGTGGGCCTCGACCGCGCCCTCCTCGTCACCGCGCCCGCGCGTGGCGGGTGCGTGGGATGCGTTCTGCTCGAGCCATGCGCGTACCTCTGTGCGGTACGCGGCTTGCTCGGGCGAGTCGTTGAGGTCCACGGCGCTCCTTCCTCGGCTGGCTGGGCGGCCAGGCCACCATAGCGCCGCTCGGACGAGAGGGGTCCGCTCCCCGGAGGGAGCGGACCAGGTGTCGTCCTCTACGGTCTGTTGTCGAGGATGCGGATGTAGTCGAGCTTGAACGCCCCGCTTCTGATCGTCCCTCCCTCGGAGGGCTCGAAGCGCAGCTGGCTGAGCTCGTTTTCGGCTCTCCAGCCGGCGAGGCCGACCGGTTCTATTTCGTAGATGCGATAGGTGTTGTCGGCGGTGACTCTGAACGTCGAGCACTGTTCGGTTCTGAACGTCGTGCCGCCGTTGACCGTCCAGCAGACGCGGGCTTCCTGCCCGGTCGCTCTTTCGTTCTTCATGCGGATCTTGATCGTGTCGGCGCCTCCGAGCTTCGAGTGCAGGTTGCCGGCCCCGGAGTAGATCTGGGAGTCGGTGCCGGTGATCGTGCCGCTCAGCACGCGCGTCCCGCCGTCGTTGGCCTGCGTGAGCCCGCTCACGTCTCTGAGTTCGACCCACCCGCTCTCGTCGCCGGGCACGCCCCACTCCCACATCTTCACGTACGGTTCGTCGCCGAGGATGTCGAGTGACTCGACGTGCATTCTCTCGATGCCGGGTCTGCCCTGCTCGACGGCGGTGAAGTCCACGACGCCTTCGAGCTCATAGCGGTTGTAGTCGATGCTGAAGGCCGAGTCGTCGTTCGTGATCGACACGTTGCCGATTCTTTCGTCGGGAAGCAGGTCGTGCACTTCCCACGTTTCGTAGCCGTCGGTCGAGGCGGCTTCGGCGCCTATCAGCTTCGTGCCCGTGTCGAACTCCCATCTCTTCGCGACGGTGCCGCTGCCGTTCTGGATGTGGATGTAGTCGACGTCGATGCTGCCGGTCGTGCCCGGGATCTCGATTTCGAGCGAGCGCAGCGTGCCTCTCCAGCCGGTCATCGACATCGTCATTCTGACGGTGTGGAATCTGCCGTCGTTGGCGACGGTCGTTTCAGCCCGTCTTTCGCCTTCCCACTGTCCCCATTCTCTCTGGGCGGTCGTGATGAAGTTGAACCGCAGCGTGCTGTTGTTGGTGTCGTTTCTGATGCTGGCCTCGATCACGCTGTTCTCGGTCGATCTCGTCCCGATCGGCGTTTCGACCTGTGCATAGGACTGCACGCCCGTGATCGCCGTCGCCGGTACGACGTGCATGTACGTGCCTTCCTGCCACGTGACATTGCCGGCCGGAAGGTCGGCGTTGTATTCCACTTCTGGGCGGTTGAACGCCACCCAGTCGAATCTGTTGTCCACGCCGATGTAGAAGGCGTCGTTGTCGCGATCGAACATCAGGCTGCCGTTCCCCGGCCAACGATCCGCAGCCGACGCCGTCACCCAGTTGCTGTGCCAACTGCCGTCCTTCGAGCGCCAGAAGTGCTCGTAGCGGTAGCTCGTTTCGTATTCGCTCCAGACCTGCGTCTCGGAGTGCTCGAACACGAGGTGCGGCTGCCATTCCCAGTCGAGCGTCATGCGCCCGAAGTTGGTGCGCCAGTAGCCACCTGGAATGCTGACGACCAATGCGTCGCTGTGGTCGGCGATCGTTATCGGGTCGGTTCTGATCGTGCCGATCTGTCTGCCGGCGTTGTTGAACCAGGTTCTCCCTAGATCGTCGCTGTAGGAGTAGTAGATGTCATGGATGTTGGCGCCCCAAGCTGAGGTGCCGGTGCCTCTTTCGGGGTGGCCGGCGCCTTCGGCCTCACGGAACGACCACGTGACCTGCATGCGATCGTTGGGGTCGAACATGATGTTGTCGACGTAGACGCCGCGCGTTCTGGCTTCCCCCATGAACCCGGGCTCGCCTGGATCTCGGACGCCGTCTCTGTCGGTGTCAGTCCACGTGCCATCGGGATCGTATGATCCGGTCTGACCGTCGATTATCGCGCCTTGGAACGTCCAGGTTCCGTTGTTGTTGTACTTGTCGATCAGGACCGCCCCGTTCTCGCTGTTTCTGTAGCGCCAGGAGAGGTAGAGGTTGCCTGTCACGTCGTTGAAGAACATCGGATACACGACGGCGCCCTCGGTGACGTCCCCGGTCGGTAGTCTCCAGGTGAACGTGCATTCGCTGAATCTCGTCTTCGAGAGGCAACCTCTGTTGGAGACGGCGTAGTTCATCGGCTGGTTGTGGTTGGCCCAGGCGACGTGGAGCGTTTCGTCGACCTTGCTGATGCCGACGACGTTCGTGTTGTGGTAGTCGCCTTCTCTCTGGAGATAGCCTTCTCTCGTGTTGAATCTGACTGTTTCTCTGGCGTTGTCCGACAGCCGCCGGCGCGTCACTGCCAGAACGACGTTGCCTTCGGCGTTCTTGGCGTCCCAGTAGATGACGTACTGGTAGCCGTTGTAGGAGAGGATCTTGGTCTGATCCATCGCTCCTTGGTTGAAGTAGTGAACGTCACCGTCGAACTCATAGCTCGCCACCGGAGACATGTCGTTCGCTGCGGCCGAGCCGGCCGCGACTCCGATTACGAGCAGTGCACAAGCGACGACGCCGAGCCATGCGCGGCGGCGCCATAGGCCATGGGAGGCCATACGCGATTCCCCCTATCTAGATGTGCCGTGCCGCACTTGCCGTTCCAACCCCTAGACAAGCGCTTGCCTAGAGTACAGATCCAGGACTCGCGCGCGGAGATTTTTCGGCGGCCCCAACCAATGGGACGCACCAAACATTCGATTGTAGGGTGCGCTACTGCTCCGGCGGGCTGGCGAACGCGCCGGCGATCCCGATCCCGAACAGTGCGAGCACGACGAGCGACACGATCGTCAACACGGTGACGCCGTTCTCGACCGCGTCGTAGAGCGTCAGGAACGCGAAGAAGGCGGTGAACGCCAGCGCGACGCCGATGACGATGCGTCGTGTCATGGCCACGCCGGGATCGTGCTCGGCGGGGGGTGCTGCTTGCGGCGCTGCACGAACGCGCGGATCGCCAGCAGCCCGAAGACGAATCCGCCGATGTGAGCGAAGTAGGCGACGCCGCCACCCCCGCCGGTCGGGTGCGCGAGCTGGCCGGCGCCGACGAGCGCCTGCTCCGCGAACCACAGCCCGAGCACGAGCCAGGCGGGCAGCTCGACCAGCGTGAAGAGGAAGACGATGAAGACGACCGTCACCACCCGCGCGCGCGGGTAGAGCAGGATGTAGCCGCCGAGCACTGCGGCGATCGCGCCCGAGGCGCCGACGGTCGGCGCCGTCGAGCCGGGGTCGATCGCGATCTGCAGCCCGATCGCCGCGAGCCCGCCGAGCAGGTAGAACGGAACGTAGCGCCAGCGTGCCATCGCGTCCTCGACGTTGCCGCCGAAGATCCACAAGAACAGCATGTTGCCGGCGAGGTGCAGCAGCCCGCCGTGGAGGAACATCGCGGTCACGAGCGACAGCCAGCCGGAGACGCGCGCGCCACCGGTCTGGTCGACCGTCACCGTGCGACCGTTGCTGAGTCGCACCCGCTGCCCTTCGCAGACGACGTGCCCCCCGGTCCCCAGCGACTGCCCCCCCACGGTCGCGGTCGTTCCGCAGCGCTCACCCGGGTGCGTCACCACGTAAGGGGTCGCGCCATAGCGCAGGACCTCGCGGTCGCGCGGTCCGTGCGTGATCCCGCCGTGCTGTACGAAGAAGTACACGAAGACGTTGGCGAGGATCAGCAGGATCGTGACGAGCGGCAGCCGATCCGTCGGGATGTTGTCCTTGAGGGGGAACACAGAGGTATCGCAGCGGAGCTTCGCAGGCGGGTTGACGGGTGGAACCCGATTCCCGTCAGTCGAGGTACGTCGTGACGTCCGCGACGGGGGCGCGCTTCGGCGGGTCCTTGCGCTGGCGCGGTGGACCGAGATAGACGAGCGCGATCGCGCGCTCCTTCGCGCCCAGCCCGAGCGCCTCACGGCCGGCCGGCTCGCGCAGCACCGCGGGCGTGCGCCAGTAGGCGGCGAGCCCGCGGGCGTGCGCGCCGAGCAGCAGCGCGTACGTCGCGCAACCGGCGGCGAGCAGGTCCTCCTCGTCCGCGACCGCGTCCTTGCCGCCCTGCCGCACCGAGACGCAGACGAGCGTCGGCGCGCGGTCGAGCTTGCCCGCCGCCTCCTTGCCCGCGGCCTGCTTCAGCGCCGCGAGCGACTGCGGCCCCAGCACGCGAAAGCGCCAGGGGTTCGTGAGGTGGTGGTTGGGCGCCCAGCGGGCCAGCTCCAGCAGCTCGTCGAGCGTTGCGCGGTCGACCGGCTCGGAGCCATAGACCTTGTGCGTCCGCCGCGTGCGGATCGCCTTCTCGAGCTTCATGCGATCAGGCGGCGAGCGGCCCGGTGCCCGGCTGCTCCTGCGGCACGTGCTGGTCCGCGTGGTAGGAGCTGCGCACGAGCGGGCCGGCGGCGATGTGGTCGAAGCCCAACGCGTAGGCCGCGTCCTCCAGCGCCTTGAACTCGTCGGGATGCCAGTAGCGCACGATCGGCAGGTGGCGCTCGGTCGGGCGCAGGTACTGGCCGACGGTGAGGACCTGCACGTCGTGCTCGCGCAGGATCCCGAACGTCTCGACCATCTCCTCGAACGTCTCGCCGAGCCCGACCATCAGGCCGGACTTCGTCACGACCTCCTCGCCGCCCATCGCCTTCGCGTTGCGCAGCACGCGCGCGGAGCGCAGGAACTCGCTGCCGCGCCGCGCGACCGGGTAGAGCCGCGGCACGACCTCGCAGTTGTGGTTGAAGACGTCGGGGCGCTCGGCGATCACCTTCGCGAGCGGCATCTCCTGGCCGCGGAAGTCGGGCGTGAGCACCTCGACCTTGCACTGCGGCGCCTGCTGGCGGATCGAGCGGATCACGCCGACGAAGGCGGAGGCGCCGTAGTCCGGCAGGTCGTCGCGGTCGACGCTCGTGATGACCGCGTGGCGCAGGCCCATCTTCGCGACGGAGCGCGCGACGCGGGCGGGCTCCAACGGATCGTTCCACGTCGGCTTGCCCGTCTGCACGTTGCAGAACCCGCAGCGGCGCGTGCAGGTGTCGCCGAGGATCATGAACGTCGCGGTGCCGCGCTCCCAGCACTCGCCGACGTTCGGGCACGCGGCCTCCTGGCAGACGGTGTGCAGGTTCTCCTGCTTGATCATCGCCGTCAGGTCGCGGTACTTGGGGCCGCCGGGCGCGGGGACCTTGAACCACGGCGGCTTGCGCTCGCGGAACGGCCGCACGTCGCTGCCGAGCACCTTGAGGACGTCCATGCCGCCCGGATTCGCACGTGAGCGGGTGACGTGCTTGCGTTCGTCGGTCGCGCTCATCGCACCGTCAAGGCTAGCGCGCGCTCGACGCCGAGCGCGGTGCGGTCGGCCGCGATCGGCGAGCGCGCGAAGCGCTCGCCGAAGCGCGCTGCGACCTGCTCGGCGAAGCCGTCGAGGAGGGGGGAGGGCTCGCGCGCGAGCGCCAGCGGCTCGCTCGCCGCGGCCCGCGTGCGCGCGGTCTCGCCGCGCTCGTCCGCGAGCGAGGTCATCTGCACGTCGTGCAGCCCGCACGCGACCGCCCACTCGAACGGGCGCATGTCGTTGTCGACGTTGACCGCGAAGCCGTGCGTCGTGACGCCGCGCTGCACGTGCACGCCGATCGAGGCGATCTTGCGCTCGTCGATCCACACCCCGGTGTACTCGATCCCGTCCTCGGGACGGTTGCGCGCGGCGAGCCCGGCGTCGCCGAGCGCGGCGATCAGCGTCTCCTCCAGCGTGCGCAGGTAGACGATCACGTCCGTGATCCGCATGATCGGATAGCCGACCAGCTGGCCGGGGCCGTGGTAGGTCAGCTGGCCGCCGCGGTCGACGGGCAGGACGTCGATCCCCTGCTGCGCGTACCACTCGGGCGCGAACGGCAGGTCGCCCTCCTGCGAGCGGCGCCCGCGCGTGTAGACGGGCGGGTGCTCGACGAGCAGCAGCACGTCGGGCAGCTCCTCGGCCTGGCGGCGCGCGCGCACCGCCTCCTGCAGCGCGAGCGCGGCGCGGTACTCGAGCGCGCCGAGGCGCACGACGAGCAGCTCATCCATCCCACGTCTCCAGCCGCCGTCGCACGGCGGCGAGGAACTGCGCCGCGAGCACGCCGTCGAGCGCGCGGTGATCCCACGAGAGCCCAAGGATCGTCTGCGGGCGGATCGCGATCATGTCCGCTCCATCTTGCCCGCTCACGACGACCGGCCGCTTGACGATCGCCTCCAGGTCGAGGATCGCGACCTGCGGCTGGTTGATCACCGGGGTCGCCATCAGCGAGCCGAACTGCCCGGGGTTGGTGATCGTGAAGGTCCCGCCGCGCACCTCGTCGGGCGTCAGCTCGCCGGCGCGGGCGCGCTGCGCGAGCCGCTTGATCTCGGCGCCCAGCTGCTCGACAGACAGCTCTTGCGCGCGCCGGACGACCGGCACGATCAGGCCGTCGTCGCCGAGCGAGACGGCGATTCCGAGGTGCACGTCGGCATGCTGCGCATAGCGCTCGCCCTCCAGCGTCGCGTTGAGCGCGGGGTGCTCGCCAAGCGCTTCGACGACCGCGCGCGCCACCAGCGGCAGCGCCGTCAGCCCCAGCTCGCGCCGGGCGGCCTCGACCCGCGCCATGTCCGCCTCCATCCACGTCGTGCACGTGGCGGCCGTCTCCAGCGAGCGCTTCATGTGCTCGCCGATCGTGCGGCGCATGCGCGAGAGCGTGGTCACGGCCGCCGGCTCCGGCTGGTAGGGGCTCTCCGTGTGCAGCGGCGGCTCGGCAGCCACGACCGCCGCCAGCACGTCCTGCTTGCGCACGCGCCCGCCGCGCCCGCTGCCGGTCAGCGCGGCGGGATCGACGCCGTGCTCGGCCGCGAGGCGCAGGACGACGGGCGAATAGCGGACGGCAGGCCGAACGGCGGGCATCGAGGGGGAGGGAGCAGGCGACGCGTCCCGGGCAGGCAATCCGGACGCGGCCGTAGACGCCGATCGGGCGGGTGGTGCGAGGGTCGGCGAGGGGGCGCCGAGAGGCGTCTCCTCGCTCGCCCTCGTGACAGGACCCGCCCGCAGCACGGCCGGGACCTCAGCCGTCGAGATCCGCGCAAGGACGGTCCCGACCTCGACGGTCTCGCCGACCTCGACGAGGATCTCGGCGAGCGTTCCGGCAGTCGGCGCCGGGCACTCGGTGTCGATCTTGTCCGTCGAGATCTCGCAGATCGTCTCGTCGGCCTCGACGCGGTCGCCGACCTGCTTGCTCCAGGCGACGACAGTGCCCTCCGTCACCGAGACGCCCATCTGCGGCATCGTGACGTCAGTAGTCGAGCAGCTCACGGCAGGCCTCGCGCACGCGCTCGACGCCGGGCAGCACGGCCTGCTCGAGCGGCGGGCTGAAGGGGATCGGCACGTCCGGCGTGGCGACGCGGCGGACCGGGCCGTCGAGCAGCTCGAAGCCGCGGTCGGCGATCAGCGCCGCGACCTGCGCGCCGGCCGCGCACGTCTCGTTGGCCTCGTCGACGATCACGACCTTCGACGTCTTCGCGACCGAGGCGAGGATCGCGCGCTCGTCGAGCGGCACGAGCGAGCGCAGGTCGAGCACCTCGACGGAGGCGCCGAGGTCCTCCGTGGCCTCCAGCGCGACGTGCACCATCGCGCCGTACGCGATCACCGTCAGGTCGGAGCCCGCGCGCGCCACGCGCGCGCTGAAGTCGGTCGCGTACGTGCCGGCCGGCACCTCGCCCTTGACGCGGCGGTAGAGGTGCTTGTGCTCCAGGAAGACGACCGGGTTGGGGTCGCGGAGCGCGGCGATCAGGAGCCCCTTCGCGTCCTCCGCGGTGCTCGGCGCGAGCACCTTCAGGCCGGGCGCGTGCATGAACCACGCCTCCGGGTTCTGCGAGTGGAACGGACCGCCGGAGAAGCCGCCGCCGGAGGGCAGCCGCACCACGAGCGGGACCGCGAGCCCCTGGCGGTAGTGCATCTTGCCGGCGACGTTCACGAGCTGGTCGAAGCCGCAGGCGACGAAGTCGGCGAACTGCATCTCGCAGACCGGGCGCATGCCCACGACGGCGGCGCCGACGGCCGTGCCGACGATGCCGGACTCGGCGAGCGGCGTGTCCATCACGCGGCCCTCGCCGAACTCCTCCAGCAGGCCGTCGGTGACCTTGAAGGCGCCGCCGAAGACGCCCACGTCCTCGCCCATCACGAGCACGCGCTCGTCGGCGCGCATCTCCTCGCGCAGCCCGTCGGAGATCGCCTGGAGATATGTGAGCTCAGGCATCGAAGCCGCTCCACGGCGCGTGGCCGTCGCCGAGCGCCTGCGCCTCGCCCTCGCAGAAGACGCCTTCGGTCGCCTGCGCCGGATCCGGCATCGGCGCGGCGAGCGCCTCCTCGGTGGCGGCGTCGATCTGCGCCGCGACCTCCGTGCGCAGCGCCTCGACGTCGATCCCGAGCGCCTCCAGCCGCCGCTCCTGGCGCTCGACCGGGTCGCGCTCGCGCCAGGCGGCGAGCTGCTCGGGCGGCACGTAGCGCATGTCGTCGTGGGCGGCATGGCCGTGCATGCGCATCGTGACGGCCTCGATCAGCGTCGGCCCCGCGCCCGCGAGCGCGCGCTCGCGGGCCGCGCGGGTGGCCTCGAAGACGGCCTCGACGTCGTTGCCGTCGACGGTCACGCCGGGGAAGCCGTAGACGCGAGCGCGCTCGACGGGGTCGACCGCGAACTGCTTCTCCAGCGGCGTCGAGTAGGCGTACTGGTTGTTCTCCAGCACGAAGATCACGGGCAGCCGCTGCACGCCCGCCCAGTTCATCGCCTCGTGCCAGTCGCCACGCGAGGTCGACCCGTCGCCGCACGTCGTGAGCGCCACGCGCGCCTCGCCGCGCAGCTTGAACGCCATCGCCATGCCGGTCGCGACGAGCATCATGTCGGGCAGCATCGAGACCATCCCGACGCAGCCGAGCGCGGCGTCGCCGAAGTGCACGTTGCCGTCACGCCCGTGCGTGACGCCGCTGGCGCGGCCCATGTACTGCGCGAGGATGCGCGCCGGCTCGACCCCCCGCACGAGGTGAGCGGCGAGGTCGCGGTGCAGGACGCAGAGGCGGTCCTGCGGGGCCATCGCGAAGGCCGCGCCGGCCGAGACGGCCTCCTGCCCGAAGCCGTCGTAGAAGGAGCCGGGGACCTTGCCCTGGCGGTAGAGGCTGAGGGCGCGCGCCTCGATGCCGCGCATCAGCAGCAGCGCGCGCAGCAGCTCGATGCGGTCGACCTGGGTGAGGTGGGCGGCTGCTCCAGCGGGATCCTCCGCCGCTGCCGGCCGGGCGGTCTGCGTCGCCATCGTGTGCGTCACCCCTTCAGTCGCGGGGCGGAGCGGGATCTCCGTCCGTCCCCTTCCGCGTCCGCTCGGGATCTCCGATCGGGCGCGACCACAGGGAATCCATCACCTGCGAGGGTACCCCTTCGCCGGCCCCCCGAACGGGTGAGTGACACTCCGCTCGTCGGAGGCCCGCGCATCTGCGCCGGGGTTACCCTGGGGCGATGGAGCGCATGTGGGCGGCGCGGATGCGGTGGCGCGTGCGGGGCGCGTGGCTGGCCCCGCTGCTGGTCGTGCTGACGCTCGCGGATGCGCTGCTCGTGCACCTGCTCCCGCTCGCCGGCGACGGCCGCACCGACCTCGTCGCCGCGCTGCTGCTGGCGGGCTTCCTGAACCTCGTCGCGCTGGCGGCGCTCGCGCCGTTCGCGGGCATTGCGCTGCGGCGGCTGCGGCCGGACCTGCCGCGCGTCGTCGCGCGCGACTACGCGGGCGTGCTGCTGGTGGCGCTCGTCAGCGTCGGGCTGGCGCTCGGCGGCTGGCGCCATCACGGCGCACTCGTGCGCAACCGCGCCGCGCTGGCGGACGCCCATGCCCGTGCGCAGGCGTGGATCGGCGCACACGCGCCGGCCGAGTTCCGCCGTCACGTGGCGCTCGCGGACACGATCGCGGTCGTGCCGGGGAGTGTCTTCCGCACGTGCGTGCCGGGCGGGCGCAGCGAACGCGCGTGGTGCGTCGTGACGCGCGCCGACGTGCCGTTCCCGCGCGGCGTGCGCAGCGACGGCGGCGAGTCGAACGCGCGCTTCCAGGCGGGGCGCCAGTAGGTCAGCTCCGAGCTGGAGCTGACCTCGCCGGCGGACGCCTAGAGCGCGAGCGCGAGCGGCGACTCGAGCAGCGCGCGGATGCGGGCGAGGAACTGCGCCGCGTCGGCGCCGTAGAGGATCCGGTGGTCGCAGCTGAGCGTGATGTTCATCAGCGAGCCGGCGACGATCTGGCCGTCCTTGACGACCGGCGTCTGCCTCAATGCGCCGACGGCGAGGATCCCCGCCTGGCCGGAGTTGACGATCGCCGTGAACTCCGTCACGCCGAACATGCCGAGGTTCGAGACGGTGAACGTCCCGCCCGACAGCTCGGGTGGCGTGATCTTGCCGTCGCGCACCTTGCCGGCCAGCTCGCGCACCTCCGCGCCGATCTCCGACAGGCTCTTCTTGTCGGCGTCGAACACCGTCGGGACGATCAGCGCGTCCTGTGCGGCGACCGCGACGCCGACGTTGATGCGCTCGTAGAGCTCGAACGTCGCGTCCTTGTAGGCCCCGTTCGCGCGCGGGAAGTCGCGCAGCGCCAGCGCGCAGGCCTTGATGACCATGTCGTTGTAGGAGGGCGCGGGCCCGTCGCCGGCGATCGCTTTCAGCTGGCCGCGCACCTGCACGGCGGCAGCCATGTCGACCTCGGTCGAGACGGTGAACTCGGGCACGGTCGCCTTCGTCTCCGCCATCCGCCGCGCGATCGTCTGCTGCAGACGGGACAGCTCCTGCGTCGTCGCCTGGCCCTTGCCGGCGACGGGCGCGCTCGCGGCGGCCGGTGCGGCGGCCTCGGCCGGGGCGGCGCTCGGCGCGGCGGGTGCCGGCGCGGTGGCGCCGCCACCACCCTGCGCCGCCTGCTCGATGTCGGACTTGACGATCCGCCCGCCGGGGCCTGAACCCTGCACCTGCGAGAGGTCCACGCCCAGCTCGTCGGCGAGGCGCTTGGCGACCGGTGAGGCCTTCACGCGGCCGTTCTCCTCCGCTGCCGGGCGCTCGGCGACCGCCGCGGCCGCGGGCGCGGCGGGCTGCTCAGCGACCGGCGCCGGCTCGGCCTTGGGCGCGTCTTGCGCGGGCGCCGGCGCGCTGCCGTCGCCGATCGTCGCGATCTGCTCCCCGATCGACAGCGTCGAGCCCTCCTCGGCGACGATCTGCAGCACGCCCGAGGCGTCGGCCTCGTACGTCATGTTCGCCTTGTCGGTCTCGATCTCGACGATCTCCTCGCCCCGCTTCACCTCATCGCCCGAGGCCTTCAGCCAGCGAAGGATCGTGCCCTCCTCCATCGAGTCGGACAGGCGCGGCATGACGACATCGGACACGGCGATTCCTTTCTAGCGACCGCGCAACGTCGCAAGCGCGGCGTCGACGACCTGGGGCTCGTGGGGAAATGCGATCTGCTCCAGCGGCTTCGAGTACGGCATCGGGACGTCGGCGCCGGTCACGCGCAGGACGGGCGCGTCGAGCTCGTCGAACGCCTGCTCCTGGATCAATGCGGCGAGGTTCGCGCCGACGCCGCCGTGCGGCCAGCCCTCCTCGACGATCACGCAGCGGTTCGTCTTGCGCACGGAGGCGAGGATCGTGTCGAGGTCGAGCGGGCGCAGCGTGCGCGGGTCGATCACCTCGGCCGAGACGTCGTGCTCGTCGGCGAGCAGCTCGGCCGCGCGCTGGGCGGTGATCGCCATCCGCGAGATGCCGACGATCGTCACGTCGGTGCCCTCGCGGCGGATCGCCGCCTCGCCGAAGCGCACGACGTGGTCCTCGTCGTCGGGCACGTCGCCACGCTGGCCGTAGAGGTACTCGTGCTCGATGAAGATCACCGGGTTGTCGTCGCGGATCGCCGCCTTCAGCAGGCCCTTCGCGTCGGCTGCCGTCGAGGGCACGGCGACCAGCAGCCCGGGGACGTGCAGGTAGAGCGCCTCGAAGCTGTGGCTGTGCGTCGGCCCGAGCTGGTGGCCCGCGCCCTGCGGCATCCGCACGACCAGCGGCACCTTCACCTGCCCGCCGAACATGTAGTGGATGTGCGCGGCATGGTTGACGATCTGGTCCAGCGCCAGCAGCGAGAAGTTGATCGTCATCAGCTCGACGACCGGGCGCATGCCCGTCATCGCCGCGCCGACGCCGAGCCCGACGATCGTGTTCTCGGAGATCGGCGTGTCGCGCACGCGCGCCTCGCCGAACTCCTCCAGCAGCCCGGCGGTGACCTTGTAGGCGCCGTTGAAGACGCCGATATCCTCGCCCATGATCAGCACGCGCTCGTCGCGCGCCAGCTCCTCGCGCAGCGCCTGGTTGAGCGCCTCGCGATAGCGCACGCGCGCCATCAGCTGCGCTCGCCGTCGTGGGTGCGCCCGCCGGCCTGGACGTCCTGCGCCTCGTCGGCCGGGCGCTCGTCCTCGACCGGCTCGGCCGCGGAATGGCGCTCGTAATGCTCGCGCGCCGGCAGGTCGGCCGGGTCCATCGCGCGCTCGTCCTCGCCCTTGTGGGCGCCGGGCGCGCGCTCGTCGACCGAGTACCAGCCGCGCACCTGGTCGCCGAGCACGTAGACGTCGTCGTAGAGCGACTCGGGCGTCGGGAAGGGGGAGGCGTCGGCGAACGCGACCGCCGCGTCGGTGCGCGCGATCGCCGCCTCGTCCAGCTCTCGCACGGCCGCCTCGTCGAGCACGCCCTCGTCGACCAGGCGCTTGGAGAGCAGCTCGATCGGATCGCGCTTGCGCCACTCGGCGACCTGCTCCTTCGTGCGGTAGTCCTCCGGGTCGGCCATCGAATGGCCGCGGAAGCGGTACGTGAGCGCCTCGACGAGCACCGGCTGGCGCTCCTCGCGGGCGCGCTTGAGCGCCTCGCCGATCGCGCGGTGCGTGTCGGCCACGTCCATCCCGTCACAGCGGGTGCCGGGCACGCCGAAGCTCTCGCCCTTGCGCTGCAGGTCGGTGACGGCCGAGTGGCGCGCGAGCGCAGTGCCCATCCCGAACTGGTTGTTCGTGACCATGAAGACGACGGGCAGCTTCCACAGCGCGGCGATGTTCATCGTCTCGCCGAACGTGCCCTGGTTGGAGGCGCCGTCGCCGAACATGCAGAGCGTCACCTCCTCGGTCCCACGCAGGTCGGAGGAGAGGCCGAAGCCGGCGGCGATCGGCAGGTTGCCGCCGACGATCCCGTAGCCGCCCATGAAGCGGCGCTCGAGGTCGAACATGTGCATCGAGCCGCCGCGCCCGCGCGAGCAGCCGTCCTGCTTGCCGAACAGCTCCGCCATCACCGCGTCGGGGCTCGTGCCGCGCGCGATCGCGTGGCCGTGCGAGCGGTACGTCGAGATCAGGTAGTCCTCGTCGCGCATGGCGCGCGCGGCGCCGACGATCGTCGCCTCCTCGCCGATCGCGAGGTGCAGGAAGCCGCCGATCTTCGCCTTCGCGTACTGCTCGCCCGCCCGCTCCTCGAAGCGGCGGATCAGCATCATCGTCGCGAGCCACTCGCGTGCGGCGTCGGGCTCCGGCAACGGTGGCGGCGCATCGGATCGGCGCTTGCGCGTTGCCCGTGTGGTAGCCATCCCGCCACGATAGCGAAGGCCCGCCAGAACGCCTGTTTCACATGGTGAAAGCTAGGTTTCGGCGTTGCGCCAGGCGGTCAGGAACTCGTCCGCCTCGAGGTTGCCGAGGTCCTCGCGCAGGGCCCGCACGAGCCGTCGCGCCGGCGTCGCGCCGAGGTCCCAGAACAGCACCGCCTCCCCGCTCTCCAGGTCCACGACCTCGACGTGGTCGACCCGTGACGGGCCGGCGAGCCACGCCGGGCCGTGGCCGCCGCGCTTGACGATCAGCCGGTAGCTCGCGCGCGCCTTCATGCGAGCGCCGCGAGCGCCTGCTCGATCGCGTCCTCGCCCTGCACGACACGCTCGCCGAGCGTCAGGGCAGGGACCGTGCGCACGCCGGCCGCAGCGGCCGTCGCGGTGGCTGCGTCGAGCGCGTCCGCGACGCTGCGCCGTCCGAGCGCCTGCACGACCGCGCGCGGATGCATCTCGCAGGCCGCGGCGGCGAGCAGGATCGTGTCCTCGTCGAGCGCGCGCCCGCCCGCGAACGCCTGCCGGAAGGCGGCGAGCGAGAACGCGACCGCGCGCCCGATCTGCTTCGCGTAGGTGGCCGCGACCATCGCCAGGCGCGTGTCGTGCGGCCACGCCGCGGGCCAGCGCAGCGGCTGCACGTGGGCCGTGCCCGCACGCCGCTCGACGGCGGCGCGGCGGGCGGCGGGGCCCTCGTGCGCAGACCCGGGCAGGTCCGCGGCGAGGATCGGCGTCCACTCCGGCACGACCGGCAGCGCGCTCATCACGACCTCGGCCGCCAGGTAGGCCTCCGGGCTGCCGAGGTCGTAGTAGAAGACCGGCTGCATCGCGCCCATCCTGCCAGCCGCGGGCGCGGCCTAGCCGTGGATCAGCCAGCCGTCCGCAGCGCGGGCGGCCTCCATGACGCCCTCGCTGAGCGTCGGGTGGCCGTGGACGATGCGCGCGACCTCGGCGAAGCCGCCCTCCAGCGCCCGCGCGTTCACGAGCTCCTGGATCAGCTCGGTCGCCTTCGCGCCGATGATGTGGCCGCCCAGCAGCTCGCCGTACTTGGTCTCGCCGACGACCTTGATGAGGCCGGTGCGGTCGCCGTAGACGGTGCCGGCGCCGACGGCGCCGTAGGGCACCTTGCCGACGACGACCTCGTGGCCGGCGTCCTTCGCCTGCTGCTCGGTGAGCCCGAAGCTGGCGACGTTCGGCATGCAGAAGGTCGCCCGCGGGATGTCGACGTACTCGATCGGGTGCGTGGGCTTCCCGGCGGCGTCCTCGACGGCGATGATGCCCTCGTCGGAGGCCTTGTGGGCGAGCGCCGGGCCGGGGACGATGTCGCCGATCGCCCAGACGCCCTTCGTCGACGTGCGCAGCGCGCCGTCGACGGCGATCAGGCCGCGCTCGTCGAGCTTGACGCCCGCCTCGTCGAGCCCGAGACCCTCGACGTCCGGGCCGCGGCCCGCCGCGATCACGAGGTAGTCGACCTCGCCCTGCTCGCCGTTGTACGTGAACGTGACGCTGTCCTTGCCGTCCTTCACGTTCTCGACGAGCGTCTTCGTGAAGACCTGCATGCCCTGCTTCTTGAGCCCGCGCTCGGCGAGCTTGGAGATCTCGACGTCCTCGCTCGGCAGGACACGGTCGAGCGCCTCGAACAGCAGCACCTCGACGCCGAGGCGCGCGTAGGCGGAGGCGATCTCGGCGCCAGAGGCGCCGGCGCCGACGACGGCGAGCTTCTGCGGCAGCTCGGAGAAGGCCCAGGCCTCCTCGGTGCCGATCACGCGGCCGCCGAACTGCGTGCCGGGGATCGGCCGCTTGACCGAGCCGGTTGCGAGGATCACGGCCTTCGTCTCGTACTCGGTGCCGTCCTTCGCCGAGCCGACGCGCACGTTGGCGTCGGACGTGAGCGCACCGAAGCCCTCGATCACGTCGACCTTGTTCTTCTTCATCAGGCCGGCGACGCCACCGGTGAGGGTCGAGATGACCTTCTTGCGGCGCTCGCTCACCTTCGCGAAGTCGATCGTGCGCTCAGGGACGACGATGCCGAACTCGGCGGCCTCGTCGATCTCGGAGACGATGTCGGCGGTGCGGAGGACCGCCTTGGCGGGGATACAGGCGTAGTTGAGGCATCGGCCGCCGATCTGGTCCTTCTCGACGATTGCGGTCCGCATCCCGAGCTGGGCCGCGCGCACCGCCGCCACGTAGCCGCCGGGACCGGAACCGATGACGATGCAGTCGTATGACGATTCGGGCATGGCCGCGAGTGTATGCGAGGCGCCCGTTCGGCCGCGGTCACGGCCGCCGGCCACCCCCCGATCAGGCGGTCGCGTGCTGCTGGAGCGCCGCCTTGAAGCGCTCCGGCAGCGGCGCCGCACGGCCGGCCGCGTAGTCGTAGCCGACGAGCACGCCGTAGCCGTCGGCGAGCAGCCGCTCGTCCGCGACGGCGTGCATCGCGAACTCGAGCTTGACGCTCGAGCGGGCGATCTCGGCCGGCCTCACGCACGTGCGGATCTCCTCGTCGAGGAACGCCGGCGCCCGGTAGTGGACCTTGCACTCGGCGAAGATCACGCCGAACTGGCCGCGCGTCGTCGGGTCGTCGCCGAGCAGGCTGGAGATGTACTCGACGCGGGCCGACTCGAAGAACGTCAGGTAGGCGGCGTTGTTCATGTGCCGCATCGCGTCGAGATCCGCGAAGCGCACGCGGTCGACGTGGCAGTGCGCCCACTCGCTCATCGCGAGGGCGCCTTGCGCTCGGGCATCTGGATGCGCGCCATCGCGCGCACGAGCTTCCAGAAGAGCCAGCCGCCGAGGCCGATCACGAGCAGGCACAGCGCCGCCGCCCACAGGTTCGAGGCGACCGCGAGCGAGAGCCCGGCGATGATCACCTGGAACGCGAGCAGCGCCTCGAAGCCGAGCACCGCCCAGTAGCGCATCCGCCACATGCCGCCAGCTGCGATGAGCAGGATCGCAGCGATGAATACCGCCCCCGCGAGCGTGCCGCGGTCGCCGACGCGGGCGCCCAGGCTGTAGCCGACGAGCACGAGCGCGGCCAGCGCCAGCGCCACCACGACGGCGATCGTGATGGCGAGCGGCCGCTCGCCGTCCGCAAGCGGCTCCAGGCCCTCGCGCGCCGCCGCGTTGCGCAGCTCCGAGCGGCTCGGCCCCTCCGGCTCGCGGGCCGCCGGGGCCTCGCGCTGCCCGCGCTTGCGGCTGCGCTGGCTCATGCGACCGCCTCCCGCTGTGCGAGGGCGATGCGCAGCGCGCGGGCCGTCGCCTGCGGGTCGGCGGCCTCCGTCAGCGCGCGCACGACGACGACGCGCGTCGCGCCGGCCGCCGCGACGTCGCCGATCGTCGCGAGGTCGATCCCGCCGATCGCGAACCACGGCACCGGCCGCGGGGCGCTCGCCGCGTGGTGCAGCAGCTCAAGCCCGACGGCGGCGCGGCCCGGCTTCGTCGGCGTCGCGTGCACCGGGCCGACGGCGAAGTAGTCGACGTCCGCGACGGCCGCGTCGTCGACCTGCGCGGGCGTGTGCGTCGAGCGGCCGAGCAGCGCGTGCTCGCCGACGAGCGCGCGCGCGCCGGCGATCCCCATGTCGTCCTGGCCGACGTGCACGCCGTCTGCGCCCGTCGCCGCGACGAGGTCCGGGCGGTCGTTGAGCACGAACAGCGCGCCGTGCGCGTCGGCCGCGGCTCGGAAGGCGGGCGCAGCCGCACGGATCAGCGCCTCGTCGCCGGACTTCTCGCGCAGCTGCACGACGTCGACGCCGCCGCGCAGCGCCGCGTCGAGGAAGCGCGCGAGGTCGCGACCGTCGCCGCGCGCGTCGCACACGAGGTAGAGCCGCGCGTCGCGCAGCCGCGCGCGTCGTTCGTCGCCGAGCATCGCCTGCATCTTGGCAGTCGTCGGCTCAGTGGCACGCGAGCTGCGCGGGCGGCTCGATCGGGTACCGCTGCGTGCGCGTGAACCCGAGCACGTCGTAGCGCACGACGACCGACCCGACCGAGGAGCTGATGAAGCCCGCCGCGCACGCGTCGCGGCGCACGCGGGCGATCACACGGGTCTCCTCGCCCGGCGCCAGCGCCCGTTTGCCATCGAACTCGAGGGAAGCCAGTGAATGTGGGAAGCCGGCGATGGTCGCCGAGCGCACCGTGATCGTGCTGGATCCGTCGTTCGTGAACACGCCGCTCCACAGGCCCGGCGCAGCGTGAGAACGGCCGGGCACCGCGACCAGCGGATGCAGCGGCTGGTAGCTGAGCGCCGCCGCGGTGAGCAGCGCGACGAGCGCAGCAAGCCCGAGCTGTCGAGGGCGCGCGGCTCGAACGCGCGGCAGCGGCTGTGGCACGAGTGCGACGTTGCGCAACACCACGACCAGCAGCGCAAACGCGATGGGCGTCGCACGATCCTCCCTGCCCGTGAAGCCGATTGCGAGCGCGATCGCCGTCGGCCAGAAGCGGAGCGCCCATCCTTCGAGGTATGCGCGCACGCTTGCGCGCAGGCCGTACGCGAGCGTCAAGCAGAGCGCCGCCGCCCAGCCGACGTCGGCGAGCGTCGCCCATGGGTCGACCGCTGCCCACGGCCAGGCGATGCCATGCAGCCCGCCGCCGTGACCGTACGTCGGCGCTACGTGGAGCGCGGTCGCGAGGAGCGTCAGCACGAACAGGACGACCCAGCCGAAGATCAGGCCGGAGAGCGTCACGCGCGTCGCGCGAATCCAGCTCGGCCGCTTCGGTGCAGGCGCGGCGCGTGTGGCCCGCAGCGAGCTGGAGAGATACTCCATCTTTTGAAGCGTAAAGCGCTCCGTGGCTGCGGGCGTCAGGCCCGCAAGCCCTCCAGCAGCGCCAGCAGCGGCCCCTCCACCTCGCCGCGCGCGACCGCCGGGTCCGCGGCGCTCGCGATCAGCATCGACGCCTCGACCATCGCGCCGAGCAGCATGTGCGCGAGCGGGCGGACCTGCTGAACGCGCAGGATGGCCGCGTCCATCCCCTCCTGGAGGGCCGCTTCCACGACGCCGAGCCAGTGCTCCGCGTCGATCGCGCGCCACTCCGCCCAGCCGAGCACGGCCGGCGCGTCGAGGTGTGAGATGCGGATCACGGCCGGGTCCGTGCAGGCGTCGAGGAAGGCGCGCACGCCGTTCGTCAGCGCCTCCCACGCGTCCACGCTCCCGCCGGTCCGCGCGTGGATGCCGGCCAGCAGCTCGTCGGCGAGCTGCTCGTGCACCGCGCGGAAGAGGTCGCGCTTGTCGGCGAAGTGGTGGTAGAGCGCCCCGCGCGTGACGTGCGCCGCGCGCACGATCTCCTCGGTGCCGACGTCGGCGTAGCCGCGCGCGGCGAACAGCTCGCGCGCGACGCGCAACAGCTCGGCACGGGTGGCGGTGGCCTGCTGGTCGCGTGACATGCAGCTCGTAGGCTACGCGCACGTGCCCGTGTGAAGCTCGTCACACGGTGAGGGATTCCGGCGCCCGAGCGCTACGTTGAGGAAGGACGAATCGCTGTCCGGTCGCCTCTTCTCCTCCACTTGAAATGACGTCCCCCCGATGACCCTGACTGAATTCATGGGGCCCGTCGCCGCCGTTTCCGGCGTCTTCATGGCTCTCTCCCCGCTGCTCCAGGCGCGTCGCGTCGGGATCGCCCGCGACTCCTCCGAGGTCAGCGCCGGCGTGTTCCTGATGATGCGCGTCAACGCCTCGATCTGGATCACGTACGGGCTCGCCTCCGCGAACCTCGTGCTCGTGGTGCCGAACGCCGTCGGCCTGATGACGACGACGCTCACGCTCGCGACGATCCGCCGCCACCGCCACACGCCTGCCGCGACGGCGCCCGCCCCGGCGCGCGTCATGCACGCCGGACGCCTCGTGCGCGCCCGCAGCGGCGCCGCGCTCGCGTCCTTCGCGCGGCGCTGACGCGCGCGCCGCTCGGCGCTACCATCGACCCCACGGGAGCCCCGTCAACGGGCTGAGAGGGCGGCAATCCGGCCGCCGACCGTCAGAACCTGATCCGGGTCATGCCGGCGCAGGGAAGGAGGCACGTGCCCCAGCATCAGCAGTCGTTCGACGTGGCCGTGATCGGCGGCGGGGTGATCGGCCTGTCCGTCGCCTGGCGCGCGCGTCAGCGCGGGCTCTCGACGATCGTGCTGGAGCGCGACGCGATCGCCTGCGGCGCCACGCACGCCGCCGCCGGCATGCTCGCGCCGGTCAGCGAGGCGCGCCTCGCCGAGCGCGAGCTGCTCGAGCTGGGCCGCGCGAGCGCCGCCAGCTACCCGGACTTCGTCGCCGAGCTGCGCGACGCCTCCGATCAGGACCCCGGCTATCTCGCCTGCGGCACGCTCGCGGTCGCGCGCGACCGCGACGAGGCGGAGGCGTTGAGCCGCGAGCTCGACGAGCGCATGTCGCTCGGGCTGCCGGTCGAGCGCCTGCGCGCCTCGGAGGCGCGCCGCCGCGAGCCGGCATTGGCGCCGACGCTGCGACTCGCGCTCGCCGTGCCCGACGACCACGCCGTCGACCCGCGCGCGCTCGCGAGCGCGCTGGCGGTCGCGTTCGAGCGCGCCGGCGGGGTCCTGCGCACGGGCGCGGGCGTCGAGCGCATCGAGCTGGACGGCGAGCGCGTCAGCGGCGTCGCGCTCGCCGGCGGCGAGCGCATCGCGGCGGAGCAGGTCGTCGTCGCGGCCGGCGCCTGGGCCGGTCTGCTCGCCGGCCTGCCGCCGCACGCGCGCATCCCCGTGCGTCCGGTCAAGGGGCAGATCATGCGCCTGCGTGACCCCGCCGGGCCGGGCCTGCTGCGCCACGTGCTGCGCATGCAGCCGGGCTATCTCGTCCCGCGCGGCGACGGCCGCTACGTGCTCGGCGCGACGATGGAGGAGCAGGGCTTCGACACCGCCCCGACCGCCGGCGGCGTGTTCGAGCTGCTGCGCGACGCGATCGAGCTGGTGCCCGGCGTCAGCGAGCTGGTGATCGAGGAGGTCGCGGCCGGCCTGCGTCCTGGCACGCCCGACAACGCGCCCGTGCTCGGCGCCGGCGCGCTTGCCGGCCTGCAGTGGGCGGCCGGTCACTTCCGCCACGGCGTCCTGCTGGCGCCGATCACCGCCGAGCTGCTCGCCGCCTCACTCGCCGGGGAGGAGCTGCCGGCGCTCGCGGCGCCCTTCGCGCCGGCTCGCTTCGCGGTCCGCGAGGCGGTCGCGTCGTGATCGTGCAGCTCAACGGCGAGGCGCGCGAGCTGCCCGACGGCGCGACGGTTGCGAGCGTCGTCACGCTGCTCGGCGTCGCGCCCGACGCGCGCGGCGTCGCCGTCGCGCTCGACCGCGAGGTCGTGCCGCGCAGCGCCTGGGCGGCGACCGCGCTGACCGCGGGCGTCCACGTCGAGGTCGTGACCGCGATCCAAGGAGGATGATCGTGCCGATGGAGGACCCGCTCGTGATCGCCGGCCGCAGCTTCGGCTCGCGCCTGCTGCTCGGCACCGGTGGCTTCCCGAGCCTGGAGTCGATGGCCGACGCGCTGCGCGTCAGCGGCAGCGAGCTGGTGACGGTCGCGCTGCGCCGCGTCGATCCCGCCTCGCGCGGCTCGATCATGGACGTGCTCGCCGACGCCGGCGTCGACGTGCTGCCGAACACGGCCGGCTGCTACACCGCCCGCGACGCGATCGCGACCGCGCAGCTCGCGCGCGAGGCGTTCGAGACGAACTGGATCAAGCTCGAGGTGATCGGCGACGACCGCACGCTGCTGCCCGACGCGCTCGAGCTGCTCGAGGCGGCCGAGGCGCTCGTCGACGACGGCTTCGTCGTACTCCCGTACACGACCGACGACCCCGTGCTCGCGCGCCGCCTGGAGGACGTCGGCTGCGCGGCCGTGATGCCGCTCGGCTCGCCGATCGGCAGCGGGATGGGAATCCGCAACCCCTACAACATCGCGATCATCCGCGAGCGCACGCAGCTGCCGGTGATCCTCGACGCGGGCGTCGGCACCGCCTCCGACGCGGCGCTCGCGCTGGAGCTGGGCTGCGACGCGGTGCTGTGTGCGAGCGCGATCTCGCGCGCGCACGACCCGGTCGCGATGGCGCGGGCGATCCGCTTGGCGGTCGAGGCCGGCCGGCTCGCGCACGGCGCCGGGCGCATCCCGCGCCGCCTCTACGCGGAGGCCTCGACGCCGGACGCGGGGCTGCCGGACTTCGGCGCGACGCTGCCCGTCGATGGCTGACGAGGCGCTCCAGGTCGGCTCCGTCGACGCGCTCGTCGACGCCTGGGAGGCGGCCTGGCGCGGCCGCGACGCGGGCGCCTTCGCGCCGCTCTGCGACGCGGGCGTCCACTACGAGGACCCGGTCACGGCCGAACCGCTCGTGAGCGTCGACGAGCTGACCGCGCACGCGGCGCGCCTGTGGCACGCGTTTCCCGACATACGCGTCGAGCGCGCCGGCGAGCGGCTCGCGAACGGCCGCTTCGTCGCCGCGCCCTGCAAGCTCGCGGGCACGCACCGCGGCGCCGTCGAGGGCCTGCCCGCCTCCGACCGCTTCCTCGTCGTGCACTGCGTCGTCTACTGCGAGCTGCGCCACGGTCGCCTGCTGCGCGTGCGCACGTTCTTCGACCTCTACGACGCGGCCGTCCAGCTCGGCGTGCTGCCGACGCGCGGCACGATGGGCGAGAAGGCGCTGCTGATGCTGCGCGGCTTCGGGCTGCGCGCGGGGCGTTCCTAGCGCAGCGTCACGCGCAGCGGCGCGTGGTCGGAGAGGTCGTCGCCGTCGAGCCGCTCGGTCGCGCCGGCAGTCTCGAATCCGCGGGCGAGGACGTGGTCGACGCCTTGGCCGCCGGCGTGCGCGAGGCCTGCCGCTTGGGGATCGCGGACGTTGAAGTCCCCGCCGAGCACGAGCGGCGCGCCCGCTGCCCAGCGCAGCGCGGTCGCCGCGGCGACCGCGCCGTCGCGACGTGCATGCGCATCGTGGTGGACGGTCGCGTGGAGGTTCGCGAACCAGCGTCCCTCGCCGTCGCGGACCGCGTGCACGACACGCCGCTCGGGCCACACGCACAGGCGTCGTCGGGCGTGCGCGACGATCTCACCGCGCACGAGAATCGCGTTCGCGCCGCCGCCGCCCGACTTCAGCAGCTCGGGCCACCGGCGCGCCACCGCCCGCCGCGCCGGCAGCAGCGCGTTGCGGGACGTCAGCGCATGACGCTCCCGCGCGCCGGCCGCGGCCGCGAGCACCGGCGGCCACCACGGCGGGACCTCCTGCAGCAGCGCGACGTCCCACTCCCAGGCGGCGAGCCGTACGGCGAACGCGTCGAGCAGATCGACGTTGCGCGGGGGCGCCGCGCGACCGTGGAAGAGGTTCCAGGTCAGCACGCGCAGGACCATCCCCGGACCGTACACTTGCCCGCTTGCCGCGCCACTTCCTCACCGGCACCGAGCTCACGCGCGAGGAGCTGCTCGCGCTGGTCGACCGTGCGATCGCGCTGAAGGCCAACCCCCTCAGCTCGCGCGCGCTCACGGGCAAGCACGTCGCGCTCGTCTTCCAGAAGCCCTCGACGCGCACGCGCCTCTCGTTCGAGACGGGAATCGTCGAGCTGGGCGGCCATCCGCTGATCCTGCGCTCGGACGAGATGCAGCTGAGTCGCGGCGAGTCGCCGCGCGATACGGCGCACGTGCTCTCGCGCCACGTCCACGCCGTCGGCGTCCGCACCGGCCCGGACGCGCTGATCGAGGAGCTGGCCGCGCACGCGGAGATCCCCGTGATCAACATGCTCACGGACGGCCACCACCCCTGCCAGGCGCTCGCCGACCTGATGACGCTGCAGGAGACGTTCGGCCGCCTCGACGGGCTCGTGCTCGCCTACGTCGGCGACGGCAACAACGTCGCTCGCTCGCTCGCGCTGCTCGGCGCGCTGGCCGGCGTCGAGGTGCGCGTCGCGGCGCCCGCCGGCTACCAGCTGGAGCCGGTCGCGGATGCCGTCCTGCTGGAGGATCCCGCCGAGGCGGCCGATGGCGCACACGCGCTGTACGCGGACGTGTGGGTCAGCATGGGCGACGAGGCGACGGCCGACGCGCGCCGCGCCGCGCTCGCGCCCTACCGCATCGACGACGCGCTGCTCGATCGCGCCGCGCCCGACGCGATCGCATTGCACTGCCTGCCGGCGCATCCCGGCGAGGAGATCACGGGCGAGGTCCTCTACGGGACGCGTCAGCGCATCTGGGACCAGGCCGAGAACCGGCGCCACGCCCAGAAAGCCCTCCTGGAGCTGCTGCTGCGGTAGCCTCGCGAAACCGTCGTCGAATCGAGGAGCACCCATGCCGCAGCCGAAGACCACCGCCTCGTCCGCCGCCGCCAAGCGGCGCGCGACTGCGGCGACGCCGAAGGCCGCGGCTGCGACGAAGAAGCCCGCCACGCGCACCCGCGCGGCGGCGGCCAAGACGACCGCGGCGAAGACGACCGCGGCGAAGCCGGCCGCGAAGACGACGACGGCGAAGCCGAAGGCGGCTGCTGCCAAGCCCGCGACCGCGGCGGCGAAGCCCGCGCCGGCGAAGGCTGCCGCGAAGCCGGCTGCGCGCACGACCGCGAAGGCCGCGGCCAAGCCCGCCGCCGCCAAGCCGGCCGCGAGCAGGACCGCTGCGAAGCCCGCCGCGCGCGCAGCCGCGAAGCCGCGCGCGACCGCCAAGCCGGCTGCCGCGAAGGCCGCCGCCAAGCCCGCGCCGCGCGCGACCGCCAGGCCCGCCGCCGCGAAGCCGGCTGCGACGAAGGCCGCCGCCAAGCCGCGCGCCGCTGCGAAGCCGGCCACGCCGAAGCCGGCGGCTCCCAAGGCGCCACCGAAGCCCGCTGCCGCCAAGCCCGCGCACGATCCCGTCGCGCAGCTCGTCGGCACGCTCCGCGACCAGCTCTCCGATCGCGTCTTCGAGCCGCTCAACCTCGTGCTGCTCGCGGCCGAGCGGATCCAGGAGTCGATGGACGAGGCGGTCGAGCGCGGGCGCATGACGCGCGGCGACGCGAACGACCTCGTCGGCGACCTGCTGCGCCGCGGGCGCGAGCAGACCGACGACGTGCTCGGAAACCTCGACGAGCTGCTCGGCCGCGGCTTCGAGCAGCTCGAGACGATCTCGCAGAAGCTCGGCGGCAAGGCCGCGAAGGCGCGCCGCACCGACTCGGTCGACCGCCTCATGCGCGGCGCCGACCGCGCCCGCCGCGCCGTCGGCGTCGGGCCCGCGTTCCCGATCCTCGGCTACGACGAGCTGTCGGCCGCGAAGGTCACGAGCCGCCTCGGCGAGCTGAAGCCGGCCGAGCTGCGCAAGGTGCGCGACTACGAGCAGGCCAACGCGAAGCGCAAGTCGGTGCTCGCCGCGATCGAGAAGGCGCTCGGCTGATCCTCGCCGGGCGCAGCTGGAACGCGACCCCGGAGGAGCGCGCGCAGTCGTTCGCGTGCGATGCGTTCCTGCCGGAGGCGCACGACGCCTACTTCCGCGCCGTCGACGTCGCCGCGCCCGCCGGCACGCTGTTCCGCTGGCTCTGCCAGCTGCGCGTCGCGCCCTACAGCTACGACTGGATCGACAACTTCGGCCGTCGCAGCCCGCGGCAGCTGACGCCCGGCCTCGAGCGGCTCGCGCTCGGGCAGCGCTTCATGATGATCTTCGAGCTGGTCGCGTTCGAGCCCGACGAGCACGTCACGCTGCTCGCGCGTCGCTTCACGCGCGCGTCCGGGACGGTCGCGGTGACCTACCGCGTGACCCCGCGCGGCACGGACGCCTGCCGCCTTGTGGGCAAGACGCTGGTCGTGCATCCGGGCGGCTCGGCGGAGCGGCTGCTGCGCCGCAGCGCGCTGCCGTTGCTCGAGCTCGTGATGGCGCGCAAGCAGATGCACACGCTGCGCGACCTCGCGCAAGACGCCGCCGGGGCGAAGCCTGCGATGCTAGGCGCCACATGAGCACGACCGCACGCGCCAAGCGTCCCGAGCGGGGCGCCGAGCTGGACCTGACCGTCGACCGCCTCGCCTACGGCGGCAACGGCGTCGCCCGTCGCGAAGACGGCTACGTCGTGTTCGTCCACGGCGGCATGCCGGGCGATCGCGTGCGCGCGCGCATCACACGCCCCAAGCGCGACTACGCCGAAGCGATAGCGGTCGAGGTGCTCGAGCCCGGGCCCGACCGGATCGAGCCGCGCGCGCTGCATCCGGGAGTCGCCTGGCAGGTGCTCCCGTACGAGCGCCAGCTCGAGGTCAAGGCCGAGCAGGTCGACGACGCGCTCAGACGCATAGGCAAGCTCGAGGGCTACGAGCTGGAGCCGATCGTGCCCGCCGTCGAGCAGTGGCGCTACCGCAACAAGCTCGAATACTCGTTCGGCAACAAGCCGGACGGCGGGCTCGCGTTCGGCTTCCACGCGCCCGGCCACTGGGAAGAGATAGTCGAGATGGACGACTGCCTCATAGCGTCCGAGCGCAGCAACGTCGCGCGCCAGCAGATCCTCGACTGGTGCCGCGCACAGGGGCTCGACGCCTACGACCGCAGAACGCACAAGGGCTTCCTGCGCAACTGCGTCGTGCGCGAGGGCCGGCGCACCGGCCAGCTGCAGGTGCGGCTCGTGACGATGCCAGGCGACCTGGACCGCGAGTCGCTCGCGAGCGCGGTCGACTGCGACGGCCTGCTGTGGACGGAGTTCGACGGCGTCGGCGAGACGACGATGCTCGGCGAGACGGAGCTGATCGCCGGCACCGACTACCTCGAGGAGCGGCTCGGCGACCTGACGTTCCGGATCTCCCCGCACGCCTTCTTCCAGACCAACACGGAGATGGCCGAGCAGCTCTACGCGCTCGCCGCCGAGTACGCCGCGCTGACCGGCTACGAGCGCGTCTACGACCTGTACTGCGGGATCGGCACGATCGGCCTGACGCTCGCGCCGCGCGCGGCCGAGCTGTGGGGGCTGGAGATCGTCGAGCCGGCGATCGCCGACGCGATCGCGAACGCGAAGCTGAACGAGATCGACAACGCGCGCTTCTACGCCGGTGACGTGCGCCTCGCGCTGCGTGAGCTGGTCGAAAAGGCCGCTCGCCCCGACGTGATCGTGCTCGACCCGCCGCGCGCGGGCCTCTCGCAGAAGGTCGTGCGGCGCGTGATCGAGGCCTCGCCCAAGCGCATCGTCTACGTCTCCTGCAACCCGACGACGCTCGCCCCCAACGCCGCCCAGCTGATCGAAGCCGGCTACGTGCTGAAGCGCGTGCGCCCCGTCGACATGTTCCCGCAGACCCCGCACATAGAGTGCGTGGCGCTGTTCGAGCGGGGCTGACGGCGCCGATCGCGCGGTAGCGTCCGCGTCGATGCCGAGCATCGCCGCGCTGACGATCGCCGACGAGCCCGCGACCTGGGCGGCGCTCGGCTTCGCGGTCGATGGTGAGGGCGTCTGCGTCGTCGCCGGTGTGCGGATCGTGTTGGCCGGGAGGGCGGCTGGTCGCGGCCTCGTGGGGTGGGCGCTGCGTGACGTGGCCTCGACGGCGCTCGACGGGCTGCCGACGGAGCGCTCGCAGGCGTCGCCGCCCGCCGCAGGCCCGGCGTACGCCAACGGCGTCGTCGCGCTCGATCACGTCGTCGTCATCAGTCCGCAGCTCGACCGCACGATCGCCGCATTCCAAGCCGCCGGCCTCGACCTGCGCCGCGTCCGCGAGCAGCCGACGCCGGCCGGCGCGCCGCGGCAGGCGTTCTTCCGCCTCGGCGCGGAGATCGTCGAGGTCGTACAGGCGCCGCCAGAAGCGCTCGCGCGCAGCGGCGGCGAGGACGGCCCCGCGTTCTTCTGGGGACTCGCGTTCGTGACGCCCGACATCGACGCGACGGTCGCGCAGCTCGGCGAGCACGTGAGCGAAGTGCGCGACGCGGTCCAGCCCGGCCGGCGCATCGCCACGCTGCGCCGCTCGGCCGGACTCGCGGCCCCGGTCGCGCTGATGACGCCCGCGCGCTGATGCGCGGTCGTCTCGCCTCGCATATCGAGGAAAAGTGACCGCGCATGGCGTCCCCCGCGAGCGCGAGTGACATCATCCGGCCGATGAGGGCAGTCGTCGTCACAGGTGCATCGAGCGGGATCGGCGAGGCGTGCGCGCGGCGCCTGGCGCGCGGTGGGTTCAAGGTCTTCGCCGGGGTGCGCAACGAGCAGGACGGCGAGCGGCTGCGCTCGCCCGACGGCGGCGGGATCGTGCCGCTGCGGATCGACGTCGTCGACGCCGACTCGATTGCCGCCGCGGCCCGCGAGGTCACCAAGGCGCTTGGTGGCGGCGGGCTCGCCGGCCTCGTCAACAACGCCGGCATCGCCGTGCCGGCGCCGCTGGAGTTCCAGCCGATCGAGGACTTCCGCCACCAGTTGGAGGTCAACGTCGTCGGCCAGGTCGCCGTCACGCAGGCGTTCATGCCGCTGCTGCGCACCGCTCGCGGGCGGATCGTCTTCGTCGGCTCGATCGGCGGGCGCGTCGCGGTCCCGCTGATCGGCGCCTACGCGGCCTCGAAGTTCGCGCTGGAGGGCGTCTCCGACGTGCTGCGCCGCGAGCTGCGGCCGTGGGGGATGCACGTCTCGATCATCGAGCCGGCCACGATCGCCACGCCGATCTGGGACAAGGGCGTGGGCTCGGCCGACGCTCTGATCGAGCGGATGGGCCCGCAGGCGGCCGAGCGCTACGGCCCGCTGATCGCGACCGTGCGAACCGCCTCCGCGCAGGGCGCGCGCAACGGCCTGCCGCCCGACGCGGTCGCGAAGGACGTCGAGCACGCGCTGACCGCCAAGCGTCCCCGCACGCGCTACCTCGTCGGGCGCGAGGCGAAGTCGCGCGGCGCGCTCGCGCGGTACCTGCCGGACCGCTTCATGGACGCGGCGATCGCCCACGTCATGAAGTGGTCTTGATCTAGACTGCGCCGCCATGCGCGCCGCCACCATCCGCGACGGCGAGGTCCTCGTCGAGCAGCACCCCGATCCCGTCCCCGGCGCCGGCGAGCTGCTCGTGCGCGTGCGCGGGGCCGGCCTCAACGGCGCGGACATGATGCAGCGCCGCGGGCTCTACCCGGCGCCCCCCGGCTCGCCCCAGGACATCCCCGGACTCGAGCTGGCGGGGGAGGTGCTCGCGCGCGGCGCGGGCGCCGAGCGCTTCGCCGACGGCGACCGCGTGATGGCGATCGTCGCCGGCGGCGCGCAGGCCGAGCTGGCGCTCGTGCACGAGTGCGTCGCGATGCCCGTCCCCGACGCGCTCGACTGGCCCGCGGCCGGTGGCTTCGCGGAGGTCTTCACGACTGCGCACGACGCGCTCTTCACGCAGGCGGGCCTGCGCGCCGGCGAGCGCCTGCTCGTGCACGGCGGCGCGGGCGGCGTCGGCACCGCGGCGATCCAGCTCGCCGTCACCGCTGGCGCGCGCGTGACCGCGACCGTCCGCAACGCCGACCTGCGCGAGCAGGTCGCGGCGCTCGGCGCCGACGTGATCGCGCCCGAGGACTTCGCCCAGCACGGCCCGTTCGACGCGATCCTCGAGCTGGTCGGCGCGCCCAACCTGCCCGCCAACCTGGAGGCGCTCGCGACCGGCGGGCGGATCGTCGTGATCGGCGTCGGCGCCGGCGCGACGACGGAGCTGAACCTGCTCGCGCTGATGATGAAGCGCGCCCGCATCATGGCCTCCACGCTGCGCGCCCGTCCGCTGGAGGAGAAGGCCGCGACCGCGCGCGCTCTTGAGCGCCACGTGCTGCCGCTCGTCGAGGCGGGCAAGCTGCGGGTGCCCGTCGCCGAGACCTTCCCGCTGGACCAGGCCGCCGCCGCCTACGACCGCTTCGCAGCCGGCGGCAAGCTCGGCAAGCTCGTCCTGCTCCCGTAGGGCCAGCCCCACCCCCGGCCGGTGGCGGGCGGCATGGTCGCCGACCCCGACGGCGCATATCGTGGCGCCCATGTCCACGACGACGCCCCGCCGCCAGCGCGGCCTCCCGCGCACGTTCGTCGCCGTCGCGGTGCTGCTGGGGATCCTCGCGGGCGCCTACGGGGGCGCTGTCGGTGCTGGCCGTCTCGACGCGCGCGACCGAGCACACGACGCACGTACCCGGCGACCGGCGAGCTGCGGATCGACGCCGGCTCGGGCGACGTGACGGTGCTCGCGCCTCCTCCGGCGACGTCTCGATCGCACGGCTCGACGGCGCGCGCTGATCAGTACGGCGGCAGGTCCGCGTACCAGGCGCCGAGTGACTGGAACGCGCGCCAGAAGGCGCGCTTGGCGCCTTCCTCGTCGAGCGCGTCGTCGATGTTCGGCACGTACAGCCCGTCGACCGACGGCGTGAAGGTCTGGATCCGCCCGGGCTCGGCCGCGAGCGGGCGCGCGAGCGGGACGTCGAGGTCGTTGACGACGGCGAGCGCGTCCTCGCCCATCACGACGACCATCTTCGGCTGCACGATCGCGATCTCCTCGAGCAGCCGCTCGATGCAGGCCGGATCGGCGAGCGCGGGGTCCGACAGCGGGCACTTCACGCACAGCGTCCCGTAGACGGCGAGCGGGTCGATCTGCAACCGCTTGAGCGACTTCATCAGCGCGCCGCCGGCGCGCCCGTAGAAGGCCACGCCCTCCTCGATCTCCGAGGGGCGCGGCTGGTACTTCACCAGCATCACGTCGGCCTGCGGGTGGCCGGAGCCGAGCACCGGCATCAGGTTGCCGCGCGGGCAGTGGGGACAGCTCTGGAGCTCGTGCGTGAGCTGGTTCAGCTCGCGGATGGCGCGCTCGAGGTACTTCTCGCGGATCTCGTCGTCGGTCGTGGGCATGCTGGGGGATTCATTGGACGGACCCCCGGCATGTCCCTGCTCGTGCATCAGGACTTGCGTGCCGCCCGTCGCACCCGCCGCTCGCGCGAGGCCTTGCGCGAGCCCGCCGGCGTCGCCTTCGTCTGCAGGAACTTGAGCGCCTGGACGTACAGCAGGCTCGCCGGCGTGCGCACGATGTCGGCCTCGCGCAGCGCCTCCATGAACTCCTGCGGACCGTCGAAGTCCGGCATGCGGATGCGCACCGAGCCGAGCCCCTGCGCGACGTGCGCGTCGGAGCCGGCGCCGGCCGGGATGCGGTACTTGGCGGCGAAGCGCGCGGCCTCCTCGTTGAACTCCTGGATCGCCACGCGCGGGTTGAAGACCTCGATCGCGTCGACGTCGTCGAGCACGGCCAGCAGGTGCTCGTAGTCGGGCACGGAGTGCATGCGGTCGAAGGGATGCGGCACGTACACGACGCCGCCCTGGCGCTTGATCTCGGCGATCGTCTGCTCCAGCGTCAGCCCGCGCGGGATCAGCTCCTCGAGGAAGAGCCCGATCACCTCACCCTGGTCGGCCGTCTTGACCTCCTCGCCGACGATCACCTTGATGCCGCTCGCCTTCGCGCGCGCTTCCAGCGCGCCGGAGATCTCGTTGTGGTCGGTGACGGCGATCGCGCCGAGGCCGCGCGCCTTCGCGGTCGCGAGCAGCACCTCGACGGGCGTCGCGCAGTCGCTCGAATGGTCGGTGTGCATGTGCAGGTCGACGTCGATCAGCGGCCGCTTGGCGACGCGGGCGCGCAGCGCGCGGTCGCCGCGGCCGTCGTGCCGCCGCGCCACGAGGCCGGCGTAGACGTCCTCCAGCTCGTCGCTCACGCGCGACCACGTGAGCTGCTCGCGCAGCGGCGCGGCGGCGTCGTGCAGGCGCGCGCGCAGGGCCGGCTCGGCGACGAGACGCGCGAGCTGGGCGCCGAGCGTCTCGACGTCGGCAGGCTCGAACAGCAGCCCGTGGGCGCCGTCGCCGAGCAGCTCCTCGTAGACGGGCAGCCGCGCCGTGACCGGGACGCCGCCGGCGGCGAGCCCGCGCACGAGCCCGTCCGGCGCGGGCGCGAGCCCGCCTGAGGCGCGCACGACCACGTCGGCGCGCGCGAGCAGCGCGTCCTCGTCGGCGTCGTCGGGCCCGGCGAACGTGACGCGCTCGCGCAGCGCGTGGGGCAGCTGCACGCCCGGCTGCACGCCGCGCGGGGAGAAGACGGTCGCGCGCCAGGGCGGCTCCAGCGGCAGCTGGCGCAGCGCGCGCAGGAACGTCCGCACGGCGGGGCGCTCCTCGTCGGCGACGAGCAGCAGCTCGACGCCGTCGTGCGGCTCGCGCGCGGCGGCGGGCGGCTGGGCGCCCGGCAGGATCACGCGATAGTCGGCGGGGAACCAGCGCGCGAGCAGGTCGCGCGTCGCGCCGTAGCTGGCGACGCGCGCGTCGAGGCGACCGAGGAACAGCTCGACGACGCGCCGCGCGACCTGCGTCGAGACGACGCGCTCGGTGGGCGCATGGAACGTCCCGACGTTGAGCGCGCGCGAGTGGCGCAGCGCGGCGCTCGACGCGCTCGGCGCGAACGGCTCGTGCACGTGCACGAGGTCCAGCGGCGCGCGCGAGAGCACCTGCTCGATCGTGCGCGAGACGTCGATCGGCAGCGAGCCGACGCGCCGGCGCGCTGGCGCGAACGGCAGCACCTCGCCGACGCCGAGCACGCGGTACGAGCCATCGGTGCCGTCGAACAGCCCCTCGGGCCGCTCGCGCGCGGCGTGGATCGCCTTGCGCGTCTCGCGCACGAGTGCGCTCGACTGCGTCGGCGCGATCACGAGCACCCGGTGCCCACGCTGCGCCAGCTGCTCGGCGCAGCACGCGACCGCGCGGTTGACCTCGTTGCGCGCCTCCCAGGCGTACGGCGTGACCTGGGCGATCGCGAGCCGGTCGGACACTGGCTAGGAGGATAGAGCGGCGCGTCGCCGCTCGAGGTTCTCGCGCACCGCGGGCCACTCGCGATCCAGCACGCTGTACCAGGCGGAATCGCGCAGCGTCCCGTCCGGGAGCACCATGTGCTGGCGGTGGATCCCCTCGAACTGGGCCGGCAGCGCCGCCATCGCGCCGCGCGAGCGCTCGTTGCGCGCGTCGGTCTTCAGCTCGACGCGCACGCAGCCGAGCGTCTCGAACGCGTGCCCGAGCATCAGCAGCTTCGCCTCGACGTTCGCGCCCGTGCCCCAGGCGGCGGGCGCGAGCACGGTCGCGCCGATCTCCAGCCGGCGGTGCTCCGCCGCGAGCGCCATGTAGCGCGTGGTGCCGAGCACGCAGCCGCTGGAGCGCTCGAGCGTCGCGAAGGGCGCCTCCGTGCCGCGCGCGAGCGCATCGAGCGAGGAGGCCCACCAGGCGTCGAACTGCGCCGGCTCGTGCAGCGCCAGCGGCAGCCAGCGCGAGACGCGCTCATCGGCCGCGGCCGCGCGCAGCCCCTCGGCGTGGCGCTCGGCGAGCGGCTCCAGCACGACGCGCTCGCCCGTCAGCGTCGTCGAGAGCCCGGCCCACATGGCCCGGATCGTCCCAGACAACGAGAACGGCCCGCGCAGGGCGGGCCGTTCGGTGAGACCAGATGCCGCCTGCGGTCAGGCCTCGGCCTGCTCCGCTGCCGGCACGCCGACGGGCGCGGTGCCCGGCCGGCGCGTGTACTCGGCGATGAAGTCCTCCGTCGCGTCGCGCGCCTCGTCGTCCGGACGCTGCGTGTGCGGCGACTTCATCAGGTAGGAGCTGGGGCCGTCGAGCTGGCCGCCGACCCCGTGGTTCAGCGCGAGCTTGCAGCAGCGCACCGCGTCGGTGACGATGCCGGCGCTGTTGGGGCTGTCCCACACCTCGAGCTTCATCTCCGCGATCAGCGGGACATCGCCGAAGGCGCGCCCCTCGAGGCGGATGTGCGCCCACTTGCGATCCGTCAGCCACGGCACGTAGTCCGAGGGGCCGACGTGCACGTCGCGCTCGTCCATCTCGACGCCGGCGACCGAGGTGACCGCGTTGGTCTTGGAGATCTTCTTGGACTCCAGCCGCTCGCGCTCGAGCATGTTGTAGAAGTCCATGTTGCCGCCGACGTTGAGCTGGGAGGTGTGCTCGAGCAGCACGCCACGCTCGTGGAACAGCCGCGCGAGCGCGCGGTGCGTGATCGTCGCGCCGACCTGCGACTTGATGTCGTCGCCGACGATCGGCAGCCCGGCCGCCTTGAAGCGCTCGTCCCAGTAGTCCTCGCGCGCGATGAAGACGGGGATGCAGTTGACGAAGCCGCAGCCGGCCTCGAGCACCTGCTCGACGTACCACTTGGTCGCCTGCTCGGAGCCGACCGGCAGGTAGGAGACGACGACGTCGGTCTTCGTCTCGCGCAGGATCCCGACGATGTCGGCCGTGGGGCCGTCCGCCTTCGTGATCTTCTGCGAGAGGTACTTGCCGAGCCCGTCGTGCGTCATCCCGCGGTGCACCTCGATGCCGAGCTGCGGCACGTCGGCGAACTTGATCGTGTTGTTCTGGCCCGACCAGATCGCCTCGGAGAGGTCCTTGCCGACCTTGTCCGCGTCGATGTCGAAGGCGGCCGTGAACTCGATGTCGCGCACGTGGTAGCCGCCGAGGTCGACGTGCATGAGGCCGGGCACGCGCTTGTCGGGGTCGGCGTCCTTGTAGTACTCGACGCCCTGCACGAACGAGTTGGCGCAGTTGCCGACGCCGATGATGGCGACGCGCACCTTCTCGGCCTGATAGCGGCTCGCGCCATTGCTGGAAGCGTGTGAGTTGCTCACGATGAGAGAAGTCCTCCTCGAAGGTCTGGGGGTAAGACCCCGCGGGCCGGCGCGGGTTACAGCTGCGGCGCGGGCTGGAGCTCGCGCCGGACGTGAAGGATGCGTTGGAAGACCGTGATCGTCGACAGCACGGCGAGCACGTAGACGGCGGGCGCGAGCAGCTCGAAGTCGCCGATCGAGGCGCCCTTCGCGAACACGAGCCCGATCGACAGGATCACGACGCGGACCGCGCGGCTCGCTATGCCGACCTTGCATTCGACGCCGAGCGCCTCGGCGCGCGCGCGGGTGTAGGAGACCATCAGCGAGGCGAGCACCGCGACCACGACGGCCGCGACCGCGAGGTCGTCGCCGCGCGCGGAGAAGTACGCCGCCACGGCGGTCAGCACGATCCCCTCCTCGATGCGGTCCAGCGTCGAGTCGAGGAAGGCGCCGAACGGCGTGCCCTTGCCCGACATGCGCGAGTAGCGCCCGTCGAGCGTGTCCATCACCGAGCCGAGGACGAACGCGACGCCGGCCAGGAAGAACAGCCGCTGCGTCACGAGCACCGCCGCCACGAGGTTGCCCGCGAGGCCGGTGAGCGAGATCGCGTTCGGCGTCAGGCGCGACTCGATGAGGCGGTTGCGGACCGCCGAGGAGAAGCCGTCGACTGCGCTCACGCCGTCGCCTCGGCCTCACTCCGGCGCCCGAACGACCACGCGTGCGGTCGCGCGCGCGCCAGCAGCTGGTGCGAGAGCGTCGCCGAGACGGCCGCGGTCATCGCGCCGAGCATGGCGTCGAAGAGGTAATGGTTGCCGGTCGCGACGACCACGAACGTGACGAGGAACGGGTACAGGAACCACAGCAGCTTCAGCGGGCGCGGCTTCACGAGCCGGGCGAGCGGCCAGCCGACCATCAGCGCGAAGCAGACGTGCATCGAGGGGACCGCGGCGTAAAGGTTCAGCAGTGCGCTGACGGGCTCGTTCTCGACGCGCACGCCGGTGAACGCGGCGACCGAGTCGGTGAAGCCCCACTCGGGCATCAGCCGCGGCGGCGCGGTCGGGTAGACGGTGTAGCCGACGAGCGCGAACGCCATCGCGATCATGAACATGTTGCGCACGAAGTAGAAGGAGTCGTTGCGGCGCAGGTAGATGTACGTCAGCGAGCCGAACGTCACGACGAAGTGCGAATTGAGGTACATCCAGTCGGCGAAGTGGATGATCCACGTCGTGCTGGAGGCCCACGCCTGCACGCTCGGCTCGACGAACAGGTGCAGGCTCTGCTCCAGGTTGATGATCTTGGTCGCGTTCCAGGCCGCCGTCGCGACCTTGCCGTCGGCTGTGCCGCGCACGATCTGGTACGCGTAGTACGCGGCAGCGAACAGCAGGACCTGTCGCGCCGCGTCGGCCCAACCGCGCGGAAGGACCCGCTGCTCGATGTTGCGAAGCCCGCGGACCATGGAGAACGGAGGATCCTATCTGGGATCGGGGCCGGTCTCCATCGCTCGCCGCGCCGGCCTCAGCTGCAGCGGGGGCTGCGCGCGCGGATGCGGGCGAGCGAGAAGCGCGTCTCCAGCCGCACCGTGCCGGCCGTGCGCACGCGCAGCGCGGTCCAGTCGCCGTCGGGCAGCACGCAGGCGTCGCCCGCGGCGACGGCCCAGTAGGGCGTCCAGCGCACGCGCAGCCGCACCGTCTCCGCGCGCGGGACGCTGAGCGTCAGCGTGTCCGTGTCGAGCGCCGTCACGCGCGCGGGCGCGCTTGCCAGCGGCGCCGCGTCGCGCACCGCGTAGACGCGCCAGTGCGCGTCGTGCCAGGCCTCGCGCAGGTACGGCAGGCCGTGCTCGATCAGCCGCGCCTCGGCCTGCGCCGAGTAGTCCACGCGCGTGCGCGGCAGTGCGACCCAGCGCACCGCCATGCGCGTCAGCCAGGCGCGGTAGCGCGCGGGCGTGAGCGTGCCGTCGTAGAAGACGTCGTTGGTGCCGACGTCGAGCTGGCGCTCCCAGCCGCGCGCCAAGGGCGCCTCCGGCGCCACCCAGCGCGCCTCCCAGTGCAGCCGCGTGAAGGGGATCTCGACGCGTCCGGGCGTCGGGTCGCGGTGGAGGAACGCCAGCAGCGGCGCGTAGTAGGCGGCATGGACGGTCGCGTCGCCGCTGGCCGTGTGGACGTCGTCGATCGCCGCGCTCCACTGCCACCACAGCAGCAGCGGCGCGGCCAGCACGAGCACGAGCGTGCGCCGGCGCCACAGCACGAGCGCCGCGAGCGGCCCCGCGAACAGCGCGCCGAGCCGCACGACGTTGCCGCCGACCGGCGTGTCGAGCACGTACGCGGCGGTGCAGCCGAGCGTGTAGAGCGCGACGGCGACGCGCAGCGTGCGCTCGCCGCGCGGCAGCAGCAGGGGCGCGCAGGCCGCGAGCGCGAGCACCGGCCAGAAGGCCGAGAGCGCGAACGGCTCGACGCCGCCCTCTGGGAAGGCGACCGCAAGCGCCGCGACCGGTGCGAGCGCCGCGACGGCGAGCCCGATCCCGAGCGCGCGGCGGGCGGCCAGCGCGTGCGCCGTCCCCGCAAGGGCAAGGAACAGCGCCGCGACGGGGCTCGCGAGCGGCGTCAGCACGGCGCAGGCGAGCGCGAGCCCGCGCCGCCCGCGCTGCAGCGCGAGCAGCGCGGCGAGTGCGGGCAGGAGCCCGAGCGCGAACGTCAGGCGCCCGCTCAGCAGCGGCGTGAGGCCGCCGACGCCGAGCCACAGCGCGCCAAGCCACGCGCGCTCGCCCCAGCGCGCATGCGCGAGCCGCTCGAACAGGAACGCCGCCGCGACGGCCGCGAGCGCGCCGACGAGCCGCGGGCCGAGCCACCAGGCCAGCGGCGGCATCAGCACGCTGTACCCCGGCAGGTGGTGGCCGCCGTACCACTGCAGGTCCCAGACGCCGAAGCCGGCGTGCCCGAACAGCCATGCGCGGTACTCGGCGGCCGCGAGGTCGAGGCTCGGCGGCTGCCAGACGAGGTAGACGCCTGCGAGCAGCGCTGCCAGCAGCGTGGGCGCAAGGCGCCGCAGGTCGGGGCGCGGGCGGGCCATGCCGGCCGCGGAGGCTAGAGGATCAGCGCGGCGTCGCGAAGTCGACCGTGTAGATCGCGGTCGGCGATCCGGTCAGCGCGCTCGCCGCGCGCCCGATGCCGATGCGCCGGAAGCTGCCGTCCAGCAGCACGCGGCGGTGCACCGGCGAGTTCAGCCACGCGTTCACGACCCAGCTGGCCTCGGCCTGGGCGGTGCCCGGCGTGAGCCAGCCGATCACCTCGCCCGAGCCGTCCGGCGTGCCGGCGCTGCGCGCCACGCGCGAGGTCCAGGAGCCGTGGTCGATCCGGCGCGTGCGCGCCATCTCGCGCGAGTAGGCGCCGGCCGTGTCGCTCATGCGCGGGTCGATCCGCAGCGCCGCGAGGTGCGCCTGCGCGCGAGCGCGGTTGAGTGCGCGCAGCAGCGTCGCGGCCGTCCCGCCCGGCGGCGTGGCCGCAGCGGCGGGGGCGACGCAGGCCGCAAGCGCGGCGAGCGTCGCGAGCGCGGGCTTAGCTGTCTTCCAAGAAGGCGGCAACGCGTTCGATCACATCGGGGCGGTCGAGCCAGGGCCAGTGCCCTGCGTCTGCGATGTGCTCCACCCGCGAATCCGGAAGCCTGGCAGCGTAGGCGTCCGCGAAATGCGTCGGGATGTACGGGTCGAGCGCGCCCCAAACTACCAGCGCGGGAGACGCCAATCGTGAAAGTTCTCTCCCTTTTCCGGCGAGCAGCGATTCCGGCGCGCTGCGGTAGAGGCGCAGGATCGCCCGCTGCGTGCCCTGGTCGAAGTGCTCCAGGACGCCGGCCACGAAGGCCTCCGGCGGCGCGCTCGCGAAGGCCGGGCGCAGCGCCCGCGCGAGCGTTCGGGAGCTGGTCAGGCCCATCGCCAGCTCGCCCAGCCCGGGCCGGCGCCAGAGGCGCGCGACGCGGTGCCAGCGATAGCCCGGCAGCAGCGGCACGGCGTTGCAGATCACGAGCCGCTCGATCCGCTCGGGGTGTCGCTGGGCGAACGCGAGCGCGGCCGCGCCCCAGTCGTGCACGACCAGTTGGACGCGCTCGACGTCGACGAGCGCGAGGAAGCGCTCGACGAACGTCGCGATCCCGTCGAGCGAGTAGTCGAGGTGCCCGCCCTTGCCCGAGCGCCCGAAGCCGGGCAGGTCGGGGGCCAGTCCGCCCGTGCGCGCCAGGAACGGCAGCCAGTCGGCGCCGCTGCTCGGCACGCCGTGGACGTAGAGCGGCGGCGCGGCGTGCTGCGACGCCGCCGCGCGCCAGAAGACGGGCTGCCCGTCGAGCTCCCCGCTGTGCTCCTCGACGGCCACGAGCGGGCGAGGATAACGTCCGCGCGGTGAGCCCGGGCGCGACGATCCCCCTGTCGCAGTGGCAGCGGCCGGCGCCGCGCCGCGTGCGCGCCGTGCGCGACCGGCTGCGCGAGGTCTACGGGATCCCGCTGATGGCGCCGCACGAGCAGCCGCTCGACGAGCTGATCCTGACGGTCCTCTCGCAGAGCACGAACGACCGCAACCGCGACATCGCCTACGAGCGCCTGCGCGAGCGCTTCCCGTCGTGGGGCGCGGTGCTGCACGCGCCGGTGGAGGAGGTCGAGGCGGCGATCCGGCCGGGCGGCATCTCGAAGGTCAAGTCGGCGCGCATCCAGGCGATCCTGGCGGCGATCGATTCGGCTCCCCACGGCCTCGACCTGTCGTGGCTGCGCGACGTGCCCGTGCCCGAGGGGCAGGCGTACCTCTGCTCGCTGCCCGGCGTCGGGCGCAAGACCGCGGCATGCGTGCTGCTGTTCGCCTACGGCCTGCACGACGTCCCGGTCGACACGCACGTCTCGCGCGTCGGCATGCGGTTGCGCCTGCTGCGGCCGGGCGCGCCGTTCGAGGAGCTGCACGACGCGATGCTCGCGCTGACGCCGCCCGGCGAGGAGCTGGAGCTGCACGTGAACCTGCTGCGCCACGGACGCCGCACGTGCCACGCGCGCACGCCGGACTGCGCCGCCTGCGCCCTGCGGCGCATGTGCCCCAGCAGGCGGGTGTAGATCTCGCCCAAGATCTACTACACTCTCGCTTAGATTTCTTCCGCGACAAACCCGCAGCACCAAGGAGCAGCGATCCCCTATGGGCAAGACCATCGGCATCGACCTCGGCACGACGAACTCGTGCATGGCCGTCCTCGAGGGCGGCGAGCCGACCGTGATCGAGAACGCCGAGGGCGGCCGTACGACCCCCTCGGTCGTCGCGTTCACGCAGGGCGGCGAGCGGCTCGTCGGCACCGTCGCCAAGCGGCAGGCCGTCACGAACCCGACCAACACCGTCTTCTCCGTCAAGCGCTTCATGGGCCGCAAGGAGGCCGAGGTGCGCGAGGAGGAGTCGATCGTCCCGTACAAGGTCGTCGCCGGCCCCGGCGGCGACGCGCGCATCGAGGCGGGCGGCAAGCAGTCCAGCCCGCCCGAGATCAGCGCGATGATCCTCGCGAAGCTGAAGGCCGACGCAGAGGCCTACCTCGGCGACACCGTCGACTCGGCCGTGATCACCGTCCCGGCCTACTTCAACGACGACCAGCGTCAGGCGACGAAGGACGCCGGCAAGATCGCCGGCCTCGACGTCAAGCGCATCATCAACGAGCCGACCGCGGCCTCGCTCGCGTACGGGCTCGACAAGGAGACCGACCAGACGATCCTCGTCTTCGACCTCGGCGGCGGCACGTTCGACGTGTCCGTGCTGGAGATCGGCGACGGCGTCTTCGAGGTCAAGTCGACCGCCGGCGACAACCACCTCGGCGGCGACAACTTCGACAAGGCGGTCGTCGACTGGCTCGTGGCCGAGTTCAAGAAGTCGCAGGGGATCGACCTGTCGACCGACGCGATGGCGCTCCAGCGCCTCTACGAGGCCGCCGAGAAGGCCAAGATCGAGCTCTCCACCACGCAGGAGACGCAGATCAACCTGCCCTTCATCACGGCCGACCAGAGCGGGCCCAAGCACCTCGACACCCGCCTCTCCCGCGCCAAGCTCACGGAGCTGACCTCCGAGCTGCTCGACCGCACGGTCGGGCCGGTCCGCCAGGCGCTCGACGACGCCAAGGACAAGGGCGCGAAGGCGATCGACCACGTCGTGATGGTCGGCGGCATGACGCGCATGCCGGCGGTGCAGGAGAAGGTCAAGGAGGCGACCGGCAAGGACCCGCACCGCGGCGTCAACCCGGACGAGGTCGTGGCGATCGGCGCCGCGATCCAGGCCGGCGTGCTCGCCGGCGACGTCAAGGACGTCCTGCTGCTCGACGTCACCCCGCTCACGCTCGGGATCGAGACCAAGGGCGGCGTGATGACGAAGCTGATCGAGCGCAACACGACGATCCCGACGCGCAAGTCGGAGGTCTTCTCGACCGCCGACGACAACCAGCCGTCGGTCGAGATCCACGTGCTCCAGGGCGAGCGCGAGATGGCGCAGTACAACAAGTCGCTCGGCAAGTTCCAGCTCACCGGCATCCCGCCGGCGCCGCGCGGGATCCCGCAGATCGAGGTCGCCTTCGACATCGACGCGAACGGGATCCTGTCCGTCTCCGCGAAGGATCTCGGCACCGGCAAGGAGCAGACGATCGAGATCAAGTCCGGCTCCGGCCTCTCGGAGGACGAGATCAAGCAGATGGTCGGCGACGCCGAGGCGCACGCCGAGGACGACAAGAAGGCGCGCGAGCTGGCGGAGGCCCGCAACAACGGCGAGAACGCCGCCTACCAGGCCGAGCGCCAGCTGAAGGAGCTGGGCGACGGCGTCGACGCCTCCTCCAAGGAGGAGATCGAGGCCGCGATCAAGACCGTCCGCGACAGCCTCGAGTCCGAGGACGCGGCCGACATCACGGCCAAGACCGAGGCGCTCCAGTCGGCCTTCCACAAGGTCTCCGAGGCGATGTACCAGCGCGCCCAGGAGCAGTCGGCCGCCAACGGCGACGCCGCTGCCGCCGACGGCGCGGGCGCGGCCTCCGAGGATGAGGACGTGGTCGACGCCGAGGTCGTGGACGAGGGCAAGTGACGATGACCGAGCACGAGCAGCAGACGCAGACCGAGGAGGAGGCGCCGGCGACCGAGCCGGCGCCGCCCGCGGCCGAGGAGGAGCGCGAGCCCGTCGAGCAGGACCTCGACGAGCTGTTCGCGCGCGCCGCGAAGGCGGACGAGTACCTCGCGCTCGCGCAGCGCACGCAGGCCGACTTCGAGAACTTCCGCAAGCGGATGACGCGCGACGTCTCCGCCGCGGAGGCGCGCGGCGTCGCCCGCCTCGCGCGCGAGCTGCTGCCGGCGCTCGACAACCTCGGCCGCGCGCTCGCCGCCTCCGACCACGGCAGCCAGCATGGCGAGCCCGAGCATCACCTCACGTCCGGCATCCGGCTCGTCCACGACGAGCTGCTCGCGGCGCTCGCGCGCGGCGGGATCGAGCCGTTCTCGCCCGCTGGCGAGCGCTTCGATCCGACCGAGCACGAGGCCGTCGCGCAGCAGCCGGTCGAAGGCGCCGAGCCGGGCACCGTCGTCGAGGTCTACCAGCAGGGCTTCCGCCACGAGGGCGCGGTCCTGCGGCCTGCCCGTGTCGTGGTGGCGCAGTAGGGACTGGCGATGGCCGCCACCACGAAGCCCGATCTCTACAAGGTCCTCGGCGTCGGCAAGAACGTCTCCGACGAGGAGATCAAGAAGGCCTACCGCAAGCTCGCGCGCCAGTACCACCCGGATCGCAACCCCGATGACGCGAAGGCGGAGGAGCGCTTCAAGGAGATCTCGGCGGCCTATGACGTGCTGTCCGACGCCGACAAGCGCAGGGCCTACGACCAGGGCACCGGCCCGTTCGCGGGCGGCGGCTTCGACCCGAGCGCGTTCGGCGGCGGCTTCTCCGACATCCTCTCGAACCTGTTCGGCGGTGGCGGGCGCGAGGCGCCGCCGCGACCTGGGGCTGGCGGGCGCGTGCGCGCGCAGCGCGGGCGCGACCTCGAGACGGAGGTCTCGCTGTCCTTCAACCAGGCAGTCGAGGGCGCGCAGGTCTCGCTGGCGATCCCGACCTCGACGCCGTGCGAGACGTGCCACGGCACCGGCGCCAAGCCCGGCACGCAGCCGAAGGTCTGTCCCATCTGCCAGGGCCGTGGCGTCGAGTCGCAGGGCCAGGGCTTCTTCTCGATCACGCAGCCGTGCTCGCGCTGCGGCGGCAGCGGCACGATCATCGAGACGCCGTGTGCGACGTGCGGCGGCAGCGGCGCGCGGCGCACGATCAAGCGCCTGCGCGTGAACGTCCCCGCTGGCGTGCGCGAGGGCAGCCGCGTGCGGATCGCCGGCAAGGGCGAGCCGGGCGTGAACGGTGGCCCACCGGGCGACCTGTTCGTCGTCACGCGCGTCGCCGACTCGCCGGTCTTCAAGCAGGTCGGCGACCACGTCGAGGTGGAGGTTCCGCTGACGGTGCCCGAGGCGCTGCTCGGCGCGACCGTCGAGGTGCCGACGCTGCACGGCTCCAAGCGCCTGCGCGTCGCCGCCGGCACGAAGCACGGCACGGTCCAGCGGCTGCGCGGCGAGGGTGCGCCGCAGCTCGGCGGCAAGGGCCGCGGCGACATCCACTACCGCTTCACGATCGAGCTGCCGACGACCCTCACCGAGGAGCAGCGCCTCGCCGCCGACGCGCTCGCCCGCACGATGCCCGACAACCCGCGCGAGCGGCTGTTCGCCGGGAGGACGGAGGCGACCGCATGAGCCGCATCCGCACGACGACCCGCATCGAGGTCAGCGACGACCGCGGCGTCTTCATGATCTCCGTCGCCGCCGAGCTGGCGGAGATGCACCCGCAGACGCTGCGGATGTACGAGCAGCGCGGACTGATCGCGCCGCAGCGCTCGCCCAAGGGCACGCGCCTCTACTCGCGCGCCGACGTCGAGCGGCTCAAGCGGATCCAGGAGATGACGGCGGAGCTGGGCATGAACCTGGCCGGCGTCGAGCGCGTGCTGGAGCTCGAGCAGCAGCTCGCGAGCGTGACCGCCAAGGTCCGCCGGCTGGAGCGCCGCGCCGAGGAGCTGACGGGCGAGGTCGCGCGCCTGGAGGAGCTGCGCCGCTCGCTGCGCGCCGAGATCGTCCCCTACGTCGGCGGCGGCGCGCTCGTGCGCCGCGCCGACCGCCTCCCGCCGCCCACCCCCAACACCGTCCGGATCCCCGTCGAGCGACGCGGAGGTGACTGACATGCAGCTCGACCGCTTCACGATCAAGTCCCAGGAGGCGATCCAGGCCGCGCTGCGGCTGGCCGAGGAGCGCCGCAACCCGCAGGCCACGCCCGAGCACCTGCTCAGCGTCCTGCTGGAGCAGCAGGACGGCATCGTCGTGCCGGTGCTGCGCAAGCTCGGCGCCGATCCGGCGGGCGTGCGCGCGAGCCTGAGCACGGCGCTCTCCGCGCTGCCGACGATGAGCGGCCCGAGCGGCGGCAGCGGCCCGGCCGAGGAGCTCGTGCAGGTGTTGCGCGCCGCCGAGCACGAGATGCGCCAGCTCTCCGACGAGTACGTCTCGACCGAGCACCTGCTGCTGTCGCTCTCCGGCCACAACTCGCCCGCTGGCAATGCGCTGCGCGACGCGGGCGCGACGCACGAGGCGCTGCTGCAGGCCGTCGCCGAGGTGCGCGGTCCGCACCGCGTCACCGACATGAACCCGGAGGACAAGTTCCAGGCGCTGGAGAAGTACGGTCGCGACCTCACGGCGGCCGCCGCCGACGGCAAGCTCGACCCGGTCATCGGCCGCGACGACGAGATCCGCCGCGTCGTCCAGGTGCTCTCGCGCCGCACCAAGAACAACCCCGTGCTGATCGGCGAGCCGGGCGTCGGCAAGACCGCGATCGCCGAGGGGCTCGCGCAGCGGATCGTCTCCGGCGACGTGCCCGAGGGTTTGCGCGACCGCCGCGTGATCTCGCTCGACGTCGGCGCGCTGATCGCCGGCGCGAAGTACCGCGGCGAGTTCGAGGATCGCCTCAAGGCGGTGCTGAAGGAGATCGCCGACGCCGACGGCGCGATCGTCCTCTTCATCGACGAGCTGCACACGATCGTCGGCGCGGGCGCCGGCGAGGGCTCGGTCGACGCCGCCAACCTGCTCAAGCCGATGCTCGCGCGCGGCGAGCTGCGCGCCGTCGGCGCCACCACGCTCGACGAGTACCGCAGGCACATCGAGAAGGACGCGGCGCTGGAGCGGCGCTTCCAGCCGGTCTTCGTCGGCGAGCCGTCGGTGCAGGACACGATCGCGATCCTGCGCGGGCTCAAGGAGCGCTACGAGGTCCACCACGGGGTCGACATCCAGGACTCGGCGATCATCGCCGCGGCGACGCTCTCGCACCGCTACATCGCCGACCGCTTCCTGCCCGACAAGGCGATCGACCTGATCGACGAGGCGGCCTCGCGGCTGCGCATCGAGATCGACTCGAAGCCGACCGAGATCGACGAGGTCGACCGCCGCATCATGCAGCTGGAGATCGAGCGCGAGGCGCTCGCGAAGGAGTCCGACGAGGCCTCCGTCGCGCGGCGCGAGGCGATCGAGCGCGAGATCGCCGAGCTGCAGGAGCGCTCGGACGGGATGACCGCCCAGTGGCAGCGCGAGAAGAGCGCGATCGAGTCCGTCAAGGCGGTGCGCGAGCGCCTGGAGCAGGCGCGCATCGAGGTCGAGCGCGCCGAGCGCGCGGCCGACTTGCAGCGCGCGGCCGAGCTGCGCTACGGCGAGATCCCCGCGCTCGAGAAGCAGCTCGCGGAGGCCGAGGCGAGCGAGGACGACGGGGTGCAGTTCCTGAAGGAGCGCGTCGACGCCGAGGACGTCGCCGAGGTCGTCGGCAGCTGGACGGGGATCCCCGTCTCGCGCCTGCTGGAGGGCGAGGTCGAGAAGCTCGTGCACATGGAGGAGCGCCTGCACCAGCGCGTCGTGGGCCAGCACGAAGCGGTCGCGGCCGTCGCGAACGCGCTGCGCCGTTCGCGCGCCGGCCTGCAGGACCCCGACCGCCCGATCGGCACGTTCCTGTTCCTCGGCCCGACCGGCGTCGGCAAGACGGAGCTGGCGCGCGCGCTCGCCGAGTTCATGTTCGACAGCCAGGACGCGATGATCCGCATCGACATGTCGGAGTACATGGAGAAGCACTCCGTGTCCCGTCTCGTCGGCGCCCCGCCCGGCTACGTCGGCTACGAGGAGGGCGGCCAACTGACCGAGGCGGTTCGCCGCCGGCCCTACTCCGTCGTGCTGCTGGACGAGGTCGAGAAGGCCCACCCCGACGTCTTCAACGTGCTGCTGCAGGTGATGGACGACGGGCGCCTGACCGACGGCCAGGGCCGCACGGTCGACTTCAAGAACGTCGTGCTGATCATGACCTCGAACATCCCGGGCGGCGTCGCGGGAGCGGAGGCGCACTTTCGCCCCGAGTTCATCAACCGCCTGGACGACATCGTCGAGTTCGCGCCGCTGACGCGCGAGCAGATCGGCACGATCGTCGACCTGCAGGTCGCGCGCCTGATCGCCCGCGTGCGCGAGCGCGGCATCGAGGTGACGCTCGACGACGACGCGCGCACGCTGCTCGGCAACCTCGGCTACGACCCGACGTACGGTGCGCGCCCGCTCAAGCGCGTGATCCAGAAGCGGCTCGTCGACAAGCTCGCGCTCGCGCTGCTGGAGGGCCGCTTCGCGGCTGGCGACCTCGTCGCCGTCGGCGCGGCCGACGGCGAGCTGACGTTCGCGCAGGCGGCCGTGCCCGCGGGCGCTACCGCTTCGGCTTCTTGATGTCGAAGTCGATCAGCAGGCGCGGCAGCGTCGCCTTGTCGAACTTCGCGACCGAATCGACCTGGAGCGTCCAGCGCCCGAAGCCGAAGCGGAACGGGAAGAGCGCGATCGGGCCGGTCTTGAGCGACCCGCAGGGCGCCTGGCTGGCGCCGATCCGCAGCGTCTTGCGGTGGGTTCCGTCCGGTCGGACGTAGTGGACGTAGACGCCGTGCTTGGGCGCGAGCCCGAGCACGCGCCAGCGCACGCGCATCGTCGCCGGGTCGCCGGTGCGGGGCGCGAAGCTCGCCGTCAGCGGCGTCATCCGCAGCGTCGACTTCGCCGTCGTGGTTCCGTCGCTGACCGACAGCGTCAGCTCGCGCGTCCCCGCGGTGCCGTGATAGGTGGGCGCCGTGAAGCGCGCTTCGATGCGTCCGTTGGAGTCGGTGTGGCCGCTGCCGAGCTGGCGCCTCGGGTCGAGCTTGGCGGTCCAGGGCGCGTTCGGATGGAAGCCGGTGCCGGTCAGCTGGCCCTGTTCCCCGCTCTGGTAGCAGGCGGGATCGAGCGTCACAGCCGGCTTCTTGGCGGCCGGCTTGGCGCCGCCCGCGACGGCCGGCAGCGCGAGCGCGAGCAGGCCGCAGGTGAGGGGAACGAGCCGACGGGGGAGCATCGTGGGGAGCATCATGGCTGACGAACGTGCCAGAGCGCCAGTGGTTGCGGTGCTCGCGATGACACTCCGCACCCAGGTGGGATAGAAACCCGTGATCGACCGCCACCACGAGGGAGGCCGCATGCCCACGTACATCATGCTCTCGAAGCTGACGCCCGACGGCACTTCGACGATCAAGAACAACCCGCAGCGGATCCGCGAGGTCAACAAGGAGATCGAGCAGCTCGGCGCCACCGTCAAGGCGCAGTGGGCGACGCTCGGCCGCTTCGACTTCGTCAACGTCGTCGAGGCGCCCGACGAGAAGACGATCGCGCGCGTCTCGCTCGAGCTCGGCTCGCGCGGCACGGTCCAGTACGAAACGCTGACCGCGATCCCGATCGACGACTTCATCGGCTCGCTCTAGGACGCGGGTGGCGCCCAAGGTCCTCGTCATCGGCGCCGGCGGCCGCGAGCACGCGATCGTGCGCGCGCTCGCGCGCTCGCCGCAGGCGCCCGAGCTGCTGTGCGCGCCCGGCAACGCCGGCATCGCGGCCGACGCGCGCCTGCTCGACGTCGCGGTCGACGACGTCGAGGGGCTGCTCGCGGCGGCGCGCGCGGAGGGCGTGACGCTGACCGTCGTCGGGCCCGAGGTTCCGCTCGTGGCGGGCGTCGTGGACGCCTTCGAGGCCGCCGGGCTGCGCTGCTTCGGCCCGCGCGCCGCCGTCGCGCGGCTGGAGGGCTCGAAGGCCTTCTCGAAGCAGGTGATGGAGGCGGCGGGCGTGCCGACGGCGGCGCACCGCGTCGTCACGACGGTCGCCGACGGGATGGCCGCGATCGAGCGCTACCCGGTGGTCGTGAAGGCCGACGGGCTCGCGGCCGGCAAGGGCGTCGTGGTCGCCGCCGACGCCGACGAGGCGCGCGCCGCGCTGGAGGCGTTCCTGGTCGAGCGCCGCCACGGCACCGAGCAGGTCGTGGTCGAGGAGTTCCTCGACGGCGAGGAGCTGTCGCTGCTGGCGCTGTGCGACGGCGAGCGCGCTGTGCCGCTCGCCCCCGCGCAGGACTACAAGCGCATCTTCGACGGCGACGAGGGCCCGAACACGGGCGGCATGGGCTCCTACTCGCCCGTCCCCGGCTTCGACCCGGCGAGCGTGGCGGAGCTGTGCGCAGCGGTCCACCAGCCGGTCCTCGACGTCCTGCGCGAGCGCGGTACGCCGTTCCACGGGATCCTCTATGCGGGCCTGATGCTGACGGCGGACGGCGTACGGGTACTCGAGTTCAACGTCCGCTTCGGCGACCCCGAGACGCAGGCGGTGCTGCCGCGCCTGCGGTCCGACCTGCTCGACCTGCTCGAGCGCGCGAGCGTGCCGGGCGGCCTCGTCGGCGTCGAGATCGTGTGGGCGCCGGAGACGGCTGTGACGGTCGTGCTCGCGAGCGCCGGCTACCCCGAGTCCTCGCGCAGCGGCGACGCGATCGGCGGGCTCGACGCGGTGCCCGCCGCGATCGAGGTCACGCACGCGGGCACGGCCCGCGCGGGCGAGGCGATCGTCACCGCCGGTGGGCGCGTGCTCAACGTCACGGCGCTCGGCGCCGACGCGGCCGCCGCGCGCGAAGCCGCATATGCTGCCGCGCAGACGATCACCTTCGACGGGCGACAGTTCCGCAGCGACATCGCCCTCCGTGCCGTGGAGGCCCCCGCATGACCGATCAGCCGCTTTCGCCCGAGACCGTCACCGAGGTCGAGCAGGATCTCGACGCGCTGGAGGTCGAGTCCGTCCTCGTCGGGATCGTGATGGGCTCCCAGAGCGACATGCCGGCGATGGAGAAGGCCGCCAAGGAGCTGGAGGAGCGCGGCATCGCCCACGAGGTCCGCGTGATGTCGGCCCACCGCGACCCCGAGACGGTCGCCGACTACGCCAAGAACGCCAAGCTGCGCGGGCTCAAGATCATCATCGCGGGCGCCGGCCTCTCGGCCGCGCTGCCCGGCGTCGTCGCCGCGCACACGGGGCTGCCGGTGATCGGCGTCCCGCTGTCGAGCCGCACCTCGATCGCGGGCGGGCTCGACGCGCTGCTGTCGGTCGCGCAGATGCCACCCGGCGTGCCGGTCGCCTGCGTCGGCGTCGACAACGCGAAGAACGCCGCGGTGCTCGCGGCGCGGATCCTGGACCTCTGATGCGCGCGCTCCTCATCGCCCTGCTCGCGCTCGCCCTGCTGCCGGCGCTCGCCGTCGCCACGACGCCGGGCCACTGGGACGCCGTCACCTCCGTCGATGGCTCGAACATCGACCAGGTCGGCCTCGTGCGCACACCCGACGGCGTTCTCCACGTCGCCTGGACGCGCAAGACGCCGGGCAACACGGTCCACAGCGACCTGATGCACACGACGATCGCGGCCAACGGCACGGTCGGCCCGGCCCAGACGGTCGCCTCCGACTGGATCGGCATCGGGTCGCCGACGATCGCGCTCGACCGCAACGGGCTGCTGGCGATCGTCGCCGGCGCGACGCACACGCTCGATCCTGGCTCGATCGACAGCATCGGGATCTGGCGCGCCGCCGCCAGCGGCGCGCTCTGGATCGCGCAGGCGACGAACGCCGCGACCGAGGGCGGCTTCTCCGACACGCCGATGCTCGCGTTCGGCAGCGACGGCGTCACGCCCTTCTTCGCCTGGGGCGCGACCGGGGGCCTGTTCGTCCATCGCGGCAACGCCGGCGACGCGCCGCAGGGCAACCTCCAGCAGGCGGCTGGCTGGGGTTGCTGCGGCTACGACCCGGGCATCGCGCTCGACGGCAGCAGCGGCCAGCTGGTCGTCGGCTGGTACTCGAACGCGACCGGGCACCTCGGCGTCTACGCGCAGGCGATCGACCAGGCGACGGGCGCCGGCGTCGGCTCGCCGGTGGCGATGCCCGGCAGCACGACGCGCTACGGCGGCCAGGCGCAGAGCAGCCAGTCGCTCGCGCACACCCCGGTCGTCAGCCGGCCCGGCAAGCCGGGCGTCTTCCTCGCCTACGCCGGCGGCTACCCGACGACGACGAAGGTGCTCGTGTGGCGCTTCGGCGCCGCCAGGTCGAGCCGCTCGCTCGCGAGGTCCGGGTCCAACGGCATCGACGACGTGACGCTCGCGGCGGCGCCCGACGGCCGCCTGTGGGTCGTGTGGTCGAGCGGAACGCGCATCTACGCGCGGCGCTCGAACCCGCAGCTGTCGAGCTGGGGCGCGCCTGTCTCGGTGCCCGCGCGCCGGCGCACGGAGACGATCTTCAAGCTCGCCGCCAACGCGCAGAGCGGCGCGCTCGACGTGCTCGGGGCGTTCGCGCCGCTGGGCGGCAACGGCGTGCAGACGTGGCACACGCAACTGCTGCCGGGGCTGACGGTCGGCGTCTCGCCGACGAGGCTGAGGCTCGGGGAGGCGCAGTTCGTCACCGCCCGCGTCAGCGACGCGGGGGCGCCGGTCGCGGGGGCGAGGGTGCGGCTGGGCGCCGCCGTCGCGCTCACGCGCGCCAACGGCAAGGCGACGTTCGTCGTCCCGCCCTTCTCGCGGGCAGGTCACGCGACCGTGCACGCGAGCAAGTCGGGCTACATGCCCGGCGCTGCGAGCGTGCGCATCAAGCGCCCGTCGTGATCGCGCGGTACACGCGCCCCGAGCTGGGCGCCCTCTGGACCGACCACGCCCGCATGCAGGCTTGGCGCGACGTCGAGGTCGCCGCCTGCGAGGCGATGGAGGGGCCGACGCCGGACGAGCTGGAGGCGATCCGCGTCGCGACCTTCACCGTCGAGGCGGTCGACGAGCGCGAGCGCACGACCGATCACGACGTCGCCGCGTTCGTCGACGTGCTGTCGGAGTCGGCCGGGCCGGCCGGCCGTTGGATCCACTACGGGCTGACGTCCTCCGACGTGCTCGACACCGCGCTCGCGCTCCAGCTCCAGCGCGCCGGCGCCGTGATCGTCCCCGGCGCCCGCGCGCTCGTGGCGGCGTTCGCGGCCCGCGCGCGCGAGCACCGCACGACGCTCTGCGTCGGGCGCACCCACGGCGTCCACGCCGAACCGACCTCGTTCGGCATCAAGCTCGCGGGCTTCGCGTTCGAGGCGCATCGCAACGCTGAGCGGCTGGAGCGCGCGTTCGCGCAGGCGTCGGTCGGCGCGATCTCGGGAGCCGTCGGCACCTACTCGGCGACCTCGCCCGACTTCGAGGAGCGTGTGCTCGCCACGCTCGGCCTCGAGCGCGAGCCGGTCTCCACGCAGGTCGTCGCACGCGACCGACACGCCGAGCTGCTGCAGGCGATCGCGCTCGCCGGCGCGGGCCTGGAGCGCTTCGCGACCGAGCTGCGCCACCTCCAGCGCACGGAGGTGCGCGAGGCGGAGGAGCCGTTCCGCGCCGGGCAGAAGGGCTCGAGCGCGATGCCGCACAAGCGCAACCCGATCAAGTCCGAGCAGATCTCGGGGATGGCGCGCGTGCTGCGCGGCAACGCCCAGGCGGCGGTCGAGGACGTCGCGCTGTGGCACGAGCGCGACATCTCCCACAGCTCCGTCGAGCGCGTCATCCTGCCCGACTCGACGATCCTGATCGACTACCTCCAGGCGCGCACCACGGCGCTCGTCGAAGGGATGGTCGTGCACGAGGACCGTATGCGGGAGAACCTCGAGCTGACGTGCGGCGCGCTGTTCTCCCAGCGCGTCCTGCTCGCGCTGATCGAGCAGACCGGGATGGTGCGCGACGAGGCGTACCGGATCACGCAGCGGCTGGCGCAGGCCGCGTGGGACACGCGGACGCCGCTGCGCGAGTTGCTCGCGGCCGAGCCCGCGGCGTCGGGCCTCGACCTCGACGCGATCTTCGACTACGCGTATTACATCCGCCACGCCGACGCGATCTTTGCGCGGCTGGATGGGATCGCTTCGTAGTAGCTCAGCTCCGGCGGCGCATCGCCCGCCGCGCCGCCGAACGGCGGCATCGAGGGGGTGAGCCTGCGGCGTCTCGTCGCTCCCTCGCGACGAACCAGGGGCCGAATTGCGCAGTTGGTTCCACTCTGAATTCAAGACTGTCACTTTGTACCCGCATAGCGAGTACAGATTGACAGTCTTGGATCCGGTGCAACTGTTGAGTGTGCAGCCGCGCGGCGAGCGCCAGCTCCCTCCCCTCGATGCCGCCGTTCAGCGCGCGCCAGGAACAACAGCCCCGGCACGCGCTGAGCGACGAAGCGTCAGGCCGAAGCCAACGCCGAGTCCGAGAACGTCTCGCCCCGCTCGGCACGCTCGACCAACGACGCCGGCGGCTCGAACCGCGGCCCGTACGTCGCGGCCAGCTCGCGCGAGCGGGCGACGAAGCCGGCGAGGCCACCCTCATAGCCATTGATGTACTGGAGCACGCCGCCGGTCCAGGCCGGGAAGCCGATGCCCATGATCGAGCCGATGTTGGCGTCGGCGACGGACGGGATGACGCCCTCGTCGACGCACTTCACCGTCTCCAGCGCCTCGGCGAACATCATGCGCTCCTTGAGGTCCTCGAACGGCACGTCGTGGTTCTGGCCGCCGAACGCGTCGGCGAGGCCGGACCAGAGGCCCGTGCGCTTGCCGTCCGCGTACTCGTAGAAGCCGGCGCCCTCGAGCTTGCCCGGCCGCGAGAACTCGTCCAGCATGCGGTCGATCACCTGCTCGGACGGATGCCCGTCCCAGCCGGTGCCGGTCTCCATCGCGGCCTTCGCGGCGTCGCGGATCTTGCGCATCAGCTTCAGGTTCAGCTCGTCGCTGAGCTGCAGCACGGGCGCGGGGTAGCCGGCCTGCGAGGAGGCCTGCTCGATCGTCGGCGCGGGGATCCCCTCGACGAGCATCGAGATGCCCTCGTTGATGAACGTCCCGATCACGCGCGAGGTGAAGAAGCCGCGCGAGTCGTTGACGACGATCGGCGTCTTCTTGATCTGCTTCGCGACGTCGAGCGCACGGTAGAGCGTCTCGTCGCTCGTCTGCTCGCCCTTGATGATCTCCAGCAGCGGCATCTTGTCCACCGGGCTGAAGAAGTGCAGCCCGATGAAGTCGGCCGGACGCGAGACGCCCTCGGCGAGCCCGGTGATGGGGAGCGTCGAGGTGTTCGAGCCCAGCAGCGCGCCGTCGGCCAGATGCGGCTCGATCTCGGCGAAGACCTGCGCCTTCACGGCCGGGTCCTCGAAGACGGCCTCGATCACGAGGTCCGCACCCGCGGCGTCGGCCGCGTCCGCGGTCGGGGTGATCAGCGCCAGCAGCGCGTCGCCCTGCTCCTGCGTCGAGCGCCCGCGCGAGACGGCCTTCTCGACCAGCGCGGCCGAGTAGCCCTTGCCGCGGTCGGCCGCCTCCTGCGAGACGTCCTTCAGCACGACCTCGATGCCGGCCTTCGCGCACACGTACGCGATCGCGGCGCCCATCATGCCGGCGCCGAGCACGACCGCCTTCTTGGAGACGAACGTCTCGACGTCCTCGCCACGCCCGCGCGCGCCGTTGACCTGCTGGAGGTCGAAGAAGAACGCCTGGATCATGTTCTTCGCGACCTGGCCGGTCGCGAGGTCCACGAAGTAGCGGCCCTCGATCTCGATCGCGCTGTCGAAGTCGACCTGCGCGCCCTCGACCGCCGCGGCCATGATGTGGTGCGGCGCCGGGTAGTTCGCGCCCTTCAGCTGCTTGCGCAGGTTCGCCGGGAAGGCCGGCAGGTTCTGCGCGAGCGACGGTGTCGACGGCGTGCCGCCGGGGATCTTGTAGCCCTTCACGTCCCACGGCTGGACCGCTTCCGGATTCGCGGCGATCCACGCCTTCGCGGCGGGGACCAGCTCCTCGCGCGTGGCGACGATCTCGTCGACGATGCCGAGCTCCTTCGCCTTCGCGGGCTTCAGCCGCTTGCCCTGCATCAGCAGCTGCATCAGCGCGTTGACGATGCCGACCATGCGCACCGAGCGCACGACGCCGCCGGCGCCCGGCAGCAGCCCGAGCTGGACCTCGGGGAAGCCGAGCACGGCCTTCGGGTCGTCCACGACGATGCGGTGGTGCGTGGCGAGGCAGATCTCCAGCCCGCCGCCGAGCGCCGCGCCGTTGATCGCGGCGACGACCGGCTTGCCGAGCGTCTCCAGCCGGCGCAACTGCCCCTTGCCGATCCTGAGCCCGTCGGACAGCTCCTCGGCCTGCTCCTTCGTGACGGCGAGCAGGTCGTTGAGGTCGCCGCCGGCGAAGAAGGTCTTCTTCGCGGAGGTGATGATCACGCCCGCGATGTTGTCCTTCTCGGCCTCGAGGCGATCGACCGTCGCGGCCATCGACTCGGCGTAGGCGCGGTTCATCGTGTTCGCGCTCTGGTTGGGATCGTCGAGCGTCAGGACGACGACGCCGTCGGCGTCCTGCTCCCAGCGGATCGTGGTGGAATCGCCCATCTAGATCGCCTCCACGACGGTCGCGATGCCCATGCCGCCGCCGACGCAGAGCGTGCAGAGGCCGTAGCGGCCGCCGGTGCGGTGCAGCTCGTCGACGATCGTGCCGAGGATCATCGCGCCGGTCGCGCCGAGCGGGTGCCCCATCGCGATCGCGCCGCCGTTGACGTTGACCTTCTCCATGTCGAGGCCCATGTCCTTGACGAAGCGCAGCACGACGGCCGCGAACGCCTCGTTGATCTCGACCAGGTCGAGATCGTCGACCGTCAGGCCGGCCTTCGCGAGCGCCTTCTTGGAGGCGGGCGCGGGGCCGGTCAGCATGATCGTCGGGTCGGCGCCGGAGAGCGCAGTCGCGAGGATGCGGCCCTTCGCCTGCAGCCCGAGGTCCTTGCCGGTCTGCTCGTTGCCGATCGCCACGAGCGCGGCGCCGTCGACGATGCCCGAGGAGTTACCGGGCGTGTGGACGTGCTCGATCTTCTCGACCCAGTGGTACTTCTGCAGCGCGACGGCGTCGAAGCCGCCCATCTCGCCCATCAGCGCGAACGAGGGCTTGAGGCCGCTGAGTGTCTCGACGGTCGTGCCGGGGCGGATGAACTCGTCCTTGTCGAGCACGACGTGGTCGTTGATGTCCTTGACCGGGACGATCGAGTTGTCGAAGCGGCCCGCGGCCTGTGCGGCGGCGGCGCGCTCCTGCGAGCGCACGGCGTAGGTGTCGACGTCCTCGCGGCTGAACTGCTCGACGGTCGCGATCAGGTCGGCGCTGACGCCCTGCGGGACGAACGAGGTGTCGTAGGCGGTCTCGGGGTCCATCGCCCAGGCGCCGCCGTCGGTGCCCATCGGGATCCGCGACATCGACTCGACGCCGCCGGCGAAGACGAGGTCCTCCCAGCCGGAGGCGACCTTCTGCGCGGCGATGTTGACGGCCTCCAGGCCCGAGGCGCAGAAGCGGTTCAGCTGGACGCCGGCGACGGTGTCGGGCAGGCCGGCCTTGATCGCGGCGGTCTTGGCGATGTCCGCGCCCTGGTCGCCGACCGGCGTGACGCAGCCGAGCACGACGTCGTCGACGCGGTTGGGGTCGAGCTGCTCGTTGCGGATCAGCAGCTCGTGCATCAGGCCGACCACGAGGTCGACCGGCTTCGTCGTGTGCAGGGACCCGTTGCTCTTGCCCTTGCCACGCGGTGTGCGGATCGCGTCGAAGATCAACGCGTCTGTGGCTCCCACGGTCTCGTTCTCCTCGTAACTAATTTGCGTTCGCGAATGAATGTATCATCGGACTGCGATGAGCACGACACCTGTACGACGCACGCAGGGGGAGCGCCGCGCCGGCACGCGCGCCGCGCTGCTCGACGCCGCGATCGAGTGCCTCGTGGAGTACGGCTACGAGGGCACGACGACCGGGCGCGTGTGCGAGCGCGCCGGCCTCTCGCGCGGCGCGCACCTGCACCACTTCGGCACGCGACCCGCGCTCGTGGCGGCGGCGCTCGAGCAGCTCGCGATGCGGCGCCTCGACGACATCCGCGGCGAGGTCGCAAGCCTGCCGCAGGGTGAAGCGCGCGTGGAGCAGGCGCTCGACGCGATCTGGGGCTGGTTCACGGGCCCGCTGTTCCAGGCCTCGATCGACCTCGCCGCCGCGGCCCGCACCGATCCCGAGCTGCGCGCGTCGCTGGCGCCGGTCGAGGCGCGCCTCAGCCAGGGCACGCTGCTGTGCTGTCGCGAGATGCTCGCGGGCGGCCAAGAGGACCGCAGCCACGACCAGCTGATCCAGATGACCCTCGGGACCGTGCGCGGGCTCGCGCTGCTGCCGATCCTGCAGCCGGGGAGTCGCAGCGCGGCCAAGCAGTGGGCGTTCGCGAGGGACCGCCTCGCCGGGCTGTTCCGCGGGAGCCGCTGCTAGCATCGCGCCACGTGAGCGCCCTCGCCGATCTGCCCCTCATCGCCTCGGGCAAGGTCCGCGAGCTGTACGACCTGGGCGACCGGCTGCTGCTCGTCGCGACCGACCGCATCTCGACGTTCGACGCCGTCCACCCGACGCCGATCCCGGACAAGGGCAAGGTCCTCACGGGCCTCTCGGTCTTCTGGTTCGAGCGCCTCGGCGGGATCGTCCCGAACCACTACATCTCCGCCACCGAGGGCGTCCCCGACGAGGTGCGCGGCCGTGCGCTCGTCGTCGAGAAGCTCGCGATGCTGCCCGTCGAGGCGGTCGTGCGCGGCTACATCACCGGCTCGGGCTGGAGCGAGTACCGGCAGGTCGGCTCGATCTGCGGCGTGCCGCTGCCCGCCGGCCTGCAGGAGTCCGAGCAGTTCGCCGCACCGATCTACACCCCGACGACGAAGGCCGACGTCGGTCACGACGAGGCGATCGACTTCGAGCAGACGGTCGACCTGCTCGGCGGCGACCGGGCGCTCGCGGAGCGGGTGCGCGACGTCTCGATCGAGCTGTATGCGAAGGCCGCCGAGCACGCCCGCACGCGCGGCGTGATCCTCGCCGACACGAAGTTCGAGCTGGGCCAGCGCCCCGATGGCACGCTCGTGCTCGGCGACGAGGTCCTCACGCCCGACTCGTCGCGCTTCTGGCCGGTCGAGGGCTACGCGCCCGGCGGCGGCCAGCCGAGCTTCGACAAGCAGCCCGTGCGCGACTGGGCGGGCAGCACCGGCTGGGACAAGAAGCCGCCGGCGCCGGAGATCCCCGCCGACGTCGTGGCGCGCACGCAGGCGCGTTACGAGGAGGCGTACGAGCTGATCACGGGTGAGCCGTTCACGGCCTGGCTGGAGCGGACCGCGCCATGACGCGCATGCGCGTGCTGGTGCGCCCGAAGGCCGGCATCCTCGACCCGCAGGGCCAGGCGGTCGAGCGGGCGCTGCCCGCGCTCGGCTTCGACGGCGTCGACCACGTCCACGTCGGGCGCCTGATCGAGCTCGACGTCGAGGACCCGAGTCGCCTGCCGCAGATGTGCGAGCAGCTGCTCGTGAACCCGTTGATCGAGGATTACGAGATCCTCGACGCGTCGTGAAGTTCGGCGTCGTCAGGTTTCCCGGCACCTGCGACGAGGTCGACGCGCAGCTCGCGTGCGAGCGCGTCGGCGAGGCGGTCATCCTCTGGCACGGCGAGCGCGACCTGCAGGGCGTCGACGCGATCGTCGTCCCCGGCGGCTTCTCCTACGGCGACTACCTGCGCGTCGGGGCGATCGCGCGCTTCGCGCCGATCATGGAGTCGGTGATCGCGTTCGCGCGCGAGGGCGGCCCGGTGCTCGGCATCTGCAACGGCTTCCAGGTGCTGTGCGAGGCGGGGCTGCTGCCCGGCGCGCTGCTGCCGAACGAGACGCTGCGCTTCGTCTGCCGACAGGTCGACCTGCTGGTCGAGCACGCCGACACGCCGTTCACGAACGCCTGCGTCGAGGGCGAGCGGCTCTCGATCCCGGCCAAGCACACGACCGGCTGCTGGTACGCGCCGCGCGAGCTGCACGCGCAGGTCGAGGCCGACGGCCAGGTGCTGCTGCGCTACGCGCCCGGCGAGAACTTCAACGGCTCGCTCGCCGACGTCGCGGGCGTGCGCAACGCGGCCGGCAACGTCTTCGGGCTGATGCCGCACCCCGAGCACGCCGTCGACCCGCTGACCGGATCGACCGACGGGCTCAAGCTGTTCGAGTCGATCGCCCGGCACGTGGGCGCGCATGTCTGACACGGCTGTTGCCCCCCATCGCGCGCTCGGCCTCACCGACGCCGAGTACGAGCTGATCGCTGACAAGCTCGACCGCGAGCCGAACGCCGTCGAGCTGTCGATGTTCTCGCTGATGTGGTCCGAGCACTGCGCCTACAAGCACTCGAAGAAGCTGCTCGGCCAGCTGCCGACGGAGGGTCCGCACCTGCTGATGGGCCCGGGCGAGAACGCCGGCGCAGTCGACGTCGGCGGCGGGCTCGCGATCGCGTTCAAGGTCGAGTCGCACAACCACCCGAGCGCGGTCGAGCCGTTCCAGGGCGCGGCGACCGGCGTCGGCGGGATCCTGCGCGACGTCTTCGCGGTCGGCGCGCGGCCGATCGCGGTGCTCGACTCGCTGCGCTTCGGCGAGCTCGACAGCGCGCGCTCGCGCTACCTGCTGGAGCGCGCCGTCGCCGGGATCGGCCATTACGGCAACTCGATCGGCGTGCCGACGATCGGCGGCGAGATCTACTTCGAGGGCCCCTACGAGCAGAACTGCCTCGTCAACGCGATGGCGCTCGGCGTCGCCGAGCACGACCGCCTGATCCGCGCGGCCGCGGCCGGCCCCGGCAACGTGTTGATCCTGTTCGGCGCGCTGACCGGCCGCGACGGCATCGGCGGCGCCTCGGTGCTCGCGAGCGCCGAGCTGGGCGAGGCCGACGCCGACAAGCGCCCGACCGTCCAGATCGGCGATCCGTTTGCGGAGAAGAAGCTGCTGGAGTGCTCGCTCGAGCTGCTCGACCGCGAGCTGCTCGTCTCGCTGCAGGACCTCGGCGCCGCGGGCCTCACGTCGTCCTCGTCGGAGATGGCGAGCAAGGGCGGGCTCGGGCTCGACATCCACGTCGATCGCGTGCCGCTGCGCGAGCCCGGCATGGAGCCGTTCGAGATCATGGTCTCGGAGTCGCAGGAGCGGATGCTGTGCGTCGTCGAGCCGGCGCGCGTGGACGAGGTGCTGGCCGTCTGCGCGAAGTGGGAGACGACCGCGACCGCGATCGGCGCGGTCACCGACTCGGGTCGCTTGCGCGTGCTGAGCGGCGGTGAGGTCGTCGGCGACATGCCGGTCGAGGCGCTCGTCGACGAGTGCCCGCTGTACGACCTGGCGCCCGCGAAGCCGCCCGCGCCGATCTACCCGGCGCCTGTGCGGCAAGTCGAGGGGGAGGACCCGCGCGAGCTGCTGCTCGCGCTGCTGGCCTCGTCGAACATCGCCTCGCGGCGGCCGATCTTCGAGCAGTACGACTGCCTCGTGCAGTCGCGCACCGTGCGCCGCCCCGACGAGGCCGATGCGGCGGTGTTGTTGCTCCCCGACGACGGCGCGATCGCCGTCTCGATCGACGGCTCCGGCCGCCGCGTCGCGTGCGACCCCTACGTGGGCACCGTCGAGGCCGTCTTCGAGTGCGCCGCGAACCTCGCCTGCACCGGCGCCGAGCCGCTCGGACTGACGAACTGCCTCAACTTCGGCAACCCCGAGAAGCCGCACATCGCGTGGCAGCTGACCGAGTCCGTGCGCGGGCTGGCCGACGCCTGCCGTGCGCTCGACGTGCCGGTCGTCGGCGGCAACGTCTCGCTCTACAACGAGGGCGCCGAGGGGCCGATCTACCCGACGCCGGTCGTCGGCATGGTCGGACGCATGCCCGACGCCGCGCGCGCCGGCCGGCTCGGCTTCGCGCAGGACGGCGACGCGATCGCGTTCGTCGGGCCCTTCACGCCCGCGCTGGCCGGCTCCGAGCTGGCGAAGCTGCGCGGCGAGCCGCTGCCGGACGGGCTGCCCGCGCTCGACCTGCCGGCGCTGCGCCGCACGCTGGAAGTCGTGCGCGACGCGGTCCGCGGCGGCGAGGTGCGCAGCGCGCACGACGTCGCCGAGGGCGGCTTCGCGGTGGCGCTCGCGGAGTGCTGCCTGGCCGGCGGTCGCGGCGCACAGGTGGACTTCCGCGGTGCCGGCGAGGGGCTGCTGGAGCAGCTGTTCGGCGAGGGCGCCGGCGGCTTCCTGCTGTCCGGCCCGCGTCCCGCGCTGGCGGCGATCGCGCGCGCGATACCGACGACGCTGTTCGGCGTTGTCGGAGGCGATGCGCTCGCGATGACGCTCGACGACGGCGCCGAGCTGAGCTGGTCGCTCGACGAGCTGCGGGCCGCCCGCGACGGCGGGCTCCGTGACCGCTGCTAGTCTCTGCCGCAGCGGGTGCGGAGCCGCCGTTCCCGCTGTCGGAGGCTGACTCGCCCTCCTCGATGACCGACTTCCTCACCGATCGCGACGGACCGCGGGACGAGTGTGGCGTCTTCGGGATCTTCGCTCCCGAACACGACGTCGCGCGTCTCGCCTACTTCGCGTTGTACGCGCTCCAGCACCGCGGCCAGGAGTCCGCGGGCATCGCGACGACGGACGTCGGCGGCAACATCATGACCCTGCGCGACCTCGGGCTCGTCTCGCAGGTCTTCGACGAGCAGAAGCTGCGCTCGCTCCCGGGCGAGCTGGCGCTCGGCCACGTGCGCTACTCGACGACGGGCTCCTCCGCCTGGGAGAACGCCCAGCCCGTCTACCGCTCGGACCGCCGCGAGCTGGCGCTCGCGCACAACGGCAACCTCACGAACGCCGTCGAACTGCACGCCGAGCTGCGCGAGCAGGACGTCGCCTTCCGCTCCACCTCCGACTCGGAGATCATCGCCGCGCTGCTCTCCACGCATCCCGCCGAGCGCATCGAGGACGCCGTCGCCGACGTGCTGCCGCGCCTGCACGGCGCCTTCTCGACCGTCGTGATGACGCCGGAGAAGATCGTCGCGTTCCGCGACCCGCACGGGATCCGCCCGCTCGCGCTCGGGATGCTCGGCGACCGCTACTGCGTTGCCAGCGAGTCGTGCGCGCTCGACATCATCGGCGCGAAGTTCCTGCGCGAGATCGACCCTGGCGAGGTCGTCGCGATCGACGGCGGCGGGATCTCCACGCGCACGGTCGTCGAAGGCGCCCGCAAGGCCTTCTGCGTCTTCGAGTACATCTACTTCGCCCGACCCGACTCGCACATGGGCGGCACGGTGCTGCAGGGCGCGCGTGGGCGCATGGGCGAGCTGCTGGCGCGCGAAGCGCCGGTCGACGCCGACCTCGTGATCGCCGTGCCGGACTCCGGCACGCCGGCCGCGCGCGGCTATGCGCGTGTCAGCGGAATCCCGCAGGACGATGGCTTCGTCAAGAATCGCTACGTCGCGCGCACGTTCATCCAGCCCGGTCAGGAGCTGCGCAAGCACGGCCTGCGGCTGAAGTTCAACCCGATGCCGGAGATCGTCAGCGGCAAGCGGCTCGTCGTCGTCGACGACTCGATCGTGCGCGGCAACACGACGCGCCAGATCGTGCAGATGCTGCGCGACGCCGGCGCGCTGGAGGTGCACCTGCGCATCACCGCGCCGCCGATCCGCAACCCGTGCCACTACGGGATCGACATGTCCACGCGCGAGGAGATGGTCGCGCACGAGCGCTCGACGGAGCAGGTCGCCGTCGAGCTCGGCGCCGACTCGCTGCACTATCTCTCGCTTGAGAGCGTCTACGAGGCCGTCGGCGTGACGCGCGAGACGCACTGCGACGCGTGCTTCACCGGCGAGTACCCGCTGCCCGGCACGCCCGGCGGGCAGGACAAGCACGCGTTCGAGCGCGCGCTGCCGCTAGTGCGCGTCTAGCTTCCGACCCCGCCGGTCGCGCCGATATCGTCGGACGCATGGACGCCAACGAGGCGCTGCACGCGCACTTCGGCTTCGATCGCTTCCGCCCCGGCCAGGCCGAGGCGGTCGCCGCCGCGCTCGCCGACCGCGACACGCTCGTCGTGATGCCGACCGGCTCGGGCAAGTCACTCTGCTACCAGCTGCCGGCGCTGATGCGCGAGGACCTCACGATCGTCGTCTCTCCGCTCGTCTCGCTGATGCAGGACCAGGTCGACGCGCTCAAGCGGATCGCGCCCGAGCGCGTCGCGCTCGTCAACGCGCAGCAGACCGCGGCGGAGAACCGCGAGGTGCTCGAACGGGCGGTGAGCGGGGAGCTGCGGCTGCTCTACGTCGCGCCCGAGCGCTTCGCCTCGCCCGGCTTCGTCGAGCAGATCGGCCGTGCGCGGCTCGGCCTGTTCGTCGTCGACGAGGCGCACTGCGTCTCGCAGTGGGGTCACGACTTCCGCCCCGACTACTTCCGCCTCGCCGACGCTGCGCGCTACCTGAAGGCGCGCTCGCTCGTCGCGCTGACGGCGACCGCGACGCCGCAGGTCGCCAACGACATCGTCGCGCGGCTGCGGCTGGAGGACCCGGTGCGCGTGACGACCGGCTTCGACCGCCCGAACCTCTCGTTCGCGGTCGTGCCGTGCAAGACGGCGGTGGACAAGCACCGCCGCATCGCGACCGTGCTGGGCGAGCCGGACGCGCTGCCGGCGATCGTCTATGCCGGCACGCGCAACGGCTGCGAGGCGCTCGCGCAGACGCTCGAGCGAGAGCTGGGAGAGCCCGTCTCGGTCTACCACGCGGGGCTCGAGCGCGAGCGGCGCGCGGCGGTGCAGCGCGCCTTCATGGGCGGCGAGACGCGCGTCGTCGTGGCGACGAACGCCTTCGGCATGGGCGTCGACAAGGCCGACGTGCGCACCGTCTGCCATGAGACGGTGCCGCAGTCGGTCGAGGGCTACTACCAGGAGGCCGGGCGCGCCGGGCGCGACGGCCAGCCGGCGCGCTGCCTGCTGTTCGCGGAGGCGCGCGACAAGGGCCTGCACGTCTTCTTCATCCAGCGCTCGGAGGTCGAGGACGCCGCCTTCTCCGGCGTCGCGCGGCTGATCCACGGCAGCGCCGCCGAGACCGGCCGCTACGACGTCGAGCTGCGCGAGCTGGCGGCGCTCGTCGGCAGCCGCGCGAGCGCCGACGAGGCGCGCTCGATCGTCGGCCACCTTGCGCGCGCGGGCATGGTGCAGCCGGCGCCCTCGCCGCCCGACCGCGCCGTCGGACGCATCGCCGGCGCCTGGAACCGCGAGGCGCTGAACGCCTGCCGCGCCTCGGCCGGCGAGGCGCAGCGCGTGCGCTGGCGCCAGTACCGCTCGATCTGGGCGTTCGTCGAGCAGTCGCGCTGCCGCCGGGTCGCGCTGCTGCGCCACTTCGGCGACGGCAACGCGCCGCTGCTCGACCCGGGCGTGTCGTGCTGCGACGTCTGCGACCCGTCGCTGGTGCCTGCCGCGCCGGCGCCGGTCGCGCGCGCGGGACGGCCGTCGCGTGCGCGCGCAGCCGCCGCCGGCGACCACGGGTTTCGCCCTCCGGCAGCCGCGAGCGGCGTGCCTGCGGGCGACGTCACGCAGCTCGACGACGCGATCTTGAGCGTCGTCGAGACCGCGCAGCCCTCGGTCGGGCGCACGCGCGCGGTCGAGATCCTCTGCGGCGGGCGCTCGAAGGTGATCGAGGAGCACTCCTACGACGGGCTGCCCGACTACGGCACGTTCGCTCACCTGCGCCGCGCCGATGTGCTCGCGCGCGTCGACTCGCTGCTCGCAGGCGGCACGCTGCGCTCCACCGGCGGGCGCTTCCCCAAGCTGCAAGCGGCATGAGCGCGTTCCGCATCGCGGTGCTCGCCTCGGGGGCGGGCTCGAATCTGCAGGCGATCCTCGACACCGTGCACGGCCGCGACGGGATCGAGCTGGTCGCCGTCGCCTCCAACGTCGAGGGCGCACCCGCGCTCGCGCGGGCGCAGGGCGCCGGCGTCCCGACGGCCGTCTTCCCGCTCGGCGCACACCCCGACCGCGCCGCGCGCGACGCCGCGCTGGCCGACTGGGTCGCCGCCTCCGGCGCGCAGCTCGTCGTGCTCGCCGGCTACATGCAGCTGCTGACGCCGCGCTTCCTCGCGCGCTTCCCGCAGGCGGTCGTCAACGTCCACCCGGCGCTGCTGCCCGCGTTCGCCGGCCTGAACGCGGTCGAGCAGGCGCTCGCCCACGGCGTGCGCGTGTTCGGCGTCACGGTGCACTTCGTCGACGAGGGCGTCGACACCGGCCCGATCGTGCTCCAGCGCGCGATCGAGCTGCCGCACGCGCACACGGCCGAGGAGGTCTTCGAGCGCCTCCATGCGATCGAGCACGAGCTGCTGCCGGAGGCGATCCGCCTGCTCGCGCGCGGCGCCGTGCGGATCGATCCGGAGAACCCGCGGCGCGTGCTGCTGGAGCCGTAGATATCCTCGCGGCCGATGGCTGACGGAACGGAGACGACGGCGCCCGGGCAGGTGCAGATCCGGCGGGCGCTGCTGTCGGTCTCGGACAAGACCGGCATCGCCGAGTTCGCGCGCGGGCTGGCCGAGCTGGGCGTCGAGCTGGTCTCGACCGGTGGCACCGCCGGCACGCTGGCCGACGCCGGCATCCAGCATCGCTCGATCAGCGACTTCACGGGCTTCCCCGAGATCATGGACGGGCGCGTCAAGACGCTGCACCCGAAGCTCTACGCGGGGCTGCTGGCAGTGCGCGACGACGCCTCCCACCTCGCCGCCGCGCAGGACGCCGAGGTGGAGTTCGTCGATCTCGTGTGCGTCAACCTCTACCCCTTCGAGCAGACGATCGCCCGCCGCGGCGTGGCCGACTCGGAGGCGATCGAGAACATCGACATCGGCGGCCCGACGATGATCCGCGCGGCTGCGAAGAACTTCGCGTTCGCAGCGCCCGTCGTCTCACCCGCCAGCTACGACGCGGTATTGGAGGAGCTGCGTACCGACGACGGCGCACGGCGCCTCTCGCTCGCCACGCGCGAGAGCCTCGCGGCCGAGGCGTTCGCCTACACCGCCCGCTACGACACCGCGATCGCGCGCTGGTTCTCGGAGAAGCGCGACGACTTCCCGCCGCTGTTCGTGCGCGCCTACGAGAAGCTGACCGACCTCTCCTACGGCGAGAACCCGCACCAGCGCGCCGCCTACTACGCGCAGGTCGGCTCGCCGACGCACCTGCTCTCGAACGTGCGCCAGCTCGGCGGCAAGCCGTTGTCGTTCAACAACCTGCTCGACCTCAACGCGGCGCGGCTGCTGCTGCGCGAATTCAGCGGGCCGGCATGCGTGATCGTCAAGCACAACAACCCCTGCGGCGTCGCGCTCGGCGACACCGGCCTCGACGCCTACGAGCGCGCCTTCGCGTGCGACCCGATGTCGGCGTTCGGCGGCGTCATCTGCGTCAACCGGCCCGTCGACGGGCCGTTCGCGCAGGCGCTCGTGCAGCAGTTCGTCGAGGTGCTGTTCGCGCCCGGCTACGACGAGGCCGCGCTCGCGGCGCTCGCCGGCAAGCCGAACCTGCGGATCCTCCAAGACGACGAGGAGCACCCGCTGCACCTCGCCGAGCCCGACGTCAAGCAGGTCGCCGGTGGGCTGCTCGTGCAGGACCGCGACCTCGACACGCAGGAGCGCAGCGAGATGACGGTCGCCACGCAGCGCGCGCCGAGCGACGCCGAGTGGAGCGAGCTGCTGTTCGCATGGCGCGTGTGCAAGCACGTTCGCTCGAACGCGATCGTGCTCGCGCGCGACGGCGCCTCGGTCGGGATCGGCGCCGGCCAGATGAGCCGCGTGGACTCGGTGCGGATCGCCGTGGAGAAGGCGCGCGAAGGGTCATTGACGGGCGCGGTGCTCGCCTCCGACGCCTACTTTCCCTTCGCCGACGGGCCGCAGCTGGCGATCGACGCCGGCGTCACCGCGATCATCCAGCCGGGCGGCTCGATGCGCGATCCGGAGGTCGTGGCTGCGGCCGACGCCGCCGGCGTCGCGATGGTCTTCACCAGCCGCCGTCATTTCAAGCACTGATCGCGCCCGCGCCGAGCGGCGGCGCGACAGCTTTCGGCTACAGGAGCAGGTCATCTCTGCCGATACGGACGGCGTGATGCTGGGAGTCGAGACACCACCCCTGCGCCCTGGCGGGAGCCGCTGATGCGCAGGCGTGCGCGCGGTGTCTCGACCGCGCTGCTCGGCTTCGTCCTGCTGGCGATCGCGACCGTCGTCATCACGGTCCTCGCCGTCGACGACTGGGCGATCCCGGTCGCCGGCATGCTCCCCACGATCGTGCTCGGCGTGCTCGTCCTGCACGCGGTGCGGCGCGAGCGCGAGGGCGCCGAGCAGGAGCGGCTCACCGCCGAGCGCCGCCACCGGCTGCTGACCGAGAACGCGACCGACACGATCCTCGTCTTCGGCGTCAGCGGCACGATCACGTACGTCTCGCCGGCGTGCAGTGAGCTGATCGGCTACAAGCCCGACGAGGTGCTCGGCCGCGCCCCGCGCGACTTCGTCCATCCGGACGACCGCAGCGAGATCGTCGGCGCCCGCCGGCGCGTCAACGACCAGGGCGGCACGGTCACCGTGACGGCGCGCCTGCGCCACCGCGACGGCCACGACGTCTGGATCGAGGCGCGTGTGCGGCGCGTGCTCGACCCCGCCACCGGCGCGCCGATCGAGGGCCAGGCGATCGTCCGCGACGTCAGCGAGCGCGTCTCCGCCGAGGCGGCGCTGCGCGAGAGCGTCGAGCGGATCGCCGCCGCCGAGCTGCGCTTCCGCACCGCTTTCGAAGCCGCTCCGATCGGGATGGCGCTGTCCGATCTCGAGGGACGCTTCATCCAGGTCAACGACGCGCTCTGCGCGATCACCGGCTATACACGCGAGGAGCTCGAGGAGATGGGCTTCGCCGAGCTCAGCCACCCGAGCGACTTGATGCGCGACGAGGAGATGATGCGCAGCCTGCTGTCCGGCGAGCAGAGCACGTTCTGGATGGAGAAGCGCTTCGTCGACGTCGTCGGACAGGTCGTGATGGTCGCCGTGCACGCGACGCTCGTACGTGCGGCCGACGGCACGCCGCAACACTTCCTCGGCCAGATCCAGGACGTCAGCGAGCGCGTGCGCTACGAGGCGCAGCTCCAGCACATGGCCGACCACGATCCGCTCACCGGCCTGCTCAATCGCCGCTCGTTCGAGCGCGAGCTGAATCAGCACATCGCGCGCGTCGAGCGTTATGGCCCCGAAGGCGCGGCGCTCGTGCTCGACATCGATCGTTTCAAGCACATCAACGACACGCTCGGTCACAACGTCGGCGACGAGTTGATCGTGAAGGTCGCGCAGACGCTGCGCACGCGCCTGCGTGACAGCGACGTGCTCGCCCGCCTCGGCGGCGACGAGTTCGCGGTGCTGATGCCGCGCGGCGGCGTCGAGGAGGCCCAGCAGGTCGCGGCCTCGGTGCTCGCGGCGGTGCGCGACCAGTCGGTGCTGACGGCGGCCGGCCGTCGCCGTCCGATCACCGCGAGCATCGGCATCGCGCTGTTCGGCGAGTCCGAGCGCCTCAGCGCCGAGGACGTGCTCGTGAACGCCGACCTCGCGATGTACGACGCGAAGGAGGCCGGGCGCGACCGCGCGGCGACGTACTCCTGCGAGCGCGGCGCCTCACGCATGAAGGCGCGCATCACCTGGGCCGAGCGCATCCGCGAGGCGCTCGAAGAGGATCGCTTCACGCTCTACGCGCAGCCGATCGTCGAGTTGAGCAGCGGTGAGGTGCGCCAGCACGAGCTGCTGCTGCGGATGCTCGACGAGCAGGGCGACGTGATCCCGCCGGCTGCGTTCATCGCCGTCGCGGAGCGCTTCGACCTGATGCAGGAGATCGATCGCTGGGTCGTCGCCCGCGCGATCCGCTTGATGGGCGAGCAGCGCCGCGCCGGGCGCGAGCTGGTGTTCGAGGTCAACATCTCAGGCAGCTCGACGGGCGATCCGGAGCTGCTGACGATCATCGAGCACGAGTTGCGCGCCAATGGTGTGGATCCTGTGAATCTCGTGCTCGAGATCACTGAGACGACGGCGGTGGCCAACATTCCGCGTGCGCAGCAGTTTGCTGCACGTCTTGCCGAGTTGGGCTGTCGCTTCGCGCTTGACGACTTTGGCGCTGGGTTCGGCAGCTTCTACTATTTGAAGCATCTTCCGTTCGACCTTTTGAAGATCGACGGAGAGTTTGTGCGTTCCTGTACGACCAACCAGACGGACCAGCTGCTGATCCGCGCGGCCGTCGACATCGCCCGTGGTCTCGGGAAGAAGACCATTGCCGAGTATGTCGGCGACGATGAGACAGTTGAGCTGTTGCGTGAGCTCGGCGTCGACTACGCACAGGGATTCCACATTGGCAGGCCCGCCCCGCTCGTGCAGCGCCTCGCGCACGATTGCGTCGGTTTGTAAGCTTTTCTTCACCAATCAGACGTTGTAACGGGCGCACGCCACGTTTGGTTGACGTGGAGCGGACGTGGGTTCAATCCACGTGCCAACATTGCTACTCTCTTCTTTACCCCTCGTCTCACCAGGAGTCACGTACATGCCAGATCTTGTCGCGCAAATTCAACGTGACATCGAGCAGCGCCTGTCCGAGCTGCGACCGCTGCTTGCGGAGAAGGACCAGCTCGAAGCCGTACTCACCGCGCTCTCGACCGGTGGCACCAACGGCAGCTCGGCGCCTCGCGTCAGCGCTGCCGCTCCTCCCCGAGCACGTTCTGCGGCGGCCGCGTCCGCTGCTGCGCGCGCCCCGTACGCCGGCGGCAAGCGCCGTCGCGCTCCGCGCGGCGCCAACCGCGAGGCGATCCTCGCGGTCGTGCGAGAACGGCCGGGAGTCTCGGCCGCTGAGGTCGCCGATGTGACGAATATCGCCAAGCCGACCGTCCACACGACGATCTCCCAGCTCAAGCGCAAGGGCATCCTCCAACCCGAGGGTGCGAACGGCGTCAAGCTGACGAAGGCGTCCTAGGGCCGGGTACGGCTCCCGGGGCGCGACACGAAAGTGCGCGTCCTGGGACTCGAACCCAGCCCGCCGGATTAAAAGTCCGGTGCTCTACCCGATGAGCTAGACGCGCGGTCGAATCGTCGCAGATCCCCCTGCCCCCATGGTGTAGCGGTCAGCACGCCAGCCTTTCACGCTGGCAGCGGGGGTTCGATTCCCCCTGGGGGTACTGCCCGCGGCTACCATCTCGAAGCCGCGGGCGGTTAGCTCAGTTGGTAGAGCGCCTCCCTTACAAGGAGGAGGTCGCTGGTTCGAGACCAGCACCGCCCATCCGCGCGAGCGCCTCGCTCCAGCCGACGCGGCGTTCGCTTGAGCCGTCTGCAAGGCTGTCCGGCCGATGAGCGAGCCGCTGTCCTTCGATCCGATCGCCGAGGCCCGCCGCCACTGGCGGGAGCGCTACGGAGACGAGCCGGCGCGCCCGATGGCGGCGGTCACGTCGATCATGCGCACGCAGCAGATCCTGCTGGCGCGCCTCGGCGAGCTGCTGCGCCCGCTCGGGCTCACGTTCCCGCGCTACGAGACGCTGATGGTGCTCGTCTTCAGCCGCACCGGCGCGCTGCCCGTCGGCAAGATGGGCGAGCGGCTCCAGGTGCACCGCACGAGCATGACCCACATGGCCGACCGGCTCGAGCAGTCGGGGCTCGTGACGCGCCTCTCGCACGAGCAGGACCGCCGCTCGACGCTGATCGCGATCACGCCCGCCGGCCGCGAGCTGGCCGAGCGCGCGACGCTGATCCTCAACGCGGCCGGCTTCGCGATGGACCCGCTCGGCGACGCGTCGCTCGACACGATCACCGACGTGCTGAGCGCGATCCGCCGCCACGAAGGCGACTTCGTCTAGCCGTCAGTAGACGGGCGTCTCGGTGTACGCGCCCCAGACGGCCTGCAGCGTGTGGATGATCTCGCCCTCGCTGGCGTGTACGCGGGCGGCGTCGAGCAGCAGCGGCATCAGGTTCGCGCGCGTGGCGGCGGCCTCGCGCAGCTGCGCGAGCACCGTCTCGACCGCCTGTGCGTCGCGGCGGGCGCGCACCGCCTGCAGGCGGTCGACCTGCTTGCGCTCGAGCGCGGGGTCGATCCGCAGGATCGGCGTCCGCGCGTCGTCGCCCTCGGTGAAGGAGTTGACGCCGACGACGATGCGCTTGCGCTCGTCGATCTCGGTCTGCAGCTGGTAGGCGGCGTCGGCGATCTCGCGCTGCGGATAGCTCTGCTTGACGGCCGCGACCATCCCACCCAGCTCGTCGATCTTCGCGAAGTACTCGTACGCCTTCGCCTCGATCTCGTCCGTCAGCGCCTCGACGAAGTAGGAGCCGCCGAGCGGGTCGATCGTGTTCGCGACGCCGGTCTCGTGGGCGATGATCTGCTGCGTGCGCAGCGCGATCCGCACCGCGTCCTCGGTCGGCAGCGCGAGCGCCTCGTCATAGCTGTTGGTGTGCAGCGACTGCGTCCCGCCGAGCACGCCCGCGAGCGCCTCGATCGTCGTGCGCACGATGTTGTTGAGCGGCTGCTGGGCGGTCAGCGACACGCCCGCGGTCTGCGTGTGGAAGCGCATCAACCACGACTTCGGGTTCTTCGCGCCGAACGTCTCACGCAGCTCGCGCGCCCAGATGCGGCGCGCCGCGCGGTACTTCGCGATCTCCTCGAAGAAGTCGATCTGCGCGTTGAAGAAGAAGCTCAGGCGCGGCGCGAAGTCGTCGACGTCGAGCCCGCGCGCGATCGCCTCCTCGACGTACGTGAGGCCGTCCTTGAGCGTGAACGCGAGCTCCTGCGCGGCCGTCGATCCGGCCTCGCGGATGTGGTAACCGGAGATCGAGACCGGGTGCCAGCGCGGCATCGCGCCGGCGCACCACTCGATCATGTCGCCGACGAGGCGCATCGCCGGGTCGATCGGGAAGCACCACTCCTTCTGCGCGATGTACTCCTTGAGGATGTCGGTCTGGATCGTGCCGCCGAGCCGATCCGCCGGCACGCCGCCGCGCTCGGCCGCGGCCACGTAGAACGCGAGCATGATCGCCGCGGGCGCGTTGATCGTCATCGACACCGTCACCTCGCCGACGTCGATCCCGGCGAACAGCGTCTCCATGTCGTCGAGCGTGTCGACCGCGACGCCCTCGCGCCCGACCTCGCCGAGCGAGCGCGGGTGGTCGGAGTCGTGGCCCATCAGCGAGGGCATGTCGAACGCGGTCGAAAGCCCCGTCTGGCCGTGGTCGATCAGGTAGCGGAAGCGCTCGTTCGTCTCCTCGGCGGTGCCGAAGCCGGCGAACTGGCGCATCGTCCACAGCCGCCCGCGGTACATCGACTCGTACACGCCACGCGTGAAGGGGTACTCGCCGGGCGCGCCGATCGTCGGGTGGGCGGGATCGGATCCCGGCAGGTCCGCCTGCGTGTAGAGCGGCTTGATCGGCTCGCCGGAGAGGCTCGTGAAGGGCACGTCGCGCTCCGCCATCGCCAGAGTATGGCTCAGCTCGCGAGCCCGGCGGGCACGCCGCGCTCGCGCACGGTCATCTCGAGCGGGTCGCGCGGGCTCAGGGTCGGCATCTGGCGGACCGTGAGCGTGCGGCCGGGGAACAGCTCCAGGCGATGGCGCTGGAGCAGCAGCGTCACGATCGTCTTGATCTCCAGCTGGCCGAAGCGCATGCCGATGCACGTGCGCGAGCCGCCGCCGAAGGGGATGTACGCGCCCTTCGGGAGCTTCGCCTTCGCCTCCGGCGCGAAGCGCTCGGGCACGAACGCCTCCGGCTCGGGCCACACGTCGGGGAGGCGATGGCTCGCCCACGAGGAGTAGTTGACGTAGGCGCCGGCGGGGACCTCGTGGCCGCCGAAGGAGAACGTCTCGACCGCGCGGCGCGGCCCGATCCAGGCGGCCGGGTACAGCCGCAGCGTCTCGTCGAGGACCATCTCCAGCTCGGGCAGCTCGCTGGTCAGCTCAGCGGCGGTCGGGGTGCGCCCGCCGAGCACATCGTCCTGCTCCTCCAACACGCGCGCGAGCACCGCCGGATGGCGCGCCAGCTCGTAGAGCATGAAGCTGATCGTCGAGGTCGAGGTGTCGTGGCCCGCGAACAGGAGCGTCATCACCTGGTCGCGCACCTCGCGGTCGCTCAGTCGTGAGCCGTCCTCGTCGGTCGCCTCCAGCAGCAGCGAGAGCACGTCGATGCGCTCGGAGAGCGGGCCGCCGACGCCGCGTCGGCGTCGCTCGATCTCCGCGTAGATGACGCGGTCGAGCGCGCGGCGGGCGGCCTGCATCCGCTGCCACGGCGTGCGCGGGCCGCGCATCACGCGGACGGCGAAGTCGGTGCCGTAGTAGCTGAGCGCGCGCTCGAAGTCGATCGCAGCCTGGGCGCCCGTGCCCTGCTCGTCGGGGTCGAGGCCGAAGAGCGCGCGCATCGCGACCCGCAGCGTGAGCCGGCGGGCCCAGCGGTAGACGTCGACGCGCGTGCCGGGCTCCCAGCCCTCGAGCGCCAGCAGCGTCTCCTCGACCATCGTGCCGTGGGCGGCGGCGATCCGCTCGCGATGGAAGGCGGGGAGCATGATGCGGCGGGCGCGGCGGTGGTAGTCGCCGTCGATCGTCAGCAGCCCGTCGCCGAGCAGGGGCGTGAGGTCGCCGAGGCTGCCTTCGCGCCAGCGGAAGCTGCTCGCGTTCGAGACGGTCACGAAGTGGTTCGCGGCCGGGCCGAGCATGAAGACGACGCGGCCGTGGAACACGCGCATGCTGAAGATCGGCCCGTAGTCCTGATAGGCCGGCAGCAGGATCGCGAGCGGATCGCGCACGAAGCCGAGCGTGCGCGGGATGTTGAAGTCGTTCGGCCCGGGCGGGAACGGAACGGGCGCGACCCGCTCCGTGTAGAGGTCGCTGAGGATCCGCTTGACGGGGTTGTACGACAGCGGCTCGGGCGCGGTGGCGCTCATCGCGCAAGCCTACTGGCTGCCCAGCCAGGACGCGACTCGTCACAGTCCCGCGGCAACGTCTGAGCGCCCGGCATCTTCGCGCCGCTGCGTGCCATACTTCCAGCCCCTGTTGGGGGCGTAGCTCAGTTGGTTAGAGCGCTGGCCTGTCACGCCAGAGGTCGCGGGTTCGAGTCCCGTCGCTCCCGCTCTTCGGCACCGCACTTGTTGCGGTGCCGCTCCAGGGCCTCGGCGGCACTGAAGTACTGCACGAACGGCGCACGCGGCTTGACCGCGACGATCGCGCCCTCGTGCTCCCGGATGCGCTCGAACAGCGATGCGAGGAGCTTGCGGCGCTCGGCGGGTGACGGCTCGATCTCCCAGAAGCGGCCGAAGTCGGCGAGCAGCGCGGCGGCCTGGTCGAGTTGCGGGTCGGTGGGTGGGCCGATTCGCTCCAGCTCGTCTTCGAGCGCTTGGCGGCGCATGACGTACTGGGGCTTTGTGAGGTCGCCCATGACGTAGAGGTCTTGAAGGCGCTCGAGCTGGGCGGCCAGGTCGCGGCGGCGCGTACCTTCAGGGTCCTCGTCGTGCGTCGCATCGCGGATGGCCGCGAGCACGCGCTCGCGCCCTCCTGTACGCGGTCGAACAGCGTCTCGGGCACGATTGGATCGTGCCGGCCGCGGATCTCGCGCGACTGGTCTCGGAGTCCGGTGACGTAGCCGCAGTAGACGGCATTGACGAGCATCTCGCGCACGGTGTCCTTGCCGAACGCGCGCCCACGTGCGGTGCGGGCGCCCTTCGCGTTGAGCCACGCAGCGATGCTGCGGTCGGACTCCTGGCCGGTGGCGAGGAGAGAAACGAGGACAGATTCGAGACGAGAAGCGAGGAAGATTCGAGGCGGCGCCTGAATGCCGGGATCACACGGCATCGCAGTCCACCTCCAGCGCGCCGTGATGGCGCTCGGCGAGCTGCAGCAGCTCGAAGGCAGCATCGCCAACCCGCGCGAGAGCTTGAAGACAATCCGAAGCGTCGGGTTGATCTCACCCCGCTCGATCGCGCCGTACTTCCTGCCCCGCGCGTTCCTTCCAGCGCGCATGTCTGCCTCCTCAGGTCCAGGCACCGAGAAGCACGCACGCGACGACGGCGGGTAGCCAGCCGGCCACCGAATCGGACGACGGTGTCTCCGCATCGAAGGCGCAATCCTTCGGTGCCAGGCGCGGGGGCGTTAGCGCGCCGCCCGGGCCACATTGTCATTGGCGAGGACGGACCATGACCTTGGGTCACGGGCCTCCGCGAGGGCGACCACGGCGAAACGAGCGCGATCGGTAGCAAGGCGCTTAGGCGGCGTCGCCGAGGCTCACCGATCGTACGCCCGCCCGCGCGGCAGCACGCGCACTACCGTGATGATGAGCTGGCGGCCGTCGCGCTCGAAGCGGACGCGCCAATCGCCGACACGGAGGCGGTACTCGGTGGAGCCTTGGAGTCGCTTGATGTCGCCGGTCAGCTCGGCGCTCTGACCGAGCTTGGTGATCGCGGCGAGGATGCGCTTCCGCGTGGGCGGATCGATGCGTCGGAGATCCTTGCGGGCGCGGTCGTCGATGACGACGCGCCAGTGCGGCTCGGTCACCGACCGTCGAACTCGGCGAGGACGTCGTCGAGCGGAACTGGCTTGATGCCGCGCTCGCGATCGGCGCGTGCCTCGGCCACGGCCTGGCGCTCCTCGTCGGTCTCTGGCTCGTCGTCGATTGGTGCGTGATCGAGCATCCAAGCGACCGGATCACCGGACGCGTCCGCGAGTGTGCGCAGCGCAGTGCGCGCCTCCTCGTCGGTCATGCTCTCGACGGCGTGGTGCAGTCGCTCCTTGACGGTCACCGGGTCAAGGTAGCGCGAACCACGGCGTGCGTCACCCCGTGCGGAGGTCGATCGTGTGGCGGAAGGCGGCATCGATTCAAGTCTGCCGTCTCAGGGTTGCGGGCTCAACACCACTTGTGTTGTGGTCCGAACCGAGAGCGTCGCGGCCTTGTTAGCGTCGGGTCGTGAGTTCTTCCGGCAAGACGATGGTCGAAGTCGATGCCGAGCTGCTCGGGCGGCTGCGCGAAGCTTCGCTGCCGGCAAGCGCTGCTCTGACCGATGCTGAGTTGCTGGAGCGGGCTGCGCGTCGCCACCTCGGCCTCGATGCCCTCCGCAAGGCGCAGGCGATGAGCACACTGGCCGAAGAGGAGGCGATGCGGCTTGCCGACGCCGAGCTGCACGCCATGCGCCGCGAACGCGGTGGCCGTGAGCGCTGACTCGCGGCTGACCCACCGCTGACACGCTTGAGCAACCCGCTGGGCTCAGGCCGGATCTCGATGAGGAGCCGTTCGCGGCTTTCACCCCCGTCGCTCCCGTGTTTGACCTGCAAATCGGCTAGTTCTGCCGGGGTCGCGGGATTGAGTGTCGCGTCGTGGCGGTGGTGCCTGTGGGCGGAGCTACGGCTTCAAGGTGCGCAGGGTTGCCTCGATCTCTGAAGTCAGGAGATACAGGTCGGCAGCGGTCTGGTCGTCGGAGTCGAATGGGTGGAATCCGAGGCGCTCCCACCAGACCCGTGCTCGGGCGCTGATTGCCGTCACGACGACTGTGCGGCAGGCGGCCTTCGTGTTGAGCTCGACCGCGGTCGCGAGGACATGGGCGACGAGTGCGGTCCCGATGCCGAGACCGGCGTGATGGCGGTCGACGGCGAGGCGGCCGAGCAGGAGGGCGGGGACCGGGTCGGGCGCATGTCTAGCGATCGCCCGGGGCGCGGCGGTGCGGTCGATCGCGGTCATGGAGAGGCTCGCGTAGGCGATGACCTGGCTCTTGGGGGCGGCGATGACCCAGGTGGCGGCGGTGTCGCGCCGTCGGTTCTGGCCGGCGTAGCGGCGCAGCCATTCGTCGAGCGCCGGCTCGCCCGAATCGAAGCGGGTGCGGTCGTGTCGAGCCGGGTCCAGCGGCTCGGGACGGCGAAGGTCAGTCAACCCAGCGGAAGTTGCGAGGACGATCCAGCGCCGCGGTGAGGCGCGCGTTCACGCTCGCGGGCTGCGCGAGTGCCTCGCTGAACGCCTGAGCTGCGTGGGGGGAGAGGGTGATGACGCTGCGTTCGGCGAGCACCTCCTCGGCGTGCAGGGCCGCTGCTTGGAGCACGAACGCGGAAAGGTTCTGGTGCGTCGCGTCGGCGGCGCGCTCGAGCAGCTGCTTCTCCTGCGGGTCGACGCGGATCTGCAGTCGCTGCTCTTTGATCGCTGTCATGTACTGACTATGGCAGTACATAGGTTGGCTTGTCAACTCGGCTGACGCTCCGGGTTTGCTCTCGGTTTCCGGCTGCCGCTCGGAAACCGCACCTCGATCTCCCGGTGTGCGAAGTCTGGGACCGGCCCCCGTCGCTCCCGCCTTTGACACCCCGGATCTCCGTCGGAGTTCCGGGGATGATCTCGGCGACCGTCTGGAAGTAGCGCGCGAAGGGCGTGCGGGGCTTGACGGCGACGATCTGCCGCGCGGGGTTGTTCTCCGATCTCCCAAAAGCGCGCGAAGTCGTCGAGCAGCGTCTCGGCTTTTGGCGATGTCGAGTTCGGTGCCTTGCGGTTGGCTATCGCTCGGCTTAGGGTGCGCCTTTTCCGCTTGCGGGTCGCAACCACTTGGGAGGTGTTGGTGCAGGACACCACGTGCCATATGTCGATTTCGCTTGACGGCTTCGTCGCCGGGCCAGAGCAGAGTCGCGAGCACCCGCTGGGCAAGCGCGGGAGGGAGCTGCACGGCTGGCACCTGGGCGACGAGCGCGCCAATGAGGCCGACGAGACGGCGACCGGCTGGCTTATGCGGCCGCGTGGCGCCTATCTGATGGGCCGCAACATGTTCGGGCCGATCCGCGGTGAGTGGGCGGAGGACTGGCGCGGGTGGTGGGGACCCGAGCCGCCTTATCACGCTCCGGTGTTCGTGCTCACCCATCACGCTCGCGAGCCGATCGAGATGGACGGCGGGACGACCTTCCATTTCGTCACCGGCGGGTTCGACGCCGCCTACGCACAGGCGCGCGAGACCGCTGGCGATGACGGCGTGGACATCGCGGGGGGCGCCTCGACCGTGCGGCAGGCGCTTGTCGCCGGGGTCGTCGACGAGCTCACGCTCGACGTCGCCCCGGTCTTGCTCGGCTCCGGTGAGCGGATCTTCGACGGTGTCGAGTCCTTCGGCATGGAGCCGGTGGAGGTGCTGCATTCGCCGCTGGCCACGCACATCCGCTACCGCCGCGCGGGCTAGGGCCCGGCGGCCCTCACCGCTCCGGCCACCGCCCAGAGCGAGCCGGTCGCGGTTGGGCCGTTTCTCCTGCTCGTCGATTCGACACTTCCCGCCGGGCTCAGGAGGCAGCGGGCCGCTGCGCGCGTGCCACCAGGCCGGCGTAGACGAGCGCGAGGACATCGCCGAGGAGTTCCGGTCGGACGGAGCCCGGCTCGATCAGCTCATCGATTGCGAGGCCGCCGATGATGGCCATCACGATGCGAGCGACGTCGTCTGCCGGCATCGCGAGGTCGGGCGTCCCGAGGTGGCGCGCCCGGGCCTCCATCGCGGCGGCGAGGGCGCGGCGAAGCTCCGCCTGGCGCTCGGCGTAGCGGGCGCGAAGCGCGGGATCGCGGATCGCAAGGCTCCAATACTCGCGCTCGAGAAGCATCGCCTCGGGCTCCTCGTCGAGCTGTTGAGCGAACGCCTGGGTCGCCGCCACCGACATGTCGCGCTCCGGCGGCGCCGACGCGAGCAGTGCGAACCGCTCGCGCATGGGTTTGTCGACGCGCTCTTCGAGGAGCGCCATGAGGAGTTCCTCCTTTCCCGAGAAATGCCAGTAGAGCGCTCCCTTCGAGTAGCCAGCCTCGGCGGCGATCTCGTCGATGCCAGCCTCGCGACAGCCCCGGCGTGCGAAGACCCGCAACGCCGCCGTCAGGAGTTCGTCGCGAGCCTCACGGCCCTCTGCGCGAGCGGCGCGGGTGCGCTGATCGGGACGCGACCCGACAGCCCCACTCGGCCTGTGCCGTCTGCCGGGCTTGCGCATCTCATGTGCGGGCATGACGATAGACTACTGACTGACCAGTCGGTATGTACACGCTCTACGTCATCCCCGGTTCACACGCCTGCCGCTCGGCGATGCTCATGCTCGAGCACAAGCAGGTGCCCTACCGCCGCGTCGACATCGTCACGCTCCTGCATCCGCTGGTGGTCCGGCTGCACGGATTCGACGCGGGTGGGCAGACGCGCATCGCTGGCGGACGGCGCACGGTGGGACTGCGCCTTGGCGATCGTCTCGGCACCGTGCCCGCGCTCGCCGCAGACGGCCACCGGATCTCGACCAATCACGGGATCGCGCGCTTTCTGGACGAGCGTCATCCACAGCCACCGCTCTTCCCGGCAGATCCCGAGCGACGGGCGGCGGTCGAGGAGGCCGAGCGCTGGGCGAACGAGACGCTTCAGATGGCCGCCCGCCGAATCCCGGGCGCTGCGCTGGTGCGCGACGCGGCGGCGTTCAGCCGGTCGTCGGGAGACGGCCGGCTCGGGTATCTCTTGTACAAGCAGGCGCTGACGCGGCGTCTGATCCTCCCGAGGGTCCTCCGGGGGATCTTTGCCTCCGATCCGGCGGCCGAGCGCGAGCTCCTGGCCCAGCTCCCCCCGAAGCTCGATCGAATCGACGCCTGGATCGCCGACGGCATTCTCGGCGGAGCCCAGCTGAACGCCGCGGACTTCATGGTGGCGCCGAGCCTGGCGTTGATCCTCTACCGGCCTGACCTCATGCCGATGTTCGAGGGCCGCCCAGCCCTGGAACTCGTGGACCGGCTCCTGCCCGAGCCGCCGTAGGCGCGAGCGCCCCGCCCGCCACTCCCACCACGCCGCGGGTCACGGGGCGATTGGGTCACGAGAGCCCGATCCTCGCGCTCGCCGGGTACGACTCCCTTGCGCGCTCAGCGGTGCTCGGGGTTGGGGAAGTCGAACCGCGCGCCGGCGTCCCACTCGGAGCGCTGGTTGCCGTGCGCGGGGATGCCACCGGCATCCTTGAGCATGCGCGCCAGGTGCAGCATGTTCCAGGTCGCAAACGTGGTGTTGCGGTTGGTGAAGTCGTTCTCCGGTCCGCCGGAGCCCGGGTCGAGGTAGGACGGGCCGGGGCCGGCCTCGCCGATCCAGCCGGCGTCGGCCTGCGGCGGGATCGTGTACCCGAGGTGCTGGAGCGAGTAGAGGACGTTCATCGCACAGTGCTTGACGCCATCCTCGTTGCCCGTCACCAGACAGCCGCCGACACGCCCGTAGTAGGCGTACTGGCCGGCGTCGTTGAGCAGGTGCGAGTTGCCGTAGAGCCGCTCGACGATCTGCGTCGCGACCGAGGACTTCTCGCCGAGCCAGATCGGCATGCCGAGCACGAGGATGTCTGCGGCCATCACGCGCTCGAAGATCGCCGGCCAGTCGTCGTGCTCCCAGCCATGCTCGGTCATGTCGGGCCACACGCCGGTCGCGATCCGATGGTCGATCGCACGAATGCCGTCGATCGTCACGCCGTTGCGGCGCATGATCTCGATCGAGATGTCCATCAGGCCCTGGGTGTTGGAGACCTCCGGACTGCGCTTGAGCGTGCAGTTGACGAAGAACGCCTTCAGGTCCGAGTAGTCGGTGGTGCTGCGCTCGCACAACTCAGCTTGCTTGTCGGTGAGGTCGGTCACGGGCTCCCCTGTTCGATGTCAGACCGGGATCATGACTTGACGTCGGCCGGGCCGGGGCGGCTTCGTCGACCCGCCTCTCAGCGGTGCCCCGTGGGAGCGGCACCCGCGGCGACGAGCAGCTCGCAGGGGCCCTCGAAGCCGCTCGCCGTCTCGTACCGTGAGAGCTCGCGCTCGATCTCGCTCCACGCCTCCTCGCGCTCGGCCTCGCTCAACCCCGCGAGCATCTGGTGCAGGGCTCCGAAGGACTCGCGCGCGAAGCGGACGAACTCGGCGGCGGACGGCAGCCGCACAGGAGCGGCGACTCGCCGCACCTCGACGTCGCCGAAGCCCGCGCGCTCGAGGGCCGCTTCGATCACACCGGGAGCGCCGAGGCTGAACGGGCCCGGCTGGCCTCGCGCCGGCGCCGGCAGCTGCGCCCGGCGACGGATGATCGACACCGGGATCGAGAAGAAAGGATTGGCCTCGGGCGTCGAGTAGACGATCCCGGCAAGGCGGCCGCCCGGCCTGAGCGCGCGCCGCATGCCGACGAATGCGGCGTGCTGGTCGGGGAAGTAGATGAAGCCGACACGCGAGATGACCGCGTCGAACGCGCCCGGCTGCACGTCCAGCTGCTCGCCGTCGAGCACGCGGGTCTCGAGGTTGTGCACCCCGGCTGCGCGCGCGCTGCGCTCGGCGAACGCGAGGATGTTGCTGGAGATGTCGGTGGCCAGCACATGACCGTCGGGCCCGACGCGCCGGGCCGCCGCGAGCGTCTGGCCTCCGGCGCCGGCTGCCACGTCGAGCACCCGCGCCGCCCGGGCGATGCCGGCCATGTCGAGCATCGCCTCGGTCGCCTCTCCCAGCCAGGCTTCGAGCGTCGGGCCCCAGCGATGCCAGGGCTCGGCTGCGGTCTGCCACTGGTCGGTCGTCGTGCGCTTGTAACCGTCCGGGTCGAATGTCGCGGTGCTCGTGTCAACCTCCGAACTCGGGGGCGAATCGCGGCGCCAAGCATCGCACGGCGAGCGTCGCGACAACGTGGAATCAGGTCGGCGCGGCGAGCAGCTCCGGGAGCTGCTGGCGCGAGCGGATCCCGAGCTTGTCGTAGGTGGCCGCGAGGTGCGCCTCGATCGTCTTCACCGTCACGAACAGCGACTGCGCGATCTGGCGGTTCGTCATGCCGTTCGCGGCCATCTCCGCAACTCGCCGCTCGCTCGGCGTGAGCGACTCGACGCCGATCGGCGTCCAGCGGCGCACCTTCTCGCCGGTCGCCGCCAGCTCGTCGTAGGCGCGGCGGGCGGTGCCCGCCGCGCCGCAGCGACGCGCCAGCTCGAGCCCTTCGCGCAACGGCTCGCGCGCGTCGGCCCGCCGGTTCGTCCGCCGCAGCGCCGCGCCCAGCTCGACGAGCGCGTCCGCCTGCGTGCTCGCGGCTGCGCCCTGCCGCGTCGCCTCCTCCAGCAGCGCCACGCCCTCCACGCCCCCGCTCGCGGCCCCCAGCGCCCGCAGCGCCAAGCACTGCGGAGTCGGTGCGCCCCATCGCCGCGCGCTCGCGAGGTCCGCCTCTGCGAGTGCACGCGCGCGATCGCGCTCGCCGCACGCGGCCAATGCGATGGCGCCGTACGCGCCGGCTTGGATCATCACGTTCCCGCCGATGCCCCAACGCTGCTTGCGCTCGTGCAACTCCAAGAGGTCGTCGGCCGCCTCACGCGCCCTGCCCTGCGCGTAGCGCAACGTCCCGCGTGCGAGCGCCAGCGTCATCAGCCATGGGTTGTCGGGGATCGGGCCTTCGGCCAGCCCGGTGCGGGCCAGCTCGGCAGTCGCCGCGTCGACGTCGCCGCGTGTCACCAGGATCGCGACGAGCCCCGGCGTCAGCACCAGCTCCGCCGACACCAGCCCGCCGAGGCGCGCGATGTCGACGCACTGCCGCGCGTCGGCCTCGGCGGCCATCAGGTCGCCACGCAGCAGCGCGGCGTAGGCGCTGAGCCACCAGGCTCCCGCCAGCTCGTGCAGGGCGCCGCGCCTGCGCGCGAACGTCATCGCCTGGCGCGCGGCGCGCGCAGCGGCTTCATGCCGCTCGGCGAGTGCCAGCACCATCACCGTGTCGCCGGGCGCCCCCGGCTCCGACTGCTCGATCAGGATGCGGGCGTCGTCACCGAGCGCCCGCTGCGAGAGCGCCGCCGCCTCCGCGGCGGTGCCGTGCACGACCGCCCAGCGCGCCTCGATCGCGGCGGCGAGTCGATCGGTCTTGCTGTCCGGCTCGATCCGGTCCCGGTAGCGCCGGAGCCGATCGCGCGCGACGTGCGGCGGCAGCTGGGCGAGGCGCGTGAGCTGCGCGTCGAGGCTGAACGCACGCTCGACGTCGTCCTCCCGCGCGGCCGTCTCGATCGCCTGCTCGAGCAGCTCGACGGCCTGCGGCATGCGCCCGCTGATCGCCATCCACGAGGACAGCTCGACGCCCCAGCGGCCCCGCAGCGCCGGGTCGCGCCGCAGCTCGGCGAGGATGTCCCCCTCGATCGCGGCGTAGGCCGTCTGGTCGGTGGCGCGGATGCAGGCGGTCAGCAGCGGGTCCAGCAGCTGGACGCGCAGGTCCGCCGGCGCCGGCTCGCGCAGCGCGCGCGTGAGGTAGGCGATCGCCGAGCGCGGGGCGCCGCTCGCGAGTGCCTTCGCGCCCGCCTCCTGCAGCGTCTCGACGGTCGCGCGGTCGCCGCATGGCGCGGTCGCGACGAGGTGGGCCGCGAGCCGCTCGGCGCTCGCGCCGCGGGCGCGCAGCAACTCCGCCGCGCGCGCGTGCGCTCCCGCGCGCTCGCCGGCCGGCAGCTCGTGGTGCAGCGCCGTGCGCACGAGCGGGTGGACGAAGCGCAGCGCGGCGGCGGCCGGATCGAGGATCGCGGCGCCGCGCAGCTCGTCTGCGCCGACGAGGGCGATCGCGTCGTCGAGGCCCGCGAGCGCGGCGGCGAGCCGGTGGTCGACGTCGTCGCCGAGCACGACGAGCGCGCTCGCGATGGCGCGCGCCGCGGGCGAGAGGCGCGCGAGGCGCACGAGCACGGTGCGCGCGACGCGCTCGGGCGCCAGCTCGCGCACGCGCGGCGCCTGCTCGGCGCTCGGGCTGATCTCCTGCACGGCGACGGTGCGCGCCAGCTCGTGCAGCAGGAACGGGTTGCCGCCGCTGACCTCGTGGCAGGTCGCCGCGAACGCGCCGTCAGGCTGCTCGCCCAGCTCGGCGGCGAGCAGCGCCGCCGCGGCCGCAGGGCCGAGTGGGCGCGGCGTGAGGCGGCGCGCGGGGCCGTCCGTCGCGATCCGCGCGAGGCCGCTGTCGGCGCCGGCCTCGTCCGGGCGGCACGTGACGGCGAGCACGACGGGCAGCTCCTCGACGCGCGGCAGCAGGAAGCCGACGAAGTCGAGCGAGGCCGTGTCGGCCCAATGCGCGTCATCGATCGCGAGCAGCAGCGGGGCCTGCTCGGCGAGCGTCGCGGTCAGCCAGTAGAGACCGTGCAGGACCGCGAACGCGTCGGGGGGCACCGCCGCCGAAGGGGGTGGTCCGCCGCCGGAGGCGGTGCTCGCCGCCCCGGCCTCGATCCCCAGCGCGCCGCGCGCCGCGTCGGCGGCGCCCTCGAACAGCGCCTCCCGCTCGGAGGCGTGGAGGGTCGCGAGATGCGGTCCGAACAGCTGGCGCACGAGCGCGAACGGGAAGTCGCGCTCGAGCTCGGTCGCGCGCGCTGCCAGCACGCGCATTCCCGCCGTCTGTCCCGCGCCGCGGAGGGCCTGCAGCAGACGGGTCTTGCCGAGCCCCGCGGGCGCGTCGACCACGGCGAGGCAGCCGCGCCCGGCGCACGCGTCCCCGACCATCGTGTCGAGCTCAGCAAGCTCGCGCTCCCGCTCGAACAGCCCGCTCATGCGACCTCAGGGTGCGAATTAGGGTGCCCACCCGCTGGCGGCCGCCCGCGCCGCGGCCGAGACTCCTCGCACATGAAAGGAGCGTCCCATGAAGCGGTTCGCTGAAGCGCTGGTCTTTCTCCCGATCCTGCTCGGGATCGCCGCGATGGCGATCTTCGGGCTGTCCGGAATCGCGCGGGCCGAGCCCGTGCAGCAGTTCACCTTCCAGGTCGTCAGTCCGCGAGCGGGGGACCTCTCCGCGCACATGCACCTGCGCCGGTACGACACGACCGGGCTGGTGCCGCCGACGCCGACCGACTTCTCGATGCGGCTGCCGCGCGGGGTGGGGGTCAACCCCGCCTTCCTCACCTCGCGCTACCTGTGCGACGGGCCGGCGCTGCGCGACACGCTCGACACGCACATCTCCGTCGTGCCGTTCGTGCGGCGGCTCGAGCGCCTCGGCGCGTTCGCACGCGCCCTGCGGCGCAGCGGCGGGAAGCGCGACCTGGCGGCGCTGCCGAACGTGCTCGCCTGCGCGCGGGGACGCCTCGGCAGCGGCAGCGGGCTGATCGACGCGCGCGACGCCGTTCCGGTCCTGACCGATCCGATCCCGTTCCACTTCTCGATCTTCCTCAGCTGCGGCACGACCCCCAGCGCGGTCGCCGGCTTCACGGTCGTCGGCGCCGCGGACGAGCGCTCGGCGATCGCGCGCAAGTACCCGGTCGTCGCCGGCGTGCATGCGGCGGTCACGGAGAGCCTGTTCTCCGAACCGACGCCGGACGGCCTCTTCGGCCTCAGGGTGGCGATCAACACCGGGCCGATCAACGGCTTCCAGTTGAGCATCGCCGAGATCGAGGTGACGGTGCGGGCGCTGCGGCTGCGTCGCGGGACGTGCCTGACGCGCGGTCGCGGCGGCCGCTGCACGCGCCGTCAACCCGCCGACGAGACGCTGTTCGCGGTGCCGCGCTGCCCCGCGTCGGGGCACTTCAGCGCGCAGCTCGACACGATCTACCCGTCGCCGACGCCGCGCTCCACGACGACGGTGGAGGTGCCCTGCCCCCGCTACACGGCGTGAGGCGATCCAGCCCTGAAGCGGGCGATGGTGCGGCGCCAGCCAGCCCGGTCGCCATCCTGGCAAGATGGCGGCATGGAACGGGTGCTTGGGATCGGTGGGTACTTCATGCGGGCCGTCGACCCGGTGGCCCTCGGCGCCTGGTATCGCGATTGCCTGGGCCTTGACGCCGATGAGAACGGCCTGTGGCGTCAGGAAGCCGGGTCGACGGTGTTCGCGACGTTCGAGTCCGAGACCGACTACTTCGGGTCCCGCGCCCAGCAGGCCATGCTCAACTTCCGGGTCCGTGACCTGGATGCGATGCTCGCGCAGTTGCGCGCCAAGGGAGCGGACGTGGCTGCGGAGACGCAGGACATGGAGGGTGTCGGCCGATTCGGGTGGGTGACCGATCCCGAGGGCAATCGGGTCGAGCTGTGGCAGCCCGCCTGACCGTCGGCCGGAGCCCTCAGCCGATCTTCTCCGCCAGCTCGACGATGATCCCCTCGGGGCCGCGGACGTAGCAGAGCCGGTAGCTGTCCTCGTAGCGCTCCACCTCGCCGACGAGCTCCGCCCCGCGGGCACGCAGGCCGGTGACGACGGCGTCGATGTCGTCGACGGCGAACGTGAGATGGCGGATGCCCGGAGCGTTCGCCGGCGCATGCCGGTCACCGCTCGGGCTCGGCGGCGCGTGGAACTTCGCCAGCTCGACCCGTCCGTGGCCGTCCGGGGTCTGCAGCATCGCGATCTCCGCGCGGACGCCCACGAGCCCCACCACGCGGTCCACCCAACCGCCCTCGACCGGCCCCTCGCCCTGCAGCTCGAGTCCGAGCTCGACGAAGAACGCCGTCGCGGCCGCGATGTCGTCGACCACGATGCCGACGTGGTCCATGCGCAGGATCGTCATCTGCCTGGAGGGTAGCCCGGAGAACGCGATCGGCGCGCAGTCGTCACACTCGGCCGATGCGCCGATGGCTGCCGCTGCTGACGATCTGCCTCGGCACCTTCATGCTGCTGATCGACGTCACGATCGTGAACGTCGCGCTGCCTCGCATGGTCGACGAGCTCGACGCGTCGTTCGCGTCGTTGCAGTGGGTCGTGGACGCATATGCGCTGGCGCTTGCCGCGCTGGTCCTCGGCACCGGCTCGATCGCGGACATGGTCGGGCACCGGCGCGCGTACATCGCCGGGCTCGCCCTGTTCGCCGTGTCGTCGTTCGCGTGCGGCGTCGCGCCGAGCTCGGGGGCGCTGATCGCCGCTCGTACGGTGCAGGGCGTCGGCGCGGCGGCGATGTTCGCCACGACGTTCGCGCTGCTCAACAGCTCCTACTCCGGCCGCGACCGCGGCACCGCGTTCGGCATCTGGGGCGCGGTCGCGGGCGCCTCCGCAGCCGTCGGCCCGATCATCGGCGGCCTGCTCACGGAGGGCGCGTCGTGGCGCTGGATCTTCTTCGTCAACCTGCCGGTGAGCATCGCGGCCATCGTGTTGTGCGCACGCGTCCTGAGCGACGTGCACGAACGCGTTCGCAGCAGGGTGGACGTGCTCGGCATGCTCACGTTCAGCGGTGCGGCGGCGAGCGTCACCTATGCGCTGATCCGCGCCAACGAGGAGGGCTGGTCGAACGCGCTCAGCTGGTGGATGCTGGCGCTGGCGGTGGTGCTGCTCGCGGCGTTCGTGTTGATCGAGTCGCGCTCGCCGCACGCGATGCTGGATCTCGCGCTGCTGCGCAACCGCTCCTTCGTCGGGCTGCTCGTCGCCGCCCTGCTGCTGACGTTCGCGGCGTTCTCCGCGTTCACCTACACGTCGATCTGGCTCCAGTCGGTGGTCGGGCTCAGCCCTGTCGAGACCGGTCTCACGGGCCTGCCGATGTCGGCGATGGCGTTCCTGGTCTCGGCCTCGCTCAGCCGCCTGGTGCACGACCGGCGACCCGACGTGGTGATCGGCGGCGGCCTGCTCGTGATCGGCCTCGGCGGCGTGGTCGGCGCCGTGCTCGTGCACGGCTCGGCGAGCTGGCCGGCGCTGATCCCCGGCTATGTGCTGATCGGCATCGGCGTGGGCTTCGTCACGCCGATCGTCGGGTCGGTCTCGATGTCGCTCGTGCCGCCGCAGCGGGGCGGCATGGCCGCCGGCGCGGTCAACACCGCGCGTCAGCTCGGCTTCGCGTTCGGGATCGCGGCGCTGGGCAGCGTGTTCGCCGCTCGCGCGCAGAGCAGCCTGTCGGGGCGCGGCGTCGCGGATGCGGCGCGCGCCGGCCGCGCGGTCGCCGGCGGTCGCGCGCCGGAGCTGCTGAGCGCGGTCACGCCGGGCGCGCGCCGCGCGCTCGACGCCGCCGTGCACGCGTCGGCGGTGACCGGCGTGCGCGGCGCGTTCGCGGTCGCCGGGGGCGTCGGCCTGCTGGCCGGCGTGCTCGTGCTGCTGCTGATGCGCCCGGTGCGCGGGCCCGCGGCAGCGTAGGAGCCCGCGCGCGGCAGATGGCCGCGCGCGATCCCGGGTCCGGAATCGCCGTCGAGCTTTGTGGGTTGACAGGTTGACTACGGTGTGGGCCGCATGACCCCTCCGCTCACGATCCTCGGGTGGGACCACCCGCGCTGCATGGATCCGCTGCGGGCCGCGGCGGCGACTTGGGAGGCCCGCCCGGACGGCGGCCCCGTGGTCCTGACCGCGCGCGGCGGCGACGCCTTCGCCGGCCAGCCGCTCGCGGTGGCGATCGAGCACGCCGACCTCGTGATCGTCGACCATCCCTTCGCCGGCGAGGGCTTCACGACGGGGACGCTCGTGCCGGTTGACGCGTTCCTCTCGGCCGCCACGCTGGCGAGCCTCGCGGCCGACTCGGTTGGTCCGAGCCACGCCTCCTACGTCTGGCAGGGCCACCAGATGGCCATCGCCGCGGACGCCGCCTGCCACGCCGCGGCCTGGCGTCCCGACCTGCTCGGAGGCGAGGTGCCGCAGACATGGGGCGGCGTGCTGGAGCTGGCCCGGCGCAGGCCCGGAAGCGTGGGGCTGACGATCGTCGACCACGCCTCGATCTGCGCGCTGCTGACCCTGTGCGCGGGCGCCGGCTGTGCGCCGGCGCCGGACGACGACCCCTTCCTCGATCCGGCCGCCGCCGAGCGGGCGTTGGAGTGGATGGCCGAGCTGCTCACGCTCGCGCACCCGGCCAGCCGCACGTTCGCCGTCGATCGGATGCTGGCGCTGATGATCGAGGACGACGAGCTGGCGTACATGCCGCTCGCGTTCCCCTACACGACGTTCGCGACGGCCACCGCGCCGAACGGCCCGGTGCTCGCGTACGGGCCGCCGCCGACCGAGCTGCCGGGCATAGCGTCCGTCGGCGCGCTGCTCGGCGGCACGGGCCTGGCGATCGGCGCCGGCTCGCGCCAGCCGCAGCAGGCGGCCGCCTTCGCGGCGTGGTACGGCAGCGCAGACGTGCAGCGCGAGCTGGTCGTGCCGGCTGGCGGTCAGCCGGCCAGCCGTGCGGCCTGGAGCGACCGCGATTGCGACGCACGCCTCGGCGGCTTCTTCTCCTCGGTCCTGCCCACGCTGGAGCACGCCTACGTGCGACCGCGCGAGCCGTGGTGGCCGCCGGTGCAGCGCGAGGCGGACGAGCTGATCTGCGCCGCGCTGCTCGCGGGCGAGCCCGCGGCCGTCACGGTCGCACGCCTCGAGCGCGTGTTCGACGCAGCGCGCGGGCGCGACTAGCGCCTTCACCGCTGCCCCGCCTCGCTTGCAGATGGCGGGGCCCGATAGCGCCGCTTTGCGGGCGCTATATGTGCAACAAAAAGAATGCTATATTATTAGCCGTATAGTTCCCTGGGTGTGAGGGCGCTGGTGCACGGACCACGTCGAGTGAAGTGAGGCGCTGTGAGTCAGCAGGAGAGAGAGACAGCTGTAGGTGAAGATCAGACAGGTGGCGTGACGCGCCGCCGGCTGATCGCGAGCGGTGCGGCAGTCAGCCTTCCGGTGGTCCTCGCCGCATGCGGCGGCGGAAGCAGCGGCGGAAGCAAGTCCGCCAGCCAGACGACGGACGCGAAGCCGAAGAAGGGCGGCCGGCTGCGCATCGGGCACGTCGGCGCAGGCAAGGACGAGTCGCTGGACCCCGGCATCGGGGCGCATGTCATCGACATCGCGCGCTTCCGTCAGCTGTTCGACACGATCGCACGCAAGGCCCCCGACGGGTCGGGCACCGAGTTGGTGCTCGCCGAGTCGCTGGAGCCCAACGCAGACGGAACCGTCTGGAACATGAAGCTGCGCTCCGGCGTCCAGTTCCACAACGGCAAGACCATGACCGCCGACGACGTGATCTACTCGCTGCGGCGTCCGTTCGACACGAAGGCCGGTCTGTCGGGCAGCGCGCTCGCGTCGGTGCTCGATCCGAAGACCGGCTTCAAGAAGGTCGGCGACCTCGAGATCGAGTTCCATCTCACGAGCCCGTCGGGCGACCTCGGCGCCCTCATGACGTTCCGCGACGCCTCGATCTACCCCGAGGGCTTCACGGACTTCAAGCACCCGATCGGAACCGGGCCGTTCTCGTTCGTCTCCTTCACCGTCGGCGAGCGCAGCCTCTTCAAGCGCAACGACAACTACTGGCAGAAGGGCGGCGGACCTTACGTCTCCGAGCTGGAGATCATCACGATCCCCGACTCGGCCGCGCGCGCGAACGCGCTGCTCGGCGGCGAGATCGACATCGCCGACGGGTTCGACTACGACCAGGCGCGCGCGTACAAGGACGACAAGCGCGTCGTGCTGCTCAACTCGCCGACGACGTCGGGCTACCAGTTCGTGCAGCGCACGGACACGAAGCCCTTCACCGACAACAACGTCCGGCTCGCGTTCAAGCTGTGCGCCGATCGCCAGCAGATGATCGACGTCGCCTTCGCCGGCTTCGGCAAGGTCCAGAACGACATGTTCGGCAAGGGCCTCGCCGGCTACCCGGACGACATCCCGCAGCGCGAGTACGACCCGGAGCAGGCGAAGTCGCTGCTCGCCAAGGCCGGCTTCGCGGACGGCATCGACATCGACATCTACTACGACCAGCCCAACGGCGCGCTGAAGGCGGCGACGGCATACGTGGAGCAGGCGAAGGCCGCCGGCGTCAACATCAAGGTCAAGCAGTTCCCGCCGAACACCGACTTCGCGACGGCGCCGAAGTTCCCCCTCTGGTGCACCAACTGGGGCGGTGACATCCTGAACGTCGGCACCTACTTCCTGTCCAGCTCCTCGTACAACGAGGGTTGGTTCAACAAGGGGTGGGACAAGATCTTCAAGGAGGCCACCGGCACGTTGGACAAGGACCGCCGCATCGAGCTCATGAAGGAGCTCAACACGATCTGGCACAACGAGGGTCCGCACGTGATCTGGGGCAGCTACAACACGATCGACGCGCTCGCGCCGAACGTGCGCGGCGCCGTGCCGGTCGCGGTCGAGTTCGGGCTGTCGAACTACGACCTGAAGTCGTACTGGCTTGCCTGACGTGAATCAGACGCTGGGCACGGCTGGGGACATCTCGTCCCCGGCCGTTCCGGTCGGCCCCGTCCTCGGCGGAGCTCCTGGCCGTGCCTCCTTGGATGCGCGGCCAGGTCGCGTGAAGAGCCCGCGCAGCAGCTGGCGCGCATGGCGCGGCCGCCATCCGCTGCTCGCGTTCGTGCTGCAGCGCGTGCTCGTGGGCCTGTTGCTGATCTGGCTCGTCTCCGTGCTCATCTTCGTCGTGACCGCGCTCGTGCCGGGCGATCCGGTCGGCCGCATCTTCGGCCGCTACGCCACGCCCGAGAACGTCGCCGGCCTGCGCGCGCAGCTCGGGCTCGACGACCCCGCGCCGGTGCGCTACTGGCACTGGATCTCCGGCCTGCCGCACGGCGACCTCGGCATCTCGATCACGCCGAGCCGCACGCCCGTCAGCGAGCTGGTCCGCACCAGCCTCGGCAACACGCTGATCCTCGCCGGCGTCGCGATGGCCTTTCTCGTGCCGCTGTCGATCGGTCTCGGCGTGTGGGCCGGGCTGCGCGCCGGCCGCACCGCCGACCGCGTCATCTCCGGCCTGACGCTGTCGTTCATCGCCGTCCCAGACTTCGTGATCGGATCGCTGCTCACGCTCTCGCTGGCGGTGGTGCTCGGCCTGCTGCCGCCGGTCTCGCTCGTGGCCCCCGGCACCAGCCCGCTCGCCGACCCGGCGATCCTCGTGCTGCCGATCGCCACGCTGCTGATCTCGGTGCTCGCGCCCGCGGTGCGGATGGTGCGCGCCGGGATGATCGAGGTGATGACCAGCGAGTACGTCGAGCTGGCGCGCCTCAACGGCATCCCCGAGCGTCGGATCGTGCTGCGCCACGCGCTGCGCAACGCGCTCGCGCCCTCGATCCAGGTGCTCGCACTGCTGCTGCAGTACCTGATCGGCGGCGTGATCATCGTCGAGACGCTCTTCAGCTATCCGGGGATCGGCCTGGGCCTCGTGCAGTCGGTCACCACCAGCGACTTCACCTACGTGCAGTCGGTCGCGACGATGCTGGCGGCGATGTACATGGTCGTGTTCGTCGCGGCCGACCTGCTGGTCGTGCTGCTCGTGCCACGGCTGCGCACGCGGAGGGGCTGATGAGCGTCGTGCCGGCCACCGTCCGCCTGCGCCGGGGCCGCCTCTGGTCGCGCTCGCTGTCCGTCCGCCTCGGGCTGGCGATGTGCGTGTTCGTCCTGCTGGTCGCGTTCGTGGGGCCGTTGCTGGCGCCGCACTCGCCGACGCAGATCATCACGCGCGGGTACGCCTCGGCAGGCGACCACGGCCTGCTGCTCGGATCGGACTACCTCGGGCGCGACGTCGTCAGCCGCGTGCTCTACGGCGGGCGCATGATCATCCTGCTGCCGCTGATCGCGACGCTCGCGGCGTACCTCGTGGGCGGGACGATCGGCCTCTGCGCCGCGATCGCACGCGGCGCCGTCGGCGAGCTTGCGATGCGGACGATGGACGTGCTGCTGGTCTTCCCGGCGCTGCTGCTCCTGCTCGTGCTGCTGACCGGCTTCGGCGACAGCATCACCGCCGTCTTCCTCGGGATCCTGCTGCTGCAGTTCCCGAGCCTGGCGCGGATCGTCCATGCGGCCGCGATCGAGCTGAGCGTGCGCGGTTTCGTCGAGGCGGCGCTCGCGCGCGGCGAGCGGCTGCCCTACGTCATCTTCAAGGAGATCCTCCCGAACCTGGCAGGGCTGATCGCGGCCGACTTCGGGCCGCGGCTGATCGGGTCCGTGTTCCTGATCGCGGCGCTCGCCTTCCTCGGCCTCGGGATCGAGCCGCCGACCGCCAACTGGGCGCTGATGATCACCGAGAACCGCAGTGGGATCGCGATCAACGGGCTGACGGTGTTCGTGCCGATCTGCCTGATCGCGCTGCTGACGATCGGCGTGAGCCTCGTCAGCGACGGCATGGCCCGCGGCTTCGGCGCCTCGGAGGGGGAGTCGTGAGCGTCGTCGAGGACAGCGCGGTGCTGCCGGCGGAGGTCTCCGACGTCCGCCTCGGACTCTCCTCGGGCCACCCGATCGTCGAGCGTGCGGACCTGTCGGTCAAGCGCGGCGAGATCGTCGGGCTGGTGGGCGAGTCGGGCAGCGGCAAGAGCACGCTCGCACTCTCGATGCTCGGCTACACCCGTCGCGGCGTGCGGATCGACGGCGGCAGCATCCGCATCAGCGGCCACGAGCTGGTCGGCTCCGGCGACGCCGAGCTGCGGCGCCTGCGCGGCCGCTTCGTCTCCTACGTGCCGCAGGATCCGGGCACGGCGCTGAATCCCGGCATCCGGATCGGGGCGCAGCTGGAGGAGATCCTGACCGTCCACTTCCCCGACCGCGACGCCTCGGTCGAGGTGCCGCGGGCGCTGGAACGGGTGCAGCTGCCGAGCACGCGCGCCTTCCAGCGTCGCTTCCCGCATCAGCTGTCGGGCGGCCAGCAGCAGCGTGTCGTGATCGCGATGGCGATCATCGGCTCGCCGCCGTTCATCGTCTTGGACGAGCCGACGACCGGGCTGGACGTCGTGACGCAGGCGAAGATCTTGGAGGAGATCGCGCGCCTGCGCGTCGAGCTCGGGGTCGCGATGCTGTACGTCAGCCACGACCTCGCGGTCGTCGGCCAGATCGCCGACCGCGTGGCGGTGATGTACGCGGGCACGCTCGTCGAGGAGGGGCCGACGGCGGAGGTGCTGACCGCGCCCCGCCATCCCTACACGCGCGCGCTCGTGAGCGCGATCCCGGACCACGAGGAGGCGCGCCGCCTCGTCGGGCTCCCGGGCTCCGCGCTCGGCGTCGTCGACCGCCCGCCCGGCTGCCCGTTCGCGGCGCGCTGTGTGCAGCGCACCGACGTGTGCGCCGAGATGCCGCCGCTGGAGGCGATCTCCGCCGGCCACGAGGTGCGCTGCTTCCACTGGCGCCAGACGCCGCCGCTGGTGGCCGAGCCGCCGCTGGTCGCCGCGGACGCCGCGCGCGAGGTGCAGCCGCTGCTGGCGGTCGAGGGCCTCTACGCCGGGCACGGCGCCGAGGTGATCGTGGCGCGCGACGTCTCCTTCAGCGTCGGCCGTGGCGAGTCGGTCGCGCTGCTGGGCGAGTCCGGCAGCGGCAAGACGACGATCGCGCGCTGCGTCGCGGGGCTGCACCCGCCGACGGCGGGCCGGATCCTGCTCGACGGGGAGCCGATGCGCAACGGTCGCGCGCGCGACCGTGACATGCGCCGCCGCGTGCAGATCGTCTTCCAGAATCCCTACGACTCGCTCAATCCGCGTCGCGCCGTCGGCGACGCGATCGACCGCCCGGCTCGCCTGCTGCGCGGGCTCGGCGCCGAGGCGGCGCGCGCGGACACCGAGCGGATGCTCGAGCTCGTGCGCCTGCCGCAGCGGCTGCTCGAACGCTACCCGCGCGAGCTGTCCGGCGGCGAGCGCCAGCGCGTCGCGATCGCGCGCGCGCTGGCGGCCGGGCCCGAGCTGCTGATCTGCGACGAGATCACCTCGGCGCTCGACGTCTCGGTGCAGGCCGCGATCATCGAGCTGCTGAACGAGCTGCGCGTCGAGCTCGGGCTGTCGCTGCTGTTCATCTCGCACGACCTCGGCGTCGTGGCGGCGGTCTGCGACCGCGTGCTCGTGCTCGATCAGGGCGAGGTCTGCGAGCAGGGCGACGTCGAAGAGGTGCTGCACCGCCCGCAGGCGGACTACACGCGCACGCTGCTCGCCAGCGTCGCGCGGCTGCCGCAGCGGGCCTGAGCGCGCCGGCTCAGCTGTGCGCCGCGCGTTCGACGCGGTCGACCAGCTCGCGGCTGGACGTGGAGATGTGGGTGCTCACGGCCTCCTTCGCGCGCGCGACGTCGCCGGAGGCGACGGCGTCCAGCCAGTCCTTGTGGACCCTGCTGACCTGGCGCGCCTCCGCGGGGGTGAGCGTCGCGTTGGCGCGGCGCAGGAACTGCTCCAGCCGCGACCCGAGCCGCGTCAGCACCTCCGTCAGCATCTCGCTCTGAGCGGCCTCCACGAACGCGCGGTGGAAGGCGAGGTCCAGTTCCAGCAGGTGCTTGGAGTCGCCCGCCTCGCCCGCCTCGTGCATCTCGGCGACGATCGTGCGCAGGCGCTGCTCGAGCGCGCCGTCCCAGTGCTCCATCGCGAGCTCGACGGCGAGCTGCTCGAGCACGATGCGCACGCGCGTCAGATCGCGCAGCGAGTCGCCGGAGATCGTCGAGACGAACGCTCCCCGGCGGGCGACGCGCTGGATCAGCCCCTCCTCGGCGAGGCGTGCGAAGGCCTCGCGCACGGCGATCGTGCTGACGCCCAGGAGCGCGGCGAGCTTGCGCTCGACGAGGCGCTCGCCCGGCGGCAGGACGCCGGTGACGATCTGCTGGCGCAGCCGCTCGGTGACCGCGTCGATCACGGTCGTGACGGTGATCGCCTGGGTCATCTCCGGAGCGTCGGGGGCGCTGGTCGCGGGGCTCTGCGCGGACATGGACCTGCGGCTACGGCCGTCGGTGGAGGGCGGGCTGCACGATGCTGAAGTATCGCACGCGCCAAGGCGACTGCATCGGGGTGCCTAAGGATGCTTTATCATTGAGCATTACCGAATCAATCCGTAGCCTGGAGGCAGCGTGATCAGCGTCGAACAGCTCGTGGAGCGCCTGTCGGTCCTTCCCGTGGCGATCGTGTCCGACTGCCTGGATCGACTCGGCGCGCGCGACCGCGTGATGGCCGACTCGATCCGCCCGGTTGCCGGCGGCAACGGCATGACGGGCGTCGCGTTCCCGCTGCAGGCGGTGCCGCGTGGGCCGCGCGAGCAGAACCTCGACGACGGCGCGCCGATGTTCAACCGCGGCATCGAGGCGGTCGACCAGATCCCCGTCGGCGCCGTCGTGGTGGTCGCCACAGGTGGCTTCCGTGGCGCGGCCGCGTGGGGCGAGCTGCTCTCGATGCGCGCGCTCGCGCTCGGCGCCGTCGGCGCCGTCACCGACGGCGCGGTGCGCGACACCGGCGGCATCGACGAGCTCGGGTACCCGACCTACGCCGCCGCCTGCTGCGCGCGCGACGCCGAGGGCCGCATGACGATCCTGTCCTACGGCGAGCCGATCGTCTGCGGCGGCGTCGCCGTGAACCCCGGCGACATCGTCCGCGGCGATCCCGACGGCATCATCGTCGTGCCCGCGGCGCTCGCCGGCGACGTCGTCGCGGCCGGCGAGACGCGCCGCTCGGGCGAGAGCGTCGTCAAGCGCGACCTGCGCGAAGGCCGCAGCGTCACTGACGTCTTCGCCGACTACGGGATCCTCTAGCCGCGGTCAGGCCGGCGGGTCGACCAGACCCGCCGCGTGCAGCGCGCGCAGGCGCCCGACCGCGTCGGCGACGCCCTCCGCCAGCGGCGTGCAGGGCGCGCTGAAGGGCGCGTCCGCGCGCGGTGAGACGTCGGCCGGGAAGGGCAGCGGCGCGCCGGCGGCTGAGATCGCGGCGCCGGGAGCGGCGGCCGCGATCGCCGCGACCAGCGTGCTCACGTCGACCGTCTCGCCGGGCAGGTCGTAGACGTCGGCGCCGTCGTGGGCGGCGCGGCTGGCGGACACGAACGCGGCCGCGACGTCGCGCGCGTACTGCATCGTGAGCCGTCCGGTGAAGGGGATCTCGTAGGGCGCGCCGGCGGCGGCCGCGAGCATCGCGACGGTCGTGGCCGAGGTGATGCCCTGGTCGCGGCCGGGGCCGTAGACGGTGTGCGGGCGCAGGCCGATGCTGGACTGGCCCCGCTCGCGCAGGTAGACGTCGGCGGCGCCCTCGCAGGCGCGCTTGTAGACGCCGTAGATCGTCTCCGGGAAGGCGCCCTCGTCGCGGTCCGCGGCGGCGACCGACGAGGCGTAGACGAACGGCCCCGTCACGCGGTCCGCGCGCCGCGCGAGCGCCTCGAGCAGATTGACGGTCCCCACGACGTTGACGTGCGCGCCGCGTGGCGGATCGGCGCGGCAGAACGGCGCCTGCAGCGCAGCCAGGTGGATCACCGCGCCGATCGCGTGCTCGTCCAGCACGCGCTCGACGGTGTCGAGATCGGTCACGTCGCCGCTGGCCCAGGTGACGGCCGCCAGCGCGTCGGGCTCGAGCAGCAGCCCCAGGCGCCGCGCGTCGGGGCGCAGGTCGAACGCGACCACCGGCTCGCCCGCCTGCGAGAGCTGGCGGACGATCCATGCGCCGATGCAGCCGCCGGCGCCGGTCACGAGGGTCGGTGCGGTCGTGGTCATCGCTTCTTCCCCGGGTTCATGAGGTTCTTGGGGTCGAACGCGTGCTTGATCGCCTGGTGCAGCGCGACCGTCGCCGTGTTCCACTGCGTGTCGAGGTGGTCGCGCTTGACCCAGCCGACGCCGTGCTCGCCGGAGATCGAGCCGCCCATCTGCGCGGCGGCGCGGTAGAGGTCGACGGCCGCCGCGTGGGCGCGTGCGATCTGGCCGGCGTCGCGCGGGTCGACGAGGAAGGTGGAGTGGAGGTTGCCGTCGCCGGCGTGGCCCCAGCTGCACGCGAGCACGTCGTGGCGGGCGCCGATCGCGAGCGTGGCCTCGATCGCGTCGGCGAGCCGGTCGAGCGGTACGGCGATGTCCTCGGTGACCTTGCCGCCGTGGACGGCCTCGACGGCGATCGAGACGCCGTCGCGCCAACGCCACAGCGCGGCGATCTCGGCGCCGCTTGCGGGCGCCTGGACGGCGAGCGCGCCGTCGGCGAGCGCCTCGTGCAGCTCGGCGGCGACGGCGGCGGTCTCGGCCTGCGAGCCGTCGGCCTCGCCGATCACCATGAAGGCGGCCTGCGCCGGCAGCTCGAAGGGGTACGCGGCGCGCGCGGCGTCGAGCGAGCCGGCGTCGAGGAACTCGATCGCGGCGGGCTGGATGCCGCTGCCGAGGATCGTCTCGATCGCCGCGCAGCCGTCGGCCGCCGAGCGGTAGAGGCCCACGACGGGCGCCGCGGCCGCGGGCGCGGGGACCAGCCGCAGCCAGGCCGCGGTGACGACGCCGAGCGTGCCCTCGGAGCCGATCAGGAGGTCCTTGATGTCGTAGCCGGCGACGTCCTTGCGGATCGCCCCGCCGACCTCGATCACCTCGCCGGGCGCGATCACGGCCTCCAGCCCCGTCACCCAGCGGCCGGTGACGCCGTACTTGAAGGCGTGCGGGCCGCCCGCGTTGGTCGCGACGTTGCCGCCGATCTGCGACTGCTCGGCCGCGCCGGGGTCGGGCGGGAACAGCAGGCCGTTCTCGCGCGCGAGGCGGCGCACCTCGCTCGTGCGCAGGCCGGCCTCCACGTGCATGCGCCACAGCAGCGGGTCGAAGCTGCGCACGCGCGTCATGCGGTCCAGCGCGAGGACCACGCCGCCCTCGACCGGGACGCAGCCGCCGGAGAAGCCGCTGCCCCCGCCGCGCGGGACGACCGCGACGTCCTGTGCGTAGCACCACGCCACGACCGCCGCGACCTCGGCGGTGCTGGCGGGCCGCACGACGGCGTCCGGCGTCCCGAGCAGGCCCTGCGTCTCGGTCGCGTCCTGGTGGAAGCGCGCATCGCCGGCGTCGGCGATTCCCTCCTCGCCCACGAGCGCGCGCAGCGCCCGCTCCAGCGCAGCGCTCACGCCGCCGCGACCGGATTGCGCAGCGTGCCGATGCCGTCGATCTCGACCTCGACGACGTCGCCGTCCTGCAGCGAGCGCACCGGGTCCATGAACTCGCCGCAGCCCCATGGGGTGCCGGTGAGCACGACGTCGCCGGGCTCGAGCGTGAACGACCGCGAGCAGAACGACAGCAGCTCGGCGACGCCGAACAGCATCTCGCCGGTGGTCGAGTCCTGCACGGTCTCGCCGTTGACGCGCGTGCGCAGCGCGAGCGCCTGCGGATCGGGCAGCTCGTCCGCCGTCACGAGCAGCGGGCCGAGCGGGCAGAACGTGTCGAGGCTCTTGCCACGCACCCACTGACCGTCGCCGAACTGCACGTCGCGCGCGGAGACGTCGTTGGCGACGGTGTAGCCGAAGATGTGGTCGAGCGCATCGGTCGCCGCCACGTTGCGCAGCGTGCGCCCGACGACGACCGCCAGCTCGACCTCCCAGTCGACGCGCTCGGTCAGCGCGCGGTCGATCACGATCGTCTCGCCGTCGGCGATCAGGCTGGTCGTGAACTTCGTGAAGACGAGCGGACGCTCCGGCGTCGCCATGCCGGCCTCGCGGATGTGGTCCAGGTAGTTGAGGCCGATCGCGACGATCTTGCCGGGCGCCAGCGGCACGGTCAGGCGGGCGCCGTCGAGCGACGCGGCCGCGTCCGGCGCCGGCAGGACGCCTCCGGCCGCGATCAGCTCGCGCAGCGTCGTGCCATCCGGGACGTCCAACGGCAGCAACGCCCCGTCGCGTTGTTGGACGGGGACGCGTCGCCCGTTCACGATGGCTGTGCCGAAGCGCATGTTCCTCCTCGTCTGCGAATCAAGATGGACAGTTCTCTATATGATAAGGCACATGTGCGAAGATCCCTTCCAAGCCATGGTGGCGGCGTGAGCGCGCCGGCGCGCCCGCGCGTCGCGATCGTAACCGGAGGGTCGCGCGGCATCGGTCACGCGACGGCGGTCCGACTGGCCGCCGACGGCTGCGCCGTGGTGCTCGCCGACGTCAACCCGGTGGGCGTCGAGGCCGCGCGTGAGATCGCGGCCGGCGGCGGCGCCGCGCGCTTCGTGGCGACCGACGTGGCCGACGCCGCATCCGTCGCCGCGCTCGTCGCCGAGACGGTCGAGGTCTTCGGCGGCGTCGACGCGCTCGTCGCGGCGGCCGCGATCCTCGGCGAGGAGCACGAGGTCGGCGACCTGCCCGTCGCCGAGTGGCAGCGCGTGCTCGCCGTCAACCTGACCGGCGTCCTGCACTGCTGCCAGGCGGTCCTGCCGCACATGACCGCCCAGGGCTGGGGCCGGATCGTCTCGATCACCTCGCATGCGCGCCACGGCGTGCAGGAGCGCTCGCCCTACGCCGTCTCGAAGGCGGGCGTCGTCGCGCTGATCAACTCGATCGCGCACGGCTACGCGCGTGTCGGGGTGCTCGCGAACTGCGTCGACCCGGGCCGCACGCTCACGGACATGATCGTGCCGCGCCTGGACGCCGAGCACCTCGCCAACCCGCCCGGCGTGCCGATCGGCCGCTATGCCGAGCCGGAGGAGATCGCGGAGGTGATCGCGTTCCTCTGCTCCGAGCGCAACAGCTACGCGGTCGGGGCCCTGTGGGAGGTCGCCGGCGGCGTGTAGCGCTGCCGGCGGGCGCGCGGGGGCTCAGCCCGCGCGCCGGGCGTCGACGCGGAAGCGCGCGAGCGCCTCTGGGTCGAGCTCGAGCCCGAGGCCGGGCGCCGTCGGCAGGGCGAAGACGCCCTGCTCCAGCGCCGGCTCGGGGCCGAAGAGCGTGTTGCGGATCGGGACGTCCGGATACATCGCCGGCGGGGCGTACTCGACGAGCGGGACGTTCTCGCGCACGATCGAGACGGCCAGGTTGGCCGCGGTCGTGAGCGTCGTCGGGCACCAGCCCCAGGAGAGGAAGCGGCGCCCACGCGCGGCGGCGGCGTCGGCGAGGCGCAGCATGTCGCTGATGCCCGTGCGGCAGGCGCCGCCCTGCAGGACCTGGATCCCGGGGGTGCGCAGCAGGCCTGCGTAGTCGTCGAAGGAGGTCAGCAGGTCGCCCGTGGCGATCGGCGTCGCGACGCTCGCTCCGAGCCGCTCGTAGCAGTCGAGCAGCTCCGGCGGGAAGGGCGCCTCCACGAGCAGCAGGCCGGCGTCCTCCAGCTCGGAGACGACCGCGATCGCCTCCTCGGCGTCGGTCCAGCGGTAGCCGACGTCCAGCAGCAGCGTGAAGTCCTCGCCGACGTGCTCGCGGGCGGCCGTGACGAGCGCGACGATCTCGCGCTTGTCGGCGGTGTTGCCGGCCATCGCCTCGACCTTCGCCGCCGTGTGGCCCTGCGCGATCGCGAGGTCGAGCGCCTCAAGCGTGATGCGGGTCGTCTGCTCCAGCGTGCCGTCGCCGTGCCACAGCGTGATGTAGGCGGGGGGCGCGGGGTTGACGGCTTCGCCGAGCAGCTGCCAGGTGGGGCGGCCGGCGAGCTTGCCGGCGACATCCCACAGCGCCATGTCGATGCCGGCGCGCGCGACGTGGCCGACGCCGCTGCGCGAGGACCATGGCGTCGCGGCGCTCACGCGCTCCCACAGCCGGCGCGGATCGGTGGGGTCCTCGCCGATCAGCAGGTCGCGCAGTGCGCGGTCCCAGCCGCCGCAGCCGAGCTCGGACTCGACCATCGCCTTGACGGCCCCGGGGTGGGCGTTCGCCTCGCCGTAGCCGATCGCGCCCTCGTCGGTGCGGACGATCACGAGCGCCGTCTGCTCGCGGTTGTCCTCGGGCGCGGCGTGCTCGCGGAGGATCGCCACTTCGATGTCGCTGATCGCCATCGCTGCTCCTGATCGTGGGCCTTGGCCCGGACACTGACCCGGACGATTGCGCCCGATGATAAAGCACGCGAGCGAGATGGGGCCCGCCGGCAGGCGAGCCCCATCGCTTCTACCGGCGTCGGCTCAGTCGATGATGCGGACGTAGTCGACGTTGAACGTGCCTGTCGTGACTTCTTCGTTGTCGGACGGGTCGAGTCGGAACTTCGTCAGTGTGTGTCTTTCCCAGTTTCTCCAGCCTGCGGTCGATATTTCGTAGATGTGGTAGGTGCCGTCTGCGGTGAGTTCGAATCTCGCGCATTGTTCGCTTCTGAACACGGTGCCGCCGTCGACGCTCCAGCAGAGGCTGGCTCTGAGGGCGGTGGCTCTGGTGTTCTTCATGCGGATGCGGACTCTCGACGATCTGGCGATTTCGAGGTTGATCGGGGACGGTGCGACGAGTTGTGAGTCGCCTCCGGTGATTCCTCCCGAGAGCGTCCCGCGTTCGCCGTCGGAGGCCCATCTGAATTCGCTCACGTTTCTGGGAGCGGTCCAGCCGATCGTGTCGGCCCCGAAGGACCAGTTCTTGGCGGTTTCGTCACCGCCGACGTCGAATTCGTAGAGCCGCTCTCTCTCGTTGAGGAGCCCTCCTTGGGTGAGTACCGGGAACGTGATCTTGTGTTCCGTCGTGTAGCGATCCTTGTCGATGTCGAAGCTGATCGCGTCGCCCCACTCGAGGTTCACGCCGCTGAGGATCTGCGTTCTTTCATAGAACGACCAGTTTTCGGCGGCCGGCGACTCGGCCGAGTACATGCGCGTGCCTTCGTTGAATTCCCATGCCTTCGCGATGGTGCCTCTGCCGCTGCTCCTCACGCGGATGTAGTCGATCGTTACCTGGCCGACTCCTGGTGTGGCTCTGGTTCCCGGCCAGAGGCGGAGGGCGCGGAGCGTGCCTCTCCAGTTCGTGACCCCGGCCATCGATATTATCAGCGTGCTTAGCGTCGATTCTCTGGGGTCCGTGAACGTCTTGACCTGAGGCGAGCCAAAGGTCTGGTTTTCATCCGTGATGAATTCTATCTTCCCTGACGTGTCATCCGTCGTGTTCTTGAGGTGGATTTCGATCTCGTCGTTTTCGGTTGTGGCTCCGCCGATCGGGACCCCGATGTAGTTGGTCGTCTGCATCTCGTTGAATTCGCTGTACGGTAGGTCGATGAGGTTTTCTCTGCCGTCCCAGACCAGATGGTCAGGCGGCAGCGATTCGTTGTATCTCGTGCCTTCTGGGCGTTCTATCCCGAACCAGCCCAGCTCGTCCTTGGGATAGATGTAGTAGAAATTGTTGGCGCGGTCGAACTGGATGCTGCCGACGTTGAAGGGGTTCTGCTCCTCTTCTTCGCTGGACTCGATGAACTGTTCATGCCATACGCCATCGGTCGTGCGCCAGAAGTGCTTCTCGCGCAGGCGCGATAGATATTCGTCGAACGTTCTCGTGTCGGAGGTCGGCATGACGAGGTGCGGCTGGTTGTCGCGATCGACCTCCATCCGCATTGCCGGCGGGCGCCAGAAGCCCGGCGGGATGTGGACCGCGAGCGTCCCTTCGTCTTCGATTCTTATCGGGTCGGTCTGTTGGGTGGCGACCGCTCTGCCGGAGTTGTCGTTCCAGTGGATCCCGCCATCGTCGCTGTACGCGTAGTAGATGTCATGCTCCGCGATGTACGGGTTGAGTTCTCTGCCTCCTACTGTGATGCCCTCGCGCCACGTCCAGACGAGATGGAGGCGGCCATCCGCACTGAACTTGATGGCGTCGATGTACGGACCGCGCTTTCTCGACGGTTCCCACAGTTCTCCGAGACCGTTCGCGCTGTCGAGGTCATACGTACCCGATTCGCCTGAGAGGATGACCCCCAGGTTGGTCCACGTGCCGTTGTCGTTGTAGATGTGCAGCACCCATTCCCCCCCGGTGCCGGCGCCGTTGCGGAATCCGCAATAGAGCGTCCCGTCGGGAGAGTTGAAGTACTGTGGGTACGTTACTTTTGGCTCTGATCTTTCCAGCTGGGATCTCCAGGTGAAGGTGCAGCTGCTGAATCTTTCAGCGGTGAGGCATCTTTCGTTGGAGATCGCGTAATGTAGGACTTCGTTGTGCATCACCCACTGTATGTGCAGGCGGCCGTCGTGCGGGCTGATGCCGAGGGTCGTGGTGTTGTGCGGATCTGACGGGTCGATCAATCTCCCTTCGGCGGTGTTGAACGTGGTCGTTTCAAGTCTGTTGTTCGACAACGTGCGACGTGTGACCTCCGGATACACGTTGCCTCTTTCGTCGGCTGCGTCCCAGTAGATCGTGTACTCGTAGCCACCGTATGACACGATCTTGCTCTGGTCCTGCGAGCCCTGGTTCCACCAGTAGGCGTCGTTGTCGAGTTCGATGCTGCCCGGATTTATCAGGCTGCTGCTTGCGTGGGCTAGGCTGGCTATCAGGAGTGCCATGAGTGACGCCAGCGTCAAGATGAGGCCGACGACGACACTCCGGTGAGGCTTCCGCATGGAAAGCGTCCCTTCGGATGAGGATAATTAATGTGACTGCGTGGTATGGGCGCACGCGTCCTGCTCGTGCGCCGAGGCGTGCAGAGCTGCTTCGGCGGACCCCCTTCTGTGCCTGTCCCGGCTCCCTGCCGGAACTCCTGGGCGATGCTAGTCGATATAGCAGATGGTGTCTAGAGACCCGACCGAGGTAAGAACAGCCCCGCCGCCGTCGCACATCTCCCAGAGTTCCCGATCCAGGAGATGCATGCGATGTCAGCTCACGCCGCCGCCACCGGGCGATCTGCGCCGTCCCTCGACCCGCGCGACGCGGGCGCCCCGCTGCGCGGTGACGCCGGCTACCAGGCGTTCCTGCTGCTGCGCCTGGCGTTCACGGTCGCGCCGATCGCCTTCGGCCTCGACAAGTTCTTCAACGTGCTGGTGGACTGGCCGCAGTACCTCGCGCCGTGGATCAACAACATCGTGCCGGGAAGCGGGAGCGACGCGATGCACGTCGTCGGCGCGATCGAGATCGTCGCGGGGCTCGTCGTCGCGGTGAAGCCGCGCTTCGGCGGGCCGCTCGTGGCCGCCTGGCTGCTGGGCATCATCGTGAACCTGCTGTCCTACTCCGGCTACTACGACGTGGCGCTGCGCGACTTCGGCCTGATGCTGGCCGCGCTCACACTCACGCGCCTCGCCTGGGCCTACGACCCGCCGCTGCGGCGCCGGTGAGCGGCCGGCCGCGGGCGGCGCGCGCGAGGAGCGAGACGATGCCGAACGTCTCCCACGACGTCGACGGCTGGGCGACGATGGTCCCGTGGCGCCGCAGGGAGCTGCGGCGCGCGGGCTTCGGCGCGCGTCTCTCCGGCCAGCTCGCGGCCGACATGCGCTATGACATCGAGGCGCTGCTCGTGCTGACCGAGCGGGGCTGCGCGCCGCAGCTGGCGGCCCGCATCCTCGCCCCGCTCCACGCCCCGGCGGCGCGCAGATGACCCAGCCACCCGAGACGACCACGACGATCGACCCCGCGCCCGTCGCGCGCGAGCAGGACGAGCTGCTCGCGCGCCTGCGCGCGGGGGAGGGCCCCCGTCACGAGGCGGCGATCCGCGAGCTGCACGCGCTGCTGCTGCGGGCCGCCCGCTTCGAGCTCGGCCGCCGGCGCGGCGAGCTGGCCCACGTGCGCGGCGAGGACGCCGAGGATCTCGCGCTGCAGGCGGCCGACGACGCCTTCGTCGCCGTGATGGGCAAGCTCGACACGTTCCGCGGCGAGAGCCGCTTCAGCACGTGGGCCTACAAGTTCGCGCTCTACGAGGCGGCGGTGCGCGTGCGCCGCCGCGCCTGGCAGCACCGCGAGGTCGTGATCGACCCGGACGCCTGGCTCGCCGTCGGCGACGAGCGCGACGGCCCCGCCGCACGCTTCGACCGCGCCGAGCTGCTGGGCGCGATCCGCCGCCTGATCGACGCCGAGCTCACGCCGCGCCAGCGCGAGGTGCTCGTGGCACTGACCGTCCAGGGCATCCCGATCGACGTCCTGGCCGAGCGCCTGGGCAGCACGCGCGGCGCGCTCTACAAGACCCTGCACGACGCCCGCCGCAGGCTCCGCAGCCTGCTGACGGCCGACGGGCACGACCTGGAGTCCATCTCGCCATGACCGACAACGATCCCGAGCGCGCCGTCGATCGCCTGCTCGGCCCCGCCGGGCCCGAGGCCTCCTGCGAGGAGTGCTTCGAGCAGCTCGACCGCTTCGTCGAGCGAGAGCTGGAGCAGGGCGACGCCGACACCGCGATGCCGCGCCTCGCCGCCCATCTGCACGGGTGCCCCGCGTGCGCGGAGGATCACCGCAGCCTGCATGCGCTCGTGCTCGCCGCGCGGGGCTGACACTCGAAGACCGGCGCGTCCGCATCATGGCCGCACGCGCGGGGACTGAGGCAAAAGGGCGATGTGCCAAGGAACTTCCAGGCTTCCAAGCGATGTTCAGGCACCCGATTGACTTCGCCATATCATATCGCTAGCCTGAATGCGTCAGTACCCATCGCTTGAGTTCGACCGTCAGTGCATCGACTTGTGGCGTGGAGCGAGGAGCCTGGCTCGCATGCGGCGCCGCGGTGGGGGATCGCCGCGCCGTACCGGGCGGGGGGAGCGCGCGGCGCCGCGATCGGGGGATCGCGGCGCCGTCGCCGTAGGATGGACTTCGACGCTGGCGAGTTGACGTCACCCGCCGGCATGCTGCGGGCGCGCGGCTAGGGGTGCTGACCGCCCATCGCGTTGACCGCGGCCACGGCGTAGTCGCTGTTGACCTGCACCTCGACCTCGGTGCCGTCGGACTTGACGATGTGCGCCTCGTAGGGGGCGCTCGAGTCGACGTTCGTCTCGACTCGCTCGACGGTTCCGGACACCTTGGCCAGTGCGGCGGCGCGGACCTTGGAGGCGACGTCGCCTGTCAGCAGCGTCTCGGTCCTGCCGTTGACGGTGTGGCCGGCCTGCGACGGGTCATGCGGCCGCTGCTGTGCAGCCGGGGCCTGGGAGGACGTCGTCGTGCCGGACGTCGCCGCGTTGGCGATCGCCCCACCTCCGACGGCGGCTGCGCCGATGGCGGCGACGGTGGTGAGCTTGGCGCGGATGCTGGACATCCGAACTCCTTTCGATCGGGGAGGAAGCTCTCAGGACGGTCGCGGGTCGTCGCGAGAGCAGCCCCAGAGCGGGCTGGGAATCGGCCCAGAAGCGTGGTCGCCTTTCCGCTCGCGGCGCCGTCCGCCGGCCACTGGACAGGATGCCGGTGCAAAGGTACGTTCGACTCCCATCACGGCCGAGGAGTTCTGCCATGTCAGCTGCTGTGCCGAATCCCGAGCTCAAGGCGCGCCATCGTGCGATGTGGGCGTCGGGCGACTACCCGTCGATGGTCGAGACCTTCCTGCTGCCGCTGGGGCCGCGGCTCGTGGAGGCGTGCGGCATCGATGCCGGGATGAGCGTGCTGGACGTCGCCGCGGGTACCGGCAACGCGTCGATTCCGGCGGCCGAGCGCGGCGCGCGCGTGACGGCGAGCGATCTGACGCCCGAGCTGCTCGAGGCGGGCCGGCGCCGGGCGGAGTCGACCGGGCTCGAGCTCGACTGGATCCCGGCGGACGCGGAGAGCCTGCCGTTCGAGGACGGGGCATTCGACGTCGTGATGTCGTCGATCGGCGCGATGTTCGCGCCCTACCACCAGGTCGTCGCCGACGAGCTGGTCCGCGTCTGCCGTCCGGGCGGCACGATCGGGATGCTGAACTGGACGCCCGAGGGCATGATCGGCGCGCTGTTCCGGACGATGGGTCCGTTTGCCCCGACGCCCCCGCCCGGCGCGCAGTCGCCGCCGCTGTGGGGCGGCGAGGACCACGTGCGCGAGCTGTTCGGAGACCGGGTCGCTTGGCGCGCGCTCGAGCGCGAGCTGCTGGAGATCACCGCCTTCGAGCATCCGCGCGACTACGGCGAGCACTTCAAGGCGCGGTACGGCCCGACCATCGTCGCGCGCGCGAACGCCTCAACAGCGGCCGCGAGGCAGAGTTCGACGACGCGCTCGACCGCTTCTGCGACGAGTGGAACCGCGGCACCGCCGAGCAGGCGCGCTTCGAGAAGGAGTACCTGCTCGCGGTGGGGACGCGCGTCTAGCGGCAGGGCTCGGAGATCACCAGCCGCAGCGCGCCGTCGAAGCTGTCCTGCGCGCGCAGGTGGCCGTGCTGCGCGTCCCACGCGCCGCTGCTCAGCGCCGCCGCGAGCCGCGCCACGATCCGCTCCTCCACGCCCGGGGGGAGCAGCGCCCACAGCGACTGCGCGCCGCGGACGGCCGGATCCAGCAGCGCCTCCGGCCGGCGCCAGAAGGCCTCGAAGAAGCCGTCGGTGCAGTCGCCGGGCGTCGGGATCCGCTCCACGCGCGTGCGCCCGCCGAGCGCCGTGGCGATGTCTGCGATCGCCGGGAAGCGCGGGCGCTCGAGCGCGATCCCCTCGCGCAGGTGCTCGTGCTGCCAGGCCGGGAGCGCGTCCAGCTCGAACGTGAAGACGACGACCGGCCCGCGCGCCACGCGGCGCAGCTCCGCGAGCCCGGCCGCGGGCGGCTCCCAGTGGTGGACCGTGACGCATGCCATCGCCGCGTCGACCGCGTCGTCGTCAAGCGGCAGCGCCTCGGCCCGCGCGGCGATCGCCGGGGCCGCGCCGGGTGGGCGCTGCGCGCGCATCGTCGCGCTCGGCTCGGCGGCCAGCACCCAGCGGTCGGACGGCTCGTAGGAGCCGCCGCCGGCGCCGACGTTGAGCACCGTCCGCGCGTCGCCGAGCGCCGCGTCGATCCGCGCGGCGATGCGGGGGTCCGGCCGGCGGTGCTGCGCATATGTGAGGCCGTGCTGCTCGTAGTCGACGCGCTGTTGCATGGGTCGCGAACGCTAGCGCGCGACGGCTCGCGCGCGTCGATGACTGCCGGGATGACTACTCTAGGCAATCGCTTGACTCCATTGACCGCTGGGTCTAGGCTCGGTATCACCAAAGGTCACCGGAGGTTGGAGGAAGTGGTGAGGAAACGGTTTGCTTTGTGTCTCTGCGCGCTTGTCGCGCTTGTCGTCGTCGCAGGTTGCGGCGGCGGCTCCGGTTCGTCTCCGTCCGGGGGGAAAGCGGACGCGAACAAGCCAGTCACCCTGACGGTCTGGGATTGGAGCGTCCCTGATCCCAAGGCGATGAAGAAGATCGACGACGCCTACATGGCTGAGCACCCGAACGTGACGATCAAGCGGGTCCATCAGCCGTTCGCTTCATATTTCACCCTCATGCATGCAGCAGTCGCGGCGCGCAAGGGCCCCGATCTCTTCATGGACTACGACAGCCCGTTCATCTTCGACTTCAAGAACGGGATCCTGCCGCTCAACGATCTGCGCACCCCCGACGACGCCAAGAACCTGCAGGGGTGGCAGTACGACACCGAGGACGGTCAGATCCTCGGCGTGCCGTTCACCGGCAATGGGACGATCTTCTACTACAACAAGGCGCTCTTCCGGCAGGCGGGCCTCGACCCCAACAAGCCGCCGGCGACGTGGGACGAGTTCATCAACTCCTGTGACAAGCTGAAGGCGGCCGGCATCACGCCGATCGTCGGTGGCTTCAAGGACGGGTACTACGCCGAGTGGCTGATCATGCAGTTCGCGCACCAGTACCAGAGCGACGCGGAGATCAACAAGGCCACGAACGATCCCGACTGGAACAGCCCGGGCATGGAGAAGGGCTTCGAGCGCATCCAGGAGCTCTACAAGCACGGCTGCTTCACGAAGGACTCCGAGGCGATCCCGCTGTTCCCGAACACGGTCGACAACTTCAAGGCCGGCAAGGGCGCGATGTTCGTCGGGCTCTCGGCCATCGACATCGACTGGAGCGAGTTCCGCGCGACGAAGTGGGGCAAGAAGGACCTCGGCACGTTCCTCGCGCCGCTGGTGCCGGACAGCCTCTGGACCGAGCAGCGGATCAACTACAGCCCGGCGATCGCGTATGCGATCACGCGCTGGGCGCCCGAGCCGCAGGCCGCGTACGATTTCGCGAGCTACATGGCGAGCGCCAAGTCGCAGGAGACCCTGTTCAAGCTCTCCGGCGCCTTCCCGAACCGCACCGACGTGACGTTGAACGTGACCGACCCAGTCGCCAAGCAGCTGCTCGAGTGGGTCAAGACGAAGCCGCAGTACGCGGGCCAGCAGACGCTGGTGCGAGCGAACGTCGACGCGGTGTTCGACAAGCTCGTCCCGCAGATCGTCACGGGTCAGTCGGACTACAAGGACGTGTCCGCTCAGATCCAGGCCGAGCAGGACAAGGCCGCCGCGCACTGATGGCGGTCGCCGAACCTCGACTGGTCACGCGGCGGGTCCCCAAGGAGGGGGTCCGCCGCGTGCGGCGTCATGCGGGGGAGCTGCTGTTCGTGCTCCCGATCCTGCTCATCATGGGCGTGACGATCGCGGTCCCGACGGTCAGCGTGCTCTCGCACGCGTTCACCGACTGGCAGCCGGGCTTCTCGGCCGACTGGGTCGGGCTGAAGAACTTCACCGACCTGTTCAAGTCGGTCGAGTTCCGCCAGATCATGATCAACCACGGGATCCTGCTGCTCGGCATCCCGCTGTGGGTGATGCTGCCGCTGGCGATCTCGTTCGTGCTGTACTCGGGCGTGCCCGCGCCGGGCCTGTTCCGGGCGTTCATGTTCTTCCCGGCGACGGCCTCCCCGGCGCTGCTGGGGATCCTCTTCGGGATCCTGCTCGCGCCCGACGGCGCGTTCAACTCCTTCCTGCGGACGCTCGGGCTGGGCTCGCTCACGGGCGACTGGCTGTCCGGTCCGCACCTCGTCAAACCGGTGCTGATCGTCGTGCTCGCGTGGGCGACGATGGGGATGGGCGTGGTGATCTTCTCAGCGGCCCTCTCGGCGGTTCCGCCGGAGCTGTTCGAGAGCGCGGAGATCGACGGCGCGAGCTGGTGGCAGCGGCTCTGGCACATCGTGCTGCCGAGCATCCGCCGCACGGTCGAGCTGTGGACGGTGATCCTCACGGTCTCCGTCTTCACGGCGATCTTCCCGTGGATCTTCACGCTGACGCGCGGCGGCCCCGGCTACTCGAGCACCACGCTCGACTGGGACGTGTTCCAGAACGCGCTGACGCTCGGCTACTTCGGCACCGCTGCGGCGGAGTCGGTGGTGCTGCTGCTGCTCGTCGTGCTGGTGCTGTTCCTCGGCAGCCTGCTGGCGCGCCGGACGAACCGGTCGGCGTCATGAAGGCCCGTGGCTGGAGCTGGCGCCGGCTGGTGCTGATGCTCGTCGTCTCGGTGCCGTTCGTCTATCCGTTCCTGTTCCTGGTCGGGACGGCGCTCAAGCCGATCAGCGAGTTCTCCACCAACGAGGGCGGGCTGCCGCATGCGATCACGGGCGGCAACCTGCACGACGCCTGGGTCGACGCCGGGCTCGGGCGGGCGACGCTCAACTCGATCGTGGCGGTCTCGATCGCCGTCGTGGTGACGGTGACGATCTCGACGCTGGGCGCCTACTGGTTCACGCGTCACGAGGGTCGCTTCGCGCGGACGCTGCGATACGGCCTGATCGGGACGATGGCGATCCCGCTGCCCGTGTTCATCATCCCGCTGTTCCTGGAGCTGAGCGATCGCAACCTGACGAACAACCTGATCGCGATGGGGCTCGTCTACGCGGGCTGGAACTCGAGCTTCGGGCTGTACCTGACGTACGCGTACTTCAAGGGCCTGCCGGCAGAGGTGATGGAGGCCGCCGACATCGACGGCGCCACGCTGCTCCAGCAGCTCCGGTACGTGATCGTGCCGCTGTCGCGCCCCGTGCTGGTGACGCTCGCGGTGTTCTCATTCATCTGGTCGTGGAGCGACCTCTTCGCCTCCGTCGTCCTCGTACAAGATCCTGGGAGGCGTCTCTTGGTACCTGCCACCGCCCTGCTCTCCGACGCGCACGTCTCGAACGTGCCGCGCAACGCCGCCGGCGTCGTGATCGCGATGGTCCCGATGCTGCTCGTGTTCCTCGTCGGCCAGCGCGCGCTCGTGCGCGGCATCCTCGCGGGGGTGGGCAAATGAGCAGCGTCACGATCAAGGGCGTCACGAAGGTCTACCCCGACGGCGCCGAGGCCGTGAAGGACATCAGCCTCGAGATCCCCGACGGCAGCGTGATGGTGCTCGTCGGCCCGTCGGGCTGCGGCAAGACGACGACGTTGCGGATGGTCGCGGGGCTGGAGTCGATCACCGGCGGCACCGTCTCGATCGGCGACCGCGTCGTCAACGACCTCTCGGCGCGCGATCGCGACATCGCGATGGTGTTCCAGAACTACGCGCTCTACCCGCACATGACGGTGCGTCAGAACATGGGCTTCTCGCTCAAGCTGCGCAAGGAGAAGAAGTCGCTGATCGCCTCGAAGGTCGAGAAGGCGGCCGAGGTGCTCGGGCTGACCGAGCACCTGGAGCGGCGTCCCGGCCAGCTGTCGGGCGGGCAGCGCCAGCGTGTGGCGATGGGTCGCGCGATCGTGCGCGAGCCGCAGGTCTTCCTGATGGACGAGCCGTTGTCGAACCTGGATGCGAAGCTGCGGGTGCGGATGCGGGCGGAGATCCTGCGGATCCTGCGCGAGGTCGGCGTCACGACGATCTACGTGACCCACGATCAGGTCGAGGCGATGACGATGGGCGATGTCGTGGCGGTCATGCGCGACGGCGTCGTGGAGCAGCTCGACACGCCGAAGGCGCTCTACGAGCGGCCCGCGACCGCGTTCGTGGCGGCCTTCGTCGGCTCGCCGGCGATGAACCTGGCCGAGGCCGCGGTGCGCTTCGACGGCGAGCGCGCGAGCGTCGCGTTCGGGGGCATCGAGCTGACGCTGACCGACGCGGTGCTCGCCGCGCGGCCGGGGCTGCGCGCCTACGACGGCCGCACGCTCCTGCTGGGCCTGCGGCCGGAGGACCTGAACGAGCCCGACGGCGACCACGCCGACCGTCAGCGCTTCCCCGTGACGATCGACCTGCTGGAGTCGCTCGGCTCCGACGTGCTCGTGCACTTCGGCGTCAAGGCGCGCGCGGCGCGCATCGACGAGGACCGCGACGACACGACGCTGGAGCTGGAGGGCGAGCACAGCACGACGTTCGTCGCGCGGCTGCGCTCGCGCACGACGGCGGTCGAGAAGGCGACGATCGAGCTGGCGGTCGATCCCGCCGCGCTGCACTTCTTCGACGTCGACAGCGGGCTTGCGATCCATGGGTGAGGCCGGCCGGGTCGCGATCGTCACGGGCGGCGCGCGCGGGATCGGCGGCGCCGCCGCGCGGCGGCTGGCCGCCGACGGCTGCGCGGTCGTGATCGCCGACGTGCTGCCGGTCGGCGCCGAGACGGCGGCGGAGATCGAGGCGGCCGGCGGCCGCGCGCGCTACGTCCACACCGACGTGTCCGACCGCGCCGCCGTCCAGGCGCTCGTCGCCGAGACGGTCGCGACGTACGGCAGCGCCGACGTGCTGTTCGCGGCGGCGGCGATCCTCGGCGGCGACCACGCGGTCGCCGAGCTGCCGATCGAGGAGTACCAGCGCGTGATCGACGTCAACGTGACCGGCACGCTGCACTGCTGCCAGGCGGTGCTGCCGCACATGGTCGCCGGCGGCTGGGGGCGGATCGTGCTGATGTCCTCCAACGCGCGCCACGGCGCGCCGGAGAAGGCCCACTACGCGATCTCGAAGGCCGCGGTCGTGGGGCTGATGGGCTCGATCGCCCACGGCTACGCGCGCCAGGGCGTGCTCGCCAACTGCATCGACCCCGGGATGGTGCTGACGGACATGATCCGCCCGCGCTACAGCGCCGAGCACATCGCCAACCCGCAGGGGATCGCGATCGGCCGCCTCGCGCAGCCGGAGGAGACGGCCGAGCTGGTCGCCTACCTCTGCTCCGAGCGCAACACCTACACGGTCGGCTCGATCGTGGAGGCGACCGGCGGCCTGGAGATCGGTTGACGCGCCAGCTGCTGATGCGGGCGCCCGGCGAGGTCGAGCTCGCCGAGGTCGAGCCCCAGCCGCTCGGGCGCGGCGACGTGCGCGTCGCGATCGCCTACGCCGGCATCTGCGGCTCCGACCTGCACCTGCTGCACGAGCCGCACCGCTTCGGGCTCGATGCCGGCGACGCCGGCGGCTTCGGCCACGAGCACAGCGGCGTCGTGAGCGAGGTGGGGGCCGACGTGCGCGAGCTCGCGGTCGGCCAGCCGGTCGCGTGCGTGCCGAAACTGCCCTGCCTCGCCTGCCACGCCTGCCGCCTGGGGCGCATCACCAACTGCGAGGGGCTGCTCGCCTCCACGCGCGGCTCCTGGGCCGACGAGCTGGTGCTCGACGCGCGCGCGGCCTTTCCGCTGCCCGACGGTGTGAGCCTGCGCGCGGCCGCGCTGTGCGAGCCGCTGTCCTGCGCGCTGCGCGGCGTCGATCGCGCGCAGGCGCCGCCCGGGCACGTCGCGCTCGTGATCGGCGGCGGTCCGATCGGGCTGATGACGGTCGCATTGGCGCGCCATGCGGGCGCGCGCGAGGTGCTCGTGGCCGAGCCGCGCGTCGAGCGGCGCCGGCTCGCGCAGGAGCTGGGCGCGACCGCGATCGATCCGGCCGCGGACGATCTCGCCGAAGCCGTGCTCGCGGCGACGGACGGGCACGGCGTCGAGGTCGCCTACGAGGCGGCCGGGCGCCCCGCGAGCCTGACCGACGCGGTCGAGCTGGCCGCGCACGGCGGCACCGTCGTGGTGCTCGGCGTCGTGCCGCCCGACGCGAGCGCGGCGATCCGGCCCTGGCGGCTGTTCGAGCGCGAGCTGACGATCGTCGGCGCGTGGGGGCAGCAGACGACCTTCCAGCGCGCGCTCGACTGGCTTCCGCAGCTGGATCTGGAGCGCATCGTCACGCACGAGCTGCCGCTCGACCGCGCCGCCGACGCGCTCGCGATCGCAGCCGCGGGCGAGTGCGGCAAGGTGATGCTCGTCCCGGCCTGAGCGCGCCGCTCAGCGTGCGAACTGCACGCCGAGCTCGTCCGCCAGCGCGGTCACGTGGCGCAGCGCGGCATCCGACTCCTCGACCCCGAAGTGCTCCACGATCAGCGCGCTGCCGGGCGGCAGGTGACGGCAGGCGAGGATCACGGCGCGCAGGTCCATGATGCCCGTGCCGGGCGGCAGCTCGGCGATCTTCAGCACGAGGTCGGGCTCGACGTGGACGTCCTTGATGTGCCCGGCCGGCCCGAAGCGCGGCCCGATCGTCGCGGCGGCATGCTCCGCCTCGCGGCCCGAGTTGAAGACGGCGTCGAGCGAGCCGAGGAAGTTGACCGGGTCGTAGTTCGCGCAGACCCACGGCGAGTCGACCTCGTCGAGGATCTCGCGCACGTGCTCGGGCGTGTCGAGCGTCGTCAGCAGGTGGACCTCGACCATCGCGAGTACGCCGGTGTGCTCGGCGTGGCGGGCGATCTCGCGCAGGCACGCGATCAGGCGCGCGCGCGTCTCGGGCGTGTGGTTCTCGGGCGCGGGGCCATACGCGAAGGTCGGATGGTGCGAGCCGACGCCGAAGACGATCGCCTCAGCGCCCATCGTGCGCGCGGAGGTCATCCGCGCGGCGAGCAGCGCGACGCTGTCGGCGCGCACGCGGTCGTCGGGAACGACGAGGTTCGGGCCCTCGCCGCCGTACTGCGAGATCTTCAGGCCGGCGTCGTCGAGGATCGCCTTGAGCGCGACGCCCTCGGCCCCGGCCATCCGCTCGGGCGCCCCCTCGAAGTGCGTCATCAGCCGCGTCACGCCCTGCGCGGCGATCGCGCGGGCGATCTCGGGCGTGAGCGCATCGGGGTCCTCCGGAAGCAGTCCCTGACCCAGTCCGAGGTGCAGGGTGAGCGGGGCGGTGTGCATGGGCGTCTCTCTCAGGCGAGGCCGGTCGGTCGCACGAGCGGCGCGCCTCGCAGGCCGCTCGCGATGTCGGTGAGGTGGTACTCGGCGAGGTTCGCGACGACGAGTCGCTCCAGCTCGGGCCCATAGAAAGCTGCGTTCGTGGGCGCTGCGACCGCCATCCCGTGCCAATCCTCGCAGAGAACGTCAAGACTCCCGTTCCAGACGTAGACGCGGTCGGGTCGGTAGCAGGCGATCACGAGCTGTCCGTCGGCGGAGAAGGCGATCCCGTCGGGCACCGTCTCGGGCATCTCGACGACCAGCTCCTTGGCGCCGAGCGCGCCGTCGGGCAGCAGCGGCAGGCGCACGATCCCCGGCAGGTTCGACTCGACGACGTACAGGTACTCGCCCGCCGGGTCGATCGCGAGGCCGTTCGTGAAGGCGCTCGGCTCGCGGCTGGCGACGCGGCACGCGCCGCCCGGCTCGATCACCCAGACGACGCCGTCGTCCTCGCCCCAGTTGCCGGAGTCGGAGACGTAGAGCCGCCCCTGCGCGTCGAAGACGAGGTGGTTCGGCGCGCGCATCGGCTCCTCGGGCGTGCCGTTGGCATAGACCTCGACGGACCCGCTCGCGAGCTCGACGCGCAGCACCTCCAGGCGCGCGCAGTCGCACACGTACGCGCGGCCCTCGCCGTCGAGCGCGACGCCGAGGACGAAGCCGCCGGTGCTGGCGACCTGCTCGCTGGTGGCGCCGTCCGCGCCGAGCGCGATGCGGTAGATCTGACCCGCCTCGCCGCCGGCGACGAGATGGCCGGCCGGATCCCAGGCCACGCCCTCGGGATGGTCGAGCCCTGCCACGAGGGTGCTCATCGTCATGTCGGTCTCCGTTCTGGGATGGGCTGCGGTCGCGTCTTGCCGACGCGGCGGAAGGCCTCGTCGGGGATCGCGTCGTGCGACTTGTAGATCGTCCAGCGACAGGGGTCGTCCGGGCTCTGCGGATGCTCGGTGACGCGCATCGGCGCGCCGAGGTGCTCGATCGGGAGGATCTCGTTGACGAGCGCGCAGTGGGAGCAGTAGATGCACACGCCCTCGGTCTGCCACGACCAGTCGTGCGCGCCGTCGGTGAAGCCGAACAGGTCGGGCCGCTGCGCCGCCGGCGGCTCGTCGCGGGCGGGCTCGCCGCGGCGGATCCGCCCGCCGGTGCCGCAGGGGTCGAACGAGAGCACGTACTTGTCGTCGTGCTCCTCGACCTGCACCGCGCCGGAGCGATCGGGACCGCCGAGGTGGCCGCGCATGCCCTCGATCGTCAGCGCGAAGATCTCGTGCGCGCTCATCTCCGCGAGCGCCGCGTAGCGCGGCGTGACCCACCCTTCCTGGGTCGCGCGCATGACCTCCTCCAGGCGCTCCTCGCCGAGCTCGTCGCGGTAGAGCGTCAGCAGCGCCCAGCACCACTGCGCCTGCTTGTCGTTCAGCGCGCTGAGCTGCAGGCGGACCTCGCGCAGGTGCGCGTCGAGCGTGGCGGCGTCGCCGGCGTCGATCGCCGCGTGGCAGGCGTCGAGCAGGCCGTCGGCGAGCGGAGCCGACTGCTGCAGCGGCGGGTCGCAGCCGAGCGCGTCGGCGAGCCGTGCGTAGTGGGCGTCGAGCCCGGCGGGCAGGTGCGCTTCGCCGAAGCTCCGCAGCTGGGGCAGCCAGATCCCGAAGATCCCGAAGATCCGCTCGCACTCCTCGACCAGGTAGTCGACGTAGGCGTGCGCGTCGTCGGCCTGGCCGGTGGCCAGCGCGTCGAGTGCGAGCTGCGCGGTCGGGACGCCCAGCGCGGCGGCCGGGGCGTCGCGGACCGTCCGCCCGAGCCGCTCGCTGAAGACGAGCTCGCTCATCGCAGCGCCTCGCGGTTGGCGGCGGCGAACGGCCCCTCGGCGATGTCGCCCATCGCGAGGTCGACGAGCTCGACGATGCGATCGATGTGCTCCGGCGTGCTCGTCAGCGGCGGCGCCATGAAGAGGATGTTGCCGGGGTGCAGGCACAGCACCGCGAGGCCGCGCTCGCGGCAGGCGACGCGCAGCGCGTTGCCGGCGGCGGTGGGGTCGGCGAAGTCGCGCCCGCTGTCGGGGTCGGCGACGATCTCCAGGCCGCACAGCAGCCCGCGGCCGCGCGCGTCCCAGAAGTGGCGGTGCCCCGAGAGGCCGCGCAGTCCGTCGAGCAGCCGCTCGCCCAGCGTCGCCGCCTGCTCCCACAGCCGCTCGCGCACGACCTTCGCCAGCACCGCGCGGGCGGCGGCGGCCGCGACCGGGTGGGCCGCGTAGGTGTGACCGTGCAGGAACGCCTGGCGGTGCTCGACGAACGCGGCGGCGATGTGCTCGCCGACCAGGCAGCCGCCGATCGGCGCGTAGCCGGAGCTGAGCCCCTTCGAGACCGTCATCAGGTCCGGCACGACGCCCGAGAACTCGACCGCGAACAGCTTGCCGGTGCGGCCCATGCCCGTGATGACCTCGTCGACGATCAGCAGGATCCCGTGCTCGTCGCAGAGCGCGCGCAGGTCGCGCAGGTACTGGTCGGGCGGGCAGGCGACGGCGATCGCGGTCGCCATCGGGTCGACCACGACGGCGGCGACCGTCTCGGGCCCCTCGGCGAGGATCGTCGCCTCGATGTCCGTGACCGACGCGAGGTGGCGCCCGGCGAGGCCGAGCTCCTGCGGGTACGGCGGGCGGGGCGAGGCGGTGCGGCCCCAGCTCATCCCGCCGTCGTAGATCACGTTGGACGATGCGAAGTAGTGGCCGTCGAGCGACATCGCGCCCTGCGTGACGCCGTGGAACGCCCCGCGGCGCGTGATGACCTTCATGCGGTGCGACTGGCCGTTGAGGTGGTGGTAGTGGCGCGCCAGCTTCATCGCGACCTCGTCGGCCTCGGCGCCGCCCGGCGTGAAGTGGACGTACTTGAGCCCCGGCGAGACGGCGGCCAGCTCGGCCGCCAGCTGCGCCTGCACGGGGGCGGCGAAGCGGAAGACGTCGAGGAACGGCAGCTGCTCGGCCTGCGCCGCCATCGCGTCGAGCACCTCGCGGTCGCCGAAGCCGAGGATCATCGCCTCCAGCGCGGAGATGCCGTCGATGTACTCGCTCCCGTCGACGCCGTAGAGGCGCCCGGCCTCGCCTCGTTCGAGCAAACGGATGTCGTCGAAGCCGCGACCCTGGTACCCGGGTGGGGAGTACGGCATCCACAGGTGCTCTCGGGCCAGCTCTGCAAGTGTGCGTTCCATGTTTCTCTTTCAACTCAACCGCTTGTCTAGGCGCGGACGGTAGCGCACGCGACTCTGCGAGCGCAAGCGATCGGAGTGGCAACGATCAAACGGTTGAGTTACGCTGTTCAGCGACATGGCAGGTCCTGAAGCCACCCCCACGGCCTCCGGCGATCGCGACCCCTGGCCCGACGCGATCGCGCCGGACGAGCTGGCGGGGCGCGTCTGTCTCGTGACGGGCGCCGCGCAGGGCATCGGCGCCGCGATCGCGGCGACGCTCGCCCGGCACGGCGCCGCCGTCGCGGTCAGCGACCTCAACCGCGAGGGCGCGCAGGCGAAGGCGCAGGAGCTGTCGGCGGCGGGGCTGCGCGCGATCGGGCTGGCGCTCGACGTGCGCGACACGGACGCGATCGACGCCGCCGTCGTCGAGGTCGAGCGGTCGCTCGGCCCGATCGACGTGCTCGTCAACAACGCGGGCATGTGCGTCGTGCGCCCGTCGGTCGACGTCTCCGACGCGGAGTGGCAGCTGCACGTCGACGTGATGCTCACCGGACCGTTCAAGCTCTCGCGTCGGGTCGGCGCGGGCATGCTCGAACGTGGACGCGGCGCGATCGTCAACACCTGCTCGATCGGCGCCTTCGGCGGCTGGCCGCAGCGGACCGCCTACAACGCGGCAAAAGGCGGCGTGAAGGTGCTGACCGAGCTGCTCGCCGTCGAGTGGGCGCCGCGCGGCGTGCGCGTCAACGGCATCGCGCCCGCCGTCACGCGCACGGAGATCATGGACAGCGTGATCGCCGAGGCGCGCGGCGCGATCTCGCTCGACGACTTCGAGGGCCGCACGCCGATGGGCCGCGTCGCGGAGGTGCGGGAGATGGCGGACGGCGTGCTGTTCCTCGCCTCCGATCGCGCGAGCCACATCACCGGGCAGACGCTTCCGATCGACGGCGGCTGGCTCGTCAGCGACGGCTTCCCGACCGTGCAGGGGGACCCGGCATGAGCGTGCGCGCCGTGCTCGCCGGTGGCGACGCCGCCTTCGGCGACGGGATCGCCGCGGCGCTCGGCCTGCCGGTGCAGCGGCTCGGCGTCGCGCAGCTCGACGGCGCCGGCGAGCAGCTCGCGGGGCGCGTCTCGCCGCACGGGCTCGCATGGCTCCAGCTCGTGCCGTCGCTGGAGGCCGACGTCGAGGACCCGGTCGCCGAGGCGGCGCTGCTGCTGCGCTCGGCGCAGACGGCGCGCGCGCTCGCGCGCACCGAGGGCGTGCCGGTCACGTTCGTCGCGGTGCTGCCGATGCCGGGCAGCTTCAACGGGGCGGCCGCGATCGCCTGCGACCTCGCGCTGAGCGCGATGACGTCGCTGATGCGCACGCAGATCGGCGACTGGAGCAGTGACGGCTGCCGCATCGTCGGCGTCGTGCACGCCGGCATCGCGGGCTGCGAGCCGGCCGGCCAGCGTCCGCTGGAGGAGCTCCGCCGGCGCGTGCCGATGGGCACGCTCGGCACGTTCGACCAGCTCGCCGACGCGCTGCGCTACGTCGGCTCCGCACGCGCGAGCTATGTCACGGGCACACTGCTGCGCGTCGACGGCGGCTGCGACGCCTACTCGTGGGTCTATCCCACGCGAACGATCTGACCACCGGCGAGGGAGCGACGTGACAGGCCACGACGACAACGACCAATGGGGGACCGACGGGTTCTTCTTCAGCGAGGCCGCACGCGGTGGGCCGCTCACCTGGTCGGCCGGCGCCACGCGCTTCAAGGGCGACGAGCTCGGGCCCGTGCGCCACGCGCACGACGACGCCGCCGAGTACTACTACATGGTCGCCGGCGCGATCCACGTCGAGGCGGGCGGCGAGGAGTTCGTGCTGTCTGCGGGCGAGCTCTGCTGCATCCCGCCCGACCTGCCGCACAACGTGCTCGGGCTGGCCTCCGAGGAGGAGGCGCGCATGCTCTGCATCGTGGCTCCCAACCTCGCCGACGCAAAATGGCGGATAGAGGACTTCAAGCCCGGCTCGGAGGAGCAGCGCGCGAGCGTCGGGCGCCCGTTCGAGGACGACGAGCTGCCCGCGGCCGGCACGGTCACCGCGACCGCGCACGTGCTCGCGGCCGGCGAGGCGCCGCGCGTGCTCGTCCCCGAAGGGCACGAGACCGTCTACCTCGTGATCGACGGCGCGCTTGAGATCGCGCTGCACGGCGGGCTGCACGGGACGATCGCGCCGGACACCTACGTGCACGTGCGCGAGGGGCTGCGGCACGAGCTGTCGAGCACCAGCGTGTGCAAGCTGCTGCAGATGGACTGCGCGCACGACAACTGGGCGACGATCGCGCTGCCCGCCGACGCGCTGGGGTAGATGCCCACGACGCTCGACTGCACGCTGCTGCGCGACCTCTTCGGCAGTGCGCCGATGCGCGCGGTGTTCGACAGTCGCAGGCTCGTGCAGGCGTGGCTCGACGTGGAGGTGGCGCTGGCGCGCGCGCAGGCGCGGGTGGGCGTCGTACCGCAGGCCGCGGCCGAGCGGATCGCACGCGAGGCCCGCGCCGAGCAGTTCGAGCTGGATCGCCTGCGCGAGGGCATCGCGGCCTCCCAGCACCCGCTCGTGCCGGTCGTGCGCGAGCTCGCGAGACGTTGCGGCGAGCACGGCGGCCACGTCCACTGGGGCGCCACGACGCAGGACGTGATGGACACGGCCATGGTCCTGCAGGTGCGCGAGGCGCTCGCGCTGCTGGCGCCCGAGCTGGAGCGCGCGCGGCGGGCCGCGCGCCGGCTCGCCGCCGAGCACGCCGAGACGCCGATGGCGGGGCGCACCCACGGCCAGCACGCCGTCCCGATCACGTTCGGGCTGAAGGTCGCCTCGTGGGCCGACGAGCTGGGGCGCGCGATCCACCGGCTGGAGTCGGCGCGCGAGCAGGCGCTCGTCGTCCAGCTGGCGGGCGCGGCCGGGACGCTCGCGAGCCTCGGCTCCGAGCGCGACGAGGTGGTCGTCGCCTTCGCCGCCGAGCTGGACCTGCGCGCGGCGCCCGTGCCGTGGCACGTCGCGCGCGACCGCGTGCGCGACGTGCTGCACGCGCTCGACCAGGTCGGCGCGATCGGCGAGCGGATCGCCGCCGAGACGATCCGCCTGCAGAGCACGGAGGTCGCCGAGCTGGCCGAGCCCGCGACCCCCGGCCACGTCGGCTCGAGCACGATGCCGCAGAAGCGCAACCCGATGACGTGCGAGTACCTCGTCGCGGGCGCGCGGGCGCTGCACGGCAGCGTCGCGAGCGTGAGCGGCGCGGCGAGCCACGCGGGCGAGCGCGACATGGGCCTGTGGGCGGTCGAGTGGCTGGCGATCCCGCAGGCGTTCATCCTCGCCTCCGGCGTGACGGCCAAGCTCGCCGACGTGCTGGAGGGGCTCGAGGTCGACGCCGGGCGGATGGCGCGCAACCTCGCGCTGACCGACGGCGCGCTGATGGCCGAGGCGGCGATGATGCTGCTCGGCGAGGCGCTCGGCCACGAGCCGGCGCATGCGCTCGTCGCGGCCGCGAGCAGGCGCGCGGCGGCACAGGGGCGGCCACTGCTGGCGGTGCTGAGCGAGGATCCGCAGCTGCCGGTCACGCCGCAGCAGCTGGCGGCGGCGATGGAGCCGCGCGCCTACCTCGGCTGGGCGGCGGACGTCGCCCGCGGCGATCAGTCGTCGAGCGGGAGCGGCGGGTAGGCGTAGCAGCGGGCGGTGGCGGCGCCGTCGGCGACGATCTCCGCCCCGGAGACGTAGCTCGCCTCGTCCGACAGCAGGAACCACGCGACGTTCGCCATCTCCTGCGCCGAGCCGGCGCGCTGCAGCGGCGACAGCTGGCCCTCCTCGCGCAGCGCCGCCTCGAGGTCCTCGGCGTCGGCGAGCGTCTCGCGGGTCATCGGCGTGTCGATCACGCCCGGCAGCAGCGCGTTGCAGCGGATGCCGTGGGCGCCGTAGTCGACGGCGATGCCCTTGGAGACCATCGCGAGCGCGGCCTTCGCGGCCTGGTAGGCGAAGTAGCCGGGGAACGCGACGATCCCCTGGATCGAGGAGACGTTGACGATCGACCCGCCGCCGCCGCTCGCGAGCATCCGCCGGACCGCGATCGCGCAGCCGTACATCGGGCCGATCTGGAGCACCTGGAGCGCGCGCGCGAGCTGCTCCCCGCTGACCTCGTGGGCGCCGCCGTAGACGTCGATGCCGGCGTTGTTGACCCAGTGGGCGAGGCGCCCGTGCGCGCTCGCCGCATCGGCGGCGCGCTCGTGCGTGTCCCAGGCGCCGATGTCGCCGACGAGCGGCACGAGGCCCGGCAGCTCGCGCGCCGCGGCGTCGAGGCCGTCGCCGTCGAGGTCGACGCCGACGACGGCGACGCCCTCGGCGAGCAGCCGCCGTGCGATCTCCAGCCCGATCCCCTTCGCCGCGCCCGTCACGACGGCGGCGCGCTGCCCGTCCGCGCTCACGATCCGCTCGGCGGCGGGCCGGTCGAGGCGCGCACCGTCAGCTGCGGCGGGTCGTCGAGCATGACGTCCTCGACCTGCTCGCCGTTGACGAGCCGCAGCAGCATGTCGATCGCGCGGTCGCCCATCTCGACGAGCGGCAGCTGGACGGTCGTCAGCGCCGGGTGCAGGAAGCGCCCGATCGGGATGTCGGAGAAGGCGACGATCGAGAAGTCCTCGGGCACCCGCACGCCCAGCTCGTCGCAGGCCGCCAGGGCGCCGAGCGCCCAGCGCGCGGTCGCCACGAAGATCGCCGTCGGCGGCGGGTCGCGCCGCAGCAGCTCGAGCGTCGCCTCGTAGCCGCCGCGCTCGTCGAACTGCGTCTCGATCGCGAGGTCCGGCGCGACCGGCAGGCCGGCTTCGCTCATCGCCCGCACGTAGCCCGCGGTGCGCCGGCGCCCGGTGTCGACGGCGACGTTGGCGACGATGTGGGCGATGCGGCGGTGGCCCAGCTCGATCAGGTGCTGCGTCGCCAGCACGGCGCACGCTTCGTCGTTGCCGACGATGCTGGGGCCGAGGCGCGGCTCGCGGCGGTTGACGAGCAGGCTCGGCATCCCCTCCGGCAGCCGGATCGGCGCCGACGGGTCGCTCGTGGCGATCGCGTAGAGCAGGCCGTCGACGCGCCCGTGCAGCTGCGGCAGGCGGTCCTGGATCGTGCCGCTGGCGACGAGCAGGATGTAGCCGAGCTCGTGCGCGCGCTGCTCCGCGCCGTGCGCGATCTGCGCGTAGGCGGCGTTCGCGAAGTCGGGGATGACCATCCCGATCGCCATCGTGCGCGCGGTCTTCAGCATCCGCGCCGCGATGTTCGGGCGGTAGCCGAGGCGCTCGACCGCGTCGAGCACGCGCTGGCGCGTCTCCGGGCGCACGAGCAGTCGCTCGTCGCCGCTCAGCACCCGCGAGACGACCGACGCGTCGACGCCCGCGACCGCGGCCACGTCGCGCATCCGCACGGGCCCCGACTTGGCCGGCGCCTCCGCTTTCGAGCGCTTCTGCGGAGCGCGCTTGTCTTTGGCGGAGGAGGACGGGGTCACAGGCTCAAACGGTTGCCGCAGGTGCAGGCGATAGTACACAGGGCCGTGGGCCCGAGTCCCGCTTCGCGCTCTACTGCGCGATCGCCCACACGCGCGAGAAGTCGCGCGCGGCCAGGTCCTCGGCGTCGATCCAGACGTAGAGGCGCTCGCGCCCGGCGCCCCAGTCCCAGCCCAGCTCGTCGTCGAGCGTCAGCTCCAGCAGCAGCCGCCAGCGGCGCGCGCGCCGTTTGAGCGCGGCCGCGCGCGGGTGCATGGTCGGCGCGTCCTCGCCCAGCTCGATGCCCTCGGCCAGCAGCTCGCATGCGAGCTGCATCGCCCCGCGGCGCTCATCTGGGTATCCAAGGAGTCGATGGACCTGCAGCAGCTCAGTCCGCTCGTCCGCCAGCTCCACGCCCTGCAGCGCGGCGAGGCGGCTGCGCAGCTCGGTCCAGGCCAGCTGCTCGTCGTCGTCGAGCCCGAGCGCCTGGACCGCGTCCGACCACACGCGCGGCAGCGTCAGCTCGGCCGACAACGCGATCGGCGCGGTCTGCGCGCCCATCGTCGCGCGCGGCGGCGAGCGCCGCACGAGCGCCTCGTCGCCGGCGTGGAGCGCCACGTGGCAGGAGGCGGCGTCGCGCGGGCTGAGGCCCGACGGCACGCGCCCGATCTCGTAGAAGCACCACAGCACGCCCTCGCTCGGCAGCGGCCCCGGAGCCTGCAGCGCGGCGGCCACCTCGGCGAGGTCGAGCTGGGCGAGCAGCACCAGCGGCTCGCCCTCGCGATGCGGCCAGCTCGCAGACCCCGGCAGCTCGGGCGCGCCGCCGAGCTGCGAGCGCCCGGGCTGCTCGCCCTCCGCGAGCCGCGTCAGCCGGACGCTCGGGCGGCACAGCTCCTGAACCGTGTCGCTGTGACGCGCGAGTCCGCTCGCGTCCGCGAGCTCGAGCAGCTCGCCGAGCGTGACCCGCGCCCGCGCGGGCGCCCCCGGCAGCACCGCGCGTGCGGTCGGCTCGGGCAGCGGCGGCAGCTTCAGCAGCGGCTCCGGCGCGCTCGGCGCGGTGATCTCCTGCACCCCACGGGCGACGTCGGAGACGAAGTTGCGAAAGAACTCCCGGCGGTCGCGGTGCTCGTCCACGGGCTCCACTCTAGCTCTGCGTCGCGGCTGCCGACTGGGCGCCAGAGGCTGTACCAGTGTCACCGGTTACCTACCAGCCGTGGATGAGAAATCTTGGCTTGAAGAAGCTGGTCTAATAGTATTATCATCTAGAAATTGCCCGAGCCTGGAGGAGGCAAAGGGCGTTGCCACTTCGAACGAAGCGAGGCGCTGTGGGTCAGGAGAGAGACGGAAACGTGGGACCGGAGGAAGAACTCGGCGGATCCGGGTTCATGGACGGGATCACCCGTCGCCGCATGATGGCGACCGGTGCAGCCGCGAGCCTTCCGGTGTTGCTCGCCGCATGTGGCGGCGGCAGCGGCTCGAAGTCCGGTGGCGGCGCCGCCACCACGGCCGAGAAGCCCAAGAAGGGCGGACGGCTGCGCATCGGTTCGGTCGGCGCAGGCAAGGCGGAGTCGTGCGACCCCGCGATCGGCGCGAACACGATCGACATCGCGCGCTTCCGCCAGCTCTACAACTCGCTCGTGCATCAGAACGCCGACGGCTCCGGCTCGCAGCTCGCGCTGGCGAAGTCGATCGAGCCCAACAGCAACGGCTCCGTCTGGAACTTCAAGCTCCAGGAGGGCGTCGAGTTCCACAACGGCAAGACGTTCGGCACCGACGACGCGATCTACTCGATCACGCGCCCGTACGACACCAAGGCCGGTCTCTCGGGCAGCCAGCTGTCCGGCTTCTTCGACCCGAAGACGGGCTTCAAGAAGATCAGCGACACCGAGTTCGAGATGCACCTCAAGACCCCGATCGGCGACCTCCCTCGCCAGATGACGGGGCGCGACTGCATCATGTACCCCGAGGGCACGACGACCGAGGACTTCAAGAAGAAGCCGATCGGGACGGGCCCGTTCAAGTACCAGTCGTTCACCGCCGGGGAGCGCAGCGTCTTCACGCGCAACGACAACTACTGGGAGCAAGGCGGCGGACCCTACGTCGACGAGCTCGAGATCATCGCGATCGACGACTCCGGCGCGCGCGCGAACGCCCTGCTCGCCGGCGAGATCGACTGCGCCGAGGCGTTCGACTACGACCAGGCGCGCGCGTACAAGAGCAACAAGCAGATCGTCCTGCTCAACGCGGAGACGACCGGCACCTACCCGTACGTGTTCCGCACCGACAAGGCGCCGTTCGACAACCCCGACGTCCGTCTCGCGATGAAGCTCGCGGTCGACCGCTCCAAGCTCGTCGACATCGCGTTCGCCGGCTTCGGCAGCGTCGCGAACGACATGTTCGGCAAGGGCCTCCCCGGCTACCCGCAGGAGCCCCAGCGCGAGTACGACCCCGAGCAGGCCAAGGCGCTGCTGAAGAAGGCCGGGCACGACAGCCTCGACGTGACGCTGTACTACCCGATCATCAACGCCGGCGAGAAGGCCGCGCCGGTCTACGCCGAGCAGGCGAAGGCCGCCGGGATCAACATGAAGGTCGCGAAGTTCCCGGCCGGGACCGACTTCAACGTCGCCCCGACGTTTCCCGCGTTCGTCACGAACTGGGGCAACACGATCCTCGACGTCGGCGTCTGGATGCTGTCGGACTCGTCCTACAACGAGGGCTGGTTCAACAAGGGCTGGGACAAGATCTACCACGAGGCGACCGCGACGACCGACCTGGATCACCGCAACGAGCTGATGATGGAGCTCAACAAGACGTGGTACGAGCAGAGCGGTCACCTGATCTGGGGCTACTACAACAACGTCGACGGCCTCGCCCCGAACGTGCGCGGCGCGTACCCGTCGAAGGTCGAGTTCGGCCTCTCGAACTACGACTACAAGGCGTACTGGCTTGCCTGAAGCGCCTGAGACCACCGCGGGCACGGGCGATCCGCTCGTCCCGCGGGTCACGGCGCCGCCCAGCCTGCTGGCGGCCCCCGGCCGCGTACCCGAGACGGGTGCGCGGCCGGGCCGCGCAGGGGGGCTGCGCGGCGCCATCCGCGCGTGGCGCGTGCGCCATCCGCTGCTGGCGTTCGTCGTCCGCCGCGTGCTGCTGGGGCTGCTGCTCCTGTGGCTCGTGACGATCCTCATCTTCGCGGCGACGTCCGTGGTCCCCGGCGATCCCGTCGGACGCATCCTCGGCCGCTACGCCAACGCCCAGAACACGGCCGCGCTGCGCCACCAGTTCGGGCTCGACCACTCGCTGCTGTGGCGCTACTTCCACTGGCTCGGCGGGATGCTGCACGGCGACCTCGGCAACTCGATGACGCGCAACGGCACGTCGATCGGCAGCCTGATCAGCGACCGCTTCAGCAACAGCCTGCTGCTCGCGCTGCTCACGATGGCCGTGCTCGTGCCGCTCTCGGTCGGCCTCGGCGTGTGGGCCGGCCTGCGCGTCGCGCGCCCGGCCGACCGCGTCATCTCGGGTCTCACGCTGACGTTCGTCGCGGTCCCCGACTTCGTCGTCGGCGCGCTGCTCGTGCTCGCCTTCGGGGTCTGGAGCCACGTGCTGCCGCCCGTCTCGCTGGTGGCGCCCGGCACGAGCCCGCTGGCGACGCCCAACGTACTCGTGCTGCCGGTGCTCACGATCCTGATCTCGACGCTCGCGCTCGGCGTGCGGATGGTGCGCTCCGGGATGATCGAGGTGATGACGAGCGAGTACGTCGAGCTCGCGCGCCTGAACGGGATCCCCGAGCGCCGCCTCGTGCTGCGTCATGCGCTGCGCAACGCGCTCGCGCCCTCGATCCAGGTGCTCGCGCTGCTGTTCCAGTACATGATCGGCAGCGTCCTGACCGTCGAGGTGCTGTTCAACTACCCGGGCATCGGTCTCGGCCTCGTGGACGCCGTCACGACCAACGACTTCACGTACGTGCAGTCGGTCGCGACGCTGCTGGCGGCCTCCTACGTGGTCGTCTTCCTGCTCGCCGACCTGCTCGTCGCGGTCGTCGTGCCGAAGCTGCGCACGGGGTCGATGCGCGCATGAGCGCGACCGCCCTCACCGCGCCCGTCCGCAGCCGCCGGCGGCGCCGTGCGAAGTGGACCCAGGCGCCTTCCGCGCGCCTCGGCGTCGTCTTCGTCGTGCTCGTGCTGCTGATCGCGTTCGTCGGGCCGCTCGTCTCGCCGCACACGTCGACCGCCGTGGTCACGCGCGCCTACGCGTCGCATGGCGACAGCGGCCTGCTGCTGGGCTCCGACTACCTCGGGCGCGACGTGCTGAGCCGCGTGCTGTGGGGCGGGCGCTCGCTGATCCTGCTGCCGCTGCTCGCGACCGCGATCGCGTACCTGCTGGGTGGCGCGCTCGCGCTCGCGGCGGCGGTCACGCGCGGCACCGCCGGCGAGATCGTGATGCGCGGCGCCGACGTGCTGCTCGTCTTCCCCGGCCTGCTGCTGGCGCTGCTGCTCGTGACGGCGCTGGGCCAGGGCCTGACGACGGTGATGATCGCGATCGTGCTGCTGCAGCTGCCGGCGATCGCCCGCATCTTCTACTCGGCCGCGCTGGAGCTCAGCAGCCGCGGCTACATGGAGGCGGCGATCGCGCGCGGCGAGAAGATGCGCTACCTGCTGAGCCGCGAGCTGCTGCCGAACATCGCCGGCCCGATCGCGGCCGACTTCGGCCCGCGCCTGATCGCCTCGATCTTCCTCGTCGCCGCGCTCGGCTTCCTCGGCTTCGGCGCCGAGCCGCCCGCCGCCAACTGGGCGCTGATGATCACCGAGAACCGGCCCGGCATCACGATCAACGGGCTGGGCGTGTTCGCGCCCGTCGTGATGATCGCGATGCTGACGATCGGCGTGAGCCTGATCAGCGACGCGATCGCGCGCGGCATCGGCGCCTCCGACGAGGAGGAGGTCGCGTGAGCGCCACCGTCGAGACGCCCCAGGCGCTCCCCGCCGACATCTCGGAGGTGCGGCTCGCGCTGCGCTCCGGGCACGCGATCGTCGAGCGCGCGGACCTGTCGGTCAAGCGTGGCGAGATCGTCGGCTTGGTCGGCGAGTCGGGCAGCGGCAAGAGCACGCTGGCGCTCTCGATGCTCGGCTTCACCCGCCGCGGCGTGCAGATCGACGGCGGCTCGATCAAGATCAGCGGCCACGAGATGACGACGGAGCCCGAGGCCGAGCTGCGGCGGCTGCGCGGTCGCTTCGTCTCCTACGTGCCGCAGGATCCGGGCACCGCGCTCAATCCCGGCATCCGGGTCGGCGCGCAGCTGGAGGAGATCCTCAAGGTCCACTTCCCCGACCGCGACGCCGCCGTCGAGGTGCCGCGCGCGCTGGAACGCGTCTCGCTGCCCTCCACGCGCGACTTTCGGCGACGCTTCCCGCATCAGCTGTCGGGCGGACAGCAGCAGCGGGTGGTGATCGCGATGGCGATCATCGGCTCGCCGCCGTTCGTCGTGCTCGACGAGCCGACGACCGGTCTCGACGTCGTCACGCAGGCGAAGATCCTCGAGGAGATCGCGCGCCTGCGCCTCGATCTGGGCGTCGCGATGCTCTACGTCAGCCACGATCTCGCGGTCGTCGGACAGGTCGCGGACCGCGTCGCGGTCATGTACGCCGGCACGCTCGTCGAGGAGGGCCCGACGCTCGAGGTGCTGACGCGCCCGCGCCATCCGTACACGCGCGCGCTCGTGAGCGCGATCCCCGACCACGTCGAGCCGCGCCGCCTCGCCGGCCTGCCGGGCGTCGCGCTCGGCGTCGTGGACCGCCCGCCCGGCTGCCCGTTCGCGCCGCGCTGCCCGCAGCGCACCGACGTGTGCGCGGAGATGCCGCCGGTCGAGACCGTCGCCGAGCGCCACACGCTGCGCTGCTTCCACTGGCGCGAGACGCCGCCGCTGATCTCCGAGCCGCCGCTCGTCGTCGCGACGTCCGGCGAGCAGGCGCAGTCGCTGCTCGCCGTCGAGTCGCTGACGGCCGGCCATGGCAACGGTCCGATCGTCGCGAAGAACGTCTCGTTCGAGGTGCGCCGCGGCGAGTCGGTCGCGCTCGTCGGCGAGTCCGGCAGCGGCAAGACGACGATCGCCCGCTGCATCGCCGGCCTGCACCCGGCGATGGACGGGCGCATCCTGCTCGACGGCAAGCCGCTGGCGTTCGGGCACAAGCGGGCGCGCGAGGCGCGCCGGCGGGTGCAGATCGTCTTCCAGAACCCGTACGACTCGCTCAACCCGCGCCAGCGCATCGGCGCCTCGATCGACCGGCCGGCCGTGCTGCTGCGCGGCCTCTCGCAGGAGGCGGCGCGCGCCGAGACGGAGCGCATGCTCGAGCTCGTGCGCCTGCCGCAGCGGCTGCTCGACCGCTACCCGCGCGAGCTGTCCGGCGGCGAGCGCCAGCGCGTCGCGATCGCGCGCGCGCTCGTGGCCGGGCCGGAGCTGCTGATCTGCGACGAGATCACCTCGGCGCTGGACGTCTCGGTGCAGGCGGCGGTCGTGGAGCTGCTCGCCGAGCTGCGGCTCGAGCTGGGTCTCTCGCTGCTGTTCATCTCGCACGACCTCGGCGTCGTGGCCGCCGTCTGCGACCGCGTGCTGGTGCTGGATCAGGGCCACGTCTGCGAGCAGGGCGATGTCGCGCAGGTCCTGCGCAACCCGCAGGCTGCGTACACGCAGACGCTGCTCGCCAGCGTCGCACGCCTGCCGCAGCGCGCGTAGCCGGCCGGGGTGCGGACGGCACAGCCGGGCCGTCCGTCGTGCCTCATGGCCTCGCGTCGCCCAACACGGGATGATGTGGTCGATGAGCGACACCGACCGGCGCAACCTCTACGGCAAGCTCGTGGACGAGCTTGGCATCGCGATCACCGGGGGTGAGCTGCCGCCGGGCGAGCGCATCGCCATCGAGGACCTCGAGCGCCGCTACGACGTCAGCCTCACGGTCGTGCGCGAGGCGATCCGCGTGCTCGCGACGAAGGGGCTCGTCAACGCCCGGCCGCGGCGCGGCACGCTGGTGCGCGCGCGCAACCACTGGCACATGCTCGATCCCGAAGTGATCGGGTGGATGTACAGCGGGCGCCCGGACGCGCGCTTCCTCGAGAGCTTCGACGAGGTCCGTCGCATCTTCGAGCCCGTCGGCGCACGGCTCGCGGCCACGCGACACACCGACGAGGACCTGGCGCGGCTGCGCGAGGCGTTCGTCAGCCTGACCGCGCGGCACGACGACATCTCGCAGGCGATCGCCGCCGACGTCGACTTCCACGACGCCATCATCGCCGCCGCCCACAACGAGATCCTCCATCACCTCGCGATGATCCTCGAGGCCGGCCTGCGCACCCGCGACGCGCTCGTGATGGCCTCCCACTCGAACCGGGAGCTGCCGCTGCACGCGGCGGTCGTCGAGGCGATCGCCTCGCGCGAGCCCGACCGCGCCGAGGCCGCGATGCGCGCCTTGCTCCAGCGCAGCGCGGACGACGTCGTGGAGGTCTGGGCGAGCGCCACCGTCCCCGACTAGCTCGGAGCCCGACGGCACGCAGGAGAATCCCGGGCACGATGTCGCAGCGCAGCATGCACGCGGACGATCCGCTCGAGGACTTCGAGGCGCGCACGATCGAGCTCGACGGCGTCGCGAAGGTCGTGCAGGTCGCCGGCGGCGGGCCGGGCGTGATCGTGATGACGGAGATGCCGGGCATCAGCCCGCACGTCGCCCGCTTCGCGCGCTGGGTGCGCGATGCCGGCTTCACCGTCTACATGCCCTCGCTGTTCGGCCGCGACGGCGCGGTGCCGCAGGCCGAGGAGGGCCTTGCGGTCTTCCAGCGCGCCTGCGTCAGCGCCGAGTTCCGCGCGCTCGGCGGCGGCAGGTCGAGTCCGGTGACGACGTGGCTGCGGGCGCTCGCGCGGCTCGCGCACGGGGAGTGCGGCGGCCCGGGCGTCGGTGCGATCGGGATGTGCTTCACGGGCAACTTCGCGCTGACGATGATGCTGGAGCCGGCGCTGCTCGCGCCGGTGCTGGCCGAGCCGACGCTGCCGCTCGACGACCCCGCCGGCCTGGAGATCGCGCCCGAGGAGCTCGCCGCGGTGCGCGAGCGGATCGAGCGGGAGGATCTGACCGTGATGGCCTACCGCTTCGAGGGCGACCGCTTCTGCAAGGCCGAGCGCTTCGCCGCCTATCGGGAGGCGCTGGGCGAGCGCTTCGTCGGGCGCGTGCTGCCCGACAGTGCAGCGAGCAGCGACGTCGCGCCCTTCTTCGAGCACGTCGTCGCGAGCCCGCACAGCGTCGTGACGGCCCACCTGATCGACGCGGCCGGCGAGCCGACGCTCGCCGCCCGCGACGAGATCCTCGCCTTCTTCGCGGCCCGCCTCCAGCCTCAGAGCGCGACCTCGCGGCTCAGCTCGGCCGACAGGTAGAGCGCGTCGATCAGGCGCTGCACCTGCAGCATCTCCTGCGGCGTGACGAGCGGGGGCGTGCCGTCGCGCAGCGCGTCGACGACGCTCGTGACGCCGCGCGCGACCGAGGCGTCCCAGTCGTTGTCGGCCTTGTCCGCGGGCGTCGTGTCGACCGGCTCGTCGTCGCGCTCGACGATCACGCGGAAGGGGTCGAGCCGGGCGGAGCCGTGCTCGCACTGCATCTCGAAGCCGAACAGCGGTTCGGTCAGGTCGGCGTGCCAGGCGACCTCCAGCGCGAGCCAGGCGCCGCCCTCGAGGCGGATGAACCCGCCCGCGATGTCCTCGACGTCGTAGCGCGCGGCCTCGACCGGGCTCGGTGCCGTGCCGCCGCGCTTGGTCGGGTAGAGCGTGCGCGCGGAGGCGCTGACGGTCAGCGCGCGCGGCGAGCCGGCGGCCCACAGCGCGAGGTCGAGCACGTGCGCGGCGTCGGTCGTGATGACGCCGCCGCCCGCGATCTCCTTGATGTAGTGCGGGCCGTACCAGGGGATCTGCACGTCGAGGCAGCTCGCGCGCAGCGCGACCGCGCGGCCGAGCGTGCCGTCCTCCACGAGCCCGCGCAGATGCTGCGCCGAGCCCATGTAGCGCATGTTGAAGGCGCCGGTCACGAAGCGGTCCGCCCGCGCCGCCGCGTCGAGCATCCGCTCGACCTCCTCGACGCTGCGCGCGACCGGCTTCTCGCACAGCACGTTCGCGCCCGCGCCAAGCGCGCCCAGCACCAGCTCCAGGTGCGAGGCCGGCAGCGTCACGACGCTCACGAGGTCGAGTCCCAGCTCAGGCGTCAGCTGCTCGGCCGACGTCAGCCGGCCCGCGGCCGGGATGCCGAAGCGATCGCCCACCTCGGCGAGCCGCTCGGGCGAGCGCTCGACGATCGCGGCGATCTCGACGTCGTCGATCGCCGCGTACGCTTCGACGTGCCTCGTGCCCTGGACGCCACATCCGACGACGGCGACGCGAATCATCTGCCCAGTCTCCTCGATCGCTCTCTCAATGGATAAGAGATCATTTCATAGTATAAAATGGTCCGATGTCCACTGAGCGTGTGCGCGTTGGCGTCGTCGGAGCCGGCTGGTGGGCTTCGCTCGCCCACATCCCCGGCGTGCTCGAGCACCCGCATGCGGAGCTGGTCGGGATCGCCGACCCCGACTCCGAGCGCCTCGCGAAGGTCGCCGACCATTTCGGCGTCGAGGGTCGCTTTGCGGACCATCATGCGCTGATCGAGGCGGGCGTCGACGCGCTCGTGATCGCGACGCCGCACGCGCTGCACTACCCGCTCGCGAGCGACGCGCTCGACGCCGGCGTGCACCTGCTGATCGAGAAGCCGCTCGTGCTGCGCGCCGCGCAGGCGCACGAGCTGGCGGCGCGCGCGCGGGCCGCGGACCTGCATCTGCTGACCGGCTACACCTACCACTTCTCCAGCTCCGCGCAGCAGGCGCGCGCGCTGCTGGCCGGCGGGGAGCTGGGCGAGCCGGTGCTGCTGAGCGCGCTGTTCAACTCCGCGATCGAGGACTTCTACCGCGCCCGTCCGGGCCTCGGCGAGCAGCAGCTGCTCGGCGGACCGAGCCCGACGACCTACTCCGACCCGAAGCTCTCCGGCGGCGGGCAGGGGCAGGCGCAGGTCACGCACGCGATCGGGATGCTGCTGTGGATGACGGGCCTGCGCGCCCGCCGCGTGAGCGCGTTCATGCGCGACCGCGGGGCGGCCGTCGATCTCGTCGATGCGATCACCTGCGAACTGGAGGGCGGCGCGCTCGCGACGCTCGCCTCCGCCGGCGTGCTCGGCGAGGGCCAGACCGAGCACCAGCAGCTGCACTACACCTGCACACGCGGCACGCTCGTCCAGGACCTGATCGGCGGCGAGGTCGTCGTGCACCCGGCCGGCGGCGAGCCGTACGCGCTGCCGCTTCCCGAGGACCCGTACCCGGTGCAGGGTCCGGTGCGCGCGCTGGTCGACCTGATCCGCGGCGAGGGCGAGGACGTCACGCCGATCGCCGCCTCGGTCGCGACGGTCGAGCTGCTCGAGGCCGCCTACCGCTCCGCCGCCGCGGGCGGGGCGCCGGTCGACGTCGCCGACCTCGACTGAGCAGGGAGCGAGCCCTCGCCCCGGGCGCTGCCCGCGCGCGTAGCCGCGGCGACTGGACCGCCGTCGGGCCGATGCTTTATCATGTATTAGATAGGCGAGCATCGAGTCGCGGTATGCGCCGGACCGTCGCCAAGTAGCCCAAAAGATAATTTCATAGTATAAATTACGTTGTGTTCGAATCGCGATCGCCACGGGGCGAAGGGGAGGCCGGACCATGAGGATCACCGACATACGGACAGGCGTGGTCGGGACCCCCTGGCGCAACCTCTCGATCGTCGAGCTGCATACCGACGAGGGACTCGTCGGCGTCGGCGAGGCGCGCATGGTCAACCACACCGACGCGCTGCTCGGCTATCTCGCGCAGGCCGGGCGCACGCACGTGGTCGGCAGCGACCCGTTCGAGATCGAGTCGCTCGTGCACCGCATGTTCCGCACCGACTACGGCCGCTGCGGCGAGATCGCGATGTCGGCGATAGCCACCGTCGAGCTGGCCTGCTGGGACATCGTCGGCAAGGCGCTCGGCCAGCCGGTCCACCGTCTGCTCGGCGGCGCCGTGCGCGAGCGCATCAAGGCCTACGCGAACGGCTGGTACACGGTCGAGCGCAACCCCGAGGACTTCCACGCGGCCGCGCGCACGGTCGTCGAGCGCGGCTACCGCGCGATGAAGTTCGACCCCTTCGGCCCCGGGCTGATGGAGCTGGAGCGCTCCGAGCGGCTCCGCTCGATCGAGCTGGTGGAGGCCGTGCGCGACGCCGTCGGCCCCGACGTCGAGCTGCTGATCGAGATGCACGGCCGCTTCACGCCGGCGGTCGCGATCGCGATCGCGCGCGAGCTCGAGCCGTTCGCGCCCAGCTGGATCGAGGAGCCCGTCCCGCCGGAGAACCTGAAGGCGCTCGCGAAGGTCGCCGAGCGCGTGACCATCCCGGTCGCCACCGGCGAGCGGATCCACACGCGCTACGAGTTCCGCGAGCTGTTCGAGCTGCAGGCGGCGGACATCATCCAGCCCGACATCACGCACTTCGGCGGCCTGCTGGAGACGCGCAAGGTCGCCGCGACGGCCGAGACGCACTACGTGATGATCGCTCCGCACAACGTCGGCGGGCCGATCGCGACCGCCGCCAACCTGCATCTCGCTGCGTGCACGCCGAACTTCAAGATCCAGGAGCACTTCAACGACTTCGCGGATTCGTGGATCCACGACGTGATGCCCGGCCTGCCCCAAGTCGGCGAGGACGGCTGCTTCCCGCTGCCGACCGCGCCCGGCCTCGGCGTGACGGTCGACTGGGACGCCGTCGCCGAGCACCCGCGCGAGGAGGTCCACTTCGACCTCTTCGCCGAGGGCTGGCAGCGCCGCGAGGCGCAGATCGCGCCCGTCCCCGACTGATGGCCGCGGCGGCGGGCGCTCACTTGGGCCCGTCGCCGCGCAGCGCGCGATAGCGCGCGTCGAGCGCGTCGAGCAGCTCGCCGGTGGGGCGAGCGGCGAGCACGCCGTCGAGCAGCAACTGCGAGCCCTCCGTCTGGAAGGCGATCCAGCCGGGGTGCCGGGGCCGCTGCCAGGCCGTCTCCTGACTGCGCCGCGTGCCCGCGTAGAAGTCGAGCGCGCGCGCGTTGACGTCGGCGTCCTCCCATGCCGCGAGCGCCGCCGGCTGGCCGCCCGCCTGCGGGATCGTCGTCCGCTGCGCCAGCGGATGGACCGCCTGGCGCAGGTGCGCGAGCGCATCGGCGTCGCCGGCGCGGCGGCGTGCGAGCGCGAGCCCGGTGCCGCCCAGCACCGAGCCGGGCACGCCGCCGGGCTCCAGCGCCGGCGCGTCGCCGAAGCGCACGCGCTGGCCGGCGCCCGCGGCGCTGTACGTCACATAGCCGTAGACGAGCGGGATGCAGTCGAGCGGCTGCGCGGCCGCCATGCGATCCAGCAGCTCGATCGGGTCGCAGTCGCGATGCGCGGGCGGCGTCGCGTCGACGAGCGCGCGCAGCAGCGCCAGCGCCGGCTCGCCGACCGCGCGCGGCGCCAGCCGCCGCTCGTCGGGCACGAACGCCGGATCGTGCGCGGCGCAGATGCCGAGGAACGTCAGCAGCGTGTGCGGCGCGGCCGTCGGGATCGCAAGCGTCCGCTCGGCGGCGAGCGCGAGCGCGTCGCTCCAGGTGGCGGGCGCGGCGAAGTCGGCGTCGGCGCGCGTCGCGCAGACCTGCGTCGCCGCGTCGATCGGCAGCGCCCACTGCCGGTCGCGATAGCGGTAGCTGGCGAGCGCGGCGCCGACCGTGTTCGCGTCGAGGCGCGCCAGCTCGTCCGCACCGAGCGCGGCGTCGAGCGGCGCGAGCGCGCCGTGGGCGACGGCGTCGCCGAGGCCCGGGTGGTCGAGCACGATCAGGTCGTACGTCGCGGCGATCTGCTCCAGTGGGCGGGACTCGAAGCGGCTCAGCGGCTGGTCGTCCCACGCCACGCGCGAGCCGCGCACCGCCAGCGGGCCGTCGACGGCGGCGGCCGCCGTCAGCGCATGCATCGGGTCGCGCCCGCGGGGGTGCGACCAGGTCAGCCCGCGCAGCTCCCTCACGGCGCGTCGGCGGCGGCGAGCACCAGCTCGATGTCGCGTGCGGCGTCGTCGATCAGCGCCGCCATCGCGGCCTCGGCCGCTTCCGGCTGGCGCGCGAGCACGGCGCCCAGCACCTGCTCGTGGGCGGACAGCGACGTGTGCCCGCCGCGCGCGACCGTGACCTCGCGCGAGACGCGCATCGCGGCGTCGATCGCGTGCGTCAGCTCGATCAGCATGCCGCTGGCGCAGGCGGCCAGCAGCGCCGTGTGGAAGCGCAGGTCGGCGGCGATGTAGGCCGCGTCGTCGACGCCCTCGGCGGTCGTCATGTCGCGGAAGGCTTCGCGCAGCGCCTCGCGGTCGGCGTCGCTCGCGCGCGTGGCCGCCAGCCGCGCGGCGCCGGGCTCGATCACGCGGCGCACGTCGGTCAGCGCGCGCAGCAGCTCACGGTCGGGCGGCCCGCTCGCGCTCCAGGCCATCACGTCGGGGTCGAGTCGTCGCCAGCGTTCCTTCGGCAGCACGCGCGTGCCGGCGCGGCGACGCGCCTCGAGGAGGCCCTTGTCGCTCAGCAGCTTGATCGCCTCGCGCACGACGACGCGGCTGACGTCGTGCTGCGCGCCCAACTCGGCCTCGACCGGCAGCAGCGTGCCGGGCGCGAGCTCGCCGTGCACGATGCGGCGGCCGAGGTCCTCGACGAGGTCCTCGTGGCGCAGTCGATGCGCGGTCTTCATGTGCCTGACAGAACTGTCATCTGCATGTTTGGCTAATGATATTATGATTTGCGATATGGACGCTACTGTTCCCCCCGGAGCCCTGCACGGCCTGCGCGTGCTCGACGCCTCTCAGATGATGGCGGGTCCGCTGTGCGCGCTGCGCCTCGGCGACCTGGGCGCCGACGTCCTGAAGATCGAGCCGCCGCACGGCGAGTGGACGCGCACGCACGGGATGGCGGGCGCCGCGATCGAGGGCGAGACGACCGCGCTGCTGGGGATGAACCGCAACAAGCGCAGCGTCGTGGTCGACCTCAAGGCGCCGGGCGGGCGCGAGCTGCTGGAGCGGCTCGCGCGCGAGAGCGACGTCTTCCTGCAGAACTTCCGCGTCGGCACGGCCGAGCGTCTCGGCGTCGGCCCCGACGCGCTGATGGCGGTCAACCCGCGCCTGATCTACTGCTCGATCTCCGGCTACGGCGGCAGCGGCCCGTACGCCGGCCGCCCCGGCCAGGACCTCGTCGTGCAGGGCTACAGCGGCTCGATGTGGTCGGTCGGCAGCCACGACGACCCGCCGACGCCGAGCGCCCTGTGGGCGGCCGACGCGCTCGCCGGCTACCAGGCGGCGGTCGGGATCCTCTCCGCCGTCGTCGCACGGGCGCGCACCGGGCGTGGCCAGCACGTCGAGGTCAACCTGCTCGCCGCCACGCTCGACTGCCAGCTGCAGGAGCTGACGACCTACCTGAACCTCGGGATCGAACCGCGCCGCCCCGGCGAGCGCACCGCGCACGCGTTCATCCCCGCGCCCTACGGCGTCTACCGGACCGCCGACGGCTGGATGACGCTCGCGATGTCGCCGCTGCCGGTGCTCGGCGAGGTGCTCGACGAGCCGCGCCTGCGCGAGCTGACGGCGTGGGACGACGGCGCGACCCACGCCGACGAGGTCTACCGGATCGTGCGCCCGCGCATGACGGAGCGCACGACCGCCGACTGGATCGCCGCCTTGGACGCGGTCAACCTGTGGGCGGGGCCGGTGTACTCCTACGCCGACATCGACGCCGACCCGCACGTCCGCGAGACCGGCATGATCGCGACCGTCGAGCACCCGACGATCGGCGCGCTGCGGATGCCCGCGCCGCCGCTGAGCCTGTCGGACACGCCGCCGGCGATCCGCCAGCCGCCGCCGCTGCTCGACGAGCACACCGACGAGGTGCTGCGCGAGGTGCTGGGCGCCTCCGACGAGGAGCTGGAGCAGCTGCGCGCCGCCGGCACGATCGGCGCCAGGCAGGCGGCGCCGCGATGAGCGAGATCGAGCTGGAGGTCGACGGCGCGATCGCGACGATCCGCCTCAACCGCCCCGCCAAGCTCAACACGCTGACGCCCGACATGGGGCGCGAGCTGTTCGCGTTCACGGAGCGCGTCAACGACGACGACGCGATCCGCGTCGCGATCCTCACCGGCGCCGGCGAGCGCGCCTTCTCCGCCGGCTCCGACGTGAAGGCGCTCGACCAGTACGGCACCAACTGGCAGCTGCGCAACCGCAAGGACTACATGCGCGCGATCTGGGCGATCCGCAAGCCGGTGATCGCGGCGATCCGCGGCTACGCGATCGGTGGCGGGCTCGAGCTGGCGCTCGCGGCCGACATCCGCATCGCGACGCCCGACGCGCAGTTCGGCGCCGGCGAGATCAAGCTCGGCTGGCACGGCGGCGCCGGCAACACGCAGCTGCTGCCGCGCCTGATCGGCTCCGGCAACGCGCTGCAGATGCTGCTGACCGCCGACCTCGTGAGCGCCGCCGACGCGCACCGCATGAACCTCGTGCAGGAGGTCGTCGAGAGCGACCGGCTCGACGTGCGCGTGCGCGAGCTGGCGGAGAAGATCGCCGCCAACGCGCCGATCGCCGCGCAGATCGCCAAGCATCTCGTGCGGATCGCCGAGAGCACCAGCCTCGAGGTCGGGCTGGCCTACGAGAACGACACCTTCGCCTACTGCTTCACGACGAGCGACGCGGCCGAGGGCCGCGCCGCCTTCGCCGAGAAGCGCCCGCCCGAGTTCACCGGGTCCTGAGCCCCTCCGCGGGGTACCAGACGTCCTCCGGCTCGCGCCGTGCGCTGGGGAACTCGAGCAGCTCGACGATGATCCGCAGCTGCGCGTACGTGTCGAGGTAGGCGAAGCCGCCGTCGCCCTCGACGCCGTAGCCGCGCCCGCTCTGCATCGGCTCGAAGCCGGCGGCCTGCGCGGCCGCGACCGCCGCCGGCATCGACGGCACCTCGACGCCGACGTGGTGCAGGCCCTCGCCGTGCTGCTCCAGCCACTCCTCGTAGATGCTCGGACCGGTCAGCGGCTGGACCAGCTCGACGACCGGGCTGGAGGCCGACAGCGCGACGCGCATCGAGAAGTCGGCCGGCTTGCCGCGGTAGGTCTGGTCCTGGACGAACTCGGGGCCGTACGTGTAGACGCTCCACGACGAGAGGCCGAGCAGCCGGTGGTAGTTGGCGACGCCCTGCTCGAGGTCGCCGACGATGATCCCGACCTGCGCGAGCGTGCGCGCGGGCGTCAGCAGCGACATCGCCTCCAGTGCGCGCTCGATCACGACTCGCCGTCTCGCTGCGCGGTCCAGTGGACGCGGTCGGCCGCCTCCAGCCCCTCGATCGGCAGGCGGTCGCCGACCCACGGCGTGTCGGTCACGAACGCCTCGGCGTACTTGATCTCCTGGTTGCCGGCGAGCAGGCGCGCCTGCTGGCCGCGCAGCTCCGCGCACAGCGGGTAGGTGATGTCGAGCAGGCCGTGGCTCCACGCGGTGCGCAGCCCTTGGAGCTTCATCTCGTAGACGTCGGTGATGTCGACCCACACGTTCGGGTGGTACGCGTTGCGATCGGGGAACGGGAACCACGGCTCGGCGAAGTAGAGCGCCGGCACGTTCCACGTCGGGTGTCCGGTCGCGGCGCTCGTGCCGGACGCGTTCGCGTGCTGGATCGCGCGGCGCACCGCGCCGGCGGTGTCGAGGTGGTCCCAGTTGGTGACCTCCTCGGGCCAGTGCGTGATCACGATGTTGGGGCGCAGCTCCTGGATCTGCGCGGCCAGTTCGAGCTTGCGCTCGCGCGTGATGTCGAGCGGGGAGTCCTCCCAGCCGAGGTAGCGCAGCTCGCAGCCGATCAGCTCGGCGCACTTCGTCGCCTCCGCGAGGCTCGTCTCGATCACCTGCTCGATCGTGATCCCGGGCGTCTCCTTCCAGAGCCGCTCGGACTCCTGGCGCTCGCCCATGCTGAGGCTGATCGCGACGACGCGGCTGCCGTCGCGCGCGTACTTCGCCATCGTGCCGCCGGCGCGGATCATGAAGTCGACGTCGTGCGCGCCGACGAAGAGGACGGTGGGGGCGGTCACGACGGGAACCTCCGTGGGATCGGGTGGTCAGACATGGACGACGTCCGTGTGCAGGAAGCGCCCGACGAGCTCGACGGACGCGGTCAGGTCCCCGGGCGTGCACGCGGTGTGCAGCCCGACGCCGCTGCTGCCCCACGCTGCCCAGGCGGCGGTCGCCGAGCCGCGGGCGAAGCGGAAGCTCGCGTGCGCGGTGCCGACGCCGGCGAAGTCGCGGGCGGCGAAGGCGCCCTGCGCGACGACGAAGCGATGCGTGGGCGCTGGCGCATCGAGCTGCGCGAAGCCGAGCAGCGTCGCCGGCCCCGCCGGCGCGGCGAAGCAGGCGCAGGCGCTCGCGTGCGCGTCGGCCGGGAACCAGCCGTTGCGGACCAGCCGCGGCTGCTCGTCGCCGCCGAAGGCGAGGTCGTGCTCCCCCGAGCTGGCGAGCAGGAACTCGCCGCTGTCGACGTCGAGCGCCTCCAGCTCGTGGTACTGCGCGGCCGCCCCGAGCGCCTTCAGCGTCAGCATCGCGACGGCGGCCGGCAGGTCGCTGGAGCAGTTCCACGGCACGCCGCGCGAGGTCATGCGCCCGAGCGCGAAGCAGGGCGCGAAGCCGAGCCCGGGTTCGAAGCGGATGCCCTCGACGTGGCAGGTGAGCGCGCCGGCGTCGAGCTCGTGGGCGGCGCCGAGCGCCTCGAGCGCGGCGCCCGCGCGCGCGGCGCGGGCGACGTCGTCGTCCGCCAGCGCCGCGTCGACGGCGTAGGCGCCGCGCGTCTCCTCGACGATGGCGCGCACCTGCGCTTCGCTCGCGTCCGCGTAGGCCTGCGCCAGCTCGGCCGGCTCGATCGCGACGACGGTCGTGCCGAGCGCCGCGCGCAGCCGCTCGGTGTCGAGGTCGACGCAGCCGTAGCCGGCGACGGGCAGCCCGACGCGGCCGAGCCGCGCGCGGGCGATGCGGCGCGCGGCCGCGCCGGCGCGCAGCGCGCGCGACACGCGTGCGCGCGCGTCGGCGTCGTCCGGAGCCCCGAGCACCAGCTCGAAGGGGCGCCCGGCGCGCAGCAGCATGCTCGTCAGCAAGGGCGCGCCGACGGTGGCGCCGTCGCGCACGATCCGCGCGTGGTCGGCGTCGGCGCCGAGCGGATCGCCCTGCGCCACCGCCCACACGACGACGGGCCGGTCGGCGAGCCGCTCGAGCGCCGCGAGCGCGAGCGACGGCAGCGTCGCCATCGTCGCGAGCACCAGCACGACCTCGGCGTCGGCCGCGCGCTCGGCCGCCGCGCGCCCCTCCTCCTCCGACGCGATCACGCACGCCTCCACGACGAGCGGCCCGTCGCCGAGTGCGTCGGTGGCGCGCGCCAGCAGCTGCGCGCGGTCGGCCGCGAGCTCCTCGGGCACGACCGTCTGCCAGGCGGTCGAGAGCGGCAGCAGCACCGCGACGCGCACGGGCGCGGTCAGCCGGCTCATCGGATCCCGAGTCCGCCGTCCACGTCCAGCACGGAGCCGGTGACCCAGCGCGCGTCGGCGGAGGCGAGATAGGCGACCGCGCCGGCAACGTCCTCGGGCTCGCCGAGGCGCCCGAGCGGGTACAGCGCCTCCAGCTCTGCGCTCACGGCCTCGAAGTCGGGGCGGTCGGCCGAGGCCATCGGCGTGCGCACGGTCGCGGGGCAGACGCAGTTGGCGCGGATCCCCTCGGCCGCGTACTCGTGCGCGAGCGCGCGCGTGAACGCGACGACGGCGCCCTTGCTGGCGGCGTAGGCGGCGACGCCGCGGCCGGGCGTGTGCGCGAGCGTCGAGGCGACGTTGACGATCGCGCGGTCGCCGTCGCCGTCGCCGTCGCCGGTGCCGGTGCCGGCGCGCAGGTGGCTCAGCGCGGCGCGCGTGACGAGGAAGACGCTGCGCACGTTGTCGGCGAGCTGCTCGTCGAACGTCGCCGCCGGCAGCTCGTGCACGAGCTTGCCGCGGCGGATCGTCCCCGCGCAGTTGACGACGACGTCGAGCCCGCCGAGCCCGGCGGCGGCCTGCTCGACCGCCTGCGCGACGGCCGCCTCGTCGGTCAGGTCGCCGGGCACGACGACGCTGCGCCCCGCGCACATGCTCGCGGTCTCCTCCAGCGGCGCCACGCGCCGGCTGCTGAGCGCGACCGCGGCGCCCTCGGCCGCGAGCCGCAGCGCGACCGCGCGGCCGATCCCGCTGCCCGCGCCGGTGACGAGCGCGCGCCGGCCCGCCAGGCGGTTGCCGAGGACATGAGGTCCGAGTACCTCTGAGACACCCAAACCTCGTGTGCTCGGCGTCTGTTCCGTCATTTGGACCCTCCGTCGTGGTGCGAGCTGCGCACGGCGTGGCGCTCGACGGCCTCCCAGTCCAGCTCCAGCCCGCTGCCCGGCGCCTGCGGTGCGAGCACGTGGCCGGCGTCCGCGAACGTGAGCGCGCTCGGCGGCACGATCGCGCCGGCGCCCCAGATCAGCGAGTCGGGCGAGTAGATCTCCAGGCAGCGCGCGGTCGGGAAGGCGAACGCGAGGTGCTGGTGCTGCTCGGCCAGCAGCTCGGGCGAGACCTCGACGCCGGCCTCCGCGGCGAGCGCCGTGAGCCGCGCGGCGCCCGCGTAGCCGCCCAGCGTCGTCGCGTCGACGCGCAGCACGTCGACCGCGCCCGCGCCGATCAGCCGCTCGGCGAGGTCGACGCTCGTGACGAGGTCGCCGACGCCGATCGGCGTCGCGACGGCGGCGCGCAGCTGGGCTGCCTCCGCGACGCGATGCGGCGGGAAGGGGTCCTCGATCCAGGCGAGCCGGTAGGGCTCCCACGCGCGCGCGGCCGCCACGGCCGTGTCGAGGTCGCTCCACAGCCAGGCGGGGTCGACGACGATCTCCAGCTCCGCGGGAGCGGCCGCGCGGATCGCCTCCAGCCGCGCGGCCGTGTCCGCGACGACCTTGTAGTGCTTGATCTTCACGGCGCCCACGCCCTGCGCGGCCATCGCCGCGATCCGCGCTGCGAACGTCTCGGGCGTGTCGTCCTCGCGTAGGTGCTCGACGTGCATGACGGGGATCCGCTCGCGCGTGGCGGCGCCCGCCAGCAGCTGCCACAGCGGCACGCCCGCGGCCTGCGCGGCGAGGTCCCACAGGCACATCTCCACGAGCGACGCGGCCGGGCGCACGGTGTCCACGAGCGACGGGCCGCCGGCGCCCGCGGCGCGCTCGCCGAACGCGCGCAGGTCCTCGATCTCGGCGCCGACGACGCGCGGGGCGATCAGCTCGTGCACCATCACGTCGAGCGGAATTTCGCCGATGAAGGCGTAGGAGGCGCCCGTGCGGCCCTGCTCGTCGCGCACGCGCACGACGACGTAGCGCCAGTGCGTCCACCAGCCAGACTGCTCGAAGCGGATCGGGCGCCCGACCGGCAGCGGCACCAGCCAGGCCTCGACGGAGGCGACGCGCGGGGGCGCGATCGGGTCCACGCCGCTCATCCTGACACCTGCTGGAGTCGCAGCAGCTCGCCGAGGCAGCGCAGCGCCGCGCCCTGGCCCCAGACGTTGACCTCGGTCGGCAGCGTGCGGTACATCGCGAGGTCGTCCTGCGGCGCGATCGCCGCCCACGTGCAGGCGGAGACGCCCCAGACCTCGCCGTCGGCGTCGATCCGCGAGCGCAGCGCGCTCCAGGCGAGCGCGAGCGCCGGCGCGTAGGCGTCGTCGAGCAGCCCGAGCCGCAGGCCCTTCGCGAACGCGGCCGCGAAGAAGGCGGCGGTGGAGGTCTCCAGGTACGCCTCGCGATCCTCCAGCAGCGTGCGCCAGTGCCCGGAGGCGTCCTGCAGCTCGCGGATCCGCGCGGCCAGCCGCCGCGTCTCGCACTCGGCCCATGCGCGCCGCGGGTGCGCGGCCGGCAGCAGCTCCAGCGTGTCGAGGAAGCCGAGCAGCGCCCAGCCGCAGCCCCGCCCCCAGCCCGGCCCCCGCAGCGCCCGCTTGCCGACGTCGTAGCCGTGGCCGAGCAGCGGCCCGTCGCCGACGCGCAGCGCGCGCACGTGCGCGTCCCACACGTCGAGCGCGGCGTCGTGCCAGCGCGGCTCGCCGGTCGCGTGCGCGAGGCGCGCGAAGAAGGGCGGCTCGTGGTAGAGCGTGTCGACCCAGACGGTGTGGCGGTACTCGGGCTGATCGGGCCGGTAGAGCGGGTAGCCCTCGGGCGTGTGCGGCACGCGCTCGGTCAGCCAGGCGGCGAGGGTGCGGGCGGCGTCGAGCAGCGCCGCGTCCTCGCGCAGCGCCGCGAGCCGCAGCAGCGCGTCGCCGGGCGCGAGGTGGTCGGGCCAGCCGAGTGGACGCGTCGCCCAGCCGCGCACGAAGCGCTCGACGTGCGCCAGCGCCGCCTCGTCGCCGGCCAGCTCGGCCGCGTCGAGCAGCCCGTCGAGCGCGATTGCGTCGCCCCAGAACCAGACCGTGAAGTCGTACGCGCGCGTCCGCTCGGCGACGCGCAGCAGCAGCTCGCGCGCGTCGCCGAGATCGACGACGGCGCTCACGAGGGCGCCAGCACGAACGCCGGATCCTGCTCGCCGCGGCGCTCGGCGCGCACCGCGCCCTGCTCGCCGAGCTGCTCGAGGTGTCCGGCGAGCGGGTGACAGAGCAGCCCGGAGCCCGCCGCGGGCCAGTCGCCGAGCTGCGGGCCGAGCTGCTCGATCAGCTGCCCCAGCGTCAGGCCGGCCGGCGCCTGCCCGAGCGCGACCAGCAGCGCATGCTCGACGCGATCGACGTAGCGCGCGCTCTCGTCGAGAAAGCGCTCGACCGCCTCGGCGCCCTCGACGAGCGGGAAGTGGCTCGTCAGCAGCCGCTCGGCGCCCAGCGCCCGCAGCTGCGCGATCGTCGCGCGGTAGTCCGCGACGTAGCGATAGGTGGGTGGGAAGGCCGGCATGCCGGCGACCGTCGGCAGCGCCTCGTGCAATACGGCGTCGGCGACGATCGCCGTGCGCGTCTGCGCGTCGAACAGCGCGAGGTGCCCGCGCGAGTGGCCCGGCACGTGCAACACGTCGAGCCAGCGCTCGGCGCCGATCTGCAGCCGCTCGCCGCCGTGCAGCTCACGCTCGATCGGGACGGCGGTGCTGGCCTCGCGCACGAACGCGTCGACGGCCGGGTCGCTCGCGACGCCGTAGCGCGACTCGAACTCGTTGTAGCGCTCGGCGAGCAACAGTTCGACGTCCTCGATCTGCGCGCGGTCGAAGGGGTGGCAGGCGAAGCGCGCCTGCGGAAAGGCCTCCGCGATCGGGCCGTTGCCGCCGTGGTGGTCGAAGTCGGCGTGCGAGATCACGACCGTGTCAGGCACGGCGCCGAGGCCCGCGAGATGGGGCAGCAGCGTCTCCGCCGGCGTCGTGGCGACGCCCGTGTCGAGCAGTACCGTTCCGTGCTCGCCCGCGATCAGGAAGCTGCAGACGCAGCGGTCGCCGAGCGGCGCCTCGATGCGATGGATCCCTTCGACGACCTCCATCAGCGGCGGCGCCCCTCTCCAGATCGGCTCAAATTCATCATGTTATTCTACAAAACCAGTTTCCTAATGGCGAATTCAGGACGGTGGCGATGTCGGCGCTGAGGCTGCAGGACCGTGTCGTGCTGGTGACCGGCGGCTCCCGCGGGATCGGCCGCGCGATCGTCGAGCGCTGCATCGCCGAGGGCGCCAAGGTCGCGTTCGTCGACCTCGACGAGGCCGGCGGCCGGGAGCTGGCCGACCGGCTCGGCGCGAACTGCGCCTTCCAGCGCTGCGACATCACCGACGAGGCCGACGTGGCGGCCGCCGTCGCCGCCGCCGAGACGCGCTTCGGGACGGTCGACGTGCTCGTCAACAACGCTGGAATCGGGGCCTACTTCGACGCCGCCGAGATGACCTCGGAGCAGTGGGACCTGGTGATGAGCGTCGACCTCAAGGGCGTCTGGATCTGCTCCAAGCACGTGCTGCCGGGGATGCGGCGGCTCAAGCGCGGCTCGATCGTGAACATCAGCTCGATCCATGCCGCGGTCACGGTCAAGGGGATGTTCCCCTACGCGGCGGCCAAGAGCGGCGTCGTCGGGCTCACGCGCAGCCTCGCGCTCGACTGCGCCGGCGACAACATCCGCGTCAACGCGCTGTGCCCGGGCTTCGTGCGGACCTTCCTGGTGGAGGAGTACATCGCCAACCAGCCCGATCCGGCGGCCACCGAGCGCGAGATCCTCGAGCGCCATCCGCTCGGCCGCATCGCCGAGCCGGAGGAGATCGCGGCCTTCGCCGCCTTCCTCGCCTCCGACGAGGCGAGCATCGTGACCGGCGCGATGCTGCTGGCGGACGGCGGCCTCAGCGCCGTCATGGCATCCTGACGCGCACATGGAGACGTTGACGGGGGAGCTGGTCGCCGAGCTGCGCGCGATCGTCGGGTCCGAGCACGTGCTGGAGGACCCCGACCTCAAGCTCGGTTACGAGCGCGACGTGACCGGGCGCTACGCGGGCACGGCCGCGCTCGTGCTGCGCCCCGCCGACACCGCGCAGGTCAGCCGGATCCTCACCGCGTGCAGCCGCGCGCAGGCGCCCGTCGTCGTGCAGGGCGGCAACACGGGCCTGGCCGGCGGGGCGACGCCGATGGACGGCGAGATCGTGCTCAGCCTCCAGCGCCTCCAGCGGCTCGACCCGGTCGACCGCCTCAGCGCGCAGGTCTCGGTCGGCGCCGGCGTCACGCTCGAGGCGCTCCACCAGCACGCGCGCGCCGCCCGCCTGCGCTTCCTCGTCGACCACGCCGCGCGCAGCGCCGCGACGATCGGCGGGATGGTCGCGACGAACGCCGGCGGCCCGCTCGCGCTGCGCCACGGGACGATGCGCGCGCAGGTCGTCGGGCTCGAGCTGGTGCTCGGCGACGGGCGGGTCGTGAGCCGCATGGGCGGCCTGCTGAAGGACAACGCCGGCTACGACTTCGGGCCCACGGTCGTCGGCAGCGAGGGCACGCTCGCGGCGGTCACGGCCGCGCGCGTGCAGCTCGGCGCCGATCCCCGTCGACGGCTGACGGCGCTGCTCGCGCTCGACTCGATGGCCGACGCGGTCGAGCTCGTCAGCACGCTGCGCCCGCAACTCGCGGCGCTGGAGGCGGCCGACTTCTTCGACGACGCGGGCATGGAGCTGGTCTGCTCCCACCGCCGCCTGTCGCGACCCTTCGAGCAGCGCCACGACACCTACGTCGTGCTGGAGCTGGCCGACGACTCCGACCCGACGGAGGCGCTCGCCGAGGCGCTGGAGCCGCTCGACGCGCTCGTGCGCGACGTCGCGGTGGCCGACGACACGGCCCGGCGCGAGGCGCTGTGGGGCTACCGCGAGAGCCTCAACGAGGTGATCGCCTCGACCGGCGTCCCGCTCAAGCTCGACGTCAGCCTGCCGCCGCGCGACGTGCCGCAGTTCGAGGGCGAGCTGCGCGCGCTCGTCGCCGCCGAGCGGCCCGCCGCACAGCTGCTGCTCTACGGCCACCTCGGCGACGGCAACGTGCACGTGAACATGCTCGGGCTCGACGTCGGGGACGACGCGGTCGTGGAGCCGATCCTGCGGCTCATCGGCGCGCTCGGCGGCAGCATCAGCGCCGAGCACGGCATCGGCCGCGCGAAGGTCGCGTGGCTGCCCTACACCCGCAGCGAGACGGAGATCGAGCTGATGCGCGCCGTCAAGCGCGTCTTCGACCCCCAGGGCATCCTCGGCCCGGGGCGCGTCCTCGCGCGCGCCTAGTAGGGATTGGCGAAACCCCCACGGCGTCTGGCGGCGGGCGACGCTGCGCGGATGCATCGTCCTCGGTCGGCGCAATAGCTCCGCTATTGCCGCCTCCCTGCGTCCTCGCCCCGCTTGGTCGACCGCTCGCCAGTCACTCGCGCGGGTTTCGCCAATCCCTACTGGTGGCGATCGGGCTGTCGATCTGCGGTCGTCCCGTTCGTCTATAAACGACGAGCATGGTCACCGCTGCCGACAGCCACGACCTGATCCGCGTGCACGGCGCGCGCGTGAACAACCTCAAGGACGTCAGCGTCGAGCTGCCGAAGCGCCGGCTGACGGTGTTCACCGGCGTCTCCGGATCGGGCAAGAGCTCGCTGGTGTTCGGCACGATCGCCGCGGAGTCGCAGCGGCTGATCAACGAGACCTACAGCGCCTTCGTGCAGGGCTTCATGCCGACGCTGGCGCGGCCCGAGGTCGACGTGCTCGACGGCCTGACGACCGCGATCGTCGTCGACCAGGAGCGGATGGGCGCCAACTCGCGCTCCACCGTCGGCACCGCCACCGACGCCAACGCGATGCTGCGGATCCTCTTCAGCCGGCTCGGGCGGCCGCACATCGGCTCGCCCAGCGCGTACGCGTTCAACGTCCCCTCGGTCCGGGCGAGCGGTGCGATCACGGTCGAGCGCGGCGAGGGCAGGACGCGGACCGAGAAGGCGACGTTCAACCGTCTCGGCGGCATGTGCCCGCGCTGCGAGGGCATGGGCTCGGTCAACGACTTCGACCTGACGGCGCTGTACGACGACTCCAAGTCGCTCAACGAGGGGGCGCTCACGATCCCCGGCTACACGATGGACGGCTGGTACGGCCGCATCTTCCGCGGCTGCGGCTTCTTCGACCCCGACAAGCCGATCCGCACGTACAACAAGCGCGAGCTTCACGACCTGCTCTACAAGCAGCCGACCAAGATCAAGGTCGAGGGCGTCAACCTCACGTTCGAGGGGGTCATCACCAAGCTCCAGAAGTCGATGCTGTCGAAGGACGTCGACGCGCTGCAACCGCACGTGCGCGCGTTCGTGGAGCGGGCGGTGACGTTCACCACCTGCCCGGAGTGCGGCGGCACCCGGCTCAGCGAGGCGGCGCGCTCGTCGCGGATCGGCGGGGTCAACATCGCCGACGCCTGCGCCATGCAGATCAGCGACCTCGCCGAGTGGGTCCGAGGCCTCGACGAGCCGTCGGTGGCGCCGTTGCTCGAGGCGCTGCTGCACGCGCTCGACGCGTTCGTGGAGATCGGGCTGAGCTATCTCTCGCTCGACCGCCCGACCGGCACGCTGTCGGGCGGCGAGGCGCAGCGCATCAAGATGATCCGCCACCTCGGCTCATCGCTCACCGACGTCACCTACGTCTTCGACGAGCCCACCATCGGCCTGCACCCGCACGACATCCAGCGGATGAACGAGCTGCTGCTGCGGCTGCGGGACAAGGGCAACACGCTGCTCGTCGTGGAGCACAAGCCCGCGACGATCGTGATCGCCGACCACGTCGTCGATCTCGGCCCCGGCGCCGGCACGGCGGGCGGCGCCGTCTGCTTCGAGGGCACCGTCGAGGCGCTGCGCGCCAGCGGCACGCTCACCGGCCGCCATCTCGACGACCGCGCCGCCCTCAAGGAGACGCTGCGGGCGCCCACCGGCACGCTGGAGATCCGCGGCGCGACGGCGCACAACCTGCGCGACGTCGACGTCGACGTCCCGCTCGGGGTGCTCGTCGTCGTGACCGGCGTGGCGGGTTCGGGAAAGAGCTCGCTGATCCACGGCTCGCTCGCGGACCGGGACGGCGTCGTGTCGATCGGCCAGGGCGCGATCCGCGGCTCGCGACGCAGCAACCCGGCGACGTACAGCGGCCTGCTCGATCCGATCCGCAAGGCCTTCGCGAAGGCCAACGGCGTCAAGCCGGCGCTGTTCAGCCCCAACTCCGAGGGCGCCTGCCCCACCTGCAACGGCGCCGGGGTCATCTACACCGACCTGGCGATGATGGCCGGTGTGGCCACGGTCTGCGAGGAGTGCGAGGGGAGGCGGTTCCAGGCGTCGGTGCTGGAATACCGCCTCGGCGGGCGTGACATCAGCGAGGTGCTGGCGATGTCGGTGACCGAGGCCGAGCAGTTCTTCGGCGCGGGCGAGGCGCGCACGCCGGCCGCGCACGCGATCCTCGGGCGGCTGGCCGACGTCGGGCTCGGCTACCTCAGCCTCGGCCAGCCGCTCACGACGCTGTCCGGCGGCGAGCGGCAGCGGCTCAAGCTGGCCACCCACATGGCCGAGAAGAGCAGCGTCTACGTGCTCGACGAGCCGACCGCCGGCCTGCACCTCGCCGACGTCGAGCGGCTGCTCGGCCTGCTCGACCGGCTCGTCGACTCCGGCCGGTCGGTGATCGTCGTCGAGCACCACCAGGCGGTCATGGCGCACGCCGACTGGATCGTCGACCTCGGCCCCGGCGCCGGCCACGACGGCGGCCAGATCGTCTTCGAGGGCACGCCCGCCGACCTCGTCGCCGCGCGCTCCACCCTCACCGGCGAGCACCTCGCGGCCTACGTCGGCGCCTGACGGAGCTAGGTGCGCTCGACCGCCGCGGCGGTCAGGGCGCCGTTCACGCGTCGCACGATCCCGAGCGGGTTGGCGTCCTGCAGCGCCGCGGGCAGCAGCGCGTCGGGGAAGCCCTGGTAGCCGAGCGGGCGCAGGAAGCGCCGCACCGCGGTCATGCCGACGGACGTGTGGGCGGCGGCGGTGGTGGCGGGGAAGGGACCGCCGTGCACGGTCGCGCGACCGACGATCACGCCGGTCGGGTAGCCGTCGAGGATCAGCCGGCCGGCGCGCGCGCCCAGCAGCGGCACGAGCGTGGCGGCGAGCGGCTCGCCCTCCTGCGCGTGCAGCGTCGCGGTCAGCGAGCCCGGCAGGCCCGCGCGCACGAGGGCGATCAGCTCGGCCTCGTCGGCGCACCAGACGACGAGCGCGCTCGGTCCGAACAGCTCCTCCAGCAGGCGGTCGCCGGGCTGCAGCGTGGCGGCGTCGGTCTCGACCAGCGCGGCGGCCTGCCAGGCGCCCGCGCGCTCCTGCGGCGGCGCCGCGACGCGGACGCGCACGCGCGGGTCCGCGCTCACCTCGGCGAGCGCGTGGGCGAAGCCGTCGCGCAGGCCCGTGTAGAGCATCGTCGCCGGCGCCACGAGCCCGAGCGCTTGCTCCAGCTCGCTCACGAGCGCGCGCCCGGCGGCGTCGTCGACGAGCACGATCAGGCCGGGCTTCGTGCACAGCTGCCCGACGCTGCCGGTGATCGCGGTGGCAAGTCCAGCCGCGACCGCCGTGCCCCGGGCGGCCGCGGCAGCCGGCGTCACGAGCAGCGGATTGATGCTGCCCAGCTCGCCGAAGAACGGGATCGGCCGCTCGCGCAGGGCGGCGGCGCGGTTGAGCGCGACGCCGGCGCGCAGGCTGCCGGTGAAGGCGATCGCCTCGATCGGCTCGGCGTTCGCGACGAGCTGGCCGACCTCGGGCGGGGCGCCGTGCACGAGCGCGAACCAGGCCGGCGGCGCGCCCACCTCGGCGAGCGCCGCGCTCACGATCGCGGCCGTCGCAGCGGACGTGCCGGGGTGCGCGGGGTGCGCCTTCAGCAGCACCGGGCAGCCGGCCGCGAGCGCGGCGGCGGTGTCGCCGCCGGCGACGCTGAACGCGAACGGGAAGTTGCTCGCGGCGAACACCGCGACGGGGCCGAGCGCGACGTTGACGCGGCGCTGGTCGGGGCGCGGCGGCGCGGCGTCGGCAACGGCCGTGTCGACGATCGCGTCGAGCTCCTCGCCGCTGTCGACGACGCCGGCGAACGCGCGCAGCTGGCCCACGGTGCGAGCCAGCTCGCCCGTCAGGCGCGCCTCGGGCAGGCCCGTCTCGCGCATCGCCCGCTCGCGCAGCGCGGGCGTCTGCAACTCGATCCCATCGGCGATCGCGCGCAGCAGCGCGGCGTCGGAGAAGCTGCGCTGCGACTGCTCGGCGGCGAACGCCGCGGCGGCTGCGGAGGTCGCGGCCGCGATCTCGGCCTGCGTGGCGTCGGCGAAGGCGGGCCCGAACGGCTCGCCGGCGACCGGGTCGACCGCGCGCAGCTCCGTCGCGCTCATGCGGCGACCTTCGCGAGCGGCGACATGACGGCGTCGGGCAGGTGGCGCGCCAGGTAGCCGAGGCTGATCTGCGCGCGGCGCACGCGCTCGACCGCGAGCTTGATCGCGAGCTCCTCGAGCTGGCCGCCGCTGGGGTACAGCAGCTGGTGGTTGCGCACGCCGTACTTGAGGTAGATCGGGGCCGCGAGCCGCACCAGCTCGGGCACCTCGTGGTGACGGATCGCCCCGCCGAAGTCGTCCGGCGCCTCGACGTAGACGTCGAGCGGCACGTCGACCGCCGCGCGGATCGCCGCGATCGTCGCGAGCGAGAGGTCGGTCACGAGGTTGAGCGTGTCGGCGCCCAGCTCCTCCAGCACGCGCGCGGTCGCCGGGTTGGCGACCGGCAGCGCGGCCGAGACCTTCAGGATCAGGTCGGCCGGGAGGGCGCCGTCGCTGCGCATGCGCGCGAGCGTGGCGAGCAGGCCGAGGTCGGAGACGAGCACGCTGCGCAGGCCGAGCGCACAGCCGTGCTCGATGTCCTGCACGGCGTGGCGCAGCTGGTCCGGCCCGCGCAGCGCGCCCGCGGCGACGCGGCCGCCCGAGGAGGACGCCTGCACGCCGACGTCCCAGGCGGCGCGGGCGTGGAAGAGGCAGACCTCGACGCCCGCCTGCGCGCCGCGCTCCAGCATCTCGCGCAGCTCGTCGTCGGTCAGCAGGCCGATGCCGCTGCCCTGGCTGACGCGGTGCACGGGCACGCCGCGGCGGTCGGCCTCGGCGAGCGCGGCGGCGAGCGCGGCGGGACCCTCGATCGTGGGCAGCTCGACGCGCCACTGGCCGCCGTCGGCGAAGCGCTTGCTGGACGCGGGCAGCGACGCGGTGGTGAGCTCGGAGAGCATCAAGTGATATTATCAGCCAACTGCAATCGGCCCCGACGGGCCGCGCCCGTCAGCGCTTGCGGATCGCCGCGCCGGCGTGGGCGGCGGCCTTGTCCAGCAGCTTGTGCATCGCGGCCTCGGCGCGCTTGGCGTTGCCGGCTTCGATCGCGGCGACGACCGCGGTGTGACCCGGCAGGTCGATCTCCAGGCTCGCGGCCATCGCGAGCAGGTCGCGAGCGCGCAGGCCCGCCAGCAGCAGGATCTCGAGGTGCTGGAGCATCTCGTTGTGCGTCGCCACGAACACCATGCGGTGGAAGTGCAGGTCGGCGGCGACGGCGCTTTCTATGTCGTCCCTGGCGGCGGCCATCGCCGCGAGCGCCGCGTGCAGCTCGACGAGGTCCTGGTCGGTGCGGCGCTCGGCCGCGAGGCGTGCTCCGGCCGGCTCGAGCACCTGGCGCACCTCGTCGAGGCTCTGCAGGAACTGCTTGTCGGGGCGGCCGCTGTAGCGCCAGCCGATCACCTCGGGGTCGAGCATGTTCCACTGCTCGGCCTCCAGCACGTAGGTGCCGCGCTTGGGGCGCGCGTCGACGAGCCCCTTCGTCGTCAGCACGCGGATCGCCTCGCGCACGACCGTGCGGCTCACGCCGTGGCGGCGCTCGAGCTCCTCGACGTCGAGTCGTTCGCCCGGTGCGACGCGGCCGGTGACGATCTCGGCGCCCAGCTCCTGCACGAGCCGACCGTAGAGACCGCGAGAGACATAGCTGGCCATCAAAACGAATACTCCCCCGTCGAGCGGACGAACGCCAGCAGCCTACGCCGCAGCCCGCGCCCGCGCTCCATCGCGGAGAAGCAATCGCTTGACGCGCGTCCGTGCGACCGGTAAAAGCTTTTCACTGTGCAAAGTACGCTTTCAGATAGTGAAAAGAAGCCGACGCGAATCCAGTCCGCCAGCCGCGCTGCGCGGCTGCTGCTGCTGGTCGCGCGCCGCCCCGACGGCGCCAGCTCGACCGAGGCGGCCCGCGCCCTGGGGCTCACCGTCCCGACCGCGCACCATCTGCTCAGCACGCTCTGCGACGAGGGGCTGCTCGTGCAGGACTCGCGCCGGCGCTTCGTGCTCGGCCCGCGCGTCGCGGTGCTGGCGGACGCCTTCCTGCGCGACGGCGCGGTGCCGGAGTACCTCGTCGAGCCGTTGCAGCTGCTCGCCGCCGAGACCGGCGAGACGTGCTATCTGACCGCCTGGCGCGACGGCGAGATCCATGCGCTCGACTCGATCGAGGGCGGCTCGGCGGTGCGCGTAGGCGGCGTCGCGCGCGGGGCCTATCGCTGCCCGCATGCCCGTGCCACCGGCAAGCTGCTGCTCGCCTTCGCGCGCTCCGAGCTGCGCCGCGCGATGCTCGGCGACGGCCCCCTCGAGCGCGTCACGCCGAACACGATCGTCGATCGCGCAAGGCTCGAGTCCGAGCTGGCGACGATCCGCGAGCAGGGCTTCGCGGAGGACCACGAGGAGTTCGACGAGGGCGTCTCGTGCATCTCCGCCCCGCTGCTGCTCGACGGCGTCGTGGTCGCCGCCTACACCGTCTCCGTTCCCACCGACCGCTTCCAGCGCCGGCGCGACGCACTGCGCGCGGCCGTCCAGCAGGCCGCCGGCAGCGCCGCCGGCCACCATTCCGACCCACCGGAGGATTCGTGAGCAGGACCGCTCCCACCACCCCCGCCGTGCCGCTCGAGGAGCAGGTCGACTACCTGCGCGCGATGCACGAGATCCGCTTCTTCGAGGACGAGTGCCACATGCTCTTCGCGAAGGGCCTCGTACGCGGCTCGACCCACCTCGGCCAGGGCCAGGAGGGCGTCGCCGTCGGCGCCTGCCGGGCGCTGCGCAAGGGCGACACGATGACGTGCACCTACCGCGGCCACGCGGCGACGCTCGCGATGGGCGCGCCGCTCGACAAGGCCTTCGGCGAGATCCTCGGCAAGGCCGACGGGCTCTGCGCCGGAAAGGGCGGCTCGATGCACCTGACCGACGTGACGGTCGGCGCGATGGGCTCGTTCGCGATCATCGGCGGGCACCTGCCGATCTCGTGCGGCTTCGCACTCGCCGCCCAGCACCGCGGCACCGACGAGGTCGCGATCTGCTTCTTCGGCGACGGCTCGACGAACATCGGCGGCTTCCACGAGGCGCTCAACCTGGCCTCGGTCTGGAAGCTCCCGGTGATCTTCATCTGCGAGAACAACCTCTACGGCGAGTACTCGCCGTACGCCTCGACGACCCCGATCGAGCGGCTCGTGGACCGCGCCGACAGCTACGCGATGGCGAAGGCGCGGATCGACGGCAACGAGGTGCTCGAGGTCCACGCCGCACTGTCGGAGGCCGTCGCGCGCGCTCGCGCCGGCGAGGGCCCGACGTTCGTCGAGGCGATGACCTATCGCCACAAGGGCCACTCGCGCAGCGACCCGGCGACCTACCGCCCCGAGGGCGAGCTGGAGCAGTGGCTCGAGCGCGACCCGATCCTGCTGCACGAGCGCGCGCTGCTCGCCGCCGGCGTCGAGCAGGAGCAGCTCGACGCGATCCGCGCCAAGGCGCAGGCCGACGTCGTCGAGGCGCTCGAGCGCGCGCAGAGCTGGTCCGATCCCACCGCCGAAGCCCGACTGGAGCACGTCTACGCATGAGCGAGGTCACCTACAAGCAGGCCATCACCCAGGCGCTCGCCGACGAGCTGGAGGCGGATGACAGCGTCCTGCTGATCGGCGAGGACATCGGCGCCGCGGGCGGCGTCTTCAAGGCGACCGAAGGGCTCTTCGAGCGCTTCGGCGCCAAGCGCGTGCGCGACACGCCGATCTCCGAGCAGGCGATCGTCGGGACCGCGATCGGCGCCTCGATCCAGGGCCTCAAGCCGGTCGCCGAGATCATGTTCGGCGACTTCGCGGCCGTCTGCTTCGACGCGATCGCGAACGAGCTGCCGAAGTACCGCTACATGACGGGCGGCCAGGTCACGCTGCCGGTGACGATCCGCATGACGGTCGGCGCGGGCGGCGGCTTCGGCGCGCAGCACTCGCAGGCGGTCGAGAACTGGTTCCTCAACGTCGCGGGCCTGAAGCTGGTCGTGCCCTCGACGCCGGCCGACGCCTACACGCTGCTGCGCGCGGCGATCCAGGACCCGGACCCGGTGCTCTACTTCGAGCACAAGGGCCTGTACAACCTCAAGGGCGAGCTGCCCGAGGGCGCGTCGGCGTCGCTCGGCAGCGCCGAGATCGCACGCGCCGGCGAGCACGTGACGGTCGTCGCCACCCAGGCGATGCGCCACCGCGCGCTCGCGGCCGCCGAGACGCTGGCCGGCGAGGGCATCTCGGTCGAGGTGATCGACCCGCGCACGCTCGTGCCGTTCGACCTCGAGACCGTGCGCGAGAGCGTCGGGCGCACCGGGCGCCTGGCGGTCGTGCAGGAGGCGCCCGCGGGCGGCAGCTGGGGCGTCACGCTGATCTCCGCGCTGGCGCAGGGCGACTTCGAGTCGTTCGACGCGCCGCCGCGGCTGGTCGCCGCCGACGACACGCCGATCCCGTACGCGGAGGCGATGGAGAGCGCCTGGATCCCCTCGGTCGAGCGCATCGCCGACGAGGTCCGCGCGCTCGCCGCGTTCTGAGATGGAGCGCGTCTGCATGGCGATGACGCTCAAGCCCGGTCGCGAGGCCGAGTACGAGCGTCGTCACGACGAGATCTGGCCCGAGCTGGTGGAACAGATCCGCGCGGCGGGCGTGAGCAACTTCACGCTCTTCCGCCGCGGCCTGCTCGTCTTCGGCTACCTCGAATGCCGCCCCGACGCCGCGACGGCGCTGGGGCGGCTCGACGCGAGCGAGGCGATGCTGCGCTGGGGCGCGTCGCTGGAGGACGTGATCGAGCCCGACGACGCGCCCGGCCCGGTCGAGGTCTGGCATCTCGATTGATACGCTGCCCCGCTCCGAATAATCTGACGATATGAAGAATTGAGCGACAGCTGATGCGATTCGGTCTCTCCGACGTGCCGCTGCCAGAGGACATGGACGCGGTCACGCCGGCGCTCGCCCGCCGCGTGCGCGAGCTGGGCTTCTCCGGCGTCTTCACGCGCTTCACCGACCACGATCCGCATGCGGTGACCGAGGCGCAGTGCCGCCGCGTGCGCGAGCTGTTCGAGGCCGAGGGCGTGGCGATCTTCCAGGCGACCGGCTACCGGCCGACGCTCGTGCACCCGGACGAGGCCGCCCGCGGCGAGGCGGTGCGCACGCTCCAGGCAGCGCTGCGCATCGCCGGCTGGCTCGGCTCGCGCTCGATCGACACCGGTCCCGGCTCGACGAGCCCGAACGGCCCCTGGGCGCCCGACGCCTACAACTACACGCCGCAGGCGCGCGAGCAGCTCGTCAAGAGCCTGCGCGAGGCGGCGCCCGCCGCAGAGGAGCACGGCGTGCTGCTGTGCGTCGAGGGCCACCAGCTCGTCACGCTGCGCTCGGCCGAGGTGACGTGCGAGGTCGTCGACGCGGTCGGCTCCGAGTGGGTCCGCATCGACTTCGACCCCGTCAACTGGATCACGCTCGAGACCGCCTACGAGAGCGGCGCCGCGATCGACGGCTGGATCGAGCAGCTCGGCGATCGCATCGCCAGCGCGCACGTGAAGGACTACGTGCTCCAGCCCCACCACATGATCCACATGGACTACGCGACCGTCGGGCAGGGGCTGCTCGACCTGCCGGCGCTGCTGCGCGGGATGGAGCGCCGCGACCCGCAGCTGCCCGTGATCATCGAGGCGGTCCCGGAGGACGAAGTGGAAGCCGTGTCCGCGTTGCTGCATCGCACCGCGGCGGAACTCGACATCGAGGTGCTCGCATGACCGAATCGACCCCTTCGCGCGCCGCGCTCGTGACCGGCGGCGCCCGCGGCATCGGCCGTGCGACCGCGCTGCGGCTCGCCGCCGACGGCTGCGCGGTGACGATCGCCGACCGCAACCCCGAGGGCGAGGCGGTCGCCGCCGAGATCGTCGCGGCCGGCGGGCGCGCGCAGTTCGTCGCGACCGACGTGGCCGACCAGGCGTCTGTGATCGCTGCCGTCGACGCGACGGTCGCGACCTACGGGAGCGTCGACGTGCTGGCGGCGGTCGCCGCGGTGCTCGGCAACCCGCACGAGACCGCCGAGCTGCCGCTGGAGGAGTGGCGCCGCGTGCTCGCGATCAACCTCGACGGCGTGCTGCACTGCTGCCAGGCGGTGCTGCCGCACATGCTGGAGCGCGGCTGGGGGCGGATCGTCGCCGTCTCCTCGCACGGGCGCAAGGGCTCGCCGACGTTCGTGCCCTACGCGGTCTCGAAGGGCGGGCTGCAGGGTCTGATCGGCGCGATCGCGAACGCCTATGCGAGCCGGGGCCTGCTCGCCAACCTCGTCGTGCCGGGCCAGGTGCGCACCGACATGATCGTCCCGCGCTATGACGCGGAGTACCTCGAGAACCCGCCCGGCACGCCGATCGGCCGCCTCTCCGAGCCGGAGGAGGTCGCCGAGGTGATCGCGTTCCTCTGCTCCGAGCGCAACACCTACGTCGTCAACGCGACGTGGAACGTGGACGGCGGCGTCTTCGAATAGGCGGGACGCCCGCCTCACGCGCTGCGCCCCGGCGCCGCGATCCGCTCGCGCGCGAGCGGAGGCCGCGTCAGCACAGCTCCGCCGTGCTCATGCGAGCCGGCCGACGAGCTCCTGGGCGATCGCGAGCGACGAGGTGGCCGCGGGCGAGGGGGCGTTGCGCACCCACACGATGCGCTCGTCGCCGCCGAGACGGAAGTCGTCGACGAGCGTGCCGTCAGGGTCGACCGCCTGCGCGCGCACGCCGCCCGGCGCCGGGACCGCGTCGCCGAGCGCCAGCTCCGGCACGTAGCGCTGCGCGGCGTGCACGAAGCGAGCCTTCGAGGCGGCGCGCATCAGCTCGCCCGCGCCCGCGCGCCAGTGACGGCGCAGCAGCCGCCGGCCGCCGACCCATGCGAGCGCGGCGACCGCCCCGCGCGCCGGCGCCGCGTTCGGCCCGATCAGCACCTCGCCGGCGACCGTGCGCGTGAGGTGGATCCCGAGGAACGGCAGCGCAGGATCGGGCACCGGGTAGATCAGCCCGCGCACCAGCTCGCGGCGCTCCGGGCGCAGCGCCCAGTACGCGCCGCGGAACGGGACGATGCGCGGCGCCGCCGGCTCGCCGGAGGCGCGCGCCAGGCGGTCGGCCTGCAGCCCTGCGCAGACGATCGCGCGCTCGGCCTCCAGCGCCTCGCCGCCAGCGAGCTCCACGCGCACGCCCGCGCGCGTGCGCGTGAGGCGCACGACTTCGGCGTCCGTGCGGACGCGCCCGCCGCGCTCCTCCAGCTCGGACGCGAGCGCGAGCGCGACGGCGCGGAAGTCGGTGATCGCCGTCTGCGGCGAGTGCAGCGCCGCGAGCCCGCTCGCGTGCGGCTCGATCGCACGCAGCGCGGCGCCGTCGAGCCGCCGCAGGCCCGGCACGCCATTGGCGCGTGCGCGCTGCTCGAGCGCGTCGAGGCGCGGCAGCTCCGCCTCCGTCGTCGCGATCACGAGCTTGCCGCACGCCTCGTAGGGAAGGCCGCGCTCGGCGCAGAAGGTCTCCAGCAGCTCGCCCCCGCGACGGCACAGCCGCGCTTTCAGCGAGCCCGGCGCGTAGTACAGGCCCGCGTGCACGACACCCGAGTTGCGCGCCGTCTGGTGCGTCGCGAGCGCCGTCTCGCGCTCGCACACCGTCACGGTGGCCTGCGGATGCTCGCGCGCCGCCAGCCGCGCCGCCGCGAGCCCGACGATCCCGCCGCCGACGATCGCGATCCGCATGCCGGCTAGTGCGGCGTGAGCCGGTAACCCTTGGCAACGCTCAACAGCGCTTCGTCGGAAGGGAGGATCGGACGACGGCTCAGCTCGACCATCGGTACGTCGTCGAAGACGGCCCAGCATTCCCAGTCAGTGTTCAAGCGCGACAGGTAGCGAATGCCGGCGAAGCGCGGGGCGCCGCCATTCGTGACCTGCTCGTAGGCCCACTGCCCGATCCAGCGCGTGATGCGCCGATCGCCGCCGCGCACCGTCGGCACGTCGAGGTCGCCGAGCCCGTAGAACGCGAGCATCGGCGCCAACTCGTCGCGCAGGACCTCACGCGACTCGAGCGCCTCCACGTCCAGGAACTGGACGCCGTGCGCGAAGCGGTCCTGCGCCGGGAACGCGACGTGCACGGCGATGCGTCGCTGCCGCCAGTCGGCCGGCACGTCTCCGACCTTCATGAAGCCAAGGTCGGTCCATTCCTTCTGCACGAGCTTCAGCATCTTCGGATCGGGCCGGAAGCGCGCGAGCGTCTCGCCGAAGCATCCGGCGAGCGTCGTCGAGAAGTAGGTGACGCCGTAGACGCCGAGCGGGCTGTCGAAGCGGTTGCCGGTGTTGGGTGCGTCGAGCAGCGAAGCGGGCAGCGGAGTAGCGCTCGCAAGCGGATCGGGCCCGCGGCCGATCCGCCACACGCCCTCATCCGGCGCCGCGACTGCTTCGATCAAGGGCCCTATCCGCCTGCGAGGAAGGCCTTCGCTGCTACCAGCGCATCGCGGACGCGGCCCTCGCTGATCGCCGTCGCCGGCGATTCGTCGTCGAGCTGAGGGTTGAGGCCCACGAACCAGGCGCGCACCGTGTAAGGGCTCTCCTGCGTGGCGAGGAGCCGGAAGACCTGGTAGGCCGCGCGCAGCTTTTGCTCCGACGCCGGATCTTGGGGAAGGCGCTTCTCGGACGCCCAGCGACCGACGGTCTTCGGGTCTCCGACGCCGGCCATGTAAGCCACGAGCCTTTGGCCGAGAGCGTCCTGCAGGAAGGCGGCAATGTCCGCGACGGACGACTCGACCGTCTTGCGGTGGGCCTCCGTGGATGCGTCGCGTACCTTCGCCATGGGAACCCTTTCTTTGTCGATGATATTAGCGACTATCGACAGAACCTACGCTCTATGCGAGTGTCTTAGCCCCTCACTTGGCCGTGTATTCGTCACCGGCTTTGTCGCTCCCTTTGGTCGGACTCTTGCAAAGGAGCCGGTCGCCGCAGTGTGTTATGCCCCGCTGCGCTCACAGCCGCCGCGGCGTCCTACCCTGTACACGTGGACGAGGGTCACGCGATCGCCTATACCGCCCTGCGCCGTGGCACGGTCGTGCGCGCGCAGGACGGCGCCGAGGTCGGCCGCGTCCACCGCGTGCTCGACAACGCGCGCGAGCACATCTTCGACGGACTCGTGCTGGAGACGCGCGCCGGCAAGCGCTTCGTCGACGCGCCCGAGGTCGCGCACATCGCCGAGCGGGCCGTGACGCTCGCGATCTCCGTGCAGGAGGTCGCCGAGCTGCCGGGGGCGCGCTCGCCGCTGCGCGAGCGGCCCGAGCAGGCGCCGCTCGTGCGCCGCATGCGCCGCAGCCTGAACGAACGCTGACACGGGCGTGCGGCGCCGGACAGGGCGCGTGTGGGGCGGGTCCCTCGGGGGCACGATCGTCGTCATGTCGGCTCTCGGCAGCTCGTGCGATCGCACTGACATGACGTCTCACGCCCACCACGCGTTCCACCATGAGGCGCTCTTCTACGAGCGCGAGCTCGGCTTCCTCGCGGGCGCGCTGCCGTTCGTGCGCGACGCGCTCGCAGCGCAGGCGCCGATCCTCGTCGCGGTCAGCGCCGCCAAGATCGGCCTGCTGCGCGCCGAGCTGGGCGCCGACGCGGCGCGCGTGCGCTTCGCCGACATGGCGCAGCTCGGGCGCAATCCCGGGCGGATCATCTCCGCCTGGCACGACTTCGCCGCCGAGCACGGCGCCGACGGCGAGCCGCTCTATGGCATCGGCGAACCGATCTGGGCCGGACGCAGCGAGGCCGAGCTGGCCGAGTGCCACCGTCACGAGGCGCTGCTCAACCTCGCCTTCGCCGATCGCGCCGACTTCCGCCTGCTGTGCCCCTACGACACGGGCGCGCTCCCACCCGGCGTCGTCGCGCAGGCGCGGCGGACGCATCCGCACCTGAGCGACGTCCGCGGCACGGCGCGCAGCAGCGGCGCCTATCTCGGCGACGCCGCGATCCGCGCGCCGTTCGCGGCTCCTCTGGAACCGGCCCCGCACGAGGCGATGGCGCTCACCTTCGACGCCGACACGCTCGGCGCGGTGCGGCTGCTCGTGACCCACCACGCCGACGCCGCCGGCATCGGGCCGGCGCGTCGCGACGACCTCGTGCTCGCCGTCAACGAGCTGGCCACCAACAGCGTCCGCCACGGCGGCGGGCATGGCAGACTGCGGGCGTGGATGGACGGGCGCGGCGTCGTCTGCGAGGTGCGCGACGGCGGCCGCATCGCCGAGCCGCTCGTCGGCCGCGAGCGTCCGGTGCCCGAACGCGTCGGCGGCTATGGGCTGTGGCTCGTGCAGCAGCTGTGCGACCTCGTCGAGCTGCGCTCCCCGCCGGAGGGCACCGTCGTGCGCGTGCACGTCCGGCGCTGACGCGCGGCTACGCGCGCACGAGTCGCAGCGGCAGCTCGCGCAGCCCGTAGACGCCCTGTACGCCCTCGTAGACCGGTTCGCCGTCGAGCGCGACCTCGGCGACGTGCGTGGCGAGGAACGTCAGCGCCTCCTGCAGCTCGGCGCGCGCGAGGTTGGCGCCGAGGCAGTAGTGGATGCCGGCTCCGAACGTGAGCGGCTTGCCGGCGTCCCGCTCCGCCGTGATGTCGAAGTCGTCCCCATCCGCGACGCCGTCCCGGTTCGCCGTGAACGAGCAGACGAGCAGCACCGTCCCCTGCGGGAACGTCACGTCGCGGTATTCCACGTCCTCCACGAGGATCCGCGCGGTGAACGGCGTGATCGGCTCGTAGCGCAGCGCCTCCTCGACCGCGGCCGCCGCGAGCGACGGGTCGGCGCGCAGCGCGGCCCACTGCGCGGGGCGCTCGGCCAGCAGCCGCAGCGCGTGCGCCAGCTGGCTCTGGGTCGTGTCGACGCCGCCGATCAGCACGTTCAGCACGAGGTTCACGAGCTCGACGTCGGACAGCCGGTCGCCGTCCGCCCGGGCCGCGATCAGCTGCGAGATGAGGTCGTCGCCGGGCGTCGCGCGGCGCGCCTGCAGCAGCTCCTCGGCGTACGCGTAGAACTCCGTCACCGCCTGCTCGATGCGCCGGCGCTCGGCCATCAGCACCGGCGGGTCGAACTGCCGCTGGATCCAGTTCGACCACTCGTGCAGGCGCGGCGCGTCGCCCAGCGGCGCGCCCATCACGGTCGCGATCGTCTGCGACGGATAGGGCTTCGCGAACGCGCCGACCAGCTCGCAGCACCCGTCGGCCGGCACCGCGTCGAGCAACTCGGCGAGGAAGCGCCGCATCGCCGGGCGCCAGCGCTCGACCGCGCGCGGCGTGAAGGCGGGGTTCACGAGCCCGCGCAGGCGCGCGTGGTCGGGGCCGTTGAGGTGCAGGATGTTGCGCTGCATCTCCTCGAACAGCGGGCCGTCCTCGATCCCGAACAGCTCGGCGATCTTCATCCCCGGGAACTCCGCCGAGCGCGTCCGCAGGAAGTGCCCCGCCGCCTCGCGCTCGAGCACGACGTAGCCGAGCGGGGTGCTCGCGAGCCAGCCCTGGGCGCGCAGCGCGGCCATCGTCGCGTGGAAGCGCGGACCGTGCAGTTCGGCGTCCGTGTAGTCGAACGCGGGGAGGTCGAGATCGGTGACGAGGGGCATCGACTGGCTCTGCGGCCAGCCTACCGACCCGCTAGGGTCGGCAGCACACGTCCGCTCCCCCAGGAGGTGCATCGTGAAGGTCATCGGCGTCGGCTTCGGCCGCACGGGAACCATGTCCTTGAAGGCCGCATTGGAGCAGCTCGGCGCGGGCCCCTGCTTCCACATGATCGACCTGATCATGGGCGAGCGCCGCGCGCGCGATCTGCCCTACTGGACGCAGGCGGCCGCCGGCGAGGCGGTCGACTGGCAGGCCGCCTTCGCGGGCTGGGAGGCGACCGTCGACTGGCCCGGCGCGGCTTGCTGGAAAGGGATCTGCGCGGCCTTCCCCGAGGCGCCCGTGCTGCTGAACGTGCGCGAGTTCGAGGGCTGGTACGCGAGCATGGCGAACACGATCCGCGCCGCCAAGCTCGCGTCGCCCGGGTCGCTCAAGCAGGACGCGAACCGCCCGCTGCCCGACCCCGCGCTGTGGAGCGTGATCGACGCGCTCCTGTGGGAGGGCGACTTCCAGGGCCGCTTCGAGGACAAGGAGTGGGTGCGCGCGATGTACGACGCGCGCAACGAGGAGATCCGCTCCACGATCGCGCCCGAGCGCCTCACCGTCTGGACGCTCGGGCACGACGGCTGGGAGCCGCTCGCGGCGATGCTCGGCGTCGCGGTTCCCGACGAGCCGTTCCCGCGCCTGCACGACACGAACGAGTTCCGCTCCGAGTTCGGCCTGTCGGCGCTCGCCTGAGCGCGCCGCTCCGTCGCGTAGCCTGGGCGGCATGGACGCGCTGCTCAAGCTCGCCGCCGACGCGGGCGTCGAGGTCTCGGCGGCCGAGGAAGCGCTCGAGGAGGGCTCCCACCAGGCCGCCCGCGACGCGCTCGACCGCGCCGACGACGCGCTCGCCGCGCTGCGCGAGCGCTGGGGCGCGATGAGCGCCGTCGAGCGCCGGCTGATCGGCGAGGCGGCGGCGGCCGTGCGCACGCGCCGCGACCGGCTGTCCGCGCGCATCCCGGCGGTGCGCCCGCTGACCGACGGCATGGCCGAGCTGGACCCCGAGCAGGAGCGCGACCCGGACGCCGCTGCGTCCAACTGACGCGCCGGCCATCCGGCCATTGCGGCGAGTTTCGCGCCGCGCGCCGCCGGACATGACCATTTCCAGAGTGGGGTACACCGTTCTGGAGGAGGACCCATGCATCGAAGGACGCTCGCCAGGCTGACGACGCTCGCGGTCGCGACCACGCTCGGCGCCACCGGCCTCGCCGCCTGTGGCAGCAGCGACAACGGCAGCAGCAGCAACAGCAACAGCAGCTCCGGCGGCAGCAAGAGCGGCACGGTCGCGCTGCTGCTCCCGGAGAACAAGACGACCCGCTACGAGTCGCAGGACAAGCCGCTCTTCGAGAAGGACATGAAGGCGCTCTGCCCCGACTGCAAGATCATCTACTCGAACGCCGAGCAGGACGCCGCCAAGCAGCAGACGCAGGCGGAGGCCGCGATCACCAACGGCGCGAAGGTGCTCGTGATCGACGCCGTCGACAGCAAGGCCGCGGCGGCGATCGTCACGCGCGCGAAGCAGTCCGGCATCGGCGTCGTCGCCTACGACCGCCCGATCGAGAACGCGGACGTCGACTACCTGATCACGTTCGACAACAAGAAGGTCGGCCAGCTGCAGGCCACCGCGCTCGTCGACAAGCTGAAGAAGAACAAGGCCTCCGGCTCGCTCGTGATGATCAACGGCGCGCCGACCGACCCGAACGCCGGCCAGTTCAAGGCCGGCGCGCACAGCGTGCTCGACGGCAGCGCCTACAAGATCGCGAAGGAGTACGACACGCCCGACTGGAGCCCCGACAAGGCCCAGACGGAGATGGACCAGTCGATCAGCTCGCTCGGCAAGGACGGCTTCGTCGGCGTCTACGCGGCGAACGACGGGACCGCCGGCGGCGCGATCGCCTCGATGCGCTCGGGCGGGATCGACCCGGGCACGCGCCCGACGACCGGTCAGGACGCGGAGCTGGCGGGCGTGCAGCGGATCGTCGCGGGCCAGCAGTACATGACGGTCTACAAGACGGTCAAGCAGGAGGCCGAGGGCGCCGCGAAGCTGACGATGTCGCTGCTCAACGGCGACTCGTCCAACCCGCTCGTCAACCAGCAGATCAACAACGGCAAGAAGGACGTGCCGTCGGTGATCCTCAACCCGGTCGCGGTGACGAAGGACAACATCGCCGACACGGTCGTCAAGGACGGCTACTGGACAGCGGCCCAGATCTGCACCGGCGCCTACGCGGCGGCGTGCAAGAAGCTGGGCCTGAGCTAGGAAGGGATGCCCGACATGACTGCAACCGCGACGACCGCCCCGCTGCTGGAGCTGCGCGGCGTGAGCAAGCGCTTCGGCGCCGTCCAGGCGCTCGACGGCGTCGACTTCGACGTCGGGGCCGGCGAGGTCGTCGGCCTCGTCGGCGACAACGGCGCCGGCAAGTCGACGCTGGTGAAGGTCATGTCGGGCATCTACGTCGCCGACGAGGGCGAGTACCGCTTCGAGGACCAGAAGCGCTCGATCTCCAGCCCGGTCGACGCGACCGCGCTGGGGGTCGCGACCGTCTACCAGGACCTCGCGCTGTGCGACAACCTCGACGTCGTCGCGAACCTCTTCATCGGCCGCGAGGAGCTGTCGCACGGGCCCGGCCGCGTCGTGCGCGAGCTGGACGAGGCCTCGATGGAGCAGCAGGCGGCCGGCCTGCTGAAGACGCTGACGGTGACGATCCCGAGCGTGCGCGCGGAGGTCGGGCTGCTGTCCGGCGGCCAGCGCCAGTCGGTCGCGATCGCCCGCTCGCTGATCGGCGAGGCGAAGGTCGTGCTGCTGGACGAGCCGACCGCCGCGCTCGGCGTGCAGCAGACGGCGCAGGTGCTGGCGCTGATCAAGCGCCTGCGCGAGCAGGGCCTCGGCGTCGTCGTGATCTCGCACAACCTGGCCGACGTCTTCGAGGTCGTCGACCGCATCTTCGTCCTGCGGCTCGGCAGGAAGGCCGGCGTCTTCGACGCGCGCGACGCGACCCGCGAGCAGATCGTGGCGGCGATCACGGGTGCGGAGTTCGGCAACGGAACCGGCAACGGAGGGGGGCAGCGATGAGCGCCGTCGCACAACCGGCTCCGGAGCCGCTCGCGGCGCCGCCCGAGCGCCGCTTCGCGATGCTCCAGCGGGTCGCGCAGGGCGAGCTCGGCTCGCTGCGCGTGCTGCTGGGGCTGGTCGTCATCTGGACCGTCTTCACGATCGCCAACGACCGCTTCCTGACCTCGACGAACCTCGTCAACCTGTCGCTGCAGATCGCCGCCACTGGCGCGATCTCGGTCGGCGTCGTGCTGGTGCTGCTGCTCGGCGAGATCGACCTCTCGGTCGGGATCGTCTCGGGCCTCTGCGCGGGCGTGATGGCGGTGCTGGCGGAGCAGCACGGCTGGTCGCCGGTGCTCGCGATCCTCGCCGCGATCGGCGTCGGCGCCGCGATCGGGCTGTTCCAGGGTGGGATCGTCACCTACTTCGGGATCCCCTCGTTCGTCGTGACGCTGGCCGGCCTGATCGGCTGGCAGGGCGCGCTGCTGTGGGTGCTCGGCGACACCGGCACGGTCAACATCACGAGCCAGCCGATCGTCGACCTCGCCGGCACGTTCTTCGACGGGACGACCGCCTGGGTGCTCGCGGCGATCGTCGTCGCGGCGTTCTCGGCCTCGACGCTCACGGCCCGGCGCCGGCGCCTGCGTGCCGGCCTGTTCGCCGCCACGCCGCCGATCGTCGCGGTGCGGATCGTCGCCGTCGCGGTGATCGCGTTCGGCGTCGTCGCGGTGCTGACGGCCGATCGTGGCGTCCCGCTCGCGCTCGTGATCCTGATCGCCTTCGTCGTGATCTTCGACTACGTGATCCGTCGCACGACGTTCGGCCGTCACGTGCTGGCGGTCGGCGGCAACGCCGAGGCCGCGCGGCGCGCCGGCATCAAGGTCGGCCGCATCCGCGTCACCGTCTTCGTGCTCGCGAGCGCGATGGCGGCGTGCGGCGGCGTGCTGTTCGCCTCGCGCCTGCTCGCGGTCAACCAGTCCTCCGGCGGCAGCGACCTGCTGCTGCTGGCGATCGCCGGCCCGGTGATCGCCGGCACCTCGTTGTTCGGCGGGCGCGGGACGGTCTGGTCGGCGCTGCTCGGCGGGCTGGTGATCGGTTCGATCTCGAACGGGATGGACCTGCTCGCGCTGCCGTCCTCGACCAAGTACATGGTCACCGGCGGCGTGCTGCTCGCCGCCGTCGTGATCGACGCGGCGGCGCGCCAGCGACGACAGCGGGCGGGACGCGTGTAGCTACGCGCGACGCGCCGCCTCGATCGCGCGCGCCAGCTCGCGCTCGACGGCGTCGAGCGGCTGCGTGTCGCGCCGCGCGCGGCACAGCACGACGGCGCCCTCGATCGCCGCGACCGCGAGCGTCGCGAGCCCGGCCGCGCGCTCGCTGTCGATGCCGGCGCGCTCCAGCCGGCTCGTCAGCAGCTCCTGCCAGCCGCCGAACGCGGCCGCTGCGGCGGCGAGCAGCTGCGGCGGCACGTCGGTCTCGACCGTGACCGCGACGATCGGGCAGCCGGCGCGGAACTCGCTGCGCTCCAGCACCTCGCGCCACTGGTCGAGGAACGCCCGCAGCACGCCGGCCGCGTCGCGCTCGCTGGCGAGCGCCGCGTCGAGTCGCGCGGCGACGGCGTCCGCCGCCCACGCCACCGCCTCGGCCGCGAGCTGCGCCTTGCCGTCGGGGAAGTGGTGGTAGATCGAGCCGCGCGGCGCGCCGCTGTGCGCGATCACGTCGCGGAAGCCGGTGCCGCTGTAGCCGTGCTGGCGGAACAGCAGCGCCGCGCTGCGCACCATCCGCTCGCGCGGATCGGCGACGGCGCGGGCCATCCTCACTGCTCCAGCGGCATGAAGATCGCGAGCTGGCGCGCGTGCGCGAGCAGCGTCCCGTCGGGCAGGAACAGCGCCGCGTCCTCCTCCATCAGCCCGCCGTGCGCGGCCGTCGAGCGGTACCAGCCGAGCACCGGCTGATCCGGCAGGCCCTGCGGCGGGATGTCGGCGCGCACGTGGATCGTGAGGTCGATCGTCGGTGCGATCGCCGGCCGGCCGAGCGGCTGGAAGGCGGGCGGCCACCACACGTCGGTGCAGAGGGCCACGAACGCGGCGTCGATCGGCCGCGGTTCGGGCAGCGTGATCCAGCCGCCCGTCTCCGGCGCCTCGCCGGGCGGCAGCGGACGGTTGCTGAAGGGGATCCCGCCGAAGCGCGGCGCGACGCGCACGCGCTGGAACATCGGCGGCATCGCGGCCGTCGGCCCGAGCCAGCGCCCGTCGCCGCGGCGGTACGCGTCGGGGTCGGCGAAGCCGGCGTCGCGGGCCGGCGCGGGCGTGGCCGGCGGTGGCGCCGGCTCCCACTCGCCGGCCGCGGGCAGGTCGAGCACGGCGAGCGCCGCCAGCGCGACGATCGCGTCCTTGCCGTTCTGCGAGGCGGTCGCGCGGATCGTCGAGATCCGCCGCCCGCTGCGCAGCAGCTCGATCCGCACGTCGAGCGGACCGGAGGGGACGGGGCGCAGGTAGTGGCAGGTGAGCGAGCGCAGCTGGCGGTCGGTCGGCACGTCCGGGTGCGCCTCGATCGCGCGCACGAGGATCGCCGCCAGGTAGCCGCCGTTGGCGGCGATCGGCGTCGACCAGCCGGCGTCGACGTCGGCGCGAAAGCGACCGTCGCCGAGCGGCGTGACCGTCGTCGCGCGCTCGAACGTCCCGGCGGCTGCCTCCGTCGTGCTGCTCATCGACGCAGACGCTAGCACTATGATGACCGTCATATGAGCGAGCACGAGACGATCACGACCGAGCGCCGCGGGCACGTCCTGCTGATCGGCCTCAACCGGCCGCAGAAGCGCAACGCCTTCACGCTGCAGATGTTCGAGGAGCTGGCGCTCGCCTACGGAGAGCTGGAGCGCGATCCCGAGTTGCGCTGCGGCGTGCTGTTCGCGCACGGCGAGCACTTCACCGGCGGGCTCGACCTCGCCGAGGTGGCGCCCGCGGTGATCGACGGCGGCGGCCTGCCGGTGCCCGAGGGCGGGCGCCAGCCGTGGCGCCTCGACGGCGAGCCGTGGACGACGCCGCTCGTGATCGCGGTGCAGGGCTGGTGCATCACGATCGGGATCGAGCTGATGCTCGCCGCCGACATCCGCATCGCCAGCGCCGACACGCGCTTCGCGCAGCTCGAGGTGCAGCGCGGGATCTATCCGTTCGCGGGCGCGACGATCCGCATGCCGCGCGAGGCCGGCTGGGGCAACGCGATGAGGTGGCTGCTCACGGGCGACCCGTTCGATGCCGCCGAGGCGCACCGCATGGGGCTCGTCCAGGAGGTCGTCGAGCCCGGCACCCAGCTCGACCGCGCCATCGAGCTGGCCGAGCGGATCGCGACCGCCGCGGCCCCGCTCGGCGTCCGCGCCACGCTCGCCTCCGCCCACCGCGCGATCGTCGAGCGCGAGGCCGCCGCCGTCGCCCAGCTGCAGGCCGACGCCGTCCCACTGTTCGGGAGCGAGGACGGCGCCGAGGGCATGCGCTCGTTCGTCGAGCGCCGCGCGGCCCGCTTCAGCGGACGCTAGGCGCCCTTGCCGTCAGCCACATGTAGCGTCTAAGATCCTCAGAATGACGCTACATAAGATGGGCTTGAAGACCGAGGTGGGCGTACGCGAGCTGCACGACCAGCTGAGTCGCTACGTGCACCATGCAGCCCAGGGCGGCGAGGTGTTCGTGACGATGCGCGGCCAGCGCGTCGCGCGGCTCTCTCCACTCGCGGTCGACGATCCGCTTGCGGACCTGCGCATGCGCGGGCTTGTGGGGGAGCCGGCACGACCGAAGCGGAAGGTCGGGGGTCGCAAGCGGCTTGCGTCGTCTGCGCCGGTGTCGGACCTCGTCGCCGAGCAGCGGCGCTGATCGTCTATCTCGACACTTCGGCGCTGATCAAGCTCGTCTTCGACGAGCCGGGCTCGGACGTCGCTGCAGAGCTGTGGGATCGCGCCAGGGTCGTGACCTCCAGCCAGCTGCTCTACCCCGAAGCGCGTGCTGCCGCGGCGGCTGCGCATCGCGGAGGTCGGATCGACGCGCGCACGCTGAGGGTCGCGGTCAGGACGATCGAGGATCTGTGTCGCCAGCTCGACGTGATCGGACTCGACGAAGCGCTTGCGCGGGCCGCCGGAGAGCTTGCCGAGAAGCACGCGCTGCGCGGATACGACGCCGTCCACCTCGCGTCCGCGATCGCGATCGGAGATCCCGATCTCGTCATGACGACCTGGGATCGCGACCTCGCGAGCGCTGCGACGGCGAGGAACCGCATCGTCGTCCCAGCACAGCGGTAGCGCGCTGACGCGCCTCAGCCCCCGACCGGCTGGGCCAGCGGCAGGCGCCGCACGCGCTGCGAGGCCAGCGCGGTCGTGAGCGCGAGCGCGGCGACGGCGACGGCGACGGCGACGGCGAAGGCGCGGAAGGTCGGCTCCAGCCCGGAGCCGTTCGCGATCACCCCGGCCAGCACCGCCGGCACCGACAGCGCGCCGTAGGCGAGGACGACCTCGAGGCACGCTTCCCCGGCCTCGTCGAGGCCGTCCTGCAGCGTGCGCCGGCGCTCGCTCAGGCCGAGCGCTGATACGCGCGGAAGGCGCGCGTCGCGATCGCGAAGCACACGACCAGCAGCACCAGCAGGTAGCCGAGCCGCGACAGCACGAGGCCCCAGTCGACGTCGTTCGACGTCAGCGCCTCGCGCCCGGCCGAGACCGCCCACTGGAGCGGGTTGTAGCGCGCGATGTCGCGGATCCACGACGGCGCGAGGTGCAGGTCCATGAACGTGCCCGACAGGAACGACAGCGGCAGCGTGAACGAGGTGACGGTCGCGATCACCGTCTCCTCCTTGCGCGCGACGAGCGCGAGCGCGTTCGAGAGCGCGCCGACGGCCATCCCGACGAGGATCGCCGCGAGGATCACGACGAGCACGCCGACGACCCCGCCCGCGAAGTGCGCGTCCGCCACGAGCAGGCCGAGGCCGATGATGATCAGCGACTGCACGACCGTCACGAGCGACTGCTGCACGAGCGGCCCGGCGATCAGCGCGACGCGGCTCGACGGCGTCGTCAGGAAGCGGTCGAGCGTGCCGCGCTCGTAGTCCTGCAACAGGCCCATCCCGGCCCAGCCGGCCGAGAACAGCGCCGTCATCACGACGATCCCGGGCGTCAGGAAGTCGGCGTAGGAGTCGCTCGAGAAGCCCGGCAGGTTGACGATCGATTTGAACAGCGAGCCGAACAGCAGCAGCCACATCACCGGCTGCACGAGCGTCACGACGATCCACGCCGGCTGGCGCAGCAGCGCGCGCAGGTGGCGCTGGGTCATGAACCAGGAGTGGCGCAGGGCGGCGGGCATCCTCAGCGCTCCTCGTCCGAGCTCTCGCCGGCCTCGGCCGCGCCGAACGTGCGGCCCGTGTGGCGCAGGTAGACGTCGTCGAGCGAGGCGCGCGCGACCGTAACCGACGCGACCGACAGGCCCACCGCGTCGAGTGCGGCCAGCACCGCCGGCACGGCGCGCGCACCGTGGTCGGCGCGGGCGCGCAGCATGCGCCCCTCGAGCTGGGGGTCGCGCACGCCCGCGATCCCGACGAGCGCGGCCGGCGCGGCGGCACCGTGCTCGCCGTCCAGCTCGATCGCGATCGCGTCGCCCTGCAGCTCGGCCTTCAGCTGCTCGGGGGAGCCCTCGGCGACGATCTTGCCGCGGTCGACGATCACGAGCTGGGAGGCGAGCTGGTCGGCCTCCTCGAGGTAGTGCGTCGTCAGCAGGATCGTGAGGCCCTCCTCGCGCGCGAGCAACTCGATCTCCTGCCACATCGCCACGCGCACCTCGGGGTCGAGGCCGGTCGTCGGCTCGTCGAGGAACAGCACCTGCGGGCGCGCGACGAGCCCGAGCGCGACGTCGAGGCGGCGCTGCATCCCGCCCGAGTACGTCTTCGCGAAGCGGTCGGCCGCGTCGGCGAGCCGGAAGCGCTCCAGCAGCGTCTCGACGCGCTCGCGCAGCGCGCGCCCGCCGAGTCCGTGCAGGTGGCCCTGCAGGATCAGGTTCTCGCGCCCGGTCGCCTCGCCGTCGACCGCGTTCTTCTGTCCTACGACGCCGATCGCGCGGCGCACCGCGGCCGGGTCGCGGTTCACGTCGACGCCCGCGACGCGCGCGCTGCCGGCGTCCGCGCGCGAGAGCGTCGTGAGGATCTTCACGGTCGTCGACTTGCCGGCGCCGTTGGGCCCGAGCAGGCCGAAGACGGTCCCCGGCGCGACCGTGAAGCCGACGCCGTCGAGCGCCTGCACGCCGTTCGGATAGGTCTTGACGAGGCCTTCGGCCTCGATCGCGGCGCTCATGCCGCGCACGATAGAGGCCGGCCGCGACGCACGCCTGTCCGCGCGCCGACCCGTCCCGCAACTCCGCGGAGGATGCCCGGTTGGGACTCCCGAACGCCAACGACCGATCTGGAGGTTCCCCCACATGCGCCGATTCGCTGCTCGTGGCGTCGCAGCACTGGTCCTCGCGAGCTTCGCGCTCGCGGCCGTGCTCGCGTCCTCCGCGACGCTCGCCGCCGGAGTGCCCGCCGCGACGACCGGAGCCTCGTCTGCCGTCACCGACACGCAGGCGACGCTCGCCGGCGCCGTCAACCCGCAGGGCCAGCTCACGAGCTACGCGTTCCAGTACGGGACGACGACCAGCTACGGCCAGCAGAGCGCGCTCGCCTCGGCCGGCTCCGGCAGCGCCGACGTGCCGGTCACGGCCAACCTCGCCGGCCTCACCGCCGGCACGACCTACCACTACCGCGTGATCGGCACGAACACGAGCGGCACGGCCGTCGGCGCCGACAAGACGTTCGCGACGACCGGCACCGCGCCGCCCCCGCCCACGGCGCCGAGCGCGTCGACCGGCGGCGCGACCGCGACCGGCACGCTCGCGACCGTGACCGGGTCGGTCACGCCCAACGGCGTCGAGACCTCGTACTACTTCGAGTTCGGCGAGACCGGCGCCTACGGCCAGCAGACGCCGCCGCAGAGCGCCGGCAGCGGCTCGGCGGCGGTCTCGGTGACGGCGGCGCTGTCCGCGCTGAAGGCCGACACGACCTACCACTACCGGCTCGTCGCAGTCGGGCCGCAGGGCGCGTTCGCACTCGGCCTCGACAAGACGTTCAGCGCGGTCGGCGTGGCCGCGACGCGGCTGGGCCTGTTCGGGCAGACCGCCTTCACCGACCAGCACGGCGTCGGCGGCGTGTTCGTCGCGTGCATCGGCACGACGCCGTGCACCGGCAGCCTCACGCTGGCTCGCAGCGGCAAGCAGCTGGGCGCGCGCCCGAAGTACACGCTGAAGGCGAACGACGGGAGCTTCGTGCACGTCACGCTCAACGCGCTCGGCCAGCGGCTGCTGCGCGCGCGCGGGACGATGAACGTGCAGGCGACGGTCGCCACGCCGGCGGCTCAGAAGGACGTGCGCACGGTCAAGCTGGTGCGCTATTCGACGCTCGGACTGCGCGGGTGATCCGATTGGGCGACTCGCGCGTATAGGGGTTACCCCCTCGCTCACGGTCCCCGTCCCGGCTGGCGAATACGTCGGGACGGGGGCCGGCGCGTTTTCGGTGGGTGCGGCAGGGGTGCCGCTTCGAACGGCTTGACACAGGTAGTGAGTGAGTGCATACTCACACCTGTGTCGGCCGCCACCCGCCAGCTCTCCACCGCCGCCGAGCGCCGCGAGGTGCTTGTCGAGGCCGCCGTCGCCGCGTTCGCCGAGCACGGCTTCCACGGCACGCCGACGACGGAGATCGCGAAGGCGGCCGGCATCTCGCAGGCCTACCTGTTCCGCCTCTTCCCGACGAAGTCCGAGCTGTACGTCGCCGCCGTCGGGCGCTGCTACGCGCGCCTCGGCGACGCGATGCGCGCGGCGGCCGAGGATCCGCAGGCCGAGGGCGAGACGGTGACGGAGCGGATGGGCAACGCCTACGGCGCGCTGATGCAGGACCCCACGACGCTGCGCGCGACCCTGCAGGCGTTCGCCGCCGCCGCGGGCGAGGACGAGCAGATACGCGCCGCCGTGCGCACGGGCTATGGCGAGCTGATCGAGCTGATCCGCAGCCTCTCGGGCCTGTCCGGCGAGGAGCTGCGCACGTTCGTCGCGAAGGGCATGCTGATGACGGTGCTCGCCGGCATGGACGCGCCCGCGATCGACGCGCCGTGGGCGCGCGAGCTGTGCGAGCTGATGGACGCCACGCCGCCAGCAGGCTGATCTCCTTTTTTTTCCATGCGAATGAGTGACCAATCACACACGGAGGAAGGACCGACGCGATGACCCGCTCCCGGCAGATCTGGACCTCGATCGTGACGAGCGTCGCGCTCTTCATGGTCACGCTCGACAACCTCGTCGTGACGACGGCGCTGCCGTCGATCCGTACCGACTTCCACGCCTCGCTCGCAGCGCTCGGCTGGACCGTGAACGCCTACACGCTCGCGTTCGCGGTGCTGCTGCTGCCGGCCGCCGCGCTCGGCGACCGCCTCGGGCGCCGTCGCGTCTTCGTCTTCGGGCTCGGCTCCTTCACGCTCGCCTCGGCCGCCGCCGCGCTGGCGCCGAGCGCGAGCGCGCTGATCGCCGCGCGCGCCTTCCAGGGCGCGAGCGCCGCCGCCGTCATGCCGCTCTCGCTGACGCTGCTCTCGGAGGCCTTCCCGGCCGGCAAGCGCGGCCTCGCGCTCGGCATCTGGTCCGGCGTCAGCGGCCTCGGCGTCGCGCTCGGGCCGCTCGCGGGCGGGGCCGTCGTCGAGGGCATCTCGTGGCACTGGATCTTCTGGCTCAACGTGCCGATCGGGCTCGTGCTCGCACCGCTCGCGCTGGCGCGGCTGACGGAGTCGCGCGGCCCCGGTCGTCGGCTCGACCTGCGCGGACTGCTGCTCGCCGGGACCGGCCTGTTCGGGCTCGTGTTCGGGATCGTCAAGGCGCAGGACCTCGGCTGGACGAGCGCGACCGTGCTCGGCTCGGCGCTCGGCGGCCTTGTGCTGCTGGCCGGCTTCGTCGCCTGGGAGCTGCGCGCGCCCGAGCCGATGCTGCCGATGCGCTTCTTCCGCAGCCGCGGCTTCAGCGCCACGAGCGGCGTGACGATCACGATGTTCTTCGGCACCTTCGGCTCGATCTTCCTGCTCGCGCAGTTCTTCCAGACGGTGCAGGGCTACTCGCCGCTGGAGGCGGGCCTGCGCACGCTGCCGTGGACGGGCGTCACGATCCTCGTCGCGCCGATCGCCGGGATCCTCTCCGACCGCATCGGTTCGCGGCCGCTGATGACCGCCGGCCTCGCGCTGCAGGCCGGCGCGATGGCGCTGCTGGCGCTCGTCTCGACGCCGACCGTGCCCTACGGCCACCTCGTGCTCCCGTTCGTGATGGCCGGCGCCGGCATGGCGCTCGTGTTCGCCCCCGCCGCCAACGCGGTGCTCTCCTCGGTGCGTCCGCAGGAGGCGGGGCAGGCCTCGGGCGCCACCAACACGTTCCGCGAGATCGGCGGCGCGCTCGGCGTCTCGGTGCTCTCGACGGTGTTCGCGGGCGCCGGTTCCTACGCCTCGCCGGAGGCGTTCACGCAGGGTCTGACGCGCGCGGTCTGGGTCGGCGCGGGCGTGCTCGCAGCCGGCGGGCTCGTCGCGCTGCTCGTGCCGGGCCGCGCGCGCCAGGCGCAGATGGCGCAGGACAGCCGGGCCGCGGGCGAGTTGGAGCCGCTGGCGGCGTAGCGGGTGCGCGGGGCGGGCGCTCAGCCCGCCCCCGCGCGCCGCGGTCAGCCGGAGATGATCGACGCCTGGTCGACCTGGATCAGCGTGAGCTTCGCCTGCTTGATCTGCGCGGTCGTGCCGGCCGGCGTGTTGCAGAAGACGACGAAGCCGGCGAACCCGGAGCTGAGCGGCGCGGCGAAGTCGCCGGGATACGTCAGCGTCAGGGTCTGCTCGACGCCCGTGCCGCTGACGGCGGAGACGTCGAAGCCGCCGATCGAGCTCTGGTAGGTCGAGAGGCTGCAGGAGACCTCGCCGGTGCCGGTCGGCGTGACCGTCAGCTTGGCGATGCCGAGGTACCTGCCGGGGCCGGGCACCGCGGTGCCGACCGTCTGGAAGTTCGAGGTGGAGGCGGGGACGCTGAGCGGACCGTCGACGTAGCCGGTCTTCGAGCTGACGGCCCCGTCGACGCCGTTGACGCCATCGACGCCCGGGGCGCCGTTCGCGCCGGCTGCGCCCGCCGCGCCGGCGGGGCCCACGGCTCCGCGCGGGCCGGCAGCGCCCGCCGGCCCGCGCGTGCCCTTCAGCGCCTTGCGCGTCTTGGCGGCGATCTTCGCGCCCGTCACGGCGCCGGCTCGCAGCTGGGTCGTGCCGACGCTGTCGGGCGCCAGCTGCGTCGCCGCATAGCCGGTGCCGCCGAGGGCGACGAACAGGGCGAGGGACGCGATCGCGTTCGCGTAAGTCAAGCGGGGACGGCGGAGCCGCGTCATGGGGCCTCCTTGGGAAGCACGGGGATTCCCGACCATCGGCAGTCCCCAACGCCCGCTTGACCGCCGAGCGCGGCCGTGCAGCGGCGCGCCTACTTCTTCGGGGCCGCCGCCGCGTGCCAGGTGCCGACGTCGACGAAGCCCTCGCCGCCAGCGTCGCCCTTCTTCGTGTCGGACGCGAAGCGGTAGAGCGGACGCCCGTTGTACGTGACCTGGCGGCGGCCGTCGGCGCGCTTGATCGTGCCGAGGTGCGCAACGCCGGTCGGCTTCGCGCCGGCCTTGAGCGTCAGCGGCGGCCACGTGCTCGTGCAGGAGCCGGTGCAGATGAAGCGCCCGTGCGTCTCGGCGCTGAGCGTGTAGAGCGTCAGCCCCTTGCTCGTCACGAGCACGCGCTTGCCGAGCTTCGCGTTCTGGGCGGTCGAGATCTTCAGCGTCCCGCCGCCCTTGGCGACGACCGCGCCGACGGGCAGCGCGAGCGCGGCGATCGCGGTGAGCAGGACGACGAGCGGGCGCAGACGGTTCGGGCGGGGCATCGGAGGCGGCTCCTTGTTCGGGTCTCTTCATAGAGACGCCAGCGGGCCCCGTGCCTTCCCGCGCCAATTCCACTGTTCCGACGAGGAGGTGGTGATCGTGCTAGAGGGCCGCCCGCCGCTGCGCGCTCCCGACGGCCTGCGCGAGCTGGCGCCCGGCGAGGCGGTGCGGGAGACGCTGCGCTAGCGCGCTTCGACCGTCAGCGACGCCCCGAACGCCCGCGCGAACAGGTCGCCCTGGCGTTCGGCGCCCCAGCGGGCGACGGTGTCGTCGCCGACCGCGTCCAGCTCCAGCACGATCCCGCCGTCCTTCTCCGAGCGCCGCAGCCGCGCCGCGCGCACGACCTGGTCGCGGTTGCGCTCGAGCTGCTCGGCGATCCGCAGCAGCGCCGCGCCGCGCAGCAGCAGCTCCTCGTCGCCCTTCTCGCACAGCGCCGCGAGCGCGCCGAGCTGCGGCGTGCCCTTGCGGTGGTAGCGCGCCATCAGCGCGATCAGCGCGACCTCGCGGGGCGTGAACCCGGGCAGGCCCGAACCGAGGATCAGGTAGCTCGAGTGCTTGTGATGGTCGTCGTAGTCGACCGCGAGGCCGACGTCGTGCAGCAGCGCCGCCGCCTCGACCAGCTCCGGCTCGCCCGGCTCCGGCAGCCCCGCACCCGGCAGCGCCTCCAGCAGCTGGTGCGCGAGCGCCGCGATGTGCTCGGCGTGCACGAGGTCGACGCCGTGCTGGCGCGCGAGGTTGCGCACGCTCGTGGCGCGCACGCACGGCACGAGCGGCGGGTCGAGCGGCGCGAGCTGCCCGGCCAGGAAGATGCCCTCGCGCAGCCCCGCCTCGGTCGCCTCGATGCCGGGCGCGCCCGTCGCCTCCAGCACCGTCTGCAGGACGACCGCGCCCGCGAGGATCACCTCGCCGCGCCCGCTCTTGATGCCCGGAACGCGATCGCGCTCGCCGGGCGGTCGCGCCGCCAGCGCGTCGATCAGCCCGCCGAGCGCGTCGCGCGTCAGCACATAGCCCTGCACGCTGTCGAGCGGCAGCTCGACGGCGCGGCAGGCGGCCGTCGCGAGGTTGCGCACGGTGCCGCCGAGCCCGACGAGGCGCCCGTGACCGCCCACGATCCACGGCGCCGACTCCAGCTCGCCCAGCACGTGCTCGCGCAGCCGCGCGAGGGCGGCTGGATCCGCGGGGCCGTCGCCCGTGAGGAAGCGATCGGTCGCGCGCACCGAGCCCAGCGGCCACGAGGCGAGCGCGACCGCGTGCCGCGCGGCGACGTGCACCAGCTCGAGGCTGCCGCCGCCGAGGTCGAGCACGACGCCGTCATGCAGCGAGGTCGAGTTGACCGCCGCGACGTAGCTGTAGCGGGCCTCCTCGTCCTGCGGCAGGATCCGGATCGGCAGGCCCGTCTGCTCCCGCGCCCGCTCCACGAACGCCGCCCCGTTGGGCGCGTCGCGGATCGCGCTCGTCGCGACCGCCTCGATCCGCTCGCGCGCGATCCCGTTGGTCGCGCAGAAGGCGGCGAACACGCGCAGCGTTTCCAGCGCGTGCGCCATCCGCTGCTCCGACAGGCGGCCGTCGGGCGACAGCTCGCCGCCGATGCGGACCATCTCGCTCAGCTCGTCGGTGCGCTTCCACCAGCCGCGCTCGCCGGTCTCGAAGACGACGAGGCGGAAGCTGTTGGAACCGAGGTCGACGACGGCGCTGCGCCGATCGCTCACGCCGCGACCCTAGCCTTCGACGAGCTCGGCGCGCGCGAGATGCGCGGCCATCAGCTCCTTCTGCACGTCGCGCGGCTGGCCGTCGGCGGGCACGCGACGATGGGTCCAGGTGCCGTCGGCGGCCAGGTCCCAGGCGTTCTCGGTGTCCGCGAGGCAGCGTTCGAGCGTGTCGAGAAGCTGCGCGCGCACGTCGTCGTCGTCCACCGGGACGACCAGCTCGACGCGCGAGTCGAGGTTGCGCGGCATCAGGTCCGCGGAGCCGAGGAAGACGGCCGTCTCGGACCCACGCTCGAAGGCATAGATGCGCGAGTGCTCCAGGAAGCGGCCGACGATCGACATCACGCGGATGTTCTCCGAGACGCCGGACACACCCGGCCGCAGGCAGCAGGCGCCGCGCACGTTGAGGTCGACGCGCACGCCCGCCTGCGAGGCGCGGTACAGCGCACGGATGCAGGCGGCGTCGACGAGCGAGTTCATCTTCATCGCGATCCGCGCCGGCTGGCCGGCCTCGTGCGCGTCGATCGTCGCGTCGATCTGCCCGATGATGCGCTCGCGCAGGTTCAGCGGTGCGACGAGCACGCGGCGGTAGTGCTCGGGCCGCGAGTAGCCGGTCAGCTGGTTGAACAGCTCGGCGATCTCGCCGGTCAGCCGCTCGTCGGCGGTGAAGAGCCCGAAGTCCGTGTAGAGGTGGGCCGTGCCGCGGTGGTAGTTGCCGGTGCCGACGTGCGCGTAGTGACGCACGCCGTCGCCCTCGCGGCGCACGACGAGGACCGCCTTGGCGTGCGTCTTGAGCCCCGGCATCCCATACGTGACGTGCACGCCCGCGCGCTCCAGCGCACGCGCCCAGGTGATGTTGGCGCGCTCGTCGAAGCGCGCCGTCAGCTCCACCAGGCAGACCGCCTGCTTGCCGCGCTCGGCCGCGCGGATCAGCGCCGGCACGAGCGGCGAGTCGTCGCTCATGCGGTACACGGTCTGCTTGATCGCGAGCACGTCGGGGTCGGCGACGGCCTGCGCGACGAAGCGCTCGACGCTCGCGAACGAGTCGTAGGGGTGATGCACGACGATGTCCTTGCGCCGCAGCCGCGCGTACAGGTCGGCCGGCTTGACGCCGTCGGCGAACGCGGCCGGGACGAGCGGCGTCCACGGCGGCTCGCGCAGCTCCCGCATGCCGGGAATCTTCACCAGCTGCGACAGGTCGCTGAGGTCGAGCAGCCCCTCGACCTCGTAGACGTCGCGCTCGTCGATCGTCAGGTCGGCGATCAGGCGCGCGCGCAGCGCGGGGTCGATGCCGGCGCTGACCTCCAGCCGCACGACCTCGCCGAAGCGCCGCCGGCGCAGCTGGTCCTCCACCGCCTCCAGCAGGTCGGCGGCCTCGTCGGAGACGGTGAAGTCGGCGTCGCGCGTGACGCGGAAGACGGTGTGCGCGACGATCTCCATGCCGCGGAAGAGGCGGTCGAGGTGCGCGCCGATGACCGCCTCCATCGCAACGAACGTGTTGTCGGCGAGCGGAATGAAGCGCGGCAGCCCCTCCTTCGGCACCTTCACGCGCGCGAAGCGCGTCTGCTCGGTGTCGGGGTCGCGCACGAGCACGCCGAGGCTCAACGAGAGGTTCGAGATGTAGGGGAACGGCTGCGCCGGGCCGACCGCGAGCGGCGTCAGCGCGGGGAAGACCTCGCGCGCGAAGCGCTCGTCGAGCCGCGCGCGCGACTCCGCGTCCAGCTCGGCCGGGTCGGCGACGCGGATCCCGTGCTCGGCGAGCGCGGGCGCCAGCTCGCGCTCCCAGCAGTGCGTCTGGCGCTCGAGAAGTGCGCGCACCTGCTCGCCGATCCGCTCCAGCAGCTCGCCGGGCGCCAGCCCGTCGGCGCTCGTCGTCTCGATCCCCGCGTCGACCTGGTCGTGCACGCCCGCCACGCGCACCATGAAGAACTCGTCGAGGTTGGAGCTGGCGATCGCGCAGAACTTGACGCGCTCCAGCAGCGGGCGTGCGGGATCCTCGGCCAGCGCGAGCACGCGCGCGTCGAAGTCGAGCCATGACAGCTCGCGGTTGAGGAACAGCCCGCGGTCGCTGACCGCCTCCGCCGCCTCCGGCGCGGTCGGGCGCAGCCGCGCGACGGCGTCTTCCAGCGGCTCCAGCAGCGGCAGCTGCGGATAGGCGGCCTGCAGCTCCTCCATCGTCGCGCGGTAGTGGCGCAGCTTCTCGGGGCGCAGCATCCCGCCGGCCGCGCGCGTGGCGCGCGCGATCTTGTCGGCGGCGATCACCGCGGCGACCTCGGGCCCGGCCGCGATCCCGCGCGCGCGCAGCTCGGCCTTGCGCGCGGCGTAGGACGCGATCGTCGTGTCCTCCGTGAGCGCCTCGACGCGCTGCGCGATCTGCTCGCTCACGCGCTCGGCGATCGTCTCGCGCGCGAGCCCGGTCTCCTCCAGCGTGTCGTGCAGGACGGCCGTCGCGACGGTCGCCTCGTCGTAGCCGGCGTCGTGCAGCAGCCGCGCGGTGATCGCCGGATGCTCGATCGCCACCGCGGCGTTGCCGTCGGCGGCGGCGCGGTAGGCCTCCAGCGCGAGCCCCCACGCGCGCGTCACCAGCGCGGAGTCGCGCGCGAACGCGGGCGGCTGGCCGGCCGGGTGGGAGGCGGTGGAGGTCATCGCGGCGATTGTGGTTCCTGGCGGGTCGACTCCTGTTATCGCAGTGTTAACGGTCGTGACTCAGTCGTCGTCGCGCACGGCCCCCTTGAGCTTGTCGGCGGCCTCGCCGACCTTGTCCTTGACGGCCCCGGCGCCCTTGTCGACGCGGCCCTCGTCCTTCAGCTGGTCGTTGTCGGTCAGCTCGCCGGCTGCCTTCTTGACCTTGCCCTTCGCGGTGTCGATCGATCCATCCGTCATCGCTTCCTCCTCGTAGTGGTGATGGAGAGGTGCCACGGGGGCATGACCCGTAAACGCCTGGGGAAGACTGTTGACTGAGCAACGACTTTGTCGTAGAATACCTAGCATGACAGTAGGTATTTACGGGAAAGGCATCACCACGACGACGAACGGCACCGACATGCAGAATCCGACACTCACCCCCACGATCTACGACACCGCGCTCGACCCGCTCCAGCTGCTGATGAGCGAGGCCCGCAAGTGGCCGCTGCTCACGCCCGCCGAGGAGATCGAGCTGTCCAAGCGCATCGAGCGCGGCGACCTCGCCGCGAAGGAGCGGATGGTCAACTCCAACCTGCGCCTCGTGATGTCGATCGCCCGCCGCTACCAGGGGCAGGGCCTCGGCATGGGCGACCTCGTCCAGGAGGGCACGCTGGGCCTCATCCGCGCGGTCGAGAAGTTCGACTGGCGCAAGGGCTTCCGCTTCTCGACGTACGCGACGCTGTGGATCCGCCAGTCGATCCAGCGCGGGCTCGAGAACAGCGGGCGTACGATCCGCCTGCCCGTCCACGTGGGCCAGCGCGCGCGCAAGGTGGCGCGGGCGCGGCGCGAGCTGACGGCGAAGTTCGGGCGCGACCCGAGCGACGAGGAGATCGCGGAGGCGACCGGCCTCGAGGTCGAGCTCGTGATCGAGGCGACGAAGGCCGACCGCGAGCCCGCCAGCCTCGACCTCGGCGTCGGCGACGAGGGCGACACCGCGCTCGGCGCGCTGATCGCCAGCGACGCGCCGGAGCCCGACGAGGAGGTCGCCGACACGCTGCGCCGCGAGGCCGTCCAGCGGGCGATCGCCGAGCTGCCCGAGAAGGAGCGCACGGTCATCCACCTGCGCTTCGGCACCGCCGGCGAGCCGCCTCAGACGCTCACCGAGATCGGCCGGCGCCTCGGCCTCAGCTCGACGCGCACGCGCGAGATCGAGGAGCAGGCGCTGCGCCGCCTCTCCAGCGAGCGCTCGCTCGAGGCGCTGCGCGAGGCCGCATAGCCAACCGCCGCCATCCCCGTGCATGCCTTCGGGCTGCACGGGGAAGCGTCGTGGCATGAGCACGCTCACGCCTCCCCCCCTCATCGGGGAGATCGCCGACGAAGTCGCCGCGCTCGCGCGCGACGACGGCGGCGCCGGCCAGTACGCGACCGACGGCCTCGGGCTCTACCGCATGCTCGGGCCGCTCGAAGCCCCTGGCGTCAGCGACGAGATCGTCGCGCTCGAGGACTGCCTGACGCTCGAGCTGGTGCTGATCTCGCGCGAGACGCTCGCGAGCTGGGGCCTGCGCCCCATCGGCCCTGCTTCCTGACGCAAAGCGGCGCGAGGCGCGGCCATGCGCCTGTATAAGCAGGAGTGGATGAGGCAGGAGACGTTCCCCGCGTGAGGTGGCTGGCCCGCCTGGCCACCCGGCGGCCCCGCGCGGTCCTGCTGGTCTGGGCCGTGCTGTTCGTCGTGGCGCTGCTGCTCGCCCCGGGCGCGCGCAATCAGATCCACGAGACGGACCTGCGGATCCCGGGCTCCGCCTCCGATCGCGCCGCGCAGCTCACGCGCCAGCAGTTCGGCGGCACGATCGCGATGGCGATCCTGCTGAAGGGCCCGCCGCAGCTCGTCGAGCAGCAGGGGCCGCGGATCGTGCAGGCGCTCGACCGCATCGACGGCGTCCAGGTGCTCAGCCCGTGGGCGATCGGCGGCGCGCGCGTGCTGCGCGAACCGTCCGGTCAGGGCCTGCTGACACTGCGCGTGAGCAAGCCCTTCCGGCAGATCTCCGACGTCACGACGCCGGCCGTCGAGCGCACGCTCAAGCGCGTCGTGCCGAAGCGCATGCATGCGGAGCTGACCGGACTCGCGCCGCTGATGCGTGCGATCAACCAGACCTCGCTCGACGCGCTCGACAAGGGCGAGCGGATCGCGCTGCCGGTGCTGTTCGTGCTGCTGCTGTTGATCTTCCGCAGTCCGCTGGCGGCGCTCGTGCCGGCGCTCGCCGGCCTGCTCGTGACGCGCATCGGCACCGCGCTGATGGGCCTGATCGCGCACCGCGTCGAGATCGACGCGCTCGCGCTCAACATGGTCACGATGATCGGGCTGGCGCTCGGCGTCGACTACTCGCTGCTGGTCGTCTCGCGCTTCCGCGAGGAGCTGGCCGCCGGCCGACCGGTGCCCGAGGCGGTCGAGGAGGTCGTCGCGCGCGCTGGGCGCACGGTCCTGTTCGCCGGCACCGCGCTGTCGACCGGGATGCTGGGCGCGCTGCTGATCGCGCCGGGCGCGCTGCTCGTCTCGGCGACGCTCGGCGTGATCGTCGCTGCGGCGATGGCGGTCGTGATCGCGCTGTTCGCGATGCCGGCGGGGCTGATGCTGCTCGGCCCGAGCGTGAACCGCTGGCAGTTCGGCGGCGCGCGCGGACAGAGCCCGTGGGTCGCGATCGCCGAGCGCGCGCTGCGCCGGCCGGGGGCGGCGGCGTTCTTCGTGCTGCTGCCGCTGGTGCTGCTGTCGGGGCCGGCGATTGCCCTCAACACCGGGCCCCCGAACGTCGCCAACCTGCCGCCGGACAACCCCGCGCGCAAGGCCTACGAGCAGTTCCAGCACGATCGCGGCGCCGGTTGGGCGACGCCGTTCGAGGTCGACTTCAAGACGGCGGGGCCGATAACGACGATGGCGCGGCTGCGCGCGCTGTCGGACTTCCAGTCGCGCGTGAGCGAGCTGCCCGGCGTCGACGCGGTGCTCGGCCCGGCGGCGCTCGGGGATCGCGCCGCGCTGCTGCGGCGCATCACGCGCAGCGCGCTCAACACCGCCTCGCCGCTGTCGCGCCTGGAGCGCGGGCTGCGCGCCGCGCGCAACGGCACCGGGCGCCTGCACAGCGGCATCGCGCAGGGCGCCGACGGCGCCGGCGCGCTCGCGAACGGCCTCAGCGCCGCGACGCAGGGCTCCGGCCAGCTCGCGGCCGGCGTGCGCGGCGCCGCTCCTTCGGCGGCCAAGCTCGCCAGCGGCGTGGGGCAGACGGGTGCGGGCGCTCAGAAGCTGGCCGACACACTCACGCGCGCGCTGCCAGGCGTGAGCAAGCTGGCGGCGAACGTCGCCGCGCTGTCGAGCTCGCTGACGGAGGAGTCGCACAGCTCCTCCCGCAAGCTCGTGAACCCGCTCAACTCGGCGCAGTCGAAGGTGCAGGCGGCGCTCCGCGAGCTGGGGACGCTCACGCCCGAAGCGGCCGCCGACCCGAACGTGCAGCGCGCGCGCAGCGACGTCGCGGCCGCGCTGGAGCAGCTCGGCACGGTTAGCCTCAACCTCTCCGGCACGACTTCGACGATCGGCGCCGACGCGCTCGCCGCGCAGCGGATCTCCTCCGGCACGCGGAAGCTTGAGCAGGCGCTGTCGAAGCTGCAGCAGGGCAGCGGCAAGCTCGCGGCCGGGATCGCGCAGACGGCCGCCGGCGCGACGCAGCTCGCGCAGGGCGTCGACCAGCTCGGCAACGGCACCAGCGCGCTCGACACGGGCCTGCGCCAGCTGCTCGACGGCCCCAACGGCAGCGGCGGCGCGCGGGCGCTCGCGGACGGCCTGCGGCAGGCGGCGAAGGGCAGCAAGCGGCTCACGAGCGGCCAGCAGCGCGTGCTCGACGGCGTCGTCCTCGTGCGTCAGCGGGCCGACGCCCAGCAGGCGCAGCTCAAGCGCAACGGCACGAGCGTGCAGCGCGCGATCGACTCCGGCTACTTCGTGCTCGCCGCGATCGACGGCGCGCAGCGCCAGACGCGCACGAACGTCTCCTTCGCGACCAACCTGCAGCGGGGGGGCGGCGCCGCGCGCGTGATCGTCGTGCCGACGAAGGGCCCGTTCGACCCCGGCAGCGCGGCGCTGAGCAGCGCCCTCTCGCGCGACGCGCAGCAGACCGCGCACGCGCTCGGGGCCGAGGGCGTCGTCGGCGGGCCGGCGGTGCTGCTGGACGACTTCGACCGCGCCACCACGGCGCGCTTCCCGTTCCTCGTGCTGACGCTCGTGATCGTGACGTTCCTGGTCCTGCTTGTGTTGTTCCGCTCGCCGGTGCTGGCGCTCTGCGCGGTGATCCTCAACCTCGTGACGGTCGGCGCCTCGGTCGGCGTGCTGGTGATCTGCTTCGGCGGCAGCTCGCCGCTGCTCGGCGGCCCGGGCTATCTCGACGCGATCGCGCTGAGCGGCATCTTCGCCGTCATCTTCGGGCTCTCGATCGACTACGAGGTGTTCCTGATCAGCCGCCTGCTGGAGGGCCGCGCGCTGACCGGGACGACCGAGGGGGCGATCCGCTACGGCCTCGAAAAGACCGCCACGATCATCACCGGGGCGGCGTTCATCATGGCCGGCGTGTTCCTCGCCTTCGCGATCTCGCCGGTCACCAACACGCGCCAGTTCGGGATCGGCCTGACGGTCGCCGTGCTGCTCGACGCGACCGTCGTGCGGCTGATCCTGCTGCCCGCGCTGATCCGCCTGTTCGGCGAGCGCACGTGGCATGTGCCGCCGTGGCTCGACCGCGTACTGCCGCGCATCTCAGTCCACTAGCGCTCCGCGCTAGAGGATGAACTTCGGGCACGGCAGCGAGAACGTCTTGGTCTCGCTCGGCTGCGGCGGGGTGTACTGGAAGAACGACTCGAAGCTGAGCTGACCGGAGGCCGGGCACTTCGGCGTCGTGAACCAGAAGATCGTCTTCTTCTGCTGTTTGACGCACTTCCCGCCGTTGCCCTGCTTGAGGCAGGTGCCCTTCAGCAGCGTCAACCCGGTGTTGACGACGCGCAGCTCGGCGATGCTGACCTGCAGGCCGGCGACGCGGCCGGGCGGCAGCACGAGCTTGTAGCCGTACTGGCCGTCGGGCGTCGGGTCGTTGAAGAAGTTGGCCGTCAGCGCGACGTGGACGGCGGCGACGATCGGGTACTTCCTGACGATGTCGGCGCGTGCGACGCCCGAGCCGATGACCGTGAAGCCGGCGATCGCGCCCGGCACCGTCGGCTTGCTGAAGAACAGCGAGAAGCGCGAGGGAACCAGCTCGTTGAGTGCCGGGATCGAGGCGCGCGCGTCGATGTTGGCGGTGCCGCTGCCGATCCGCGCGTGCTCGCAGACGCGCGCGTTCGCGACCGCCTTCCGGTCGCGCTTGCTCTTGCTCTTGCTGAGCCGCTTGATGAACGGCCCGAGGTTCGCGACGCGATCGGGGAAGGGGATCAGCGCGTCGACGCGGTCGCGGTCGAGCGCGTCGCGCAGCGCCGGTCCGTCGCAGAAGTACTTCTTGTTCAGGAACTCCTTGCGCAGCGTGGCGCCAGCCGGGATCCGCAGGTAGTTCGTCACCAGGTCCGGCGGCGGGTTGCCGGTCGTGTCGTACGAGCGCGCGAGGAAGACGAGCGTGAAGCGGCCGTCCGGCTTCAGCTTCGTGATCTGGAAGCTGAACTGGTTGACGGGCTCCGCTGAGGTCGTGCCGGCTGCCAGCAGCAGCGAGAGCAGGGCCACTGCAACGACGAGCATCCTCTTCACGACGGCTCCTTCCAGGGTTCCGGAGTGATGCTATGACCAGGCTGCACGGCACGCGCTGGTCAACACCCTCCCGTTCAGTCAACCCGCAGGACGCCGGATCGAAGCGGGCCATGCCCGCCCGTGTCCGCGTGGGGACCTACCTCGACAGCAGGTTGCGCACGGCCGCGGCGATCGCGGCCGCGTGCGTGTACGGCGCCATGTGGCCGCCGGCGACCATCAGCAGGCGCGCGTCGGGCAGCGCCGCGACGAGCCGCCGCGCGTGCACCGGCTCGACCAGCCGGTCGTGCTCGCCCTCGATCACGATCGCCGGCACGTCGAGCGTCGCGAGCCGCCGGTCGATGCCGGCGACGACGCCCGTGGCCGCCAGGTTCTCGCCGGCGTAGGCGTCGAGGTCCTCGTGGCGCATGTTGAGCGCGAGCAGGCGCTGCTCGTGCTCGGAGTCGACCGGCTGCGGGTCGAACGCGCGCTTGTCGCCGGACTCCGCCGAGGCCCGGCGCAGCAGATTGCCGAAGACGAGGTCCGAGACCTGCTGCACGACCGGCCACGAGGTCACCTGCACGAGACGGTCCTGCACGTGCTCGAACGTGTTCGTGCTGGTGCCGCCCGCGGCTGCGTCGACGAGCACGAGCCCGCGCACCTGCTGCGGATGGCGCTCGGCGTAGGCGAGCGCGATCGTGCCCCCGTAGGAGTGGCCGACGAGCAGGGGCCGCTGCCCGCCGAGCCGCGCCAGCAGGCCGTGCAGCACGGCGAGCTGGGCGTCGAGGTCGTGGTAGCTGCCGTCCGAGTAGCCGTAGCCAGGGCGGTCGTAAGCGATCGTGCGCCGGCCGGGCAGCAGCTGCGTGACGCGGTCGAAGTCCTCGGCGGTGCCGGGCTGCCCGTGGATCAGCACGATCGGCGGGCCGGCCCCCGCCTGCTCCAGGTAGCGGACGTGCACGCCGGCGACTGTCGCGACACGGCCGCGCATCGGCGGCTCGCCCGGCAGCCGCCCCCAGGTCCAGTTCAGCACCACGACCGCGACGAGCAGCACGAGCAGTGCGATCCCCACGAGTCGGCGTGCGCGGCGCATGAGGATCGAGACGCTATGCGAACGGCGAAGCGGACACGCCGCTCCACGTTTCGCGGTCGCCGAACGGCGGCATCGAGGGAGAGGGAGCGGTTGCGGGCCGCGGGTTCGCGAGGAGCTGAGGTTTGTGTCCCCGAGGCGTACACAGATCTCACGTCCTCCGGCGGCCGGCCCCGATACGCGCCCTTCCCTCGTAGCCAGCCGTTCGGCGACGGCTGGCGGAAACGACACGTCTGAGCCCCGCTCAGGCGCCGTCGAGCTGCGCGACCCGCCCGGCCGCCCGCTCGCGCGCCCGCTCGGCGGCTGGCGCCGCCTCCGCCTGCGGCGCGGCGGCGGCCAGCGCGGAGCCGATCGCGAGCAGCGCCCACGTCAGCGGATCCTCCAGGAACGCGGCGTAGACGAGCGTGTGGAACAGCAGCGCCACGAACGCTGCGGCGACGGCCGCCCGCCCCGGCGTCAGCGCCGCGCCGCGCAGCAGCCGTGCGAGCGCGGCCGCCAGCAGCGCGAGATATGCGAGCAGGCCGACGAGGCCCTGCTCGGCCGCGACCGTGATCGGGATCGTGTGCGAGGCGGTCGCCGCCTCGGGCGCGACGTGGCCCTCGTGCGCCCGATAGGCATGCTCGAACGAGCCGCTGCCGTAGCCCTGCAGCGGGCGCTGCGCGAACAGCTCGGCGCCGCCCTGCACGAGCGAGCCGCGCCCACCCGAGGAGCTGTCGAGGTTGTGCAGGTCGACCCCGAACGGGCCCGGCGTCGCGAGCACCACCGCGGCGCCCGCGAGCACGACCGCGAGCGCCGGCAGCAGCGTGCGCCGTGCGCCCCAGTGCAGCACCGCGAGCGTCCCGAGCCCGACGAGCAGCGCGCCGAAGCTCGACTGCGACAGCGTCAGCACGAGCCCCGCCCACAGCGCCGCCAGCGCGAGCGCCCCGCCCCACACGACGCGCGCGCTGCGCGCGCGCAGCAGCGTCGCGGCGACGGCCAGCATCGCGACGACGAGGAAGCGGCCGTAGATGTTCGGGTCGAAGAAGACCGAGTTCGTGCGGAAGTAGTTGTGCAGGTCGTTGGAGGCGATCAGCTTCGGGTTCAGGAACAGGTGCTTGGTCGCGTACTCGACGTCGCCGATCGCCGAGAACAGCAGCGCGAGCGCGACCAGCAGGCCGAAGCACAGCCGCAGCGTGCGGGCGCTCCAGTCGACCTGCACGAGCAGCACGAACAGCAGCCCGAACGGCACGACGAAGAAGGCGATCTGCTGGAGCGCCTTGTCGAAGTCCTGCGAGTAGCAGGACTGGCTCCCGTACAGCAGCACCGACAGCGCGAGCAGTCGCTCCAGCCAGCCGGGCGCCCACGACGCGGCCGGGCCGCGCCCGCGCAGCGGCCCCACGACCGCCGCGAGCGCGCCGGCGGCGATCACGAGGTAGAGCGGCACCAGCAGGTTCGAGGTCGAGCCGCCGACCTCGATCGGCACGCGGAATGGCAGCGCCGCGACCGCCAGCAGCGGCAGCACCAGCGGCTGGCGGGTCATCCAGCGGGCGAGCAGCGCGATCGCGACGAGCCCGGCGAGCGCCGCGAGCGCGGCCGCCGCGGGGCGGTCGCGCACGACGTCGATCTGCGGCGAGTCCCAGATGTCGTCGAGCAGCAGCACCGGCGCGAGCAGCAGCGCGCCGCTCATCGCGAGCGCCCGCCGACGCGGCTCGTGCACGACGAGCGCACAGGCGACGAGCAGGACTGCGAGGACGGCGCCGGCCTGCGGCAGCGGACTCGCGAGCGCGAGGACGGGGAGCATCGGCGGGCTGAGTCTAGATGGTGTCGGCACCGTGATCCTCTAGCCTGTGGGCGCGATGCGGTCACGCCCTCTCACCGCGCTTGCGCTGCTCCCTGCCCTCTTCGCGATCGGCTGCGGCGGCGCCGGCACCACCGTCGGCGGCGGCAACTCCGCCAGCGCCGGCGGCTCGCATCCCGTCGCCTTCGACCCGCGCGACGCGCCGCTCGGCTGCATCCTCTCCAAAGGTCTGCAGGCCGCGAAGGACCCGCAGCACACCGATCGCCTGGAGATCCTGCCGGCGGCGGACGGCGCGTACGTCGACTTCGCCGCCACCGCGCCGGAGGCGCAGGGCCGCCAGCTGCGCGACGAGGCGCCGGGCGCCGAGGTGATCGGTCCGCACCTGCTGACGGTCGGGTCGCTCTCCGACGACCAGCTCCAGCGCGTCGAGGCATGCCTCCAGGCGCAGGGCTCGAAGTACTGATGTCGACCCGCGCCAAGCGCATCCTGCTGCTGGTCGTGTGGGTCGTCCCGGTCGCGGGCGTCGTGTGGTGGGCGACGAAGCAGCAGGCGCCGCGCTTCCCGGACACGTTCGGCGGCGTGATGGAGCTGGTCGCCGGGGTCGCGCTCTACGTCGTCGCGACGCTCATGCGCGGCGAGCGCTGGCGGCGGATCCTGCACCGCGCCGGCGTGCCGGTCGATCACGCCGACGCCTACGCGCTCGTGCCCGTCGGCTACATGGGCAACAACGTGCTGCCGGCGCGCGGCGGCGAGCTGCTGCGCACGTTCCTGCTCGGCACGCGCACGGAAGCGACGAAGCGCACGATCCTCGGCACGATCCTCGCCGAGCGCGTGCTCGACGCGGTCGCGCTCGGCGTGATCCTGATCGCCCTCGCCTACGGGCTGACGAAGGAACTGCTGCACCCCCACGCGACGCTGCTGCTGGTGGGCGCCGGCGTGCTCGTCCTGCTCCTGCTCGCGCTCGCCGCCGCGCTGCTGCGCTACCGCGAGCGGCTCGTGTTCGTGCTGCGCGCACTCGCGCCGGTGGCGCAGCCAAGCCGCCAGCTGCTGAGCCGGCAGGGCGCCGTGCTGCTGGTCGCCTCGCTGCTGATCTGGCTCGTCGAGGCGAGCGTCTACATCGTCGTGGGGCGCTCGCTGCACATCGACCTCGGCCTGCGCGACGGGCTCGCGGTCGTCGCGTTCACGAACGCGGCCGCGCTGATCCCGGCGGCGCCCGGCTATATCGGCACGTACGATGCCGCCGTCATCTTCGCCGTGCGCGCCGTCAGCACGACGGCGAAGTCGACGGTCCTCTCCTACCTGCTGCTGCTGCGCTTCGTGCTGTTCGTCCCGATCACCGTCGTCGGCCTCGTCCTGCTCGTGGTCCGCTACGGCGGGCTCTCGCGCATTCGTGCGGCGCGCGCCGCCGCGACCAGCAAGACCGTCACATCCGTCGCGTGAGCGCTCCCGCCCTGTCCACCTCGACCGCCCAGCTCGGCCCGTCCACGCGCCTTGCGGCGCTGCGCGCGCGGCTGACGCCGACGCAGGCGGCGCGGGCGGCGACGAACGGGCGCGTCTACGCCCTGCTGGCGGCCGTCGCGCTCGCCTGCGGGGCGCTCTCGCTGCTGTATCCCTCCACGCCCACGTACGACCCGTGGGCGTGGATCGTGTGGGGCCGCGAGATCGTGCACATCGACCTGCAGACGACCGGCGGCCCGTCGTGGAAGCCGCTGCCGGTGCTGTTCACGATGGTCTTCTCGCTGTTCGGCGGCGCCGCCCCGGACCTGTGGCTCGTCGTGGGCCGCGGCGGCGCCGTGCTGGCGGTGCTGCTGGCCTTCCGCCTCGGCGCGCGCCTGACCGGCGGGCGCGGCGTGCCGGCGCTGACGGCCGGCGTCGTCGCCGCCGTCGCGCTGATCATCAGCTCGCAGTTCGTGCGCACGATGTCGCTCGGCAACTCCGAGGGGCTGCTGGTCGCGTTCACGCTGTGGGGCGTCGAGCGCCATCTCGACGGCCGCTACCGGCAGGCCTTCGTGCTCGGCTTCCTGGCGGCGCTGCTGCGGCCGGAGGTGTGGCCGTTCCTCGGCCTCTACGGGCTGTGGCTGCTGCTGGTCGACTGGGGCGCGCTGTGGCTGGTGCTCAGCGGCTTCGCGCTGATCCCGCTGCTGTGGTTCCTGCCGGAGCTGTGGGGCTCGGGCAACCTGATGCGCGCGGCGGATCGCGCGAAGCAGCCGAACAAGAACAGCCCGGCGTTCGCCGACCATCCGTTCGTGAAGGTGGTCCAGGACACCTGGCCGCTCGTGATCACGCCCGTGAAGGCGGCCGCCGCGTTCGCGCTCGCGCTCGCCGCCGTGGACTGGGTGCGCCGGCGCCGCCAGGGCGCGGTGCTCGCGGTCGGGCTGCTCGCGATCGCCTGGATCGTGCTGATCGCGCTGATGACGCAGGCCGGCTTCTCCGGCAACCCGCGCTACATCATCCTCGGCACCTCGATGCTCGCGGTCGTCGGTGGCGTCGGCTTCGGGCGCGTCGTCGCGTTCGCGCAGGACCTCGTCGCGCGCGTCACGAGCCCGCGCTTCGCGACCGCCGCCGCCGGCGTCGTGTTCGTCGCGATGGCGGTCGCGACCGCCCACTGGGCCGCGCCGCGCTTCCGCAACTTCGACGACCTCGACCGCGCGCTGCGCTACCAGGCCGAGCTGCGCTTCGACCTGCGCGACGCGCTCGCGAAGGTCGGCGGCGGCAGGTCGTTCCGCAACTGCGGCCACGCGACCGCCGGCAAGTTCGCGGTCCCGCTCGTCGCCTGGTACCTCGACGAGCACACGCTCGACGTCGGGCTCGCGCCCGCGCCGCAGGGCGTGATCGTCGCCGCCCGCACGACCAACAAGCAGACGCTGATCCCGCAGCCGCCGCAGCCCTATCCGCCCGGCTACCAGCTGGTCGCGACGGCGCGGTCGACCACGCTCTACTCGACCTGTGCGCAGCCGGGCGCCTAGCGGCCGGCCGGCCGTTACTCTTCGATCGCGCATGGCCACCGTCGCCGTCCCCCGCAGCAGGCGCCGGCTCGAGCTGCCGGCGTCCGTCCCGGTGCTCGCCGGCGCGACGCTCGTGGTGCTCGTGCTGCTGTCGATCTACGTGCGCACGCGCGCCATCTCCGGCTCCTTCTGGATGGACGAGGGGCTGTCGGTCGGGATCTCCTCCTATCCGCTGACGGACATCCCGCACGTGCTGCGCCAGGACGGCTCGCCGCCGCTCTACTACATGCTGCTGCACCTCTGGATGAGCGTCGCGGGCCGCGACGAGACGGCGGTGCACTGGCTCTCGCTGATCTGCTCGCTGCTCTGCATCCCGGCCGCGATGTGGGCTGGCTGGAGCCTCTGGGGCCGCCGCGCGGGCTTCATCGGCGCGACGATCTGCGCGCTCAACCCGTTCCTCACCGCCTACGGCGAGGAGGCGCGGATGTACTCGCTGATGACGCTGTTCGCGCTGCTGGCGTCGGCGTGCTACCTGCACGCGTTCGTCTACCGGCGGCGCGCGTTCCTGGCGCCGTTCGCGCTGTTCCAGCTGCTGATGCTCTACACGCACAGCTGGGGGATCTTCTACGGGATCGCCGCGGTCGTCGCGCTCGTGCCGATCTGGCGCGCGAGCGAGCAGCGGCGCGCGCTCGTGCACGACGCGCTGCTCGCGTTCGGCGGGGTCGCCCTGCTGTACCTGCCGTGGCTGCCGACGCTGCTCTACCAGGCGCAGCACACCGCCGCCCCGTGGGCCAACAAGCCGCGCCTCGGCGTGCCGATCCAGATCTCGCGCGACGTGCTCGGCGGCGACCGCGCGGCGATCACGCTGCTGCTCGCCGGCGGCTTCGGGATCGCGGCGCTGCTGGCCGCGCACCGGCAGCGCGGCGAGCGCGAGCGGCTGTCGGTGTGGGTGCTGGTCGTCGTGCCGCTCGTGACGCTCGCGATCGCCTGGCTGCTGTCGCAGATCTCGCCCGCCTGGGCCTCGCGCTACTTCGCGGCCGCGGTCGGCCCGCTGCTGCTGCTGTGCGCGCTCGGACTCTCGCGCGCCGGGCGGCTCGGGATCGTGGCGGTGCTGGTCCTGTGCGTCTTCTGGGTCAAGCCGACCGAGTACGTGGACGGCTACAAGAGCGACGTGCGCGACATCGGCGCCGAGGTCGGCACGCAGCTGGCGCCGGGCGACCTCGTGCTCGTCGGCCAGCCCGAGCAGACGCCGCTGGTCTGGTACTACATGCCCGGCGGGCTCTCGTACGCATCGACGATCGGCGCCGTCGCCGATCCCCGGCACATGAACTGGGTCGACGCGCTCGACCGCCTCAAGGCGGCCGCCCCCGACCGGGTGCTGCCGTCGCTGCTTGCTAAGCTGCGGCCCGGCCAGAAGGTCCTGTTCGTGCGTCCCCTCACCGAGGGCGTGCAGAACTGGAAGGCCCCTTGGACGCAGCTCGTGCGGCGCCGCTCGGCCCAGTGGGGTGCGATCCTTGCAGGCGACACGACGCTGAAGTTCGTGAAGTTCGCGCCGCTCTTCTACCGCGGCGCCTCGACCGTCGGCAACAGCGCCGTCTTGTACGAGAAGAAACCCTCCTGACATGACTGAGAACGAGATGCCCGCTGCCCAGGATCCCCGCCCGTTCGTCGTGCTCGGCGGTGGCCCCGCCGGCCTCACCGCGGGCTATCTGCTCGCCAAGCGCGGCGAGCCCGTGATCGTGCTCGAGGCGACCGACCAGGTCGGCGGCATCGCGCGCACCGAGGTGCGCGACGGCTACCGCTTCGACCTCGGCGGCCACCGCTTCTTCACGAAGGTGAAGGAGGTGGACGACCTCTGGCACGAGATCATGAAGGAGGAGTTCCTCAAGCGCCCGCGTCTCTCGCGCATCTACTGGCGGCGCAAGTACCTCGCCTACCCGCTCGAGGGCATGGACGTGCTCAAGAAGCTCGGCCCGGTGAACGTCGTCAAGGCCGGCAGCTCGTACGCCTGGGCCGTGACGAGGGCGCGGCTGCGCCCGCAGCCCGAGGACACGCTCGAGCAGTGGGTCACCAACCGCTTCGGCAAATGGCTCTTCACGCAGTTCTTCAAGACCTACACCGAGAAGGTGTGGGGCGTCTCGACGACCGAGCTGCGCGCCGACTGGGCGGCGCAGCGGATCAAGGGCCTGTCGTTCTTCTCCGCCGTCAAGGCGATGCTGTTCGGCAACAAGGGCAACCAGATCAAGAGCCTGATCGACGAGTTCCACTACCCGCGCTTCGGCCCGGGCCAGATGTGGGAGCAGATGCGCTCCGACATCGAGGAGAAGGGCGGCGAGGTGCGCATGAACGCGCCCGTCACGAAGCTCGAGTTCGAGGACGGCCGGATCGTGCGCGTCGTCGCCGGCGGCGAGACGATCGAGGCGCGCGCCGTCGTCTCCTCGCTGCCGCTCGCGGCCACGACCGCGATCGCCGACCCGCAGCTGCCGGATGCGATCCGCACGGCCGGTCAGAGCCTGCGCTACCGCGACTTCCTGACCGTCTCGCTCGTGATCGACGGCGAGGACCTCTTCCCCGACAACTGGATCTACATCCACGAGCCGGGCGTCGAAGTCGGCCGCATCCAGAACTTCCGCTCGTGGAGCCCGTGGATGGTCCCGAACGACCACGAGGCGAGCGTCGGCATGGAGTACTTCTGCTTCGCCGGCGACGAGCTGTGGAGCATGGAGGACGAGAAGCTGGTCGAGCTGGCCACGCGCGAGCTGCAGCAGATCGGCCTCTGCGATCCGTCGAAGGTCAAGCGCGGCTTCGCGGTGCGCGTCGACAAGGCCTACCCGGTCTACGACGAGCACTACGCCAAGCACATCGCGACGATCCGCACGTGGCTCGACCCGATCGAGAACTTCATCCAGGTCGGGCGCAACGGCCTGCACCGCTACAACAACTCGGATCACTCGATGCTCACCGCGATGCGGGCCGTCGACAACCTCTGCGACGGCGCGCGGCACGACATCTGGGCGGTCAACGCCGAGAGCGTGTACCACGAGGAGGATCACGCGCCCGAGGACGAGAACCCGTATCCGTACAAGGACGCGCCGCCCGAGACCGAACGCGAGAAGCAGGTCCTCGGCAGCTAGGGGTCCGCGGTCCGACGCGGCCGCGCAGATAAAGATCACGCGCCCCTCCCGCTGCCGCTAGGCTCGGCAGATGGCTCGCCTCTTCCTGCTGATCGCGCTCCTGGCGGCGCTCGCCGCCGTCCCGGCCGGCGCCGCCCCGCAGGCGAACCCGTTCCTGCCCGCGGCGCCTCAGGTGCAGCCCTCGCAGATCGAAGAAGCGCCCGCGCAGCAGCCTGCCCAGGCGCCCGCGGCGCAGACCGACGGCGGCATCAGCAACAGCACGCTCGTCGCGCTGCTGATCGGCGTCGGCGTGCTGCTGACGGGCATCTGGGTCGCGATCACGCGCGACGCGCGGCGCGCCACCGTCGGGCGCGTGCGTACCCGCACCTCGCGCGTGGACGACCCGTTCGAGGTCAGACAGGGTCGCGCCGCGACGCGGGCGGCGCCCAAGTCGCGCAAGCTCAGCGCCGCCGAGCGCAAGCGACGCAAGCGCGGGCGGGCGCGCTGAGCCGCCGCCCAACTGCGTGACACACTCCTGAGTACGAACAAGAGCCCGTTGCGGGCGTTCTGCCGCGGCGGATGTGACATTCAGGAGAACCCATGCCTACGAACAGCTTCGACGCGAAAGCGACGCTGTCGGTCGGGGGGCGCGACTACGAGATCTACCGGCTCGACGCGCTGCAATCGCGCTTCGACGTCGCGCGACTGCCCTTTTCGCTGAAGATCCTGCTGGAGAACCTGCTGCGCAACGAGGACGGCGAGACGATCCGCGCCGCCGACGTCGAGGCGCTCGCGCGCTGGGACGCGCAGGCCGAGCCCAGCCAGGAGATCGCGTTCACGCCCGCGCGCGTCGTCATGCAGGACTTCACCGGCGTGCCCGCGATCGTCGACCTCGCCGCGATGCGCGACGCGATGGCCGCGATGGGCGGCGACCCGGCGAAGATCAACCCGCTCGTGCCCGCCGAGCTGGTGATCGACCACTCCGTGCAGGTCGACGAGTTCGGCACGCGCTACGCGTTCGACGCGAACGCGAAGCTGGAGTTCGAGCGCAACCAGGAGCGCTACGCCTTCCTGCGCTGGGGCCAGGGCGCCTTCGAGGGCTTCAAGGTCGTGCCGCCGGACACCGGCATCGTGCACCAGGTCAACCTCGAGTACCTGGCGCGCGTGGTGTTCGTGAACGACGGCCTCGACCAGGCCTACCCCGACACGCTCGTCGGCACCGACTCGCACACGACGATGGTCAACGGCCTCGGCGTGCTCGGCTGGGGTGTCGGCGGGATCGAGGCCGAGGCGGCGATGCTCGGCCAGCCGATGTCGATGCTGATCCCGCAGGTGATCGGCTTCGAGCTCACGGGCGAGCTGCGCGAGGGCGCGACCGCCACCGACCTCGTGCTGACCGTCACCGAGCGCCTGCGCCAGCACGGCGTCGTGGGCAAGTTCGTCGAGTTCTACGGCGCCGGCGTCGGGCGGCTGCCGCTCGCCGACCGCGCGACGATCGGCAACATGTCGCCGGAGTTCGGCTCGACCTGCGCGATCTTTCCGATCGATGCCGAGACGCTGCGCTACCTGGCCTTCACCGGCCGTCCGCAGGAGCAGATCGAGCTGGTCGAGGCCTACGCGAAGGCGCAGGGCCTGTGGCACGACGAGCACAGCGAGGCGCCGACGTTCAGCGAGACGCTGGAGCTCGACCTGTCCGAGGTCGTGCCGAGCATCGCCGGCCCCAAGCGCCCGCAGGACCGGATCGCCCTGAGCGACGCGCAGGACGCGTACCGCAAGGCGCTCGCCGGCTACGTGCCCGAGCAGAACGGCGAGGACGACGCGATCGAGGGAACCTTCCCCGCGAGCGACCCGACGTCCTCGCAGGAGCCCTCCAACGGCGACGGCGCGCGCGACGGGCACGCCGAGCCGGCCCACAGCGGTGGCGTAGCGGCGGTCGCGCGGACGCGCACCGAGGTGCCCGTGACGCTCGCCGACGGCACCGCGACGACGCTCGACCACGGCCACGTCGTGATCGCGGCGATCACGAGCTGCACGAACACCTCCAACCCGTCCGTGATGCTCGGGGCCGGGCTGCTGGCGCGCAACGCGGTCGCGCGCGGGCTGACGGTGAAGCCGTGGGTCAAGACCTCGCTCGCGCCCGGCTCGAAGGTCGTGACCGAGTACTACGACCGCGCCGGCCTGACCGAGCCGCTGGAGGCGCTCGGCTTCCACCTCGTCGGCTACGGCTGCACGACGTGCATCGGCAACTCCGGCCCGCTGCCGGCGGAGATCTCGCAGGCGGTCAACGACGCCGATCTCGCCGTCTGCTCGGTGCTGTCGGGCAACCGCAACTTCGAGGGGCGCATCAACCCCGACGTGAAGTTGAACTACCTCGCCTCGCCGCCGCTCGTCGTCGCCTACGCGTTGGCGGGGACGATGGACGTCGATCTCCAGAACGACCCGCTCGGGCACGACGCCGACGGGGAGCCGGTCTACCTGCGCGACTTGTGGCCCTCCGCGGACGAGGTCGCGCAGACGATCGAGCAGGCGGTCCAGTCGGACATGTTTCGCAAGAGCTACGACGGCGTCTACGGCGGCGACGAGCGTTGGCGCACGCTCGAGGTGCCGACCGGCGAGCGCTTCGCCTGGGACGACGCCTCCACCTACGTGCGCAACCCGCCGTACTTCGAGCAGCTGCCGCGCGAGCCGGTCCCCGTCGGCGACATCGAGGGCGCGCGGGTGCTCGCGCTGCTCGGCGACAGCGTCACGACCGACCACATCTCGCCGGCCGGCTCGATCAAGGCCGACGGGCCCGCGGGGGCCTACCTGCAGGAGCACGGCGTCGAGCGCAAGGACTTCAACTCCTACGGCGCGCGGCGCGGCAACCACGAGGTGATGATGCGCGGCACGTTCGCGAACATCCGCCTCAGGAATCTGCTGGCCGAGGGCACCGAGGGCGGTGTGACGCTGCACCTGCCCGACGAGGAGCTGCTGTCGATCTACGACGCCGCGATGCGCTACCAGGCCGAGGGCGTGCCGCTCGTCGTGCTCGCCGGCAAGGAGTACGGCTCCGGCTCCTCGCGCGACTGGGCCGCGAAGGGCACGAACCTGCTCGGCGTGCGCGCCGTGATCGCCGAGAGCTTCGAGCGCATCCACCGCTCCAACCTCGTCGGGATGGGCGTGCTGCCGCTGCAGTTCACGAACGGCGACACGATCGCCTCGCTCGGGCTGACCGGTCGCGAGACGTTCGCGATCGGCGGGATCGCCGGCGCCGACGCGGTGCCGCGCACGGTCACGGTCCACGCCGACGACAAGCAGTTCGACGCGACCGTGCGGATCGACACGCCGAAGGAGCAGCGCTACTACCGCCACGGCGGCATCCTGCCGTACGTGCTGCGCGAGCTGCTGGCGCAGGACTGAGCGGAGGGCCCATGACCGGCGCGCCGACCGGGCGCGCCGGCCGTGCCGTCGTTCGCCGGCGCGGCGACGCACGCGTGGGCACGACCCGTCACAGTGGTCGCATGCGCGTCGCCTCGGCCCGTCGCCTCGCCGCCGCCGTGACGGTTCTGGGGGCGCTCGCCGCGTGCGCGTCGGCGTCCGCGGCGAGCACGTTCTCACCGTGCACCAGCAGCGCGAAGGACCGCACGCTCTGCGGCCAGGTCGCGGTCCCGCTCGATCGCAGTGGCGCGGTCCCCGGCGCGATCGACCTGCGCGTGCGCGTGCTCGAGCCGGCGCACGGGACGCCGAGCGCGACGATCGTCGCGCTCGCGGGCGGCCCGGGCCAGGCGGCGGTGCCGCTGCTCGGCGGCTTCGAGCAGACGCTCGCGCCGGTGCTGCGCACGCGCCAGCTCGTCGTCTTCGACCAGCGCGGCACCGGCGGCTCCGGGCGGATCTCCTGCTCCTCGCTGGCGCGCGAGGGCGATGCGGTCACCGCGATCGCCGACTGCGCGAGCCAGCTCGGCCCGGCGCGCGCGGACTACACGACGGCCGCCTCGGTGGAGGACGTCGAGGCCGTGCGCGTCGCGCTGCGCGTCGATCGCCTGATCGTCTACGGCACCTCCTACGGCACGAAGGTGGCGCTCGGCTACGCGGCCGCCTACCCGCAGCACGTCGACCGGCTGGTGTTGGACTCGATCGTGCCGCCGGGCGGCGTCGATCCCTTCCAGCGCGCGACGATCGGCTCGATCCCGCGCGTGCTGCGCACGATCTGCTCACACGCCTGCCGCTTCACGCGCGATCCCGACGCCGACCTCGCGGCGCTCGTGCGCCGGCTCGGGCGCGCGCCGCTGCGCGGCAGCGCGTTCGACGCCTCCGGCCGGCGGCGATCGATGCGCCTGACGCGCGTCGGTCTGCTGTCGCTGATGCTCGACGGCGACTTCGACCCGTACCTGCGCGCCGGCATCCCGGCCGCGGTGCGCGCGGCGCTCGACGGCGACGCGGCGCCGCTGCTGCGACTGGTCGTGAACGACGGCTCCGGCGAAGGCTCGGCGTCCGCCGACAGCGACGCGGTGTTCGTCGCCACGACGTGCGAGGACGGCGGCGTCCCGTGGACGCCGGGCACGCCGCTGGCAGCGCGCCGCGCGCTCGTGAACGCCGCCGCCGCGGCGATCGGCGACGGCGCCTTCGCGCCCTTCGACCGCACGACCGTGCGCGAGCTCGGCACCGCGGACCTCTGCCGCAGCTGGCCCGAGGCGCCGATCGTGCAGCCGCAGCCGGCGCTGCCGCCGACGCCCGCGCTGATCCTCTCCGGCGACGAGGACCTGCGCACTCCGCGCGCGGACGCGCTCGCGCTCACGCGGGCACTGCCCGGCGCACACCTGCTCCAGGTCCAGGACTCGGGCCACGGCGTGCTCTTCTCCGACCCGACGGACTGCGCCGAACGGGCGCTCGCGGCCTTCATCGGCGGGGCCGTTCCGGGCGCGTGCCGCGCGCATCCGCCGATCGTCGCCGCGCTGCCGCTGGCGCCGCTGCGGCTCGGGTCGCTGACGTCGTACAAGGGGCTTGCGACGCTGAACGGACGCACCGTCCGCGCCGTCCAGCAGACGCTCGACGACGTGAGCGGGCAGGTCTTCGGGCGCGTCGCCAGCGGCAACACCGACGCGGACGCCTTCGGCGGGCTGCGCGGCGGCTCCGCCACGATCGGGCGCAGCGGGCTGCGGCTGCGCGACTACGCCTACGTGCCCGGCGTGACGGTCAGCGGCCTGCTGCCCGCCAAGGGCCACCGCCTGACGCTGACGATCGGCGGCGCCGACGCCGCGCACGGCCGGCTCGTGCTCACGCCGAAGGGGATCGACGGCACGCTCGACGGTGCGCCCGTCGCGCTCGGCGCGAAGGCGCTCGGCTGGCGCGTCGCGACGGCTGTGGCGTACGCGCCGCTGCGGCGTGCCGTTCCGGGCGGGCCGGCGTCGTGGCTCCCGCTCGAGCTGCGGCCGGATTCTGCGGTCTTCCGCGGCCGCTAGGCTTCGCCGCCATGCCGACCCCCGACGTCCTGCGCCAGCTGCTCACGGCTCCCGGCCCGTCCGGCTACGAGACGGCTGCGGCGCGCGTCTGGCGCGAGGCGGCGAGCGCGTTCGCGCAGGTCGGCTCCGACACGGTCGGCTCCTCGGTGGCGCGCGTGCCCGGCACCGCCGGCGGCCCGCTGCTCGCGGTCGTCGGCCACATCGACGAGATCGGCGTGATCGTCTCGCACATCGACGACGACGGCTTCCTGCGCTTCGCGGGCGTCGGCGGCTGGGATCCGATCATCCTCGTCGGGCAGCGCATCTCGCTGCTCACGCGCGAGGGCGCGGTCGACGGCGTGATCGGCAAGAAGCCGATCCACCTGATGAAGGACGAGGACCGCAAGCGCGGCCCCGAGCTGAAGGACCTGCACATCGACATCGGCGCGAAGGACGGCGACGACGCGCGCACGCGCGTGCGCATCGGCGACGTCGCCGTGATCGCGGGCGAGCCGGTCGAGCTGGCCAACGACCGCGTGATCTCGCGCTCGATGGACAATCGCATCGGCTGCTACGTCGCCTACGAGGCCGCGCGGCTGGTGGCGCAGGACGGCGGCGCGCCCGGCGAGGTCGCCGCGGTCGCCGCGGTGCAGGAGGAGATCACCTTCGGCGGCTCGCGCACGACCGCCTTCTCGCTCCAGCCCGACGTCGCGATCGCCGTCGACGTCACGTTCGCGACCGACCAGCCCGGCATCGAGCTGGGCGAGCTGACGAAGCACCCGTTCGGCTCCGGCCCGGTGCTGACGCGCGGCTCCACGATCCACCCCGCCGTCTTCGAGTTGCTGCACGAGACGGCCGAGGCGGAGGGGATCCCCTTCACGGTCGAGTCCTCCGCGCGCGCGACCGGCACCGACGCCGACGCGATCCACCTCAGCCGCGCCGGCATCCCCACCGGACTCGTCTCGGTGCCGCTGCGCTATATGCACTCGCCCGTCGAGATGGTCCAGCTCGACGACATCGCCAACGCCGCGAAGCTGATCGCCGCGTTCGCCCAGCGCTTGACGCCGGGCTTCTCGTTCGAGCGCTGAGGGTTCCGGCTGGGGGTTATTTCGGCGTCGGGAACTGCGCGCGCATGAGCGCGTCCCAGGCGCGGTCGGGCATCAGCCGGCGCGTCGGGATCGTGAACCTGGCCGACGGCGTGATGACGACGCGCGTGGGCGCCCGGCGGCGGCGGATCGAGCGCTCGATGACCTTGGCGACGCGGTCGGGACCGGCGCCGAGGTGGCGCATCGGGCCGTCGTAGGCGCCCTGCGTGACGGAGCCGACGGTCGCGTTGAAGGTCGCGTAGGGATCGTTGGCGTCACCGGCCGGCACCTCGCTCATGCTCGCCGTCGCGGCGTTGCCGAACTCGGTCGTGATCAGGCCGGGCTCCAGCAGGATCACGTCGACCCCGAAGCCGCGCACCTCGAAGCGCAGCGCGTCGCTGATCGCCTCCAGCGCATGCTTGGTGGCGTGGTAGTGCCCGCCGCCCGGAAACACGAGCTTGCCGCCCATCGAGCCGAGGTTGACGATCTTGCCCCAGCGCTGGTCGCGCATCTTCGGCAGCACCAGCTGCGTGAGCCGCACGAGCCCGAAGACGTTCGTCTCGAACTGGCGCCGCACCGCGTCGAGCGGGACCGTCTCGATCGCGCCGCTCTGGCTGTACCCGGCGTTGTTGACGAGCACGCCGACGGCGCCGTGCGTCTCCTCGATCTGTCGCACCGCGGCGACCATCGAGTCCTCGTCGGTCACGTCGAGCGCGAGCGTGCGGCAGCCGGCGGCCTCCAGCTCGGCGATCGCCTCAGGCCGCCGTGCGGTGGCGTAGACGGTCCAGCCGTGCGCCGCGAGCCGGCGCGCGGTCGCGCGCCCGATGCCCGAGGAGCAGCCGGTGATGAGGACCGCCTTCGAGACGTCCGCCATGCAGCGGACCCTAGCGGGGCGGACGCGGCGACGGCCCCGCTCAGTTCCCGAGCAGCTGGTAGGTCACGCGCGTGGCGAGGACGTAGCCGCACAGCAGCAGCGTCGCGACCTTCAGCCGCCGGTCGCGGCCGACCGCCGCCAGCGGCAGCAGCCACACGACGTACCAGGGCATCAGCCAAGCGGTGCTCAGCAACAGCGCCAGCGTCGTCCAGCCGGTGGCGGCGATCCAGTCGATCCGTGCCCGCCAGGTCGCCCACACCAGCCCCGCGAACACGACGACGAACGCTGCCCCCAGCAGCGCTCGCGTGCCGCTCGCGTCGGCGAGCCCGAGCACGCCCGCAAGCTCGCCGGGGACGCTCGTCCGCGCCACCAGCTGCTGCTGCTGGCCGAGCTGGTGCACGACCGCGAAGGCGTGGCTGCCGAAGCCGATCGCTCCCAGCGCGAGCACCGCCAGGCCACCGGCGGCGACACCGGCGAGCGCGCTGCGCCGGCGCGCAGCGCCGAGCACGAGGAACGGCAGCGCGACCGCCGCCGACGCCTTCACGCCGAATGCGATCGCGCCCCCGACCCCGCCGGCGGCGCTGCGTCCGTCGAGCGCGAGCAGGATCGCGCTCAGCAGCAGCGCGAGCAGCAGGAAGTCGTTGTGCGCACCCCCGACGCCATAGGCGAGCAGCAGCGGATTGAGCCCGACCATCACGATCGCGGGCACCGGCGCGACGTCGCGCCACTGCGCGATGCGCCACACGAGCGCGACGCACGCGAGGCTCGTCGCGGCGGCCAGGCTCTTGCAGGCCCACAGCGCGGCTGGGACGCTCAGCCACGCCAGCGGCAGGCTGGCGAGCGAGAACAGCGGCCCGTACGGGCTCGAGATGCTGTGCCAGCCGACGTAGGGGAAGGCGGGGTCGTGCAGTGCGTCGATCGAGTGGTGGACGTAGGGGTCGAGTCCGTGCAGCACGTCGAGCCGCGCGAAGTCGACATAGCCGAAGACGTCTGCGGAGAACAGCGGCGGCGCGAGCAGGAACGCGACGTGCGCCAGCACGATCGCGCCGATCGCGATCCGCGGCGAGAGCGTGCGCGCGCAGGCGAGCGCGACGAGGTAGCAGGCGAACATCGCGACGAGCAGCTGCGCCCCGCTGCGCGGGACCACCACGTACTCCAGCTCGTGCAGCGGGCCGGCGAGCCACTCCGGGAAGCCGCCGTGCTTGATCGCGGGCACGAAGAACCAGCGCCCGCGGTCGGCCGAGCCGCTCGCGATCGCGGCGGCTGCGGCGAGCAGCCCGGCAGCGGCGGCGCTGCCCAGCGCCGCCACGCCGCGTGACTGCGCGTGGTCCGTCGACATCGCACTCAGTCTTTCAGAGCGCTGCTGCGCGCCCGCGCGGCTCAGTTGCGCACGAGCTTCTTGTACTGCAGGCGGTGCGGGCGGTCCGCCTCCGCGCCGAGGCGCTCGTGGCGCTCGGTCTCGTACGCCTCGAAGTTGCCCTCGAACCAGCGCACCTGCGAGTCGCCCTCGAAGGCGAGCACGTGCGTCGCGACGCGGTCGAGGAACCAGCGATCGTGGGAGATCACGACCGCGCAGCCGGCGAACGACAGCAACGCCTCCTCCAGCGCGCGCAGCGTGTCGGTGTCGAGGTCGTTCGTCGGCTCGTCCAGCAGCAGCAGGTTGCCGCCGCTGCGCAGCAGCTTCGCCAGGTGCACGCGGTTGCGCTCGCCGCCGGACAGCACGCCGACCTTGCGCTGCTGGTCGGTGCCCTTGAAGTTGAACCCCGACGTGTAGGCGCGCGAGTTCATCTTCTGGTCGCCGACGGCGATCACGTCGTCGCCGCCGGAGATCTCCTGCCAGACCGACTTCTCGGGGTCGAGCGCGTCGCGCGACTGGTCGACGTAGGCGAGCTCGACCGTCTCGCCGACGCGCAGCACGCCCGCGTCCGGCGTCTCCTGTCCCGTGATCATGCGGAACAGCGTCGTCTTGCCCGCGCCGTTGGCGCCGATCACGCCGACGATCCCGCCGCGCGGCAGCTTGAAGGTGAGGTCCTCGATCAGCAGCTTCTCGCCGTAGCCCTTGCGCAGCCCCTCGGCCTCCACCACCACGTCGCCCAGGCGCGGGCCGGCCGGGATGTGGATCTGCACCTGGTCGAGCTTGACGTTGCGGTCCTCGGCGAGCAGCGTCTCGTAGGCGTTCAGGCGCGCCTTCGGCTTCGCGCGACGCGCGCTCGCGTTCATGCGCACCCACTCCAGCTCCTTGGCGATCGTGCGTGCGCGCGTCTTGTCGGCGCGCTCCTCCTGCGCAAGCCGCTGCTGCTTCTGCTCCAGCCAGCCGGAGTAGTTGCCCTCGTAGGGGATCCCGCGCGCGCGGTCGAGCTCGAGGATCCAGCCGGCGACGTTGTCGAGGAAGTAGCGATCGTGGGTGATCGCGACGATCGTGCCCTTGTAGTCGTGCAGATGGTTCTCCAGCCACGCGACCGACTCCGCGTCGAGGTGGTTGGTCGGCTCGTCCAGCAGCAGCAGGTCGGGCGCGCGCAGCAGCAGGCGGCAGAGCGCGACGCGGCGCCGCTCGCCGCCGGACAGCTTCGTCACGTCGGCGTCGGGCGGCGGCAGGCGCAGCGCGTCCATCGCCGTGTCGAGCATCGTGTCGAGGTTCCAGGCGTCGGCCGCGTCGATCTGCTCCTGCAGGCGGGCGAACTCGTCCGCCGTCTCGTCGGAGTAGTTGGCGGCCAGCTCGTTGAAGCGGTTCAGCAGGTCGCGCAGCTCGGCGACGCCGTCCTCGACGTTGCCGCGCACGTCCTTGCTCTCGTCGAGCTGCGGCTCCTGCTCCAGCAGCCCGACGGTCGCGCCGGGCGCGAGCTGGGCGGTGCCGCGGAACTCGGTGTCGACGCCCGCCATGATCCGCAGCAGCGTCGACTTGCCCGAGCCGTTGTAGCCGAGCACGCCGATCTTCGCGCCCGGGTAGAACGACAGCGAGACGTCGTCCAGCACTTTCTTGTCGGGCGGGAACAGCCGCGACAGACGGTGCATCGTGAAGATGTATTGGGCGGACATCGACGGAGCAGGATACGTCAGGCGACCGGGGCGACGGGCGCTGCCACCCGCCCGGCCTGCCGATGGGCGAGCAGCAGGACCGGCACGAACGCGACCAGCGACAGGCCAACCGACCACCAGAAGGTGTGGGCGAAGGCCTGCGCGAGCGGCTCGCCGATGCGCGCTCGCGCGCTCTCCGGGATTCGCTGCAGCGTGCCGCTGCCGTTGCCCACACCGACCTGCGCGCTGATCTGGTGCTGCAGCACGACGGCGAGCAGCGCGGTGCCGAGCGCGCCGCCGATCCGCTGCATCACGTTGAGCGTCGCCGTCGCACGCGGCATCGCGGCCGCCTGCAGGTGCGAGTAGGCGGCGGCCATCGTCGGCATCAGCGAGCAGCCGAAGCCGATGCCGCGTGCGACGAGCACGACCGCGAGCAGCCCGTAGGACGTGTCCGCGCCGACGAACGCGAACGGCACCGTCGCGAGCGTCAGCACCACGATTCCCACGCTCGCCACGCGCCCGCCGCCGACGCGGTCGGTCATGCGCCCGGCGAGGGGCATCGCGAGCGCGGCGCCGAGGCCCTGGGGCGCGAGCAGCAGCCCGGCCGAGAGGGCGTTCTCGCCCCGGCCCACCTGGTAGTAGAGCGCGAGCACGAGCATCGTGCCGAACAGGCTCGCGCCGACGAACAGCAGCGCGATCGAGGCGGCGCGGAACTCGCCCGAGACGAACAGCTTCATGTCGATCAGCGGTCGCTCCGCACGCCAGGCGTGGATGCCGAACGCAACGACCAGCGCGACCCCCACGAGCATCGGCCCGAACGCGACGGGCGCCCCGATGCCGCCGTGCGTCTCGACCTCCGAGAGGCCGAAGACGATCCCCGCCAGGCCGGGCGACAGCAGCGCCAGGCCCGTGCGGTCGAGGCGGCCGGCGTCCGCGCGACCCGAGGCCGGGTCCAGCAGCCGCCATGCGAGCCCGAGCGCGAGCAGCACGATCGGCACGTTGACGTAGAAGATCCAGCGCCACGAGGCGTTGTCGACGATCAGCCCGCCCAGCACCGGCCCGAGGATCGGTCCGAGCAGCATCGGCAGCCCGATCACCGACATCACGCGCCCGACGCGGTGGGGGCCCGCGGTCTGCGCGAGCACGCTCATGCCGACCGGCATGATCATCCCGCCACCGAAGCCCTGCAGCACGCGGAAGCCGATCAGCGAGCCGGCCGACCAGGCCAGGCCGCAGAGGATCGAGCCGATCCCGAACAGCGCGACCGAGACCATCCACACGCGCTTCGCGCCGAAGCGCTCCGACATCCAGCCGCTCAGCGGGATCGTCATCGCCAGCGACAGCAGGTAGCCGGTCGAGACCCACTGGATCGTCGAGAGCGGGGAGTGCAGCTCGCGCGACAGCGTCTCCAACGCGACGTTGACGATCGTCGTGTCGAGGATCGACATGATCGCGCCGAGCACGACGACGCCGGCGACGATCCAGACCTCGCGACCGAGCGGCTCGTCGCTGCTGGGAGCGTTGGCGATTACGGGTTGCTCCATGCGGTCGATTCGAGGCTAGCAGCGCCCGTTCGGCCGTCAGCGCTCGTGGCGCCTCGCTACCCTCGCATGGTCCATGCCGACCCACTTCGACATCGAGCAGGCGATCCTGCTGCTGGAGCTCGAGCCGCCCTTCGACAAGCGCGCGGTGCAGCTCGCGCGCCGGCGGATGGCGAAGCAGTGGCACCCCGACATCGCGCCGGCCGGGCGCCAGTACGAGCACCAGCGCCACCTGCAGGCGATCAACGAGGCGGCCGACCAGCTGGAGACGCTCGCCGAGTCGCTGCGCGGCGGCAAGGTCTCGCGCAACGCGGTCAAGGTCTCCGCTGCGGCCACGAAGAAGCGGCGCGCGGAAGAGGGCGCGCGCGCCTACGAGGAGCAGCAGCGCGCCGCCGCCGCGGCGGAGGACCGCGAGAAGCACGACCCGTTCGGCTCGCGCGTGCCCGACCACTCGGTCGTGCACCGCTACGCGCGCTGCCTGTCGTATCCCGAGTGGGGCGTCGGCAGCGTGACCGGCATCTACTTCTCCGGCGAGGGCGACGACGTGCGCCAGTGGGCGCGCGTGAAGTTCCAGCCGGGCGTGCGCACGGTGCCGGCGGGCTCGCTGCAGTTCGTCGACTTCTCCAAGCCCGATCCGGCGGCCGACCGCGTCGAGCGGTTCATGACCGCCGCGCGCCACGCGCTCGCCGAGGGCAACCCGACGCTGGCGGCGCAGCGGCTCGTCTACGCGCGCGACGCCGACCCGCGCAACCCGGTCGTGCTGCGCCAGCTCGCGGTCGCCTTCTGGCAGGCGGGCAACCTGCAGGCGGCCGCGCGCGCGGTGCGCGACTGGGCCCGCGCCGAGCCGGAGCGCCCGACGCCGCACCGCTTCGCCGCGCGCATCTACGAGGACATGCGCGCCTTCGACCTCGCGCGCGACTCCGCGCTGCGCGAGACCGTCGCCGCCCCGACCGACGGCTCCGCGTGGGAGCGGCTCGGACGCCTGCGGATGCGCCTCGGCGACCGCGAGGGGGCGCGCGAGGCGCTCGAGCGAGCGCGCAGCCTCGAGCCGACGGTCGAGGGCCTGCTCGACCTCGCGCTCGTGCACCAGCTCTCGGGCGACGTCGGCGCCGAGGTGGCGGCCTGCCAGGCGGCGACGCTGCTCGCGCCGCAGGCGCCGGTCGCGTGGTCGCGCTACGCCCACGCACTCGCCCGCACCGACCGCGTCAGCGACGCGATCGCGGCCTGCGAGCATGCGCTCGACCTCGGCCCCGACGCCGAGGTCGCGTCGCTGCTGGAGCGGCTGCGCGCGCACGTCCCGCGCGTGCTGAGCGCCGAGACGGCCGCCTGACGTTGACGGTTGCATCCCCCCGAGCGGCTCGGGTACAGTGGATCGAGTTGGGGGAAAGCGGCGGTCGTTCGCCGCGAGGTTCCCATTCCGGGCACCTGTAAGTTAATTGGCTAGACGAGCGGACTTCTAATCCGCGGGTGCGGGTTCGAGCCCCGTCAGGTGCACTTTCGCGGCGCCGCCATCCCGCCAGGCGGCGTCATCGCCGGTTCATGTGCGGAGCACACTTCACCGGCTGCTTCCTTGCCTGACGGGCGGCGGCATCCGCGAAAGGGCGGGGCCGGCATCCGCCAAAGCGGGCGGCTGTGAGCTGGCTCAATCAGCGATAGGCCAGCGCCGTCGGCACGGACGCCAGGCGCCGCATCAGCGAGTCGGCGGTGCGGGCCGCGCCGGTGTCCTCGCCCCAGGCGTACTCGTCCAGGAAGCTGGCGGCGATGCGCGTCTCGTCGGCGGCGATGATCGCCTGTGCGAGCACGCGCGCGTGGGCGGCGACGCCCTCCATCAGCGCGGGCGTGTCCCAGTGGATGCGGCCCAGCTCGTCGATGTCGACGAAGCCGTTGCGCTCGAGGAAGTTCAGCTCCATGTACGCGGCGCCCGCGTCGCCCCAGCGCATTGGCCCGCGGCGCATGTACTGGAGCATCTCCGCGAGGTATATGGCGGCGACGTCGCTCTCGCTCGCGCCCTGCAGCTCCAGCCACGCGGGCGTGACCGCGAGCAGCAGGCCGAAGACGTTCGCGATCACCTCGTGCAGCGCCATCCAGGGCTCCGAGCCGACGCCCGCCGCGTGCTCGTGCTCGTCGCCCGGCAGCGTCAGGCCATGCGCGACGTCGTGCGCGCGCAGCCAGCCGAGCAGCGGGGCGATCGGCTCGACGCCCTCGCTCAGCTGCGGCCCCTCCAGCAGCACCTCCGCGAGGTGGCTGCTCATGTGCGCATAGCGCGCGTCGTAGACGTTGCGGAAGAGGATCGTCTTGCGCGCGGTCGGGTCGCCGTCGAGCACGTCCTCGTCGACCGGCAGGAAGTACGCGAAGTGCTTGGGGAACGCGCTCGCCTCGCCGCCCGCCGCGAGCAGGTCGGTGATCTGCATCGGCAGCGCCGCGTGCACGTCGAGCTCCGGCAGCGCAAGCCGCGTGCGGAGGGCGTCGAGCGCCGTCTCGAGCGAGCCGTCGAGGTCGGCGATCAGCTGGTCGCCGGCGGCGTGGCTCGTCGCCGCCACGACCGTGTGCAGTCCTGCCGGCGTCTTTGCGCGCCAGGTGCAGAGCGGTCCGCAGAAGACGGTGAGAGGTTGCGGTGCGGTGAGCGCCGCCTCCGCCCGCGCGGCCTGCCCGCTCGGTCGCCCCGCGAGCAGCGCGTCGGCGCGCAGGCGCATGATCGCGGCGGCGGCGGGCGTCACCGGCTCAGTCTCCGCCAGCTCGCGCAGGATCCGCGCCGAGTCGGCCGCGAGCGCCGCACCGGCCTGCGGCGCGAGCATCGTCCCGTCGACGGCCTGCAGGCTGCGCAGCGCGTCGCCGATCGCGGCCAGCTCGCGCAGGCGCGGCACGAGCGGCTCGACGGCGGCCGGGGTGGAGGACTCCAGCTCGACCGACTCGAGCGTGTGCGTCGCGTCTTCCGGCCACAGCAGCTGGCTGGCGAGCGTGTGCTTCGTGACGGCCGGCGTGACCGCGTTCATGCGAATTCCCCCTCGGACTGCGCGCGGCGTCCCCCAGCCGCGACCGTGCACGCGAGCATAGTTCACGCACACGGCGGGTGTGCAAGGGCTGTCCGGAGACCGTCATACCCTCCGCCGCCATGCGCCTGATCGTCGCCCGCTGCGAGGTCCGCTACACGGGCCGCCTCGACGCGCTCCTGCCGGAGGCGCTGCGGCTGATCATGATCAAGTCCGACGGCTCGGTGCTCGTGCACGCCGACCACGGCTCGTACAAGCCATCCAACTGGATGACGCCGCCGACCGTGATCGAGGAGGGCGACGGCCACATCGTGGTGCGCAAGCACGCGGGCGCGACCGAGGACCGGCTCGACATCCGCGTCGTCGAGGTGCTCTCCGACGTGCTGCACGACATGGGCGAGGCCGCCGCGTTGGAGAAGGACGGCGTCGAGGCGCACCTGCAGGAGCTGCTGGCCGGACGGCCGCAGTGGTGCGGCGAGGGGCTGCGGCTCGTGCGCCGCGAGTGGCCGACCGACGTCGGCCCCGTCGACCTGATGTGCCGCGACGAGCAGGACGGCTGGATCGCCGTCGAGATCAAGCGCCTCGGCACGATCGACGCGGTCGAGCAGCTGACCCGCTACCTCGACCGCATCCGCCGCGACCCGGCGATGGCGGCGTGTCGCGGCGTGCTCGCCGCGCAGTCGATCAAGCCGCAGGCGCGCGTGCTCGCGGAGAGCCGCGGGATCGCATGCGTCGAGGTCGACCTCGGCGTGCTGCGCGGCGAGCGCGAGCCCGACCTGACGCTGTTCGGCTGAGCCTCAGCTCGGGTAGCGGGTGAGCGTCACGCGCTCGTTGCGCTGGTCGAAGCGCACGGCGAAGTGCTCGAAGAAGTCCTGGCGCCCGAGCAGCGCCACCGGCGTGTCGGCGAAGACCGCCTTGAGGTCCAGCTCGTGGCCGAGGATGTTCGCCGGCAGCACGTCGCCGCGGTAGGTCCACTGGACCCCCTGGCCGCCGGCGCTCTCGAACGTGCTGCGGCGGCAGTCGCGCTTGCGGATTCCGAGCCGCTCCATCCAGTGCACCGGGAAGGCTGACGCATCGGCGCCGCTGTCGATCAGCGCGCCGTCGAACACGATGCGCCCGGACGGGCCGCGGAGCTGGATGTCAACCATTGGCGCCAAGCCGCCGCTCTGGCCCGTGCTGTAACGGATCGTCCGACGGGCGGGCGGCAGGAGCGCGTCCTACGCGGAGGCAGCGGGCAGGAGCGTGACGCCACCGGCACGACTGACGCGGAACGTGCGGTAGGGGAGTCGCTCTTGCGTGAGCTGCTGATCGAGAGCCTTGGCCTCGGCCGCGTAGGCAATCAACGTGCCATTGCGGACGGCGACCCAGTCACCGGCGTGCTCGCGCACCAGCTTGACGCTGAAGTCGCGTTCTCGCTTGATCCTCTCGGCGACGGTCATCTCGTTCGAACTCTGCTCCGCTTGTTACTAGTTGATCGACAGACCGTCGCTCGAGCTGAGCGGCGGGAAGCCTACTTATGACATACGTCCAACGCAACAGACCACCTTCAAGTCTTCCCGCTTGGAGGACGATCCATGCGATTTTTCGGCGGCGCGACCCAGAGTAGCGCGGGTCGCTGACGGCCCGCGGTCGTCGCACTAGCGCGGTCGTCGAGGGCGTCCGCGGACGGTCGTGCTCCGCTGGAGCCGACCGTCCCGACCATGGACGCTCAGGATGCCGCCGCCCGGCTCAGCGCCGAGCTCGTTGTGAGCATGCGCGAGCGCTTCCCGCTTGGTGGCCGTGGTGGCGATCGGCCTGCGGCGGCCCGGCTTGCGCACCGCCCAGCCGCCCGCCGCGGCGGGGACGACGCTCAGCTCGCGCTGCGGGCCGCTGTGTCCCGTCTGCCTCAGATAGCGCGCGCCGGCTGTCTTGGCATCTGCGCGGGTGCGTGGTTGCACGGCGTCGTCGCGCGCGGGCGCGGCGGCGAGCGCCTGGCGCCCGCGCGGGGTCGGCTCCCAGTAGGCGTGCCGGCCTGCGCGGCGCTGGATGACCAGCCCGGCCGCCAGCAGCTCGCGCCCAGCACGGCTGATCTGCGCCTCGTCGGTGTCGAGCCACAGCCGCAGCTGCGTGCTCGTCTGCGGCGACTGCTCGACGAGCGCGGCGAGGAAGCCGCCGACGCGGGTGTCGGGCTGGATGAGGCACCCATCGCTCGAGGGCATCCGCTCCAGCGCCCAGTAGGCGACGCTCTGGAGCGCCTGCGCCCAGCTGCGCTCGTGCGGCTCCCGCTCGTCGTCGTCCTGCGCCGTGAGCAGGCCCAGGCCGTCGAATGCCTCGTCGACCGCGTCGGCGTCGGCGACGAGGATCGCGTCGACCAGCGCCAGCGCCAGCGCTTGCCATCTCGCCTCGTCGGTCTGCTCGTCGTCGCGCAGCTGCTCGATCCGTGCGCGCATCGCCTCAGACCGCGAGTGCCGCTCGGATGCATTCGACCGAGTTAGGGTGGAAGCACGAGCCATTGACGTAGATCGTGAGCTATTTCCCCCCGAATGTCAAGTATATGGCAAGTGTTACAGGAGCTGGGCGACCTCTTCTGCGCCTGGTACGACGAGCTCGATCCGGCTGCCTTCCATGAGCAGATCGAGGTCTGGAGCGAGGACGACGCGCTGCGCTCGCTGTCCGCTGCGGTCGTGCGTGACGCTGAGCGGCGGGCGACGCCCGCGACGCTGCGGATGCGCGTGGACAACGGGCCCGGGGAACGGCAGGGGCGCATCTTCGCCGCGCTGCGAGGGCTTGATCGAGTGTTCGCCGCCGTCGTCCCCGGGGTAGCTGGCGTGCCGCCCGAACCGTGGGCGGACGCAGGCGCGGAGATCGCGATTCGCGGGCGCCTGGACAGTGGCGAGCTCCCCGGGATGCTGCTGCCGCGGCTTGTCACGCGTGCGCGTCTCGACCACCTGCCGGAGGAGCCGCGCGAGGCCTTTGGGGCGGTCCTGCGCGTCTCGCCCGAGGCGTGCGAGAAGGTCGTCCACACGCTGGTCCCGATCGGATCGCGCATCAGCCGGCGCGGGCTCGCGCGCGGGGTCACGATCGGCTGCGCCCCGCTTGTGGAGGATCCCGACGAGCTGAGCTACGAGGTCCACGAGCGCGGCGGCAAGCGCTTCTACCGTATCGCCGCACGCGACATCGAGGCGATCTCCGCCCGCATCGAGACCGTGCTCGACGGCTGCGCGGCCGCGGGCGTGCAGATCGTGATCGTCCCTGAGCTGATGCTGTGCCCGGACCTGGTCGAAGCGTGGCGCGACGCGCTGCGCGCGCGCCAGCGCCGGCGTAGCGGAGGCGCGCTCCGCTTCCTGCTGATCGGCAGCGGCGATGTCGACGGCGGCGAGCGCCCAGTCAACGCGGCGCTGATGCTGCACGCGCGCAGCGGTGCGACGCTCGGACGGCAGGACAAGCTCTATCCGTTCAACATGGACGCGGATCAGCTCGCGCGCTTCGGGCTCGTGGAGCGGCTCGGCTCCGAGCCCGTGCACGAGGACCTGGTGCGCGGCGAGCGGCTGACGCTGCTCGACCTCGGCGGGATGCGGATCGCGATCCTGATCTGCGAGGACCTCAACCGCGTCGAGGACCTCGCTGGTCGGCTGCGCGAGTTCGGCGTCTCGCACGTGCTGGTCCCGGTCTTCGCTCGCGCGAGCAGGGACCGCCGCTGGGAACGCGCCTCCGCCGACGTCCACGTGCGCTCGACGGGGGCGGTCGTCGCGATCTCCAACAGCCTAGTCGTGCCCCGTCTGATGGGCGCCGAAGATCCCGGGACCGGGCTCGTCACCGGCCCCGGCGCGAGGGACGCGGTGGTGCTGCGGGCCGCGAGCGCGGCGGACGTCGTCGCCGCGACGCTCCACGCGGACGGCAGCGTGAGCACGCCCGCATAGCGGCACCCAGGCTGACGCTCGTCGCTAGGCTGCTCGCGCATGAGCGAGCCCGCCGTCCTGACCGAGCAGCGCGACGGGGTCCTGCTCGTCACGCTCAACCGCCCCGCTCAGCGCAACGCCGTCAACCGAGCGGTCGCGGAGGGGATCGACGCCGCGCTGGCGCAGCTCGACGAGACGCCGGAGCTGCGCGTCGGCGTGCTGACGGGCGCCGGCAAGGGCTTCTGCGCCGGCATGGACCTGAAGGCGTTCGTCGCGGGGGAGCGCCCGCACATCGGCGACCGCGGTTTCGCCGGCATCGTCCAGCGCCCGGCGCGCAAGCCGCTGATCGCCGCGATCGAGGGCTTCGCGGTCGCGGGCGGGCTGGAGGTGGCGCTCGCGTGCGACCTGATCGTCGCGGCGCGCGGCGCCAAGCTCGGGATCCCGGAGGTCAAGCGCGGGCTCGTCGCGGCCGCCGGCGCGCTGCTGCGGCTGCCGCGACGGATGCCCTACCACCTGGCGATGGAGCTGGCGCTCACGGGCGAGCCGATCGACGCGGAGCGGGCGGCCGCGTGCGGGCTCGTGAACCGACTCGCGGAGCCGGGCGAGGCGGTCGCGACGGCGCTCGCGCTCGCCGGCCAGCTGGCCGGCAACGCGCCGCTGGCGCTGATCGCCTCCAAGCGCATCGTCGCCGAGTCGGGCACGTGGGGGCCGGAGGAGATGTGGACCCTGCAGGGCGAGATCGCCGGCCCGGTGCTCGGCTCGCAGGACGCGCGCGAGGGCGCGCGCGCCTTCGCCGAGAAGCGCCCCGCCGTCTGGCGCGGCGCTTAGGCGCCGCCTTCGCCCCAGACCGTCGCGACCAGCCGCCGCGGCCCGCCGCGGTCGCGGTGCTCGCACAGGTAGATCCCCTGCCAGGTCCAGCGAGGCCGCCTGTGGCCTTCGCCCCGGCCGCGTGTTGCGAGAGGTGTACTGCGAGCGTTCGCGACACGCGGCCGGGATCTCTTCGGCGTCAGGTCACCGCTTGGTGCATCCGTGGATGTGGAGGTGCGGGCTGGACTCGACCCGCTTGCCGTTCTGCCCGGTCACGGTGATCGCGACGTGCTGGGAGCGCGCCTTGGCTCCGCAGAGGTTGTCGACGATGCCGACCGGCCCATGGCTGCCGTCGACCAGGCTGAGCGTGAACTTGTTGATCGGAACGTCCGGCACCGCCGTGAAGTCGGTGCCGAGCTGCCCGCTGTTGGGGATCGTGATGTGGCCCACGAGGTTGATGTCGACCTGGCCGCGCAAGGCGACGATCAGGTTCGGCAGAGCACCCTTCTTCGCCGTCTTGACGAAGTAGACCGAGCCCTTCAGGGGGTCCTTCAGCAGCGGCGTGACCGCGACGGCCGAGCCCGCTCGAGCCTTCTCGCAGTTCTTCGCCTGGAACTCCGCCATGGTGCACGCCTTCTCCACCACCGGCAGCAGCGCGTTGAGCGCAAGCGGCAGCAGCACCTGGACACGCTTGATTCCGGCCTGCCCCGGCGTCTGCGTCACCGTCGCGGTCACGGGCGTAGAGCGGCCGCGGGTGGTGTGGCCTTTGCTGCCGACCGCGATTGACAGCTTGGGCGAGAACGGCAGTCGGTCGCAGTCAATGAGCTGGAAGCGCGAGCTGACCTTCGCCAACGTGCCCTCGAGCGAGCTGATCTGGCCGCCAACGTGCTGGGTGTTGCAGTTCGTTGGGTTGATCATGAACTTCGAGCGGTCCACGTCAACCTGGATCGAGCGCACCTGCAACGGGATCCCTTGCAAGACCCGCGGGACCGGATCTGACAGCACGCGGATGCTGCCATCGTCGCGCACGTCGATCGATCCGCGCACTACCACGTTGCCCAGATCAAGCGGACCCGCCTTGGCGGGCACCACGATCGAGAGCCCGAAGTCCCCACCGTTATAGCTGTCGGTCAGATACGCGCGACCTTGCAGGAAGAACGGATTCGACCCTGGCCCCGCGCTGGTCGTCACCGTCCCGATCCGCGAAGCCTCTCCACACGTCCCGGTCGCAGCATCGATCGCACCGCACAGTGGCACGCCGACGACCTTCGCGAGCAAACCACGTGGAAACTCAACCGCGACGCTCCTGAACTGCTGGTCGTCGTCACCGCGGGCCGCAAACAGTTTGAACGACGTGCTCTTGCCCGCGATCGGATTGTCGCCCCCAGCATGAAAGTCCGGCGTAAAGCCGTAGCCCGGGCACGGAGCGCCCTTGCCATTCCGAACGACTTGGAGGTCGCTGGTCCCGCTCACTGTCCGGCCGGCCCAGGAGCTCATCGACCAAGTGGCTGTCTTCGTGCCGCATGTCCGTGGGTTGGACAACGGCGCACGCGCACCAGCCTTGAAGCGCAATGTGAAGTCCTCGAACGGGAGCTGGGGGTTGTTGTCGAACGTCGAGGTGATCTGCCCGCTGTCGGGGTCCAAATCAATTGAGCCCGGCAGCTTGATCAGCACCCCGAACCCCTCCGCCACGACAAAGAGGCGCAACAAGTGCCCAGGCGTCTGGGTGCCCTGGAACACAGAGCCTTCGATCGGTCCGGGCAGCAGCGGCGAGTTGACAGTTACCGATCCGATCTTCGAGCCATCCGGACACGATGGCTCGCTGGCGTTGTCGATGCCGATCTGCGCATCGCTGCAACCTTGCAGGCCGTCAGCCGCCGACGGCGAAATCACCAAACCGTCCGGGAGCGTCACGCTCACGCGCTTGACGTGCGCGGTCGCGGGAATGTTCGGCTCGTCTGTCTGGGGAACATGGAGCTTGACTTCGAGACCTGCGGGACTCCCCGCCTCGTTCGTCGTCGTAGCGACGATGAGACTCGGATCAAACGGCACCTTCTCGCAGCTCTGCATCGTCTGCGGAGCCGCCATGAGCAACGGGAGCAGAAGGCCTGGGCTCTCCCACGAGTCGGCGGTAAACGACGTCGAGACCCCCGAACTGCATTGAGTCGGATTTGACAAGAACGGACGTGGGGGGATGTGGCTAGGACACGAGCCGCCGGTGAGACCATTAAGGCTGACGCACCCCCCTGCGCCGAAGAGCGCAAACCCGCGTTCGGAATCGTGGATCGGGTCTGCAGGCACACCCCATGCCGTCACGAAACTGTCAACGGGCCGAAGATCGGTTGGCAGTGCGGGGATCGATGATGTGATTCCGTAGTCCGCTCCGGTCCGTACGCTGACCTTGACGTGGATCGGCAGCGTCAGGACACGAATGTTGACGAACGCGAGCTCCGCGGGAGCATTGTCAGGCGGCACCATGTTGTAGAGCGGGGTGTATCCGAGCGGGAAGCCTGCGAGCGTGTAGCGGACAAGGCCCACCTGAGTCTCCAGAGGGCAGAAGCGATTCTGCAAGATGAACGTGGGCCGGCACTGGGGTGTGGCGTGAGGATTCCCTACGACGCCTGGAGGCAGATTGAACGTCACCGATCGGAGGTTGTCATCAGGAAGGGCCCCCGCTACAGGATCTGGATGGGTGTTCAGTTGAAACCCGAGCGCAAGATCGCCGTGGCCGCCGGCTTGCGCGGACGAGAGGCTCGCTGAATAGGTTCCCGGCACCACGCCGAAGCCCGCTCGGCTGGGGGCGGCCGCTACAAGAAGCCACAGTCCCGCTATTACCACCAGCCAAGTGCCCTTTCCGAAGCCCATTCGCACCACGCTCTTTCCTCTCTACTTCGTACTGATCACTAACGCTCAGACGACCGGAATCGGATCCTGACGATAAACGCCCATGGCTCTAAACGCAAGGTTCTGGGGCATTGCAATGACAATGCGGCTCCTGCGCGAGGTGACTTCTCCTTCTCCGGCCGCAAACAGACATGTCAGGGCTTCGGGGTACCCCGAAGCCCTGACCGCTGTGCTTAGAGCACGTCGTTTAGATTAGTCTCACCGTCTGGGTCGGGGAGATCGTGAAGCTACCGCGGAGTTCGCCGGAAGCCGGGCAGCTGCCGCTTAGTCTTCTAGCGAGTCTCACTCTTTCGGTTGTTAGGAAGCTACCTCTCGATACTTCTCCTGAAGCGCCAACCGCGAATAGGAAACCAGATTCTCTCGTAGTGGTTTCGAATAGGCAGGAGCCGACGGCTGATTCGAGTAGGAAGCGGGCGTCATTTCTAAATAGTATGCCGTTTATTCTCGGTAGCGTCCCTAGGAAGCTGTTGTAGACGACCTCGAATGGTGTGGCTGCTGAGGCTAGAACTGTTGCTCTACCCGCACTACCAAAGAGCGTGTCTCTACATCCTGAGGTTCTACCTTCGGTGATCGAGCCAACGTGAGCGCCTCTGGTCTTGGCGGCGGATCTCGCGAGCGTTCCGTTGAGCGTAAGCGAGCAGGCCAACCCGAAGAAGCCGGTTTCTTCGAATGTAACGCTGCCAACGCTCGTGCTTGTAACGGTGCCTCCGGGACTGACCGACAGCGATCTGTTGGCCGATGCCGCTCCCGTCATGAGAGCCAAGCTCGTCACAACGGCAAGGGCCGTAATAATCCAGCGTGTCAGTGTACGCATAATAGTCCTTGTTCGTATTGTCACTTAGCAAACGGCTTCCGCTGTCGCCAGCCGCTGACGAAGCGGACCGCCCACAGGGTCGGTGTTTCGCTTTCCCCCTTTCATCTCGCCTTGAGCAGATGAGTTCGACCGGTAAGTGCGGCACGGCCCGACTTGCGACGACCCAGCTGCTCTGTGGCACGGTAAGCAGCCTGAGGGCGGTGTGTCAACGCACCGGTGCTTGGAATGACCATGCGGAGTGGGAAGTAGCTGTCCGCAAACGCGAGCGCTTGCATCGAGAGTCATGGGCGTTTATGGTGCCGCCTTTCAGTAGATTGATATGGTCGAGGAGGATGTGGTGAGAGGCGCTTCGGTTCTGCGATGTGGGAGAAGTCTTGCCGTAGGGCTTCTTGCGAGCAGCCTTTTACTGGTCGGCACCGTGTCTGCACGGGCGCTTCCGCCCCACTGGGCATATGAGCTGATCTCGCCCGCTGACACCCTCGGTACCGACGTCACGACTATGGCCACTTCGAGCGACGGCGATCACGCCTGGATCTTCGCGCAAGTTCCCATTTCTCCGGAGCAACAAACAGGAAACGTCACTTGGTTTGCGGCCCGTCGGACTGCCGCGGGCTGGGCGTCGCACGACCTCTCGCCGCGCGGCTCCGACCGGGCAGCCCTGGAGGCTCGTTCAGCCGATGGGGAAACGGCTGTCATTTCGAAATGCGACAATCTTTTGCTCGGCTGCCTCGACGGACGATTTAGCTTCGAGCGCGTGGAGCGCGACGGCAGTAGGAGCGAGCTCTTCTCGATGCTGTATCACAATCCCGATCTCGAGCCTCGCGTCCGAGGAGTGTCCGACGACCTCTCACGGATCGTTTTCCTCACCTTCGATGGCAACAACCTCCTGGCGCAGGACACGCACGGTGCAGGAGCGGGGCTGTACGAGCTCCAGGATGGGAGCCTCAAGTTCATCGGCGTCGACGAGCGTGGAGACGCTCTCCCGTGCGGGGCCGAGCTCGGACATAGCGGGCTCGGCAACGGCTTTGAGCAGCCAGGCATCTCCGCTGATGGCAAGACGATCGTCTATGAGAGTCCCGACGGCGACTCGGGGTGTCCCGACCCGGTCGACGTGTACGTTCGCCGCGATGATGCCGTGGCGGACATTTCACGACCCATCGGAGGCGGTAGCGACCTCGGTGCGCGATTCGATGGAGCAAGTCGCGACGGAACTATCGTTTACTTTGAGACCGAAAATCAGGTAACGAGCGCAGACACCGACACCGATCGGGATATCTATCGGTACGATAGCCTGTCCGGGCAGACATCGTTGATTACCGGGGGCGTCGGAGTGTTTCCGGAGTTGGCCTCTGTATCGCCGGCCGGCGATTACGTCTACTTCGTTTCCACAAAAAGTGTCGCTGGTCACGGGACGGATGGTGAGTTCAACCTCTATGTCTACCACGATGGGCACGTGCGATTCGTCGCGGAGGGCCCCTTCGGCTCAATTTTGCTTGGCGGTGCGACGCGCAGCGGCGCCCCGGCGCATATCACACCGGATGGCAGAGCACTGCTGTTTACCTCTGATGCGCCTCTGCGCCCGGGGCAAGTGACAGGCGGGGTGCGACAGATCTTCCAATATGAGTCTGACCAGGACCAGCTTAGCTGTGTTAGCTGTCCGCCTGATGGGGTCGCCCCGGCGCAAACCCCGTTGTCGGCATTTCCGCCACCCATTGCGAACCAGGACGTCCGTCATCAAAGCGACGACGGAGACGCTGTTGCGTTCGAGACGACTCAGGCGCTTGTGTCAAGCGACGTCAATGGGGCGCTTGATGTCTACTTGTGGCGTCGCAACCAGCCACTTACGCTGGTTTCAACCGGGCAGAGCACAGTCGACTCCGTGTTTCAGGGCATGAGCGCGGATGGGCGAAGCGTGTTCTTCCTCAGCGCTGACCTGCTGGTGCCCGGGGTGGGTCAGGACAACCTCAAGGCCTACGTCGCCCGGCAGGGTGGCGGCTTCGCTCCGAATGTACCGACGCCACCCTGTGCGGACGACGCTTGTCAAGGCATGCCTGCAACGCTGGCGCCGCCCCTGGCGTCGATCACCGAGACAGTTTCTAAGCCCGACGTGCGTCGTGGCATCACGCGCGTGACCGTCGGCAAGCTCACGAGAGCGCTGCGCGAGAGAGCGGCCAAAACCGGAAGAGTGCCGGTCACGTTCCGTGCCAACGGCGCCGGCAGCGTCGCCGTGGGCCTTGCGGCAAGACTCGGTGGTCGTTGGGTCAGGGCCGATCACGCATCGCGAAGGCTCTCTCACGGCGGCCGTGTCAGCGTGACCCTCCAACTGTCGGCGCGGACGCGAAAGTACCTCGAGACCAACCGAGCGATGGGAGTCCGTGTCACCATCAGGCACGGTCGGATTGTTGCTCGAAGTTCTGTGCTGCTGCGCACCTAGGCGGTCTTAGTCCGGCAGCCGCGCCACGCGCATGTCGACGCGCTCGCCGCGGAAGGGGACGCCCTCGTCCTCCAGCAGCGCGCGCTGGCGGGCGCCCTGCGCGAGCGTGCCGTCGGCGCGCACGATCCGGTGCCACGGCACGGAGGCGTCCGTGCAGTCGGACAGCACCGCGCCCGCGACGCGCGGGGCGCCGGGGGAGACGTCCCCGTAGCTGCGCACGAAACCGGGCGGCGTGGCGCGGATGCGGGCCAGGATCTGCTCGGTGCGATCCATCGATCGGAGCCTACCGAGCGGCGCTGAACGACTTTCTACACTACAGCAGTGTAGATGCGCTACAGTGTCGCCATGCCAAAGACGACAAACCCGATCGAGAAAGCACAGTTTCGGCCTAGGACGCGTCGCGTGCGCGGCGTCGCGGCCGTTCCCTCCGGTCGCGCGCCCGCCCCTCTCGGCCGCGTGCCGACCGCGATCGAACCGGCCTCCGTGGTCGTCGGTCGCAGCCCCATCCCCACGGCGACGGGCATCGCGCGGCAGCTCGGCTGGCTCGAGCGCGAGGCGGCGTTGGACGGCACGTCGCTCGTCGTCGCGGGGGCATCCCCGTCGGCGCCGCTGCGCGACGCTCTCCTCCGCGTGGCGGCGCCCGCGGGGCTGCTGCGCGAGGGCGAGTCGGTCGGTGCGCTGTGGGAGCGCGCCGAGGGTCGCGAAACGCGCCTGATCGGCCTCACCTGGGTCGAGACCTTCCAGGCCGTGCTCGCCGCGCCCGACAGCGGCATCCGCGCGCCGGCGCAGCTCGCCGGCCGGCGTCTCGGGCTGCCGCGCGACGTCACGGCTGCGGTGGACGTGCGCCGTGCCGCCGCGCGCCGCGGCTTCCACGCCGCGCTCGGGCTCGCCGGCCTGTTCGCCGACGAAGTCGAGCACGTCGACGTCGCGGCGCCCGCCGGCGCCGCGAGCGACCACTACTCGGCCGAGCTGGCGGCGCTCGCGTGCGGCGAGGTCGACGCGATCTTCGTCGCGGGCGCGGCCGGCGCCGCGGCCGCGGCGCGGATCGGCGCGGTCAAGGTCGTCAACGTCGGCGCGCATCTCGACCCGGCCGTGCGCGCGGGCGCGACGACGCCGAGCGCGATCACGGTCGACGCAGAGCTGCTCGACGCACATCCGAACCTCGTCGTCAGGCTGCTCGCGGTGCTGCTGCGGGCAGGCGCGTGGGCGCAGCTCAACGCCGCCGAGGCGACGCGGATCCTCGCGGCCGAGACCGGCACGACCAGGCGCGACGTCCGCGCCGCGCACGGCGACGGCTGGCACGACCAGCTGCACGTCGGCCTCTCCGAGCAGAAGCTCGCGGCGCTGCGCTCGCAGCACGACTTCCTGCTGACGCACGGCTACCTCGAGCGCGCCGTCGACCTCGGCAGCTGGATCGACCCGCGCCCGCTCGGCACCGCGCGCGAGCTACTGGCGGCCGAGCGCACAGTCTGGTCGTGACGTGACGCCGTAGGCAGATGCCGGCGCGGGCCAGGCAAGGACGCAGCCGGCGTGGCGTGCTTTTGGCACGCGAGCCGGCGAGGACGCCGCCTGGCGCGATGCCGGCGCTGCCTACCGGTCGCCTGGCAGCTTCATTGGGTACATCCCGATCGGCCGCTCGACGTCGAGCGCGGTCGAGACGATGCGCGCCTGCTCGGCGGCGTGCGCGGCCGGGTAGCCCTCGGCCGTGCTCGCGCGCTCGGGGCGGCCGATGTAGCCGAACTTGAGGTCGCGCGGGAGGATCTGCATCAATCGCGGCGACATGTGGGCGCGCGCGCCCATGTTGCGCGGCTCCTCTTGGAGCCACAGCACTTCCTGCAGGTTCGGGTAGCGCCCGACCAGCTCCAGGATCTGCTCCTGCGGGAACGGGTAGAGCAGCTCGACGCGGCCGATCGCGACGCGCTCGTTGTCCTGGCGCAGCTCGCTGCCGACCAGGTCGTAGTAGACCTTGCCGGTGCAGAGGATCAGGCGCGTGACCTTCTCGTCGGCGACGCGCGGCTCCGCCAGCACGGGGTAGAACTGCGTGTCCGAGAGGTGCTCGATGCGGTTCGTCGCCTGCGGCAGGCGCAGCAGGCTCTTCGGCGTCATCACGACGAGCGGGCGCTGCTTGGCGATCGTCGCCTGTCGGCGCAGCAGGTGGAAGTACTGCGCCGGCGTCGAGGGGTAGGCGATGCGGATGTTGCCCTCGGCGGCGAGCTGCAGGAAGCGCTCCAGCCGCGCGGAGGAGTGCTCCGGCCCCGAGCCCTCGTAGGCGTGCGGCAGCAGCAGCGTCAGGCGCGAGCTCTGGCCCCACTTGGCCAGGCCGGAGACGATGAACTGGTCGATGATCACCTGCGCGCCGTTGACGAAGTCGCCGAACTGCGCCTCCCACAGCACGAGCGTCTCCGGGCCCTCCTGCGAGTAGCCGTACTCGAACCCGAGCGCGGCGACCTCCGACAGCGGGCTGTTGTGCAGCTCCATCGGCGAGCGGGCGTCCGGGAGATGCTGGATCGGGCAGTACTCCTGGCCCGTCTTGGGGTCGTGCAGCACGAGGTGGCGCTGGCTGAAGGTGCCGCGCTCGGCGTCCTGGCCGGTGAGGCGGACGGGGATCCCTTCGGTCAGCAGCGAGGCGAACGCGAGCTGCTCGGCGTGCGCCCACGTGATGCCGCCCTCGCTGCCCATCGCCTCGCGCCGCTGCTCGAGCATGCGCACGAGCTTGGGGTGGATCGTGAAGCCGTCGGGCACGTGCAGCAGCGCGTCGTTGAGCTCGTGCAGGCGCGCGGCCTCGACCGCGGTCGCGACCTCCGGCGAGGGCGTGCGGTCGAGCTGGTACTCGCCGGTGCCCTGCTCGACGACGCCGCTGGCGGCGGCCAGGCGCGCCTTCAGCTGCTGGTGCTGCTCGGTCAGCACCTGCCACACGGCGTCCGTCATCGCGTCGACCTCGCCCTGCGTGGCGACGCCGCCGTCGGTCAGCTGGCGCGCGTAGATCGTCGGCAGCGTCGGGTGCTGCTTGATCGCCGCGTACATCTCGGGCTGCGTGTACGCCGGCTCGTCGGCCTCGTTGTGGCCCCAGCGACGGTAGCCGAGCAGGTCGATGACGACGTCGTGGCCGAACTGCTGCCGGTAGGCGAACGCGAGCCGCACGGCCGCGATGCAGGCGGCGACGTCGTCGGCGTTGACGTGGATGATCGGGACGTCGAAGCCCTTCGCGAGGTCCGAGGCCCAGCGGGTCGAGCGGGCGTCCTCCGGATCGGTCGTGAAGCCGACCTGGTTGTTCTGGATCAGGTGGATCGTGCCGCCGACGGTGTAGCCGTCGAGCGCCTGCAGGTTGAGCGCCTCCGCGACGACGCCCTGCGCCGGGAAGGCGGCGTCGCCGTGCAGCACGATCGGGAAGGCGGCGTCGGTGTCCTGCGAGGCGTGCGGACCCTGGCGCGTGGTCTGCGCCGCGCGCGTGGCGCCGGTCGCGACGGGGCCGACGAACTCGAGGTGGCTGGGGTTGGACTCGAGCCGCACGACGAGCGACTCGCCGTTGGCCAGCTCGTGCTTGCCGCGCGCGCCGTGGTGGTACTTGACGTCGCCGGTGCCGCCCTGCGGGATCGAGGTCACGACCTCGAGCGTCGAGACGCCCTCGAACTCGGCGAAGATCGAGCCGTAGGAGCGGCCGAGGTTGTGCGCGAGCACGTTCAGGCGCCCGCGGTGCGCCATCCCGATCACGACCTCGCGACCGCCGTTGGCGCCGGCGAGGCGCACCAGCTCGTCGATCATCGGGACCGTCATGTCGAGGCCCTCGATCGAGAACTGCTTCTGGCCCAGGTAGGCCTTGTGCATGAAGCGCTCGAGCGCGTCGACCTCGACGAGCCGCTTCAGGAACAGCGTCTGCTCGTCGCTCGTGAGCGGCGCGCGGAAGGCGCCGGTCTCGATCTTCTCGCGCAGCCACATGCGCTGGCGGTGGCTGGAGATGTGCTCGATCTCGTAGGCGATCGTGCCGCAGTAGGTCTCGCGCAGGTGGGGGAGCGCGTCGGCGAAGGTCGCGCCGGGGACGCCCATGCGCAGGATCCGCGCCGGTATCTGCGCCATCAGCTCGGGCGTCAGCTTGAGCGGCTCGGGGTCGAGCGCGGGGTCGCCGACCGGCTCGGCGCCGAGCGGGTCCAGGCGCGCGGCGAGGTGGCCGTGCGTGCGGTAGGCCTTCAGCAGCGAGACGGCCGCCTGCACGGCCTGCAGGAGGTCCTCGCTCGGTGCGCTGCCCTGCGGCGCGGCGCTCGTGGCCTCGCGCGCGGCGGCGGCTGCGGCGGCCGGCGCGGGTGGCGGCGGCAGCGGCGGCAGCGCGACCTCGAGCGCCGAGAAGACGCCCTCGTAGAAGCCGCCCCCGCCTTGCAGCAGCGCCTCGATCTGCTGCAGGAAGCGGCCCGACTCGGCGCCCTGGATGATGCGGTGGTCGTACGTCGAGGTCATCGACATGACCTTCTCCGCGCCGATCATCTCGCCGATCGCGCCGAGCCCCACGGGGTAGGCGATCGAGCCGGTCGCGACGATCGTGCCCTGGCCGACCATCAGCCGCGGCACGGAGGCGACGGTGCCGATCCCGCCCGGGTTCGTGAGCGTGATGTTGGCGCCCTGGAGGTCGTCGGCGCCGAGGCTGTTCGTGCGCGCCTTCTCGACGAGCGCGTCGTAGGCGGCGAGGAAGCCGCGGAAGTCGAGCGTGTCGGCGCTGCGGATGACCGGCACCATCAGCGTGCGCGAGCCGTCCTTCTTGGCGACGTCGACGGCGAGCCCGAGGTTGACGGCGCCGTCGTCGACGCGGTGCGGCCTGCCGTCGAGCTCGGCGAAGTGGTGGGCCATCACGGGCAGCTCGTGCGCGGCCTTCGCGATCGCGTAGGCGATCAGGTGCGTGTAGGAGACCTTCACGCCGGCCGCCTTCAGCTGCTTGCGGCGGGCGTCGAGCGTCGTGACGGCGAGCGTGCGGAACGAGGTCGCGGTCGGGATCGAGCGGCTCTCGTCCATGTAGCGCGCGAGCATCGCCGCGGCGCCCTTGATGACGGTCGCGCCCGCCGGCTTGGCGCTTGCATCGACGCTGCCGTTGGCGGCTGCGAGCACGTCGTCCTTGACGATCCGCCCGCCGGGACCGCTGCCGTCGACGCGTTCGAGCGGGACGCCGTGCACGGCCGCCGCGCGGCGCGCGACCGGCGAGGCGTGCTCGGGGCCGTCGGCGAGTGGGGCGGCGGCGCCAGTCGGTGCGGCGGGCTGTGCGGGCGCGGACGCCGGAGCGACCGCCCCGCCGTTGGCGCTCATGCGCGCAAGCACCTGGCCGACCGCAACCGTCTCGCCGGCCTCGACGAGCAGCTCCGTGACCGTCCCGCTCGCGGGCGCGGGCACCTCGGCGTCGACCTTGTCGGTCGAGATCTCCACGAGCGTCTCGTCGGCGGCGATCGTCTCGCCGGCCTGGCGGTGCCACTCGAGCACGGTCCCCTCGGTGACCGACTCGCCCATCTGCGGCATCGTGATCTCGAGCGTCTGCGCGGGCGCGTCGTCGGCCGCCGGCGGGCTCGTGTCGCCGTCGTCGGAGGGGGCGGGTGCGGCGTCCCCGTCGCGTGGCGCGATCTCCGCGAGCACCGCGCCGACGCTGACCGTCTCGCCCTCGGCCGCGAGGATCCGCACGACGGTGCCGCTCGCAGGGGCGGGCACCTCGGCGTCGACCTTGTCGGTCGAGATGTCGACGAGCGTTTCGTCCGCCTCGACGGTGTCGCCCTCGGACTTGTGCCACTCGAGGATCGTCCCCTCGGTGACGGACTCGCCCATCTGAGGCATCACGACCTGGATCGTGGTGTCAACTGACATGCTGTCGCTTGACAATAGCGATTTGACTCAGGGCCGGCCGTGTGCTGACAAAAGCGGCGTTTCGGACGCTCAGGCCGACACGATGGAGCCTCGTCGGCGCGCCTCCAGGACGAAGCCGATCGTGCCCGCGAACGGGCCCACGCCGCCGATCACGGCGACCACGACGGCGAGCCAGAAGGGGATCGTGCCGCGCCGCGCGGCGACGAGCACGAGCGCCGACATCGCGATCCACAGCAGGCCGTGCGACCAGCCCAGCACGGTCGTCGGTGCGGCGAGGCCCGGCGCGAGCCAGCAGGCGAGCAGCCCGGCGTAGATCGCCGAGTGCGCGAACGAGACGGCCTCCAGGAAGCGGAAGCTCGGGAAGCGCTGCGTCATGACAGCAGCGACGCCATCCGCCGCACCGTCTCGTCGGCCTCCTGCGGCCACGCCTCCAGCGCGGCCGGCCACCACGCGTGCGCGTCGTGCTCGTCGTCGGGCACGGCCTGTGCGCCGGGCGCCAGCCACGCCATCCCGACGAGGAACACGAGCCCGTTCGGCGTCGCCGCGAGCGCCTCGATCGAGAGCCGCTCGGGCACGACCGACCACTCCTCCTCCAGCTCGCGCACCATCGCCGCGACGGGCTGCTCGCCGACCTCCACGGCGCCGGCCGCGCCGAGCGTCCAGCGTCCGGTCCAGGAGGCGAGCCAGGGCGCGCGCCGGCCGGCGAGCCAGCGCCCCTCGGCGTCGCGCACGACGCACAGCACGGAGATGCTGCGCGTCGCAGCGTTGCCGACGAGTCGCAGCGACCAGCGCGCCGGTTGCAGCTTCAGTCGCAGTCCCTCGTCGTGGTGCTCGTAGTCGGCCAGCCGCGCTGCCAGTCCGTCGTGGCTCGGCGAGCCGCGCTCGCGCAGCGCCGCCAGTGCGGCGTCCGCGGCGGCCGTGTCGGCGGCTTCCGGCTCGAACGGCTGCTCGTGCCAGGCGGCCGTGACCTGGTCCGGAGACCACGGTCCGCGCGCGAGCAGGAGGCCGTTCGTGGAGGACATTCCGACAGGCTACAGCCGGCGTGCGGCGCTCACGTCCGCGCTTAGACTCGCCCGCATGAGCGAGCGCGCACGCAACCACTGGGGCTGGGGCTGGGCCGACGAGCAGCCGTCGTTCGAGGAGGTGCGCGCGGCCGCGGGCGGGTTCGCGCAGCACCTCGGGTTCGGCTCGGCGGAGCCGGAGCGGCCGGTGGCGCTCGACGCGATCGAGCTGCCGGCGCCGCGCCTGACGCCGTCCGCGTCGCTGGCGGCGATCTGCGCGAGCGACCACGACACGCGCGTGCGCCACGCCTACGGCCGCGCCTACCGCGACCTCGTGCGCGGCTTCCGCGGGCGCATCGACCACGCGCCCGACGTCGTCGCGCGCCCGCGTACGGAGCAGGAGGTCGAGCAGGTGCTCGCGTGGGCGGCGGAGGCGAACGCGGCGGTGATCCCCTTCGGCGGCGGCACGAGCGTCTGCGGCGGCGTCGAGGCGCGCGTGGGGGACGGCTTCGCTGGCACCGTCACGCTCGCGCTCGGCGCGCTCGACCGCGTGCTCGAGGTCGACGCCGTCTCCGGCGCGGCGCGCATCCAGGCGGGCGCGCTCGGCCCCGACCTGGAGGCGCAGCTCGCGCCGCACGGGCTGACGCTGCGCCACTTCCCGCAGTCGTTCCAGTTCTCGACGCTCGGCGGCTGGGTCGCGACGCGCGCCGGCGGCCACTTCGCGACGGGCGAGACGCACATCGACGAGCTGGTCGAGTCGGTGCGCGCGCTCACGCCGGCGGGCGCGTGGGAGTCGCGGCGGCTGCCCGGCTCGGGCGCCGGCCCGAGCCCGGACCGCCTGCTGCTCGGCTCCGAGGGGACGCTCGGCGTGATCACGGAGGCGTGGGTGCGCGTGCGCCGCAAGCCCGACCGCCGCGCCGGCCGGGCGGTGCGCTTCCCCGACTTCGCGTCGGGTGCGCAGGCCGTGCGCGCGATCGTCCAGGCGGGGCTGCGTCCGGCGAACCTGCGGCTGCTGGACCCGCGCGAGGCCGCGGTCACGTTCGCCGGCGATGGCTCGCACGCGCTGCTCGTCGTCGGCTTCGAGGCGGCGGGACACGCGGTCGAGCCGCTGCTGGACGCGGCGCTGGAGCGCTGCGCGGCGCACGGCGGCGCCTGGGACGAGCAGGCCGAGGGTTCGCGAGGCGGTGCGACCGGCAGCTGGCGCGAAGCGTTCGTGCGCGCGCCGTACCTGCGCGACACGTTCGTCGCGATGGGCGTGCTGGCGGAGACGTTCGAGACGGCGATCACGTGGGATCGCTTCGACGCCTTCTGCGCCGCGGTCGCCGAGGCGACGCGCCGGGTCGTGCACGAGGTCTGCGGCGAGGGGCTCGTGATGTGCCGCCTCACGCACGCGTACATGGACGGCGCCGCCCCGTACTTCACCGTCCTGGCGCCTGCGCGTCGTGGCGGCGAGCTGGAGCAGTGGGATGCGATCAAGCGCGCCGCAGGCGACGCGATCCTCGCGCACGGCGGCACGATCACCCACCACCACGCGGTCGGGCGCGACCATCGTCCCTGGTACGACGCGCAGCGTCCCGAGCCGTTCGCAGCCGCGCTGCGCGGTGCGAAGGCGGCTCTCGACCCGGCGGGGATCCTCAACCCCGGGGTACTGTTCGGCCCGTGAGCGAGTCGTCGATCGCAGTGCTCGGCCCCGGCGGCGTCGGCGGCTATCTGGCCGCCGCGCTGGCGCGTGCCGGCGAGGACGTGACCGTCGTCGCGCGCGAGTCGACCGCCGAGTCGATCGCGCGCGAGGGGATCGCGCTGGAGAGCGTGCTGCTGGGGGACTTCACCGCGCATCCGGCCGCGGTCGCGCGCCTGGAGCAGCCGGTCGGCGTGCTGCTGGTGGCGCCGAAGGCCGCCGGGCTGGAGGACGCGCTCGCGCGCATCGTCGCCGAGCCTGCGCTGGTCGTGCCGCTGCTGAACGGGCTCGACCACGTCGCGCTGCTGCGGGAGCGCTTCGGTGCGCGCGTCGTCGCCGGCACGATCCGCGTGCAGGCCGACCGCCCGGCGCCCGGACGGATCGTGCAGAGCAGCCGCTTCGCACTCGTCGAGCTGGCCTCCGACGACCCGGCCCACGCCGCCGCGCTGGAGCGGCTGGCCGCGCGTCTGAACGCCGCCGGCATCGACACGCGCGTGCGCGAGGGCGAGGCGCAGATCCTCTGGGGCAAGCTCGTGCGGCTCAACGCGCTCGCGTGCGTGACGGCGGCGCACGACGTCACCTTCGGCGCGATTCGCGCCGACCCGGCGCTGCGTGCGCAGCTCGAGGGCTGCGTCCACGAGGCGGTCGCGGTCGCGCAGGCGGAAGGCGCGCAGATCGACGCCGCTCGCGTCTTCGGCGAGTACGAGGCGCTGCACGACGGCTTCGGCAGCTCGATGCAGCGCGACCTCGCGGCCGGGCGCGAGCCGGAGCTGGACGCGATCGCCGGGGCGATCCTGCGCGCGGGCGCGCGGCACGGGCTCGCCTGCGCGACGATCGCCGCGCTCGCGGCGCGCATCGCCGAGCGTGCCGGCGTGCCGGTGCCCGCCTCAGCCTGACCCGAGCGCCCGCTGCACCGCGCGCAGCCACGCCAGCTCGGCGTGCATCCGTGCGCTGACGCCCGCGTCGATCAGGTCGCGCGGCGTGCGCGGCGGCCCGTCGGCGGTGCAGCGACCCAGCAGCGTTGCGCACGCATCCTCGTGCGCCGCCAGCTCGGCGACGAGCGCGATGCGCTGCTCGCCGCGGGCGAACGCGAGCTTCAGGTGCAGCTCGGAGCGGACCGGCTCGGGCGCCGGCCCCGGCGTGCGCAGCCAGGTGTCCAGCGCGGCCTCGCCGGTCGGCGTCGGGGCGTAGGCGAGCCGCGGGCTGCGTGCGCCCGCGCCGCGCTGGGTCACGGGCGTCACGTGGCCCGCGCGCTCGAGCTGGTCGAGCGCGGGGTAGACGGCGCTCGCGTTCAGCTGCCAGCCCGGGCCGACGCGCTCGTGCAGCCGCTGCGCGAGGTCGTAGCCGTAGCCGTGCCGCTCCGTCACGAGCGCGAGGACCGCGTGTTTGACGGGCATCGTCGGACCGTAGGCGAGCCTGCCGTACGCTGTCGCAGACCGCACTGGATATGTGTCAGCCGGCGCACAGCTATTCAGTTCGGAAACTTCGTGCATAGCCTTGACCCTGAGCGCTGCTGCGCCAAGCATTGCGCGCGATGACAGCTCTGCACGCAGCATCCTCCTGCCCACCCCCTACCCGGCGGCCGCCAATCCCCCGGCGCCCGTCGAGTGCTCCCGTGCGCGCCCCCATCCCGGCGCACGGACCTGCTGGCCTGGCCGCGCTGATCGCGTGGACCGACCGTCGCTAGCTACGGGCAGGAGTCTGCGTGCGAGCTGGATCGCGGCCCTGGCGCGGCGGATGCGCGTCAGGGCCGCTCATCGTCCACCGCGGAGCGAGGGGAGCTGAGCGCGATGGCGAGCGCTGAGACACGGACCGTCCAGCAGCGCGCGACGTCGATCGACGTGCGCGTCGTGAAGGCGCTCGCGCATCCGACGCGCGTGCGGATCCTCAACGTCCTGCGCGACCGCGAGCTGGCCAGCCCGGTCGAGCTGTCGGGCGAGCTGGGACTCGCGCTCGGGACCGTCGGCTACCACGTCAGACGACTCGAGACGCTCGGCTTCATCGAGCTGGCGAAGCGCACGCAGCGGCGCGGGGCGGTCGAGCATCACTACCGCGCGTGCACGGTCCTGCACTCGGTGCAGGACCGTCCCGAGCCGCAGCCCGATGCGCCGCACGGCGCCGCGGCGATCGCGCTGGCGCGCGAGGCGCAGGCGGCCGTCGCGCGCGGCGGCTTCGACGCCGTGGCGGCGCGCAGCGACGTGCGCAGCCTGCTGCTCGACGGGCGCGGGCGCGCCCAGGCGAAGGCCGCGATCGAGCGTCTTGCGGTCGCCGCGGCGCGGATCGAGCGCGCGAGCGCGCGGCGCCTGGCGGCGGCGGGCGAAGCGGCGGACGCGCATCGCTGTGTCGCCGCCGCCGTGTTGGCGTTCGACGTCGCGTTCGACGTCAGCTGAAGGCGGGTCCGACGACGCGGTCGCCTTCGACCGTCGTGCGGGAGACGGCCTCGACGACCTCCTCCTCGGCGGCCTCGCGCTCGCCGTCGTGCTGACCGTCGCAGAGCACGCGGAAGTTGCCCGTGACGCCGCTGTCGGCGTGGATCGTGATGCCGGGCAGTATCTCCTCGCCCTCGTCGAAGCCGAGCCGCTCCAGGTCGAAGTGGGCCAGGCCGATCCCGTGCGCGGTGTGCGTCGGGTTCTCACGGTCGTGGGCCGCGATCGCCTGCGCGAAGCGCTCCAGGTTCTTCGCGATCTTGCTCGTGTCCGCCATGACTGCCGCGGAGGGTAGCGCTATGAGCGCTCGATGATCTCGATCCGGTAGCCGTCGGGGTCGCGCACGAAGCACAGCCGCGAGCCGCCCTCGCGGATCGTGTACGGCGGGCGCTCGGGCTCGATCCCCTGCTCGGCGAGGCGCGCGAGCGTGCCGTCGAGGTCCTCGGCGGCGATCGCGATGTGCCCGTAGCCGCTGCCGATCTCGTAGGGCTCGGTGCGCCCGACGTTGAACGTCAGCTCCAGGCGCGGGCTGTCGCCGTCGCCGGGCATGTTCATGAAGACGTTGATCGCCTCGTCGCGGATCGGGATGCGGCCGACCTCCTCGAACCCGAGCGCCTGGTAGAAGGCGACCGAGCGCTCGATCTCGAGAATGCGGTAGCAGGTGTGGATGAGCGGCATCGGGGCTTCTGCTCTACAGAAGGTGGAAGTGGTGACGGCTGCTGTTCGTCGCGCTGAAGGGGCGGCGGTAGCGGCGCTGGAAGGCCGGCGTCTGCGGCGGTGCGAAGGCCGGCGCGAGCGTCACGCCCCAGCGCCCGTTCCAGGCGTCCCACGAGGTTGGCGCGTGGTCGACCTCGGGCAGCAGCTGCACGCACTGGCGCCTGCAGCCCGCGGCCGAGTTGCCGACCCACGAGCGCTTGCCGTCGTAGTGGGCCTCCGGCAGCGCGGCGTCGGTCTGGCGGCAGAGGTGCGCGCAGGGGCGCGGGTAGGCGGCGTGGTCGCCGCGCGCGACGTAGACCTTCACGCGGCCGCCGACGATCTGCGGCACGTCGTCGTCATAGCGCCAGATGCCGGCGTGGGCGGCGAAGTGGACTTCCAGCACGTTCTTGAGCGCCGCGTCGAGGATCACCGTCACGCCCTCCCAGTCGCCCTCGTGGTCGTCTGGGAAGTAGGCGTTGTAGCGCAGGAACCACCAGTAGTCGATCGCTATGCGCCCGCCCAGGTGGGCGACGTGCGCGTAGATCACGGAGTGCCCGTCGCGGTCGCAGTCGCGCAGCTGGGGCAGCGACTGCTGGCAGCTCGGCTGGCCCAGCTCGGGGTCGGTCGCGTCGGCGCCGTCGTGGCGCGTGCCGCGCAGGTCGAGGTAGGCGACGGCCGGCGTCAGCTGCGCGACGCTCGTGAAGGGGACGCAGGCGCCGCCGCCGGTCGGCGGGCAGGCGAGGTGGCCGGGCTCGGCGAGGAAGCGATCGACATCGGTCGGGCGCCAGCGCTCGCCGCTGTCGAACAGCAGGCGGGGGCGAAACGCGAGCGCGATCGCACGGTCGGCGGCGGGGCTGTCGCCCTGCGTGACGGCGGCCGTCGCGACGGCCGGCAGCGCGAGCGCCAGCGCGGCGCACGTCGCCAGGATCCCCCGCATCGCAATCGCCCGCCGCTGCATCGCACCCGATCTTCGCACGTGGCCGGGCGGACGTGCTCCGGCGGGTAAGCTCGCGCGCATGATCCTCGAACGCTCGATGTCCGACGGCTTCCTCACGAACACGTACCTGGTCGGCGACAAGCCCGGCGGCGACGCCGTGCTGATCGACGCCGGCGGCCCGCTCGCGCCGCTCCTCGACGCGCTGGAGCGCCACGAGCTGCGGCTCACGCGCGTGCTGCTGACACACCACCACCACGACCACGTGCTGGCGCTCGACGAGCTGCTCGCGCGCCATCCCGGCACGCCGGTGCTGATCCACGCGCTCGAGCGCGAGCTGGTGCCCGCCGCGACCGGCACGCTGACGCCGGGCGAGTCGCTGCGCTGCGGCGAGCTGGAGATCGAGCTGCTGCACACGCCCGGACACACCGCGGGGATGGTCTCGCTGCTCGTACGCCATGGCGAGGAGACCGCGCTGTTCACGGGCGACACGCTTTTCAAGGGCTCCGTCGGCGGCGTGCGCGCGCCCGGTCACACGACGTACGCAGACCTCAAGTCCTCGATCATGGACATGCTCCTGACGCTGCCGCCGCAGACGCCGGTGCACCCTGGCCACACCGACCCCACGACGGTCGGCGACGAGCTGGAGCGCAACGCCTTCGTGCGCATCTGGCGCGGGCTCGATCCCGAGGGCTTCGAGCCCTGCACGGCGCTCGGCGAGCCGGCGACGCTGGTGCTGCTCGGCGACGACTACGACGGCGGCCACAAGGCGTGGGTGCGCTGGCCCGACGGTTCCGACGACATCGTGCCGGGCTCGCAGGTCTCGCAGGGTTAGCGCCCGCGTGCACCATCCCTCCTAGGATGGGTCGGGATGGCGCACGACAAGATCCCCACATCGCGCGTGCGTCGTACGGCGAAGCTCGGGGGGCTCGCCGCGGGCCAGGCGGTCCGCCAGGCGGGCACGCGCGCAGCGAACGTCGCGCGCTCGGATGAGGCCGGTCAGGCGGCGCTCGAACGCCGCCACCTCGAGGCCGCCGAGCAGATCGTCGCCGCGCTCGGGACGATGAAGGGCGCCGCGATGAAGCTCGGCCAGGTGCTCTCGTTCCTCGACGTCGGGCTCGTGCCCGAGGAGCACCGCGAGGAGTTCCAGGCGAAGCTCGCGGCGCTGCGCGACGCCGCGCCGAAGGTCTCCTTCAAGGAGATGCGCAAGGTGATCGAGCAGGAGCTGGACGACGAGCTGTCGGAGATCTTCGCGACGTTCGACGAGGAGCCGATCGCGGCCGCCTCGATCGGCCAGGTCTACCGCGCGACGCTGCACGACGGGCGCGACGTCGCCGTCAAGGTGCAGTACCCGGGCGTCGCCGCGGCGGTCCGCTCGGACATGCAGAACCTCGGGCTGATCATGCGCGTCGTCAAGCGCATGACGCCGGGGCTCGACGTGAAGGCGGTCACGGACGAGATCCGCCTGCGCATCGACGAGGAGCTCGACTACGAGCTGGAGGCGCAGAACCAGCGCTCGCTCGCGCGCATCTTCCGCGGCCACCCCTTCATCGTCGTGCCGGACGTCGTCACCCGCCTCAGCCGCGAGCGCGTGATCGTCAGCGACTTCGTCGAGGGCACCGGCTTCGAGCAGATCAAGACGTATCCGCAGGCGGAGCGCGACCGCATCGGCGAGATCATCTTCCGCTTCTTCTTCGGCTGCCTCTTCCGTCACCGCCAGTTCAGCGGCGACCCGCATCCGGGCAACTTCCTGCTGATGCCTGACGGGCGCGTGGCGTTCCTCGACTTCGGCCTCTTCAAGCGGATGACGGCGGAGGACGTCGAGAGCGAGCTGGCCGTCGGACGCGCCGTCGTCGAGGACGACGCCGTGGCGCTCCACGAGGTGCTCGGCCGCAACGGCTTCCTGCCGCATCCCGAGAAGGTGCGCCCGGAGGCGCTGCTCGCCTACGTGCGCGACACGATCGGCTGGTACACCGCGGACGGGGAGCTGGAGCTGACGCCGGAGATCGCCACGCGCGTGGCGATCGAGTCCGCCGACATGCGCTCGAGCCACTTCCGCGAGATGCGCCATCAGGACATCCAGCCGGAGCATCTCTTCCCCCTGCGCATGCAGCTGCTGACGCTGGCCGTGCTGGGCCAGCTGCGCACCCGCGGCAACTGGCACCGGATAGCGCGCGAGTGGCTCTACGGGGACCCACCCGTCAGCGAGCTGGGCCGCCTCGAGCAGGAGTTCTACGCGCGTGTCGCGGCATGAGCGGCGCGCCGCCGTCCTGCGTCTGCTGCTGCTCGCCGCCGCCCTCGGCGGGCTGTTCGTCGCCGTCGCGCTGAGCTTCGGGCTCTCCTCCGACGGCGTGCGCGACGCGCTCGACGGGCTCGGCTGGCTCGGGCCGCCGGTGTTCGTCGTCGTCTCCGGCGCGCTGACCGTCGCGATGTTCCCGGGGCCGCTGCTGGCGGGCGCGTGCGGGCTGCTGTTCGGCACCGCGGTCGGCACGCCGACGGCGATCGCCGCCGCCACGGTCGGCGCGTGCGCCGCTTTCCTGATCGCGCGGCGCTTCGGCGCGGGGGCCGTCGACACGCTCTCGGGCCACCGTCTGGGCGTCGTCCAAGACTGGATCGCCTCGCGCGGCTTCCTGGCCGTGCTGTACGCGCGCATCCTGCCGATGACGCCGTTCACCGTCGTCAACTACGCGGGCGGCCTGACGCGCGTGCGGCTCGCGACGTTCGCGGGCGCGACGGCGCTCGGCTGCGCCCCGCGCGCGTTCGCGAGCGTCGCGCTCGGCGGCAACCTCAGCCACCTCGACTCGCCGCAGGCGCTGGTCGCCTTCGGCGTGCTGGTGGCGATGGGGGTTGGGGGGATCGTCGTCGCGGCGCGGGACGTCAGACGGTCTGGACCTGGAACAGCGACGTCGTTCCCGGACGACCGCTCGGCAGCCCGGCCGTGATCCCGACGCGATCGCCGCGCTTGACCCAGCCCAGCTCCAGCGCACGCTTGGCGGCGTCGACGATCAGCTCCTCGGTGACCTCGTGGCGGCGCATCGAGGCCGCCTGCACGCCCCACATCAGCCCGCAGCGGCGCACCGTCTCCTTGCCGGGCGAGAGCGCGTAGATCGGGACCTCGGGGCGGTTGGCCGAGATCAGCCGCGCGGAGCGGCCCGACAGCGTCGGCACGATCAGCGCGGCCAGCTGCAGCTCGCGCGCCGCCTCGCAGGCGCTGTGGGCGATCGTGTACGCGGGGTCGCGCAGGTCCCGGCGCACGCGCTCGGCGTTCCAGCGCTGATAGGGCAGCTCGCGCTCGGTGCGCAGCGCGATCGAGGCGAGCATCGCGACCGCCTCGACCGGATGGGCGCCGACCGCCGTCTCCTGCGACAGCATCACCGCGTCGGTGCCGTCGAGGATCGCGTTGGCGACGTCCGTCACCTCCGCACGCGTCGGGCGCGAGGAGCTGACCATCGAGTCGAGCATCTGCGTCGCGGTGATCGAGGGGCGCGCGAGCTGGCCGGCGATCCGCAGCAGCTGCTTCTGCACGACCGGTACGTCCTCGATCGGCAGCTCGATGCCGAGGTCCCCGCGCGCGACCATCACGGCGTCGGCCGCGCGGATGATCTCCTCCGCCTCGGCGACCGCCTGCGGCTTCTCGATCTTCGCGATCAGCGGGATGCGCGTGTGGCCGCGCACCTCCTTCACGTCCTGCGGCTCGCGCACGAACGAGAGCGCGACCATGTCGACGCCGATCGACTCGCCGAAGCGCAGCAGCTCGAGGTCCTCGTGCGGGACGGCCGGCAGGCCGCGCGTGGAGCCGGGGATGTTGAGCCCCTGTCGCGCGGTCAGCGGCCCACCGATCTCGACGACGGCGTCGAGCTCGCAGGCCGACTCGCGGACGCTCTGCACGCGCAGGCGGATGCGCCCGTCGGCGAGGTAGAGCACGTCCTCGGGTTCGACCGCCTCCGCCAGTCCCTTCCAGCTGACCGACAGGTGGTGCTCGTCGCCCGGCTCGTCGCTGCCGCAGCAGAGCGTCACCACGTCGCCGGTGCGCAGGGCGACGAAGTCCGCGCGCAGCGGCCCGATCCGCAGCTTCGGGCCGGGCAGGTCCTGGAGGATCGCGACGGGGCGCCCGACGCGGCTCGAGGCCTCGCGCACGAGCGCCACGTTCTGCTCATGCTCCTCGCGCGAGCCGTGCGAGAAGTTCAGCCGCGCGACGTCGAGGCCCGCCTCGACCATGCGCGCGAGCGTCTCGGGGTCGCGGCAGGCGGGGCCGATCGTGGCGATGATCTTGGTGCGACGCACGCGCGCCACCGTAGCGCGGCGCGTGGCGGCGCCGCGCACCGGGGTGTGAACGACCGCGTCGTCGAGGGGGGTCAGTCCCCCCACTCGATCACGAGCGGGGCGTGGTCGGAGGGCTTGGTGCCCTTGCGGTAGGGGCGCTCGATCCCGCAGCGCGTCGTGCGCTCCGCGAGCTGCGGGCTCACGAGCGCGAGATCGATGCGCATGCCGAGGCCCTTGTGGAAGTTGCCGGCGCGGTAGTCCCACCAGGTGAAGCCGGGCTCGTCCGGGTGCAGCCGGCGGAACGCGTCGACGAGGTCGAGCTGCGCCAGCGCCGCACGTTCGCGCGGCGTCACGTGCGTGGCGCCGGCGAAAGCCGCCGGGTCGTAGACGTCGAGGTCGGCGGGCGCGACGTTCATGTCGCCGGCGACGACGAGCGGCGCGTCGTTCAGTTCCCGCACGCGCGCGGCGGCCGCGTCGAGGAAGGCCAGCTTCGCCTCGTACCACTCGCTGTCGACCTCGCGACCGTTGGGGACGTAGACGCTCACCACGCGCACGTCGGCGACGGTCGCCTCGAGCCAGCGCGCCTCGTCCTGCGCCGGCTCGCCGGGCAGGCCGGCGCTCGGCGCCTCGAGCGCGAGCCCTGTGCGCGCGAGCAGCGCCACGCCGGCCCAGCGCCCGCCGCTGTGGTCGACCGCGCCGTAGCCAGCGTCGGCCAGCTCCGCGTGCGGGAAGGCCGCCGCCTCGCACTTCGTCTCCTGCAGGCAGACGACGTCGGGGCGGTGCTCGGCGAGCAGCTCGAGCACGCGCGGGAGCCGGACCTTGAGCGAGTTGACGTTCCAGGTGACGAGCCGCACGGTGCCGTGCAGCCTAGAGCCCCTAGAGTCCACCCGATGCTCATCGATCCCCGCGCGCATGACCGCTTCGTGCTGCGCCAACTCGTCCGCCCGGTCATCAACCGCTACGAGTTCAGCCTCCCGACCGACGACGGCTCCGCCGGCGAGCCCTTCTGCTTCGTCGAGCAGAAGCGCTTCGCCTTCAAGGAGGACATCCGCTTCTACGCCGACGCGTCGAAGCAGCAGGAGCTGATGCGGATCAAGGCGCGTCAGGCCTTCGACCCGCGTGCCCGCTACGACGTGGTCGACGCGGACGGCACGAAGCTCGGCGAGATCCAGAAGGTCTTCGGCGCGAGCCTCTTGCGCTCGACGTACGCGCTGTTCGACGCCGCCGGCGAGGAGGTCGCGCGGGCGACCGAGAAGAGCCTTCCGGTGGCGCTCTTCCGCCGCCTGGTGGGCTTCGCCCCCTACGTCGGGAACTTCGCCGACTTCCTCCCGATCCCCTACCACTTCGACTTCAAGCGCGGCGACGTCGTGCTCGGCACCCACAAGCGGCAGGCGTTCAAGCTGCGCGACGTCTACACGATCGACATGAGCGGGGATCCCGAGCGCACGCTCGACCGCCGGCTCGTGCTCGCCGTGGCGGTCGGGATGGACGCGCTCCAGGCTCGCTAGGAGGGCTCGGCGGAACTCGCGCGAGTGGCTGGCGGCCCGCGACCAAGCGGGGCAAGGACGCAGGGAGGCAGCAATAGCGGAGCTATTGCGCCGAGCGAGGACGCAGCATCCGCGCAGCGTCGCGGGCCGCCAGACGCCGCGAGGGCTCCGCCGAGCCCTCCTCTAGTACGCGGTGCAGCGGGCGCGCGGGCGGGGAACCGCCTTGTAGTGCGCGCCGCCGCCCTTGGTCCAGAGGATCTGGTCGACCTGCTGCGGGGTGAGGTCGGGGCGCTCGCGGCACAGCAGCTCGGCGACATGCACGGCGCCGGCGCGCAGCTCGACCTCCTCAGGGCTGTCGTGCGCGAGCAGCTCGCCGGCGTCGATGCGCGCGGCGAGCTGGGGGTCGAGGCGCAGGACGCCGTCGAGCCGCAGCACGTGCGGGACGAGGTTGTCGGCGAACAGCGTCAGCCGCCCGAGGTCCGCTCCGAAGTCCGCGACGCCCGCGTGGTGCAGGTCGGCGGCGGCGAGCTGGGCGCGCTTGCAGAAGGGGACGTGACGGCCGGCGTACATGGAGACGTCGGCGAAGCAGTTCCAGCCGGCGAGCTGCTCGGCGAGCGTGACCGCGGAGCCGCCGGCCTGCTCGGCGACCGCTGCGAAGCCGGCGTCGCCGACGTGCGCGCCGAGGTCGTTGAGCGAGCGGGCGAAGAGCGCCATCAGCTCGTGCTGCGGGTCCTGGCCGAGCACGTCTGCGAGTTGCGCGGCGGTCAGCTCGCTCAGCTGCGCCGCGCTCCAGGCGCCGTGCGCAGCGAAGCGGTCGCGCAGGCCGAGCGCGACCGTCCAGTAGCCCGAACGGCCGTCGCGCTTGCGCAGCGTCGGGAACCAGCCCGAGCCGAAGTTGATCGCGTCGAGCGTGAGCGCGTAGGCGGCGCGCAGCTCCGCCGGGCCGTCGACCAGGCCGGCCTCCGCCTCCGGCGCGGGCGGCAGCGCCGCCGCGTAGGCGGCGATCGCGTCGTGCTCGATCCGCGCGTGGGTCGCCTCCCCGGCGACCCACGCGCACGCGCTGCGGATCTCCTCGACGAGCGTCAGGCGATCACTGTCCCACTCTGCATCGCATCGATGTCCAGACGGACAGTGCTCGACTCGTGGTCGAGCAGCCAGCGCTTCACGTCGAGCCCGTAGGCGAAGCCGCCGAGCCCGCCGTCGCTGCGGACGATCCGGTGGCAGGGGACGAACAGCGCCGTCGGGTTGCGCGCGCAGGCGCTGCCGGCGGCGCGCACCGCGGTCGGGTTGCCGCTGCGCGCGGCCAGCTGCGCGTACGTCTCCGGCTCGCCCGCGGGGATCTCGCGCAGCTGCGCCCAGGCGCGTTCGAGGAACGGGCTCGCCGCCTGCGCGACCGGCACCGCGTCGATCGCCGCGACGTCGCCGGCGACGTAGTCGCGCACGGCGCGCGTGAACGGGCCCAGCTCGCGGCGGGCCGTCAGCTCGGCGGGGCGCAGCGGCGCGCCGATCAGCGCCAGCAGCCGCTCGGGGTCCTCGGTCCAACCGCTCGCGAGCACGGCGTCGTCGCTCGCGACGATCGTGAAGGGTCCAGGTGGGGTGGGGATCGTGGTCGTGTTCATCGTCGGTCTCCTTCGGTCAGGCTCGCCCACAGGTGCTGGACGGCATAGGCGCGCCAGGGGCGCCAGCGTTCGGCGCGCGCGGTGGCTGCGTGCGGATCGCCCGCGACGCCAAGGCGGTCGAGCGCCCGCCGCACGCCGAGGTCGGTGGCGGGAAAGGCGTCGGGGTCGCCGAGCGCGCGCATCGCGACGTACTCGGCCGTCCACGGTCCGATCCCGGGCAGCGACAGCAGGCGCTCGCGCGCCGCGTCGCGGTCGGCGCCGGGATCGAGCGCGAGCGACTCGTCCGCGAGCGCGCCGCACAGCGTCACGAGCGCGTGGGCGCGGGCGCGGGGGAGCGGCAGCGTGGTCGGGTCGGCGGCGGCGAGCGCCTGCGCGCTGGGGAAGGCGTGCGTGAGCGCCGCGTCCGGCTCGGGCAGCGGCGCGCCGAGCGCGGCGGTCAGGCGGCCGGCGAGCGTGCGCGCGCCGGCGACCGAGATCTGCTGGCCGAGCACGGCGCGCACGGCCAGCTCGGCGCCGTCGACCGCGCCGGGGACACGGCGCCCCGGGGCTCGTTCCACGAGCGGGCCGAGCAGCGGGTCCGCGCCGAGCGCGTCGGCGACGGCGAGCGGGTCGGCGTCGAGGTCGAGCAGGCGCCGGCATCGCTGCACGGCGGCGGCGAGGTCGCGCAGGTCGGCGAGCCGCAGCGCGCAGTCGACGTGGTCGCCATCCGCCGCGGGCGCCAGCTCGGCGACGCCGAGGCCGTGCGGGAGCGTCAGCACGCGCCGGTAGGCGCGCCCGTCCCACGCTTCCACGCCGGGCACGGCGCGCATGCCCAGGAAGCCGAGCAGTCCGGCGGCGTCGAGCGGTGGGCGGTAACGCAGCCGCAGCGCGATCGTCGCGCCGCCGCCCCCGTGGCCGTTGCGGCGGGCGCCGCGGCGCAGCGCGGTCGGCGTCGTCGCGAACACCTCGCGCACGGTCTCGTTGAACTGGCGGATGCTCGGGAAGCCGGCCGCGAACGCGACGTCGGTGAACGGCAGCGTCGTCGTCTCGATCAGCAGCCGCGCCGTCTGGGCGCGCTGGGCGCGGGCGAGCGCGAGCGGGCCGGCGCCCAGCTCCGCGACGAGCTGGCGCGTCAGGTGGCGCTCGCTGTAGCCGAGCCGCCGTGCGAGTCCGGCGACGCCCTCGCGCTCGACGCAGCCATCGGCCAGCAGCCGCATCGCGCGGCCGACGACGTCGGCGCGCACGTTCCACTCGGGCGAGCCGGGCGAGGCGTCGGGGCGGCAGCGCTTGCAGGCGCGGAAGCCGGCGCGCTGGGCGGCCGCCGCGCTCGGCAGGAAGCGCACGTTCGCACGCTTCGGCGTGACAGCCGGGCAGCTCGGCCGGCAGTAGATCCCGGTCGACGTGACGCCGGTCACGAACCAGCCGTCGAAGCGCCCGTCCTTGCTGCGCACGGCGCGATAGCACTGGTCGAAGTCCTGAAGCACGCCCTGCATGATGGCGCGCGGCCCGGCCGTCGACTAGTGGAAATCGGACATCAACGTCAGGGCCAGTCGAGCGCCCACACGCCGTCGCGCTCGACGTGCGCGAGGGTCGCGGGATCCGCCGCCGCGAAGCGCTGCGAGCCGTAGGCGGTGACGACCGTGTGGTACTCGCCGCGCTCGCCGCAAGGGTGGAACGCGGCCGCGTCGTCGAGCCCGTGGGCGCGCAGCAGCGCGCGTGAGATCGGCCGTCCGAGGAAGCTGGCGCGGTAGCAGTCGGCGCGCATCCCCGACACGGTCGCGCCGACGCCGTCGCGCTCCAGCTCGTCGAGCAGCACGGCCGGATCGGGCTCGCCGGCGAGCGGCGTCTCCAGCGCGATCCCCGCAGCCGCGGTCGCCACGCCGAGCCACGGCCACGCCTCGGGGGTGATGTCCCCGCTCACCACGCGCGCGACGCCCTCGGCGGCCAGCCGCACGAACGCGCGCCTATAGCCGACCTCCCAATCGCCGCGCTCGATCTTCACCAGCTCGTGCACGAGTCCCAGCCCCGCCGCCTGCCGCGCCATCAACCCCAGTGGATGACAGCGAAACGCGGCCACCTCACCCGCTGGCACGAACGTCACGAGCCGCGTGCCGGACTGCGCCAGCGCGCCGCTGCGCAGCCCGGCGGCGAAGCAGTCCTTGCCGCCGGACCAGAGGACGCAGCTGGCCACTGCAGCTACGCGGCGCGGGACGGCGCGTGCATGGGGAGTTCGTGCGATGCGTCGAGCAGCTCGAAGCCGTTCGCCACGACCCTCGCAAGTCGGGCGAGAGAAGGCGTTCCGTGAATCGTCGTGGCGAGACCCTCCGCGAGCGTCGGATCGCCCAGCCGCACGAGCTGGTTCGGGATCTCGGCACGCGACAGCGGGAAACGACCTGCGGCGAGCAGGCGCCAGCGGGCGACCAGGGTCAATGCGGTGCGAACCTGCTCGAGCGCGGCGTCGTGGTCCTGGCTGGCCACCATCGCCTCAGCGGTCTGCAGCGAGCGGCGTGCCTGTTGCCGCTTGCGGGCGACGTCCGGCCACAACCGGCCCTCTGCGATCTGGCGAATGCATCCGCGGGCCGTTCCATCGTCGAACACGACCAGTCCGAATCTCAACGACCACTGGGTGAAGTCGTCGCCGTCCGCTAGACGCTGCTGGAGCTGCTCGCGCGATACGACGTGCATATCGACCTCGTCGGGCAGATCGTCCAGCTCGATCCGCTCACCGATCAGGTGGTAGTCGAGATCGCTGATCGCAGTACGTCGTCGCCGCGCCGTCGAGCCTGTCAGCAGCAGCGCGTTCGCGTGCGGCAGCGCGCGGTGCACGATGCGCCGATGGACCTCGACAAGCTCAGTGGGGACCGCGATCCGGATCCGCTCGGCATCGTGCGTCAGCCGCCGTTCCCAGTCGGCGTCCGTCTTCCAAGGCGATCGACCGCTCATGTCGATCCTCGCTCTGCCAGGTGGACGGCACGCTCGACACCGGCGGCGACATCCTCAAGCGTCGCCGTGCCCAGGTCGGGCTCGTCGCCGTCGTAGATCGCCTGTTTGCGCGCATGGTTCAGTGTTCGTAGCGTCGGCGAGAAGTCCCATGGCACCTGACCGTCGGCATGGAGTCGCGCGGCGATCTCGGCCTTCCTGAAGTGGTTCGGTGCGACCACAATGCCGTGCTGCTCGGCAATCGCGATGATCGCCGCTTCGAGCGAGGCGAACAGCCACGTGACCGCCTCCGGATAGTCGTCCACCGCAACGGCGGGGCGGGCGCGCTCCAGGTGCTCGCGTGCAAGCTGACGCTTGGGCTTCGGGGACACGCCGACTGATCCTACGCCGACGCGCCGACAAGACCAACCACCCTCAGCGGGGCAGGATGTCCTGCACCACCTCGCCATCCGCGCTCAAGCGCCCGCCCTGCCGCAGGTCGCAGATCAGGTCCCAGTGGACGGCGCTCGCGTTGACGCCGCCGGTCTCGGGGTAGGAGCGGCCGAGCGCGAGGTGGACGGTGCCGCCAATCTTCTCGTCGAACAGGATCGCGCCGATCGGGCGGTCGATCCCGCGGTTGGTGCCGATGCCGATCTCGCCCAGCCGCCGCGCGCCCGCGTCGGTCGCGAGCGTGCGCTCGAGGTACTCCTGGCCGCGCGCCGCGCGCGCCGCCACGACCTCGCCGTCGCGGAACGTCAGCTCGACGTCCTCGACTGCGACGCCGCTCGGGCTCGACGGGATCGTGAAGCGGATGGTCCCGTTCGCGGAGTCCTCCAGCGGCCCCGTGAAGACCTCGCCGCTGGGCATGTTGCGCTGGCCGTCCGAGTTGGCCCAGCGCCGCCCCTCGACGTTCAGCGTGAGGTCCGTCCCCTCGGCCTCGATGCGCAGCTCGCGCGCGCCCGCCAGCCGTTCGATCAGCTGCGCCTGGAACATTCCCAGCTCGCGCCACGCGCCCGCCGGGTCGGGCCGGTCGAGGAACAGCGCGCCTGCGACGAACTCCGCGAAGCGCGCCTCGCTCATGCCCGCCTGCTGCGCGCCGGCCGGCGTCGGCCACAGCGTCCCGCACCAGCGCTTCGTCATCCGCAGCTCGCCGAGCGGCGCCCGCGCGCGGGCGACCCGGGCGATCCGCGCCGGGTCCGCGTCCGCCAGCGCGCGCGTGTTGAAGGGCGCCTGGATCGTCAGGAACGCGTCCGCCTGCGCGGCCTCCGCTTGTGCGAGCGAACCGAAGCCGTCGAGCTGCGCGTCGCGCGCGTGGGCGTAGAAGTCCTCCTCGATCCCCGGCAGCTCGACGCGCAGCAGCGGCCACGCCTCGCGCGCGAGGATCGTGCTGTGGAGCGCGCGCAGCAGCGGCTCAGCCAACGTCGTCGAACGCACGAGCACCTGCTGACCCGGCTGCACGTCGAGGCACCAGCCGCACAGCAGCTCGGCGAACGCCTGCGGGTCCAGGGTGGGCGGGGTTCGGTTCACGGCGCCTCCACGTCCGGGAACCACTCCGCGAGGTGCTCGCGCAGCGCCTCGCGGATCCATGCGCGCTCGGCCTGCGAGGCGACGCGGAAGCGCTCAAGCAGCTCGCGCTGGCGCTCGACCGGCACGTCCGCGACGACCCAGCGCACCGCAAGCCGCTCGAACAGGAACTCGACCGCGCGGTGCCAGGCGTCCTCGGCCGACAGCGGCGAACCCGCGCGCACCTCGGCGTACTCGCGCCGCGTCGCGGGCGTGAGCGCGCCGCGCAGCGTCAGCACGTTGCCCTCCGCGTCGCGGTAGTCCGACGTCGGCGCGCTGAGCTTCTGCTCGCGCTGGCGGCTGCGACGACCCATCGCGACAGTCTCGCGCAGGTCAGGTCGTCGCGGCGGCGTGCTCGAGCTGCCCCGCGACGTCGCCGCGCAGCGGCTCGGCGTGCCCGCTCCACGCGACCGCGGGCGCGAGCGCCGCGAGCTTGCGCATGCTGGCGCGCGCCTGCTCGGTGTCCTTGTTGAACGCGCGGTGGGGCACGCGCGCCGCACCGGGGATCCCCGACTGCGGGTCGAGCGTGTAGAAGCAGTCGCTCACGAGCGCGAGCCGGTCGGACTCGCGCCACAGCCCGATCAGCCCCGGCGCGTGGCCCGGCAGGTGCACGACGCGGAAGCCCGCGACCTCGTCGCCCTCCTCCAGCGTCCCGGCGATCTCGACCGGTCCGCCGTCCCACACCGGCAGCAGCCGCCCCAGCAGCAGCCGCCCGTGCCAGTCGAGCGCGCTCAGGTCGAAGTAGTGACGCCCGCCGTCGCCCTCGGCGTCGGCGCGCTCGTCGGGGTGGCACCAGACCGGCGCGCCGAGCGCGGGCGCCGCGCCGCGGTGGTCGGCGTGCCCGTGCCCGAGTACAACGCGCGTGATCCCGCCCAGCTGCGCGCCGATCGCGGCGAGCGCGGGCGCCATCGTCTCGATGCCCGCGTCGAAGACGCAGACGCCGTCGCCGTCGCGCAGCAGGTAGACGTTCATGACCTTGCGCGGGAAGCCGCCGCGCACGACCCACACGCCCTCGGCGATCTGCTCCGGCTCGCCGGCGGAGAAGCGGCGCACGAGCCGCGTGCGCGCGTTCGTCATCGCCGTCAGGCCGCGCTCGGCGCCCGAGTCGCGTGGCGGCAGCACGCCGAGCTGGCAGGCGATCGTCATGCCGTCGGTGTAGGCCTCGTTGCCGACGACCAGCTCGTCGTCGATCTGCACCACGTCGCAGCCCTCGACGTCGATGTGTGCGCCCGTCGGCTCGAAGCCCTGGAAGCGGCCGGGGCCGGCGAACGTGCCGCGCAGGCGCCAGCGCACGGCGCAGCGGTCGTCCTGCGTCGTCGTCGCAAGCACCTCGAAGCGCGCGTCGGGGATCGCCCCGAACAGCTCCTTGAACCAGCGGCGGATGTCCTCGGGCGCGATCAGGTCCGCCTGGCCGTGCAGGCGGTCGAGCGACCCGGGCTTCCAGCAGGCGCCCATCGCGTCGACGTCGCGTGCGGCGACGGCGTCGAAGTAGCGGCGCGCGGCGGCCTCGGTGGCCTTGGCTCTGGCGGTTGGCGACATCGGCGTGCCCTCCCTGCTCGACTGCGGCGTCCGGCCAGCCTACGCCGCGCTGCCGACTATCGTGGCGGTCGATGGCGAACCAGGGGCGCAAGCGTGAGCTCGGTCGCGGCGAGCGCGTCCTCGGCGGCCTCTGGCGTCTGCGGCTGCCGCTGCCCTGGCCGGGCGTCCCGCACTGCAACGCGTGGGCGATCGCCTCCGGCGACGGCTTCGTGCTGGTCGACACCGGCATGCACGAGCCCGACTCGCTCGACCAGCTCGAACGCGCGCTGACGATGGTCGGGCTGAAGCTGGACGACGCGCGCCTGCTCGTCTGCACGCACGCCCACTCAGACCACTACGGCCAGGCCGGACCGATCGTCGACCGCGCCGGCTGCGAGCTGTGGATGCACCCCAACCACGAGCACGCGACGCGCAGCGCGGGCGATCCGTCGCAGGCGCTGCAGCGGCGCCTGGAGGTCGGGCGCCAGAGCGGCGTGCCGGAGCTGGTGCTACGGCGCTACGCGGAGATCGCGAAGGACCAGCAGCCCGGCATCGCGCGCGTCGTCGATCCCGACCTCGCGCTGCTGCCGGGGATCGAGGTGGAGACCGACCTCGGCGCCTGGCAGGTGATCGAGACGCCCGGCCACGCGCCCTCGCACGTCTGCCTCTACCAGCCCGAGCGCCGCATCCTGATCTCGGGCGACCACCTGCTCGGCCGCATCTCGCTCTACTACGACTACGGCTGGACGCCGGACCCGGTCGGCGAGTTCCTGCGCTCGCTCGACGCGATCGAGGCGCTCGACCCCTCGCCGCGCCTCTGCCTCGCCGGCCACGCGCGCCCGTTCACCGACGTCGAGGCGCACATCGAGGCCAACCGCGAGCTGGTCGCCCAGCGCGTCGCGGCGACTGCGGTGGCGATCGAGAACCGCGCGCTGACGGCCTACGAGGTCGTTCCACACGTGCACGGCCCCGACGCCGTCCACGCCGCCGCGTGGCTGCTGACGGAGACGCTCTGCTACCTCCAGCACCTCGAGGCGATCGGGGCCGCGCGTCGCACGCCAGGCGAGCCCGAGCGCTGGATCTCCGTCTAGACTCGTACGCAGCCATGCGGATCGACGAGATCATCGCCGCGGGCGGGGACCCGGTCTTCTCGTTCGAGTTCTTCCCGCCGAAGACGGAGGAGGGCGAGCGCAACCTGTTCGAGGCGCTCGAAGCGCTGCGCCCGCTCGAGCCCTCGTTCGTCTCGGTCACGTGGGGCGCCGGCGGTTCCACGCGCGAGAAGACGATCGGGATCGTCTCGCGCATCCGCGCCAACCACGGGCTGGAGGCGATGGCGCACTTCACCTGCGTCGGCGCGACGACGGAGGACCTCCACGCGGCGCTGGGCCAGATGCGCGAGGCCGGCATCGACAACGTGCTGACGCTGCGCGGCGACCCGCCGCGCGGGGAGGAGCGCTTCGTCGCGACGGAGGGCGGGCTCGCCTATGCGAGCGAGCTGACCGCGCTCGCCGCCGTCGACTACGACTTCTGCCTCGTCGGCGCGTGCTACCCGGAGGGCCATCCGGAGGCGGTCGACCTCGCGAGTGACCTCGCGCACCTGCGCGAGAAGGTGGACGCGGGCGTGCGCGTCCTGGTCACGCAGCTGTTCTTCGACAACGAGGCCTACTTCCGCTTCGTCGCGGACGCGCGCGAGGCCGGTATCGAGGTGCCGATCGTCCCGGGCATCATGCCGATCACGAACGCCGAGCAGATCAAGCGCTTCACCTCGATGTGCGGCGCCAGCATCCCCGAGCCACTGCTCGAGGCGCTCGACCAGCGGCGCGAGGATCCCGACGGCGTCGCCGACCTCGGCGTCGCCTACGCGACGCTCCAGTGCGCCGAGCTGCTCGCGCGCGGCGCGCCCGGCATCCACTTCTACACGCTCAACCGCTCGCCCGCGACGCGCGCGATCCTCTCGGCGCTGCGCCTCCAGCGCCCGTGGGAGCGCCGCTCCGGCGGCGAGCCCGCGCTCGGCGCGATCGCGGCCGGCTAGATCGACAGCGGCACGATCCGCGCCGCGATGCGGCGCGCGGTCGCGTTGCGATGCGGCTCGGTTCGGATCAGCTCGCGCGATGCCTTCGCGACGCGTTGGATGAGCTGGGTGGTGGCGCGTGTCGCGAACTGCTCGCGGACGCCGATCTCGGCGGCGAGCTGGTGCCATGCGCGCATGTCGACGTCCGCGATGTGCGTCGCGTGGCCGATGCGCATCGCCAGCCGTGTCGTCAGCTCGTAGGGAGTCGTGCTCACGAGGTCGTAGAGCGGTGCGAGCGTCGGCGGTCCGGCGTCGTACAGCAGCGAGAAGTTCTTGCCGTGCGCGTCGCAGTTCCCGATCAGCCAGTTGAAGACGAGCGCATCCCACAGGCGCGGAAGCTCGAGTGCCGGCGCGGCCGTGGCGTTGCGCAGCAGCCCGACCACCTCGCGGACGCCCGGGCCGCCTTCGCTCTGGTACTTGCGATCGGCTGGGACGCCGAGCGCCTGGCAGGTGTCTTCCTGATGCAGGCGCCGGATCGGGTCGCTCGTGAGGTCGCGGTCGTAGCGTTCGACGACGAGGAACGGAAGCCCCGAAGGCGTGGCCGACTTCTCCACGGAGGCGACGGACAGCTGCGCCGCACGCGCAAGCTGCATGCAGAACGCCTCGTTGTCGACGAGTCCCGGATAGCCGGCGGGCTCCGGCTTGAGGATGTGCGTCGTCGGCGTCGCCGAGTCGAGCGGCAGGGCCACGCTGGCTGCGTCGGCCACGACCGGCAGCTTCGGTTGCGCGCCGGCCAGCGAGAGCCGCACGCCGTCCTCGGGCGCGACGCCGAGCGGGCGCTGGGGCAGCGCTCGCAGGTGGCCGTCGAGATCGGCGGCCGTCAGCGTGCGCACGCGCGGGGTGGTGGTCGCCGGCGCTCCCGGTTCGAGCAGCGTGATGGCGCCGGCGCAGTCCCCGCCGATCTCGGCGAGCAGCCCGTAGTCGTTCGCGGCCGAGATCCGCAGCGCGCGCGCCAGCGCCTGGCGCCCGTCCCCCTCGGGCAGCAGCCCGCCGAAGACGGCGCGGCACACGGCGTGTGGATGCGCGTCCGCCTGACGTGGCATCGACTGCGACAGCGGGGGTCCGTCGTAGTCCTCGTCGTAGCGGAACTGGAGGTTGCCGTTGTCCTTGCGGATCAGCCGGCCGGCGCGGCGGCCGGCGAGTTGGACGATCAGTTCGCTCATCGCGTGCGCAGGTCGACGTCGAGGCCGAGCGCCTTCGCCAGCTCCAGCACGATCTGAAGGCGCACCGTGCTCTTGCCGCGCTCGAGCTCGCCGACGACGCGCCGGTTGACGTCGATCATCTCGGCTGCCTGCTGCTGGGTCACGTGCAGCTCGCGACGCCGGGCGCGAAGCGCCGCCCCGAGCTGCTTTGCATCGGCGATGATCATGTTACCGATCTATATCTTTTCGACCGCATGAGCAGAAAGATACCGTTTGATGCCATTGGCATCAAACGAGATCAAATGTGATCGGACGGTAACTAGCTCGGAATCGCCGGCGGCTCGATGGACAACGCATGCGCGACAAGCGTGCGGCCGCCGCGCGTGTAGCGCACGTCGATCACGTCGTTGCGGCGGTAGGTGCCGATCCCCCAGGCGCCGAGGAACCAGCGCCAGAAGCCGAGCTTGCCCTCCTGCACGAGCTCCTCGCGGAACAGCAGCGCCGTGCCGTCGACGTCGTAATCGACCCCAGCCTGCTTCGGCACGCCGTTGACGAAGACCTCGAACGGCGGTCGCACGGCGAGGGGGAGCTGCACGCGCCAGCGGTCGTCCATCGCGGGGCCAGCGTACTCTGCGAGCGATGAGCCGTGACGCCGACGCCGCCCCGCTCGCCTACAGCGTGCGGCGCTCCGATCGCGCCCGCCGCGTGCGCGTGCGGGTCGACCCGGCGCACGGCGTCGAGGTCGTGCTGCCGCGTCGCGCGCCCGCGCGCGCGGCCGATGCCGCCGTGCGCGAGCTGCGCCCCTGGATCGAGCGGCGCGTCGCCGAGCTGGAGCGCACGCGCGCGCTCGTCGCGCAACGCGGCGCGACCGTCCCCTATCTGGACGACACGTTCGCACTGCTCGCCCAGCCCGGGCGCACGCGCGTGCACCGGCGGGGCGACGCGCTGCTCGTGCCCGACGGCGACCACCGTCCGGCACTCGAGCGCTGGTACCGGCGCCAGGCACGCGCGGAGATCGCGCCGCGCCTCGACGCGGCGACGGCGGTGGCCGGCACCAGCTACAGCGCGCTGACGATCCGCGCGCAGCGCACGCGCTGGGCGAGCTGCTCCACGAGCGGCGCGATGAGCTTCAACTGGCGGCTGCTGCTCGCGCCCGCGCCGGTGCTCGACTACGTCGTCTGGCACGAGGTCTGCCACCTGGAAGTGCATGACCACTCGCCGCGCTTCTGGTCGCTGCTCGCCGGCCGCTGCCCCGACTACCGCCGGCACGCCGCCTGGCTGCGGCGCAACGGCGCCGCGCTGGTGCTGTGAGCGCGCCGCGCGTGGGCGTCGTGGGCCACGTCGAGTGGCTCGACTTCGCGGTCGTCGAGCACCTGCCGGCGCCCGGCGAGATCGTCACGAGCACGAGCCACTTCGAGGCCGCGGCCGGCGGTGGCGCGGTCGCCGCCGTGCAGCTGCGCAAGCTGGCCGGCGCCGCGACCTTCCTGACCGCGCTGGGCGACGACGAGCGCGCCGCGCGCGCGGCCGCCGAGCTGCGCGAGCAGCACGGCCTCACGCTCCACGCGGCCACTCGCGCGCGCCCCCAGCGCCGCGCCTTCACGCACCTCGACGGTCACGCCGAGCGCACGATCACGGTGCTCGGCGAGCGGCTCGTGCCGCACGGCGCCGATCCGCTGCCGTGGGACGAGCTGGCCGCGCTCGACGGGATCTACTTCACCGGCGGCGATACGGCCGCGGCGCATGCCGCCCGGCGCGCGCGCGTGCTCGTCGCCACGACGCGCGCGCAGGACGCGCTGCGGGCCTCGGGCGTCGTCCCCGACGTGCTGATCGCCAGCGCCAGCGACGCGAAGGAGCGCGCCGGCGCCGCAGCGCTGGCGCTGCCGCGTTGGCTCGTGCTGACCGACGGCGCACGCGGCGGGCACTGGGAGAGCAGCGACGGGACCGCCGGCATAAAGCCCAATCGCCGCCGCCCGGTTCGCCGGATCGAGGGCGAAGCGCAGCCCCTCGATGGAGGCGGCGAGATAGCCCGCCAGCGTCTCGGCATTGGCCTGTGCCCATCCCCGCAGCACATAGGGCACAGTGCCGAGATAGGGGCCGATGCGCTCGACCACGGCGCCCATGTCCTTCAACCCGGCGCGGCGAGCATGGATCGCGAACGGCGGATTGAGGATCGCCGCCGCGATGGCTTGTCGTCGCGCATGGCAGCAAAGCGGCGGAACGGTGCGCCGGCCTCGTGGATGGTGAGTCGCTGCGCGAAAGGCCGTGACGCTTCAGGATGTCGTAGAGCACGAACGACCAGCCGGTGTCGGCGACGTCGGCGGCCAGCGTCCGGCCGCGCAGGTCGGCGATGCGCTCGATGTCCGGCTGGACGAACAGATGGTTGAAGCCGTTATCGCCGCCGGCGACGACGATGGCGTCCACCTTCGCGGCCTCGACAACGGCAACACACTGGTCGGCGGCGCCGTGCACGATGTGATAGCGCCCGGCGGCGAGGCCGGCGCGTTGCTCCGCGGAGTTCGGTGCTGCTTTGAGATCGACCGCGAGGCCGCGCTTGGCAAAAAACCCGCGGGCCTCGGCCGCGTACAGCGGCAGCGTCTGCGTGCCGGGGAACACCATGACGGTGAGATTGATTTGATGAGGAATCATGCTGCGGTGTCAGTGGTCGAGGCGTAACTCACCGGGAGCGCGGCAACGTCGACAATCGGCGGAAGCGGACCTTTCCACCATCGGCGGCGCGCCGGGAGTTGTAACCGGCTTGATGGATGGCCTGGGCCTGCAATCGCGGATGCTCCGGCGTGTCGTCATCCCACCACTCCGCGCGGTGAGCGCTTCGCGGCAGCGCAAAGCCGAGGATCTCTTCGATCTCGTCGAAGGTCAGGATGAAATCGGCCCGCGTCTCTTTCATCAGGTAATCGTACAGCGGCTCGTATTTGTTGTCGTATCCGGCCTCGGGCATACTCAGCCCTTGATCTGCCTGCCGGCGCGCACGTCGGCGATCAGCGCGGTGAAGGCGCCGAGCGCCGCTTTCGCCGTGTTGACGTAGGTGTCGGTCTTGGATTCGAGCCACTTGTCGGCGTAGCCGATCGCGGTGTGGGCAAGCCGCACCCGGCCGTCGAGCCACGGTCCGCCGCCGAAGCCGCCGATCACCGGAATCTTGACGGCAGGACCACCGCGGCGCCCGCCACCGGGCCGGAGTTGGTGAAGTCGAGGGCGCAGGCACCGGCCTCTTCCAGCATCTTCGCCTCCTCGACCAGCCGTTCGGCTGCCTCGGCGGTGGCTTGCGCGTCCGGCGAATTCTGCGCGCTGTAGGGGATGCCGTGCTTCGCCGCGGTTTGCGGCGTGAGCCCGAACTGGGCGAACACCGGAATGCCGGCCCGCACCAGCGTCCGCACCGCGTCGGGAAAATCGGCGGCGGCGTCGACCTTGATCATGTCGGCGCCGCCCTCCTTGACCAGACGCGTCGCGGCGTGCGAGTGCGGCGTCGGGGCTCTCCTGCGCCGGTCCGTACGGCAGGTCGCAGCTCACCAGCGCGCGCATCACGCCGCGGCGCACCGCTTTGCAGACCGTCAGCATCTCGTCCATCGTGACTTGCAGCGGATCGTCATGGCCCCACAGGTTGACGCCGACCGAATCGCCGACCGAGACGAGGTCGACGCCGGCGCGATCGGCGATCTTCGCCATCGGCGTATCCCAGGCGACGACGCCGGCGATTTTCTGGCCGTCGCACTTCATCTGCTGGAGCGCCGCGATAGTGATTTTTCCGCCACGCGAACCTCTCGTTCGTCATGCGCCGGCCTTGTGCCGGGCATCCACGCCTTCCTTGGTGCCAAGACGTGGATGGCCGGGTCAAGCCCGGCCATGACGTTGATGGGTCTTGCCTTACGACTAAGCCTTCGTTTTCAGCATGGCGTTGAACGGCTTCGCCGGATCGGCCAGCGCCGCCGCATCGACCGGAATCTTGCGCTCGATCAGCCGGCGCACGGCGGCGAGGTCGCGCTGCGCGTTGATGCCCAGCGCATATGTCACGACGCCGTCCTTGGTTTCAAGCAGCAGCGCGCTCTTGCGCCGGCAGCGGACGGCGCACCTTGTGCGCCGCCGGGATCGGGCCAGCCGATGCCCTGGATGTAGAGGTCGTACTGCTCACTCCAGTACGAGGGCACCGGCGTTGTAGCTGTCGCTGCCGCCGGCGGCGTTGCGTCCGGCGACCGCGCCGTGATCCTGGGCGTGCCGCCAGTTCTCCAGCCGCACCGTGCCTTGCGGGGTGGCAAAGCGCGTGACGTCGCCGGCCGCGAAGATGTTCGGGTCGGAGGTGCGGCACTGCTGCGTCGACCACGATGCCGTCCTGCACATCGAGGCCCGCTGCGGCCGCCAGCGCGTCGTCGGGCTTCACGCCAGTGCCGACCAGGACCAGATCGGCGACATACAATTCGCCGTCGCTGGTCTCCACCGCGATGGTGCCGTCGAGCTGCGCCGTGACCTGCGTCACTGACGCGGAGAGGTCGAAATCGACGCCGTGGTGCTGGTGCTCGGCCAGGATGAGCGCGCCGGTCTCCTCGTCACAGGCGCGCGCCATGATGCGCGGCGCGAATTCGATCACCGTCACCTCGATGCCGAGCTCGGCCGCCGAGGCCGCGGCTTCGAGCCCGATCAGGCCGGCGCCGATCACGACCAGATGCTTGCAGGCCGCGAGCCCGGCCTTGATGGCGCGGGCGTGCGCCTCGGTGCGCAGGTAATGCACGCGCGGCATGCCGGACGGCAGCAGCGGCAGTTCGCGCATCGAGCGAGCCGGTCGCGATCACCAGCGCGTCGTAGGGCAGCGTGCCGCCGGTGGTGACGACCTGGCGCGCCGCGCGGTCGATCGCGGTGCAGCGGGTGTTGAGCTTGCACGCGCGACGCCATGCTTGGCGAGCCCGCCCGGGCCGGCGATCGGCGCGTCTTCGGGATTGACCTTGCCGAGCAGCACGGCCTTCGACAGCGGCGGCTTCTCGTAGGGCTCGCAGGCCTCGTCGGTGACGAGCGTGACGTTGGCCGCGGCGTCCTTCTTCTTGGCCTCGATGGCGGCGAACACCGCCGCTGGGCCGCCGCCGATCACCACAATATTCCGCGCCATTGCCCCATCCGTACCGCGGCAATGCATCTACAGTCCCGCGGAACGCCGGTCCACGGAGCGGAACATTAACGTGCCGCAACTCCCGCACGCCACCTCACCCCGCCGAAGCCGGCCGCGCTGTCCTCGGTCGCGACCTCGGTGCGGCTGCTCAAGGCGTTTTCCGAGGAGCAGGTCGAGATCGGCATCAGCGAGCTGGCCAAGCGGCTCGGCGTCGCCAAGAGCACGGTGCATCGCCTGGCGGTGACGCTCGTCGCCGACGGCATGCTGGAGCAGAATCCCGACACCGGGAAATACCGGCTCGGCATCGCGCTGTTCCGGCTCGGCTCGCTGGTGCGCCGGCGCATGAAGGTGTCGAACGAGGCGCGGCCGCTGCTTCGCGATCTGCGCGAGAAGGTCAACGAGACCGTGCATCTCGCCGTGCTCGACGGCAGCGAGATCATGTACGTCTTCAATCTGGAGAGCACGCAGGCCGATCCGCATGCGCTCCGATGTCGGCGTGCGCAAGCCCGCCCATTGCACCGCCGAGGGCCAGGCGATCCTGGCGTTCCAGCCGCCCGAAGTGGTCGAGCGGGTGATGCGCGACGGCCTGGCGCGCGCGCACGCCGCAGACCATCACCGATCCGCAGGCGCTCCGGAAGGTGCTCGACGGCGTGCGCGCCCGCGGCTGCGCCATCGAGGACGAGGAGAGCGAGCTCGGCATGCGATGCATCGCGGCGCCGCTCCGCAACGACGCCGGCGACGTGGTGGCGGCGATCGGGCTCGGCCGGCCCGGTGAGCCGGCTGTCGAAGAAGGCGCTGGCCACCTTCATGCCGCACGTCATCGAGACCGCAGCCGCGATCTCGGCGCGGCTCGGCTATCGCGGGCGGATGGCGGGTTAAGCCGCATCCTACTGCGGCTTCGGTGCGCCGGCCGGCGCTCCGATTGCCTTGCCGCGCGGCGAGTCCTGGTTCGCATGCACTTCGCCATGTAGGCCTTGCGCTTAGCGCCCTCGAGCTTCTGGTCGTCGGCGCCGAACTTGCAGGTCTCCATCTTCTGCTCGTTGGACGTCGCCGCCAGCGCCGGCGCGTTGCAAGCACATACGCGGCCAGTCCGGCCGCCGCAATCAATCGTACGCATCATCGAAGTCCCCTCATGCTCGAAGCGCGGTCAGCATATCGGCAATGTACTCCTCGGCGCTGGCGATCACCAGCATCAGCGCCCACGGCCGCAGGTGCGACAGCGTCTTCGACAACGCCTCGTCGGAGACCTGCGGGCTGCCGAGCACCAGCGCGGTGGTCGTCACGCGCTTGACGCTGCAGGCCTCGCCGATGATCGAGGCGGCCTGCGGCGCTTTCGCCCGCGGCCGCCACCATCACCACGAGGTCGGCGCTGTTGACCTCCTCGATCAGGTTCTTGGTGCGGCCGGCGAGATCGCTGAGCCAGCCGGAGAAGCTCTCGCCCGCCTTCGGCGCGCCGCCGAAGGCCGACGCGGTGAAGAAGGTCGCGCCGGTTCCACTTCCGCTGCGCCAGCTCCTTGACGACGCGCTCGCTCGGGTGATCGAGCGCGATCACCTTCACCGCGCGCGGCTTGGAGTTCGGCGCGTCGATGCGGTAGCGCGCCTCGGCGGCGCTCGACATGCGGGCGGATTCGGACTGCATCGCGTCCTAAACCGTGGCCATCGCTGTCTCCTGACGCCGCGGCTCTGAGCACCGACCAGCGCCTCTTTGCGCCGCGTCCTTGAAATGCTTGTCGGGCGGCAGCACACCGCGGCCGAGCGCACGTGCTGATGCTCGGCGACGATGCCGGGCGGCGTGCTCGCCCTTCTCCATCGCCTTGAGCGCGCGGAGCAGCCGATGCCGCGCCATGATGATGCCGTTGTCGGTGGAGACCAGGTTCTCCTTGGTGCGGTCGACGACCGGCCCCATGCTTTCCTGCAACGAGGCGTCCTGCATGGCGATGCCGAACACGCCGCTGAAGGTGCGGCCCTCCTTCTGCGCCTGGCGGTCGACCAGGTAGTCGTTGGTCTTGTTGGCGGCGGGGATGTAGGTGCCCGGCACGTAGTTGACGTGGATGCCCTGGCCGGCCTCCATCGCCTTGCGCTCCTTCGTCGGAGAGCGGGCGCGTCACCTTGTAGTCGAAGCTCCAGGCCCAGCAGTTCTCGTCGTCGATCGGCACCCAGAAGTGGCCGTGCACCGGATGGTCGGCGCGCGGCGGGATCATGGTGAAGGCCGGCATCACCCATTGGGTGATGCGCCAGTAGTAGTTGCCGTTCTCGGCGTTGCGGCGCGCGCCGATGTAGAGCCCGCCGGGGCTCTCGACCACCTCGAACACCGGCTTCATGTCGCCCATGTTGTAGGCGTTGCCCTTGGAGCCCTTGAACAGCGGATCGGTGTTGAGCTCGCCGGAGTGCAGGAACGAGACGTGGACTGGAATCGATGCCGCCTTCCATCGCCTGCAGCCAGTTGCATTCCTGGAGCCGCTTCGACATGAAGCTGTGGCTCGCCGGCACCGTGGCGAACTCCCACTCCGGCAGCGGCGGCTGCTTCTCGGGCGGACCCATGTAGGTCCACAGCACGCCGCCGCGCTCGATCAGCGGATACGACTTCAGCTTGATCTTCTGGCAGTAGCCGCTCTCGCTCGGCTCCGACGGCACCTCGATGCACTGGCCGGTGTGGTCGTACTTCCAGCCGTGATACGGGCAGCGCAGGCCGTTGTGTTCGTTGCGCCCGAACCACAGCGAGACGCCGCGGTGGGCGCAGAACTCGTCGGTCAGCGCGTAGTTGCCCTTGCGTGTCGCGCCAGGCCAGCAGCCGCTCGCCCATCAGCTTGACCCGCACCGGCGGGCACTCGTTCTCCGGCAGCTCCTCGGCCAGCAGGGCGGGCTGCCAGCTCAGCCGGAACATCTTGCCCATCGGTGTGCCGGGGCCGGTCTGGCAGAGCAGGTCGTTCTGTTCTTTTCGCAGCATCGCGTCGTTCCCAATGTTCGCCGCTTGATGCGCCGGGCGGCGGAATAACTCAAGCCTTTCAGGCTGCTAGCCAAGGGCCGGCGGTTGACCGGCCGCCGAAACCCATGGTCTAAATCGGCCTCGATCCTACTCCCATCCACCTCACAAGAGAACCCGCCGCCGTGCCTACCAGAGTTGAACTTTGCAAAGCCGATCAGGTTGCCGCCGGAACCGCGCTGCGGGTCGAGGCCGGCGGGGTCACCGTCGCGGTCTTCAACCTGGACGGCCAGTTCTACGTCACCGACGACGCCTGCACCCACGGCCCGGGCTCGCTGTCGGAGGGCTTCATCGACGGCGACGTGGTCGAATGCAACTTCCACAACGGCCAGTTCGACATCAAGACCGGCGAGATCGTGTCGCCGCCCTGCATGATCCCGGTGAAGACCTATCCGGCCACGGTCGAGGGCGGCACGGTGTTCATCGACGTCGATTGAGCGGGCGGATTGCCAGCCGCGACGGTAAGCGTAAGAATGCCAATCCGCATACCGCTCGACGTTCTGCCATGAGGAACACCATGCGCCGTCCGATCACGCTCGTTCGTCTCGCCGCCGTCGCCACCGCGGGCTTCAGCACCGCGGCGTTCGCGCATATCGGCGACCATTCGCACATGAGCTTCTCCGAAGGCCTGCTGCATCCGTTCAGCGGCCTCGATCATGTGCTGGCGATGGTGGCGGTCGGTCTCTGGGCGTCGCAGCTCGGCGGCCGGGCGCTGTGGCTGCTGCCGCTGACGTTCCCGGTGGTGATGGCGGCCGGCGCCGCGCTGGGGTTCGGCGGTGTGCCGCTGGCCTGGATCGAGATCGGCATCGCGCTGTCGGTCGTCGCTCTCGGCGCGTTGGTGGCGTTCCGCGCGCGGCCGTCGCTTGCGGTGAGCGTGCCGCTGATCGGACTGTTCGCGCTGCTGCACGGCTACAGCCACGGCGTCGAATTGCCGGCGGAAGCCTCGGCGCTCAGCTACGCCGCGGGCTTCATCGCAGCGACCGCGGTGCTGCACCTGATCGGCATCGGGCTCGGGCTATCGTTCAACCGCCTGCCGGTCCGCTTCGTCGCCCGCACGGCGGGCGGCGCCATCGCGGTGCTCGGTGTTGCTCTTTTGGTCATGCACTGACCTGAATCCGCGAGCCGCAGCTTTTTACCTCTCCCCCGCAAGAGCGGGGCGAGGGAGCGCGTCCTGCCCGCAGATCAGTTGCGCTACTCTCTCGCGCTCACGAAGCAAGCACGCAACGAAAAGCCCGGCCTCACGGGCCGGGCTTGTTTGCGTCTCCCCAGAAGCAAAGTGTCACCAGTGATAGTACCGGCAGTGCCGCACGCCATTCGGGCTGAACCAGCAGCGCCGATGGGCACGACCGGTTGGGCCGCCGACCACCGCGCCGATCACGCCGCCCGCGACGGCGCCGATCGGACCCGCAACCACCGCGCCGGTGCCCGCGCCGATCGCGGCGCCGGACAGCGTCGAGTCACTCGGCCGGCATTCGCCGCCGAAGCAAACGAGATCGCGGCGAGCGCGACCATTCCAATCAGAGCCTTGCGCATGTTGATCTCCCTCAGACAGATGCGGCAACAACGCCGGACAAAATGTTCGGTTCCGGACAAGGACCTGTTATGATTATCGAAAGGTTAAAAAGGCTGAGGAATCGCCATGGCTTACGAAAACATCCAGGTCGAGACCAACGGCCGGGTCGGCGTCATCCGGCTGCACCGGCCGCAGGCGCTGAACGCGCTCAACGCCGCGCTGGTCGCGGAGCTGATCGCGGCGATCGACGCGTTCGAGGCCGACGCCAACATCGGCTGCCTGCTGCATCACCGGATCGGACAAGGCGTTCGCCGCCGGCGCCGACATCAAGGAGATGGTCGAACAAGACCTATCATCAGGTCAACATGGAGGACTTCGGCGGCGGCAAGGACCGCATCGCGCGCTGCCGCAAGCCGGTGGTCGCGGCGGTGGCGGGCTTCGCGCTCGGCGGCGGCTGCGAGTTCGCGATGCAGTGCGACATCATCATCGCCGCGGACAACGCGAAGTTCGGCCAGCCGGAGATCAAGCTCGGCGTCATTCCGGCTACGGCGGCACGCAACGGCTGACCCGCGCGGTCGGCAAGGCCAAGGCGATGGACCTGATCCTGACCGGCCGCATGATGGACGCGGCCGAGGCCGAGCGCGCCGGGCTGGTGGCGCGCGTGGTGCCGGCGGCGAACTTGATGGACGAGGCGATGAAGGTCGCCGAGACCATCGCCGGCATGGGGCTGCCGTCGGTCTATGCGGCGAAGGACAGCGTCAACCGCGCCTTCGAGACGACCTGGCCGAGGGCGTGCGCTTCGAGCGCCGCGTGTTTCATGCGCTGTTCGCGACCGAAGACCAGAAGGAAGGCATGACCGCCTTCATCGAGAAGCGCCCGGCGAAGTTCAAGAATAAATAAGCGTCGCAACACTTGCTCCCGGCTCGCATTGCGCAGCCACCTCTCGATCGCATGCGCTGGGCAGACCCGGGCAATCCGGTCGCCTTCTTTTGCGAAGACCGGATGGATGCCCGGGTCAAGCTCGCGCTTCGACGCTCGCTCGTCCGGGACACAAGCGGCTATTTCCGAACGCAGATCACCCGCGTCACCGACGCCTTCATCTCCTCGACGCCGGGCTTGCCCGACGCCGGCGCCACATAATTCGCCTCGAGGAAATTGCGGATGCGCTCGACCGGCACCACGGCGGCCTGCGGCGCGCCGCCCGCGCCGGCCACCACCGGCGCCTTCATCACCACCAGGCCTGCGAATCGGCCCTGCGCATCGAGCGCGGCGGAGCCGGCAAACCCCAGCGCCGGCACGGTTTCGAGCGGCCGCGTGCTCGCCTCCGGTCCGAGCTTGCGCGTGACCGCCGACACCGCGGCGCCGCCGCCCTGCGCCTGCGGATCGGCGACGCCGACTAGCGTCACGCTCGGCGCCGCTCGGGGCCGCGCCGCCGATCATGCCGACCGGGGTGAGGTCGCGCGCGCCGTAGAGGCGAAGCAGCGCGAGCTCGCCGCTGACGTCGGTGGCGACGCGCTCGGCGTTGCCGAGCCCCGGCAGCGCGATGACGTTGCAGTCGTCGATCAGATTGCGGTCGGTCACGACATGGCCGACCGTCGAGACGAACACGCCGGTGCCGTACTCGACCTTGCGGCGCAGCGCGTCGGCGGCGCCCGCCACCGCGAAGCCCGACGGGAACGGCACGAACGCGCTCGACACCGGCGCCACCAGCGGATGCCGGTCGGCTCCATCGCCTGGTCGTACATGATGCTGATGCCGCGCACCTCGCCGTTCTTGGCGTAGCCGCGCACCACCATCTTCTTCAGGCCCTGCATGCCGGTGATGACGAAGCTGTCCGATTGCAAATTGCTGCTCTCGACCCGGCGGCGCGGCATTTTCTTCTGCTGCTCGAACACGGCGTCGAGTGTCGCGCCGGTGTCGATGCGGAACGTCTCGATCTGCAACTGGCCCTGCTCGGACGCCCAGCGGGTGCCGTTCTGCAGCGCCGTGACCTTGGTCGCGAACTTGCCCGGCAGGCCGACGCGCGCGCCGGTGACCGGATCGTCGGCGAGCCGCCAGCCGACCTCGCGCTTGCGCGGCTCGACGGCGGTCGCCAGCGCGGCGCGCTCCTCGGCGCTCATCACGCCGGTGACCGGATTCTTGTGGCGGGTCTGGTACGCCTTCACGGCGGCGACCAGCCGCTCGCTGAACTCGCCGTCGATCGGGCCGGTGTAGTCGCCGCCCCAGGTCAGGTCGTTCTGGATCGCGATGCGGTCGGCGGCGCGGGATCGCGGCGTAGGTGTCCTGCAGGCCGGACGGCTTCGCCGGCGGCGGCCGGCGGCGCGCTGCCGTTGGTCGCGGCTTGGTTCCTTGGCGGCTTTGGCTTCGGCTTGGCCTTGGCCTCTTTTGCGTCGGTCTTTGGCTTCGGCTTGGCCTCGGGCTTGGCGTCGGGCTTGGCCTCGGATTTCGCCTCGGGCTTGGCTTTGGCGGCTCGGCCTTGGCGCTCCGGCATCGGCCTTGGCGGCAGGCTTGGCCTCCGCGCCGGCGCCGGATTGGCGCGCGGATCGCCCTGCGCGAGCGCGGCCGAACTTCCCAACAGCACAGCCAAAATCGCAGCAGAATACGCGCATGACAACCCCGAGACGGCACCGCGCCGCACCCTAGCCGAAACCGGCCGATGCGCCAATATGCGTGCCGGAGGACGTTTCATGCTGACTCCCGAGGAACTCGAGCGCTACGCCCGCCACATCGTGCTGCGCGAGGTCGGCGGTCCCGGCCAGGCGGCGCTCGGCCGCGCCCGCGTGCTGGTGATCGGCGCCGGTGGCCTCGGCGCGCCGGTGCTGCTGTACCTCGCGGCGGCGGGCGTCGGCACGCTCGGCGTGATCGACGACGACACGGTGGCGCTGTCGAACCTGCAGCGCCAGGTGATCCACGGCACGCCCGATGTCGGCCCGCCGAAAATCGACAGCGCGGCGCGCGCGATCGCGCGGCTCAATCCGCATGTCACGGTCGCGGCGCACGCCGAACGGCTGACCGCGGCGAACGCGCTGGCGCTGATCTCGCAATACGACCTGGTCGCCGACGGCTCCGACAATTTCGCCACCCGCTATCTCGTCGTCCGATGCCTGCTACCTCGCGAAGAAGCCGCTGGTGACGGCGGCGGTCGGCATGTTCGACGGCACGCTCACCACCATCCGCGCGCACGAGCGCGGCAAGGACGGCAAGCCCAACCCGACCTATCGCTGCCTGTTTCCCGAGCCGCCGCCGCCCGGCACGGTGCCGGCCTGCTCGGAGGCCGGCATCCTCGGCGCGCTGGCCGGCGTGCTCGGCTCGATGATGGCGCTCGAAGTGATCCGCGAGATCGTCGGCTTCGGCGAAGGGCTGGTCGGGCGGCTGTTGATGGTCGACGCCCGCGCGATGCGCTTCGAGACGCTGAGCTATGGTTGGGACGACAGCAATCCGCTGAGCGGGAAGAAGCCGACGATCAGGGACCTGTCACCATCGATGACGCAAGCGAAATGCAAGCCGCGCGTCTTGCCATGTACAACGGCAACGCGCTGAAGATCGGCCTGTTCGGCGCCAACTGCTCGTCGGCGCGCACCGCGACCAAGGTGCCGGAGCGCTGGTCGGCGAGCTGGCCGGACTGCCTCAAGCTCGCGCGCATGGCCGACGACGCCGGCATCGACTTCATGCTGCCGATCGGCCGCTGGAAGGGCTACGGCGGCGACACCGACTTCCACGGCACGACGCTCGAGACCGTGACCTGGGCCTGCGGCCTGCTCGGCGCGACCAAGCGCATCACCGTGTTCGGCACCGTGCATGCGCCGCTGTTTCATCCGCTGATCGCGGCCAAGGAGTTCGTCACCGCCGACCACATCGGCGAGGGCCGCTTCGGGCTCAACATCGTCGCCGGCTGGAACGAGGGCGAGTTCGAGATGTTCGGCGTCGAGCAGCGCGAGCACGACGACGCGCTACGAATTCGCCCAGGAGTGGCTCGACGTCATCAAGCGCGCCTGGACCGAGGACGGAGGAGTTCGATTTCGACGGCCGCTACTTCAAGCTCAAGGGCGTGCGCGCGAAGCCCGAAGCCCTACGGCGGAACGCGGCCGCTGATCATGAACGCCGGCTCGCTCCGGCGCCGGCCAGGCGTTCGCGCTGCGCAACTGCGACGCGTTCTTCACCGCCACCGGCGACGCGCGGCCGCCGCCGCCGGCACCGCGCAGCAGTGCGGAGAACGCGATCGAAGCGACCGTGAAGAAGGTCGACGATCAAGGCCGAGGCGCAAGCTCGGCCGCGACATCGAGGTCTATACCATCGGCCAGGTGATCTGCCGGCCGACGCAGAAGGAGGCCGAGGACTATTACCGCCACGCCAACATCGACAACGCCGACTGGGGCGCGGTCGAGCGGATGATGGCGCTGCGCAACATCACCCGCGCAGAACACGCCGCCGGACGAATACGCAGCCAAAGCGCAGTACTTCGCCGGCAACGCGATCGGCGGCTATCCGTTCGTCGGCACGCCCGACAAGGTCGCGGAGGAGCTGGCCAACGTCAGCCGCGGCGGGCGTGCGCGGCATCGCGGTGTCGTTCGTCAATTATCTCAACGAGGTGCCGTATCTTCCGCGACGAGGTGCTGCCGCGCCTGGTGCGGATGGGGGTGCGCGAGCGGCGCTGAGGGCGAGGCATCAAACTTCCCCGGTGAATTGCGCCCCTTGCGAATTGCCTGCCACCCGTCGGACCGGGCACCCTTTCGTTGCGAGTCGCCTGGAGGCGCGCGATGGACTGGATGCAGATTCTGCTCGTCATCATCCTGCTTGGGATATGCATCGAGCTTGGCTATGTGGTCAAAGCGATCAGCTCGACCAACCGGCTGTTGGCCTCGCTGCTCAAGCACATCAAGCCTTAGCTCGTCAGGTCTGGTCCCACTCGACCCGCTCGGCGCCCGGCGTCACCGGATCGTAGTACCACTTAAGCCCGAGCTTCTCCTCGCTGAGCACGTTCGGTCTTGAAGCTCTTCCAGGCCTGCAGCTCGAAGTAGTCGAGCAGACCGCCCTTGGCGCGAAGCCGGTGCGGCACGCCCGTCGGGAAAAACACCAGCGTGCCAGGTTCAAGCTCCTGGGTGTCATCCCCGACCTGGACCACGCCGCGGCCCTTGAACGTGATGTAGCAGTGCGACGGGCCGTCCGGATTGGCGGGGGTGCCGACATGCTGGTGATAGGGTGACGATCCGCCGTCGTGATAGCGCATCTCGCCCGCCTGGATGGCATTGGTTGGCGTCAGCCTGCTGCCGTCGAGAAGCCTGACCGTGGACTCGACGCACAAGCGGCGCACACGCCCGCCGCTGGCGTCGGTGAGTGCACGGAGCGTGTTGCGATTGAAGAAATATCCCGGTCCGCCGGGCAATCCCTGTTTGACCGCAGCGGGAGCCTTCGGCGTCACCATGTGAAGCATTTGCAGATCCGATCCCGACGCTTCGAAGCTCCGCCGACTCGCCCGGGACGAGCAGCACGCCGGCGCCATCCTCGGCCCTATGCGACTTGCCGTTGAAGCTGATGGTGCCGCCCTTCGGTGCCTCGATGACATAGATGAGGTGGTAGTTGTCGCCGGCTTGCACGTCGAACTTGCGACCTTGTGAGACGGTCCGATGGTGGACGTCGAGGTACTTCGAACCACAGAGGCTCTTGCTGCAAATCGTTCTCTCAAGCCCTGACGCGACCGGGGGCCCTTGGCCTCGGTCTTGTTCCAATTGATGATCGAAACGTCTTTGATGGTCGGCATCGGCATTCCTCCTCAAAATGTTTCTTGAGGCGGAGCATAGCGCCAGGACTGCGCCGCTGTACACGGCTCGTCGTCGCCCGAGCCTAAAGCATCGACGGCAGGACGCGATCCGGCGGCTTATGGCCATCCATGAAGGTGCGGATGTTGACGATCACCTTCTCGCCCATGTCGACACGGCCTTCGACCGTCGCGGAGCCCATGTGCGGCAGCAGCACGATCTTGCCGTCGCGCGCGAGCCGCGCCAGCTTCGGGTTGACCGCCGGCTCGTGCTCGAACACGTCGAGGCCGGCGCCGGCCAGCTCGCCCGCGCTGACCATCCGGATCAGCGCCGCCTCGTCGATCACCTCGCCGCGCGCGGTGTTGACCACATAGGCTTGCGGCCGGAGCTGCTTCAATCGGCGCGCCGAGAGGAGATGGAACGTCGCCGGCGTGTGCGGGCAGTTGATCGAGATGATGTCCATGCGGGGCGAGCATCTGGTCG
>CAVVAC010000003.1:0-2826778 GCA_963746145.1 uncultured Actinomycetes bacterium
CCGTTGCCTTACCACTTGGCGACGCCCCATCACCCCCGCGATGACGAAGCGATGCTTCGCCGGCATGGGGGAGCGCCCCGTATAGTCGAGGCCGTGTGAGCGAGCAATCCCGCTGCAATTGCACACCGCGAGGCGCCTCCAATGGCTTGGGGATGGGTGCCGAACCCTTCGCTTGCGGGGCTGCCACATGGCCGCTATAAAGCCGCCCTCGCCGCATGCATCCTTCACAGGACGCTGCGGCGTTGTCCCTCAAAGGACTGACGGTCGGGCGGAGCGTAGCGCAGCCTGGTAGCGCACTTGCTTCGGGAGCAAGGGGTCGGGAGTTCGAATCTCCCCGCTCCGACCATCACCCTATTCGGCGACGCTGATGCGTCCAGGCGGAGCCGCTGCAGCTCTCGCTCTGCACGCTAGACGTTTTCGCTCCACGCCAACGGGCGAGCGCCGCGCGGCGCCGATCACGCTCGTTCTCGCTATCGACGGTGTGAGTCTTGCGGGCGTGAGGGTGTGTTTTCCATCGTCTCGCAGGCGCCGCGTTTTACATATGCGGATCGGTGAGCGTGCGGGCGCAGGTTTCCCGCCACTTCGCCTTGCTCATGTGCGTTTTCTCGTCCCAAGCCGCTTCGCAGTCTTGCATGTTGGCGCCGCGGCTCCCTGGCGGTTGCTGCGTCCACCGCCGGCGAGACGGTTGGGATCGCCGCTGGTACTGCGGTTGGGATCGGCCTGATTGGGCAGCCCCGGTGTCGCCGGACCGGTCGCCGCGCTGTCGCTGCCAACCTCGACGTGTGGAGCGGTCGCCGCCGACGCCAGCCGCAGCCGGCGGGATGGCGGTGCCGGGCGGAGATTGCATGGCCCGCTGCCGCGCTCCCTCGAGAGCGGTGCCGCTCGGATATGCGGTGCCCGAAGGGGTCGTCGTGCCGGCCGGCGCCGGCGTGCCGCCGGCCGAGAAGGTGCCGGGCGCCGTGCTGCCGGGCGCCGCGGTAGGGCCGGCCTGATTGTTGAGGCTGCGTGGATCGCTATTGGCAGGCACGCCCGTGCTGGTGCTGCTGCCAGGTTCGGATCGGAGCGTCGGGCTGGACGCAGCGGTGCCGGCACCCGCACCGACGCGCGGCGCCGGCGCACCGGCGGAACCTGCGCCGCCCGCGCGGCCCGCCGACCGCGCTGGTCCGCACTCGACGAACTTCCGCCGGAAGATCCCGCCTCCGGAAGAGCCGCCCGAGGACCGCCCGATTGCGCCAAGACGGTGCCGGCGCCGAGCGCAAGCGCGGACGCGAGCGTCAACGCCACGATCAGATTGAGAGGATGTACGGCTCATCATGGACCTCACGCGATCGGGCGAGTTTGAGGTCCAATTCGCCAAATCCGATGTGGTTCCAGCCGTCGAGGGCGGTGTTACGGGCCCGCGGCGCTGCGCGATGACGCACGTCAGCACGAAGCGTGCCGCTTCCTCGGCTGACAACGCCGCAAACGCCCGCTTCAACGCGAGGGCGCCGCGAGCACGTGCTGTCGATGATGGCAGCTGTTAGCGGGTTGCGCATTATTGCGGTTGCGCCGGATGCGGCGTGGGTACGACTTGCTCCGTGCTGGTCGCAGGTCCGGTCGGTCTCATCGGCAGCGGGCGGCGCGACGACCGCGACAGCAAGGCGGCGATCATGCCCAAACCGAGCATGCCGACGATCCCGGCGGTAGCGCTTTCTACGCCCGGTTTTCGCGACGAGGGAAGACCTCTTGCGGCGTTCCATCTTGCACCTCCTTTTCGCGGTCGGCTGCACCGGCGGCGGGTTGGGCGCCACCTGCTCTTTGCTGGTCGCCGGCACGTTCGTCTCGTCGGCGGGGGGCGGCGCCACCACCGCAACCAACAGGGCGGCAATAATACCCAACCCGAGCATGCCGACGATCCAGGCGGTGGCGCTTTCCACGCCGGGTTTTCGCGATGCCGGAAGACCTCTTCGGCGTTCCATCTTGCACCTCCATTTTGACGGAGTGACTAACCCGCCCCGATCGGAAGCGTTCCCTGCGTAACCCCCTGAGACTGGCCTGCGTGGCAATCCGTCCCTAAGTTGGCCGGCGCCCCGGATAGAGCGCCAAATGTACAAATGAGCGAGAGTTTGAAATTCAACACTTCGATGCAGTTCACCTACGGCGTGGCGGACCACATGGCCGAGGGCATAGCCCGGCTTGTGGCGCCGAACGGCGGACCGCTCACCTTCAAGGGCACCAACACCTACATCGTCGGCACGCGCGAACTCGCCGTCATCGATCCGGGGCCCGATGACGCGCCGCACCGCCTGGCCATCCTCGCCGCCGCTGCCGGGCGGCCGATCACCCACATCATCGCCACGCATGCGCATCGCGATCACGTCGACGGCGTCGCCGCCCTGCAGGCGGCAACGGGCGCGCGGACGTACGGCTTTCGCCGGTCTGAAATCCCTGCCGGCGGGGGCGGCGACGCCGATGCCGAGTACGTCGGTCACAGCTTCCGGCCCGATGTCCACGTCGCCCACGCCGACAAGATCGAAGGCGAAGGGTGGACGCTGACGGCGCTGCATACGCCCGGGCACGCACCCGACCATTTGTGTCTGGCGCTCGATGGCACCGGCACTCTGTTTTCCGGCGATCACGTGATGGCGTGGAACACGTCCGTCGTGGCGCCGCCGGAAGGGCGCATGGCGGACTACATGCGCTCGCTCGAGCTGCTGCTCGGGCGCGAGGAGACGACGCTGCTTCCCGGCCACGGGGGCGCCATCGACGAAGCCCGGCGCACGGTGAAGGCCTACCTCCTGCATCGCAAGTGGCGCGAGCAGGCAATTCTCGACGCCGTGCGCAAGGGCACCAATACGGTGCGGACGCTGCTGCCGGTGATCTATCGCGATCTCGACAAGGCCGTGGTCGGCGCCGCAACGCTGTCGCTGCGCGCGCATGTCGACCACTTGGCCGAGCGTGGACTTATCGCCTGCGCCGATTCTTCGAACGTCGACTGCGTGGCCGTTCCTCTTTGACGGCCTTCTCCGCCTCGGCGTCCTCGCCGCCGCGCGCGGCAGGCACGGTCAATTCCATCACCGTCACGACTTCCTTGAGGATGACGCGCACGCGGTCGGCGTTGCGACCGAGGTCGTGGCCGCCAAAGCGGGAGGCGGAACGTACATCGAGACGCGCGTGCTGCTCGGTGCCGGCGACGCGAATGGCGACATCGTCATAGAGGCCGAGGATGAGCGTGCGATCGGCGATCTCGATGAGCCCCGGCCGGCCGGCGGCAACGTCCGGCGCCTCCTGATGCACGATCTCCAACTTCAGGCGCTTGGCGGCGTCGACCGCCAGCTCGAAGACCTCGTCGGTCGAGCGATCGATCTCGATCGGCTTGATGTCCGGATAGGCGATGAGCTGCTTGCGCGCGAACGATAGCCCCGGATAGTCGATCGGATTGGACCCCTCGAGGGCGCTGCTTGGCGATCTCGACGAAGGGCGGGGGGCTGTTCACGTCGGTCGTCACGTCGTTGATGCTCGGCAGTCCCTCGTACTTCGGCAGGAAGAGAAGCGGCCACAGCATCAGCCCGAGGCTGACAAGGATGGCGAAGACGACGCGCGCCGTGCCGGGGCGCCCCGTGCGCCAGATGCCGAAGGTCGCGGCGGCGGACATGAGCAGCGACAGGCCGGCGCCGGCGAAGGCGACCCACGTCAGGTTCTCGGCGATCGGCGTCGGCAGCGAGAACAGCCGGTGCAGGAACAGCGCCGTGGCCAACAGCACCGCCGAGAACACGGCGATACGACTGGTCCAGCGGGCAAAGAATGACGGGCCCAGGGGCGGCGGCGGCCTCATGCGCGGCGCAGCCTCGAGGGCCTGGGCTGGGTGACGATGGGAGCCATGCGATGCGAGCTATCCGGAAATGGGGTCGGCCGGCAGAGGATAACGCAGAATCGGGCGAAAAACAGCGACACCACGCCCCGCAGGGCGCGCGCTAAACGTGCTGGCCACCGTTAATGTGCAATTCGGCCCCGTGCACGTAGCTCGATTGCTCGCTGCACAGGAAATAGATGGCGCGGGCAACCTCTTCGGGGGAGCCGAGGCGCTGCATGGGGATCTGCTCCTCGACGATCTTGCCGGTGCCGGGCGACAGGATGGCCGTGTCGATCTCGCCCGGCGAAATGGCGTTGACGCGAATACCGCGCGGTCCGAGGTCGGCGGCCATTTCCCGCGTCAATGCAGCCAGTGCCGCCTTCGAGGTGGCGTAGGCCGAGCCGGCAAATGGGTGCACGCGGCTCCCGGCGATGGAGGTGATGTTGACGATGGCGCCCTGCGCGCGCTCCAGCTCGTCGAGAAGGCCGCGCACGAGCATGAGCGGGGCGAAGAAGTTGACCTGATAGACGCGGTGCCAATCCTCGATCGGCGTGTCGGTAGCATTGAGCCGCGCGCCGCCTGCCGCCTTGGGGCTGATGGCGGCATTGTTCACCAGCGCATCGAGGAGCGAGCCGTCGGCTGCCAACCGCTCCCTTATGTCGCCGATGGCGCGGGCCGTGTCGGCCGCGTCGGCAAGGTCGACCTGCATGTGGTCGTCGCGGCCCAACTCCCAGGGACAACTCTCGGGGAAGGGATACCGCGAGCAACTGATCACGCGCCAACCCGAGGCGGCGAAACGCATCACCGTCGCGTGGCCGATGCCGCGCGAGGCGCCCGTCAGCAACAACGTCTTGCGCTTCTGTTTGCCGCTCGTCGGCATGGCGTCCATCGTCCAACAAGGCAACCTGGTGCGGGTTTGCCCGGACACCGGGGCGCGGTCAAGGCACGGCGCGCGAAGCCGCTTAAGGGCTAGGGATAAAGGCGCGTTTTGAGCCAGTCGCCGCCGGGCGCCTCGCGCTTGAACGAGATGCGCTCGTGCAGTCGCGATAGGCGGCTGTGCCAGAACTCGATCTCGAGCGGGGTGACGCGAAAGCCCGACCAATACGGCGGCCGCGGCACGGCCCCGACGAGGTATTTGGCGGTCAGCGTCCCTACGGCTTTCTCCAGCGCAAAGCGGCTTTCCAGGGGACGCGACTGTTGCGACGCCCAGGCGCCGATCTGCGCCGAGCGCGGGCGCGTGGCGAAGTAGGCGTCAGCCTCGGCGGCGCTCGTCGGCGTCACCGGCCCGCGCACGCGCACCTGCCGATGCAGGCTTTTCCAATAGAAGTCGAGCGCGGCATGCGGCGCGGCGCCGAGCTCGCGGCCTTTGGCGCTCTCGCAGTTGGTGAAGAAGACAAAGCCGCGCCCGGGGTGGCCCACGGGATCGACGGCCTTCAACAGAACCATGCGCACGTTGGGATGGCCCGCGGCATCGACGGTCGCGAGCGCCATGGCGTTTGGATCGTTCGGCTCGTGGCGCGTCGCATCGGCGAGCCAGGTGTCGAACAGCGCGAATGGCTCGGCGGCCTCCGCGAAGTCGCCGGGCTCGAGCGCCGCAGCAGACTGATCGTTGCTCACGTCAATACCTCATTAACTCGCCGTCGCCGCGTCTGGGACAGCTCTTCAGTCAGCCTTAACCAAAGCAGCTCATACTCACCACAGGTCACCCCGCAAGTCGCGGATCGTAGCGTCATCAGCATCGAGTGATAGCGTCATGAGTTCGCATTCTTCTCTAGTAACGCTTGCTACCGTTGCCGCCACGGCTTTCGTGCTCGCCGCCCAGGTGATGCTCGGCTCGTCGTCGGCCTTCGGCGGATCGGATGAGTGGGCAACGTCCGTCTCTCCCGCCGCTCCCGCCAATGCACCGACGCAGATCCCGCTCTCCCTGGTGCCGGGGACCACCATCGACATTGCCGTACCGCCACCCAAGCTGGACGAGAAGGACGAGGTCGCGGCTCTCGAGCGCATTCAGTACGCGCTCTCCGAGGTCGGCGACGGCAAGACCTACGTCTGGCGCCGCTGGCATGGAAGACTGTCTGGTATCGTACAGCCCACCGCGTCGTTCAAGGATAGCGGCGGCAAAGTGTGCCGGCATCTGATCGTCCTCATGACGAGCGGCACCAACACCAAGAAGCAAGAAGGAATCGCCTGCCGGCTGCCGAGCGGCCGCTGGCAGCTCGATGGCTGAAGCGGCGGGTCCCCTTACCGTCTCGACTTCGCCGAAAGGCCGGCCCCCAGGGGCCGGCCTTTTTCGTTCATTCCTGTAGAAATGTGCGCATCTGGACCCCACAGTGCATTTGTGTAGGATGCGCGCCGAACGGACCCGGCGATAATTAGGAACAGAGAGAGACCCATGACGGAGCCATTGCCGAGCGCAGGGGTTGCGAAAGGCAACCTGTTGGCTGGCAAACGCGGCCTTATCATGGGGTTAGCGAACAACCGCTCGATCGCCTGGGGCATTGCCCGCGCGGCCGCCGCGCAGGGCGCCGAACTTGCCTTCACCTTTCAAGGCGACGCACTCAAGAAACGCGTCGAGCCGTTGGCGGCAGAGCTCGGCTCGAAAATCGTGCTCCCCTGCGACGTCGTCGATGCGGGGTCCATGGATGCCGTCTTCGCCGAGCTGCAGCGGGTCTGGGGCCGTCTCGATTTCTTCGTTCACTGCATCGCCTTCTCCGACAAGTCGGAGCTCGACGGACGCTACGTCGACACCAGCGAGAAGAACTTCACGCAGACGATGCTCGTCTCCTGCTACTCGTTCACCGCCCTCGCGGCGCGCGCCGAGAAGCTGATGCCGCCCGGCGGCTCGATGCTGACGCTGACGTACTACGGCGCCGAGAAGGTCATGCCGCACTACAACGTGATGGGCGTCGCCAAGGCGGCGCTCGAGGCCAGCGTGCGCTACCTCGCCGCCGACCTCGGCAAGAAGAGCATTCGCGTCAACGCCATCTCCGCCGGCCCGATCAAGACACTGGCCGCTTCCGGCATCGCCGACTTCCGCTACATCCTGCGCTGGAACGAATACAATTCGCCGCTGCGCCGCACGGTGACCATCGAGGAGGTCGGCGGCGCCGGCCTCTACCTGCTGTCGGATCTGTCGCGCGGCGTCACCGGCGAGGTGCACCACGTCGATTCCGGCTATCACGTGCAGGGCATGAAGAACGAGGACGCGCCGGACATCACCGTCGCCAAGTCCGAGGACGCCTGAGCTGAGCGGGCGTATCGAAGCGATGCGCGCCGACGTCACCATCTATTTCATCCGTCACGGCGAGACCGACTGGAACGCGCAATCGCGCTACCAGGGGCAGGCCGACGTCCCCATGAACGAGACGGGCCGCGCCCAGGCGCGCCGCAACGGCGAAGCCTTGCGCGCGCTGCTGCCGGCGATCGGCGGCTTCCGCTATGTCGCCAGTCCCTTGCTGCGCGCCCGCGAGACCATGGAGATCGTGCGCTCGGCAATCGGCCTCGAGCCGCGTGACTACGCGCTGGACGAGCGCTTGATGGAAATCCACTACGGGCACTGGCAAGGCATCTTCGCCAAGGATCTGCCGGGCATCGACGCTGCCGGGCATCGAGGCGCGCTCGCGCGATACGTTTCGCTGGCGGCCGAAGGGCGGCGAAAGCTACGAGGATCTGATGGCCCGCTCCGTCGACTGGCTGGGCGACGTGACGGCCGACACGGTCGTCGCCGGCCATGGCGGCGTCAGCCGCGTGCTGCGCGGGCACCTCTATGGTCTGGACGCGGCCACGGTGCCGGAACTGCCCGTGCCGCAGGATCGCATTCTCGTCCTGCGGCGCGACGGCATGGAGTGGATTTAATCCGGCGCACGCGGCCGGCTCCCCGCGGGGGAGTCGCGTGCGCCAAAAAGAAAGAGCCGGAGCAGCGGCTGCTCCAGCTCTTCCCCGTAACGTCGAATGGCCGCTCGATGCCGGTTGCTCAGACCGGCAGGGAGCAGCTGATGTCGGGCACGACCAAAGCCGCCCCGTGACGCACACCTTGCTTGCGACACGCGACCGGCGGATCTAACGCCCTAAGCTCAGAAACGTTGCGAGACCTGTGGTCCCAAGGCCAGGCCTGAAGGTGACCGGTGGTCCCCGCCAAGTGGCGGTGTTGCAGAAGATCGCGCTTCGTCGAAGCGTCCTCTTCCTGCTGACTTCTGGCAGCTTGTCGCGTATCGCGACGCAGTACTGAGCCCAGATAAACTGCATCGATTGAGTCTGTCACGGGCTTTGCCGCCACTAGTGTCCAGATTCCGAAGTTCGCCAGTGCTTGCGTCTGGGGCTGGGGCGAACTTCGGAATCATAGGGGACACTAGATGCATAGGCCTTCTAGCGCGATTCAGATCGAGAAATTCGCTCGGTCCCTGGCCACCAATGATGGCGAATTTCTCGATCATCGCGCTAGGCCTTGCGAGCGTGCGCTTGCACTCCTAAGACTGGCACAACTGCCACGGCGCCAGGTTGCACGCGCATCCGCGTCGCCATCCTCCTCTCCGGCAAACGGTCGATGTCGCACAACACCTTCGGTCATCTGTTCCGTGTCACCACCTGGGGCGAGAGCCACGGGCCGGCGCTCGGCTGCGTGGTCGACGGATGCCCGCCCGGGCTGCCGCTGGAGGCTGCCGACATCCAGGGCTATCTCGACAAGCGGCGCCCGGGGCAGTCGCGCTTCACCACCCAGCGCCAGGAGCCGGACGCGGTTGAAATCCTGTCGGGCGTCTTTCCCAACGGCGACGGACGCCAGGTGACCACCGGCACGCCGATCTCGCTGATGATCCGCAACGTCGACCAGCGGTCGAAGGACTACGGCGACATCGTCGACAAATTTCGCCCCGGGCATGCCGACTACACCTATTGGAAGAAGTACGGCATCCGCGACTACCGCGGCGGCGGGCGTTCGTCCGCGCGCGAGACGGCGGCGCGCGTTGCGGCCGGCGCCGTGGCGCGCAAGGTGCTCGAAGGCGTCACCATTCGCGGCGCGCTCGTGCAGATCGGCAATATTCCCGTCGATCGCTCGCTGTGGGACTGGGATACAGTCAACGCCAATCCCTTCTTCTGCCCCGACGCGGCCACCGCCGTGCACTGGGCCGACTACCTCGACAGCGTACGCAAGTCCGGCTCGTCGATCGGCGCCATCGTCGAGGTCGTCGCCGAAGGTGTGCCGGCAGGTTGGGGCGCACCGATCTACGGCAAGCTCGACCAGGACATCGCCTCGGCGATGATGAGCATCAATGCGGTGAAGGGCGTCGAGATCGGCGCCGGCATGGGCGCCGCCGAGCTCACCGGCGAGCAGAACGCCGACGAGATCCGCATCGGCCGCGACGGGCAGCCCTGCTTCCTGTCGAATCAAGCCGGCGGCATCCTCGGCGGCATCTCTACCGGCCAACCGGTGGTTTGCCGCTTCGCCGTGAAGCCGACGTCCTCCATTCTCACCCCGCGCAAGACCATCGACAGCGACGGCGGCGAGACGGACATCGTCACCAAGGGTCGCCACGACCCGTGCGTCGGCATCCGCGCCGTGCCGATCGGCGAAGCCATGATGGCCATCGTGCTCGCCGACCATTTCCTGCGCCACCGCGCCCAGGTCGGCTGACAAAACGACCGACGCCTGACCTAAAAGGCGACGCCGCGCGTTTCTAGTCGCCGGAGGCGCGCACGAACAACGCTAAGCTTGAAGCAGACAGGGAGAGATCGCCATGCAGTACCGCAAGCTCGGATCGCTGGAGGTGTCTGCCCTCGGCCTCGGCTGCATGGGCATGTCCGACTTCTACGTCGGCGGCAGCGAAGCGGAATCGATCGAGACCATCCACCACGCGCTGGAGCTGGGCGTCACCTTCCTCGACACCGCCGACATGTACGGGCGCGGGGCCAACGAGGAATTGGTAGGACGCGCCCTGAAGGGCAAACGCGACGGCGTCGTCCTTGCCACCAAGTTCGGCATCGTCCGCGGCGCCGATGGCGCCGTCACCGGCTTCGACGGACGCGCCGAGTACGTGCGCCAGGCTTGCGATGCCAGCCTCAAGCGGCTCGGCGTCGACACCATCGACCTTTATTATCAGCATCGCGTCGACCCCAAGACGCCGATCGAGGAAACGGTCGGCGCCATGGCCGAGCTGGTGCGCGCCGGCAAGGTGCGCCACATCGGTCTGTCGGAGGCGTCGGCGGAAACCATTCGCCGCGCCCACAAGGTGCATCCGATCACGGCCCTGCAGAGCGAATACTCGCTGTGGACGCGCGAGCCGGAGGGCGAGATTCTCGCCACCGTGCGCGAGCTGGGCATCGGCTTCGTCGCCTACAGTCCGCTGGGGCGAGGCTTCCTCACCGGTCAGATCAAGTCGCCGGAGGATCTGGAAGCAACGGACTACCGACGTACTTCACCGCGCTTTCAGGGCGAGAACTTCCAGAAGAACCTCGATCTCGTCGTCGCCGTCACCGAAATGGCGGCAGAGAAGCACTGCACGCCCGCACAACTCGCGTTGGCGTGGGTGCTGGCCCAGGGCAATGACGTCGTGCCCATTCCGGGGACGAAGCGGCCGCGCTACATCGCCGAGAACATCGGCGCACTGGCGTTGACGTTCACGCCTGCCGATCTGCAGCGGATCGATAGCGCATTCCCGCACGGCATCGCCGCCGGCGACCGCTACCCGAGCGCGGCGCTCAAGGCGGTCAACCGTTGACGGCCCGTTCGGTGCCGGATTGCGATCGACCCCCAAAATAATTGCTGCAGCCCGTCAAATTGTCGCACGCAAGACTAGCCAAGGTTTACAGTCTGGGTTATCGTCAACGGACTGAAGCTCAAGAGAAATCTTACCTCTAACGTTGCGGCCGCGAGAGGCTTGGCAGCGCGCGGTCAAACGCGTCTCCCGCTCAGCTCAAGAGCCGTGCGATCGATGAATCGTGCCTACCGTGTTCGCACCGGATGGGGTGCAGATGGTCGGTATCTTCCGCGTTGGGAGGCGTGGTGCCGTGCTGAGAGTCGAAGAACGTCGTAGTCGGCCGTCCCTGTTGAGCAAAGCAGCGGCCGATAGAATTGCCCCCGAAATCCGCTACGACATCGCTCCTTCCGTTCCGCTGATCGCGCGCGACAGTTTCGTCGCCGAGACGGCGGGCAAGATCGAGCAGCTGCAGGCCACCGTGCGACTGATGTCACGCGACCTCGGCCAGCTCGCGTCGAAGGTGGCCCAGCTGCAGGACGCCTCCGAACAGGATCAGCGCTGGCAGGCTTTCCAGCAAAACGAGAAGCGCAGCAAGCAATCGAAGCTCGACGAATTGCTGCGCGGTTGCCGCGATCTCAAGTCGCGCCTCGACAAGATCGAACAAAGCACGGGTGGGGACTACCACGCCTACAACAGCTTCGAGGCGGTCAGCCGCAAGCTCGCCGAGCTCGAAACGTTCCGCGACGAGAGCCGGCGCCTCGAGCGCAGCATGATGATGCGCGCCTGGGTGCTGTTCGCAGCGGTCAGCGTCACCGCCATCGCCGTCGTGCTGGCCAACGTGCTGGTCCACTAAACAAAGCGGCAGGCGCTGACCAGCGCCTGCCGCTCAATCACCTCGCAAATGATGCTCAGCTCGCGCGCCGACGCTGTGCGGCCGGACGCTTGCGCGGCTTTGCCGCCGCCTTGCTGACCTTGCGCGCTGCTGTCCGGCGCGCTCCGCCGGCCTTCGTCGTCTTGGCTGACTTGCGCCCGCTGCCTTTGTTGACGCGCGCCTCGGCGATGGCCGACAGCTTCCTGTCGGCGGCCTTCTCCTCGCGCAGGTTGCGCTCGAACAGCGGCACGACATCCAGCTTGCCGAGCTCCGTCGCCCAGGCGATGAGCGTGCCGTAGCGCGTGATCTCGTAGTGCTCGACGGCCTGCGCCGAAGCGACGACGGCGGCGTTGGTCACGCTGCGCCCTTCGACGTCGCCGAGCACCTCATCGCCCTCGGTGAGGATGCCGTCGATGCCGGGGCAGCGGGTGCCGCGCGGGTTTTCGCCGAGCAGCTCGAACGCCTGCTCCAGGCGCGTGACCTGGTTCTCGGTCTCGGCGAGATGCGCCTTGAGGGCCTTCTTCAATTCGGCGTCGCTCGCCGCCTCGATCATCTTCGGCAGGTTTTTAACGATCTGGTTTTCGGCATAGTAGATGTCCTTGAGGCCGTGCATGAACAGGTCCTCGAGGGTCTTCAGGTCTCTGGTGAAAAGTCCCATGGTGCGTCTCCCGGTTTTTGCGCAATTTTGCTCGATCCGCGACGCAAACGTGTGAATTCGCAGCCAAGTTCCCATTGCGAGCAATACGAAGCCCATGCCCGACCGACGCATCCGGCGGCAGACAGCTGGCGCTACTGCCGACTCTGATCAGCATCTCGGCGGTGGTGGCCTTCGGGATCGGCGTGGCGATCTACGGGTTCTAGGCCTGGCTGCGGTCGGCCCACAGGTCGTAGTCGTCGGCGTGGGCGACGCGCGCCCTGACGATGTCCCCCGCCTTGAGGTCGGTGTCGCCGTTGAGGAACACGCTGCCGTCGATCTCCGGCGCGTCCCACTGCGAGCGGCCGAGCGCGCCTTCCTCGTCGACCTCGTCGATGATGACGTCGATCTCGCGCCCGACGATGCCGGCAAGGCGCTTCTCGCTGACCTCTTTTGCCGTCGCCATGAAGCGGTGCCAGCGCTCTTCCTTCACTTCATCGGGCACGGCGCCGGCGAGATCGTTGGCCGGCGCGCCGGCAACTGGCTCGTAGCGGAAGCAGCCGACGCGGGCGAGCTCCGCCTCGCGCATCCAGTCGAGCAGGAACTGGAAGTCTTCCTCCGTCTCGCCGGGGAAGCCGACGATGAACGTCGATCGGATGGCGAGGTCGGGGCATACCTCGCGCCAGCGGCGGATGCGCTCCAGCGTCTTTTCCTGCGCCGCCGGACGGCGCATCGCCTTCAAGACCTTCGGCGAGGCGTGCTGGAAGGGAATGTCGAGGTAGGGCAGGATCTTGCCCTCGGCCATCAGCGGAATGACGTTGTCGACATGCGGATAGGGATAGACGTAGTGCAGGCGCACCCAGACGCCGAGCTCGCCCAGCGCCTCGCATAGCGCCTGGAAGCGCGCCGGCAGCGGGCGGCCTTTCCACTGGCTTTCGGCATATTTCAGATCGAGACCGTAGGCGCTGGTGTCCTGGCTGATGACCAGCAGCTCCTTGACGCCGGCCTTCACCAGGCGCTCGGCCTCGGTCATCACGTGGTTCGAGGGACGGCTGACGAGATCGCCGCGCAGGTGCGGGATGATGCAGAACGAGCAGCGATTGTTGCAGCCCTCGGAGATCTTCAAATAGGCGTAGTGGCGCGGGGTCAGCCGCAGTCCCTCGGCCGGCACGAGGTCCATGAACGGGTCATGCACCGGCGGCACCGCTGCATGCACCGCCTGCACCACCTGCTCGTATTGATGCGGGCCGGTGACGGCGAGCACGCCCGGATGGCTCTCGCGGATGCGACTTTCCTCGACGCCGAAGCAGCCGGTGACGATGACGCGGCCGTTCTCGGCCATGGCCTCGCCGATGGCGTCGAGGCTCTCCTGCTTGGCGCTGTCGAGGAAGCCGCAGGTATTCACGACGACGACGTCGGCGCCGCTGTAGTCGGGCGCCACGCGGTAGCCCTCGGCCCGCAGCTTGGTCAGGATGCGCTCTGAATCGACCAGCGCCTTGGGGCAGCCGAGCGAGACGAAGCCGACGGTCGGCACGTGCCCGCGCTCTTTCGGCGCCGGCGCAGCGATTTTCACGGGAGAAGCTGTCATGCGCGCGGCTCTAGCACGGGCGGCGGCGGCGGGCGAGCCCCGCAGGATGGGGATGCCGCGTCCTGGGTCCAGGCGGAACGCCGCAGCGGAAAGCCGCAGTTTTGCGCAATCGGGCGGTCGCCGAGCGTAGAAACCTCGGAAAGCCGGGCCTGCCCCACCTGTGCCCGTTAGCAGAATCCAGCATAAGCAATGCAGAAGTTCATCGTTCTGGGCGCCTCGTCCGTGCCCCTAGGTTCCCGCGCACCAACTACCGGGAGCCCAGCCGAATGTCTGCCGAACAACTGCTGTCGTGGGCGGGCCTCGTCATGTCGATGGCCCTCGTCACCTCGGTAATCTTCGCCCTCGTATAGGCTGACCGGCTAGCGCGTCTCGTGCGGGGCGCGGTGATAGACATCGTCGGTGCGGATGATGTCGTCCTCGCCCAGGTACGTGCCGATCTGCACCTCGATCATTTCCAGCGGCACCTTGCCCGGGTTCTCCAGCCGGTGCCATTGCGTCGCGGTGATGTAGACGCTCTCGTTCTCCTGCACGAGCTTGGCCGTCTCCCCCACCGTCACCTTGGCGGTGCCACGCACCACGACCCAGTGCTCGGACCGGTGGTGGTGCATTTGCATCGAGAGCTGCCCGCCCGGCTTGACGTGCAGCAGCTTCACCTGGAAGCGGGCGCCGGTGCCGAGCTGCTCGAAAAAGCCCCACGGGCGATAGCTTCTTATGTGCTGAGCCTGCTCGATGCGGTTGAGCCCCTTGAGGCGCGCGACCAGGGCCGAGACATCCTGCGCCCGCTCCTGATCGGCGACGAGCAACGCATCCGGCGTATCGACGATGACGAGGCCGTCGAGACCGATGGTAGCGACGAGCGAGCGCTCCGAGTGGACGAGGCAGTTGGTCGTATCGATGAGGATCGCGTCGCCCTGCACGGCATTCGATTGCGCATCGCGCGGCGAGGCTTCCCACAGCGACGACCACGAGCCGACGTCGCTCCAGCCGACGTCGATGGGCACCATCGCCGCCTTCTTCGTCTTCTCCATCACCGCGTAGTCGACGGAGATATTGGGCGAGCGCGCAAACGCGGCGCCATCGAGGCGGAGAAAGCCCAGATCCTCGCCGGCCGCATCGAGCGCGGCACGCGCTGCAGCGAGCACATCCGGCGCCAGTTGCTCGAGCTCGGCAAGGAAGGTGCGCGCGTGCAGCACGAAGATGCCGCTGTTCCAGAAATAATTCGCATCGGCGACATATTTTTCAGCCGTCGCACGGTTCGGCTTCTCGAAAAAGGCGTCGACGCCGAAGCCGCCGCTTTTTCCCGGCATCTCCTTACCGCGGCGAATGTAGCCATAGCCGGTATGCGGTCCCGCTCGGCACGATGCCGAACAGCACCAGCTTGCCGGTCGCCGCAATGGCTGCCGCGCGCTTGAGACTGGCGGCGAATGCCGGCCCGTCCTTCACCACATGGTCCGAGGGCATGACGGCGATAATGGCTTCCGCCGATTTCTTCACGGCGGCGAGCGCGGCAACGGCGACGGCCGCGGCGGTGTTGCGCGCCACCGGCTCGAGGATGATCGCATCGGGCGTCATGGCCGCGCCCGCAAGCTCCTCGCGCACGAGGAAGCGATGGTCGTTGTTGCAGATGATGATCGGCGGGGAAAAGTCCGCGTCGTCGATGCGCCGCAGGGTGGCGGCGAGCAAGCTGCCCTGACCGTTGAAGAAGCGGATGAACTGCTTTGGATACATGGTTCGCGACAGCGGCCACAGGCGCGTGCCCGAACCACCGGACAGAATTACGGGAACGATCCGATCCGTCGCCATCAACTGCCCCAACCCCTTCGATCTATTGGCCATCCCGAGTGCGTTCCGCGCCACACGAGGACCTCGCAACGCCGCTTCTTAAGCGCATACGGGCCGCCAACCAAGCCTAGTTTTTACGCTTGCCGACAGCGTCGACGGAAGCGGCTACGAGCTTTCATAGTTTTTGTCGCCGCCTTCGGCCGATGCCCGCCGAGCGGCTTTTATGGCACAGTTGCCAGTCGTCGCGACCGCAGGAGGCCCGGCGCACGGGCGGCTTCTCCTCCATGAAATTTTAAGCCGCATTCCTGTAGGTTAACGCCGGCGCAATAGTCTGCGTTTTGACGGAATTTTCCCAATGCGCGCGTTCAATTTGGCTCTGCGCCTCGCCCCTATCAGCATCGCCGTTGCGCTGATGTTGGCCGCGTGCGGCGAGCGCAACACCTACCAGCCGCCGCCACCCGCCGAGGTCTCCGTCGCCAAGCCGGAGCAGCGCAAGGTCACGCTCTATATGGAGTTGACCGGCAGCACCGCTCCGTTCAATCACGTCGACCTCGTGGCGCGCGTACAGGGCTTCCTCGACAAGGTCGGCTACAAGGACGGCGCCGCGGTCAAGAAGGGCGACCTGCTCTTCCAGATCGACAAGCAGGATTTCGAGATCGCGCTGCAGATCGCGCAGGCGACGCAGGCGCAGCAAGAGGCCTTGCTGCTGCAGGCGGACGCCGACTTGAAGCGCAAGCAGGATCTCGTCAAGACGGCGGTGGTGTCGGTCGCCCAGCTCGATGAATCGCGCGCCAAGCGCGACTCGACGGTGGCGGCGCTCGAGCAGGCCAAGGGTCAGGTCGCCCAGGCGCAGCGCAACCTTGCTTACACGACCATCGTCGCCCCGTTCGACGGCAGCGTATCGGCGCGGCTCGTCGATCCCGGCGCCATGGTCGGCGCCGACGGGCCGACCAAGCTGGCGACGATCGTTCAGCTCATGCCCATCTACGTGAACTTCAACATCGACGAGCAGCAGGTGCTCGACATCCGCGAGCGCATGCGCATCGCCGGCGTGACATTGAAGGATCTGGGTCCCATCCCCGTCGATATCGGCCTGCAGAACGAGCAGGGCTATCCGCACACCGGCACGCTCGACTACGTGGCGCCGGAGGTCGATTCCAGCACAGGTACGCTCGCCGGGCGCGCCGTGCTCGACAATAAGGATGCCGTGCTGCAGCCGGGCCTGTTCGTGCGCGTGCGCATCCCCAAGCAAAAGGACGTCGAGTCCCTCCTCGTGCCGGACATCGCCCTCGGCAACAACCAGCAGGGCCGCTACCTGCTGATCGTCAACGACAAGAACGTCGTCGAGCAGCGGCAAGTGCAGCCGGGGGCGCTGGTCGACGGTGGGCTACGCGTTATTGAAAGCGGGCTTTTGCCGGACGAACGCGTCGTCGTCGGCGGCCTCATGCGTGCGCTGCCCGGCAACACCGTCGTGCCGACGACGACCTCCGCATCCGCGGCGGCCGAGGCGGACGGTCAATGATCGCCAAGTTCTTCATCGAGCGGCCGGTTCTCGCCAACGTCATCGCGCTGCTGATCGTCATCCTCGGCATCGTCGCGCTCTACAATCTCCCGGTGGCGCAATATCCCGACGTGGTGCCGCCCACGGTGCAGGTGACGGCGCGCTATCCCGGTGCCAGCGCCTCTACGGTGGCGCGCGAGGTCGCACTGCCGATCGAGCAGCGCGTCAACGGCGTCGAAGGCATGATCTATATGTCGTCGCTGTCGACCAGTGACGGCCAGTACACGCTGACGGTCACCTTCAAGATCGGCACCGACGGCGACAAGGCGCAGATCCTGGTGCAGAACCGCGTGACGGCCGCGCTCGCGGCGCTCCCCGAGAGCGTGCAGAAACAGGGCGTGCAGACCAACAAGCGTTCCACGTCCATCCTCGAGATCGTCGCGCTCACCTCGCCCAAGGGACAATACGACAGCCTGTTCCTGTCGAACTACGCGACGATCAATCTGCTGGACGAGATCGCCCGCCTCGATGGCGTCGGCAACGTCGCCGTGTTCGGCGCCGGACAGTACGCCATCCGCATCTGGCTCGATCCCCAGAAGATGCAGGCGCGCGGGCTGGTGCCGCAGGACGTCATCAACGCCGTCAATCTGCAGAGCCGATCGACGAGCGCCGGACAAGTCGGCCTGCCGCCCGTGCCGCAAGGGCAGACGTTCCAGTATTCGATCAACGTGCACGGCAAGCTCGACGACGTCGCCGAGTTCGAGAAGATCATCGTCAAGACCGACAAGGGCGGCCGCATCACCCGGGTGCAGGACGTGGCGACCGTCGAGCTGGGCGCCCAACAGTACAGTCAGACGTTCAAGCTCGACGGCAAGCCCTCGGCCGGCATGGCCATCTACCAATTGCCCAATGCCAACGCCCTCGAGGTCGCCAAGCGCGTCGAGACGCGCATGAACGAGCTGGCCAAGGCCTTCCCCGCAGGCATGACCTGGGTCATCCCCTTCGACACGACGAAGTTCGTCTCCTCCGCCGTGCACGATGTTTACAAGACGCTGATCGAAGCCGCGGTGCTCGTGCTCATCGTCATCCTCGTGTTCCTGCAGGATTGGCGCGCAACGCTGGTGCCGGCGACGACCGTGCCCGTCACCATCATCGGCGCCTTTGCCGCCATGGCGGCTCTCGGCTTCACGGTGAACCTGTCGACATTGTTCGCCATCATTCTCGCCATCGGCATCGTCGTCGACGACGCCATTATCGTCGTCGAAGGCGCCGCCAAGCACATCGAGCATGGGCTGACGCCGCACGATGCCGCCATCAAGGCGATGGACGAGCTGCTCGGCCCCATTCTCGGCATCACGTTGGTGCTGATGGCGGTGTTCATTCCCGCCGCGTTCCTCCCCGGCCTCTCGGGCCAGATGTACCGCCAGTTCGCGCTCGTCATCGCGGCGACGGCGCTCATCTCGGCCATCAACGCCATGACGCTGAAACCGACGCAGTGCGCCCTGTGGTTGCGGCCCGTCACCCCGCCCGAGCAGCGCAACTTCCTCTATCGCGGCTTCAACCGCGTCTATAACGCGCTCGAGCATGCGTACACCGGTCTCATCCGACGCATGGTCGGCCATGCCGGCCTGATGTCGGTCATTGTCGGCGGTCTCGTCGTGCTCGCCGTGTTCGGTCTCAGCCGCGTGCCGACGGGCTTCCTCCCGATCGAGGACCAGGGCTACTTCCTCGTCGTCGTGCAGCTTCCCGAGGGCGCCGCGCTGGAGCGCACGACGCGGGCGCTCGACGACATCACCACGCGCGTCAAGGCGCAGCCCGGCGTCGAGAAGGTCGTCGCCATCGCCGGACTTGCGGCGCTCAACGACAGCGCCAGCCTGTCGAACGCCGGCGTCGCCTACGTCATCCTCAAGGATTGGGACCAGCGCAAAGAGGGCGAGGATCTGCTCGGGCTTTACAAGGGCCTCTCGGCGCGCGTCAAAGACATCAACGACGGCACGGCCCTGGTGATCCCGCCCCCCGCCATCCAGGGCATCGGCAACGTCGCCGGCGCCACGATGAAGGTGGAAATCCGCGACGGCTCCTTCGACTATGCCAAGCTGCAGCGCCTCGCCCAGGCCGTAAGCGACCGTGCCGCCGGCCAGTCGATGATCCAATCGGCGACCAACGTGTTCCTCGCCGATGCGCCGCAGATCAACGTCGAGATCGACCGCATCAAGGCCGAAACCCTCGGCGTGCCACTGGGCAATGCGCTCGACGCGCTCAGCTCGTATGTCGGCTCGACCTACGTCGGCCAGTTCAACAAGTTCGGCCGCGTGTTCCAGATCTACGTGCAGGCGGACGCCGCCGCGCGCATCAACGCCGACAGCCTGCAATACCTGCAAGTTCGCAACAACGACGGCAACATGGTGCCGTTCGGCACGCTGGCATCGATCAAGACCGTCGCCGGCCCCTCGGTGATCAGCCTCTATAACCTCTACCCGGCGGCCACCGTCATCACCGCGACGGCCATGGGCTTTTCTTCCGGCCAGGGGATCGAGCTCCTGGAGCAGATCGCCAAGGACACCCTGCCGCCGGGCTCCGGCTACGAGTGGACGGCGATGTCGTACCAGGAGAAGGAGGTCGGCAATCAGATCTACTTCATCTACGGCCTCAGCCTGCTGCTCGTGTACCTGGTGCTCGCCGGCCAGTACGAGAGCTGGATCGCGCCGGCAACGGTGATCGTCTCGGTGCCGCTGGCGCTGCTCGGCACGGCGGCGGCGCTGCTGGCGCTCGGCGTCGGCAACAACCTCTACACGCAGATCGGCCTCATCCTGCTCATCGCGCTGTCCAGCAAGAACGCCATCCTCATCGTCGAATTTGCCCGCGAGCTGCGCATCCGCGAGGGCAAGGACATCCTCGAAGCCGCCGTCGAGGCGGCACGCTCGCGCTTCCGCCCCATTCTGATGACGTCCTTCGCCTTCATTCTCGGCGTCGTGCCGCTGGTGGTTGCCAACGGCGCCGGCGCCAACGCGCAGAAGTCGATCGGCATCGCCGTGTTGACCGGCATGCTGGGCTCGACGTTGCTGACGGTCGTTTTCGTGCCGTCGGTCTTTGTCGTCATGCAGCGGCTGGAAGAGTGGCGCGCCCGCCGCAAGGCGAAATCCGCCGCCGCGCCCGTTCCGCCGGCTCCGGCGCACTGAGCCTTCGCTATTGCGAAATAAATTGTGACGCGCGACGGCGAAGAAATTCTCGCCGGCGCCGACCGTCGCCACTTGCGACGGCCCATGATAGACACAAAATATTGCCCTGTTCGGAGAATAGCAGAGAAGATCAACCGCTTGCTGCGGAACTAGCCCGGAGCAAGCGAGTTGCAATGGGAGAGAACTAGTAGGAGTGACTTAGATGCGCCTAAAAATGACGGCCCTCGTTGCTTCCGCTCTCGCCGGCTTCCTCTACGTGTCGGTTCCGAGCGCCTCGGCGCTTCCGGCGCCCTCGCGCGGGGACGTCACGACACCTGCCGCCAAGACCGGCGCGACCACCACCGAGGTCCATTACCGCCGCCGCGGCTTTCGCCGTTGGGGCTACCGCCGCTACGGCTACCGTCCGTACGGTTATTACGGCTACCGCCGCCCATACTACTACGGCGGGTACGGCGGATACGGGTATCCCTACTACTACCGTCGCCGCCCGGGCTTTGGAATCTACCTCGGCTTCTAAGGGCGCACGACCTGCCGACCAGTACAGGCGAGGCCTTCGGGCCTCGCTTTATTTTTGCCGCGCTCAGAGCAGGCCATCCTCCCGCAGCAGCGCGCGATTGATGGCGACCGCGGCTTTCGCCCCCTCGGCCAGCGCCACAGCGATCAACAGCACGTCCCGCGACACGTCACCCGCCACATAGACGCCGGGCACCGAGGTCTCCTCGGTCAGCGCGTCGGTGACGATGCCGCCCTTGTCGTCCCGCACACAGCCGAGCGTGCGCCACAAATCGGACTTCTGATGGCATTGCGTGGCGAAGAACAACGCCTCGCGCTCGATATAGGTGCCGTCGATGAACCGGATGCGGCGCAACACGCTGCCGTCGCCCTCAAGGCCGGCGACCGGCGCCTCGAAGATGGGAATGGCGTGCGCGGCGAGCCGCTTCTGCATTTCGCCGCCCACCGGCTCACCGCCGCCGGTGCACAGCACGACGTCGGCCGACCATTGCCGCATCATCAACGCAAGGCCGGCGCCCTTGTCCGCCTCGCCGAAGGCGGCGATGGGCTTGTCGGCATACTCGAAGCCGTCGCAGTAGAGGCAGTGATGCACCGAGCAGCCGTAGTACGTCTCGATACCCGGGATGGCCGGCAGCTCGTCGCGCAGCCCGGTCGCCAGCAGCACCTTGAGCGCGGTGCCGCCCGAGCCGTCGGCGCACGTGAAGGCAAACCCGTCGTAGGCGGGCTTGATGGTAACGACCTCGGCGTGCCGCCGGTGCAGCGTCGAGTAGCGCTGCAGATCATTTTCAGCGGCGGCGATGAAGTCGGCCGGCAACTGCCCTTCGTGCGTGAGCAGGCTGTGGATGCCGTGCGAGGCGTGATTGCGGCGATCCCCGGCCCCACACAGCAGCACGCTCCGCCGGCTGCGCGCCAGCACCAACGCCGCACTCAGTCCGGCGGGTCCCGCACCGACGATGAGAACGTCATAGGATCCCGTCATCGGCGCACTCTGCACACCATCAGCGCCCGGTGATAGCGCATTTGTTGCTTATCCCGCAGCGCGCGTGCGCCAGATGTGATCGGCATACTCGTCGATCGCGCGGTCGGCCGAGAAGCATCCCATGTGGGCGACGCTGTTGATCGCCCGCCTCCCCCATGCCTCGGGATCGCGCCACAGCGCATCGACCGCGCGTTGCGCCCGCCAGTAGTCGGCGAAATCGGCGAGCACCATGAAGCGGTCGCCGCGGTTCAGCAGCGAATCGACGATGGGCTCGAAGCGGTGCGGATCTCCGGGCGAGAAGTCGCCGCGGGCGATCTGTTCGAGCACCGTGCGCAAGCGGTCATCCTCGTTCACGGCATTGATCGGCACGTATCCCTCGCGCTTCAGGCTCGCCACCTCCTCGACCCTCAGCCCGAAGGGGAACAGGCCTTCCCAGCCGATGGCCTCGGCGATCTCGATGTTGGCCCCATCGCGCGTGCAGATCGTCAGCGCGCCGTTGAGGGCCAGCTTCATGTTGCCGGTGCCGGAGGCCTCCGTGCCGGCAAGCGAGATTTGCTGCGATAGGTCGGCGGCGGGCATGATCTTCTCGGCCAGGGATACGTTGTAGTTCGGCAGGAAGATCAACTTCAGCCGGTCGGCGGTCTCCGGGTCGTTGTTGATGCGCTGGCCGACATCGTGCGCCAGCTTGATGATCAGCTTCGCCAGCCAGTAGCTCGAGGCGGCCTTGCCGGCGATGACCACTACGCGCGAGGGCCAATCGCTGTCGGGATCGGCCTTCATGGCGTTCCAGCGCGCAATCACGCCGACGATGTTCAGCAGCTGCCGCTTGTACTCGTGAATGCGCTTGGCATGGATATCGATCATCGCCGTTGGATCAATGCGGATACCGGTGGCCTTTTCGATCGCTTCGGCCAGCCGCCGCTTGTTGGCCAGCTTCACGCCGGCAAACTCGGCACGAAACTCGCCGTCGGCGGCGAAACGCTGCAGCCCCGTCAGATCCAACGGGTCGCGCCATTTCTCGCCCGCGTACCGATCGACAAGCCGGCACAGGTCGGGGTTGGACTGCAGGAACCACAGCCGCGGAGAGATACCGTTGGTCACGTTGCAGAAGCGCCCCGGGAACAACTTGGCGAACTCGGGAAAGAGGCTTTCGCGCACCAGCCGGCTGTGCAGCGCCGACACGCCGTTGACCTTGCGGCTCATCAGTACGCAGAAGCGCCCCATGTTGACGGACGCAGATTGCCCCTCGGTGACGACGGCGACCTGATCGGCGCGCACGTCGGGGCGCAGGGCCAGCTCGCCGACCAGTCGGCGGTCGATCTCCTCGATGATTTCCAAATGGCGCGGGGCGATGCGGCGCAACAGATCGGCCTGCCACACCTCCAGCGCCTCTGGCATCAGCGTGTGGTTGGTGTAACTGAACGCAGAGCTGGTTAGCTCCAGCGCCCGCTCCCATGGCAGCTGGTGCACGTCGACCAGCAGGCGCATGAGCTCGGCCGGCGCCAGAGCGGGATGCGTATCGTTGAGATGGATGGCAACCTTGTCGGGCAACCGGTCCCAGTTGGCGCCATGGTCACGCAGGAAGCGGGCGACGAGATCCTGCACCGATGCCGAAGCGAAGAAGTGCTCCTGCCGCAAGCGCAGCTCGCGCCCCTCTGGCGTGCTGTCGTCCGGATAGAGGAGACGCGTCACCGTCTTGGAGCGGATCTTCGGCGCGATCGCCTCGAGGTATTTGCCGCTGTTAAACTTGCCGAAATCGAGACCCGACACCGGCCGCGCGCCCCACAGCCGCAACGTGTTGACGGTGGCATTGTGGTGGCCCGGCACCAAGAGGTCGTGGGCCACGGCGATGATGCTCTCCGCCGGATGCCATATGGCGCGGTTATCGCGATGCTCGATGTGGCCGCCGAAGCCGATGGTGAAGGCCGGCTCCGGGCGCTGCAGCTCCCACACATTGCTGTGGGTCAGCCAGTCGTCCGGCTGCTCCACCTGCCAGCCATCGGCGATCTCCTGGCGGAACATGCCGTACTCGTAGCGGATGCCGTAGCCGAAACCGACGACATCGCGACAGGCCATCGATTCCAGGAAGCAGGCGGCGAGGCGTCCGAGGCCGCCGTTGCCGAGAGCCGGTTCGGCTTCCAGGCCGATCAGGTCGTCGAGCGAGATGCCCATGCGGGCCAACGCCTCGGCGCACTCGTTGCGCAAGCCCGTCGCCATCAACGCGCTTTCGAGCTGCCGCGCGACGAGAAATTCCATCGACAGGTAGCAGACCTGCTTCTGGCCGGTGCGGCGCACGCGCGCGTTCATTGCATGGAAGCGATCGACGATGCGACCGCGGATGGCCAGCGAGGTGGCGCGCAGCCATTCGCGCGGCGTGGCGTCGACGCGCGCGACGCCGACGTTGCGGGTCAGCTCGCGCAGAAGCTCGCGCTCCAGCTCGTCAACCTGGCTTCCGGAGCCACCGTCTTGCATAGCGAACCGCCCGCTGTTTGCTTACGACCTCAGGATGGCGACCGCAGGTCGCGCAATTCCCCGCTTAATTGACAACGACCAACCCGGCTGCCGAGCTGCGCGCGAAGGCTACGACATGGCGCCGCAGCCGGCCTTTCGGCCTCTAGCAGGATATAGTCGGTCATGATGGCCGTCATGGCTGACGCGGCCGCTCGCGCGACACCGCCTCTATCGTGCGCCGCAACGTCTCAAGATTAGGCAGCTCCTCCAACAGCACCGGCAGCTTGCGCCGCCAATTGGCGTGCTGCCGGTCGGTGCCGGGCAAGTTGACCATGTCGGCGGCGCCGGCGACGTCTTCCAACTGCACGGCGAACAGGCGGCACGGCGTGCGCGCCAAGTAACGGTGCGCGGCAATGAACAGATCCTCGTTGAGCGCGCCGTCGGAACTGCCAGGCACATCGCCGCCATCGAAGGCGCCGCCATCGCGCAAGACTTCCAGCATCCGCCAGCGTGCGTGCGCTCGCTCGTTGTAAGCACCCTGGGCGGCATCGGCATGCTCGTACATGTTGCAAGCGACGCGGGCCGCGATGTCACGGCCCTCCCACCAGCCGCGTAGCGGCGGCAGGTCGTGCGTGGCGATGCATGCCAAAGCCTGAGCCGGATAGTGTTCGGCGGAGTTGAAGCGCCCCTCGTGGCCGCGCTCGAAATAGAAGACGCGATAGCTGAGCACATTGTGGTCGCGCATGATGTCGCGAAACCCTGGCGGCACGGTGCCGAGATCCTCGCCGATGACGACGCATTTCGTCTCCTGCGAGCAGCGGCCAAGCACGCCCAGCAGGTCGTCGATCGGATAGCGCACGTAGCCGCCGCTGCGCGCATCCGTGCCCGCCGGCAACCAGTAGAGCCGCGCCAGGCTCATGACGTGGTCGAGGCGAACCGCGCCGGCACTGCGCATCGCCGCCTGCAGCTCGCGCTCGAACGGCTCGAAGCGGCGCGCGACGAGGTTGGCCGGCTTCATCGGCGCCAGGCCCCAATCCTGACCCAGGTGATTGAACATGTCGGGCGGGGCGCCGATGCGCGCTCGGGAAGCGAACAGTGCCTGGTCCGCCCAGGCCGCGGCCCCGTCCGGCGACACGCCGACGGCGAGGTCGAGGTAGACCCCGATGCGCATGCCGGCGGCGAGCGCCCGCTGCTGCACTTCGGCGAGCTGGCGAGCAGCGATCCATTGCAGCCATTTGTGATAGCGGACGCGCTCGGCGTGGGTCTTGGCGAACATCGCGACCTTTGGCGAGCGGATGTCATGAAATTCTTCCGGCCAACCGTGCCAGCCGGGGCCACGCCCTTCGGCCGCGAAGTGCTCGCTCAGAGCCTCGAAGACGGCGAAGCTATGCAACGCCTCGCCTTCGGCTGCGCAGTAGGCGTCGAACTCGGCGTCGCCGGCGCGCCGAGAAAATATCTCGTGCAGCACGGCGCTTTTCAAAGCCGCGACGCCGGCGTAGTCGACCATCTCGGTCTTGCGTAGGCGCGCGACATCGGTTCGCCACTTGCCAGCATCGTCGGCGCGAATGACACGGTCCACCGCGATATAGATCGGGTTGAGGTACTGCCGGCTCGACGGCGAATAGGGACTGGCTTGCTCGGGATCGGCGGAAAACAGAGCGTGCAGCGGATTGACGCCAATGAAGTCGGCACCCCATCCGGCCAGCAACTCGGCGAGTTGAGCGAGGTCCTCCAGGTCGCCGATGCCGAAATTGCGCGCGGAACGCACGCCGTAGAGTTGCAGCGAGACGCCCCAGGCGCGTCCCTGCTGCAGCCACTCCGGTATAAAGCAGGGCTGTATCGTGCCAACATCCGGCGCCGCGGCGGCGATAGCAACGCCCTCGCCGAGTTCCATGGCGTCGATCAGCCCGCGCTTCACCTCATCCGAGATAACGCGCCGCTCCCCCGTCTCGCTGATGTACGAAGACTCGATGCCACAGCGGTCGGCAACCTCGGCGAGCGATATGGTCATCGTGGTCTCTCCCGCAGGGCGAAGAGCACGGCCGAGGCCGGCAGACGGCCGGCAACGATCTCGCCGCATAGGCCGGCGCGGGATTCGTAAATCGGCCGCATCTCGCCCCAATCCGCGCCACCGACCGTGCATTCCTCATCGCCAAAGTTCGCCATCAGCCGCAGCGTCGCGCCAGATCCCAGAAGCCAATCGACCGTGAAGGCGCGCGGGCCGTTCATCTCGTAGACCGCGGTTCCGCCCTTGATGCCAGCGAGACGCGGCATCAACTCACGCGCGCGAATGCCGAGCAGCTTGCGTACCAGCGCAAGGCGCGCCCGACCTTCTGGCGTTTCGGCGTAGGTCCAGTCGATGGCGGAGGCGGCCGCGGTCGCCGGCGCGTTAGGGTCGGGGATCTTCTCGCGGTTAGCGGGATCGGCAAACACCGGCCATTTCTTGAACTCGGCGCGGCGCCCTTGGCGGATCGCCGCCGCCAGGTCGCCCGTGAAGTCCGTGAAGTAGCAGAATGGGCGACGTTCACCCCACTCCTCACCCATGAAGAGGAGCGGCGTATGCGGCGCCAACAGGAGCACCGCCGTCAGCAGCTCCCCCGTCTTCGCGTCCGTGAGCGTCGTCAACCGCTCGCCGAAGGCACGGTTGCCGATCTGGTCGTGGTTCTGCAGGAAGCTGACGAATGCCGACGGCGGCATGGAGGCGCACGGCTCGCCGCGCGGGGCATCATCGCGATAGGCAGACGGCTGCCCCTGGAAGACGTATCCTTCCGCCAGCGACCGCGCGAGATCTTCCGCATCGGTGTAGTCGGCGTAATAGCCTTCCCTCTCGCCCGTCGCGACGACGTGCGCGGCGTGGTGGAAGTCGTCGTTCCATGCGCCGTCGTAGAGGCGCGGCCTGCCGTTCTCGGCGCGCTGATGCAGGTGCACGATGTTGCGATCATCCTCGGTCGTGAGGTGAACGTGTCTGTCTGTGATCGTGCGGCGCACCTCGGCGGCCAGCTCGTCGAGAATCGGCGTCTCTGCTTCATCGTCGATCTGGTCGATGGCATCGAGGCGCAGTCCATCGAAGCGGAATTCCTGCAGCCAATAGAGGGCGTTGTCGATGAAGAAGCGCCGCACAGGCGTCTTCTCGAAGGCGATGGCGGCCCCCCAAGGGGTATGCCGCACGGGATGGAAGAAGTCCGGCGCATAGAGGCCGAGGTAGTTTCCGTCCGGCCCGAAGTGATTGTAGACCACATCGAGCAGCATCATCATGCCGCGCGCGTGCGCCGCATCGACCAACGACTTGAGGGTGTCCGGCCCGCCATAGGCGGTGTGCGGCGCGTACAGCAGCACACCGTCATAGCCCCAGCCGCGCGCGCCGCCGAACTGGGCGACCGGCATCAACTCGATGGCCGTGACGCCGAGCGATTGCAGGTGATCAAGCTTCTGCTCCACGCCGGCGAAGCTGCCGGAGGGGGAGTACGTGCCGGTGTGCAGCTCGTAGATCACTGCTTCCTCCCACGGGCGCCCGCGCCAATCGGCGGTGCGCCAGGCGTAGGCGCGCGGATCGACCAGTCGCGAAGGCCCGTGTACATCGCCGATCTGCGCCCGCGCCGCAGGATCGGGAACGGCCGGGTTGCCATGCATGCTCGCCGGCGTGGCGGCGACGATCCTCGCGCTCGGGTATGTCGTCGATCGCCGGTAATCGTGCGGATGTTCAACCCGGTCGCCAGCGTCGGAGCGGTCGCCGACGAGGTGCGCACCCTCGCGAGCGCCGCTTGATGTGACGACATCACCGGGAGCGTGCGGGCGGAGATCGTCGCGGGCTACGGCGTGCCGCAGCAGATGATCGACGAGATCGGCCACCGCACGGTGATGATGTGGCCGTTCCTGTACGGCGAGCTGGCCTACGGCTACGGCCTCGAACTGCGCCCGCTGCCGACGCTCGAGCCCTATGCCGCCTACACCCCCGCGCTCGACCGGCTCGACGGCGACATGATGGCCTCCACGCGTGCGCCCGCGCGCATCCTGCGCCTGCAGACGCAGGCGGTCGACAGCCGCTTCCCGACGTTCGAGGCGCCGCTCGCGACGCGCGAGATCCTCTGCCGCTACCGACAGCTCGCGGTCGAAGGCAACGGCAGCTGCTCGCCCGCTCTCAGAATCGCTGCGGCGCACCACGGAGGATCGGCACGACGAGCGCGACGTGGGCACACCGGTGCCGGTGCCGAGCGCGAAGCGCCGCGAAGAGCTCGTGCTGATGCGCGTCGAGGGGACCGAGCCGCATGGACTGGAGCTGCTGCGCACCCTGCTGGTGCGGCCCAAGCGACGCCTGATCGCCCTCGACGAAGCGGCCTTCCGCCTCGTCCCGGGGACCGCCTCCGACGGCCTGCTGCTGCGCATCCCACGCGCCTCCGACTACCCCGGCGCGCTCGCGATGGCGCCGAACCCGAGCTACGTCACGATCGGGCGGGAGGGCGGCGAGCCGGGCGGGAAGCTGCACTTCACCTTCGAAGAAGTGCCGATCCGGCCGTTCCCCACCAGATGAGCACGCCGGCGCACCGGGTGCTGATCACGGCGGAGCCGGCTTCGTGGGCTCGACGCTCGCCGTCGCGCTGGCCGCGCGACACCACGACTGGGACGTGATCGCGCTCGACAACCTCAAGCGGCGCGGCTCGGAGCTGAACCTCCCCGCCTGCGCCTGGCCGGCGTGCGCTTCGTCCACGGCGACGTGCGCGAGCGCGACGACCTCGACGCGCTCCACCCCTGCCAGGCGATCGTGGAGTGCTCCGCGGAGGCCTCGGCGCTCGCCGGGCGCAGCGGCTCGGTCGGCTACGTCGTGCAGGCGAACCTGCTCGGCGCATGGCAGTGCCTGGAGCTCGCGCGCCGCCACGGCGCGCAGCTCGTGTTCCTCTCCACGAGCCGCGTCTATCCGATGGCCGCGTTGGCGGGCCTCGCGCTCGAGGAGGGCGGGACGCGCTTCGAGCTGGCCCCCGCGCAGCCGCTGCCCGGCGCCTCGCCGCGCGGCATCGCCGAGGACTTCCCGCTGGAGGGCGCCCGCACGCTCTACGGCGCGACGAAGCTCGCAGCCGAGCTGCTGATCGCCGAGTACCGCGACGCCTACGGGCTGCGCGCGACGATCGACCGCTGCGGGGTGATCGCCGGCCCCTGGCAGATGGGCCATGCCGAGCAGGGCGTCTTCACCCACTGGATGCTCGCGCACCTGCTGGGCGGGTCGCTCGCCTACCTCGGCTTCGGGGGAACCGGCAAGCAGGTGCGCGACCTGCTGCACGTCGAGGACCTCGTCGACCTCGTCGAGGCGCAGTTGCTCGCACCCGAGCGCTGGGACGGCGTGACCGCCAACGTCGGCGGCGGGCGCGAGGTCTCGCTGTCGCTCGCCGAGACGACGGCGCTGTGCCGTGAGATCAGCGGTCGTGAGCTGGCGGTCGGCGCGGCCGGCGCGGACCGCCCCGGCGACGTGCCGCTCTACATCTCCGACTGCTCGCGCCTCTTCTCGCTCACCGACTGGCGCCCGCGCCGCTCCGCACGCGAGGTGCTGGAGGACGTCGCCGCCTGGCTGCGCTGGCACGCGGACGCGGTCGGCGCCGCGCTCCAGGGAGCCGCGTAGATGAAGCTGTCGATCGTCATCCCGGCGCACGAAGAGGAACAGGCGATCGACACGACGCTGCGGGAAATCGTCGCCGGGCTCGTGCGCCACGAGATCGACTACGAGATCGTCGTGATCGACGACGCCTCGCGCGACGACACGAGCCTCGTCGTCGCGCGCGTGGCGGCGCAGGACGAGCGCGTCCGCTGCATCCGCAGCCCTTACCCCAACGGCTTCGGCTACGCCGTGCGCGCAGGGCTGGAGGCCTATGCGGGCGACGCGGTCGCGGTGATGATGGCCGACGGCTCCGACGACCCGGAGGACCTCGTCCTCTACTTCCGCGTGCTGGAGGCAGGCTATGACTGCGCATTTGGATCCGCTTCATGCCGGGCGCCGTCGTCGTCGGCTACCCACGCGCGAAGCTGGTCGCCAACCGGATCGTCAACCTCGCCATCCGCGCGCTGTTCCAGCACGGCTACAACGACACGACGAACGCGTTCAAGGCCTATCGCCGCGAGGTCGTCGAGCAGTCCGGGCCGTTCCTCTCCCCGCACTTCAACCTGACGGTCGAGCTGCCGCTGAAGGCGATCGTGCGCGGCTTCTCCTACGCGATCGTGCCGACGTCGTGGCGCGACCGCACCGCCGGCAGATCGAAGCTCGCGCTCAAGGAGATGGGCTCGCGCTACCTCTTCATCGTGCTCTACGTGTTCCTCGAGCACCACCTCTCGCGCGGCGACTATCGCCGTCCTGAGGCGGCCACGGCGCTGCGGAGCGGAGCTACTCCGCGGAGCGCGAGGCCCCGCGCATCCGCAGCAGCGACAGCAGACCGACGATCCCGGCCATGAACTCGACGCAGCTCTCCTGCACCTCGGAGGTGCTGTGGGTGAGCGGGTAGATCGAGTCGTAGATGCCGGAGAAGGTGTGGTTGACGACCTCGGAGCCGAGGTACGCGAGCAGGAACAGGAGCGCGAGCCAGGGCGGGGTGATCGGCAGGATGCGATCGAGCCAGCGGCGCGCGCGCGGCCACGCCCAGGCGACAAGCGGGATCACCACGAACAGCGCGAGATAGCCGAGCTTGAAGAGGCGGTCGCCGTCGATCAGGGTGCCCTGGAAGATGTTGAGGTTGTGCAGGTTGGTCTCGTCCTGCGCGTTGAGCGAGCTGAAGCCCTTCGGCTCGCCGAAGCCGATCAGCCGCTGGCCCCAGCTGATCTCCTCGCCGCCGGCGAAGAACAGCCCGGCGCTCATCAGCGCCAGCACGATCACACCGAGACGGTTGAGGCCGGTCGACGGGCCGCGGCGGCGCGCGGTGAGGAAGGCGGCGAGGAACAGGCCCGAGCCGGCGAACAGGCCGATCGCCCCGGTCCACTCGATGATCCCGTCCTCCTCGATCAGCTTGCTGACCGTGTGGCCGGGCAGTGCGAGCAACGCGTAGACGCCGGCCACGATCACAGCGCCGATCGAGAACGCAAGCCATGGGTGCGCGATCTCGTAGGCACGCGCCGCCCCGACGGGCGGCGCCGCTGCGCCACCATCTCCTTGGCTTGCCGATGCGTCCTGCAGCGGGGCCATCCGTGTCCGCACTGAGAGTTGCAAGCGAGCGATTCTACGCGAAAGCGCGACAAATTCGTCACAACTTTCGTCCAAGGACACGTTATGACAACCCGCCGGCGCGGCGGGTTGGGAAAGTAGTGGGGGCGCCCCCGGCCAGGAGCGCCCCCACCAGCATCCTTGCTCTGCCGTCAGCATCGGGCGTCCCGGCCAGAGGCGCCCAAGCCCGGCATCCTTGCCTCTCGGACGGGCAGCAGCGCGCGCCCATCCGACCTGTCGCTCATCGGCGGCGTCATGCGTTCGCGCAACCGCGAGTCGACCCGCTGGACGAAGGTTCGAGCGGCGCAGTCAGAGGTGCAGCGTGCCCTCGACGAGCACCACGACGTCGCCGCCGACACGCGGGCGCTCGCCCTCCATCTCCACCTCGAGACGGCTCGGGCGCCCCATCTCGACGCCCTGCTCGATCGTCACGCGGGCGCAGCCGGCCCGCGCGGCGAGATAGGCACCGAGCGGGCCCGCAGCGGAGCCGGTCGCGGGATCCTCGCCGACCGCGGCGCTGACGAACGAGCGCGCATAGGCGCGCGCATCGGCCGGCTCGCAGACCGCGGCGTAGAGCGTGGTCGCCCCATGTGCCCGCAGCAGCGCGGAGATCGCCGCGTAGTCGGGGACCGCCGCGGCGAGCGTCTCGCGATCGCGCAGCGGGACGATCAGCTGCGCGAGCCCGCTGCCGACGACCTGCGGCGGCAGCGTGCCGTCGGCGTGGTCGCGCGTGAGGCCGATCGCGGCGAGCGCGGGCGTGCGCTCGAGCACGGCGCCGTGGACGGCCGGCTCCTGCAACATCGAGGCGGTCGCACGCTGGCCGTCGAGCTCGATGTCGAGCGGCTGCATGCCGGCGGCGGTCTCCTGCACGTAGCGCGCCGTGCCGTGCACGCCGGCCGCGTGAGCGACCGCGACCGCCGTCCCGAGCGACGGATGCCCCGCGAACGGCAGCTCGCGCTCGACCGTCCAGATGCGGTTGCGGTAGTCAGCCCCCGCGACGTAGGAGGACTGCACGAACGTCGTCTCCGACAGGCGCGTCTCGCGCGCGAGCGCGAGCATCGTCGCCTCGTCGAGCTCGTCGGCGTCGTGCACGACCGCGAGGCCGTTACCCGCGAGCGGCGTCGCGGTGAAGACGTCCAGCAGCGTGTAGCGATGGGCCCCCACCCCGTGCTCGAATCGCTCAGTCGTCGAAGTCGAAGTCGCGCGGCGGGCGCTGCTCGAACCAGAGCCGATCGTGCTCCGGCGTCTCCTGCAGGAAGTCGGGCGTCTCCTCGAGCACGTCCTCGTCGGCGTGCGCGGCCGGCTCGGGACGCGCGGCGGGGGGCGGCTCGTCGTGCTCCTCGTCGTGGTGATCCTCGACGCGGAACTCAGTCGTCGGCTGATGGACGCTGTCGCTCTCGCGCGGGTCGACGGGCTGCTCCTGCGGCTCCGCTGCGACGACCTCGGGCGCGGGCTCGCGCGGCGGCTGCAGCTCGGCCGCAGCCGGCTCCTCAGGCTCGGCCTGCTCGCCCGTGCGGCGCACGGGGCTGAGCGCCTCCTGTTCCAGGCGCGAGACCTCCGTCGGATCGGCGCCGTGGCGGCGCTTCAGGTCGAGGTGCTCGCGGATCGCGTCGTCCAGGAGACCCATGCGGCCCTCAATGCTACTGGCCGGGACGCACGGCGATCGGATCGACCGCGCGCATCGTGCGGTTCTTCCCGGCGTGCTTCGCGCGGTAGAGCGCGGCGTCCGCGGCGGCCACGAGCGCCTCTCTGTCGCCTGCCGTGGAGGCGGCGACGCCGCAGCTGACGGTCACGCGCAGCACGCCGCCGCCGTCGAGGCGCGGAACCACGAGCGAGGCGATCGCGATGCGCATCCGCTCGGCGATCGCCTCCGCGCCATCGAGGTCGGTCTGCGGCAGCGCGACCGCGATCTCCTCGCCGCCGTAGCGCGCCGGCTCGTCGATCTCGCGTGCACATGCGCGCACGGCGTTGGCGACCTCGCGCAACACCAGATCGCCCTGCGGATGGCCATACGTGTCGTTGACGCGCTTGAAGTCGTCGACGTCGAGCAGCACGAGCCCGAGCGACTGCCCGAAGCGCCGCGCGACCGCCGTCTCGGCGGCCATCACCTGCTGGAAGCGACCATGGTTGGCGAGCCCGGTCAGCTCGTCCGTGACCGCCTGGCGCTGGACCTCGTCGTGCAGCTCGACGTTCTCCAGCGAGACGCCCGTCTGGCGCGCGAGCGACGCGACCAGCTCGACCTCCTCGGCGCTGAACGGGTGTGTGCGCGCGACCGCGACGATCCCATGGGAGCTGCCTGCACGCTCGATCGGGGCCGCGAGCGCGCTCACGTCTTCGATCGTCGCCGCAGCGGCGACGCCATGCACGCGCACCTGCGCCTCGACGTGCTCGATCGCGTGCTCGACGGCGGCCAGGTCGCCGACGCGCGCGCATTCGAGCAGGTCGCCGCCGGGCGTCGCAGCGACGGTCGCGCGGCCGCAGTCAGCCTCAACGGCGTCGACCGCCGTCTGCGTGCCGAGCTCCAGCAGGGCGAAGCGGTCGAGGTTGGCGGCGAACGTCGCGCCGATGCGCTGGATCGACTCGCGCAGGCGGGTCTGCTCGCGATCGAGCTGCGCGAGCCGCTGCTCCAGCTCGCGCGACATGCGGTTGAACTCGCGGCCGAGCTGCCCGAACTCATCGCCGCCCTCGACCGGGACGGTGGTCGAGAAGTCGCCCTGGCCGATGCGGCGCGCAGCGGCGAGGAAGCGCGCGAGCTGACCATGCAGCTGGCGCGAGATCCCGAGCGCGCCGATGAAGGCGAGCACGAGGAAGCCGGCGAGCAGCACGAGCGCGATCCAGCGCCCGCGCGCGATCGCACCGCTGGGGCCGCGCGCGTCGGCGAGGACGGTGACCGTGTCGAGCGCACCGCCGAAGTCGGCGGCGCGGAAGGAGGCTGTGGAGCCGGGCGGGCGACGCGCGCCCGCGGCGATTGTGGAGGCGAGCGGAACGCCCGCACGTGCGATCGCGACGTGGACGCCCGGGGAGGTCGCCAGGCGCACGAGCTGCGTGGCAGTGATCGTCGAGGCCTCGACCAGCAGCGTCGGGCCGCTGCTCGCGCGGACGCGAGCGATGCCGGCGGCGACCGCATGGGGGTCGCCGAGCGAGACGAGCGGCGCGGCGGCGCGCACGATCGTCACACGCACGAGCCCGAGCTGCTGCGCGAGGCGGCGGGCACGAGCGGTCGCGGCGGCGGCGTCGCCGCGGCGCAGCGCGTCGGCGAGCGCCGGATCGGCGCCGAGCGTGCGCGCCGCTCGCTCGCCGCGTGCGGCGATCCAGCGGTAGGAGTGGGCGAGCGCGGTGGCCGAGGCGTCGCTGCGCGCGCTGGTCTTGCCCTGCTCGCTGTCGGAGACGAGGCGCGCGACGACGACGCCGAGCGCCACCATCGGCACCACGACGATCAGCAGGAAGAACAGCGTCAGCCGACTGCGGAAGCTCATGCCCGAACGATCACCCCTGGCGCGAGGCTATCGCTCCGAGCCCCCGGGCGCGACGCCTCTGCGCAACTTGCACAGCTACACTTTCAGGACCTGTGCGTCGGACGCCCTTGGGCGCCGCCACACATGGGGCTATAGCTCAGTATGGGAGAGCGCCTGGATCGCACCCAGGAGGTCGCCGGTTCGAGCCCGGCTAGCTCCATAGGAGAAACACCTGGAAATGCCGGCTTTCTGGCATCGTATCCTGGGGGCCGTCGGGGCCGCTGCGAGGGGTATTTAGGAAAAAGGACGCTCGTTCTTTCCTAAATCCCGCGCGACAACGGCGAATGCGTGGGATCCCGCGCGTGATCGGACCCGCGGGGGGGGTATCGGGCGGCACCCCGACCCGAACGCAAGGACGTGAGAGAAGACTCGCGTACCGCCGATGTAGAAGACGCGTTCGTCGAGGCCGTTGCGCAGCGCGTGATCGCACTGCTGAGTCACCATGCCGCCACCGATGGCGACCTCGCCGAGCTGTTCGGCGATGTCGTCACACCCCGTTACGCGCACGTCGCGCGTGAACTGCTGACCGTCGCACAGGTCGCTCGACGCTACGGCGTTCACCCGTCCTGGGTCTACGCACACCAGCGCGAGCTTGGGGCAATCCGCCTCGGCACCGGATCGAAGCCGCGTCTTCGCTTCGACCCCGAAGCCGTCGCTAGAGCCTGCCCGGCTCTGCACCCCAGCGACCACTCAACGCCCGTAGCCGCCCCGACCCGCCGGCGGCGCCGGCTCCTCACCTCCAAACCAACGCCCACGAAGCGCTGATCCACCCCAACCGAATGGAGAAGTCCATGAACCAGAAGACCACCACCACCGCAGGCACTCGCCTTCAACGCACCCTGTCGACCACCTCCGAGCAAGGCCGGACGCGCAACGGTCATCCGGTCGACCGCGAGGCAACACGTCGGGCCACGACGCACACGAGTGTCGGTCGCTCAGAGCAGACGACGATCCGGGCCGGGCGTCCTCGCCGGGGCACCATCCGTGAATGGGTACGTCAAGACGGCGACCGCGGCTTCGGCGTCGCGTTCTATGACCAGAGCGGCGAGCGCCAGTACGAACGCTGCGGTCTGGAGAGCGAGGGCTGGTCAAGGGCCCGAGCCGAGGTCGCGCTTGAGGACTTCCTGCAGGCAGTCGCCCGCGGGACCTATGCGCCGGCCACCGACCGTTCGGGCACCGCCGACCCTGACCCCCTGTTCTTGAACTACTCGGTCGAGTTGATCGCTGCACACGGTGACGAGGTTGGCGAGAAGCACCGGGAATTCCTGTGGAACATCCTTCGCAACCATTTGATGCCCGAGTTCCGCGAGGAACGCCTCAGTGCCGTGAACACGGCGAAGCGTCTTAAGTCTTTTCGCAGCAAGCAGTTGAGCAAGATGCGTCAGATCCGCCGGGCGGCCGAGCGGGGCACACCGCTTCGGCGGGCCAACCGTCAGCGCCTCGCGCTCAGTGAGCGGACCATCAATCACGTCTTCAGCGTGATCGGCTTCGTGATCGAGCAAGCGAAGTGGGACGACGAGATCGCTGTCGTGTTCAACGCTGCCCGCAATCCGGCGCTCCACGTGGAGGTGCCTAAGCCGACCTACCGCGACTGGCTTGAGGTCGACGAGTTTCTTAGCCTGCTTGACGCCGCCGAGCTCGTCGACCAGCCCACCCGCCCTGTGACGCTCATGCAGGCCCTTGAGGCTCGTCGGCTGCGGCGCGAGCTCGGAATGACCGTCGCGCAAACGGCCGCGAAGCTGGCCATCCCTGAAGCACGCGTCTACTACTTGTGTAGCCGCGAGCGTGTCGAGCAGGTCTCGATGACGCGCACCATCGTCGCGGTACTCGGCGCCAGCGGGACGCGGAACACCGAGCTGTGTCGGCTGCGCCCGATCGACCTCGACTTCGTCCACGCCAAGATCCGCATCCCGGACGCCAAGACCGCGGCCGGAATCCGCGAGATCGACATGACCCCGTGGCTGCAGAAGCAGCTTGAGGAGTACGTCACTTCGCTCGGGCCGGACTACAACCCCGAGCATCCGCTGTTCGTCAACGAGCGCGGCAACTCGTTGAACAAGGACACCTTGAACAAGCGTCTGGGGCGCGTGCTCCGAGCGGTGACGCTGCTGCGCCGCAGTCGCAAGCTCCCGCCGCTTCCAACCAAGCTCACGGCGCACGCGTTCCGCCGCACCTTCATCACGCTGATGATCGAGGCGCGCGCACCCTTGTCCTACGTGCAGGAGTTGGTCGGCCACGAGGACCTGGCGACCACCGTGCGCATCTACAACCGAGTCCTGAAGATGCGCGACCGCAAGCAGTTCGGACGAGCGTTCGACGAGCTGATGGCGAACGCAGTCCCGGCCGAGGTCCTGGCTACCACGCACGGGGAGGGAGATGTCGCGTTCGACGGCCTGCACGTCATCGGACGCGGCGAGTACGAGGTTCCCGCGTCGCGAAACCATGCGCGCGCGACCACCCACTCGACCGCGAAGCGCAGCGTGCGGATGCGGATGGTGGTGACTCATGCGAACGCGGCGTAGCGCGGGTCGCATGTGGCAGCCGCCCGGCGAACGACACCGACACCGCCTGCCACGCCCTCGCGTCCTGCGCTACGTCCGTTCCGCCGGGGTGCTTGCCAAAGCAACCACCCCGGCAGCCCCCCCGACACTGCCCGGAGGCAAGGTTCGAGCCCGATACGCTCGCCCGCTCTAGCCCGGATCCGCCGCTGCGGCTGTTACGACCGCTGCTCGCGCCTGAAGCAGGGTCTCGGGCCCTGCCGCGCGTACTCACCTAGGCGTCGCGGCGCCAGTTGGCGAAGCGCTTGGCGGGAGCCACCCGTTGACGCGCGCCCCTTGCTGGGCGCTGGAGTGGCCGACGACGTCCGCCGATCGCCTGGCCGTTCACGCTGCGACCCTTACCGCGCTGCGCGCCTACCATGACGTCATGGTGGGAGGAACTGCTGCTCCTCAGCCTTGGAAGTGTTCGCGGTGCGGCGCGGTCCCCGCAGCTGGACCGGATCGCTGGGACTCTAAGTTCCTTCGGTGTCCCGACTGCGGCGGCTGCGTCCCTGGCCGCTTGCCACCGCAACCACGTCCGCCGCAAACTCGCCGGCGACGCGGACCCCGACCACCGGGCCATCGCCCTCACGCTGACGAGATCGGGGCGCGCGACGGCTGGACGTGCCACCTCTGCCTGACCGCAATCAACCCGAACTACAGCGGGGGCCTAGGGCCCACACTCGACCGCCTGATCCCCGGCGCAGAGGGCGGCACCTATGCACGGTCCAACGTCCGGCTTGCGCATGAGCTGTGCAACATGCTGCGGGGCGACCGACCCGTCGAGGAGGTCCAGCCCATGCTCATCGAGCTCGCGGCGCAACGGGCGGCCGCTCCGACGGCGGTCGCAAGCAGCGGTGCGATTGACATCGCTCCTCGAGCGGGCTTGGCGTCAGCGTATTCCGGCCAGCGGGAGTCAGTCTGACCGCACGCTTGCTCCTGCGAATCGCGTGCTGTTACGTTGTCCAAATCGCTCTGCTCGATTCCAGAGCATCGTGTTATCAATCGAAGGAGTGGGGGATGCTTCGCGTACACGGAGCGCCCGGCCTTGGCCGGAGGGCGCATCGACTTGTCTTGCTCGCAGCACTGGTCGCGCTCTTTAGCTCGGCCCTGATGTTCGCTCAGGCTCCGACCGCACACGCGGAACCGGTCGCCCAGCCGTTCTGCAACGGAGCGTGGCTGCTCGGGCAGAACCAGGCCGAAAGCAAATGCTTCTCACCCGGTCAGTACCTGACCGAGGTTGAGGCGCGCGCCTACCAGGCATCGGTGTGCGTCAACGGCTGGATCAACGGAGGCGCAGCCTCCAACTGGAACTGCGGGATAAAAGGCACATACGTGGGGATCAGATTCAACGGCTCACGGTTCATGAACGGCGTGATCAGAAACAACGTCGACGGCTGGAATCAGGTCGAATCCGGCTGGTACTGGCACAACGGCTAGCAAGCTGAGCTGGACCATGGGCGTGGCTCACACACGCAGGCCGGCACGTCGGCGGATCGCCGCCGGCGTGCTCCTGCTCGGCTGCCTTGCACTCGTCCTCATTCTCAAGCCTCAGCCGCAACCGGCCGACGTCGGATCGCACGCAAGTGAGCCTCGGCCCAGCAGTCCAACGCTCGAACGCGATCCGCGCACGATCGCGATCATCACCCACGTCCAACGAACTCAGACCGAGAGTTTTCCTCTCCTGCGAACAGTCCCGGAGGGACTTCCGATGAGCGTCAAGACGGCGCTCGGGACACCAGTCTTCGGAGTGAACTGGGCGCTCGCCCAGCGCGTGCCCGCATCGGTCTCCGGCCACTACTGGGTCGTTCCGGGAAATGGATACCTGTGCGCGGTCTGGCAGCAAGACCGGTCATCCGCAAGCACCGTCTGCGAGACGACCCAGCAGGCGAGACGCCACGGGCTTGTCGCCATCTCGATCCAGGAACTCCGAGGGAGGCCCCCGCAACGCCTCATCGTCGGCATCGCCCCGCACGGTATCCGCCGAGTCCGCATTGAAACCGGCGGCTCCGAGGCGGTCCTCGCCATCGACAGGCACGGCGTGTTCACGCTTCACGACTCCATGACCGCGCCACCCGACAGCGTGACCCTCCTCTAGCCACACGCCTGCGACCCGGCGGTCATGCCGATTGCCGGACTGGCTGCACAGGCACGCCCGGCGGCGCGCGAGCGCCAGGACGAACGCCCGAAAAGGGGCCTTATGACGACGCTGGCGCGTGCGACGCGGCTCGCCGCGCAGAAGCACCAGAAGCACGCCGCCACGGCTACAGCCCATGGCGTTCGAGTCGCTCCTCCATCTGACGCAGACGACGATCGACCTCGTCGAATGCGATGTCGGTGTCGCGGCGAAGCTCGGTCGTGCTGCTCTCGGCGGCGACGCGCGCCAGCGTCGCCTCGCGCACGAACTGCGCCGCAGAGACGCCCTCCTGCCTGCTCACCTCTTGTACGTGCTTCCAGAGCCGGTCTGAGAAGCGAACCGTCGTCTCGTGCACGGCCGTGCGGCAATACCCTGCCGGGGCGCGACTAGATCCCGGCAGGGTCAACCGCTACCGTCGCCGGAAGAACCGGAGCGGACGGTACGAGAACGTGGGTCGGGAAGTCCTGCGCGGCGGAGTTGGCCGAGATCACCTGGCTGGGCATGGGAGCTACTGCCTCCTGTGTAGCTCCGGGCGGCGTGCAGCAACCTTCCGGAGAGACGATCGTCAAGTACAGGACCACTGAGTCCAGCGTCTACCGCGCGCGCCGCCGCATCGCGTCCGCCAGCACCCTCCACCACGGTTCCCGCCTACGACGGTGGATCGCGCCTTCGCGCTGATATCGCGCCCGCCGTTGGGCCGCGCGCGATAGAACGCCTACTGCGTACGGTCGTGCGTGGGCTGCACCCTGCCGCGCAACGTTCGTATTCCGCCCCACAGGCACGCCGCCATCACCAAGGCGATCAGAACGATCGCGGAGACGAACACAAGCCCATGCACTCGGTGTGTTGAGACTGCGGTCACGAGAGTCACCAGGAGCCACAGTGCGAGAAGGAGCAGGACCCCACCTCGCATTCGTCGAGCGAGCGTCATGGCTCGTCATCCTCTCAGAACGAGTTGCACGAGGTCGCATCTACGCCGTGCGACCTGACGAGCTTCTGACCGCAGTTTAAGACGTGAAAGACGACCATTCCGACTCTGACTTCGGGCTTTGTCACCGTGCGCACTTTGGTGATCGCGTTCTTGACGTCCTTTATGGCCTGCTTCCTGGGCTTCGGAAGGAGGACGTTCTCAATGCCCTGGGCTATTGCTCCCAGACCGCCGATCTCGCCAGAGAGGTCCTGGGCATTCGTCGGGTCTTGAAACACGTAGGCGTAGGCGTTGATGGAGCCGCCGGGGATGGGGTCAGGGGCGCTGAAGACGCCCGCCTTGGGGAAGTAGGTGCGGGCACCCATCTCGATCGGGCCTGCGACGCCTGCGGCGGTTTGGCCGAAGTCGGTGGCGCGTTGGTTGGCGCCGAGCCAGCCCCAGCCGGGCAGACCCTTGGACCAGCTGACGACGTTCGGTGTGGGGGTTGTGATGACGCCGAAGGGGTCATATTCGGTGTTGTTGCTCACGGAGCCGCCGGCCTGGACGACGGAGACGATGCTGCCTTGGACGTCACGCAGGAGGTAGACGAGCGTTGTTCCGTCTTTGGTGGCGACGAGCATGCCGCTCGGTCCGGTGATGTCGCGCTCGGTGGTGGCGTCGGAGCGCCCGATGGAGACAGGCGTGTCGTCGTCGTCGCTGTAGTGGTCGGTCGTGGTGAGCGTCGGCTTGCTCGCGCCGCTTGAGTCGGTCGTGCTCGTGCGATCCAGCGGGTCGCGGGTGAACGTGTGGGTGCGGCTGTCGAGCGTGAGCGAGCGCGTGTGGTTATCGGTGTAGTAGGAAGCCGTCAGCGGGCCGGTGCCGCCGGAGTCGGTGGAGGACACGGTCGTGGCACGGTCCCATGCGTCCCACGCCCAGCCGCCGGTACTCACACGGTCCGCGGTGTCGTAGGTCAGGATGCGCGAGGACGTGCTGCCGGTCCCGCAGGCGCCGCCCGCGGCACTCGTGGTCGTGCTGCGCGTCGTGCGATTCGAGTCGCCGGCGCCGCCGCCGTCAAAGACGTAGGCGCGGCGCACACAGGTCGTGCCGTTGATCTTGTCGTCGGTGGTGAGCCGATCGGCGGTGTCGTAGCCGAACGCCTCGGTCGTGCTGTTGGTGGTCTCGGCGACGATGTTGCCTTCGCGGTTGCGGGCGCTGACGTCGCTTTTGGCGACCAGGCAGTTCGAGCTGCAGCCAGTGATCTTCGTCCACTCGACGTTGCGAACGCGGTCGGTCTCGTCCCAGGTCTGGGCGAGCTGGAGCCCGGCGCCAAGGTTCTCGGTGAGCAGGTTGTCGTCGAGGTCATAGCTCGCGGTCGCGACCGGCATGTCGGGATCGGTCACGCTGTTGAGGTTGTCGCGATCGTCGTAGCCGTAGCTGCGGGTGCGGGTCCCGTTCTCGATCTGCGAGGACAGACGCCCGCGCAAGTCGTAGTGATCGACCGTCACCGTGCCGGCCGCGTCGGTGTACTGCTTCAGACGACCGTTGGTGTCGAACTGGCGGCCGATCGTGCCCGCGCTCGACGTGGCCCCGGTCTGCCGGCGCGTGACCGTGTCGTAGGCGTAGGTGACCTGCGGGGTTGCGGTGCCGCTGCCGCCGACGGCGGTCTTGGTCATCAACTGCTCGTCGGCGGTGTAGGCGTAGTAGGTCGCACGGCCGTTCGGGGATGTCGACGACGCCTTGTTCTCGATGTCCGCGGTCACGCTGCCATAGACGTCGTAGTCCAACCAGTGCCGTGGGACCGAGGCGGTCGGTGTCGTGCCCTCTGAGCGCTCGCACAGCATGCCCGAGGAGAACCACATGCTGCACGTGCCCGAGCTATCAACGATCGCGCCCGGCACATGCGAGGACGGCGTGACGAAGCCGTACTGGTAGTACTGCACGTCCGGGCTGTTGGCACCGGGCGTGCCGCCAGGCGTGACGGTCTCCTCGACCAGCGGATAGTTGGGGTGAAGGATCGTGTAGGACGTCAGCGCCTTGCCGTCAGGGTCGACGATCGTCTTCAGCGGCCGACGTGCGGTCCAGCCGCTCATGCCGCCGATCCCGGTGTTGTCGTAGACCCACTTGATCTTCTTGCGCGAGTCCACCAGGGTCCCGGCGACGTTCTGCACCGAACCCACCTGGCTCGTCGGGAGGTGGTAAGGACCGCCGGCGGGCGCGCCCTCGTCGTAGTTGGTCGCCAAGACCCGCCGGCCGGTGATCGGCGTGCCGCCGGTGGAGAGCGTGACCTGGGTCATCGGCTCCTTGACCGCGGTCTGGTCCACGCCGTTGGCCGCGTAGCTGTAGAGCGTGGAGCGATCGTTGGCGACGCTCGCGCTGTTGGCGCCCTGCGTCAGCGCGTACGCGCGGCCCTGCGCGGAGAGGTCTTGGATGACGTTGGCGTTGGCGTCGTGCCAGAAGGTCTCGATCGCCGGAGCACCGGTCGAGGTCGCCTTCGGGCGGGCGATGTTGACGACCCGGTCTTGGATGTCGAGGTAGTAGATCGTGGCCCGGTCCAGGTTCGTGGGCGGGCTGCCGACCGGCGTGACGTCCTGCGGGAAGATCGCGACCGCATCCCACGGCAGATCATCGTCCTGACCCCACTTGTGGGTCTCGGTCGTGCTCATGTTGTACGGCGAGCTGAGCGAGATCCCGTAGCGCACGCTCGTGGTCGCAGTCCCGCCATCCGGGTTCGGACGGCTGACCGTCGAGAGACGCGAGCCCGCATCCCCACTGATCGTCGTGTACCCCAGCGTCCAGGCGGCTTCACCCGCAGACGAGATCTGATCGAGCTGGCCCCCCGTGTTGTAGTGATAGTTCTCGCGAAAAGAGCCGCTCAGTCGCGGATCGCTGAGGCTGATCAGACGCGCGCTCGCGTCGTTGGAGTAGACGTAGTCGAGGATCGCCACTGGCGTGCTGGTCCCGTCCTGCACCGAGATCTCGGTGACGCGCGCAACCGTTGGGGTGCCGACGTTTGCCCAGCTGAACAAGAGCGAGCGCGGCACCCCGGTGCTCGGGTAGGGGGCGGTGACTTTGCTCAGCCGCTGGCGCGTGCCCACGCTCGTGTACGTGTAGGTGTAGTTGCTCGAGCTGCCCGCCTGCTGGAAGCTCGTGAGCTTCGCGTTCGGCGACTGCGCCGCCTCCGAGACGAACGTCGCGACGTTGCCCGAAGGGTCGGTGAGCGTGTAGGTCGAGATCCCGCTGGTGATGCTGCGCGCGAGCGTGAACCCGGGATGCTGGTCGTCCGGGGTCCAGTCGATCACCTGGCCCGCGGCGTTGGTGACCTGCGTGAAGGTCATCTTCTCGCCGGTCGCGGTCTCGATCACCGCGTACTCGACGTTGAAGCTCTCAGTGACCGGCAACGGCTCGAGGTCGGCGAGGCTGCCCGTCTGGGCAAACAGCTCCCAGTTCCAGGTCGAGGGATCCCACGTGTCGCGCTCAACGACCTGCTGCTTGACCTCGCTGTAGTCGTAGAGGTTCTTGTAGGGCAAGTCTCCGCCGTCGGGCGTGATGCCCGCATCCCAGCCGGGCCCGAACATGTCCGTGTTGCGGTCCGGCTCCCCGCGCGAGCGATAGGTGCGCGTCAGCTCCAACGCGCCCTGCATCGTGTCCACCGACACGTCAGTCTCGGTGCGGGAGAACTCGCCGCTCAGGAGGCTCACATCACCAGGCCCCACATCCTCGGTAGGGGCACCGTCGATCCCGCGCCGGTCCAGGCGGAAGTTGACCGCCTCGGTCACGCCACCATCGCTCGGGATCGCGGTATGCAGCGACGCACGCACGTGCACGGGCCCGTCCTTGTCCCCGCCCGGCAACGCGCTGACGTCCAGCACGACGAGACTCGACCGGCGATCCCCAACCGGGCCGCTGACCGAGATGTCCTGGCTGCTGACCGTCCCGCCCGTCGGGGTCGACAACGCCGAAGTCGGCACATCGGCCCACTGACCCGCGCCGATCAGATACTGGAAGCGCACCGTGTCGACCGAACCGGCCAGCACCTTCGCCTGCAGGTTCACCCGCTTGGCCGTCAGCTGCCCCTCCTTCGGGGTGACAATCGCGTTGCCCGCGGCCGCCGCCGGATTGCTCAACACCTCGAGCACCGGACGCTGCGAGACCGTGCCGTTCACGTGCGTCGCGATATTCGTCAGGCCGCATCCTGTCGAGCAGTCCGTCAACGGCGGCGTCAACGCGCTATCGCCCGCCAACGCCGTCCCCTGCGGATTGACCAGCAGCCCGTAGTTCGGCTGCCCCTGCGCCCCGCTCGTGGCCTGATAGTCGCGCCACATCCGAACCGCGCTCGTGACGTCGACGCTCATCGGGCCAACCGGACCGGGTGAGATGACGCCGTCAGCCACCGTCGCCCAACCAGCCGAACCGACCCAGGGCGGCCCACTCGTGGGATCGGTCGTCCACGGCTGCGTGACCCGCCGCACCTCCATCGGCATCTCCGTCCCCGAGCTGCTGAGGCGATAGAGCTTCAGCGTCGCGCTCTGGATCTGATCCCCTTGGATCTGGGTCAGCGTGTTGAACCGCAACACGTCCGCATACGTCGCCGTGGCGCTGCCTGACACGGTCTTGCCGAGAGGCAGGTACGTGGTCAGCGGACTCGTCACGCACGACCACCACGAACTCCCCTTCGCCCCGCTCGGAAGCCGTGAGTACTGCGTAAAACACTCGTCATCAGCCGAGCTGTCGTACGTGTTGATCGTCGGATCCACCGCAACCGGCCACGCCCGACCCTTCGCACCCAGCCAGTCCTTGTCGAGCACCGGGACCACACGCCACATCCCATCCCCAACCTCGCGCACGTCGAAATGCCCGACCGGCCCCGGCACGCCCGCATCGTCGACCATCGTCGGCGCCGGAATCCGAAACACGCCCTGCTTCCCGTCGAGCACCTTCAACCCGCCGTCCCCCGCCTGCTCGATCGACAGGCCCGCCGAGCCGGTCAGCCGATACGCAACGCCCCCCAGAGCGCCCGCATCCGCCAGCGCCAGCGTCTCCTTCAGACCCGCCGTCGACGCCTGCAGACGCACGTCCACGCCAGGCAGCACCCCTGCGTAGGAGACGGCCTCGCCCCGGGCAACACCCACGCCGACAGCACCCAGCAGCATCACCGACAACGACGCGCTCCCAGGCGCCTGAACCCGCACCGATCCCTCTGCCGACTCCCCCAGCTGCTCCGGCAGCGCAAGGTCCAGCGGTCCCGCAGCCGCACCCCAGAAACCCCCAGCCGGCTGCGAAAGCGACAGGTCAAAGTCGTGCCAGCTCCCGGCACTATCGCGCCACTGCGCAGGCGCGGACGTGATCTCTGTCAGCCGCTTCCCCGAAGACAGCTCCCACGTACGCGACTCCGGTGTGCGCTTGCCAACCAACTCCTGCGTCGCTGACGCCGGCGCGTGGAACGGCGATGCACCCACAGCCTCGCCAACACCAACAGCCAACACGACAACAACAGCAAGCAACAAACGCACAACCCGGCCCATACATGCCTCCCGCGAATTACGTACCGCCCCCCTTCATTGAGAGGCACGCGGCAACGTAGCTAGTTCGCTGGCGAGACCAATCGCTTTACACCGTAAATGTGCTGAAAGACGTCTTATACCGCGTGTTCTTGGCGCACCGCCGCGCTATATGCCCGCGCGAGCCTGACTGCTAGTGCGGCGGTCGTCGTGGGTTTTCCGTTTCGTTGGGCACCGAAAGCGAGGGCCTGCGAGATGAGTACGATGCTCAACAACCCAGGATCATCGACGGCGCCCGCATCAATGCGGTGAACGGTGGTCATACCGACCCCTGACTGCTTGGCAAGCCAGGACTGCGTCAGGCCGAGCGTGCCGCGCAGCCTACGCAGCTCGGCCCCAAGCGCCTTGGCCCCGGCCGTGACCAGGGCTGCGCCGGTGAGCCGCGTAACCCTGTCTGCGTCCGTTAGCTGAACGAGTGGAGGCTCGGTGTTCCTGATATAAGCGACGACGGGTGCCGTGATGTCCGCGCCGAGGCCGTTCGTGACGCTCGCGAGCAGACACATCCCAGGGCTAGAAACCGCCCCTCGCTCAAGGCGCCCAAGCTGCGTCTCGCTCACCTCTGCGATCTGTCCCAACTCTCTGAGCGAAACGACACGCTGCCCCCGCATGGACCGCAGTGTCCTACCCAACGCCTGCGGGAATCCGGGGGACGGCGGGCTCGTCTGGCCCGAGGTGTCGAGGCACTCGCTCACGTACGCAGCGCGCCCGTCACTCGGGCGAGCGCGTAACGTGCAGACGACTCGGGTCTTCCCAGCCGTCAACGTCAAGGCGCGTGCCAAGCGCTGTACAGAGCGCGGCGAACTCGACCAGGCTTGGCTCGGAGCGTTTCGCCGACTTCGAGGGCGGCGCGAGCCAGCTCTCGATGCGGCTATAGCGGTCGGCTCCAATACCCGCCAGCCGCCCAAGGCTTGCCTGCGACATCCCGTAGGCGCGCCGCAGGCTCACGATACGGCCAAGGAGGCGCCGGGCGTGCTGCTCGCCTTCGCGAAGTCGTCGCCTCGCTCGGTCAGGGTGGGTCGCAGCCCCTCCCCGCTCGATCGGAATGCCGCGTCGCAGTAGAGCTGCTTCCGTCGCCCATTCGTCAACGAGCGAGAAGACCAGCTCAGGCCGCTGCGCGCGCAGAACAACTACACCGTATGCGTTCAGCTTCTTGAACTGCGTGTGAATGTGCCTGGGATCTGCCGCGAGTTCGCGAGCAACCGTATGGACCGTGCCTTCGCAGCCACTCAGCAGGCTTGCCAGGATCAATGGTCGGATCGGCGAGTCGAGTACAGCATCCCATCCGCCGACAGGCTTCATATCACGACAGGGCTCCACGTGAGTGCGCGTTGAACCCGTAGCACAGCCGTGCGGGTCGTAGTCGATGAGACGGGCTCAGCGGGCATGGGGCTCCACAGGGACTATCGCGAGGTTAAGCACCACATCAAATGTCTCCCGCTGACGCAGGGTAGTCGCACGACGCCGCATGCTCGCGTTCTCCAAGTCCCACACCGCTTGGCCAAGAGGGTGCGCGAGGGCGACCAGATCCACGACCGCAGGGGTGTCGAGCACTGCTCGTATGTCGTCGCCCAGCACTCCGACTACGTCTGGTTTAGAGCTAACCAGCTCGTGCATCTGGCTCCGCACCAAGCGGTATACATGCTCTACCGTCCCGCGTCGCTCATTGGCCGAGACCAATTCAAGATATCCGAGCGTTTCCAGGCGCCGGACGTGGTAGCTCACGATCGGCATTTGTGCATCGAGCTCGACCGCGAGTTCCCGCGGTCGAGCCAACTCGTGACGCGCCATATACCAGAGGATCGCCCGCCGAACAGGATGCTCCAGGGCCTTGTGTGCCCTCGCGCTACTCACGGGGCGTATCGGGCTCGTGACGGCAACTCGTCCCTACGCGTGGCGCGACTAGCGGTGCCGACGGAACGTGCCAGCACGGCTCCGGAGTGCCATGGTCCTTCATGGTCGTCGGTCTCGAGGCACGATGCTGTCGGCGGGAGGGGGCACGCGTTCCCGCTGCTGTTGCGCAGCAGCGGCGGTGCTGTCCTGCATGCGAAGTGCGCCCCGCGCCTCCCCGATCTCGACGCGCCGGAGCAGCTGGTCGCGCTGCTCGTCCGAACCGGCAAGGCCGGCGAGCGCCCTCGTGAAGGATTGAACAGCCGTGGCGGCGGACTTGCGACGGGGCACAGACTCATCGAGCGTTGCTCCCTCGATGGCGGCACTCGCCATCGTGACCTGGCTAAGGGCCCAATCTGCGGCAGCAGCCGCCCCACCGACGAGTGCTGCGAGCTCCGGAAGGGTGGGTGCCTCCTCCGACTCGCATTGCGAGCCCCCGCCGTCAGGACCAACGCGCGTCGTGGTCATGTGTTCTCACCCGAGCGAACTGCCGCTGACGATGCGCGCAGGACGGAGACCAACTGCACCAAGCGGGCTTCGTCCAGAGCCTCGAGCAGCATATCTTCGGTGACGCCGCTGGCCGCGACGATCTCGCCACTAAGCGGAGCCGGGAGTGACCGCACTTCCTGCAGGAGTTCGCCGAGGGTGAGCCGTGGCGCACCGGGCAGTCCCGAAACGAGCGCATCGGCCAGAGCGTCAAGACCATCGGCCCGTGGCAGCAGTCGCAGGGCAAGTCGAAGCTGGTCGGGATCGGCGATTCCGGCGGCGAGCCAGCCGCTGGCGGCAGCTCTGAAGGCGTCGGCATGCGAGGCGATCGAGAGCGGCTTGGCTCCTCGGCCGGCAGCGGCCTCAGCGAGAGAGACCATCAGCTCAGCACACTCGAGCAGCGCATCCACGGCGTCAACTGCAGCGCGCAGCCGCTCGCCCGACGCTGCGATCGTAGCTCCTTCAGCGACGACGACAGCGTCGTACTCCTGCAGTTCAGGAGAGAGGGACGCGAGCACCTCCCGTGCCTGCAATGCGGCCGCGCTCAAGCGGACCAGGGCGAGGCCGCGCACTCCATCGGCAAGCGCCTGGGTCATGTCGTACCTTCCGTGTGAACCATCGGACCTTGCGCCGGCGCGGTGCGCGGTGGAACTCGTGTCCTCCTCCATCACGACGCACCACCGCGCACCGAATGCCTCCTCATCGTGCGACCACCAAGCGGCCCTCCCGATCGCTACTGCACGAGCAGATCCGGAGGCGGGTGGGGGAAGATCCCGCCTCCGGAGGCCCCACGCTCGGCGGTACGAGCGTGTTTTCCTGCCGCGTTTACTAACCTAGATCACGACCGATTTCGACTCAACTCGTGACGCCCGAATGCGGCGATATGCAGGACAAAATGAGCCGATGGCGCACGCTGCGCTGAGCCTGCGATAGCGTCTGGGGCGGCAGCGTCGCTGCGGAGTGGTCGATCAAGATTCGGGGACGGCCAGCGATCATGGGGCTTCGCGAGACGGTTGTTGGAGAGGTCAAGAGCACCGAGGCCCCGGTGTCGGGGATCATCGAGCTGGTGCGTCGGCACCATCCGCTCGCAGGGTGGGCTCCGGCGTCCGTTCGGCGTACGATCCGCCGCCTGCTCATCGACGGCCACCTCGAGTACGTGGGATCGGAGCGGCGTCGATTTCGTCCCCCGGGCCCATCCTCGTCGAGCGACCCTGTTCCACTCCGTACAACGCCGCGTGGCGAGGAGTTGCTCCAGGCGTGGTTTAGCGACAGGCTCCAATTTCCGAGGCTTCAAGACGATCTGCCACTTCAAATCGCTGCGTCACGGCTTGAGGATCTGCCCGCGCTTGAAGCTAACGTCCGTTGCCGAGTTGACGAGCTTGAGGAACTGTCGCACGCACATGAAGACCCCGAAGGGCTGCGGTGCCCATCCGGTCAGCTGACCTGGGAGCAACAGCGCCACATGATTGCTCGCGACCTCGATATCAGCATTCTCGACGGGTTATCGCGCGGCCTCCGTCGGGTTCTCGACGAAATCCTGCACGTGCGGAGCGCGAGCCCCGAGGCTGAGTGATGGCGCTGTTGTCGGTTGACAGCGTGTCGAAGACCTATCGGACGGACAGCGGCCGAATCGCAGCAGTCGTTCTGCGCGACGTGAGCTTCAACGTGTCCGCGGGAGCCTTCACCTCGATCCTCGGCGATCCGATGTCCGGCAAGACGACACTGCTCAAGATCGCCGCCGGCATCGAAGCACCCGACAGCGGCACCGTCCGGCTCGATGGTCACGACCTGCCGACCTCCGACAACGTCGACTCGCGCATCGCGCTGGTAACCAACACACAACTGCCGCGCGAGCTCGCCAACCTCACCGTACGCGACCTCCTCGCTCTCCGGTCGCAGCGGCGCAGCTCTCGCGCCGGCGATCAGGACACTTCCGATGCGGCCCTCCGAGCGCTAGGGATCAGCCGGCTTGCAAGCTCACGATGGAGCGACCTGTCAGATGTGGAGCGCTCGCTCGTTCGTCTTGCCCGAGCCATCGCACTCGAGCCGCAGGTACTTCTGGCAGACGATCCGATGCGCGGGCTTTCTCTCACCCAGATCGCTCATGCCTCCGCGGCGCTCCTCAGACTCGCACGCGACGCGAAGACCGCGATTGTGATGACGGGCGGCGATCTTGTGAGCGTTGAAGCGTCGGACGTGAAGCTCTCGCTGAGCGGTGGCACCGTCCTCGGAGGCCGACGCGCACGTAGCGACACGGACTTTCGGCACCTACAAGGGCGTGGCGGCTAAATGTTGGAGGCGGTTGGGCTGGTGAAGCACTATGCCTCGAGGGGTGGGGCGAGAGTGCAGGCGATCGACGGCGTTGATCTTTCGGTCGCGCACGGAGAGCTGGTCGTGTTGCTGGGGCCTAGCGGGTCGGGCAAGACGACGCTCCTTGAGCTGATCGCAGGCGTCCTTCGACCTGACCGAGGAACGGTCGCGGTCGACGGCCGCGAGGTAAGCGGCTTGTCGGAGGATGAGGGCGATATCTATCGCTTGCATGTGCTCGGCGTCGTTCCTCAATCCCTGCGCCTGATCGAGGGTCCGAACGCGATCGACCTTGCGGCCCTGCGGCTGGCGGCGATGGGCGTCTCATGGGCCGAGGGGCGCCGGCGTGTGGAGCCGCTGCTCACTCGCCTTGGTCTTCGCGATCGAGTCGAGCACGATGTCGAGGCGCTCTCAAAGGGCGAGATCCAGCGTGTAGCGATCGCGATGGCGCTCGCGACACAGCCCCGGCTGATCCTCGCCGATGAGCCGACCGCGAATCTCGACTCCGAGTGGGTGCACAAGGTGCTTGCGCTGTTAGTTGAGGTCTGCCGAGAGCAAGACGCGGCGGTGGTGCTGGTGACTCACGATGAGCGCGCCACGAAGGTCGCCGACCGCGTCCTTGAACTCCGAGACGGTCAGCTCACCGAGGTCGTGTCGGCGGGCGCCGCGGACGTGCCGCGCTCGAACTCGCGATGAACGCCAGGGCGCTGATCGAGTTCTATCGCAAGCGCTGGCGTGCGCGGCGACTTCAAGAGCTGTTCGCTGTGCTCGGGATCGCCGTCGGGGTGGCCTTGCTGTTCGCGGTGCAGGTCGCCAGCACGAGTCTCTCAGCCTCGATCGAGCAACTGACCAGCGGGCTCGTCGGCCGAGCCCAATGGCAGCTCGTCGCCCGCGATCCCAACGGCCTCGACGACCGCATCCTGACCACCATCCGCGCCTCCCCAGACGTCAAGACAGCTGCCGCTCTCCTGGAGATGCCAGCCGCGCTCAGGAGCCGCGGACGAGTGCGCTCAGCAACCTTGGTCGCCGCCGACAGCCACATCGGCGAACTCGACGGCGCACTGCCCTCTGGCTACGGTCACGTGCTCGGCGCTTTGCGATCCGTCGTAATCTCCGACGCACTGTCGAGTGCGCTGCATGTGCGCCCGGGCCAGCGGGTGACCCTCGCTCTCCGTGGTCGCGCGATTCCGGTCACTGTCGGTCCCTCATTGACATCAAAGGATTTTGGGGCGCTGGCACAGACACCGATCGCGGTGGTGGCCCTCACGTATGGGCGAGCCCTGGCGGGATTGCCTGCTCGGGTTTCTCGGGTCTATGTATTGGCGAGGAAGGGTCGTGAGGGCGCGGTCCGGCGCTTGCTCCAGCGGGTCGCGGCGGGACACGCGGATGTGCGATCGGCCGATTTTGATGCGCAAGTGTTCGAGCAGGCGGCGCTGCCGAACGATGAGTCGACCGGGTTGTTCGCCTTCATCAGCGCGTTCGTCGGGTTTCTGTTCGCGTTCAACGCACTGCTGCTGCTCGTCGGACAGCGACGCGAGCTGATCCGGCTTCTCGCGTTGTGGGGCATCCGACGCAGGGACCGTGTCCGGATTCTCCTTCTCGACGCGCTTGTTCTCGGCACTGTGGCGTCGCTGCTGGGTCTTGGTCTGGGGATCCTTCTTTCCCGCAGCGTGTTTCCTCCGGCGCCCGGGTATCTCGCACTTGCGTTTCCGGTGGGCGCTGGACGGATCGTGCACTGGTATGTGGCTGGGCTGGCGTTCGGAAGCGGCGTCGCAGCAGCCATGCTGGCGACGATCGTGCCATTGTGGCCGCAGCTCTCCCGGTACAGAACGGGCGAGCGACGGCTGCGTTCGTTGTGGCGGGTCGTGCTGCAGCGCGACGCTCGCTGGGCGCTCGTCGCCAGCGTGGTGAGCTTCGGGCTGGCGACGGCGGTGAAGTTCGCTGCGCCCGGCGCGGCAGTGGTCGGGGTGCTCGCCCTGATCGCTTCGATGGTGCTCTGCCTGCCCATGCTGCTCTCGGCACTCCTTGCTTTCGGGCATCGACTCCAATACCGCTCCAACACCTCGCTGCTGCTGGCTATCGAAGCACTGAGAGCTAACCGGACCCGGTCGGTCGCGATCGCGGCGCTGGCAGCGATCGCGCTGCTGGGCAGCGTCGCGATCGAGGGATCTCACCGGGATCTGCAGCGAGGTCTCGACCAGGACGTCCACCAGCTCAGCTCGGTCTCCGACCTCTGGGTTTCAGCGGCCGGGCCCGCGAACGCGCTGGCGACCACCTCGTTCCGTCTCGATGCTGTTGACCAGATCAAGCGCCTTTCCGACGTTGCCGCAGTCCACATCCAGCGCGGCGGGTTCCTCGATCTCGGCAACCGCCGGACCTGGGTGCTCGCACCGCCGCGAGACGCCGCTCAGCCGATCCCGATCAACCAGATCATCAACGGCAACCCCCGGCAGGCGATCAAGCGCCTGCGCGGCCACGGCTGGGCCGCGGTCTCACAAGCCCTCGCCGACGACCAGCACCTTCGCATCGGTCAGACATTCACGCTCCAAGCGCCCAAGCCCAAAAGGTTTCGGCTCGCCGCGATCATCTCGAATTTGGGATGGACACCAGGCACGACCGTCATCAACGCCGAGGACTACGAACGCGCATGGCAGAGCACCGACGCGAGCGCGCTGCGCGTCGACCTCGCGCCCGGGATCAGCCCGACGACCGGCAAGCACCACGTTGAACAAGCCCTCGGCGCGCACTCCGGCCTCATCGTCGAGACCGCCGCCGAACGCGAGCATCGCCAGCGCGAGACAGCGCGTCAAGGCCTCGCACGACTGACCTACATCGCAGCTCTCGTCCTCGGCGCCGCCGCGCTCGCAATGGCCGCAGCCACAGGCGCCATGATCTGGCAACGACGGCCAGCGCTCGCCGGCGCCAAGCTCATCGGCATCAGCACACGCGAGATCCGACAATCACTCTGGATCGAGAGCGCACTCCTCCTCTTCCTCGGCTGCACGCTCGGCGCCCTCTACGGCCTCTACGGCGTCCAACTGCTCAACCGGACTCTCACGACCGTCACCGGCTTCCCGGTCGCGACCTCCCTCGCACTCCCCGTCGCAGCCCTCAGCTACGCCACGCTCGCGCTCCTCGCATTCACGATCGCAGCCAGCGCCAGCCACCTCGCCGCCAAAGTCCCCGCCCGCACCGCCTTCCAAGACTGACCGCAAGTTGGGGACGGTGAAAGAATGCCGCTCGCACTGTGACGAGACTCGCAGCGCCTAAGTTGGCGTGGGCGCTCCTCGCGGTCGCCATCCGCGAGCTGACCTGGACGCTTCCCTGCGTCGCACGCGAGCTGACACGCTGGCGCGCATACGCTGCCACGATCCCCGACCCCCAGCTTCGATGTGACGCCGTCGAGACGTTAGACCGAGAGCACATGAACGTCGTGGGCGCGGCACTGTTTGCCGTGATTCCGTGCTCACGGAACGCCCAGTTGGTTCGTGCACTTGTGGCATTTCAGGTCGCGCTCGACTACCTGGACACAGTCACCGAGAGGCCTGGGACCGACGCCCAGCCTCACGGGATGGCGCTCCATCACGCTCTCGTCGAGGCCGTGAATCCCGGCACTCCGACCTCTGACTACTACCGGCACCGCCCTGAAGAGAACGACGGCGAATACCTTCGGGCACTTGTCAGCTCGTGCCAGTCCGCATGTCGTGCCCTGCCTAGCCTGGGGGTGGTGCGACGACAGATGACGCGAGCTTCTGAGGGCCTCGCGGTACAGGTGTTGAACCACGTGCCGGACCCCGCTGCTCGGGACGCGGCGCTCGTCACTTGGGTACGCGAGCGCAACGGAGATCATTGTGATTGGCTCGCGTGGTTTGAGCAGACCGCAGCAGCAAGCTCAACGCTCGGAATCTACGCGTTGATGGCCTCTGCCGCCGATCCTGCACTGACGAGCGCAGATGCCGCCCGAGTCGATGCGGCATACCACCCGTGGACTTGTCTGCTCTGCACGCTGATGGACAGCGTCGTAGACACGAGGGAGGATCAGACAAGCGGACACCACAGCTACGTATCTCACTATGCAGACCTAGGGGTCGCTATCGACCGGATCTGCGAGGTGCTGCGCTGTGCTTTGAAGGACCTTGAGAGCCTCCCGAATGGAGCGCGCCACTGCATTATCGCGACCGGCATGGTGTCGATGTACCTCTCGAAAGACGTCGGTGATCCCGACCTTCGAGATGCGCTCTCCAAGATCCGACGCGAAGCCGGCTGGGTCACGCGGATCGAGATCGACGTGAGCCGGATACTGCGAGCACGCGGACCGCTCAAGTGCGCCATCGCGTTGCCGTAGCAGCGTGGTCGTGGTGTGCCGCTACCCACGGCGAGTTCGCATCACTCGACGGCTCACCCTGTGTGGAACAGCGACCATTGCTAAGAATTTCCTGTACGGTGGAGTTCAGTCGAGCCTTTGTCTACCGCGATCCGGGACTGAGCGCTAGTTGCCGATCATGCATGCCGTGCTTGGGGCCACGCGAGCCGGGCCTGCCACGCGATCCGAACTGCACCAACGACTCGCTAGGGAGCTGCCGCTCTGGCGAATCTCGCTCAGCAGCGTGCACGACGCTGTCAACGCGTGTGAGCAGCAGAATCTTCTTGCGCCCGACGCCGCGGGCTCACGCTATGCGCTCACGCCCGTCGGTCGTTCTCGGCTGCGGACGTGGATTGCGCAGAAAACGCCTTTTGGCACCTTTCGTGACGACCTTCGGGCGCAGATCGCGTGCGCAGATGTAGCGGATCTACCTCGCCTTGAAAGACAGTTGCGAGAACAACTGGTCTGGGTCAACAGCCTTATGAACCAACTTCGTGCGAGCAGCCCAGGAGTCGAGGCGCGCCCCTACATGTGGAGCTGGACGACCAAGCGGGTTTTGCTCGTCCGTGTCATCGAGCTTAGTCTGCTCGATGGCATGGCCCGTGGCCTTCGTCGCGCGCACGACGAAATCGTGCATGCCCAAGAGCAGTACGGCGGGAAAGACTGATGGCGCTGTTGTCGGTCGACAGCGTGTCGAAGACGTATCGGACGGACAGCGGCCGAATCGCAGCAGTCGTTCTGCGCGACGCGAGCTTCAACGTGTCCGCGGGAGCCTTCATCTCCATCCTCGGCGATCCGCTTTCCGGCAAGACGACACTGCTCAAGATCGCCGCCGGCATCGAAGCACCCGACAGCGGCACGGTTCAACTCGACGGTCGCGGCGTGCCAACGTCCGACGACATCGACCCGCGCATCGCGCTGGTCACCGAAACCCCACTGCCGCGCGAGCTCGCCAACCTCACCGTACGCGACCTCCTTGCCATCCCGCTCAAGCTGAACGGGACAGAGTCTCGTCGAGCCGTGGACGCTGCGTACGTAGTCCTCGCGCGATTCGAGATCAGCGAACTCGCCGGGCGGCGTTGGGGCGGCCTCTCCTCGGTCCAGCGACGTGTTGTCTCGATCGCCCAGGCGATCGCGCGCGAGCCTGCCGTTCTGCTGCTCGACGAACCCCTCGTAGGCCTGCGCATCAGTCAATGCGAGAGACTCGTCGCACAGATTCGCGCGAGCGTCGAGCGTCGTATCGCGGTGGTGATGACTGTCGGAGACCTTCAGGCTGCGTCACGCTCCGATCTTGTACTCACGCTGAGTGGTGGCACTCTGCTGCATCCCGCCGTCGGCGCACCAGGACGCCTCGTTGAGCTGGCCCGCCGGCCTCGCGGCTGAATGTTGGAAGAGGTTAGGCCGGTGAAGCACTGTGCCTCTAAGACTGCGGCGAGAGTGCAGGCGATCGGCGGCGTCGAGCTTTCCGAGGTCGTGTCGGCGGGCGCCGCGGACGTGCCGCGCTCGAACTCGCGATGAACGCCAGGGCGCTGATCGAGTTCTATCGCAAGCGCTGGCGTGCGCGGCGACTTCAAGAGCTGTTCGCTGTGCTCGGGATCGCCGTCGGGGTGGCCTTGCTGTTCGCGGTGCAGGTCGCCAGCACGAGTCTCTCAGCCTCGATCGAGCAACTGACCAGCGGGCTCGTCGGCCGAGCCCAATGGCAGCTCGTCGCCCGCGATCCCAACGGCCTCGACGACCGCATCCTGACCACCATCCGCGCCTCCCCAGACGTCAAGACAGCTGCCGCTCTCCTGGAGATGCCAGCCGCGCTCAGGAGCCGCGGACGAGTGCGCTCAGCAACCTTGGTCGCCGCCGACAGCCACATCGGCGAACTCGACGGCGCACTGCCCTCTGGCTACGGTCACGTGCTCGGCGCTTTGCGATCCGTCGTAATCTCCGACGCACTGTCGAGTGCGCTGCATGTGCGCCCGGGCCAGCGGGTGACCCTCGCTCTCCGTGGTCGCGCACTCAGCGTCGTAGCAGGCCCCCCGTTGACCTCAGATCAGTTTGGGGCGTTGGCAGAGACGCCAATTGCGGTGGTGCCGCTCAAGTACGGCCAGACGCTGGCGGAGCTACCCAACCGGATCTCTCGCGTGTACGTACTAGCGAAACAGGGACGCAACGGCGCGGTGCGGCGGCTGCTCCAGCGGGTCGCGGCGGGACACGCGGATGTGCGATCGGCCGATTTTGATGCGCAAGTGTTCGAGCAGGCGGCGCTGCCGAACGATGAGTCGACCGGGTTGTTCGCCTTCATCAGCGCGTTCGTCGGGTTTCTGTTCGCGTTCAACGCACTGCTGCTGCTCGTCGGACAGCGACGCGAGCTGATCCGGCTTCTCGCGTTGTGGGGCATCCGACGCAGGGACCGTGTCCGGATTCTCCTTCTCGACGCGCTTGTTCTCGGCACTGTGGCGTCGCTGCTGGGTCTTGGTCTGGGGATCCTTCTTTCCCGCAGCGTGTTTCCTCCAACGCCTGGGTATCTCGCGCTCGCCTTCCCGGTCGGCGCTGGAAGAGTGGTGCACTGGCGCACAGTGGAACTAGCGTTCGGCAGCGGAGTCACGGCAGCCGTGCTGGCGACGATCGTGCCATTGTGGCGCGAGCTCTCCAAACGCAGTCGCAGCAGACAGGGGCCGGTCTCCAAAGGCAGTCGCAGGAAGCAGCATCTGCGTTCGTTGTGGCGGGTCGTGCTGCAGCGCGACGCTCGCTGGGCGCTCGTCGCCAGCGTGGTGAGCTTCGGGCTGGCGACGGCGGTGAAGTTCGCTGCGCCCGGCGCGGCAGTGGTCGGGGTGCTCGCCCTGATCGCTTCGATGGTGCTCTGCCTGCCCATGCTGCTCTCGGCACTCCTTGCTTTCGGGCATCGACTCCAATACCGCTCCAACACCTCGCTGCTGCTGGCTATCGAAGCACTGAGAGCTAACCGGACCCGGTCGGTCGCGATCGCGGCGCTGGCAGCGATCGCGCTGCTGGGCAGCGTCGCGATCGAGGGATCTCACCGGGATCTGCAGCGAGGTCTCGACCAGGACGTCCACCAGCTCAGCTCGGTCTCCGACCTCTGGGTTTCAGCGGCCGGGCCCGCGAACGCGCTGGCGACCACCTCGTTCCGTCTCGATGCTGTTGACCAGATCAAGCGCCTTTCCGACGTTGCCGCAGTCCACATCCAGCGCGGCGGGTTCCTCGATCTCGGCAACCGCCGGACCTGGGTGCTCGCACCGCCGCGAGACGCCGCTCAGCCGATCCCGATCAACCAGATCATCAACGGCAACCCCCGGCAGGCGATCAAGCGCCTGCGCGGCCACGGCTGGGCCGCGGTCTCACAAGCCCTCGCCGACGACCAGCACCTTCGCATCGGTCAGACATTCACGCTCCAAGCGCCCAAGCCCAAAAGGTTTCGGCTCGCCGCGATCATCTCGAATTTGGGATGGACACCAGGCACGACCGTCATCAACGCCGAGGACTACGAACGCGCATGGCAGAGCACCGACGCGAGCGCGCTGCGCGTCGACCTCGCGCCCGGGATCAGCCCGACGACCGGCAAGCACCACGTTGAACAAGCCCTCGGCGCGCACTCCGGCCTCATCGTCGAGACCGCCGCCGAACGCGAGCATCGCCAGCGCGAGACAGCGCGTCAAGGCCTCGCACGACTGACCTACATCGCAGCTCTCGTCCTCGGCGCCGCCGCGCTCGCAATGGCCGCAGCCACAGGCGCCATGATCTGGCAACGACGGCCAGCGCTCGCCGGCGCCAAGCTCATCGGCATCAGCACACGCGAGATCCGACAATCACTCTGGATCGAGAGCGCACTCCTCCTCTTCCTCGGCTGCACGCTCGGCGCCCTCTACGGCCTCTACGGCGTCCAACTGCTCAACCGGACTCTCACGACCGTCACCGGCTTCCCGGTCGCGACCTCCCTCGCACTCCCCGTCGCAGCCCTCAGCTACGCCACGCTCGCGCTCCTCGCATTCACGATCGCAGCCAGCGCCAGCCACCTCGCCGCCAAAGTCCCCGCCCGCACCGCCTTCCAAGACTGACCAGGCATCGTCATCGTCCGCACGACGAGGCCCGCGGGTAGCCGCCAGGACCGGAGCGAGCAGCCAGGATGACGCGCGACCCGGCATGAGGCGTGACGATCACGCTTCGCCAGCGCGGGCGCTCTGGGGCGCCCGCAGGTTGCACTTCGACCTGCGTGAGCACAGCGCGCAGCACGGTCTGCAACTCGAGCATCGCGAACCGGCGACCCGGACATCGCCGGCGGCCCCCGCCCCAAGGGATCCACGCTGCAGGAGGCCGCGAGCCGATGAACCGCTCTGGGAGAAAGCGATCCGGATGCGAAAACACGTCGGGGTCGTGATGCATCAGATAGATGCACGCGACGACGTGCGCGGGCGCCCGGTAGTGCCAGCTGTCGACCGCGACCGGCGCAGCTACCGCCCGTGGGATGGCGAACACGAAGACCGGTCGGTGGCGCAGAACCTCCTCGGTGGTAGCGACCAAGTAGTCCGATGCGCCGGTCGCGAGGTCGCTCACCAGAGCTCGGCGTGCTTCGGGATGATGCGCCAGAAGGTGCAAGGCCCATGCGAGCTCGCCGGCCGTGGTCTCGTGACCCGCAAGGATCAGCGACATCAGGGTGTCACGGAGACGCGCGGCGGGCTGGCCAGCGTCCTCGCGACGACGTGCCGCGAGGAGCGAGCCGAGCAGGTCATCGCCGAAGTAGGTCGTGGCGCGGCGACTCTCGAGCAACCAGGCGAGGGCGACGTCTACCTCGGCGCGGCACTCGACGAAGTCACGCCAGCGGCGGCGGCTGACGGGCAGGCGGCGCATAGTCGGAAGTGGCAGCTCCACGCCGGAGGTGATTTCCAGCATGTCGAGGAGTCGCGCGTGAAGACTAGGCACGGCATCAACGTCGGGACCAAAGAGCGTCGCGAGGATCACGCGGAGGGTCAATGCGCGCAGGCGGCCGTGCAGGGCAATGGCTGCGTCCCTCGGCCACGTCGCGACCTCCCGCTCGGCGATGTCTCGCACCATCGCCTCATGCTTCACGGTCGCTGCGGCGGAGAAGGCTTGGGTGATCATCGCCCTACCCCGCAGATGCTCGTCTCCATCGGCGAGCATGAACGACTGTTCGCCCACGATGGGCAAAATCATCGCTCCCCCTTTCCCGGGCCGCATTGCATCAGCCGAGCTCGCGAACAGCGCATTCGCCGCTCTCGAGTCAGCGAGGAACACGAGCGGTGGCGTCGCCAGCGTACGCAGCGTGAATCTCGTGCCATACCGCAATCGAGCGGCCTCCAGAAACCCGAAAGGCCAACGCCAGAGCAGCGCAGTCTGAGCAGCCGCCGGTAACGGCGGACCAGGCGGCAGTGACGCCGCGTTCCCCTCATGCATCTCCCGAGCATAGGGACGCCGGCGTCAATCAATACGACCTTGTCCAGCACGCGCGCGAACGGCTTCGTTTACTTGCTCGTTGGTGCGCTGTACGCTGCCGCGTTCGGAGCTAGGCTCGACAGTAGAGAGGAGGATCTCGTGGAGGCGCGAAGGTAGCCGCAGTAGTCGCCATAGGACTCGCGATGGGACCGGGGAGCGGCGTTGCCGCGAACCAGCCGAGGTCACAGCACAGCCGGATCATGACGATCTCTGAGCGCGCGAACCTCCATCTTGTCAAGATGAAGAACAACATCTTGCGCGAGGCCGGAAGCGCAAGCGGCGACCTTCCAGGCAAAGTCTCAGGTCGGTTCGATGTCAGCAACATCTTTCGCCCTCACGGCACCGTGACGTTCAAGCCCACCAGTGGCGGGTCAATCACCGTCGCGGCGAATGGTTTCACGGACAGCTTCGGAACCAACGCGGCGTTCCACGGAACGATGACCGTCAAGCGCGGACGGGTCGATACGCCGGAGTGATCGGCGGCGGGAGCTTTCGAGGCACGGTTAGCCGCAAGACGTGGGCGATGACGGTCAATACGACCGTAACGCTCCGTCTGCCCTAGCTAGCGATACCGCTCGATGGAGGTCTGATGCCCCGCGTTGCCGTTGCCGCTGATCGAGGACGACCGTGACGCGCCACCGATGCGCCGCGATCCTGGCGCTTTTGAGTTTGCTAGTGGGCGCAACGGCTGCGGGTGCCGCTTCGACCGTGCAGCTTGCCGCGTCGTTCGAGCCAGGCGCGCGGCTTGGATCGACTACCGGTCTTCACGCGGAGCTGTCCATCAGGTCCCATGCCCACACGTCACCGTCATCGTCGCGACGGTCGTCTACCCCCGCGGCATCGGACTTGCATCGAGCGGCCTCGGAGTCGCGACCTGCTCCGTGCCCCCCAACGGACTTCGTGAAGGTCTTGCTCGATTCGGGCGACCCCGTCAGCTGCTCTCCAAATTCGATCATCGGCTACGGATGGGCGCGGGCCGAGATTCGGTTCGCTGATGGCCAGACGCTCCATGAGAACGCCACTCTGGCGATCCATGCGGGAGCACTTGAGGCCGAGGGCTGGGCCTGCTCCTGGTCGCCCGTGGAGTGCACCCGTTCGGTGTCAGGCTGGTGTATTCAGGGTACTCACCGCGCCGAGCAGGCGCTTCGGAGGAGCACTTATTTCGCATCCCCCAGATCCCGTCGGTGGCGGATCTCGCAACGGTCGCTCTCGTGGGGGTGAAGATCCAGATCGGCACGCATGCGATTACGTACTACCGCAATGTGCACGGGCACCGCGGGCCCTATCACCCTGCCGGAGTGTCGCTGCCCCCGCAGTGCCCGCGCCGCGGGTTTCAGTTTCGCGTGCGTCTGGGGCTGCCGGATGGATGGGCTCGCTGCGCGTGCCACCGTAGGATGCCCGAAGCGTCGCGACCACTGACACGGCGATCGGTCGAGAGGCGCTGCCGAATCCGGGCGCTGCATCCATGCCCACACGCGGCAGAGATGCATGCGCGTATGGCTGATGCACGGCCCGAGCGCACGGCGACGCCGAGTATCCCCGCCACTCTGGCGACCAGATGCTCGAGGCATTCAGTCCTGATGACGCGGGCGAACCACAGCAATGCGTATGTGCTCCGGACGGAAAAACCTGTCGCCAGCGAAGACCGCGGTGGCAGCGACGGTATCGGCGAGACGCGGAACTCGCAGTTGTCGAGTTGCGGAGCCGTCTCGCACACGCGCGCTGAAGCGTACGACCGTGAGAACGGAGGCGCTGCGGATCGAAATCTGCAGTCGGACGGTGCCGCTGAAGCCCGAAGCCGCGCCGACCCGCACCGCGGTGCGCCGACCCATGATCCGTAGTGATCCTCGCAGGTGCGGGGCAGGCCGGTAGCGCATTGCGGTCGCGCTAGCGGTCCCGTGGACGCCGGAGGCGTCGACCGCCTCCAGGGTCAACGTCCACGTGCCGGGGGCGGGCATCCGACCGCTAATGGTGCTCCCGGTCGCGTCGCCGGATCGCGGGCACTGCGCCCCGCGGCACAGTCGCCAGTGCACATGCCCAACGGGGGCGGCTCCGCCGGGTCGGGTCTGGTAGCGGACGATGAAGTTGGGGCGTGCCGCCGCTCCGTGCGGGGAGCGGCTGATGATCTTCAGTGTCGGGGGGGTGCTGGAGACGTAGGCAGTGGTGGTTGCGACGTTCGTGATTCCTTCGCGACCGCTGGCGTCGACGAGCCAGCCGCGCAGCTGATAGATGCCGTCGCTCGGCAGGTCGATGTCGCCGCCGGTCGTGCCGACGGGTTGTGGTGCGGTGCAGCCCGTGCCGTCAGCGTGGCAGGCCTGGATGCCTCCGCTGGTGATCGGGGGCTCGTTCTCGCTGCGTGGCGGTATCGACCAGGAGACGTGGATGCGGTGCGAGGACTGCCACGTCGCCGCGCTCGACGTGATGCCGATCGGCGCTGGTGGCGGCGCGGTGGAGTAGCGCAGCGGGATCGAGGCGGCGTGGGCGCGATCGACGTTCCCGGCCGCGTCGGCGAGCCACACCTCGAGGAGGTAGGCGCCAGGGCCTGGGGCCGCGACCGTCGTGCTCGTGAGCGTGCCGGCAGCGGTCGCGGGGCCGCAGTTCTCGCCGTTCAGGTCGCAGACGACGACGACGGCGTCGGTGATCGGCGAGGCTTGGCCTTGGTCGGGGAGCGTCCAGGTCAGCTGGGTGTTGGCTGTGGTCTGCCAGTCGGCACCGACGCTGCTCGTGAGCGCCAGCGGCGCGCCGGGGGCCGTGTTGTCGGTCTTGAACGGGATCGACGCCGTGGCGGCGGTGACGTGGGCCGGGTTGGTCGCGGTGATCTGCGCAGCGTGCGGGCCGTCGGGGAGCGTGGCGGTGTCGAGCGTCCACGAGGTTCCGCTCAGGTCGCTGCAGGGCTTGGGGATGGTGAAGTCGCATACGCCCGGTCCGCCGCTAGTCGGGGCGGTGAGACCGGCGGCGTCGATCGCGAGGCTGCTGCTCTGAATGCCGCTCGCGTCGCTCGCGCTTGCGAGAGAGAGTGTCTGCGGGCCGCGCAGCCAGCCGACGCCGGTCTGGAGGCTGCCGGAGGTCGAGCCGAGGCTCGGGGCGGTGCTCTCGCTGATCGTGATGTCGGCCGAGTAGACGCTGAACCAGGCCTGCTCGTTCGATGCCGACGAGAGGCAGGCGGTGGCGGGGGCTTGGGGCACGCAGCGCAGGCCGAACGTGAGGCTTGTCGTGTTCAGACCCGTGATGCTCGTGGGGGGCGCTGTGATGTCGGCGCTGCCGACGACGCACGTGCTGCCGGTGTTCGGGAACTGGCACCCCTCGCCGGCGACGCTCGCGCCGCTGTCGTCGCGCAGGGCCGGGATGACCGTGTTGTCGCCGAACTGGCCGAGGTAGCGTCGCCAGGAAAGGCCCGTGATGGTGGTGCCGGGAACGGTCGTGAAGGTGTAGTCGGCGTGCGCGCCGCTGGCGATGAAGACGCTGGGCGAGTGCAGCACCTCACCAGCGTGCACGCCGGCGTCCTGCCCCCCGCTCGTGGGACAGGTCTGGGTCGTCTCGAAGCTCGTCAGGTCCGTGTTCGATGGCGAGAACAGATGGTTGACGCCGGGCGCGACCGTGCAGTCCACGTGCAGATCGAACTGGCCGGCTTGGGCGCAGACAGCAGCCGCAGCGAGCAGCGCGAGCGTCGTGCAGAGCACCCGCAGCACGGTCCTGGCGGCGCGTGCGCGCTGCGACGCGCGAGGCGCGGGCGGGCGCGGTGTGCGCGTCGCCTGCGCGTTCATCGCAGCCGCAGGCTCAAGGTCGCGGACTGCAGATGCGTTCGGTCGGCGAGGTAGCGGCACATGAGACGCAGCTTGTCCCTTTGCGGCAGTTTCAGCGTGATCGCGTCACGCGTCGTCGTTCGTCGTGCGAGCGTGCGTACCGTAGCGCGCGGTCCGGGGTTGACGACGGCGAGCCACAGCCGGGCGCCGCGCGGACGGGCGCGCACGGCGACGACGAGCTGCCTGCCGCGGATGTGCCACGAGATATGGGGCCGCGACCACGCGCGCGATCGACGCGGCGTCGCACGATCTGTCGTCGGCGGAGGCGTCGCGGGTGCGACCTGCGCATCAGTCGGGTGGGCGGCGGCCGCGGCGCGTTCGCCGTCGGCGACGACGTCGGCGAGACCGGCTGCGAGGAACGCGGCGCGCGCGTCGATGTTGGAGTTGTGGGCGCTGTCGCGCACGAGCTGCTCGGACTGCGTCCAGGTCAGGTCGGGGTGGTAGGCGTCGAGCGCGAGCAGGACGGCGGCGTCGATGTCGTCCGCGGAGCTGGTGCCGCTGACGAGCACGGGCGCGCCCGTGTCGGCGAGCGCGGTCTGGACCGAGCAGCCCGGCGCGAGCACGTCGAGGCCCGTGCCGCGCGCCGAGAAGCTGCAGAGCGTGCCGCTGTCGTCGGCTGCGCCGACTGCGAAGACGGGATCGTAGGCGGCGGGCCACTCGACGTCGGCGCCGGCGTTGCCCGCGGCCGCCACGACGCTCAGGCCCGCGGCGTGCGCGTGGTCGACGGCGTCGGCCAGGAGCGCGAGTTGCGTGGCATCGGGACCGGTCGAGGCGCTGAGCGAGAGGACGATCACCCGGATCGAGTAGGCGGTCGCGAGCTGGACGCAGCGGGTGATCGCGTTGCGGTAGTACGAGAAGGGGAACGTCTGAGAGCCCGCCGGGAGCGCGTTGATCGTCACGGCACGACCCTGGGGCCACATGCCGACGGCACCCCAGCCGTTGATGGGCGCGAAGGCGGTCATCACGCCCCGGGAGCCGTGCATGTCGGTGCCGGTGTCCTGCGCGCTCTGTTCTGGGTCAAGCGCCTCGGAGTGGAGGACGAGGCCCTGTGTGTCGGGGTTGGGGTGCAGGCCCGTGTCGACAAAGCAGGCCGTTGCCGGCACGGGTGGCGCTGGCGCGTAGGCGAGGAACTGCGCGTTAGCCGCGATCGCCTGCGTCGTGGGCGTCGCGACCTCCGCGTGCGCTGCCTTCCCGCCGGCCCCAGCGAACACGAGGCCGAGCGCCAGCACGATCCCGACGCGGGTCATGGTCGTGCGGCTGCTCATCGCGCGCGACGGGTCGGAAGGTGCACGATGGCGCTCGCGCCAACCGCCGGGTCGTAGGGATACGTGCTCGACGGCGCGATGCGAGCCCGTACGAGCAGCGAGCCGGCGGGGACGACGCGCGGGCACCGGAGGCTCCAGGTCCCATCGCGCGCGGCGCGAGTCGTGCCGATCGCATGCCAGGTGCCGTCGTGGGCACGGTAGTCGACACTCAGACGCGTGCCGGCGGGACTGCCGCGGGGCCCACGAAGCCGGCCGATGAATCGGGCGTGGCCCGGTGGATCTGGCTTGAGCGCGAGCGTCGAGGTCGCCTCGACGAGGATCGGGATGCTGCTGTGCGCGGGCGCGTGGTCGGCATCGCCGTCGAAGACAACCTTGAGCGTGCCGCGAGCGTCTGGCGCGAGCGTGATCGCTGCCCGCCCCGAACCGTCGGTGCGCACGCGCCGCTCCTTGCCCGCGGCCGTGATGCGCAGCGTGGCCCCGACGAGCGGGGGGCCTCCGACGGTCACTGCCTGGAGGTTCGCGCGCAGCGGTCGACCTGTGAGGCCGACGAGACGACGGACGTTGTGAAGCGACGCGGTGCACGGCCCTCGTTCGCGCCCTGGCGTCCGCGGGTGCGCGCCGCAACGACGTGCCGGCGCAGCGACCATGAGCCTCACCGCCTGGAGACGGTCGCCGTCCTGCGTCGCCGGGCCAGGATCAAGGATGCCGACTGATGCAGCGATGACCCCGACCGTGTCGGTCACGGCCTGCGCTTGGCCGACGATGTTGGTGGCGGTGATGGTCGCGCGGATCGCGGCGCCGCTGTCCTGCTCGCTCGTCGTATAGGTGCGGCCCGTTGCGCCGGCGATCGTCGTGCACGTCGTCATCGCAGGCAAGGCGCAACGCTGCCAGGCGACCGTGTAGGCCAGCGGGCTGGTGCCTTCCCACGTCTCGCCGCTGATGGTGAGCACGGCGCCGGCCGCCACCGTCGGGGTCTCAGCGTCGGGGAGGCGGTCGCTCGGGCTGACCTCGAGGTGCGGCTGGGTCGTGGCGCGCGGGCCCCTGGCGAGCACGATGTCGCTCGCTGGCGAAAGCGCGGACGCGTCGTCGCCGGCGTTACTGGCATGCACGCGCAGCCGGATCGTGTGGCCGACGTCGTCGGCGCCGAGCTCGTAGGTCTGCGTGCTGTCGCTGACGAGACTGCATCCGCTCCCGGCTGGATCGCAGCGAAGCCAGCTCGGCTGCAGAGCGATCTGCGGCGTGCCGCTCCACGTGCCGAGCTGGGCGCTCAGCGTCTGGGCGTCGCGGGCGATCCCGGCGATCGACGGCGCCGCCGTGTTGACGGGCGGACGGGCCGCCGTCGGGCGCGTGGGGTCCGAGATCGCGGTGCTGGTCCCGGCCGCGTTGATCGCGGTGACCTTGACCCGAAGACGCGAGCCGAGATCCTGTACGGCAGGCACATAGGAAGCATCGGTCGCTCCTGCCACGGCGGTGCAGCTCTCGACCGAGCCACTGGCCGGACATTGCAGCCACGCATAGGCGTAGTGGACCGGCGCGGTCCCCTCCCAGACGCCGGAGGAGGCGCTGAGCGCGACACCCTCGGTCGCCGCGCTGGCGATCGCGGGCGCCTCCCGGACCGCGGGCGCCATCGCTGCCACGACACTCGTGCGCTCGCTGCGCACGGTGACGCTCCCGCCGGCGTTCGTGGCCGTCACGGCGAGCTGCAACATCGTGCCGACGTCTTGCGCGCCGGGCGTGTAGGTCGTGGCGTTCGCGCCGTCGATCGCCTCGCACGTAGCGGCGCACCGCTCCCAGACCCGCGAGATGCTGGGCGCGGGCACGCCATCGAAGCTACCGTCATCGGCGATGAGGACAAGCCCGTCGCGCGCAGCGCCAACGATCGCTGGAAGACGTGTGGAGGTCGGGGCCAGCGGCGCGACCTCGCTGGCGGCGAGGCTCAGCGCGCTCGCCGATCCGCCGGCGTTGGTGGCGGTGACCTCGACCTGCAGGCTCATGCCGACGTCCGCGGCGCCGGGCGTGTAAGTCGCCGCGCTCGCGCCGTCGATCCACGCGCAGGCCCCGTGCTGGTCGCAGCGGCGCCAGCGGAAGCTGTAGCTGATCGACGGCGTCCCGCTCCAGGTCCCGGTCGTGCTGGTGAGCAGCTGACGGACCTGCACGAGGGCGGGGATCGCCGGGCCGGCCAGCAGGAGCGGCGCCTGGGGCGCAACAATCGCGGTGGGCTGCGAGGTCGCTTGCGCGCTCTCCCCGGCGCTGTTGGTCGCCGTCACCCGCACGCGCAGCGTGTGGCCGATGTCGATCGCTCCGAGCGTGAACTGGTCGCCGTCGGCGCCAGCGATCACCGAGCAGTTCCCGCCCTGCGCATCGCAGCGCAGGTACTCGTAGCCGTAGGCGCCGACCGCGCCCGACCACGCGCCGGGGTCGGCGGTCAGCTGGCTGGCGTCGCGCGCTGCGCCGAGGAGTTGCGGCACGCCGCCGGAGGGCGCCGGGATGTTGTCGACGTCGAACGCCTGGGGCGTGGAGGCGACCTTGTTGACGTCGGTTGCGTCGTAGACCTCGAGCTTCACCTGGTGCGCGCCTTCGGAGAGCTGTGTCGTGTCGATCGGCGTTGCGCCGGTGACGTGCGCCTTGCATGGGGCGAGGTAGATGTAGGGCTGGGCGCAGTGCCCGCCGTTGCTGTCGGGGACGTAGGAGCGCACCGCGACGCCGTCGACCAGCACGACAGCGCGGTAGACGCCGCCGCCGAGATCGGAGGCGTCGAAGGTCAGGTTCTGCGTCCCGTGCACGCTGCCGGGCGTCAGCAGTGGCCCGGCTGGTGCGGAGTTGAGCGTCGGGTTGCTCGTGTCGCTCATCGTTGGCGCCAGGGCGCTGAGGCGGATGTTCGTGCCGGTCCCGGTGCAGCCGCCGGCCTGCGCGCACCAGAAGTGGCCGGTGACGCTGGTCGAGTTCACGGGGAAGACACGCGCGCCGCTGGCGGGCACGCCGTAGCCGTTGTAGGTCGCCGCACCCTCCAGCAGACGGTTATCGGCGGTGCGCAGCTCGTAGGTCAGGTAGCTCTGCACGCCGGTGAACGTGCGGTTCATCGAGAGCGAGTCGATCGTCGTGTTCGCCGGCGCGCTCAGCGTCCAATGCCCATCGCCACTCCACGTGTACTGCGTATAGGAGATGCTCGGGAGATCCGCTTCCTGCTTGATGATCCCGTTCGGGACTTTGCAGATCGGCACCGTGAACATGTAGATGTTGCCGGGATCGACGTAGCTGAGCCCGTCCCCCGATCCCGCGTCCGTTCCGATGCCGCAGATCGAGACGTTGTAGGTCGCCGCCAACGTCGGCGACGCGGCATATGCGGCGACGAGCACGACCAGGAGGACTGCGAGCGCAACGGCGCGGCCAAGCCGGGCGCGCCGGCGATCGACGCTGATCGCGGGATGCTGATGTGCAAGTTCGGGCATGGATGATCTCCGCTGGAAGGTCGTGGGTGCAGGCACTGACCAGCAGTGCCTGCACCCCATCGGGATCACGCTCGGCTAGGGCGTGACCAGGATCGCGGTCGAGCGCGAGACGCCGCCCTCGAACGGATAGGCCGCCTGCTTCTCGACCCTCGCCCGGAAGCGGTACAGCGTCCGGATCGAGGTCTTGTGGAAGCGGTATGCGGCTGAGAAGCGGCCGCCGCGGTGCGCGCGGATGACCTTGAACTCCTGCCAGCCGGATCCCGGATAGCTGGCCTCCAGCGTGATGAGCACGCCCGCCTTCGGGATCGAGTCCGATCCCACCGTGCCGCTGAAGCTGACCCTCTGCAGGTTGGTCGCCGCGTGCGTCTCGGTGCTCAGCGTGACCGGCGTGGTGACCTTCTCCGAGACCGTGTTGCTCTGGGCGTAGCCGTTGGAGTCGGAGTACGCGAAGTACACGAACTTGATGGCCCGACTGGGGCCCTTGGGCAGGACGTAGGCGAACGCGCCGTCAGAACGCGTGCGAACCCCGGTGTGCGCGGTCCACTTCCCGTTGACCTGCCACGCCGTCACAAGCTGCCCGCCGCCGATCGGCGCGCCCTGCGCGTTGCGCAATGTGCCCTTCACGACCCAGCGCCGGTTCCGTGTCGAGCGCACGACCGCAACCTGCTTGCGACGGCCACCCGGACGGATCTCGAAGGCGATGTGCACGCCCGCACCCTCCTGCGCGTTCGTCCCGTTGGCGACGTGGCCAGGCCGCACGGCGAGCGGATTCACGAGTCCCTCGATCGGCGCGCGCGCCCCGCCGTTCGTGGTCGTCGAGCTGTTGTTGACGATCGTCGTGCTCGAGCCGCCGCCCCCGCTCGGAGAGACCGGCACCACGAGCACGTCGCGCGGGCTCGTCGGATCCGGCGTCGGCGCTGAGGTCCGACCCTGCGAGTCAGCCACGATCGCGCTCGGCGCGCTCACCGCCGAGTCCGCCCCGCTCGCATTCGAGCCGGTCACGCGGACCATCAGGCGGCCGTAGACGTCTGGGAGCACCGGCTGATAGCTCGCGCTCGTCGCGCCGGCGATCGTCGTGCACGCATCAACATCGGACGGCAACGTTGCCGATGGCGGGCAACGCATCCACCGGTAGGTGAACGATGTCGGCGTCGGGGACCACAGACCGTTGCCGGCGCTGAGCTGCTGCCCGATCGCTGCGGTTCCGGTGATCTCGGGCCGCTCGGTGCTCGCCGGCGCGTTGTGGGTCGTGACGTCGTCGTGGAATACCGTGGTCAGGTTGCCCGCGGCGTCCTCGAGCTTCACGTCGACGGCGTGCGAGCCGTCCACGAGGGTGCCTGTGTGCAGCACGGTCGAGACGCCGAGGTTCAGCGGGCACGGCACCGCGTAGACGAAGTCGCGCGGACCGGAGACCGTCTGGCACTTTCCACCGTTGGTATCGAGCGTGCGATCGTCGAAGGACACGCCATCGACCGTGGCGTGCAGCTGGTACAGGCCAGTGCCAGCGTCGCCAGCCTGGAAGCTCAACGACGCGTTGCCGCGCAACTGGCTCCCGGACGTCAGCGCGCCGCCCATGCCTGAGACCGTTGGCGCTTGGCTGTCATCCAGCGTGACGCGCGCGCTGTGAATCATGACCCACCCGTTCGAGCTTGCATCACATCCACCGGCCTGCGCGCACGATTCGAGCATCAACAGGACACCCGCCTCGCTGCTCACGCCCGTCCCAACGCTCCCCCACGCCATGTCATGGCAGCCCGCAGCCGCCTGGCACAGCTCGAACAGATGCGGCGAGTCGTAGACCGGCGAGATGCCGCGAAAGCCTTCAACCGAAGCCCACCCCGACACACTCCACGTTCGGTTGTAAGTGAACCCCGTGACCGTCGTGGACGGCGGCGCGGAAAACTGCCACGTGCCGTAGCTGTGGCCTGGATGGAAGTTCGCCGAGGCCATGATCCCGAACACACCAGCCCCGGCCGAATCGCACGTGTTCGAGGCGTCGATGAACGCTGCGTTGATGTTCGACGTCCACCGGTCCATTGGCGCCGCGGTCTGACCGTCAGACTCGTGACACGCCCACACGTTGATCGCACCGGCGCGCGCAGCGGACGCGCCGACCATCGCGATCAACGTCAGAAGCAGCCCCAGGAAGGGCAGCACCAACAGTGAGGAGCGGCCCGCCGCCAGTTTTCTGCGTGCGTCAGGCGGCTGTGGTTGACTGTCGTTGCGGTCTCGGGTTCGCCTCGAGTACCGCACCGTGTGTATTGCTTGCACGGTAGTTCCTTTCGTTCACCCTGACGAGGGGTCGTTCGATGCGACGGCCGCCCCCGGTTCGTTCCACGGAATAGGGGCGGTCGTCGGCGCGTTCAGAGCGGTGCTGGCTTGGTCAATCCATTTGGTTCCTGTTGTCAGCCTTCAGTGGGGTGTCGCAGTTGACCTGCTGCCGCGTACCCCCCCACTTCGCAGGGGCTCCGTGCGAGAGCGCGCTGAGCCGCGCGGCACCCGATGCCCAGAGGGCGTTGAATCCTCGACGTCGCGTGCGTTGGGAGTACAGCTTCACGAGGTGCGACCCTGTCAATGGGGTGGACGCCCGATCCGGGGCGAACATCCAATTTTCGTGAAGGACTCTTTAGCAAAACCTCACTATTTCGACACAACCGAACCTGGACGTTCGTACGGGCAGGTTCGTTCACTGACAGGCAGGGCCTCAAGCATCGCTTCAAGCGTTGTGCGTGATTGCCAAATCACCCGCTCGTTCGGCGGACTGTGGGTCGATCCGACTGCTGGGCCGTGAAGCGGAACACCCGCTGTAGCGGGTGTTCGTGCGGTCATCCGGTGGGGACGTGCGGACGAATGGCCCCGTAGCTGGACGCCTCTGGCCAGTCGATGTCCAGCGGCAGAAGTCCGAGCGCCCGCGCGATGCGCCCGGCGGCCTGCGAAGAGATGTGCGTGAGGAAGCGGCCGGGATACGTACGCCCGCCGACGGTCTTCGTACTGGTCTCCTGAAGTCCAAGCAGGCGGCGAACGTCCGACTGAGATCGCCACCCCCCGCGCTCGGCAATCCGCGCATAGACGCCTGGGTCGTCCTGTGCGAGATCCGCGCACAGACTGCGCAGCTGCGCATTCACGATCGGCTCGACGCGGGTGGAGGCAAGTGCGAGGCGATCCTCCTCCTCCGCGAGAAGTTCGGCGGCGAACACGCCGGTCAGCCCGAGGTGTTCAGCGACCCTCGAGAGGGTGCCGCCCTCGTGCACGAGGGCGTAGATCCTGCGTGCGAGGGCCTCGCACGAGCGACACCGGCTGCCCAGATTCTCGCGGCAGAACATGCACTCGTCCAGCGTGGTCTGTACCGCCGAAGGCTCAAAGTCGAATTGCAGCTGACGCGGCGAGATGTCCGGAGACGCAGCGTGCCGTGTGCGCCGGGCGCATACAGGCGGCCGGCGTGGCAGTCCGCGCGGGCGGACGGGCTGGGGCGATCGGGTTCGGGCACGCATCGCGATAACGGTAGGAAGCGACCGGGACGGAATCCCCGACAGCGCGCGCCGCAATGAGGCCTAGACGCCGCCGTCAAGCGGTTAACGACGAAAAGGCCCATGCGATCAAAGACGGGTTTGCGGACGAGTCTCCTATCTGCCTCTTAAACGCAAAAAGAGCCCGACGGCAGAGGGTGCGGGGTTGGCACGCGGACGAACCGCCCGAGCACGCCCTAGTGGACATGCTCGGGCGGCGAACCTCGTCACGCCGTTGGCGCTGGTGGCATACCGCAGGCGGTGCGGATGCTCCGGCCTAGAAGGGGAGGCGTTCCAGCATCCAGGTCGTCTCGCTCTCGCCGAGCTCGACAAGGCGCGAGGGCGCCAGCGAGAGGGCGGCGGCGATGCTGCTGATTTCCCAGAAGCTCAGGCCGGCCGTACCATCCTCGATTGCCTGGAGACGGCTGCGCTTGAGTCCGGTGCACAGCGCGAACTCGGTGACGGACCAGCCGCCTCGCTCACGCGCGACGCGCATCGCGCGGCCGAGGCCTATGAGCGGGGGCCAGTCGTTCGGCGGTGTCGGGGCAGGTCGCAGCGCGACAATGCGCGCGCCTTCTTCGGTTGCGCACGGTGTAGCGTCGGGGTGATGGACGACGCATACGTCGTTGGTGGCGGGTGCGGTCGTGGACACGAGGTCCCTCCTTGTGGTCTGTATCTACCGCGGCGGCGGGGCCGGCGCAGTTGGGCGGTGGTGTTCTGCAGGTTCAGCGCCGTTGGTGGCGTTGCCGCCAGCTGAGCGCCTCAGCGCAGCGGCTGGGAGCACAGGGCCGGGCGCCAGCCGCCGAGTTCGTGACAGAGGTTTGCCGCGGCGGTGATGAGCCGGCGTCGTTCTGCGAACTCGGCAATGGGATGAAGCCGCGACGCCTCGCGCAGCAGTTCCTCCACTGCTGCGATGTGGACCTCGATGGCCTGCTCGCGTGCTTCTGGTCGCTCGTCGGCGATCAGCGAGTGCACGTCGAGGCGCGAGCCGGCGTCGGCGTCGCGCCAGTAGGGGTGCTGGGCGGTTGGCGGGTGCACGCGCGTCCAGCCATCGAGAAGCGGCGAGTGGAAGTCGAGCGTGGCGGCGCTCATCTCAGCTCGCCGAAGTGGTCGACGACGAAGACCTTTGCCGCCTCGAACGCCTCGTCACGAAGCGTTCCGCGAGCGACTGGCCCGCCTTGGAGCATGGAGGCGAGCTGGTAGATCCCTCCTCCGCGACCGCACCCAAAGCACCACCAGCCGACGTGAGGATCGGCATCGACGCTGCAGCTCGGGTTGTTGTCTTCGTGGTCCGGTGCGGGGCAACGCACCTTGCCGCGCTCAGGTACCTCGACATTGGCAAGGCGCAGGAAGTAGTCGGGCGGTGAGATGCGCTGATAGGGGTCATCGCTGCGACCCGCGCGCCCCTGTTTGGGCGGCCGATTCTGTCCTGGCGGATCGGGCAGATCACCCACGAGCGCCTGGCAGCTGTAGGGCGCGAGCGCCATATCGGCATGGATGACGCGCGCGAACTCACCGCGCTTGTAGTTGATCGTCCCGGCGAGGCGCATCGGCTGACCCCGCTTCGCGCAGGCCCGATCAGCGCCGACCAGCACGCGGGTTCCATCCACGCTCTGCCAGCCGCTCAGGCGATGCACAAGTCGCAGGAGTGCGTCCTCGATCGGCTGCTCGACCCTTCCCGCTGGTTCGTTGCGCACAAGTGCCGGCAGCGGCTGGTCCAGGAGCCAGTAGGCGTGCTGGCCTCCGGACCCTCCCGATTCGATGCGCAGATGCGCGGGGCGCTCGACAAGGAACGCCTCGAGCAGCGGAAGCGCGGCGGGAGTGTCGATGTCGATCCACAGCCAGTGGGTGTGGCCCACCGCATCCTTGGACCCGTTCTTGCGCAGACGGACCGATGGCACGACCGCGATCTCCTGGCGGGGCACGCGTGCGCGCCGAGCGATGTAGCGCAGCGCGTCGGCGTGCCAGTCGCGCCGACCGGTTCCTCCACCGAGTCGGAACGAGTCCGCGCGCATGCGGCTGTCGAAGTCCGTCTTGCCGCCCGGCGGACGCTTGCCGTAGGCGACCTCGACGTAGCCGCGCGTCTGGTGGTGGAGCATTCCGAGGTGGATGCTGCGGTGCCGCCAGGCGGGCAGGGCGCCCTCGAACGTCGTGCCGTTCGGCCGTCGGATGCGGCACTGCAGCAGCGTGGCGGCTGCCGGGTCGATGTCGCACACGCTGGCGTTGACGGCGGTCATGGGCGGTGGAAAGGGCGTGAGCGCTCGTGCGCGCGGCATGCGCGCCGGGGCTGTGGCACTCACAGGCCGGGGACCTCAGCCGGCGGGATGCCGAGCGCGCGGACGATCGCTCCGGCCTGCTGAACCGAAACGGTCCGCTGGACCCGTCCGCCGTATCTGCGCCCACCCTTTCGCGTGCTCGTGGCCTTCCGGTAGCCCAGCGTCCGGGTGAGGCTCGACGACGATCTGAGCTTGAGCCGTCGCGCAAGCTCGCCAAAGGTGAGGTGCGGATCGACCGCTGCGACGTGCTCGGCAATCAGGTCGCGCAGGATCCGGTTCGGGATGCGACGAAGTTGCTCGATCGCGTCCAGGTCGCGGCTCGTGTAATCGCGCAGGTAGTCCTCACGCGGCCGGTGATCGTCTTCGTCACCCGCCATGCGGGACCAGTCGGCGTGGATGCGTGCCCGCATCTCATGCTCGTCCTCGGCTTGCTCGCGGGCTTCGGCCTCGAAGCGGATCAGCGCGCCGGCATACGCGACGGGAATCTTCATCGCACGAGCGGCCTGCGCGACCGTCAGGTGATCCTGCTCAACGAGAGCGACGGCCAGCTTGCGCTGGCGGGTCAGGCGCGCCTTCTCGCGCGGCGAGCGAGGGGTCGTGGTGGACATGGGGTCTCCTTCCGTGGATGCGCGGTCTGTCGATGCGACGGGCGGCGCGTTGTCGGGTTCGGCGGGCGGCGGCGTCCGTCGGCCGGGGTCGCGGTCGGCAAGCAGGTCGCCGACGAATGTGTGCTGGGCCACGGCGCGCTCCAGCGCGCTGGCCTGTACGGCGATGGCGTACTGATCGCTGACGCACGCGAATTCGTCGCGGGTCGTGAGGGCGAGGAGCGCAGCGACTGCCTGTTCGAGCGCGACCGCGAGTTCGCGGTGGTAGAGGCTGCCCGACAGGCATGCGAACTCACGCGCGGAGGCTGCGGCAAGCTCAAGGCGGTGCTCGGGCGCACCGCTTGATCGGGCCGCCCAGCCGAACAGGCGGTGTGCCGCGCGAAGATCCAGTCGAGCGGCCTGAGCGTGGCGGCCTGCGAGACGCCGCCGCGCGCGATCGACCAGCGCGCCGACTGCCTCAACGATCACGATTGCCTTGCGCTGTGGGTCAGCGTCTTCCACGCTGAGTAGGTCGCCGAGCGCTACGACGACGCGGCGGTCGGCACGGTGCTGATAGAGGTCGATCGGTCGGAGAGCTGTGAGATCGGAGTGCATGCGATGTCCTTTGCGCTTTGCGCCTTGGTCGGGCGCGGGCGGGTGCTCGATGCCCCCCCGACTTGATCTCCAGCTGTCAGGGCCCCCGCTACGGGAGGCGGAGTTGGCGGCCCTGCGGTCACAGGGCGTCGCCCCTACGCCGGTGCCATCCGACAACAGCCCGATCACGTGGCTTCGCATGACGCGAGAAGGTGCGCCGAGCGCCGATCGTCGCGACCGCGCCGCGGAGCACGCGGCGGCTCATGCCAGCACCTCCCCGCGGTCTTCCAGGGTGGATCGGCGTCCTCCGCACTCCTGACAGGTGCGCGAGCGGGCGGTGTTCGTCCAGCAGCCGACGTGATCCCAGCGCAATCCTGCACGGCGCAGGATGTCGTCGAGCATCGGCTGCTGCGCGTCTGTGGCGCCCTCATACAGGCGCGTGATCGCGGCATCGACGCTTCGCGGGTAGCCCGCAACGGTGGCTTGGGCGGTCGTCTTCATGGTGAGTCCTTTTATTTCGGAGCGGCAGGTGCCGGCGTGGTTGCCGGGGAGCCGGGGCGCGCTAGGCGACGAGGCGCGAGAACAGCGCTGGCGTGTCCTCGCTGGGCCAGATGTGCTCATCAAGCAGGCGGGCGGCGGAGAAGCGCAGAGCGTTGGGGTTCCGGTCGCCGGCCAGGAGGCGGCGTTGCAAGCGCCAGCATCCGACCGCGGTCGTCCCAGACCCAACGCAAGGGTCGGCCACGAGGTCCCCTGGGTTGGTATACGTCGCGATGATGCGATCGACCAGCGGTTGCGGGAGGCTGTTGTCGTAGCGCAGGAGTCCTGGCCGATCGGCACGTCCACACGACGGCCACCAGTCGAGCGGGTAGTCGATTCCGGACCGCGCTTTCGGCAGGTCCGGCGGGCAGTTGAACGTGCGTCGCGGGTCCTTGACGCGACCGCGGCACACCACGGTGACCGTCCAATGCGAGCACGCCAGACGGCGTGTCGTGCGCAGCGCGAAGTGCCGGAACGCCGCGATGCTGTTGACCCATTGGAGTCCGGCCTGCTGCGCGCTGTATTGCACAAGCGCGGCCTGTTGGGGTCCGGTGACGACGGCGAGCTGGCCCGCGGGTCGCAGCGCCTCCGCGGCGGCGTTGACCCAGCGCCGGGTGAACTCCTCGTAGTGCGCCGGCGGCACGTCGCGGTAGCCCGACACGACGGCGGCGTTGTTGCGTTGGTAGACGCGCTCGGCGCTGCTGCGGTGAGTCCCGCGCGCGAGCGCGTAGGGCGGGTCGCACAGCACGAGGTCCGCGGGCTCCTCCAGGCTGTTGAGCAGGTCGACGGCGTCGAGCAGCCGAAGCTCGAACTCCTCAACGCTCGTGCCCGCCACGAGCAGCACGAGGCGGGTTGGAACGTCATGGGTGCCTCGCAGCGCCCAGACGCTTCTGCCGACGCGGCGCGCGGTGCCTGCGGCGCACTGGCTCTGGAGCGCGTTTCGCAGCCGATGGCGCCAGCGTCTGTCGGTTGGGTGCGCGCGGTCAGGTGGCTCAAGGCCGTGATCGCGCGTGATGTCGGCGTGTGCTTCGCAGCGGCGGTACAGCTCGTCGAGGCGGTACACGCCTTGCCGCGTCGTTCGAAGCACGTCGGCCTCGGACTTCAGCATGCGGCTCCTTTTGCATGGCTGGAAGGGGTGGCCGCGCGCCGTTGGGCAGGCGGCGACGCTCGGCGAACGACCGGCGTCAGGACGGCGAGCGTTCCGGCGCGGCGTCCGGGGCAGACGCGTCGAACAGGCGTGGGTTGCTCAGCAGCAGCGAACGCCAGACTGCCTGGGGTCGGCCGTGGTTGATCTGGCGGATCGACGAACGGAACTCGCCGGTGCGTTCGATGATCCGCTCGCGCTCGCAGGCGCGCATCAGCGGGCCGAGCTGGCGTGGCTCTCGGGGCGGGTGCTCCAGGCGCCCCCACACCTCGTCGGTGGTGAAGTCGAGAAGCTCGCCGGCAAGCCTGCGCACGACCTCGATCGTCTCGAGCTGCCAGCTCGCGTCTGCTGTGCGCATGAACTCCGCACGGGCCTTCCCGGTGGTGGCGGCGGTGCAGCGCTGCACTGGCAGCACGAGCCCGATGGACTCCACCCCCTCCGGTGTCTGCCACGTTCCGTCGTCGTGCAGGACGACCAGGACGTCGCCGGACTCGGGATCCAGCAGGCGCGGACCGTCGAAGACGGCGGCAAGACGCACGCCGGGGTCGAGCCCGGCCGTCCCGAGCTGGGCGGCAATCACCACCGCTCAGCCCTCGCCCGGGTCGAAGGCGAGCAAGGGAACGAATGCCCGCTGTGGTGGGCGGCATCGGCATAGCTGTGGGCTCCCATTCGGTCCTCCTGGGAGTTGAGTGAAGGGTGGAGCGATCTGGCAGAAGCCGGCAGTCGCTCGGCGGGGTGGCGGCTCAGGTCCGCTCGTAGACCAGCGAGCGCCAGATACGCACGCGGCGACCGCCACTCATCTGGCGGATCGTCTGCTGTGTGTCGTCGGTCTTGGCGATCAGCTGCATCCGCTCGGCGGTGCGCATCAGTGCTCATGCCCGTGCGCGCGTCGTGCGGCGGCGACAGGATCTCTTTCCACACGTCATCGGTCGTGAGTACCGCTTGTCGCTCAGCGATCGCGCACAGGATCGGCAGGCTCGCGCTCAGCCAGGCAGCGTCCATCGCCTCGTGGTGCTTCCGGAGCGCGGCGCTTGTGACCTGGGCGCGAACGGGCGTGACATCCTTCTCGAGCGCGTCGATCACGATTCCGTGCGGCGTGCGCCAGAAGCCGTCGCAATGCAGCTCGGCGAGCGGTTCCAGACTCTCGGGGTCCAACAGCACGCCGCCACGAAGAAGGACGACGGCGCGCGAGCGAGTCGCAACACGTGTCATGCCGCGGTCCCCAGGCCGGCACATGCGCCGCTGGCCGTCGTGTCGAGCAGCGCGAGTTGGACCTGACGCTCGGCGGGCGCACCCGCGGTCGCTGGAATTCGAGGGTCGCCGTCGAGCGGGAGGTCGGTGTAGGCGAAGCCCCACAGCGACTTGATGCCGTCGCCGATGTCGTTGGTCACGCTCTGTCGTGAATAGGTTCCGCCGCCCCCGGACTTCTTGCAGTCGCGGATGTGGGTCCACCCGTCGAAGCGGTAGAGCTGGCCGCCTTTGCGCCCCGGAAGGGCGTGGGCGACGACCGCGTCGATCGTCCAGTAGCGGGGGGCCCAGAGGGGTGCGAGGTAGAGGCGATAGAGGCGCAGCATCGCTCGCAGCGCGTGCTTGTGTCGGCTGGTCGCTGCGATGCGCGCCAGGTCGACGGTGTTCCTGCGCTTGAGGGTTCCGGTCACGCTCGTGTTGACGGTCGAGCACGACGTCGCCATCGCGACCACCTCGTTGCCGACGCGCAGCGCAAAGTCCTGCCGTCCGAAGGGGCGATGGCAGGCGCCGAGGTCGTGCCAGCGGTCATAGAACAGGTTCGCGACTTTCTTGTCGGAGGCGTAGATGCCGACGATTGGGGCCGAACCACCACCGCCGGAGGCGGCCACGGTGCGCGCAAGTTCGGGCCAGAGAACGCCTGGCAGCTCGCCCTGGCTCCCGTCGGGCAGGGCGACTCGGATTGCAGGCGTGTGAACGCGAAGGCGGGGCAGCGGCGGGGGACCCACGGCGCCGCTGAGCAAGAACGGCGGCAGGGTGCTGACGGGCGGGGGCGGTGTCCAGAGCGTGGTCATTGGCCGAGCCGCGGTCTCCGGATGGGCGAACGCGCGTGTGCGCGCTCAGGGGCGATGGATCGCATCGCTGGACTCCTCTCGTGAGCTGGGTGGGTTAGATGTCGAGCCGGTAGCGGCGCGGAGGTGGCGGTTCGGCGGCGACGGCGAGACCGCGCGGCAATCGCTTTGCGCGGAACTTGCTGTAGCCGGTTCCATCCACGCTGTCGCAGCCGATCTCGGCCGCGTAGCGGATGCGCTTGTCGCTGTTGACGCGGCCCATGTGGGCGTGTTTGCCGCGCGCCTTGGCCTGCTCAACGAGTCGGGCTGCTGCCTCTCCGAGCTTCCACGGCGTGTCGCCGCCGATGAAGACGGCAGTGATCTTGGCCCAGGGGACCGGCAGATGCTCTTGGCCGTTCTGCAGCACAAGCGCGAGCGGGAGCCGGAAGGGGCAGCCGCCGCCGAGCAATGGGTACCACCGCTGAAACTCGGCGAGCGTGGCGGCCGCGTCGCCGACCGTGTCGGGAACCGCGACGAACAGGCATCCGGGAAGGGGCCGTCCGTCGGCGCCGGGCGCGATGCGCCGGCACATGCGCAGGAAGCTGTGGTCTGAGTAGGAGGTGTTGAAGCGATCGTTGTCGCACGCCCAGGCTCGCCCGAGCGCTGACCAGTCCTCGATGCGGTCGGTGTTTCGGGGTGTTACCAAGCGCCCCAAGCTGGGGCTGTCGATGTAGTGGACGAGCTGGCTGACCGGCGCGTCGTTCAGCAGCAGCACGGGCACGCTCGCTCATCCGGCGCGACCGAAGCACACGGGAGCCCGTGCGAGCTCGGTGGCATGGTGCCTCCTTGAGTCGGGTGCCGCGTGCGACGCCGGAGCCGGCGCACGAGGCGATCGAACGGTCTGGTGGCGCGCATGGACGTCCGGCGAGGTCGGCGAACGTTTCGCAGAGCTCCTGATCAAGCCCGGCGACGGCGCGCGGCGCGCGCTGACTAGGCGGCGCGATGGGGCGACTCCTCGACCACGCTGTCAAACAGGGACGCAGGCGCAGCGGCGATGCACGAGCGCCAGATTCGGATCGGCGCGCGATGCACTCCAGGTCGCGCGGACGGCCGATCGCGGGGCGTTGGTGTGATGAGTCCGCGTTCGCGCGCGAGGCGCATGAGCGACCCCATCTGACGGCCCTCGCGGGGCGGCTCCGGAAGCCGCTCCCAGACCTCGTCGGCGGTGAACTCCCGGTTGGTCCGCGCAAGGTCTTGGACCACGGGAAGCGCGGAGCACAACCATGCTGTGTCGATCACTCGGTTGTACTCGCGCCGAGCCTCGTCGGTGATGACGGCATGCACGCGCAGCGGTGGAAGATCAAGCCCCAGCGTGTCGAGACCGTCCGGCGTGCGCCAGCGGTCGTCCTCGCCAAGCATGGCCAGCACAACGCCGCTGTCGCCCGCGATCAGCTGACGTCCCGCGAGCCGGATCGCCGGCGCGCGATGGTTTGTAGAGGGCGTCATGCGACGCGACGCAGCGGAGTTGACGTGTCCACCGACTGCCCAGCGTCTGCGTCTGGTGCGCCGCCGTCCGCGCCACCTACGATGACGGTGAGGCTGGGACCGGTCGGGCCCTGTCTGCCCTCCATCGCGCGGCTCTGCTGCTGCATCTGCTCGTCGATGGCTGCGCAGCGTTGCTCAGCCGCGATGAGCGTCTCAGCATGTTTGAAGGGCTGACCCATCCCGTGTTCGGCCCGCGCAATCTCTCGCGTCGCTTCCTCGCACTCCTCGTCGACCTCCTTCACGATCGTTGGCAGGTCGCGGATGCGGCGCTCCAGCTGGCGGACGATCGAGCCAGCATTCTCGGCAAACTCGTCCAGCCGCAGCATCGCTCGGTGTACTGGAACCTCACGGAATCCAAAGGACGCGGCACGCTGATACGACGCCACCGGCGTGACGAAGGTCGCGTCGATTCGCAACCCTCCGAGCTCGCCTACCTCTCCCTGCGGCGAGTCCTCGCGACGGACCGCTGACTCGCGCGCCGCCTTGTCAGCGACCCAACGGCGGATGAGACTTGCCGCGGCCGTCCGGTCGCGGACACGAACTCCGTCGATGGTCATCTCGAAGGCATCGCCATGCGTATCGCGACAGACCGCGATCGCGCGCCGCAACGACGCTGCGTTCTGTTCGCACCACTGGACGCGACGTTGCGCTGTGCTGTGGCGGTAGGCAAGAGCGTTCTGACCGCGGCGGTGGGCGCGCTGCAGCCGCTGCAACCGCACGAGCTCAGCGTCGGCGGTGGCCTTCTCGAGGATCAGCGGATCGCCGGATGCGAGCGCCTTGACCTCGGCGAAGCTCAGCGCGCTGTCTCCGATGTCTTCGATCTCGCGCACGTCGAGTTTGCCGCGCATGACCTGCGCGATGAACCGGGCCTTGCGCTCGATCGTCTGCCACATGTAGGTATCGAAGCTGCCTTCCACGACGTACCGGTAGATGGCAACTTCGGGGTTCTGGTTGCCCTGGCGCATTCCGCGTCCGTCGCGCTGGCGGACATCTGCTGGTCGCCACGGGCAGTCGACGTGATGCAGAGCAACGCAGCGTGCCTGAACGTTGGTCCCCACCCCCATCTTGCCGGTGGAACCAATGAGCACAGCGACATGGCCGGCGCGGGCAGCAGCGAACAATCGCGCCTTCTCGACATCCGTCTTGGCCTCGTGGATGAACCGCACGTGTTCGCGTGGGAGGCCGCGATCGACAAGCAGTCGACGCAGCTCGCCATAGGCGCTCCATTCGTCCTTGCTCGGCGTTCCGAGGTCGCAGAAGACGAGCTGTAGCGCGCCCCGGACCGCAGAGGGCGCGTCGGTCAGCGGATCGACGTACTCGTTCTCGCGGTTGGCTCGCCACTCCCGGGTGATGCGATCCGCGACGACGTCGAGCTTGCACGTCGTTGACGAGGGAACGCCGTCGATCAGGCGCATGTCCAGCGCGGCCTTGCGACCGTCAGTGGACACCTTGAGCATGTTGTCCTCGTCTGGTCGGACCTGTCGGTCGCGGATCGCCTGTGCGCGTTGGCCGAGGTCCCTGATGTAGCGCTCGACCTCCGGCGAGGCCGGGATGACGATCGTCTCTGGCGCACGCGCACCATCGGCGCGCTGGCGCATCAGGGGCGTGGGCAGTTGCAGGTCTTCAGCGGTGCGCACGTCGGCGAAGACGTTCCACATGCGCAGCATCTCCGGCACGTTCTGGAAGCGAGCGAACCGGGTTTTCAACCGGTATTGGCCGCCGCAGCTCGGTGCCATCTCGATCTCGCTCACGAGCCGGGCGAAGGTCGCAGCCCACTTGTCGAAGGCCAGGACGCCTGCCTCCCTGAGCAGGTCGGGACGCCCGAGGCGCAACATGACGTGCGCCTCGGTGATCGAGTTCGCGATCGGCGTCGCCGTCATCAGGGTCGTGACGCGCCGGCCATGCTGAGCGCGCAGGTACTCGATCTTCATGTGCAGGTCCGACGCGCGGTTGGACCCCTCGATCGCGGCGTCGGGGATGTTGGAGAAGGTCCGCAGGTTCTTGTACTCGTGCGCCTCGTCGACGCCGAGGTAGTCGATGCCGGTGGCTTCAAAACTCAGGCCCGGATCGACTTTGGCCTGCACCCGCTTCACGATTGCCTGCTGGGCGGCGAGCAGTGCGCGCTCAATGCGCTTGATCGTTCGGCCCTTTGCTTCCGTGGCGGCGGCAAGTGCCGCCTCGAGGTCGGCGCGTTCCTGATCGAGGTAGGCGGCGGCAGTTTCAGGTCGCACCGGCAGGCGCTCGAACGCCGTCCGGGTCATCACGATCGCGTCCCAATCGTTCGTTGCGATCCGCGCGACGAACGCGCGACGGCGCTGCTTGGCAAGGTCGTCGACCGACGCCGCGAGCAGCCGGGTCTGCGGATAGAGCTGGAGCCACTCGCGTGTGAACTGCTCCAGCATGTGGTTCGGGACCACAACGGCCGGCTTGGAGACCATCCCGAGGCGGCGAAGCTCCATGCAGCCCATCACCATCTCGGCGGTCTTGCCCGCACCAACCTCGTGAAAGAGGCCGACAGCCGGCTCGCTGAGCATCCGTGCGACAGCTGAGAGCTGGTGTGGCAGTGGCTTGAACCACTTTGCGAGGCCAGGAAGGGTGAGGCGCTCACCCTCGACCGTGTAGTCGCGCAGGCGGATCGCGTTGAAGCGCCGGTTGTACTCGGCCAGGAGCCGGCTCGCGCGCTCAGGGTCTTCCCAGCACCACTCGCTGAAGCGCTCCTGAAGCGCCTCCGCCTTCTCCGCAGCGGCGGCCGTCTCCTCCGGATTCAGGACGTAGCGCTCCCTGCCGGACGGGTCCTCGACGCGATCACGGACCTCCACTGGCCGCTGCTCCAGTAGCGTCCGTGCGAGCTTCGGCGCCGGCATGCGTGTGGTGCCCCACTCGCTCGTGGCAGCGACGGTGCTGCGGTCCCCGTCGACGGCCCACACTCCGCCGCCGGGCGATTCCACGAGCAGGCGCGGGTCGTCGAGGATCTCGCGCAGGAACTGTTCGTGGGTCGCGCTGTCGATCCAGACCGCGCCGAGACGCGGCTCGACTTCGTCGGCTCCGAGATCGGGCGGCTGTACCTTCTCCAGCGCCGCGACGTTGACCTCGAATTCCGGACGGTCTTCGCGCGCTGCGAGCGCCTCGGAGAGCTTGCGACGAACGTTGCCCGAGAGGTACTCTGCCGCGGGAACCAGGCACTGTTGGGCCGGCTCGTCGAAGACGAGCTCGCCCAGGGCCACACGGGCATCCTCCGGCGAGGTCCCGAGCAGGTCGGCGATGGGGTCGAGTCGAACTTCGCCGTAGCTGTCCAGGCAGACAGCGAGCGCTGCCTCGGGCTCGTCAGCGTGACGCACGGGTTCGCGGGCAACGAGGGTGCGTCGGCAGAGCAGCGGCGCGGCTGTCGCCGTGTGCGTCGTCTCATCGAAGGACTCGAGCGCGAAGATCAGCGGCGCGTGCGGGTCCTCGCGCAGGACCCGCATGACGGGCGGCGTGAGGCGCGCCATCGCGGGCTCGCCGGTCGCGCTGTCCGTGCGTCCAGTTGCCCGCAGCGTGTAGCGGTTGAGCGGGCCGTACTTGTCCCGGTAGCGGTGGTAGGCCGCGCTCGCGCCAACGCGAAGGCGCTGGATTTCGAGCGTGTCCTCGGTGCTTGTCGCCTCCGCCTCTAACAGTGCGAGCGCCCGGTCGCGCAGGTCGAGCAGGGCACGCAGCTCGACACGCTGGGGCCGCGGCACCTTGCGGGGCTGGTGGCCCCCCATCTCGACGCGCGTGAACCAGCCTTTCGGGTGGGCCGTCAGATGACCGTCCCAGAGGTCAGCGGCCGCCTCGGGAAGATCGAGCGGGGACGGGGCATCGGCGGCGGTGCCGGGCGCGGACACGAAGACGCTTCCCGCACGGCGGGCGCTGTCAGTGATCTCCCCGAGTGCTTCCGCGAGCGCTTCCGGTATCGGCCGATCGTCACGACGAACCGCGAGCTCGGGGACTCCATGCTCGCCTTGCCCCAGCGCGAACGTCCCGAGGACGTGCGAGGGATGCGCGTCGAAGTAGGCGTTTACGTGCAGATCCGAGCCGGGGAGCACCGGGATCGTCTGCTCCCACTCGATGTCCTGCGGCTGGCGTGCCGTCTCGCGACGACGCAGGATCAGAAGGTCGGTGACGACCTGGGTGCCGGCCACGCGCATGTGCGCACCGGAGGGAAGACGTACCGCGCCGAGCAGGTCGGCCATCGCGGCGATCTCGCGACGGGCGGCTGGACGCTTCGAGTCCAGCGTGTAGCGGCCCGTCAGCAGCGCGACGAGCCCACCGGGGCGCGTCAGCGCGAGCGACTTGAGGACGAAGTGGGTGTGGAGGCTGTGGCTGCCGGCGTTGTGAACCGGGTCGTACAGCTTCACACGCCCAAATGGGACGTTGCCGATCGCGGCGTCGAAGGTCCCGTCGGGCAGACGCGTGTGCGCGAATGACTCCGCTCGCACCGTGGCGTGCGGATAGAGCGCTGCGGCGATCGCGGCGCTCGTCGGGTCCAGCTCGACGCCGCACATATCGGCGCCAGCGGGCGCCATCCCGATGAACGTGCCGGCACCGCAGCCAGGCTCCAGAACCCGCCCGTTCTCGAAGCCCAGGCGCGCGAGCGCCGCCCACATCTCGCGTACGTAAGCGGGGTCCGTGTAGTGGGCGTTGAGCGTGCTCCTGCGAGCGGCGGCGTACTCCGTCTCGTCAAGCAGGGCTCGCAGTTCCTCGCGCGCGACGGCCCACGCAGAACGCGCTTCGTCGAACAACATCGGGACTGCGCCCCAGCCCGACCAGCGGGCGAGGATCCACTGCTCCTCGGGCGTCGCGGGACGCTGCTCGTTGCGGAGGGCGCGAAGGACCGTGAGCGCCTCCAGGTTCGCGTCGAACCGACCTCGCGGCGAGATTGGCGCGAGGTCGGTCTCGGACGCCCGCCGGAACGACAGCGGCGCAGGACTCGACGCTAGCGTCGGGCTCGCGTCGAAGTCGAGCGGGAGCACACCGCACGGGCACTCGGCCTCGGGCGAGGCGCTGGGAAGTGGGGCAGCGACGGTGCGCCGTGCTGGAACGATGAGGGTGCTGGCGCTGGCAGACCGCTGTTGCGGCGCGTCTGGTAGCGCGGCTGCGGTCCCTGCCTCGTCGGACAGGATGCCAAGAAGGGAGAGTTGGTGGGGAGAGGGGGCGCGGCGACGCGGCCTGCTGGATGCAGCGGTCGGCTGGTGCGAGGGGTCCGTCTCCGGCGACGGACGTCGTGCCCCGTTCGGGGGCGATGAAGACGCGGACAAATGGCTCCTTGCGGATTCGCTGCGCGCGACCGTGCGTGCGGTCGCGCGCGAAGTCAGGGTGGGTCGCTGCAGCCGGCGTCGAGGTCTGGACGCAGCGGCACCGATCGTGCGCCTGCACACCGGCCAGGCCGCTCGTGGCGGCGTCCAGGGCCGGTTTGGGCGGCGCCGGTGAGGACGCGGCTAGCGGCGCCTGCGGCGCGCGAGGACGCCGCGCTCATTGACCAGGACGCCGCGCGTGCGCGCGCCCTTGGGCAATACGTAGAACGGCTTGCCAACGGCTCCCAGCTCACGAGGAGCCAGACGTGCTGAGCTGAACTCCTCGTAGGGCCCGTCGGTTGCGGTCTTGCAATAGAGCACGATGTGCTCGAACGAGGTGGTGGCGTCGATCTCGACGATCTCCTCGTAGCCGGCGGCGCGCAGGTCGAGGAGCCGGGCCTCCTGCTCCCACGCGCGGTAGAGGGTCTGGAGCAGGTAGATGGCCATGCTCTCGTGGGTGCCGCCGTGCGTGCGCCCGGTCTTGTTGGCGATTGCGGGGATGCGGTTGACGAAGTCGTCGTTGTTGGCGAGCCCTCGTCCGGTCGACGCGAGAATCTCGGCGCGGATCTGGGCGAAGTCGCCGATGTACGGGGCGACCTGTGCGAGATCGCGGAAGTCGCGGTTGAACTCGAACATGCTGCGTCTCCCTTGGGGACTGAACAGATTCAGCTGGGTCGAGGGTGACTGCGACCGGCGGCGCGCATGTGCGCGGGCGCTTGTGTAGGGGCGTCGCTGTCCAAGTCGTACCGGCGGCATGCTGCGATCGGCGACAGCGTCGGCGACGAGAGCGCGGTCACGTGCGGCGGCCTGATGGCGTTTGACGCCGTCTGCCAGTTCCTGAGCGAGGGCGCTGGCGCCGCCGGCGAGGAGCTTGGGGATCGAGGTCGTGATGCACACCGACCCGACGTCGATGCTGCGACCGTCGCGGGTACGGGTTACAACGAACACGTAGCGAATCGGCTGCCCGCAGACGCAGCGCGCTCGCGAACGTGAGCCGTGGTCGATGCACCTACCGTCGTAGCTCCACTCGTTGGGATCGGGTGCGAGCGCTCGAACGAACTGACCGAGGCGGCCGAGCGCGAGCCCGGTCGTGACCCGGCGGGGACCCAGGGATGGCACCAGCCCCGAGATGCCCACCGGGTTCTGCGCCGAGTAGGGATGGGGCGTGAGGTCAGGCAGGCTGAACTGCTCGACCGCTGCGGATGGGGGTTGTCGCGGTTGCCGGCCGCTGCTCACGTCTGCGCACGGACGTAGCCGTGCTCCCGCAGCGACTCCGAGAGCACATGCAGTCGTGCCGCGAGTTCGTCATCGCCGCGCTCGCGGACGCCCTCGGCGATCGACGCGAGCTCCTGCGCCTGGCGTGCCGGGATCGCCAACGCGTCGGCGACGGCGCACGCCGCCTGCATGGCCTCGTTGAATGACGCAGCGCTACCAGTCACGCGGGGCTCCCGGACGCTCCAGCGATAGCCGGTGCCGGGCAGGCCGGGACGGCAGACGATGCACACCGCCCTCGTCCACCGGATCGACATGGTGACCCGTGGCAGCCGCAGCCGACGTGTCACGGCAGACAGCCGCATCAGGAAGCGTCGTGGTGGGCTCGCCAGGGTGCGCGTCAGCTTCGCAGCGGGGATGAGGCCGGGCGTGGTCGGCGGCGTCAGGGCATGTGCGGCTGGCGCGGCCAGGACGGCGTTTCCCGCGGCGATCGCCCGACGCAAGCTACGTGCCGATCCGGTCAGCTCGCCGCCGGGCCTGACGACGCGCCAGGACCAGCGACACGGGACCGTGCTGCGACACTCGATACAGCAGTCGGGTTCGACCTCCATCACGATGCGGACGGAAGCCGTGGGCAGGGCGAGGGTCAGGGCGCGACGGATTCCTAAAGCGCAAGCTTGCAGGCTGCTCATGGACTGTTCTCCTTGATGGCGTACTAACAGCGGGTGGCCGAGAGCGGCAGATGGCGGCACTACGTGACGGTCCCTCCGTGTCAGCGGAGTGCGAGCGGAGCGCTCGGCTCAACGAGCCCGCAACCCGACTCAGCGGCGAGCCGGCGCAGCTCGCCGAGGAGCCTCGCGTCGCCGTTGGGGGGCTCCGCGAGCGTGGGATCGGTCAGCCGGAACCCCCGCGGGACGACCGTCATCTTCTGACGGCGCGCGAGGTCGATCAGCGTCATCATCTCGCGCTCGAACGCAGCGTCCTCGCGCGCCCGAGCGAGCTGATCGACTTGTTCGTACATGAGCCGAACGACCTCGACCGCGACCTCGCGACACGTCAGACCGTCGCTGTAGAGGTACACGTCGCCGCCGTTGTAGTGGCAGCCTTCGATGTCCTGGACCGTGATTCCGCCGCCGCATTCCGACCAGTGGCGGCGGTTCTGGGCGAACTCCTCGATGACCGTCATCGGATCGCGGTGCGCGTGCCGGAAGCCGTCGTCGCGCGGTCCGAGACCGTAGTGCGCGCTGAAGTCGCAGCGGTAGACCAGGAACTTGTAGAGCGCCCGCTCGATTTTCATGCTGTCGCGCGTCGTCAGGTACCGGCGCATCTGGGCGATCACGCTCTGTCCTCGGGTGTCCTGCAATCGCGCACCGCAGCTATCCCCCCGCTTGCGATATGCGGTTGGCGCTCCGGAGCATTTGACCGCTTCGTAGTCGTGCTCGTCGAGCCACGCCTTTTGGGCGGGGCTGGGGCTGGGGCGGCTCACGAAAGCCACTGCTCGTCGTCGGCGACGGCGGTAAACAGAGCCGCTACGTCCTCGTCGGTTCGGCGTCGCTCGAGCTCGGCCAGCGCCCCCTCGAAGAACGCGTCCAGGCCCTTCTCGCTGAAGCGGGAGACCGGCTTCGAGCACAGCTCGATCGCTCCGGTGACGAGCGTCTGCATGCGGGCGACGCCGGGCGCCTGATCGCAGATCTCGACGCGCGTGAGGGTCGCGGAGAAGCGCTTGTGCGGCGCGCCGTGGTGATGGGCGCTCAGCTCCACGACGCGAGAGATGCCATCGGGCAGCGTGCTGACTACGTAGTCGGCGCGAATCGTGCGCGCCCGCCGCTCGACGGTGGGCGAACGAAGCGTGTTCGTGCTCGCGACCCGTGGGGCGACAGCTGTCTCCCCCTTCTCATCGGGCTCGTCGGCGCCAGGCGCGAAAGCCGCCACGGACACCGGATCAACGTTCCCGGCAGTCGTCGACGCCGGGGCGTCGAATCCGTCCGACGCCGCGGCCGGGTCGCGCGTCGGTGACAGCGGCGTTTTGCCCACATCCGAGACGTCGGCCTTGTCGTGCGCGTCATCCTGAGTTGGCGGTCTGTCGAGGCGGATCGGCATCAGCACGTAGCGGGCCTCGGGGCTGTCGAACAGCACCGCGTCGCCCGGCTGCGCGACCCGGATCGTCGTCTCGGTGTCGCTCAGGCCCGCGAAGCGCAACGCTTCTTCGAGGTAGGCGGGCGCGAGGCCTGTTTCGACTGGCGCGCCGGCGTACTCGATCGGCAGACGCTCTACGAAGCTGCCGGCCGTGTCATGGGAGCAGACCGTCAGCTCCCCAGCGGCGAAGCGCAGCCGCAGCGGCAGCCCGGTGCGGTTGGAGACGATCGTGGCCGCACGCCGTACGATGGTCTGCAGCTCAGCGACCGGGACGGTCACTGCGACCACGTCCGCGATCTGTTCGCGCATGGCGATGATCTGGGCGATGTCGGGGTACTCGCCAGCGGTGCGTTGCGCGACGATCTGCTCGGAGTCGAGACTGATCGCGATCTGGCGCTCGTCCTCGGCGATGCGCACGGACCCATCGCCCCGGCGCGCGGCGGCGGCGGCGCGCTCGATTGCGTCCACCGGCACCAGCAGCTCAGCCGCAGCGGCGACGGGCTCGTCGAGCGTGAACGCGGCGACCGCGACGCGATAGCTGTCGGTTGCCAGCGCTTGCACGACACGCCCTTGGGCGGTGATCCGCACATGCGTGAGTGTCGGGCGTGTCTCGTCGCGGCTGGCGCTGGGCGTCACCGCTTCGGCGATCTGCTCGAAGACCTCACATGGCACTGTGAGACTGGTGCCCGGGTGCGGAGCGGGCAGTGTGGGGTACTCGTCCTTTGCGAGCTCGCAGAGCGTGAACGTTGCCCTGCCCACCTCGATCACGACGCCCTGGGCCGTTCCGGTGAGCGTGACCGTCTCGGCTTTGAGCTTATGCAGAACGTCGGCGAGCAGGCCGGCAGGCATGAGCAGCATGCCGGGCCCGCTCGCGCTGGCGCCGAGCGGGATGGTGTGCGTAGTTCGGAGGTTCGTGGCACCGACGGTGATGGAGGTCTCCTCGACGTCGATCCGCACGCCGTAGAGCGGCGGTCCGGTCTCCGACTGACGGGCGGCGACCGAGCGCAGCGTGCTGACGGCGCTGCGCAGACTGGCGGTCGGCACGGTCACGCGGATCTCTGCGGCTGGCTCCGGCAGATGGGTCGACGCGCCCCGGATGGCGTCGGGTTCAAATGGGACCAACGGCTTCACATCCGCTGAGGCGGGGGCGACTGTGGCTGTGGACATGCGATGTGCTCCTCTCCGAGCGAGAAAGGCCTCGCGCGCACGCGCGCGGGAAGAACATGGGTGGCAGCAGCGGTGAAAGCGCTGCGCGTGCTGGCGAGTCAGCGCGCCTGGCCGCGAGGGCAGGCACCCCACACGGAGCAGTAGGCCTCAGAGCAGCGCCAGTCCTCGTGGTCGAGCGTGAGCGGCCACGGCCGGTGCAGGCCGAGGCGATCGTTGATCGCGACGATCTGGACGACGGCGGACTGCACCGTCGCCCAGGTCTCGATCGTCTGCGCCTCGGTGAGGCTGACTGGAACGACCGCCAGCGCCCCCGTTTTGCGGTTGTAGCTGTCGAAGTAGAAGCGCTCGAAGGGCAGCGAGGCACGCTGCGCAGCCGAAACGTAGAGTTTCGCCTGGCGGGACTGGCGCGCCTTGTAGGGCGTCAGGTTGCTCTTGCTGAACTTGGTATCGCGGAAGCGGTAGAGGCCCGTCGCCGGGTGGTGCCAGACCTGGTCGATTACGCCATTGACCGTCCAGCGCAGATGCGGCGCGAGCCGGTCGTGGAAGCTGTGCTGCAGAGCGACGAGCTGCCAGCCCTCTCGCACGAAGGCCGGCACGACCTCGGTCAGGTAGTGCCGAACGCACCGCTTGACCTGGTCGCGTACCGCGCTCGGGCGTTCGTCGCCGAACTCGACGTACTCCGATTGCAGCCGCTGAACCCAGTAGTCGTCGACGGCGTCAAACGCGTCTGCGAGGGTCAGGCGCTGCCCGCGCAGGAGGTTGGCCTCGAGCATGGTCTCGATCCCGGCCTCCCCTGCCGAGCCGGCGAGCATGTTGACGTTGCTGTGCCCGTACTTCTTCAGGAGGCGCCGCTGCTGGAAGCGCAGCGGGCACCAGATGTCCTCCATCGCGCTCTTGCTCAGCACCGACAGATGCCGACCATTGATGTCCTGCGGGAGCAGGACCGGAAGGTCCATCAAGAACGGGATGGGAGCGAATCTGACGGGCTTGAACGTCTGGACGAAGTCGTCCGACAGCTCCGGACGCGCCGCGGGCGGCGGATGCGGCGCAGCAGCGGTGGCCCCCATCACGCTGCCTCGGACTGCAGGGTGCGTCGTTGATAATCGAGCAGCGCGGTCACCCGCTCCTGTGGGGTCTCGTAGCTGCTTTCGAGCTTCTCCAACACGTCTCTGAGCCGCGCAGAGTCCCAGCGAAGCTCGCCGCCGAGTTCGATGATCTCTGCGGCCTGCTCGGTCTGCGCCGCTGTCGCCTCGGTGCCGTCGTCGTGCCCGGTGACGATCGCGACGAGGCTGTCGATGTCCTCCTCGTTGAATTGGGTTCCGTTTACGGCCCGGTTGTAGGTTGCCTCTGCCAGCTCGGCCGCATCAGCCTCCGCGCGCAGTCGCTCTTGGGCGGTGCTCAGGCGCTCCGTATCGAGCGCGCCGGATTCGGGAGGCGTCTCGTCGGGGAGGTCGGCGGGCGGGGTCTCGTGCGGCGCGTCGCTGAGCTGCACGGTGGAGGTGTCGAGCTGGACGGGCTCGGGCTGCTGATCCGCTGCTGCGCGCGCGTCGGAGCGTTGTTGCGCGAGGGTGAGAAGGCCGCTGCAGAACCTGGTGCACCGGTCGGTGGCGTCCTCTCCTTCGCGGTCGGCGACAGCCAGGAGGGCCGCCACCTCGTCGGCGGCGAGCGACGCCTCCTCGATCGTGCGCAAGACCGTGCGGATCGAGTCAAGCCGGCTCTCGCTGAACTCCAACGCTCCGTGCGGGACGCACCAGACTGTGCGCAGCAGCCAGGCCGCGACAGGATCGGGCACCGCGACGGCTGCCAGAGCGTCAATAACAGTCTTCGGTGCTCGGAGCGCGACCAGCGTCTCGGCCCGCTCGGGGCCATCCGGCTGGTCCCCCACCGAATCGGGCTCGGACTGCTCGTTCGTCGCGGGCGCGGGCTGCGAGTTGTCCTCGGGCTCCGGCTTGTCCTCGGGCGGCAGATCCTCGTCTGCCTCCGGAGCGGCCTGCTCGTCGGGCGCGGACACCGCCTGCTCGTCGGCCACCGGCTCGGGCTCCAGCTGTCGGCCCGGCGCAGGCTGCGGCTCCGGCGCGGGCTGGGGCTCATCGGCTTGGGCAGCGATCTGGCCGCCTCGCGCCTTCGCCGGCGCAGGTACGTCGCCAGGCTCGGTGTCCTCCGTCGCGCTTGGATCCGACGCTGCGAGACGGAGGGTCGGTACCGAAGCCGATGCCGCATCTGTCGCTGCGCGTGCTGCGGTCTGTGCCGGTGAGATGCCGCCGATCAGAAGCCCAAAGCGTGCGGCGGCACCGGCCTGGGACCCGGCGCCTTGCATGAGTGCCGCCGGGTCGATCGCGGCCCCGGCGGTGGCGGTGGTGGCGTCGGCGCTCTCGGCGGCGTCGCCGAACTGCTCGGGCTGGTCGTGGTGGTCCAGCGCGGGGCCGTAGAGCGGCTCGATTCGCGCGGCCAGCGCGTGCGTGTAGTGCTCGCTGAGGACGCGATAGGCAGCGGGACCGATGCGCAATCCGCCCCGCTCGGTGACCAGCAGGCCCTCGGGCGTGTCTGTGACCCCAATGGTGTGCCGCATTCCGAGGTCCTGGCGGGCGAGGTAGCGCGCCACGCCGTGCTGCTTGCAGGCGCGCTTGAAGGCGTGGGCCTCCTGCTCATAGCGAGTGCTTCCCTCGCCGATTCCGTGGCGTGTGACCCCGCGGATCGTGACCGCGACGGTGACGGTAGCGGGGCCGACCTCGACAATCCTGCACTCCCAGCCTTCGGCGGTGACTGCCGCATCGAGCCGGTCTTCGTAGGTGGCACGCGGAACGTAGGGCGCGACGAACCCGTACGGCGCGTCCTCGTCCAGGTGCTGCTCAACGACGACCCAGCCGACGGCGGACGGTGCGAACGGTGCGGCGAGCCGTGTGGCCCATGCGGCCGGGTCGCCCGGTGCCTCGGTCTCCGGCGGGGTCCAGGCGCGTGCCCCGCGCGCGAGCGGAAGCCCGTAGCGGTCGGTGAGGCCTCTCAGGCAGTTGGCGGCGTAGTCGTCGCGCAGTGCCTGTTCCAGCTTGTCGCCGATCGTCAGTCGCCCGTCGCGGCGCGGGTGCAGGTCGAGCGTTCCCATGCCGACGGGCTTGATGACGCGTCGGGTGCGGGCGATGTAGCGGCCGATGCCGTGGCGGGCAGCGGCTCGCTTGAGCGCAGCTGCCTCGCGGCCCGCCGCGCTGGTGCCGAAGCCGATGCTCTCGCGCACGACACCGCGGACGGTGAGCGCCCCTACGACCGCGAAGTCGTCGATGCGGCGCGTGGTGAAGCTCCAGCCGTCCGGCGCGTTTGCCGTGCTCAGCCGGTCTTGCACGGCATCGAGGAAGGCGTGCAGCGCGACGAGACCGCTCCTGCCGATGGGGACGAAGCCGACGTCGGCGGCTGGAAACGGTGCGAGATGGGCAAGGTGCGCGGACGCGTGGTCGTGAGCGGGGAGCATGAGTGCCATGTCGATCCTCATCCCGCGACCGGGGTCGTTGGCAACCATGCTGCGTTCGGCGGGATACCGCCGGGCAGCAGACGCAGCAGCGGTCGGCCGTCCGCCGCGCGCGTCGGCGCGTGCCGGATGGCCTCGGCAAGGTCGCGCAGCAGGTCCTGGCAGCCCTCGGCGAGGGTGAAGCCGAGACCCATCGGCTGCTCGTGGGTCTGAGGGCTGCGGGCTCTGACGCGGATCAACGGCCGCTCGTTGAAGAACGTGATCTGGGAGAGCGAACCGTCACCGAGCCGAGCGAGGATCTCGCTGACGGCAGCGCTCGGCTCGGGGCGCTCGTGTGAGCCGCCAGAGCGGCTCACGAGCTGACTGAGCTTCATGCGAAGAGACTCCTTCATAGAACTGGTGATGCGGGTGCACGCCTGCGCTGGTCGCAGGTCGTGGCGCCGCTCGGCGCTGCTCGCCGGCGCGACAGCCGCGCACTGCTAAGCGGCGGCGGCGACGCGTGAGACAGTCGGCGGTGCTCCGGGTTGCATCTCGACCAGGAAGCGCGATGGTCCGCAGCGTCTCCCGTCGCGGCGCTGGGCGTAGGAGAGCACGAGGACACGCATCGCGCGCGTGACTGCGACGTAGGCGATCCGGCGCTCCTCATCAAGCTCCTCCGGGTCCTCGGCGTAGTACGACGGAAGCACGCCGTCCTCGAGGCCGACGATCAGAACGGTGTCCCATTCGCCGCCCTTCCCGCCATGGACGGTGGAAAGGTCGACGCAGTCGTCGGGGTCGATGGTGTCGAGGTCGGAGAGCACCTCGCCGCCGGCGAGGGCGGCCGTCGCGAGGAAGTCACCGATCGTGGGCTTCTCGGAGTGGTGTTCGTAGCCGTTGACGGCGTTGATCAGCTCGTCGATCTGGGCGATCCGGCCGTCCTCGTCCTTGGCGCGTAGCTTCGCGAGCAGACCGCCGGGGATCTCGACGCATTCGCGCAGCAGGCTGCTGATCGACCGTCCACCGACGGTGGCCTGCAGCCCCTGCATGTGTCTGGCGAACTCCGTGAGGCTCGTGACTTGGGGTCGTGTGAGCCGGTTGATCTCGCTGGCCTCCGCGCACGCCTCCAGCAGCGAGATGCCGCGAGCAGTCGCACGGACGGCCACCTTCCCAGCGGTCGCGTCGCCGATCCCCACGCGGCCGTCCACGACGGCGCGCATGAACGCCTCCTCGTCCTGCGGGTTCACGAGAAGCGTGAGGTGCGCAAGCGCGGCCTTGACGACGGGTCGCTCGTAGAACGACGTGACGCCGCCAAGGACGTGGTAGGGCTGCCCGGCTTGCGCGAGCGCGAGCTCGACTGCCGCACCGACACTCGGGTGGCGGCGGTACAGGATGGCGATGTCGCTGCGCTTCTGGCCGGCGGCCTTGCGCCGGGCGACCTGCTGAGCAGCCCAGCGCGCCTCCGTGGCAGCATCGGCGTGCAGGCGCGTGACGACGTGCCCGCCGTCGCCCTTGTCGCTGACCATCGTCTGCGCGAGTTGTCCGCGGCCCAGGCGGCTGCTGCGCATCAGCCGGTTGGCGAGGTCGGTGATCTCGCTGTTGGACCGGTAGTTGCGCTCGAACTTGACGATCTGACAGCCGACCCAGCGCTCGGGGAACGTCAGGATGTTCTCCAGCCGCGATCCGCGGAAGCGGTAGATCGCCTGCCAGGGGTCGCCAACGACGAGCAGGTTCGAGTGGGGCGGCAGCGGCGGCGCGCCGTGTGGGCGTGGCACGATTCGTGCTGAGGGTTGGTCAGTTCCTGTGACGGGCGGGTCCGCGCACAGCAGCTCCAAGAGCGCGTCCTGCACGCGGTTGCTGTCCTGGTACTCGTCCACGCTGATGAAGCGGTAGCGCCTGCGGTAGCCGGCGAGGATCTCGGGGTGGTCGCGCAGCAGCTCGACGGCCTTGAGCAGCAGGTCGCTGAATCCGAGCGCGTCGGAGCGGTCGAGTTCGCGATCGAGCTGCAGGTAGGCGCTGGCGACGATCTGGCGGCGCGCTGGCGTGAGCTTGATGCCGAGTCGAGCGTCGAGGTCGTCCATCAGGAACGCCTCGGGTCCGAGCAGCATGTCCTTCGCGCGGTCGATGGCCTTGACAGCCTCGGCAGCGGTGATGACCGACTGCTCCTCCTCGGAGAGGTAGCGCGTCACGATTCGCCGCACGTCGCCGCTGTCATAGACGCTGTAGGAATCGGTGCGTCCGACGAGATCGGCATGCCCTCGCAGGATCTCGCTGAAAACGCGGTGGAAGGTGCCGATGTTGATGCCGCTGACGCCGTTGAGGCGTCGGCTCAGCCGCTGGCGCATCTCGCGTGCGGCCTTGTTCGTGAATGTGATTGCCAGCACTTCATTGGGGTGGGCCTGACCCGTCTCGATCAGTCGCGCGCAGCGCTCGGTCAGGACACCCGTCTTGCCTGAGCCAGCACTGGCGATCACGAGCATCGGTCCTGTGACATGAGCGATCGCCGCTTGCTGGGCGTCGTTCCATTCGATCGGGGTTTCGGTCGCGGGTCGGGCGTCGACCAGCTGGACGGGTGGGGCGGTCGTCAGAGGCGGTGGCGCGCGATGAGACAGCGGCACCGCAGGATGCTTGGACAGGCGTCCTCCTCGTGGCTGGGGATGAACAAGGCGATGGGTGGACCTGCCGGCGGCAGGCCGAGGCAGCAGCGCGACCTTCCCGACGCGCGCGCGAACGACAGCGGCGCGATCGGTGACGTTCGGCAAGCGACCGGATGCAAGCGGCCGCGGCTAGCAGGACGGCTCGAACAGGCCAAGCTGCGGGTCTTCGCGACGAGCGATCGTGCCGGCGAAGGCACGACCACAGTCAGGGCAGTCACGATTGCGCGCGGCGCAGTGGCCTCTGCCGTCGACCGAGCCGACGAGGTCGCCGAGCATGCCGTCTGCGACGCGGTGCATCTGCTGCCCGTGCGAGAAGGACTCGCTGAGCTTGAACGTCGCGCCGCACGCGCATGTCCAGAGGGGGAGCGAGCGCTCCCACTCCTCCTGCCACTCGTGATGGAGGACGGCGGCCAGGTACTCGCCGGGTCGGGCGGCGTACATGTTGCGCCACGCGTCATCGGTGAACACGACCTTGGTCTGGCAGATCGGGTTCTCGCGGTAGAGGCGGCGCAGCGTCGCGATCAGGTCGTCATCGACGTCCTCGGGCTCGATGGAGCCCTTCCCGATTAGCACGTCGACCGCAATCTGCACGACAATGTCCTCGTTGCTCGGGGAGGCGAGCGGGCGAGCGCGAGTCATCGTCGGCGTCCTCGCCTCAACGCATCAGACCTCAGGCCGGCTGGCCGGGACACTCACGGTCAGGCTAGGGAACTGACGCGGCTCGATGACCGTGATGTACGTGCTCGCCTCCCACGTCACGTCGGAACCATCGGGCGCCTCTGTGGCCAATCGCGCGATTGCGGCATGAAAAGCGTCGTCGCGCGGAAGCCCCGCGATCTCGCGCGACCAGTCGGTCTGCACGATCGCGTAGCGGCGCGCAAACTCGAGTGTGTCGAAGCACCTCAGCGGCATGCCGTCGGCCGCACCGAGGCGCCCGCCTCCTGGCGTGCTCGACTCCTGCGTGACATACACCATCCAGCGCCAGGTGGGCCACAGCTCCAGCGGCGTGTCGGGCGCGGGATCGGTGCGCAGACCTCGCTCGATGAGCGCACGCGCGGCCTCGTCGTAGTCGAGGTCGGAGGCGGCGTAGCGCTCCTGCAGCCCGGCCAGGGCGCGACGGGCGTCGCGATGAGCACCTACGGCGAGGGAGGTTGGGACCTCGCCGTCGAGCAGGGCCAGGACGAGCGCGGGCATGCAGAGGGTGATCGCGTCGGCGCGGTCCAGCAGCGCCGGGTGGTCGTCCATCGTTCCGGGATGGAACGGATTCTGCGGAAGATCCAGCGGGCAGCCGAGAGGCAGGTCGGGAGTCGGGGGCGTGTGCGGCTCGTCGCGGTCGAAGATCCGCCTGGTGAACAGCGAGGTGAGAGCCTCCTCGACGGGAAGGCCCCGCAGTGGCAGGTCGATGTCGCTGCGCAGCCAGTGCCCGGCATCTGGCTCGCCGTAGTGCTTGTAGGGCTGCCAGACGCGGCATGCGATCGCGTGGGCGTGCGCGACGGTCGCGTGCGGGCCGAGGGAGTTCAGCGCGCGGCGACGCGCGAGGGAGCGAGAGTTCGTCATGGCGTATTGGTCTCCTTCATATGAGCGGTCGCGCCTGGCCGAGCCGGCCGTGCGCTACGTCGAGCGTGATCGGGTGGCTGGCGCTACGCAGGCGTGTGGCGCTTGCACAAGACGCGATCGCGAGGGGCAGCGGGCGCTCCGCATAAAGAGGTAGTTCGGCGATCTCCGCGCCGTCGATGTCGAAGTTGATCCAGCTGCAGCCGTGGCGGTCAGCGAACACAATCAGGCCGACGAGGGTGGGAAAGCCAGCTGCCTGCAGCGCGTCGAGTTCGCCCTGTTCGCGGTCTGATGGCACATTCACGAACGCGCCGAAACGGTGCCGGACGACGCGCGGAAGTAGAGGTCCCGAGAGGAGAACCGTGCCCATCGGCGGGTCGTCGGGGGTGGACAGAACGACCTCACGCTCCGGCGGCGCGAGGTGGGCGACCGACGCTTCGAGGTATCGCTGGACGGGACCGTCCTCGCGGCGCAGACAGCGCGCAAGGCGCTCCACGACGTTGGCAGCTCCGCGGCGTGCACCGGACATGGTCAGCCCCCCATCCCGGCAGATGCGAGCGCGGTGTGCGCGACGCGGCAGCGCTGCGCGGCGTGGATCATCGCCACGCGGCCGCGCGTGCAGCGAGGGAGGCCTACGCGGAGGACGCGGCACGGCGGCCGGAACGGTGACATCAGCTCGTCGACGCGCGGCGGCTGGGTGCGCACGACGGCGCCTTGGCGCGCGCTGAGCACGGGATTCTGCATGTGTTGCTCCGTGTTTCGGATGAGGGGTGTCGCCGGAGCGCGGACGCGGTCGGGCGGGTTTGCGCCGACGCGGCGGCTAACGCCGGGTCAGCAGCTCGCTGGGTCGGCCGGCGAATCCAAGCGTCTCGCAGCAGAGCGTCCCGGCCGGGGCGAGGCTGCCCGACCAGGCAATGAGGTCGCGCGCCAGTGGATTCAGTTCACGTCCGACGTCACGACAGAGCGCGAGGTCTTCGTCGAGGCGCAGGCAGCCGGGCTCAATCGCGTGGATCTGTCCCACGACGAGGAGGCGAAGCGTTCCTGCGGTCAGCCACGTTCCACGCGCAACGCGAACCTGGGGACCGCCGTACCCGATGAAGACGAGGTCGCCGACGCTCGGTGCCGGGGTGCCTCGAACCGCCTTGTAGGCGACGATCCGCCGTTCGATCACGTCGCGAATGAGGTCCATGTCGCGCCGGGCGTAGTAGATGCAGCAGAGGCCGCGTTCCGGGATTCCGGGCTGCGCCGCTTCTACGGAGGCAGACGGCATGTCCAACGGGCCGGCTGCGGCGCTGCAGGCCGGTTGCTCCGCCACAGTGCGCGGGTCGCGCGGTGTCACCTCGATCGTTTCGACGCGGTTCCGATCGGTCTCGTAGCGGCCCGCGATCTCCGCGACGGCGCCGTACAGATCCTCCTGGCAGACGATCGCGGGCTGAGAGGTCTGGGTGACGGCGACGGTGTAGACGTAGGTCCTTGCGCCCATGGAGGCGATTCCTTTCGTTCGTGACGATGGTGGCCGCCGCGCGGCACGGCGACGGACTACGGCAAGGCAGCGAATTCGCCGCACTCCAGGCGCGTATGCCACGCCTGCCGCGTCGTCTCGTTCATGCCGCGTACCGATGGCGGCGGCTGACGCGGGGCGGCGTGCCCCGGCCTTCACAGACGGCGGCTACGCACCGATGCACGAGCGCTGCGACCGTCGGTGGCGTTACGGCGTTGCCGCAGAGCTTGACCCGGACTTGGTTGGAGCCGGTGATGCTGTAGGGCCGTCCGTCGAAGTGGGAGGTGAGCGACATTGTCGCCTGGGCCTCGCCGGGCGAGAGCATTCGGAAGGTGCACTCGTTGATGTCGACTGGCCCCGCTGGCGTCATCACGATCGCCTGGCTGCTGCGAGACAGCCGCGTCGGGCTGGGTTCGTGCAGGCCAGGCGTCTGGTCCTGGAGGGTGCTGCCGGCGGGCACCATCACGCCCTCGGGCGGCGCGATCACGGCGTGGTGGTCCCTGCCGGTCACCGTCGCGATCGGCTGGTCGCTCGATCGCCCGTAGCGCGTCGCGCCGTAGAAGCTGTCGACGAGGACGGTTGGCTTGGGTGTGTTGACGATGCTGAGGGGCGCGACTGAGGCGTCGCCGCCGGGCAGGATGGTCGGGAACGGCTCGAGCTGCGCGTCACGGCTGCGACCGCTGCTTTGTCCGCTCACGACCATGGTTCTGGCCGACGGCGTGGTCGCGATCGCCTGCTGGGGCATGCCTTGGACACCGCCGGTCGTCAGCGTGCCCAGCGGCTCGCGCGTGCTGTCGCGGACCCAGCCGGGCGAGTAGCAGCCGACGATGAATTCATCGCCGGGCTGCGGTGGAGGGCCCACAAGCGCGTGGCTGAGCGTCGCCGTGGCCGTGAACGTCGGCTCAGCGCTGGTGGAGCGCACGCGCGCCTTGCCGGGACGCTCGAACGTGTTGCCGGCAACCTGAGCGATCTGCTCGCCAACGGCGCCAACGTGGAACAGGCGCCCGCCCGTCGTGACGGTCGGCGCCGGAGCTGCGCCCTCAGCGCGCGGCGTGTTGTTCTCGTTGTTGGCACCCACGAGCGCGAGGTGGTTGCCGGCGGCGGCGAGGGTCGGCCACGGCTCGTGCGTGCTGTGCGCGAGAGCGTGCTGGCGCAGCGCGAGCTGCAGCATGTCGGCGCTGACGAGACCGGTGTCCTGGCGCCCGGTGAGCGTCGCCGCGGGAAGCCACGGCGGCCGCTCGCGCTTGGAGCCCGGGTCCGCAAGGTAGCTCAGCGAGAACGTGAACGGGTTGCGCGCCTCACGCTCGATCCCGAGCCGGATCCGCACCATCGTTTTCTCAGCGAGCGGCTTCTCGCGGTCGCCGATCCGCTGGGCAGGCAGGCTGCGGTCGATCGCTGTCCAGGCCGGGGGGACGAACGGGGTCGCCTGTCCTTGGCAGTGCGGGCAGCCCATGAAGTATTGGGCGTGCTTGGGCCCGTACTTGCCGCCAACCTTCTTCTTCCAGCGCTGGCGGGCGCGCACGACCTGCTGGCAGTCAAAGCACCAGGAGAGGTAGTCGAAGTCGAGGTCGGGGAACGGCAGGTCGGCGCGAACGGCGACGTGGTAGAGCCGGTCGCGGGACTGCGGGGAGCCGAAGAACGCGCTATTGAGGTAGAGCGTCTGGCTGCGGTAGCCGATCTTCTCCCACTCCTGCACCCACTCGTTCCAGCGGTTGAACTTCGCGCCGACCTCGACGACGTTCTCGACGATCACGAAGAGGAACTGGTGGTAGGCCGCCCATACCAGCGGCGTCCACATGCAGCAGCGCGATCGCTCGATCCCCTTCTGGGGATCCCACTCGCCGAACTGCGCGAGCGCCTCGCGATGGTTGCGCGCCAGCGAAAACGTGGTGCACTCCGGGCTGGCGAGCATCACCTGTGCGAAGCCGCGCTTGAACGAGCGCGGGTCCAGGCGGGTGAGGTCGGTCAGCTCGACGTTCGCGCCGGGGTGGTTGTCCGAGTAGACGCGGATCGCCTCCGACCAGTGGTTCATGCCGGTGTTGATGCGGATGCCGGCCGCCTCGGCGGCTGTGGACATCCCGCCCGCGCCGGCGTACTTGTCGATCGCCTCCAGGCCAGTGTCTTTGACGCCGGCGGGGTCGATCCAGGAAAGGACCCCTTCCAGGCTCGTGTCGCGGTACAGCGAAGGGACTGTCACGAGGTGCTCATGTGCCTCCATTCGTGTGAGGGGTGGCCACCGCGCCCGAGGGGCGTACTGGCGGAGCGAAGTGATGCGTTGCCGGTAGCACGGTCGGGCTAGTCGGTCGGGATGACTCGCCAGGCCGCCGCGTCGTGTCGGGCGGCAACCACCGCGGGCTCCTGCCCCGCCGGCACGCCGACGACATAGGACTTCTCGTAGAAGTCGGGACGACCGTCGTTCGGAACGCCAGGGAACCAACCCGGCTTTTGGTGGATGAGCAAGAGCCCGACCGCACCCCTGGCGAGAAAGTCGCGGCTCAATCTGCGACACCTGATGTCCTCGCAGAGCTGGAGGATCAGGGCACCCTCCGGCTCGAACGTCTCGCCGTGCTCCTTCCCCCATGCGCGCGCATATGCCTCGAACGCCACGCGCTGCGAGCGGTCCTCGAACTCGTAGCGGTTGCAGCCTCCGGTGCCCTCGTTGCTGACACGGCCGGCGCGTACGCCGTCGAGATAGATGGTGGCCGTGAACGCCTCGGTCTCGTGCGAGAGCGCAGCGACGGGCCGATAGTTCTTGACGGCGACGTCTGTCACGGTCGGCTTCGGATCGTTGTCGGACATGCGACCAGCTCCTTCTGAAGACAGTTGCGGCAGGCGCGGTCGTGCGCGTGCGCCAACTCGAACGCGCGGACGTAGTCGGCGAGGCTCGCGAATGGGGCGCCGGGGAGGTCGGCCCACTCGACGCGTACCTCGTGCTTGCTCAGCACCTCGACGACGAGCTCGCCGCCGTCCGGAAGGTCAAGCCGCAGCCCATCGTCGTCCAGGTGCTCGGCGAGCGCCCCGGCCTCAGCCCATCCGTCCTCGTCGTAGGCAGGGCCCTCGGGACGCCACGTCTGCACGTGTCCGAAGGCGATGCGGCCGGCCTCCCCGCGCTGGAGCGTGGCGTGCCGCGAGATAAGGTGCTCGGCGTGTCGCAAGGCCAGGCGCGTGATCCGGGCGCTGTCGCCGGTCGCTGGCTGCGAGCCAGCCGCGATCCCGGACAGGCGCTTGCGATGACGCTGCGCCGCGCGTCGGACCTCGCCCGGCGCGAACGTCACGACAAAAGCGCGGTCGACCGACTGCTCGACGCCGCGCAGACGCGCGCCGGGCCCAGGGTCCTGGTGGCGCTCCCTGCTCATGGTTGCAGCCCCGGGAGCTGCATCGCCGCCGACGCGTCGGTGTCGCGCACGCGGACATCGCGGCCCGGACCGTCGAGCGCAGCAGATGCAACGGCGCCCCCCGTCTGCGGCGGTCGGCGACCGCCCGGAGCGAGCACGGTCTGGTGGGCCTCGACGCGCGTCGACAGGGCACCGAGGGCCTCGAGCCACCCGCTGTCCAGCAGCAGGCGCGCGCGGCGCATCGGGTCGCGCCTCACGTCGAGGTTGTGGTCGGCGTCGAGCCGAGCGACGATCGCCGAGCGCAGGTTGTGACCGCGCGCGATCGACTCCAGCACGCCGCAGGCGAAGATTTCCGCGCTGTCGGCGCAGGGGCCGTCCCACACGACCGGGTCCCACTCGCCGCGGGCGAACATGACCGCCGCGTAGTGGACCGGCAAGCCCCGCTGGACCACGATCTCAACGATCGCGCGCCATACGGCGGAGCGACGGCGCTCAACCCAGAACGGGTCGAGCCGCCACTGGTTGTGGCGGGACGGCGTAGGCATTCCGACGAGCGCGCATGCAACGGCGGGGCGCAGCTGCTGCCAGAGGCGCGTGCCGTCTGCCGGGACGATGAGCTTGGAGCCATCGTCGAGGCAGGTCAGGACCGCCTCGCCCCTGTTGATGCCCACGACCTCACACAGGCGGCGGGAATGCGGGTCGGTGCGGTCGATGAGCCAGCCGAACTGCTCTTGGACGCCGACGGCAAGCGTCAGCGGCACGAGCGTGGCCAGTCGTCTCGATGGTCGGGCCATCGGGCAACCTCCAGGTCGAATCCAGATGGGGTGGCAGCACGCACAGGCGCGCCGCGGGAGATCACGCGGCGACGCCGCGCTCGTTGCGCTGCTGGATCGGCGAGGCGCTGCGTGGGGCGTGAACTGGCCGTCAGCTGCGCGTGCGCGACTGCGGCACGACGCTCACGCGGCCACCAGGGCGCCCTGCGTGGCAAGCGGTCGGTTGGACCAGATGACCTCGCGAGCCCGGTCACCTTTCACGCCGCGGCGGTTTGACGCCGAGCGGGGCACGCTGACGTCGAGCCGGTCCCAGCCGGCGTAGAACTCGTCGTAGAGCGGCGAGCTGTAGCCGGAGAGCAGGACCGTGCCGCGACAGGCGTGAAGCGCCAGCGCGAGCACCGCATGGTCGGCCGGGCTGGTCATGTCGTGCGCGTAGTCGCGACGGCGTCTGTGCGGGCCCGTGAGGCTGTCGCGCGTGCTGCCCAGGTAGGGCGGATCCACGTAGAAGACGGTCCGCGGGGTGTCGAAGGTGGCGAGCACCTCCAACGCGGACCGGTTCTCGACCACGACGGAGCGCAGCCGTTCAGCGCAAAGGTGCAGCGTGTCAGCGCGACGGAGCGTCGAGGCCGCCCTGGAGGCGCCTTGGCGCAGCGACGGCGCCCAGGAGGACCGGCCCCGGAACGTGCCGTTCGCGTTGTAGGACTGCGTGGCGGCGACGAAGACCCGCCGCGCCCGCTCCAGGTCGTCCACCTCCTCTCGGAGATCGCAGACACCGTACTCGTCGCGGGCGAACGGGCTCAGCTGGCACGCGCGTTGCAATGCCTCCGGCTGCTCGCGCAGCACCCGAAAGAACGTCACAACGTTGCCGTCCCGGTCGTTGAGGATCTCGTGCGCGCACCGTACCTTTGCGAACAGCACCGCAGCACTTCCGCAGAACGGTTCGACATAGACGCGATGAGCCGGCAGCAGGCCAGCGATCTGCGCAGCGAGCCTGGCCTTGCCGCCGTAATAAGGGAACGCCGCGCGCACGACGCCCGCCCTACCTGTCCAGTCGCGCGCGTGTCAGGTCGGCGCCAGAGTGTGGTGACGGCTCGGGTTCCGTCGCTGCCGCGCCGCGGGCGATGGCGACGGAGCGCAGCCCGGCGGCGACCGCGTCGATCATCTCGACGAGGGCGTCGTGCTCGGCGTCGTTCGAGGTGTTCGTCGCCAGGCGCGCCCGTCGATACCAGTCACGTGCCTGGGCGGGCGTGAGCGGGAGTGTGAGAAGGGCCTCGCTTCCCATCAGGCCACTGGCTGCAGTTGAACCGTGAGCGAGCCGATCGTGACGCGCTCCAGCTCACCGCCCAGCAGTCGCGTGAGCGCCACGGCACCGCGCGGGCTTCTGGTGAGACGCTCCTCGAGCAGTCTGCGCGCCGCGCGCCGCGAGGGCAGCACAAGCATCTGTGCGCCGGCGCGGGTCCGCAAGATAAGAATGTGCGGGATCATCTAGTGCTCCTTGTTGAGCCGAGGGTTGGCCGTGGCCGCCTAGCCGCTCCTGTCGGATCGCGGCAGGAGCGGCGCGGATGGGTCGTGGCGGCGGCGGGGCGTTCAGGCCGCCCAGGCGGCGATGTCGTCGTCGAACTCGATCCGGTCCATGCGCGCCGCGCGCAGCAGCGGGTGGTCGTGCTCGGTGTCGTCGGCCTCGATGAAGATGCCGCGGGCGTTGGCCTCGGCCTCGTCGAAGGCGAGCCCGTCGATGGTGTGGTTCGTGGTGCGCTTGATCGTCATTTCGTGCTCCAATTCAGGTGGTCGTGATCTCGCTGCGCGGGTGGTCCCGCCGGGGCGGGACAGCGGGATGTCGCTATGCCGCGAACGCTGCGGCGACGGCCGGGTCGATCCGGGGTCCGTGCGCCAGGCGGCCGCGGCCGGTGGCCTGCCGCTCTCGCGGCGCGGCCGTGCTTGCCTCGCGCCGAGGCATCCGGGACCGGCGAGAGGTCCGCTGGCGCGCTTCGACGGGCGCGGCGGGCTTCGGCGAGCCGAGCAGCCAGAGCAGCTCGTCGTGATTAGCGAGGCGCAGGATCTGCCAGGCGCATCGCAGGTCGGCGGTCGGGGCGGCGGCGACCTCTGCGTTCGCGGCCTGCCAGCGCTGCGGGCCGGCCTTCAGCTGCGCGCGCAGAACGCTCGGCGTGATCGCCCCACCGCTGTGGACGATCGCGCAGCGCACCGCGCTGGCACGATCGTGCTCACGCTCCTCAAGGGTCTTCGCAAGCGCGACCATGAGCGGCGACTTGAGCGTGCTCGCCTGCAGGGTGCTCAGCCGCAGCCAGGCGTCCCGCTCGACCGACGTCGCGGCGCGCTCCGCGAGCGCGGTGTAGAAGCGGCCGGTGGGCTCGTTGCTGGTGAGCCCGGCGCAGGCCAGGCTCGCGTCGACGTGGCGCAGCGCACCGCGAGCGACCATCTCCTGCTGGAGGAGCGAGAGGTGATGGTGCTCGACCGACAGATCGGCGCGGCGCTGGCGCAGGGCGGTGAGGACGGCGGTGCGGGTAGCGAGGTTCGACATGGACGACTCCGTTTCGGACAGGGGTCGTCCTGGCGACCGCGCGGCCACCAGGACGACTCATTGGCTGGTGGCTGCGCACGGCGGGCTGACCGGCTGGTCAGAGCCGCGCTGGCGGCCGCACGAGGGTCCGTGCGGCTGGTGGCGGGCAGGCCGAATTGGCGCCGCCCGTTCGCTGCGATTGCTGGCCCGCCCCCGTGCTGCTATCCGGCGGACGGGCGGTGCGAGGTGGGATCGGTCGAGAAGGTCGCGCCGCTAGGCGGCGCTTCGCGCCTCAGAGCGATGCCGGTGTTCGGCGTACTCGCGCGCGAGACCGTGCGCAAGCTGCTCGCCGTCGCGTGCGTTGAGCACGGTGTCGACGGGCGTCTTGATGTTGCCGTCGTCGTCGTAGATGACCCACGAGCGACGCACTTGCTCGACGGTGACGCGGTGGCTGCGCCTGCGAGCGTCCGTGTAGACGTACTCGGGCGCATCGTGTGGCATGTGCACTCCTCGGACTGGGATTTCAGAGGGACCGCGAAGCTCGGACGGCGCCGGTGGCCCGTCTCAGATGCAGGGGCGCCGTGGGGTCGCAACGATCACGCCGAGACCCGCGAGCAGCGTTCGGACCGTCGCTACCGGCGCGAGGCGAAGCTGCTCCCACGCGGCGGCGACGTCGGCGCGTCCGTCGACACGGCGGGCCTCGACGCCACACTCACGCCGGAAGTCCGTTCCGGCCGCGAGCGGCGCGACGTTCTCGACACCGACCGTCTTGATCGCGATGAGCAGGTAGGTGGCGCTCACCTCGCCGAGTGGCAAGGAGCCTGAGCCGCGGCGCCGGCTGGCCGCGTGCTCGCGCACGCGCGTGTTGGTCGCGGTGCTCACGCGACGTCCACGCGCCGCACGGGCGGCGGCGGGCTGCGCCACGCGCCGATCCAGGCCGGAAGCGCACGGAGCCCGTCGTCGTCAGGCGCCGGCAGTGCGCCGCGGTGCTGCAACGCGTGCTCGATGCGCGCCAGGCGCTCGGTGACCGTCGCGGCTGCCTCGCGCTGCAGCGCGCGCGTTCGTGCACGGATCGCGAAGGGCAGGTCGGCCGGCGGCCGCTCGCTCAGCCGACTGAGGTCGGCATGTGCCTCGCGTCGCAGCTCCAGCAGTGCCGGCACGGGGAGCGCCGCCAAGACCAGCTCCGAGGAGACCGACCCCGGTGACGGTCGCCTGGCAGGCGCCGTGGAGATCGGAGTGCACGGCCGAATGTGGGCGACGATGCGCTCCGGGCTAGACATGGACGAGCTCGTGCTGCTCGGCGAGGTCGACCGCGAGCGCACTCGTGCGAGCTCCGCGCTGCCAGAAGTAGTCCGCGAGTGCGTCGAGCCCGCGCTCGGCGCATGCGTCCGCCATGGTCATGTGGTGCTCAGCGCGAGCGCAGAGGTCCGAGACCGTGTCGGCCGGGACGTACCTAGTCGAGCGAACCTGCGACGAGTCGCTGGTCGCAAGCTTGTTCAGCTGCATGGTGATGCTGCCTCTCTGTCGGAAGGACCGGCGACCGCTCTCGGCGCCGGGGGTCGGCAACGACCAGGGCGCTGCGCTAAGGCGGCGCCTGCGTCGAGCGAGTTCGAGCGACCTGCGGCAGATGCGCCGCGGGCAGCCTCAGACGGCGTCGTAGGCCAGACGGCCGACGCCGCGGGCGAGCGCGATCTCCGCAGCGCTGGCGGAGCGCGAGAAGTACGGCACGGTCGGCTCGAAGCGGTCGAGCAGCGCCTCGCCCGGCTCGGCGTGCGCATCCGTCGTGGCGATCAAGGGGCTGATGGCGCGAGGCATGCGGGCGGCCGGAGCGAAGGACGCGGATGCGATGCAGAGGGCGATGTTCATGGCACGACTCCTTGATGGTGGGGCGACGCCGCGCGCCACCCCTGGATTGCGAGAAAGGGGCAGCGGCGCGCGACGCATCAGAGGCGTGCGCGGCCGGGGTTGGCGCTCAGTCGAGCGCGAGGTCAGCGGGCGGCGGTCGCGCGGTCAGCGCGCCCCCGCGGGTCGTGGATGGAGCGCGCCTCACGAGAACCAGCCGTCGTCGGAGGAGCGCCCGACGCGCTCGGCTACCAACATGAACAGCAGCCACGCGATCGCGAGGACCACAGCGATCTTCGCGAGCGATCGCAGCGCATCGCCGCCGAGGCCGAAGACGGCGCTGAGCAGCAGAGCGGCGACGAGCACGCGCGAGACGCACGCGAGCAACCAGCCGGCCAGATGCGCGAGGCCGGACAGCAACGCCCTGGTAGCTCCCTCGAAGAGGGGCGAGGACGTGAGCCCGCGCGCGTGTGCGAACGCAGCGGCGCCGCAGAGCGAAGCCGACGTCCCGGCCGCGACGACGTAGCCGACAAGCGAGCCGACCTCGTACACGGCGAGCGCGAAGACGAGCAGCAGAACTGCGAGAGCGCGTGCACGACGCGGTCGCGTGAGCAGATGCGCCGAGATCGGCGCGGAGAGACGTGGCATGGTCACCTCCGGGTTGATGCAGCCGAAAACGTCGCGATGTCGCGACTCCTCGGTCGAGCGGGCCACGGGCGTGCCGCGAAGGCGGCAAGACGGAAGTGGGCGCCGCTAGAGGCGGGCTGCGAGAGATCGGCGAGACGTGAGCGTCTCAGCCGCTGATGGTCCTTCGATGGGGACTCCGTCTGAGCGGAGCGATCAGGCCAGAAGGCCAGAAAACGCGATGAACACGAGAAACGAAGGAGATCCCAGAGTAGCCCGCCGCGGCGCTCCGTCAACCCCTACGGGAACCGCCACCACCACAGCCGCGCCAACCCCCTTCAGTCACCGGGTCCCAGAGGGCGAATCGAGCCCGTAGCGCATACCTCGAAAAGCACTGTTTTGCAGCAGAAACAGGGTCGTGCGCACGCGCCTCGCGGGCGCTTGAAAGCTGCGCACGAGGTAGGCGCTTACGCGGGGGTCAAGCGCACCTCGCATGGGGTCACGCGCAATATCTGGACCCTCAAGAGCACGTTTTGCCGGGTCGAAATCAGCCGACTTTTCGGCTCCGCGATCGCAGCCGCGACGAGATGCGGCTCAGCGAGACGTCGGCGTGGCGACAGCGCGCAGGAGCAGCTAGCGCTCTGGTCCGAGCGGCACGCGCGATGTGACGCGGAACGATTCCTCTCTCGCGCCGCCTATGAATATCGCGCATGGCTTTCTCACTCCAGCGCCCAGGTTCTCGCCTTGCGTCGCTGCTCACGACCACCGTCCTGCTGGCGTGCCCCCCATCGGCCACGGCCGGCTCGGCGTCGCTCTCGCTGCAGCCCCAGCGCGCGACCGACTGGCCGGAGCGAGGCACCGCGACGCTGGTCGCGACGGTGCCAGCGTCCGTGGGCACAAACGTCACGATCAGCGCTGTGAGCGTCCCCGGCGAGACGTGCCCGACCGCTCCCCCGCCCGGCCGCAGCCTGCAGCGTGCGGTGGCGAGCGCACCTGGGAACTACGCGCCCGCAGGATCATCGGACGCTGCCCGACCGTCGGCGATCGTGGTCGTCGCGGTGCGGGCGCCGCGACCCGACACGACCTCGCTCGTGTGCGCGTGGGCGTGGGCGCATCCCGGTCGCGCGCTGACCGCTCATGCTCGGATCGCGACGCCCCGCCGAAGCATCGCCCGTTCGGGGACCGCAACCGGCGGCGGCGATCGGCTCAAGCTTTTCGATCGACTGCCGGTCGTCGTCGTGATCGCTGGTGTCATCCTCGGCGGACTCGGATCGCGAAGACGTCGTACCTTCGGGGAGCGTCGGCGGCGAGGTGGATTCCGCACGCCTCGCCGCGGAGGGCTTGATGGCTCGCGAGGTGACCACGGCGATCGACGTACCCTGCTCCAACTCGGCAACGACGCGCGTCGCGGTGCTGCCGCCGACGTACAGGTTCGTGCCGTCCTCGACCCCCTCACGTTGGACGGCTGGAGGGTGACCCACGGCATCTTCCCGGCCGGCGGCGGTGACGTTGACCACGTGGCGCAGGCACCGCACGGGACCGTGATCGTCATCGAGACAAAGGCATTCGCCAGCGTCACGCAAGCAGCGCTGGAACAGGCGGCTCGGAACCACTTGCGGGTCGCCGCGCTCAGCGACGTGACCCCCGAGCAATGCCGCGCGGTTCTGTGCCTGACCGGTAGCCGTCGAACGGACATTCGGCGCTACCAGGTGCACGGCATCTCGGTCGACGTGACCTCACCCGCTGGACTGCGGGGACTGCTCCGCGCGTGCCGGTGAGCGGCCTCGCTCAGGGTGGCGGGAAGCTGACTGGCTGCCGCCGAAGGACGGCGCGGGGGCGCCTCAAGGATCACCAGTCTTCTGGCCAACCGACGAGCAGCTCAGTCTCGTCGTCCTCGAGTTCGCCAGCGGCTGCCTGGGCTTCCCCGTCTGCAAACAGCCCCTCGGCAAACCCGCAAGCCCGACGAGGGTGCGGCGTTTCTGCCGGATGATCGGGGTGCTCGCCGTCGTGGCAGATGCACAGCAAGGCATCCCGGCCGTCCTCCAGCGCCTCGACCTTCACGACCTCGATCCGCCGATCTCGCGGCCAGTCGTCAGGCCAACCTGGGCGCACCGTAGCGAACGCGGCGGGGACCACCTCCGCCGTTTCGAGCCCGGCCTGAACGAGCGACTCCACGACCCCCGGATCGCCGACAGCCGTGACGCGCGTGTCGTCGTCCGTGAGACACAGGAGCGCCCCGTAGCGTCGCCGTTCCAGGCCAACTGCCTCGGCCTCGGCAGGATCGAAAAACGCGTACTCGCGCGGCCCGAGCATGACACCGCATCATAAAGCGACGGGTCAGCTGGATCGCGCGCATGCGGAAGGCGCGGTGTACCTCTCATCGGCTCTGAGCGGCGGGGGGGTATGCGTGACCGGCTCGGTCCGACTTACGAGGCGAGACCCCCCACGCGAAAGGATCGGCACCGTTTCCGACGCACCGCAGTACGAGACCACTAGCCTCGCCGCTCGTATCGTCGTGCTGGTCGCCAACATTCCCAGGCTTCACGTCGCTGCGCGCGGGAGCGCAAATCTCGCCGTCGGACCCTCCAATTTGGATCGCGACACGACCAACGCCCTCGACGTCTGTGCCTTCGCGATCCCCTACCTGACGACGCTGACGTCGCGTGCCGCATTCGCAGAGCGTTCGGTCACGGCGAACCTGGCAGCGGCGCGTCCAGGCGCGCGCACCGCTGCCGAGTTCGCGGCGCACGTTGGGCTCGCCGACGTGGCGCTTTACGCAGACGCACGCAGCCACGGACTGGATCGGAACGCGCATCGCAGTCACGTCTCGCTCGCGGCGCAAGCCGAGCTTGTCGTACTCGCCGAGCGGATCGCCGACGGGCACGAGCGCGGATTCCTGACGCCGTCGGTCGCGATGCTCGCTGAGTCGCTCGCGCGGGCCGTGCAGTGCGCCGAGCACGATCGTGAAGCGTTCCGCGATGCCGCGGTCGATTGGGGGGCGAGTGCACTGGTGCTCTACGCCATCGCGGCAACCTCGCTAGCGCGTGACGTAGCTCTGGGCGACAGCTAGACGCGGCGTGCTTTGGTGAGCAGATCCACGAGCGAGGTCGCGCGCGGCTGGCATGTCCGCGCGCTCGCGCGCGCCGCGTGCGTGCTCGCAGCGAGCTGCTCGCGTACGTCGGGCGGGAGCGCTGGAAGACGGTAGCCCGTCAGCGATCCGCGGTGGGCGGCTTCCTCCGCGACGAACAGGAGGTTCTCGCGCGCGGGGTAGTCCCAGGTTTCCGCAGGCTCGCCGGTGCGCGCACGGCGCGCGATGACGGTCTCGTCGGCCGCGCTCACGAACTGGAGGGCCTGGTCCTCGCTCACGCAGACGAACAGCACAATCGGTACGCCGAGGTGCTTGCCGTAGCGGTCGAGATGCGATGCCCAGCCCGTCAGGAAGTGGTCGTAGCGCTCCCACTTGCTGACGTTCTTCGACGGTCGCTCGGTCAGATCGACCTCGACCAGAAGCTCCCGGCGGCGCGCGTCGCGACGCGGGAGACGAACCTCGACTGCGGCGTCCGGCTTGACGGCGAAGAACCGTTCAACCGGATGGTTGGCGCCGGTGGCGGTGCGGGTCCGGAAGCTGTGCAGGAAGACGCCGGCGTCCCCCGCGGGTTGCAAGTCGTCGGGACCGAGCGTTACCCACTCGTTGCGGACGCGGCGCTGGGGAGGGAGCACATACGCGCTCTGCGGCCCGCGGACGTTCGTAAAGCGGACTCCGAGCGCGCGCTCGGCGGCGATGAGCCAGCCACTCACGTGCACGTCGTGGCGCGGCAGTCGCCCCGCTGGGTCGTCGCTCACCGGCGCGTCGAGCTTGCGCATCGGGTCGAGGTAGTTGCCTCTCGGTCCGACGGTCGTCTTGGCGAGCATGATGCCCTTCGCGGTGATCGAGTAGCAGGCCGAGGAGCCGCCGCCGTCGTGGAACTTGAACTGGAAGCGCTCCACCGATCCGGTGTCGGAGAGCCGCTTGAGCCGGCGTCGCACGGTCGCCGGGCTCGCATCGCTAAACCAGCGCCGGCCGATCTGCGTTCCGAACGCGTAGCGCACCTCGGCGAGCCACGCCAGGATCTCAAGGTCGTCGTGGTCGAGCTTGCGCGCGGCGGTGCGTGCGGCAGAGATGGCACGACTCCCCTCCCGGCCGATCGCGTAGCCGTCGATCGCCTCTCCCCCGGACGGGTCCGGGATCGACAGCGCACGAAGCCATCCCCGCTCCACGAGCGGCGCAAGTACCTCTGCTGCCTGCTCGGTGCTGCGCTTGGCGAACCAGGAGGCTCGTACCTGCTGGCGGGTCATAGTCTGGTCCTTCGTGTTCGTGATCCCGCTGAGGACTGCGATTTCGATGTCGCTCGCGATCGCTGGTGCCGGCGCGCGCTTGATTCCGACGGTCATGTCAAGTTGGGCAAGCTCGAGGAAGCTCTCGGGCGTGGCGCGTGTCGGCGTCGGTGACGGTCGCGCCGCATCGGCCGCGGTGTCCTCGACATCTGCCGACGCAGCTCCCGCGTCAGCGTCGGCGGACTCACGTCCGGCAGGCGCACGCTCGACATCGGTGGCGGGGCTTGCGCCTGCGTCGTCGCCCGCGACAGGTGCGGCAGTCCTCTCAACGCGTGCGGCCGCGGCGCGGGCGTTGTCGGTGTCTTTCTCCGGGTTCTCTCGTTGCGACTCGCGATCGTCGAGCGCGTTCGCCTGCGGGCTCGACAGGTCGGGGCCCGGCGGTGCGGATGGCGGCTGCTCGATGTTCTCGACACGCGGATCGCCGCGCCTGCGGGCGGGCGCGGTCGGGGTGCTCGTGCCTCCGGAACGCGCGACTGTCGTTGAGGCTTTCCAGTCTGAGTAGCTGAACGGACGGCCGGTTCGCTCCCACTGCTGGCGAAGGTGCTGGTCGATGACCCCTGGGTCCGGGCGCAGCGGATGGGTGTGCATGATGAACGCGGGAAGCCGCCCCTTGCCGCTCGTAAGGGAGACGAGGAAGTGGTAGCGCGGCAGATGAAGAATGAGGTCCGCTGTCGCGTTGGAGCGGAGGTGCTCGGGATCGCCGAGTCGAAGCGTGTCGCTGTGCTCGGGCATCATTACCTCTATGGCATCGCGAGCATCTTGCGCACTGGCGGTGTTGCCCCAGATGTGATGGCCAAACAGCGCGTCGAGGATCGCGCGAACGTCAGGGTCGGTCCACTGCGAGTTCGTCTGCCACGCGGCGCGGGTCGTGAGGCCAGCCGAGCGCTTGAGCGCGAGCGTCTTCGCCATCCCCCGGTTGAAGACGAGCGGCGCCTCGTCGACGTTGAGTCGCACTGGCAGACGATCCGCCTCGGCGACCATGTCCTGCTGGCGCGAGAGCGCGGCATCGAACATGCCCAGCAGCAGTTGCATCGTGACCGACGTGTTGCCGATCCCGACGCTCCCGAGTGCGCCGCGCACGATCAGCACCTCGCCGTTGCGGATGATTCGGTCGAAGTCGAGGATCTCGTCCGGGTGCAGAAAGAGGCGCTTCATCGACGCGCTGTTGATGAACCTCGCGAGCTTGTTGCTGGGTGCGTCCAGCTTGGCGGTGGTACTGCTCGCGGCCTCCTCGAGCTGGGTTGTCAGCTCGGTGCGGAAGAACTCGGAGATCTCCGTGACCTCGGTCAGGTGGGCGAGATGCTCGCTGACCTCGCGCCGGTACTCCTTCCCCCGGGGTCCGACCGACAGAATCTTGTGGACGTCCCACAGGGATGCGGCATCTCCCTCGTGGTGCTTGACCGCGATGATCGCGTTGCGCAGGTAGCGGTCTGAGCTTGCGCGGATGTCGCCCTCGTCAAAAAGGTTGCGCATCGACTCCACGACGTAGTCGGCAATGACGTCGGGCTCGACGCCAGGCACCCACAGCGGGTTGAATCCGAGCATCGGCCGCGCGAGGTCGAAGTAGGTGACCATGCGGTCCAGGGGAACGCGGCTGAGTGCTGCCTGGGCAGCGTCTCCCTTGGCGTCGAGCAAGATGACGCTTCCGCCGAGCGTGAGGTCTTCTTCGAAGCCGGCGACGAGGATCGACGTCTTGCCCTGCTTGATGGTCGCGACGATCTTCGTGTTCTGCTCAAGTGCGTCTGGCGCGACGGTCACGGGGCCGTAGACGTCACGTCCGAGGCCGTGGCTGACTTTCGGACGAACGACATCGGGCGGGGCCGGAAGGAACGGCACGTTGCGGCGCCGGAACGGGACACGCGCGTAGCCGAGCGACGGGAGGTGCCAGAGCGCCGCCAGCTCAGTCGACGCGAAGACTCCTCGGCGAGAGCCGGGGAACGGATTCCCTTCCCCGCGCTCGACCCGCCGGCGGTAGAGGCCGAGCAGCCAGTGCCGGACCGTGGTGCCGCGCTCCACCAGACCGTTCTCGGCTCCTTGCGCCTTCAGCTGGGTGGCGACGCGCTCACAGATTTCTCGCGAGGCCGCCATGATCCGTATGTCGACGAAGAACAGCGCGCGGTGCTGGATCGCCAGGCCGCGCTCCAGCTCCTGCTCGTGCACACGCGAGCGGTCGCGTCGCGGGAGGATCTCGCCGAGCCCATCCCGTGGTGCGCCGTCGGACTCGCTCTCACGGTAGAGCCAGCGTGAGAGACGATCGAACGAGGCGGGCGCGGGCGTGAGCGCGAGCTGGATCATCGCCGAGGCATCGACCTGCCCGAGCGCGGTGAGGATGCTGTCCATCGCTGGTTTGTCGGGGTCCCGGCGCTCTCCGAGGGTCTTTGTGGGGCGGATGAATGGGTAGCGCTTCTTGAGCCGCAGCACGTAGCCCGTGCCCTTCGTGCGCTGCTCTGAGAGCGTCAGGCCGCTGTTCGGATAGCAGCCAGCGATTGCCGACCGCACGCTCGTGCCGCACTCCTGCGGACAGGTCACCGCGAGCCGTCCTACGCGCACTTTGCCGTCGCGCTCGCGCGCGTGGTGGATCTCGAGGCCGATGCTCGGCTGGCCTTGCAGCACCCGGCGCCAGTAACGAACGAGCAGCCGCTTGTGCAGCGCCTCCATCAGGTCGACCACAGACTCGGGCCCCGCGAAGTCCGTCCGGTAGGGCACGACGTCGTAGCGGACGTAGACGCGCTGCGCTCGCGCCCGCGCGCGCATCGCGACGATCACGGCGACGAGAAGGAGCCCGGCGATCATTACGCCGCGCAGCGCAGGGACCCCGTCCCAGACTGCGACGAGGAGCGACACCGGGCCGTTCAGCAGCCAGGCGATGACGGCGACCGGAACGGCGATCAGCTGCACACCGGAGCCCTGGAGCTTGAGCCCAAGCAGCGACACCGAATCCGGCAATTGCGGCCAGATACGCGGCGTGCCGCCGCGACCCGTGAGGGTCTTGGCGAGACCGCCGCTCAGCAGCCACGGCACCATCACCACCGTGATCGCGAGCGAGAGCGTGGCGAAGACGGCGCGGCGGATCACGGCCCCTCCGGATCGTCGATGTCCGCCACCCGCCAGCCGCTGTGGACGCGCGCCATGACGAACGCAATGTGCTGGCGGACGCCTGCGACGGTGGCCGCGACGCGCACCGCCACGAGGTCCCGACCACGCGCGTCGATCGTGAGCGCCGGGATGACGACGTGGCTGTCGGGCCGGCCAAGGTGGACGCCTGCCGCGGCGATGCGCTGCCGAAGGTCGTCGGTGGCGAAGCGCACGTGCGCCGCGCTCGCCGGGTCCGTGAGGGCAGCGAGGTAGTCGCGAACGAACACGCGCGCCGCGGAGGCAGCGCCAGCCGGGAGGTGCGTGTACGGCTGGCCGTCGGGGGGCGCTGTAGCGGGCGCCGTGCTCAGCACGATGCCGGCGCCGGCTCGGTGAGCGCTCGTTGACGGAGCGGCTGGCGCGAGCAGGCTGGAGCCGGCGATAACGAGCGCGATGACCGCAGCCGGCGCCGCGAGCAGCACGTGCCTCGACCGTTGTCCGAAACGCGTGCGCATCTCAGAGTCCTCCTGGGTGACGGGCGATGAACGAGGTCGTCGATCGCGGCCACGTGCGCCATCGCGGGCCGCTCGCTTGCTTGGATGGCCCGGTGTCGTTGAGGCGACTGGTGTCCATTCGCAGCCCGGCGACGACGATGAAAGCGTGTGCGGGGCTGGCGTAGGTCGTCACCCAACGGCCCTCTCTGGCGCTGCCGAAGGACATGAGCGCGTGCGAGTCGAGCGACGACGTCCCGAGAAGGCCGGCTGCGTGAAGGAGGTAGGAGACGGTCGAGGAGCAGTCGTAGCCGTCGGGGCTCAGCCGGGCCAGCGAGGAGCCGTGACCGCCGCCGTAGTGGTAGGGCTGGCCGAGCAGCCTGTTCCCGGCGGCGACCATCGCCTGCACCTCCGGCGGAGCGTCCGCCGGAGCGAGGGCCGTTCCGTCCGCGCGCAGCTGTGCGCGCTCGCCGGGGACAAGCGGCGCTTGCGCAGCGCACTGGCGTGCGGCACCGCTGTCGGGAGCCTGGCTTCGACCGCGGGGCTGCAGCTCGACGTGGGTGCGCTCGTCATGGACCTGGCCGTCGGTGGGACTCACCCAAGGCCCGTTGATCGGGCGATGCAGCCCGAACCGATTGAGCACGACCTCGGGAACCGTCTCGATCCCTGCGATGTCGGCCGCCTCGCCGGTCAGGTGCTGCGAGGTCTGGGCCCCGCCGACCGCCCGGTTGTGCTCGGGCGAGCGGTGGCCGGAGACTCCGGTGAGCGCCAGGCCAAGCGCGGTGCCCAGGGCGTCGGCGCGCCGTGCGATCTCCGGCTCGTCTCCGAATGCGAAGTCGGTGCCCGGCGCGGGGGTGAAGCCGGGGCCGCCGTGCGCGTCGGGCGGCGCGCCCTCACCGATCTCGATGCTCGACGGGCACGAGCACGCCGAACCGCCCCCAGCGTCTGCTCGCGATCCGGCGGCCGCCCCGGTAGCCGCGTAGCGTTGCGCGTCGGCCGTGATCGTCGCAACGTAGGTCTCGCTGTGGTTGTAGGCGAAGATCGCGCGGTGCCAGTCGGCTGGTGCACCGCTGGCCCTCAGATAGGAGGCGGCGGCATTGATCGCCTCGCGCGGGTCATCGGGGTCTGCGACGCCGTCGCCGTTGAGGTCGACGCCGTACTGCGCCCACGTCGCGGGCATGAACTGCATCCAGCCCACGGCTCCCGCCGAGCTCGTGCTGAGATTCGTGCCGAAGCCCGTCTCGGTCTTGTTGATGGCAGCGAGATAGGTCCAGCCCTCCGGGCCAAGGTGATGGCGTCTCGCAGCCTCGGTGTAGAACGGCATGAGCCCCTGTGGCACCCCGGCGCGTGGGGATGCTGAGGGCACCAACACGCCCCGCGTTCCCAGGGCGCTCGGGGTGGCGCACATCTCGCGGGCGGCGGCTTCGCTCTTGGCTTTCGCGAAGATCGCGAGCACGGCGCCGAACAGCGCGACGACCAGCGCGACCGCGAGCAACACGGGCCACAGCTGCCCGATGACGGCTCGCTTGGCGGCGCCGGCCGCGACCTCGCGCGCCTTCGCGAGCGCTGCATCCTCGGGACTCAGCTTGGGTGGTTGCTCGGCGGCCATCGTGGTTTACCGCCTGCCTGCTGAAGGTCGTGACGGACGGTGGCGCTCGCGCTCGCGATCGAGCAACGCCTGGTCGACGGAGGCGAATTGGCGCGAGAGGCGCCGCTCGCGCAGCTCTGCTTCCGAGCGCGGTTCAGACCGCAGCGGAGTTCCCGGCACCGGGGCGCTGTCGCGGTGCGCGCGAACGTAGTCGCGAACACCGGCGGGCGTCGGAGCGGCCGAGCTGTCGAGAACCGCGGCCGCGCGACGACGCTCGAGCTGCGCGTCAATCTCCTCGTTGACCCGTGCACGACGTGGCGCCGGCAGCGCCTCGTAGTGGGAGGGCGTCATCGTCGGGTGCGCGAGCGCCGCGAGTCTCGCGTAGTCACGCGCCTCACCCGCGGCGATCTGGGCCGGCGTGCCGAGACGAACCGGGGTCTCGGTCTGACGATCAAGCCACGCTGCTCGATCTCGCCGCTGAGCGTCGGTGAAGGGCGAGCCGGTGCGCGCGGCTTGCGACTCGGCGGCTTCGACGATCTCGTCACTGCGCGCAGTCAGCGGACGGTCGCGCCGCATGATCGCCCGCCGATGGGCGGTGCTCGACCGTACGCTGTCGAGCTGCTGGGCGCCCCCGCGGTCGCCCGCCTCAAGCGCGGCCTCAGCAGCCTGGCGGTACTGCTCCTCGCGATGGCGAAGCATGGTCAGGGGCGCGGCCTGGTCGCGGTGACCGACCAGCTCCGCGTCAAGGGTCCGCTCAACCTGCTCAGCACGATCCTCGGATGCGGTTGCCGCAGTCGCGTGCATTGCCGCGCGCTGACGCTCGCCGTCGCCGAGCTCGCGAGCGCTGCGACGCTGGCGGAACTCGTCGATGCCGCGCCGCCCGATCGACGTTCCGACACGCGCCGGAAGGGCGACGGCCGACTTCGCGGTATGCGCCGCGCTCTTTCCCATCCGCCACGCCATCGCCGCCGCGAGCAAGCCACCGGCAGCTGAGCGGCCGTATTCGCCGAGGTCGCGATGGCCGAACCGCATGAAGTCCATGACCTCCTCGCGGTGCAACCAGACCATCCAGTAGAAGACGCCAATCAGGAACCACTGCGTCCAGAAGCCCAGCGAGCCCATCGACCCGAGCACGTCCACCAGCAGGAAGACGACGCCGAGCAAGACGGCGAACAGCAGCTTTGCGAGCACGGCGCCGAGCAACCGCACCACCCACTGCTTGAACTGCTTTTGGCCGCCCTCGCCAAACGCGACGACCACGACCATCACCGGCGCGAACAACAAGTAAAACAGCGCGAACAGCGCCGCGGTGAGCAGCTTGTAGCTGAGGAAGACAAGCAGCATCACCAGCCCCAGCAGGCCGGCGCAGATCAGCAAGGCCCCGGCGAGTCGCGGGAGTGTTTGGCCCTGCTTGCGGAAGTTCGCCTGATTAGCCGTTGACCCGCCGCAGTTGTCGCTAGCTGGCTGGCAAAGAGTGTGAAAGAGCGACTTGTCGTCGTTGATCGAATTACGCGCGCTTCCGTTCGCGGGAAAGACCGTGAACAGCTCGGCATTGGTTCGGGCCGCTCGTGCGCGCGCGAGATCGGGCGCCATACGCGCTTTCAGCGCGGCGGTGAGGGTGTCGCGGTCGCAGCGCAGGACATCGCCACCGCATACCGAGCCAAACACCGAGGCGAGGTTCGCGCTGACGGCATTCCGGATGCTTTCGTCGGAGAACAGGCGGCTGTCGCGGCGGGCTGGGTTGGTCCCCCAATCGACGTCACCGAACTCGAGGTAGGAGTACGGCTTCTCGATCGCGCTCTCGAAGATGCGCTGCAGGCCGGTGTTGAAGGTCGTGTCGGTCTGGCGAACGTCGCCGGTCGAGAACGCCGTTACGGTGCCCAGGCTCGCGCGCTGAACGGTGTTCGCGAGCCACCCGATCGAGCCGAACGGATGGTTGATGATCCAGAGCCCGAAGCTCATCATCACGACCATCAGCAACAACCGGCTGATGCCGTCGCCGAAACGGCGCTGAATCACAGCGACGAACGTGAGCCAGATCGAAGCAACGGCAAGGGAGACACGAAGCCATGGGTCGGTGAACAAGCGCTTTCCGCTGTTCAGCGCGCGGGCGATCGGCCCGAGCGTCTGCTGATTGAACAGGTCGAGGTGAAAGCACCATGCGAGCGCGATCAGCACCGCGTGCGTCAGCCACAGGGCCATCATCCAGAGCGGCTGGATGATGAGGTTCTGGATAATCAGGTAGACGTCAGCTGCCCCGACGCCGATGTCCGGCGTGTCGATGTGAATATCGAACTGGTAGTGGTCGATCGGCTCGGGCGTGGCGGGCGATCCCGAGGCTCGACAGTTCGCGGCCTGGGTTGCGGTGAGGCCGCGCCCGTCGCGGCATGCCGGACTCGTCAAGCCGTTTCGGCTGAGGGCGTCCCCGCCGATTCCGCTCAGGACGTTCTGGCTGTCTCCCCCATCGTCGCCTGGAGCGACGGGCGCCGCAGGCAGCGTGCTCGACACGGCGCGATCGACGCGACGCGCCGCGTCATGCTGCGGGTGCACAGGGGCGCGCGCCGCGGCAGCCGGCGCCGCGGACGCGAGCACACAGCCGAGCACGACCGCTGCCAGTGCGCAGGCTCGCGCGCAGCGCTGTGGCTGGGTCTCACGCCGCGCGAGCATCGGACCGGCCGGCATCCTTGCGGCGGGTCGGGTTCGTGTCGGTCCGTGCGAGCTGCGAGTCCGGAATCCAGGCCTGGATCAGCTCGACGTTGCCGTCGTGGTCGCGGTAGAAGCAGCGGCCCTCGTTGCCCTCGGCCGCGAGCGCGAGGAAGCGCTCTCGCTCGCTTGCGCTCTCGGGATCGCGCCCGAGCATTGCCAGGGCGCGCTTGGCCGCCTCCTCGCTGACGACGCCGAAGGCGAACAGCTCGCCGATCAGGTTGCTGACCTCGGCCTGGCTTGCGAGGACGTCGGCGGTCAGCTGAGTCGCGAGGATCAGCACGGCCCACTCCCAGCGACCCTGTCGATTGAGCATCGAGAGAAGGCGCCGCCCCATGCTGTCCTTGAGGAGGCGGTGGGCCTCGTCGCATCCAAAGACCTTCAGTCGATCGGGCTCGCGCGCCAGGAGCCCCATCGCGAACAGCGTGATGAGGTGCAGGATCTGGTCGCCGATCTGCTCGTCACGGGTGCGGTCGCTGCGGGGCACGTCGGCGTCGGCCCCCGGCAGATGACGGATCGGGATGTACGTGACCTGCTTGGACCCGACCGGCGGCAAGGGATGGTCGGGGTCAGCGAACCCGAGCTGCGTCAACCCGTGCTGCGCGAACGTCTCCAGCGCCTCCCCAACCTCGACGTCCACCCGCGCGCCCTGCTTCAAGGCGGTGATGACGTGCGTGCACGTCGGTTCGCGCTCGGTGCTGGAGACGGCGGCGACAGCCTTGTGAACGGCGGTCTGCCAGTCAGCGGCAACGTTGCGCGGAAGGAGACCCGTCAGGAACGAGATCGTGGCGTCGTCGCGCAGCTCCAACGGCGCGACGCGCAGCGGGTCAATGAGCCCGCGCAACCGCGGGTCCGGCTTGGGCTCGATCGTCTCCGCGTGCTCGGCGACCTCGGCCAGACGGTGAAACTGGTGGTCGCCCTTGGCCTCGATGTCGACGATGCGCGCGCCCTGCAGGAACGCCTCGTAGAACAGCGCCTGCGTCAGCTGCGTCTTGCCGCGGCCGGGCGCGCCGGTCAGCACGATCCCGGTCGCTGAGTTGCGTTCAGAGCCCTCGGAGAGGTTGTGCAGGACGGGCTGGCGGCTGCCGGTGATCGTGTAGCCGCGGAAGAACCCTCTGCGCGGTCCCACCTTGTGGGTGGCGCTCGGCATCAAGGCCGCGACCTGCTCGACGGTCAGTGGTGCGTCATAGCCAAGAGCGCGGGAGGTCTGGCCTGGGAAGTGCTGACAGAAGACCTGGAGCTGGTCGCCGATCGGCTGGGCGAGCTTGACTTCCGGCCCCCACTGGCGCCGACATGCGGCGACGCGTTGGGCGCGCTCCTTCGGGGATGCTGCGCCGACGGCGATCGAGACGCTCGCCCACATCAGCGGGGGCCGCGACGTCGACTGGAGGTGGCTGAGGAGATGGCGCACGGACTCCATGCGACTCATCGCCTGCTCGCTGGCGCCCTGGTCGCCCATGCTCTCCGCTCGGGCGATCTCGTCGGCGTCCTGGATGCGCCGGCGCGTCATTCGGATCGCCAGGTCGTTGGGAACGAACCGGCAATTCAGGGTGAGGTCGACGGGGAACGGCAGCGCCTCGGCCGGGCTGAACATGAGCTGCAGGCGCCGCGAGGGGAACATCGCGTACTCGGGCAGCGCACCCAGGACGAGCATCGACTGGAAGCTCTCGCCGCGTTCGGAGACCACCTGGAGTCCAGTCGCGCGCGGGACGACGTAGGAGTCCATCCAGCGCAGGACGTCGCCTTCCAACGGCTGCAGGACCGCCTCGCCGTTGGTTTCGAGCACGAGCGCCGACGGCTCGTGGAGATGATCGACCTCCGGTTCGCCGAGGCCGCGCGTGAACTGGCGTCGAACCCACCACTGCAGCTCCGCGGGCCGTGCCGGGCGCACGTCGCGCAGGCACTCGGCGAGCGCGACCTCTACGCCGTCGGCGGCGTGGCGCAACTTCTCCAGTGCGGCTCCGTCGAACGCGCGACGGTCGCGCCAAGCGATGGTGTGCCTGACATGGTCGATCCATTCGCGACTCGATTTCTCGAAGACGCGCGAGATGCGGGTGCCGATGTCCTGCGCGGGTTCGGCCAGCCGCACCGCGATGAACACGCGCGGGACCGAGACGCCGACGTGGTCGAGCACGGGCATCGTCTCCGCGATCCGCCGTTCGGTGAGGTCGGCGCGCTCGGGCGCGCTGCGCGCAGCCGCGTCAGCCGCCCACGCGTCGGCGTCCCAGGTCGTCCCGAGACGGACGATCTGGAAGTCGGCGCCGATCGCGTTGAGCAGCCCGCGCCAGCCGTCGAAGTGCCCGATCTGGTGCTCGATCGAGAGCCCGTCGAACGAGTGCGTCCCGACGTGAAAGCACGCCCACGCGTCGTTGAGGTCGTTCGCGAAGACGATGTTTCCGAACGTGAAGCACAGCGGTGGCTTGATCCTGGGCATGGCGAGCGCTCCCGTTCACGAAGCCGGTCGGATCTCGACGCGCTTGCCGCGGCGCACAGACCGCCGCAGACCGGTCCCGGTCGCGCCGACGCGCGAGGCCTCGAGCACCGTCACGTGGGGGGCGCGCGGCCCCCGCCAGCCGCGGTGACGGCGCTGGGCGTGAGCGCGGCCGATCCAGATGACGCCGGGTCCGGTGAACCGCAGGCGCCGACAGCGCGCTTCGCCTCCAGAGGCGAGCATCACGATCGCGGGGGGATGCCAGCGTCGTTCGAGCTGGTGCGCGCGACGGAAGGCGTACAGGGCGCGGGGAGCGAGTGCGTGCGCGCACAGCGTTCGCACGGCGACGTGGAACGCGCGCCCGCCGGGCCGCAGGAACGTCAACAACGTCGCGAGCAGGCCCGGGATGACCACGAACGCCACGGGCGTGGGAACGAGCCCGATCACCGCTGAAAGCAGTGGCAGCCGGGAGGCGCCGAGCACCACCGCCGCGGCGAGCGCCCCGTACGCGATGCCGCGCACGGGGACTCCAGCCGGGTTGAGCCGGATCACCCGCCGGTTTCCAGGCTCGAGCGGGATGTAGTAGATCCGCCGCTCGAACTCGAAGTCGCCACGGTGTGAGCGCACCGGAATGCGCAGCTCGTCGTAGTTCGACGGCATCTCTCGCGCCTCCGCTCCGCTACCCGAGCTTGCTGAGGTTCGAGCCGGTGTTGACGATCAGGTCGAAGCCAGCGTCGGTCGCCATGACGGCGGCCAGCACACAGAACCCGAGCCCGATGATCGCGGCGCCGTACTTCTTGTCGAACGCCGCGATCGCCGAGCGAATCGCGATGGCGATTGCGACCGCCACCATCGCCAGAGTGCGCACCATCGTCTTCGTGTTGTTGGCGACGGTCGTGATGTCGCTGGCGCCGCCGCCCCCGGCCTTGGCTGCGGGAGCGGTCTGCTCCGCTCCGCTGACGACGGCCGCAGATGCGAGCGTCGGGCCGAGCGTGATCGGCGTCGTGTTGAACGCAGCAGCGAGACTGAGCAGCGCCGCTACGAAAAGCGCGTGACGGACGCGTGCGACGTGGCTGCGGGCGCGTCTCAGGGTGAGGGTCCTCATGGTGAAGCCTCCTTGCTAGGACCGGGGGTTGGTCTGAATCGCCGAGACGTAGGGCCGAGCGCCTGAGCGATCGACGTCGATCTCGTAGGTGAGTTGGAAAAGTCCGCCGCGCGGATCTGTGGCGTCGACCGTCGCGAGCACGGCGCGCCCAGACGGGTCCCAGACGAGGCTCTGGGTGCGCTGCAGCCGCAACGGCGTCGTGGGCAGCGAGACGACCGCGCTGGTCGAGAGGTCTGCGCGAAGGTCGTTGCTGTCGCCCGCGAGGTAGTTGCGCAGGGCGCGCGTCGTGACCTCGGCCACGTCGCTCTCGACAACGGCGGCGAGCGTGTCGCCAGAGGCTTCCTGTGCCGGTCGGCTCTCCGGTGGGCCGACGAGGGCGGGCAAGCCGACGAGCTGCAAGGCTGCGGCGCTGTCGCGACGCACCGTCACGGTCAGGTAGAGGAGGCCTGACGCGGTGGTCTGCGCGGCGACGGTGTAGGTCTGTCCGCCGAGTTCGGACGGGCGCGATTGCACGATGGTCGCCCAGCTGACGCTCTGGGTGAGGTCCTCCGGCGGCGAGTAGCCGCCGTCGGGATCGCCGTTGGGGTCGACGAACGGCGCGAGGGCACGAGCGTGCTGGTGCGGATCGCGGGCGTCCACCGTCAGGTACGCGCGTGCGAACGCGACGGCGTACGCCTCAGCACCCTGGTCGACGTGCGGCGCGCGCGACGGCGGCGGCACGTGCGGACGCGGCGGGACGATCGCGTAGCGCACACACGAGGCGATGCCAACCAACGCAGCAGCGGTGAACAGCCAGCGCGAGAGGCTGCCGTCGAACCGCAGTCGGCGGATGCTGCGCGGACGTATGACGACACGCGCGTTCATCGCTCGAAGGTGAAGTCGTAGGTCGGGGCACTGCTGGCGACGGACGGCAACGCAGCAGCAGGCGCCTCGGTCAGCGCAGCAGACTTGGTGCCGGGCGCGACCGTTGAGGACGACGATGGTGGGGCGTGGCGCAGATGGCTCATGCGCGGTGCGTGCGCGTGGTGGCGCGGCCGTACCGGCCCGGCAGGTTCATGCTCGGCCCGCGTGTGCGCGCGCTGCTGCGCGACGCGGCTCCTCGTGGTCGGCGTGGCACGCCGCTCATCCGTTGACGCCGCGTGTGGCAGAAGGATCGCTGCGAGGGTCAGGAGCGCAATCACGACGGCACCCGCCGCGGTGAGCCACTGACGATGTGAAGCCGACCTCACGCCGGACGCTGTCGTGGAGTCCGTCGTTGGTGAGGCAGATGCCTTGCCAGCGAGCGGTACGTCGATGGCGGCCGGGGCGATGTCGTGCTGTTCGTCGGAGGCGGGCGTCGCCTGCCTCGCCACCGCCAACGTCGCGTCGGCGTGCTCATCGACGCTCGCTGGGGCAAGGTCAGGGGCCGCGTCCGGCCCAGCGGGCTCGGGCGTGGCCTCGCTCGGCGGGTCGCCGAACTCGTCGAAGATGTCGTCGTTCTCGTCGCGCCGGCGCCTCATTGTGCCCTCCCGACAACGGAGCGCGCGAGCGCTACAAGAGCATGTGCGCGGCGAGCAGCACGAGCACGACGATCAGACCAAGCACGACGGCTGCCGCGAACGCCGCGATCGGCACGAGAGCGGTCACGATCGCAACGACGACCTGCGCGAGCAGCGCGAAGGCGATCACGCCGGCCAGAACGGTCAGGAGAGCGTCGATCAGCGAGTGGCTCAACGGGGGCGGATACTCGGGCTCGCGCCGTGGATGGGCGCGATGCTGTTCGGGCTTCGTCATGAACGACAACGCTAAGGACGCCCGGAGAGGAATCCATCCTGAGCAGCCTTGGCGTTGAATTTTGGGTGCTGAAGGGCGGCATCTGATCCCGATCGAAGAAGGGTCTGTCCCTTGATCGAGCCGGGAACCGAGCGGATGCCCCCCCATGCTGCGATCGGCGACCACCGCGGCAACCAGTACCGAGCTCCCGCGCTCAATCGCGTCCGGGACGAAGCGAACTGCTGGCGAGTCGCCGCGCGTGCTTGCGCGTATCGCTGGCGTGCAAATCCGCCTAGGCCGGGGCAGGCAAGGTGTGGACGGCCGTCCGAGCGACGCGGCCAGCCGTTCAAGGCAGGCCGAGAAACGACCGAGGCTCCCGTTTACGCGGTCCGTACTCACCCCGGTCGCAATGCAGGGGGGTGCACGAGGTCCCGCGATCCCGACCTAGGGATAGAGATGCACGTCGATTCAACACCAGCGCCAGCGAGCACGCGAGCAGGCGTCGCGAGCGACGCTAGACGCCCGACGCTCAACGAGATCCGTGCCACGCAGGCGGCGCAGGACAACTACGAGCGCCATCGCGCTGCCGTGTTGAGCGGCGTGCGCGAGAAGCTGCGCAGGGTCGGAGCCGACGCCCCACACCACGAACTCGACGCGGGATACAACCTGGCCTGGAATAGCCTCATCAGTCTCCGCGCCAGCGGCACCGTGGTCGAGAGCGAGATCGGCTGGCTCATCACGACGACCTATCGGCGGGTGATCGACTGGCTGCGCTTGGAGCACCACGAATGGCGCGAGAAGGACGATGTCGAGAGCGACGAGATCGCCGAGCTGCTCGCGGCAGACGAGGGCTCGCTTGAGCGCCACGTCGACCAGCAGCGTCAGCTGCGCTCCCTGCTCGAAGCGTTCCGGCATCGGTTCACTCCCCGGGAAACGCTGATCCTGTTCTACGCCTACGTCCTCGACATGCCTCGCGCCGAGATCGCGCGAAAGCTCGACATCCCACTCAAGCGCCTGCACAAACTGCTCGACGGCTACGACGTTCGCAAGGGTCGCGCGGGCAGCGCCGAGGCCGTTCGGGCCCATGGTCTGAAGGACGAACTCGCGAAGTACATCGACGTCATCGCTTCAGGCGACTGGTGCTCGACGCATGGCTCGCTGATCCGCGCGCACGCGCTCGGGTGGTTCGAGCCGGGCTCCGCCAAGCACACGGCAGCCACAACGCACCTGAAGGGCTGCCCCGCCTGCCGGCAATACTTCCAGGCCAAGCGCGGCATCGCGATGCTGCTGCCACCCGTCACGCTGCCTGTGCTCGACCGCGCGCACAGCTCGACGCTTCTTGACCCATTCGTCGGCGTCGTTCGCACGCTGACGAACATGGCTCGCTCGGCACTCGGCATCTCCGGATCCGGCGACGCGGCCGTCGTCACAGGGACAACCGCGGGAGGCACCGCTGTCGCCGGAACGCTGCTTGGCGGTGCGGGCGCCAAGCTCGCCGCTGTCTGCGTGACGCTGGTTGCCGGCGTCTGCATCGTGACCGGCGCAATCCCCACACCCCACGCCGCGACACGCACCACGCAACCGAGCGCCCGTGCAAGGGCCGGTCAGCTGCCCTCGCGGCAACCGGCAAACGCGACTGAGCCAGCGGGTCTGCTGGCATCGACCCCGCTCCTCGCCGCAGACCTGTTCGGCCTGGCGGGCAGCACGCGCCACGACTTCGGGTTCGAGAACCAGGGCGGCGCGCACGGGCAGCACCCGGCAAAGCGACACCGCGCGACACCAGCAGCCACGCAGACCAGCGCCGCGCCTTCCACCACTTCCACGGCGACGACGCCCCGGCCCTCGACCACACCGGAACCGACCCGGACGACCCCAGGCGGCAACGAGTTCGGGTTCGAGCACTAGCTGCCGCTCACGGTCGGCAGCTCGTCCTCGACCGGGGGCTAGCGCAGGAGTTATACCGCGCTCCTCGCAAGGGGGGCATCTGCTGGAGGGGCGACCCGACCAACGAGCATGAAAGTGATGCGCGACTCCAGGAACCTGACGCCATCATTGCCTGAGCTCCCCTGGACTCCCAAAAGAAGCTGCGGCAGGCCATCGCGACGACGCCGCTGCGGGGCCCCATCGCGCATTCGCGCACGACGGATGCGGCGCACGCGATGACCAAGGCCCACATGGCAATCAAGCGCGACTGGAACGAGGTGCGGGGTGACTGGGCACTGCGCGAGCGAAACGTGTTGCTGGACATCGGCATCGCGCTCGCGCGGACCGCCGGTGCGATGGCCGACCACGCAGACCGCCCCGCGCCTCCACGGGAACCCGTGATCAAGGCGGAGGCGCCGCACGCGCTGCTCGTGATGCGAGCAATGGAGCTGCTCGCTGCGCACCCAGAGCGTTTCGCAGAGTGTTACGAGGCCGGCAAGGCTGACGCAGCAGAACTTCACGGCGATGCCTACCGCGCGCACTTCAAGGAAGTCGTCAGCCGTGGCATCTCGGCGCTGGTGTCGATCACGCCCGCCGGGCCGGTGGAAGACCTCGCGGCCAAAATGCGCTCGCTGGAGGCGATATACACCCTCGTCGATGCCTGGACCTGCATGGGGACGCCATCGCCGGCGAGCGTGGACCGCGACCTGTTCTTCGGCCCGGACGATCCCCACCAGCCGTGAACCATCGCGTGGCCTCCTGATCCATCGGTCGCGGCTCGACTGGCAGTCACCCGCCAGCCACCCTGCTCGCGAGTGCAGGGTCGCGCGCCTCGAGCGCCAGTGCGGTCGGCACGCCTGTGCCTCTCGCTCCTGTCCTCGTCACCCAGCCGCCCAGCTCCCTGCGAGCAGTATCTGAGAGGCTCAGTACCCTTATCGACGCCGGTCCTTGAAAACCAAAGCAGACCAGCTTGCCGACGGAGTCGCACGCCCGCATCGTGACAGGCAAAAAACGATGCCATTTTAGGAACGGCGGTGGGATCTCTTTCCAGAAATCCCATGAAACCTCGGCAATTTGCGGTCACTGCAGGGGGAGCGTGTTGCGTGCGTTGCGCTCTCATCGGGAGTGTAAAGCTCACCTTTTCCAGGCACTTTGCCTATCCAGACGCAAGGATTCGAGCGGCACTCCGCCTGGATCGCACCCAGGAGGTCGCCGGTTCGAGCCCGGCTAGCTCCACTTCACGGAAGCCCTGCTAATGCGGGGCTTCTGTTGTTTCAGGGGTCTTCGCGATGGTTCCTTGGCGGCTGCGGGTACCACGTGCGGGTACCAAACTCGGGTCCCTGGTCGGCAGGTCCGCTCGACCGGGCGAAATTGCCTGTCCCACCGTTGGTGCAACTGTGTGGGGGTCTATGCCGGTCGCAGTTCGGGCCTTCGTCGAGGTCGCGATCGCGGTCTTGGCCTTGTCCGGGTCGAGGACTCGGTCTTGTCGTAGGTCGTGGACACGGCCGGGTCGTGGTCTCGGATTCCGGGGACGGTCGTGCGACACTTGAGGTCATGGAGCAGGCTCATGTCACGCTCACCGGCGACGTCTCAGGCGACTACGTGGTCGAGGACCAACGCGCCGACGGCCGTCTCGTGCTGCGACCGGACCTCAGCGTCAAAGCCGTCCTCGCCCGCCACGGCGAGCACGAGCTGAGCGCGGACGAGTTCGAGCAGCACTTCGGGCACCTGCCCACCGACGGCGAGGGCTAACGGTGGCGGACAGCCCCGCGGGGCCGCTCGTGCCCGTGCTGTTCGACGAGCACGCGATCGCCGAGGACCTGTCCCACCTCTCCGGCGCCGCCCGCGTCGCCCTCGACGCCTTCCGCCGAGAGCTGGACCGCGACGGCGGCCTGTCGCTGCTGCGGGTCAAGCGCTGCGACGCCGAAGGCCGCGACGGCACCAACCTCGACCGCTGCCTCAAGACCTACGTGCCGTGGCCCACAGGCGACTTCGGACTCGTCTTCGTCCCGGCCGCCCACCCGACGCGACCTTTGGCTCTACGTGCCTTCGCGTTCGGCGTGCGGCATCCGGCTGGCCATCGGCCAAGCGTCTACCAGATTGCGCACGAGCGAAGACAATCGAACAGTAGCCAGGGCTTCTAACGAACTGTCTAGACGCGGGATCAGTCACCCTGGCAGCGCGACGGTCGTCAGTTCGAGCCCGCAGCGAGGGTCAGGACCGGCGCCAACTGCCATTCGGGCTTCGTTCCGGAAGAGATGTTGGATGCTGCAGCCGACCCTGCGCGGCCTCGGCAAGCCAGGTCGCCCACCGGTCGATGAAGTCACCGAGATCACTGACCTCGAGACGCGTAAAGGGCCATGCGACCTGCACTGTGTGCACCGCAGGACTAAGAGCCGCCGCAGACTCAGGCGACGGATCCATCGCGAAGGGCTCCCTCTGTCGTCGCGCGGCGAGAAGCGGCGAAGTCATGAACGCCGTCTCGAACCATGCGTACTCACCTGCAACCTGCGCGTCGCAGTACCAGATCGAGTGCTCGCGTCCCCCATACCCGCTGCTCTCGACGGAGAGGTCCACCACTGCACTTGCGACAACATCAAACGGCCGCTGGGTCCAAGACCGAGCGGCTCGCGAGGAGGGAGTCGCCGTAAGTTCTGCGAGACCCAGTGCGCATACGAACCCGTTGCCCCGTAGCGTCAAACTTGCTGATGGTGCCGCTTGCTCAATGGCGGAGCTCAGCGCAGCGGTGATCCGGCCCCAGAGGTCGGCGGAGGCTTGCTGCAATGCGCCGCGTGCCTCGGCAGCCGTTCGTTCGGCAGATGCCTGCGCCGCGGCGACACCTGCGCGGTGTACTTCGTCACGATTGACCTGTGCGAGCTGGGCAAGCCCGGAAGAGCTGCTCGCTTGGCCCGACACCGCGGTGAGGCGGGCTGCGACGTTCGCTGCTCGCGGACGCGCCTCGGGCGCTTTGAAGAGGCACTCAAGAACCAGGGCATCGAGTGGCATCGGGATGCCTGTAAGGGACGGCGGCGATTGATGTAGGTGCTGCTCGCGGTAGTCGTGGGTTTCCGGCCCAGAAAAGGGCCGTTCTCCCGCAAGCAGCTCGTACGCCATAACACCGAACGCATATATGTCCGTAGCTGGTGTGACCCGATCGCCGCGCCACTGCTCCGGTGCTGCGTACTGCGTAGTGAGTGCGAACTTGCGGGTTTCCTCAGCCGTCGCAGCCTCGGCATAGCGGGAGATCCCGAAATCGGCAACATGCCATGCGCCGTCGAGCTGCAGGACATTCTCAGGCTTGAGATCGCGATGGACAATCTCCGGGTTCAGATCAACCAGAGCGGTGGCGACATCTCTAAGCACCGTCAACGCGCCGTCGAGCTCCAGCGGCTCGTTTTGCTCCGCGAGAAGGTCACGCACCGACTTGAGAGCTCGGGGCATGACGATGACCCAGAAATCGTCGTGTTCCCCGCAGTCGATGATCGGGACGACGTTCCTCGCCTCGATATCGATGAACAGCAATTCGCGATCAGCACCAGGGGCCTTCGGGATGAGTTTCGCTGCCGCCTCTTGGCCGCCGGACGTCACCTGCCAAACGCCGGCCATGCCACCCACACCGATCCGATCCCCCACCAGCCAACCACGCTCGAGCTTCAGTGTCGTGCCCTTCATCCCAGACGGTCCGTCGACCCGAACATAGCTTTCCTCTCGTTGCGCCGGACCGGTCACATTCTGCGGGCCCGGTCAGACGTTCTACCGGATAGCATTCTGTCGTGCTTCCAGCGGTAAAATGGGATGGTGACAACGGCGTCGGTCCGACAGTCATGGGCCGCCTGCGTGAGCGTGCAGCGCACCGGCAGGACGCCAGTGTGGAGTGCCTTGTCGTCGCATGCTGTTCTCACCTCCGGACCTCGTAGTCATGCAGACGGCGCAGAGCCGTCGCGGCTACTTCGACACCCGCGCCGGCGAGCTATGGGATCTGTACTTCGCCGGGTATTACCGATGGGGCCATATGCCAAGTGGCATAGTGCTGACGCGAGATCCCGACGGCCCGCAGTTCAGCCCTCAAGCGTTCGACGACATCCGGCGATTCGTCCACGACCGTTCGGCTTGGCGCTACTCCGGCGACGCCGATCTCGTCCTAGTGAATGCATACCTCGCGCGAGGACAAGAGCCGCTGATCGACTGGGAGTCACTGCAAGGGGGACCGATCGTTGATCCCAACGGACGGTACTCAGACCTCTCGCTGGGTGGGGTGATCGAGCGACTCTCCGAGGGAGTCGAAGCGGAGTACGAACTCGCTGATTGGAATGTTGGGGACCGGCTCTGGCCAACTGACCGCGGCCCAGACTCACAGCTCATGCGGTTCGCGCGCGATGTCCTGGTCCGCGTTGCCGCTCGCGTGATAGGTGGGCAGTTTTAGACCGACCCTCGGCGACCGGGCCGGTCATCGCACTGCAACCTCCGAGGGCGTGAAGCTGCGGCCTACTTGATGCCCTTGAGCAGTTCGGCGGGGGTGATTCCGAGCCCGCGCGCAAGCCGGGTGACGACCCGAACGCCAGGGTCGCGTCGGGCCGACTCAAGCCGGCGGATCTCTGCTGGGTCCATCCCGACGCGTTGGGCGAAGGTCTCTTGGGAGTAGCTGAGCTTCTCGCGTGCTGAGCGCAGGTTGGCACCGAAGTGCGGGAGCGGATCGCTTCCGGTCATCGCCAGTCCGGTTCGACGCCGGACCGATCAATCCCAGGACCGATCAGTCCTAATCTTCGCCAGGGATGCCGGCGAGCAACTCGGCCGGCGTGGTGCCAAGCGCGAGCGCGAGACGTGTGAGGATGCGGACGCCGGGATCGCGGCGACAGCTCTCGATGCGACGCACCTCCGCGGGGTCCATGTCGGCTCGAAGCGCGAAGGCCTCTTGCGAGAGGGCGAGGCCCTCACGAAGACGACGTACGTTGGCGGCGACGGTTGGCAGCGGATCGCTCACAGCCGGAGAGACTTCGTACTTGCGCTCGATGCCGCAAGGACTTATAAGTCCTCTTACAGGACCGAAAAGGCCTGCCGACATTTCGAACGTGGAGGCGACGATGGACGAGTGGGGCTCCCACCATCGGGAGGCGATCGGTGCGGCGGTGCGTGAGCTGCGAGCCCGCCGCGGGTTCTCACAGGAACGGCTCGGCCTCGAAGGCAAGCTGCACCGCAACTACATCGGGGCGGTCGAGCGCGGCGAGATCAACCCGACGTTCCGCGTTCTCCTGCAACTCTGCCGCGGGCTGGACGTGCCGCTTGCTGTGCTCGCACACGTCTATCAGCGCCAGCTTGCCAGGCAGACGCGAACGCGTCACCGGTTGCCATAGCGGCACGCGACAAGGGCGGTGTGACAGTCGTACACAGTGCATCTAGTCTGCACTGGATCTGCTGTTACAGAGGGAGTGATCGGAGAACAGGCGTCTCCGGGAGTTCAGCGGCGAGGACCACAGTGACGATCGACATTGGGGACTTTTCTGGCGCTTCTCGCTGCGCGAAGCGTGGATGGCGGACAACAGATTGCGATGGATCTTGGAGGGCTGCCGAAGCCTTCTGCGAGAAGGACGAGCACACCTCTCCCCGCGCTCGATCCCAAGCCTGGGCGTCGAATCACCCGCGACGACGTGATGACGCCCTCGGAGGTCGCGACGATGCTCGCGCTGCCGAAGTCAACGGTCTACGACCTCGCGCGGCGCGGCGAGCTTCCGTGCGCGCGGCTGGGTCGGACGATCCGGTTCCTGCGTGATGACGTGGAAGCGCGTCTGCGGGGCGCATAGCGCCCTCTAGGTCGCGACCCTGTCGGTCTTTGCGTCAACGACCCCGAACGCAGCGTTGACGGCGACGATCGCCGCGGCGTCGATCTTGCTGTGGAGGTAGCGGTTCGTCGTGCGCAGCTCGGCGTGCCCGAGCACGTCGCGGACGGTCACGAGCGGGAGGGTGCGGGCGAGCACGGAGCCGGCCGCGTGTCGCAGGCCGTGCAGCTTGAGCGGGCGCAGCCCAGCTGCGGCGATGGCGCGCTTGTAGCGGCGGCGCACGGCTGAGGGGTCGAGCCGCCGGCCGAGCCGGCTGCAGAAAACGTAGTCCTCGGCGTCCGTGAACTCGTCGCGTTGACCGAGCCGGGCGAGGGCTTCGGCGGCCGGACGCGGGATCGGCACCTGACGACCGCGCCGTCCCTTGGGCTCCTTCTCGACGCCGGCGCTCACGGCACGCTCTACGTCGATCACCGCGCCGGAGAGGTCGGGCAGGAAGCGGACGTAGCGCCAGCGCAGCGCGACGACCTCGCCGAGTCGCATGCCGCTGTAGAACGCGACGCGGTACAGCTCGGCGTCCTGGCGGTCCTCCGCAGCCCGTGCGCTCAGCTCGTCGTCGCTGAGCGTGTTCGGACGGCCGCGGTAGCTGGGAGGGGCGCTGCGATGCTCTCCGCGCTCACAGGCGCGAGCAAGCGCCTCGACCTCAGCGACCTCGTAGTGATCGAGAGGAGGCGGAGGTGGCTGGTAGCGCTTGTCCGTCGCGCTGACTGGATTCGCGGCCACCGCGTACGTGTCCGGCTTCATCGCGTAGGCGAAGATCGAGTGCAGCACGGCGCGATGCTCGTTGACGTTGCGCGCCGACAGTCCCTCGGCGTCGAGGTCGCGCAGAAAGGCGGAGACCTCGCGGGTGGTCACCGCGTCGATCGGGCGGTCGCCGAAGCGACCCATGATCCGGCCCTTGACCTTGCCGCTTCCACGTCGATACGGCTCGCCGGGCTCGCGCAGCAGCAGCTCGTTCTCGCGCAGCGTCGAGGGCGCGCCGCCCTTCACGTCCCGCTTCCAAGCCACCCACTCGTACGCAACTCGCCGAACCGTCGCGATCCCCGCTCGCCGGGCGGCCTCCGCGGCCTGCTCCTGCTCGCGCTGGACCTCGGCGACCTTCTCTGCGGCCGCGACGTGTGCGCTGCGCTCGTCCAGCCAGCCCTCCGGCGTCCTGCCGCGGCGCCTGACCCACTCTCCCTCGTGGCGCCGTTCCAGCCACGCTGGGCCAAGGCGGCGCTTGAGCTGGCGACCTTCAGCGTCGCGCCACTTGGCCTCGAAGAACGGGGTTCCGTCCTTGCCGACACGCACCACCACCGCTGGCGTCATCTGGGTCATTCTAGGCGAGGGTACCAGTGATTTGGCTGCGGGTACCAGAGTGTACGCGGGTACCACTGCGGGTACCAAACGAGCAGAAACGACTGCTGTTATTGACTATCCACGGTCGGCGGATCGCCCGTAACTGCGCGTATCGGACACCCAGCGCCTGGATCGCACCCAGGAGGTCGCCGGTTCGAGCCCGGCTAGCTCCATCGGACGGAAGTCCTGCTAATGCGGGCGCTGCGCACGTCCGCGGCGAGACGCCCGCGGAGCTGCATAAGCGCAGCTACCGATCCACCAGCTCCGTCATCCCCGCCACAGCCGCCCGCGGATGGAATCCCGCCCGCGCCAGCAGCGCGAGCTGCTGGTCGTACGCCCCCGGGAAGAACAGCTTGTGGACATGCTCCCGCCGCGCGGCGTCGATCACGCGCTGGAACTGGCGTCTCGTCACGATCGCTTCGAAGAAGACGTACGGCGAGACGTTGTCGAGGCCCAGCTCATAGGCCGTGCGGTGACCTAGCGCCATCAGGATCGCCACCCTCTCGCCGGGTCGCGTACGGAGAGCGACGAAGCGCGTCACCGCCGCCTGATCCTTCGCCGGGGCGTACGTCGCAGTCAGGCGGTCGAGCTGGCCCCATGGGCTCGGCACCTCGCGCAGCGAGCAGAGCGCCAGACCGAACCCGAACAGCACAGCGAGCTCTGCCAGCGTCGGCAGTCGCCGCTCGCGCGCGGCGAGAGCGCGCACGACCACCACGACCAGCAGCATCAGCGCGAAGCTCCACGCCGAGAACAGCGAGACGAGTTTGAGGATGTCCGAGCGCCCGAGGTAGTAGCCGCCGGAGATCAGCCCGAACGTGCCGCTCCACGCGAGCATGCCCGTCAGCAGCAGGTGATCGGCGCCGCGCACCCGACGCACGACCGCCACCACGATCGCCGCGATGTAGGTCGCGTACAGCACGAGCTGGAAGCCGACCGGCGGCATCGGCACGGAGAAGAGGCCGAGCTGACTGAAGATGCGCGGATATTCCACCAGCAGGGCCGGGTCCGGCAGCGAGCCAGAGCGCACGAGCGTGAACAGCGAGACGAGCGCGGCCGCCGCCAGCAGCCCGCTCGCCGCGGCGACGGCCAGGCGCACGAGCGAGCGTCGCGACGGCCCGGGGCCGGCGCACACGAGCGCCACGAGCGTGGCTGCCAGCGCGGCGATCCCGAACTCGAGGTTGTCGAGCGCGACGACCCCGGCCACGCCGAGCAGCGCCCATGCGCGGCGTGGGCCGGCGCCGTCGAGGTGGCGCGCCGTCAGCCACGCCATCAGGTACGCGCCGCCGTAGCGCATCGGCCACATCGCGAGCACCTCGACGTTGCTCAGATGCGCCTTGCCGTCTTCCAGCACGACCTCCAGGAAGCCCGTCGCGAGGAACGGCAGGAACAGCACGAGCGCGAGCAGCGGGCTGACGGTCACGCGGCGGAAGACGGCGTAGATCGCGAGCAGCGCGAGCCCGCTGAGGCTCGTCAGCGCGATCGTGTAGACGAGCGTCGTGGTCCCGAACAGCGCCATCGCGCCGGCGGCGAGGTACGGCGAGAGCTGCGCGTAGACCGACTCGTAGTCGACGAGCGGCGTGCGCCCGTTGAGGATCGCGAACGGGTCGTCGAGCGTCCAGTTCATCAGGCCCGTGTCGCCGACCGAGCGGTCGGTGCTGATCGCCAGCAGCTCCCACGCGACGACGAATCCCGCCGCGACCAGCAGGCACGCGATCCGGCGCCCGCGCGTGTCGCGCACGAGCCACGCGAGCCGTTCTCCGACGACCGGGCGACGCGCCACGAGCACGATTGCCGCCGCGACCAGGGCGAGGATCCCCGCCGTCGCCAGCGTGCCGACGCTGAAGATCGGCCATTGCCGCGGCGTCGGCGGCAGGATGCGGTTGCGCTGCCCGAGGACGGCCACGAAGACGAACGCGACCGTCGCCGCCTGGCCGAGGCCGACGAGCGCGCGGGTCAGGCCCGGACGCAGTCGCGGCGCGCGGCGCGCGCTCGCCAGCACGACGCCGACGAGCAGCAGCGGACCGAGCATCGCGAGCGCGTAGCGGCCGTGCTCAACCGGCTCCGGGCGGCCTTCGGTGACGACCGTGTGCGGCGGCCACAGTCCTTCCGACCCCGTGCGGGTGATCGCGTGCCCGAGCGGCGGCCCGAGCACGACGATCGCGGCCAGCAGCAGAGCGGCGCACGGCACGAGCGTGATCCACGCCACCTCGCCGACCGCCAGTTCGCGTGCCTGCCCGCGCAACGTGGACGTGCCACGTGTCCGCATGAAACCGCCTCCCCCGATGACCGCATCCCCCGATGCGACAGGCGCCATGATACTCCGCAAACCAGGCGCGTTGTGCGCTGCGCGATACTGGCTCTGGATGGCCTTCGTCCCGCCTACCCGCCACCTGCTGCGCGCCAAGGACCTCGTGGACGCGCGCTACGCCGAGCCGCTTGGCGTCGAGGACCTCGCCCGCGCCGCCGGGCTCTCCCGCGCCCACTTCAGCCGGGCCTTTCGGCGTGCCTTTGGCGAGTCCCCGCACGCCTATCTGCTGACGCGCCGGCTCGAGCGGGCTGCAGCGCTGCTGCGGCTGACGGACCACGCAGTCTTGGAGATCTGCCTCGCGGTCGGCCTGCAGAGCGTTGGCTCGTTCACGACGAGCTTCACGCGCACGTACGGGATGTCGCCGACCGCGTACCGCGCCGCCTTCCCGCCGGCCGCGGCGCACGCGCGCGTGCCGGCGTGCGTGGTGCGCGCCTACGGACGCCCGCAGGTGCGCACGTTTCGAGAAGACAGCGGCGCGACGCGGGACTAGCGTGCCAAGCGACCGTCCCCTTGAGCCCAGGAGGCCCTGATGACCAAGATCGCCAACTCGCAGCTGTGGGTGCACGACCAGGAGGAGGCGCTCGCCTTCTACACCCAGAAGGTCGGCATGGAGGTGCGCATGGACGTGACGCTGCCCGAGCTGGGCGACTTCCGCTGGCTCAGCGTCGCCCCGCCCGGCCAGGACGACTTCTCGGTCGTGCTGATGGCGATCCCCGGCCCGCCGATGATCGACGACGAGACGCGCGGCCAGATCGAAACCCTGATGGGGAAGGGCTTCGCCGGCACGGTCTTCCTCACGACCGACGACTGCCAGGCCTCCTACGAGCAGCTGAAGGCGCGCGGCGTCGAGTTCACCGAGACGCCCGAGGAGCGCCCGTACGGGATCGACTGCGGCTTCCGCGACCCGTCCGGCAACAGCCTCCGGCTCACGCAGGTGCGCGAGGGTCTCGGCGCCTGAAGCGGCGCCTCGCGGCCCGGCCAGGCGGAGAATCGTGGCGATGCCCGAAGTCTCGAACGTCTGCGCCGGGCCCTTCGGCGTCGCGTACGACTTCTACATCGAGCGGCCCTGGCTCTCGCAGCTGATCGGCCGCGCGGTGTGGGGCGTCGACCTCGCGCCGCTGTACGCCAGCATGGACGCGATCGGGCAGGTCGGGGACGGCGGGACGATCCTCGACGTGCCCTGCGGCGGCGGTGTCGCGCTGCGTGCGCTGCGGTCCGAGCAGCGCGTGCGCTACCTCGCCGTCGACCTCGACGGGCGGATGCTCGCGCGCCTGCGGCGGCGCGTCGCGGCGCGCGGGCTCGACCAGGTCGAGCCGATCGAGAGCGACATGCGCGCGCTGCCGCTGCCCGACGCGAGCGCCGAGCTGTGCCTCAGCTACAGCGGCCTGCACATGATCGCCGAGCCGGGCGCGGCGATCGCCGAGCTGGCGCGCTGCCTGGCGCCGGGCGGCGAGCTGATCGGCTCGACGTTCATGGCGCAGGGCAGCCGGCGTCAGCGGCTGCTGCTGGGCCACGGCGAGCGCACCGGCGTCAACGGCGCGCTCTGCACAGGCGCCGAGCTGCGCGGCTGGCTCGCCAACGCCGGGATCGTCGACGTCTCGATCGCGCCGGAGCGCGGCTTCGCGATCTTCCGAGGCCGCAAGGCGCCCAGCGGGTAGAGCCCTCAGGCGGCCACGACGAACGGAGACACGATGGAGACGCGACGGCTCGGGAGCCAGGGCCTCGAGGTGTCCCAACAGGGGCTCGGCTGCATGGGGATGTCGGAGTTCTACGGCGAGGGCGACGAGCGGGAGGCGATCGCGACGATCGAGCGGGCGCTCGCGCTCGGCGTGACGCTGCTCGACACCGCCGACATGTACGGGCCCTTCACGAACGAGCGGCTCGTCGGCCGCGCGATCGCCGGCCGGCGCGACGAGGTCGTGCTCGCGACGAAGTTCGGCATCGCGCGCGGCGAGAACGGCGAGCGGCTGGGCGTGCGCGGCGACCCCGCCTACGTGCGCGAGGCCTGCGACGCCTCGCTGGAGCGCCTCGGGGTCGAGACGATCGACCTCTACTACCAGCACCGCGTCGACCCGAAGGTCCCGATCGCGGAGACCGTCGGCGCGATGGCCGAGCTGGTGCAGCAGGGCAAGGTCCGCTACCTCGGGCTCTCCGAGGCGAGCCCGGAGACGATCCGCCGCGCACACGCCGTTCACCCGATCTCGGCGCTGCAGACCGAGTACTCGCTGTGGACGCGCGACGTCGAGGAGCGGATCCTGCCGACGCTGCGCGAGCTGGGGATCGGCCTCGTCGCCTACAGCCCGCTCGGCCGCGGCTTCCTGACCGGCAGCTTCACCTCGCCCGAGCAGCTCGGCGAGGACGACTTCCGCCGACACAACCCGCGCTTCCAGGGCGAGAACTTCACGGAGAACCTGGCGATCGTCGAGCGTGTCCGCGCGCTCGCTGAGGAGCGCGGCGCGACGCCCGCGCAGCTCGCGCTCGCCTGGGTCATGCAGCGCAGCGACGACGTCGTGCCGATCCCCGGCACCAAGCGTGTCCGCTACCTCGAGGAGAACGTCGCGGCGACACGGCTGGAGCTGAGCGACGAGGACCTGCGCCGGCTCGACGAGGCCGCGCCTCCCGGCGAGGCGGCCGGCGACCGCTACGCGGACATGTCCTCGATCGACAGCTAGCGCGGCGGCCGCGGGGGTCGGTCAGACTCGCGTCCCATGAGCCTCCACGGGAAGACCCTCTTCATCTCCGGCGCGAGCCGCGGCATCGGCCTCGCGATCGCGCTGCGCGCTGCGCGCGACGGCGCCAACGTCGCGCTGATCGCAAAGACCGCCGAGCCGCATCCGAAGCTCGAAGGCACCGTCTACACGGCCGCCGAGCAGATCGAGGCGGCCGGCGGTCAGGCGCTGCCGATCGTCGGCGACATCCGCGACGAGCAGCAGGTGGCCGACGCGGTCGCGCAGGCCGTCGCGCGCTTCGGCGGGATCGACGTCTGCGTCAACAACGCGAGCGCGATCAACCTCGCCGGCACCGAGGCGCTGGAGCTGAAGCGCTACGACCTGATGCAGGACATCAACGTGCGCGGCACGTTCGCGGTCAGCCGCGCCTGCATCCCGCACCTGCGCGCCGCGGGCAACGCGCACATCCTCACGCTCTCGCCGCCGATCGACCTCGACCCGCGCTGGCTCGGGCCGCACATCGGCTACACGCTCGCGAAGTACGGCATGAGCCTCGTCGCGCTCGGGCTCGCGGCCGAGCTGCGCGACGCCGGGATCGCCTCCAACGCGCTGTGGCCGCGCACGCTGATCGCGACCGCCGCGGTGCAGAACCTGCTCGGCGGCGACGCCGCGATGCAGCGTGCCCGCCGGCCCGAGCTGTACGCCGACGCCGCCTACGCGATCCTCGTCCGGCCGAGCCGCGAGTGCACGGGCAACGCGTTCCTGTGCGAGGACGTGCTCGTGGAGGAGGGCGTCACCGACTTCTCCGCCTACGCCTACGTCGAGGGCGCGGAGCCGGCCGTCGACCTGTTCGTCGACGCGGCGGATCCGCCGAGTTTGCGCTAGCCGGCGCTGGCGCGCCCGTCGCCGCTGATCGGGATGGCCGGCCCGAGGTAGCGCGGCTGCGCGCCGGTGACGACGTCCTCGACGGCCTTGACGCGCGCGAGCACCTCGCGCACCTGGCTGAGCTGCTCCTGGCGCCCGTAGCCGTGCAGATCGGCGTCGACGCCGTGCGCGTCGAGCCCGGCGCGGCGCGCGAGCCAGACCGCACGCGGCAGGTGAAAGCCCTGCGTGACGACGAGCGCCGAGGAGACGCGAAAGACCTTGCGCGCGCGCACGACGCTGCTCCAGGTGTCGAAGCCGGCGTGGTCGGTGAAGATGTCGCGCGCCGGCACGCCGTCGGCGAGCAGCCCGCGCTTCATCGTGTTGACCTCGTCGTAGTCCGCGCGGCCGTGGTCGCCGGACGCGAGCACCTTCTCGACCTTGCCCGCGTGGTAGAGCCGCGCCGCGACCGCGATGCGGTCGGCCAGCATCGCCGAGGGCCGCCCGCTCGGCTCGACCTTCGCGCCGAGCAGCAGCGCGACCTGGGCATGCGGTGCGTCGGCGACGCCGCTGGTGCCCGAGCCGCCGATCAGCACGAGCGCGTTCGCGGCCGCGACGAGCGTCACCGCCAAGCCGCAGGCGACGACGGCGAGCAAGAGCAGCGTCCTGCGGCGGGGAAGCCGAGTGCGCATGACCGAAAGCCTAGCGGCGGCCGACTCAGCGGCCGCCGGCGGCGCGGCGATAGCGCGCGACCGCGAGCGGCGCGAACACGCCGATGATCACGAAGCCCCACACGACGGCGCCCCAGACGCTGTTGCCCGCGGGGGCGCCAAGCCACAACGCGCGCATCGCGTCGACGACGATCGTGAACGGGTTGACGTTCGCGAACCAGCGCAGCGCCGCCGGCATCGAGGCGACCGGCACGAACGCGGAGGAGACGAACGTCAGCGGGAAGACGGCGATGAAGCCGAGCGAGTTGGCCGACTCGGGCGAGGAGACGAGCAGGCCGAGCAGTGCGAAGACCCACGAGAAGGCGTAGCCGAACAGCAGCAGCACGCCGAAGCCGGCGACGATCTCGCCTGCGCTCGTGTTGAACGAGAAGCCGATGATCAGGCCGGTGACCACGAGCACGCCAATCGACAGCGTGTTCGTGACGACGTCCGCGAGCGTGCGGCCCGCCAGCACCGCCGGGCGCGCCATCGGCAGCGAGCGGAAGCGGTCGATCAGGCCCTTGTGCAGGTCCTCGTTGAGGCCGAGCGCCGTCACGAACCCGCCGAATGCGATGTTCTGGACGATGATCCCCGGGATCAGGAAGTCGACGTAGCTGTAGCCGGGCGTGGTGATCGCGCCGCCGAAGACGTAGACGAACAGCAGCACGAACATCACCGGCTGGACCGTGAACGCGAGCAGCAGGTCGGGCGCGCGCGGGAGCCGCACGAGGTTGCGCTCGGCGACCACGAGCGTGTCGGAGATCAGTCGCCTCATGCCGCCGCCTCCGCCTCCTCGGCCGCGTGGCCGGTGAGCGTCAGGAACACGTCGTCCAGCGTCGGGCGGCGCAGCGCGAGGTCGTCGATGCCGACGCCCGCCTCGTCGAGACGCCGCACCGCCTCGGCGAGCGAGCCGGTGCGCTCGCGCACGGTCACGCGCACCGTCGCCTGCTCGGCGCTCGGCGCTTCGTCGGACAGCGGGGCGAGCGCCGCCATCGCGGCCTGCGCCTGCGTGGCGTCGGCCAGCTGCAGCTCGAGGCGCTCGCCGCCGACGCGGTCCTTCAGCACGTCCGGCGTGCCGTCCGCGATCACGCGGCCCTTGTCGATCACGGCGATTGTGTGTGCGAGGCGGTCGGCCTCGTCGAGGTACTGCGTCGTCAGCAGCACGGTCGTGCCGTCGGCCACGAGGTCCTCGATCGTGCCCCACAGCGCGAGCCGGCTGCGCGGGTCCAGCCCAGTCGTCGGCTCGTCGAGGAACAGGATCGGCGGGCGCGCGACGAGCGCCGCGGCGAGGTCGAGTCGGCGGCGCATGCCGCCCGAGAAGCCCTTGACCGGGCGCCTGGCGGCGTCCTCCAGGTCGAAGCGCGTCAGCAGCTCGCCCGCGCGCGCCTTCGCGTCGGCGCGGCGCATGCCGTAGAGGCGCCCGACCATCGTGAGGTTCTCCTCGCCGGTGAGGTTCTCGTCGACGGCGGCGTACTGGCCGGCGAGGCCGATCCGCTCGCGCAGCTTTGCGGCATCGCGCACGGCGTCGAGCCCGGCGACGCGGATCGTGCCGGCGTCGGGCTTCAGCAGCGTCGTGAGGACGCGCACCGCCGTCGTCTTGCCGGCGCCGTTGGGTCCGAGCAGTCCGAGCACCGTGCCAGTGGGCACGGCGAGGTCGACGCCGTCGAGCGCGCGCACCTCGCCGAACGCCTTCGTCATCCCGTGGGCGTCGATCGCCAGCTCGCGATCGCCGGCTGCTGCGTGTGCGTGCATGCCGTCATCCTAGGCAGATGCTGGGTCGATGCAGTTCTGGGCTGTTGCGTTACAGGTGAGATGTCAGCCTCCTGTCCATGGCTGCGATCGATTTTCGACATGGTGCGTGAGAGGAAGATTTTGGTGATATTCTTCCTCGCAGGATGACGCTGAACATCAAGGATCCGAAGGCGGACGCGCTCGTCCGCGAGCTTGCCCGGACGACGGGCGAGAGCATCACGACGGCCGTCACGGTCGCCGTGCGCGAGCGCCTTGAGCGCGTGCGCGGCGCGGCGCCGACGAGCCTGCGAGAGCGCGAGCTGACGGCGATCGCGCTGCGCGCGGCGACACGACCCGAGCGCGACCGTCGCAGCGCCGAGGAGATCCTCGGCTACGACGCCGACGGGCTGCCGAGCTGATGGTGCTCGACACCTCCGCGCTCGTCGCGATCCTGCGCGACGAGCCCGAGCGCTCGCACTTCGTGCACCTGCTCGCGAGCGCCGAGGACCCGCTGATCTCCGCCGCGACGTTGCTCGAATGCTCGATCGTGCTGCGCGCGAAGGCCGGCGACGATGGCGTCACGGACCTCGACGCGCTGCTGCGCGCCGCGGCCGTGCGCGTCGTCGCCGTCGACGCGGCCCAGGCGCTGGCGGCGGGCGAGGCGTGGACCGAGTACGGCAAGGGCCGCGCACCGGCCGGGCTCAACTACGGCGACTGCTTCAGCTACGCGCTCGCCGCCACGCGCGGACTCCCGCTGCTCTACAAGGGCGAGGACTTCGCGCGCACCGATCTCGTCGCGGCGGCCCGAACCGCCGACTAGACCTGCTCGGTGTGCCCGAGCGCGCCCGTCTCGTCGTAGTAGGAGATCGTCAGCACGGCGCCGTCGAAGTCGAGCACGGCGAAGCCGAAGCGCTGCCAGTGGTCGTCGTGCTCGTGCACGTCGTACTCCTGGAACAGCCACGCCACGTTCGCCGGCGTCTGGTCGATGGCGACGACCGGCACGCCGCCGTGGCCGATGCAGGAGCGGAAGCCGACGTGCGGGACGCTGCCGCGCTCATAGACGCAGCAGAGGTGCTCGTGACCCCACAGCCAGGCGTCGACGTCGCGCCTGGCGAACGCCGGCGCGAGCTTCTGCACGAGTGGCGGGTTCGTCACGTCCACGAAGGTCGAGTACGGCTCGTGGTGCGTGAGCAGCATCGTGCGCCGCTGCGAGTGCGGGTCGAGGCGATCGGCGACCCACGTCGCCTGGTCGCCGGCGAGGTCGTCGTCCTCATAGGCCGTGTCGAGACCGAGCAGCTGCCAGTGCTCGTTCGCGAGGCGGAAGTAGCTCGACCCGTTCTGGGCGGCGAACAGCGGATGCGCCAGCAGGAAGCCGAAGTAGCCGTGCCCGCCCGAGTACATGTCGTGGTTGCCGTTGAGCGCCCACGAGTGGACGCCCTCGTCGACGGACTGCACCGGCCAGTAGGGCAGGAAGCGCGTCTGGTACTCCTCCTTCCAGCCGGAGTAGTAGACGTCGCCGATGTGCAGCGCATGGACCTCGCGCTGCTGTGCCTTCGCCTCCGCGATCTTCGCCGCCATCTGCTGCCCGACCGCCTGCGCGCCGGGCAGCCCCGTGCCCCAGTCGCCGACCACGACGATGCGCGCCTGCGGGTGCAGCGCGACGTCGGGCGCCCGGCCGGCGGGGAACGGCGGGCGCCCGCGGACGGCGGCGATCCCCTGTGCCAGGACGGTCTCCATCCAGCCTGCGTCGCACGGGCCGAACTTGCGGAAGATGTCGACCTCGCGGCGCAGCATGTACTGCGCCCACGAGCGGACTCCGTGCGGAACGGCCTCCGCGAGCGCGCCGAAGCGCGAGAGGATGCAGTCGTTGAGCGTCGACTGGAGGATGCTCAGCTCCGGCGAGCGCGGCAGGAACGCCTGCCCGCCGTCGGCCGCGCTGGCGCCCGAGACGGGGCTCGCGTCGGCGCGGTCGAGCGCGGCGTACATCTGCTCGTAGTCGGCCGGCGCGATCAGCCCTGCGCCCTGCCGCTGCACGTCTTGGAGGCGCCGCTTCAGGAACGCCGGGTCGAGCACGTCATGGACGATCGCGCCGCTCATCGGGCCGCCTCCGCGGTCAGGTCGAGGTGGGCGGTGACGTGTGGGAAGACGTCGCGCGCGGCATCGCGCCCGAAGATGCAGTCGATGTGCCCGTAGTCGGGGATCTCGTGGCGGGTGTAGAGCTGCGCGCCGTTGGCGCGGGCGAGCCGGTCGAGCGTGCGGTCCATGCCCTCCGTCAGATAGCAGGCGTTCTCGGCGCCGTGCACGAACGCGATCGGGATCGCCATGCGCGCGACGTGCGGCAGGTAGCGGTCGGCGCCGTCGGCGCCGACGAGGCGCTGCTCGCGCACCATCCGCGCGAGGTGCATGAACGAGGCCATGTTCGCGACGCCGAACAGCTCGTGCAGCGCGTCGTGCGTGGCCTGGTTGAGCTGCTCGTGGCGGTACAGCGGCGCGTACATGAAGCTGATGCGGTCGCACGTGTCGCTGCCGCAGGGTTGGCGCCCCTGCGCCGGCAGCACCTGCGCCAGGCCGTTGAAGACGCGCCCGCGCCAGTCGTGATGCGCCTCGGCGTCGGCGTCGAGGCCGTCGATCCCGAGCAGGTCGAGCACGCCCGGCAGGTGCAGCCCGGCCTTGACGCGCGACTCGGCGGGCCCGACGACGTCCGTCGCGGTTTGCGAGATGACCGCCGAGCGGACCCCCTGCAGACCGGCCAGCAGCGCGCACGAGAACGTCGTCGCGCCGAAGCAGTGCGCGATCACCTGCACGCTGTCGGCGCCGGTCACGGCGCGCACCTTCGCGACCGCGGCCGGGAAGTCGTGCAGCGCGACGTCGTCCGCGGTGAACTGCGTGCGCGCGCTCGGCAGCGCGATGCTCGCGCGGTAGTCCAGCAGCCAGGCGTCGTAGCCCGCCGCGACGACGTGCTCGAGCAGGTTCGTCTCGATCGTGTCGGCGGCGAAGATCTCGCTCGAGACGCCGAGCCCGTGCGCGAGCAGCAGCGGGCCCTTCTTGCCGCCGTCGAAGCGCGTGAGGCGCAGCTCGACGCCGTCCTCGGTGCGCACGACGTGCACGTCGGGCGCCGGGACGCGCAGCTGCCGGCGCTTGCGCGGCGGGGCCGTCGGGTCGAGCTCGCTGCCGCCGGCGAAGAGGCCGCCGTAGACGTCGAGCAGCGAGCCGGCGAAGAAGCGCCCGAAGCGGACCTTCGCCTCGAGCGCCTGGCGGCGGCTCTCGGCGCCGGTCGCGCGCATCGTCGTGAGCTGGCGCGCGAGGTCCGGCACGGCGATCCGCAGCACGCCCTCGGCGGCGACCTGGCCGTCGTCCGCGTCACCCTCGCGCAGCGTCACGTAGAGCGTCGTCGTGTCGGCCCAGACGTCGAGCCCGCCGTCGTCGTGGATCAGCTTGACGCCCTCGAAGCGCCACGTGCGGCCGTCGTCGGCCGTGAGCGTCATGCGGTAGCGCATGCGCCGCGCGGCGACGTGCGTGGGCTCCTCGACGAACAGGTTGAAGGTGCCGTCGGTGACGGTCAGCGGCTGCGCCGAAAGGCCGGGCGCGGTCACGACGCCCGCCATCCGCGCCACATGCTCGGGCTCGCTCAGGAAGCGCTCGAGGTCGTCGGCGTGGATCGTCAGCACGAACGCGAACGGCTCGTCGGCGACCAGGCCGCTCATGCGCTCGGTGAAGGAGATGCCGACCGTGGCCGGCGCCGGCGCCGGCGGCGGGATCGGTATGGACGGCGTCGAATAGTCGATCGTCCAGTCGTAGTCGCGCGCGAGCAGCGCACAGCAGCGCTCGGCGAGCGCGGAGATCGTCAGGAGCGGGTTGACGCCGAGCGAGCGCGGCACGATAGAGCCGTCGGTGACATAGAGCCCGTCGTGCACGGCGGCGCCGTCGGAGCCGGCGAACACGCGCCCGCGATGGTCGACCGCGCCATGCGCGGCGTCCTCGCCCATCGGGCAGCCGCCGAGCGGGTGGACGGTGACGAGCGAGTGGCCGAGCAGCTTCGTCCACAGCGGGTCGCGCACGTAGCGGGCGCCGATCGCGGCGGCGGCGGTCCTGAGGTGCGCCTCGACCTGCTGGAAGATCGGCAGCTCGCCGACGCCGGGCCAGTCGATCCGCACGCGGTCGTCGTCCAGGAGCAGCCTGCCGCCGGCGCCGTCGTGCGTCATCACGAGGAACGTCTGCGTGTCGCGCATCGCGCCGTGGCGCGCGCCGCGCAGCAGGCTCGCGGCGGTGCCTGCGCTGGGCGGCGTGAGCGCCGCGAACAGCAGCGGCAGCACGGCCGCGAGGCCGCCGGGGAGCGAGCCCTCCTCGATCACCATGCCGTCGTCGAGCGCCGGCGTGTCGCGCAGGTCGACGATCCCGCTGATGCACGGGCCGACGGGCGTCGAGCGCAGGCGCTCGCCGAAGCCGACGCCGTTGATGGGGCGATCGGCGTCGTAGGCGAACGCGAGCACGTCGCCGTTGCCGCTGAAGCGCGTGCCGACGTGGTCGGACAGCGGCAGCCAGGCGCGCGAGCGCAGCAGGATCTCGGTCGAGCCGAGCGTGCCGGCGGACAGGATCACGACGTCGGCGTGGACCGCCTCGAGCGGCGCATGGAACACCTCGCGGCCGGTCTGCAGCGGCTGGAAGCGGACGATCCAGCCCTGGCCGTCGCTCTCGCGCTCGACGTGGTGGACCGCGACGCGCGTGAACAGCTGCGCGCCGTGGCTGCGCGCGTCGGGCAGGTAGTTCATGAGCGTCGTGTTCTTGGCGCCGTGGTTGCAGCCGGAGACGCAGTCGCCGCACAGCACGCACGCCTGCTGGGACACGCCGACGTGGTTGACGCCGCCGGCGAACGTGACGTTGATCGGCGGGCGGTAGCAGCTGCCGCTGCCGATCGCCGCGGCCGAGACGCCCAGCGCGTCGAGCTTCGCCAGCGGCGGCCAGTCCTGCGGATACCGCTGCGGGCGCAGCATCGCGCGGGCGCGTCGGTAGCCGGTCGCGAGCTGGGCGTCGGCGTCCTCGCGCAGCTCGCGCGGCCAGGCCGGATCGGCGAAGACGCGCGCGTCCGGTTGCAGCGAGACGTTCGCGTTGACGAGCGAGGTGCCGCCGAGGCCGCAGCCCATGAAGACGTTCATCTGCGGGTTCAGGCGCATGTCGTAGAGGCCCGTGCGCGAGCCCTCGTGGCCGCCTGGCCGATCGACCTGCAGCGCCTCCAGCGCCTCCAGCTCGGTGTCGGGGTACTCGCCCGGCTGTAACTCCTCCCCGCGCTCCAGCAGGCAGACGCGGCGACCTGCGCGCGCCATCCGCGAGGCGGCGATCGCGCCGCCGTAGCCCGAGCCGACGACGACCACGTCGTAGGACGGGGCGAGGTCCTCCAGCGGTGAGGAGAGGCGCGCCATCGAGCGCTCAACCCTAATTCAACGAACAAAATCTTGGTGCAGTAATCAGAGGCTTTCGAGGTATATGGGCCTGGCGCGCCCGCCTCCCTATCCTCGTGCGGTGATCACGGCGATCGAGTACCCGCCGCAACTGCCCGTCAGCGCGCATCGCGAGGAGCTGCTCGCGGCGATCGGCGACCACCAGGTCGTCGTCGTCGCCGGCGAGACCGGCTCCGGCAAGACGACGCAGCTGCCGAAGCTGTGCCTCGAGCTGGGGCGCGGCGTCGACGGGATGATCGGGCACACGCAGCCGCGGCGGATCGCCGCGCGCACGGTCGCGGCCCGCATCGCCGAGGAGCTGCACGTGCCGCTCGGGCAGGAGGTCGGCTTCGCGGTGCGCTTCGACGACCGCTCCGGCGAGCACACGCGGATCCGCCTGATGACCGACGGCCTGCTGCTCGCCGAGCTGCAGCGCGACCGCCTGCTGCGCCGCTACGACACGATCATCGTCGACGAGGCGCACGAGCGCAGCCTCAACGTCGACTTCCTGCTCGGCTGCCTGCACCGGATCCTGCCGCAGCGGCCGGAGCTGAAGCTGATCGTCACCTCGGCGACGATCGACCCGCAGCGCTTCAGCGCCTACTTCGGCGGCGCGCCGATCGTCGAGGTCTCGGGGCGCGCGTACCCGGTCGAGCTGCGCTACCGGCCGCCGGCGCCCGAGCTGGACCAAGCCGACGCGATCGCCGACGCGGTCGACGAGCTGCTGCCGGGGCTCGACGGCGACGTGCTCGTGTTCCTCAGCGGCGAGCGCGAGATCCGCGACACGGCCGACCTGCTGCGCGGGCGCCTCGGCGCCGACGTCGAGCTGCTGCCGCTGTACGCGCGACTCTCCAGCGCCGAGCAGCAGCGCGTCTTCCAGCGCCACGGGCAGCGGCGGATCGTGCTGGCGACGAACGTCGCGGAGACGTCGCTGACGGTGCCGGGGATCCGTGCCGTGATCGACCCGGGGACGGCACGGATCAGCCGCTACAGCGCGCGGCTGAAGGTGCAGCGGCTGCCGATCGAGCCGGTCTCGCAGGCCTCCGCCGACCAGCGCATGGGCCGCTGCGGGCGCACCGCGGACGGCATCTGCGTGCGGCTGTTCTCAGAGGAGGACTACGACGCGCGCCCGCGCTACACCGATCCCGAGATCCTGCGCACGAGCCTCGCCGCAGTGATCCTGCAGATGGCGGCGCTCGGCCTCGGCGCGATCGAGCAGTTCCCGTTCCTCGACCCGCCGGACCGCCGCCAGGTGCGCGACGGCGTGAACCTGCTGATCGAGCTGGGCGCGCTCGGCGAGGACGGACGCCGGCTGACGGGGCTGGGCCGACGGCTCGCGCGGCTCCCGGTCGACCCGCGGCTCGGGCGGATGGTGCTCGAGGCCGACCGCCGCGGCTGTGCGGAGGAGGCGATCGTGATCGCGGCCGCGCTCTCGATCCAGGACCCGCGCGAGCGGCCGTCGGACGCGCAGCAGGCGGCCGACGCGATGCATGCGCGCTTCAGCGCCGGCGAGCAGCGTTCCGACTTCCTCTCCTACCTGAACCTGTGGCACTACCTGCGCGAGCTGCAGGACGAGCTGAGCGGCAACCAGTTCCGCAAGCGCTGCCGCGAGCAGTACCTGCACTACCTGCGCGTGCGCGAGTGGCAGGACCTCGTTGGACAGCTGCGGCGCGCGGCGCGCGCGGCGCAGGTGACGCTGAACGAGGCGCCGGCCGAGCCGCAGCAGCTGCACATGGCGCTGCTCGCGGGGCTGCTCTCGCACGTCGGGATCAAGGATGCCGGGCGCCGCGAGTACCAGGGCGCGCGCGGCGCACGCTTCGCGCTCTCGCCCGGCTCCGCGCTCGCCAAGCGCCAGCCGGAGTGGGTGATGGTCGCCGAGCTGGTCGAGACCTCGCGGCTGTGGGGCCGCACCGCCGCGCCGATCGAGCCGCAGTGGCTGGAGCCGCTCGCCGGGCACCTGCTGAAGCGCAGCTACGGCGACCCGCGCTGGGACCGCCGGCGCGGCACGGTCGTCGCGAGCGAGCGCGTGACGCTCTACGGCCTGCCGATCGTCGCCGCGCGCACGGTCGTCTACGGGCGCATCGACCCGGCGCTGTCGCGGCGGCTGTTCATCCGCCACGCGCTGGTGGAGCAGGACTGGGACGCCCGTCACGAGTTCCTGGAGGAGAACGCGCGGCGGCTGGAGCAGGCGGAGGCGCTCGAGCACCGCGCACGGCGGCGCGACGTGCTCGCCGGCGAACAGCCGCTGATCGACTTCTACGAGGCGCGCGTGCCGCAGGAGATCGTCTCGGGCGCGCACTTCGAGCGCTGGTGGCGGGATGCGCGGGCCGCCGACCCCGAGCTGCTGACGTTTCCCCGCGAGCTGCTGGTGGACCCGGCGGCCGCAGCCGCGATCGACCCGCGCAGCTGGCCGACCGTGTGGCGCCAGGGCGAGCTGCTGCTGCGGCTGTCGTATCGCTTCGAGCCGGGGGCGCCCGACGACGGCGTGACCGTGCACGTGCCGCTCGCCACGCTCGGGACGCTGGCGCCCGACGGCTTCGAGTGGCTCGTCCCGGGGCTGCGCGCGGAGCTGGTGACGGCGCTGCTGCGCCAGCTGCCGAAGGAGCTGCGACGCCAGCTCGTTCCCGCGCCCGATGTCGCCGCGGCGGTGCTGGAGCCGCTCGCGCCGCGCCGCGCGCCGCTGCTGGAGGCGCTCGCACAGGCGCTGGAGGAGCTGCGCGGGGTGCGCGTCCCGGCCGGCGCGTGGGACCTCGGCGCGCTCCCCGCCCACCTGCGGATGCGCTTCATGGTCGAGGACGCGCAGGGCGCCGCGGTCGCGCTCGGGGAGGACCTCGCGGTGCTGCGCGACGCGGTGCGCCCGCGCCTGCGCGCGCAGCTGGCGCAGGCCGCGCCGGAGCTCGCGCGCAACGGGCTGACGGCCTGGACGATCGGGACGCTGCCGCGCAGCGTCCCGCTGCCCGGCACCGACGGCGCAGCGCTGGCCTACCCGGCGCTCGTGGACCAGGAGACGAGCGCCGGCGTGCGCGTGCTCGACACGCCGGCCGCGCAGGCCGCGGCGATGCGCGCCGGCACGCGCCGCCTGCTGCTCTGCACGATGCCCCAGACGGTCCGCTACGTGCGCGACCACGTCGACTCGCGGGTGCAGCTCGCGCTCGCGGCCGCGCCGCACGGCAACCTCGCGCTCGTGCTGGACGACGCGCTCGCGGCGGCCGCTGACCTGCTCGTAGCGCAGGCCGGCGGACCGGCGTGGGACGAGGCGGGCTTCGCCGCGCTGCGCGCGCACGTCGCCGGCGAACTGGCCGAGACGGCGGTCGCCGCGCTCGCGCAACTCGTGCGGATCCTCGCCGCTGCGCGCGACGTGCGCGTGCGGCTGGAGGCGCTCGCTGGCGCGCCGCCGACGCTCGCGCATGCGCGCGCCGACGTCGCCGCCCAGCTCGCGCGGCTCGTGCGGCCGGGGATGCTCGTGGATGCCGGCGTCGAGCGGCTGCCCGACCTCGAGCGCTACCTGCGCGCCGCCGAGCGGCGGCTGGAGCGACTGCCCGAGGCGCCCGGCACCGACCGCGCACGCATGGAGGCGATCCACGCGCTCGAAGCCGAGGCGGCCGGCGGCCCACCCGAGGTCCAATGGCTGCTGGAGGAGCTGCGCGTCGGCGAGTTCGCACAAGCCCTCGGCATGCGCGGCAAGGTCTCCCCCAAGCGGATCAGGCAGGCGCTGGCGGCGCGCTGAGCGGGATGTGCGGTCGTTTTCGGTCGCATAGCGACCATGAACGACCGCACATCAGGCGAGCAGGCGGGCTCCGGGGGCTGGTGTGACGTCGCGGGCAGTCAGGGGCGGCTCGGCGCCGGGTGGGAAGAGCGCGAGCGCGTTGCCGCCAAAGCCGCCGCCGACGAGGCGAGCGCCGGTGGCGCCGGCCGCGCGCAGGCGCGCGACCGTGCGCTCGAGCGCGGGCGTCGAGACCTCGTAGTCGTCGCGCAGGCTGGCGTGCGAGGCGTCGAGCAGCGGCCCGAGCGCGGGCAGGTCGTCGCCGCGCAGCGCTGCGACGGCTTGCTCGACGCGGGCGTTCTCGCTGAGGATGTGGCGCGCGCGGCGCGCGAGCGAATCCGGCAGCGTCGCGAGCGCGACGGGAGCGGCGTCACGCAAGCGCTCGACGCCGAGCTGAGCGCAGGCGGCGGCGTGCTCGCGACGGCGCTCGGCGTAGCCGGAGCCGGCAAGCGCGCGCCGCTCGCCGCAGTCGAGCACGACCAGCCGCCAGTCGCCGAGCGCGAGCGGGACCGGTTCGATGCTCGACGCGGCGAAGTCGATCCGCAGCGCATGGCCCTCGACCCCGCACCGCGAGGCGAGCTGGTCGAGCAGCCCCGTCGGAGCGCCGACCCACTCGCGCTCGACGCGCGAGCACAGCTCCGCCAGCGCGAACGCATCGGGCACCGGAGCATCGGCCAGCGCCAGCAGCGCAAGCGCCAGCGCAACCGTCAACGCCGCCGACGACGACAGCCCCGCCTCGCGCGGCAGGTCCGACGAGATCTCCAAGCGAGCGCCCGGCACGACGACGCCAAGGCCACCGAGCTCGCCCAAGACGCCGCGCACGAACGCACGCCAGCCACCCCCACGCTCTCCCTCGTTGCCGACCGGCGGCGGCTCGCGCACCGAGAAGCGGTCGCGCTGATCGAGATCGCGAGCGAGCACCTCGACGAAGCCGTCGGTCGCGAGCGCGCCACGCACCGTCACCCCCGCGGAGATCGCGAACGGCAGCGCCAGACCCCCGTCGTAGTCCGTGTGCTCCCCGACCAGGTTCACGCGGCCGGGGGCGAACGCGGTCACGCTCATGGCGCGCGCAGGACCGTCCCGTCGGCGATCCGCGCCGGGCCCTCGAGCACGACCTCCCCGTCGACCACGACGTTCGCGCCGAAGGCGACGTCGCCGTGCACGGTCAGCCGGCGGCAGGCGCGCAGCGACGGGGGGCCGGCGGGGAAGCGCGCCTCCAGCCCGTCGAGGTGGCGGTAGTGGTCGGGGTCGAGGGCGACGTTCGGCGGGGCGCCGTCGAACGCCGGCGTCATGCGCCCGTCCTCGCCCAGCTCCCACGCGTCGGAGCGCACGACGAGCAGGTCGTCGGTCGTCTTGACGGGCGCGAAGCGCGTGCGCGGGACCTCGATCGCACGGGCGCCCTCGATCGCGCCGATCGCGGCGCCCATCGCGATCTCCAGCTGGAGGACCGCCAGGCTGGAGGGATCGGCGGGGTCGACCGTCTTGCGGTTGACGATCAGCGGCAGGTCGGGCCCGCCGGGCTGCGCGGCGAGCAGGCGCTCGAGCGCGCGCAGGTCGACCCACAGGTTGTTCGTGTTGAACCAGCGCCAGCGCTCGACATCGCCGAAGGAGGGGTCGCCATCGGGCACCTGCGCGCTCTCGCGCAGCACGATGCGCCCCGCGCGGCGCGCGAGGTGGCCGCCCTTGCGATCGGCGGGCGTGCCGCGCACCGTCTCCATCACGAACGGCACGCGCTCGCGCTCGGCCCATGCCGGGATGCGCGCGTCGACCTCCGCGCCGAGGTTGTCGACGTTGCTGACGAAGGCCCACTCGTAGCCGGCCGCGCGCAGCGCCGCGAGCATGCCGGAGCCGGCGAGCGAGACGTACAGGTCCCCGTGACCGGGCGGGCACCACTCCAGCTCCGGGTTCGCGGGCCACACGGCCGGTTCGAGCGTGTCCGCGCGCAGCTTCGGCTGGCGGCCCTGCACGAAGTCGAGCGGCACGTCGGCGGCGAGCTCGGGATGGCGCGCGAGCGCCGCGAGCGAGGCCTCGCGGGTGGAGAAGGAGTCCATCAAGACGAGCGGGAGGCGGGCGTCGTGGCGAGCGCGCAGCGCCAGCAGTTGCAGCGCGACGACGTCGAGGAACGTGCGCCCGGGCTTGATCTCGATCAGCGACTTCGGCCCGCGCAGCCCCATGCTCGTGCCGAGGCCGCCGTTGAGCTTCAGCACGACGAGGCGGTCGAGCACCGACTCCTCGGCCGCGGGCAGCTCGGACAGCGCGGGGACGTCGTCCAGCGGCTCCAGCTCGTCGCCCGGCAGGCTGCCGGCGGCGGGGTCGCCGAGCTGCTCGAAGCGGCGCTCGAAAGCGGCCAGCGCAGCCGGGCCGGCGCCGTCCTCGCGCAGCTTCGCGAGCGCCCGCTCGAGCGCGCTCACAGCAGCTCGAGCACGCGCTCGACCGGCCGCGCGAGCACCGCCCGCTCGCCGTTGACGACGAAGGGGCGCTGCAGCAGCTCGGGCCGCGCCACGATCGCCGCGACGACGGCCTCCTCGTCGCCGGCCGCGGCCAGCTCGGCGGCCCCCGGCTCGCGCATCCGCAGCGCCTCCGAGGGGCGCAGCCCGGCCTTCGCGAGCAGCGCGCGCAGCTCGGGCTCGGTCAGGCCCTCGACGTGGTACTCGACGCGCTCGAAGTCGACGCCGCGGGCGGCGAGCAGCTCAGCCAGCTTGCGGCACGTCGTGCACGTGCGCTTCTCGTAGACCAGGATCGCCATCGGAGCCGGAGGCTATCGAGCCGGCGCCGCTGTCGAGCACGACGCGGTTCTTGCCGGCGCGCTTGGCCTCGTAGAGCGCGCGATCGGCTGCGCCGAGCAGCTCGTCGGGGGTCTGCGCGCTGCCGGGTCCGGCGATCGGCGCGACGCCGATGCTGAGCGTGACCTGCCCCAGCTCGGCGCCCACCAGCTCGGTCAGTCGATCGGAGACGAGCGTCTGGATGCCCTCGGCCGCCTTCATCGCCGCGGCGACGTCGGTGCGGCGCAGCAACGCGGCGAACTCGTCGCCGCCCAGCCGCGCGACGACGTCGGAGGAGCGCAGACGGTTGCGCAGCGTGTCGCCGAGGCGCGCGATCACGGCGTCGCCGGTCGCGTGCCCGAGCGTGTCGTTGATCGCCTTGAAGCCGTCGACGTCGAACAGCAGCAGGACGCTGCCATGGCGCCCGCGGCCGCCGTGGTCGAGCTCGCGACGCAGCTCCTGCTCGAAGCGGCGGCGGTTGAAGACGCCGCTGAGCGGGTCGTGGTCGGCGAGGAAGCGCAGCCGCTCCTCCGAGCTCTTGCGCTCGGTCACGTCGAGCACCTGCACGAGCCGGTAACGCGGGCGTCCGTCGACGTCGCGCACGAGCGAAGCTGTGAGGTCGAGCCACATGCGCGTCCCGTCCGCGCGCTCGACGCGGTATTCGCCGCGATGGACCGCATCCTCGCCGCGCACCAGACGCTCCATGCCGCGTGCGAGCGCGGGACCATGCGCGCGGTCGACGCGGTCGGCGAGCACTTGGCTGCCGACGAGCTGCTCGCGCGTGCTGCCGAAGCTGCGCGAGAGGCTCTCGTTCGCGTCGAGCACGACGTCGCGCTCCTCCCCCGCGACGCCGATCACCGCCATCCCGGTCGCGGAGTCGTCGAAGGCGCGCCGGAAGCGCTCCTCCGCCTCACGGCGGGCGTCGTCGGCCCGGCGGCGGTCGGTCACGTCACGCGCGACCGCGTAGATCAGCCGCGTGTCGGGGTCGAGCTGGGAGGACCACTCGATCCAGCGCCAGTCGCCGTCTTTGGCGCGGTAGCGATTCGTGAAGTCGGCCGACGGGATGCCCGCCGCGGCGCGCGCGCCCTCGGCCTCGGTGCGAGCGCGGTCGTCGGGGTGCACGAGCGCGATGAAGGGGTGGCCGGTCAGCTCCTCGCGCGTCCAGCCGAGCTGCTCCTTCCAGCTGCCGTTGACGTGCAGCATGATGCCGGCGGCGTCGATCGTGCAGAGCAGGTCCCGCGTCAGCTCGAAGTGGCGCGCGCTCGCCTGCGCGACCTCGAGGCTCGCGTGCAGGCGGTCGGCCAAGTGGCCGGCGACCGCACCGACGAGCACGAACACGAACACGCGAAACAGATACGCCGTGAGCGCGATCTGGACCGGGGCGAAGAACGACCAGGCGCAGAACAGGGCGATCGCGAGCACGCTCGCGGCGATGCCCGCGCGGCGCCCCATCTCGACCGCGACGAGCACGACCGGCAGCAGATAGAGGATCGTGATGCCGCTCGTCGCCGAGTCGTCGAGCGCACGGCCGGCGAAGACGGCGGCGAACAGCAGCACCGCCGCGGCGACGACGCGGATTCGGCGAGACGACGATGTCATCGAAGACCTACCCACGCGCGAAGTATCGGGTGGCGCCTCCGCGCGCTTGAGGATGCACAGATTTCGTGCAGATCTGGGCGCGTTCGCGCTCACCTTCCACGCGGATCGACCCACCAGTCGGCGTCGAGGCGCGTGAAGACGGCGGCGCCGCTGGTGATCGCGCCCAGCACGTCGGGGTCGCGGGCGCGCAGCATCACGAAGCTCGTGCGCCGCAGCAGCGTGCGGCGGGTCGTGATCGCGTCCAGCAGCGCGGCCTCGAGGCGCCCCCGCACAGCCGCGGCCCCGCGCTCGCGCGCGTGCGACAGCAGCGCGGCGAAGACGTCGGCGGTGTCGCGCGGCCGCGCGACGAGCTGCATCGTCTCGGCCATCCCGCCCGGGCGCACGAGGCTGATGTGCCAGCCGATCGGCTGGCCGTCACGGCGCACGAGCCGCGCCGCCAGCTCGCCCTGCGGATGGTCGTTGCCGAGCTGCGCGAACAGCCACGTCAGGAACGGCAGGTCGTAGTCGGGGCGCAGCCGCGCCCAGCTCGTGAGCGCGTCGAGGTGGGCGACCATCAGCCCCGGCGTGAGCGGCTCGTCGGAGAGGCCGTCGGTCACGGTCGACGGCGTCAGGGGCGAGCGCGCGAGCAGCTCGTCGAACGGCGCGACCGGCCAGTGCGAGGCGACGCCGCCGCCGCGACCGCTGTGCAGGCGCCCGCGCCAGTAGGCGGCCGGGCGCAGGATGCTCGTCCACTCCAGCGACTCGAGCTGGAGCGGGTGGCAGTCGAGGCGCGCCAGCAGCGGGCGGATGTCCTCGGGCGCGCCGTCGGTGAAGCTGACGTCCTGCGCGCCGCGCAGAAAGCGCATCAGCAGGTCGAAGGCGGCGCCGCCGCCGCGCGCGGCCGGGTCGACGAGCACGTGCATCCCGCACATGCCGCGCAGCGGCTTGCCGTCGAGCCGCAGACGCCGCGGACTCGCGAGCAGCATCCCGAGCAGCGCGCCGTCCGCGTCCGTCGCCACGAGCGAGGGCAGCCGCGGGTCCGCCCAGGGGTCGTCGAGCAGCACGCTGCGGAAGAGCGTCTCGACGCCGTCCGCGCTGGAGCGCGGCGCCATCGTGCGCTGGAACAGGGCGGCGACGGCAGGCAGGTCCTCGGGCTCCAGCGGCCGCACGCCGGCAGCGCTCTGGACCTGCCTCAGCAGCGGCTTGCGCGCAAGCGATCCCACCCTCGACCTATCGGGCGCGGAAAATCGCTGCTTGAGCGCGGAGCCGGACGACCGACGGTGGTCTGACACGCGCCTGGCCCGCGGCGGGGCGGCCTAGACCGGATCCGTCTCGCCGACCGCGAACTCACACCAGACGGGCTGGTGGTCGGAGATGCGGAAGGTCGCCTCGGTCGGGTCGACGCCCTTGAGGATCGTGCCCTGCCAGCGCACCCGCCCGCCACGGCCGGTGTAGCGCAGCCGCTGGCCCTTCGGGAACCAGGCGATCTGGTCGAAGGCGGGCTGGCCGGCGTCGGGGTCGATCTGCGGCGGTGTGGTGAGGCCGGTCGAGGTCAGCGCGGCGTAGGTCGGGTCGTCCTTGGCGGCGATGTTCCAGTCGCCGAGCGCGAGGAAGTCGAGCCCGGCGCCGTCGATCTCGTGCGACCAGCGCCTGAGCCAGTCGGCGATCGCGGCGATCTCGGGCGTGCGGTCCTTGTCGCCGGCGCCCCAGCGGATGTGCACGGTCGTCAGCACGAACGTGATCCGCTTCGAGACGAACGCGACCGCGTAGGGCGTGCGTGCGAACTGCCGGTGCAGCTTGGCGGCGTCGCTGCCGGCGAGGTCCTCCGCCGACAGCACCAGCTCCGCCGCGAGGCCCGAGGGCCGCACGCGGCGCGTGTCGAAGACGAACGCGAGCCGCTCGCTGCCGGCGACCGCGCCGCGCGTGACGTCGGTCATCATCAACCCCCAGTCGGGTCCGAGCCAGACCATCAGCGCCTGCAGCGCGCCGATGTCGCGCTGCACCTCCTGGATCGCGATCGCGTCGAAGCGCGAGACGATCTCGCCGATGCAGCGCACGGCGTGCAGGTCGCGCGCGGGCGTCGCGCCCGACGGCTGGTCCCACACGCGCGCGAGCTTGCCGAACTCGCGCAGGTTCCAGCTCGCGATCAGCAGGTTGCGCTCGAGCTGCTTGGCGGGAACCCCTCCAGCAGCTCGCGCAGCGCCGCAACGTCGGCCTGCGTCGAGGGCGGCGGGTCGTCGAGGATCGACGGAGGCGGCGTGACGGCCGACACACCGCGAAACCTAGCGTCTTACTCCTGATTCTGGAAGTTCTGGCGGGCGAGCTGGTGGCGGACGTGGTCGCGCGGCCCCGCGTAGCGGATCGCCTCGTAGGCGATCAGCAGCGCCAGCAGCGCGGCGACGATCGCGGCGGTCGCGAGCGCGGCGATCTCGCGGGCGAGCGGAATCAGCGCCAGCAGCAGCAGCGCGAGCCCGAGCCGGCGCCGGTTGAGCGTGCGCACGTTGCGCAGGCGGAAGGCGACGTGCGCGAGCAGGTACAGCGAGCAGCCCCCGAGCAGCGCGACCGCCGGCACGAGCGCGAGCGGGTGCCCGACGTGCCCGAGCGTCTTCTTCAGGCCCAGCGCGACGAGCCCGATCCCGGCGACCATCGGGAAGTGCAGATAGGAGTAGGAGTCGCGCGCGATCTCGTTCTGCTCGCGCCCCACCTCGGCGCGCGCGAGCCGGCGCTCGGCGACGATCGCGACGACGTCGAAGTACATCCACCACTGCGCGGCCGCGATCACGATCCCCACGACGGCCGCTGCGACGATGCCCGCGTCGACGTCGTGCGTCGCGCCCGCGCCGATCGCGACGATCGACTCGCCGAGCGCGATGATCACGATCAGTCCGTGGCGCTCGGCGAAGTGGCCGGGCACGAGCCTCCAGCCGTCGGCCCCGAACAGCAGCGGACCGCCCGCGTCGAGCACGATCGCCGCGACCCACAGGCCGCCCTGCAGCGCGCCGTCGGCGAACGAGGCGGCGACGAGCAACGCGACGCCGATCGCGGTCGAGACAGCGAGGCCGCGGACCGAGTTGCGCAGGCCGCCGTCCTCGCGGCTGGCGAGCACGAACAGCCAGATGTGGGCGATGCGGACGACGCCGTAGGCGCACGCGAACAGCATGGAAGCGGTGCCGAACGCCTCGGGCACGCACAGCGCGGCGACGAGGAAGGCCGCCATCGCGACGAAGATCGCGATCCGCACGGCGCCCTCCTCGGGGTCCACGACGCTCGTCAGCCAGGCGTAGCCGACCCATGACCACCACAGCACGCCGAGCACGAGCAGGCCCTGCGCGAGTCCGTGCCAGGTCGGCGTCGCCGCCATCAGCGCCGTGCACTGCGTGAGCGCGAGCACGAACACGAGGTCGAAGAACAGCTCGAGCGGCGTGACGCGCTCGTCGCCCTCGCGGAGGGTCGCCTGCATGCGCGGCGTGCGGCTGGCGTCGGCGCTGCTCACCGCGCCATCTTCGCGGATGCGGCCGGAAGGGATTGGCGGAGCCCGGGTGGGCTTCGCCAGTCCCTCCTACCCGCGCTCCAGCAGCCCCGCCAGCTCGCTCAGCGGGACGCCCGCACCGTGCGCGAGCCGCACGAGCGTGAGGAAGGTCGGATCGACCGCGCCGCGCTCGATCGCGGCCAGGTGCCGGGCACTCATGCCGGCGCGGGCGGCCAGCTGCTCGCACGACAGGACATGGCGCTCGCGCAGCTCGCGGATCGCGGCGCCGAGCTGCCGGGACTCTGGGGACGGGCGAGCCATCGGCGGATCGTTCCTCTGCGTTAGACCGGTTTCTAGATTCTTATGTTCCCACGCGGCGCGCGATCGCGTCGGCGAATTCGCCGGCTAGGGTGACAGCGATGCGCCAGCTCTCCACATGGTCGATCGCAGCTGGCGCGCTGCTGCTCGGGTTCGGCGTCGCGCAGGCCAGCGGCGTGCGCGCGCTCGGCGGCCTCGTGCTGTTCGCCGGCGCGCTCTGGTGCGGGCTGCGCTGGCGCCGCGCGCACGGTCTGCCGCGCGCGCTCGCGCTCGTGCTCGTCTTCCTCGCCGGCTTCGTCGCCGCGCATCCGCTGGGTCACCTGCTCGGCGCCTGGCCGGCGGTCGTGCTCGTGGCGGCGGTCGTCGGCGCGGTCTGCCGGCGGGCGGGCGAGGCGCCCGCGCAGCAGTCCGCCGTGCGCCGCTGAGTCCGCCGCGGCCTTGTCCGCGTGGCGCAGCAGCTTTGGACGCGCGCGCAAAGACAGCCGGGCGGCGCGTCGCCAGACTCGGTGCATGCCAGCCGACCGCGCACCGCAGATCGTCGCCTTCGGAGGCGGGGGCTTCTCGATGGAAGCGGGCAACCCGCTGCTCGACGACTACGTGCTCGGGCTGGCGGAGCGCGAGCGCCCGCGCGTCTGCTTCATCCCGACGGCGTCGGGCGACGCCGACCACTACATCGTGCGCTTCTACCGCACGTTCGCGGGCAGCACGGACGCCTCGCACGTCTCGCTGTTCCGGCGCGACCGCGGCCACGGCGCGGTCGAAGGCGACCTCGAGCAGCACCTGCTCCAGCAGGACGTGATCTACGTCGGCGGCGGCAGCGTCGTGAGCCTGCTCGGCGCCTGGCGCGCGCACGGGCTGGACCGCGTGCTGCGCCTGGCGTGGCGGCGCGGGGTCGTCTTGTGCGGGCTGTCGGCCGGCTCGCTGTGCTGGTTCTCGGAGGCGGTGACGGCGTTCCACGGCGCGCCGACGGTCGTGCGCGGGCTCGGGCTGCTGCCGCACTCGAACTGCGTCCACTACGACGGCGAGCCGGAGCGGCGCGCCGAGTACCGCCGCTTCGTCGGCGACGGCGTGCGGCCGGGCTACGCGGCCGACGACGGCGCGGCGCTGCACTTCGTGCACCGCGAGCTGCGGCGCGTCGTCAGCTCGCGCCCGCGCGCCGGCGCCTACCGCGTCGAGCCGGGCGCGGGCGACGTCGTCGAGACGCCGCTGCCGGTGCACTACCTGGGGGAGGCGCGGCACGGCCTCGCCGTCGCATCGTGAGCCTGCCGGCGCCGTGCCTGTTCGCGATGGGCGGCGGCGGCTTCACGATGGAGGCCGACAACCCGGCGCTCGACGACTACGTGTTGACGCTCGCCGAGACGCCGGCGCCGCGGATCCTCTTCCTGCCGACCGCCTCGGGCGACCCGACGGCGCAGATCACCGCCTTCTACGGGCGCTACGCGCGGCGCGCCTCCGCGACGCACCTGTCGCTCTTCCGCCGCCACGGCTCGGCCCGCTCGCTCGCCGACATCGTGCTGGAGCAGGACGTCGTCTACGTCGGCGGCGGCTCGATGCGCAACCTGCTCGCGATCTGGCGCGCGCACGAGCTGGACGTGCTGCTGACCGAGGCGTGGCGGCGCGGGATCGTGCTCGCTGGCCTCAGCGCGGGAGCGATGTGCTGGTTCGCGAGCGGCGTCACGCGCTCGGGCGGGCCGCCAGAGCTGATCGACGGGCTGGGGCTGCTGCCGGGCTCTTTCACGGTCCACGCGGACGGCGAGCCGGAGCGGCTGCCGGTGTGGCTGGCGGCGGTGCGCGCGGGCGAGCTGCCCGGCGGTTGGGCGGCCGACGACGGCGTCGGGCTGCTGTTCCGCGGCACGCGCATGACGCGCGTCGTCAGCTCGCGGCCGGGCACGGCCGCCCTGCGCGTGGACGCGGTCGACGGGGAGCTGGTGCGCCACCGCATCGAGCCGGAGCTGCTCGGTGCCGGGGATGGCAGCCCGGGCTCGCGCCCGGTCTCCGACGACGTGCGCGAGCTGCGCGAGCTGCGTGCGGGGATGCGGCGCGCGTCGTGAACGCGCTGTGACGAATGCTGGCTCGTCGAGCGATCGCAGCTAGCATCGCGGTCGATGACTTCGCTGGCCACGATCCCCCGTGCGCGCGCAGGCGAGCGCATGCGCGTCGCGCTGGAGGCACGGTTGACGTGGGCCCCGGCGCTCGCGCTCGTCGGCGGGTTGCTCGCGCTCGTCGGCGCGACGAACCGCTGGATGAGCTTCGGCGCCGGCTTCGTCTACGCACGCGCGAACGACGAGCACGCGTACCTGCGGATCGCGAACGCCTTTCCCCACCTGCCGGAGGGACAGCTCCCCAGCCAGCACGCGCAGCGCTGGCCGGGGCACTGGCTGATCGGCGGGATCGCCGACCTGCTGGGGACGCAGCCGGAGCTGGTCTACCGCTGGGCCGCGATCGCACTCGCCGTCGCGATCCTGCTGGTGCTGGCGGCGGTGCTGATGCGCATCGGCGCGAGCACGGGCCTGGCGCTCGTGTGCCTGGCGGTCTTCGCGCTCAACCCCTACGCGCTGCGCTATTACGCGCTCGCGCCCGGCTACCTCGACGACCTCGTGCTGGAGCTGGGCGTGGCGCTGGTGCTGCTCGGGCTGGCCGTGCGGCGCCTGCCGCTCGTGCTGGGCGGGCTGCTGCTGGGCGTCCTGGGCCGCCAGACGATGGTCCCGGTGGCGCTCGTGGCGGCACCGTGGGTCGTGCTCGCGCCGGGCTGGCGCACCGCGCCCCGCCCCGCGCGCGCCGCCCGCGCGCTTGCCGCGCTCGGGCTGCCCGTCGGCGCCTACCTCGCGATCCGTGCCGTCGCAGCGGGCTTCTCGCTGCGCGAGGTCCCCTTCTCACGGCTGACGATCCTCGATGCGGTCAGCGCGCTGCCGGGCACCGCCCACGACCTCGCGAACCACTTCGCGCACGTCGCGATCGTGCTGCTGCCGATCGGCGCGCTGCTGCTGGCGGCGCTGCTGCGCAGCGGGCTGCGCGGTCAGCCGCCGCTGTTCTGGGCCGCGCTCGCGATCGGGCTCGTGATCGTCGCGCAGGCGGCGGCGCTGAATCCCGATCCCATCTTCAACGACTACGGCTCCTCGAACGAGCCGCGCCTGACCGCGATGGCGCTCGCCGCACTCGCGATCGCGCTCGCCGCCGCCCAGCCCCACGTCTCACCGCGCTTGGCGCTCGCAGCCCTCGCTGGGCTCCTGCTGGCGTCCCTGCACCAGGACTTCACGATCGTCTCGACCGGCTCGGCCGGCGCGACGTTCGCGCTGCAGGCCGGCGTCGCGCTGGCGCTAGGCGTGGCGGTGTGGCGTGGCGGCGCTCAGCCGTCGCGCCGGCTGAGCGCCGCCTGAAGCTCGCGGACCACCTGCCCGCTGCGGTGAACGACGTCGCCGTGCAGGAAGCGCAACACGACGAAGCCGCGCAGCTGGAGGCGATTCGTCTTGCGGCGATCCCGCGCCCCGGCGTCGAGACCGCGATGGTGGGCCCAGCCGTCGAGCTCGACGATCACTCGCTCGGCGGGCCATAACGCATCGACCTCGAGGCCGGCGACACGGGCATTCAGCTGCGGTCGCGGTAGACCGGACCGCAGCACGAGGTCGAGGAACAGCTCCTCGAGCGCCGAGCGGGCGAGGACCGCGCCGGCCCGGGCGTGCGCATCGAGCGCCGCACGCAGGCGTGCGGCTCCCTGCCCGTGGCGGCCACGCACGCGTGCAAGCACGCCCTCGGCGGCGGCGGCGTCGAGAACGCCGCGGCGATCGGCCTCGCCGAGCGTGCTCGCCAGTTGGGCAGCCGTCAGCTGCGATGCGAGATCCACGAGCGTGCGTGCGACCGAGGTGACCGGGATCGCATCGAGGACGTGGACGTCCGCGGCTGCGAGCAGCCGCCGCGCGTGCAGCCACAGGCCGGGCATCGGCCGGACGTGCGCGGCGGTTGTGACGCTGACCCGTGCGGCGCGAGGCGCCGGGCGCAGCCCGTGCAGCGCCGCCGCGTCGCGATGGCTCAGAGCCGCTCCGGCGCCGGCCGCCAGCACCGCCGCGAGCCAGCGCCCCTGCTGGCTCAGCCGCCGATGGCCGACCGCATACACGCCGCGATGCACGCGCAGCAGCGAGCCCCGCCGCACCCGCACCTCGATCGCGCCCCGCCCGATCCCCAGCGCCGCCAGCTGCCGGCGAGCGATGACGCCGTGCTGGGCGCCGGCCAGCCGCGCGATCTCGCTGTCCATGTGTGCATCCATGCGATGCACAGAGGGACAGTGATCGTTCGGCTCGCCCCGTCAGCCGTCGTCCTGCCTGAAGGCCCAGCGAACCTCTTCGACGCTGAGCCCGCTCGCCACGCACGCCAGCAGCTTCATCCGCGCCGCCTGCGGCGACAGGAACCCGGCGGGGATGATCGAGGTCCCGCGCAGGTCGCGCTCGGAGCCCGCGTAGCCGTAGGTGCCGGTGAGGACGACGCCACGCTCGGGGCGGCAGTAGGCGACGACGGGGATGCGCTGCGCGGCCTCGGCCCACAGCTCGAGCAGCGCCGGCGCGAGATGGCCGGCGCCAAGCGTGCCGATCACGACGCCGTCGGGCTCGGTGCCGAGCGCGGCGTGCGCGAGCGTGCCGTCGTCGCCGGCGCTGGTGGGAACCACGAGCACCCGCCGATCGAGGTCCGGCGGGTCCAGCGGAGGGTTGCGCGGCAGTCGCGACCAGATCGTCGCGTGGCCCTCGGTGACGCGCCCGAGCGGGCCGGTCTGGGGCGAGGAGAAGGCGACGAGCGACGTGGTGTCGGTCTTGCGCGTGCAGCGTGCGTGGTGGATCTCGCCGCCGAAGACGACGAGCACGCCCATCCCCGCGGCCTCCTGGCTGGCCGCGACGGAGACGGCGTCGAGCAGGTTCGCGGGGCCGTCGGCGCCGGCCGCCGTGGCGGGGCGGATCGCGCCGGTGAAGACGATCGGCGCCTCCGCGTCGTGGATCACGTCGCACAGCATCGCCGTCTCCTCGAGCGCGTCGGTGCCGTGCGCGACGACGACGCCGATGCCCCGCCGCGCGGCGTCGCGCGCCTCGCGGCAGATGTGGAGCATGTCGGCGAGGGTGAGGTGGGGGCTCGGCTTGTTGACGATGTCGCGCGCCTCGATCCCGTCGCGCGCGCCCAGCCCCGGGATCGCCGCGACGAGCGCCGCCGCGTCGAGCTGCGGCGTCGCCGAGTCCCCGCCCATCGCGATCGTGCCGCCTGCGCCGAGGATCCGCACGCGGCGGTGGTGCTCGGGGCTCGGGGGCGTCATCGCGGTCAACCCTAGCGAGCGGGCAGCGTCGGCTCGCCGAGCTCGCCGCCGGCCATGAACTGCTCAGGATAGCCGTACATGCCGTGCTCAACGATGTCGAGCCCCTCGTGCTCCTCCTCGACGGTGACGCGCAGGCCGACCGTCGCCTTGATCGCGGCGAACGTGACGTAGGAGATCGTGAAGACGACGACGAACGCCGTCACGACGCCGACGGCCTGCACGCCGAGCTGTGCGAGCGAGCCGTTGTAGACGAGCCCGGGGTTGCCGGGGACGCCGGGCTCGTCGACGATCCGCGGCGAGGCGAAGAGGCCGCAGGAGAGCGTCCCCCAAATGCCGGCGACGCCGTGCGCGGACAGCACGCCGACGGGATCGTCCAGCACGCGGTCGATCGCGAGCACCGAGACGACCGCGAGCGCGACCTCGGCGAAGCGGCCGCTGCTGGTGCCCAGCGTCGAGCCGGCGTTGAAGCCGAACCAGCCGAGCCAGAGGATGAAGACGCCGAGCCCGAAAGATCGGCATCGAGTGCCCGGGAATCGCGCGCGGGGCCCGTCGAGCTGCTCGGCGCTGACGCCGAGGATCCGCAGCGCGCTCGCGTTCCAGCTGACGCGAGCAGCTCGGGCTCGGTCACGACGACGCCCTCGTCGAGCCCGTCGACGACGGCGCGGCTCAGCCGCTCGCCTCAGCGGTAGATCTTCAGCGACGAACAGGTCGCGAGCAGGTCGAAGTCGCTGTCGGCGTGCAGGATCGGAGCGCCGGTGCGCACACAGGGCGCGGCAATGAGACAGTCGAGCGTCTTGCGAATCGTGACGCCCGCGCGTCGTGCGGCGCGATACAGCTCGGCGGCGAGCACGAAGTCCTCGACGCCGTCGAGGCGGAGGATCGGGAACGCGCGCAGGTGCCGCTCGACGCACGACGCCTCGTCGTCCGATCGCAGCCCCTGCAGCACCTCGGTCAGCACCACTTCGGTGAGCGCAACCGGCTCGCCCGCCTGGATCAGCGCGACGCAGCGCTCGGCCTGCGCCGTGTCGTTGTCGTTGAGAACGTCGATCCAGACGCTCGTGTCGACGACGATCACAGGCGGCCGAGCCGGCTCTGCTGGAGGTCGCCCTCCCACTGCACGCGCCCGCGCAGCTCGAGGATGCCCAGGCGCCGCTGGCGGGCGACCAGCTCGCGCAGGGCGACGTCCACCGTCTCGCGCTTCGTCCGTGCGCCCGTGAGCCGCTGCGCCTCGCGCAGCACGTCATCATCGATCTCGATGTTCGTTCGCATACACACGAGCCTACACCAACGAAGGTGTAAGCTTGTGTACGCGCCTACTTCAGCTCCGCCGAGCTCTTCCCGAGCAGCTGGCGGGCGATGATCAGCAGCTGGATCTGCTGCGTGCCCTCGAAGAGGTCGAGGATCTTCGCGTCGCGCGCCCACTTCTCCAGCAGCAGCTGCTCGCCGTAGCCGAGCGAGCCGCAGAGGCGCACGCAGCGCAGCGCGACGTCGACGCACGTGCGCCCCGCCTTCGCCTTCGCCATCGAGGCCTGCAGCGAGTTCGGCTTGCCGTTGTCGGCCATCCAGGCGGCCTCGAGCGTCAGCAGGCGCGCCGCCTCGTAGTCGGCGTCCATCGCCAGGTACTCGGCCGCCGCGGCCGGCTGGCGCTCGACGGGGGCGTCCCAGTCGACCTCGACGCCGGCGTCGGCCAGCAGCTCGCGCGTCAGCTCCAGGCACGCGCGCGTGACGCCGACGGCCATCGCCGCGACGAGCGGGCGCGTGTTGTCGAACGTCTGCATCACGCCGGCGAAGCCCTTCTCGGCGTCGACCTCGGGACTGCCGAGCAGGTTCTCCTTCGGCACGCGGCAGTCCTCGAGGATGAAGGCGGCCGTGTCGGAGGCGCGGATCCCGAGCTTGTGCTCGAGGCGGTCGAGCTTCAGGCCCGGGTTCGAGCGCTCGACGACGAACGACTTGATCGCCGCGCGCCCGACGCTGCGGTCGAGCGTCGCCCACACGACGACGAGGTCGGCGCGCTCGCCAGAGGTGACGTAGATCTTCTCGCCGTTGAGGACGTACTCGCCGGTCGCCTCGTCCAGCACCGCGGTCGTGCGGATCGAGGCCGAGTCCGAGCCCGCCTCGGGCTCGGTGATCGCCATCGCCGCCCACTTGCCCTTGAAGCGCTCCAGCTGCTCGTCGTCGGCGACGGACGCGATCGCGCTGTTGCCGAGCCCCTGGCGCGGCATCGACAGCAGCAGCCCGACGTCGCCCCAGCACAGCTCGATGATCCCGAGCGCGGTCGACATGTTGGAGCCGTTGCGCACGCCGCCGTCGCCGTTGTCGGTGCGGCGCACGCCGGCCGCGCCCGCCCCGCCGATGTCGGCGCCGTCGTTCATCCCGTCGACGAGCGCGGCGAGCATGTCGAGCTCCTTCGGGTACGCGTGCTCCTCGCTGGTCGTACTTGCGGGAGATCGGGCGGAAGACCTCCTCCGCGACCTGGTGCGCCTGCCCGACGAGCGGGACGAACTTCTTGGGGATCTCGAGGTTGATCATCGGGTCTCCTCTAGACGAGCAGGGCGCCCTCGCAGACGCCCACGGCTCGCAGGTCGCGGTACCAGCGCTCGACGGGGTGCTCCTTGACGTAGCCGTGGCCGCCGAGCAGCTGCACGCCGTGCGAGCCGATCTGCGCGCCCTTCTCGGCGCACAGCGCACGTGCGATCGCGACCTCGCGGGCGGCATCCTTGCCGGCGTCGAGCCGCGCGGCGGCGCGCAGCGTCGCGAGCCGCATGCCCTCCAGCTCGAGCGCGACGTCGGAGATCGTGAACGCGACCGCCTGACGGTGGCTGATCGGCTCGCCGAACGCGATGCGCTCGTTGACGTACGGGATCAGGTAGTCGAGCACCGCGCGCGCGCCGCCGAGCGCGAGCGCGCACCAGGCCAGCCGCGCGCGCCGCACGCACTCGGCGTAGACGGTCGGGTCGCCGCCGCCGAGCAGCGTGCGCCCGGGCAGGCGCACGTTCTCGAAGCGGACGTCGCCGGTCGCGGTCGCGCGCATGCCCATCGCGGGCGCGCGCTTGGCGAGCACGCCGTCGATGCTCGGCTCGACCAGGAACAGCACGGGGCCGTGGCCCTCCAAACGTGCGCCGACGACGAGCAGCTCGGCGCTCTCGGCGTGCGGGACGAGCGCCTTGACGCCGTCGAGCACGTAGTCCTCGCCGTCCTGACGTGCCGTGGTCTGGAGCTCGAACGGGTCGAACAGCGCACGCGGCTCCTGCAGCGCGAGCGCCGCGGCTGCCGGCGCGCCCTCGCCGACGAGCGCCGGCAGGTACGTCGCCTGCTGGTCGCCGTCGCCCCACAGCGACAGCGCGCTCGCGACGCCGGCGGGCGCGAGCAGCGCCGCGGCCAGGCCCATGTCGCCATGCGCGAGCGCCTCGGCGGCGAGCACCGCCAGGGCCGTAGAGCGCTCGCTGACGGCGCCGCCCAGCTCCTCCGGCACGCCGAGCATCGTCAGGCCCAGCTCGGCGCCCTGCGCGCGCAGCTCGGCCGGGGCCTCGCAGGCCGCGTCGGCGGCGAGCGCGGCCGGTCGCAGCTGCTCGGTCGCGAAGCCCCTGAAGGCCTCCTGGAGCATCTGCTGCTCGTCCGTCGGGGTCAGGTCAAACAGGCCCGTGCTCGACGTCGGCGAGAGCCGCGCCGGCTTGCCGCGCTTGCGCACGATCGTGAACGAGCGGCTGGCGGCGCCGGCGGCGCGGAAGCCGTCGCGTGTGGCGCGGTAGAGGACGCGCTCGGCGGGCTTGCGCACGCCGAGGCGGTCGACGACGTCGGACCCGGCGAGGCGCCCGAGGGCCCGCAGGCCGAGTCCCATGCTGCGGTCTGCGAGGTTCATGGCGTCACCGTTCCTTCGAGGTGGACGAGGTCGGGGTCGGCGGCTGCGCGCACGGCGAAGCGACCGTCCTGCTCGGCGAACGTGACCGCGCCCGGCAGCAGGATCGGCTTGCGGAAGCTCACGTCGACCGTGTAGGTGTCGGGAAGCCGGTCCTCCAGCGTCGCGAGGCACGCGGCCTTCGTCCACATCCCGTGCGCGATCGCGCGCGGGAAGCCGAAGGCCTTGGCGGTCAGCGGGTGCAGGTGGATCGGGTTGCGGTCGCCGGAGACGGCGCCGTAGCGGCGGCCGAGGTCGGCGGCCAGCCGCCACGTGGTGCTTGCCCCCGCGGACAGCGGCGGTGACGCCTCGGCCGGGCGCGCGGCGTCGCTGCCAGCGCCTCGCCGCAGCATCGTGCTGTGGTCCTCCCAGACCAGCTCGCCGCCGACGCGCGCCTCGCTCACGAGCGCGAACGTGCGGCCCTTCGGGTGCGGAGCGAGCGGGGTGGCGCGCACGTGCAGGTCGAACGTCTCGTCGACGCGCGCCGGCCGGTGGACGACGATGCGGTTGGAGAGGTGCACGAGGCCGACGGCGGGAAACGGGAAGCGCCCGTCCGTCATCAGCGCCATGTGCAACGGGAAAGCGCGCACGTGAAGGTACGTCGCCGGCAGCACGTCGCGCGGCGCGAAGCCGCACACGCGCGCGTACTCGGCGAGCTGTCCCGGGTCGATCCGCACGTTCGCGCTCGAGCGCTCGAGCGCGGGCAGCTCGCGCCCGCGCCCCGCCACGAACGGCAGCCGGGATGCGCCGGGAATCAGCGGCAGCGCCGCGCGGGCGTAGGTCAGCGCCGCACGCATCACGCCCCCAGCAGGCTCTGCCCGCAGACGCGGACGACGTTGCCGTTGAGGCCGCCCGAGCCGGGGCTCGCGAACCACGCGATCGCCTCCGCCACGTCGACCGGCAGGCCGCCCTGCGAGAGCGAGCTCATGCGCCGGCCGGCCTCGCGGATCGCGAGCGGGACCTTCGCCGTCATCTGCGTCTCGATGAAGCCGGGCGCGACCGCGTTGATCGTCGCATTCTGCGCAGCGAGCAGCGGCGCGTAGGCGTCGACGACGCCGATCACCCCGGCCTTCGAGGTTGCGTAGTTCGTCTGTCCCGAGTTGCCGGCGATGCCGCTGATCGAGGACACGCAGACGACGCGCCCGCCCGCGTTCAGGACGCGCTTCGAGCCGCCGGCGATGAGCGCGTCGGTGACCCGCTCGATCGCGCTGAGGTTGACGCCGATCACCGCGTCCCAGCGCTCCGCGTCCATCCGCCCGAGCGTCTTGTCGCGCGTGATGCCGGCGTTGTGCACGACGACGTCGACGCCGCCGTGGTGCGAGCGCAGGAAGTCGGCGATGTGCTGCGGCGCCGTCGGGTCGGTGATGTCGGCCTCGAGCGCCGTGCCGCTCAATCCCGCGGTGACCGCCGCGAGGTCGTCGGCCAGCGCCGGCACGTCGAGCCCCACGACGTGCGCCCCGTCGCGCGCGAGCGTCGCGGCGATCGCGGCGCCGATGCCGCGCGACGCGCCGGTCACGAGCGCGACCTTGCCGGCCAGCGGTTGCTCCCAGTCGAGCGCGGGCGGCGGTTCCGCCTTGCCGATCCGCACGACCTGGCCGGAGACGTAGGCCGAGCGCGGCGACAGCAGGAAGCGCAGCGTCGCGGCGAGCTGGTCCTCCGCGCCGGGCTCGACGTAGACGAGCTGCACCGTCGCGCCGTGACGGATCTCCTTGCCGAGCGCGCGCGTGAAACCCTCCAGCGCGCGCTGCGCGACCGCCTCGGCCGGCTGCCGCGCAGCGATCGGCGGCGTGCCGAGCACGACGACGCGCCCGCAGCGCGCGATCTGGCGCACGTGTGCGTGGAAGAACGCGTGCAGCTCGGCGAGCTGGGCGCTGGAGGCGATGCCGGTCGCATCGAACACGAGCGCCTTGTGGCGCTCGGCGCCGGGCGTCGCGCCGGCGCCGACGTCGGCCAGCAGCGCGGCGATCGCCTTCCCGAGCCGGCCGCCGGAGGCGGCGCCAACGAGCACGTCGCCGTCGATCACCGGCGCGCCGGGCGTGTGGCGCTGGAGCGGCACCGGCGCCGGCAGCCCGACGTTCTTCGCGACGAGCTTGCCGACGGGCGTGTTGACGAGTTGCGTGTAGCGGTCGGACATCGTTTAGGCCTCCAAGATCGCGACGACACCCTGGCCGCCGGCTGCGCAGACGCTGATCAGGCCGCGGCCGCCCCCGCGCTCGTGGAGCGCCTTCGCGAGGCCGGCGACGATGCGCCCGCCAGTCGCAGCGAAGGGGTGGCCGGCGGCGAGCGAGCTGCCGTTGACGTTGAGTCGCTCTCGATCGATCGCGCCGAGCGGCGTGTCGAGTCCGAGGCGCTCCTTGCAGAAGTCGGGGTCCTTCCACGCGGCGAGCGTCGAGAGCACCTGCGAGGCGAATGCCTCGTGGATCTCGTACAGGTCGAAGTCCTGCAGGGCGAGGCCGTTGCGCGCGAGCAGGCGCGGCACCGCGTAGGCGGGCGCCATCAGCAGCCCCTCGCGGCCGGAGACGTAGCCGACGGCCGCCGTCTCGGCGTCGACGAAGCGGGCGAGCACGGTCAGCCCGCGCTCCTGTGCCCACGCCTCGCTGCCGAGCAGCGCGACGGCCGCTCCGTCGGACAGCGGCGTCGAGTTGCCCGCCGTCATCGTCCCCTCCGGCCCGCCGAAGACGGGCTTCAGCTTCGCGAGCTTCTCCTCGCTCGAGTCGGGCCGCAGGTTCTGGTCGCGCTCGAGTCCGAGGTAGGGCGTGACGAGGTCGTCCTGGAAGCCGCGCTCGTACGCCGCGGCGAGGTTGCGGTGACTGCGCGCCGTCAGCTCGTCCTGCGCCGCGCGCGTGACGTTCCACTCGGCCGCCGTGCGCGCCTGGTGCTCGCCCATCGAGAGGCCGGTGCGCGGCTCCTCGTTGCGCGGAATCGCGGGGATCAGGTGCTGCGGACGCACGCGCAGCAGCTGCTTGACGCGCCCGGCGGTGCTCTGCTCGCGGTTCGCGTCGAGCAGGATCGCGCGCAGCTGCTCGTTGACGCCGATCGGCGCGTCGGAGGTCGTGTCGACGCCGCCGGCGACGCCCGCCTCGATCTGCCCGAGCGCGATCTTGTTGGCGACGAGGATCGTCGCCTGGAGGCCGGTGCCGCAGGCCTGCTGCACGTCGTAAGCGGGCGTCTCGGCCGACAGGCGGCTGCCGAGCACGCACTCGCGCGTCAGGTTGAAGTCGCGGCTGTGCTTGAGCACGGCGCCGGCTACGACCTCGCCGAGGCGCTCGCCCTCGAGCCCGAAGCGCGCCACGAGCCCGTCGAGCGCGGCCGTCAGCATCTCCTGGTTGGAGGCCTTCGCGTAGGGGCCGTTCGAGCGCGCGAACGGGATGCGGTTGCCGCCGAGCACGGCGACGGAGCGGATGGCGGGAGGCGTCATGCGGGTCCTTGGTCGGGGGTCGTCGCGCGGCCGGCGGCGCGGGCGGCCAGCCCGGGCTCGACGGTCGCGATCAGCAGCTCGGCCGCGTCGGCGGCGGACAGCGCGCCGCTGCGCAGCCACCAGCGCGCGAGCGCCTCGGCGGCTCCGAGCAGGGCGTGCGAGAGCGCCTCGATCTCGGTCGCGTGGGCGGCGCGGCGGCGGGCCGGCAGGCGGTTGAGGTTCGCGGCGCTGACGAGCCCGACGAGCCGCTCGCGGTACTCCCCGACGCGCTGCGCCAGCTCGCCCCCGGTCGGGAGCGTCTCGTCGAACAGCACGCGCCACGCGTCGCGGTCCTCGTCGACGAAGGCGAAGAAGGCCTCGATGCCGTGGCGCAGCGCCTCGGCCGGGCCGTCGGTCGCCTCGACGGCGGCCAGGACGGTCGCGAGCATCGCGTCGCCGGCGCGCTCCATGCAGGCGAGGTAGAGGCGCTCCTTGTTGCCGAAGTAGGCGTACAGCAGCGGCTTCGTGACGCCGGCGTCGGCGGCGACCTCGTCCATCGTGACGGCGCCGTAGCCGTGCGCGGCGAAGCGCGCGTGCGCGATGTCGAGCAACTGCTGCTCGCGCTCGGCGCGCGGCAGTCGGGTACGGACGGGGGCGGCTTTGCTGGCCATCGCCGTTCACATTACCCGGGTACAAATTTATATGTCAGTCACATGAACGTCGCCGGTCAGCAGGCGAACATCGATACACGCTATTTGGGGTTGAGCAATACCGGTATATCCTGCGACCATGGCCAAAGTCATGATCAGCGTCCCCGACCAACTGCTCGAGCAGATCGACCGCTTCGCCCAGTCCCGCGGGATGAGCCGCAGTGCGCTGCTGCGACAGCTGGCCGAGCGCGAGATCGAGCAGGACCTGGCCGAGCGCCGGAAGCGCATCCAGGCGCTGCTGGCGCATGCCCGGCCTCACGGAGGCGACAGCGCCGCGTTCATCCGCAAGATGCGTGACGAGCGATGAGCCCGCTCCTGCTCGACGCCAGCGTCTGGATCGCGACGTTCGACCCCGACGATCGCTACAACGCCGCCGCGCAGAAGCTCGTCGCGTCTGGCACTGCGCTCACCGCACTCGACCTCACGCTCTATGAAGTCGCGAACGTGGCGCTCAGGCGGTGGAAAGCAGCAGACGATGCACGCCGGCTCGTCCAGCTCGTGCGCGCATCATGCCCCGGAGCCATCGCACCAGTCGACGACGAGCTCGCCGACACAGCGATCGCGCTGGCGCAGGAGCACGGCCTCAGCATGTACGACGCCGCCTACGTTGCGGCGGCGCGACTGAACGACTGGACGCTCGTCAGCGCAGACCACCGCGACCTTGTCGGCCCCGGCCTCGCCATCACGCCGGCGGAGGCCGCCGCGAACTAGGCGAACGCCCTAGGAGTCGGGGTCGTCCGAGTCCGTGCGTCGCAGCCAGTCGGCGAGCTGCTGACCGGCGGACCCGATCGAGTCGCCGGCCTCGCGGAAGACGGTGCGGAAGCGGTCGGCGTAGAAGGCCGTCGCCTCGCCGGCCTCGGTGCGGACGTCGTGGGGCTCGTCGCGCTTGGGATACTCGCCGACGACGATGCGGTCGAACTCGCCGCCGCGCACCCACTCCATCAGCTCGCGCGTGCGCCGCACCGGCATCGGATGCGTGAGGCGCAGGTCGAGCAGCAGCCGCGAGAGCCGCTCCAGGCCGCTGCCCCGCTCGGCGTACTCCATCCCCTGACGCATGAACGCGTCGAGGTCGAGCTGATCGACCATGACGCCGCCCGCGAGCGACATCAACGTGCGGCAGACGACGAGCGGGTCGCGCGTCACGAGCGCGGCGGCGCGGTCGCAGCTCAGCTCCGCCGCGCGGCTCCACTCCAGCAGCGCGGCGCGCACCGGCACGAGCGGCAGCGGCAGGCTCGCGAGCCGCAGCAGGATCTGCAGCGCCGTGCCGTAGAGCTGGTGGTCGGAGAGGATGTGCGCCGCCTCATGCGCGAAGACCGCGCGTCGCTGCGGTGCGTCCAGCAGCGCGACGAGCTGCGACTGGACGACCACGAACGGGCGCTGCGCGCCGACCGCCGCCGCGTTCGCGAGCGGGACCTGCGTCAGGTACAGGGCGGGCACGTCGGCGATGTCGAGCGTCGCGTAGGCGAGCGCGTGCTCACGCCAGACGTCCGGGAGCTGATCCTCGCCGAGCCGCACCGAGGCGCCCAGGTAGCTCTGGCGCAGCGCGCGCTCGTAGCCCAGCTCGATCAGCTTGCGCACGACCTGGTCCAGGTACGGGATCGACGCGAGCGCGGCGCTCGCCGCGCGGTCGGCCGGGTGCTGCCAGGCCTTCGGCGAGATGCCGTCGAGCCGATATCCCTCCACCGGCAGCTGCGAGTCCGAACGGGCCATGACGCGGGACCCTACAGTCCGCCGGCCAGCGCGAACACGGCCGCCTGGCCCTGCCCGACGCCGACGCACAGCGTCGCGAGCCCGCGGCGCGCGCCGCGGCGCCGGCCCTCGTGCAGCAGGCTCACGACGAGCCGCGCGCCGCTCATGCCGAGCGGGTGGCCGAGCGCGATCGCCCCGCCGTTGACGTTCACGATCGCCGGGTCGAGCCCCAGCTCGCGGATCGAGGCGACGCTCTGCGAGGCGAACGCCTCGTTCAACTCGACGAGGTCGAGGTCGCCCGGCCCGAGGCCGGCGCGCGCGAGCGCCTTGCGGCTCGCCGGCACCGGCCCGATCCCCATCACGCGCGGGTCGACGCCCGCGACCCCGCCCGCGAGGAAGCGCCCGAGCACCGGCAGGCCCAGCTCGCGCGCGAGCGTGTCGCTGGCGACGACGAGCGCCGCCGCGCCGTCGTTGATCCCGCTCGCGTTGCCCGCGGTGACCGTGCCGCCGTCGCGGAAGGCCGGCTTCAGGCCCGCCAGCTTGTCGAGCGTCGTGCCCGGCCGCGGATGCTCGTCGACCGTCAGCTCGCCGACCGGGACCAGCTCGTCGGCGAAGCGGCCGGCCGCCTGCGCGCCCTCCCAGCGCCGCTGCGACTCGGCCGCGAAGGCGTCCTGGTCGGCGCGCGAGACGCCCCAGCGCTCGGCGACGTTCTCGCCCGTCTGACCCATCGTCTCCAGCGGGAAGAGCGCCTCCATCGCCGGGTTCGGGAAGCGCCAGCCGAGCGTCGTGTCGTAGGAGACGCGATCGCCGCGCGCGAACGGCTTCGCGTCCTTGCCGGTCACCAGCGGCGCGCGCGTCATCGACTCGACGCCGCCCGCGACGAACAGCTCGCCATCGCCCGCGCGCACCGCGTGGCAGGCCGCCACGACGGCGGCGAGGCCCGACGCGCACAGGCGGTTGACGGTCACGCCGCCGATCGAGTCGGGCAGCCCCGCCAGCAGCAGCGCCATCCGCGCGACGTTGCGGTTGTCCTCGCCCGCCTGGTTCGCGCAGCCGAGGTAGACGTCCTCGATCCGCTCCGGCGGCACGCCCGAGCGCTCGACCGCCGCGGCGACGACGACCGCCGCGAGGTCATCGGGTCGCGTGCCGGCGAGCGCGCCGCCGTAGCGGCCGATCGGGGTGCGCACGGCGGCGACGATGACGGCGTCCGGCATCCGCGGAACGCTACCCGTGGCCGCTGCCGTCCGCGGCAGCTCATGGAACGCGGCGCACCCGCCGATGAAGGAGATCGAGCATGCTGTTCTCGTCGATCACGTCGCCCCCACGGCCGCGCACAGGTCCGCGCACGCGCGGGCGCGCCGCGGCCGGGGAGCCGTCGCGGGATCATGCGACGAGCGTGATCGACCTCCACTGCCACCTGCTGCCCGGGATCGACGACGGGCCGCGCGATCTCGCGACGACGCTGACGATGGCCCAGCTGCAGGTCGAGGCGGGCGTGACGACGGTCGCCACCACCCCTCATGTGAGCTGGGACCTGCCCAACGACGCAGCCACGATCGCGCGCCGCCTCGGCGACGTGCGCGCCGCGCTGAGCGCCGCGAAGATTCCGCTCGAGCTGGTCGGCGGCGCCGAGATCGACGTCCACCAGGCGAGCGAGCTGCCCGACGACGAGCTGCACCGGCTCGCGCTCGGCGGCGGCCGCTGGCTGCTCGTGGAGGCGCCGCTGCAACGCGCGCTGCCGCTCGAGCCGGTCGTCTACAACCTGCTCGACCGCGGCCATCTCGTCTTGATCGCGCACCCGGAGCGCTCGCCCGCGGTGCAGCGCGACCCCGCCTCGCTCGCCCGCCTCGCCGCCGCCGGCGTGCTGACGCAGATCACCGCCAGCTCCCTCGTCGGCCGCTTCGGCCGCTCGGTGCAGCGCTTCGCCGAGCGCCTGCTGGACGAGGGGCTCGCGCACACGCTCGCATCCGACGCGCACGACCCCAAGCGCCGCCCGCCAGGGATGCGCGAGCCGGCGATCGCCGCCGGCATCGGCGACCTGCTGCCGCTGCTGAGCGCCGAGATCCCCTCGGCGATCCTCTCCGGCGACCGGATCCCGGCGCTGCCCAAGCCGCGGCGCCGCGGGCTGCGCGGCTTCCTCGGCAGCGGGCGCTAACGCCCTACGGCAGATCCGCGACGACGTCCGCGAGCGGCTTGCGGATGCCGGTGAAGAACGGCAGCTCCTCGCGCATGTGCTGGCGCGCGCGCGCCCCGCGCAGCTGGCGCATCAGGTCGACGATGCGGGTCAGCTCGTCGGCCTCGAAGGCCAGCAGCCACTCGTAGTCGCCGAGCGCGAACGCGCTGACCGTGTTCGCGCGCACGTCGGCGAAGTCGCGCGCCATCATGCCGTGCTCGCGCAGCTGGTCCGAGCGCTCCTGCGGCTCCAGCAGGTACCACTCCAGCGACCGCACGAACGGATAGACGCAGACGTACCTGCGCGGCGCCTCGCCCTGCAGGAACGCGGGGATGTGGCCCTTGTTGAACTCCGCGTCGCGGTGCACGCCGATGTTCGTCCAGACCGCGTCGAGCGTGCGGCCCAGCTCGCCGTGGCGGAATGCGACGAGCGCGTCCTGCAAGGCGTCGGCGCTCTCGCCGACGAGCCACAGCAGCAGGTCGGCCTCGGCGCGAAAGCCGCCGAGCGAGTAGCTGCCGCGCACCTGCACGCCGGGGGCCGCGGCGAGCGCGGCGGCAGCCTCGGCGGCGGCGGCGGCGCGGCGCTCGTCCGCGAGCCGGCGCGCGGCGGAAGCGTGGAAGGCGGCGTACAGCGTGTAGGGCTGCGCGAAGTCCGTCATCGATCGCCACCCTATCGTTCGGATTCGATCAGCTCCTCCCTGGAAAGGCTCGGCACCGATGAACCACGATCTCTCAGGCAAGGCCGTCGCGATCACCGGAGCGTCCTCGGGGATCGGCGAGGCGACCGCGCTCGCCTGCGCTGCCGCCGGCGCCTCTGTCGCGCTCGCCGCACGCCGTGTCGACCGCATCGAGGCGCTCGCCGCACGGATCGTCGCCGACGGCGGCACGGCCGTCGCGATCCCCGCCGACGTCGGCGAGGAGGACCAGGCGCGCGCGTTCGTCGAGCGCGCGCATGCGGAGCTGGGCCGCCTCGACGCGCTCGTCAACAACGCCGGCGTGATGCTGCTCGGACCGATCGAGGACGCGCCGACGGACGAGTGGCGCACGATGGTGCACGCGAACGTCTTCGGCGTCCTCTACTGCACGCACGCGGCGCTGCCGCTGATGCGCGGGCAGGGCTCGGGCCACGTCGTCAACGTCAGCTCGGTCGCCGGGCGCGTCGCGAACTCCGGTTCGGGCGTCTACAACCTCACCAAGTTCGGCGTCGTCGCCTTCTCGGAGTCGCTGCGCCAGGAGTGCGTCCCCCACGGCATCCGCGTCACCGTCGTGGAGCCTGGCGCCGTCACGACCGAGCTGCAGGGCCACAACCGGCCGAACATCCGCGAGCAGATCGCCAAGCGCTTCTCGGGGATGACGCCGCTGGAGGCGCAGGACATCGCCAACGCGATCGTCTACGCGCTCGCCCAGCCGCCGCACGTCTCGATCAACGAGCTGCTGATCCGCCCCACGGGGCAGGCGGGCTGACGCTTCACCGGATCTTCATCCCGCCGTACGTGCCGTGCGCGTACCGTCTCTGAGCGATCTCTTCGCAAACCTTCAGGTTCATCCGCTGAGGTGGAGACATGACGATCACACAGGCTCATCCGCTCGCCACGACCGATGCCGTCGACGCGATCGAGCGGCCCGACGCAGCCGAGGTCGCCGCGCCCGTCCTGCCGGGGCGGTACCTCGCGCTCGCGGACGAGACGCTGCTGCCGCTCACCCAGCCCGTCACCCACATCGGCCGCGGCTTCGCCGCGACGCTGCAGCTCGAGGACCCAGGCGTCTCGCGGCGCCATGCGCTCGTCGTCCAGCGCCGCGGGCGCACCCGCATCCTCGACGACCGCAGCGCCAACGGCGTCTACGTCAACGGCCGCCGCGTGCTCGAGGCGGAGCTGCAGCATGGCGACGTGATCGCGCTCGGGCGCGTCACGCTCGTCTACGTCGAGGTCGCCTGAGCGCCGCTCAGGCGGCGTAGCTGGCGAGCGTCAGCAACCGTCCGGGGGCGACGTCGCGCGCGGCGAGGATGCAGGTGTGGCCGTCGCGGCGCCACGTGACGACGGTCGCGCCGTCGATCCGCAGCAGCCGCAGCGCGGCGCCGCGGCGGTGCACGAGGCGCCCACCGTCGACCGGCAGAGCGCCGTCGGCGATCGCGTAGCCGAGGCGCCGGCCCTGCGCGTCGTCGTAGAAGACGGTGCGCAGCGCGTGGCCGCCGACCGTGTCGCTGCGCTGGCCGACCGGGCGCCAGCCGACGTTGGTCCAGGTTGGGAAGGAGATCGCGTCGACGTGCGCCGCCAGCAACGCCCCCCCGGCCACGGTCGGCGGGGCGCCCCCAGCCGGTGCGCGCAGGGCGACCGGCGCGGCGTCGCGCACGGTCGCCCCGTCGCCACCGCCGAGAACGAGGAAGACCGCCAGCGCAGCCGCCACCGCCGCGAAGGCGCCGAATGCGAACGCGCGCCGCGGCGCGCGTGGGCGCGGTCGTGCCGTCGCGACCCGGCGCTCGACGGCGTGGCGCAGCGCGTCGGGGGCGCGAACGTCGAGCGTCCGCACCTTGGCGGCCAGCTCGTGCTCGTGGTGGGGGTCGTCGTGCAGCATTGGTTCGTCTCTCACCTCAGACTCCGCTCGGAGCCGCTGGCTTCCCGATGCGAGGGCGCCGGCTCGCCGCCCTCCAGCGTACGCGCGACGCGCTCGCGGCCGCGGTGCAGCCGCGAGGCGATCGTCGCCTCCTTGGTCTTGAGCGCCTGGGCGGCCTCCAGGTAGGAGAGCCCGACGATGTCGACGGCCACGAGCGCGAGGCGGAAGTCCTCCGGCAGCGCGGCGATCGCGGCGAAGACCTCGGTCGCAGTCAGCGCCGCCTCGGGGTTGCCGAGGCCACGCGTGTCGACGGGCTCCAGGTCTTCGAGCGTCGCGCGCACCTGCGGCCGGCGGCTCGCGGTGCGGCGATTCAGCAGGAACGTGTTGCGCAGCGCGCGCATCAGGTACGCGAGCTCGTCCTGACCGTGCAGATAGCGCGGGCGCGCAAGCACGCGCGACGCCATCTCCTGCACGAGATCCTCGGCGTCCTCGCGCGAGCCGCACAGCGCCCAGGCCGCGCGGTACAAGCGATCGATGTGCGTCACGAGCGCCTGCGGATCGAGGCGGGCCATCCGCCGACTGTAGCGCCGCGGCCGAGCGGGACGCCGCGCTCGCCTCCTACCATTGGACGGATGGCCGCCGCCGACCTCGAGCTGTTGCACCACCGCGTGCGCCCGGCCGCCGGCGAGCCGCAGGGCGCGCTCGTGCTGCTGCACGGTCGCGGCACCGACGAGCGCGACCTGCAACCGTTGATCGACGCGCTCGACCCCGAGCGCCGGCTCGTCGGCGTGACGCCGCGCGCGCCCCTCGCGCTGCCGGGCCAGCCCGGCGCGCACTGGTACGTCGTGCGGCGCGTCGGCTTTCCGGACGAGACGACGTTCGCGCCCACCTATGCGCGACTGGCGGCATGGCTCGACGCGCTGCCCGAGGCGCTCGGCGTTCCATGGTCGCGGACGGTCCTCGGGGGCTTCTCGCAGGGCACGGCGATGTCGTACGCGCTCGGGCTCGGCGTGGGGCGCCCGGCGCCGGCGGGCATCCTCGCGCTCAGCGGCTTCATGCCGACGGTGCCCGGCTTCGAGCCGGTGCTCGACGGTCGCGTGGGCTTCCCGGTCGCGATCGCCCATGGCACGCTCGACCCGGTGATCTCGGTCGAGTTCGCGCGCGCCGCGCACGAGCGGCTGGAATCCGCCGGCGCGGACGTGCTCTACCGCGAGTCGCCCGTGCCGCACACGATCGATCCGGGCGTGATCCCCGAGCTGCGCGAGTGGCTGACGGCGCGCATCCCGCCACTCGCGGCGTAGACGCTACGTCGCGTCCGCGAGCGAGCGCGCGATGCCGGGAGCAACCGCCAGCATCTCGCGATCGTCGGTGATCAGCTGGATGCCAGCCGCCTCGGCGACCGCGACGTAGGCCGCGTCGTACGCGGTAAGGCCGTGAGCGGTCCAGCGAGCGACGTCCGTCAGCCGAGGTTCGACGAGGTCGAAACGGAGGCCGTCGAGCAACTGGGCGATCGCGGCGACCTCGGCGGCGTCTAGGCGCCAGCGACGAGCGACCACGTTGAGCACCTCGAGCATCAGGAACCGCGGCGCGGTCACGCGCAAGCGGCCCTCCTCGAACTCGCGCGCCAGCGCTTGGGCCGCCGCCTGGTGGCGCAGCTCGCCGGCATCCAGCCACTTGAGCAGGACGGACGAGTCGAGGACTACGTCCCTCATGGGCGCTCGGTCAGGCGCCGGGTCCGCTCGTCGCGCTCGCGCCGGATCGTGACGGTGGGGTCCTCGGACAGGGGATTGCCCGCGAACAGCTCACGCAGCCGTGCGAGCGCCGCGCGCACCTCGGGATCGGCACCGGGGCCCCGCTCGCGGGCCAGGTCGCGCTCGGCCAGCTCCGCCATGTAGGCGCTGCGCGTCAGGCCGCGCTTCCGCACGGTGCGGTCGATGCGCCGCAGGAGGGTGTCTTCGAGGGTGATGAGCACCTTGGGCATGCTGGCAGGATATCTTGGATATCTCCAGGTGTCGAGCGTGAGTTGTTGCAGATCGGGGAGCCTCGGCGAAACGCGCGATCATGGAGCGCATGGACGACCCGATGCCGATCTCGGGGGGACTGGCGCTGCCGCTTGCGGAGGTGACCCTGCGCGCCAGCCGCTCGTCCGGGCCGGGCGGCCAGCACGCGAACGTCACCGCCTCGCGGATCGAGGCCGTCTTCGACGTGCGTGCATCGGAGACCCTGAGCGATGCGCAGCGCGAGCGGCTGCTCGCGCGCGTCGGGCCGCTCGTGAGCGCCGTCGCGCAGGACGCGCGCAGCCAGGCGCGCAACCGCGAGCTGGCGCTCGAGCGGCTGCAGGCCCGTCTCGCGGCGGCGCTCGCCGTCCCGCGCAAGCGCACGCCGACGCGGCCGACGGCGGGCTCGCGCAAGCGCCGCGAGGACGCCAAGCGCCGCCAAGCCGAGCGCAAGCGCGAGCGGCGCCCGCCGAGCGAATGAGCGGCGCGGCGGCCGGGGGCGGCATCTAGGCTGGCGGACATGCGCGCCCGCCTGTTCGGCCCCTTCTTCGTGTTCGCGGGGATCATGCACTTCGTGATCCCGCGCACGTACGAGTCGATCGTGCCGCACTCGCTGCCGGCCCGGCGCGAGCTCGTGTACGCGAGTGGGGTCGCCGAGATCGCCGCCGGCGCGATGACGCTGCATCGCCGCACGCGCCGCCTCGGCGGCTGGCTCGGGATCGCGACGCTGGTCGCCGTCTTCCCCGCGAACGTCTACATGGCGCTCAACCCGGGTCGCTACGAGGTGCCGGGCGGCGCGGTCGCGCTGTACCTGCGGCTGCCGCTGCAGGCGCTCTTCATCGCCTGGGCGCGCGCCGCCGGGCGTGTCGATTGACTCATAATTAGAGCGGCTCCACTAGGGTTGGCGACACCGTCAACTCAGGGGGAGAGGGCACCATGCATCAACGTCCGCGCAGGACCGCGGTCGTCGTAATCCTGGCCGTGCTCGCGCTGCTCGCCGTCGCCGCCAGCGCACTCGCAGACAACTACGTCGCGCTCGGCGACTCGTACTCGTCGGGCGTCGGCACGCGCACGTTCTTCGAACCGACGTGCAAGCGCTCGCTATACGCATATCCGGAGCTGATCGCCGCGCAGCGGCCGAACACGAGCCTCACGTTCGTCGCCTGCTCGGGCGCGATAACGACCGACGTGCTCAACAGACAGGTCTCGTCGTTGAGCGCGAGCACGAACATCGTGACGATCACGATCGGCGGCAACGACGCCGGCTTCTCCGAAGTGATCACGCAATGCGCGCTGCCCATAGTTTCGTGCACGAGCACCATCAACACGGCGAACACGTTCATCAGAAACACGCTGCCCGGCCGCCTCGACGCCGTCTACGCGCAGATCAGATCGCGCTCGCCGAGAGCGACCGTCGTCGTGCTCGGATACCCACGCCTGTTCATGGGCGTCGACTGCAACGCCGGGACGTTCTTCAGCGGCGACGAGATGACGAGACTGAACGCGACCGCCGACCTGCTCAAGGAAGTGACGAGAACGCGCGCGACCGCCGCCGGCTTCACGTTCAAGGACGCGATCCCGTCGTTCACCGGCCACGCTGTCTGCTCCAGCAGCGAGTGGCTCAACGGGCTCTCGAACCCGATCGAAGAAAGCTACCACCCGAATCGCACCGGCCACAGCGGCGGCTACGAGCCACTCGTGCGCTCCGTGATCGGCTAAGACGCGCCGTGCAGCGCTTTGGCTGCCATCTGGAGCTGCCGATAGGACAGATGTGGTGGTCGCGACCACATCTGCCCAGGGCAGCGAGCTGCGCCTCTCCGAGGTCATCTCGGCGCTCTCGCACGCGCTCGACCTGACCGAGGGCCAGCCCGTCGGCCATGCCGAGCGCACCTGCCTGGTCGGCCTGCGGATCGCCGAGCAGCTGGGAATCGACGAGGCCGACCGCTCAGCCCTCTTCTACGCGCTGCTGCTGAAGGACGCCGGCTGCACCAGCAGCGCGGCGCGCATGGCCGCGCTCTTCAACGCCGACGACCTCGCGCTCAAGCAGGCCGGCAAGCTCGTCGACTGGTCGCGCCCGAGCGAGGCGATCCGCTTCACGGCGCAGAACGTCGAGCCGGACGGCTCGCCGCTGCGTCGTGCGCGACGCTTCGCCAGCGCGCTCAAGGGGCTCGCAGCGGAGGCCAACGAGATCGTCGGCGCGCGCTGCGAGCGCGGCGCCGAGATCCTCGCGATGCTCGGCCTGCCGGAGTCGGCCTCGGCCGCCGTGCGCACGCTCGACGAGCGCTGGGACGGCAAGGGTCAGCCCTACCGCGTCGCCGGGGCGGACCTGCCGCTGCTGGGACGGATCGCGTCCGTCGCGCAGACGGCGGAGGTCTTCCACGCGCGCTTCGGCCGCGAGGCCGCGCGCAACACGGTGCGCCGCCGCCGCGGGGGCGCCTTCGATCCGACGATCGCGGACGCCTTCCTCGCGATCCCGCTGACCGACCGGCTGTGGCGCGACCTCGGCTACAAGGACCCGGGGATCGTGCTCGCTGCGTTGGAGCCGCACGAGCTGGTGCGACTCGCGAGCGAGCAGGACCTCGATCGCATCGCGGAGGCGTTCGCGCGCGTGATCGACGCGAAGTCCCCGTACACGGCCCGGCACTCCGAGGGCGTCGCGCGCTACGCCGTCGCCGTCGGCGAGCAGCTCGCGTTCGATCCGATCGCGCTGCGCGATCTGCGGCGCGCCGGCCTGCTGCACGACATCGGCAAGCTCGGCGTCTCGAATGCGATCCTCGACAAGCCCGGACGCCTGACCGAGAAGGAGTTCGCGCAGGTCAAGCGCCACCCCGCCTACAGCGAGCAGATCCTGCTGAAGGTGAAGGCGTTTTCCGGCTGGGCGGTCGACGCGGCCGCCCACCACGAGCGGCTCGACGGGCGCGGCTACCACCGCGGCGTCGGCGAGCGCCAGCTGTCGCCGATGGCGCGCACGCTCGCCGTCGCCGACGTGTTCGAGGCGCTCACGGCCGACCGCCCCTACCGCGGGCCGCTGCCGGTCGAGGAGGCGCTGGCGATCATGCGGCGCGACGTCGGCACGGCCTTCTGCCCGCAGGCGTTCGCCGCGCTCGAGGGTCTCGACGCGCTGCCGGCCGCCGCGGCCTAGCCGAGCCGGCGGCGCATCACGTCGATCGCCTCCGGATTGGAGTCGACGAGCACGTAGCGGCGCCCGAGCGACGCGGCGACGGCGCCGAGCGTGCCCGAGCCGGCGAAGAAGTCCAGGCACCAGCCGTCCGGACGCGAGGAGGCGGCGACCATGCGGCGCACGATCCCCTCGGGCTTCTGCGTCGGGTAGCCGGTCTTCTCGGCGCCGGTCGTCGGCACGATCGTGTGCCACCAGACGTCGGTCGGGCGCTTGCCGCGCGCGGCCTTCTCGGGCGTGACGAGGCCCGGCGCCATGTACGGCTCGCGCTCGACCGCCTCGGCGTCGAAGTGGTGCTCGCCCGGCGTCTTGACGTAGACGAGGATCGTGTCGTGCTTCGCCGGCCAGCGGCTGCGCGGCTTGGCGCCGTAGTCGTAGGCCCAGATCAGCTCGTTGAGGAACGCCTCGCGGCCGAACAGCTCGTCCAGCAGCAGCTTGCAGTAGTGCGCCTCGCGGTAGTCGATGTGGAAGTAGAGCGTGCCGTGCGCGGCGAGCAGGCGGTGCGCCTGCTCCAGACGCGGCGCGAGGAAGCCGAGGTAGTCGCCGAAGCTGTCCTCGTACGCGAGCGCCTGCAGCAGCTGGGTGCGGTAGCGGCGCCCGCCGAAGCCGGTGCGATCGCCGTCGCCCTCGCCGGCCGCTGCGGTCGCGAGCGTGCGGCGCTGCTGCGTGCGCCCGGTGTTGAAGGGCGGGTCGACGTAGATCAGGTCGAAGGCGCCGTCCGGCAGGCGCGCCAGCACGTCGAGGTTCTCCCCGTGCACGACGAGGTCCTCGTCGCCCAGCTCGATCGTGTCCTCGGCGGCGAGCACGCGCACGCGGCTCACCGTACTCTGGCGGCATGGCGGACGAGCTGCCGATCCTGCCCTTCGCCTCGGCAGCCGCCTGGGAGGCATGGCTCGAGGCCGAGCACGCCCGGGCGCCCGGCGTGTGGCTGCAGATCGCGAAGAAGGACAGCGGCATCGCGAGCGTGACGTACGCGCAGGCGCTCGACGTGGCGCTCTGCTTCGGCTGGATCGACGGGCAGAAGCGCGGCCACGACGAGCGTTTCTTCCTGCAGCGCTTCACGCCGCGACGGCGCGGCAGCGTGTGGTCGCAGCGCAACACCGAGCACGTCGCGCGCCTGGAGGCCGCTGGGCGCATGCGCGCCGCCGGGGCTGCGGAGGTCGAGGCGGCGAAGGCCGACGGCCGCTGGGAGGCCGCCTACGCCGGCCAGCGCGACGCGACCGTGCCGGCCGACCTGCAGGCGGCGCTCGACGCGAGCCCGGCGGCGGCGACGTTCTTCGCCACGCTCAGCAGCGTCAACCGCTACGCGATCGTCTACCGCGTGCAGGCGCCGGCCAAGCAGCCGGGCACGCGCGAGCGGCGGATCGAGCGCTACGTCGCGATGCTCGCCCGTGGCGAGACGATCCACTGAGCCAGCGCTAGAGGAGCGAGCGCACGGTCGCAGCGACGTGCTCGGGCGTCATGCCCAGCTCGCGCATGACCGTCTCGCCGGGCGCGGAGGCGCCGAAGCGGTCGATCGAGACGCAGCGGTCGACCCAGCGCTCCCAGCCCATCGCGATGCCGGCCTCGACGGAGACCTTCGGCTGGCCGGCGGGCAGCACGCTGTCGCGGTAGGCCTCGTCCTGCGCGGCGAACAGCTCCCAGCTCGGCATCGCCACGACGCGCGTCGTGACGCCCTCGCCGGCCAGCAGCTCCTGCGCCTCGAGCGCCAGCGAGACCTCGGAGCCGGTCGCGACGAGCGTGGCGACCGCGCCCTCGACCTCCTCCAGCACGTAGGCGCCGCGCACGAGCTGCTCGGCGGGCGCGTATCGCGAGCGGTCGAGCACGGGCAGGTTCTGGCGCGAGAGGATCAGGACCGCCGGGCCGTCCAGCTCCTCGACGGCGACGCGCCAGGCGACGACCGTCTCGTTCGCGTCGCTCGGGCGGATCACGATCAGGTTGGGGATCGCCCGCAGCGCGGCGAGGTGCTCGACGGGCTGATGCGTCGGGCCGTCCTCGCCGAGCGCGACGGAGTCGTGCGAGTAGACCCACAGCACCGGCAGGCCCATCAGGGCCGAGAGGCGGATCGCCGGGCGCATGTAGTCGGCGAACTGCAGGAACGTCGCGCCGTAGGGCTTGACGATCCCGCCGTGCAGCGCGAGGCCGTTGACGGCCGAGCCCATCGCGTGCTCGCGGATGCCCCAGAAGACGTTGCGGCCGGTCTGCTCGCGGCTGTAGGCGGGCTCGCCCTTGATGCCGGTCTTGACGCTCTCGTTGAGGTCGGCCGAGCCCCCGACCATCGTCGGCAGGTACGGCGCGATCGCCTGCAGCGCCGTGTGGCTGGCGGCGCGCGTGGCCTGCGCGGAGCCGGCCTCGAACGTGGGCAGCGCCGCGCCGAGTCCCGGCAGCGGCCGCCCGGCCCAGGCGGCCTCCCACTCGGCCGCGAGCTGCGGCTCGGCGTCCTGCCAGGCGCGGAAGCGGTGCTCCCACTCGCGCTGGACGACGGCGCCGCGCTCGACCGCGCTGACGTGCGCGTAGACCTCCTCGGGCACGAGGAACTTCGCATCCGGGTCCCAGCCGAGCGCCTGCTTCGTGGCGCGCACCTCGTCCTCGCCGAGCGGCGCGCCGTGCGCTCCGGCGGTGCCGACCTTGTTGGGCGAGCCGAACGCGATCTGCGAGCGGACGCGGATCAGCGACGGGCGCTCGGTCTCCTTCACGGCGGCGGCGATCGTCGTGCGCAGCGCGTCGAGGTCGTTCGCGTCGTCGACGTGCTGGACGTGCCAGCCGTAGGCGCGGAAGCGCTTCTCGACGTCCTCGGTGTCGAACGAGAGCGCGGTGTCGCCGTCGATCGAGATGTGGTTGTCGTCGTACAGGAAGGTCAGCTGGCCGAGCCCGAGATGGCCGGCGATCGAGGCCGCCTCGGACGAGACGCCCTCCATCAGGTCGCCGTCGGAGCAGATCCCGAAGATGCGGTGGTCCATCACCTCGGAGCCGAAGCGCTCGCGCAGGAAGCGCTCTGCGATCGCCATCCCGACGGCGTTCCCGAAGCCCTGGCCGAGCGGGCCGGTCGTCGTCTCGACGCCCGGGGTGTGGTGGACCTCGGGGTGGCCCGGCGTGCGCGACTCCCACTGGCGAAAGGCCTTGAGGTCCTCAAGCGTCACGTCGTAGCCGGACAGGTGCAGCGCGGCGTACAGCAGCATCGAGCCGTGCCCGGCCGACAGCACGAAGCGGTCGCGGTCGGGCCAGTTGGGGTCGCGCGGGTTGTGGCGCATGACCTCGGCGAAGAGGACGTGGGCGACCGGCGCCATCCCCATCGGCATGCCCGGGTGGCCGCTGTTGGCCTGCTGGACCGCGTCCATCGCGAGCGTGCGGATCGTGTTGATCGCGAGCAGGTCGAGATCGGCTGTGGCGCTCATGGCCGAGGAGGTTACCCAGGAGCGGGTCCGCGCACCGACGAGCCCCGGCGCGCTGCTGAACGCCAGCGTCTACTCTCGCTCATGCAGGCATTTCCAGGAGCGAGCGACGAGGGACCATGACCGAAGCCGTGCGGACGCCGGAGGAGCGCTTCGCAGACCTGCCCGGCTTCGCGTTCGAGCCGCACTACCGCGAGCTCGACGGCCTGCGGCTCGCCCACCTCGACGAGGGCGACGGCGCGCCGGTGCTGCTGCTGCACGGCGAGCCGACCTGGTCCTACCTGTGGCGGCATGTGATGGGGCCGCTGCTCGACGCCGGCCACCGCTGCATCGCGCCCGATCATGCGGGCTTCGGCCGCTCCGACAAGCCGGTCGCGCTCGACTGGTACTCGTACGAGCGTCACACGGCGATCGCCGCCGAGCTGCTGGAGCGGCTCGACCTGCGCGACGCGACCGTCGTGGTGCACGATTGGGGTGGGCCGATCGGGCTGCGGCTCGCGGTCGAGCGCCCCGACCGCATCGCTCGGATCGTCGCGATGGACACGGGTCTCTTCACGGGCCACCAGAAGATGAGCGCCGCGTGGGAGGCGTTCCGCGGCTTCGTCGAGCGCACGGAGGACCTGCCGGTCGGGATGCTCGTGCGCGGCGGCTGCCACGCCGATCCCGGCGACGCGGTCATCGGCGCCTACGAGGCGCCGTACGCGGAGCCGGCCGCGAAGGCCGGGGCGCGCGCCTTCCCGCTGCTGATCCCGCGCACGCCCGAGGCGCCCGGCGCCGCGGAGGGCCAGCGCGTGCTCGACGCGCTCGGTGGCGACACGCGCCCGAAGCTCGTGCTGTGGGCCGACCAGGATCCGATCATCTCGCTCGACACGGGCCGGCGCTTCGCGACGGCGATCGGCAGCGAGGTCGCGCACGTGATCCCGGACGCCGGCCACTTCATGCAGGAGGACCAGGGGCCGCTGATCGGCCGGCTGATCGCGGAGTGGCTCGCATGACGTCGCTCGCCGCGAGCGACGTCGGCTTCGCGCTGCGCTTCTTCGACGCGGGCAACGCACTGCCGGCGATCCGCCGGCTGAAGCCGATCATGCTCGACCAGCTGGCGCTGCAACGCGGGCTGAGCGTGCTGGAGATCGGCTGCGGAGCCGGCGAGGACGCGCGCGCGATCGCCCGCCGCGTCGGCCCCCACGGCCACGTGCTCGGGATCGACGCCTCGCCGGGAATCGTCGCGGAGGCGACGCGTCGCATGGACGGGCGCAACCTGGCCGTCGAGTTCCGCGTCGGCGACGCGTTCGCGCTCGACCTGGCGGACGCGAGCATCGACCGCTGCCGCATGGAGCGCGTGCTGATGCACGTCGACGGCGACCCCGCGGCGGCCGTGCGCGAGATAGCGCGCGTGCTGCGCCCGGGCGGGCGCGTGGTTCTGTTCGACCTCGACTGGGACGCGCTCGTGATCGACGGCGCCGAGCGCGGGCTGACGCGGCGGATCGTGCGCAGCTACAGCGACGGGGTGCGCAACGGCTGGGTCGGGAGCGCGCTGCCGCGGCTCGTGCGCGACGCCGGGCTGACCGACGTGACGACGATCCCGTACGCGATCGAGCTGCCGTTCGACTTCTTCGGCTGGATCGTGTCGGGTCACCTCGATGCGGCGCTCGCGGCCGGCGACTTCACGCCGCAGGAGCTGATCAGCTGGTGGGACGCGCTCGACGCCGCGCACGAGCGCCATCGCTTCTTCGCGACGATGCTGGGCTTCGTGGTGACCGGGACGAAGCCGTGAGAGAGCGGGCGGGACCCGCCTTTCGCAGGCTCCGCTGCCTGCTCGGGCACCCGCTAGCCTGACCGGTATGCAGTACTTCGAGCACGACGGCCAGCGGATCGCGTACTCGGTCTACGGCGAGGGCCCGCGCTCGATCCTGCTGCTGCCGGGCCTGCTGCTCGCGCAGCGGATGCAGGAGCCGCTCGCGCGGGCGCTCGCCGCGCGCGGCAACCGCGTGATCCTGATGGACCCGCTCGGGCACGGCGCCTCGGACCGCCCGCGCGACATGTGGCGCTACTCGATGACGGCGATCGCCGGCCAGGCGATCGGCCTGCTCGACCACCTCGGGATCGGCGAGGCGATCGTCGGCGGGACCTCGCTCGGCGCGAACGCGACGCTCGAGGTCGCCGCGGCGGCGCCGCAGCGGCTGCGCGGGATGCTGCTGGAGATGCCGGTGCTCGACAACGGCCTGCTCGGCAGCGCGCTCAGCTTCACGCCGCTGCTCGTCGCGCTGACGTTCGGCGAGCCGCTGATGAAGGTCGTGCAGCAGGTCGCGCGCCGCGTGCCGCGCACGCCGCTGCCGCTGGTCGCCGAGATCACGGCCGACTGGCTCTCGCAGGACCCCGGACCGAGCGCCGCGGTGCTGCAGGGGCTGTTCTTCGGCCGCATCGCGCCGCATCGCGACATCCGCCGCACGTTCACCGCGCCGGCGCTCGTGATCGGGCACCATCGCGACCCGATCCACCCGTTCTCCGACGCCGGCATGCTGGCCGACGAGCTGCCGAACGGTCGCCTGCTGAACGCCAGCTCGGTGCTCGAGCTGCGCACGCGGCCGGAGCGCCTGACGGGCGAGATCGCCGACTTCGTCGATGGATGCTGGACCCCACCCACCCCGCCCGTCGCCGCCGTGCGTCGTGCGCCCGCGCGCCGGCGCGCGAAGCCGAAGCCGCGCGTGCGCGCCGCCTCCGCCTGACCGCCCGCCGCCGGGGCGCGATCGCTGCCACCATGCGCGGGGTCGCATGCGCCGGATCCTCGTCCCAGTCCTGCTCCTGCTCGCCGCCGCGAGCCCTGCCGGCGCCGCACAGCGCGCGGTCGACTTCGACCAGCGCGTGCCGGCCGCGCGCTTCGAAGCGCCGGCGCGCGCCTCTGCGGCGAGCATGCTGCACGTGACGGCGCCGCTGGCGACGCCGCGGCGCTTCGACCTGCTCGGCGTGCGCTGGCACGGCGGCGCGCACGCCGTCGAGCTGCGCGTGCGCCGCGCGGGCGGGCGCTGGAGTCGCTGGGCGCACGCCGACCCCGGCGAGCCCGTCTGGAGCGGCGCCGCGCGCGCCTACCAGCTGCGCCTGTCCGGAGCCCCGCGCGACGTGCGCGTGCACTTCGTGGCGCTCTCCGGCCGCCCACAGCTCCCGCGCGCGCGTGCGGCGTCCGGCGCGGCGCCGGCGCTCGTGCCGCGCTCGGCCTGGGACCCGCAGCACCAGTGCACGCCGCGCGTGACGCCGGCCTACGGGCGCGTCGACTTCGCGCTCGTGCACCACACGGTCTCGCTCAACTCCTACGGGCCCAGCTCGGCGCCGGGGATCGTGCTCGCGATCTGCCGCTTCCACCGCAACGGCAACGGCTGGAACGACATCGGCTACAACCTGCTCGTCGACCGCTTCGGGACGCTCTACGAAGGCCGCGCCGGCGGCGTGCAGGAGCCGGTGATGGGCGCCCACGCGCAGGGCTGGAACAGCACCGCGACGGGGATCGCGGCGATCGGCGACTTCAGCTCCGCGGGCCTGCCCTCGGCGCCGCTGCACACGCTCGCGCGCGCGATCGCATGGAAGCTCTCGCTCGCGGGCGTGCCGGCGACCGGCGAGATCGGCGAGGTCTCGATCGGCGGCGAGCTGAACCGCTTCGCGGAGGGCGTGCACGTCCGCTTCCAGCGCGTCTCGGGCCACCGCGACGGCGGTCAGACGGAATGCCCCGGCGCGGCGCTGTACGCGCAGCTCCCAGTGCTGCGGGTGCTCGTCCAGCAGGCGATGCCGGCGCCGCGGGCGCTGCTGACGATCTCGCCCTCGCCGCTGGCGCAGCCGGCCGGCGGGCCGGTCCTGCTGACCGGCCGGCTCGCGCGCGCCGACGGCACGCGACCGAGCGGGGTGCCGCTGACCTTGCAGCAGCGCCAGGCCGGCGCGTGGGTCGACGTCGGCAGCGTGCGCAGCGGCGGCGACGGGATCTGGAGCGCGGCGCTCGCGCTCGCGCAGGACGGCGCCGTGCGCGCGCTCGAGCCGGTCAGCGGACTGGCCTCGCCGGCCGTGGCGATCGTCGTGCGCGCCAGCGTGCGAGCGCAGCTGTCGGCGCCCACGCTGCGGTCCGGCCAGCCGCTCACGCTGAACGGCACGACGACCCCCGCGAAGGTGCGCGTGCGGGTGAGCGTCGAGCGCAAGTTGCCCTCGGGCCGCTTCCGGCGCGTGCAGCTGCGCGCGCTCGCGACGAGCGACGGCGCCTTCGCGGCGCCGCTCACGCTCGCCGCGCCCGGCGTCTACCGCGTGATCGTGCGCACGCCGACCGACGCGCTCAACGCAGCCGGCGCCTCGCGGGCGGTGCCGGTGCGCGTGCTCGCACGCCGACGCTAGCTGGCTCGGCGCGCCCGCTTGAAGGCGCGCAGTCCCGCATGGGACCGACCGTGCTGTCGGACGCTCGGCAGCAGCCCGTCCGGCGGATGTCCGACCGCGAGCTGCTTGACCGGGATGAACGATCCGAGTCGCCCTTCGTCGGAGCAGCTCCACTCGACCGCCAGACGCGGACCGAACAACGTCAGGTTCACGTCTCCGGGCAGTGCGGCGGACGGGGCGAGGACACCGCGAAAGCCGTGCTCGCGCAGGCGTGTGGCTTCGGCGCGACAGCGCTCCTGGTCCTCGTCGACCAACGCACCCGGGGGGAACCCCGCAGCCTCGGCCTTCTCGAACGTCGCGTAGTCGGCGATGTGCAACTCCTGGAGCCGCAGGACCCACATCGGCATCTGCACCAGATGTACGTCTGCGTCGGTCGTGAGGTCCTCTGCTCGAATCAGCTCCGCCCAGGCGCCCTCGGGGCTCAGGCTCAGATACTGCGTCGCTGCCTCTCGGGCCCGGTTCCAGCGATGCGGGCTGGAGTTCGGCCGTGCCCAGAGAGGCGTGTCATAGCTCGACCAGCGGTATCCGAAGTCCCCGAACGCGACCGATGCGGGCAGCTTGGCCTTACGCGCCATGCTGAGCGCGGCCCGCTCGGGCAAGCGCAAGGATCTGGTGCTCGCACGCGGGATCGTCGACGACGTCGAGCACGGCCCGGCCCCCGAGCGCTGCGCGGGGTCGCGACAGCCAGGCGACGACGCCCTCCTCGGTCCAGTCACGACGCAGCTGCTCGACCAGGCGCGCTACGAGCACGAGCCGCCGACCAGGCGTACCGTGGTCGGTATTCCTCAGGATCCGTTGGATCGATCGCTCGGACATCCCCAGCAGTCGCGCCAGGTCCCGCCGGCCGACATGCGGGAGCGCCGCCTCGAGGCCCTTGATCAACAGGCGGGCATCGTGCTCCCCCGCCGCACGTTGGTCGAGCACGTCGCGGATGACGTGCCGGATCGCCTCGAGCCGCAGCAGCGTCTGCTCGTAGGAGTCGAGCGGATGCTTGGGATCGTAAGCCAGGACGCTCTGCACGATCGCGAGCAGGTCACCGCGGATCTCCGCGACCTGCTCGAAGTCGAGAGTCGGAGGGACCGCTCGATCGATCGCCTCCGACAGCTTGCGGACGGTCGCCGACCAGCGTGCGAACAGCTCGCCGTCGGCGAGCGGCGCGCGCGCCAGTGCGCGCTGGACCGTCGCCTGCCATTCGTCGACGACGCCGTTGAAGCGCTCCAGCTCGGTGTGCTCGGCGAGCGCCGTCACGAGCGTGAACCATGTGTGTCGCAGATGTGACGCATGCACCCGACAGCATAGCGTCACGTCTTGTCACGAGTGACGTGCGATCACGGCCGCGGCGCCGGCGGTCCCCCGGGCACGATCTCCCGGCCGGTCGGCTGCAGCTGCTCGTCCAGCTCCAGCTGCCAGTAGTAGCGCGTGAAGGTGCGCCCGGCGAGGAAGTCGCCGACGTGCGGCTCGGGCCGCTCGCCGTTCGCCATCCGCGCGATCAGCTCGGGGTAGGTGCGACCCGCGCGGGCGGCGTACATGGGCGCCGGAAACGCACCGCCGAAGCGCGTGTTGACGTCCGTGATGCCGAGGCCGATCTCGCGGTCGCGGAACGCCTGAACGGTGCACGGCCCGCGCACGCCGAGCGTCTCGACGACCGCGCGGCCCAGCTCGATCAGCTCCGCGTCGGCGATCGCCGCGCCCTTGATCGACTCGCCGCCGCGCGACTCCAGCATCGTGCGCGGGATCGCGTTGAGGCAGCGCCCGTCGAGGTCGGACAGCAGGTCGATCGAGAACTCGGGGCCGTCCATCGCGCGCTGCACCATCGTCGGCTCCTTGACGTAGCGCACGAAGAAGGCGGCCTCCTCGGCGTCGTGCGCGAGGTGGATCGAGCGCGCGCCCGAGCCGCGTCGCGGCTTGACCATCACGGGGTAGGAGGCCGGCTCCTCGCCCGGCAGGACGGTCGGGGGCGAGGGCAGGCCGTGGCGCTGGAGCAGCTGGTGCGTCTCGTACTTGTCGTACGTGGCGCGCGCGATCTCGGGGTCGGGCACGAACGCCGGCAGCAACCCGTCGGCGCGCGCCTGCGCGAGCACCTCGATGTCGAGGTCGGTGAGCGGGACGACCGCGCCGACGTCGTGGCGCGCGCAGACGTCGGCGAGGAACGGCACGTAGCCGGGGTCGTCGATCCGCGGCGGGGCGCAGCGGTGGTGCGCGGCGTACTGCGCAGGCGCGAGCGGGCTCGGGTCGGCCGCGATCACGGTCGTGCAGGCGGCGAACGCGGAGACGATGTCGTAGCGCTTGCCGACGCCGGTGAGCAGCACGGATTTCATGACGTCCATCCTCCCGTCTCGCCCTTGTAGAGACCCTCGCCGCGCAGTACGAGCTTGGCCGTGCGCGCGAGGATCTTGAGGTCGAGCCGCAGCGTGCGGTGCTCGACGTACCAGAGGTCCAGCTCGATCCGCTCGCTCCAGGGCAGCGAGGCGCGGCCGTTGACCTGCGCCCAGCCGGTGATGCCCGGCTTGACGCGCAGGCGCCCGCGCTGGCGCTCGTTGTACTGGTCGACCTGCACCTGCACCGTCGGGCGCGGCCCGACGATCGACATCTCCCCGCGCACGACGTTCCAGAGGTTCGGCAGCTCGTCGAGCGAGGTGCGGCGCAGGAACGCGCCGACGCGCGTGATGCGGTCGTCGCCCTGCTGGATCGCGAGGCCGGCGCCGGTGAACTCCGCGCCGCGCACCATCGTGCGCAGCTTGTAGATCTCGAACGGGCGGCCGTCGCGGCCGACGCGCGTCTGACGGTAGATCGGGTGTCCCGGCGACTCAAGCCGGATCGCGAGCATCGCGAGCGCGACGAGCGGCGCGCCGAGCAGGCAGCCGAGCCCGCCGACGACGAGGTCCAGCACGCGCGTGAGCGCAGCGCTCATCGCGTCCCCTCCGCCGGTTCCCAGCCGGCCTGCGTGCCGTGCCGGCGCCAGTCCCACAGGCCGGCGGCAAGCGCCATCTGCGTCAGCACGTAGTAGCGGGCGACGAGCAGCGGCCGCAACGGCAGCCAGCGCGCGAGCGCGCCCGCGAGCAGCACGAGGCCCTGGAGCACGACGGCGGCGAGGTAGGGCCAGCCGCGGTCGGCGAGCGCGAAGCTGCTCAGCAGCAGGGCGAGGTGGAGGAACGGCGAGGCGTAGCGCAGCACCCGGTGCGAGAGGATCATCCACGCGTAGAGCGGGCCGTAGCCCTGCGGCGAGAGCATCCCGCCGCGCAGGACGATCGGCCAGCCGTGGCTCATCATGCGCCGCTTGCGCGCGAACTCGCCCTCGATCGAAGGGACCATCTTCTCGCTCGCGCGGGCATCAGGCGCGTACAGCGCGCGCCAGCCGCGCTTGACCATGTTGAACGGGAACGAGAGGTCGTGGCCCATGATCGGGTCGACCTCGATGTAGGACTCCCGGCGCGTCGCGTAGATCGCGCCGTTGCCGCCCGTGACCGAGCGCAGGCGCGACTCGAAGCCGCGCAGCGCCATCTCGTAGCGCCAGTAGAGACCCTCCTGGTTCGTGCCGCCGTCGTTGACGAACTGGACCTGGCCGCAGACATAGCCGACCGCCGGGTCGGCGAACGGCGCGACGAGGCGGCGCAGCGCGTCGGGCTCCCAGAAGGCGTTCGCGTCGGAGAAGGCGACCAACTCGCCGCGCGCACGCACGACGGCTGCGTCCTGCGCGCGGATCTTGCCGCCGCGCGGCAGCTCCAGCACGAGGTCGGCGCCGGCCTCGCGGGCACGCTGCGGCGTCGCGTCGGGCGAGCCGTCGCAGGCGACGACCAGCTCGACCAGCTCGGCGGGATAGTCGAGCGCGCGCAGGTTGGCGACCTTCTGCGCGATCACCGCCGCCTCCTGGTAGGCGGCGACGATCACAGAGACCATCGGCAGCTCGACCGACGGCGGCGCGGAGGGCGCCCGTTGCATGCGCACAAGCAGCGCGAGCAGCAGGCCGTAGCCGAGCTGCGTGTAGACGAGCAGGGCCGCGCAGAGCCAGAAGACGATCGCGACGGCGAGCACGGCGGGGATTCTGGCGGACCGGGCGGGTGTGCGCCGTGAGCCGCGGGGTAGGCTAGCCGCCATGAGCCACACGATCAAGAACCTCAACGACGTGACCGACGCCGCCGTCAAGGGTGGCTTCTCGGAGATGGGCGAGGCGCACTTCGCGGGCGGCGCGCTGGACGCCGACGACACCGGCCTCGCGTTCCACAAGCTCAACCCCGGCAAGCGGCAGGCCTTCGCGCACCGCCACGACGAGGCCGAGGAGATCAACGTCGTGATCGCCGGCAGCGGCCGCGTGAAGCTCGACGACGAGATCGTCGAGATCGGTCCGCTCGACGCGATCCGCGTCGCGCCCAAGGTGACGCGCCAGTTCGAGGCCGGGCCCGACGGGCTCCAGTACCTCGTCTTCGGCCCGCACCACGAAAAGGACGGCGAGCTGATCCACGAGGGCTTCTGGGAGGACTGAGGCACGGCTTGGCCGCCGAGCCAGTCGGTACCTTCGGCGCGCCGAGAGCGGACGTGGTCCGTTGCGGCGCGACCGAGGAGATCCTTCATGCACCAGATCCTGCGCAGGCGCCCCTCACCGGCGCTCGTCGTGGCGTGCATCGCACTGTTCGTCGCGATGGCCGGAACGGGCTGGGCGGCGAGCCAGATCAGCGGTTCTGATGTTGTCAACCGCAGCATCTCGCACAAGAAGCTCAAGCGCGACACGCTGACCGGCGCGGAGATCAAGGAGTCGAAGCTCGGGAAGGTGCCGACGGCGGCCAGCGCCGACAGCGCGACGCACGCCACCACGGCCGACAGCGCCGCACACGCCACGACCGCCGACAGCGCGACGCATGCGACGACGGCCGACAGCGCCACCCATGCGACGTCCGCCGACAGCGCGACGCTCGCCAGCACGCTGCCAGCCGTCCAGTTCCACGCGCTGCCCTTCCTGACCGGCTGGGGGCTCTCCAGCTTCGCCGCCCGCGCGCCCGGATACACGATTGACGCGCAGGGCTTCGTACACCTCCAGGGCGCCGTGGCGCAGGTCTCCGGCAGTAGCAACGACATCGCCCAGCTGCCGGTCGGCGCGCGTCCGGCGGACCTCACGTACATGATGTTCTACGCGGCGAACGACACGGTCGGGACGCTCTGGATCGACTCCACCGGCGTGATCATGCGGCGCACCGGCAACGTCACGTTCCTCTCGCTGGAGGGCCTCAGCTTCCACGCCGACCACTAGACGCGAGCGCGCGGTACAGCGCGAGGTGGCGCGCCGCGATCTCGTCCCACGCGTACGGCCCCGCCGCCGCTGCACGTGCAGCGGCGGCGAGCCGCTCGCGCTCGGCTGGGTCGGCGAGCAGCCGCACGAGCGCGTCGTGCAGCGCCGCCGGGTCGCCGGGCGCGACCAGCTCGGCGGCGCCCGTCGCGGCCACCTCGGGGAAGCCGCCGACCGCGGTCAGCAGCAGCGGCGAGCCGAACGCGAGCGCCGTGAACAGCACGCCCGACTGGTCGATCTCGCGGTAGGGCAGCACGACGAGGTCGGCGCGGCGGAAGTAGGCGGGCAGCTCGTCGTCGGCGACGAAGCGCGGCACGAAGCGCACGCCGGGCGGGGCGGCGGCGCGCAGCGGCGCGAGCTCCTGCTTGGGCAGACCGACGATCCACAGCTCGGCGTCCTCGATCCCGCGCCATGCCTCCAGCAGCACGTCGATCCCCTTGTACGGGCGGATCAGGCCGAAGCACAGCACGACCGGCCGCTCGACGGCCGCCAGCTCCAGCGGCAGCGGCTGCTCGTGCGGCTGCGCCGCGAGCTGCGCGAAGGCGCCGTGCGGGATCACGTGCAGCTTCGCCGGGTCGATCCCGAGCTCGTCGCGCAGGCGGGCGGCGCCGTGCTCGGAGTGCACGACGACCGCGTCGACGCGCTCGTACAGCCGCCGCTGCGCGCGCAGCTGGCCCGCGCGCGGCTCGCGCGGCAGCACGTCGTGCGCCGTCAGCACGAGCGGCGTGTGGCGCGGCAGCAGGTGGACGTCGAGCGGCTGCACCGTCAGCCACTGGAAGTGCACGACGTCCGCCGAGCGCGCGTGGCGGGCGTAGCGCAGCATGTCGGGCACGTGCTGGACCAGCTTCGCGGCGCGGCGCACGCGCGAGCCGGCGGCCCCGAGCGCGATCCGGTAGAACGCCTCAGTCACCGCGTAGCCGTCCCCACGCGGGACCGCCCCGTAGGCGAAGCGGCTCGTGACCAGCTCGACGTCCGCGCCAGCGCGCGCGAGCGCGGCGGCCAGCGCGTGGTCGTAGGGTGGCGTGAAGGCCGAGGGGTCGACCAGCTGGACGCGCATTCCCGGCATCATCCACGAGCCACCCGTCATGAGCATCGAGATCTCCTACTGCGTCGTGAACACCGAGCAGCGCGCGCTGCTCGAGCGCTGCCTCGACGCGATCGCGCGCGAGCAGGCCACGCTGCCGTTCGCGACCGAGGTGCTGGTGCTCGACAACGCCTCGCGCGATGGCTCGGTCGGGGTCGCGCGCGCGCACGCCGTCACGACGGAGCTGATCCGCCGCGAGCAGCGCCGCGGCAAGGCGGAGAACGACAGCGCGCTGATGCAGCGCGCGCGCGGGCGCTACTGCCTGCTGCTGAACGAGGACTCGGAGCTGCTGCCGGGCGCGACGCTGGCGCTGCACGCGGCGCTCGACGGACGCGAGAAGGCGGCTGTGGCAGGCGCGAAGCTGCTGCGCCCCGACGGCGCCCAGCAGCCGTCGGCATGGCGCTTCCCGACACCGACGACCGCGCTCTACGCGGCGCTGCTGATGCACCGCCGCCTGACGGTGCAGAGCAAGGGCGAGCAGACGGTCGAGGTCGACTGGGCCCAGTCGGCGGCGCTGCTGGTGCTGCGCGACGCGGCCTCGCGGATCGGCTGGATGGACCCGGCGTTCTTCGTCTACTCCGACGAGGTGGACTTCTGCAAGCGCCTGCGCGACGCGGGCTGGGCGGTCCTCTACGTGCCCGGCGCGGAGGCGATCCACCACGAGCAGCTGTCGACCGGCAGCGTGCCGACGCGGCGGATCGTGGAGCTGTCGCGCAACCGCGATCGCTACATGCGCAAGCACCACTCGGCGCTGTCCGCGCTGCTCGTGCGCTGGTTGACCGCCTGGACCTACGCGCTACGTGCGCTCGCCGCCTACGCGCTGCCGGGCCACGACCCCGCGCGCTACTGGCAGCACGTGCGCGCGACGCTGCACCCGCAGCGCGGCGAGGGCCTGCGCGAGGCGGCGGACGACTGGAACCAGGGCGGGCTGCGGCTCTAGCGGCGCGCGCGGGCGAGGGCCGCGCGCACGAGCGCGCGTTCCTCGTCCTGGTAGAAGCCGGTGAGACCGAGCGCGACGGGCAGCAGCAGCGCGAGCGCCGCGCGTGAGACGAAGCCGGCGGCCCCGGCGGTCGGCAGCAGCAGCTCGCCGGCGGCGGCGAGCCCGCCGAGCACGAGCGCGAGCTGCACGATCCGCCGCCAGTCGAACGCGACGTGGAAGAGGCGCCGCGTCAGCAGCCGCATCGCCGCGAGCATCGCGACGTAGGCGCCGGCGAGCGCGAGGCCGGCGCCGGCGATCCCCAGCGGGGGCGTCAGCACGACCAGCAGCACGACGTTGACGACGAGCCCGCAGGCGGCGGCCGGGAAGTTACGCGTCGTGACCTCGGCGCGGCCGGCGATCACGACGAAGATCACGAACAGGCCGTAGAGCGCCCAGCCGAGCGCGAGCCACGGCAGCGCGCGATGCGCGCCGAAGAACTCCGGCGCGGCCAGCAGCTTCGTGAACCAGCGCCCGAGCAGCAGCAGCCCGGCGACCGCCCAGCCGGTGACGGCCAGGTAGTACGTCGCGACGAGCGCGTAGAAGCGACCGGCCTGCTCGTCGTCCTCGATCGAGTAGGCCAGCGGCGGCCACGAGTACTGGAAGGCGCGCGCGACGAACGCCGTCACGCCCGCGAGCTTGGCGCCGATCGAATAGACGCCGGCGGTCGCGGCGCCGTAGCGGTGGAACAGGTAGTAGCGGTCGACGAGGTTGAGCGCGTAGACGGAGGCGTCGGCCGGCACCGTCGGCAGCCCGAAGCGCAGCAGCTGTGAGAGGCGGTGCAGGTCCGCGTGGGCGCTGCCGCCGCGGCGCGGCAGCAGGCGCGCGCGCAGCGTCCACCACAGCCCGAGCAGCACGACCGTCGAGGCCGCGTAGTTGCCGAGCAGCAGGCCGCGCGCCTGCTGCCCGCGCCCGATCACGAGCACGACCGTGAGCGCGATCGTCAGCAGCACGTTCGTGAGCGTCGTGACCGCGTAGGCGCGAGCGCGCTCGTCGACGCGCAGCAGCGCGTACGCCAGCTCCAGGTTCGTGAACGTCCACAGGCCGAGCACGGCGATCGCGAAGACGGTCGCGTCGCGGTAGTCGAGCACGAGCTGCGACAGCGGGCCGGCGAACGCCACGAGCGGGATCGCGGTCGCGGTCGTCGCGACCAGCAGGAAGCCGGCCGCGCGGCGCGCCAGCGCGTCGCGGCGGGCCTGGTCCTCGTCGGCGTAGTGGTAGCGCACGAACGCCTCGCCGACGCCCAGCCGCACGAGGATGCTGACGAGCACGATCGCCGTCATCAGCAGCTCGGCGACGCCGTACTGCCCCTTCGAGACGTGCCGCGTGTAGATCGGCAGCAGCGCGACCGCGAAGACCTTCGAGACGACGTCGCCGACCTGGTAGGCCGCGGTCGTCTTCAGCAGGCGCTGGAGCAAGCCTTGCACGGCCGGGGACGCTACTCGACGCGTGCGCGAGAATGAGGGTGGCATGGAGTCGCTCAAGGGCAAGCTGCTGGTGGCCTCGCCGACGCTGTCGGACCCGAACTTCGCGCGCACCGTCGTGCTCGTCGCCGAGCACGGCGCCGAGGGCGCGATGGGGCTCGTGCTCAACCGTCCGGCGGAGGCGACGATCGGCGACGCCGCGCCGGAGCTGGAGCAGCTCGTCGACCGCGACGAGGTGCTCTACGTCGGCGGGCCGGTGCAGCCGACCGCGGTGATCGTGCTCGCCGCCTTCAGCGAGCCCGCCGCCGCCGGGCTGCTGATACGCGACGACGTCGGCTTCCTCGCAGCACAGCTCGATCTGCTCGAGTCGCGCGCTGCGACCGAGCGCGTGCGCGTGTTCGCGGGGCATGCCGGCTGGGGCCCGGGCCAGCTCGACGACGAGCTCGAACGCGAGGACTGGATCGTCGAGGAGCCGCTGCCGGCCGAGCTCTTCAGCGCCGAGCCGCACGAGCTGTGGAGCGAGGTGCTGACCCGCAAGGGGGGAACGTTCGCACTCGTCGCGCGGATGCCGCTCGACCCGTCGGTCAACTGACGCCGCGCGTAGGCCGTCGCGCGTAGATCCCACACTCCGCTTGCACCGGATTTACGACAGGAGATCTGTGCTCGCGACACGAGCACAAACCTCACTTCCTCCAAGCACGACGTCGCACAGGAGCGACGCGACGCCGCGCACAACCCCGCCCTCCCCAGCAGCAGTAGGCGCAAGGACGGCGCCCGCCACACAGGAGCGCCGCCTACCCCCGCGTGAGCAACGTCCAGATGCGCCGCACGAGCGCCTGCGCGTCGAGGTCGCCGGACCGGGCGCGCTCGGCGAGCTGCGGCAGGCCGGTGTGGATCGCGACGCCGTCGCCGAGCGACCAGGCCGCGATCACCGGCACGTCGTCGCCGATGCCGGCAGACGACAGCAGCTTCGCCGGGGGCGCGAACGGCGCGAGCGTCTCGTAGCTGTCGTAGCCGCCGAACGCGCCGCCGGTGTCGTCGAACAGGCCCAGCGACGGGTCGTCCTTCGCGTTGACGACGTCGGCCGGCGAGGACGGCCGCTCGAGCGGCTGGCGCGGGCGCGCGCCGAGCGCGTCGGTCACGTGCGGCGGCGAGGGTCGTTCGAGCACGCCGCCGTCGAGCCGGACGGTGCGGCGCAGGGAGTCGGTCCCGAGCGACCAGACGCGGCCGCCCTGACGCACGTAGGCGCGCAGCAAGGCGCGCAGCGCGGGCGTGATCCAGCGCTCGTCGCCGGCGAGCACGACGCCGCGGTGCCCGGCGAGCGAGGGTCCGTCGCCGGTCGCGAGCGCGGCGTCGGTCGTGAGGTCGTAGTGCAGCAGGCTCGCGTCGAGGAAGCGCAGCAGCGCGCCCTCGTGCGCGTCGAGCCCCGTCGGCAGGCCCGGCACGAGCGGGCGAGCCAGCTCGACGCGGGCGCGCGCGCCGTCGGGGAGCGTGTTCGGCAGCCCGTCGCCGTCGTCGTCGACCAGGCCGAGCCCCTGCCACGTGATCGCCGGCAGCACGACGAGCACGGCACGCGGCTTCGTCGTGCGCACCTCGAGTGGGACGGTCGTGCGATGGTCAGCCGTGGCGATCGTGAGCAGATGCAGGCCCGACTGGCCATGCGGGACGCGCAGCCGCAGGCGTGCGCCGTGGCCCTTGTCGTGCGCGAGCACGTGCGCGTCGCCATAGCGGCGCAGCGCCCAGCGGTAGGGACGCCCGCGCGCATCGACGAGCACCGTCGTGCGCGTGCCGGAGGCGACCGGCGCCAGCGGCGGCGCGGCCGCGAGGTAGCGGATCGTCACGCCGGCGCGGCCGCTGACGCGACCGATGCGCGGCGGCTGGCGGGCGGGGAACGTGCCGGCGTTGCCGGAGCGGTCGGCGACCAGCAGGCCCACCAGGTACGTGCCGGCCGGCGCCGCCGCGCCGTCGAGCGTGCCGTCCCAGGTCGCGGTGTCGCGGCGCGGCGGGATCGTGATGCGTCCGACGATGCGCGGGGGCGTCACGTCGGTGCGCCAGATCTGCAGGCGCGCCTGGCGGCCCTCGGTGCCCTTGAGGTGGATCGTCACCGCGCTCACGCCGTGCTGCGGGAGGAACGCCGGACCGTCGCCGGTGCGCGGCTGCACCGACGTCACGAGCGGGTGCGGCGGCTTCGTGTCGAGCCCGATCGTCTGCGCCAGGTCGATCGTGCGACCCTGGTGGATCAGCGCGACGCGCACGCGGTAGTGGCCGTCGGGCTCGACCGTGCCGCTGGTCGTGCGCCCATCCCACCAGCGCGTGATGCGCGTGCGGGCGGCCAGCGGATAGCCGTCGAGCAGCTTGCGCACGATGCGGCCCTCGCCGTCGACGATCGAGACGCTGACGTCGTCGCCGTGCACGATGAAGAAGGAGATCTTCGCGCGCCGCACGCGCGCGTCCGGCGCCGGGGAGAAGACCGCGTAGATGTGCGGGCGCACGACGAGCGGCGGCGCGCTCTTGAGCTTCTGCGTGACGAAGAACGCGCCCAGCGTCGCGAGCACGAGCAGCGCGAAGACGAGGCGCACGGGACGCGTCACGAGCGCACCGCCGCGACCTCGAAGGGCACCAGCGCGACGTTCGGCACGGCGAAGTCGTGGAAGGCGTCGAGCCCGCGCGGGTCGTCGCGGCACAGCGCGGTGCGGATCGAGCCGCCATGGCACACCACGAGCGCCGTGGCAGGCGATCCGCTTGCGGTCGCCGGAAGGCGAGAGAGCTCTCCCGCGATCTCGCCCAGCGCCTCCAGCACGCGTGCCTGCTGCTCGGCGAGCGACTCGCCGGCGGGGAAGCGGAAGTCCGCCCCGCCGCGCTGCCAGGCGGCGTAGCACTCGGGCTCGGCCGCGGCGATCTCGTCGAACAGGTGGCCCTCCCACGCGCCCCGCCAGCCCTCGCGCAGGCGCACGTCGATGCGCGGCCGCAGGCCGATGCGGGCGCCGACGATCTCGGCCGTCTCGCGGGCGCGGGAGAGGTCGCTGGACCACAGCGCGGCGACCGGCTCCGAGAGCGCGGCCACGCGCTCGGCCAGCTCGTGCGCCTGCGCGCGGCCGACGTCGTTGAGCGGCGTGTCGCGCTGACCCTGGAAGCGCAGCGGCGGCCGGTTGTCGTCCGTCTCGCCGTGACGGGCGAGCAGGATCATGAGGCCGGCGACTCCAGCGGAACCTGTGCCGTATCGCCGCGCAGCCCGAGCCGCAGCGTCTCCAGCGAGAGCACGTCCTGCGGCGCGATGTTGCCGAGGTTGACCTCGCTGCCGAAGCGCTGCACGAACCACACCTGCTGCTCCTTGCGCGGCGCCTCGAACAGCAGCCGCTGCGGCGAGACGGCGTGCGCGATCTCGTCGATCAGCCCCATCCGCACCTCGCCGTCGGCGCGGAAGATGCCGGCGGTGCCGCTCTCGCGCGCCTCCGCGATCACCTTCCAGGCGCCGGCCGCCAGCTCCGCCTGGATCTGCTCGACCCACACGTACGGCGCCATGATGCGCGCGTCGTCCTTGCTGCCGACCTCGGAGAGGACGGTGAAGTCGTCCGCGAGCCGTTCGATCAGCGCGAGCTTGTGCGCGTGCGGCAGCTGGATCGTGCCGTCGGAGACCTCGACGTGACGCAGCCCGAGCTGCTTGAGCCAGGCGACGAGCCGGTCGACGCGGTCTTGCGCGATCGCCAGCTCGGTGAGCGTGCCGCCGAGCACGACCGGGATCTCGTGGGCGCGGTAGCAGGCGAGCTTCGCCTCCAGGTTGGCGGTCACGACCGCAGTGCCCCAGCCGAGCTTGACGAGGTCGACGGAGCCGCCCGCGACCTCGACCAGGCCCTCGACCTCGGCGACCGAGAGGCCGCGGTCGATCACCGACGTGAAACCCTGCTCGCGCGGCTTCCCGCTGCGCGGCGGGAGATCGAGGAACGGGGCCATCGGCGTGCTACTGGCGGTCGGCGCCGACCGTCACGACGACGGACGCCTGACAGCTGGCGACGCCGCCGGGGCATGCGCTGGCCTCGGTGTCCGGGTCGATCGGCTGCACCGCGTCGCTCGGAACGTTGAGCGTCTTGGCGACCTCGCTGGCCTCGCGCTCGTGGCCGCCGAGGTAGGAGACGACCGTGACGGTGCGGTCGGGACTCGACGCGTTCGTGACGGTGCCCTTGACGAAGCCGGCGTGCGCGAGGTCCTCCGCGATGCTGTTGGCGAGGCCCTCCTGTCCGGTGCCGTTGAGCACCGCGACGGTGATGGTGCTGTGCGCCGGCGCAGGTGCGGTGCTGTGCGGCTTGGAGGACGCCGACGGCGTCGAGGCGGAACCCGAGCCGCCCGTCTTGGAGTCGCCGCCGGAGAGCGCGAGCACCGCCACGACGACGATCAGCACCGCGCCGACGCCGAGCAGCGCGAAGAGGCGGGCGCGGCCGCGCGCGGGCGGCTCGTCGGCAACACGGGCGGGGCCGCGCGGCGTCGCGCTGGGCGTGCGCGCGCGCAGCGGCGCTGCGGCCGCGGGGCGCGCCGGCGGGCGGGCGCCGGCCGGCCGGGCAGGCGGGCGGGCGGGCGCGGCAGCCGGCAGGCGACGCACCGGCGGTGGGGCGTCGCCGCCGCTCGTGCGGCCGTTGGCGGGCGCCGCGACCGGCGAGGCGGTCGTCGGCGGGGAGGCCTGCGCGGCGACGGTCGCGGGCGCGAGGGTCGGGACGCCCGTTGTGGCTGGCTGTGCGACGGCGGGCGACGAGACCGGCACCGGCACGGCCGCGGGCAGGAATGGCGCAGGTGCGGGGACCACCGGCGGCGCGGTCACGACGGGAGCGGCGTCCGGCACCGCGACGATCCGCGTCGCGGAGGCGAGCGCGGGGCCCGCGACGCCGGCCGGCGCGGCCGGCAGCAGCGGCCGCTTGACGGGCGAGGAGGTGCGCGCCGGGACGGGGGCGCGCCGCACCGCCGACGCAGGACCGGCGCCGGTCGCCGCCTGCGGGCGCGGGGAGCTCGCGCGCCGCGCCAGCTCCAGCGCGCCGGCGAGGCGCCGCTCCAGCTCGCCGATGCGGTCGTGCGTCTGGGCGCCCCACTCGCGCAGGCGCTTCAGCTCACGCGCCTGCGAGAACAGCAGCAGCGCGAGCAGGGCGACGGCCAGCGCCGCGCCGAAGCCCGCGTAGGCGCCGACGTCGTCGACGAAAGTGTGGAAGGAGAAGGCGAACGTCACGGCCAAAGGGGGAGCCGGCAGTCTAGGAGGGTACCTGTGCGCTCGGCGCGGTCCGCACCGCGGCCAGCTCGCCGACCTTGGCCGCGAGCGCGGCGGCGTCCCCCTCCAGCACGAACAGGTTGATCTCGGCGAACGTCGCCTCGACCCAGCTGGGGTCGAGCGCCTCGCGATCGGCGCGGCTGATCTTCTCGGCCGGCGTCGGCTGCGGGCGCTCGTACGGGTTGAAGAGCTCCTCGCGCAGCTTCTCGCCGGGCTTCGCGCCGACGACCTCGATCGCGATGTCGCGATCGGGCTCCAGCCCAGACAGGCGGATCATGTCGCGCGCCAGCTCGACGATCGCGACCGGCTCGCCCATGTCGAGCACGAACACGTCGCCGCTGCGATCCGACAGCGAGCCCGAGCGGATGATCAGCTGCACGGCCTCGGGGATCGTCATGAAGTAGCGCTGCATGCGCGGGTCGGTGATCGTGACGGGGCCGCCCGCGGCGATCTGGCGGCGGAAGATCGGCACGACCGAGCCGGAGGAGCCGAGCACGTTGCCGAAGCGCACGGTCGCGTAGCGCGTCTGCGGATGGCGCGCCGCGGCCGCTTCGATCGCCCACTCCGCGAGCGCCTTCGAGGCGCCCATCACGGTCGCGGGGTTGACGGCCTTGTCGGTCGAGACGAGCACGAACGTCTTGACGCCGACCTCGCCGGCGATGCGCGCGACCAGCCGCGTCGCGAGCGCGTTGTTGCGGACCGCCTCGACGGGGTTCAGCTCCATCATCCCGACGTGCTTGTACGCGGCGGCGTGGAAGACGACCGCGGGGCGGTGCTCGGCGAGCACCTCGCGCATGCGCTCCTCCTCCTTGCAGTCCGCCAGCACCGGCACGGCCGTGCGCACGTGGCGCTCGTCCTCCAGCTCGCGCAGGATCTCGAAGAGGTTGTCCTCGGCGTGGTCGACCAGCACGAGCCGCCGCGGCCCGACGCGCGCGATCTGGCGGCACAGCTCGCCGCCGATCGAGCCGCCGGCGCCGGTCACCAGCACGACCTGGTTGGCGAGGTAGGCGCCGACGCGGTCCAGCTCCATCCGCACCGGCTCGCGGCCGAGCACGTCCTCGACCTGCAGCTCGCGGATCTGGCGCATCACCTGCATGCCGCCGGCGTTGTCCTGGAGCAGCTCGAAGACGGTCGGCAGCGTGCGCACGGGGATCCCGCGCGGACGGCAGGCGGCGACGATGCGGCCGCGCAGCGTGCCGGGGGCGGAGGGGATCGCGACGATCACCTCGTCGGGCTCAAGCGTGTCGAGCACGCGCGCGAGGTCCTCCTCGGAGGTCGTGCCGAGCACCTTCAGGTGGTGCTCGTCCTTCATCCCGCGCTTGCGCGGGTCGTCGTCGAGGAAGCCGACCGGGCGCAGCCGCAGGTCGGGGTTGCGCACCAGCTCGCGCGCGACCAGGCGCCCGCCGTCGCCGCCGCCGACGATCAGCACGCCGCGCGCGCCCTTGACGACGCGCGGCCCGCGCGCGCGGCCCTCGAACACGAGGTGCGCGAGGAAGCGCACGCCGGCGAGCAGGAACAGCGTCAGCAGCACCCACATCGCGGCGACCCCGGTCGGCAGGCCGACGGCGAGCTGGACGCCGTTGTGGGCGCGCACCTCGACCGGATGCAGCACCGCGATCCCGCCCACGACGAGCACGGCCGCGACGAGCACCGCGCGCAGCAGCGCCTCGTAGTCGCGCTGGCCGACGTAGGTCCAGAGCCGCTGGTAGAGCCCGAAGGCGGCGAACACGACGAGGCAGAGCGGCACGATCCACAGCAGCGTGTGATCGCGCAGCAGGTCGTAGCGGCGCGGGATGCCACTGTCGAAGCGCAGCTCGAACGCGAGCACGTAGGCGAGGCCGACCAGTCCGCCGTCCACGACGAGCTGCACGAGGGAGTGGCGGTGAACCGGGAAGGCTCCCGAGCGATACCACCGTCGCATTGGAGAGATTCTACGGGGCGGAGCCGCGCGCGCCGAGCGCGAGCCGGTGGCTGCGCCCGATCCGCTCGGCGTCGTCGTCGGGCACCCCGGCCGCGGCGGCATGCTGCGGCCACGAGGAGACCGCCTCGCACACCTGCGCGAGGATCTCGTCGGCGCGTCCGCGCGCCATCGCGGCAGTGCTCGCGACGGCCCGCAGATCGGCCGTCTCGAACGCGTCGCGCTTGCCGTTGAGCGACATCTGATGGCGGCTCGTCCAGAGGCCGTCGGGCGCGTAGGCGTAGGCGACGTCATAGGCGGGCGAGAGCGTCCAGCGGCCGCTCTGGTCCATCAGGAAAGCGATGTTCTTGACGTGGTCGTCCTGGTTGCGGGCGACGACGTTGAAGACCATGCGGCGGAACTGCTGCTCGACGGCGTCCATCGGCAGACCGACCCGCCGGATCGTCAGCAGCGCCTGCTCGTAGGAGTAGGCGCCCGCCTGGTTGAAGTCGAAGTGCGCGAGCGCGCCGAGCGACTGCAGGTGCAGCTTGGCGCCCCCGCCGGGACGGTCGAAGCGGCGCGTCATGAAGTGGCGGCGCCCGTTCTCCTCCAGCAGGCGGCACTCGCTCATCTCGATCCCGGCGGCGCGCGCCATCGCGGAGTAGGCGTACTCGATCGCGCCGAAGCCCATCGCGTCCTCCAGCTCCTTGTCCCTGTTGCCGCGCACGCCGTCGAACTTGAGCAGCCAGTGCTCGAAGCCGTCGGGCACGTCGCCCTGGCCGGAGCGGACCGCGTTCGTCGCCGGATCCCACGCGATCACGGCCTTCGCGCGGGCGCCGCCGGCGGACGTCCCGACGCGCAGGATGTCCATCAGCGCGGCCTCCGCGCGTCCGTCGGAGAACGAGGCCACCAGCTCGGCGCGCTCGGTCAGCACGCGCGAGGCGAGCTCGACGAGCGCGGCGAGCTCGAGTTCGCCTGCGGCGCGCGTGCGCGGGCCGCGAGCGGGCACGAACTCCAGCGCGCCCATGCCGCGCGCGCCGACGTAGCAGAGCCGTTCGACCGCGTCGAAGCTCTCCGGCGTGCGGCCCTGGGAGGCGAGCCAGACGTCGATGAGCGCACTGCCGAAGCGGTCCGGCAGGGCATCCGCGAGCATCCCCGGCAGGCCGTGAAAGCTGGCCGGTGGGAGCGTCGGGAAGGCGTAGGGCTCCCGCCGCAGGGGCATCGCGAGCGGCGCGGGCTCGATCCCGCTGCGCGCGAACGCGGGGTCGTATTGGAAGACGGCCGCCGACTGGCCCTCGGCAAGCGCGACGACGCCGATCGTGCGCCCCCACAGGCGCACCTCGGCGGGCTGGCTCACGGCCGCTCGGGCGCCGGCGGCGTGCCCCACGTCCAGGGGCTCGGCTCGCCGGCCTCGGCGTCGCCGTCGCCGTGCGTGCGCGGCGAGCCCGCGCGCTGGCGCCGGCGGCCGTGCAGCTTGAGCTGCTCGATCGGGCTGGGCAGCGGCTCGGGCACCACGCTGTCGAGCCGGTCCAGCAGGCCCAGCACGCGCAGGACGCGGATGAAGGCCGCGACGTTCGCCGGTGCGCCGGCCTCGATCCGCTCGAGCGTGCGCTTCGAGATGCCGGCCTCGGTCGCGAGCTGCTGCTGGCTCAGGTTGCGTTCCAGGCGGGTGCGCGACAGGCGCTCCCCCAGCTCTGCGAGCACGGTCGCATCGGATGTCAGCGCAGAGATTGACATTGATCGTCTTTCATGGCGAATAGCATTGCTGATTTGATTCTACTCGCAATTACTGGCGAATATCATTTGTGGAAGATATTCGTCATTTCTGGCGAGCAGAATGTCTTCTCCTGTGATATTCGTCAGAAACGGCGAATAGCTTTAGGTTGCCGGTGCACACAGCAGCCGAACGAACTCGCGCGGATCGCGGCGGATGCGCTCGGCGGCGTTCGGCGCTCGCTTGGCGAGCACGACGTCGGCCGGATCGGTCAGGCGGCGCAGGCGGCCCTCCGCGATCAGCTGCTCGTCGACCGCGCCGAGGCGGCCCTCGAAGCTCGTGAAGACGGGCGTCCCGAGCGCGACGGCCTCGCGGTTCATCGTGCCGCCGGCGGAGACGACGAGGTCGGCGTAGGCGATCAGCGACTGCGCGTCGATCGCGCGCTCGGGGATCGTGAAGCCGCCGGCGCGCGTCAGCTCGGCGCGCTGCTCGGGCGTGCGCGGCAGCACGACCGCCTGCGTTCCCCGCAGTCGCTCCAGTACCGCGCCGAACGTGTCGTGCTCGAAGCGGTGATACAGCGAGACCGACGGCGGCGTGCGCACGACGACGATCGGCTCGGCGGGATCCAGGCCCAGCTCGTCCAGCACCGCCGGGCCGGGCTCGAAGTCGGCGAGGTAGTACTCCTCCTTGAGCCCCGGGTAGCGGTGCAGCTTCCGCGTCGCGCCGTAGCGCGCGAGCCGCTCGGGCGGGATCGCGTCGGGCACGACGACGGCCTGCGCGAGACGGCAGTTGACGGTGTGCTGGACCGTCGCCCACTCGTAGTCGAACGTCGTCGAGCAGGGAATCCGCAGCAGCGCGGCGGCGACCGTGACGTCGTTGGAGCCGTGGCCGAGCGCGAGCGCGAAGCGGCGCCCTCGCGCCCAGCGCACGAGCGCACCCGAGCGCTGCGCGAGGCCGAGCCCCTTGGCCGCGAGCCGGCCGCCGCGATGGTGGCCGATCGCGGCGCAGTCGATCCCGAAACGCTCGCACAGCGCGAGCGTCTGCGCGAAGTCGCGCGCCGTCACCTCGACCTCGTGGCCGTCCGCGCGCAGCACGTCGATGACGGGCCGCATGACGAGCACGTGCGGGCTGTTCGTGAGGTCGATCCAGACGCGCATCGGGGCGCAGAACGCTAGCGGCGGCTCGTCGCGGCGCCGAGGTCCGACGAGGGGATCGGACCGTCGGGCGTGAGCTGCGCGCCATTCCAGCGGTACGTCACGCGCGCGCTGCCCGCCGACGGGCTGTCGATCGCGTCGCCCGTGCGGTAGAGCGCGTAGGCGAGCGTGACCGCGTCGTCACGCTGGTCGACGACGACGATGCGCCCGCTCGTGTCCTTCGCGTCGGTGCCGATGAAGCGGTCCCCCACGAAGAAGAAAGCCTGCTGGTTGCCGGTGTCGCCGGCCTCGTGCCGCACCCCGAGCAGCACCTTCAGCGTCTGGTCGGGATGCAGGTCGCGCTCGCTGAGGACGTTGAAGCCGCGCGCGCCGAGCGTCAGCTGCGCGGCGCGCAGCGAGAGCGGTGCGTGCGGGTCCGCGGGCGTCGTCGAGGTGGTCGTGGCGCCCGTCGTCGCAGTCGTGGTCCTGGTGGCCGGGACGGTGACGGTGCGCACGACCGTCCTCGTGACCGCGGCGGCGCGCTCGCCACCGCCGCCGCATCCCGCAGATGCGAGCAACGCAAGGGCAGCGAGCGGCAGCGCGGGCAGGAAGCGGCGACGGGACGGCACGGATCAACACCGTTCGCCGTCGGGCGCCGTTACCCTTCCCCGATCGTGCTCCTCCTCGCCTCGATCACCGGGTCGCTCGCCGACTTCGCGACCAACGTCGTGGGCGATCTCGGGCTGGCTGGCGTGTTCGTGCTCTCGGCGCTCGGCAGCGCGTGCATCCCGATCCCCTCCGAGGTCGTGATGCTGTTCGCGGGCTTCAACGTCGCGCTCGGCAAGTACTCGCTGGTGGCGGCGACGCTCGCCGGTGTGGCCGGCAACGTCGTGGGCTCGTGGGTCGCATACGCGGTCGGCTACTACGGGCGCCTCGAGCTGCTCGAGAAGCACGGGCACCGGCTGCACATCTCGCCGAGCAAGCTCGCCTTCGCCGACCGCTGGTTCACGCGCCGCGGCGCGGTCACGGTGCTCGTGGGGCGGCTGCTGCCGCTCGTGCGCGCGTTCATCTCGCTGCCGGCCGGCGTCGCGCGGATGGGCTTCTGGCGCTTCACGGCGCTGACGACGCTCGGCTCGATCCCCTGGTGCCTGGGGCTCGCTTACCTCGGTCAGCAGACGCGCAGCAACTGGACCGACTGGCGCGATCGGCTGCACTACTTCGACTACGTGATCGTCGTGGCGATCGTGGTGGGCATCGTCTGGTACCTCGTGCGCGGGCGCAACGACCGCGATCGCAGCGGGCCGGTCGAGCGCGAGTCGAGAGCCGACCAGCCCGCGTGAGCGACACGGCCGCTGCCGAGCTGCCGCTGCGGGAGGCGTTTGCGCTCGGCGTGCTGCACGGCCCGGCCGAGCTGCTGCCGATCTCCTCCTCCGGCCACGTCGCGCTCGTGCCGTGGCTGGCCGGCTGGCGCTACGCGGAGCTGGAGCCGGACCTGCGCAAGGCCTTCGAGGTGGCGCTGCACGCCGGCACCGCGGCCGCGCTCCTGATCGGGCTGCGCGACGAGGTGTCCGAGGCCGCGCGCGGGCTCGACCGGCGGCGCGTGACGCTGGTCGTGCTGTCGTTCGCGCCGGCCGGGGCGCTCGCGTTCCTGCTGGAGAAGCCGATCGAGCGCCACCTCGGCACGCCCGCGACGGTCGCCGCCGGGCTCGCCGTCGGCTCGATCGCGATGGCGCTGGCGGACCGCGCGCCGCAATTGCGCGACCGCGAGCAGACGACGGTCGTGGACGCGCTCGCGCTCGGACTCGCGCAGGCGTGCGCGCTGGTACCGGGGATCTCGCGCAACGGCGCCACGCTCGCGGCCGCGCGCTGGCGTGGCTTCACACGCGAGGACGCGAACGTGCTCTCGCGCCACGTCGCGCTGCCGCTGATCGCGGCCGCGACCGCGCTCAAGGGCACACGCCTGCTGCGCCGCGGGCTGCCGCCGCGCACCGGCGCGGCGTTCGCGCTCGGCACCGGCGCGTCGTTCGTCTCCACGCTCGGCTCGACGTGGCTGATCCGCCAAGTCGAGCGCGACCGCTCGCTGGCGCCCTACGCGGCCTACCGGCTGGGGCTCGCAGCGCTCGTGGCGGGGCGGCTGCGACGCCGCTCAAAGCGCGGCTGACGCCGCCGATCACCCGGGGTGCATTCCGATGGCACCCCGTTCCCCCACCGACGCCCCCGCCCCCAGCTGCGCGATCCGCGGCGAGCACGGCGGCGTGCACTCGCTCGCGCACGTCAACGACGGGCTCGGCGCGGCGCTGGAGGCGCGCGGGCACCGCGTCGTGCGCAGCGCGCCGCGCAGCGGTCAGCTGCCGCTCGACTGCCCGACCGTCAGCCACTGCTGGCCGCCCGACTTCGGCCCCGGCAGCGACGGCCCGACGATCGCGATCCTTCCCTGGGAGGTCGGCGCCCCGCCGCGCGCCTGGGTGCACGCGGTGCGCGAGCGCTGCGACCGCGTGTGGGTCCCGAGCGCGTACGTGCGCGACGGCTACGTGACGTCCGGGATGCCGCCGGGGATCGTCGACGTCGTCCCCAACGGAGTGGACCTGGAGCGCTTCGCGCCCGACGGTCCCGTGCGCGAGATCCCGAGCGCGGATGCGGCGTGCACGTTCCTGTTCGTGGGCGGGACGATCTGGCGCAAGGGCATCGACGTGCTGCTCGCAGCGTGGCAGCGGGCGTTCGGCCCCGGCGACGACGTGCGGCTCGTGATCAAGGACTTCGGCGTCGCCAGCACGTACGCCGGCCAGACGCAGGGCGAGGACGTGCGCGCGCTCGCGGCGCGCGAGGACGTCGCGCCCGTGCTCTATCTGAACGAGGACCTGCCGGCGGCCGAGCTGCCGGCGCTCTACCGCGCCGCCGACGCGGTCGTGCTGCCCTACCGCGGCGAGGGCTTCTGCCTGCCGGCGCTGGAGGCGATGGCCTGCGGCGTCCCGGTCGCGCACACCGGCAACGGCCCGACCGGCGAGTTCTGCCCGCCCGACGCCGGCTGGCCGCTGCACGGCCGGCGCGTCGAGTTCGAGGCGCGCACGTACGCGGGCCCGACGGCCGGCCCGGCCTGCGCGCTCGACGTCGACGTCGCCGAGCTGGCGCTGGTGCTGCGCACGATCGCGGCCGATCCGGCCGGCCGCGCGCGCCGCGGCGCCGCGGCGCGACGGGCGGCCGAGCGGATGAGCTGGGATCACGCCGCGGCGGTCGCCGAGCAGCGGCTCGCGGAGCTGGCGCAGGCGCGCCCGCCGCGCTGGGCGCGCACGATCGTGCCGCCGGCCCTGGAGACGCGCACGACCGCCGTCCTCTACGCGCCCGACTGGGAGCGGCCGGGCGTGTGGCAGGCGACGCTGCGCACGTGGGCCGCGACGATCGCGCCCGAGGACCCTGTGACGCTCGTGCTGGCGGCCCCGCCGGGCGCGCGCGACGCGGTCGCGGCGGAGCTGCTCGCCTGCCTCGGCGACGCGGGCCTGCCCGACCTGCTGCTGGACGAGCCGGCGGGCGACCGTCTCGACGGGCTCGTCGCCCGCTGCGACGCGGTCCTGCTCGACGGCGCCTGCGTCGGCGCGGCGCGCGAGCTGCTGACGCGGCGCGCGCTGCGCACGCTCACGTCGGAGCCGACGGCGCTGGCGGCGTTCGCCGCGCACGCGCGGCCGGCGGCGCGGGTCGCGGCCTGACCTACAACCGCTGGGGCAGCAGCGCCAGGCCGTGGCGAGCCGCGGCGGCGTGCAGGCGCACATCCCACGTCCCAACCGTGACGTCGCCCGCGGGCAGCAGCAGCGCCGCTGCGAGATGCAGCGCGTCGAGACTGCGCAGCCGATCCGAGAGGGCGAGACGCGCCGCATGCTCGGCCAGCTCGTCGTCGACCTCGACCGCGTGGAAGGACGGCCACTCCCGCCGCACGGCCGCGGTCGCGCGCATACCGGCCGCCAGCCCGACCGCGCGCATCGTCTCGACAAAGCCGACGCGGCACATGAACCAACCGTCCGCCGCGGCCATCGCGTCGCGCACCTCCGCGCTCCCGGCTTCGCTGACGTAGCGCTTCACGAGTGCGCTCGCGTCGAGGTAGAGCGCGGACGTCACCGCTCGTCGTCACGCTCGGCGAGCACAAGCGCCGAGGCGGACTCGCGCGCCTCGGCCAGCCGCGGGGCGCGACGCGGGCGCGTACCCGTGGGCGGCGCGATCCTGCCCGCCGCGACCAGCGCACGCAGGCGGTCGTCCTCACGCGGACGGCCGCTGGGAACGACGTCGGCGATCGGCCTGCCGCGCAGCGTGACACGCAGCTCCTGGCCGCGCTCGACGTCGCGCAGCGCCTCGCTCAGGTGGGCCTTCAGCTCGCGGACGCCGATCTCTCTCATGTGGTCATCTTAGCACTGCATGTGACCACATTTGTGTTGGAACGTCAGCCGTCCGGCAGCTGCCTGCGCATGACCGGAGGCGCCGGTGACGAGCACGACCTGGCGCGAGGCGCGCCGTATCCGGAGCGCCACCCGGATCTACGACGCGGCGAGGCGAGCCGTCGCGCGGGGCCGATGAGGCCGTTATGGTCTTGACTCTTGTTCAACTCGCGAGACACCACCGACGCGCGCGACGTGCGGGTTGCGGTGATCGGCGGCGGCCTCTCGGGCATCGGCGCGGCCGTCATGCTGCGGCGCGCGGGCATCGACGAGGTCGTCGTGCTGGAGCGCGCCGACGAGCTCGGCGGCACCTGGCGGGACAACACGTATCCGGGCTGCGCGTGCGACGTGCCCTCGGCGCTCTACTCGTTCTCGTTCGCGCCGAACCCAGACTGGGGGCGCCTGTACGCGCGCCAGCCGGAGATCCGCGCCTACGCGCTGGAGGTCGCGCGCCGCCACCGCGTGCTCGACCGCATCCAGACCGGCGCCGACGTGCTCGAGGCGCGCTGGGACGAGGACGCGCAGCGCTGGCGCGTCCGCACGACCGCGGGCGACTGGAGCGCGCAGGCGCTGATCTCCGCCACGGGGCCGTGGAGCGAGCCGGTGCTGCCCGACGTGCCCGGCCTCGATGACTTCGCCGGCACGGTCTTCCACTCCTCGCGCTGGGACCACGACCACGACCTCGCGGGCGAGCGCGTGGCGGTGATCGGCAACGGCGCCTCGGCCGTGCAGTTCGTGCCGCAGATCCGCAAGCAGGCCGAGCACGTGACCGTCTACCAGCGCACCGCGCAGTGGGTGCTGCCGAAGCCCGACCGCGGCATCACGGGCGCCGAGCGCACGCTCTTCCGCCGCCTCCCGCTCGCGCAGCGGGCGCTGCGCGAGGCGCTCTACTACGGCTTCGAGCTTGGCGGCGTCGCCGAGCGCCACCCGCGGCTGCTGGCCGGCCTCCAGGCCGTCGCGCACCGCCATCTGCGCCGCAACGTGCGCGATCCCGAGCTGCTGCGCTCGCTGACGCCCGATCACACGCTCGGGTGCAAGCGGATCCTGCTGTCGAACGACTGGTATCCGGCGCTCACGCAGCCGAACGTCGAGTTGGTCCCGCACGCGGTCACGGAGGTGCGACCGGGCGGGATCGTCGCCGCCGACGGCGTCGAGCGGCCCGCCGACACGCTGATCCTCGGCACCGGCTTCACGATCACCGAGCTGCCGATCGCCGCGCGCGTGCACGGGCGCGACGGCCGCACGCTCGACGAGGTCTGGCAGGGCAGCCCGACCGGCTACCTCGGCACGGTCGTGGCGGGCTTCCCGAACCTCTTCATGGTGCTCGGCCCCAACGTCGGCAACGGCCACACGTCCGCGACGGTGCTGATCGAGCTGCAGGTCGCGTTCGCGATCGACATGCTGCGCGCGCTCGAGCGCGAGGATGCGACGAGCGCCGACGTGCGCCCGCATGTGCAGGAGGCGTTCAACGAGGAGGTCCAGCGGCGCCTGCAGGGGACCGTCTGGAACGCTGGCGGGTGTCGCAGCTACTACCTCGACCGCAACGGCCGCAACAGCACGATCTTCCCCGGCAGCACGCTGGAGCTGCGGCGGCGGATGCGGTTCGCCGCGCAGGACTACGAGCTTTCGTGACGTCGCCCGCAGGCGGCCGCTTGCGGCGCCGAAGGGCGAAACCCTTCTCTGCGAGAATGCCGGGCGTGAGCGATTCCTACGCAGCCGCCGGCGTCGACATCGCGGAGGCGGACGCAGGCGTGAAGGCGCTCGTCGACGTGCTGCGCACGATCGACCCGGGCCGCCCCTCGCGCTCGGTGCTGCCCTCCGGCCACTACGCCAACGTGCTGCGGGTGGCGCCAAACCTCGGCATCGCCGTCGGCGCCGACGGCGTCGGCACGAAGGTGATCGTCGCCGAGCAGACCGGCCGCTACGACACGGTCGGGATCGACTGCATCGCGATGAACGTCAACGACGTGATCTGCGTCGGCGCCGAGCCGATCGCTGTGCTCGACTACCTCGCCGTCGAGCAGGCCGACCCGGACATCCTGCGCGCCATCGCACGCGGACTGAAGGTGGGCGCCGAAGCGGCCGGCGTCGAGATCCCCGGCGGCGAGCTGGCGCAGCTGCCGGAGCTCGTGCGGGGTCACCCCTCGCCACTCGGCTTCGACCTGACGGGCGCGTGCTTCGGCACCGTCGCGCTCGACGCGATCGTGACGGGCGAGCTGATCGCCCCCGGCGACGCGCTGATCGGGCTGCCCTCCTCCGGCGTGCACTCGAACGGGCTCACGCTCGCGCGCCGCGCGCTGCTGACGCAGGGCGGGCTCGGACTCGACGAGCGCCCGGGCGAGCTGGGCGGCGCGTCCATCGCCGACGTGCTGCTGGAGCCGACGATCATCTACGTGCGCGCGGTGCTGGAGCTGCTGCGCAGCGAGCTGCCGGTGCACGGCCTCGCGCACATCACCGGCGGGGGCGTGCTGAACCTGCTGCGGCTGGGGAGCGGCGTCGGCTACGAGATCAGCGCACCGCTGCCCGTGACGCCCGTGTTCGAGCTGATCGCGGCGCTCGGCGAGGTCGATGCGGCGGAGATGCAGAAGGTCTTCAACATGGGCTGCGGCTTCGTCGCGATCGTGCCGGAGGCCGCCGCGGAGGCGGCCGTCGCACTGCTCGGCGCACGCCATCCCGGCGCCGCGCTGATCGGCCAGGCGACCGCCGACGCGGGCCGCGTCGCGCTGCCCGGGCTCGGGCTCGTGGGCGACGCCCACGGGCTTTCGCGCGCCTGATCGCCCGCCCACCGCAGGAATCGCGGCGCGCTGGTCGTACTCCAACAGCTGGAGACCGTCGTCTGGGTCCCCGTCACCCAGCACAAGGAGGCAGTGCGCATGAGCAGCGTCGAATTCGTCGTTGTCGAGGAGCCGGAGCCACGCGGTGGACCGGCCTACGCCGCCGAGATCGTCGGCACGTTCCTGCTGGTCTTCTTCATCTGTGCGTTCATCTCGATCGCGCACCCTGGGCCGCACGACCTCGCGGCGCTCGGGCTCGTGCACGCGTTCGTGCTGGCGGCGGCCATCTATGCGCTCGGCGGCACCTCGGGCGCGCACTTCAATCCGGCCGTGACGATCGCGCTGTGGGCGATCAAGAAGATCTCCACGCCGAACGCGATCGCCTACGTGATCTGCCAGTGCATCGGCGGGATCCTCGCGGCGCTGCTGGTGCTGCTGCTGTTCAACGACATCGGCGACGCCGTCAACTACGGCGCCTCCACGATCAACGGCGGCGTGCTGCAGAACGGCTCGGCCGGGCTCGGCCTGATCGCCGAGGCGCTCGGGACGTTCCTGCTGATGTGGACGATCATGGGCCTGGCCGTGAACCCGCGCGGCGAGGCTGCGCTCGCGGGCCTGGGCATCGGCATCGCGCTCGGCGTCGCGGTCATGATCTTCGGCCCGGCGACCGGCGCCGGCCTCAACCCCGCCCGCTGGCTCGGCCCCGCGATCGCGTCGGGCACGTTCACCGACGGGTGGGTCTACGTCGTCGGGCCGGTGCTCGGCGCGCTGCTGGCATCGCTCGGCTACCGCGCGCTCGTGCTCGACCCGCGCTGGCTGGCGGCGCAGCGGCCGAAGGATGAGCTTCCCGGGTAGGAAAAGCGGGTAGGACGTCGCGGACAGCCGGGGTGCAAGACCTCGCCGGGCGCTTCAGTCCGGCGAGGTCCCGGCGTCTTCCTCAGAAGGTGACGGTGCCGACGAGCCGCACGATCCCGCGGCTGCCGTCGAGCGCGGCGCGGCCCTTGACCTTCAGGCCACGACCATGCGCACCGGCGAACTTGCCGGTGCCGCGCGTGATCGAGGCGGTGCCGGCGAGCGGCTCCAGCGCGGCGCCGGTGATCGTGACGAGCGCCAGGCCGCTGCCGCTGACGGTCCCGCCCGGCAGCGATGCGACGAAGTTCACGACGACGCCGCGGTTGGTGATCTTCGCCTCCAGCGTCATCGTCCCGTCGTAGGTGCCCGTGACGGCGCCGCTCTGCGTGTAGTGGCCGGGAGCGATCTTCGTCACCAGCCGCAGGTTCGCGGTCTCGTCGATCGCGGTGCCGGCGGGCGTCGCGGTGGTCGTGGTGGCCGTCGTCGTCGCCGGCGTCGTCGTGGTCGTCGTGGCCGCGGGAGGCTGCGTCGTCGTCCGCGTCGTGGTGGTGGTGGTCGTCGGCGGCGCGGTGGTCGTGCGCGGGCGGTGGCGGGGCTGCGTGGTGGTGACGGGCGGCGTCGTGGCGGTCGTCGCGGGCACGCTCGCGGTCGTCTGCGACGGGCTGCTCTGCGTCGCCGACTGGCCGGCGACCTCGCCGCCGCCGCAGCCAGCGACGACGAGCACGAGCAGCGTCGTGGTCAGCAGCGCCGAGCGACGGCGCAGATCGGGAGACGGGGACGTCTTCAAGGCCACGCGACAAGCGTAGCGGGCGCCCACATGTAAGCGTCCAGCGGCGCCGCGCGCCGTGCGTCAGACCTGAATCGCGGCTTCGCGGATCGCGATCGCGACCGCGTGGGCGCGGCTCGACGCCTCGAGCTTGCGCATCACGTTGCGCAGGTGGGTGCGCACCGTGTGGGGGCTGAGCGAGAGCACGTCGGCGGCCTCCTCCGTCGAGCGGCCATCGGCGACGAGCGCGAGCACGCGCAGCTCTGAGCCGGACAGGGCATCGGTGCGGCGCTCGTTGGAGCCGGCGGGCGGCGACGGCTGCTCCTGCGCGGGACGCGTCGGGGGTGCGGCGTCGCCGTCGTTGAACCACAGGCCACCCGCGGCGACGACGCGCAGCGCATCGGCGAGGTCGGCGATCGTGCGCTGCCTGGCGACGACGCCAGCCGCGCCCGCATGCACCGCGAGCGCCGCCTCGGCGCCGCCGGGCGCGTCGGTGTAGAGCACGAGCGCGCTCGTCACGCCGCGCTGCACGAGCCGGCGCAGCAGCACGATCCCGTCGACGTCGGCGAGCTCGAGCGCGAGCAGCGCGACGTCGGGCTGGTGGCGACGGATCAGCGCCTCGCCACCGGCGCCGGTGGAGGCGACGCCGAGCACGTCGAAGCCCTGCGGGCACAGCAGCAGCGGCAGCCCTTCGCGCACGGCGGCCTGCGGGTCGACGACCACGACGCTGAGGCCGGCAGGCGGCGCGGCAGGCGGCGCGACGGTCGCGAGAGCGCCGCCATAGTCGCCCAGCGGGGCGTCGTGGTGCGATTCGACAAGTGTCACGTGGCGTTCATTCGACGTCGCTCCCTCAACTCATTCGGACGTAGCCGACGGCATCGGAAAAAGCGTGCACGTTGCGAGAAACCTGGTTCGAGGAGTTGCCCTCGATCGTCTGGATGCGGCCGTCGGGCATGACGCCCTCGACGATCCCGACGTGCTCGTGGAAGACGATCAGGTCGCCGGGCTTCGGCACGACGCCGGGGCCGTTCGCGACGGCGCGGCCGTTGCGCTGCGCCCACGCGTACAGCGCATCGACGGAGCCGAAGCCCTCGCCGTGGTCGCCGAGCGGCACGCCCGCCTGGCGCGCGGCCCACGAGGCGAAGTAGGCGCACCAGGGGCCGACGGCGCTGCCGCTCGTCGCCTGGCGGTACATCGCGATCCGTGGCGAGTCGTTGGAGCCCGGCGGCTGCTCGGCCTGGCCGACCTCTGCCGCGGCGTTCGCGACGAGCGCGGAGGCGCCGCTGCCGTAGGCGGGCGCGGCGGTCGCCGGCAGCGCGCCCTGCAGCAGGCTCGCGAAGGAGGCGGCGCTGGCGGTGGGACCGGCCGTCGTCGTGGCGGCCGCAGGAGTCGCCGTCGCCGGGGATGGGGGCACGAGCGCACGATCGATCTGGTCGATGCGCGCAAGAGCGAGGGCGAGCGACATGCTGCCCTAGGTTTTCGGCCACGCGCGCTCAAGCTTGAGCGCGGAGGCGTCTGCGGCGGACGCAGTGCCGGGGTGGGCGGCGAACCGCCCACCCCGGACTGCATGTGATCCCTCGTTCTCTTGGTCCCTCTCAGGCGCTACCGCAGCAGTGAGAGCACTGCCTGCGGCGCCTGCTGCGCCTGGGCCAGCATCGAGGTGCCGGCCTGAACCAGGATCTGGTTCTTGGAGAAGTTGACCATCTCGGAAGCCATGTCCACGTCGCGGATGCGGCTCTCGGAAGCGGTCAGGTTCTCCTGGTAGGTGGTGAGGTTGTTGTACGTGTGCTCGAGACGGTTCTGCACCGCGCCGAACGTGGCACGCTGCTGGGAGACACTGTCGATCGCGCTGTCGACGTCCGCGAGGACGGTCGACGACGTGAGGTCGATCGTGCCGACCGCGCTGCCGAGGCTCACCGTCGAAACGGAGATGACCTCGCCGTCGTTGGCGCCGACCTGGAACGAGATCGTCTGCGCCGAGTCGAGCAGGTGGATGTTGTTGAACTGAGCCGTGGTGCCGATCCGCTCGATCTCGCTGGTGAGCTGCGAGACCTCGGAGTTGATCGCGGCCTTGTCCGTGGTCGAGAGCGTGCCGTTCTGGTACTGCACGGCCAGCTCGCGAACGCGCTGGAGCATCGAGTGCACCTCGGTCAGCGAACCCTCAGCAGTCTGGACGAGCGAGATGCCGTCCTGGACGTTGCGGCCTGCCTGATCGAGACCACCGATCTGACCACGCAGCTTCTCGCTGATCGCGAGGCCGGCGGCGTCGTCGGCGGCACGGTTGATGCGGAAGCCGGAGCTGAGGCGCTCCATCGACTTCGCGACCATGCTGTTGGTCGCCTCGAGGTTACGGTGCGCGTTGAACGCCTCGACGTTCGTGTTGATGCGAAGGGACATGCGTAAATCTCCTTGATGTCGTCCCAGGGCAACTCCATGTCACCCGGTGCTTCCCCCATCATCGGCGGGGGCGGAGGAACCTTTAGCGCGCCTGCTCCGCGGCGGCCTGCGCCTGTCGCGCGGCCCGTCGCGCGGCCGCCACGCGCACGGCGCGCAGCTCGGCGATCACGAGGTGGCGCCAGATCGCGACGGCCCCCGCCCAGGCCAGCACGTAGCCGCCCATGCCGACCAGGATCGCGCGCAGCATCAGGTCCGACGCGGGGACCCCGGCACGCCACGACAGCACGCCCGCGAGCAGGAAGCCGCCGAGGCCGCCCCACGCCTTCGCGCGCGCGACCTGCGCGAGCGCACGTGGGTGGTTGGCGACGCTCGGGAGCGCGTCGGCCGCGATGGCGCCCTTCTGCTTCGCAGGCTTCTTCTGCTTCGCCGCCTTCTGCTTGGCCGGCTTCGGCTCCTTGGCGGGCTTCTTCTCCGTGGCGGCCTCCGCCGGGGCGGGCGTCGTGTCGTCGGGATCGGCCATCGCGCGCTCCTACAGCTCGCCGTCGCGGGTGCGCTGGCGGGCGATCCGCTCGCGCTCGAAGACGAAGCGGATCAGGCGCTGGCGCGCTTCGCGGCCCAGCTCCTCGATCGCGATCCCACGGGCGCCGTCGTCGGTGATGCGCGCGACGCGCCCGCGGCCCTCGACCGTCGAGTCGCCGACGTCGATGCGGAAGCACACCTCCTGTTCCAGCTCGAGCACGTCGGGACCGGCGGCGAGCAGACCGTTGCCGCTCAGGTTGACGGTCAATGTGTCGAGCCAGGCGCTTACGCTGCCGTCCGGCTGGACCTGCGCGAGCTTGAGCGGGCGCACGACGCCCACGCGCACGAAGTCGCGGCGCTGGACGACGTCGACGGCGCCGGCGAGCGCGAAGCGCACGAGGTCGTACGTCGCGACCGTGCCGCGCCCTTCGAGGCACACGAGGCCGCGTCCGCCGGCGAACTCGATCGTCATCGGCGCCACGTCGCCGGGATGCAGGGGATCGCGGGCGTCGAGCATCAGCACGAGCACGACCTCGTCGGGCGTCACGCGCGTGACGCGCGCGCCGTAGCGCTGGAGGTCGTCGAGCACGAGCACGACGTCCTGACGCAGGACGGGCAGCGGCGGGGCCGGCGGGGCGGCCGTCTGGCTGCGGCCGGAGCTCATGGCAGCAGCTCGCGCGCGAGCGCGAGCGGGTCGGCGGGGGCGATCGCGCCATCGGCGCCGAGCACGTACGCGAGCGGAAGCCGCGTCGTGCAGGCGAGCTCGAGCGGTGCGCCGATACGGTCGCTGGGGCCGCCGTCGGCGATCGTGAAGCCCGTCGGCGCCAGCGGCGCGAGCGCAGCGTGCAGCGCCTGCGCGCCGGCGAGGTCGAGCGTCGTCGGCAGCACGATCTGGACCTCGTCGAGACCGAGCTCACCGAGCTGTGCGGCGACGTGCGCGCGCTGCTCGGCGTCGGCCATGTCGAGCGGCGGCACGTCGAGCACGACGACCGCGTAGCCGGCGCCGCCGACGAGGCGTGTGCGCGCCTGCTCGAACGTCGAGACCGCACGCGCGCGGATGCCGGCCTGGACGTAGGCCATTGTGAGCGCGTCGGCGCAGCGGGTCGAGCCGGCGCCCGCGAAGGCGATCGCGAGGTCGCCGCTGTTGCGCGGCAGCGGGACTGGCAGGCGCCGCGCGAGCGCGCGCACGACGGCGGCGCGCAGGTCGCGGCCGGGCACGAACGGCAGCTCGTGGGCGCTCGCGTCGGCCAGCAGCCGCTCCGCGAACGGCTCGCTCATGCCGCGGGCGATCAGCGCGGCGAGCAGGCGCTCGGGGGCCGCGCGCGGCAGCGGGGGCGAGGAGGTGAGGTCTGTGTCCGCGGGAGCGACTCGAACCTCAGGTGCTCGCGGAGCGTGCGCCTCGGGCTCGGGCTCGACGGGCGCGGGCGGCGCGGGCGCGGGCTCGACCGTGAGCTCCGGCTCGACCGGCGACGGCGGGGCCTCGACGACCGGCTCTGGCTCGACCGGGAGCGGCAGCTCGGCGGCGGCCGCGAGCAGCGCCGCGAAGCCCTCCTCCGCGCCGACCGGCGGCTCGTCGTGGACGTCGATGCGGGGGCGGCCGGGCAACGCCTCGACCTCGACGAACTGCTGCTGGAAGAAGCCGCCGATGCCACCCATCAGGCCGTCGCGCTGGCGCACGACGATCGCCTCGGGGCCGAGCTCGTCGCGGATCTTCGGCAGCAGCTCCTCGAGCGTCCTGCCGCGATACGTGCGTGCGTCCGCCGGCTCCGTCGCGAACTGCGCGGTCGTCGGCTCCAGCTCCGTCGTGCTCATGCCTCGATCACTCCAATCGTCTCAACGCTGATGCCGGGCGCCAGCTCGTTGTACGAGCAGACCGCGAGCTGCGGGATCGTCTGCTCCACCAGCCGCCGCAGGTGGCGGCGCACGCGCGCCGAGCACAGCAGCACCGGTCGGCCGCCGCGCGCGAGCGCGTGCTCCACCTGTGTTCGGAGTGCGGCGACCAAAGCCTGCGCGCGCGAGGGCTCGAGCGCGAGGAACTCGCCGTCGGCCGTCTGCGCGATCGCGCTCGCGACCTCCTGCTCGATCGCGGGATCGAGCGAGATCGCGCGCAAGCGCTGATCGCCGTCGAGATGCGGCGCGGTGATCGTGCGTCCGAGCGCCTGGCGGGCGTACTCGGCCAGCAGCGCCGGGTCGCGGGTCAGGCGGGCCTTGTCGCCGATCGCCTCGACGATCGCGCCGAGGTCTCGGATCGAGACGCCCTCCGACAGCAGCGACTGCAACACGCGCTGGATCTCGCCGAGCGTCAGCACGTCCGGGACGATCTCCTCGACGACCGCGGCGTTGGACTCCTTCAGCTGGTCGAGCAGCTGCTTGACGTCCTGGCGCGACAGCAGCTCGGAGGCGTGCGCGCGGATCATCTCCGTCAGGTGCGTGACGATCACCGACTCGCCGTCGACGACGGTGAAGCCGAGCGCCTCGGCCTCGGCGCGCTGGTTCTCGCCGATCCACGTCGCCGGCAGGCCGAACGCGGGCTCGGTCGTCGGCACGCCGCCGGGCAGCTGGCCGATCGCGTCGCCCGGGTCCATCGCGAGCTGGTGACCGGCCATCAGGCGTCCGCGCGCGACTTCCATGCCGCGCACCTTCAGCAGGTACTCGTGCGAGTCGAGGCCCAGCTCGTCGTGGATCCGCACGGGCGGGATCACCATCCCCAGCTCGCTCGCGATCTGGCGACGGATCACGCTCACACGCGAGAGCAGCGTGCCGCCCGCGCCGGCGTCGACCAGCCGCACGAGCCCGAAGCCGATCGCCAGCTCGAGCGGGTCGAGCGCGAGCGCCTCCAGCGCCGCGTCGCGCGGGGCCGGCACGGCCGTGCCCTCCGCGTCGGCGAGCGGGGAGGATGGCGCGATCTGCTCGGCGAACGGCGAGCCCTCGCGCATCGCCCAGCCGACCGCGAGGAAGATCCCGCCGATGAAGAGGAACGGCAGCTTCGGCAGCCCCGGCACGAGCGCGAACGCGCAGATCACGCCGCCGGCGACGAGCGGCGCCTTCTTCTGGCCGATGATCTGGTCGGCGATGTCGGAGCCGAGGTCGCGGTCGGAGGCGGCGCGCGTGACGATGATGCCGGTCGCGACCGAGATCAGCAGCGCCGGGATCTGCGCCGCGAGGCCGTCGCCGACGGTCAGCAGCGAGAAGTGCTGGATCGCCTCGTTGAAGGGCATGTGCTGCTGCATCACGCCGACGACGATGCCGCCGACGAGGTTGATGATCGTGATCAGCACGGCCGCCATCGCGTCGCCCTTGACGAACTTCGAGGCGCCGTCCATCGCACCGTAGAAGTCGGCCTCGCGGGCGATCTCCTGGCGGCGGTTGCGCGCGTCCTCGTCGGTGATGAGGCCGGCGTTGAGGTCGGCGTCGATCGCCATCTGCTTGCCCGGCATCGCGTCGAGCGTGAAGCGCGCGCCGACCTCGGCGACGCGCCCGGCGCCGTTGGTGACGACGACGAACTGGATCACGATCAGGATCAGGAAGATCACGAGGCCGACGACGACGTTGCCGCCGACGACGAACTCGCCGAACGCCTTGACGACGTTGCCGGCGTCGCCCTTGGTGAGGATCAGGCGCGTGACGGAGACGTTGATCGACAGGCGGAACAGCGTCGTCAGCAGCAGCAGGCTCGGGAACGAGGCGAAGTCGAGCGCGCGGTTGAGGTACAGCGTCGCGATCACGATCACGAGGCCGCAGCTGATGTTGAGCGTGATGAAGAGGTCCAGCAGCGGCGCCGGCAGCGGGATCACGAGCATCGTGACCACGAGCACGACGCCGAGCGCGGCGAGCAGGTCGGTGTGGCGCATGAGCCGCCGCATCAGTGGCGATCCGGTCATGCGATCCTCCGGCCGCGGGCGACCCGGTAGACGTAGGCGAGCACCTGGGCGACGGCCTGGTAGAGGTCCTCCGGCACGAGCTGGCCGATCTCGGCGCTCGCGTGCAGCGAGCGCGCGAGCGGCTTGTCCTCGATCACGGGGACGCCGCTCTCCTCGGCGAGCTTGCGGATCTGCAGGGCGACGAGGTCCTGGCCCTTGGCGACGACCTCGGGCGCGGGGCGCGTGCCGTCGTACTTGAGCGCGACGGCGAAGTGGGTGGGGTTCACGACGACGACGTCGGCGTGCGGCACCGCGGCCATCATGCGCGCGCGCGCGGCCTGCAGCTGGCGGCGGCGCAGCGCGCCCTTGACCTCGGCGGGGAGCCCGTGCTGCTTGAGCTCCTGCTTGACGTCGTCCTTCGACATCCGCATGCCCTTCTCGGTGTGCCAGCGCTGGTAGCCGTAGTCGATCGCGGCGATCGCGAGGTAGGCGAGCGCGGCGTGCTGGGCGATCGCGTAGACCATGCTCACGAGCATCGCCCCGATCGCCGCGGGGCCGGTGCCGACGGTCGCGGACAGGTCGGTCAGCTTCGGGATCAGCGCCGTCGCGACGATCGCGCCGACGACGCCGACCTTCGCGAGCGACTTCGCGCCCTCGAAGAACATGCGCGGGCCGAAGATGTTCTTGAAGCCGGCGACCGGGTTGAGTCGCTTCGGATCCGGCTTGAGCGCGTGCGTGGCGGGCTTGAACCCGACCTGGCCGAGGTTGGAGACGATGCCGGCGCCCATGCAGGTGAGCGCGATCGGCGCGACACCGAGCAGCACGCTGCGGACCGTCGTGGAGAAGAGCGCGCCGAGGCCGGCGGCGGTCGTCAGCGACTCGGGGTCGGAGATGCGCGTGAGGCCGTCGCGCAGCGAGTCCTCCATCACGGTCGCGATGTGCGGGCCGAGCAGGCTGATCGTCAGCAGGCCGGCGAGCAGGCCGATCGCGCCGTTGAGGTCCTGGCTCTTGGCGACCTGGCCCTTGCGACGCGCCTCGTCGCGGCGCCTGGGGGTTGCCTTCTCGGTGCGATCTGCGCCGGCGGACATCCGCTCACGCCACCTTGAGGACTTGGAGGGCCTGGCCGACGCTGAGCTGGAGCTGGTCGGAGATCCAGCCGGCGACGAACGGCATCGAGGCGCCCACCACGAGCAGGCCGACGACGACCTTGACGGGGAAGCCGACGCCGAAGACGTTGAGCTGCGGGACGACGCGCGAGACGACGCCGAACGCGACGTCGGTGATGACGGTCGCGAGCAGCACCGGCGCGGCGACCTCGAGCGCGGAGGCGAAGATCGTCGAGAAGACGGTGAGCACGCCCTGCGTCATCGAGGAGATCGCAGGTGTGGCGGTCAGCGGGACGAGGTCGAACGTGCGCGAGAGGCCCTGGACGATCCAGGCGTCCCCGTCGATCACGAGGAAGACCCCGAGCGCGACGAGGCCGTAGACCTGCGACAGCACGGCCGACTGGTTGCCCGTCAGCGGGTCGACGATCGAGCCGAAGGAGAAGCCGACGAGCATGTCGAGCAGCGCGCCGGCGCTGCTGATCGCGGCGAACAGCATCCCGATCGAGAGCGCGAAGGCGACGCCGACGAGCAGCTCCTTGAGCGCGAGTGCGGCGATCGCCAGCTCGTCGTGGGGGATCCGCTGGCCGCGCAGCGCGAGCGGCGTGAGCCCGATCGTCAGCGCGACGGCGACGATCGTGCGCACGCGCACGGGGATCTGCTTGGACGAGAACATCGGCGCGAGCACGAACAGCGGGCTCACGCGCGCGAGCACGAGGATGAACGCGGTCGTGCTGGAGACGCCGAACTGGGACAGCAGCTGGGCGGCGTTCGTGCTCATCCGCCACCCACGAGCGACGGGATCTCGCGGTACAGCTGCTCCGTGTAGCCGAGCAGCTGGCCGAGCATCCAGGGGCCCATCACGATGATCACGGCGGCGACGCCGACGATCTTCGGGATGAACGTCAGGCTCTGCTCCTGGATCTGCGTGATCGACTGGAAGACGCTGACGATCAGGCCGATCGCGAGGCCGACGAGCAGCAGCGGGCCGGCGACCTTCATCGCCAGGCTCATCGCCTGCTGGGCGAGGTTGATGACGGTGTCCTGGTCCATCAGTGGAAGCTCTTCACCAGCGATTCGGTGACCAGGCCCCACCCGTCGACGAGGACGAACAGCAGGATCTTGAACGGCAGCGAGATGAAGACGGGCGGCAGCATGATCATGCCCATCGACATCAGCGTCGAGGCGACGATCAGGTCGATCACGAGGAACGGCAGGAAGATCAGGAAGCCGATCTGGAAGGCCGTCTTCAGCTCGCTGATGATGAAGGCGGGAATCAGCACCGTCGTGGGGATGTCGGCGCGCGTCTTCGGCTGCTGCTTGGTCTTCGAGAGACGCACGAACAGCGCGAGGTCCTTCTCGCGCGTCTGCTTGAACATGAACTGACGCAGCGGCTCCTCGGCGCGCTTGATCGCCGTGGTCTGGGAGATCTTGTTGGCCTGGAGCGGGTCCCAGGCGTCGTGCTTGATCGTGGTGAACGTCGGCGCCATCACGAACAGCGTCAGGAACAGCGCGATCCCGACGAGCACCTGGTTGGGCGGGGCTGTCGGCGTGCCGATCGCGGTGCGGATGAAGCCGAGGACGATCAGGATGCGCGTGAACCCGGTGACGCAGAAGAGCAGCGCGGGGATCAGCGTGAGCCCGCCGACGAGCAGCAGGATCTGGACCGCGCTCGAGCCCTCCGGCGTCTTCATCGCCGCACCGTCATCGCGCGCAGGGAGTCGACCAGGCCGGCCTGGGAGGTACGCGCGGCCGTTCGACCGGCGGCCGGCAGGGCGAGGCGCGGCTTCGGCAGCGGGGGCAGGCGCGGCAGGCGGCGCATGACGCCGTCCTCGCCGTCGAGCGCGGGCAGCATCAGCTCGCCCTCGTCGTCGAGCAGTCCGGCGGCGCGCGCCTGCGCCTCGTCGTAGGTGCGCAGGGGGGTGACGCCGTGCTCGGCGACGCCGACGAGCACCAGCTCGCGACCGGCGCGCACGAGGTGCACGGAGGCGCCGGCGCCGAGCGGGACGCTCGCGACGCTCGCGAGGCCGTTGCCGGTCGCGCGCTCCTGCTTGCCGGCCTTGACCTGCTTCAGGACCCAGGCGACGCCGTAGATGACGCCGATCACGATCGCCAGGCCGACGATCGTGCGGACGATCGAGCCGCCGCTGCCGCCGACGTGCGCGGCGGCGTCGCCGGTGGCCTTCGGGCCGCTCAAGTGCACGGGCGTCGACTCGCTGCTCGCGGCGCGCGCAGGCGCGGCGGCAAGCAGCACGACAGCGGCGCTGAGCGCAGCCGCCCGTGTGAGCGGGATAGCCTTGAGCATCGAGGGAACCGACTCCGAGGGAAAGAGTCGACCCGGGTGATCGGCAGGGTGCTCGGAGGCTTTAGGAGCGCTTCACCGGCGGTCGCGACGCGCGGTCTCGCCGAGCCAGCCGAGCCGCTTCGCACCCTCGAGTGCAACGCCCAGGCCCCATGCCAGGAAGAAGTACGTCCCAAGCGGACGCTCGGGACCGACGATCAATACGACCCCGTAGGCGCCCGCCATCGCCGTGCCGAGCAGAAGCCACGTCCAGCCGGAGCTGCAGATGGCGCGCAGGCGGCTCATCGCTGCTGCCGCTGCCCGTTCCAGGAGGCGCATAGCGACATCCCTACCCCGTCGGCGCATCCGCGATCGTCGGATCGGGCCGAGGCGCACGCGACTATGCTCGGGGAGTGACGTACACGACCGACGAGGGGCGTCAGGAGCTGCTCGGCGCCACCGCCGAGGCGGCCGCCTCGATCGGGGTCGCGCTGACGGCGCTCGGCGCGGCCTACGAGATGGTCGACGAGGACGCCGGCGAGCGGCTGGAGCAGGAGCTGTTCGCACCCGCGCAGGCGGCCTACGGGCGCGCGAAGCGCAGCCACACGGAGTTCGCGGCACGGCACGGGCTCGCAGCGCACGCGTTCGCCGACTCGGGCGTCGCGGGCGCGCCGTCGGCCGGCGCGCACGGGTACCTCTCGCAGGCGCTCGACGCCGCGCAGCACGCCGACGACATCCTCTCCGAGCTGCAGGACTCGCTGCTGCCCGTCGAGGTCGGCGACCCCGAGCTGCGCACCGCCCTGGCGGAGGTCCGCACGCGGCTCGGCGAGCTGGCGCAGCACGCGGACGCCTGGGAGCGGACGCTCGGGCGCTAAGCGGGGCGGTCGGCGCGGGCGTCGTCGCCCTCGCCGCGGTAGTAGTCGACCGCGCTCTTGCGCTCGAACAGCCCGTCCTCGCCCGCCACGCCCGTCCAGACGCCGATCTTGCCGCTGTCCGGGTAGGCGGAGGCGGTCGGCAGCCGGACGGTCGACCACAGCAGCACGCGCACCGGCTCGTCGCCGTCGTTGCGCACCTGGTGCGCGCCATCAGGGCCCTTCGGAAAGAAGACGAGGTCGAGCGGATCCAGCAGCTCGGCGCCCTCGGGCGTGCGCAACGTCGGGCGGCCGCTCAGCACGAGCAGCCACTCCTCCTCGCCGTACTCGTAGTGGTACGGGCAGATCGCCTCGCCGGGCGGAAGCTCGTAGAGCGTCGTGCCGGTCTCCTGCGCGCCGAAGCCGGGACCCAGCCGCGCTGCGCGGGCGCGGAAGCCGGCGGGGTCGTCGGGGTCCTGCGCGAAGTCGGGGTTGGCGATGTTGAGCCGGCGCATGGGGGGATCATGGCAGGAGGTCGCGACTCAGCGGCAGATGGTGCCGCGACCACAGCGGCCCTGGTCTCGCTCGGCTCGACGCCGTGCCTCAGCGGCTCTCCTGCGTCGCACATACGCGACGAGATTGATCAGGCCCGAGGCGATCGCTACCAGGCTGGCAGCGATCGACAGCGCGAAACTCGAAGCGATCATCGTCAGCCGTTTACGAAGCTATCGACTGTCAGTCGATCCCGATGGAGCTGGATCGCGCTCCGCCGACCCGAGTCCCAATGCGATGGGCTGGTGCTTGAGACCACGCCCGACACGCTACCCACGACGTCGTGGCCGAACACGTACCAATAGCGGCCAGAGGAGTTGCGCTCGTCCACAAGCGTGCGCCTGGGACCTTGGCGCAGCACTCCAGCCCTGCCGGCCGACTCAGCTCGCGAGCGGACCTTCCCGCACGGACAGTTCAAGCCTTTGACCGAGCGATGAGCCAGGCCACCAGGGCCGTCGTCACGACGGGGGCCACCCCCGACAGGGCGAGCACTTCGTCGTGGCCGCCATCCAACCCGATCGCGAGCAACGGGAAGTAGATCAGCACGCTCGCGATGACACTTGTCACGATCAGGCGCCGGCGGCCACTCGACATCTGCCCGTAGACGACGCAGAGCACCGCGATGCCGACGATCAGTCCCAGCAGGATGCCGCCCGAAGTCGCTACACCGGCCGCAGCTTCATCGTCGAAAAGGCCCGCGAGCGCGATCACTCCGGACCCAGCGCCGATGACAGCCGTCATGACAAGGCACGCCGAACGAACACGTGCCCACTTGGCGTCATCCGACTGTCCCCAGCTCGTCACTTCATTCGTATGATTACGCGTGTAATCATTGCGTGTCGGCGGCACGCGACCCGTCGCGCAGCAGCGTGCGTCCGCCCGCCGACGCTCTAGCATCCAGTGCGTGGTTCGCGCGCTGTGCATCGCCGCCGTCGGCCTCCTCGCAGCAGTCGCCCCGGGCGGATGTGGGAGCAGCGAGCCTGCCAGCACCGACGCGGTCATAACGACCACCATCGCCAAGCGCGTCGCGACGTATGGACGGGTCGCACCCGCGACCTTCGCCGCGCTCCCCCACGGCTGGCACGCGTTCGATGACGACGCCGCCCAGGTGACGACTCGCGGCGCCGTCGCCGCCTCGTACGCCACGAGCTGGAACTACACCCCGAGCGCGCACGGACCGGCCGGCAACCTCCCCGACGACGGCACGATCATCAACGTCCTGCTCCTGCGCCGTGCCCGCGGCAGGCACGCCGACGCGACGCTGTGCACAGGCATCCAGCCGACGCGCAACTACCCGCCGATCGGCCGTCACCCGCTGCGCCTCGCCGCCATGACCCGCGGCCAGCTCGAAGGCGACCCGCACGCGACCGAGTACCGCTCACAGGCCAGCCGCGGAACCGACTACCGCATCGACGTGCGCGTCGACCTCGCCCCGCGCGCCGACCGGCGCGCGGCCGACCTCGTGCTCGCCGGTCTGCGCCTCCCGCGCTGGGGCCGACGCTGCTAAGCGCCATGCCGCGCGTGCGGACGGTGATCCCGACGACCGAGGGCTGCGACGGCGATCGGCCTCGTCTTCGACCCGACCGCCCGACGAAGTCTGGGCACCGTCACCGTCCGCGACATCTGTGCAACCCGTTCGGGACCATCCATAGGATGTCGAGTTCCGCAGACCAGATGTACTGCGTACAACTGTCACACCGCTGTAGCGGTGTCCGGCTCCCCGAGCCGCCGAGACCGCGACCGCGACCGCGACCGCGACCGCAGTTATAGGCCCACTGGAGCCGCACCAGACGATGATCGCCTTGATGTCTTCTTCACGCCCTCGACCACTTCGCTGAAACCCGAGCACGACACCACAGAAGTAGATGACGAACGCAAGCCGAGAGACAAATACCGACCACCCCTACGATGATCGGGCGCGGAGGTCGAAGGGCCCGACGTACATGCAGATCGCGCCTCCGATGCAGAGGTATTCGCGCCAAAGACATCGTCACACCCGACCTGCGGGACGCTCACTGCCGCTGCCGCGCCAGAAGAAACATCGCGCCGCCAGCGGCCGCTACCAGAACTGCAGCAAGGAGACCCACGGCGACACTGCCGCGCAGAGCCGCCGAGACAAGGGCCAGCAGCGTCGCGATGGCGAAGCACCAGGCCGCTCGTCCGAGAGAGGTCCTGGCTGCGTCCGAACGCCCTTCACCGTGATCCACGAAACGTCTGCGAAGGGCGGTTATCGTCGCGACCGAGCAGAAGGACACCAAGGCGGCAAGCAACTCTCCCAGGATCGCCAGGACCAGCGCCGGGCCGAGCAAGAGGAACAGGTCGACCCACCGACGGGCCGCACGCACCCGCGCCTCGTAGACCGGATCTGTCATTTGATCGTGGAGGCCGTCTTGACCGACGAGTACTCCGAGTAGCCGATGATCCCAGCGCTTCCGGCCACGAACGTGGCGCATCCCGCGAGCGCGAGCGGCGCAGCCGGTCCTGCTGCGGCAGCGCCTGCGAAGCAGGGGCCGGCGGCATATCCGAGCCCGAGACTGGCCGCGGCCGCACTTCCCTGATCGCTGATGATGCTCGCGACCTTGCCCGCGTTACGTTTCACGAAGCTTGTCGCGTCGCCAATGATGTTGGCGCCGTTCGGATCAGCAGCAGAGAGGGGGGTTGCTCCCGCATAGACATAGCGATCGGCCTGTCCCAGGTCCGCGATCTGTCGCAGCGGGTCTTGCTGCGTCCAGCGCCCCAGGCTCGGATCGAGGTAGCGCGCGCCGAAGTGCGTGAAGCCGCCCGGGAGCGTGTAGCCGCCCGCGAACTTGAACGGGTTGGGATCGCTGCCCGAGCCGCCGTTGGCCTCCCCATAGGGCGTATAGCCCCAGGTGCCGTGCGATGTTCCGGTGCTCGAGACCACGCCCGACACGCTACCCACCACGTCGTTGCCGAACACGTACCAGTAGCGACCCGACGAGTTGCGCTCGTCCACGAGCGTGCCGTCCGGGGTGCGGCCGTAATAGGTCGTGGCGCCGCTCGTCGTCGTCGAGGAGACGCCGAGCTGACTGTTGGCGACCGACGTCGAACCGTTCGTGATCAGCTGCTGCTGACCACCGTCGAGATAGGCCAAGCCCGTCGCCGACCCGCCCGACGGCGTCAAGCTCGTCGTCTGGCCGGCGTTGTTGTAGGAGAACGACAGGCCGCCGGTCGAGCCGGCCGTCTCGTCGCCCGCCTGGTTGAACGTGTACGTCGTCGCGCCCGTCGGGACCGAGCCACAGGCGTTGCTGCTCGTGCCCGTGTACTTCCAGCACAACTGGTTGCCGCTGTTGTAGCCATAGCTCGTCGTGGTCGCCCCCGTCGAGGTGCTGCCGGACAGGTTGACGACCTGGCGCGTGCGGTTGCCGTTCGCGTCCATCGTGTAGGCGAAGTACTGATTCAACGTCGGGCCGGTCGTGACAGCGCCCGTCAGGCGATCGAGCGCGTCGTACGTGTACGCGGTCGTGTTCGTGTTCGTGCCGTCGCTCGCGGCGGTCGACTGCACGAGCGCAGCCTTGCCCGCGCCCAGCGTGTAGCTGAACGTGTACTGGCTCAGGATCGTGCCAGTGCCCGCCGGCGGCTGGCGGTTCGTGATGCTCGTCAGCTGACCGGTGTTGGAGTCGTAGGCGCGGCTCAGCGTCACGCCGCCTGGATACGTCGTGCGCGTGAGGCGATGGTTCGTGTCGTACGCGAACGCGGTCGCGGTCGCGTCGCTCGGCTCCAGCATCGAGGTCAGCTCGTTGAGGCCGTTGTAGCCGTACGTGGTCGTGCCGGAGCCGTCGACGAACGACGTCATGTTGCCGGCGTCGTCGTACGCGTACGTGTTGTCGACCGTGCCGGGCGGGTTGTCCTCCGTGAGGCGATTGAGCTTGTCGAACGTGTACGAGGTCGTGCCCTGCGGGTCGACGCGGCTCGTGCGGTTGCCGTCGTCGTCGTAGACGTAGCTGACCGAGAAGGCGCCGGTGGCGCTCGAGTTCGCGTAGTCGACCTGGGTGATGCGGTCGAACAGGTCGTAGGTGATCGTCGCCGAGCGCGTGAGCGTGCTCGAGACGTGCGCGGTGATGACGTGCGGACGGCTGAGCGAGTCCGGCGTGACCGTCTCGACGCCGAGGCCCGAGCCGCTCGGCGGCGTGATCGTGGTGAGGTTGCCGTCGGCGTCGTAGCCGTACGTCGTGACGTTGCCGTTCGCGTCCGTCGAGGTCGCGACGGTGCCGTCGGAGTTGTGGGTGAAGGTCGACTGCACGTTCGGCGTCTGCGAGCTCTCGCCCGTCTGCGCGGTCGTGTCGACCTGCAGCAGCGAGCCCTGCGGACCGCTGGGGTTCGAGGCGCCCGCGTACGTGCCGTGCTGGTAGTTGCCCTGCGGGTCGGTCTGCTTGGACGGGTCGAACGGGGCGTTGGTGTCGGCGTAGGCCCAGGTCGTCGTCGGGCCGCCGCTGCCGCCCTGCTGGAGGCTGATGAGGTTGCTCGCGGCGTCGTAGCCGTAGCTGTCGGCGCCGCCGCTCGCGGGCGTGCCGGTGGCGACGTCGTCGTTGGCCGTGAACGTCGCGCTGTGCGCGTTGCCGGAGGAGTCGACGGTCTTCGTGACGCGGTCGCGCGTGTCGGCGCAGTACGTGACGGTGTGGCCGTTGGAGCCGTTCGCGACGGGGTCGGAGACGACGGTCTTGCTCTCGCCCGTCGCGCACGGGGAGCCGGTGGAGTAACTGAAGCTCGTCGTCGGCCCGGTCGTGTGCCCGACGTTCGTCGTGCGCATGATCGTCGCCACGCGACCGCTCGTGCTGTCGTACGTGATCTTCGTGACGTTGCCGCTCGGCAGCGTGATCGACGTGAGCCGGCCGCTGCCGTCGTAGCCGTAGCCCGTCGTCTTGCTGTTCGGGTCCGTGTACGTCGTCAGGTGCGTGTAGCCGCCGTCGAACGCATAGGTGTAGTCGCGCCCGCTGGAGTCCTCGAAGTGCGTGATGTAGCGATGCCCCGAGCCGTCGGTGTCTACGTCGGTGACGCGACCCTGCGTGTCGGTCCAGCCGCTGACGCTGCCGCCCGAGCGGTGGTCGTTGACGATCGTGTTGCCGTAGCGATCCTTGATCTCGTTGACCTCGGTGTCGATCCCGTCGTTGAACAGCCACTGCTCCCCGCTGCTGTTGAACGTGACCTTGTAGGCCCCGCCACCGATCGCGACGAGCTGCGCGTTGAGGCCCGGCGGCGTCTCGTAGGTGGAGCCGTTCCAGTGGAACGGGAAGACGCTGCCATCGCCCATGAACAGCTCGATCGAGCCGTCGTCGAGGCCGCGGATCCAGCGGTCGAGGCCGGGCGCGACGGTCGCGCCCGCGCCCTGCGAGCCGACGAAGCCGATGTTCTGGAGCAGCGAGTTGTAGTAGCGGTCGACGCTGAGGTCGTGGCCCGCCGTGCCGCTCACGTGCAGGTCGCTGGAGTGCAGCAGCAGGTTGCCGTTGGCGACGTTGACGGCGAGGTCGGCGCGATCGTCGAGCTGCTGGCGCACGAACGTATAGCTCGGCCTGTCGCCCACGCGCAGGCGCCACTGGACGTCGAGGTAGGGCCAGTAGTCGCTGTCGGAGTAGCTGCCGGAGCGGAAGTTGAGGTCGTTGTTGACGCTGCTCGCGGCGTCCTTGACGAGGAAGCCGTCGTTGGGCTGCGTGCCGTCGGCCCACTGCTGGACGATCTGCGTCGGGTACCACGCGACCCAGCCGTTGGCGGTGCCGAGGCCGGAGGTGACGGCGGCGTTCGTCGAGACGGAGTCCCCACCCGCGCTCGTCCACGAGTGCGTGGCGTCGTACTTGTTCCAGGTCGCGGCGCTCGTCCACGGCTGCGTGGCGCGGTAGACGCCGACCTGCTTGGCGGTCGAGGTCGAGTGGCTGTACTGGTACATGCCGAACTCGGCGTAGCTGACGATCGCGTCCTTGGGCAGCACGCTGCCGAGATCGAAGCGCAGGACCGACGTGTGGTCCTTCGTCCCGTTCCAGCCGACCTCGAGGTTGGTGGAGCCGCAGAAGCTCGTGGTCGGGCTGTTCTGGTCCATGCGGCAGTCGTCGCCGTCGTCGTCGAACTCCCACTCGGGGTCGATCGTGACGGGGCCGTCGGCGAGATGGGCGAGCACCCAGTCGCGGTCGGGCGAGAGCGTCAGGCGCCAGCCGGCGCCCTCGCGTGCGATCTGCATCGGGACGGCGGCCTCGGCCGCGCCGGCGAACATGAACGGGGCCGCGATCCGCAGCTGCGCCGTGCCGTCGGCGTCGAGGAAGGCGATGCTGCCGTCCTGCTGCTGGGCGGGCGTGAGGCCCTGCGTCGGGGCGACCGCGTAGGAGAACGTCTGCGGCGCGCTCGCATCCGCGATCGTGAGCGTCTCGCTCAGCCCGCGCGGCGTCGCGCGCTCGGCGACGGTCGTCCCGGGGAGCGCATCCGCGAACGTGCTCGTGCTGCCGGCGGTCGCGCCGGCGACGTCCGCGGCGCCGTCGAGCTGGAAGCTCGCGCCGTTTCCGCCAAGTCCGATCTGCACCGGACCACTCGCCAGCGAGCGTGGGACGTGCAGCGCATAGCGATCGGACGCGATGCTGACGCCGTCGCCGTCCGCGACGAGCGTGTCGTCGATCGCCTGCCAGTCGCCCTGCGCGTCGCGATAGTTGACCGGTATCGCGGAGACGTGCGATACGACGGTGCCGTCAGGCTGCGCGTAGGTGCTCGCGAAGCGAGTCGTCAAGCGCTCCACCAACTGGCCGCTCGGGCGCTCGGCGGGACCCGTGGCCGGGTCCTGCTTCTGCGGCGTGACGACCGGCTCACCCGTGGCCTGCGTGTCGCGCACGTAATCGGCGGCGGCCTGCGACTCAACGATGTTCGACTGGCCGACGACGACCGGGTCGGGCTCGCCCTGCCCGATCAACGACGGCTCCGCGGAGGACGCGGCGAGCGTGACGCCGAGCCCCACGACTACGAGCAGGACGACGGTGGCGATGAATCGCCGCACAGCAGAGCGACCAGCAGGCATGAGCCCTCCAGGGATGAACGACGCGACCTTGACGATGAGGCGCAGGGCGCGACTCTCCAGCCGGCTTGGCGCGTCGGCAACATACCTTGATCAATCAGCGCGCTGCAACGCGATCGCTTGCGTTTGTCAGAGAAGCGACAAACGGGTGTGGCTCCTACTCAGCTCATTACGACGCGGGCGTCGTTAGCTGCCAATTGAACTGAATGAAGATGATCGTGCCGCTCGCTCAATCACGGTCGCGGATGCGCGCCAGCAGCATCCGCTCGCGCAGGAACAAGGCGATCCACACGACCTCTCCGAACGCCACGCACACGGCGTCGGCTGTGTCGAGCCGATCATGACCGGGCGAGACCGCGGCCTGGACCAGCAGCATCGACCAGGCCAGCGCGACGACGCCGAGCGCGTTGCGGTCCCGGCGATGCGATCGCTTGTCGCGGTCCGGGAGCTTGGGTCCGAGCAGCCGCACGGCGAGCATGGAGACGAGGCCCACGCACGCGCCGACCACGGTCGCCCGTGCAAGGGAGCCGACCAACGGACGACCGTACGTCAGGGGTCCCGCCAGGAGGCCGGAGATCCCCCCGACGATCGCAGTGATCCACCAGTACGCCCGCCGTGAATCGTCACTCATGAATCATCCTTTCCCCGAAGGCCGCGAGACGGCGGCGGCGTGCGCGAGGCGGGCGAGGCCCAGCGCCACAAGGGCCATGCCGATCGGCCCGCTCCAGGCGAAGGCGATCGTGGCGATGCCAACTGCGATCAGGTACGCCGCGGCGAAGCGGGCCTCGAACCGGGCCAGCGGACGAGCGCCGCTGCGTCGCTCTCGCAAGATCACGAGCACGAAGTTCAGCACGCCTGCCACGAACATCAGCAGTGGGAAGGTGATCGTCAACATCTCAGCGGTTCCTTCGAGCGCGGCTCACGATTGGCGACGTCGCCACAGGCCCCATCCGATCAACACCGCAGAGCCCAGGAAGACGAACCCGCTCAGCTCGTAGCGACCGTTCGTCAGTCCCGCCAGACCGGCGACCGCCAGCGCGACACCGTGGAGGATCGCAAACCGACCGATGGCCGCGCTACGGCTCTCGTCAGGATCGATCAGCTTCACGCTTTCTCCGCCATGGTGCGACGCGAGCGACCAGCGGCAGCCAGATCAGGATCGCGAGCGTGCCGTAGGCGATCTCAAGCGCGTAGCCGAGGAGGCCGCCGACACCGTCGAGGCGCCCTCCCGCGGACATCGCCACGACCGGCGGCAACGTCTCGATCGCGGCATGCAGCCAGTCCTCGCGTCTGGCGCGGCCATCAAGGCCGAAGTACGCGCGCAGCCTCTGCGACTTGGTCATCGACCGGTCGGCCCCCCCGGTCGCGACCGCGCCGGCCGCGAGCAGTGCCTGCAGACGTCGCACGTAACGGGCGCCTGTGCCGCGCTGCCCGCTCCCTGCATGTACGTCGTCCATGACGGATCCTCGCGTCGATTGGCTCAAGCGCGGCCAGCTTACCCGGGAAACGCGAGCGTGCACACGATCGCTAATTACTGGTTATTGGTTGAATTGAACCGGGTACGCCGTCGCCATGAAGATCGTGCTCTTCGCCGTGCTGCTCGCACTCCTGGTCATGATGGCGGGGGTTGCGGTGCTTGTAACGATGAAGCTGCTCTCGGCGGTGCGTGCGCAAGGGCGCGGCCTTTTGACGCCGGAGCGCCGTCGCAGCGTCGTCTTGACGAGCGCGATGCTCGCCGTCGCGGCGGGGCTGATCCTGCTCGCCGTCGTCGGGCCGTGGGGGATCCGCGGGATCCTCTACGTCGCCATCGCCTATGCCGGCGCCATGCTCGTCTTCCACGTCGTGCTCGTGGTCCACGGCGTCCGCAGCTCGCGCGCCGTCGCCCGGGCGCGGCGACGTCAGGGTGCATGAGCGTCGTCCGGCTGGTCCTCGGCGCCTGCTTCATCGCCTTGGGCGTCGTTCAGGTGACCGCGCGCGACCGCTTCGTCGCGCCGCGTCGGCGTGCGCGGGAGCGAGCAACCCTGCCGCCGACCGCCTACGCCGTGATGGGCGTGATCATGGGCGTCAACGGCGCAGTGCAGGTGGCGCTCGCGCTCGTCTGAGCAGCGGCGCCGTGTAGGTTGCCCGCATGCAGCGCTACGCGGCCTTCCTGCGCGGGATGAACCTCGGCAAGCGGCGGATCACGAACGACGCGCTGCGCGCCGCCTTCGCGGACCTCGGCTTCGACGAGCCGGCGACCTTCCGCGCGAGCGGGAACGTGATCTTCGGCGCCGACGGCGATCCGCTCGACGCGCTGCGCGAGCGGATCGAGACAGGGCTCGAGCAGGCGCTCGGCTACGCGGTGCCGACGTTCCTGCGCACGACCGCGCAGATGCGCGCGATCGCGGCGCACGAGCCGTTCGAGCCCGCGCAGGTCGCTGCCTCGAAGGGCAAGCTGCAGGTGATGCTGCTCGCCGCGAAGCCCACGGCGGCGGCACGCAAGCAGGTGCTCGCGCTCGCAAGCGACGAGGACCGGCTCGCGTTTCGCGGCGGCGAGCTGTACTGGCTGCCGAGCGGCGGGCTGCTCGACTCCCCGCTCGACCTGAAGGCGATCGCGAAGGCGCTGGGCCAGGCCACCCAGCGCACGAAGGGCACGCTCGACCTGATCGCCGAGAAGCACTTCGCGGGCTGAGGCTCAGGGCGCGAGCGCGTCGCGCAGAGAGACCGCGAGTGATGCCGCGAGCAGCTCGCCGTCGGCGGACAGCAGCCGGCGTCCGAAGCGCTGCGCGATCGCCGCATAGGAGGCGTCGTAGAACGTCAGCCCGTGGGTGCGCGCCAGCGCTGCGGTGGTCCGCTCGTCCGCCACCGTCAGCTCGAGCGGGTCGCCGCAGATCTCGCGCAGCAGGCCGAGCGCGCTCACGACGCGCTCGGCGTCCCATCCCCCTTGGCGCCCGAGGATATTGCCGACCTCGTAGAAGGCGAGGCTCGTCGTGCGCAGCGCGAGCGACCCGATCGCGAGGCGCGCGAGCTCCGCGTCGGGTTCGCGCTCGGCCGACAGGAACCATTTGAGCGCGACGCTCGCGTCGACGATCCAGGCTGCGGCGGCGACAGGCGCGGTGCTCACCCGTCGCGCAGGCGCTCGGCGCGCACGAGCGCGGCCGCGTCGAGCGGGCCGTCCCAGGACGCGCTCAGCGCGTCGAGCTCTGCCAGCACGGCGTCGCGATCGCGACCCAGCAGCCCGAGCTCACGTCGCGCCGCGGCCTGCAGCAGCGCGCTGCGGCTGGTGCGCCGGCGCCCCGCCTCGGCATCGAGCGCGTCGAGCAGCTCGTCGGGGATCGAAACCATGACCTTGGCCATAGTCTGAGTATAGCTCGCGAGCAATACCGATGGCCGTGTGGGAGAGTCGATCACGATGCCCACGTCTCGCCCCGCCGCACCCGCTCGAAGCCGATCCAGACCGCGTTGATCGCGGTCGTGACGATCTGCTCGCGCGGCACGTGCGGGTGCTCGTCCCACCAGATCGCGAGCCCCGCGAGCCCGGCGCGGATCACCTCGGCCGCCATCTCCAGCGCCTCCGGGTCGCGCGAGCCGGCGATCTGCTCGCCGCCCGGCTCGGCGCCGAGCAGCGCGCCGAGCGCGCGGCGGGCCTGCGCCTGCACCTCGCGGTGCACAGCGCCCACCTCGGGGTCGCCCGCGCCCGGCTGGAAGAACATGCGCGCGGCGAAGCGGTGCTCCTCGACGTAGCGCGCCCACGCGCTCAGCGCCCGCTCCATCCGCTGCTCGGCGGTGTCGGCGCCGCCGAGGTGCTCGATCCACATCGCCAGCAGCTCGTCGCGCGTGCGCTCCAGCAGCCGGCGGTGGAGGTCGAGCTTGGAGTCGAAGTGGTCGTAGACGACCGGCGGCGTGACGCCCGAGCGCCGCGCGATCTCGTCGATCGACGCCCCGTGGTAGCCGCGCTGCGCGAACACCTGCGTGGCCGCGCGCTCGATCACTTCGCGGCGCTCGGCCGCGGGCATGCGCCGCCGAACGACGGTACCGCTGCTCTCCTTCGACAAGCCCGACCGCTCCTAGGTAGTCTGGTTAGTCGCCACTAGCTTAGCCGACTGAACGGAGGCGACATGAGCGCGCAGCAGATCGTCGAGGACCCGGTCTTCCAGCACCGGCTCAGGTTCGAGCGCACGCAGGACGAGCACGGCGACGAGGTCATCAACGTCGAGATGTGGGTCAAGCCGGGCGGCGGGGTTCCGCCGCACGTGCACCGGCACATGGAGGAGCGCTTCACGGTGCTGGAGGGCCGCGCCGAGTTTCTCTCCGGGCGCACCTGGAAGGGCGCGGACGCGGGCGAGACGGCCGTCGTCCCCGCCGGCACGCGCCACGCCTACCGCAACCGCGGCGACGTCGTCGCGCACGTGATGTGCGTCGCCACGCCGGGCGATCCGGCGCTGGAGGGCTTCCTCACGGACGCCGCCGCGATGGGCCGCGCCGGAATGCTCACGAAGCAGGGCCTGCCCAAGAGCTGGAAGGGCCTCCTGCATGCCGCCGTGCTGCTGGAGGCCTACGGCGAGATGGTCGAGATGGGCTTCCCGCCGCTGCCGCCGCCGGCCGTCCAACGGCTCGTGATGCCGCCGCTCGCGCGACTCGCCGCGCGTCGCGGGTATCGGGCGGGGCAGCTGGGCTGAGACAGGCTGCTAACTCGGAATATTCCCACTGCTAACTCGGAATTCTTTCTACGTCAACGCCTTCTCCACCGCCCCCAGCAGCCGCTCCGCGTCGAACGGCTTGACGACGAAGTCGCGGGCGCCGAGCTTGATCGCCTCGATCACCTTCGCCTCCTGGCCGAGCGCGGAGCAGATCACGACGCGCGCGTGGGGGGCGGCCGCGAGCAGCTCGCGCAGCGTCGCGAGGCCGTCCTTGTCGGGCATCGTGATGTCGAGCGTCGTCAGCTCCGGACGCAGCTCCTGGAATGCCGCCAGCGCGGCGTTGCCGTCGGCGGCCTCGCCGACCACCTCGTGGCCTCCGGCGACGAGCGCGTCGGTCAGCACCTTGCGCATGAACGCTGCGTCGTCGACGACGAGAACGCGTGCCATCAGGTCATCGCTCCTTCTGTGATCGGCGCCAGCGCTTCGCGACCGGCGACTTCGAGCAGGCGCAGCGCCCACTCGCCCTCGTCCGTGAGGACGAGGGTGCCGCTGCCGAAGCGCAGGCCGTTGACGTACAGGTCGACGGGATCGTCGGCCTTGCGATCCAGCTCCAGCACCGCACCGCCGGGCAGCTCGGGCGCACGCCCGAGCTCCACCTGGGTGCGGCCAAGCTCTGCCCACACGCGCACGCGGATCTCGCGCAGCGCCTCGTCGAGCGCCCGTCCGCCGGCCGCGGCACGCGCCGCGCCGGCCGCGTCGGGCGCGGCCTCCGCGCCCAGCTCGCCGAGCGCGCGCGTCATGCGCACGACGAACGCGTTGGGGATCAGCTGCACGAGCCGGCACGGCTCGCCGGACATCTCGAAGCCCGTGGCGGTTGCGTGCGGGGTGGCGTCGAACGCCTCCCGCAGCGAGGCGGCGGTCGCGAACACGCGCGCCTCCGGCGGCGCGATCGCGACGTCCTGGCCGAGCACGAGGCTCGTCGCCCCGGCCGCCGCGGCCATCATCTGGTTCGCGGCTTCGGCGACCGCCGACAGCTCCAGCTCGCTCAGCTCATCGTCCTCACCGGGCGCGCCGCCCATCGAGGTCGCGATCAGGCGCGCGCCGGCGACCGTCAGCAGCAGCACGTTGCCGCCGCTGGCGCCGTCGACGTAGGCGACGCTGACGGCGACGGCCGGCTCGGCGATCTCCGCGAACGGGCTCTGATCGCTCGGCAGCACGGCGACGTCGCCGCGCTGCACCGGTTCGGGGACGATCGCGTCGAGCGCGCGGGCGACCGCCTCGGCGGTCGAGGCGCCCAACCGCATCAGCGCGTCGGTGGCGTTCATGGACGGCCTCCGTTGGGATGGATCTGGACGGCGCGGCGCGTGCCGCTGCGGCCGGGGGAGGCACGGTGCACGGGCACGTCCTCGGCGTAGACGAGCACGCCCGCATCCGCCGGCGCGCCGAGGCGGACGAGGTCGCCGGGGGCGAGCGCGAGCACCTCGTCGATCGCCAGCTCGACGTGCGCGACCTCCGCCCGCAGCACGACCTGCGCGCCCGCGACAGCGCGCCGCACGGCCGCGGCGATCGCGGGATCGGCCGCGTCGGGGCGCGACTCGCGTCCGGCGACCTGGTCGGCGACCGCGTCGATCGCGGCCCACGGCACGAGCAGCGCGAGCGTCGAGGAGTGGCGCTCGATGCGCGCCTCGAACGTGACGGTCAGGGTCGGCTCGCTGACGCTGGCGATCTGCATCCCCTCCATGTGCGTGTCGATCTCCCGCTCGGTCAGCGTCAGGCCCGCGAGGTCCTGCCACACGAGCGAGAGGTTCTGCGTCAGCATCGACAGCAGCCGGCGCGTCAGCGCCCAGTCGATCTCGCTCAGCTTGCGCAACTTCGGCGGGCGCTCGGGCGAGCCGCCGAGCAGGTGCTCGATCGTCAGCAGCACGAGCGGCAGCTCGGCGCTCAGCAGCATCCGCGTGTCGAGCGGGGCGACCGCGATGCAGGCGCCGACCGAGTCCGCGGGCAGCGCCGACTGCGCGCTCGACCACGGCAGCTGCGAGGTGTCGATGACCTCCAGCTCGAGCGGCACGCGCAGCTCCGCGGAGAGGCGCGTCGCGGCCGTCTGGCAGAAGGCGTCGAGCGCGCGCACGAGCCGTCGCTCGTGCTCGCTCGTGAACTTCGTCGGGCGGGCGAAGTCGACCTGGCGCAGGCGCCGGCCGGGGCGACGACCGGTCGACTCCTCCGGGAGGTCGCCCTGCTGCGCCGCCTCGACGAGCGCGGCGACCTGGTCGTTGTCGAGGATCTCGCTCATCGCAACCCGCCTCCGGCGGAAGCCAACGTGGGGGTGGATGCGCTCCACAGCACGACCTCGTCGCCGCCGGCCTCCTTCACGAGCACGCGCGGGCCGTCGAGCCGCACGCGCACGGTGCGGCCGCGGTCGCCGCCGGTCGCCGCCGCGCGCACCGGCAGCTGCTCGCGCGCGAGCGCCTCGCGGACGGCCGCCTCGTTGCGCGTGCCGAGGTCGAGGCTCGCGGAGACGCCGGCCTTGCCGAACATCTGCGCGCCGCCGACGAGCACCGCCTCGACGCGCTCGCGGCGCGCGCCGGCGCGCTGCACCGAGGCGACGAGCGCGGGGATGCCGCGATCCGCGAACTTCGCGGGCGCCGAGTAGGCGGCGTTCGCGAGCGGAAGCATCACATGCGCGAGCCCGGCCACGCCGGCCTCGACGTCGAGCAGCGCGACGCCCACGCAGGAGCCGAGCCCGATCGAGACGAGCTCCTCCTCCGGCGTCGCCGCAGCGGCGAGCTCACCCATGCGCACGACTCTCACCGGTCCAGTCCCAGACGTCCGAGCAGGCGGTCGACGCCGCCCGCGGTCGGCAGCAGCAGGAACGAGAACGAGCAGGCGACGTCGGCGACGTCCAGCTCGGCGTCGAGCACGAGCGCCACGTCGACGTCGCCGGCCGTCTCAGCCAGCACGGAGGCGACGATCGCGCCGAGCATGTCGCGGCTCACGACCGGCGGCTGCGGCTCGAGCGCGAGGCCGGTCATCTTCGACAGCGCGCCGAGCGCGGAGGCGCCGAGGATGTTCGCGATCTCGCCGAGCGCGGAGGTCGCCACGGCGCTGTCGGGATCGACTCCGAGCAGGCGGCAGAGCGTCGAGGCGTCGTCGCGCGGGAACAGCAGCAGGACCGTCGCGAAGGCGTCTCCGACGACCGGCATCAGCGCGCTCGTGACGGTCTCGTCGGCGGCCCCGATCGCGTCGACGGCCTCCGTCAGCGGGAGCGCGCGCGCCTGCGGCACCGCGAGGTCGACGCGGCGCCCGACGAGGCGCGCGAGCGCCGTCGCGGCGGTCGCGGAGCCGATCGAGGCGAGCTCGCGCAGCGCGTCGAGCTGGCGAGCGCTGTAGGGGATGGTCGAGTCGGTGAGCATGGTGGCCGGGTGTCCTTTCGCGGGGTGCGGCGTCAGCTCGCGTGCAGCGCGAGCGGGACGGGCGCGGAGGAGTGCGCTGGGGTTGGGGTCGAGGAAGCGGCGAGCGCGTCGCAATCGACGACGAGCGCAACCGTTCCGTCGGGCAGGACCGCGCCGCCGGCGGCAGCGGCACGGGGACTGACGGCGGCGGGCAGCCGCCGCGTGACCAGCTCGCGCTGACCGGCGAGGCCGGCGACCGCCAGCGCGATGCGACGCTCGCCGCCGCGCAGCAGGACCGCGTAGTCGCGCGGCTGCGCGCCCGCGCCGCGACCGAGCGCGGCGCCGGCGTCGAGCAGTGGGACGACCTCATCGTCGAGCACGAGCATCGGCGCGCCCGCGACCGTGCGCACCGTCGCGTCGGACAGCCTGAAGGTCCGCTCGACGCGGTCCAGCGGCAGCGCGAAGACGAGCCCGTCGGCGTGCACGAGCAGCGCGCTGACGCTCGCGAGCGTCAGCGGCAGGCGGATCTGCGCGAGCGTGCCGACGCCCGGCTCGGAGCTGAGCGTGACCTCGCCGCCGAGCGCGCGCACGCTGGAGCGCACGACGTCCATGCCAACGCCGCGGCCCGACAGCTCGGTCGTGACGGCGGTGGTCGAGAAGCCGGGCGTGAACAGCAGCTCGTGCGCGCGGGCGGAATCCTGCGCGACGGCAGCGGCGACGTCGGCGTCGAGCAGTCCGCGCGTGAAGGCGCTGCGCGCGACCGCGGCGGGGTCGATCCCGCGGCCGTCGTCGCGCACGCCGACGACGACGTGGCCGCCGACGTGGCGGGCGGAGATCGTCAGCGTGCCGCTGAGCGGCTTGGCGGCGGCCTCGCGCTCGGCGGGCGCCTCGAAGCCGTGATCCAGCGCGTTGCGCACGAGGTGCACGAGCGGGTCGCCGAGCGCGTCCACGACGGTGCGGTCGAGCTCCGTGTCCTGGCCTTCGAGCCGCAGCTCGACCTGCTTGCCGAGCTGCGCCGCGAGGTCCCGCACGAGCCGCGGGAAGCGCAGGAAGACGGTCTCGACCGAGACCATCCGCACGCGCGTGACGGTGTCCTGCAAGGCCTGGGAGCTGCGCGCGAGGCGCTGGATCGCGGCGACGAGCCCGGGCACGACGACGTCGGCCGTGAGCGCCTCGACGGCGGTGCGCTGGATCACCAGCTCGCCCATCAGGTGCAGCAGCTCGTCGAGCCGCTCGGCCTCGACGCGCACGGTCGCGCCGGTGCGCGCGGCGGGCGCGGCGGCGGCGCCCTCGGACGCGACGAGCGGCTGGGTCGCCTCGACGGCGACCTGGGCGACGTCGTCGATCGCGGCCGCGCAGGCGGCGACGGCGGCATCGGCGGCATGCGTCGCGAGCCAGGCCTCGACGCGCCGGCCGGCGAAGCGCTCGACGCCGTCGGGCGCGGGCACGCTGCCGACCAGCTCACCCTGCTCGGCGAGCGCGGCGAAGACCATGTAGGCGCGCACGCCGGGCATCGCCGCGGTCGGCTCGAGGTCGACGACGACATGCACGACGCGGCGCTCCTCGCTGCGCAGGCGCTCGTGGTCGGGCAGCGCGACGCCGCCGACGCGGTCGAGCTCCTGCTCGGGCGTGCGGGAGCGCGCGAGCCCCTCCAGGCGCGCCACGAGCGGCGCCGGGTCGAACAGCTCGGCGCCGCCGGAGGCGATCCCCTCGACCGCCGCCTCGAGCGCGTCGAGGCAGGCCGAGAGCACGTCGACGTGCTCCTGCGAGAGGCCGCCGGCGCGCTGGCGCAGCAGCTCGAAGACGTCCTCCATCGCGTGCGTGAGCGTCGCGATCGCGCTGAAGCCCATCGTCGCGCTCATGCCCTTGAGCGTGTGCGCGATGCGGAAGATCTGCTCGGTCGTCGCGGCCTCGTCGGGCTCGGTCTCGATCCGCACGATCGCGAGGCCGAGCGCCTGCAGGTGCTCGCGCGCCTCCGCGAGGAAGGCGGGCAGGTATTCGCGCGTGTCCATCACGCCGCCTCCGCCGCGATCGCCGCGGGCAGCTGCGCGAGCGGCAGCGTGAGGTCGGCGAGGTCGGCCTCGGCGACCGCGCGCGGCATCCCGTAGACGGCGCAGCTCGACTCCGCCTCGACGAGCACGCGCCCGCCGCGGCGGCGCACCTCGGCGGCGCCCTCGAGTCCGTCGCTGCCCATCCCGGTCAGCACGACCAGCACCATCCGCTCGCCGAAGACGCGCGCGGCGTCGACGATCGTGAGGTCGGCGCGCGGGCGCAGCCCGCCGATCTCGGGCGCATCGCTGAGCGCGGTCGTGCGCTGGGCGGTCAGGCGCAGGTGCGCGCCGCCGGGCGCGAGCAGCGCGACGCGCGGGTCCAGCGCCTCGCCGCCGGCCGCCTCGCGCACGCGCAGGTTGGCGGCGCGGTCGAGCCGCTTCGCGAGCTGGCCGGTGAAGCCGCTCGGCATGTGTTGGACGATCATCGTGCCGGCGCCGAGCGGCGCGGGCAGCGCCGGCATCAGCTCGGCGAGTGCGCTGGGGCCGCCCGTGGAGGCCGCGATCACGACGATTGCCGGCTCGCGCGAGCTCATGCGAGATCCGCTTCGAGCAGTAGCACGAGGCGCTCGCCGACGCGCGCGATCGACGAGCCGCCGGGGACGGTCTCGATCTGCGTCTCCTCCAGCGTCAGCACCTCGACGACGTCGTCGACCAGCAGGCCAGCCAGCTCGCCGGCGTCCTCGACGATCACGATCTTCGTGGGCGCGCTGCGACCGGCGGGGTCGAGGCCGAGCTTGTGCGCGAGGTCGTAGACCGGGACGAGCCGGCCGCGCAGGCTGATCACGCCGCGCATCCACGGCACGTCGCTGACGACGCTGCGCGGCTCGACGGCGCGCACGATCTCGCGCACGTGCGCGATCGGCAGGCCGTACTCCTCGGGGCCGAGCGAGCAGACGACGAGCTGGCGGGTGGTCGGGGCAGCGACGGACATGCGATCAGGCGGCCGGGGCCTCTCCGGTGATCGACGCGGCCTGGTGGCGCTTGAGAGCGGCGCCGTCGCCGAGCACGTCGGTGACGCGCAGCGCGAACTCCTCGTCGATCACGACGACCTCACCGCGCGCGATCGGCGTGCCGTTGACGAGCAGGTCGACCGGCTCGCCGGCCATCCGGTCGAGCACCACGATCGACCCGGGGCGCAGCTCCAGCGTCGCGCCGACGGTCATGCGCGTGCGGCCGATCTCGACCGCCAGCTCGACCGGCACGTCGCTGAGGCGATCGAGGTCGGCCGGGCCCGCGGGCAGGCCGCCCACCGGGTCGGCGGGGCGCTCGAAGGTCGGAAGCTCCATGTCCTGGCTCATGCGTTGTCCTCCTACTGGACGGCCACGTCGGGGAACAGCACGTCGTTGACCTTCACGTCGGTGCGCTCGCGGATGCCCTTCAAGATCTCTTCCTTGATCTGCTTGCGACCCTTCTCGCTGATCAGTTCGTCGCCGCTCTGATCGGTCACGACGTCGGTCACGACGTCGCGCACGGCGGCCTCCTGCTCGAGCGTGCCGAAGCCGTCCGGCGGGATCGCCCCGCCGCCCTCGCCGCCGGCCGCGGGCGCGGACGGCTGTCCGGGCGCGAGCACCAGCGCGACGTTGAGCTTCGCGTAGCGGCCGTCGCTCAGGTTGAGCAGGAACTCCTTCGGCAGCACGTAGACCGTTCCGTCGATCTTGTGCTTGACGACCGGCGGCGGCTTCGCCAGCACGAACTTCGCGGCGATGCCGGCGACGACGATCACGATCAGCGGGATCAGGACCTTCTTGCTCTTCATGGGGCGATGCCTTTCGAGGACACGGGCGAGGAGGTGGGAAGCGAGTGGATGCGCTGCAGCACGATCTCGACGCGGCGGTTGCGCGTGCGGCCCGTGGCGGTCGCGTTGGAGGCGAGCGGGCGCTGATCGGCATAGCCGGAGGCGGCGAAGCGGCGCGCCGGCAGGTGGCGGTCGATCAGGAAGCGCACGACCTGCGAGGCGCGCGCGGTCGACAGCTCCCAGTTGGAGGCGAAGCGATCGTTGGAGATCGGCACGTCGTCGGTGTGGCCCTCGACGACGATCGGGTGCGTCCGGTCGACGCCGAGCAGCGTGCCGACCTCGTTCAGCAGCGGGATCCCCTGCGGCTTGAGCGTCGCGTAGCCGGAGTCGAACAGGACGTTGTCGGTGAGCAGCCGCACGACCAGCCCGCGGCGCGTGACGACCGTCTGGACCTGCGCCTTGAAGCCGTGCGCGGCGGCGAAGGAGTCGAGCATGCGCTTGAGGTGCTGGAGCTCGTCCTGCTCGCGGCGGGCGGCCAGCGCGGCCTTCGCCGAGGCCGCCGGCGGCTGGCCGATCGAGGGCGTCTTGGGAACGATCTTCGGCGCCGACTGGAGCGTCTTGACGGCGACGCTGTCGCTCGTCTGCAGGATCGCCTCGCCGCCGTCGGCGACGCGCCCTGAGAAGGCGTCGCGCAGCGACTGCTGGAGCGTCTTGAGCTTCGAGACGTTGACCGACGAGATCGCGAACAGCACGACGAACAGCGCCAGCAGCAGCGTGATCATGTCGGCGTACGTGAGCAGCCAGCGCTCCTCGCTGTCGTGGCCGCCGCCGTCGCTGTGACGGCGGCGCCTGCCGCGGGCCGCACCGGACATCGCTTATGCCGCCTCCGCCGCGGCCGGCTCGGCGACGCCGGGCGCGGCGCGCTCGGCCTTGTCGTCGTCGCTCGCGCGCTCCTGCGGCGCGACGTACGAGTTGAGCTTGTCGGCGACGACGCGCGGGTTGTCGCCGGCCTGCACCGCGAGGATCCCCTCGAGCGTGAGGATGCGCAGCTCGGACTCGGCCGAGGAGAGCCCCCGCAGGCGTCCGGCGACGGGCAGGAAGATGACGTTGGCGGCGCCGACGCCGAGCAGCGTGGCGATGAACGCGGTCGAGATCGCCGGGCCGAGCATCGACGGCTGGCTGAGGTTCTGGAGCACGTGCACGAGCCCCATGACGGTGCCGATGATGCCCATCGTCGGGGCGAAGCCGCCGGCCTTCTCGAACGCCGTCGCGCCGGCCGCGTGGCGCGTGGTCATGCCGTCCATCTCCGCCTCCAGGATCTCGCGCACGAGCTCCGGGTCGGTGCCGTCGACGACCAGCTGCAGGCCCTTGCGCGTGTACTCGTCGTCGATCTCCGAGAGCTGCGCGTCGAGCGCCAGCAGCCCTTCGCGACGCGCCTGCTCGGCGATCGAGACGAGCAGGTCGACGCGGCCGCGCACGTCGAAGTCCGGTGGGCCGAACGCGATCTTGTACAGCGCCGGGGTCTTCTTCATCGTCTCCATGCCGACGCTCGCGAGCGTCGCGCTGCCGGTCCCGACGAGCACGATGATGAGCGCGGGGATGTTGAAGAACGCCATCGGCTGCGTCCCCTCCATCATGGAGGCGAAGAGCAGCGCGCCGACGCCCGCGGCGATTCCGATCGCAGTGGCAGCCTTCATCAGGCCGGGTGATCGGCGCGAGCGGCCGAGACTTCAGCCCGCACGAGCGCGAGCGGCGGCCGCAACGCCTCGCGGAGGATCTCCGCGCGCCAGGCGTGGACCTCGCCGGCGACCTCGTCGGGGGTCTCGCCGACGACGATCTTGACCCCGCTCGTGAGCGTGATGACCGTGTCGGGCGTGGCCTCGACGGTCAGGATCAGATCGGGATTCAGATGGAACGGCTCGGCGTCGTGGCCGAGGCGGTGCAGGACGATCATGGGACGCCTTCCTGGATGGGCGCGGCGGAGCGGCGGATCCCTCACCCGCCGCTCCGCCGGACCATGCATGGGGGCTCCGCCTAGGGAGCCCCCAAGTCGCGGATCACCGCTTGAGGTTCACCAGGTCCTGCAGCATCTCGTCCGCAGTCGAGATGACGCGGGAGTTCGCCTGGAACCCGCGCTCGGCGGTGATCATGGTCGTGAACTGGGTCGCGAGGTCGACGTTCGACATCTCGAGCATGCCGGCGACGGTCTGCCCGAAGCCGGTCGTGTTCGGAGTGCCGATCGTGGCCGCGCCGGAGCTGGCCGACTGGAGCCACAGCGAGCCGCCGCTGCGCTGCAGGCCGCCCTCGTTGGAGAACTTCGCGAGGCCGAGGTAGCCGGCGACGACGCGCTGGCCGACCGTCGCGGAGGCCGTGTCCTGGTCGATGTAGGAGACGGCGCCGTCCTGGCCGATCGTCACGTCGGTCGAGCCGGGCGGGACCTTGACGTAGCTGTCGGTCGTGTTCGGCGCGTAGGTGAAGCCGCCGGCGCCGTCGGAGGTGGCGGTCGATCCGAGGCCGACGACGTAGTGGCCGTCCTGGGTCGTGAGGTTGCCGACCGAGTTGATCGTGAGGTTGCCGGCGCGCGTGTACTGGAAGTCGCTCGGGACGGTCGTGCCGTCGCCGAGGCCGACGCGCAGCCAGCCGGAGCCCTGGATGTAGACGTCGAGCGGGTTGCCCGAGGTCATCGGGGCGCCGCCGCTCATCAGGTTGTCGACCGAGCCGAGCTGGACGCCGAGGCCGACCTGCAGCGCGTTCGCGCCGCCGGTGCTCTGGTTCGTGCGCCGAGGCGCCGCGCTGCAGCTGCGCGAGCGAGTCCTGGAACGTCGTGCGCGGCGGACTTGTAGCCGACGGTGTTGACGTTCGCGAGGTCGTTCGCGGTCACGTCGAGCATCGTCTGGTTGACCTTCAGTCCGCTGATCGCGGAGAACATGCCTCGCATCATCGGGGCATCACGTCCTTTCGATGGTGGTGACGGCGACCGGCGGAATGCCAGTCCTGGCCGCCGATCGTGAGCGCGGGACCCGTCTTGGAGAAGGTCACGCGCTCGACGACGCCGGTTGCGGGCGTGCCGTCTGACTTTGCATACGTGACGGTCTTGCCGATCAGCGAGATCGCCTGGGAGTCGTAGTCGTTCGCAGCCGCCGTGGTCGAGGACTGCGAGAGGTTGGTGATCTGTTCGAGGATCGAGAACTGCGTCAGCTGACCCATGTACTGCGAGGGGTCGGTCGGGCTCATCGGGTCCTGGTTCTTCATCTGCCCGATCAGCAGCTTCAGGAAGTCGTCCTTGCCGAGCAGGCCGGCGGACTGCTGCGCGCCGCCGGCCGTGCCGGTGGCGGACGTCGAGGTGGTGGGAGCGAGGGGGTCTGTCGGCATCGGTGGAGTCCCTTCCAGGTCAGGCGAGCACGTCGACGAGGACGCCGTTGGGAAGCGTGAGGTGGGTGTCGGGCGCGGGCTCGGCGGCGATCGCGTCGCCGCTGCCCGGAGCGCGGCCGCGCGAGCCGTTGAAGCCGCGCTGCTCGCCGGCGCCGGCGCCGGGCTGCTCGCCGGATGAGCCGACGTCGAATCGCAGCAGGTTCAGGCCCTGCGACTCGAGCGAGCGGCGCAGGTCGGTGCCGGCCTGCTGGAGCAGCTGCGCGGCGCCGGCGTGCTCGGCGACGACGCGCGCGACGAGGCCGTCGGCGGTCGAGCGCAGGTGGATCTCGATGCCGCCCAGCTCGCGCGGGCTCAGCGAGATGCGCGCGTGCGTGACGCCGCGCTCGGCGGAGGCGCGCAGCGCGAGCCGGACGGTCTCGACGGCGTGCGCGAGCGGGACCGCGCGGGAGGCGGCGGGCGCCTCCGCGGGGGCCGTCGGGGTCGCGCCGTCGAATGGGGCGGGCGTGGCGGGCGGAGGCGTGGGCGTGGGCGTGGCGGCGGGCGGGGCCGGAGCGACGTCGGCGCTCGCAGGCGCGGCCTGCGGCTGGGCGGAGCCGGCTGCGGCCGTCTCGGGGCTGCTCGGAGCGTCGGGCGGGGCGCCGTCGTGCGGGGCCGTCGCGCCGTGCGCGGATGTCGCCGCGGCGGGGACCGCGCCGTCCTGCGCGCCCGCAGCCGTCGGCGCGGCGGGGGCGTCGCCAGCGGTCGCCGGCGTTGCGGCGGCAGGCGTCCCGGGCGCAGCGGAGGCGCCCGCGACCGACGGCTTCGCAGCGGTCGCCTGGCCCGTCGCGAGCGCGACGACGGGTGCGTTCGTCGCCAGCTGCGCGGCGGCCGTGAGCGGGGCCGGAACGCTCGTCGCGGCAGTCGGTGCGGTCGGCGCCTGCGCGCCGAGCAGCGCCGCCAGCGTGACCGCGGTCGCGTCGGGCGCGGCGGGCTTGTCGGCGGAGTCCTGCGCGTCGCCGTCGGCGTCGGTCGGCTTGCGGTCCGAGGCGGCCGGCGGCTTCGGCGCCGCGGCGGGCCGCTCCTGTGCAGTGGTGGTGGCGAGCACGGCCGCGAACGGCGCGTCGGTCGCGGCGTCCGTGCCGGAGCCCGGAGCCGAAGAGGGACTGGGCGCGGGCTCGACCGCGGCCGGCGTGAACTGGAGGATGCTCATGCGATCCCGGGGGTCGTCGTGACGGCGCTCGCACGGCGGAACGCGTCCGCGTTCGCGAGCACCTTCTGCACGTAGGCCTGCGTCTCGGCGTAGGGCGGCACGCCGCCGTAGCGGCTGACCGCGGCCGGGCCGGCGTTGTAGGCCGCGAGCGCCTTCGTGACGTCGCCGCCGAACGCGTCGAGCTGGCGGCGCAGGTACTGCGCGCCGCCGTCGATCGACTGCGACGGGTCGTACGGATTCGTGACGCCGAGCGAGGCGGCCGTGCCCGGCATCAGCTGCGTGAGGCCCTGCGCGCCGGCGGGGCTGCCGGCGTTCGGGTCGAAGCCGGACTCCTGCTGGATCAGGCCGTGCAGCAGGGCGGGGTCGAGGCCGTAGCGCTGCGCGGCGGCGGTGACGAGCCCGTCGTAGGCGGTGCTCCCGGCGCTGCCGGAGGCGGCCGTGACGTTCGAGAAGGCGGCAGGAGCCGACGCCGCCGCGGCGACCGGCTGGCTCGCGCCCGCGAGCGCGTCGGCGAAGCTGGCGCCGCCGTTCGAGCTGGCGCCGTGCGCCTTCGCGATCAGCTGCTGCAGCTCGGCGACGCGCGCAGCGGCCGCCTGCGCGCCGAGCGCGGGGGAGGCGGTGTCGAGCGAGGCGAGGCTCACGAGCCGCTCCGGCGATGCTGCACGAGCGCGATCTCGTCGAGCACGACGCCCTCGGCGCGCGCGGCGGCGCGGGCGTGGTCGGCGCGGCGGCGCTCCTTCAGGCGCTCGAGCGCCTGGCGGTCGCGGGCGGCCTCGCGCAGCGCGTCGCGGCGTGCGTCGACTTCCGCGTCGTGGCGGTCGAGGTCGAGCGCGCTGGCCTCGCGCGCCTGCTCGACGCGCTCGAGGTACTGCTGGTGGGCGATCAGGTCCTGGGCGCTCGCGCCCGTCGAACTGGCGTCGCGCTGCGCCTCGAACGCGCCCGCCACCTGCTGACCTGCGTCCTGCAGGCGCTCGGCACAGCTCGTGCGGCGCGAGAGCGCGCCGGCGAGTTCCTGCTGGGCCAGATCCTCACCGCGTTCGCGCAGCGCGCGAAGACGCTCCAGAGGGAAGCGGAACGGGGTCACGGACCGGGTGATCGGCCGGCTTCAGCGGATCTGGACCGGCTGGACGGGTGTTCGACACCACACGCGGCCGGTTGACGCTCTGTATCGTGGCGCATAGGGGGAGTCCGCACGCTCGGGGGAGACGCGGGCCCGACGCACACGTGCGCCGCTCACGAATCGCCAGCGCGGCCAGGCCGCGCCTCGACACGATGACCGCTGCCTGGCTGGCGGTCGTGCCGACGACGGCGATCGTGCTCGCCGCGATGCTGAAGCTCGGCCCGAGCGTCGGGACGTCGCTGCTGCCCAAGCCGACACTGCACTTCTGGGCCGATCAGCAGCCGACCGTGCATCCGGAGCCGACCGAGCAGGCGCGCTACCTGATCGCGCTGAGTGCGCCGCTCGTGCACGGCGCGTTGACGCCGCTGCTCGCGCGGCTGCCGCGCAGACGGCTCCAGACGCCGCTCGCAGCGCTCGCGCTGCTCGTCGAGAGCGTGCTCGTGCTGGCGGCGAGCGCCTGTTTCGTCGTGCAGTGGAGATACCCGTCGCCGGTGCTGGGGACGGTCGTGCACTACTTCTCGGCGCGCACGCTGATCGTCGGCGCGGCGCTCGCGCTCGCCATGCTGGCGGGCGTGCGCTCCGCACGCGTGCGCAGCCGCGTCGGCGCGTGGGCGGTCGAATCGCGCCGCGCACGTCGCGTCGCCGGAGCGCTGGCGCTCGTCGCGATCGCGATCGAGCTGCTGCCGGCGCTGCAGACTGAAGGCTCGATCGGCCATGCCTACGAAGCGGTCTCCTTCCACCTCCAGTTCACGTTCGACGAGACCGCTGCCGTGCGCGACGGACATTCGCCGCTCGGTGACTTCGCGACGCAGTACTCGGCGCTGTGGCCCTACGTCGTGGCCGCCGCGATGTCGGTGCTCGGGCACACGGTCGGCGTCTTCACCGGCTGCATGGCGGCGCTGCTGGCGGCGTCGTGGCTCGCGCTCTACGACATGCTGCGGCGCATCGTGCGCAGCGCGCTGCTCGCGCTGGGACTGTTCCTGCCGCTGCTGGCGACGAGCGCCTTCAGACTGCACGGCCCGAACGTCGAGCGCTTCTCGCTCGTCGACTACTTCGGCGTCCTACCGCTGCGCTACGCCGGCCCGCTGCTGCTCGCGTGGCTGACCGTGCGCCACCTCGACGGCGAGCGCCCGCACCGCACCTGGCCGCTGTTCCTGCTCGGCGGGCTCGTCGTGATGAACAACACCGACTTCGGCGTCGCCGCGCTCGGCGCGACGGTGGCGGCGCTGCTGTGGACGGGCGGGCGCGCACGCGAGCTCGCCGTCGACGCCTTGCTCGGCCTGGCGGCGGCGGTCGCGCTCGTCGTCGCGCTGCTGTTGATCCGCACCGGCTCCCCGCCGCACTTCGGGCTGCTGTTCCGCTACGCGAACGTGTTCGTCGTCAACGGCTACGCGATGCTGCCGATCCGGCCGCTGGTGGGCGTCTATCTGGTGCTGTTCGCGACCTACGCGGTCGCGATCGGAGTCGCGACGACGCGCGCGATCCGCGGCGAGCCCGACCGCCTGCTGACGGGGCTGCTCGTGTGGTGCGGCGTGTTCGGGCTCGGCTCGGGCTCCTACTACGTCGGGCACTCGCTGCCCGAGCTGTTGATCTACCTGTTCCCGACCTGGGGCTTGACGGTCGCGTTGCTCGCCGTGATTGCGCTGCGGCGGATCGCCGCACGGGCGCAACGCTGGCCGACGCCGGGCGAGCTGGCGGTCCTCGTCGGATTGGGCGTGCTCGCCTGCTCGCTCGCGCAGACACCGGCGCCGTGGTCGCAGCTCCAACGCCTGCGCCGCGACGGGCCGGCGGTCTTTGCGCGACCACCCGGCTACGCCTTCCTCGCACGCCATACGCGGGCGCACGAACCGGTCGCCGCGCTGATGACGCTCGGCCATTCGATGAGCGCATCGCTCCGCCTCGACGACGTGACGCCGTACACCGGCAGCTTCTCGATCCTCACGCGCGAGCAGCTCGCGCAGACGCTGCGCGCTCTGCGTGCCGCCGGCGGCCGCAAGGTGATCCTGCTCGAACGCGAAGTCGGCGGCGACCTGCTCGAACACCTCGCGAGAAGCGGGTATGCGATGCGCGCGAGAGGCCGCGGCGGCGCGCAGCTGTGGGTGGAGCGCTAGCTGTAAGTCCCGAGCAGGTTGTTCAGTTTGGTGATGGGTGCTCGTCGGCCGATGGCTTGGTGTGGTCGGTGATGGTTGTAGTGGTGGAGCCAGCCGTCAAGGGCCGCGGTGCGCTCCGTGCTGTCGCGGTAGATCGCGGCGTAGGCCCAGCCGGCGAGCATCGTGCGAATGAAGCGCTCGGCTTTGCCGTTGGTTTGTGGCCGGTAGGGGCGGGTGCGCAGATGACGGATCCCGAGCGTGCGGCAGGCGATCGAGTGCAGGGTTGAGCGGTAGGGCGAGCCGTTGTCGGTGATGACGCGCTCGACGGTGATCCCGTAGCCCTCGAAGTGGGAGACGGCGCGGCGCAGGAAGGCGACAGCGGTCGTGGCTTTCTCGTCTGGGAGCACTTCGACGTAAGCCAGGCGGGTCGCGTCATCGACGGCGACATGGACGGCGTCCCAGCCGACGCACATGCGCCGGACCCCGGCCGCGTCGGTGCGAGCCAGGCGTTGATTGCGTGGAATGCGAGTAATGCGCTTGCCAGCGCCGCCAGTGATGCGGCCGAGCTTCTTGACGTCGATATGGATCAGCTCGCCAGGCCGCGCGCGCTCGTAGCGCTGGGCGGGCTCCAGGCCAAGACGGCCGAGCTTGCCCATCCCGATGCGCTTCAAGATCCCGCTGATCGTCGAGACCGGCAAGCCCAACAGCTCAGAGAGCTCCGGGGCCGTGAACCGCAACCGCCGCAGCGCAGCGAGCAGCTGGACGAGCTGTTCCTCAGTGCGGTTGTGGACCCGCCTGGGGGCTGAGCTGCGATCCAGCAACCCCCGCTCGCCCTCGGCTCGGTAGCGCGTGACCCACTTCGAGCAGGTCCGCCCGCTCACTCCGGCCGCTTGCGCGGCCTGCGTGATCGACCGGCCCTGCTCGAGCACCTGGGCGACCATCCGTCGCCTGCCGTTCAGACTGAGCGCAGCGTTAGCGTGCAACCTCATCCGGTGTCCTCCCTTGGGACTGGCGGCCTCGAGAACCACCAGCCTCCAAGGAGGCCCGGATAAACAACGTGCTCAGGAACTACAGCTAGCCGGCGCGCGCCGCCGCCACGACGGCCGCCGCGACCGCGGCGAGGTCGTCGTCGCCGATCGCATACGGCGGCATCGTGTAGACGAGGTCCGCGAAGGGCCGCAGCCAGACGCCGTGCGCGAGCGCGGCGGCCGTCGCCGCGGCGACGTCGACGGGGGCGGCGAGCTGGACGACGCCGACCGCGCCGAGCACGCGCACGTCGCGCACGTGCGGGAGCTGGGCGGCCGGCGCGAGCCCGCTCGCCAGGCCGCGCTCGATGCGCGCGACGTCCTCCTGCCAGATGCCCTCGCCGAGCAGCTCGAGGCTCGCGAGCGCGACCGCGCATGCGAGCGGGTTGGCCATGAACGTCGGGCCGTGCATCAGCACGCCGGCCTCGCCGTCGCCGATCCCGCGCGCGACGCGGGCCGTGCAGAGCGTGGCGGCGAGCGTCAGGTAGCCGCCCGTGAGCGCCTTGCCGACGCACATCACGTCGGGCGCGACGCCCGCGTGCTCGGCGGCGAACAGCGCGCCGGTGCGCCCGAAGCCGGTCGCAATCTCGTCGAGGATCAGCAGCACGTCGTGCGCGTCGCACAGCTCCCGCAACAGCCGCACGTAAGCGGGCGCGTAGGCGTGCATCCCGCCGGCGCCCTGCAGCACCGGCTCGGCGATCACGGCCGCCAGCTCGCCGGCATGGCGTGCGAACAGCGCCTCGACGTCGGCCGCCCAGCCGGTGTCGAGCGGCGCGTCGAAGCCCGGCGGTGGGCGGGGAGCGAACAGCTGCTGCGGGAGCGTGCCTGCGAACAGGTGGTGCATCCCGCCGATCGGGTCGCAGACGGACATCGCGCCGAACGTGTCGCCGTGGTAGCCGCCGCGCAGCGCGAGCAGCCGCTGCTTCTCGGGACGCCCGCGCGACCGCTGGTACTGCAGCGCCATCTTGATCGCGACCTCGACGCCGACCGATCCCGAGTCGGCGAAGAAGACGTGCTCCAGCTCGCCGGGCGTCAGCTCGACGAGCGCCCGCGCCAGCTCGATCGCGGGCGCGTGCGTGAGGCCGCCGAACATCACGTGCGCCATCCGCTCGTGCTGGGCGACCAGCGCGGCGTCGAGGCGCGCGTGCCGGTAGCCGTGGATCGCGCACCACCAGGAGGCCATCCCGTCGATCAGCTCGCGCCCGTCCGCGAGCCGCAGACGGACCCCCTCGGCGGCCGCGACGAGCAGCGCCGGCTGGGCCGCCGGGAGCGAGGCGTAGGGGTGCCAGACGTGCGCGCGGTCGAACGCGAGCAGCCGCTCCAGCGTGGCGGACTCGGTCACTCGTCGCGCGGCGGCGGGCGGAAGACGATCCGCTTGACTTCGGCGATCGCGGCGCCGCTGAGACGCAGCGCGGTCTGGATGCCCTCCGCGCCGAGCTCGCCGGCGACGAGCGCGCGGCGCAGCTCGTCCAGCTCGCTGCGCTGGGCCTCGTCGGAGTCGTCGCGGCCGGCCTCCAGCAGCAGCAGATGGCGCGGGCGGCGCACGGCGGCGGCCTGCTGCACGAAGCGCTCGCGCATCTCCGCGCCGAGCCCCTCCAGCGTGAGCACGACCGTCTCGCCGGACGTCAGCCGCTTGGCGACGGCGGCGGCGAGCAGCTCGTCGGCGCGCGCCTCCAGCTCGTCGGCGGCCACGCGGCCCTGCAGCAGGCCGCGCACCTTCGCGAGCGACAGGACGGCTCCGCGCTCTTCGATCACGCGCGCGACGAAGCGCTCGCCCTCCACCGGCGCGGGCGAGACGACCATCAGCAGGCTGCCGGGCGAGTAGCGCAGGCGATCCGATGGCGTCAGGACGCGGCAGCGCGTCGAGATGTCGGGCGGCCGCTTGGGTGCACCGTCGCGCCGGGGGCGGTCGGAGGACCACCCGCCCCGTTCGTCGTCGGAGAAGGTGACGCTGCGCGGAGGAGTTGGCATCCCTCCATCTTGACCTATCGCGTCCTTCGGCCTGCTCCCGGCTCGTTCGGCACGAACCGCGTGAGAGATGCCACAGGCGCCCCACGACGATCGACAGGTGGCGACGCCACTCCCTCCCCGCCGCCGGTACGGAGCCGAACGGCGGCTCCCCGAGGGGAAGGAGGAGGCCATGGATGCCGTTGCAGCCATGCTCGCACTTGCGCTGCTGCTGATGGTCATCGACCGTCGGCGGGAGTAGCGGAGCGAGTCGCCGCAAGGCCCCAGGCGGGAGTCGGCTCCGAGCCCGCCTGGGGCGCTCGCGGAAGGAGGTGGCCATGGAAACAGCGCACCATGCTCGCTCCCGGAGCGTAGCCGCCGATTGAGAGGCGGACAACCGCGCGGATGTGGTGTGCGCCTACACCCGCAGGTTCAGCGGCGGGATCGCGGTCGCGGCAAGCGGGTCGTGCAGCGGCGCGGGCGCGACGGGGACGTGCTCGGCCGTCACCTCCTCCTGCTCGGCCTCGACCTGCCCGCCGAGCGCGGCCGCGATCTCCAGCAGCGCGGCGTCGGCGTCGGCGGCGCTCGTGCGCTCGTCGACGCGCTGGCGCAGGAAGCGCTCGATCTGGGGGCGCAGCGCGATCGCGGCGTCGACGAGCGGGTCGGTGCCGCGCTGATAGGCGCCGATCGCGATCAGGTCCTGCTTCTCGCGGTGCGCGGCGAGCAGCTGGCGCAGCGCCTGGCCGGCCTCGCGCACCTGCGGCGAGACGACCTCGCCGACGAGCCGCGAGACCGACTGCAGGACGTCGATCGCCGGGTAGTGGGAGGCGTGCGCGAGCTCGCGCGTCAGCACGACGTGGCCGTCGAGGATCGAGCGGACCGCGTCGGCGATCGGCTCGTTCATGTCGTCGCCGTCGACGAGCACCGTGTAGAGGCCGGTGATCGAGCCGCGCTCGCTCGTGCCCGAGCGCTCGAGCAGGCGCGGCAGCTGCGCGAACACGCTCGGCGTGTAGCCGCGCGTCGCGGGCGGCTCGCCGATCGCGAGGCCGACCTCGCGCTGGGCCATCGCGAAGCGCGTGACGGAGTCCATCATCAGCAGCACGTCGCGGCCCTCGTCGCGGAAGTGCTCCGCGATCGCGGTCGCCGTGAACGCCGCCTTGATGCGCAGCAGCGCCGGCTGGTCGGACGTCGCCACGATCACGACCGAGTGCGCGAGCGCGTCGCCGAGGTCGCGCTCGACGAACTCGCGCACCTCCCGACCGCGCTCGCCGACGAGCGCGATCACGTTCACGTCCGCGGTCGTCGAGCGGGCGATCATCCCGAGCAGCGAGGACTTGCCGACGCCCGAGCCGGCGAAGATCCCGAGCCGCTGGCCGCGACCACACGGCACGAGCGCGTCGAGCGCGCGCACGCCGAGGTCGACGCGGGTCTCGATGCGGGGCCGCGAGAGCGCGTCGGGCGGACGCGCGACGGTCGAGCGGGGGCGCCCGGCGTCGGCCCGTGGCAGCCCGTCGAGCGGGTTGCCGAGCGCGTCGACGACACGCCCCAAGAGGTCCTCGCCGACGCGGATGCGGAACGGCGCGCCGGTCGCGCGGGCGGTCGTGGCGGGGCCGATCCCCTCCATCTCGCCGAGCGGCATCAGCAGCGTGCGGCGGCCGCGGAAGCCGACGACCTCGGCCGGCACGGGCGGGTGGCCGCGGTCGCCGTTGACGAGGCAGACCTCGCCGACCTCGGCCTCCAGGCCGGTCGCCTCGACGACGAGCCCGATCAGGTCGCTGACGCGGCCGCTGCGGCGTGCGAGATCGCTGCCGCGCAGCAGGCCGCCGGCGCGGGAGAGCGTGCCGGCGCTCACGGCGACATCGTCTCCACCAGCTCGCGCGCCCGCAGCAGCTGCGTCTCGACGCTCGCGTCGATCTGCCCCTCCTCGGTGCGCACGATCGCGCCGCCGGAGGCGATGCGCCGCTCGGCCTGCACGTCACAGTGCTCGATCCCGCCCAGCTCGGCGGCGAAGCCGTCCGAGACGCTGCGCACGGCGTCGAGGTCGTCGGGGTGGACGAGCACCGTCACGCGGCGGCGGTCGCCGAGCCGGCGCAGCGCGCCGCGCACGACGTCGAGCACGCGCTCGGGCTCGACCGCGAGCGTGCCGGCGACGATCTTCTCGGCCAGCTGGATCGCCAGCTCGACGGCGTCGCGCTCGACCGCGTCGGCCGTCTCCACGCGCAGCGCGGCCAGCTCGTCGGCGGCCGTGGCAAGCGTGCTCAGAGCATCCGCGATCTGGGCGGCGCCGGCCGCGAGTCCGTCCGCGCGGCCCTGCTCGAAGCCGTCGGCGTGCGCCTGCGCACGGATCTGCGCGGCCTCCGCCTGGGCGACGGCGAGCGGCTCATCCAGCTCGCGCAGCGACAGCACCGGCTGGGCGTCGAGCTGCTCGAACGCGTAGTCGGCCAGCTCAGACAACGGCGTCGCCCGAGCCGCGGCCGATCACGAGCGTGCCGGCGTCCTCCAGGCGGCGCACGATGCCCACGATGCGGCCCTGCGCCTCCTCGACGACGCGCTTCTTCTGCGGCGGCTGGAACTCCATCTCCTCGCGCAGCATCGCGGCGCCGCGCTCGGACATGTTCGACAGCAGCCGCTCCTTGACGTCCTCCTCGACGCCGCGCAGCGCGAGCGCCAGATCCTTCTGGTCGACCTCGCGCAGCACGAGCTGGATCGAGCGGTCGTCGAGCTTCGCGATGTCCTCGAAGACGAACAGCAGGCGCCGCACCTCCTCGCCCAGCTCCGAGTCCTCGGCGGTGAGCGTGTCGAGCACGTTGCGCTCGGTCGGGCGGTCGGTGTGATTGAGGATCTCGGCGAGCGACTTGACGCCGCCGGCGGCGGAGTACTCCTGCTGCACGACGCTCTCCAGCTTGCGGCGCATGACGTTCTCGATCTCGCGCACGACGTCGGGCGGCGTCTCGCCCATGCGCGCGATCCGCACGGCGATGTCGGCCTGCTGCTCCTCGGCCAGGCAGCACAGCACCTGGGCGGCGAGCGTCGTGTGCAGGTTCGCGACGACGAGCGCGACCGTCTGCGCGGACTCGCCGCGCAGGAACGTGACGATGTGGTCCGGCGGTGTGCGGCGCAGGAACTCGAACGGACGTCGCTCGATCACGGTCGAGAGGCGGCCGATGATCTCGGCCGCGCGGTCGCTGCCGAGCGAGCGCTCCAGCACCTCGCGCGCGTAGTCGACGCCGCCGGTCGCGAGCGAGTCGTAGGCCTGCACGACGGCCGCCAGCTCCTCGAACACGAACGCGGAGGTGTCGGGCGCGATCTGGCCCTGCTTCGCCATCTCCAGCGAGAGCGACTCGATCTCGTCCTCACGCAGGTGCTTGAAGATCTCCGCCGCCTTGTCGCTGCCGAGCGCGATCAGCAGCACGGCGGCCTTGCGGCGGCCGGCTATGCGCGGCGCGGTGCGCGCCGGCAGGCGTGCGGGCCCATCGGACCCGCCTGGCGTGATGTCCTCGACGTCGGTGGCGTCTACGATGCCCATGCGTTTCGCCCTCCGGCGACCGCAAGCGGATCGCCTACGTGCGACGTCACTGGTCGTCCTCCGACATCCAGGCCCGCACCTGCTGCGCCACGCGGTCGGGGTCGCGCTTGACGAGGTCCTCGACCTGCAGGCGGGCGGGCTGCTCGGGCGTGCGCAGGGGACGCACGTGCGTCGGGTGGTCCTGGCCCTCCAAGCGCTCCAGCTCGGCGAGCGTGCGCGGCGACTCGATCTCACGCAGCCAGGTCGGCTCGCCGGCGAGCGTCTCGCCCTCGCGGCGGCGCAGCTGGCGCGTCGTGAAGAGCAGGAAGAAGAGCGCGCCGAAGCCGAGCACGACGTACTTGACGTAGCCGCCGAACGTGGCGACGGGGCTCGGCGCCGCGGCCTTCGGCGGCGCGACGAACGCGACCTGCCCGACGGTCAGCTTGTCGCCGCGCTTGGTGTCGATCCCCGCAGCGCTCGCGATCGCGTCGCGGATCTGCGGGATCGAAGCGGCCGGCACCGACTTGTCGAGCAGCACCGAGACCTGCTGGCTGTTGACGGAGCCGGGCGCGACCTTCGTGTGCGTGACGGTCTTGTCGACGCCGAGCGTCTCGTCCTTCACGTCGTGCTTGTAGTTGGAGTTGGAGCCGGCGCCGGCCTGCGCGTAGGCGGGCGTGCCGTTGTTGGCGCCGGTGCCGGCGACGCCGCCGCCGCCCGTGGAGCCGCCGCCCTTGAGCGTCTCGGTGTCCGTCTTGGACTGGATCGGGACGCCCTTCTTGCCGTAGGTGAGCTGCTCCTGCGTGGCCTCGTTGGCGTCGAGGTCGGCGTGCACCTGCACCTGCGCCTTGTCGGCGCCGACGGTGCGCGCGAGCATCGCGCCAAGGCTGGAGGAGAGCGCGGAGTCGTAGCGCGCCTCGGCCGCCTGCTTGGCGAGCAGGCCGCCGGCGTCGCCCCCGTCGGCTGAGGTCGGCCACAGCAGCGTGCCGCTGCCGTCGGTGATCGTGACCTTGTCGGTCTTGAGGCCGGGGACGCTGGAGGCGACGAGCTGCGCGACGCCGCGCACGGAGGCGGGGTCGATCGAGCTGGCGCCGGACAGCAGCACGGCCGCGGTCGCGGGGCTGACGTCGTCGGAGAACAGCTGCGCGTCCTTGTCCGGCAGCACGAGCTGGACCTGTGCGCCGGAGACGCCCTGGACCTGCTCGATCGTCTTCGCGATCTCGCCCTCGAGCGCGCGCTGGTAGTTGACCTGCTGCTGGAAGTTGCTGGTGCCGAGCTTCTGCTTGTCGATCAGCTCGTAGCCCGGTTGTGCCGAGCCCGGCAGGCCGGCCGACGCCAGCGCGATGTGCGCCTGCGCCGTCTTGCCCTTCTCGACCGCGAGCGCGGTGCCGTTGTTCTGCAGCTCGTAGCCGATGCCCTGCTGGTCGAGCGCGGCCGTGACCTTGCCCGTCTGCGCGGGGTCGAGCCCGCTCATCAGCGTCGTGTAGCTCGGCGCGGAGGCCATCCGCATCACGAGGATCAGCGCGACGAGCGTCCCGAGCACGGTCGCGGCCAGCACGATGCGGCCGCGGGGCGAGACGTTGGCGAGCAGAGCGCGAACGGGCATCTATCGGTCCTCAGATCTGCGTGTGGAAGATGTCGTTGACCGCCTCGGCGCCCTTCGTGCGGATCTGGCCCGCCAGCTGCATCGCGAGCTGGGCCTTCTCCACGGCGACGACGACGGTCGAGGGATCGGTGGCGGTGCCGTCGGCGAGCGCCTGCGAGGCGGAGGCGGCGCTGTCCTGCAGGTCGCCGAGCTTGCCGATCTGCTGGGAGAGCATCGAGCCGAAGCCGCCGGCGTCGCCGGCCGCGGGCGCGACGTCGCTCGCGCTGCCGATGCCCGGCACCTGCCACTCGCCGCCGAGGGCGAGGCTGGGATCGATCGGCGGGATCGTCACTTCAGCAGCTCGAGCGTCTTGGTGAAGAGCGTCTTGGCCGACTGCATCGCCGTCACGTTCGCCTCGTAGGAGCGCGAGGAGCTGATCAGGTCGACCATCTCCGTGACCGGGTTGACGTTCGGCATCGAGACGTAGCCCTGCGCATCCGCGTCGGGATGGCCGGGGTCGTAGACGCGCCGCAGCGGGTCGGGGTCGTCGACGATCGCCGAGACCTGCACGCCGTGGACGCCCTGCGTGGACGCCGTCCCGGCCATCGCGCCGTCGAGCACGGAGCCGAAGCTCGAGCTGCCGGCCTCCTGCAGGACGACCTCGCGACGGCGGTAGGGCTGGCCGTCGGCGCCGCGCGTCGTCTGCGCGTTGGCGAGGTTGCCGGCCGTGACGTCCATCCGCAGGCGCTCGGCGGCAAGGCCGGAGCCGGCGATGTCGATCGCGTCGAAGAGGCCCATCAGCGCACGCCGATCGCGGTCTGGAGGATCGTGTTGCGCGTCTCGGCGACCTGCACGAGCGCCTGGTACTCGAGCGAGTTCTCGGCCAGCGAGGCCGCTTCCTGGTCGGGGTCGACGCCGCTGCCGTCGGTGCGCACGGCGCGCGAGGCGTCGGGTGTGGCGTTCGTCGCGTTCGTCTCGAAGGAGACCGTCGCGAGCGGCTCGCCCGAGCGCTCGGCCGCCTGCAGGGCGGAGTGGAAGTCGACGTCCTTGCGCTGGTAGCCCGGCGTGTTGACGTTCGCGAGGTTGTTCGTCAGGAGCGTCTGACGATAGGCCGAGCCGCGCATGGCGGCTTCGAGCGCGAGCTGTGTGCTGTCGAAGAGGGTCATCGAGTCGAAGTCGTTCCGGCTCGCCTCCTTGGCTACCTTCCGACCCCCTCCCTGGGGATCGCAACCCGGTGGATCGGCCGGGCTCGCGGGTTCTTTAGCCGGCGCGGTCGATCGCGTGCCGGGTGTCGCGCAGACCCATGCCGTAGCCGCGCGCGGCGCGGCGGGCGTGGTCGACCTCGCCGAGTTCGCGCCCGACGTCGTGGCACAGGCGCGCGAGCGTCGAGGTCGTGCGCTCCTGCAGCGCGGCCGCGCGCGCGAGCGCGGGTCGCGCCTCCGCGGGCGGCTGCTCCGGCAGCTCCGCGACGAGCGAGCTGCGCTCCTGCGCGAGCGCGACGAGCTCGCCGATGCGGCCCATCTCGAACGACGAGACGAGCGTCAGCTCGCGCTCGGCGAGCTGCGCCAGTCGCTCGTACGAGGCCACGTCGCTCACGCGGAGGCCAGCGCCGCCTGCGGCGGGGAGTCGGCCAGCTGGGCCCACGCCTCGCGCAGCTCGCCGAGCAGCTCGTTGACCTGCTCGAGCTTCTCCGCGTCCTGCTTGATGCGGCCCTCGCCGAGCAGGCGCAGGCAGAAGAGGTAGATCGCCTCCAGCCGCTGCGCGAGCTCGCCCTGGCTCATGTCGAGCGTCGCGAGCAGGTGCTCGACGACCGCCTCGCCACGACGCAGGCGCTCGTGCGCGGTCGGGACGTCGCCGCCGCGCATCGCGACAGCCGCTTGATGCAGGAAGCGCCGCGCACCGTCGTAGAGCATCACGACCAGCCGCTCCGGCGGAGCGGTGAGGATCGCGCTCTCGCGATACGCCTGCGGCGAGGCCGCGAAGTTCGTCATGAGCCTTCCGGGGATCGGGGGTGAACCGTCTCCCTGGTGATCGGTTGGCGGGCGCCGGAATTGAGCCGCGCCAGAGAGGACATGAGCTTTGGGTCGCTCAGAGCGACACAGACCTCACGTCCTCGCGCGCCGGCGCCGGGCCCTCCCCCGATGCCGCCGTTCGGCGAGCGCCGCGCGCAAGGCGAGGCGCCCGGACTGGGCTCAGTTGCCGAGCGAGGCGATCTGGCTCGTGAGCCACTGGCCCTGAGCCTGGCTCTGCGAGAGCGTCGTCTCGAGCGCGGTGAACTGCGCGCGCAGGGTCGTCTCGCGCAGCGTCAGGCGCTGGTCCATCAGGTCGATCGAGGACTGCAGGTCCTTGATCTCGTCGGCCGCGCCGTTGATGCGCACGTCGAGCGCGCCGCCGGTCGTGTCGGCCGCGTGCACGACCGACTCGAAGCTGCGCGCCCAGCCGCCCGCGTTCGCGGGGCCGGCGAGCAGGTCGCGCACCCCGTTGGGGTTGTTCGCCAACGCGGCGGCGAGCTTGGTGGAGTCGATCGTCAGCTTGCCGGCGAGCGAGTCCTGCGAGATCGTCGAGGAGGCGGCGCCGGTCGTGACGCCGAGGTCGTTGAGGCTCTGCATGCCCGCGGGCATGCCCGCGATCGGCTGGTAGATCGCCTGGCGCATCGTGCTGAGCAGGTCGGTCAGCTGCGAGTCGCCGTGCAGCAGGCCCTTCAACTGGTCGTCAGACGTCGTCGCGTTGGGGACGACCTGCTCCGTGAGGGCCGCGCGGATCGAGTCGACGGTCGAGTTGTAGACGTCGGCGAACGCCTGCAGCTTCGTCTGCACGGCGCTCGTGTCCATCGTCGGCGCGCCGACGGTGACGGTGACCGGGCCGCTCGTCGTGGTGACGCCCTTGAGCGTCAGCTTGACGCCGGCGACCGCGTCGGTGACGTCGTTGGAGGCCGAGCTGCCGGCGACGCCGTCGAGCGTGAAGAGCGCGTTCTTGCCCTGGCGGGCCTTCGCGGTCTGCTCGGTCAGCGAGCCGCTGGCGTCGCTGACGGCGACGTAGCCGGCGCCCGTGTCGCCGGTCTGGCGGCTGGAGAGCACGAGCGTGCCGTTGTCGGTCGCGGCCGCGTAGACCGTCGCGTTCGTGTCCGAGTTGATCGCGGTCACGACGTCCTGGACGGTGGCGCCCGCGGCGACCGCGGTGTCGTGGCCGTCGATCGTGATCGTGCCGGGGGCGGCCGGGCTCGCGAAGCTGTAGGTGCGCTGGGCGGAGTTGGCGAGCTGGCTGACCTCGAGCTGGTAGCCGCCGATGCCGGCGCCCGTCGCGGTCGAGGCGACGACCTTCGTCTGGTCGCTCGTGGACACCGACTGCGTCTGCGCGTAGAGGCCGACCGAGCGCAGGCCCTGCGCGGCCGCCTCGACGGAGCGCAGCTGCGTCTGGAAGCCGGCCAGCAGCTGCTGGCGCGCGGAGGCGAGCGACTGCTGCGTGACGAGGCGCGTGCGCGGCTGGCGCTCGATCGCCATCAGCTGGTCGACGATCGAGTTGGTGTCGAGCCCCGACGCGAGCCCGCCGATGTTCAGCAGCGGGATCGCGGAGCTCGAGGTCGGGGCGCTGGTGCTCATCCGAGCGATCCGCCCGTCGCGACGTCGAGCGCGTGGCTGGCGGGGATCTCGCGCAGCACGTTGCCGTCGAGGTCGGTGACGGTCACGTGCACGCGATCGCCGTCCGCGTCGAAGCGCAGCTCGCGACCCTGCGCGTGCAGCTCGCGATAGGCGCGCGAAGCGGCGTCGATCGCGTCCAGCACCTCGGGCGGCGGGCTCGCCGGCACGTCGCCGGAGAACGCCGCCGAGTCCGCGGCCACGGGCGGGCGACGCTTGGCAGGATCCTGCGAAGCGGTCTGGCGCACTGGTCCGATTGGGGCGACGTCGAAGCTCATGGTGGACTCCCTGTCATGCGGTTCCCCCGGGAAGATCGGCCACTCCCGCGAGAACTTGAGCGTCGAGGGGTCGGAGCCGCGACCGCGCCGCCAGCGAGGGCGGCGGCGCGGCCTACGCCGCCAGCGGCTCGAGCCGCTCGAGCAGTCGTGTCGCACGGCCGTCTCCCGGCTCGATCGTGTGGGCCTCGCGCGCGAGCGCGAGCGCGTCGTCCGTCATTCCCTGCGCGGCCGCGACCTGGGCCAGCCCGACGAGCCCGCGCACGTCCTGCGGGTCGGCCTCGCAGACGGCCATCCACTCCTCCGCGGCGGAGGCGAGGAAGCCGCGGCGCAGGTACATGCCGGCCAGCAGCTCGCGCTGTTCGCGCGGGGCGAGCGGCGTCTGCGCCAGCAGCGGCACGAGCGTCTCGTAGGCGTCGAACTCCTGCACGCGCAGCAGCGCTTCCAGCGCGGTCGCGAGCGGGACGACGGCGTCCAGCGGCAGCGCGTGCGGCTGCTCGACGCCCTCGGCGCGGTCGCACCAGGTCGCGAACAGCGTCAGCTCACCCGGGCGCATCGCCGTCGCGGCGGCGCGCGCGAGCACCGCGCGGGCAGCCGCGACCTCGCCGGCTGCGAGCTGCGCGAACAGCTCGCTGCGACGCGCGGCGACGGCATGCGGCTCGTCGTCGGCGAGCACGGCGGCCTCGGCGGCGGCCTCGGCGTAGCGCCGCTGCGACAGCAGCGCCTCGGCGAGCGCGACGTGCGCGGCGCCGTTGCCGGGCTGGCGCGCGATCAGCTCGCGGTACTGGGTCTCGGCCGCGGCCGTCTCGCCGGCCTCGTAGAGCGCGGTCGCGAGCATGAAGCGCACCGTCGGCGTCAGCTCCGCGACGTGCGTCTCGACGCGCGCGACGACCTCCTCGGGCGCCGTGCCGTCGGCCAGCAGCGCGGCCGCGAACGGCAGCACGAGCCCGAAGAAGCCGGGGTGCTCGCCGAACGTCCGCTCCAGCAGCGCGACGGCCTCGCCGGTCGCGCCGCGCGCGTGGTGGATCTCCGCGATCGCGAGCTTCGGCAGGAACGTGCCCATGCCGACGGTCGCGGTGTAGCGGCTCGGCGCGTCACCCATCTCGACGCACTGCTCGTAGGTCGCGATCGCCTCGTCGGTGCGCCCGAGCGCGAGCAGCGCCGAGGCCTGCTCGTAGACGAGGTCGGTGAAGCCGGGGTAGCGCGCGAGGCCGGCGGCGGCGCGCGCGATGCAGTCCTGCGGGCGTCCGCAGATGCGCAGCGCGCGCACGAGCCGGCTGGCGAGCGCGGGCATGAAACCCCACGTGCGCTGCTCGGGATCGTGCTCGATCAGCTCCCACGCGCGCTCGAACTCCGCCAGCGCGGCGCGCGAGTCGCCGACCGCGCCGTACTCGGAGCCGAGGTTGAAGTGCAGGAACGGCGTCGGCACGCCGTCGTCGCGCTGCGCGAGCAGCAGCTCGATGTTGCGCCGCGACTTCTCCTTCGCGTCGCGCACCGCGCCGAGGTAGCCGAAGTGCTCGATGCGCACGTCGGTGACGGCGATCCGCTCGGGCAGGTGCAGCGGCAGCGTGTCGGCGATCTGCTCGTGCAGGCGGCCGGTGAAGCGGTACTCGGGGCGCGCGCGGAAGATCCGCAGCGCGGTGTGGGTGGCGGCGGTGCCGTCGCCCAGCTCGCCGGTGTAGCTGATCTCGGTCAGGTAGAAGGCCTCGCGCCAGATCTGTCCGGTGAGTGCGCGCAGGCGCTCGACGTCCTGCGGCACGAGCACCTCGTCGGCGTCGAGGAACATCAGCCAGTCGCCGCTGGCGGCGTCGAAGGAGACGTTGCGCGCGTCGGCGAACGAGCCGGTCCACTCGCGCTCGATCACGGTCGCGCCGAACTCGCGCGCGATCTCGATCGTGCGGTCGCTGGAGCCGGTGTCGACGATCACGATCTCGTCGACGGCGGGGGCGATGGCCGCGAGGCAGCGCGGCAGCATCTCCTCCTCGTCCTTGACGATCATGCAGAGGCTGAGGCGCTGGCCAGTGGCCGGGCGCGCACGTACGGCGACGCGCTCGGCGCGCTTGCCCAGCTCGCGCAGCGCGACGACGATCGAGCGCGGCAGGTGCGCCGCGCGCGGGGCGCGGCGGCGGCGCGCGATCTCGTCGAGGTTGCGGGCGACGTTCGGCAGCTCGGGGTCGAGTCGGTGCGCGGCCTCGAACAGCGCGGTCGCGGCGTCGAGGCTCCACAGCTCGTAGAAGAGGACGCCCGCGTAGTTCAGCAGCAGCGGTTCGCGCGGCTCCTGCTCCAGCAGCGCGAGCGTGGCGCGGGCCGCGGCCAGGTAGATCGCGGGCACGTGCGCGCGCTGCGCGTCGCGCCCGGCCTGCAGCGCGGCCTCGACGAGCGCGACCTGCGCGGCATAGCGCGCGTGGACGCCCTCGAGCTCGGCGACCTGCGCGAACAGCGCGGCGTAGCCGTCGAGGTCGCGGCGGTCGAGGCACGCGGCGGCGGCGCTCGCGGGATCGAGCGTGGCGGACGTCGTCGTGGGAGCTGCGGTGAGGCGAAGGGCCATGCGGGGAGACCTCCGAAGGGGTGAGCTTCCCGGTCATCGACCGCGGTGCGCGAGTCCTGAGCGGCCTCCCTAGGTATTCGCCCCGTCGTTACAAGGAAACTCGGGCGTTTGTCTTCGTATGCGACGGCGCGCGGTTATGTCCCGTGCCCAGGCGATCTGGACGTATGTACTGGTCGCGCTACCCCATAGCGGCGATCTAGCCCCGTTTGTGGGGGACCGATACCTGCCGGGCACCCCGCTGTCCCACCACCCCAGGAGAAGCTCGGCATGCAGCTCGACACGAAGCGCAACGGCCGCATCACGGCCGACGAAGCGCTCGCGCTGTGGCGGCAGTACAAGGAGACGAGCGATCGCCGTGTCCGCGACCGCCTCGTCCTCACGTTCGCCCCGATGGTCAAGTACATCGTCTACAAGAAGGTGCGCGAGATCCCCGCGCGCTGCGAGGTCGAGGACTTCATCTCGTGCGGGCTGGAGGCGCTGATCCACTCGATCGAGCGCTACGACCCGGAGAAGGGCGCGACGCTCGAGCAGTTCGCCTGGACGCGCATCCACGGCGCCGTGCTCGACGAGCTGCGCCGCCAGGACTGGGCGCCGCGCTCGCTGCGCCGCTGGGAGCGCGACATCAACCATGCCCGCGAGCACTTCATCGGCGTGCACGGACGCAAGCCCACGCGGGAGGAGCTGGCGCGCGCGCTCGGCACGACGCCGGAGAACCTGCGCACGCGCGAGGACGAGATCCTCACCTCTGACGTGACCTCGCTCAACACGCTCGTGCTCAGCGACGACGAGACCGCGATCGAGCGGATCGACACGCTCGTGAGCGAGGACCGCTTCGCCGACCCCGAGATCCACACCACCCGCGACGCGGCGAAGCTGCGCTTCCGCGCGGCGTTCGAGCAGCTGCCGGCGCGCGAGCGCCAGGTGGCGGTCCTGCTCTACGTCAAGAACCTCACGCTGCGCGAGATCGGCGGCATCCTCGGCGTCTCCGAGAGCCGCGTCTGCCAGATCCACGGGCAGCTCAAGAAGCTGCTGCGCGAGCAGCTGGACTCCGACGCCGCGCTGTTCAGCGAGGTCGCCTGAGCGACTGAGCCTGCTCGCGACTGAGCCGATCGACCCAGGCGAGCGCGGCGAGGACCGCGTCGCGCAGCGCAGGCGGCACGTCCGCGCCGAGCTCGGGTGGGTCGGGCGGCTCAGCCATAGACGTCCAACGGACCCTGGCCGGCGACGACGTCGACCTCGGCCGGACGGCGCGCGGCGGTGGCGAGCGCTGCGCGCAGCTCGCCGGCACGCCGGCGCGCCGCCTTCAGCGGCGGGCCGTCGGGCAGCGCCGCGCGCGCGTGCACGAGCTGCTCGTCGAGCGTGATCTGCACCTCGACGCGGCCCAGCCGCGGGTCCTCGACGTAGACGGCGACGACGTGCGCCGGATGCTCGCGCGACGGGTCCGTCTCCTCGCGGTGCTCGACGCGCACGACCGGCGCCTCGAATGGGGCGCGCGCCTCCGCCGCGCCGGCCGGCACGAGCGTCGGCGGCGGCTCGGCCAGCTGCAGGACGACGCGCTCGGACGTGACCTCGCGCACCATCAGCCGCAGGCGCGCGCCGACCTCGACGTCCTCCGGCAGCTCGGCTGTCACGTAGGCGCCGGCGAGGTTGAGGATTCCACGGCGCTCGCCTTGGCGTTCGACGACGCGCGCCGCGAGGATCCGGCCGACCACGAGCGGCAGGTCGGGGGCCGTCGCGCGCAGCAGGACGAGGTCGACCGCGAGCGGCTGCATCGCCCGGCCAGGCTATCCCCCGCTCCGGCTAGAGCTGCCAGACGCCGCCGCGCAGCAGCGGCACGCGCGCGCCGTCGAGCGCGATCCCGGTGACGTCGACCTGCGCGCCGCCGACCATGAAGTCGACGTGGATCTCGCTGCCGTTCACGCGCGGCGCGTCCTGCTCGTCGACCGCGAACGCGAAGCCCTGCCCGAAGGCGATGTGGCTGGCGGCGTTCTCGTCCAGCAGCGTGTCGTAGAAGACGGTGTCGAGCGGGCCGATGCGCCCGTCGCCGTCGACGAGCGCGACCTCGCCGAGCTGGGAGGCGCCCTCGTCGCGCGCGGTCATCGCGCGCAGCGCCTCGGCGCCGCGCTCGGCGTCGATCGCCACGGCGCGGCCGTTCTCGAAGCGCACCGTCAGGCCGGTGATCGTCGTGTCGCCGAGCTGGAGTGGCTTGGTCGCGGTCACGACGCCGTCGGCGCGCGCGGGGTCGGGCGTCGTGAAGACCTCCTCGGAGGGCAGGTTGGGCGCGTGCGCGATCCCGTCGATCGTCGAGAAGGCGGCGCTCATCCAGGCCGAGCTGGGCAGCAGGCCGACCGTCAGGTCGGTGCCCGGGCCCTCGTAGTGGATCGCGTCGAAGCGGGCGGCCGTGAGGCGCTCGCTGACGCCGACAAGCGTGTCCATGCGCGTGCGCCAGGCGGCGACCGGATCGGACTCGTCCAGGCGGCAGACGTGGACGATCTCCTGCCACAGCTTGTCGAGCGCGGCGTCGGCGTCGAGCTGCGGGTGCACGAGCGCGGCCCAGCCGGCTGTCGGGCAGGGCCCGATCGTCCAGTTGGTCGTGCGGTCGTTCATCACCTTGCCGGCCTCGCGCAGCGCCTGCGAGCGGTCGCGGCCGGCGCGCGCGGGGTCGAGGTCGTCGAGCAGGCCGGGCGCGACGGGGCCGGTCAGCGCGATGCGCGCGCAGCGCTGCTCACCGAGCGCGAGGATGCGGTCGCCGATCCACGAGGGAACGGTCGCGAGCGCCTCCTCCGTGCCGTGCTCGATGCGCGCCCGGCGCACGTAGGGGTCGCCGTAGAGAACCTCGACGTAGCGCGCGCCGTGGCGGTAGGCGCTCGCGGCGATGGCACGCGTGAGCGGCTCCTTGCCGATCTCCGAGCTGACCGCGACGAGCTGGCCCGGCTGGACGTTCGCGCCGAAGCCGACGAGCAGCTCGGCGAGGCGGTCGAGCGTCCCGTCGTCCATCTAGGGGCGTACGTCGCAGGCTGCGGCGGCGGCCTGCGCACGATCTTTGGCCGTGATGCGCGGCGGCGTGCGGTTCTTCTCGCCGCGCGGGAGCGGGTACTTGCCGGTGTTCGTGAGGAAGTCGTGCGGATAGAGCCCGGGGCAGAGCTTCGCCAGCTCGCGGTCGCTGAAGCTCGTGTGATCCTGGATGAACTGGACACGGGCCTGCTCCTGATCCGACGTCAGCTTCGCGGCGGTCCCGTAGCTGCAACCGCCGAGCGCGAGCACGGCGAGCAGGACGACGAGGGGGAGCGCGCGGCGGGCCATCGAGCGCGGAACGCTACCGCGTCGGGTACCCGAGGTGACGTAGGCTGCCCGCGGTGGAACCGGACGACGTCGAGATCCGCATCCTCGGCTGCCTGATCGAGAAGCAGCGCACGACGCCCGACGCCTACCCGCTGTCGCTCAACGCGCTGCGGCTCGCGTGCAACCAGTCGACGAACCGCGACCCGGTCGTCGACTACGACGAGGGCGCGATCCGCGACGCGCTCCAGCACCTCTACCGCCGCGGCTGGACGCGCCTCGCGAGCGGCCACGGCTCGCGCGCGGCGAAGTACCGCCACCTGCTCGACGAAGCGCTCGGACTGCCGCGCGACGAGCTGGCGCTGCTCGGCGTGCTGATGCTGCGCGGCGCCCAGACGCCGGGCGAGCTGAAGGCGCGCAGCGAGCGCCTGCACGCGTTCGCGGACCTCGGCGCGGTCGAGGCGGCTTTGGAGCGGCTGGTCTCCCGCGGGCACGCCGCGCGCCTCGAGCGGCGGCCGGGGCAGAAGGAGGAGCGTTACGAGCAGCTGCTGGGTGGGGGCGCCTCCGACGCCACCGTCCCGGCCCCCAGCGTCGCCGCACCGCCGCCGGTCCCGCACGACGACCGCCTCGCCCGCCTCGAGCGCGAGGTCGCCGAGCTGCGGGCGGAGCTGGCTTCCCTGCGCGCGTCGCTCGGGTCCTGACGTAAACAGCGGGCATCGAGGGGAGGGGACCGGCCTGTACGGCGATGTGTGCGGAGAAGTACATGACATACGTGTATTAGTCCGCACGGATCCCTCCCCCAACGCCCGCACCGCTCCCTCGATGCCGCCGTGCAGCGCGCGCAGCGCAGCCCGCCCCCGCCCGAGCAGAGCGAGCAACGAACAGAGCTCAAGAACCCGCCACCCAGGCCGACCACCCTGAAGGCATGGAGCGCGGTCTCTACATCGCCGCCTCGGGCATGGTGGCCGAGCAGATGCGTCAGGACCAGATCGCCAACGATCTGGCCAACGCCTCGACGCCCGGCTACAAGTCCGATCGGATCACGCAGCAGGCGTTCGCCGACATGCTGCTGTCGAACACGCAGACCGGCCAGGCGGTCGGCAAGCTCGGCACCGGCGTGGCCGCCGACCGCATGGTCACCGACCTCGCGCCGCAGCCGCTGCGCGACACCGGCGAGCCGACCGACCTCGCGATCGCCGGCGAGGGGTGGTTCGGGATCCAGACGGACCAGGGCACCCGCTACACGCGTAACGGCCAGTTCGGCGTCGCCGCCGACGGCACGCTCACCGACTCGCTCGGGCACAAGGTGCTCGGCAGGGACGGACAGCCCGTCAAGCTCGACGCCAAGGGCGCGCTGAACCCCGCCGACGTCGGCGTGTTCGCGCTCGCGACCGCCCAGAAGCAGGGCGACAACCTCTTCAGCGGCACCGCGGCCGGCGCCGCGACCGGCAGCGTCCGCCAGGGCGCGCTCGAAGGCTCGGCCGTCGATCCTGCCCGCGCGATGGTCGACATGATCGCCTCGTTCCGCGCGTTCGAGGCCGGCCAGAAGGCGATCCAGACGATCGACGACTCGCTGCGGCGCACCTCCAGCCAGGTCGCCTCTGCGAACGGGAACGCCTGATGCTCGAAGGCCTCTACTCCGCCGCGGCCGGGATGGCCGCCCAGCAGCAGCGCATCGACGGCGTCGCGAACGACCTCGCGAACACCTCGACGACGGGCTACAAGCACGTGCGCATCGGCTTCCGCGACCTGCTCTACAGCAAGCAGGGCGGCGGCTCGGGCGACAGCGTGATGGCCGGCTCCGGCGCGGCCGCGGACTTCATCGGCCGCAGCGAGGGGCAGGGCGCGATGCAGGACACCGGCCAGCCGCTCGACCTCGCGATCGAGGGTCCGGGCTGGTTCCAGGTCAAGCGCCCCGACGGCTCCACCGCGCTCACGCGCGACGGCGGCATGCGACTCGACACCGACGGGCGCCTGACGACGAAGGACGGCCTGATCGTGCAGCCGGAGATCAAGGTCCCCAAGGGCACGACCGAGGACCAGGTCGCGATCGCCTCCGACGGCGCCGTCCGCGTCGCGGGCAAGCAGGTCGGCCAGCTCAAGCTCGTGACGGTCCCCGCCCCCGACGGCCTGCTGCCGACCGGCGGCAACTGCTTCGACGTGACGACCGCCAGCGGCGCGGTCCGCGCGGTCGACCCCAAGGCCACGACGCTGCGCCAGGGCGCGCTCGAGGCCTCCAACGTGGACGTCGGCGACGCGATGGTCGACATGATCGACGCGCAGCGCGGCTTCCAGCTCGCCAGCAAGGCGATCCAGATGCAGGACCAGATGCTCGAGATCGCCAACCAGGTGAAGAAGTGAGCCTCGGCGGCCTGCCCCCGATCGACCAGGCGCTGCTGCCGCGCGACGTGCGCGACGCCTCCCCGGCCAAGCGCGAGGCGTACACGGCCGCGCTCGGCTTCGAGCAGCTGCTCGTGCAGCAGCTCACCAGCTCCCTCGCCGACTCCGCGCAGGACGCGCTCGGCGGCGACTCGCCCTACGCCGGCCTGCTGCCCGACGCGATGGCGCAGGGCGTGATGGCCGGCGGCGGGCTCGGGCTCGCGGCCCAGCTCACGCAGGCGACCTCGCCCACGACGGAGCCGAGCGCATGACCGCCGCGCACGCCGCTCCCGGCATCGTCGCCGACCCGCTGCTGACGGGCGACCTGCTCGCCCACCTCGACGCGCAGCTCAACTCCGTCGGGCGCCTGCTCGCGCTCGTGCTCGCGCAGGGGCTCGCGATCCGCACCCGCGACGTCGACGCCGTCGTGCGCCACGTGGCCGCGTTCCAGGCGGAGCTGGAGCGGCGCGCGCGCGTCGAGGACGAGCGCAGCCGCCTGCTGCAGCGCGCCGGCGCCGCGCTCGGGCTCGCGCCCGGCGCCGTCACGCTCACGCAGCTGACCGCCTTCATGGCACCGGCCGAGGGCGACCTCGCGCATGCGCGCAGCGCCGAGCTGCAGGGGCTGCTCGCCGAGCTGACGCGCGAGCACACCGCCAACCAGGCGCTGATGCGCCAGGAGCTGGCGTTCCTCGACCACCTGCTGCGGCTCGTCGACCCGTCCGTGCCCGCGCCCGCCTACACGCACCCCGGCCTGCCCGCCCTCCCCCGCGCCCGCGCCGACATCCGCGCGCTCGACCTGCGCGCCTAGGACGACGACATGCCGATCTCCACCTTCTCCGGACTCCAGACCTCGCTGCGCGGGCTGCTCACGCAGCAGCAGGCGATCGACGTCACCGGCCACAACGTCGCCAACGCGAACACGCCCGGCTACTCGCGCCAGGAGGCGGAGCTGCGTGCGACGCAGCCCTACGTGGTGCCGGCGAACTCCGTCATCACGGGCGCCGGCGCGCAGATCGGCACCGGCGTCGACGTGACGACGATCCGCCGCGTGCGCGACGCCTTCCTCGACGCGCAGTACCGCGGACAGTCGATGACGCTCGGCGACACGTCGGCCCGCTCGAACGCGCTCGACCAGATCCAGCTGTCGTTCGCGGAGCCCGGGGACGACGGCGTCAACGCCCAGCTCGGCAAGTTCTGGAGCGCCTGGAGCGACGTCGCCAACGCGCCCGACGACGCCGGCGCGCGCGCCGCGCTGATCAGCACCGCGCAGACGCTGACCTCGACGTTCAACACGCTGCACGGGGACCTCACGGCCGCGGCCCAGCAGGCGCAGAGCGAGTACGACGCGATCACCGGTCCCGGCGGCGACGTCGGCTCGATGGCGCAGGAGCTGGCGGGCCTCAACACCTCGATCCGCGACGCCGTCTTCCGCGGCCAGTCGCCGAACGACCTGATGGACCGCCGCGACCAGCTCGTCGACTCGCTCTCATCGCTGGCGCAGACGTCGGTGACCGACCTCGGGACCGGCGCCGTGAAGGTCGACTTCGGCGGCGTCACGCTCGTTGACCCGACCGCGACCGGCGGCTACACCTGGCCGCAGACGCTCACGACCCCCGGCGGCAAGCTCGGTGCGCTGCTCGACCTCGCGAGTCCGACCGGCCCCGCGATCAGCTACCGCAACCAGCTCGACGCGGTCGCCGGCGGGCTCGTCACCGCCGTCAACGCCCTCCATACGTCCACGCCCTTCTTCAGCGGCACGACCGCCGCGACGATCGCCGTCGCCGCCACCGGGGCGACGGTGCAGACCGGCAGCGGCGCCGCACCGGGCGAGAACGACGTCGCGCAGGCGATCGCGCAGCTGCGCGGCGGCGCGACCGACCAGGCCTACCAGGCGCTGATCGCGCGCATCGGCACCGACGTGCACGCCAACGACAGCGCCCAGGCGACCGCCCAGACGCTCGTCGGCGCCGTCGACGACCGCCGCCAGAGCGTCGCCGGCGTCTCGCTCGACGAGGAGATGACGAACCTGATCCGCTTCCAGCGCGGCTACCAGGCCTCCGCGCGCACGATGTCGACGCTCGACGACATGCTCGACACGCTCATCAACCGCACCGGCCGGGTGGGTCTCTGATGAGCATGCGCATCACCACCTCGATGACGGCCCGCGCGACGCTGAGCGACCTCAACGAGAACCTCACGCGCACGGCGGCGCTCCAGCGCAAGCTGTCCTCCGGCAAGCAGATCACGAAGCCCTCCGACGACCCCTACGGCGCGAGCCGCGCGATGTCGCTGCGCGGCGACGTCGAGGGCCTTCAGCAGTACCAGCGCAACGTCGGCGACGGGACCGCCTGGCTGAACACGTGCGACACCGCGCTGTCGCAGGTCTCCGACGCGGTCCAGCGCGTGCGCGAGCTGGTCGTGCAGAGCGGCAACGACTCGGCCGGCCCGTCCGCGCGCGCCGCCGCGGCCGACGAGATCGACCAGCTGATCGAGACCGTCAAGCAGGAGGCCAACGCCCGCTACGGCCAGCACTTCGTCTTCTCCGGCACCGCGACCGACACCGCTCCCTACGCGCTCGGCGGCGCCGACACCTACGCCGGCGACACCGGCACGATCACGCGCGAGATCGGCGCGGGCGTGACGATGCCGATCAACGCCGACGTCTCCGGCCTGCTCGGCGACGGCCAGGGCGCGGCCGACGGCAAGCTGCTCGACACGCTGCGCGGCATCTCCGCGCACCTGCGCGGCGGCACGACCGTCGACGCGAACGCGCTGCGCTCGACCGACCTCTCCGGGCTCGACACGAACCTCGACGCGCTCAACGGGGTGCGCGCCGACATCGGCGCACGCACGAACCGGCTGACGGTCGCGCAGTCGCGGCTGTCGGCGATCGAGGAGAACACGACCCAGCAGCTGTCCGACACCGAGGACGCCGACGTCGCCAAGACGATGATCGACTACTCGACCCAGCAGGCCGCGTACAACGCCGCGCTGCGAGCCGGGGCGAGCATCGTCCAGAACTCGCTGCTCGACTTCCTGCGCTAGAGACCGACCAGACCCGAAAGGAGGCCCAGACATGTCCCTCACGATCGACAGCACGCGCTTCGGGCGCATCGAGGTCGCGCCCGAGAGCGCGATCGAGTTCCCGACGGGCCTCATCGGGCTCGACAGCCGCCGCTTCACGCTGATCGGACGCGACCAGGACGCGGAGTTCCTGTGGCTGCACTCGCTCGACGACCCGTCGCTGGCGCTGCCGGTGACCGACCCGCGCCGCTTCTTCGCCGACTTCGCGCTGGAGCTGGCGGAGGGCGAGCGCGAGCGGCTCGGCCTGCCCACACTCGAGCAGACGGCCGTCTACGTGACCGTGCGCGCGAGCGAGCTGCCGGAGCAGATCACCGCCAACCTGCGCGCGCCGATCGTGATTGCCGGCGGTCAGGGTCATCAGGTCATCAACCACGCCGACACGGCGCCGCTGCGCGCGCCGCTGCTGGCGGGGCTGGCCGCCGCCGCAGAGCGCGCCGCCTGAGCCTGTGACACCCTCCCTGGCCGGCGAACCGGTTCCAAGGAGGACACCACGATGCTCATCATCACGCGACGACCCGGCGAGAAGATTGTGCTCGGCGACGACGTGGTCGTGACGGTGATGGAGATCAGCGGCCAGACCGCGCGCATCGGCATCGAGGCGCCGAAGGCGCTGCCGGTCTACCGCGAGGAGATCTGGGCCGCGGTCAAGGAGGAGAACGAGGCCGCCGCACGCGCGGAGGCGGGCACGCGCCCGCCGAGCCCGCCCCAATCCTGAGCCAGTTCCCAGGCTGCTATGAGGTCGCGTGACTAGCGTCTCGCGGCGTGGACCTCGGTCTCCTGCACCTGCTCAACGGCTTCCTCGCACGGCACGACGTCGTCGAGGACCCGGTGCTGATCTACTCGAACGCGGCCGAGCTGCTGTTCGTCGGCCTGCTCGCGGTGCTGTTCTTCGCGACCGGCCGGCACACGCGCCGGGCCTCGCGCCGTGGCGCGATCGCCGCGGCGGCGAGCGCCGGCGTGGCGCTCGCGATCGCGCAACTGCTGTCCCACCTGGTCGACCGCGCGCGGCCGTTCGTCGGCGACCCCCACGGCGTGCACCAGTTCGCCCAGCACGTCGCCGACCCGGGCTTCCCGAGCGACCACGCGACCGCGTCGTTCGCGATCGCCGTCGCGGTGCTGCTGCGCAACCGCCGCTGGGGCGGGGCGCTGCTGGTGCTCGCGACGCTGCTGGCGACCTCTCGCGTCGCGCTCGGGATCCACTATCCGAGCGACGTGCTGGCCGGCGCGGCGCTCGGCGCTGCGACCGCCATCGCGCTGTGGGCCCCGCTCACGCGGCGGCCGCTGCACGCGCTCGCGGACCGCGCCGGCGCGCTCGTCGACCGCGCCCTGCCCTCGCGGCTCTAGAGCTCGACCTCACCGCGGCGTACTCTGGGCTTCCGCGCCCAGGATCAAGGACACCTGCGATCCGCGTAGTAGGACGCTTTCACGGATGAGCACGCTGCTGGGAACGCTCCTGAACGGCCGCTACCGGCTCGAGGCCCGGATCGGGACGGGCGGCATGTCCGCGGTCTACCGCGCGCTCGACGAGACGCTCGAGCGGCCGGTCGCGATCAAGCTGATGAATCGCGAGATCGCGACGGACTCCGACCAGCTGGAGCGCTTCCGCCGCGAGGCGCGCGCCGTCGCCCAGCTCTCGCATCCCCATCTCGTCGGCGTGATCGACGCGGGCGAGGACCACGGCCGCCCGTACATCGTGCTCGAGTACGTCGAGGGCGAGACGCTGAAGGAGCGGATCCGCCGCGAAGGCGAGCTGCCGATCTCCGAGGCGGTCGCGTATGCGATCGAGATCGCGCGCGCGCTCGGGGCAGCGCACGCGCGCAACATCGTGCACCGCGACGTGAAGCCGCAGAACGTCCTGATCGACGAGGAGGGCAGCGCGAAGGTCACCGACTTCGGGATCGCGCGCACGCTCGACGACGACGGCCTGACGGCCGACGGGCGCGTGCTCGGCACGACCGACTACGTCTCGCCCGAGCAGGCGCTCGGCCACGACGTGACGGGTCAGTCGGACCTCTACTCGCTCGGGATCGTGCTGTACGAGATGCTCGTCGGCGAGGTCCCCTTCAAGGGCGAGAACCAGATCGCCGTCGCGATGCGGCACGTGCGCGAGGAGCTGCCCGACGTGCAGCTGCGCCGGCCCGAGGTGTCGGCCTCGCTCGCGGCCGTCGTCGACCGCGCGACGGCGAAGGACCTGCACGAGCGCTACCGCAGCGACGAGGAGCTGATCGCGGACCTGGAGGACGTGCTCGCGCTGGAGGCCGCGCGCGCCGGCAGCGCCACGGGCGAGGCCACGACGGTGCTGCGCACGCTGCCGCGGCGCGCCGCGCGGCGCGTGCCGCTGCGCGTCCGCCGCCCGGGGTGGATGGCGGTCGCGATGCTGATCGCGGCGGTCGGGCTGGTCGTCGCCATCCTGCTGCTGAGCGGCCGCGCCCACCACGGCACCGGCACGACGCCGGACGCCGGCGGCGCCAGCACGCTGGCGCAGATCGGCCTGCGCGCCGACGCGGCCGACGACTACGACCCGCTCGGCGACCACCGCGAGCACGCGAACGAGACGGCCTTCGCGATCGACAACAACCCGGCGACGATCTGGAGCACCGAGTCCTACACGACGGGCGACCTGCAGAAGGCCGGTGTCGGCCTCACGATCGACCTCTCGCCCGCGACCGTCGTGCGCCAGCTGCGCATCCGCACGAAGACGCCGGGCTTCGCGGTGCAGGTCTACGTCAGCGCGGACGCTACGCCGAAGACCGTGCCCGATCCCGACTGGAAGCAGGTCGCGACGCTCTCCGACGTCGACTCCCGCCAGACGATCGACCTCGACACCGCCGGCCAGACGAGCCGCACCGTGCTGCTGTGGATCGTGAAGCTGCCGCCGGGCGGCGACAAGGTCGAGCTCGGCGAGCTGGCGCTCTACCACTGAGCGGCGGCGGCGCGGCGCTCAGAACTGGTAGGCCCGCTCCCGCGCATGACGCGCGAGCGCGAGCTCGACGAGGCGCGTGAGCAGCTCCTCGTACGGCACCCCGGAAGCGGCGAAGAGCTTGCCGTAGACGCTCGTCTCGGTGAACCCGGGCATCGTGTTGAGCTCGTTGACGAGCACCGTCTCGCGCTCGACGTCGACGAAGAAGTCGGCCCGCGCGAGCCCCGAGCAGCCCAGGCGCAGGAACGCCTCGACCGCGAGCGCCTGCACGCGCTCGGCCAGCTGCGCCGGGATGCGCGCGGGCACGACGAGCTGCATGTTGCCGGGCGTGTACTTCGCGGCGTAGTCGTACCAGCCGTCCTCGCCGCCGCTCAGCACGATCTCGCCCGGCGTCGAGGCGATCGGCTCGTCGTTGCCGAGCACCGCGCACTCGATCTCCAGCCCGCCGGCCATCGCCTCGACGATCACGAGCGGGTCATGGGAGAACGCCGTCTCGAGCGCCGCGCGCAGCTCACCGGCCGCGGCGACGCGCACGATCCCGACCGAGGAGCCGAGCCGAGCCGGCTTCACGAACACGGGCAGGCCGAGCGCCGCCAGCTCGGCGAGGACCGCATCCGGCTCCTTGCTCCAGCGCGCATGGCGCACGCCGACATACGCCACCTGCGGCAGGCCCGCGCGCGCGATCAGCTCCTTCGAGACGACCTTGTCGAGGCAGGCCGCGGAGGCCAGCACGCCGGCGCCGACGTACGGCACGTCGAGGCATTCCAGGAGCCCCTGGACGGTGCCGTCCTCGCCGAACGGCCCGTGCAACACCGGGAACGCGGCCTCGGCGCCGAGCAGCCCGCGCCCGGGCGCGAGCGCCAGCTCCTCGCCGTCGTGGCGCCACACGCCGTTGCGCCCGATCTCGACGTCGAGCACCTCGTGACCGGCGCGCGCGAGACCGGCCGAGACGGACGCCGCCGAGGCGAGCGAGACGTCGTGCTCGGAGGAGCGTCCGCCGCCCAGCACGACGACGCGTCGCGGCGCGCTCATGGCGTCGCGTCTCCCGTGCCGTCGGTCGAGGTGCCCGCGAAGCGTCCGACGAAGAGCCGCACCGGCGCGCCCTTCGCGACGCTCGTGCCGGCGTCCGGGCGCTGTCCGATCACGTAGCCGTCCTGCGACGGATCGGTCACGTCGCGCTCGGTCACCCGACCCACGAGGCCTTGCGCGTCGAGCGTCGCGACCGCGTCGTCGGCGCTCTGTCCGCCGAGGTCCGGCACCGGCACCTGCGGGACCGCCTTGGCGATCGTGAGCGTCACGGTCGAGCCGGGCGGCGCCGGCTCGCCCGCCGCGGGCGACTGCTTCAGCACCGTGCCGGGGTCGGCCGCGTCGGACTCCTGCTCGGTCGCGGTCGATTGGAAGCCCTGCGCGCCGAGCGCGGCCTGCGCGTCGTCCTGCGTGAAGCCCGTCACGTCCGGCACGTCGACCTGCTCGGGGCCGCTGGAGACGAACAGCGTCACCTTCGAGCCGCGCTGCACGACCGTCCCGGCGGCCGGCGAGCTGGAGATCACGTGGCCCTTGGCGATCGTGTCGTCTGCGCGCGCTTCGACGCGGTCGACGACGAGCCCCGCGTTCGCGAGCTGCGCGGTCGCCTTGCGCTGGCCGAGCCCGTCGACCGACGGCAGCGAGATCGTCCCGGGGCCGCCCGAGACGGTGAGCGTCACGGTCGAGCCCTTGCGCGCGCGTTCGCCTCCCGACGGGTCCTGCTGCAGCACGCGGTCGACCGGCTGCGTGCTCTTGACGCGCACGACGTCGGTCTCGAAGCCGGCGCTGCGCAGCCGCGCGGAGGCGGCCTGCACGGAGCTGCCGGCGACGCGCGGCACGGGCGCCTCGCCAGGCCGCGTCAGCAGCACGATTCCGAGCACGATCGCCGCCAGCGCGAGCAGTCCCAGCAGCCACGCCCACCACGGCGGGCGGCGGGCGGGATCGGCCGGCGCCAGTTCCGGCGTGTACGGCGGCGGGGGCTCATAGGGCGGTGGGGCGTCGTAGAGCGGCTCCACCGCGGTCGGGTACGCCAACGGCGGTGGGGCCGCGAAGACGGCCGTCTGCTGGCCCGGCGATTCGCGCGCCAGCACGTGCTCGCGCACCTCCTCCAGCGCGGCGATGAAGGCGTCGGCGTCCTGCGGACGGCGTGCCGGGTCCTTCTCCATGGCCCACAGCACGATCGTCTCCAGCTCTGGCGGCACGGAGGGATCGAACGCGCTCGGCGGCGGCGGCGGCTCGGAGACGTGCTTGAGCGCGATCGAGACGGCCGAGTCGGCGTCGAACGGGACGTGCCCGGTCACCAGCTCGAACAGGATCACGCCGATCGAGTAGAGGTCGGAGACGTCGCTGACCGCATGCCCCTGCGCCTGCTCGGGCGAGAGGTACTGCGCCGTGCCCATGATCGAGCCGGTCTCCGTCATGTCGGAGGCGCCGGCGCGCGCGATCCCGAAGTCGGTGACCTTGACGCGGTCCTCTTCGTCGATCAGCACGTTGTGCGGCTTGAGGTCGCGATGGACGATCCCGCGCCGGTGCGCGAAGCGGGCGGCCTTGAGGATCTGCACCGTCAGGTCGATCGCGCGGATCGGGTCCAGCGGCGCCTCCTGGCGGATCACGTCCTTCAGCGAGCGGCCCGCGAGGTACTCCATCGCGATGTAGTAGGTGCCGTCCCATTCGCCGCGGTCGTAGACGCCGACGACGTTCGGGTGCTGGAGGCCGGCGGCGGCGGAGGCCTCGCGGCGGAAGCGCTCGACGAACTCGGCGTCCTCGGCGAAGCGGCGGTGCAGCAGCTTCAGCGCGACCTTGCGGCCGAGCTGCTGGTCCTCCGCGCAGAAGACGTCGGCCATGCCGCCGGAGCCGAGCCGCGTCAGCACCTTGTAGCGGCCGTCGATGAGCGTGTCGGGAGCGATCTCGGGCATGGTCAGTGGAGGAGCGAGTCGAGCACGGCGCGCGCGACGGGGGCGGCAACCGTAGCGCCGAAGCCGCCCTGGGAGTTCTCGAGCGTGACCGCGATCGCGATCTGCGGGTGGTCGGCGGGCGCGAAGGCGACGAACCACGGCTGCGTGAGGTTGCTGCCGACCGCGCCGACCTCGGCGGTGCCGGTCTTGCCGGCGATCTCGATCCCCGGCAGCTGCACCGGCTGGCCGGTGCCCTCCTCGACGACCGAGCGCATCATCTGGTTCAGCGCCGCCGCGGTCGTGGGCTTGATCGGATGGCCGACGACCTGCGGCTCGATTCGCGTCACGGTGCGCCCGTCGGGGTCGACGACGCGGTCGGTCAGGTGCGGCACCATCAGCGTGCCGCCGTCGGCGACGGTCGCCACGACCATCGCCATCTGCAGCGGCGTGACGGCGAGCTTGTCCTGCCCGATCGCCATGCGCCCGACGTCGATCTGCGAGCTGTCGGGCGCCAGCAGGCGGCCGCGGGAGCGCTCGCCGCTCGCGATCCGCTGATCGGCCGGGTAGTCGAGCGGCGGCTTGGCATAGAAGCCGAAGCGCTTCATGTAGCGCGCCATCACGTCCCTGCCGAGCGCCTCGCCGACCTGGCCGAAGACGGTGTTGACCGAGTACGTGAGCGCGCGCGTGAGCGTCGTCGGGCCGAAGTCCTCGTCGCCGTCGTTGCGCAGCGGCACGCCCGAGATCGTCTTCGGCGAGTCGCCGTCGAGCACCGAGTCCGGCGTGTACCTGCCGGAGTCGATCGCCGCCGCGGCGGTCAGCACCTTGAAGGTCGAGCCGGGAGCGTAGGTGGCCTGCGTCGCGCGATCCAGCAGCGGCGAGTCGCCGTCGCGGTTGAGGCGCGCGAAGACGCCCGGCCTGCCGATCGCGTTGGGGTCGTAGCCGGGCACGCTCGCCATCACCTTGATCGCACCGGTGCGCGGGTCGAGTGCGACGACCGAGCCGCGCAGCCCGGTCGCCTCGATCTGCTGGATCGCGATCCGCTGGGCGGCCGGGTCGAGCGTCGTGACGAGGTCGTCGCCCTCCTGGCGCTTGCCCTGCAGCTGGTCGGCGAGCGCGTCGATCTCGTCGCCCTGGCCCGACAGCTCGTCGTTGCCGAAGCGCTCGAGGCCGGACAGCTGCTGCAAGGCGATGTTCGCGTAGCCGACCGGATGGCCGAACAGGTCGCCGCTCGGATAGACGCGGCGGTAGGTGCCGCGCGGGCCGCGCACGCTGCGCGCGAGCAGCGTCCCGTCGGCGGCGCGGATCGCCCCGCGCTTGACGTGCTGGGCGGCGAACAGCGGGCGCTTGTCGAGCGCGTTGTCGCGCAGCGCCTTGGCCTCGAAGATCGACCAGCGCGAGGTCCAGCCGACGAGCACGATGAACAGCACCACGAGCACGCCGAACAGCCGCATGATCGGGACGTTCACGCCGGCCGCCTCGCTCGATCCGAGACCAGCAGCAGCAAGGCCAGCAGCACGAAGTTCGCCAGCAGCGACGAGCCCCCGTAGGAGATGAACGGCAGCGTCACGCCCGTCAGCGGGATCACGTTCACGACCCCGCCGACGATCACGAACACCTGCAGGCCGAAGACGGCCGCGAGACCCACGGCCAGCAAGGTCGAGAACGAGTCGCGCGCCAGCAGGGCGATCTTGAAGCCGCGCTGCACGACCAGCAGGTACGTCATCAGCACCCCGACCGCGCCCACGAGCCCGACCTCGTTGACGATCACGGCGTAGATCAGGTCGGTCTGCGGCGCCGGCAGCAGCGGGTAGCCGTTCGGCGTCACGAGCATCGCCTGGCCGAAGCCGCGCCCGAGCAGCCCGCCGTCGGCCTGCGCGAACAGCGAGTTGGCGATCTGGTAGCCCTCGTTCGGATAGCGCGCCGCGTTCAGCGGGTCGAGCCAGACGTGCACGCGGTCGGTCACGTGCGGGACGTGCGTGCCGAGGTACCACGCGCCGACGGCGAACAGCAGCAGCCCGACCACGACGAACGAGATGCGGCTCGTCGCGACGTACAGCAGCGACAGGAACGCGCCGAAGAACATCAGCGAGCTGCCGAGGTCGCGGATCACGATCAGCAGCAGCATCGCGATCCCCCAGATCACGAGCAGCGGCCCGAAGTGCTTCAGCGGCGGCAGCGTCACGCCGAGCACCCGCCGCGCGCCCGTCACCAGCAGCTGGCGCGTGTCGCGCAGGTAGCTGGCGAGGAAGACGACGATCCCGATCTTCGCGAACTCCGTCGGCTGGAAGACGAACACGCCCGGGATCCGCACGCCCAGGTAGGCGCCGTTGACCTGCGCGCCGATCCCCGGCAGGCGCGGCAACAGCAGCAGCGCCAGGCTGGCTGCCGCGATCGTGTAGCGGTACTGCTCCAGGCGCCGGTAGTCGCGCAGGAAGACGATCGTCGCGACGAACAGCGCCAGCCCCGCGACGAACCACTGCGCCTGCTGGCGCGCCAGCGTGTCGTCGATGCGGTACACCATCACGAGCCCGAAGCACGCGAGCACCGCGACGAGCGGGAACAGGTACGGATCGGCGTACGGCAGCGCGATGCGCAGGAAGATGTGGGCGGCGACGCACAGCCCGAGGAAGATCGCCCCGTACGTGAGCGAGAGGTCCGGCAGCGAGCCGCGCTGGATGAAGACGGCGGCGAAGCCCGCCGTCAGCAGCAGCGAAGCGGGCACGAGCCCGAGCAGCTCGCGGTTGCGCGCGCTCACGGCGCCAGCTTCCCCAGCTCGAGCTGCGTGACGACGTCGGCCGCGTCGTCGCGCGAGCGCAGGCGGTGGTCGAGCAGCTGCGAGCGGCGCGCCGTGCTGACGTCCCCGGAAGGGACGCCGGAGACGTAGTAGGTCTCGTAGAGGCGCACGCCGGCGGGCAGGTCCCACGGCAGCCCGCGGTAGACGGTCACGAGCCCGCGGTCGTTCGTGCCGACGAAGAAGACCGCGCGCGAGGCCAGCCAGCCGGCGAACGCGATCCCGGCGAGCACGATCAGCGTCGCGGCGGTCGCCGCGATCAGCTTGACGCGCCGCGGCAGCGGAGCGGCGGCGCGCGTCTCGCGCCGCGAGCGCAGCTCCGGCGCGACAGCGTCGAGGACCGGCATCGCGCCCGTCGACTGCGTCGCCTCCTCCTGCGTCGTGACGCCGCCCGGGCCGACCTCCTCCAAGCGCGCGAGCACGACCGTGATGTTGTCGCGCCCGCCCGCGTCGTTGGCGGCCGCGATCAGCGCGCGCGCCGCCGCCCCCAGCGTCGGCGCCGCGCGCAGCAGCTCGCCGACGTCGGCTTCGGAGATCATCGACGTGAGCCCGTCGCTGCACAGCAGCAGCACGTCGCCCGCGTGCACGCGGTGGGTCGAGGTGTCGACCTCGACGTCCGCCTCGGGCCCGAGCGCACGCGTGATGATCGAGCGCTGCGGGTGCTCGGCCGCCTCGTCCTCCGTCAGGCGCCCCCGGCGCACCAGCTCGTCGACGAGCGTGTGGTCGCGCGTGAGGCGCGTCAGCTCGCCCTCGCGCAGGAGGTACGCGCGGCTGTCGCCGACGTGCGCGAGCGCCAGCTCGTCGCCGTCGACGTAGACCGCCGTCAGCGTCGTGCCCATCCCTTCGAGCGCGTGGTCCTCGCGCGAGCGGCGGTTGATGCGGCGGTTGGCCTCCAGCGCGCGCTGCGCGAGCCGCTCCTCCGTGCCGCCCTCCGGCGCGAGCCCCTCCGCGAACGTGTCGGCGGCGATCCGCGAGGCGACCTCGCCGGCCTGCGCGCCGCCCATCCCGTCGGCGACGACGAACAGCGGCGTGCGCGCGAAGAAGGCGTCCTCGTTGGCGCGCCGCTGGCGGCCCGTGTCGGTCTTCTCGACGTGCTCGGCGACGCGCAGCATCAGTCGTGTAAGTACGTGAACTCGCTGTCGCCGATGCGGATGCGATCGCCGTGGTGCAGCGGCGCCGGTCCGCCGAGCGGCTCGTCGTTGAGCAGCGTGCCGTTCGTCGAGCCGAGGTCCTCCAGCACGACGACGCTGCCCTGGCGCTCGATGCGCGCATGCGCCGTCGAGGCGAACGGGTCTTCGAGGCGGATCTCGACGTCGCCGCGCCCGAGCGTCGCGCCGCGCGCGAGCGCGTAGGCGATCCCGGCCGGGTGCCCCGGCGCGCGCTCGACGACGAGGCGCGGCTCGCCGTGCAGGGCGCCATCGCCCAACGGCGACTGCTCGGCGCGGTGCAGGCCCGTCGCGTCGCTCGGCGCATCCGCCAGCGGCAGCGCGGCCGGCAGGTCGCGCGCGCTGCGCAGGTCCTTCAGCGCGCTGCGCACGACCCACAGGAGGAACAGGTAGAGCACGCCGAGGAAGCAGAGCTTCAATGCGACGGAGGCGGGATCGAGCGTCGTCACCGCGCTACTCCAACTCGAACGTCAGCACGCTCGCGCCGATCTCGATGCGGTCGCCGGGCCGCAGCGACTGCGGCCGCTCGACGCGCACGCCGTTGACCGCGATCCCGTTCGTCGAACCGAGGTCGGCCACCATCCAGCCGTCGCCGCGCGGACGGATCTCGGCGTGCTGGCGCGAGACGTTCGCGTCGTCCAGCACGACGTCGCAGGAGCGGCTGCGCCCGATCGTCGCGCCGCCGGCGCCCACCACCAGCCGCTTGCCGCCCGTCACCAGCAGCGCGCGAGCGTCGCGCTGGCGGGCGCGCTCCCCGAGCGGCTCCTGCGCGCGCGCGGCGGCGCTGTAGACCATCGTGTGGCCCGACTCGCCCTGCGCAGGGGGGTGCGCCGGGTCGGCCGCCGGTTGCACGAGCCGCGCCTGGATGCCGAACTCGCCGAGCCGCAGCTGCTCGTCGGTGCGGAAGGAGATCGCGGGCTTCGACATCAGCGCGAAGCGCTCGCGGCGGGCGTGCTCCAGGAGGTGGCCGACCAGCTCGTCGACCAGCTCCTGCTCGAAGCTCGCGAAGCGCTCGCGGTCCTCCGGCGAGAGGTAGACGGCGTACTCGTTCGGGACGTAGACGCGCGAGACCGAGTGCGACTGGTGCTCCTCCATCTCGCGGGCGAGCTTGCGGGCGATCTCGACCGGCCGCACCTCCGAGCGGAAGGCACGACTGAACGTGCCCTCGACGAGGCCGGCGATCTTGCTCTCGAGGCTGCGGAAGACGCTCATGTGCTGGGCACAGGCCCGGGTCCATGCTACGGCAGCACCCGCGGATCCGATCCCGCCCCCCCACCGCGCGCGGTCCGCAGCGCGCGGCCGGCGACGGCCAGCAGGACCGCTCCGGCGGCGCCCAGCGCCGCTCCGCGGGGGTCGGTGTGCGGCACGGCGCCGCCGAGCGTGCCGCCGATCGCGCTCGCGCCGACCGCCAGCGCGGCGGCCCACAGCGTCGCCGCGACGAGGTCGAGCGCCGCCGTGCGCCCGCGCACCAGCCACGGCAGCACGGCCGCGCCCGCCGCCCACAGCGCCGCGCCGGCGAGCGCGCCCGACTGCACGAGCGGGGCGACGACGTGGCTCGCGGCGTCGTGCAGCGAGTCCTCCCAGCTGCCGGGGGCGGCGCTCGCGCGCGCGGCGCCGAAGAACAGCGTGCGCTGCGCCAGCGGCTCGGCCAGCGCGAGCAGCCAGAAGCCGATCGCCCCAAGCGCTGCGCGTCGCCACAGCGTGCGCGCCTGACCCGCGAGCGCGGGGTAGGCGCCCGCGAGCAGCAGCGTCCCGAGCAGCGGCGCGGCGAACGCGACCGACCACGCGCGGCCGCGCAGCGGCAGCAGCAGCGGGGGGGCCGCCAGCCCGCACGCGAGCACGAGCGCGACGCCCGGCTCGCCCAGCTCGCCGGCGACCCAGCCGAGCAGCACGGCGCAGGCGAGCAGCCATCCGATCCGCGGCAGCAGTCCGACGACGACGCCTGCCAGCGCGCCCGCGAGCAGCGGGCTGGGCGCGGCGGCGGCGGGATCGTCGAGCAGCGCGACGGCGAGCGCGACGAGCCCAGCCGCGGCGAGCCCCGGAGCGACGTGGCCGCCCAGCAGCGGCAGCGGCCGGCGGCGCGCGCGCGGTGACGGACCGGCTCCGTCGGCGCCGGCCTCCAGCGCGCCCAGCTCGGCGGCGACGTCGGCCAGCTCCTGCTCGCGCGAGCGCCGCCGCAAGCCGCTTCGACTCCGTGCGGCCACCCGCGTCACGGCGGTCGCAGCCCGTTCGATCGGCGCGGCGACGACCGTCCCGGGCTCGTCGCCGAGCACGCGCAGCGCGTCGTCGAGCGCGCGGTGCAGCGCGGCGGTGCTGCCACGCGCCGAGGGCTGCGGCAGCAGCGCGCGGTCGATCGCGGCGCACAGCTGCGGCGGCAGGTCGCGCCGCTGGCGCTGCAGGGACGGCAGCGTGGCGCCGAGCCGTCGCGCGGTCGCGACGGCGCTGCCGCCGCGGATCGGGTTCACGCCCGACAGCGCCTCGTAGAGCACGAGCGCGGCCGCGTAGAGGTCGGCCGGCGGCCCCGCCTCGCGCCCCTCCGCCTGCTCGGGCGCCATGTAGGCGAGCGTGCCGACGACGTCGCCGGTGCGCGTCAGCAGGTCCTCTCCGCCCCCTGCGACCACGCGCGCGACGCCGAAGTCGGTCAGCTTCGCCGCCGCCGCGCCGGCCGCACGGCTGTCCGGCACGAGCACGTTGGACGGCTTCACGTCGCGATGCACGACGCCCTGCGCGTGGGCGTGCGCGAGCGCGCCGCAGAGCGCGAGCCCGATCTCCGCCACGTCGCGGTCGGACAGCGCGCCCTCGGCCAGCAGCTGCGAGAGCGTCCCGCCGTGCACGAGCTCGGACACGAGGTAGGTCGTTGCGCCCTCCGCGCCGGCCTCGTAGAGCGTCACGATCGCCGGATGCGCCAGCCGCCCGGCTGCGCGCGCCTCGCGCGCAGCGCGGCCCGGAGCGGCGTGCTCGGCGGCGATCGCCTTGACCGCGACGTCGCGCTCCAGCCGCTCGTCGCGCGCGCGCCAGACGACCCCGAAGGCGCCGGCGCCGATCCGCTCGTGCAGCCGATAGCGTCCGAGCACGAGCTGCGCGCCGGCGTCGTGCACGGCGCTCGGGAGGCGCTGTGTCGGGGCCTCGGTCTGGCTCACCCTGCGGTGTTCCACGTGCTCGGGATGCTCCCTGCCGGTTATCCAGCCGCCGGCACGGTCATACTCGGCCTTTCACGTTCCCGCAAGGAGCACGCTTCTTGTCGTTCTTCGACGACGACACCGAGACCCGCAGGGCGCCCCGCCCCCGACGCGCCCCCGCCTCCGGCGGCGGGTCCCATCCCCCGATGGACCACCAGACGCTGCTGATGCGCCGCCTGATCGCGGCCGGCGCGGTGGTCGTCGTGATCATCCTGATGGTCGTCCTGATCAAGGGCTGCGTCGACAACCGCCGCGAGCAGGCGCTGAAGGACTACAACCGCCAGGTCCGCACGCTCGTCGACCAGTCGCAGAACAACGTCGGCAAGCAGGTCTTCTCGGCGCTGTCGGGCGCGAGCGGCCAGCAGTCGACGCAGTTGCAGGAGACGCTCAACCAGCTGCGCGGCACGGCCGACGAGGAGCTCCAGCAGGCGCAGCGGCTCGACGTGCCCGACGCGATGGGCGAGGCGCAGCGCGACCTCGAGCTCGCGCTCAGCCTACGTCGCGACGGCGTCGCGACGATCGCCGACCTGATCCAGAAGGCGGTCGGCAAGTCCGCGGCGGCGACCACGGCCGTCAACCAGATCGCCGGGCAGATGCAGGCGTTCAACGCCTCCGACGTGATCTATTCGCAGCGCGTCGCGCCGCTCGTGCTGCGCGGGCTGAAGGACGATGGGATCGCCGCCAGCTACGACGGCACCGCCGGCGAGCAGGTGCTGCCCGAGTCGAACTTCCTCGCCGGCATCGGCTGGATCAGCCCGACCTACGTCGCCGGCCAGCTCGGCGCCTCCTCGTCCTCCGGCGCCAACAAGTCGGGCACGCCCACGCCGGGCCTGCACGGCCATCAGCTCGACTCCGTCAGCGTCGGCAGCACGACGCTCGTCGCCGGCGCCTCGAACCACCTCACCGCGACGCCGCCGCCGACGTTCGCCGTCGCGTTCACGAACGGCGGCGACAACGACGAGACGAACGTGAAGGTGACCGTCGAGATCAGCGGCGCCGGCGCGCCGATCAAGGCCGAGGCGATCGTGCCCAACACGACGGCGCACCAGCAGTCGACCGCGAACGTCCAGCTCGACAAGGCGCCGCCGACGAGCGGGCCGGTGACGATCAAGGTCACGATCGAGAAGGTCCTGGGCGAGCAGACGCTCGACAACAACACGCAGAGCTACACCGCGCTGTTCGAGTGACGCGGGCCGCATCGGCGGCGCGCATATCCTTCGCCCCGTGCACGAGCTGACCAGCACGACCGGGATCGTCGCCCTCGCCGGCTGTGCGGGCGCGCTGATCGCGTGGATCGCCGTGCTCGTGCTGGCGCTGCGGCTGCGGCGCGTGCGACGCGATCAGCGCACGGTGCTCGGCGACGCCGGCGCGCGCGACCTCGCCGCCCACGCCGCCGGCCTCGAGCGCGAGTTCCGCGTCCTGCACGAGTACGTCGAGGACGTCGCCGCGCGCCTGCACGCACGCATGGAGGGGGCCGAAGGGCGGCTCGACGGCACGATCGCCTACCGCGGGCTCGTGCGCTACGACGCCTACGGCGAGATGTCCGGGCGCCAGTCGACGTCGATCGCGCTGCTCGACGCGCGGCGCGCGGGGATCGTGCTGTCCTCGATCCTGCACCGCGACCAGGCGCGGCTCTACGCCAAGCGCGTGGAGGACGGCCGCGGCGAGCTGGAGCTCTCGCCCGAGGAGGCCGAGGCGGTACGGCTCGCGCTCGCCGGCGAGACGCAGCGGCTGGACGCCGACTGATGCGCGCCGCCTACCTCGGGCCCGAGGGCACGAACACGCACGAGGCGCTGCTGGCCGCGAGCGACGGGACACCGCTCGACGCGGTCCCGCTCGCGACGATCCACGACTGCGTCCTGGCGGTCGAGCGCGGCGAGGTCGAGCGCGCGCTCGTGCCGATCGAGAACGCGCTCGAGGGCTCGGTCAACGCGACGCTCGACGCACTGGCGGTCGAGGCCGAGCAGGTCGCGATCGTCGGCGAGACGCTGCACCCGATCCACACCTGCCTGATCGCCGCGCGCCAGCTCGAGCTGGGCGAGATCGCGACCGTCGTCTCGCACCCGCAGGCAACGGGCCAGTGCGCGCAGTTCCTGCGCACGCGACTGCCGCACGCGCACGTCGTGGCCGCCAGCTCGACCGCCGAGGCCGTGCGAACCGTCGCCGACCGCAACGACGGGGCGGCAGCGCTCGGCAGCCGCCTCGCCGCGCAGCTGTACGGCTGCGAGGTGCTGCTCGCGGACGTCGACGACGCGGCCGGCAACGCGACGCGCTTCGTCTGGCTGGGACGCGACGGGGCGCCGCTCGACGGCCCCGGTCCGTGGAAGACGGCGATCGTCTTCTGGGGCGTCGGCGCGGAGGCGCCCGGCTGGCTGGTGCGCTGCCTTTCGGAGTTCTCCTTCCGCGGCGTGAACCTCACGCGCATCGAGTCGCGACCGCGCAAGCAGGGCCTCGGGCGCTACATGTTCTTCGCCGATCTCGAAGGTCGCGCGGACCGCGGACCGGTCGCTGAGGCGCTCCACGCGCTGCGCGGGCACGTCGAGCACCTGCGCATCCTCGGCTCCTTTCCGGCCGCCTGAGCCCCCGCGGCGTGCGCCGGAGCGGTCGGATCGGCCGCGGGGGGCCGCTACACTTCGGCCCACGGTCATGCCCGCATCGGTCGTACCACCAGCGCAATTGAGGTCCGCGCCGCCTCTGGAGCACCAGCGGCGCGGACGTGAGTCTGGCCGGGTGCTCGTCCTCAACGCCACGTTCGAGCCGATCAACGTCTGCACGGTGCGCAGGGCGATCGTGCTGCTGCTGAAGGAGAAGGCGGAGGTGCTCGAGCACGGCGAGTACGTGCTGCACTCGAGCACGAGCACGATCGCGCGCCCGATGGTGATCCGGCTCGTCGCCTACGTGCGCGTCCCGCGCGACACGCACCGCCGCAAGATCACCCGCAGGGCCGTCTTCGCGCGCGACAACTGGACCTGCCAGTACTGCGGCGCGCGCACGAACCTGACCGTCGACCACGTGATCCCCCGCTCCAAGGGCGGCGGCTCCAACTGGGACAACATCGTCGCCTCCTGCGCCCCCTGCAACCGCCGCAAGGGCGACGCGCTGCCGCACCAGGCCGGCATGGTCCCGCGCCGCGCCCCGCGCACGCCGGGCCCGCACGTCTTCATCCAGGTCGCCAGCCCGACGATCCCGATGGCTTGGCGCGCCTACCTCGCCGCCTGAGCCGCCAGGCGTCACAGCCCGCAACGACGAAGGGCGCCTCGACAAGGCGCCCTTCGCATCCAACCCGGCTGGACGACGACCTCGACCAGCGAAACGGCGTCAGGGCCGGAGGGATCACTCCCGGCACCAGTCGAGGCGGTGTCTCGGTGTGGACTCCGCTAAGCGGGGCCAGCCTTCCGACCTAGGGGCCGGACACCTCCAGGATCCCGCAAGAACAGTCAGACAAGTGCGGACCACCTCCTTTCTCTGGTAAGCCCAGAGTAGCGGAGACGCATGACGGCGAAAAGCGCCTGGTCAGTCCTCCGGCGGAGCGTCCTCGACCGGCTGATCCTCCAGCGTCGGCACGTCGCCATTCGCCTCCGGCCCGAGGTCCACGGCGACGACCGCCTCGCCGTCGACCAGCTCGACCGCGTCTTCCCCACCGTCCGGCTCGGACTCGACGACGAGCGCGATCGCGCGCACCTGATCGTCGTCGCGCACGTTCATCACGCGCACGCCGGTCGCCGAGCGACCCTGCTGGCTGATACCCCGCGCGCTCGTGCGCTGGACCATGCCGGACTGCGAGATGAAGACCAGCTCCTGGTGCTCGCGCACGACGAGCGCGCCGGCGAGGCTGCCCTTCGCCTCCGTCAGGCCGATCGTCTTGACGCCCTTGGCGCCGCGCGAGGTCTTGCGGTACTGGTCGATGCGCGTGCGCTTGCCGTAGCCGTTCTCGGTCACGACGAGCAGGTCCTGGTCGTCGCGCGCGATGTCCATCGCGATCACCTCGCCCTTGGCGCCGACGTCCATGCCGCGCACGCCGCTCGTGTCGCGGCCCATCGCACGCGCGTCGGCCTCGCTGAAGCGCACGGTCAGGCCGGCGCGCGAGACCATGATGACCTCCTCGCCCTCGTCGACCCGGCGCACGGCGACCAGCTCGTCGTCGTCGCGGATGCAGATGGCGATGATGCCGTCGGCCTTGATCGGCGTGTTGTACTTCTGCAGCTCGGTCTTCTTGACGGTGCCGCGCCGAGTCGCGAACAGCAGGTACGGCGCCTCGCCGAAGTCGCGCGTCGAGAGCACCGACTGCACGCGCTCGCCCTCGCGCAGCGGCAGCAGGTTCACGAGCGCGCGGCCCTTCGCCGTGCGCGAGGCCTCCGGCAGCTCGTAGACCTTGAGCCGGTAGACCTTGCCGCGGTTCGTGAAGAACAGCAGGAAGTCGTGGGTCGAGGTCACGAACAGGTGCTCGATCCAGTCGCCGTCCTTCATGTCCATCCCGGTCACGCCGACGCCGCCGCGCCGCTGCTGGCGGTAGGTCGCCAGCGGCAGCGACTTGATGTAGCCGGTCTGCGTGATCGTGATGACCATCTGCTGGTCGGCGATCAGGTCCTCGATGTCGATCTCGCCCTCGGCGTGCGAGATCTGCGTGCGGCGCTCGTCGCCGTAGGCCTCGGAGATCTCGCGCAGCTCCTCCTTGATGATCTCCATCACACGCGTCTCGTCGCCGAGGATCGCGCGCAGCTCGGCGATCCGCTCGCGCAGGTCCGTGTGCTCCTGCTTGATCTTGTCGGCCTCGAGCGCGGTCAGGCGGCGCAGCGTCAGCTGGAGGATCGCCTCCGCCTGGCGCTCGGTCAGCTCGAAGCGGTTGACGAGCCCCATCCGCGCCGACTCGGGGTCGGGCGAGCTGCGGATCAGCGCGATCACCTCGTCGAGGTTCGCGAGCGCGATCAGCAGGCCCTCGAGGATGTGCGCGCGATCCTCGGCGTTGCGCAGCTCGTACTTCGTGCGGCGCACGACGACCTCGCGCTGGTGGTCGACGTAGTGTCCGATGACCTCGCGCAGCGAGAGCGTCTTCGGCACGTTGTCGACGAGCGCGACCATGTTCACGCCGAACGTCGTCTGCATCGAGGTGTGCTTGTAGAGCTTGTTCAGCACGACCTTCGGGAGCGCGTCGCGCTTGAGCTCGATCACGAGCCGCATGCCGCGGCGGTCGGACTCGTCGCGCAGGTCGCTGATCTCGGAGATCTTCTTCTCGTGCACGAGGTCGGCGATCTTCTGGATCAGGCCGCCCTCGCCGCCCTTCTTGACCATGTAGGGCAGCTCGGTGACGATGATCGCCTCCTTGCCCTGCGACAGCGGCTCGATGTGCGCGACCGCCTGCACGCGGACCTTGCCGCGGCCCGTCTCGTACGCGTCGCGGATCCCGGAGCGGCCGAGGATGATCCCGCCGGTCGGGAAGTCCGGGCCCTGGCATGTGGCGCATCAGCGCCTCGACGTCGATCTCCGGATCGTCGATGTAGGCGATCGTCGCCGTGATCGCCTCGCGCAGGCTGTGCGGCGGAATGTTCGTCGCCATGCCGACGGCGATGCCGGTCGATCCGTTGACGAGCAGGTTCGGGAAGCGCGCCGGGAGCACCAGCGGCTCCTGGTTCTGCCCGTCGTAGTTGGGTCCGAAGTCGACCGTGTCGGAGTCGATGTCGCGCAGCATCTCGGTCGCGAGCCGGGCCAGGCGCGCCTCCGTGTAGCGCATCGCGGCCGGCGGGTCGTCGTCGACGGAGCCGAAGTTGCCCTGCCCGTCGACGAGCGGGTGGCGCATCGAGAAGTCCTGCGCGAGGCGCACGAGCGTGTCGTAGATCGCCGAGTCGCCGTGGGGGTGGTACTTGCCCATCACGTCGCCGACGATGCGGGAGGACTTCGCGCGCGGCCGCGTCGGCTGGAGGCCCGCCTCGTTCATCGCGTACAGCACGCGGCGGTGGACCGGCTTGAGGCCGTCGCGCACGTCGGGCAGCGCGCGCCCGACGATGACGGACATCGCGTAGTCGAGATACGCCGAGCGCATCTCCTCCTCGAGCGCGCGCGGCTCGATGTTGCCGCCGCTGAGTTGATCCGTAGCGCTCATGCGATCACACGTCCAGGTTGGTCACGAGGCGGGCGTTCTCCTCGATGAAGTCGCGCCGCGGCTCGACCTGATCGCCCATCAGCATCGAGAAGACGCGGTCGGCGGCGGTGGCGTCGTCCATCGTCACGCGCGCGAGCGTGCGGGTGGCGGGATCCATCGTCGTCTCGCGCAGCTGGTCGGGGTTCATCTCGCCCAGGCCCTTGAAGCGGTTGATCTTCGCGCCGCGGCTGGCGAGCTCCATGACGACGGTCCGCAGCTGGTCGAACGAGGCCGCGTCGTCGCCGTGCTCGCCGAGGCGCACGTCGAACGGCGGCGTCCCGACCGTCTGCACGAGCTGCTCGTAGACGCGCACGAGCTGGCGGTACTCGTTGCCCTGGAGCATCGCGCGGCGCACGCGGCGCACGCGCGCATGACCGGTCTTCATTTCGACCGAGCGCACGACCAGCTCGACCGGGTCCTCGTGCTGCAGCTCGACGGTGTAGGCGCCGCCGTCGACCGACGGGCGCTTCAGCAGCGCGATCAGCGCGTCCTCGTCGGCGATCTGCGCGTCGAGGATGCCGGCCTCCTCGAGGAACTCGACGACGTCGTGTCCTGCCAGCGCACGCAGTGCGGAGGACCAGCCGGCGTATTGCTTGAGCAGGCGCGTGAAGCGCTTCCAGCGCGCCTCCGTGAGCTTCTGCTGCACGCTGCCCGACTGGTCGCGCACATCGAACCGCTCGAGCTTGTCGGACAGCAGGATCTCCTCGAGGTCCGACTCCTTCTCGATGTAGCGCTCGGCCTTGCCGGCCTTGAGGCGGTACAGCGGCGGCTTGGCGATGTAGATGTAGCCGGCCTCGATCAGCTCCTGCATCTCGCGGAACAGCAGCGTCAGCACGAGCGTGCGGATGTGCGCGCCGTCGACGTCGGCGTCCGTCATCAGCACGATCTTGTGGTAGCGCGCCTTCTCGATGTCGAACTCGTCGCGCACGCCGGTGCCGATCGCCGTGATCAGCGCCTGGACCTCGTTGTTCGCGAGCACCTTGTCGATGCGTGCGCGCTCGACGTTGAGGATCTTGCCGCGCAGCGGCAGCACCGCCTGCGTCGCGCGGTCGCGACCCTGCTTCGCCGAGCCGCCGGCGGAGTCGCCCTCGACGATGAAGATCTCCGACAGCGCGGGGTCCTTGATCGAGCAGTCGGCGAGCTTGCCCGGCAGGCGCGAGTTCTCGAGCGCCGACTTGCGCCGCGTCAGGTCGCGCGCCTTGCGCGCGGCGTTGCGCGCCTGCGCGGCCTGCACCGCCTTCATGATCACCGAGCGCGCGTCCTGCGGGTTCTCCTCGAGGAACTCGGCGAGGCCCTGGTTGACGATCGACTCGACGAAGCCCTGCATGCCCGGGTTGCCGAGCTTGGTCTTCGTCTGGCCCTCGAACTGCGGGTCGGCGAGCTTGGCCGAGATCACCGCGGTGAGGCCCTCGCGCACGTCCTCGCCGGCGAGGTTGTCGTCCTTCTCCTTCAGCAGGCCCTTCTCACGCGCGTACTTGTTGAGCGTGCGCGTGAGCGCGGAGCGGAAGCCGGAGAGGTGCGAGCCGCCCTCGTGCGTGTTGATGTTGTTCGCGAACGAGAAGACCGACTCCTGATACGAGCCGTTCCACTGCATCGCGACCTCGACCGCGCCTTCGCCGCTCTCGCCCGAGAAGTAGATGATCTTCTTCTGCGACGGGCTCCTTGTTCTCGTTCAGGTAGGCGACGAAGTCCTCGATGCCGCCTTCGTACTGGAACTCGACGCGCTTGCCCTCGCCGCGCTCGTCGGTCAGGGAGATCTGCAGGCCGCGCGTCAGGAAGGCCGTCTCGCGCAGGCGCTCCTCGAGCGTCGTGAAGTCGAACTCGAGCGACTCCAAGATCTCGTCGTCGGGGAGGAACGTGATGCTCGTGCCGGTGTCCTCCGTCGCCTCGCCCTGCGCGAGCGTCCCCTGCGGCTTGCCGCGCGCGTAGTCCTGCGACCACGCGAAGCCGTCGCGCCGCACCTCGACGTGCAGCTGCTCGGACAGCGCGTTGACGACCGACACGCCGACGCCGTGAAGCCCGCCGGAGACCTTGTAGCCACCGCCGTCGCCGAACTTGCCGCCGGCGTGGAGCACGGTCAGCACGACCTCGATGGCCGGCTTCTGCTCCTTCTCCATGATCGCGACGGGGATGCCGCGACCGTCGTCGACGACCGTGATCGAGTTGTCCGGGTGGATCGTGACCGTGACCGCGGAGCAGTGCCCGGCCAGCGCCTCGTCGACCGAGTTGTCGACGACCTCGTAGACGAGGTGGTGCAGGCCCCGCACGCCGGTCGAGCCGATGTACATGCCGGGACGCTTGCGCACCGCCTCCAGGCCCTCGAGGACGGTGATGTCCTGCGCGTCGTACGTGCGGCTCGGCGTCTCAGCCGCAGATTTGTCGGTGGCCAACGGTCCTCCGATGACGTTGCAACGCCCCGGATCCGCGCTCGTGGAAGCGCGCCGGGGCGTCGAAAACTGGTGGACATAACGATAGCACAGACGTTCCCGTCACGGCTGGCTCGCGAGTCACGGAAATCCCTGCAAAATGGCCCAAATCAGACCCGATCCCGCGTTCCCGTGACGCAGCGCAGCCGGCGCAGCCCGGCGGCGGGCAGCGCCGCGTTGAGACGCTCCAGCAGGAGCGGCGCCATCAGGTCGAGCTCCTGGGCCCAGACGGAGGCCGAGCAGGTGATCGTCAGGACCTCTCCGCGGGCGGACGTGGGGGAGGCCTCACGCGCGACCACGTCGCCGGCCACGGAGGGCCAGACGCGTTGCACCTGGGCGAGGAGCGTCGCCGGCGCGAGCGACGCCTGCAGCGGCGCGAGCGCGAGCGCGAGCGGGCGGGGGGCGCGCCGCCTCATGCCGCCACCGCCAGCACGGCGCCCTCGCCGACGGCGAGGCGCGTGACGTCCGCCTCGGTCGCGCCGGGCACGTGGTCGAGGTCGGTTGCGGTGATGACGCTCTGCCCGCCGGCTCGCAGCAGGCTCACGAGGCGGGTGCGCCGCTCGCGGTCGAGCTCGCTCATCACGTCGTCAAGGAGCATCACGGGCATCGCATCGCGCGTGGCCGCAATCGCGCTGCGCTCGGCCAGCAGGAGCGCGAGCAGCGCGAGCCGCTGCTGCCCCTGCGAACCGTAGGCGCGCAGCTCGCGCCCCTCGCGCGTGAGCGCCAACTCGTCGCGGTGCGGCCCATGGCCGGTGAAGCCGCGCTCGACGTCGCTCGCGTGGCGCTCGGCCAGCTCGACTACGAGCCCCGCGGCGTCTCCGGCCCGCGAGCGGGGCCGGTAGGCGATGCCGGGATCGCCGTCGAGCCCCAGTTCCGCGGCGCGCTCGACGAAGCCCGGCGCGACCGCCTCGACGGCAGCTGCGCGATCCGCCATCAGCGCGATGCCGTGACGCGCCAGCTCCTCGTCCCAGGCCGCGAGCGAGCTGCTGCTCGCGACGCCGGCGCGAATCCGCGCGAGCAGCGCGTTGCGTTGGCCGAGCGCCTGCGCATAGGCTCGCCGCGTTGCGGCGCGGGCCGGCCACAGTCCGGTCACGAGCTGGTCGACGTGCGCGCGGCGCAGCGAGGGCGTCCCCTTCACCAGCTCCAGCCGCTCGGGCAGGAAGACGCTCACGAGCGGGCGGCCGGGAGCGTCGAGCAGTCGCTCGACGCGGACGCCGTCGACGCTCATGCGCTTCGCCTCGCCCGGCTCGAAGCCGACGCGCAGCTCGTGCGGCCCGTCCGCGGCCTCGGTCGTGACCTCGACATAGACGACCTGCTCGCCGAAGTGGACCAGCTCCCGCTCGTTGGTCGTGCGGGCAGAGCGGCCGGTGCAGCCGAAGTAGAGCGCGTCGAGCAGGTTCGTCTTGCCGGCGCCGTTGCGGCCGGTGATCACGTTGACGCCCGGCCCGAGCGTCACGTCAGCAACGGCGTAGCTGCGGAAGTTGCGGAGGGAGAGGCCCGCGATCCGCATCGCGGCGCGCTACACGTTGAGGCGGATCGGCATGATCAGGTACAGGAAGCCGGTGTCGTCGGCTGCCTGGATCAGCCCCGGCCGCAGCGGGCTGATCAGCCGCAGCAGCACGTCCCCGGCCGCCACGGCTTCGACGCCGTCGCGCAGGAACTCCGGGTTGAACCCGATCTCGAACGGCTCGCCCTGGAATGGGACGGGCATCGACTCGCGCGCCTCGCCGACGTCCGGCGTCTGCGCCGAGACGGTCAGCTCGCCGGGCTCGAAGGCGAGCCGCAGCGGCGCGTTCTTCTGCGCCAGCAGGCTCATGCGCCGCACGACCTCGACCAGCTCCGAGCCGGCGATCGTCAGCTCGTGCTCGTAGGACTCGGGGAGGAGCTGACGGTAGTTCGGGAACTGACCTTCGATCAACCGCGAGGAGAGCACCACGCCGGCGATCTGGAAGACGATCTGGTTCTGGCGCACGCCGACGGTCAGCTCTTCGCTCTCGAGCGCCTGTACGAGCCGCGCCAGCTCCTGCAGGGCCGGGGCGGGCACGTTCGCCTCGAAGGCGGACGCGAGCGGCTCGGTCAGCTCCGTCTCCTTCACGCTCAGGCGATACGAGTCGGTCGCGACCATCCGCAGCGTGCGCTCGGAGGCGGAGACGAGGATGCCGGTGAGAACTGGCCGCGTCTCGTCGCGCGAAGCCGAGCTGGCGACCTTCAGCACCGTCTCGACGAACGCCTGTGCCGGGACCGTCATCGTCTCGCCCTCGGAGGGCTGCGGGAGCTCTGGGAAGTCCTCGGTCCGCAGCGTGCGGATGTGGAAGGTGGCGTTGCCGGCCTTGACCTCGACGTCCTGCTCCGTCGTGCGCAGCTCAAGCGTCACCGTCGGCCCGGAGAGCGAGCGCACGACGTCGACGAGCAGGCGGGCGGGCAGCACGATTGTGCCCGGTCGCTCGACCTGCGCAGCGAGAGGGACTCGCAGTCCCATCTCGGTGTCGGTGGCGCGCAGCTCGACGCCATCTCCGATGGTTGCGAGCTGCACGCCCGAGAGCGCCTGGATCGCGCCGCGGGCGGAGGCGACGCGGCTGACCGTCTGGAGCTGGGAGAGCAGCTCGTCGCGAGCGGCCGACAACTTCATGACGAAGACCTCTGCTGGAAGGGAGTCATTGTCATAGGGGCTGTTGAGATGTCGAGAAGTGAGGGATTTGCCCGGAGCAAGCGGGAAAACACTGCACATCGCCCGCAGGCGCAGGTGCAGAGAGTCTGTCAGGCGCTTCGGTCGGCAGCTTCCTGGAGCGATGCGGTGAGGTCACGCACCAGCTCGTAGGCGTCGGCATCGTCGGCGATCCGCTGCGTCGCCCGGCGGCAGGCGTGCATGACCGTCGTGTGGTTGCGCCCGCCGAAGGCCCGGCCGATGGCTGGGAGCGTGGCGTCCGTCAGCTCACGTGCGAGGTACATGGCGACCTGGCGCGCCCAGGCGACATGCGCTGTGCGGTCCTGCGAGCGCAGCGCCTCCGGGGAGACGCCGAGCCGCTCGCAGGTCGCCTGCTGGATCTCCTCGAGCGTGCGTGGAGCGGCTGCGGTCGCATGCGGATAGAGCCCGTCGAGCACGTGCGTGACGAGCGAGCGGTCGATTGCGCGGCCGGTCAGCGAGTGGAAGGCCACGACGCGGATCAGCGCGCCTTGGAGCGCGCGGACGTTCGTCGTGATGCGCTCGGCGATCGGCACGATCGCGTCGAGCTCGGCCAGCCGCACGCCGTCGTGCTGAACGCGCTTGCGCAGGATCGTCAGCCGCGTCGCGAGATCCGGCGGGCGGATGTCGGCGACGAGGCCCGATTCGAAGCGCTCCCGCAGGCGGTCGGCGAGCGCGCCCATGTCCCGCGGCGTGCGGTCGCACGTGACCACCAGCTGCGCGCCCGTCTCGTAGAGCGCGTTGAAGGTGTGGAAGAACTCCTCTTCGATCTTGGCCTTGCGCTCGAGGAACTGGACGTCGTCGATCAGCAGCACGTCGGTCGTGCGGTAGCGGCGCTTGAAGGCCTCGATCGAGGAGGACTTGAGCGCGCGCACGAAATGGTCCGTGAACGCTTCGAGCGTCGTGTAGCGAACCGTGATCCCGTTGCTGGAGGCGTGCAGGTAGTTCGCGATCGCGTGCAGCAGGTGCGTCTTGCCGAGGCCTGGAGGCCCGTACAGGAAGAGCGGGTTGTAGGCCTGCCCGGGCAGCTCCGCAACCGCAAGCGCAGCGGCGTGCGCGAGGCGATTGCCGTCGCCGATGACGAACTGGTCGAACGTGTACTTCGGGTTGAAGTCGTCGAGCAGCGTCGGGCCTGGGTCGGGGGCGCCGGCAGCCGGGCGAACCCGCGTGGCGCCGTCCGCGGCGCCGGGCGGCACGAGCGACACACGCGCCTGCGGGCCGAGCACTACGGCTGCGCAGGAGTCGAGCACGCGCGCGAAGCGGCCCGCGACCCATCCGCGGATCTCGTCGGGGGCGCTGACGACGAGCGTCGTCCCGTCGAGTCCCTGGGCCCGCAGCGGGGCGATCCAGCGGTGGTACGTGGAGTCGGGTACGGCCCGCCGCAGCTCGGCTTGGATCCGGGACCAGGTGTGCTCGGGCGTGGGCTGCACAGGCGTCGTTGACCGACTCCTCGTCGGAGCTGTTGCGGGGAGAATGAAGGGGCCACTCGGCCCCGGCGGGGCGGCGAATATAGCAGCGGCTCGCGAGCCGCCCGCCGCTGCCGCGGCTGCACTGCGGAGCGAGTGCGCAAATCGCGGGGAAAAGCTCGCCAGGCGTTTTGCACAGGCGCGGAGGAACGGTGCAGAACGCTGTCGACAAACCCGTCGATTGCGCGTGCGTATACTGGCCTTCCTCTCCCACGGGACTGTGAGCCATGAAACGCACGTACCAGCCAAAGAAGCGCAAGCGGGCCCGCGCGCACGGGTTCCGAGCGCGCATGCAGACGCGGGCGGGCCAGATGACGCTGAAGCGCCGTCGCTCGAAGGGCCGCAAGCGCCTCACCGTCTGATGAACGGTCGCCGCGATGGCGCGGTCCGCCGCGCCAAGCGGGGCCGTCTGTCGCGCAGCGCCGAGTTCGACCGGGTCTTCCGGCAGGGCCGGTCGCTCGCGAATCGCGTCCTCGTGCTCTACACCTTCCCTCGCGGTGAGGGGGGCGATCCGCGCCTGGGGCTGTCCGTCTCGCGCAAGGTCGGTGGCGCCGTCGAGCGCAATCGCGTCAAGCGCCTGCTGCGCGAGGCCTTCGAGCTGGAGTGCGGCGGACTGCCGCCCGGCCGCGACGTGGTGCTCGTGGCGCGGCCCGACGCACACGAGGTGGCCGAGCGCGACGGGCTCGAAGGCATCCGCTCCGCGCTCGCCGAGCTGCTCGGCCAGTTGCGCGAGCGCGTCGGCGACGAGGCGACGTGATCTCCGTTCGCACGGTGGCGACCGCGCCGATCCGTGCCTATGCGCGCGTCGTCTCGCCGTTGCTCCCGCCGCGCTGCAAGTACGAGCCGAGCTGCTCCCGCTACGCCACGCAGGCGATCGAGGAGTTCGGCATACTGCGCGGGCTGGTGCTCGCCGGTTGGCGGCTGCTGCGCTGCAACCCGTGGAGCCACGGGGGCTTCGACCCCGTCCACGAGCAGCGGTTGTTCGGCAGCGGCCGCTCGAATCCCCGAAGCGCCTGACCCCCACGCCCATGCACCCCGTCTTCGCCAACGTCCTGCGCCCGCTCATCGACGTGTGCGAGCAGGTGCTCCTGTTCTTCCACGACACGCTGGGCGTCAGCTGGGGCTTCTCGATCATCCTGCTGACGCTGACCGTCCGCGTCGTGCTGCTGCCGCTCACGCTCAAGCAGGTGACGTCGATGCAGCGGCTGCAGATCCTCGCTCCGGAGATGAAGAAGATCCAGGAGCGCTACAAGGAGGACAAGCAGCGCCAGCAGCAGGAGATGATGAAGTTCTACAAGGAGAACAAGGTCAACCCGTTGGCCTCGTGCTTCCCCCTGCTGTTCCAGCTGCCGTTCTTCTTCGCGCTCTACTACATGCTGCGCACCGACCTGCGCGCGGACATCTGCGGGCAGACGGCCAAGACCTGCGGCGAGGTCCTCCACGGCTCGGCGCAGTTCCTCTTCGTCGACGACCTGACAGCGAAGGCGACCGGCGCCACGCTGGTCGTGCTTGTGATCCTCTACATCAGCAGCCAGGTCTCGTCCGGGCTGCTCAGCACCGCGGCGATGGACAAGAACCAGCGGATGCTCATGCTCGGCATGCCGATCTTGTTCGTCGCCTTCGTGATCAACTTCCCGGCCGGCCTGATGGTCTACTGGATCACGACCAACTGCTGGACGATCGTGCAGCAGCTGATCGTGCGCAAGACGGTCGGACCCGTGAGACGGCCGGCTGCTGCGACAGCCGGCGCGCCCGCGGGCGTCGCTGGGCTCTTGAAGGGCCGGGCCGAGAAGCCCGAGAAGACTGAGAAGGGCGCGACAAGCGGGCGTGCGAACGGCGCCAGCGCAGGCGGCCCGCCGCCCTCGGCGCGCAAGAAGAAGAAGCGCACGGGGCGGCGCCGGTGACGGCGGAGAGCGAAGCCGCCGCTCGCGTGCGCGAGCTGCTGACGCGGCTGGTCGAGGCCGTCGGCGTCGAGGCCGACGTGGCGATCGTCGAGAGCGACGAGGAGCTGGCGGCCGATCTCGTGGGGGAGGACCTGGGCCTGTTGATCGGTCGCCACGGCCAGACGATCGACGCGATCCAGCATCTCGCCTATCGCGTCGCATCGCGCGACGCGGAGCGTCGCAAGCGCGTGACGGTCGACGCTGCGGGCTACCGCGCGCGCCGTGCCACGCTCCTGCAGGAGGATGCGGACGAAGCCGTCGAGGAAGCGCTCAGCAGCGGCGAGCCGATCGCGCTCGACGCGATGAACGCGGTCGAGCGCCGCGTCGTGCACGAGTACCTGCGGGATCGGGACGGCATCGAGACGTACAGCGAGGGCGACGAGCCCGATCGGCACCTCGTGATCGCCCCGCTGGAGCAGTAGCCGACGTTTCACGTTTTACACGACGGTGAAACAAGCGGGCGCATGGCAAGCCTGAGCTCCTTCGACCAAGGCCTGTTCGTCGGGATCCTCATCGGCGAGGGCTCCTTCGGTGGTGACGGCAAGCAGCCGCAGGTGACGCTGCGCATGCACGTGCGTCACGAAGCGCTCTTCCACTGGCTCGCAGCGGCATTTCCGCGCACCAAGCTCTACGGGCCCTACCACCACGGAGGCCGCTCGTACTATCAGTGGATGGCGCGCGGCGAGGCGCTCGTGGAGGATGTGCTGCCACTGCTCGAAGCCTCGCTCACACCTGAGCTGGACGCCCACGCCGCCGAGCGCTTCGCGGCGATGTGCGCGACGTACGCGGATTACATCGCCCGCATCCGCGGGCGCACCCGCGCATGAGCGGCACGACCGCCGGCCTCGAAGCGCTCGCGAGCCGCTACGCGTTGCCGCCCGGTTCGGTCGCGCGATTCGAGGCGCTGCTCGCGCTGCTCGCGGACGACCCGCACGCCCCGACGACCGTGCGCACGCCGCGCGAGGCGCTCGACACGCACCTCGCCGATTCGCTCGTAGCGCTGGAGCTGCAAGACGTCCGCAGCGCGCGCGTGCTCGCCGACCTCGGGGCTGGCGCTGGCTTCCCCGGCCTGCCGCTCGCGATCGCGCTGCCCGAAGGGGACGTGGCGCTGGTCGAGAGCAACGCACGCAAGTGCGCGTTCATCGCCGCCGCTGCGACCGCCGCCGGCGTCGCCAACGCACGCGCGGTGCCCGAACGCGCCGAGTCCTGGATCGCGGGTCTCGGCAGCTGCGACGTCGTCACCGCTCGCGCGCTCGCGCCGCTCGCCGTGCTCGCCGAGTATGCGGTGCCGCTGCTGCGCGACGACGGCGTGCTGATCGCCTGGAAAGGTCGCCGCGATGCGGCCGAGGAGCGCGATGCGCAGGCCGCCGCAGCCCTGCTCGGCCTGGCCTACGAGGCGATCCACGCCGTCGCCCCCTACCCGACCGCCGAGCACCGCCACCTGCACGTGCTGCGCAAGGTCGCGCCGACCCCGAGCCGCTTTCCCCGCCGCCCCGGGATCGCGAGGAAACGCCCGCTTGGAGCGGGAATCGCGCCAGCCTCCGACCGTCCTCGCGACTAACGTGACGGCGAGCATGGGGACCGTCTACGCGATCGCGAACCAGAAGGGCGGGGTCGGCAAGACGACGACCGCCGTGAATCTCGCCGCCTGCGTCGCCGAGGCCGGCTACGACACGCTGCTGATCGACATGGACGCGCAGGCGAACGCGACGGTGGGGCTTGGCGCCCCGAAGGACGCGACGCCGAGCATCTACGACGTGCTGTCGGGCGAGGCGACGCTCGATGCGGCGGTGCGCCCGACCTCCATCGGCCACCTCTCGCTTGTCCCGTCGAGCCCCGACCTGGCGGGCGCGAATGTCGAGCTGCCGCGGATGGAGGGCTCCGAGCAGCTGCTGCGCCGCGCGCTCGCCCCCGTGCGCGAGCGCTTCGCGTTCACGATCCTCGACTGCCCGCCCTCGCTCGGTCCGCTGACCGTCAACGCGCTCGTCGCGGCCGATCGCGTGATCGTTCCGGTGCAGGCTGAGTACTTCGCGCTCGAGGGCCTCGCCGGCCTGCTCGACACGCTCAACCTGATCCAGCGCGAGCTGAACCCGCGCCTGACGATCGCCGGGATGCTGCTGACGATGTACGACAGCCGCACGCGCCTCGCGCAGGACGTCGAACGGGAGATCCGCGATCACTTCCCCCAGCTCGTCTTCGACACCGTCATCCCGCGCAACGTGCGCGTCGGCGAGGCGCCGAGCTTCGGCCGGCCGGTGATCCACCACGATCCCCACTGCGCCGGCTCCGACGCCTACTTCGAGTTCGCCAAGGAGGTGGCCGCGCGTGGCTGAGAAGTCGCGAGGGATGGGCCGTGGCCTGGCCGCGATCCTGTCCGCCGTCCCGAAGGACGAGGAGCAGGAGCTGCGCGCGCTGCCGCTCGAGCTGATCGCGCCGAGCCCGCAACAGCCCCGCCGCACGTTCGACGAGGAGGCGCTGAGCGCGCTCGCGGACTCGCTGAAGGTCCGCGGCGTGCTCCAACCGGTGCTCGTACGTCCGCTGGCCGGCGGCACCTACGAGCTGATCGCCGGCGAGCGTCGCTGGCGCGCCGCGTCGATCGCGGGGCTGGAGCAGATCCCCGCGATCGTCCGCCACCACGATGACGCGGCCTCGCTCGAGATCGCCGTGATCGAGAACATGGCGCGCGCCGACCTGAACCCGGTCGAGGAGGCGCGCGCCTGCGCCGCGCTCGTCGACGAGCTCGGGCTCACGCGCGAGGAGATCGGCCGCCGCGTCGGTCGCAGCCGCGTCGCGGTCTCGAACCTGATCCGCCTTCTGGATTTGCCCGACGAGGCGCTCGCGCTGCTGGAGCACGGCGAGCTGACCGAGGGACACGGGCGGGCGCTGCTGCTCGCCCGCGATCACGCCGATCGCCGCCGGCTGGCGCGGGAGGCCGTCACCGCCTCGTGGTCCGTGCGCGAGCTGGAGCGCCGCGCCCGCGTGGCGCACGAGCCGCCGGTCCCGCGCGCCGCGCGCCGCGCCCCCGCTCATCCGGACCAACAGGAGGCCGTCGAGCGGCTCGCCGACGCCTTCGGGCTCGCGCTCGGCCACGAGGTGCGCGTCGCGCTCCAAGGGACCCAGGGCTATCGTGTCCAGCTGACGTTCGAGTCGGCCGAGGAGGCGCTCGAGCTGGCCCGCCGCCTCGGCGTCCGGCAGCCGCTCTGACGCCCCTCGCGGGTCACGCCGACACGCCGCGCGCGGGCCGCTAGAATCGCGTCTCGCGGGGCGATTAGCTCAGTCGGTTAGAGCGCTTCTCTGATAAGGAAGAGGTCCCTGGTTCGAATCCAGGATCGCCCATCACGAAAGACTCCTGCAAAACGAACATTTTTACATCGCAGAGCGCGATGGCTTGCAAATCGCGGGTACCAAGCGCGGGTACCGCGCAGGATGTCAGGAGTCATACCCCGCAAAATGGCTCCCCGGTTCGGCTGGCAGTCGCCACCGGTCCTCCAACGCACGTCACCAACCATGAGCACTAGAGGCTTGATGTGGGTTTAGCGTCCGTCGTAGGTGGCGAGGGCGCGTGCGGGTCGGTCGGTGAGGGTGTTGAGGAGGATGCCGAGTGTGAGGGCGAGGAGGCGTTGGGCGACGCGTTGGACGAGGCCGGGGAGGGTCTTGGCGAGGTGGGTTCCGAGACGCATCTGGCCTTTGAGGTTGGCGAAGACCGATTCGATCACGAGTCGGATGCGTGCTTTGGCGATCTCGGCCGGTGGGCGCTGGCCGAGGCGGTGGCGCTCGGGCGTGATGATGTCGACGTTGATGAGGTTCATCGAGGCCTGGTATTCGCGGCCCCAGAAGCCCTTGTCGGCGAACAGCACGCTGCCGGGATGTGCGGCGGCGAGCTCGAGCGCGCTCTCGCGTTCTTGGCCGGTCTTTGGTCCGACGAGGTCGTAGCCGACCGGGACGCCTTTGCGGTCGCTGATGAGCACGAGGCGCATGCCCCACACGAACTCGCTCTTTGACGGGCAGTAGCCGTAGCTGGCGTGTCCCGCGAACTCGCTCTTGGATGCGCAGCCGGGGTAGTTCGCGCAGGAGATCAACGTGCCGTCAACGAGCCGGACGTGGCCCTCCGCGATCAGCTCTGAGACCATCAGCTGCGTGGTCGTGATCCACGGCGTCAACCGTCGCAGCCGCCGGTTGTATTGCGACTGATCCGGCAGCCGCGGGAACCACCCGGGCAACAGCCGGCCGATCATCCCGAGGAACTGGCGATCAGAGCACAACCCGGTCGCGGCCTGCGCGACAGCAAGCGCAACCAACTCCGGATCAGTGACCCTGCCCGGCGGGCCCGGTCGAGGGATCGAGAACGACGCAGCAAACACGTACGCTGCAACAACCAGGGTCTCCAGCGAAGCGGACATCTCGTGCTCCAATCACGAGGTTGCCGGGCTGGAGACCCTGTTCTTATGTCACCGGCCAGCTCCTGCACACCAACCGAACCCACATCAAGCCTCTAGCTGCTTGCTCACTGGCTCCGCTGGCTGGCTGGCCTGGTGGGCCGCCGTTGCCTCGCTGCTCGCTGGGCTTGCAACGATTGGGCCTGCGCTGCGAACGCGGCCGGATCGGCGACCGCACGTACCGTCCCCGTGGTGCAAGGGATGCCCGCGTCGGTAAACGCCTCAAGCAAACGGTCTGCTGGCTGGGACCCAAGCACGCTCTCGAAGGCGGCGTAGACGCGCCGCCCATCGCCGTCGAGTTGCGAAACCCACGAGGCTGCCGCCGTCAGTGATGCCTCCGCGAGGACGGCCATGAGATCACCAACGCGTTCTGAGGTGACCTGTGCGGCAACCCATGTCTGTCCTGGCCGCCAGGTCGCCTCAAGCGTTGTTTCTTCGGGTGAGAGCGTCTGCTCCGGTGGCCGCTGCCCACGCAGACTCCAGAGGCCGCGCGCATGACCGCGACCCACGTGACCCGACGTCGTCTGGTGAAAATCAATCAACTCCCGGTCCGCGAGCGCTCCGAGAATGTTCCTCAGGTGCTTCTTGTCGACGCCGAGTCGGGCGATCAGCTCCTGCTGCGTACAGGGCTCAAGTGCCAACTCACGCGCAATGCGCCACTCGATGGGTGTTTGAAACGCTTGGACCGCCATCTGTGACAGGATACCCCCCTAACTAGTCCTTTCGAGCCAATGTTAGGGGGGTTCCGTCCGCAGCGGGTTGGATACTCCGGTCGTGTCCGTTCTGCCTCAAGTCGCGCCGAGGGAACGGCAGTCCACGGCTGCTTCCCCTTCCCGCCCTGGCGTGGTGGTCTGCGGATCCTTTCGCCGAGGTGCCGACGAGTTGCAACGGGACTACGAAGCCTTGCAAGCGGCTGGCGCGTCGATTCTCTCCCCAATCGACGTCCATTTCGTGGCGGAGATCGACGGCTTTGCCCTTGCCGCCCACGAGGTCAATATCGATCCGGCGCTCATCGAGGCGCGTCACCTCGAGGCGCTCAAACGAGCCGACATGGTCTGGCTGCACGCTCCGCGAGGATATGTGGGACCGAGTGCAGCGCTTGAGCTTGGCGTGGCACACACGCTCGGCTTGCCCGTGTTCTCGCGCCACGTCCCCGTTGACGGGACGCTCCGGCCATTCGCGACACCCGTCGCAGGTCCGGGCGAGGCACTCGCCAAACTCGACGTGATCGGCGCTCACACACCCGCCCTTCCGCTTGGCGTCCTCCAGGATTACTACGAGCGTGTCGCTCGTCAGAGGGGATACGACGATGAGAGCGCGCAGGACACGATGCTCTTGCTCACCGAGGAGGTTGGAGAGCTTGCGCGCGCAGTGCGCCAAAGCGTCGGCCTCGCTCGCAGCGGGCGCACTTTGAGGATCGATCCAGGTGAGGAGCTGGCAGATGTGCAGCTCTACCTCCTGCACCTCGCCAACGTGCTCGGCATCAGCCTCGGGGACGCCGTGGTCGCAAAGGAGCGCACGAACCGCAGTCGGATTGAGGTTGAGGCTCAGGCCGCGTGACGGAGCTCGGCCTTGAGGCCCTCGCAACTGCGCGACGCGACGTTCGCGACGCTCTTGAGTTCCACGAGTCCTCGATCCTCACATTTCGTCCGGGCAAGCTGTCCTGGTTCGCGCTCGACGTGCCGGAGGCCATGAGCAAGGCAAAGAATGAGGATGCCGGGAAGCCTCCTCATCTGACGACGACAGCGTCGTGCTACGAATCGCTCGCTAATCGCGACCCAGCCAACGACCGTCTCGGCGGGACGGAATATGAGAAGGCGGCCGACACGTTCGCACGCCGCGCTCTCGAGGCACCTGGGTCAGAATGGAAGAGCGACGGAGCAGCTGATGTCTACTGTCGCGTACGGACGCTGCCCTCAATCCTGCGATTTGCTCAGGGTGATCTCGGTGCCGAACTTGCAGAGGCTGCGAGTAAGCGCTTGGTGGAGGCGTGGTCTACCGTCGATGTAAAGCGCCCGGCTGAAGCTGGTCTCGGTGAGCGGGAGATCCGCAGTCGGCGCAAGGCCTCGGAAGCTGCGACCAGCGACTATCCGCCGAACGCGTTTCACACCTACTGGGGCGTTCGCGCGCTGCACGCGTATCGTGGCCGGCAGCCGCGCGATCTGACGCTCCCCGACCTCTCCTCCAATCTTGAGAAGCGCGAATCGCTGGCGCGATCATGGATCGGCGATGCGCTTGCGCGCCACACGGCGCTCCTCCTGGGAGGCGGAGCACACGGCGATGCTCAGCAACTTGCATACGCGCTCGCCTGTGATCTCATGCTGGCTGACGAAGTGCCGCTCACGGCGGGTAGTGAGCGCCACGACCTCTACGCTGCGGCCCTTGGCGCGTTCTTCGGCGCGCAGCAGCAATCTGGCAGCTGGCCGCGCTCTGAACCGCTCTTCCACTATCCAAACTCAGGCAATGCCTATTGCTATCCGTACGAGACGCTCGCCGAGTTGCTGCGACCCGCGCTGCCACGCGAGGCAGGGCGCCTCTTCCGGATGCTGCTCAAGCCACATCTGCCTGCGCTGCTTCGCGCGTGGAAGTACGCCGACAACACCAAGGTTCCGCTCAGCCGTGAGTACACCGACGCGTACGGCTGGTCCTCGACCCACCACGCAGGCCGATTGCTTCCTGAGGCTTGGGCGACTGCCAGCGTCTACTCCTACGCCCAGATGCTGCGGTGTCTGCTCGGGCACTTCGCCTCTGAGGCTGCGCATGGAGAGCTGCGGGCCCGGCGTCCCGACTACCGGGGAGTTGACGACGCGCGTAAGCAGCTTGCCGTGCGTGGCGACACGTTTGCGCCGGATAATTGGACTGTCGGCCGAAGGCTCGCGAGCCTCTTCGTCCATCCGCGTAGCGCGCCAGATCTCGACGCCGAGATCGTCAATCCGGATGCCGCGCCGATCGACGAGAGCGATGCGCGCTCGGCGATCCTGTTCGGTCCTCCGGGGACAGGTAAAACGACGCTCGCAGAAGCACTCGCGGGCGCGCTCGGCTGGCAGTTCGTGGAAGTGCTCGCCTCCGACTTCCTTGTCCGGGGCGTCGATGCCGTGCCCGCTGAGGCAGACCGGATCTTCGCTGCGTTGATGGAGCTCGACCGCTGTGTGGTGCTGTTCGATGAGATCGATGAACTCATCCGTAAGCGAGACAGCTCCGAGACGGACCCTTTCGGTCGCTTCCTGACGACGAGCATGCTCCCCAAGATCGCCCGCCTCTGGAAGCAGAGGCGGATCATCTTCTTCGTTGCGACGAATCACGTTGCAACCGCCGACTCCGCAATTCGACGCGCATCGCGCTTTGACGCGACGATCCTCGTGGCCCCGCCGTCGCTGCACGTCAAGCGGCGACTCCTGAGAGAGATGCTGGGCGACGATGCACCGGAGTTTGATGATGCTGCTGTCCACGCGGCACTCGACGGCATCCGTGACGCTGAGAAGGATGCACTTCCCTTCGGGGTCTTGGCCTTGCTGCGCTACGACCAGATCTCGGATCTGGCGCGGCGGTTGCGAGATGATAGGACCGAAGATCGGTTCCCCAAGGCCTTGCGCGCGCTGGGTGAGGATCTCCAGCGGAATGAATGGCGCCCGCCAACGAAGTCGAAAAAAGAGAAGGAGACTGAGGAATCCGAGTCGGTGGACCCACTCGTGGCGCTCTTTCGCGTCTACCGGGAGTACCGCGAGGACGGGCGCCTTGACGGAAGTCGTCGCGGACTCTTTGCATGCGATAGCGAGATCAGATTGAGCAACGGATTCCAGTCGGTAGGGGACTCAGCCGATGGCCTTAGCTTGTATGTCGCGCCACCCAATCTCGCCTCGATTGCTCAACCGGACGGCAAGGCGACCGGCGAGATCTACTTGCCCGCGGAGATTGAGCACAAAGCCACCGTCGGCGACGGCTGTCTGCTGCGGTTCGTTCCGCGTTGAGTGTCCAGCCGCTTAGTGCCGTCGCGCACAGCGCGCGATGGAGCTAGCGTGACGTCATGCGGCCTCGAACCGACAGTGGCATCGGCAAGCTCAGCATTGTCCTCTGCGGCCCACTCTGCGCAGGAAAGACGACGCTGGCCGCTGGTCTTTCTGGACGGGGTCTGACGCAGGTCACGGCAATCGACGCGATCGAGGCGCAAGCCGGCCGAAGCGGATTGAGCCGAGCGGAACTCCAGCGGATCGGCCGTGAGCTGGAGGCTAGCTCGCCGGGTCGCTGGCTGGCGGAGGCAGCCGCTCGGGCCACACTCCCAGTCGTGCTCGACGCTGCGCGCACAGCGGATCAGGTTGGTGCCGCCCGTCACCTCCTGGGCGGCGTCGTGGTCCACTTGACGGCATCGCCGGACACGCGCCGGGACCGCTTCGAACGTCGCAGGCCCGTCCGGCGCACTGACGCAGCGGCGTGTTTCGAGGATCTGGCGGCCTCGCCTCTGGAACTTGGTGCAGAGAAGATGGGCACGATTGCCGATCTCGCGATCGACACCGAGAATCTCACCGTCGAGGAGACGCTCGAAGCAGTGCTCGTACGCCTCTCCGCACTGCGATGAGTCTCCCGCTGTTGCTGCGCGCGACGCAAGAGCGTAGAGCGGCGGTCGCTCGGCAGCACGCGCCGGCAGCCTCGCTTGCCGAGTTGGCTCGTTCGCTCGCCGGACTTCATGCGTCCAGGCATTCCGGGCCCTATGTGGCTGCTCACGCTCGGCTCGGCGAGGTGGCGATAGCACAGCATGGAACCGCACTGCGGGCGGGTGGACTCGTCCACCTGCGCTGCATGCGCGGAACGCTACACGCGCTGCCCGTGCCCGAGGCGGCGGTTGTCCATGCCGCCACGCTCCCACAGCGTCGGGCTGCTAGTGCCGCGCGACTCGTTCGAAGCGGCCTCGGTGGGGCGACCCAGCGGCGACTCGCCCTCGCGATTGAGGAACTTCTGGAGCATCGCCAGCAGATGACCGTGGAGGAAATGACGCAAGAACTCGCTCATTCCTTTGCGACAGACGTCGTTATTGCGGTTGTTCGGGACCTATGGGAGAACGGGGTGATCCTGGCGTGGGACAGCGCCGGGAACCCGCACCGGCGCCAGCGGACGTTCTGTTTGGCAAGCACGCTGAAGGAATGGGAGTGTCCAGATGTAGCCCCCGCGATGGAGGCCCTCCTGCGCAGCTACCTGCGCGCATACGGCCCGGCGAGCTTCGACGACATCGCGTGGTGGACCGGCTGGGGCAAGCAGCGCACTGCGCGGACTTGCGAAAGTCTGGAGCACGAGCTGCTGCCTGTGCGCATAGATGGACTCTCGGCCAAGCTCGTCGCCCTCGCGGAGGATGAAGAGTTCCTGCGTTGCCCGCCCGAGACCCAACCGGGCGCGCAGGTGCTCGCGTACGAGGACCCGGCCATCAAGGCCTACTACGAGACGCGCCGTCGATATCTCACGGATCGCTGCACAGGCTCGCTGCTGTTCTGGCACGCGGGCGAGGCGCTGGCTTGTATATGGATCGCCGGTGTCGTCGTTGCTACGTGGAAATGGGATGCTGCTTCGGCCGCTGTGTGCTGGGAACCCACTAGTCGCCTGTCGAAGACCGAACGGCACCACGCAGTCAAGGCCTTGCGGGCGGTCGAGTGCTACCTGCGGGCACAGCTGAGCGCTCTCGGGCGTCGCGAGGGGTAGAGAAATAAGCCCGCGAGAGTGGCTGTGCTCGGGTGGAGTGAGCGTCTGCTCCGGGTACCACCGTGGGTACCATCCGCACGCGAAATCGCGTGGGGGCGAGTGAAACACGCTGGCGCTCTCACGACCTTCACCTGCCTCGAAAAGGCCCGAACCACCTGGACAAACTGATAAGGAAGAGGTCCCTGGTTCGAATCCAGGATCGCCCATCGTCGTGTAGCGTCGCGGCATGGTCGACTGGGCGACGATCTCCTCTCTCGCTACCGCCGGCGGCACGCTCGTGCTGGTGATCGCCACCTTCGCGTCGACGGGCACTGGGTCGAGGTGCCGGGCGGCCGCGCGGTCGTCGAGGCCGGCATCGCCGTGCTGCACCCCCGCATCTCTCCGTCGTCGCGACGGGGGGGCGCTCGTTCTCGCTCGACTGCTCTACACCGACCAGATCGGCGGCCAGCGTACGGTCAGCCGCTTCGGCGTGCTGGCGCAGGACGGCGACGGCTGGCGCGCCGCCGTCGCGCGGCACTGGTACCTGGACACCACCGCCCCGCGCTGATCGCCCGCTCGCGTGTGCCCGGCCCCAGGGCCGTCTCCCCGGCCGGCCTATACTTGGCCCTCGTCCACCGGGAGCGTCGCGTGCAGGAGATGGTCATCTACGGCGTGAGCTTCGACATGGTCGGCAAACAGCCGATCGTGCTCCTGAAGACCGTCGACAGCAACAAGTTCCTGCCGATCTGGATCGGGCATCCGGAGGCGGCGGCGATCCTCATGAAGCTGCAGGGCGCGAGCACGCCGCGCCCGATGACGCACGACCTGCTCTCCGACGTGCTCAGCGAGCTGGACGTCAACTGCACCCGCGTGGCCGTCACGGAGCTGAAGGAGAACACCTTCTACGCCTCGATCACGCTCACGGTCAACGGCAAGGAGATGGAGATCGACTCGCGGCCGAGCGACGCGCTCGCCCTGGCCGTCCGCGCCGGCGCTCCGATCTTCGCTGCCGAGGAGGTGATCGCCGAGTCGGCGATCGAGTTCGAGCACGAGGTCGAAGACACCGAGGAGGTCGTCGAGAAGTTCAAGGACTTCCTCGACCAGGTGACGCCGGAGGACTTCGCCGGCGAGGACAGCTGACGCACGTCTTCGGGCCGCGTCAGCCGTGCGGAGCGAGCGCCAGCGCCAGCAGCCGTTCGACCAGCGCGTCGAACGACATCCCCGCCGCCTCCGCCGCCTGCGGCAGCAGGCTCGTCTCGGTCAGGCCCGGCACGACGTTCGCCTCCAGCACGAACAGCTCGCCGTCCTCGCGCAGCATCAGGTCGACGCGCGCGAAGCCGGCGCAGCCGAGCGCCCGGTAGACCGCGGTCGCCAGCTCCTGCGTGCGCGCGGCGATGTCGCCGGGCAGCTCGGCCGGGCACACGAAGGTCGTGCGCCCGATCTCGTAGCGTGCCTCGAAGTCGTAGAAGGCCTTCTCGTTCGGCACCGCCTCGACGATCGGCAGCGCGCGCGGCTCGCCGTCCTGCTCCAGGATCGAGACCCCCAGGTCGCGGCCCGGCACGTAGCGCTCCAAAAGCACCTTGCGGTCGTAGGAGAACGCCGACACGAGCGCCGCCGGCACGTCGGCGGCGCTGCGCGCGAACTTGATCCCGAGCGCCGAGCCCTGTGCGGCCGGCTTGACGACGAGCGGGAACGCCAGCCGCTGCTCGATCGCCGGCAGCGCCTGCGCCGCGCCCAGCTCGCGGAAGGCCGCCTCGCCGAAGGCGTGGAAGTCGGGCGTCGGGATCCCCGCGTCGCGCAGCAGGTGCTTCGTCAGGACCTTGTCCCAGCAGCGGATGCAGGCCGCCACGCCTGAGCCCGTGTACGGGATCCCGAGCGCCTCCAGCAGCTCCTGGACCGTCCCGTCCTCGCCGTCGCGGCCGTGCAGCGCGATGAACGCGGCGTCGGGGCGCTGCTCGGCGAGCTGCTGCACGAGGTCGCTGCCGACGTCGAGCGTGCGCACCTCGTGCCCGAGCCGCTGCAACGCGTCCTCGACGCGAGCGCCCGACTTCAACGACACCTGCCGCTCGAGCGAGCGGCCGCCCTGGAGGACCGCGATCGTGCTCATCGATCGGATTCGGCGCGGCGGCGCGCGGCGCGCCGTGCCGGCAGCTCCAGCACATCCGCGAGCTGGGCCGTGTCGCGCGGCTGCTCGACGACTGGCGCGGGATTCGGCTCGCTGCCGGTGAGGGTCCCGTAGAGCCCCACCTGCTCGGCGACGACCGCGCCGATGCGGCGGATGCCCTCGCGGATCTGGGTCTCGTCCGAGCCGGAGAAGTTCAGCCGCATCGAGGAGCCGCCGCGCCCGTCGAGGTAGGCCGCGCGGCCGGGCACGAACGCGACGTTGTCGCGCAGCGCGCGGGCGAGCAGGTCGGTCGTGTCGATGTAGTCCGGCAGCGTCGCCCAGATGAACAGGCCGCCCTGCGGATGCGTCCACGCCGCCTCGCGTGGGAAGTGCGTCGCGAGCGCGTCGAGCATCGCGTCGCGGCGGAGACGGTAGAGCACGATCAGCGAGTTGACATAACTGCGCCAGTCGCCCTCCGCGAAGTAGGCCGCGACGAACAGCTGCGTCATCGAGGAGCTGCAGAGGTCGGCCGCCTGCTTGCCGAGGTTCATCTTCTGGAGCACCGGCCGCGGGGCGGCCGCCCAGCCAAGGCGGATGCCGGGCGAGAGGATCTTCGAGAAGGTGCCGAGGTAGATCACGAACTCGCCGCCGTCGAGCGCGTACAGCGGCGGCAGCGGGTCGCCCTCGTAGCGCAGCAGCCCGTACGGGTTGTCCTCCAGCACAAGCAGCTCGCGCTCGCGCGCGATCTGCACGAGCCGCTGGCGGCGCGGCAGCGACATCGTCACGCCGCCCGGATTCTGGAACGTCGGGATCGTGTAGATGAACTTCGGACGGCGGCCCTCGCGCTCCAGCCGGTCGAGCGTCTCCTCCAGCTCGTCGACGCGCATGCCGTCGGCGTCCATCTCGATCTGCACGACGTCGGCCTCGTAGGAGCAGAAGGTCGGCACCGCGCCGGGATAGGTGGGCGCCTCCGCGACGATCACGTCGCCCGGGTCGACGAGCGTCTTGCAGACGAGGTCGATCACCTGCTGGCCGCCGGTCGTCACGAGCAGCTCGCCTTCGTCGACCGCCATCCCCTCCGCCGCCATCACCTCGGCGATGCAGTGCGCGGCCGCGGCGAAGCCCTCCGTCGGCCCGTACTGGAGCGCCCGAGCGCAGGACTTCTCGGCGACGCTCGTCATCAGCGCGGCGTACGTCTCCGGCGGGAAGGTCGAGGTGTCCGGCAGCCCGCCTGCGAGCGAGATCACCTCGGGCCGGTCGGTCAGCGCCATCAGGTCGCGCATCGCCGAGGACTTCATGACCTTCGTGCGCTGCGCGAACAGGCCCGCGTAGCGCTCGAGGTCGCGCTTGGTGGAGCGCGGTGGCTCGCGGCCGGTCATGTGCGCAAAGAGCGGTCGTGCATGGGAGGAGCTTCGCCACGACGGCCCGGATGCCTGTCCCGGTTGGCTATCGTCATGCAGCCACGCTACCGAACAACATGAAGCTCTTCCTCGACATCTGCCTTGGGATCGGTCTCGCGCTCGCCGTCGGGCTGCGCCCGTTCCTGCCCGCGCTGCTCGCCGCGGCGCTCGCGCGCGGCGATCTCGGGATCGACTTCGAGCACACGAAGGTGGCGTTCCTGGAGGACCCGATATTCCTGCTCGCGCTCGTGATCGGCGTGATCGTGCTCGCCCTCGCGGAGCGCCGGCTGGGCCCCGAACGCGTCGACGCCGGCCCGCTCGGCGCAGCCGTCGGCGGGATCGCGATCGCGCTCGGCGCGCTGCTGTTCGGCGGCGCGCTCGCCGACGACGGCTATGCGCTCGTGCCCGGCCTCGTCGGCGGTCTCGCCTGTGCCGCACTCGCACAGGCCACCGCGCGCGGCCTCTTCACGCGCGTGCGCGGCCGCCTCGACGCCGAGGCGTCGCACGCGCTGCCGCTGTACGCCGACGGTGCGGGGCTCGTGCTCGGTGGCCTCTCGGTGCTCGCGCCGCCGCTGGCGCTGCCCGCACTCGCCTTCTTCGCCTGGCTGCTGCTCGGGCAGCGCAGACGCGATGGGCGCAAGTACGCGGGCCTGCGCATATTGCGGTGAGCAGGCCGCCGAAGCTCGTCCTGACCGTCCTCGACGGGCTCAAGCCCGCGATGCTGGAACGGGCCGTCGCGCTCGGCCGCGCGCCGATGCTGAAGCTGATCATGGAGCGCGGCTCCTACGTCGACGCCTGCGTCGCCGCGTTCCCGTCCGTGACGCCGGTCTGCGCCGCGAGCATCGCGACGGGGACCGGGCCCGATCGCCACCACATCCCGAGCATGAACTGGTACTCCCGTGAGGAGGAGCGCTACGTCGAGTACGGCTCGAGCTTCCCCGCCTCGCGCCGCGCCGGCGTGCTGCGCTCGCTGACCGACACCGTCTACAACATGAACGCGCGGCACCTCTCGCACGAGACGCCGACCGTCTTCGAGCTGCTCGACGACGCCGACGTGCGCACGGCCGGCACGACGTACCTGATCTACCGCGGCCGCCACCGGCACGAGGCCACGAACGAGACCGCGCTCGCGCGGATCGCGACCTCGACGTTCTTCCGCGAGCCGGTCGACGGCCCGCGCGAGCTGTTCTACGCCGACCTGTTCGCGAGCCGTCGCACCGGCTGTCGTGGCCAGCTCGGGATGCCGGGCCAGCGCGACCAGCACACCGGCTGCGTCGGCGCCTACCTCGTGGAGCACGACCTGTTCGACTTCCTGCTGTTCTCATTGCCCGACAACGACGCCTGGTCGCACCGCAACGGGCCGCACGCGCAGGTCACCTCGATCGCCGCCGCCGACCGCCAGCTCGAGCGCCTGATGCACGCCGGCGGCGGGCCCGAGCGCTTCCTCGAGGAGCACGCGATGATCGTGATGGCCGATCACTCGCACGCGGCCGTCGAGCAGCGGATCGACCTGCTGGCGGCGTTCGCGGAGTGGGACGTCGCGCGCCCCAACGGCGGGCGCGTGGCGCGCCAGGCGGCGCAGATCGCGATCTGCCCAGCGCAGCGCTCGGCGATGGCGTACGTGCTGGACGAGGGTCCGCGCCCCCGCGTCGCGGAGCAGGTCGCGCGCCATGCGCTCACGATCCCCGGCGTCGACCTCGCGATGTGGCGTGCGGCGCCGCGCGAAGCGGTGATCGCGAGCGCCCGTGGCGAGCTGCACTTCGCGCCCGGTGGCGATCTCGCCGACCTGCGCGGCGGGCGCTGGAGCGCCGACGGCGAGCTGGCGGCGCTCGAAGGGCATGTGCAGGACGGCCGCCTGCTCACGCCCGAGTACCCGGACGCGCTCGCACGCGTCTGGTCCGCGCTGACCTGTCCGACGGCGGGCGACGTGCTGCTGTCGGCCGCGCCCGCCTACGAGTTCGCCGACTGGGGCGGCGTCGCGCACGTCGGCGGCGGCAGCCACGGCTCGCTGCATCGCAGCGACTCGCTCGGCGCGCTGCTGTGGTGCGGTCTCGGGGGGCGACCCCGCTCACCGCCGCCGCGCACGAGCAGTGGACGCTGCGCGACGTGCTGCCGCTCGTGACCGAGCACTTCGGCCTCCTCGCCGCGTGACCGCCCCGCCCGCGGCCCGAGCTACGCTGTCCCGCATGCCGGACGAGGCCTCCGCGATGGCGCTACCGATCCACCGGCGCGTGCGACACGGCATGCGCCACGCGAGCAACTGGCTCCAACTCGTGCGCTTCGGACTGGTCGGCGCGAGCGGCTACGTGGTGAACCTCGCGATCTTCGCGTTCGCGGTGCACGCGCTCGCGATCGACTACCGCGTCGCGGCGGTGCTGGCGTTCCTCGTCTCGGTCTCGAACAACTTCTGGTGGAACCGCCATTGGACCTTCGGCGCCCGCGACGGCCACGCCGGCTTCCAGGCGGCCCGCTTCTTCGCCGTCAGTCTTGGCGCGTTCGCCTTCAGCTATCTCGTCCTGCTCGCGCTCGTGGAAGCCGCCGACCTGCGGAAGGTGCTCGCGCAGGCGCTCGCGATCGTGGCCGCGACGCCGCTCTCGTTCCTGGGTCAGAAGCTCTGGAGCTTCCGCGCATGAGGCGGGCCGCGGCGCTGCTCGCCGCGGCCGTGCTGATCGCGGCGCCCGCTGCGGCCAGCGCCTCGTCCGCGAGCACCGCCGGGCTGGGCCCGCTGGCGCCGTCGCTGTCGGCGACGAGCACGACGGACCCGAACGCGCTCACCACGCCGCCGAGCCCGTCGCTGGCGCCGCCGGGGCATCGCCTGACCGCCCAGCAGGCGACCGCGACCGCGATCGGGCTGCCGAAGATCGCGCGCGTGCGGCGCGATCACCCCGGCTCGTACACGACCGCCTACCTGAAGGGCGCGACGCAGTGGCAGGTGAGCGTCTTCACGCGTATCGGGCGCCAGGAGATCGGCCAGGTGACGATCGACGACTTCAGCGGCAGCGTGCTCGAGGCGTGGACCGGCTACCAGGTCGCTTGGACGATGGCGCGCGGCTACAAGGGCGCGTTCGGGCGCGACGTGAACGCCTGGTACGTGTGGCTGCCGCTGTGCGCGCTGTTCCTCGTGCCGTTCCTGCCGTGGCGCCGCCGGCCCTCGTGGCTGCACCTCGACCTGCTCGTGCTGCTCGCCTTCTCGGTCTCGCTCGCGTACTTCAACCACGCGCGCATCGGGCTGTCGGTCCCGCTCGTCTACCCGCCGCTGCTGTACCTGCTCGTGCGCATGCTGCTCGTCGCGCGCCGGGGCGCGCGCCCGGAGCCGCTGCGGCTGCTCGTGCCGGTCTCGTGGCTGGCCGTCGCGCTGATCTTCCTCGTCGGCTTCCGCGTCGGCCTGAACGTGACGAACTCGAACGTCATCGACGTCGGCTACTCGGGCGTGATCGGTGCGCATCGCCTGATGGACGGGACGCCGCTGTACGGCACGTGGCCCAGCGACGACGCCTACGGCGACACGTACGGGCCCGTCAACTACTACGCGTACGTGCCGTTCGAGCGTACCCTCGGCTGGAGCGGACACTGGGACGACCTGCCGGCCGCGCACGCCGCCGCGATCGCGTTCGACCTGCTGACGCTCGCGGGCCTGTTCCTGCTCGGGCGGCGCATCCGCGGACCGTCGCTGGGGATCGTGCTTGCCTACGCGTGGGCGAGCTTCCCCTTCACGCTCTACGCGTCGAGCACCAACAGCAACGATGCGCTCGTCGCGCTGCTGCTCGTCGCAGCGCTGTTGGTGGCCAGCTCGCCGCCGGCGCGCGGCGCCTTCGCCGCGCTCGCAGCGCTGACGAAGTTCGCCCCGCTGGCGCTCGCGCCGCTGCTGATGCGCACGCCGAGCGATGCGCAGCGGCGCGGGCGCGGGCGCGTGCGCAGTGGCCCGCGCGCCTTCGGCGCCTACGCCGCCGCGTTCGCGCTGACGGCGGCGGTCGCGCTGCTGCCGGTGCTGCTGGGCGGCGATCTGCGCACCTTCTGGGATCACACGATCGCGTTCCAGCGCGACCGCGACGCGCCGTTCTCGGTCTGGGGTCTCTACGGCTGGCCGAGCGCGCTGCAGACGGCGGTCCAGGGCGGCGCGCTGCTGCTGGCCGTCGTCGTCGGCTTCGTGCCGCGCCGGCCGACGCTGACGCAGGTCGCGGCGCTCGCAGCGGCGGTCCTGATCGCGCTGCAGCTCTCGATCACCTACTGGTTCTACCTCTACGTGGTGTGGTTCTTCCCGCTCGTGATGGTCGCGCTGCTCGGGCGCCTGGGCGCCCGTCCGCAGGAGGCCGGATCCGACTCAGCGGAAGCCGGCGGGCGCGGGCAGCAGCAGCTGCTCGATCCCGTCGGCGCGACCGGGTGACGAGGCCCGCACGACGACGCCCATCAGCCAGGGGTCGACGTCGGAGGACTCGAAGCGCACCGGCATCTGCGTCACGAGCGCCTCGACCGCCTGCTCGCGCTTGACGCCGATCACGCCGCCGCGTGCGCCGGTCATCCCGACGTCGGTGATGTACGCGGTCCCGCCTGGCAGCACGCGCGCGTCCGCCGTCGGCACGTGCGTGTGCGTGCCGAGCACCGCCGTCGCGCGCCCGTCGAGGTGCCAGCCCATCGCGACCTTCTCGCTCGTCGCCTCGGCGTGCATGTCGACGAGCACGTGGTCGACGCGGTCGCGCAGCGCGTGCAGCGCCGCGTCCGCCTCCGAGAAGACCGGGCGCCCGGCCTTCAGGTAGAGGTTGCCGGAGAGGTTCACGACGCCGAGCCGCACGCCGTCGCGCTCGACCACGCAGCTGCCGTGCCCCGGCTGGCTGCGCAGGTAGTTCGCCGGTCGCAGGATCCGCTCGTTCGCGTCGAGGTAGGGATAGATCTCGCGCTGGCGATAGGCGTGGTTGCCGAGCGTGATGACGTCGACGCCGAAGCCGAACAGCTCGTCGGCGAGCTTCGGCGTGATGCCGACGCCGCCGGCGAGGTTCTCGCCGTTGACGACGACGAAGTCGAGCGCGTGGCGCTCGCGCAGCTCGGGCAGCAGCGCGCGCAGCAGGCGGCGTCCGCAGCTGCCGACGAGATCGCCGACGAACAGGATCGCGACCGGTCGGCTCACGATGACGCGCCGATGGGCGACGAGCTGGTTCCCGAGTCGCCACCGCAGCCGGCGCGCCCCTCCCCGGTCGTCGTGCCGTACGGCGTCCTGCTTGTGTTCCTGATCGCCGCGATCATCGCGCTGATCCTCGATCCGCTCGTGATGGAGCGGCGCCGCCTGCCGCACGGCGTCGCAGTGCTCGCGGTGTATATCGGATCGTTCGCCGCGCTCGTGCGCGAGACGGCGATCTACCTGCGCCGTCACGTCGTGTTGCAGCCCTGGCCCAGCGGCCCGGGTAACGTAGGCGGGTGACTTCGTCGCTCGCGACGCAGAGCGTCCCCGCGCTCGCCGCCACCGGCCTCACCAAGCGCTATGGCGATCGCGTCGCCCTGCGCGACGTCAGCTTCGCCGCCGCCGCCGGCGAGCTGGTCGCGATCATCGGCCCCAACGGCGCCGGCAAGACGACGCTGCTGTCGATCCTCGCGGGCATCCAGCGCGCCGACGCCGGCAGCGTCACGCGCCCGCCGCGCGAGGTCGGCTGGGTCCCGCAGCAGCCGGCGCTCTACTCGAAGCTGACGGTGGCGGAGAACCTGCGCCTGTTCGCGCGGCTGGAGCGCGTCCCCGATCCGGCCGCCGCCGTCGCGCGCATGTTGGAGCAGACGGCGCTCGCCGACCGCGCCGACGACGAGGTCGGGCGCCTCTCCGGCGGCAACCGCCAGCGCGTCAACATCGCGATCGGCCTGCTCGCCGAACCGCCGGTGCTGCTGCTGGACGAGCCCTCCGCTTCGCTCGACCCGCGCCAGCGCGCGCGCCTGTGGGAGTACGTGTCGGGCCTTGCGGCCGGCGGCACGACGATCGTCTTCTCGACGCACGACGTGCAGGAGGCCGAGCGCTACGCCGATCGCGTGCTCGTGCTGGCCGACGGCGAGCTGCTGTTCGCGGGCACGGCCGCCGAGCTGGCCGCGACGGTCGAGGGCGACGAAGGCCATGCGGCCACCGGCGCGGACGACTTCGAGTCCGCCTTCGTCCACTTCCTGCGCGAACGAGGCCACTAGCGTGCGCTGGCTGCTGCTGAAGGACCTGCGCATCCTGCGGCGCTCGCCGCTGCTGGTCGGGCTGCTGGTGATCTACCCGATCGCGATCGCGCTGCTGATCGGCTCGGCGCTCTCGCGCGGCCCCGGCAAGCCGCACATAGCGTTCCTCAACGAGGTCCCGCAGCAGCACCGCAGCTTCACGCTCGGGAGCGAGAAGCTGACGGCCGGCGAGTACATGCCCGAGCTGCTGAAGTCGGTCGACGTCACGGTCGTCCACAGCCGCGCGCAGGCGCGCAGGCTCGTGCAGGAGGGCAAGGTGCTGGGCGCGCTGATCCTGCCCTCCGACATCGCCGAGAAGCTCTCGACCGGGCGCGAGCAGCCGACGATCGAGGTGCTCTACAACGGCGAGGATGCGGTCAAGCAGCGCTACGTCGCCTCCGTCATCAAGGCGCGCATGGCGGACGCGAACCTCGCGCTCTCGCGGCGCTTCCAGAAGATCACCTCGGGCTACATCAACCTGCTGCTCGAAGGCGGCACGGTGAACGTGCTCGGGCGCCAGGTGCCGATCCTCGGACTGCGCAACGCACAGCGGATCGTCGCCGGCGCGCTCGCGAAGCTGCCGCCCGACTCGCCGCTGCGCCCGCCGCTCGTGCAGGCCGAGCGCTTCGCCTCGCTGGCCGTCGACAACCTCGGCCTTTCCCATCAGGTGCTGCGCTCGGTCGGCGCGCCGCTGAAGGTCAAGCAGACGATCGTCGGCGGCAGGCGCACCCCGCTCGACACGTTCGCGGCGGCCGTCTCTGTGACGGTCTCGCTGATGTTCCTGACGCTGCTGCTGGCGGCCGGGCTGCTGGCGCTGGAGCGCGAGGAACACGCCTTCTCGCGGCTCGTGCGCGGGCTCGTCTCGCGCCTCGGCCTGATCGGCGAGAAGGTCGGCCTCGCCGCGCTCTGCGCGTTCGCGGTGACGCTCGCGATGCTGCTCGGCCTCGGCGGCTTCTTCATCGACCTCGACTGGAGCCGCTTCCCGCTGTGGCTGCTCGCGCTCGCGGCCGGCGCCGTCGCGTTCGCCGCGCTCGGGGTCGCGCTCGGCGGACTCGCGCGCGAGGTGCGCGCTGCCTCGCTGCTGGCCTTCCTGCTGTCGCTGCCGATCACGTTCCTCGCATTGGTGCCGAGCGGCGCGGTCTCCTCGGGTCTCTACGACGTCGTGCGCACCGTCTCCGCGCTGTTCCCCTTCAAGGCCACGCTGCAGGCGCTCGACGCTGCGCTCAACGACTCCCAGCCCGGCATCGCCGGCCCGCTCGCACACCTGGTGGTCCTGACGTTGGCCTACGTCGCATTGGCGCGGCTCGCCCTGCGGCGCTTCGACTGAGCGCCGATATCCTGCCGGAGATGGCCTTTCCCGCAACTCGTCTGCGCCGGCTGCGCGCCAGCAGCCCGCTGCGCGGACTCGTGCGCGAGACGCGCCTGCACGCGGAGGACCTGATCCTGCCGCTGTTCGTCACGCACGGGAGCGATCGCCGCGAGCCGATCGCCGCGATGCCGGGCGTCGAGCGCCTCACGATCGATCATGCCGTTGCTGAGGCCATGCAGGCCGCCGCGCTCGGGATCCCCGCCGTGATGCTGTTCGGGATCCCCGCCGACAAGGACGCGGAGGGCTCCGGCGCGTGGGACGACGAGGGCGTCGCGCAGCTCGCGATCCGCGCGATCAAGGAAGCGCAGCCCGAGCTGCTCGTGATCCCGGACCTGTGCCTGTGCGAGTACACGAGCCACGGGCACTGCGGGGTCCTCCGCACCGATTCCCACTCGCCCGCCCCCCAAGCCACCATCGACAACGACGCCACGCTCGAGCTGCTCGCGCGCACCGCCGTCTCGCACGCCCGCGCCGGCGCCGACGTGATCGCGCCGAGCGACATGATGGACGGGCGCGTCGGCGCGATCCGCGCGGCGCTCGACGAGGCCGGCTTCGCCGAGACGCCGATCCTCGCCTACTCGGCGAAGTTCGCCTCCGCCTTCTACGGCCCCTTCCGCGAGGCCGCCGGCTCGACGCCCGCCAGCGGCGATCGCCGCGGCTACCAGATGGATCCGGCCAACGGCGACGAGGCGCTGCGCGAGGTCCTGCTCGACGTCGAGGAGGGCGCCGACCTCGTGATGGTCAAGCCCGCGCTGCCATATCTCGACGTGATCCGGCGCGTCAAGGATGCGACGCGCATGCCCGTCGTGGCGTACAACGTCAGCGGCGAGTATGCGATGGTGAAGGCTGCCGCGGCCGCCGGTCATCTGGACGAGCGCGCCGTCGTGCTCGAGACGCTCACGTCGATTCGCCGCGCCGGCGCCGACGTCGTCATCACCTACCACGCGAAGGACGCCGCCCGATGGCTCTCCGAGACGGACTGACGGACCCGAGCACCGCGACCCCGAAGCTGCGCAGCCGCAAGCACGGCGCGGCGATCCCGCTCGAGGACGTCGACAAGCGCCTGCTGAACCTGATGCAGGGCCGCTTCCCGATCGAGCCGCGGCCCTACGCGCGCGTCGCCGAGCTGGCCGAGCTGAGCGAAGAAGCGGTGATGGCGCGCGTCCAGCACCTGCTCGACGAGCGCATCATCCGCCAGGTCACGCCGATCTTCGACACGCGTGCGCTCGGCTACTCCTCGATGCTCGTCGCCGCCAAGGTCGACGCCGAGAACCCGCACCGCGCCGCGAAGGTCATCAACTCCCACCCCGGCGTCTCGCACAACTACCTGCGCAACCACGAGTTCAACCTGTGGTTCACGATCGCGACCGAGCCGGACTCGCAGCTCGGTCTGCAGGGCACGCTCGACGCGCTCGCGCAGGAGGCCGGCGCCGAGTCGGTGCGCCAGCTGCCGACGCTCAAGCTCTTCAAGATCCGCATGGACCTCGAGATGGAGGGCGACACGAAGGCGCTCTCCAACGCCGCCGAGGCGGCCGACCCGATCGAGCTCGAGCCGCAGCCCTACGACGACTTCGACATCGCCGTGATCCGCGCGCTGCAGGGCGACATGCCGGTCGTCTCCGAGCCCTACGCGCCCGCCGCCGCCGCGCTCGGGATCGCGCAGACCCGCCTGCTCGACCACCTCTCGGGCATGCAGGAGCGCGGGCTGCTGCGGCGCGTCGCGGCGATCCTCTACCACCGCCGCGCGGGCTTCTCCGCCAACGGCATGGGCGTCTGGAAGGTCCCGGACGACCAGATCCTCACGGTCGGGCGCCAGATGGCCGCGGTGCGCGGGATCTCGCACTGCTACCAGCGGCCGACGTACGCCGACTGGCCCTACTCCGTCTTCACGATGGCCCACGGCCGCTCGAAGGAGGAGTGCGACGCGATCCTCGACTCGATCGCGGAGACGCACGGGATCGAGGAGCGCGCCACGCTCTACTCCTCGACCGAGTTCAAGAAGATCCGCCTCCTCTACTTCACGGACGAGTTCAAGGCCTGGGAGCGTGAGCACGCCGGCGTCTGAGCCGGCGCGGCTCGCCGACGCCCGCTCCGCCGACCTCTACGCGCGCGCTCGGACGCTGCTCCCCGGCGGCGTCAACTCCCCCGTGCGCGCGATGCGCGCGATCGGCCGCGACCCGCTGTTCGTCGCGCGCGGCGAGGGCGCCGAGCTGGTCGACGTCGACGGCAACCGCTACGTCGACTGGGTCTGCTCGTGGGGCCCGCTGATCCACGGTCATGCGCACCCGGCGATCGTCGCCGCCGTGCAGGAGGCTGCGGCCGGGGGCACGAGCTTCGGCGCCCCGACCCCCGGCGAGGTCGAGCTGGCGGCGGAGATCGTCGCGCGCGTGCCCTCCGTCGAGATGGTGCGCATGACCTCCTCCGGCACCGAGGCCTCGATGAGCGCGCTGCGGCTCGCGCGCGCCGTCACCGGCCGCGAGTGGATCCTCAAGTTCGCCGGCGCCTACCACGGCCACGTCGACGGGCTGCTCGCCGACGCCGGCTCCGGCCTTGCGACCGAGGGGATTCCCGCGAGCCCCGGCGTGCCCGCGGCCGCGGCCGCGGCGACGGTCGTCGTGCCCTGGAACGACGCGGACGCGCTGCACGCCGCGGCCGCCCGCCACGAGCTGGCCGCGATCGTCGCGGAGCCGTATCCCGCGAACATGGGCCTCGTGCCCCCCGCCGAGGGCTTTCTGGCGCTGCTGCGCGAGCGCGCCGACGCGACCGGCGCGCTGCTCGTCTTCGACGAGGTCATCAGCGGCTTCCGCGTCGCGCGCGGCGGCGTGCAGGAGCGCAGCGGCGTGCTGCCCGACCTGACGATCATGGGCAAGGTGCTCGGCGGCGGGCTGCCGGCCGCCGCCTACGGCGGCTCGCGCGCGCTGATGGAGCGGATCGCCCCCGCCGGCGACGTCTACCAGGCCGGCACGCTGTCCGGCAACCCGCTCGCGGTCGCCGCGGGTCTCGCGACGCTTGCTCTGCTCGACGCCGCCGCGTACGCGCAGCTCGCCGCCACGACGGAGGCGCTCGCGGCCGGCTTGCGCACGGCCGCCGGCGACCGCCCGGTGCAGGTCGTCAGCGTTCCCGGGCTCGTCACGACGTTCTTCAGCGCGACCCCCGTCCGCGACTTCGCCGACGCGATGGCCTGCGATCGCGACGCCTTCGCCACTTGGTGCCGCGGCCTGCTCGCGCGCGGCGTCTATGCGCCCCCCTCGCAGTTCGAGGCCTGGTTCCCCTCCCTCGCGCACGGCGAGGAGGAGCTGGCGCGCACGCTTGCCGCCGCCGCCGCGGCCTTCGACGACGTCGACCGGATCTCCGCATGAGCGAGGGGCTCGCCGAGCTGCTGCGCGAGGAGGGCGGGCTGCTGGCCGCAGCCGTCGTGGAGGACGCGGCCCCCGACCCGCTGCTGAGCGAGGTGCCCGCCTCGCACGCGCTGGTGCTCGCCGCCGTGCGCGAGGGCTACCGCCTCCACTACGACGCCGGTCGCGTGGTGCGCACCGAGGACGCCGACCTCGCCCTGCTGGCGGGCGATCGCCTCTATGCGCTCGCGCTCGCGCGGCTCGCCGAGGCGGGCGATCTCAAGGCCGTGGGCGAGCTCGCCGAGCTGATCTCGCGCTGCGCGCAGGCGCACGCCGAAGAGGACCCCGCACAGGCGGACGCCGCATGGCGGGCGGCGGCGTCGAGCTTCGGTCGTTGACGCTATGGTTCCTGGCCCCGTGGCAGCAGACAAGCACCAAAAGAGTTCCCCATACACGGCAGATCGTGGGATGCCGGGCGCCTTCGAGGGCGAGACCGTCACCCGCCGCCGCCTCATGACAGGCAGCGTCCACGGCCTCGGCGCGCTCGCGACCGCGGCCTTCGCGCTGCCCGCGCTCGGCTTCGCGCTCGGCCCCGTGTTCGAGCGCACGAAGGCGACCTGGCAGTCGATCGGCTCGCTCGACGACTTCACCGAGGAGACCTACGTCCCGCGCGTGATCACGATCGTCAGCGGCATCGGCGAGGCCGGCAAGTCGACCGCGTACGTGCGTCTGCGCAACCCGCAGATCGACGTCGAGAAGGCGGATCAGTACAACCAGGTGATCGCGATCTCGACGCGCTGCAACCACCTTGGCTGCCCGGTCCGCTTCACGCAGGCCGCCGGCAAGTTCATCTGTCCCTGCCACGGCGGCGTCTACGACTTCCGCGGCCTGCGCGAGGGCGGCCCGCCGGTGCGCCCGCTCGACCGCTTCTACACGCGCGTCGAGAACGGCATCGTGCTCGTCGGCCCGCGCTACAGCGTCAACAGCGAGCTGCGCCGCTTCTCGCCGCGCGACCCGGGCGAGCCGCTCGACGGCATCGGCCAGTACCTCTACCCCTCGCGCGTCTCGACGCCGAAGGCGCCCCCCGGAGCGAAGTAGGCGATGCCGAAGCTCAAGCTCCCGCTTCCGCCGCTGCCGCCCGCGCTGCTGCCGAAGCCCAAGCGCCCCGGCACGGGCAACGGGCCCGTCAAGCCGCTCGATCACGCGGCCGAGGCCGGCATCACCGTCGTCGACTGGATCGACGAACGCACGTCGCTGTCCGGCGGGGTGCGCTGGATGCTCTTCCGCAAGGTCCCGAAGGGGACCAACTGGTTCTACACGCTCGGCTCGGCGGCGATGTTCGCGTTCCTCTCGCAGGCCGTCACGGGGGTGTTCCTCGCGATGTTCTACGACCCCTCGCCGACGCGCGCCTACGAGTCCGTCCGCTACATCACGAACGAAGCCTTCCTCGGCGAGTTCGTGCGCGGGATGCACAAGTGGGGCTCGACCGTGATGGTGATCCTCGTCTTCCTGCACATGGGCCGCACGTTCTTCTTCGGCGCGTACAAGTACCCGCGCGAGCTGAACTGGGTGATCGGCGTCGTGCTGCTGATCCTCACGATGACGATGTCGTTCACCGGCTACCTGCTGCCGTTCGACCAGCGCTCCTACTGGGCCACGATCGTCGGCGTGAACATCAACGGCACCGGCCCGCTGGTCGGCCCGTACCTGTCGGACTTCCTGCGCGCCGGCCCGGAGTTCGGGGCCACGACGCTGTCGCGCTTCTACGCGATCCACATGCTGCTCGTCCCGGGTCTGATCGCCGCGATGCTCGGCGCTCACCTCTACCTCGTCGCCAAGCTCGGCACGACGGCGCCGCCGTGGATCAAGGCGGAGCCCGACCAGAAGCTGACCGAGTCCGAGGTTTAACGTGCCCGCCCTCCCGCCCCCCGCCGCCCGATGAACCAGCGCGAGAAGGAGCAGTACCTCCGCGACTACGCGATCCTCAAGTCGAGAGGGAAGCCGTTCTTCCCCTACGCGGTCGCGAAGGACTCGGCGATGGCGGTCGTCGTGCTCGCCGTCATCATCACGCTGTCGATCGTGCTCGGCGCCGAGATGGGCCCGAAGGCCGACCCGACGACGACGACGTACGTCCCGCGTCCGGAGTGGTACTTCTTCTTCCTGTTCGAGCTGCTGCGCGTCATCAAGCCGCCGCAGTTCGTCCCGCTCGCCACGATCGGCGTGCCGACGATCTGCATGATCCTGCTGTTCCTGCTGCCGTTCTACGACCGCAGCGCGGAGCGGCGTCCCGAGCGGCGTCCGCTCGCCACGGCGGCCGGCATCTTCACGATCGCGGCGATGGCCTACCTGACATACCTGGGCGCCAGCGCCGGCTCGCCGAACGAGATCGACATGAAGCCGCCGCCGGGCCTGCAGGGCGCGGCGCTGACCCAGTGGAACAAGGGCAAGCTGGTGGCGGCGCAGTCGGGCTGCCTCGCGTGCCACAAGATCGGCGAGAACGGCAACGATGGCCCCGGTCCGCACCTGACCGAGGTCGGCAGCAAGCTTGCTCCGTCGGCGATCGCGCAGACGCTGCGCAATCCGACGGCGCCGATGCCGTCGTTCCAGAGCCTCGCCGAGCAGCAGCCCGAGAAGTTCCAGGCGCTGGTCTCCTTCCTCGGCCAGTTGAAGTAGTTCCGGTATGACCGCGAGCGGCGGCACGACCGGGACCGAGCCCAAGGCCGGCACGCTCGAAGAGCCCCAGGTGCGGGCGATGTTCGACCGCATCGCAGGCGTCTACGACCGCATGAACTCGATCATGACGGCGGGCCTGCATCACCGCTGGCGCGCACGAGCGGCGGATCTCGCGGGCATCGGCCCGGGCGACCGCGTGCTCGACGTCGCCTGTGGGACGGGCGACCTCGCGCTCGAGCTGGCGCGGCGCGTCGGACCGACCGGCGAGGTCGTCGGCTGCGACTTCTCCGAGCGGATGCTGGAACTGGCGCGTCGCAAGGCCGCGGACCTGCCGTCCGTCCGCTTCGAATGGGCCAACGCGCTCGAGCTGCCCTACGAGGACGCATCGTTCGCAGCCGCCACCGTCGGCTTCGGCGCGCGCAACTTCTCCGACCTCGAGCGCGGCCTGTCCGAGCTGGCGCGCGTCGTGCGGCCCGGCGGGCGCGTCGTCGTGCTTGAGATCACGACTCCGCGCCGTCGCCCGCTCTCGACCTTCTACCGGCTGTGGTTCGATCGCATCGTCCCGACGCTCGGTCGCTTCGCCGGCGACTCGGACGCCTACACGTATCTGCCGAGCTCCGTGCGTCGCTTCCCCGGCCCGGATGCGCTGGCGGAGATGATGGCGCGCTGCGGGCTGAGCGACATCCGCTACGTCCTCACCGCCGGCGGGATCATCGCGATCCACGCCGGCCGGCGATGAGGGACGCCGGCGTCGACGCCGTCACGCGCGCGGCGGGTCCGCAGCTGCCGATGCTGATGGAGCGCGTCGAGGCGCGCCTCGCCGAGCTGGCCACCGAGCACGGAGCCGTGCTCGCGCGCCACGCCGGCGCCACGATCGCCGCCGGCGGCAAGCGGCTGCGCCCGCTGCTCGTGTTCCTCGCCGCCGGCGATCCGACCGTCGCGCCCGAGCGACTCGTGCGCGCCGCGGTCGCGGTCGAGCTGATCCACAGCGCCAGCCTCGTGCACGACGACGTGCTCGACGGCGCGGAGCTGCGGCGCGGCGCGCCGACGGTCGTCGCGCAGGCCGGCCGCACGGTCGCGACCGCGGCCGGCGACCTGCTGTTCTCGCGCGCCTTCGCCGAGCTTGCCGGGGGCGGCGAGCTGGCGGACGTGCGCGCGCTCTCGGACGCCAGCTCGGCACTGGCCGCCGGCGAGCTGATCCAGCGCGCCGACGCGTGGGACGTCGCCGTCACGCCCGCGCGCTATCTGCATCGCTGCGAGCTCAAGACAGGCAGTCTCTTCGAGGCCGCGAACCGGCTCGGCGCGCTCGCCGGCGGCGCTCCGGTCGAGGCGCTCGGCGCCTTCGGGCGCCGCATCGGGCTCGCCTTCCAGCTGCTCGACGACGTGCTCGACATCGCCGGCCCGGCCAGCCGCACCGGCAAGGCGCGCGGCACCGACCTGCTCGACGGCACCGTCACGCTGCCGCTGATCGTCGCGCGCGAGCGCGACGCCGAGCTGGCCGCCCTCGACCTGCGGACGCTGCGCTCGGCCGAGCAGGCCGAGGCCATCTGCGAGCGGATCGCGGCGACCGGCGCGCTCGACGACGTCAGGACGCAGGCGCTCGGCGTCGTGGCGGAGGCGAAGTCGCTGCTGCCCGACACCCTCCCGCCGCAGCAGCGGCACGCGCTCGAGCTCGTCGCCGACGGCGTCGTCGAGCGCTACGCCTAGAAGTCCATCGGCCAGATCGCGTCCGCGGCGAGCGCGGCGAGGAAGCGGTCGATCTCGTCTTCCATGTTCGCGCGCATCAGCCGCTGCAGGTCGCGCACGAGCGCCTCGGTGCCACGATCGAGCACCTCGTCGAAGCGCTCCACGAGCTCCTCGTCGTAGACGCCGCCGCCGACCCAGTCGCAGTTCGGGCAGTGCAGCGTGACCTCCCACTGCGCCGGACCGGCCTCCTCCCAGGCGAGCGGGAGCACGAGCTCGCAGTCGCACTCGGGGCAGACGTGCAGCTCGACGGGATGGGAGCGAAGGGCGCGATCGTGCATGACTGCGCATTGGATCGGCTCTCGCGCGAGCGAACTTGAGCTTCGCCGTCAGATGGCCCAGTTCCCCGACTCGGTACGCTTCGCGGACACCAGCTGGAGGCTCCCCCGCATGTTCTCCCAGATCGGTCCGCTCGAGATCATCCTCATCGTCGTCGTGCTGCTCGTGATCTTCGGGCCCAAGCGCCTGCCCGGGCTCGGACGCTCGCTCGGGAGCGGCATGCGCGAGTTCAAGGACTCGATCAGCGGCAAGGACGACGACGAGGAGTCCGAGGAGCGCCCCGCGCTCGCCAAGGCGCAGGAGCAGGAGCCGGTGAGCGCTTCGCCCGAGCGCGTGCCCGACGTCGCACCCGAGCAGCGCGACTGAGCAGCGCGTCGGAACGCCGATGGCGACCAAGCTGAAGCCGATCGGCCACGAGGAGCGGCTGACGATCGTCGATCACCTCGACGAGCTGCGTTCGCGGCTGATCGTCTGCGTCGCCGTGCTCGGACTCGCGTTCGTGATCTGCTTCTGGCAGAACCACGCGCTGCTGGACTTCGTCAACAAGCCGTTGGAGAACAGCACGCCGACGACGCAGAAGCACAGCGGCAACGGCCGGCTCGCGCAGGTCGCCTCCGCCCAGCAGGAGGTGCAGAAGGGCATTGCGGCGACGGCGACGGCCCTGCGCGTGCTCGCCACCCAGTCGAACCTCACGCCCGAGCAGCGGCGCGTGTTGACGACTTCCGCCGCTCAGGTCGCACGCGCGGCCGCCGCCCTGCCGAAGACGACGCCGCAGCGCGAGCCGATCACGATCGGCGTCGGCGAGCCGTTCACGGCGACGCTCACGGTCGCCGCCTACTTCGCGCTGCTGCTGTCGCTGCCGGTGCTGCTGTATCAGGCCTACGCGTTCGTCCTGCCGGCGTTCAGCCCGCGCGAGCGGCGGGTCGCGCTGCCGATGATGCTGATGGTCCCGTTCCTGTTCCTGGCGGGCGTCGCGTTCGGCTACCTGCTCGTGCTGCCGCCCGCGATCTCGTTCCTGCAGAACTTCAACAACACGAATTTCGACGTCCTGATCCAGGCGAAGGACTACTACCGCTTCGCGATGCTCGCGATGCTGTCGTCGGGCCTCGTCTTTCAGCTGCCCGTGGGGCTGCTCGCGGTCAACGCGGTCGGAATCCTCAGTGCCAAGCGGCTGCGCCAGAGCTGGCGCTACGCGATCGTCGCGATCGCGGTGATCGCAGCGCTGCTGCCGGGCGTCGACCCGGTCACGACGTCGATCCTGATGGTTCCGCTGCTGCTGCTTTACGGCCTGAGTATCCTGCTCCTCACGATCGCCGACCGGCGGCGGGGGAACACGACGAGCTCGTCGCGTTCGAGCCACCGGACGGCGACCACAGCGAGGAAAGTTAAAGGTCATGCTCTTCGATCTGCAGAGCCGCGGACGCCGGACGTTCGTCAAGTTCATCTATCTGTTCCTGGCCATCCTGCTCGGCGGCGGCCTCGTCCTCTTCGGCGTGGGCGCCGGCACCGGTGGCGGCGGGCTGCTCGACGCCTTCACGGGTGGAAGCAGCAACACGAGCGTGCAGGTCAGCTCGGCCGAGAAGCACGCACTGCGCGCGATCAAGCAGGACAAGACCGACGCCTCGGCGTGGGCCGCCCTGGCGCGCGCCCGCTACCAGACGGCCGGTCTCGGCAGCAACTACGACTCGACGCAGGCCACGTTCACGGCATCCGGCGTTCAGGAGCTGCAGCAGGCGCTCACGGCGTGGCAGAAGTACCTGAAGCTCCAGCCCGACCACCCGGATCCGAACCTCGCCCGCCTGATGGCGGCGGCTTACGTCGCCAACGGCGTCAACGACCCCGCCAACGCCGCCAGCGCGCTCGAGATCGTCACGGGCGCGCAGCCCTCCGCGGCGGCCTACGGTCAGCTCGCGCAGTACGCCTACCTCGCGAGCCAGACGCGCAAGGGCGACCTCGCGGCCAAGAAGGCGGTCGAGCTGAGTCCCTCGGCAAGCCGCAAGACGGTCAAGAAGCAGCTCGCGACGATCCGCAAGCAGGCGCTCGCGCAGACCACCACCGCGACGACGCCGACAGGCTGAGCCGTCTAACATTCCGGGGCCGGTCGGCGCAAGCCGGCCATCCCCGGGCCGTTAGCTCAACTGGCAGAGCAGGGGACTCTTAATCCCAAGGTTGGAGGTTCGATTCCTCCACGGCCCATCCGCCAGCTCCGCGATCAGCCGGCCTCAACGCGGTGCGGCTCGCTCTCCGCCGCGCGCCGCTCGTAGGCCGCGCGCGCAGTCGGATCTGCGCCCGCGAGGATGCGGTCGGTCTTCGCCGAGCGGGCGATCGCGTCTGCGATCCGCCGCGGCAGCAACTCGGTGATGCGCACGCCCACGACGATCGCCTTCGGGACGTACACGTCGAAGCGGGGGCGCTCCAGCGCGTCGACGATCGCGTCGGCGACCTGCTCGGGCTCGATCGTCGCCGTCAGCCCGCGACCCTTCGCGAGGCCCGCGGCCAGCTCCGTGTTGACGGGAGCCGGCATCACGACGCTCGTCTCGACGCCGCTGCCGCGCACCTCCGCGCGCATCGCCTCCGTCAGTCCGACGACCGCGAACTTGGTTGCGGAGTAGGTCGCGCCGCCGGGCACGCCCGACTTGCCGGCCGTCGAGGCGATGTTCACGAGATGACCGCTGCGGCGCGGCAGGAAGCGCGCGAGCGCGAGCTTCGAGCCGAGCAGCACACCGTGCAGGTTGATGTCGACCATGCGCGCGGCGGTTGCGTCGCTCTCGTCGGCAAGCGGTCCGAGATGCATGATCCCCGCGTTGTTGACGAGCACGTCGAGCGGCCCGAGCTGCTCCTCGACATCGGCGAGGAAGGCCTCGAACGACGTCCGCTCGGTCACGTCGAGCGCGAGCGCGACGGCCCCGCCGCCCAGCTCGCTCGCCGTGCGGCGCGCCAGCTCGACGTCGAGGTCCCCGATCGCGACCTTCGCGTCCTTGCGCACGAGCGCCGCGGCCGTCGCGCGGCCGATGCCGCGCGCTCCACCGGTGATCGCGACGACCCTGCCGGCGAGCGATCGTGGTTGTCTGGCCATCGGGACCTCCTCGTGGATGACTGGCTGTCTGGCCAGTCTGCCTGGATCGGCCGGGTCGTGCAACTGCGTCCGGCCGGCCAGCCACTAGAGTGGCCGCCGATGGCGACCGCACACCTGGCCTGCCTCGACGGCGTCGTCGGCCCCGCGTCCGAGGCGCGCATCCCGGCGACCGACGACGGACTGCTGCGCGGCGATGGCGTCTTCGAGGTGCTGCGCCTCTACAGCGGCCGCCCCTATGCGCTGGAGCAGCATCTCGCGCGCCTCGCGCGCTCGGCGCACAACCTCCGCCTCCCGCTCGACTTCGACGCCGTGCGCGCCGACGTAGCGCGCCTCCTGGAGGCAGCCGGGGAGGGGCCGGAGCACGGTGGGCTGCGGATCGTGCTGACGCGCGGTGGCCGGCGCCTGCTGCTGATCGAGGCGCCGATCGAGCATGCCGAGGCGATCCGTCTCGCGAGCGTCCTCTACGCGCCACCGCGGCTGCTCGACGGCATCAAGTCGCTCTCCTACGGCGCGAACATGCTCGCGACGCGCATCGCGCGCGAGCGGGACGCCGACGAGGCCCTGCTCGTCACGCCTCACGGGCGCGTGCTGGAGGCGCCGACCTCGTCGATCTTCTGGGCCGAGGGCGGCCGGCTCTTCACCCCGCCGCTCTCCGACCACGTGCTCGCCTCGATCACACGCGCCCTCGTCCTGGAGCTGACCGACGTCGAGGAGCGCTCCTGCACGCTGGAGGAGCTGCTCGCCGCAGACGAGGCGTTCCTCGCGTCGACGACCCGCGAGGTGCAGGCGATCGCCGCGATCGACGACCAGCCGCTGGCCGTCGGCCCACTCACGCCCGAGCTCGCGACGCGCGTCCACGAGCGGATCCTCACCGAGCTGGACTGAGCGGCGTGCGCGTCCTCACGGTCATCGGGAATCGCCCGCAGTTCATCAAGGCCTCGGCCGTCTCTGCCCGCCTGCGCACCGTCGGAGAGGAGATCACCGTCCACACCGGCCAGCACTACGACGCCGAGCTCTCGCAGGTCTTCTTCGACGAGCTGGAGCTGCCGGCGCCCGAGCACCTGCTCGGCATCGGCGGTGCGAGCAACACCGCGCAGACGGCGCGCATGCTCGCCGCGCTCGAGCCGCTGCTGGCCGAGGTCGCGCCTGACCTCGTGCTCGTCTACGGCGACACCAACTCGACGCTCGCGGGCGCGCTCGCCGCCGTCCAGGCGGGCATCCCCGTCGCGCACGTCGAGGCCGGCATGCGCTCGTTCGACCGCGCGATGCCGGAGGAGGTCAACCGCGTCCTGTCGGACCATCTCGCCGCGCTGCTGCTGTGCTCCTCGCAGACCGCCGTCCAGAACCTGCGGCGCGAGTCGGTCGCCGGCGCCATCGAGCTGGTCGGCGACGTGATGGTCGACGTCGCACAGCTGCTGCAACCGGCTGCCCGCACGCGCACCGAGCCACTCGCGCGCTACGGCGTAGAGGCCGGCGGCTATCTGCTCGCGACCGCGCACCGCGCCGGCAACGTCGACGATCCGGCACGCCTGCGCGCGCTCGTGGAGCTGCTGCTCGCACTTCCCGCTCCGACCGTCCTGCCGCTGCACCCCCGCACGCACGCGCGGCTGCTGGAGGCGGATCTGCTGCACCTGCTGGAGAGCGCCGCGCACATGCGCCTCGCACCGCCGCTCGGCTACCTCGACTTCACGGCGCTGCTTTGCAACGCCCGCGCGGTCGTGACCGACTCGGGCGGCGTGCAGAAAGAGGCGTATCTCGCAGGCGTCCCCTGCGTGACGATGCGGCCGAGCACGGAGTGGGTCGAGACGGTCGAGTCCGGCTGGAACCTCCTCGTCGACCTCGACGCCGCCGCCGCTTGCGCGGCGCTCGAGCGCCCGCATCCCGCCGAGCGTCCGCAGCTCTACGGTGACGGGCACGCCGGCGAGCGCGTCGTCGCCGCGCTGCGCGCGCTCTAGCCCGCGACGACCGCGCGGCCCGGCGTGGTCTCGCGACCGGCCGCGGTCCAGATCGTCTGCTCGCGGCCCGGCCCGACGCCGATCAGCGCCACCGGAACGCCGATGTACTCCTCGATGAAGCGCAGGTAGGCGCGCGCGTTCTGCGGCAGCTCGTCTTCGCTCGTCGCGTCGCTGACGTCCTCCTGCCAGCCCGGCAGGTCGATGTACTTGCCGGTCGCGTGATGCAGCACCGACTGGTGGTAGGGGAAGTGGTCGAACTCCGCGCCGTCCTCGCCGCGGTAGCCGATGCAGACCTTGATCGAGTCGAGCCCCGTGAGCACGTCGAGCTTCGTCACGACCAGCGCCGTCAGCGAGTTGATGCGCGTCGCGTAGCGCAGCGCGACGAGGTCGAGCCAGCCGATCCGCCGCGGTCGCCCAGTCGTCGTGCCGACCTCGCCGCCGACCTCGCGCAGGTGGTCCCCCAGCTCGTTCTCCAGCTCGGTCGGGAACGGGCCGGAGCCGACGCGCGTGCTGTACGCCTTCGCGATGCCCCACACCTCGTCGATGTCCTTCGGCCCGACGCCGCTGCCGATGCACGCCGCCGCGGCGACCGGGTTCGAGGAGGTCACGAACGGATACGTGCCGTGGTCGATGTCCAGCAGCGCGCCCTGGGCGCCCTCGAAGATCACCGTCGCGTCGGCGTCGAGCTTGTCCCACACGAGCCGGGTCGTGTCCTGGATGTGCTCGGAGAGGCGCGCCCCGTAGGCGAGGTACTCCTCGGTGATCGCCTGCAGGTCGAGACGCGGGTCGCGTGCGAACGGCCGCAGCGCGAGCCGCTTGGGCTCCAGCGCGGCGACGATCTTCTGCTTGAGGATCTTCTCGTCGAGCAGGTCCTGCACGCGGATCCCGATGCGCGAGGCCTTGTCGGCATAGCAGGGCCCGATACCGCGGCGCGTCGTGCCGATCTTGAGCTTTCCGAGCCGGGCCTCGCCCGCGTCGTCGAGCATCATGTGGTAGGGCATGATCATGTGCGCGTTGGCGGAGATCCGCAGCGCGCTCGTGTCGACGCCGCGCCCGCGCAGCTCGTCCAGCTCGTCGGTGAGGACCTTCGGGTCGATCACGACGCCGTTGCCGATGATGCAGAGCTTGCCGGGGTAGAGGATCCCCGACGGCATCAGGTGCAGCTTCCACGTCTCGCCGTTGCGGACGATCGTGTGGCCGGCGTTGTTGCCGCCCTGGAAGCGCACGACCGCATCCGACCGCTCGGCGAGCAGGTCGGTGATCTTGCCCTTGCCCTCGTCGCCCCACTGGGCGCCCACGATGACGATGCCTGGCATACGGAGGGGGAGTTTAGGCGGCCTGGCCGCGTGAGTGCTTCCGCCCTCCGGTCACCGCAAGCGGCGACCTGCGGGCGACGTTACGAGCCGAAGCGCTCTCCCGCGAAGTTCATGAACTTCGGGTACTCCTTCTGGAACGTCAGCACCACGTCTCCGAGCGCGCCGTTGCGGTGCTTGGAGATGATGATGTCCGCCTCGCCCTCGCGCTCGGACTCCTTGTCGTAGTACTCCTCGCGATAGATGAACATCACGAGGTCGGCGTCCTGCTCGATCTGGCCGGACTCGCGCAGGTCGGACAGGATCGGCTTCTTGTCGGTACGAGACTCGACGGCGCGGCTGAGCTGCGAGAGCGCGATTACCGGCACCTCCAGCTCGCGCGCGAGGATCTTCAGCCCGCGGCTCATCTGGCCGACCTGCTCGACGCGGCTCTCGACGCGCCCGTCCGGCCGCATCAGCTGCAGGTAGTCGACGATGATCATCCCGAGCCCGCCGGGGTGCTGCTGGTGCAGCCGCCGCGCCTTCGCGCGCAGCTCCAGGATCCCGATGTCGGAGGTGTCGTCGACGAACAGGGGCGCCTCGGAGAGGCGCTGAGAGGCCTGCAGGATCTTCGGCCAGCGGTTCTCGGCCACCTTGCCCTTGCGCAGCTCCTCGCCCTTGATGCGCGCCTGGGAGGCGACGAAGCGCTGCGCGAGCTCGGACTCGGACATCTCGAGCGAGAAGAGCGCAACGGGCTTGCCATGCTCGATCGCGGCGTTCTCGGCCATGTTGGTGACGAGCGCCGACTTGCCCATCGACGGTCGCGCCGCGATGATGATGAGGTTGCCCGGCTGGAAGCCGCCGGTGATCTCGTCGAGGTCCTTGAAGCCCGAGGGCGTGCCCGTCAACGACGTCTGCTGGATCGACAGGCGGTGCAGCTTGTCGATCTCGTCGTGCAGCACCTCGCCGATCTGGCGGAAGTCCTTCTGGCTGTCGTCGTGGGCGACCTCGAGGATGTCGCGCTCGGCCCACTCGACCAGCTCGCGTGGCGGCGCCTCGTGGTTGAAGACGCTCGCCTGGATCTGCTGCGTCGTGCTCAGCAGCCGGCGCAGCAGCGCGTTGTTGTGGACGATCCGCGCGTACTCGCGCACATTGCCGGCGGCGGGCGCGGCGCCGGCGAGCGCGTCGACCATCGCGGGGCCGCCGACGCCATCGAGCTTGCCGGCCTGGCGCAGCTGCTCGGTGACCGTGAGCACGTCGATCTCACGGCTCTCCTGGTACAGCTCGAGCATCGCGGCGTAGACAGCCGCGTGCTGCTCGCGGTAGAAGTGCTCGGGCTTCAGGCCCTCGTTGATGACGAGGCCGTAGAGCGTCGTGTCCGCGAGCAGGATCGCCCCGAGCACCGACTGCTCGGCCTCGAGGTTATGCGGCGGGACGAGCGGGCTGCCCGTCGGCGCGGAGTGCTGTTGCTCGATGGCGGCCATCGGGGAGTGCGCGACGCTAGCGAGCGGCTTCGTCCGGTGCTAGCAAAAGGGCGGCCCCACGATGGGCCGCCCGACGAAGAAGCCGCTATTTGGGCGGGCGAGCTACTTCTGCTCGACGACCATCGTCTTGACGGTCGCCATCACGTCGCCATCGACCTCGACCACGACCATATGCGTGCCGATGTGGCGAATCGGCTCCTCGAGGTGGACCTTGCGCTTGTCGATCTTGATCCCACGCGCCTCGTGGATCGCGTCGGCGATGTCCTGCGCGGTGACGGAGCCGAACAGACGGCCGTCGTCGCCGGCCTGCTGCTCGATCGTGAGCACCGTCTTGCTGAGCAGCGCGGCGCTCTCCTGCGCACGGCTGTGGGCGTCGCGCTCCGCCCGCTCCGTCGCTTGCTTGCGCTGCTCCGCGGCCACCAGCGCGCCCTTCGTCGCGGGCTGTGCGAGCTTGCGCGGGATCAGGAAGTTGCGGAGATAGCCGGCGGAGACGTCGACGACGGTGCCGCGCTCGCCGAGCTCGGCGACGTCCTGCGTGAGGATCGCCTGCGGCATCGCTCTACCGCTCCTCGGAGCCGCGCTCGCGCCGACCGCCGGCACGCTCGTTGGCCGGCTCTGCGGCGTAGGGCAACAGCGCGAGCTCGCGTGCACGCTTGATCGCGCGGGCGATCTGGCTCTGATGGCGACGGCAGGCGCCCGTGATGCGACGCGAGCGGATCTTGCCGCGTTCGGAGACGAACTTCTTCAGCGCGTCGATGTTCTTCCAATCGACTTGCTCGATCTTCTCCTTGCAGTACGGGCACGGCTTGCGCCGACCGGAGCCCGGACCGCCCTTCTTGTCACGGCGTCGCGTGGGACGCCTGCGTTGCTTTGCCACTCGGCCTTACCTCGTCGAAGCTCGGGTCTGCGGTCTCTAGAACGGGATGTCGTCGTCGGCCGGAGCGGGCGCGGCGGGTGCGGCTTGGAAGTCACCGGTGTCGATCGGGACGTCGCTGCCACCCGCCACATCGGGACGGGACCCACTGAATCCATTCCCGGCACCGGCGTCGTCGCGCCCGCCAAGAAACTGCACGGAATCGGCGATGATATCGACTGCTTGGCGCTTCTGCCCATCTTGGGTCTGGAACTCGCGCCACTCGAGCCGTCCGTCGATGGCGACGGGACGCCCCTTCGTGAGGTAACGGGCGCAATTCTCGCCCTGCGCACCCCACACCGTGACGTCGAAGTAGTTGGGCTTGTCCTCCCACTCGCCGGAGGAACCCTTGCGACGCGTGTTGCAGGCGATGCGCAAGCTGCACACGGCCATGCCGCTCGGTGTCGAGCGCAGCTCGGGATCGCGAGTGAGGTTTCCGGTCAGGACGACCCGGTTGATGTTGGTGGCGGCCATGAGGCTCCTTTCGGCGGCAGGTACCAGCGGCGTTCGAGTCTAGACCGCGGGTGCCCGCGAATCGGGCGCGCTCCCCGGAAACTGCGCGGAAACGTCGCAGTTCCCGTGCAGCCGTGTGTGCAATGCGATGTGGGTCAGGCCTGCGGGGCCGGCTCGGCGGCCTCGGCCGGCGCTGCGGCCTCGACTGGCGCTGCGGCCTCGACTGGCGCGGCGGCCTCGACTGGCGCGGCGGCCTCGACTGGCGCGGCCGCGACGGGAGCGGCCTCAGGCGGTGCGGCCTCGGCTGGGGCGGCCGCGACGGGCGCCGCTGCGGCGACGATCGTCGGCTCCGACGGCGGCGGCGTGCCCGGCGTGACCTTGATGATGCGATGGCGCAGCACGCCCTCGGTGATCTTCAGGTCGTAGCTGAGCGTCTCGACGACGGCGGGCGGGCCGCTGAACTGCAGCAGGTGGTACTCGGCGTCGGCCGTGTGCTCGATCTCGAAGGCGAGGTTGCGTGTGCCCCACGCCTGCTTGAGCTCGACCTTGCCGCCGCTCTTGGCGATCGTCTCCTCGACGTCGGCGAGGATCTTCGCGCGACGCTCGTCGTCCGCGGAAGTCGCGAGCAGGACCATGAGGTCGTAGATGGGAGGAAGCTGAGCCATGGGGCGGCGCAGGACTATACCAACGGGGGAGAGCTCGGCTGCCCGAGGCCCTCCGGGGCCCGTGCGCGAGAGTCGACATCGACAGCCGCGGGGAAGCATCCGCTGGGGCAATGTCGCGACGGCGGTCGCGGTCGTGCTGACGGTCGCGCTGGCGCTCGTGTGGATGCGCTCGGCGGACGATGAGCCGCCGCTCGCCCCCTCTCCGGTGCACGTGCCACCGTCCGCCGTCACGACCGTGCCGGTCGCGCCGCGGGTCGATCACGCGCGTCCGCGTCGAGCCCGGCCGCCTCGTCGGCATGTGCCGCCTCGCCAGCGCGTGCGGCCTCGTGAGCGTCGACCGGCGCAGAAGAAGCACCAGCGACCCATTCACATGCCCGTCGTCAGCGCGCCCCGCGTGCGGGCGCCGGCTGCTGCGCCGACGCCTGAGTTCGGCTTCGACTGACGGCGCGATCAGCGCTCGTCGGCGCGGGCCTTCGTGCGGATGTCGTCGAGCTGGTCGTCGATCCAGTCGCCCGGATCGCGCTGCGTCACGATCCGCTTGAGGCCGTCGATGCGGCGTTGGCGCTCCGTCGTCGGCATCGTCAGCGCCGCGTGGATCGAGTCGGCCAGCTCTTGGATGTCGAACGGGTTGACCGACAGCGCGAACTCGCCGAGCTCCTCGTGCGCGCCGGTGTTCTCGGACAGGATCGAGACGCCGCCGCGCTCGTTGACGAGCGGGCCCTCCTTCGCGACGAGGTTCATGCCGTCGAACATCGCGTTGACGAGCAGCACGTCGTAGTGCTTGTAGGCGGCCACGGCCTCCTCGAGGTCGTCGCGCAGCTTGAGGTGGATCGGCATCCAGTCGGGCGTGCCGTGACGGTGGTTGACGACCGCGACGAGCGCCTCGATCCGCTCGAGGTACTCGGCGTACTCGGGCACGTCGGTCCGCGACGGCATCAGCTGCGCGATGAACGTGACGCGCTCGCGGAACTCGGGGTGCTGGTCGAGGAAGACGTCGAAGGCGGTGAAGCCGCGCAGCACGTTCTTCGAGAGGTCGGCGCGGTCGACGCGCAGGATCAGGTGGTCGCGGCGGCGGCGCAGCAGCTCGTGCTCGAACTCGCCGGTGCGCTCGCGCTTGGCGACGGCGCGGGTGGCCTCGGCGTCGATCGGCAGCGGGTAGGCGCGGACCCACACCTCGCGGTCCTCGAACGCGACGACGCCGCGCTCGAAGTCGACCTCCAGATCCATCAGGTCGCGGCAGCACTGGAGGAAGTTGCGGCGGTAGGAGCGCGTGTGGAAGCCGACGATGTCGTTTGCGAGCAGCCCGCGGAACAGCTCCTCGCGGATCTTGTTCGGCAGCACCCGCCAGGAGTCGGACTGCGTCCACGGGATGTGGATGAAGTGGTGCAGGAAGGCGTCCGGACGCTCGCGTCGGATCAGGCCCGGGAGCGTGTAGAGGTGGTAGTCGTGGACCATCACGACCGGCTCGTGCTGGCCGTCGATCTCCTGCAGCACGGCGCGCGCGAGGTCCTCGTTGACGACGTTGTAGCCGAACTCGAACGCCTCGACCTCTTCGCGGCGGATGTCCGGCGCGTTCGACAGATCCCACAGGTAATGCTGGATGAACCACAGCATCGGGTTCGCGAAGACGTTGTAGAAGCGGTCGTAGGCCTCCGGGTCGGAGGCCACGAGGCGCACCTGATACTGGCCGCCGTCCGGCAGCTCGACCGAGAACGGACGGCCGTCGTGCTCGCGCGAGGCGATCACGTCCTCGTCCGTCATGGCGGAGGCGATCCAGACCGCATCGCGATGCGATGCGAGGCCCGTCAGCGCTGTCACGAGGCCGCCGCCGCCACGCCGCGCCTCGCCGTCGGGCCCGAACGTGACCGGGCCACGGTTGGAGACGAGGACGAGCGGGGCGTGCGTCTCGCTCAGGGGGCTAGCCCTCCAGCGCGGTCAGCATGCCGAGCCAGTCGCGCAGCAGGCGGGGCATCAGGAAGTTGCGACGCACGTGCTCCTTGCCGGCGCGCCCGAGCTGGCGGCCGAGCGCGGGGTCGGCGAGGATCTGCTGAGCGCGTGCGGCCGTCTCTTCGACGGTCGAGACGAGGTAACCGGAGACGCCGTCCTCGACCTGCAGGGGGATCCCGCCGACGTTGCCGCCGATGAACGGGCGCGCCTTCCAGATCGCCTCCGAGACGGTCAGGCCGAAGCCCTCGCGCGTCGACTTCTGGATCAGCACGTCGGCGTGCGACTGGAACGCGTTGACCTCGATCGCGCCGACGTTGTTGAAGTTGTTGAGGATGTGGATGTCCGGATCCTTGTCGGCGTGCGCGAGCGTGGCGTTGAAGAAGTCCCAGCCCTCGGGGTCGTCGGTCGCCATCGAGCCGACGAGCGCGAGCTGCACCTCGGGCATCTGCTCCTTCACGATGCGGTAGGCGTCGATCACGCCGAGCGGGTCCTTCCAGGGATCGAAGCGCGAGACCTGGCAGAGCAGCGGCCGGTCGACGTCGATCCCGAACTGCTCGCAGATGTAGATCGAGTCCTCCGGCGAGAAGGCCATGTTCTTCGGCGCGAGCGGGTCGATCGCGGGCGGCACGATGTTGACGACGCCCTCCATCCCGGCCGGGACGTACTGCTGCATGTGGAAGACCGAGGCGGGATAGGTCTTGATGTGCGGCAGCAGCCGCTCGATCGTCGCCGGATTCGGCGTCGAGAGGTCGATGTGGCAGCGCCAGATCCAGTTGCGCGACTTCTCGGGCGCGAGCGTGTGCATCGCGGCCGGCTGCGGGTCGTGGACAATGCACGTGTCCCAGCCCTTGGACAGCTCGCGCGCGTTCATCTCGTTGTAGCGCTCCCAGGCGTCCCACTGCTCGTCCGTGAGGTCCTGCGGGTTGCCCTGCAGCGCGTTGTGCATCACCTTGGTCGCGTTGAAGAACTCCTCACGGCCGTAGATGACGTGCCACTCGACGTCGAGGCCGACGTCGCGCATCAGCGGGACGAGCGTGTAGAGGATCTCCGACACGCCGCCGCCGAAGGCGGTGGCGGACAGGTGCAGGACGCGCTTGCCCTTGAGGGGCTCGGCGAGCTCGCGGATCTCGTCCACGAGCGAGCGTCCGACGATGCTGGCGTAGTCCGCCAGCGTCTTGTGACCGACGGCGATTGGCTGGAGCATGGGGCTGGGCTCGCTCTGGGTGGTGGGGTCCGGAGCGCGCGGACGATACCTCAGGTCGGCAGCTCAAGCGTGAAGACGGTGCGCCCCGGTCGCGACTCGACTCCCAGGCGCCCGCTCATGCGCTCCGCCAGCTCGCTCGCGATCGCCAGTCCGAGCCCCGAGCCCTGTGCGTCGTCGGTCGTGTAGAAGGGCTCGAAGACCTGCGAGAGCGCTGCGCGCGGGATGCCGCGACCGTGGTCGCGGACGGCCAGCCAGGCGCTCTCGGGATCGTTGCGCGCCGAGACGACGATGCTCGTGCCCGGCGTCGTGTGCGTGACCGCGTTGTCGATCAGGATCCGCACCACCTGCGCGACGCGGATCGGGTCGCAGCGCGCCTCGACCGGACGGGGCGGCAGTCGCAGCTCCAGGCGCGAGTCGTGCTGGGCCAGCACCGGCTCGAACTCCGAGCTGACCGAGCGCGCCAGCTCCGACAGGTCGACCGGCTCGGGCCGCAGGTCCAGCGAGCCGGCCTCGAGGCGGGAGAGGTCGAGCAGGTCGACGGACAGCTTCGCGAGCCGGTCGACCTGCTGGCGCACCTGCGCGAGGAAGCGGCGGCGCGTCTCCTCGTCGAGCTCCTCGTCCTCGAGCAGCTCGACGAAGCCGCCGAGCGAGAAGAGCGGCGTGCGCAGCTCGTGGGAGGCGGTCGCGATGAACTGCTTGCGGGCGCGGTCGAGCTGCGCGAGCTGGCGCTGCATGTCGTTGAAGGCGACCGCGAGCTGGCCCAGCTCGTCGTCGGAGTCGACCGGGATCGGGCGCGAGAAGTCGCCGGCGGCGACCTGCTCGGCGGCGCGCTCGAGTCGCTTGACGCGCTGCGCGAGCGCGCGGGCGATCAGCCAGCCGGCGAGCACCGCGAGCGCGAGTGCGATCGCCCCGGCGATCAGGATCTGCTTGCGGATGACGGTGACGTTGCGCTCGACGTCGGTCATCGGGGTCGAGTAGACGGCGACCTCGACGACCCGCCCGTCGCTGCGCAACGGCACCGCCACCTCGGCGACCGGGCCTTCCGAGGTCACCTCGGACCCGTTCGTCGTGCGCCCGCTGCGCGCCGCGCGATCGGCCGACGGGAAGCTCGGGACCGGGACGTTCGGATCGCTGGAGTCGGTGACCTTCGTCAGCTGCGGCTCGCCCCCGAGGCTGCCGACGCGCAGCAGCGTCACGCGCGCGCTCGCGCCGTCGCTGGCGGCGCGCACGATGCGCGCGATCTCGGGCGTCGGCATGTCGCTGCCGACGACCGGCTCGATCTGCGAGACGGTCTTCTTCGCGGCCGTCGCGAGCTGCGAGAGCTTCTCGTCGCGCAGGCGCGATTGCAGCGGCGGCACGACGTACAGGTAGAGCACCGCGATCGCCGCGAGCGTGATCGCGGAGAACAGGAACGCGAGCCTGTTGCGAAGCGAGCGCATCGGTCCCGCCGGTCAGCGCCTAGGCGGTCGTGTCGCGGAAGCGGTAGCCGACGCCGCGCACGGTGAAGAGGTACTCGGGCTCCTTCGCGTCGCGCTCGATCTTCTCGCGCAGGTGCCGGATGTGGACGTCGATCGTGCGCGGGTCGCGGTAGGCCGAGTCGCCCCACACGCGGGCGAGCAGCATGTCGCGCGTGAAGACGCGACCGGGGCTGCGCGCGAGCGTCAGCAGGATCTCGAACTCGACGAACGTCGTCACGATCGGCTCGCCGTGCAGCCAGACAGTGCGCTTGTCGGGGTCGATGCGCAGCTCGTGGTGCTCGAGCGCGCCGCCGTCACGCTCGGCCGCGCGCGACAGCTCGGAGCGGCGCAGCGCGGCCTTCACGCGGCTGCGGAACTCGCGCATCGAGAACGGCTTGGTGATGTAGTCGTCGGCGCCGATCTCCAGGCCGACGACCTTGTCGATCTCCTCGGACTTCGCCGTCAGCATGATGATCGGGACAGCGCTGCGGCTGCGCAGCCGGCGGCAGACCTCGAGCCCGTCGAGCTTCGGCAGCATCACGTCGAGCACGACGAGGTCGAAGGGGCGCTCGTCGAAGCGCTCCAGCGCCTCCCGGCCGTCGACCGCCTGCACGACCTCGTAGCCGTCCTTGCGCAGCGGGTACGAGAGCAGCGTCTGGATCGACTGCTCGTCGTCGACGAGCAGGATGCGCGTGGATCGCTCGGTCATGGCTGGGCGAAGAGTAGTCCCGTGAACGTGGCCGTACCAAGCATTTCGCCTCGTACGGAGCGCGGGGACCTGCGCGGATAACCTGCGTGCGTGCTCAACCCGCGGATCTACCGCGCTGCGCTGCTGCCGATCCTGTTCGCGCTCGTGCTGCTCGCCTTCTCGGTGCGCGACCCGCCGCGGGCGCTGACGACGACGCTCGCGCCGGACGCGTTCGACGGCGCCACGGCCTTCCGCGACCTCGCGCAGCTGAGCGCCGCCGCGCCCGCGCGGCGCCCCGGATCGCGCGGCGACGCGCTCGTCGCTGGCCGCGTCGAGGCGGTCCTGCGGGCGAGCGGCTTCCGCGTGCACCTGCGCACGTCGAGCGGACAGACGGCCGATGGCAGCCGCGAGCTCGCGACCGTGCTCGGCGAGCGGGCCGGCTTCTCCAACCACCGGATCGTCGTGCTCGCCCACCGCGACGCGCTCGGCGATGGCGCGGCGGCCGAGCTGTCGGGCACGGCCGCGCTGCTGGAGCTCGCGCGCGTGCTCGGCGGGCGCACGCTGCATCGCACGCTGGTGCTCGTCTCGACGAGCGGCGGCTCGGCCGGCGCGGTGGCGGCGCAGGCGCTCGCGCAGCAGCCCGGCGGGCCGGTCGACGCAGTGCTCGTGCTCGGCGACCTCGCGAGCCCGGCCGCGCGGCAGCCGCTCGTGGTGCCGTGGTCGGGCGCGAGCGACGTGGCGCCGCTGGCGCTGCGACGCACCGTCGAGGCGGCGGTCGTGCGCGAGACGGGCGAGCACCCGGCCGGCGCGTCGCTGCCGGCGCAGCTCGCACGCCTCGCCGTCCCGCTGACGCTGAGCGAGCAGGGCCCGTTCGAGGCGGAGGGGATCCCGGCCGTGCTGCTGTCGGCCAGCGGCGAGCGGCCGCCGGCGGCGGACGCACCGGTCTCGGCGGCGCGGCTGACGGCGTTCGGGCGCGCTGCGCTGCGCAGCGTCGCCGCGCTCGACGGCGGCGCCGAGCTGGCGGCGCCCAGCTCGTACATGACGCTCCAGCGCAAGCTGCTGCCCGCATGGCCGGTGCGGCTGCTCGCCGCGACGCTTCTGCTGCCGGTGCTGCTGGCCGCGATCGACGCGCTGGCGCGGGTGCGCCGCCGCCGCGAGCGGGTCGCCGCGGGCTTCGCCTGGCTCGCTGCCGTGTGCGCGCCGTTCGCGCTCGTCGTGCTGGCGGCCGTGGGGCTGTTCCGCGTGGGGTTGATCGGCGCTGCGCCGCCGGCGCCCGTCCCGCAGGGGGCGATCGCGGTCGGCGGCGCGGTGCTCGTCGTGCTGTTGGTCGTGCTCGGGCTCGGGTGGCTCGGGTTGAGGCCGCTCGTGCAGCGCGCGCTCGGCGTCGCGGACGAGCGCCCCGGCGCCGGGGCGGCCGTCGCGGTCCTGCTCGTGCTGTGCGCGGCCGCGTTCGCGGTCTGGATCGCCAACCCGTTCGCGTGCCTGCTGCTCGTGCCGGCGCTGCACCTGTGGCTGATCGCGGTCTCGCCGGACGTCGGCGGCGGACGCGGCGCGGCCCTGCTGCTGCTGGTCGGCGGGCTGCTCGCGCCGCTGCTGCTGGCCTTCACGTACATGCGCGAGCTGGGGCTCGACCCGCTGGAGCTTGCGTGGATGGGCACGCTGCTCGTCGCCGGCGGCGGCATCGGGATCGGCTGGGCGCTGCTGTGGTCGATCGTGCTCGGCTGTGCGGCGGCCGTGCTGCTGCTGGTGCTGCGGGCGGGAGCTGCGGACCGTGACGCGGATGCGCCGATCAGCGTGCGCGGCCCCTCGACGTACGCCGGGCCGGGATCGCTCGGCGGCACCGAGTCGGCGCTGCGGCGCTAAAGCCGACCGCGCCGGCACGCGATACTTCGAACGATGCGACGGCTGCTGCGGGCATCCTCCACCGTGTTGATCCTGGCGGGCGCGCTGATGATCGCCGACGCCGGGCTCACGTTCGCCTGGCAGGAGCCGGTCTCGGCGGTCATCGCGCACTTCGAACAGAACCGCCTCTCCGGCCAGCTGAAGCAGATCGAGCGGGCGACGCCGACCCCGGTCCAGCGCAAGGCGCTCGCCTCGCTCGCGACCGAGCGGCGGCGGATCGCGTTCCTCGCGCGCTCGCTGCGTCGCGAGGCGAAGACCGGCGAGCCGATCGGTCGGATCGAGATCCCGCGCATCGGCGCGAACTTCGTGGTCGTGCAGGGCACCGACAGCGCAAGCCTGCGCAAGGGGCCGGGCCACTACCCCGACACGACCTTCCCTGGTCTCGACGGCACGGTCGCGATCGCCGGGCACCGCACGACGTACCTCGCGCCGTTCCGCAAGGTCGACCAGCTCAGGCACGGCGACCGGATCACGTTGCTGATGCCCTACGGGCGCTTCACCTACGCGATCGAGCGCACCCAGATCGTGCTGCCGACCGCGCTGTGGGTGACGCACGACGTCGGCTACGACCGGCTCGTGCTGTCGGCCTGCCATCCGCTCTACAGCGCCGCCAAGCGGATCATCGTGTTCGCGCGGCTGCGCTCCGTGCTCCCGCGCGGCGCCGCCGTCGCCTGACTTTCCCGCAACGAGCGGGGCCGCGTGGCCGGATGGCCGATGCCGAGGCGCGTTGCTCATGCAGCGTTCGGGCCGTCCCGATAGCACTAGCGACGACGGGTACGGGACGCTGCGGGAGGCGGCGACCCGCTCAACAGATGCCCGCGCAAGGACGTCGCGGCAGGGACGGCATGGACGACCAGCAGAACACCATCGTGAAACTCACGGATCTCAAAGCGCAGATCGCTCGCGCCGAATACGCAATCGACGAGAGCGCAGTGGCGGACGCATTCGTCACGCGCCTGCTCGCGGTCCACGGCGCGCTGCGGCGTGCGGACGTGCGAGCGCTGCTCGGCGGCGCGCTCGACGAGCTGAGACTGTCGGCCTGACGGCCGCGGCAGCCGCGCCGGCTAGAGCTCGTGCTCGAAGCCGCGCAGCGTCGCGCCCGCGTGGCCGAGGTCGAGCTCGGCCGGGCCCGCGGTGACCTCGCCGACCCACGTCAGCGGCGCCGCGGCCTCGGCCTGCGTGCGCGCTGTGGGCGGCACGCACACGCACAGCTCGTAATCCTCCCCGGCGGTCGCGGCGAAGGCCGCGGGCTCGACGCCGAGCGCACGCGCGACGACCGCCACGGCGGGGTCGATCGGCAGCCGCTCGAGCGCGACCGCGAGACGCGCGCCGCTGCGCTGGGCGATGTGACGGGCGTCGGTCGCCAGCCCGTCGGACAGGTCGATCAGCGCGTGCGCGCCGGCTGCCGCGAGCGCGCGGCCCTCCTCCAGCCGCGGCAGCGGACGCAGGAAGCGCTGCACGAGCGCGTCCGGCCCGGCGGCGCGGCCCTCGAGGATCGCGAGCCCGGCGCCGGCGTCGCCGAGCGTCCCGGTCACGCCGATCAGGTCGCCCGGCAGCGCGCCGTCGCGGCCGACGAGCGCGGAGGCGTCGTCGGCCCAGCCGACGACGGTGACGGCCAGCATCAGCGCGGGGCCGCGCGCGACGTCCCCGCCGGCGATCGTGGTGCCGGTCGCGCTCGCGAGCGCCTGCGCGGCGCCGAACAGCGCGCGCAGCTCGGCCTCGCCGAGACCTGGGGGCAGCACGAGCGCGAGGTAGGCCTCGCCGGGCCGCGCGCCCATCGCGGCGAGATCGGAGAGCGCTCCCGCGAGCGCGCGATGGCCGACGTCGGCCGCCGAGCAGCCCGCGCCGAGCGGTGGGAAGTGCACGCCCTCGACCATCGTGTCGACCGACGTGACGGCGTAGGCGCCGGCGCGCACGACGGCCGCGTCGTCCCCGAGCCAGCGCACGACCCGCTCGCCGTCGTTCGCGAGGATCGTCTCCAGCGCCTCGATCAGCGCCAGCTCGCGCATGGGGAGGGCCTAGCGGTGGCGGTAGACGATGCGCGCGCGGTCGAGGTCGTACGGAGACAGCTCGCAGCGCACGCGATCGCCCGGCAGGATGCGGATGCGGAAGCGGCGCATCTTGCCGGCGACATGGCCGAGGACCACGTGGTCGTTGTCGAGCTTCACGCGGAACATCGCGTTCGGCAGGGCCTCGATCACCTCGCCCTCGAGCTCGACCTTTTCTTCCTTCGGCACGTGTCGTCCTATCTCGGATCGAATCCGGAAGTCGGTGTGGGTGCCGCGCACGCCAATGCACCGTGCGGACGGCGCGCTAACCGTACCAAGCCATCCGACCCCTGCGAGGGGCTCAACCCACGGGTGCTCCGGCGCCGCCGCCCTGGTTGTCGGCCGGCGGGGTCGTCGTCGTGGTCGTGCCCGTGTCGTGCGAGCCCTGCGGGGGGTGCGCGTACTTGGTCGGGTCGAAGCCGTCGATCGGCTTGCCGGTGACGTCGTCCTTGCCGTCGTGGTTGTCGTCCTTCGGCTTGTCCTTGCTGTCGCCGCCGGCGGGCGCTTCGTGCGCCATCGACGCGTAGTGCCCGAGGTACGCGGTGCCGCTGAAGGGCTCCTTCGGCGCCGGCCAGTCCTCGCAGTAGGAGCCCTTCGCGGCCGTCATGAACTGGTTCCAGATCGGCGCCGGGATCGTCGCGCCGAAGATGTCGCCGAGCGTTCTCGTGTCGTCGGGGTAGCCGACCCACACGGCCGTCGAGAGCTTCGGCGTGATGCCGACGAACCAGACGTCGGTGTTCGAGCTGGTGGTGCCGGTCTTGCCGGCGGACGGGCAGCCGATCCCGAGGCCGCCGGCGGTGCCGTTGATCAGCACCTGCTTCATCGGTGCGAGCACCGCGGCCGTCTCGCCGTCGGTGAACTCCTTCTTGCGGTGCGGCTTGCCGAGGTCGTCGATCTTGCCGTCCGGATGCACGACGCGCGATATCGCGGTGGCGGTGTTGCGCCAGCCGCCGTCGGCCACGGTCGCGTAGGCGTTCGCCATCTCCAGCGGCGAGACGCCGTACTTGAGGCCGCCGATCGCCTCCGCGTAGAAGCCGTTGAGCGGGGAGGTGACGCCCATGTCGTGCGCTGCCTGATCGACCTTGTCGGGGCCGATGTCGGCGCCGAGCTGCGCGAAGACGGTGTTGTCCGACGGCGGCAGCGCGGCGGCGAGGCTGATCGAGCCGGCGTAGGAGTGGCTGTCGGTCTCGACCTGCCACGTCGGCGCGGCCGGCAGCCAGCCGGGCAGCAGCTCGTGCGAGTTGTAGTAGGTGGTGGCGGGGTTGATCCCCTCGCGCACGGCCGCCATCAGGTCGATCACTTTGAACGTCGAGCCCGGCTGGCGGTGGGCCTGCGTGGCGTAGTTGAACTGCGTCTTGCCGTACGTCGCCGAGGAGGCCATCGCGAGGATGTGGCCGTTGGCGGGATCGACGGTCGCGAGCGCGGCCGACGGACCCGGATAGAGCGCCAGCTTGTCGGCGATCGCCTGGCGCGCGAGGTCCTGGAAGTGCAGGTTGATCGTCGTGTAGACCTTCAGCCCGCCGCGGTTGATGGCGGCGTCGCCGTAGCGCTTGCGCAGCTCCTGCTCGACGTAGTCGAAGAAGAACTGCTCGCGCCGCTGGCTGTAGAAGGTCCCGCGGTGCACGCCGAGCGGGGCGGCGTTCGCGCTCGCCTCCTCGCCGGCGGTGATGTAGCCGGCGTCGGCCATCGCGTGCAGCACCTCGGCGCGGCGCGAGCGGGCGCCCTGCGGGTTGAGGAAGGGGTTGTAGTCGCTCGGCGCCTGCGGCAGGCCGGCGAGCAGCGCCGCCTGCGGCAGCGTCAGCTTCGACGCCGGCCGGTCGAAGAACATGCGCGCGGCCGCCTGCACGCCCATCGCCGACTTGCCGTTGTCGTCGGTGCCGTACGGGACGTTGTTGAGGTAGGCGAGCAGGATCCAGGCCTTCGAGTGACGCTGCTCCAGCTCCTCGGCCAGCTTCGCTTCGCGGATCTTGCGCGTGAGCGTCTTCTTGAAGCGGTTCTCGGGCACGTAGAGGTTGCGCACGAGCTGCATCGTCAGCGTCGAGCCGCCCTGGGCGGCCTTGTCGGAGGTGACGTTCTTGACCGCGGCGCGCACGACGCCGAGGTAGTCGACGCCGCCGTGCTGGTAGAAGCGGCGGTCCTCGATCGCGACGGTCGCCTGCTTCATCAGCAGCGGGACCTGGGCGCTGGTGATCGGCCGCCGGATCTCGTCGCCGTAGATGAAGCCGAGGCGCGTGCCGTCGCTGGCATAGACGGTCGAGACGGTCCCGACCGGCTGCGCGCGCAGCTGGGCGATGTCGGGCGTGTCGCGCACGACGTTCGCGACCCAGCCCGCTGCGGCGATCCCGCCGGCCACGGCGACGAGCAGCACGAGCGTCGCGACCACGACGAGCGCGCGGCGCAGGGGACTGCGGTGGCGGCGGCTGCGGCGCCGCTGTCGCTCTCGACGGGTCACGGGAATGCGCGAAAAAGTGTAGCTCCGTGCAGATTTCGCCCCTGAGGGGGGCGACACCTGCCCGGTCGCGTCAGGCCGCGTCGAGCAGCCCGGCGAGGCGCAGCGCCCGCAGCGCCTCCGCCCGCAGGGCCGATGCGCGCGCAGCCTGCTCGGGCGGCGCGACCACGCCGCGCGAGAGCGTGTAGCGCACGCCCTCGGGCGCGATCGCTGCGATCTGCGCCAGCGGCGCCCCGTCCAGCTCGCGCAGCGCCTTCAGGGCCACGTCGGCGTCGACGGCGCGGGGCAGCCACAGCTCGACCTCGAGCCCGATCTGCGGCTCGACGATCGTGTCGTTGCGCAGGATGCCGGTCGCGAGGCGCTCGTTCGGGATGAAGACGCGATGCCCGTCGGCGCCGCGCACGACCGTGTAGTTGAGGCGCACGTCCTCGACGGTGCCGCGCTCGTCCTCGACCGTCACCGTGTCGCCGATCCGCAGTGGCTGGGCGATCGTCAGCATCACGCCCGCGATCAGGTTCGCGAGCGTCTGGCGGGCGGCGAAGCCGACGACCGCGGCGAGCAGCGCGCCGGATGCGAGCACCCCCGTCGCGAGGCGCGAGAGCCCGCCGAACTGCGAGAGCGCGAACAGCAGCCCGAGCAGCAGGATCGTCAGCGTCAGCAGTCGCCGCAGGAAGCGCAGGCGCGTGTCGAGCATCGGCGTCAGCTCGTCGCGCACGACTGCGGTGGCGAGCGCGTGGCCGCGGTGCAGCAGCGCGCGGTCGACCGCGAGCGCGAGCACGATCGCGACGACGACGCTGAGCGCCGCGGCGACGACGTGATTCGCGTCGCCTTGCAGGAATCGCGCGGCCAGCGTGGGAACATCGCCGAGCATGGAGCGCGAGCGTAGCGGCAGCAGCGGAGGTGGAGCCTGGCGCGTCTCGTGGGAGGCCGTGTGGACCTCGCGGCTGGCGGTGTGGGTCGCCGGCGTGATGGGGCTGCTGTGGTTCGGGCGCGCACCCGACACGCACCCCTTCGACCCCGCCGGCCTGACGACGCCGTTCTCGCCGCTCGCGAACCTGCTGCTGGCGCCGGCGGCCCGCTGGGACTCCGTCTGGTACCTGGCGATTGCGCGCGACGGCTACCCCGACCCGACCGACCACGCGAAGGCCGCCTTCTTCCCGCTCTATCCGCTGCTGATGCGGGTGCTCGGCTGGGTCGTGGGCTCGCCGCTGCTCGCCGGACTGCTGCTGTCGCTGGCGTGCTTCCTGGGGGCGCTCGTGCTGCTGGAGCGGCTCGTGGCGCTCGAGCTGGGTCCCGAGCGGGCGCGCGCGACGGTGATGCTGATGGCGTTCTTCCCGACGGCGCTGTTCTTCTCGGCCGTCTACTCGGAGTCGCTGTTCCTGCTGCTGTCGGTCGGCACGCTGCTGGCGGCCCGTCGCGGCCGCTGGATGTGGGCGGGCGTGCTCGGCGCGCTGGCGGCGGCGACGCGCAACAGCGGCGTGTTGCTGATCGTGCCGGTCGCGCTGCTGTTCCTCTACGGCCCGCGGGAGGATCGCGAGGCTCCGCCGTCGCGGCCCGGTGCGGGACGGCTGGGGCGCCTGCGCCCGCGCCATCCGCTCACGCCGAGCCTGCTGTGGGCGGCGCTGATCCCGTGCGGGCTCGGCGCCTACCTGCTGTATTGCGCGATCGCGCTCGGCGACGCGCTCGCGCCGCTGCACGCGCAGGCGCTGTGGTTCCGGCACTTCTCGCTGCTGGGCGGCGCGACCGGCGGCGTGCGCTCGGCTGCGGAGGCGCTGCGGGACCTGTCGCACGGGCCCCCGACGCTCGGGCCAGTCCAGGACCTGCTGCTGTTCGGGTTCCTCGTGTTCGCGTGCATCGCGCTCGTCGGGGCGCTGCGGCGGCTGCCGCTCGCCTACGGCGCGTATGCGCTGCTCGCGCTCGTGATGATTCTGTCCTCGCCGGTTTCGGGGGCGCCGCTGACGTCGCTCCCGCGCTACATCGCCGTGCTCTTCCCCCTGCACATGTGGCTCGCGGACCGCGGCGTCGAGCACGGGCGGGTGGAGCGGATGGTCGGCGTCAGCGCGGTGCTGCTGGGGTTGATGACGGCGCAGTTCGCGCGCTGGGGCTTCGTCGCGTGAGCGCGCAGCCGGTGCGGGCGCTGCTGCTCGACGCGCTCGGCACGCTCGTCGAGCTGGAGCCGCCCGTCCTCCCGCTGCGGCGCGAGCTGCGCGAGCGCTGCGGCTTCGAGGCGAGCGAGCAGGCCGTGGCGGCGGCGCTGCGCGCCGAGATCGCCTTCTACCGCGCCAACCACGACATGGCGGTCGATCGCGCGAGCCTGGCGCTGCTGCGCGAGCGTGCTGCGGTGGCGCTGCGCGACGCGCTGCCGGGGGCCGAGGCGTTGGCGCTCGGCCCGCTGACCGAGACGCTCCTGGCGGCGCTGCGCTTTCGTCCGTTCCCGGAGGTCCCGGAGACGCTGCGTGAAGCGCGCGCCCGCGGGCTGCGGCTGGTCGTCGTCAGCAACTGGGACGTCTCGCTGCACGACGTGCTCGCGGACACCGGGCTCGCGGCGCTGGTCGACGGCGTCATCACCTCCGCCGAGCAGGGGAGCGCGAAGCCCGCGCCGGCGATCTTCGCGCGCGGCCTGCAGCTCGCCGGCGTGGAGGCGCACGAGGCGCTGCACGTCGGCGACAGCTTCGAGCACGACGTCGCCGGCGCGCGCGCGGCCGGGATCGAGCCGCTGCTGGTGGTGCGCGAGGGCGAGGCGCCCGCGGGCGTGCGGACGATCCGCTCGCTGCCCGAGCTGCTCGACCTCGTACCCTGATGCGATGAGCAGCGTCTCCCCGCCCGGCTCGGGGCCGCCGCCCTCCGCCGAGCCGCCGGCGTTGCTCGACTCCGCCGAGGGCTGGACGCCGTGGAGCGCGCCGCTCGCGCTCGTGGTGGCGCTGGCGCTGGCGCTCGTCGGCGCGCTCGTGGTCGGCGTGGTCGCCGCCGTCTTCGGTGCGAGCCTCGACGATCCGCCGCCGTCGGTCAACATCGTCGCGACGGTCCTGCAGGACGGCGCGTTCGTGCTGGCCGCGGTCCTGTTCGCGCGCCATGCCGGCCCGCTGCGGCCCGCGCAGCTGGGGCTGCGGCGCACGCGCCTGTGGCCCGCGCTCGGCTGGATGCTGCTCGCGTTCGGCGTCTACGTGCTGCTGGGCGCCCTGTGGGCGCAGCTGGTCGACATCCACGGCACCGAGAACCTGCCGAAGGAGCTGGGCGTGGACGAGAGCACGGCGGCGCTCGTCTCCGTCTGCGCGATCGTCACGGTGCTGGCGCCGATCGCGGAGGAGACGCTGTTCCGCGGCTACATCTTCCGCGCGCTGCGCAACTGGCGCGGGCCCTGGCCGGCGGCGCTGCTGACTGGGATCGCGTTCGGCGCGGTCCATGCCTTCTCGGCGAAGCCGGTCTACCTGCTGCCGCTCGCGATCTTCGGCGTCGCGCTGTGCGTGGTGCGCTGGCGCACGCGCTCGCTGCTGCCGTGCATGGCGCTGCACTCGCTCAACAACGCGCTCGCGTTCGCGGCCGCGGAGGATTGGAGCGGCGGCCAGACGCTGCTGCTGATGTGCGGCGCGGTCGCGCTGGTGCTGGTCGTCGTGCGCCCGTTCGTGGACGTGCCAGGGCGCGCCGCCGCCATGCTCGACTAGGATTTCCGCTCTCGTGCTCCGTCGCCTCGTCCCGCTCGTCCTCCTTCTCTCGCTGGCTGTGCCGGTCGCCGCCGCGAACGCCGCGAAGCCGGTCGCGCCGAAGCCGACCGGGCGCATCGGCCTGCAGCTCGACGGCGCCTACGCCGTCGGCGCGCGGCAGCTGGCGGTCACGAGCCGCACGCTCAAGATCGAGGGGCGGATCGTCCCGTACGTGCCCGGCCAGACGGTCAGCGTGCGGATCTGGCGTGGCCACAAGCTGCTCAAGCAGGTGAAGGTCACGCCGAAGCCGACGCACACGAAGAAGACCGCTGTCTTCACGGCGCAGTTCACGCCCGAGACGCCGGGCGACGTGCAGATCTTCGCGGTCCACGAGCAGACCGCCGCGCAGCGCGCGCTCGCCGCGAAGGCGGCGCTGTTGGTCGTGACGCCGACCGCCGGCCCCGGCACGCGCAGCCCGTTCGTGACGCTCCTGCAGCAGCGCCTCGCCGCGCTCGGCTACTCGATCGGGCAGAGCGGCGTCTACGACGCGCAGATGGAACGGGCCGTGCTCGCCTTCCGCAAGGTCAACGGAATGGACCGCATCGCGACGCTCAGCCCGGACGTCGTCGACCGCGTGCTGCGCGGCGTCGGCTCCTTCCACGTGCGCTACCCGACGCACGGGCGCCACGTCGAGGCGAACCTCAACTGGCAGGTGCTCGCGCTGATCGACAACGGCAAGGTCGTGCGCACGTACGTCACGAGCTCCGGCAAGCCCTCGACGCCGACGGTGCTCGGCACGTTCCACTTCTACTCGAAGACGATCGGGACGAACTCGCTGGGCATGGTCGACTCCAACTACTTCATCCGCGGCTACGCGATCCACGGCTACGCCGAGGTGCCGACGTACAACGCGAGCCACGGCTGCCTGCGGGTCCCGGTCCCCGACGCTCGGGCGATCTTCGACTGGGTGCACCTCGGCGACGAGATCGACGTCTACTACTGACGCTGCGCGGCCGGCTCGGCGACGGCCGGCATCAGCTCCAGCAGCTCGCCGACCGTCAGGCCGAGCCCGTCGGCGAGCTTGAAGATCGTCGTCAGGCGCGGGTCGTGGTTACCGCGTTCGATCTCGCCGAGGTGCTTGGAGCCGATCCCTGCGCGGTCTGCCAGCGCCTCCTGACTCAGGTCGCGCAGGCGCCGTTCGCGACGGACGGCCCGCCCGAACGCGTACGCGAGCGCGCTGTCACGATTCATCATCGGCAACAGACGTTGTCGGGGAATTTGCCCGGACTGTGCCCTGGTTCGCCCGGGGCGCCGAGCCGTTCACCCGACACACCGGGTGTCACGAAGGGTTTTTTTTTCTTGCAACGACTCGCGACGGAGCGCGAGCGCCAACGCTCCAGCCGCGGACAGCGCGGCGATCCAGTCCGGTGCGGTGGTGGCGCGCACGCCCGCCATCATGCCCGCCGGCCGGACGGCCCGCGCCGCCTCGATGCCCCGAGCTGGATTCGAACCAGCGGCCTCTCCCTTAGGAGGGGAGCGCTCTATCCGACTGAGCTACCGGGGCGTGCGCCAAGCGTAATGCCTCGCGCGTCCGGTCCGGCGTGCTAGACAGGAGTTGTCGGCGCGCAGGCGAAGAAGGGACGATGAGCGTCGGCGCACCTGGGTTGCTGGCCGACGAGGAGCCTGCGTTCGCGCGGAGCGTCGCGCCGGCGGCCGGACGCCAGCTGTGGCGCCGGCTGCGCGAGGACCGCGCTGCGCTCGTGGCCCTCGGCGTCGTCGTCGCGCTCGTGCTGATGGCCGTCTTCGCGCCGTTGATCGTCTCGCTCGTCGGCGCGCCGCGCCCGAACGTGCCCGACGCGCACGCGGTCGACTCCTTCGGCACGCCGCTCGGCCCGAGCGGCTCCCACATCTTCGGCGTCGACCCGCTGGGCCGCGACGTGTTCGCGCGAACCGTCTACGGCGCGCGCGTCTCGCTGCTCGTGGGCGTCGTCGGAACGGCCCTCGCGGTGCTGATCGGCACCGCCGTCGGGCTCGTCGCCGGCTACCGTCGCGGCTGGATCGACACGCTGCTCTCGCGCATCGTCGACGTCGTGCTGTCCTTCCCCGTATTGCTGCTCGGCATCGGCATCGCGTCGGCCTGCTCGCTCGGCAATGGCTGCCTGGCCGGCGCCATCACGCCCGGCGTGCGCACGGTCATCCTCGTGATCGCGCTCGTCAGCTGGACGTCGATCGCGCGTGTCGTGCGCGGCCAGGTGCTGTCGCTGCGAGAGCGCGATTTCGTGCTTGCCGCACGGGCTCTGGGAGCCTCCGATCGCCGCATCGTCGTGCGCGAGATCCTCCCGAACCTCTCGGCGCCGATCGTCGTGTACTCAAGTCTGCTGCTCCCGCAGACGATCTTGTTGGAGGCTGCGTTGTCGTTCCTCGGTGTTGGCGTGTCGCCGTCGACTCCGAGTTGGGGCTGGATGATCGCCGACGCAGCGGAGAACTTCGACACTCAATGGTGGTACATGCTCTTTCCCGGCGCCGCGCTGCTGCTGACCGTGCTGGCCTTCAATCTTCTTGGCGACGGTCTGCGCGACGCGCTCGACCCGCGGACGAGGCGGTAACGGTGAATCTCACTTTGACGGTTAATCGCGACCCGAAGGGAGGACCGACGATGCCACGGATGCTTGGACGGACCCTGACCGGCACGGCTGCCCTCCTGTCCATCGCAGCGACGCTCACGGCGTGCGGCGGTGGCGGTGGTGGCGATCAGCGCGCCGCGAGCGCCAGCGATGGCGCCGGCGGCACGCGCGGCGGCACGCTGAAGATCCTCACGAGCGAGGACGTGCAGAGCCTCGACCCGGGCATCACCTACTCCAGCCTCGACCTGACCGTGCTGTCGGCCTCGCAGCGAGCGCTCTATGCGTACAAGCCGAGCGACGCCGCGCACATCGTCCCCGACCTCGCCGCCGGCCCGCCGCAGGTGTCGGCCGACGGCAAGACGCTCACGGTGAAGATCAAGAGCGGCGTTCACTACTCGCCGCCGGTGAACCGCGAGGTGACCTCGAAGGACGTCAAGTACGCGATCGAGCGCGGCTTCAACCCGCACGTCGCGAACCCCTACGCCAGCACGTACTACGGCGACGTCGTCGGCGCCTCGAAGGCGACCGGCGGCCCGATCGCCGGCATCACGACGCCCGACGACCAGACGATCGTCTTCAAGCTCGGGCGCCCGACCGCGACGCTGCTGGCGCAGGCGCTCGTGCTGCCGCTGTCCGCCCCGGTGCCGCCGGAGTACGCGAAGCCGTTCGACGCGCACGCCCCCTCCGACTACGGCAACAACTCGGTCGCGACCGGCCCCTACGAGCTCGCCGCCGACAAGAGCGGCAAGGTGCTCGGCGCCGGCTACAAGCCCGGGCGCAGCATCACGCTCGTGCGCAACCCGAACTGGAAGGCCGCGACGGACGACCGGCCCGCCTACGTGAACGAGGTCGACTGGGCGATCGGCGGCTCGCCGACCGTCTCCGCGCGCCAGGTCCTGGACGGCAGCGATCTCGTGCTCGGCGACCCGCCGCCGGCGGCGGTCGTCAAGCTCGCCTACCAGCAGCATCGCGACCAGATCTTCTTCTCGCCCGGCGCCGGCTCGCGCTACATCGCGCTCAACACGGCGATCCCGCCGTTCGACAACGCGGATCTGCGCAAGGCGGTCGCGGCCTCGATCGACCGCGAGCGGATGCGCCTCGTGCGCGGCGGCGAGGTCATCGGCGACGTCGCCACGCACTTCCTCTATCCGGGCGTGCTCGGCTTCGACGAGGCCGGCGGCCAGAGCGGCGCCGGCGTGGACTTTCTCGCCAAGCCGGGCGGCGACCCGGCCGTCGCGCGCGCCTACCTGCGCAAGGCTGGCTACCCGGACGGCAAGTACACCGGCGGCGAGACGATCCAGATCGTCGGCCTCGCCGGCTCGCCCGACGACAACGACGCGCAGATCGTCGACCAGGCGCTGAAGGACCTCGGCTTCAAGACGAACCTGAAGGTCGTCGACGGCTCCGTCCTGTACTCGCGCTTCTGCGCCCTGCCGAAGGCGAAGGTCAACGTCTGCCCGAACCTGGGCTGGATCCGCGACTTCGCCGATCCGCAGACGGTGCTCGACGTGGCGTTCAACGGCAACGACATCTTCCCCGAGAACAACCCCAACTGGCCGCAGCTGAACGACCCCGCGATCAACGCCGCGATGGCGAAGGCCGAGCTGGCCGTCGGCACGGACAATCGCGCCCAGGCGTGGGGGAAGATCGACCGCATGATCACCGCGACCGCAGCCGCGATCCCGTGGCTGTGGGACAAGCAGCCGAACCTCTTCTCGGCCGACGTGCGCTGCGCGCCGCAGGTCTGGAACCAGGGTCACTGCGACCTCTCGTACTCGTCCCTCAAGTAGGGACGAGCGCGGCGACGGCGTAACCCGTCCCATGGCCGGTTACGTCGTGCGCCGCGTCCTCTGGGGCGTCGTGCTCCTGCTGCTCGTGAGCCTGCTCACGTTCGTCGTCTTCTACGTGCTGCCGTCGGGCGATCCGGCGCAGCTGCGGGCGGGGCGCAACGCCTCGCCGGAGACGCTGGCCGCGATCCGCGCGAGCCTCGGGCTCGACCGGTCGCTGCCGAGCCAGTACTGGACGTTCCTGACCCACCTCGTGCTGCACGCCGACCTCGGCTTCAGCTACTACAGCAGCGCCTCCGTCGGCTCGCTGCTCGTGGACCGCCTGCCCGCGACGATCTCGCTGACGCTCGGCGCGGTCGTGCTGTGGATGGCGATCGCGATCCCGATCGGTGTCGTCTCCGCCGTGCGTCGCGGCAGCTGGCTCGACCGCCTGACGATGGGCGGCGCGCTCGTGGCGATCTCGGCGCCGCCGTACTGGCTCGGGCTCGTCGTGCTCTACCTCTTCTCCAGCGACATCGGGGTGCTGCCGCTGCTGCCGGGTGCGGGCAGCTACGTCGGGATCACCGTCGACCCGCTGCGCTGGTTCAGCGGCCTGATCCTGCCCTGGTGCGTGCTCGCGGCCGGCTTCGCCGCCGTCTACGCGCGGCTGCTGCGGGGCGGCCTGCTCGAGGCGTTGTCGGAGGACTACGTCCGCACCGCACGGGCGAAGGGCGTGAGCGAGCGGCGGATCGTGCTGCGCCACGCGCTGCGCGCGGCGATCACCCCGCTCGTGACGCTCGCGGGGCTCGACGTCGGCCTGCTGCTCGGCGGCGCGGTGCTGACCGAGGGCGTCTTCGGCATCCCCGGCATCGGACGCCTCAACTACGACGCGATCACGCACGCCGACTACCCGGTGATCCAGGGCACGGTGCTGATCGCCGCGTGCTTCGTGATCGTTGCGAACATCGTCGTCGACGTGCTCTACGCCTACCTCGACCCGCGGGTGCGCGAGCAGTGAGCGCGCCGGTCCTGCGCGTGGAGGACCTGCGCGTCGGCTTCGCGACGCCGGAGGGCGTCGTGCGCGCGGTCGACGGCGTCTCCTTCGAGGTCGCCGCGGGGCGCACGCTCGGGATCGTCGGCGAGTCCGGCTCGGGCAAGACCGTCACCGCGCTGACGGCGATGGGGCTCACGCACGGCCCGCGCACGCGCATCTCGGGCCGCGTCGAGCTGGACGGCGAGGAGCTGCTGGACGCCGCGCCCGAGCGGCTGCGCGCGTTGCGCGGCGACGCCGTCGCGATGATCTTCCAGGATCCGCTCTCGGCGCTGCACCCGCTCCAGCGCGTCGGCGCGCAGATCGCCGAGGCGATGCGCGTGCACCGCCCGGTCACGCGCGCCGCCGCCCGCGCGCGGGCGCTGGAGCTGCTGGAGCTGGTCGGGATACCCGATGCGAAGCGGCGCCTCGACGCGCATCCGCACGAACTGTCGGGCGGGATGCGCCAGCGCGCGATGATCGCGATGGCGCTCGTGAACGAGCCGCGCGTGCTGATCGCGGACGAGCCGACGACCGCGCTCGACGTGACCGTGCAGGCGCAGCTGCTCGCGCTGCTGAGGCGCCTGCGCGACGAGCTGGGGATGGCGCTCGTGCTGATCACGCACGACCTCGGCGTCGTCGCCGAGACGGCCGACGAGGTGGCGGTGATGTACGCCGGCCAGATCGTCGAGCAGGCCCCGACCGCGCAGCTGTTTGACGCCCCGCAGCATCCCTACACGTGGGGCCTGCTGACGTCCGTGCCGCGGCTCGACGCGCCGCGCGGCAGCGAGCTGGTGCCGATCGGCGGGCGCGCGCCGAGCCTGATCGCGCCGCCCTCCGGCTGCCGCTTCCACCCCCGCTGCGCCTACGTGCGTCCCGCCCACACGCAGACCGAGCCGCCGCTCGCGCCGCTGCCGGGTGCGCCCGCGCACCGCGTCGCCTGCCTGCTGAGCGTCGAGGAGCGGCGCACGCTGTGGCATGCGCGCGTGGCGGCGATGAGCGGAGGCGGGCGATGAGCGCCACGCCGCTGCTGGAGGTCGAAGGGCTCGTCAAGCGCTACGCGCTCGCGCAGCGCGGGCCGGCGCGGCGCTCGCGCGCCTACGTGCACGCGGTCGACGACGTCAGCCTCGCGGTCGGCGAGGGCGAGACGCTCGGGCTCGTCGGCGAGACCGGCTGCGGCAAGAGCACGCTGGCGCGGCTGATGCTGAACCTGCTGGAGCCCGACGCGGGCGTCGTGCGCTGGCGCGGCGAGGACGTGACGCATGCGCGCGGGGCGCGGCTGCGCGCGCTGCGGCGCGAGCGCCAGCTCGTCTTCCAGGATCCGGCCGGCTCGCTGAACCCGCGCCGCACGGTCGGCGCGATCGTCGCCGAGCCGTTCGCGATCCACGGGCTGCTGAGCGCGGCCGGCGAGCGCGCGCGCCGCGTGGGCGAGTTGCTGGAGCAGGTCGGGCTCGATCCCGCCTATGTCGCGCGCCACCCGCACGAGCTGTCTGGCGGCGAGCGTCAACGCGTCGGGATCGCGCGGGCGCTCGCGCTGGAGCCGCGGCTGCTCGTCGCCGACGAGCCTGTCTCGGCGCTCGACGTCTCGGTGCAGGCGCAGATCATCGGCCTGCTGCGCGGATTGCAGCGCGAGCTGGGGCTGACGCTCGTGCTGATCTCGCACGACCTCGCCGTCGTGCGGCAGCTGTGCGAGCGCGTCGCCGTGATGCAGAACGGCAAGATCGTCGAGCTGGCGTCGGTCGACGCGCTCTACGACGCGCCGCAGCACGAGTACACGCGCACGCTGCTCGCGGCCGTGCCGCGGCTGCCGCCGCTGGTCGGCGGCGCCGCGTCGGCCTGACCGCGCCGCTCAGGCCGCGATCGCCAGCTCGTGCGTCGTGCGCGCCTGCGCGACGAGCGCGTCGAGCACCGCCGCGAGCTGGGGGCGCAGCTCGTCCAGCTCGCCGTCGGGCCCGAGCAGCTCGTGCGCCTGGGGCACCGGCAGCTCGACATCGACGACGCGCGCGCCGATCGCGGAGAGCACCTTGCGTCCCTCCGCCTGCGCCCACACGGCGCCGAACATGCCGGTGCTGGCGCCGATCACGGCCGCCGGCTTGCCGCGCAGCGCGTTCGTGGCGAGCGGGCGCGAGGCCCAGTCGAGCGCGTTCTTGAGCGCGCCCGGCAGCGAGTGGTTGTACTCGGGCGTCGCGATCAGCACCGCATCGGCCGCGGCGATCGCCTCGCGCAGTGCGAGCACGGGCGCCGGGGCGCCCGCGTCCTCGTCGTCCTGGTCGTAGGGCGGGATCGTCTTCAGCTCGTCGTAGAGCACCAGCTCGACGTCCTCGGGCAGCAGGTCGGCCGCGACCCGCAGCAGCGCGCGATTGTGCGAGTCGCGCCGCAGCGAGCCGGGAATCGCGAGCACGCGCATGGCGGTCACGCCTCCGCCTGCACGAGCTCGAGCTCGACCGTCAGCTTGACGTCGTCGCCGACCGCGAAGCCGCCCTTGGGCAGCGGGGCGTTCCAGTCGAGCCCGTACTGCGTGCGGTCGAGCACCGTCTCCAGCGAGACGCCGAGCTTCGTGTTGCCGGCGATGTCCTCGTGCGGGCCGACGACCTCGCCGCGCGCCTCGATCGGGTGGGTCGCGCCCTTGATCGTCAGCTCGCCGCGCAGCACGAGCTCGTCGCCGGTGCGCTCCAGCGACGTGGAGCTGAAGCGGATCTCGGGGTAGCGGTCGGTGTCGAAGAAGTCCGGCGACTGCAGGTGGGCGGCGAGGTTCTCGTCCTTGACCTGGATCGAGCGGGCGTCGACGGAGCCCTCGAGGCGGCCGTCGCGCAGCGTCGCGTCGAGTTGCTCGAAGCGGCCGCGGAAGGTCGCGACGACCATGTGCTTGACGGCGAAGCTCGCGCTCGAGTGGATCGGGTCGAGCGTCCAGTTGCCGGCGATCGCGGTGGGCGTGGTGGTGGACATGGAGGCTCCTTGAAGTCTGGTTATTCGGACCGCAGTCCGCTTGCTGAAAAGGACGATACCATAAACGGACCCCAGTCCGATTGAGATCATGCCCATCGTGACCACAGACCTCCCGCAGCTCGTCGAGCTGCCCGTCATCGCCGAGGAGCCGCCTGAGCGCGCCGACGCCGCGCGCAACCGCCGCCGCGTGCTCGCCGCCGCCGAGCGCCTGTTCGCGCGCGACGGCGTCGCGTGCACCTCGATGGACGCGATCGCCCACGAGGCCGGCGTGGGGAAAGGGACCCTGTTCCGCCGCTTCGGCGACCGCGCCTCGCTCGTGCGCGCCGTGCTCGGCGACCGCGAGCGCGACTTCCAGGACGCGTTCATCCGCGGCCCCGCGCCCCTCGGCCCGGGCGCACAGCCGTGTGAGCGCGCGATCGCCTTCGGCGAGGGCATGCTGGACCTGCTGGAGGAGCACGCCGAGCTGCTCGTCGAGGCGCGCTTCCTGACCATCGGCGCGCATGTGCGCTCAGGGCCGCAGGCCGTCTACCACCTGCACCTCACGATGCTCGTGCGCGAGGCCTCGCCCGCCCTCGATGCGGGTCTCACCGCGGACACGCTGCTGGCGGTGCTCGATGCCGAGCTGTTCCGACACCAGCGCCGCGGGCGCGGGATCCCGCTCGCCGAGCTCAAGCGCCACTGGGCCGCGCTCGTGCGGCTGCTGCTGCGCTGAACTACTCGTCGTCTTCGACGTACAGCGACTCGCTCGCCAGCTCCACGCCGCGCGCGGAGAACAGCTTCACGTCGAGGAAGTCGGCGCGGTAGGCGTCGGGCGCGACGAGCGTAAAGCGCCCGTCGATCAGCGTGCACTGGTCGACCGCGAGGTCGGCCAGCTCGGCGGTCGCGACGGTCGCGTGGTCGACGAGCGGGACGCCCCACACGAGCGTGAGGTCGGCCGTCTTGCCGTCCTCGCCGCGCCAGCGTCCGATCACCTCCTCGTTGAGGTCGACCTGCCAGTCGGGGTTCGCGTCGGCCGTCTCGCTCGTGAAGTCGGCGTGCGCCTCGAACGCCTCCGGCGCGCCGTCGTCCGTGCTCGCGGCGAACGAGACGTAGCCGAACAGCTCGTAGTCGGTGCTCGTGCGCGCGCTCGCCGGCACGTAGGTGCGCCCGCCGTAGGTGCGGTCGGGGAACCAGGCGATCTCGCCCGCCTCGCCGAGGTCCTCGCCGTCGCCGTCGAGCTCGGCGACGGCCGCGAGGAAGTGGCGGCGCAGCGTGTCCGCCCAGCGACCGTAGGGCAGCGGCTCCTGCGGCGGCTCCGCGGCGAAGCTGATCACGAAGCGGTCGGTCGGCGGCATGCGGGCGGGAGCCTACAGCTCGACCATGAGGGTCACGGGCCCGTCGTTCACCAGCTCGACCTGCATGTGCGCCCCGAAGACGCCGCGCTGCGCGCCCAGCCGCTCGCACACGCGCTCGTACAGCGGCTCCGCGAGCGCCGGGTCGGCGGCGGCGACGTAGCTCGGCCGGTTGCCCTTGCGCGCCTCGCCATAGAGCGTGAACTGACTCACGCACAGCACCTCGCGCTGGCCGAGCGGCTCGTTCATGCGACCGTCCGCGTCGGGGAAGACGCGCAGCGCGCGCAGCTTGTCGGCCAGCCGGTCGGCGGCCGCCTCCGTGTCGCCGTGGGTGACCCCGAGCAGCACGAGCAGGCCCGCGCCGATCTCGCCGACGAGCTCCCCCTCGACGCGCACGCTGGCGCGCGCGACGCGCTGGACGAGCGCGCGCACCGCCTACGCCTCGCGCAGCTCCGCCGCCGCCTGCTCGGGGGCGACGATGTTGAGGTGCAGTCCGGTGCCGAGCTCGAGCCCGGCGAGGTGCGTCAGGCGCGGCATCACGTCGATCCTCCAGCAGAAGTGCTCCGCGCCCTGCGGGGCCGTGCGCACCCACAGGTTCAGCGGCGGGCTGGCGCCGAGCCGCCGCGCGAGCCGCCCGAGCACGTCGTGCAGCAGGCGCGCGCCGGTCGCGCCGTCGTCCTCGAAGCGTGCGCGCGGGCGCCGCGGCGCGATCATCAGCTGGTAGGGCAGGCGCGAGCCGTAGGGGGCGAGCGCGACGGCCTCCTCGTCGATCGCGACGATCCGCTCGCGGCGGCGCACCTCCTCCTGCACGAGGTCGCCGAGCAGGTTGCCGCCCATCGTGCGCGTCGCGTGCGCACCGAAGCGCTCGCGCTCGCGTGCGACCGCCGCGGGCACGAAGTCGAGCGCGTAGAGCTGCGCGTGCGTGTGTGGCAGCGACGCGCCCGCCTCACGCCGCTCGTTGACGAGCACGTGCACGTAGGCGGCGTCCGCGCGCGCCCGCATCCGCAGCCGCCACACGTCGAGCGCCGCCGCCACCTGCTCGGGCGGCAGCTCGGCGAGCGTCGTGACCGACTGCGGCGCGTTGACGATCACCTCGTGCGCGCCGCGCGCCGGGTGGGCGGTGAAGAGGTCGGGCTGCGCGTCGGGCGCGGTCGGCGCGGCGTCGGGGGCGAGCGCGGGGTAGAGGTTCGGCACGACGCGCACGCTCCAGCCGCCGCTGTCGGGGGCACCGCCGTCCGGCCGCACGGCGAACAGCTCGGGTGGCGTCTTGTGCTCGTTGCCTTCGGCGAACGGGTCGCCGGCCGGGTCCAGGGAGGGACCGGCCTGCGCGCTCAGGCCCGCGTTCGGGCGGTTCGCGCGGTCGGCGGCGACGATCGTCCGCAGGCCCGTCAGCGGATCGACGCGCACCTCAGACAATGCGCTTCTCCATCGCGACGTGCTCGATCCCCGCCTCGACGAACAGGCGTCCGCGCGGCTCGTAGCCCGCAGTCGTGTAGAGCGGCAGCGCGTACGTCTGCGCATGCAGCACGATCCGCTGCGCGCCGCCTCCGCGCGCCTCCGCGTCGGCCTCGCGCAGCAGCAGCGTCGCGATCCCCTCGCGCCGCGCCGAGGCATCGACTGCGAGCCGGCTGAACTGGACCGCGCGATGCGCGAACAGCAGGCGGCAGGTGCCGAGCACGCGTCCCTCCCGCACGGCCACGAGGTGGACCGCCTCGCCGTCGCGCCCGTCGATCTCCTCGCGCTTCGGCACGCCCTGCTCGAGGCAGAAGACGCGATGGCGCAGGTCGAGCGCCGCGTCCAGCTCGTCGTGCCCGTCTGCGCGACGGATCTCCACGCTCATGCGGTGCGGGCGTAGCGGCGGATGTCCGCCCGCAGCTGGGCCTCGTCGCGGTACTGGCCCTGATGGACGAACTCGACGTGACCGCGGCGGTCGTAGAAGACGGTCGTCGGCAGCCCGGCGCGCACGCCGATCTCGTCCGCGATGTCACGGTGCGCGTCGACGTAGCTCGGATAGGCCATCCAGTGGTCCTCGGCGAACGTGCGCGCCTTGCCGGCCGTGTCCTCGACGTTCACGCCGAGGAACGCGACGCGCTTGCCGTCGGCGACGGCCGCGCGCTGCAGGAACGGCAGCTCGAACTTGCACGGCCCGCACCACGAGGCCCACGCGTTGACGACGACGGGGCGGCCCGCGAGGCTCGCGAGCCGCGCGTCGAACGCCTGCTTGCCGCCGTCCAGCAGCTGGCTCGCCTGGCGGTGCAGGGAAGCCAGCGGAGCCGGTGCGCCGGCCAGCGCACGCTGCGCCTGCGCGGGCGTCGGGACGGGCAGGTCGGGCTGCTGGGCGCCGCAACCTGCGAGCGCCGTCGCGAGCACGGCGCAGGCGCCGAAGAGGACGAGCAGGGCGCGCATGGGGGGCGAAGCTTGGCAGATCGGCCGATTCACCCGTCCTATCTGCTTCAATGTGCAGATCCTGCTGTGTTGTACGGGGAAACGCTGGTGAGAGTTCTTCCCGTGCCCGGCTTATGCCGGATCTCCTAAGCCGCCGAGAAGCTTCATCGCGGCTTCCTCATCGCAGAGGCAACGTCCATCCCGAGGCAACGCCTGCAGGCCTTCCATGGCTGAATCAACGCCCCTTCCCGACGCGGACGCGCTCAAGCGCGCCGAACGCTTCACCCGCGAGCGCTTCGTGCACGAGGGCGAGGAGCTCGCGGACGCGCTCGCTCCCGGCACCGCCCGCCGCCGGGCGCTCGACGCCGCCCTGGCCGAGCTGGACGCGGGCCTGAAGTTCCCCTCCGCCCACTGGCGCCGCGAGTACTCGCTGTTGCTGGGGCTGGAGCGGGTGCTGTCCGACGACGAGCCGGTGCTCGCCGACGGGACGCTGCTGTCCCCCCATCAGGTCGACGCGCTCTCCGGCACGCTGACCGCGCTGATGGCCGAGGCCCAGCGCGTCGGCAACGGCAACGGCCGCACCGAGGTGGTCGAGCCGGAGCCGGAGCAGCTCGCCTCCGCCGCGATCCCCGGCGAGGAGGAGCTGGAGCTGGACGAGGAGGACGACGAGCCCGAGGACGACGAGCCGCTCGACTGGGATGAGGGCGGCGAGGAGGACGACGACGTCCAGCTCGCCGAGCAGCCCGAGGACCCGAACGCCGCCAAGCGCTTCTGGTTCGAGCACGCGACCGGCGCCGGCAAGACGGTCGCCGCGCTCGGCTTCGTCGAGGCCTCGCGCACCGGCGGCGTCCTGATCCTCACCCACCGCCGCAACCTCGTCGACCAGTTCCACGGCGAGCTGCGCGACCGCGGCTACTCGAACCGCATCTCGCCGCCGCTGCTCGCCGGCAAGGACGCGACCAACGGGCCGGTGACGGTCGAGACCTACCAGTGGTTCGTCCGCAACGCCGGCAAGGTCTCCGACGCCTACTCGATCGTCATCTGCGACGAGGCGCACACCGCGCTGGGCGAGAAGACGAGCGCCTCGATCCGCGCGTGGGGCGGCCCCGTCTTCATCGGCATGACCGCGACGGGCGCGCTGATCGCGCGCCATGTGACCGACCTCTTCCCGACGCAGACCTCGCGCTTCGACCTCGCGCAGGCGGCCCGCCGCGGCGTGATCTCCCCGTTGCGCTGCATTCGCATCCCGCCCGGCCCGGGGGTGCGCACGATCGCGAAGGTGCCGCTGCGCCGTGGCGAGGTCGACACCGAGTTCGACCAGGACATGCTCGCCGAGCTGCTCGACCAGCTGCCCTTCAACCTCGCGATCGCCGACCTCTACAAGACGCGCTTCAACGGCGTGCCCGGCGTCGTCTACACGGCCGGCGTGCGCCACGCCTACAACGTCGCGCAGGCCTTCCGCGACGGCGGCATGAAGGCGCAGGCCGTATCCGGCGAGACGCCCAAGCGCGAGCTGGCGCGGATCCTCGCCGACTACGAGGCCGGCAAGATCGACGTGCTCGTCAACGCGCAGCTGCTCGCGGAGGGCTGGAACTCGCCTCGCGCGACCGTCTGCATGCACCTCGCGCCGACCGCCTCCAAGCGCATCTACCAGCAGCGCGTCGGGCGCGTCACGCGACGCCACCCCGGCAAGGAGGCCGGCATCGTCATCGACTTCGTCCATCCCGCGACGAAGCACGACGACCCGGTCGTGACGCTGCATTCGCTGCTCGACCGCGACGTCTACCGCGGCGGCGCGATCGTCGTCGGCCCGGTGCGCCGCGGCCGCGGCCGGCGCGTGCGCGTCGAGCGCCGCGTGCTGCCGGTGACGCCGGATCCGGACCGCCGCGCCGAGGTCTTCGAGCGCGAGCTCTGGCGGATCGCCGTCGAGCACCTCGACTACGGCGAGCAGCACGTGTGGGCGGCGCTCGCCGGCGCGCGCGTGGCGCCGAACGGCTGGCGGCGCGCGAAGGCGATGCTGCACTTCGACCGCCAGGGCGAGCTGAAGCGCCGCTTCCTCGTGACCGCGCTGCAGCGCAACCGCAACGCGCAGCTGCGCCTGCGCGCGCTGCAGGAGATCGCCGCCGCGCGCGACGCGGAGGCGTTCGACACCGCGATCGACCTGATGGCGACGTGGACGCGCGACGAGCGCCGCGAGGGCGTCAAGATCATGCTCCAGGCGCTGGCCGAAAAGCGCATCGGCCGCAGGGATCAGGCGAACGCCTGGATCTGGCGGATGGCCGAGTACACGCGCGAGGTGCACGAGGAGTACGCGGTCCAGCGCTGGCCCGAGACGAAGCGGCTGCTGGGGCTGCTCGTCAACTCCTCCGGCCAGGCGCACGCGCGCAACGCGCGCCGGCTCGTGCACGCCGCCCGCAAGCAGGACCGCCGCCTGTCGGCGGCGCTGCTCGCGGCCGCGCTCGCGCACACGCCCGAGGGCGAGGAGGCGCTGCGCGGCGCGCGCACGCGCATGGCCCGCAAGCCGTCCGCGCTGGCGCGCGAGCTGCTGAGGAACTTCCCGAAGGGCCGTCGCGGCCGCGGCGCGCGCCGCCGCCGCCGCGGTGGCAAGGAGACCGCCGCGGAGGGCGCCGTCGTCGCCGCGACAGGCGCGCGCGAGGCGGTCGACGACGAGCTGGAGCTGGACGACGACGAGCTGCTCGACGAGGGCCCGGTCGACGACGGTCCCGACGACGCTTACGACGACGTGGACGTAGACGACGACGATGACGAGGGCGAGCCGCCCCCGCCGCCGTCTGCGCCGCCCCGTGCCGACGTCGAGGACGCGGTCGCCGAGGCGCTCGCGCATGAGGTGCCGGCGGTGCCGAGACCGCGGCGGCGGGTCGTCACGATCGAGGAGTCGCCGAGCACGAATGGGGCCGAGGCCGAGGCTCCGGCGCCGCCGAAGCCCCGGCGCCGACGGGCTCCGAGGGCGGCTGCCGCGGACGAGACGTCCGCGTAGCTCCGCTCGGGCGCGTGTGCGGCGCCTGCGTGTGCCGAACGGCGGCATCGAGGGGGAGAGCCTGCGGCGTTTCGTTGCTCCTCTGTTGCGGCCCGTGGGACATTTGCCGCACTTCCCGATGCACCATTTCGACGTCTGTCGATTTGTGTTCGCTGGGCGGACCCAAACTGACTCTCGTATTTCCGGTGCAAGCAGCGTGTGGCGATGCCGTGAGCGGCGGCGCGCCGCAACCGCGCACCCCCTCGATGTCGCCGTTGGCCGCGGGCTCAGCCGACGCTGAGATGCACTTCGCCGGCGTCGAGCAACAGCTCGGCGCCGTCGGCGGCGGAGCGCACCCGCAGCCGCCCATCGTCGGCGATCCCGTCGGCGGTTCCGGCCCCGCCCGACCAGGCGATCGCGCGGCCATGAAGCGCGTCCAACGCGCGATACGCATCGAGCGCCTCCGCCGTCGGGGCACTCAGCCAGCGCCCGAGCGCGTCCAACAGCAGCTCCAGCGCCCGCTCCACGTCGGCCGGTTCGCCCCCGAGCGACGTGGCGATCTCGCGCAGCTCCGGCGGGAACTCCTGCACCGCCACGTTGACGCCGACCCCTAGCACGACCCAGCCCTCCTGCGGCCGGCCCTCGGCGAGGATCCCGGCGACCTTGCGGCCGCCGAGCAGCACGTCGTTGGGCCACTTGATCGCGGCGGGTCGCGCGGCGGCGTCGAGCGCAATGGCGACGTCGACGACCGCGAGAGCGGCGAGCATCGGCAGCAGCGGCGGGGGGTCGCGCAGCACGAGTGAGCACGCGAGCGCGCGGCCGGCGGGCGTGACCCACGCGCGACCCTGGCGGCCGTGCCCGGCGGTCTGCTCGCTCGCGGTCACGAGCGTCCCGTGCGGCGCGCCGCCGCGTGCGAGCAGCTGCGCGCGCAGGTTCGTGGAGTCGACGCTGCGCAGGTGCAGGCGGGGACTGCCCAGCATCAGTCGCGCGCCGCGTCCGCCACGAGCGCGGCGACGAGCCCGTCGAGGTCGTGCTCGGTCGCTTCGACGTGCGGGGCGAGGCCGCGCTCGCGCAGCGCGTCGCTCGTGACCGGCCCGATCGAGACGAGCCGGGCGCGCGTCTCGAGCGCGCCGCCGGCCGCGCCGAGCAGGTTCGCCACCGTCGAGGCGGACGTGAAGGTGATGTAGTCGGCCGCGCGGGCCGCGTCGAGCTGCTCGCCTGAGAGCGGCTCGGCGACCGTCTCGTACAGCTCCAGCACGTCGACCTCAGCGCCGCGCGCGCGCAGCGCGTCGGGCAGCACGTCGCGCGCGACCTTCGCGCGCGCGACCAGCGCCCGCCGCACCGGCACGTCGCCGAGCGCCTCGACGAGCGCCTCCGCGACCGCGCGCTCGGGCATCACGTCGGCGAGTACGCCGTGCGCCCGCAGCGCGCGCATCGTCGCCGGCCCGATCGCCGCGACGCGCGCACCGTGCAGCGCGCGCGCGTCGAGGCCCGCGCCCGCCAGCCGCTCGAACAGCAGCTGCACGCCGTTGGGGCTGGTGAGGCAGATCAGGTCGTAGTGGGAGGGATCGGGCACCGGCCCGTCGAGCGGGACGATCCGGATCGCCGGCGTCTCGACCACCTCCGCGCCGAGCGCGCGCAGGCGCGCCGCGAGCCTGCTGGACTGCTCGCGCGCCCGCGTCACCGCGACGCTGCGGCCGGCGAGCGGACGCTCCTCGAACCAGCGCAGCCCCTGCTCGCGCAGCGCCACGACCGCACCCACGACCGTGATCGAGGGCGGGCGGATCTCGGCCGCGGCGGCCTGCTCCGCAAGCGTGGAGAGCGTCGCGACGACTGTGCGCTGGCCCGGCAGCGTGCCGCGCTCGATCACCGCCGCCGGCTCGTCGGCCGCGCGGCCGCCCGCGATCAGCTGCTCGGCGATCCGCGGCAGCTGCTTGACGCCCATGTAGAAGACGAGCGTGCCCGGGAACGCCGCGAGCGCCGGCCAGTCGATCGCGGACTCGGGCTTGTCCGGATCCTCGTGGCCGGTGATGAGCGCGACGGCGCTCGCGTGGTCGCGGTGCGTGACGGGGATGCCGGCGTAGGCGGGCGCCGCGATCCCCGACGTGACGCCGGGCACGATCTCGAACGGGATCCCCGCCGCGCGCAGCACGAGCGCCTCCTCGCCGCCGCGCCCGAACACGAACGGGTCGCCGCCCTTCAGCCGCACGACCCGCTTGCCGGCGGAGGCGTGCTCGACCAGCAGGCGGTCGATCTGCTCCTGCGGCATCTGCGGCCCGCGTCCCTCCTTGCCGACGTAGATCAGCTCCGCGTCGTCGCGCGCATGGTCGAGCACGGAGGTCGGGATCAGGCGGTCGTAGAGGATCGTGTCGGCCGCGACGAGCAGCTCGAACGCGCGGCCCGTGAACAGTCCCGGGTCGCCGGGTCCGGCGCCGACGAGGTGGACGATCCCGCCGCTCATACCGGCGTGCCCTCCGACGTGGAGGCGGGCGGCGGCGACCCGAGACCGGCCGCCTCGGCCGCGCGCAGCAGCTCGTCAGCGCCCGCGCCGAGCATGCGTGCCCCCAGCTCGGCGCCGAGCTGCTCGGGCGCGACCCCGAGCGGGTCCGTCAGCTCGTCGCGCAGCCAGGCAGAGCCGTCGGGCAGCCCGAGGAACGCGCGCAGCGTCAGCGAGCCGTCGTCGGCCAGCACCGCGTGCGCGCCGAGCGGCGTGTGGCAGGTCGCGCCGAGCGTGCGCACGAGCGCGCGCTCGGCCGCGAGGCAGGCGGCCGCGTGCGGGTCCTCCAGCGCGGCGGCGGCCGCGCGCGTGTCGGCGTCGTCGACGCGCGCCTCCAGCACGAGCGTCCCCTGCCCGGGGGCGGGCACGAGCGCGTCGAGCGCGCAGCCGGCGGCGTCGGCGCGGCCGAGCCGCTGCAACCCCGCGAGCGCCAGCACGATCGCGTCGCAGTCGCCGTCCGCCAGCTTGCGCAGGCGCGTGTCGACGTTGCCGCGCAGCGCCACCACGTCGAGGTCCGCGCGCAGCGCGCGCAGCGCCGCCGCCCGCCGCAGGCTGCTGGTACCGACGCGCGCGCCGAGCGCGAGCGCGTCGAGCGACGGGGCGCCGCAGAGCGCGTCGCGCGCATCCGCGCGCTCCGGCACGCCGACGAGCGCGAGCCCCTCGGGCAGCTCCGCCGGCACGTCCTTGGCGGAATGCACGGCGAGGTCGATGTTGCCGCTCAGCAGCGCCTGCTCCAGCTCCGTGACCCAGCGCGACTTGTCGCCGGGCAGCTCGCCGCGATCGCCGCTGGTGGTGATCGCGATCACCTCGACGTCGCCGCCGAGCCGGCGTGCGACCGCTGTCGCCTGCACGAGCGCCAGGGCGCTGCCGCGCGAGCCGATCCGCATCAGGTCGGGCGCCGCAGCGGCCGCACGTCCGCGAGCGGCTGCTGCGCGTCGACGCCGTCGACCGTCTCGTCGAGGTCGAACAGCTCGCGCACGACCTGCATCCGCAGGTGCACGCGTTCGTCGTTCATCTGCTTCATGCGCAGCGTCGGCTCGTGCAGGATGCGCTTCACGACCGCCTGCGCAAGCGCCTCGATCCGCTCGAGGTCACGCTCGGAGGCGGACTCCCAGCGTCCGGCGTTCTCGCGCACGAGCTGCTCGGCGATCGCCTGGCCGCGCTCGCGCAGCGCGCCGAGCGTCGGCAGCACCTCGAGCGCGCCGAGCCACTCGGCGAAGTGCTGGATCTCCTCCTCGACGATGCCCTCCGCGCGCTCGGCCTCGACCTGGCGCACCGAGCGATTGCGGCGCACGACCGCCTGCAGGTCGTCGATGTCGTAGAGCGCGATGCCCGGCACCTCGCGCACGTCGGCGGCGACGTCGCGCGGCACCGCGAGGTCGATCACGAGCAGTGGGCGCCCCTCGCGCGCGGCCATCACGGCGCTCATCTCCTCCGCGCCGAGGATCGCGTGCGGGGAGGCGGTCGCGCACACGAGCGCGTCGGCGTGGGCGAGCCGCTCAGGCAGCTCGTCGAAGCTCATCGCGCGCCCGCCGTAGCGCTGCGCGAGGCTGATCGCGCGCTCGTGGCGGCGGTTGGCGACGAAGATCGCCTCGACGCCGTGCTCGGACAGCGCCCGCGCCGCCAGCTCGCTCGTCTCGCCGGCGCCCAGGATCAGCACCTCGCGTCGCTCCAGCCCGTCGAGCTGCTCGCGCGCGAGCGCGGCGGCGACGGAGGAGACGCTCAGGCGCTGCTCGCCGATCTTCGTCTCCGTGCGCACGCGCTTGCCGGTCGCCAGCGCGGCGCGGAAGAGATGGTTCAGCAGCGGGCCCGTCGTCTGCGCCGAGAGGCCGTCCTCGTAGGCGCGCTTGACCTGGCCCTGCACCTCCGCCTCGCCGACGATCATCGACTCCAGCCCGGAGGTGACGCGGTAGAGGTGGCGAGCGGCGTCGCAGTTGCGCAGCGCGTAGATAGAGCCGGCCAGCTCGGTCGGGCGGATGCCGGCCTTGCGCGCGAGCATCCCCAGCACGGCCGTCTCGGCCTCGACCGGGTCGCCCGCCACGAGGTAGACCTCCGTGCGGTTGCAGGTGGAGATCGCGATCGCCTCCTGCACGGCCGCGGCGCCGTGCACGTCGCGCAGGAAGTCGCCGACCTTGCCGGGCGTCAGCGCGAGCCGTTCGCGCACCGCCACGGGCGCCGTCTTGTGCGAGACGCCGATCGCCAGCACCTCGCTCATCGCGACTCCGCGTCGCTGCGCGCATGGCGGTCGCGGGCGCTGAGCGCCTGGTTCAGCTCGGCCAGCTCGCGCTCCATCCGCTGCAGCTTCGTGCTCATGATCGCGAAGTAGATCAGCAGCACCGCGACGAACATGACGAACGCGGCCGCGACGTACTTGCCGGCCTCGCCGAGCGGCAGCGCGGGGGCGACGGCCAGCAGCGCGCTCACGACGCCGCCTCCGCGGCATTGCGCGGGCGCGCCGCGGCGCTCGCGCCAGGGCCGTCGACGGCCGGCGCGGCGGTGCGCCCGAGCGGCGCGACTGCCTCCTCGCCGAGCAGCCGGCGACGCAGCGCGCGCAGCTGCCAGGAGGTCGACTTGGAGGTCGTCTCGTACACGCACATGACCGTGAACAGCAGCGCCACGGCGACGATCGCGACGACGAACGTGAACGCCATCGGCCCGGGCAGCCCGCCCTCGCTCGTCGCGAGCACGCGCGGGTGCACGTAGGCGCTCGCGGCTCGCACGGCCATGAAGTTCAGCGGCACGAACGCGCCGGCCATGATCGCGAAGACGGACGCGTAGCGGGCTTGGCGCTCGGGGTCCTCGATCGAGAAGCGCAGCGGCTGGTAGGTCGCGAACAGCAGGAAGACGATCAGGAACGAGACGAGCGTCGGCTCGTCCCACACCCACCAGTGGCCCCATGACGCCTTCGCCCAGATCGCGCCGGTCAGCAGCCCCACGACGTTGAAGATCAGCGCGATGTGGATCACGACGTAGGAGCGCAGATCCCAGCTGCGGTCGCGCGTGCGCAGGTGCAGCGCCGCGAACACCGCGCCCACCACGTATGCGATCAGCGTCACGATCGCGACCGGCACGTGCACGTAGAAGATCTTCTGGATGAAGCCCTGGTCGGCGTCGAGCGGGGCGTAGAAGAAGACGAGCGCGAACGTGAGGGTGAGGGCGGCGAAGCTTGCGAGCGAGAGCACCCGCAGGCGCTTCCCGTACATGTCAGTCCTCCATCAGGAAGTCGAACACGGCGTAGGCGAGCAGCCCGAAGACAAGATCATAGAGCGCGAGCACGGCCAGCCATTTGGTTGGCGGCCCGCTCGCGCCGCCGGCCGCCAGCAGCGGCGCGCTCGCGCGCGCGGCGCCGATCAGCGCCGGCACCAGCAGCGGCAGCGCAACGATCGGCACGATCAGGTCGCGTGCGCGCGTGCGGATCGCGAGCGCGGCGACGAGCGTCCCGATCACCGCGAGCGCGACGTCGAGCAGCGCCAGCACGAGCGCCAGCCCGGGCAGCGCCGGCCACGGCGAGGGACCCAGCAGCAGCACCGCGAAGGCGGCCACGGCCACGAGCTCGACGAGCGCGAGGAACAGGAACAGCGCGCAGGCCTTCGCGACGAACAGCGCCGTGCGGTCGATCGGCGCCAGCAGCACGCCGTCGAAGCCGCCCTCCTCCTGCTCGGAGACGAACAGGCGGTTGATGCCGAGCAGCGCCGCGAACAGCAGCGTCACGGTCAGCACGCCGGCCGCGAGGTCGCCGGCGATCTCGTCGCGGCGCAGCCCGAAGTGGAACAGCACGAACGTCGTGATCGAGAACAGCAGCATCGCCGGCACGGCCTCGGGCGCACGGCGCTCCAGCAGCAGGTCCTTGCGCAGCAGCGCCATCGACGGACGCATCGGCCGCCGGAGGTGGGTCCCGCTCTCGTTCACCGGTACAGCTCCTCGATCGCGCCCGCGCCGACCTCTGCCGCGGGCGCCAGCAGCGCGACGCGCCCGTCGCGCAGGCCGAGCGCGAGGTCGGCCTCGGCCAGCCCGCCGGCCGGGTCGTGGCTCGTGACGACGCGCGTGCGTCCGCTCGCGCGGCCGATCAGCGGCTCGATCAGCTCCGCCGCGGCCGGGTCGAGGTTCGCGCGCGGCTCGTCCAGCAGCAGCAGCGGCGGGTCGTGCAGGACCGCGCGGCAGACGGCGACGCGCTGCAGCAGCCCGCGCGAGAGCGTGCGCACGGGATCGTCGGCGCGCCCGCTCAGGCGCATGCGCTCGAGCAGCTCGTCCACGCGCGTCTCGGCGACGCGGTGCAGGCGCGCGTGGAAGCGCAGGTTCTCGCGCGCCGACAGGTCGCGGTAGAGCAGCGCGTCGTGCGCGAGCAGGCCGACCTTCCCGCGCACCGCCCACTCGCGCTCGGGCAGCGGCTCGCCGAGCACGAGCGTCTCGCCGCCGTGCGGGCGCAGCAGCGTCGCGAGCACGCGCAGCAGCGTCGACTTGCCCGCGCCGTTGGGCCCGAAGACGACGAGCGTCGCACCCGCGGGGACGGTCAGCGAGACGTCGTCCAGCGCGAGCCGCTCGCCGTAGCGGCGCGTGACGCCGCGCAGCTCAATGGCCGGGCTTGCGACCATCGTCGCGCTCCAGGGTCGCGACGACGTGCGGCAGCGTCGGGGCGAGCACGGGGAACAGCTGCGCGATCGCCTTCGGGCTGCCGGGCAGGTTCACGATCAGTGTGCGCCCCGCGATCCCTGCGACCCCGCGCGAGAGCATCCCCATCGGCGTGTGCTGCATCGAGGCAGCGCGCAGCGCCTCGGCGAAGCCGGGCGCCTCGCGCTCGATCACCGCGCGCGTCGCCTCGGGCGTCACGTCGTCGGGCGTGAGGCCGGTGCCGCCGGTCGTGAAGACGAGCGGGATCCGTTCGCTCGCGTAGCCGCGCAGCGTCCGCTCGATCGCGCTCGCGTCGTCGGTCACGCGGTCGCGCGCGACGATCTCGCAGCCGGCGTCGGTCGCGAGCTGCGCGAGCAGCGTGCCCGACAGGTCCTCGCCCTCGCCGCGCGCGAGCGTCGTGGAGATCGTCAGCACGGCCGTCTGCACCGGCGCGAGCTTAGAGCCTCGGCGGTGTTCGGCTAGCCTGGCCGCGATGCGGATCCTGCTGATCTCCGGAAGCCTGCGCGGCGGATCGACCAACTCCGCCCTCGTGCGCACGGCGCATGCGGTCGCGCCGGCGGGCGTCGAGACGACCGTCTACGACGGCATCGCGACGCTGCCGCACTTCAACCCCGACGACGACGCCGAGGGCCTGCCGGTCGAGCCGCACGTCGCCGAGCTGCGGGCCGGCGTCGCGGCTGCGGACGCGGTGCTGGTCTCGACGCCGGAGTACGCGGGCGCGCTGCCGGGCGCGTTCAAGAACCTGCTGGAGTGGACCGTCGGCGACGGCGGCCTGTACGGCAAACCGGTCGCATGGGTCAACACGGCCGGGCCCGCTGCGCCGACCGGGGGCGCCGACGCGCACGACTCGCTGCGCAAGGTGCTCGGGTACGTCGGCGCCGAGATCGTCGAGGACGCCTGCGCGCGGATCCCGATCGCGCGCGACGCCGTCGGCGCGGACGGGCTGATCGCGGGCGCGGAGCTGCGCGAGCGGATCGTCGCGGTGCTGCGTGCGCTCGCGGCGGCGGCGGCTTAGGGCTCGCGGCGCCAGTCGCCCGAGCGCCCGCCGGACTTCTCCAGCAGCGCGACCTGCTCGATCGCGACGCCGCGCTCCAGCGCCTTGACCATGTCGTAGACGGTGAGCGCCGCAACCGACGCGGCCGTGAGCGCCTCCATCTCGACGCCGGTCTGCGCGGTCGTGCGCGCCTCGGCCGTGAGCGTGACAGTGCCGGCGTCGGCATCGACCTGCGCGATGACGTCGGCGAACGACAGCGGCAGCTGGTGGCAGAGCGGAATCAGCTCCCACGTGCGCTTTGCCGCCTGGATCCCGGCGATCCGTGCGGGCCCGAGCACGTCGCCCTTCGGCGCGTCGCCGTCGCGCACCGCCGCGGCCGTCGCCGGGCTCATGCGCACGACCGCGCGCGCGACGGCGCGCCGATCGGTCGCCTGCTTGGCGCCGACGTCGACCATCCGCGCGCGTCCGTCCTCGTCGAGATGTGTCAGCTCGCCCATCGCAGGGCGAAGTCTGTCAGGCGGCGAGCGGCTGGGGCTGGGCGTGGCGCAGCGCCGCGTCGGCGAGCGCGTCGCGCACGCGCCGCCCGGCGATGCCGGCCTCCGGCAGCTCCGCGTGCCACTGGATCCCGACGGCGAACGGCAGCCGCGGATCCTCGATCCCCTCGATCAGGCCGTCCGCCGCGCGCGAGGTCGCGCGCAGGCCGCGGCCGAGGCGAGCGATCGCCTGGTGGTGGATGCTCGGCACGCTCGCGCGCGAGCCGACCATCCGCCGCGTCAGCGTCTGCTCGCCGGTCGCGACCGCGTGCATGCGGCGCTCGGCGTGCAGCTCGGGCCGCTCGGTCGCGCAGTCGCCGGCGAGGTCCTGGTGCAGGGTCCCGCCGCGCACGATGTTCAGCAGCTGGTGCCCGCGGCAGATGCCGAGCACCGGCATGCCCGTCGCGAGCGCGTCGCGCAGCACCGCGATGTCGGCCCGGTCGGCCTCGAGCCGCATGTCGCGCGCGCCGCGCACCCGCTGCCCGTACAGCGCCGGGTGGATGTCGTGATCGTCGCCGGTCAGCACGAGCGCGTGCGCGGTCGCGAGCTGGCGCGCGGCGTCCTGCGCGGTCACGTGGCGGATTCGCACCTCGGCGCCGGCGAGCCAGCGGTCGTAGGACCCCGGCTCGTCGTCGCGCATCAGCACCAGCACGAGCGGCCGCGCGACCGGCGCGCTCGCCGCATAGGCGCGGCGGAAGCGCTCGCGCGCCCGCGTCAGGCGCTTGCGCGCCGCTTCCGGGGTCGTCTCCAGCAGCCGTGCCGCGTCGGTCGGGCCGTAGCCGGCGAACTGCAGCGTCACGAGCCCACGGTCGCGCGTACCCAGCTGCGCGAGCGCGGCCTCGATCCCGAGCCGCTCGTCGTGGTCCTCGACCTGCGCCACTGCGGCGTCGCCGAGCAGGTCGAGCAGCAGCGCGTCGTCGAGCGGACGGCGGGCGCGCAGCGCGTCGACGGCGACGTTCGTCGCGACGCGGTAGAGCCACGCGCGCAGGCGCAGCTCGGGCAGGCCGGCGGGGGCGTGGAGCCAGGCGCGCAGGAAGACCTCCTGCGCGAGGTCCTCGGCGAGGCCGGGGTCGCCGACGCGACGGCGCAGGTGGCGCTCGATCGGGCGGCGGTGGGTGGTGATGACGGCGTCGAGATCCATGCCATTGAAGACGGGTCGCGCGGGCCAAAGCGGACAGGCGTCCGCTTCCCAGTGTGCCCTACGTCTCAAGCGGCGTGAACCAGCTGCTGCACGTCGCGCTCGTGGCCGAGCGCCAGGAGGCGATCAGACGGGGGCGTGCGTCCGCTGCGCCGCTGCGATCAGGTCGAGCACGGCGCGTTCGTCGCCTGTTCGCAGCAGTGCGATCGGGTCGGGCTCGCCGTTGACGATCGACTCGAAGAAGTCCTTGCGGTCCCGGTAGGTCGGCAGCGTCGCCTTCGCCCAGCCGCGCGCGTCGTTGAGCAGCACCGCCAGCCGCGCGTAGTCCTCGCCGAACAGGGCCGCGATCTCGCGCTTCATGCGCTTCGCGAGCGCCGGCGAGGCGCCTGCGGTGGAGATCGCGATCGCGAGCGGGCCGCTGCGCACGATCGCCGGCAGGATGAAGTTGCACAGCGGTGGCACGTCGACGACGTTGACGAGCATCGCGCGCCGCTCCGCGTCCTCGTAGACGCCGATGTTGACCTCGGAGTCGTCGGTTGCGGCGATGACCATGAACGTGCCTTCGAGGTCGGCCGGCTCGTAGGCGCGCTCGATCCAGCGGATCGAGCGCTCGGCCGCATAGCCCGCGAGCGTCGGCTGGAGCGTCGGCGCGACGACCGTCACGTCGCCGTCGCAGGCCAGCAGCCCGTCGACCTTCTCCAGCCCGACGTCGCCTCCGCCGACGACCAGGCAGCGGCGCCCGCTCAGCTTCAGACAGGCGACGTAGAACGGCGTCGCGAGCATGTCGCGCACGCATTCCTGGTCGCAGATCCCCTTGCGCAGCTGGCAGACGCACTCCTTGCCGCTGTAGGCCTGGGCGGGCATGCCCAGAGGGTACGCGGTCGCCACGGGCGTCCGCGTCGCCGCTGCGGCACACTGACGCGCGTGGCCGAGCTGCGCACCGAGCGCCTGCTGCTGCGTCGCTGGCGCGCGAGCGACCGCGCGCCCTTCGCGGCGCTCAACGTCGACCCGGAGGTGATGCGCCACTTCCCCGCGGCGCTCTCGCGCCGGGAGAGCGACGAGCTGGCCGACGCGATCGACCGCGGGATCGGGCAGGACGGCTGGGGCCTGTGGGCGCTGGAGGAGCGCGCGAGCGGTCGCTTCCTCGGCTACACCGGCCTCGCGCGGCCGGGCTTCGACGCGCCCTTCATGCCGGCCGTGGAGATCGGCTGGCGGCTGGCGCGGGAGGCCTGGGGCCATGGCTTCGCGAGCGAGGCGGCGCGTGCCGCCGCGGCCTACGCCTTCGACGAGCTCGCGCTGAGGGAGCTGGTGTCGTTCACGGTCCCCGCGAACGAGCGCTCGCGCGCGGTCATGCGCCGCATCGGCATGCAGCACGACCTCGCCGGCGACTTCGCGCACCCGCGCGTGCCGGCGGGGGACCCGCTCTCGCAGCACGTCCTGTATCGGCTCTCGGCGCCGAGTACCCTCGACAGATGAGCAGCCTCGGCGTCTACGACGACGACGCGATCATCCGCCGCCTCTACGGCGAGCAGGTGATGGTGCTCGCGGGGCCACGCGCGCTGTTGATGCAGGCGGCGCACCCGGTCGCATGGGCGGGCTTCTTCGCGCAGACGGCCTCGAAGGACGAGCCCTACGAGCGGCTGCATCGCACCGCGCAGATCGTCGAGCTGGTCACGTACGGCCCGCGCGAGGAGGCCGAGCGCGCGACGCGGCGCGTGCGGGCGATGCACAAGCGCGTGCGCGGGACGCTGGCCGAGCCGGCCGGTCGCTTCCCCGCCGGCACGCCGTACGCCGCCGACGACCCCGTGCTGCTGCTGTGGATCCTCGCGACGCTGGTCGACTCGGGGATGACCGTCTACCAGCGCTACGTGCGCCCGCTCTCGCGCGCCGAGCGCGAGTCGCTGTGGCAGGACTACCGCGTCTTCGGGCGCCTCTTCGGCCTTGCCGCCGCGGACATGCCGGCGACGCTCGCGGACTTCGAGGACTACATGAGCGACATGCTGCACCTCGGCGACCTGCACGTCACCGACGAGGCGCGCGAGGTCGCGCGCGAGATCGTCATGCGCCCGCCGATCCCGCGCGCCGCCCGCCCGCTGCTGGAGCTGGCGAACTTCGTCACCGTCGGGCTGCTGCCGCCGCAGATCCGCCGCCTCTACGGCTTCCGCTGGGATCCCGTCCGCGGGCTCGCGCTGCGCGGCCACACCGCGTACGCCCGCCGCGCGCTCGTGCCGCTGCTGCCGGCGCGGCTGCGCTACGCCAAGCGCGCGCATCTGACGCCGGCGGCGTAGCTCAGGGCTCGCGACCGCGCGCCCGCCGGATCTCCGCCAGGCGGGCGGCCAACGCCGCCTCCGCCGCGTCGGGCGCGTAGAAGCGTGCACCCACGACCGCGTCCGGCAGCAGCTCCTGCGGCGAGACGTGGCCGGGGCGGTCGTGCGGGAGGTCGTAGCCCTCGCCGCGCCCGCCCGAGCGCAGCTGCACCGGCGGCGGCGAGGCGCCGTGCTCGCGCACGTGAGCGCGGGCAGCCGCGAGCGCCTTGCCCGCCGCGTGCGACTTGGGCGCGAGCGCGAGGTAGACCGCCGCCTGCGCGAGCGGGTAGTGCGCCTCCGGCAGGCCGATGCGGTCGACGGCGGCCGCGGCGGCGGTCGCGACGAGCAGCGCCTGCGGGTCGGCGTTGCCGACGTCCTCGCTCGCGAGGATCACCATCCGCCGTGCGATGAAGCGCGGGTCCTCGCCGCCTTCGAGCATCACCGCGAGGTAGTAGAGCGACGCGTCCGGGTCGGAGCCGCGCGTCGCCTTGATCCACGCCGAGATCGTGTCGTAGTGGTTGTCGGCCGCGCGGTCGTAGTGGAGGATCCGTCGTTGCAGGGCGTCCTCGGCGTGCGCGAGCGTCACGCCTTCCGGCGGCGCCGTCTCGCACGCCAGCTCCAACGCGGCCAGCGCCGTGCGCGCGTCGCCGCCGGCGCGCGCCGCGAGCAGCGCGACCGCGTCGTCGGCGACGGACGTCTCGCCGCACTCCCCGCGCTCCAGCGCGCGCCGCAGCAGCGTCAGCACGTGCGCCTCGGTCAGCTCCTGCAGCTCGTAGACGCGAGCGCGCGAGAGCAGCGCGCCGTTGACCTCGAACGAGGGGTTCTCGGTCGTCGCGCCGATCAGCGTCACGACGCCCTCCTCGACGGCCGGCAGCAGCGCGTCCTGCTGGGCCTTGTTGAAGCGGTGGATCTCGTCGAGGAAGAAGATCGTCGCTCGCCCGCTGCGCCGCCGCTGCGTCGCGCGCTCGATCACCGCCCGCACCTCCGCGCGCCCCGCCGCGACCGCGCTCAGCTCCTCGAAGGCCGCGTCGGCGCTCGCGGCGACGATGCGCGCGAGCGTCGTCTTGCCGCTGCCCGGCGGCCCGTGCAGGATCATCGAGTGCGGGCGGCGCTGCTCGATCGCGCGCCGCAGCGCCGAGCCCTCGTGCAGCAGGTGCTCCTGGCCGACGAACTCGGCCAGGTCCTGCGGACGCAGGCGCGCCGCCAGGGGCGCGTCCGCGGCCGGCGCAGCGCGGGGCGCCTGCTCCGCGTCGGCGGGCTCGAACAGCGAGTCCATCGCGATCAGTCGGCCCAGAAGTCCTTCAGCATCTCGCCGTCGCCGCCCTCGGGCTTGGTGCCGCCGATCGCGATCACCTGCAACCCGTCGGGCCCGGCCTCGAAGGCGCGCGCGACCGGCGGCGCGACCCGCACGACGTCCCACTGGCGCAGCTCGTGGATCTCGTCGCCGAGCTTGACGCGGCCCGAGCCGGCGACGACCACGTAGGCCTCCTCCTGCTCGCGATGGCGATGCCCGACGGGCGAGCGGAAGCCGGCGTCGTAGCCGAAGAAGCTGATGCCGAGCTGCTGCGAGTCGAGGTGGGAGCGCGCGAAGCGCGCCTCCATGCGCCCCTCGGTCCGCTCCGCCGCGGCGTCGTCGAGGTCCTTCAGGTTCTTGATTGCGTAGTCGCTCATGCGACGAGCGTAGCGTCGGCCACGGGCGAGTTCCGGCATCCGTAGCATCCACCCGTCATGGCGCTCGACCTCCAGACCGCGACGACCGAGCTGCTGCAGCAGCTGATCCGCTTCGACACGGTCAACCCGCCCGGCAACGAGCGCGTCGCGCAGGAGCATCTCGCCGCCCAGCTGACGGCCGCCGGCTTCGAGGTCGAGCTGCTCGGCGCCACGCCCGAGCGGCCCAACCTGCTGGCGCGCCTGCGCGGCGCCGCCGACGGTCCGACGTTGTGTCTGCTCGGCCACGTCGACACCGTGCTCGCGCACGCCGAGGAGTGGACGCACGACCCCTGGTCGGGCGACGTCGCCGACGGCTACCTGTGGGGCCGCGGCGCGATCGACATGAAGTCGCAGGTCGCGGCCGAGGTCGCGGCCGCCGTCGCGCTCGCGCGCGAGGGCTGGCGCCCGGCCCGCGGCGAGCTGCTGATCGCCGCCGTCGTGGACGAGGAGACGGGCGGCGCGCTCGGCGCGCAGTGGATCACCGAGACGCATCCCGACAAGGTCCGCTGCGACTACCTGCTGAACGAGGGCGGCGGGGCCGTCTTCGAGTACGACGGTCGCCGCCGCTACGGCGTCTGCACGGCCGAGAAGGGCGTCTTCCGCTTCACGATCGCGACCGATGGCGTCGCCGGCCACGCCTCGATGCCGAAGATGGGCGACAACGCGCTGCTGAAGCTCGCGCCGGTGCTGGAGCGGCTCGGCGCGCGCCAACCCTCCTACGCGATCACCGACGTGCCGGCCGCGTTCCTGCGCGGGCTCGGCGAGGATCCGGCCGATCCGGTCGCCGCGGTCGCGCGCATGCAGGCGTCCGACCCGCGGCTCGTGACGATGTTCGAGCCGATGCTCGGCGTCACGTTCACGCCGACGCGCGTGAGCGCCTCCGAGAAGGTCAACGTGATCCCCAGCCGCGCGGAGCTGAAGGTCGACTGCCGCGTCCCGCCCGGGCTCGGCGAGGATGCGGTGCGCCGCGCGATCGCCGAGGTGCTCGGACCGCCGGACGGCTTCTCGATCTCGTTCGACGAGTGCGTCGTCGGCAACGGCTCGGTGGACGCCTCGCCGCTGCGCGACGCGATCGACGCGTGGGTCGTAGCCAACGATCCCGGCGCCGCGACGGTGCCGGTGATCCTGCCCGGCTTCACCGACTCGCGCCACTTCCGCAACGCCTTCCCCGACTGCGTCGCCTACGGCTTCTTCCCGCAGCGGCATCAGACGCTGTTCGAGGCCGCGCCGCTGATGCACGGCGCCGACGAGCGCATCGACGTGCGCGACCTCGGCTACGCCGCGGCGTTCTACGCGGACGCGATCCGCGCGCTGCTCGGCTGACGCAAGGGGTCCAGTCTTCGGCGGCAGGTGCCGATGAAGCGTTCGTGACGCTCGCGACGTTCCTGGGCTACTACGACTTCAAGGAGTGGGCCGGCATCTGGGTGCCGATCCTGCTGATGATCGTCCTGATCGTGCTGCTGGTCTTCGCGGTGCGCCAGATGCGCCCGACGAGGCCGCAGCAGATCAAGCCCGACGCGGCGCCGAAGATCGCCTGGGACGAGATCGCCGGCGTCGACGAGGCGAAGGACGAGCTGCGCGAGGTCGTCGAGTTCCTGCGCGACCCCAAGCGCTTCAAGAAGCTCGGCGCGACCGTTCCTCGCGGGATCCTGCTGCACGGCCCGCCCGGCACCGGCAAGACGCTGCTCGCGAAGGCCGTCGCGCACGAGTCGGGCGCGAACTTCTTCGCGCAGTCGGCGGCCGCCTTCGTCGAGACGTTCGTCGGCGTCGGCTCGGCCCGCATCCGCCGCCTCTTCAAGGTCGCCCGCAAGAAGGCTCCCGCGATCGTCTTCATCGACGAGCTCGACGCCGTCGGCGGTCACCGCGGCGCCGACATCAGCGGCGAGAAGGACCAGACGCTCAACCAGCTGCTGGTCGAGATGGACGGCTTCACGGCGCGCGGCGACGTCGTCGTGATCGCCGCCTCGAACCTGCTGGAGAAGCTCGACCCGGCGCTGCTGCGCCCCGGCCGCTTCGACCGCCAGGTCTTCGTCGCGCCGCCCGACCGCGCCGGGCGCGAGCAGATCCTCGCCGTCCACACGCGCGGCAAGCCGCTCGCGCCGAGCGTCGACCTCGACCTCGTCGCGCGCCAGACGAGCGGCCTCACGGGCGCCGACCTCGCGAACATCTGCAACGAGGCGGCGATCGTCGCCGCGCGCCGCCACGGCGACATGATCGGCGGCCCGGACTTCGACGCCGCGCTCGACCGCGTCGTCGCCGGCATGCAGGCGCGCCGCGGGCTCAACGAGCACGAGAAGCGCGTCGTCGCCTACCACGAGGCCGGGCACGCGCTGTGCGCCGAGCTGCTGCCGGCGGTCGACCGCGTGCACCGCGTCTCGATCGTCCCGCGCGGCCGTGCGCTCGGCTACACGCTGAACCTGCCCAACGAGGACCGCTATCTCAAGACGCGCGAGGAGCTGCTCGACCGCATGACGATGCTGCTCGGCGGCCGCGCCGCGGAGCAGCTCGTGTTCGACTCGATCACGACCGGCGCCGCGGGCGACTACGAGCACGTCACCGCGCTCGCCGCCGCGATGATCGACGAGTACGCGATGGGCACGCGCGTGAAGCTGCGCCGCCTCGACGTGCGCCACGCCGCCGAGGCGACGCTGCGCCTGCGCGACCAGGAGCAGGCCGACCTCGCCGACGGCGCCTACCGCACCGCGCTCGGGCTGCTGCGCGACCACCGCCGCTGGCTCGACGCGCTCGCCGACGCGCTGCTGGAGCAGGAGGTGCTCGAGCGCGTCGACGTCGACCGCGTGCTCGCCGACCTGCCGCGCCCGGACGCGAGCGGGCCCGCCGCCGGCGCGATCGGCGTCGCCGCCGCGGAATAGGCGTCCCCGCTTCAGAGGCGGCCGCTATGCTCCGCGCCGCATGCTCGGGCGCATCGACCACGTGGGTATCGCCGTCGAGGACCTCGACGCGGCCCTGCACCTCTACGAGCAGGTCCTGCAGATGCCGCTCGTGCACCGCGAGACGGTGAGCGAGCAGGGCGTCGAGGCGGTCCTGCTCGACGTCGGCGAGAGCCACGTCGAGCTGCTGGCGCCGCTCGCGCCGGACACGCCCGTCGGCAAGTTCCTTGCCAAGAAGGGCCCCGGCCTGCACCACGTCGCCTACGGCGTCGAGGACATCGAGGCCACGCTCGCGGCGCTGCGCGCGGCCGGCGTGCGGCTGATCGACGAGACGCCCCGCATCGGCATCCGCGACTCGCGCGTCGCGTTCGTGCACCCCGCCTCGACTGGCGGCGTCCTGACCGAGATCGTCCAACCCGGAGAAGACCACTGATGTCGGACACGAAGCTGCAGCGGATCACGATCGGCTTCCACGGCCAGGCGCTCGCCGCTCGCGTCCAGGCGGGCCAGCTCGCCGCGCTCCGCAAGGCGCTCGAGCAGGACTCCGAGCGCTGGCACGAGCTCGAGGCCGAGGACGGCACCGTCCTGATCGACCTCGGCAAGGTCGTCTACGTGCAGGTCGACACGGGCGACCAGCGCGTCGGCTTCGGCGCTTGACGCGCCTCGCCGCGCTCGACGTCGCCGGGCTGAGACTGGCGCGCACGGTCGCCCACACGCCGGCGGCCGAGCGCGCGGTGCGCGCCTACTCGCGCCTCGGCCAGCACGGCGCCTGCTGGCTGGCGCTCGGCGCCGCTGGCGCCGCGCTCGACGCGCCGCGCCGTGCCCGCTGGCGCCGCGCCACGCTGACGGTTGCGGCCGCCTACGCGGCCAACCAGGCGATCAAGCTCGCGGTGCGCCGCCCGCGCCCGCAGCTGCCCGAGCTGCCGCAGCTGATCGGCACGCCGACGCAGCTGAGCTTCCCGAGCGCGCACGCGTCTTCCTCGGCCGCCGCGGCGCGCGCGTTCGCCGGCCTGGCGCCCGCGGGGCCGCTGCGGCTGGCCGCCGGCGCGATGGCCGCCTCGCGCCTCTACCTCGGTGTGCACTACCCGTCGGATATCGTCGCGGGCGTGGCCTTGGGGCAGCTGATCGGGGGAGCGCTGATGCGCGCATGAAGGTCGGGATCGTCGGCATGCCGAACGCGGGCAAGTCCTCGCTCTTCAACGCGCTCACGCGCGCGGGCGCCGAGGCGGCCAACTATCCGTTCACGACGATCGAGCCGAACGTCGCGATCGTGCCCGTCGTCGACCCGCGCCTGGAGCAGGTCGCGACGACGCTGAAGGCCTCCGAGCTGGTGCATGACACGATCGCCTTCCACGACATCGCCGGGCTCGTGAAGGGCGCCCACGAGGGCGAGGGCCTCGGCAACAAGTTCCTCGCGAACATCCGCGAGACGGACGCGATCGTCCACGTCGTGCGCGCCCACGGCGACGAGAACGTGATCCACCCCGAGGGCCGCGTCGACCCGCGCGCCGACATCGACACGATCGAGACGGAGCTGATCTACGCCGACCTCGAGCAGGCCGAGCGCCGCGCCGACCGCGTCGAGCGCGACGCCAAGCGCGGTGACAAGGCAGCGGTCGCCGAGGCAGCCTGGCTGGCGGAGCTGATCGCCGCGCTGCAGGCCGGGCGCCCCGCGCGCACCGTCCCGGCGCCGGACGACGCGCCGCACGCGCTGCGCGACCTCCAGCCGCTGACGGCCAAGCCGGTGCTGTTCGTGGCGAACGTCGACGAGGGCGAGGACGCCGTCCCGCCGGAGGTCGCGGAGCACGCCGCGGCGCACGGCGCGCAGGCGGTCGCCGTCTCCTCGCGGATCGAGGCCGAGCTGGCGGAGCTGGACGACGAGGATGCGGCTGCGATGCGCGCCGACATGGGCATCTCCGAGTCCGGCCTGGAGCGGATCGTGCACGGCGCGTTCTCGCTGCTGGAGCTGATCGCCTTCTTCACCGCCGGCGAGGCGAAGCCCGCGCAGTCCTGGCACCTGCGGCGCGGCCTCAGCGTCTGGCACGCCGCCGGCCAGATCCACTCGGACATCCAGAAGGGCTTCGTGCGCGCCGAGGTGATCGGCTGGCAGGCGCTCGTGGAGGCCGGCGGCTACGCCGGCGCCCGCGATCGCGGCACGCTGCGGCTCGAGGGCCGCGACTACCCGATGGCCGACGGCGACGTGATCACGATCAAGTTCACGCCTTAGAGCCGCGACACGTCGTCCACGCCGCGCAGTCGCTCCGCGAGCCGGCGCATGCCGAGTGCCTCGGCTGCTGCCGCGCCTCCCGCCAGGTCGCACGCACGGTCGGCCGGGCGCGCCACGTCGACCGGCTGCAGGGTCGCGATCGCGAGGAAGTCGCGCAGCTCGTCGGCCTGCTCGCGCAGCGCCGCCGCCACGCGCGGCTTCTCGCCCCCCGCGGCAGCGATCGCGGCCTCCAGCGAGCCGTGGCGGCGCAGCAGCTCGGCGGCCGTCTTCTCCCCGATCCCGCGCGCGCCCGGCAGCCCGTCGGAGGGGTCGCCGCGCAGCGCGATGAAGTCCGGCACGAGTGCCGGCGCGACGCCGTAGCGCGCCTCGACCTCGGCGGGCGAGACCTCCTCGAAGCCCCTCACGCCGGTCTTCAGGTAGAGCACGGTCACCCCCGGCGCGGCGCACTGGAAGAGGTCGCGGTCGCCCGTCATCAGCAGCGCCGCGCCGTCGGCCGCGACCTCCGCCTGCGCGTAGGCGCCCAGCAGGTCGTCCGCCTCCAGCTCGCCCGCGTCGGCGCACGTCCAGCCGAACGCGCCGAACAGTCCGTCGGCGGCGGCGAGCTGCGGCGCGAGACCCTCGGGCACCGGCGGGCGATCCGCGTGGTAGGGAGCGAACAGCGCGACGCGGTAGCGCGCCGCCTCCGCGCCCGAGCAGACGACGACCGCCCGCGGCGCGCGGTCGGCGACGACGCGCAGGATCGCGTTCGTCGCGCCGAGCAGTGCGTTGACGGGCGTGCCGTCGGCGCCGACGATCGAGTCGGGCAGCGCGAAGAACGCGCGGTACAGCAGCGACGGCGCGTCGACGACGAGCAGCGGAGCGGGCATCGCGCCCAATCTAGTGCCGCATCCGGCGTCGCGCGCGGCGTAGCCTGCGGCCATGCTCACGCTCAACGGAATCGACGACATCAAGGCCCGCATCGGGCAGGAGCTCGGCGTCAGCGACTGGCACGAGGTCACGCAGGAGGCGATCGACGCGTTCGCCGACGTCACCGGCGACCACCAGTGGATCCACGTCGACGTCGAGCGCGCGAAGGAGACGCCGTTCGGCGGCACGATCGCGCACGGCTACTACACGCTCTCGCTCGCGCCCAAGTTCACGTACGAGCTGTTCTCGATCGACGGCTTCGCGTTCGGCATCAACTACGGCCTCAACAAGGTCCGCTTCCCGGCGCCGCTGCCGGTTGGCGGCAAGGTGCGGATGCGCGCGGCGATCGCCTCGGTCGAGGACGTCCCCGGCGGCATCCAGATGGCCACGGCGCTCACGTTCGAGGTCGAGGGCGCCACTAAGCCCGTCTGCGTCGCCGAGACGCTCGTGCGTCTCTACACCGGCTGACACGCTGCTAGCGTCAGCCGGATGGCCGGACTGACGCGGCGGGAGCTGCTCGCGGGCGCGAGCGCCGCGCTCGTGATCGCCGGCTGCGGCGGCGGGTCCGCCCGCCCGCAGCCGCCGATGCGCAAGGGCATCTCGCTGGCCGGCGACCTCAACCTGTGGGACGACGCGCTCGGCGTGCGCCCCTACCTGCTCGACGGCCCGCACCCGGCGACGTTCCTGAACCTGTGGCTGACGTGGCCCACCGTCCAGCCGCAGGCGCCGGACCCGCTCGCGCGCGCCGCCGCGTTCGCCCAGCTGAGCGACCCGCACGGGCCCGCGGCGGCTACGTTCGCGGCGCTCGACGCGCAGCTCGCCCGTGCCGGCGCCGACGGGCTGGAGACGTCGCTCACCGTCTACCAGGCGTTCCCGGCCTGGACGCACCCGAGCGTCGCGCTCGATCCCGCGCGCGATCCGGCGAGCGGCGGCAGCGGCTACCCGCAGCTCGGGCAGGGCACGCTCGCCAACGACGCGCGCATCCCCGACGACCGCTCCCCGCACGGGCCGTGGGCGTGGTTCGTCTCCTACCTGTGCGCCCGCTACAACGGCGAGCGCTCGCCCGGACCGGGCGTCGGCGGCGCCACGCGCGGCAATCCGCGCGGCGGGCGGCTCGACTGGCTCGTGCCGATGAACGAGCCCAACCTGACCTGGTGGCCGCAGCGCTCGATCGCGGCTGTCGTCGCCGAGCTGGCGCGCAGCGCGGCCGCGGTGGCGGCGCCTCATCACCGTCACGGGGGACCCGGCCTGCTGATTCCCGGCGCCTCCGACGTCGGCACGCCACCGAGCCCGCGCGGCACCCCCTGGGACGTCTTCAGCGAGGAGCTGCTGCTGCGCCTGCGCGGCTGGCAGCCGGGGCTCCCGGTCGGCTGGGCCCATCACAATTGGGTCGACGTGAAGTACGGCCCGCGCGCCAGCGGGCGCTGGCGCGTCGAGGACCTGCTCACGCTCCAGCGCCGCCACATGTGGCCGGATCCGGGCGTCTGGATCACCGAGGGCGGCTACCAGTTCTCGGTCCGCCGCGCGGGCGGCGCCGACCCCGCGCGCTTCCTCGTCGACCGTGCCGCCACCGCGGATCCGGAGCAGCACGACGTGCTCTCCGAGCAGGTCTCCCGGCTGCGCACGAACTGGGCGGCGATGGCGCGGCTGCCGGTCCGCGCCTGGAGCCAGTACCAGGTGCACGACCGCGACGTGCGCTTCCAGTCGAGCCTGCGCGGCCCGTTCCGCGACGCGCCGCACACGCCGCCCTATCCGGCCTACGCGCTGTGGCCGACGCTCGCGAGCTGAGCGGCGCGTGGCGCCCCGCAGCGCGTTACGGTGCCGCCACCATGCGCCTTCATCACATCCACGTCCAACGCGACTTCACCCAGCCGGTCGAGCGCGTCTTCGCCTACCTCGCCGAGCACGAGAACCTCGGCGCGATCTTCAAGCCGCTGCGCGTCGAGCGCGTGCGCGACGGCCAGAGCGCGCGCAACGGCGTCGGCTCGACCCCCGACTCAGCTTCTTCGGCCTCGCGCCGTTCGACGAGACGGTGACCGAGCTGGTCCCGAACGAGCGGATCGTCTACACGATCACGAAGGGCGGGCCGATGCGCGACCACGAGGGCGTGATGGCCTTCAGCTCCACGCCCGGCGGCGGCAGCCACCTCGATTACCGCATCCGCTTCGGCTCGGCCGTCCCCGGCCTGGCGGCGGTCATGCAGCGCGCCGTGACGCGCTCGATCACCGCCGGCCTGGGACAGCTCGCGAAGATCGTCTAGGAGTCCTGGGCCGCGCTTCCGCGCGCGATCTTGCGCAGGTCGAGCGCCTTCGAGAGCGTCTCCTCGTCGACCCCTTGCTCGAGCGCGACCTCGCGCAGCGTGCGTCCGGAGGCGGTCGCCTCCTTGACGATCTCGGCCGCCTTGTCGTAGCCGATGTAGGGATTGAGCGCCGTCGCCACGGCGAGCGTGCCCTCGGCCGAGCGCTCGCAGCCGGCGAGGTTCGCCTCGATCCCGTCGACGCACTTCTCCGCGAGCAGCCGCGAGGCCGACGTCAGCAGCGCGATCGACTGGAGCAGGTTGCGCGCGATCAGCGGGATCCGCACGTTCAGCTCGAACTGGCCCTGCATGCCGCCGACCGTGATCGCGGTGTCGTTGCCGATCACCTGCGCGCTGACCTGGAGCACGACCTCCGGCATCACCGGGTTGACCTTGCCGGGCATGATCGAGGAGCCCTTCTGCAGCTCCGGCAGGAACAGCTCGCCGATGCCCGCGCGCGGGCCGGAGCCCATCAGCGCGAGGTCGTTCGCGATCTTCGTGAGCGAGACGGCGACCACCTTGAGCGCGCCCGACAGCTCCACGAGCGCGTCGCGGTTCGCCTGCGCCTCGAACGGATCCTCCGGCGGGCTGACGGTCAGGCCGCTGCTCTGCGCGAGCTTCGCTCGTACGCCCGCCGCGAACTCGGGGTGCGTGTTGAGGCCGGTGCCGGTCGCCGTGCCCCCGAGCGGGATCTGCGCGACCTGGGGCAGCGTGTTCTGCACGCGCCGCGCGCCGAGGCGGATCTGCGCGGCGTAGCCGGCGAACTCCTGCCCGAGCGTGACGGGCACGGCGTCCATCAGGTGCGTGCGCCCGGACTTGACGACGTCCGCGAACGCCTCCGCCTTGCCGGCGAACGAGGCCTCCAGCTGCGCGAGCGCCGGCAGCAGCGCGTTCGTCGTCTCGTCGAGCGCCGCCAGGTGCACCGCCGAGGGGAACACGTCGTTCGAGGACTGGCCCATGTTCACGTGGTCGTTCGCGTGCGCGCCCTCGCCGGCGAGCGTCGCGATCACCTCGTTCGCGTTCATGTTCGAGGACGTGCCCGAGCCGGTCTGGAAGACGTCGATCGGGAACTGCGCGTCGTGCGTCCCGGCCGCGACCTCGTCGCCCGCCGTCGCGATCCGCTCCGCGAGCGCGCCGTCGAGCAGCCCCAGCTCCGCGTTCACGCGCGCCGCGGCGGCCTTGATGCGCCCGAGCCAGCGCACCACCGGCAGGGGGACGCGCTCACCGGACACCGGGAAGTTCGCGACCGCCTTCGTCGTCTCGCCACCCCACAGCTGCTGCTCCTGCTCCTGCACGCCCATGCATCCTCCGCGTCGAGATCTCTGCGGGTGCCGAAGGCGGCCACGTGGCCGCCGCAGGCGGGTCCCGATCCTGTTTCTCCCCCAACGCTACTCCGGCACGTCTCAGTCCGCGTCCGCCCGCCCGCAGAAGGCGATCAGCTCGCGCGCCAGGCCGACCGGATCGTCGTACGCGAGCAGGAAGCCCGCGCCGCTCAGCACGCGCAGCTGCGCGTTCGGCAGCAGGTCGAGCGCCTCGCGCGCCGTCGCCAGCGGGTGCAGCGGATCGGCGTCGCCCCACAGCAGCAGCGTCGGCGCCGCGATCTGTCCGTAGGCGTCGATCAGCGCGCGCTGCGGCGCGCTCGGCCAGCGCCGCGCGAAGCGCGCCCACGAGCGCGCCCGCCCGCGGTTGCCGGCGACGTCCGCGAACGCGTGGCGCACGAGGTCGCGCGCCGCCGGGTTGCGCTGCGCCGAGAGCCGCTCGCCGAGCGCCGGGCGGAAGACGAGCGCCGCGCCGCGCGCCAGCGCGCGGTCGAACGGCGGGATCGCCGCCGCCATGCACGCCGCCCGCCACAGCGAACGCTCGGCGCGGCGCTCGGCCTGCCGGTGCAGGCGGTTGGGCATCAGCACCAGCCGCCGCGGCGTGAGCGAGCCGGCGACGGTCGCGCGCAGCAGCAGCTCCGCGCCGAGGTCGTGGCCGGCCACGAGCGGCCGCGGGCCGAGCGTCTCGTGGCAGAAGCCGGCGATCACCTCCGCCATCCAGTCGGGCGTGTAGGGATGGCGCGGGCGGTCCTCGCTGTCGCCGTGCAGCGGCAGGTCCGGCAGCACGACGCGAAAGCGGCTTGCGAGCGGCTCGACGATCGGCTCCCACTCGCGGTGCGAGAGCCCGAGCGAGTGCAGCAGCACGAGCCCGGGTCCGCTGCCTGTCTCGCGATACGCGACGCGGGCGCCGTCGGGGTGGTGGTAGAGCCGCAGTCTCATCCGTCCCGTCTCCCCGCGGCGCGGGCGCGCAGCAGCGCGCCGTCCCGCGGCAGGCCGGCGCCCGTGCGGGCGATTCGTTCGGCCAGCTCGCTCTGCACTCCGTTCGAGCGCGCGGCGCCGCGCTCGACCGCGCCGATCAGGTACCCGAGTCGGGGCATGGCGCCCGCATCGCTCCTCGCCCGCTGCGCGAGCCGGTCTGCCGCCGTGGTGAACGCTGCGCCCAGCGTCTGCAGCTCCGCGTCGGACACGGCGCGCTCGACGCACGTCGAGAGGTGTGTGCCATCCTGCAGGGCGACGCCGTGCGGGGCCGTGCGCAGCGCCTCCAGGATGTCTGCAGGGCGCGCTCCGAAGCAGGCCTGCGGCAGGGCCGCCCGGTCGCCACAGGCGCTCAGCAGCAGGATCGCGAGGACGGAGACGCCGGTGACGCGCAACACGGCCCCCATGCTCCCAGGCCTCACGCGTCGCGTCACCTTCGGCACCGGAGGTTGTGCAAAACCTCCTAAGACCGGTACAAGAGCGCGCAAATGTTGCAAAAAGGTCCCATGCCTTTGCAAATGCACGGGATGAACACACGGCCGTTGGGGCTTTCCACGTCCCAGGCGGCACGTGAGCTTGGGGTCTCGCTGGGCACCGTGCGCCGCTGGTCGGACATGGGGTACCTCCAGTCCTACCGCACGCCCGGCGGTCAGCGTCGCTTCAGCGTCGAGCACATCGAAATGTTCGTGCGCTCGCTCCAGTCGCACAGCTTCGCGGCTCGCGAGCAGCACGAGGATTCGTCGCTGCTGCGTCAGACCGGTTGAGCTCGCGCTCCAGGAAAGTCGTGGGAAGGCCCGTGGTGCGGCGGCACGCGGGCCCTTCCACCTGCTCGCGGCCGTCTGCCGCTCCGGCGGCGGACGGCCGCGAGCCCTAAGGAGCGGTCTCCTAGCTCGCGGCGGCCTCGTTGATGCGCCGCTCGAGGTCGAGCTCGCGCCCGTAGTCGGCCGCGTCGGCGTGACGGTAGGTCACGTCGCTGCCGGCCAGCAGCTTCGCCAGCGCCTCGACGTAGTCGCCGTCCAACTGCGAGCCGGAGACGCGCCGTAGCTCCGTGAGCGCCTCGAACGAGCTGACCGGCGTGCGATACGTGTCATGCGCGGTGAGCGTGTCGTAGACCTCCGCGACCGCGAGCACCTTCGCAAGCTCGGGGATCTGGTCGCCCTTGAGGCGATCCGGATAGCCGCGCCCGTCGATCCGTTCGTGATGCGCGTGCACGATCTCCGCGACCGGGCCGTAGAGCCCGAGGTCGCGCAGCATGTCGGCGCCCAGCGCGGGGTGCTTGCGGATCGCGACCCAGTCCTCGTCCGTCAGCACCCTGCCGCGCTCGAAGACGCGATCGGACAGCGCGAAGTTCCCGATGTCGTGCAGCAGCCCCGCCGTGTGGGCCAGCTCCTGCTGCTTGGCGTCCATCCCGGCGGCCTTCGCGATGTCGCGCGAGAAGGCGGCGACGGCCGCCGCGTGGCGCGCGGCGCGCGGGTCGCGCACGTCGAGCGTGCGCAGCAGGCCCGACAGCACGCCCCAGGACAGCGACGCGTACTCCTTGCTGCGCTGGCGGGCCGTCGCGACGAGCGAGGCCATGTAGCTGAACGCGATCAGCGTGAAGGCGGCGAAGGCCGTGCCCGCGAGGTCCAGCTGGTTGATCAGGCCGGCGGCGGCGAGTGCCAGCGGCACGTTGATGCCGATCGACGTCAGCAGTCCGAGCGCCGCTCCGGCGACGGTGCTGAGGAACGGCACGTCGTCGAGCACCGACGCGAGCCCGACGACGATCAGCAGGTTCAGCACGAGCACGAGCGCCGCCGCGAGCGCGAGCGCGAGGTAGAAGCCGGCCGAGTCGCCCGAGGACGTGAGCGCCTCGAAGACCGAGCCGGCGATCAGCATCGGCGCGGCGCCGCCGAGCAGGTTGATCGCCACGCGCACGAGCGGGTAGCGCTCGAAGCCCCAGACGACGAGCTCGGCCACTGCGACGGCTACGGCGGCCCAGGCAGGGCCGAAGAACGCGATCACGAGGATTCCGGCAAGCGCGCTGCCGGAGATCGTGACGCGTTGCGCCTCGGTGCGGGCGTCGAACAGATTTGCGCCGACCGCACCGAGCGCAAGCACACCAAAAAGCCAGGACAGCCGATCAGGATCGGCGGCAACCATCGCCCACGCGACACATCCGAGCGTGCCGAGTAGAGCGATCCCCCTTGCGAGGCTGTCCCTTCGCAGCCATGCGCGTATGGCACGCATGTCCGGAAGGTAACGGTCCTAGCGGACCATTACGAGTCTGCAGTTGCCTACTTGGTCCGCCAGAGCATGGGTCCTCCTTCGCTTTTCGCTGCACCTGACCCGAAAAGCGCTGCCGTAGCGGCGCCGGGTCCGCTGCCCTACGGCTCGGAGCTTAGCCGCTTAATGGAGGTTTTGCACTCATTTCGGTCCCAAAGTTGTGCAATGTCAGGAGGCGCACACCTGGACGGGGGCGAAAACGCCGACCTTGTCCCGTGATGCGCTACCTGAAGACCAGCGAGGCAGCGGCGCTGCTGAATGTCAGCCCCAACACGCTGCGCGCGTGGGAACGGCGTTTCGGCTTTCCCCGCCCCCAACGCTCGCCCGGTCGCCATCGCCTTTACACGCACGGGGAGATCGCCGCACTGCGCGAAGCGCTGCTCGACGGCCTCTCGATCTCCTCTGCCGTCTCACGCGCACGTGAGGGACTCGGCGCCGACACCAACGCGCTCGTCGGCGCGCTCAACGCGTTCGACGCACCGCGCGCCGACATCGCGCTCGAAGGCGCGCTCGCGCTGCGCTCGCTCGAGCGCACCGTGCAGGAAGTGCTGCTGAACTCGCTCGACGAGGTCGCACGGCGCCACGGCACCGAGTCGGTGCAGTGGGCCTTCGCCGCGCGCTGGGGCAACAGACTGGCTGCGCCGCGCGCAGCGGCTGGTCACCGCCGACACGCAGTCCGCCGTGATCGTGCTCGGGGACGCCTCGCGCGACGAGCTCGACCCCGACGCCGCCTACGTGCGTGCGCTCGAGCTCCTCACGATGCGCTCCGGCGCGCGCGTCCTCGGCCTCTCGGTGCAGGGCGTCGCGAACATGTCGGAGGCGCTCACCACGCATCGGCCCGACGCGGTCGTGATCGCCGGCGGCGCCCAGTCCGACGACGCGGTCGCCCGCTGGGCCTACGCGGTGCGACTTGCGACCGGTCCGCTTCCAATATCCGTCTACCGAAGGGGCCCTCAACGTGCACGAGTGCGCACGACAGGGGCTACAATCCTTCCAGGCACGCCAGGAGAGGCAGCCCGTCAGTTGATGGATCTCGTGAACGCCGCGGCGGCCACGGGAATGGCACGGACGTCAACCGCTCGGCTCGTCGCCGACGGAGCGTAGGAACCCAAGGATGGATCGCATGGAGGCTCACAGCGCATGATGCAGGACAGCTCAGCCCGCGTGCTGCGGCTCGTCCCGGCGACCGCCGAGGACGCCTGCCCGTCCCAGTGGTTCTGCGGCCACTGCGGCGCCCCGCCGCCGAACAACGAGACGCCGGCTCCGCCCGCGCGCGTGTGCGGCGAGTGTGGCCTCGGCCTGCTGCTGGAGGCGCGCGCCGACACGGTGCCCAAGCCCGACGAGCCGTTCGTGATCGTCGACCACTCGCTCGCGGTCTGCGCGCTGTCGGCCTCGAGCGAGAGCCTGCTCGCGGTCGCCGAGACGGATGTCATCAACCGTCCGATCACCGAGCTGCTGACCCCCGCCGACGCCGAAGCGAACGGGCCCGAGAGCCTCGCGGGCGCGATCATGTGGGCGGCCGGCGGCGAGGACGAGGTGCGGCGCCTGATGGTGCGCCCCGCCAACGTCTTCGGTGTGCGCATGCCGCTGCGCGTCGGCGCCTGCGGCCCGCCGCGCGCCGCGCTCCTCGTGCTCGAGGACTGATCTCCTTCCTCGCCTAGCCGTTGCACGCGCCCGTGCGGCGTGCAGCTTCCGTTGCGCTTCTTGCGGAAAGTTGTGCAAAGCGCGATAACCACCGCGTGAGCGGAATCCGCACCAACGCCGCAGCAGTGATGCTCGGCGTCAGCCCCAACACGCTGCGCAGCTGGGAGCGCCGCTTCGGCTACCCCTCGCCCGGCCGCACGTCCGGCGGGCATCGCCAGTACGACCTCGCCGAGATCGAGGCGCTCAAGAGCGCCTTCGAGGACACGCAGAACGTCTCCTCCGCGATCGCGCTCGCACGCCAGCGCGGCGCCGGCCCGCCGTCCGCGACGCGCCTCGCCGTCGCGCTCTCCCACTTCGACGAGGAGAAGTCGAACCTGCTGCTGGAGGAGAGCCTCGCGCTGCGCTCGCTCGAGCGCACCGTGCGGGAGGTGCTGCTGCCCGCCGTCGCCGAGCGCTCGCTCGACGCGGCTGGCATCGCCGAATACGAGTTCTCCTGGCGCTACGCGACCGGCTGGATGTCGGCGCTGCGGCGCATCACGCCTCCGGCGACACGCGCCGAGGGCGTGCTGCTGTTCGACGCCAGCGTCCCGTGCGAGCAGGCTGCGCTCCAGCTCCAGGCGCTCGAGCTGATGCTGCGCCGTGCCGGCCTGCGCACGCTCGTGCTGACGATGGCGATCGAGCCGTCGCGGCTCGGCCGCGCGCTGCGGGCGCTGCGCCCGAGCGCGCTCGTGCTCGGCGGCGCGCACGCCTCGCTCGACGCGATCGGCCGCCTCGTCTACGCCGTGCGTAGCGCGCAGGACGGCATCGAGGTCTTCGACTTCGGCGGCGCGCTGCCGGACTCGGGCGCGAGCACGGTGCGCCGTCTCGGCGTCGATCCGCTCGCCGCGCGCGACCTGCTGCTGGAGCGGTTCGCGGCCCGTGCCGAGGCGCCGCAGCGCGCGGACGAGATCCGCGTCACGCGCCGCGCCGCGCTGCCCGTCTGAGCCTGCGCGCCCGGCTGGGCGCAGCCTCCTAGAATCAGGCGCCCATGTCCGCGCCGCACCGATCGGTCGATCCGCAGCAGTCGTTCCCCGCGCTCGAGGAGGGCGTGCTGGCGCGCTGGCGCGAGCACGACGTCTTCCACGAGACCGTGCGTCGCCGCAAGGGCCGGGCGCCGTGGATCTTCTACGAGGGCCCGCCGACCGCGAACGGGCGCCCCGGCACGCATCACGTGCTCGCCCGCGTCTTCAAGGACATCTTCCCCCGCTACAAGACGATGCAGGGCTTCTACGTCGAGCGCAAGGGCGGCTGGGACTGCCACGGGCTGCCGGTCGAGCTGGCGGTCGAGGAGCAGCTCGGCTTCACCTCGAAGGACGACATCGAACGCTACGGGATCGCCGAGTTCAACGCGAAGTGTCGCGAGTCGGTCTTCACGTACGTCGAGGAATGGGCGCGGCTGACGGAGCGGATCGGCTACTGGGTCGACCTCGACGAGGCCTACCGCACGCTCGATGACTCCTACATCGAGTCGGTCTGGTGGGCGCTGCGCACGATCTGGGAGAAGGGCCTCCTGTACGAGGGCTACAAGGTCGTGCCGTACTGCCCGCGCTGCGGCACGGCGCTGTCCTCCCACGAGTTGGGCCAGCCGGGCGCCTACCAGGACGTGATCGACCCGTCCGTCTACGTGCGCTTCCCGGTCGCGGGCGCGAGCGGCCCGCTGCACGCGGGCGACGCGCTGCTGATCTGGACGACGACGCCGTGGACGCTCGTCTCCAACGCCGCGGTCGCGGTCGACCCGGCGCTGACGTACGTGCGTGCGCGCCTCGGGGGCGAGGTGCTCGTGCTGGCGGAGGCGCTCGTCACGCGCGTGCTCGGCGAGGACACGGAGATCCTCGAGCGCTTCGCGGGCGAGGCGATCCTCGGCACCGCCTACGAGCCGCCCTTCCCGTACGTCCCCGGCTCCGCGTTCGGCGAGAAGGGTCACACGGTGCTGCCCGCCGACTTCGTGACCGCCGACGACGGCACGGGCCTCGTGCACACGGCGGTCGCGTTCGGCGAGGACGACTTCCGTCTCGGCGAGCAGCAGGGGCTGACGGTCGTCAACCCGGTCAAGCCCGACGGCACCTACGACGAGCGCATCGGGCCCTACGCCGGCCGCGCCGTGCGCGAGGCCAACGCCGACCTCGTCGAGGACCTGCGCGCGAGCGGCAGGCTGCTGCGCGCGGAGGACTACGAGCACGCCTACCCGCACTGCTGGCGCAGCGGCGACGCGCTGATCTACTACGCCAAGCCCTCGTGGTACATCCGCACGTCTGCGATCCGCGACAAGCTGCTGGCGTCCAACGAGGGTGTCACCTGGCACCCGCCGCACGTCAAGCACGGGCGCTTCGGCAACTGGCTGGAGGGCAATGTCGACTGGGCGCTCTCGCGCGAGCGCTACTGGGGCACGCCGCTGCCGATCTGGCGCTGCGAGAACGGCCACGTCCACTGCGTCGGCTCGTTCGACGAGCTGGAGGAGCTGTCGGGCGTGCGCCTCGCCGACGCCCACCGGCCCTACGTCGACGAGGTCGGGATCCCCTGCGGGGAGTGCGGCAAGCGGATGCAGCGCGTGCCCGAGGTGATCGACGTGTGGTTCGACTCGGGCGCGATGCCGTTCGCGCAGTGGCACGCGCCGCACGAGCAGGCCGAGCACTTCCAGGAGCGCTTCCCGGCCGACTACGTGTGCGAGGCGCTGGACCAGACGCGCGGCTGGTTCTACTCGCTGCTGGCCGTCTCGACGCTGCTGTTCGATCGCTCGTCGTTCAAGAACGTCGTCTGCCTCGGGCTGATCCTCGACGCCGACGGGCAGAAGATGTCGAAGTCGAAGGGCAACGTCGTCGTGCCGTGGGACGTGCTCGACCGCTATGGCGCCGATGCCTTGCGCTGGTACTTCTTCACGTCCAAGCAGCCGTGGGACGGCTACCGCTTCTCGCTGGAGACGATCGGCGAGGCGGTGCGGCAGTTCCTGCTGCAGCTGTGGAACACGCACGGCTTCTACGTGCTCTATGCGAACGCGAACGAGCTGGCGCCCGCGGCGCTGCCCGATCCGGCCGACTCGACGCACGAGCTCGACCGCTGGGCGCTCTCGCGCCTGGCGGCGACGATCGCGACGGTCGAGGAGCGGATGGACGACTACGACGCGACGACCGCGGGCCGCGCGATCCAGGCGTTCGTCGACGATCTCTCGAACTGGTACGTGCGCCGCTCGCGGCGGCGCTTCTGGGAGGGCGACACGGCCGCGTTCGCGACGCTGCGCCACTGCCTCGTCGCGGTCACGCAGCTGCTGGCGCCGTTCACGCCGTTCATCGCGGACGAGATCTACGGCAACCTCGACCCCGACGGCGAGACGAGCGTGCATCTGTGCGACTTCCCGAAGGCGCCGACCCGTGATGGGGCGCTGGAGGAGGCGATGGCGGTCGCGCGCGAGGCGGTGCGGCTCGGGCTGGCCGCGCGCGGGCAGTCGAAGATCAAGCTGCGCCAACCGCTGCGCGCCGCCGTCGTGGCGGCGACCGGGCGCGAGCGCGCGGCGATCGAGCGGCTCGCGGACGTCGTGCGCGAGGAGCTGAACGTGAAGGAGCTGCGCTTCGTCTCGGCCGCCGACGAGCTGGGCCGGCTGGAGCTCAAGCCGAACTACCGGGCGCTGGGCCCGCGCTTCGGCAAGTCGATGCCGCTCGCGGCCGCCGCGGTCGCGGCGCTCGATCCGGCCCATGTCGGGGTGGCGCTGCGCGAGGGCCGCACCGTCGGCGTCTCGGTCGACGGGCACGACCACCAGCTCGGCGCCGAGGACCTGATCGTCGCGATGCAGCCGCTGGACGGCTACCAGCTCGAGCGCGAGGGCTCGCACGCGGTCGCGCTGGAGCTGGCGCTGGACGACGAGCTGCTGCGCGAAGGGCTCGCGCGCGAGGTCGTGCACGCGGTCCAGGCGGCGCGCAAGGCCGCGGGCCTCGACGTCAGCGACCGCATCGCGCTCACGCTCGGCGGCGACGCGCACCTGCTCGACGCCGCCCGCGCGCACGAGCCGTATGTGACGGGCGAGACGCTAGCGTCGGTCGTCGCCTACGACGGCACGCAGAATGGCCACGCGGTGCAGATCGACGGCAGGTCGTTGTCGATCGGCGTCGCACGCGCCTGATCTGGCGGCGCCGGCATCCCGCCAGGCGGCGTCATCGCCGGTTCACGTGCGATTGCACGCTTCACCGGCTGCTTCCTTGCCTGACGGGCGCCGGCATCCGCCAGATCCGTCGCGCCTGTTTACGGCGTGACGAGTGAGATCGCGTGATCCCAGGCGCCGCCGCGGGCCTGGCCGACCGCGACCCACAGGAGGCAGAGCGACTCGAGCTGACGCGACTGCTCGATCCCGCCGACGTCGAGCCCATGCCAGCCGAAGTCGGCCAGCGCGTCGGCGACGAGCGCCTTCGCGTCGGCGTCCTCGCCGGCGATGAACATCGTGGGGCGGTCGTCCGGCAGGTCCGGGTCGATCATCAGCGCGTTGCCGACCGTGTTGAAGGCCTTCACGACGCGAGCCTCGGGCAGCAGCCGCTGGAGCTGCTCGCCACCGGAGTCGCTGTGGCCGACGGCGAGCGCCGGGCCGCCGCCGGAGAAGTCGAGCGGGTTGGTCGCGTCGATCACGACCTTGCCGGCGAAGCGCGCGCGGCCGGCTTGGTCGACGGCGGCCTCGACGGCGAGCCCGAGCGTTGCGATCACGGCCACCTCGGCGTGCTCGGCGACCGCCGCGAAGGTGCCGACGGCGATCCCGTCCTGCTGCGCCGCCCATGTCTGCAGCTCGCCGTTCTCGGACGGTTCGCGCGTGCCGATCGCGACGTCGTGCCCGCGCGAGCGGAAGCCGGCCGCGAGCACGCGGCCGACCTGTCCGCTGCCGATGACGCCGACGCGCGTGGGCTGCATGGCGCTCAAGCGGTGAGCGCCGGCTCCAGCTCGGCCTCGAGCTTGCGCTTCGGGTAGGCGCCGATCACCTTCTTGGCGATCTCGCCGTTCTTGAAGAGGATCAGCGTCGGGATCGAGAGCACCTCGTAGGCGATCGCGGTCTGCTGGTTCTCGTCGGTGTTGAGCTTGACGATCTTCAGCGCCTCGCCCTTCTCGCTGGCGATCTCCTCGAGCACCGGCGCGACCATGCGGCACGGTCCGCACCACGGCGCCCAGAAGTCGACGAGCACAGGGACGTCGGACTCGATGACCTCGGCCTGGAAGTTGCTGTCGGTGACGTCGGTGATGGTGCCTGCCATGCGGAGCTCCTCGCTGGGTTCGCGTCTTTACTTCACTAAGTATAGTGACCCGTCAGCAGCGCGACGAGGTGGGGCGAGACGTACGCCTCGATCAGCGACGCGGTCACGAGCGCGGGGATCGCGATCGCCGTCGTGACGGCCGTCGCGGCCAGCAGTTCGTGCCACGCCCGGCGCCGGCTCGCCAGCAGCCACGCGGCCAGCGGCAGGAACAGCGCCCACAGCTCCAGCAGCGCGTGCGGCAGCAGTCCGGCGAGGAAGATCGCCGGGCTCGTGTGCAGCTGCGCCGACAGCGTCGAGGCCTCGTTGCCGAGCACGTACGCCTGCGTCATCAGCGAGAACAGCGTGGCCGCGGTCACGAACGCGATCGCGAACGGCCCGGCGAGGTCGTGGACGCGGCGCCAGACGCCCCGGCGGCGGGCGGCTTCGGCGGGCAGCGCGCTGCCCGCCAGGTAGCCGGCCACGCAGGCGAACGCATGCAGCGCGAGCACGAGCGCGTTGCGCGTCAGCACGTAGGAGACGTCGGCCGCGCTCGGCGCCGTTTCGAGTCCGATCAGCGGCTGTGGCGTCGGATCGGGCGTCGCGTGCGTCGCGACGATCCAGACCGCCAGGAGCAGCAGCAGCGCGATCCCGAGGCTCGCGAGCGACCAGCGCCGCAGCATCCGCCACGGCGCGAGGTTCCAGCCCGAGAGCGTCGCGCGGGTGGCGTCCATGCCGCGGACGAGCGTCAGCTCGTGCACATCCATGCGGCCCACGATGACAGACCGGCCGCGCCGCGACCTAGGCTTCTGGACGCAGATGGCCGACCCCACCAACAGCGAGATCGCCGCCGCGCTCGACGAGCTGGGCGACCTCTACGAGCTCGACGGCGCGATCGTGCACCGCGTCGTCGCGTACCGCAACGCGGCGAAGGCCGTGCGCGACGCCTCCACCTCCGTCGCCGCGCTCGCGCGCGCCGGTCGCGCGAGCGAGCTGCCCGGCATCGGTGCGACGCTCCAGACGAAGCTGGAGGCGCTGATGGAGCACGGCGACATCCCGCAGGCGGTCGCGCTGCGCGAGCAGTTCCCCGCCGGCCTGCTGGCGATGACGCGCCTGCCCGGCCTCGGCCCCAAGCGCGCCCGCCGGCTCTACGAGGAGCTGGGGATCGACTCGCTCGCCACGCTCGAGACGGCCGCCAAGCAGCAGCGCATCCGCGATCTCAAGGGCTTCGGCGGCAAGGCCGAGGAGAACATCCTCGCGTCGATCGCGCAGGCGACCGCGCGCGAGCAGGCCGGCGAGGGCGGACGCATGGCGCTCGACCGCGCGCTCGCGATCGGCGACGAGATCGTCGCCGCGCTGCGCGCGCACCCGAGCGCCGGGCGCGTCGAGCTGGCCGGCTCGGCGCGGCGCATGGCGGACAGCGTCAAGGACCTCGACATCGTCGCCACGGCGCAGGACCCGCGTGCGCTCGCCGACGCGTTCGTCGCGCTCGACGTCGTCGAGTCGGTCGCGGGGATCGGCGACGCCGGTGCGCGCGTGCGCACGCACACAGGCCTCGGCGTCGACCTGAAGGTCGTCGCGGAGGACCAGTTCGGCAACCTGCTCCAGCACTTCACCGGCTCCAAGCAGCACAACGTGGCGCTGCGCGAGGCGGCCGTGAAGCGCGGCCTGCACGTCTCCGAGTACGGCGTGCTCGACGACGCCACCGGCGAGACGCTGCGCTGCGCGACCGAGCAGGAGGTCTACGCCGCGCTCGGCTACGCCTACGTCGAGCCCGAGCTGCGCGAGGGGCGCGGCGAGCTGGCGGCCGCCGCGCTCGACGGCGGCGCCGGGCTGCCGCGGCTCGTGACCGTCGAGGACCTGCGCGGCGACCTGCACTGCCACACGACCGCGTCCGATGGCAAGGCCGAGATCGAGGACATGGCGTACGCCGCGCTGGAGCTCGGCTACGAGTATCTCGCGATCACCGACCACTCGGCCTCGCACGGCTTCGGCGACGACGTCTCGCCCGAGCGCCTGGAGGCGCAGATCGAGCGCATCCGCGCCGCCAACCTCGCGATCGACGGGATCGAGCTGCTCGCCGGCAGCGAGGTCAACATCCTGCCCGACGGATCGCTCGACTACAGCGACGAGCTGCTCGCGCAGCTCGACTGGGTGATCGCGAGCGTGCACTCCTCCTTCCGCATGGACGAGCGCGCGATGACCGACCGCATCGTCGCCGCCGTCGAGCATCCGCTCGTGCACGCGATCGGGCACCTGACCGGCCGCAAGGTCGAGGCGCGCCCGCCCTACGCGGTCGACGTCGAGCGCGTGATCGCGGCCTGCGTGGCCAGCGGCACGATGCTGGAGATCAACGGCAATCCCAGCCGGCGCGACGTCAACGACGTGCACGCGCGCGCGGCGGCGGCGGCCGGCGTGCCGATCGTCGTCACGACCGACGCGCACCGCGTCGCGACGCTCTCGAGCGTGCGCCGCTACGGGATCGCGACCGCGCGCCGCGCCTGGCTGAGCGCCGAGCAGGTCGCCAACACGCGTCCGTGGGCGGAGTTCGCGGAGCTGATCAGGCGCTGAGCAGCGCCGGCAGCACGCGCTCGCGCACGGTCGCCTCGAACGCGGCGCGGCGGTAGGGCTCCAGCAGGGCGGCGGCGCGCACGGCGTAGTCGTCGGGCGGCGCGTCGAGCGCGTGGCGGATCGCGTCGGCGAGGTCGTCGCCGACGAGGCGCGCGTCGAGCGCGCGTGCGAGCGTGAGCGCCGGGTAGGGACCTGCGGCGGGGGCGCTCACGAGCCGGCAGCCGTCGGCGAGCGCCTCCAGCTGTGCGATCCCGTAGTCCTCGCGCAGCGGCGCTGCGACGAAGACGCGCGCGCGCCGCAGCAGCGCGCGGTACTCGTCAGGCGCGAGCAGCCCAGCGCCCTCCGCGCCCTCGCCGAGTGGGCCCGACTGGCCGGCGACGAGCAGCGTCTCGCCCGGGCGCCGCGCCGCGCGCCAGGCGGCGAGGATGCGTGCGAGCCCCTTTTTGACGGGGTCGGCGGCGTAGGCGACGGCGGCCACGTCGCGCTCGCCGGGCGCACCCGAAGGCTCGACCGGGACGGGCAGCACGACCGCGGGCGTGTGGCGCGCCGCGCGCGCGACCGGCGTCAGCGCGCCGGCGCTCATCGGCAGCAGCAGCGTCGCCGCGCGCAGCCGCCGCTGCTCGGTCGGGCGCTGCCACAGGCCGTGGCGAGCGGGGCGGTTCTCGGCCGCGGGCGCGTCGAACCAGATCGCGCCCAGACGTGGCGCGAGCAGCGCGGCCGTCGAGGAGCAGTAGACGATCGCGCGCGGGGCGTGCTGCGCGATCGCCGCCTGCGCGGCGACGCGCGCGGCGCGCGCCTGCACGAGGTCCGTGAGGGCGAACGTGCGCACCTCCCGCGTCGGCGCCGGAGTCGCGAGCACGGCGTGCGCGCCGGCCCGCTCGAGCGCCGCCATCAGCGCCGGCTCGGCGGTGCGCCAGCCCGCCGTCGTGCCGAGCGAGACGACGAGGACGTCCGCCCGCGCCATCAGGTCGCGCTCGGCGTGCGCGCCTCTTCCAGCTCCCACGCGCGCGACTTGAAGCCGGGCGTGCGCACGAGCTGGATCGCTTGCAGCGGCGAGGTGCGCTCGACGTAGTAGCGCACGCCGTCGCGGCCCTCGATCGCCGTGACGGCGGCGTCCTGGCGCCGCCACGAGAGCGCCCAGATGATCGCGAAGCCGGTCGCGATCGCCGGCACCTGCGGGAACAGCAGCGCCAGGCCGCCGGCCAGCACGGTGCACAGCAGCAGCGGCCACAGGCGGTTCAGCAGCACGCGGCTGGGACGCACGTCCGGCAGCGCGGGCGTCGAGCGGGCGGCTGCCAGCAGGCGCGCGATCGGCGGCGTCGTCTGCGCGCGGCGGCCCATCAGCGCGCCGATCACCGCCGCCAGCAGCCACCAGCCGGCGGCGAACGGGACCAGCAGCTGGTCGTCGGTCCTGCCCGCCGCGGCCACGGTGATCGCCGCCAGCGCGGTCGCCGTCGCCGCGCTCGTGAGCACCGTCGCCTTGAGGAAGTCGGTGAAGCGCATGCGGCTAGTCGGTCAGCAGGAGGGCTTCGAGCAGCGCGCGCACGCCCTCGGTCCCGTCGACGACGAGGTCGGCCTCGCGCTCCAGCTCCGACGGACCCTCGTCCGAGCTGACGCACACGCGCAGCGCCCGCTTGAGCCGCCCGTCGGCGACCAGCTCGGCAAGCCCGCGGAAGGCGTCGATGTCGGTCGCGTCGTCGCCGACGTAGAGCGCGCTGTCGAGGTCGTCGTCCTGCAGGAAGCCGACGATTCCGGCGCCTTTGTCCATTCGCACGGGCGGTCGCACCTCCAGCACCTTGCGGCCCCAGTGCGTGCGCAGCCCGGCCTGCTCGGCGCGCGCGGCGATCGCGTCGATCGCGGCCCGCGCCGCCTCCTCGTCCGGCGCGGCGCGCCAGTGGAAGGCCATGATCGAACCCTTGTCCTCGATCCGCACGCGCAGCGGCCGCAGCTCGGCGGTGTCGGCCTCGCGCCCGAACTCGTGGATGCGCCGGCCCCAGTCGCGCACGGCCGGGTCGAGCTGCGGCTCGCTCCAGCCGGCCCGCAGCAGCTCGGTGCCGTGACTGCCGAGATAGGAGATCGTCCCGATCGAGACGATGCGACGCGCGTCGGAGGCGCGGCGCCCGCTCACGCAGGCGACGACGCCATAGCGGCGCGCGATCTCGATCAGCAGCGAGCGCGTCGTCTCCGGCACGTGCGCGTCCTCGGCGTAGCGGACGATCGGGGCGAGCGTCCCGTCGATGTCGAGCAGCACGGCCGTCCGGGACGGCTCGACTCGCAGGGGGCTCAGCGCGTCGGCGAGACGGGCATCCGAGGCGCCCGCCGTAGGTCGGGCGGGAGTCACGGAAACAGTATGGCGCAGGCGCTCGCAGGAGCACCAGCGGGTCGTCTGCGAGACGCGCATGGCAGCGTCTGCGCTCGTTTGAGGTCCGGCGTGTCCGTACCATAGTCGCCGATGTCTCCAGATCTGGATGACCTCCGAGGCTGGGTTAAGCGCGGCGAGTCGGAGACCCAAGAATTCAAGCTCAGCTCGAGTGCAGGCGGGCGCCGTGAAGCCGCGCAGACACTCTGCGGCATGTCGAACAACCGTGGTGGGCGGGTGATCTTCGGCGTTGATCCCGCCGGCACGATCGTCGGTCAGATGGTCTCGGATCGCACGATCGAACAAGTCGTTGGCGAGTTCACCCGCATCGAGCCGTCGATCTCGCCGGAGATCGACCGCATTGCGATCGACGGGTTGAACCGCGAGGTCATCGTGGCTGCTGTAGGTCGCAGCCATCGACGTCCTCACACGTTCAAGGGACAGGCGTTTCGGCGCGTCGGCAACACGACGACAGCGCTCTCACGCGAGCAGTACCACGAGATGTTGCTGGAGGCCCATCATGCGAACCAGCGCTGGGAGAACGAACCTGCCGAGCCGTGGGGCGTCGATCAGATGAACGCGAGCGAGATCGCCCGTACGGTTGACGAGGCGGTTCGACGCGGGCGACTCGAAGAGCCCGGCACCCGCGATCCAGCCGAGATGCTCAAGGGTCTGGGCCTGCTGGTCGATGGCCGGCTGCTGCGCGCGGCCGTGGTCTTGTTTGCGCGCAGTGAGCGGCTGGTTGCGACGTACCCGCAATGCCGCGTCCGGCTCGCGCGCTTCCGTGGCGCGGACAAGACCGAGTTCATCGACAATCGTCAGTACCACGGCAACGCATTCGAGTTGCTGCTGCAGGCGGATCGCTTCCTGCGAGCTCACCTGCCTGTAGCGGGACACGTCGTCGCAGGGGTGTTCGAACGTTCCGACGATCCGATCTATCCGCCTGTGGCGCTTCGAGAGGCGCTGGCGAATGCGCTCTGCCACCGCGACTACTCGATCGGTGGAGGATCCGTTGGGATCGCCATCTACGACGATCGGCTGGAGATCACCTCATCGGGTGGGCTGCACTTCGGTCTCGATGTCGAGGACCTCTACCGCCCGCATGAGTCGTTGCCGTGGAATCCGACGATCGCCGACGTGTTCTATCGGCGCGGCATTATCGAGACCTGGGGACGCGGCACGTTGAAGATGGCGCAGCTTATGCAGCAGGCTGGGTTGCCCCGCCCTGAGTTCGAGGACTCGCCCGGCGCATTGCTCGTGCGCTTTCGTCCGAGTACCTACCTGCCTCCCCAGCGGGTGGGACGCAACCTCACCGAGCGACAGCAGAATCTGTTGCGGATCCTCGCCGAGGGAGGCCCGATGGCCCTCAAACGCATCGTTGACGCGCTCGGACCAGACACCGAGCCGCGAAGCATCCAAGGTGATCTCCAGCTCTTGCGAAGTCTCGATCTTGTCGACACGACCGGATGGGGACGCGGCGCACGATGGCAGCTCCGGATCGATGAGCGGCATTCCGCCTAGCCGTTCCTTTCGCGCTCCTTTCGTTCCTTTCCTGCCCTATGGCGTCTCCGGGACCGCCTAGGCGGTCTTCATAGCCGGAAACCCCGTCCTGCAAGCAGATATACATCGGTGTTCATATATCGACCAACCCGCTTGCAGGTGTACGTCTACGTTCCTTTAAGGGGGATTGGTCCAACGTGTCAAAGCACGAGCGCCCCGAGCACCTCCTCCCACCAGGCGCGTTCCGCCTCGCTGCCCGCGGCGCGCGCCTTGCGACGCACCCACTGGCTCAGCAGCTGCTCGCGCCCGAGCGCGAGGATCGGCCCGGTGACGGCGAGGTAGCCGTCGTCGAGCAGCACGAGCGCGCCGGGCAGGTCGCGGCGCGTGCGCAGGCGGTCCACGACGGCGCGCCCGGCGACCTGCTCGGGCTGCGCCGGATCGCCGTCCTGCGTGCCCCACGGACGCACGTGGAAGACGGGCGCGTGCCCCTCCGGGATCCGCGGCGGCCGCGGCGGCGGGCCGATCGGGCCCTCGCGCCAGCGCGTCAGCAGCGCATGCATCGCGGGCATCTCCTCGCGCCGGATCAGCACGTGCAGGCGGTCGCCGGCCTCGATCCGCGTCGAGCCGCGCGGTGGGATCGCCTGCGCGTCGCGCACGAGCACGTTGACGATCGCGGCGCGCGGCAGGCCGAGGTCGCGGATGCGCGCGCCGACGATCGCATCGCCCGCCGCCGCCTCGACTTCGACCGCGTCGGCGCCGAGCTGGCGGATCGTGCCCGTCTCCGTCAGCGCGCTCGGCGCGAGGCCGGGGCTGCGCGTCACGCCCAGGCGCCGCGCGAGCGGCTCGAACGTCGTGCCCTGCAGCACCGTCGAGACGAGCACCGCGAAGAAGACGATGTCGAAGAACTCGACGCTGTGCGGGACCCCGGCGATCACCGGAAAGGTCGCGAGCACGACCGGAACCGCGCCGCGCAGCCCGGCCCAGCCGAGCACGATCCGGTCGGCGAGCGAGAAGCCGCCGAAGGCCGACGCGAAGACGGCCAGCGGCCGTGCCACCAGCACCAGCACGAGCGCGAGCACCGTGCCCTCCAGCGCGACGTCGCCGAAGCGGCTGGGGAACACGAGCAGCCCGAGCACGAGGAACATCGCCAGCTGCGCGACCCACGCGAGCCCTTGATGGAAGGCGGTGATCGTCTGCTTCGCGGGGATCGGCCGGCTGCCGAGCGTGAGGCCGGCGAGGTAGACGGCGAGGAAGCCCGAGCCGTGCAGCGCGTCGGCGGCGCCGAACGCGAGCGCCGCGGTCGCGATCGAGGCGACCGGATAGAGGCCCGGCGTCGTCAGCGGCACCCGCCGGAACCACTCGGTCGACAGCAGCCCGACCGCGAGCCCGATGGCGCCGCCGATCCCCAGCTCGCGCACGAACAGCAGCAGCATGTCGCCGACGCCGTAGTGCGGGTTCTGGATCCACGCGATGAAGCCGACCACGAGCAGCACCGCGACGGGGTCGTTGAGGCCCGCCTCGCCCTCCAGCGTGCGCGCGAGCCGCAGCTTCAGCGCCGAACCGCGCAGGAGGCCGAAGATCGCCGCGCCGTCGGTCGAGGCGACGATCGCGCCGAGCAGGAGGCCCTCCAGCAGCGAGAAGTCGAACAGCCACGTCGCCACGAGCCCGCAGATGAAGGCCGTCACGAGCGTGCCGAGGATCGCGAGGCTCAGCGCCGGCCACAGCACCGGCCGGATCTCGCCGAAGCCCGCCATCAGCCCGCCCTCGAACAGGATCAGCGCGAGCGCGACGATGCCGATGTCGCGCGCGCGGGCGTAGTCGCCGAACTCGATCCAGCCGAGCCCGTCGCTGCCGAGCGCCATCCCGACGCCGAGAAACAGCACGAGGCTCGGCAGGCGCAGGCGTCCGGCGAGCAGGGAGGCTGCGAGGCCGGCGCTCAGCAGCGCGCCGGCGACGAGCACGAGATGGCCGTCCGCCATGACCGAACAATGTCAGGCGCCTCGCCGGGACGCCGTTAGGCTCCCGCGCGTGCCGGTCGCGCCCAACCCTCCACGTCTGCCGGCGAGCCCGGCCGAGCGCCTCGCAGGCGGGGCCGTCGACGCCGAGCGGCTGCACGAGGACGGCCTGCGCGACGTCGCGCTGGAGCGCGTCGACCTCGCGAACCTGCGCGGCATGCGCGTGCTGATCGAGCGCGCGAGCTTCCGCGGCTGCCGCATGACCGGGATCCAGCTGGCCGAGTCGACGATCCGCGACGTGCTGTTCGAGGATTGCCGGATCGACCTCGCCGCCTTCCGCATGACGCGCTTCGAGCGCGTCGTGCTGCGCGACTGCGTGCTGCGCGAGGCGGACCTCGTCGAGGCGCAGCTCAGCTCGGTCGTGCTGGAGCGCTGCGACCTCGCCGGCGCCGACCTCTCGCATGCGACCTTCCGCCGCTCGGAGCTGCGCGACTGCCGCTGCGACGGCCTGATCGCCGCCGAGCGGCTGCGCGGCACGGCGATGCGCTGGGCCGACGTCGTCGCGCTCGCGCCCGAGCTGGCCGCCGCCGTCGGGATCGCGGTGCTGGACGCGGAGGACTAGTTCGCCAGGCCGTGCTCGAGCGCGTGCTTGACGCTCGCGTCGAGTGCGTTGATGCGGTGCAGCGCGAGCGCCTCCGCCGAGCCGAAGCGCCGCCCCGGCGCGCCCTCCGGCCCGTGGTGGGTGAGGATGCAGTGCAGCAGCGCGAGTCGCTTCGGCTCGCTCAGCTCGCCGGCGTACTGCTCGATCAGCTGCGCGCCGAGCTGCACGTGCCCGAGCAGCCGGCCCTCCTCGCTGACGCCGAACTCGGCGCCGTACGTGAACTCGCGCGTCTTGCCGAGGTCGTGCACGAGCGCGGCGGTGATCAGCAGGTCGGAGTCGAGCCGCACGTGCAGCAGGCAGGCCTCCTGTGCGAGCGTCGCGACCGCGACCGTGTGCTCCAGCAGCCCGCCGAGATAGGCGTGATGACCGGCGCGCGTGCACGGCGCCCGCCGCCAGGCGGCGCGCAGCTCGACGTCGCCGAGCAGGCGCTCCAGCAGCGCCTTGTAGCCGGGGTCGTAGACCTCCCGCGAGAGGTGCTCGAGGAAGCCGTCGAGCTCGTCGAGGTCGCGATAGGCGCTGGGCAGGAAGGCAGCCGGGTCGACGTCGCCGGCGTCGGCGCGCGCGATCGTGCGCACGTCGACCTGCAGCTCGTCGCGGAAGCGCTCGACGCGGCCGGCCACGCGCACGAGGTCGCCGCGCTCGAAACGGCCCGCCAGCAGGTCCGCGTCGCGGAACGCGCGCGCCTGCACCGCGCCGGTGCGATCGCGCAGCTCGAGCGCGAGGTAGGGCGTGCCGCTGCGGCTCGTGAGGCGGTCCTTGCGCGTGCAGGCGAAGACGCCCTCGACGTCCTGTGCGTCGCGCAGCGCGCTGACCGTGGGCAGTGGAGTCACGAGCCCATGATGTACGGTGAGGCGGATGCAGCCGCTCGAGTGGGAACGCCGTCCCGATGGGCTTCGGGCCCCGGCGATCGTCTGCGCGTTCAAGGGTTGGAACGACGCGGGCGACGCCGCCTCGACCGCCGTGCAGTTCGTCGGCAGCGCGCTCGGCGCGACGCGCTTCGCCGTGATCGACCCGGAGGAGTTCTACGACTTCCAGACGACGCGGCCGCAGGTCAAGCTCGTCGACGGCGGCGTGCGCGAGATCAACTGGCCGTCGGTCGAGATCTTCGAGGCGCGCGTGCCGCGCGCCCCGCGCGACCTCGTGCTCGTCACCGGCCACGAGCCGTCGATGCGCTGGCGCGCCTTCTCGCAGCTGCTGGTCGACCTCGCCGAGGTGCTGGACGCGCAGCTGCTCGTCTCGCTCGGCTCGCTGCTGGCCGACGTCGCGCACACGCGCCCGATCGCGATCACCGGGATCTCATCCGACCGCGCGCTCGTCGACCGCCTCGACCTGCTGTCGTCCTCCTACGAGGGCCCGACCGGGATCGTCGGCATCGTGCAGGCCGCGTGCGCCAACGCCGGGCTGCCGGCGGCGAGCCTGTGGGCGGCCGTGCCGCACTACATCGCCTCGGCGCCCAATCCGAAGGCGGCGCTCGCGCTCGTGCGCAAGCTGGAGCAGCTCGTCGGCGTCTCCGTCGACGCCTCCGAGCTGGAGCAGGGCGCGGTCGACTACGAGCGCCAGGTCGACCTCGCGGTCCAGAGCGACCCCGACGTGCAGGCCTTCGTCGAGCGCCTCGAGCGCGCCGCCGACGACGAGGACGAGCCGCTCGACCCGCGCGAGCTGCCGTCGGGCGACCGGCTCGCGAGCGACTTCCAGCGCTTCCTGCGCCAGCGCGGCGAGCAGTAGCTACCGCTCCGCCGCCGGGCAGACCAAGCGGTAGTCGCAGATCCCGCACGCCTCGTAGGACGGCGTCGGCTCGAAGCCCTGCGACAGGATCCCCTCGGCGACCTCGGTCGCGACCTCCTCGATCCAGCCGCGGTCGGAGGAGTCGCGCTGCACCGGCACCTTCGCGTCGTCGAGCACGTAGTAGTAGGCCTGCTGCGCCGCGTCGAGCTGCCACGCCTCGCGCGCGGCGACGGCGTAGAGCGACAGCTGCACGTCGCGCTCCAGCTGGCTCGGCGTCTTCGGCGGGCCGGTCTTGTAGTCGATCAGCTCCCAGCCGCCCTCCGGCAGCCGGTCGACGCGGTCGACGCGGCCGCGCAGCACGTGCGGCCCGAGCGGGAAGGAGAACGAGCGCTCGAAGAAGGTCGGCTGCGCCTCCTCCGCCTGGAAGCGCTCGTGGTAGCGCGTGAGCGCCGCGGAGGCCTTGCCGCGCAGCTGGATCTCCTGCTCGGAGCCGCCGAAGCCGCCGCGCCGCCAGCCGGCGTCGAGCAGCCCGAGCATCTCGTCGAGGGTGCGAGCCCCTCCGGCGGCGTGAAAGCGTTCCAGTACCTGGTGGACGAGGATCCCGAAGCGCTGGTTGAGCGTCGGCTCCTGGGGGATGCGGAAGACGCGCGCGAACTTGTACTTCAGCGGGCACGTCCGATACGTGTCGATGTCGGAGGCCGACAGCACGAGGCCCTCGCCGCGGCGCGGCAGGAACGGCTCCAGCGTCGGCTCCTCGCGCGCGGCGATCGCCTGCGCGCGACGCGTGTCGTCGCGGTCGGCGTCGAGCAGGTACTCGTCCAGCGTCGAGGACAGGAAGATCTCGCGCTGCTCTGGCGTGATCGCCTGCGCGACGCGCGCGTTGACCTCCGCGAGCACCTCCGCGACCGACTGCTCGGGCGCGCGCTCGATCAGCGCCGCCAGCTTGACGACCTCCAGGTAGCGCACGACCGCGTGCGCGACGTCGAGGTCGGTGTCGAAGCGCAGCTCGCCGATCCGCATGCCCGTGCGCTTGATCGTCTCCAGCAGCTCGTCGCGCAGGATCCGGTACGTCGAGTGCAGCGACTCGTCGGGCCCGAACAGCTCCTCGGCGCGCTCCTCCCACTCGCTTCCGAGCGCGGCGCGCGCCTCCTCCGCGAACGGCGAGGGCGGCTGCGCCGCGCCGCGGTCGCTCGCCTGCGGGTGCAGCAGCACGAGCCGCTGCCGCGTGCGCGTCATCGCGACGTGCAGCAGCCGCCGCATCTCGGCCGCGTGCGCGGCGTGCTCGTCCTGGGACAGCGTCTCGTGCATCAGCGCCGGCGCGATCGGCGCGAGCGTGCGCGTGTGCACGCCGGGCATGCGCGCCGCGTGCAGCCCGAGCACGTAGACGTGGTCGAACTCGAGCCCGGCCGCAGCGTGCATCGCGAGCACCTGGACGCCGCGTGCGACCGCCAGCGGCGGCTCCTCCTCCTCGCGCTCGCCGGCCTCGGCGGCAGCGGCGATCGAGCGCGCGAACTCGCGCGGGGTCGCCTGCGGCCGGCGCTGCACGAACGCGGCCGCCAGCTCGCCGAAGCGCGCGAGCCCGTGCAGCCGCTCGACGACCTCGGCCTGCGCGGTGAAGAGCTGCTGGCGGCGCAGCCCGAGCCGCTCGATCAGGCGGTGCACGAACAGGTCGGGCCGCGTCGTGTCGAGCGCGCCGATCGCCGAGCGGTGCAGCGTCAGGAACGCGCGGATGCGATCGCGCGTCTCCGGTGGGATCTGCGGCGACTCGAGCGCGGCCGCGAGCGCGGCGACCATATCGAGCTTGCGCCGGCGCGCGATCTGCGTGCAGCGCGCGAGGTCCACCGCGCGCAGCTCGATCGGCGGGCGCGCCAGCGCGCGCACGACCGCGGCCGCGTCGCCCGGGTCGATCAGCAGCCGCAGCCACGCGAGCAGGTCGCGCACCTCTGCGCGCTGGAAGAAGGCCGCCTCGCCGACGAGCCGGTGCGGCACCGCGCGCTCCTCCAGCGCCACCGCGACCGCCTGGCCCTCGCGCGCGATCGAGCGCACGAGCACGGCGATCTGCTCGGGCGCCACGCCCTCGCGCCCGATCAGCCGCTCGCAGTCGGCCGCGACCGCCTGCGCCTGCGCACGCTCGTTCGCCGCCCGCCAGAAGGAGACCTCGCCGGCCGGGTCGGCCCCGATCGCGGTCAGCCGCTTCTCGATCCGCTCGGGCAGCGGCGCGACGACCGCCGCGGCGGCGTCGAGCACGCGCTGTGGGCAGCGGTAGCTGTGCTCCAGCCGCACGACCGTCGTGTCCGGCAGCTCGGCCTGCAGGTCGTGCAGGTTCTTCGTCGCGGCGGAGCGGAAGCGCTCGATCGCCTGGTCGTCGTCGCCGGCCGCAGTCAGCTGGCCGTGCTCGCCGGCCAGCAGCCGCAGCAGCAGCCCGTGCGCGAAGTTCGGCTCCTGCACATCGTCGACGAGCAGGTGGCGATAGCGCGCCGCGACGCCGGCGCGCACGTGCGGGTGCCCGCGCAGTAGCCGCAGCGCGGCGATCACGAGGTCGCCGCTGGCGAGCGCGCCGGCCTCGGCGAGCATGCGGTCGTGCGCGCGGTAGACCTCGGCGAACTCGCGCTCGCGCGCCGCCGCGGCGCGCGAGGCGTCGTCCTCCTCGGGCAGCGCGGCGGCCCAGGCGGCGTACTCGTCGGCGTCGATCAGCTCGTCCTTGAGGCGGTCGATGCGCCGCACGAAGCCCATCAGCAGCGCGGCCGCGTTGCCGCGGAAGTCGTGCTGGCGGATCGTCAGCTCGTCGATCCGCTCCAGCAGCATCGCGAGCCGATCGGCGCGCCCGACCGCGACCGCGAACGGGTCCGTGCCACCGGCCAGCGCCTGCTCGCGCAGCAGCCGCGCGCAGAAGGCGTGCACGGTCACGACGGCCAGCTCCTCGTAGGGCCGCGCGATCGCGTCCTCGACCTCGCGACGCAGCGCGTCGGCCGCGCGCTCGGAGCGCGCGAGCAGCAGGATCGCCTCCGGCGCCTCGCCCTGCTCCACGAGCCACGCGAAACGGGCGACGAGCGTGCGCGTCTTGCCGCTGCCGGCGCCGCCGACGATCAGCAGCGGCCCGCCGGCGTGCGCAGCGGCGGTGCGCTGCGCGGGGGAGAGGCCGTCGAGGGCAGCGGGCACCCTGCAAGGATATGCCGCCGATGCAGCCGACCGGCAACGCGCTCGAAGCGGATTGGATCGGCGCCTGCCGGGCGGCGGTCGCGCAGCTGCGTGCGCTGCTCGCGGAGCGGCCCGCGACCGCCGAGCGCGCGGTCGAGACCGGCACCCGCGGCGAGGGCGGCGACCGCACGCTCGTGATCGACGCGCGCGCCGAGCAGGCGGTCTTCGCGCAGCTCGACGCGCTGCACGCGGCCGGGCACCGCTTCACCGCGATCTCCGAGGAGCGCGGCGGCGTCGACTACGGCGACGCGTCCGTGCGTGTCGTGATCGACCCGATCGACGGCAGCCTCAACGCCAAGCGCCTGTTCGGCCACAGCGCGCTCTCGATCGCGGTCGCCGACGGCCCGACGATGGCGGACGTCGCGTTCGCGTTCGTCTACGACCTCGGCTCCGACGAGGAGTGGACGGCCACGCGCGGCGCGGGCGCGCTGCTCGACGGCGTGCCGCTCGATCCGACGCTGCCCGAGCGCCGCGCGGACGACGGGCGCCTCGAGCTGCTCGGGATCGAGTCGGCCGATCCGCGCTGGGTCGCGGCCTCGATGGACGGCCTGCAGGAGACGACGCGGCGGCTGCGCGCGATCGGCGCGATCGCCGTCACGCTCTGCCAGGTCGCCGCCGCGCGGCTCGACGGGATGGTCTCGCTGCGCCCCTGTCGCGCGGTCGACGCGGCGGCGGGTCAGCTGATCGTGCGCGAGGCCGGCGGACACGTCGCCTTCCCGCGCTGTGAGCAGCCGCTGTCGGCGCCGCTCGAGATCGCCGCACGCTCGCCGATCGTCGCCGCACGCTCGCCGCAGACGCTCGCGCAGCTCGCGACGATCCCCGTCTGAGCGACGGGCCTGGCGGGCCGCTCGCCCGCCGCTGCCATGATGGATGGCAGATGATCGACTGGCCGCTCGCCACACGACTCGCCGGCTTCGTGGCGGGACGTCCCGACGCCGCTCCGCCGCGCGTCGACCTGCAGGCGCTCGCCGCCGACAGCGAGCAGCGCGTCGTCGCCTACACGGGGCTCGTCCCGCGCTCGCCGCTGCCGCCCGCGGAGGGGATCGCCCGCGGCGAGTGGATCGAGGCCAACGTCGGGGCGATGCGGCGCCTGCTGGACCCCGCGCTCGCGCACGTCGGCGAGCGGCTCGGCCCGGCGAAGGGCGCGGTGCAGCTGACGGCCGGCGTCGTGATGACGGCGGAGGTCGGCGTGATCCTCGGCTTCCTCGCGCAGCGCGTGCTCGGCCAGTACGAGCTGGTGCTGCTCGACTCGGCGCCGGACGAGCCGTCGGACCCGCCACGGCTGCTGTTCGTGCTGCCCAACCTCGGCGGCGCCGTGCAGGCGTTCGGCGCCGACGAGCGCGAGTTCCTCACATGGGTCGCGCTGCACGAGATCACGCACGCCGTCCAGTTCGCCGGCGTGCCGTGGCTGCAGGCGCACCTCGGCGGGATGATCGCCGAGCTGCTGTCCGGCGCCGAGCTGCGGATCGACGCCGCCCGTGCGCTGCGTCTGCCGCGCACGACCGACCTGCGGCGGCTCGCGGCCGCGGTGCGCGAGGGCGACCTCGTCGCGCTCGTGGCGAGCCCGCGCGAGCGTGCGACGCTCGATCGCATGCAGGCCGCGATGGCCGTGCTCGAGGGCTACGCCGAGCATGTGATGGACGCCGTCGGCGCGCCGATCCTGCCGTCGCTCCCGCGCCTGCGCGCGGCGCTCGACTCACGCCGGCGCTCGCGCTCGGCGCCCGCGCGGCTGCTCCAGCGGCTGCTCGGCCTGGAGATGAAGCTGCGCCAGTACGAACAGGGCAAGCAGTTCTGCGACGCGGTCGTGGTCGCAGGCGGGATCGACGCGCTGAACCGCGTCTGGAGCAGTCCGGAGGCGCTGCCGACACAGGCGGAGCTCGACGATCCGTCCAGCTGGCTGAAGCGAACGGCTGTTCCCCCCGCGCTGCCGGCATAGCCGCGCGCACGGGGTTGTTCGTCAGTCGACCGCCCGCCGGTGTAACGAGCGGCGCCAGTACGTGTACAAACAGGTGTTCGTCCCGATCGCCGTTCAGGGGACGCTGACCACTACGATCGACTTCTCCGAAGGAGCCGCCACCACCATGGCCACGACTGACACCGCCAAGCCGACGACGACGCGCCGCAAGCCGGCCGCCAAGCCGAAGGCCGCACCCGCCGCCGCCAAGCGCGCGACGCGCACGACCGCCAAGCCCGCCGCGTCCAGCTCCACGAAGCCCGCGACGCGCGTCGAGCAGGCCCAGCAGCTGGCCGAGCGCGCCGTCCTGATCCCGCTCGGCGCGGCGCTCGAGGCGCGCGAACGCGTCTCCGGTTTCGTCGCCACGACCCGCTCGCGCAGCGCGATCGAGCGCCAGCTCGCACGCTTCGAGCATCGCGGCGGTCGTGCCCGCAAGCAGCTCGAGCGCGACGCGCGCCGCACGCGCGCCCGCGTCGAGCGCGAGACCCGCCAGGCCCGCCACGGGCTCGAGCGCCGCACGAAGACCATCGGCTCGAACGTCGAGGTCATCTCCGATCGCGCGCAGACCGCGGTTCAGAACGGGGTCAAGGCGGGCATCAAGCTGGTCAACGGGGCTCAGGACCGCATCGCCAAGGTGGCCTGAGACGACACTTCCCCTCGATCGGCGCTCGGGAGGCGCCGTATCGAGACGGATTCGCCGGCACGTATCCCTCCGGCGGATGCAGCACCCTCTCCTCCCTCAACCGTCGGGGCGTCCTTCGTGGCGCCCCGTCGGTCGTCCGGGGTGCTTGCGCGGAGGGCTGCCACAATGAGGGCATGCCGACCCAAGACCAGATCCGCGAGGCGCTGCGCGCCGTCATCGACCCCGAGCTGCGCCAGGACATCGTGACGCTCGAGATGGTCCGCTCCATCGACGTCCACGAGAACGGCGTCGTCGACGTGACGGTGTCGCTGACGACGCCGGGCTGCCCGATCCGCAGCACCTTCCAGAGCGGCGTCTCGAACGCCGTGCGCGCGCTCGACGGCGTGACCGGCGTCAACGTGGCGTTCGACGTGCTCTCCGACGACGAGAAGGGCGCGCTGCAACGCAAGCTCGGGCGCGGCACGCTGCCCGCGGGCGCGCTCGCGCAGGTCGCCAACGTCATCTGCATCGGTTCGGGCAAGGGCGGCGTCGGCAAGTCCTCGGTGACGGCCAACCTCGCGGCGGCGCTGACGGCCGAGGGCAAGCGCGTCGGCGTGCTCGACGCCGACGTGTGGGGCTACTCGCAGCCGCGCATGCTCGGGCTTGGCGCGCAGCGGCCGAAGGTCGACGGCCAGCGCAAGATCGTGCCGCCGGAGGCGCACGACGGCATCAAGGTGATGTCGATCGGCTTCTTCGTCGAGGAGGACGCGGCCGTCGTCTGGCGCGGGCCGATGCTGCACAAGGCGCTCACGCAGTTCCTCGAGGACGTCGCGTGGGGCGAGCTGGACTATCTGCTCGTCGACCTGCCACCGGGCACCGGCGACGTCTCGATGACGCTCGCCCAGCTGCTGCCGCAGGCGAAGTTCCTGATCGTCACGACGCCGCAGCCGGTCGCGCAGAAGGTCGCGCGCCGCTCGGCCGAGATGGCGGAGAAGGTCAAGCTGGAGATCGCCGGCGTGATCGAGAACATGTCCGGCTTCGTGACGCCCGACGGCGAGCGCTACGCGATCTTCGGCGAGGGCGGCGGCCAGCTGCTCGCCGACGAGCTCGATGTCCCGCTGCTCGGCAGGGTCCCGCTGACGATGGCGCTGCGCGAGCAGGCCGACGCCGGCACCCCGCTCGTCGCGGCCAACCCCGACGACCCCGCCGCCCAGGCCATCCGCCAGGCCGCCCGCGGCCTGATCGCGCTCACGCCCGTCGAGTTGCCGATGATGGCGGCGCCGGAGCCCGTAGCACCAGCCCTGAACGTGCTCCCACCGGCACAGAAGCCGATGGGCATGTCACTCCCCATGGCGTAAGCAGCACACCCAAACGCCGATCGGGCGGGTGGTGCGAGGACGGATACGTGCGCAGGCGAAAGCCGGATGCACGAACCGCCCTCGCGACAGGACCCGCCCGCAGCAGCGCCGGGCCCTAAGACGAACCGTCTACGACTTCCCCGCGTAGTACTGCACGTTGATCTGCGTGTACTTCGCCCACTCCTCCGGCAGCTGGTCCTCCGCGAAGCACGCATCGACCGGGCAGGCCTCGACGCAGGCGTCGCAGTCGATGCACTCCTCCGGGTCGATGTAGAGCATCTCGACGGAGTCGTAGTCGGGCTCGTCGGGCGTCGGGTGGATGCAGTCGACCGGGCAGACCTCGACGCACGAGTTGTCCTTGGTCCCGATGCAGGGCTCAGCGATCACGTAGGCCATGGGTCAGATTCCTCTGCGAAGCGTTGACGGAGCGGATCGAATTCTACGGCGCGTCAGCGACGGCGCGCTACGCCGTCGCCGCCAGCTCGGGACGCCGGTCGGCCCATGGCTGCGCATCCTCCAGCTGTGCCGCGAGCGAAAGCAGCGGGCCCTCCTCGGCCGGGCGCCCGAACAGGTGCACGCCGACGGGCAGGCCGTCCTCGCCGTGCGCGATCGGCAGCGAGATCGCCGGCTGACCGGTCGCGTTGGCGATCGCGGTGAACGGCGTGAACTGGCCCGAGCGGCGGAACGTCGCGGCCGGGTCCTCGTTGTCGCCGTTCAGCTCGCCGATCGGCAGCGGCCGCAGCGCCAGCGACGGCGTCAGCACCGCGTCGTAGGCGGCGGTCGCCGTCACGAACAGGCGGGCGAGCGCCTGCAGCTGCGTGCTGACCGCGAGGAAGTGCGCCGAGCCGAGCTTGCTCGCGCGCTCCCACAGGTACCAGCTGAGCTTCTCCATGTCCTGCTCCTGCGGCTCGCGCTCGGCGATCATGCTGCTGAACAGGATCGTCATCGCGACGGCCGGGCCGAACGCGCCCGAGAACAGCTCGAAGACGCCGGGGATCGCCCACGGCGCCTCGATCTCCTCGACGTGGTGGCCGAGCTGGCTCAGCAGCTCCGCCGTCTCGCGCGTCGCGCGCGCGGCGATCGGGTCGACCTCGATCTCGGTCAGCGGCGGCGTCAGCGTCAGCCCGATCCGCAGCCGGCCGGGCGCGGCCGCGGCGGTCACGGCGAACGGCTCCGGCGGCGGCGGCGCCCACGTCGCGTCGCCCGGCTCGGGGCCGGCGAGCAGGTCGAGCAGCGCGGCCGTCTCCGCGACGGTGCGCGTCAGCACGCCGTCGCAGACGAGGAAGGAGTCGCCGAGCGAGGGCGCCAGCGAGATGCGCCCGCGCGCCGGCTTGAGGCCGACGAGACCGCAGCAGGCGGCGGGAATGCGGATCGAGCCGCCGCCGTCGTTGCCGTGCGCGATCGGGACCATCCCGGCGGCGACCGCCGCGGCTGCGCCGCCGGAGGAGCCGCCGGGCGTGCGCGAGAGATCCCACGGGTTGCGCGTCGGGCCGTTGCGGCGCGACTCGGTGCTCGGCAGGATCCCGTACTCCGGCAACGCCGTCTTGCCGACGATCACGAAGCCCGCGGCGCGCAGGCGCTCGACGAACGCGGCGTCCTGCGGCGCGACGAAGTCGCCGAACAGCTCGGCGCCGAACGTCAGCGGCATGCCCGCGACCGGCTGGTTGTCCTTGATCGCGATCGGCACGCCCGCGAACGGACGCGGGTCGTTCGCGCCGATCGTCTCGGCGGTCGCCAGCGCACCCTCGGCGTCGACGTGGACGAAGGCGTTGAGCTGCCCGTCGAGCGCCTCGATGCGCTCGAGCGAGGCCGCGACGAGCTCGCGAGCGGTCAGCTGGCCGGAGCGCACGAGCGCGGCGAGCTCGCTCACGGGGCGATAGAGGAGGTCGTGCACGCTGGCTCCTTTGACGGACATCCTGGCTGGTCAGCCAATCCTACGCGGCGACGCGTCATCGCGCAGCCGATCGTGGCACTCTGGATCGGCAACCCGACGCTATTGGAGCACGACATGAGCGCGACCACCGACGTGCAGTCCGGCCTTGAGGGCGTCGTCGCCTTCGCCACGGAGATCGCCGAGCCGGATCGCGCCGGCGGCGCGCTGCGCTACCGCGGCGTCGACATCGAGGAGCTGGTCGGCGCGGTGCCGTTCGAGCAGGTCTGGGGCCTGCTGGTCGACGGCACGTACGCGCCGGGGCTGCCGCCCGCCGAGCCGCATGCGCTGACGGTGCGCTCGGGCGATCCGCGCGTCGACGTGCAGTCGGCGCTCGCGATGCTGGCGCCGGAGTGGGGTTTCCGCCAGCTGATCGACATCTCCGACGAGGAGGCGCGCGACCAGCTCGCGCGCGCGTCGGTGATGGCGCTGTCGTTCGTCGCGCAGTCCGCACGCGGCTCCGGGCGCCCGCCCGTGCCGCAGTCGGAGGTCGACAAGGCGACCTCGATCCCCGAGCGCTTCCTGACGCGCTGGCGCGGCGAGGCGAACCCCGACCACGCGAAGGCGATCGACGCCTACTGGATCTCGGCCGCCGAGCACGGCATGAACGCCTCGACGTTCACCGCGCGCGTCGTCGCCTCGACCGGCGCCGACGTCGCGGCGGCGCTGTCGGCCGCGGTCGGCGCGCTGTCCGGGCCGCTGCACGGCGGCGCGCCCTCGCGCGTGCTGAAGATGCTCGACGAGGTCGAGGCGCTCGGCGACGCGGAGCAGTGGGTCAAGGACGCGCTCGACCGCGGCGAGCGCCTGATGGGCTTCGGCCACCGCGTCTACCGCGCGGAGGATCCGCGCGCCCGCGTGCTGCGCCGCGCCGCGCGCGAGCTGGGCTCCCCGCGCGTCGAGGTCGCCGAAGCGCTCGAGCAGGCGGCGCTCGCCGAGCTGCACGCGCGCAAGCCCGACCGCGTGCTCGCGACCAACGTCGAGTTCTGGTCGGCGGTCGTGCTCGACTTCGCGCAGGTCCCCTCCGAGCTGTTCACGCCGCTCTTCACGTGCGCGCGCACGGCCGGCTGGTCGGCGCATGTCCTCGAGCAGAAGCGCGAGGGCCGCCTGATCCGCCCGTCGGCCAAGTACGTGGGCCCGGCTCCACGGTCGCGAGGCGCTGTGTAGCGGCCGACTCGGGTGGTCGGATCGGCGCGGCTGGCAAGGACGCAGGGAGCGTGGCCTGCGCACGCAGGCGAGCGACCGAGGACGCCGCCAGGCGGGCCGAGACGGCTGCCCGAAAATGCCTACGGCCCGGTGAGGGGGGTCACCGGGCCGTAGGACGAGGGGGGATGACGAGCATCTCCCATGGAGCGGACGGCACCGCTCCGGAGCGCAGGGCGCTCCTTACATCATGCCGCCCATGCCGCCCATGTCGGGCATGCCACCGCCACCGCCGCCGTCGCTCTTGTCCGGCACCTCGGCGACGATCGCCTCGGTGGTGAGGATGTTCTTGGCGATCGACGCCGCGTTCTGGAGCGCGGAGCGCGTCACCATCGCCGGGTCGATCACGCCGGCCGCGACGAGATCGACGATCTCGTTCGTGGCGGCGTTGAGGCCCTGGCCCTTCTTCGCCTTGCGCACGTCGTTCACGACGACGGAGCCCTCGAGGCCCGCGTTGTGCGCGATCTGACGCAGCGGCTCCTCGAGCGCACGCAGGATGATCCGCGCGCCCGTCTTCTCGTCGTCGATCTCGATGACGCTGAGATCGATCGCGTCGGCCGCCTGCAGCAGCGCAACGCCGCCGCCGGGCACGATGCCCTCCTCGAGGGCGGCGCGCGTGGCCTGCAGCGCGTCCTCGACGCGGTGCTTCTTCTCCTTCATCTCCGTCTCGGTCGCCGCGCCGACCTTCACGACGGCGACGCCGCCGGAGAGCTTGGCGAGGCGCTCCTGGAGCTTCTCGCGATCGAAGTCCGAGTCGGTGTTCTCGACCTCGGCCTTGATCTGCTTGACGCGGCCCTTGATGGCGTCGGGATCGCCGGCGCCGTCGATGATCGTCGTCGTGTCCTTCGCGACGACGACGCGACGGGCGCGCCCGAGCTGCGAGACCTGCGTGTTCTCGAGCTTGAGGCCCATCTCCTCGGTGATGACCTCGCCGCCCGTGAGGATCGCGATGTCCTCGAGCATGCGCTTGCGGCGATCGCCGAAGCCCGGCGCCTTGACGGCGACGCCGGTGAAGGTGCCGCGCAGCTTGTTCACCACGAGCGTCGCGAGCGACTCGCCCTCGACGTCCTCGGCGATGATCAGCAGCGGCTTGCCCGACTGGATGACGGCCTCGAGGACCGGCAGCACGTCGCGCACCGAACCGATCTTGGAGTTCGCGATGAGGACGTAGGGGTCCTCGAGCACGGCCTCCATGCGGTCCTGGTCGGTGACCATGTACGGCGAGATGTAGCCCTTGTCGAACTGCATGCCCTCGGTGAACTCGAGGTCCATGCCGAACGTCTGGCCCTCCTCGACGTTCACGACGCCGTCCTTGCCGACCTTCTCGATCGCGTCGGCGATGACGTCGCCGATCTCCTCGTCGCCGGCCGAGATCGTCGCGACGCGCGAGATCTGGTCCTTGCCGGAGATCTCCTTCGACTGCTTGCCGATGGAGGCCACGACCTGCTCGACGGCCTTCTCGATGCCGCGCTTGAGGCCGAGCGGGTTGGCGCCGGCCGCGACGTTCTTGAGACCCTCGCGGACGATCGCCTGGGCGAGCACCGTGGCGGTCGTCGTGCCGTCGCCGGCGATGTCGTTGGTCGCCGTGGCGACCTCGCGGACGAGCTGCGCGCCCTGGTTCTGGAAGACGTCCTCGACCTCGATCTCACGGGCGATGGTGACGCCGTCGTTCGTGATCGTGGGGGCGCCGAACTTCTTGTCGAGGACGACGTAGCGGCCCTTGGGGCCGAGCGTCACCTTGACGGCGTTGGCGACTGCGTCGACGCCGGCCTCGAGGGCCTTGCGTGCCTCCGCGTCGTACTTGAGCTCCTTGTGTGCCATGTAAGTTCAGTTCTCCTGGGTCCGTTAGGACGTGACGATGGCGAGGACGTCGGACTCGCGCAGGACCAGCAGGTCCTCGCCGTCGACCTTGATCTCCGTGCCGCCGTACTTGCTGTAGAGGACCTCGTCCCCCTTGCTGACGTCGAGCGGGACGCGCTTGTCGCCGTCCTCGTCCCACTTGCCGTCGCCGACGGCGATGACCTTGCCCTTCTGGGGCTTCTCCTTGGCCGTATCGGGGAGCACGAGACCGCTTGCAGTGGTCTCCTCCTCCTCGATCGCCCGCACGATCAGGCGGTCGCCGAGGGGCTTGAGCTTCATGTGATGCAACCTCCGGGTGGATGGGGGTGCGTAGTCCTTGGCACTCACCCCATGCGAGTGCCAACAGAGCCCGACTATAGCTGTTCTTGGCACTCTCGGGAAGAGAGTGCCAAGGCCCGAACGGCGGGTTGACCGGGTTCGCTGCGGATGCCATCGTGGCGGCGTCGCCATCAACCGTTTGCTCGAAGGGAAGAACGTGAACGTCAGGCCATTCGGACCGCTCGGTGAGGTCAGCGCGCTCAGCCTCGGCGGCGGTGGCATCGGCAGCGTCTACGGACACGTCTCGCGCGAGGAGGCGATCGCGACCGTGCACGCCGCCGTCGAGGCCGGCATCACGCTGCTCGACCTCGCCCCCAGCTACGGCTTCGAGGAGCGCGAGCCGACCGCGGAGCTGGTCGTCGGCGCGGCGTTCGGTGGGCGCGTCCCCGACGGGCTGCTCGTGACGAGCAAGGTCGCGCTCGACCGTCCGCTGCCGCCGGAGGAGACGCGCCGCGAGATCCGCGCCTCGGTCGAGGGCTCGGTCGGTCGTCTCGGTCGCTCGCTCGACGTCCTGCTGCTGCACAACCAGGTGCAGCCGTCCGGGATGCCGCACGTGCTCGGCGCAGTCGCGCTCGACGTGCTGCGCGAGGTCGTCGTCCCGGAGTTCGAGCGGCTCGTCGCGGCGGGCACGATCGGCGCCTGGGGCCTCACGGGCGTCGCGGTGCCCGAGGCGCTGCACGAGCTGCTCGCCGACGGTCCGCGGCCGGCGGCGATCCAGTGCGTGACGAACCCGCTCGACTCGGTGGGCAACCTGTGGCCGCCGGAGCTGCCCGGCACTCCCGACAACGAGGGGCTGCGCGTCGCGGCCGACACGGCGGGCGTGGGCGTGATGGGGATCCGCGCGGTCGCGGCCGGCGCGCTGACGGACGCGCTCAACTGGGAGGCCGCCGCGGACGATCCCGCGTTGCAGGACGCGCGGCGCGCGGCCGGCTTCATCGCGCTCGCGCACGAGCGCGGCGAGTCGCCCGCCTACCTGGCCCACCGCTACGCGCTCTCGCTCCCGCACGTCGCGACCGTCGTGCTAGGCGTCAAGAGCCGCGCGGAGCTGGCGGAATGCGTCGCAGCCGAGGCCGCCGGCCCCCTGACGGAGGCGGAGCTGCGCGAGCTGGAGCGCGCCTGCGTGGCCTCATGACCCGGCTCGACGGCAAGGTCGCCGTGATCACGGGCGGCGCTCGCGGGATCGGGCGCGCCGTCGCGCAGGCGCTGGCGGACGCCGGCGCCCGCGTCGTGATCGGCGACCTGTCGGAGGCGCTCGCGGCCGAGGCCGCGGAGGCGATCGAGGCCGCGGGCGGGACCGCGCTCGGGCGGGGCGTCGACGTCGCGGTCCGCGCCGAGGTCGAGGCGCTCGCGGACGCCGCGGAGTCCGCCTTCGGGACCCCGTCGATCGTCTTCTGCAGCGCCGGCATCGTCAGCGCCGGCGGCGACGGCCGCTTCCTCGAGCTGTCGCACGAGGAGTGGCGGCGCGTGCTGGCCGTGAACCTCGACGGCACCTTCCACGTCACGCAGGCGTGCGCGCGGCGGATGGTCGCCGCCGGGATCGACGGCTCGCTCATCACCGTCTCGAGCATCGGCGCCCAGCGGCCGACGCTCGGCGCGCCCGCCTACCACGCGAGCAAGGGCGCGGTCGAGGGCTTCACGCGGGCGCTCGCCGTCAACCTCGCGCCGTACGGGATCCGCGCCAACGCGATCGCACCCGGCTACATCGCCACCGAGATGACGCGCGACGCCGATGCGGACGCGGCGCGCTACCAGATGCTGTTCGACCGCATCCCGGCCGGGCGGATGGGTACGGCCGACGAGCTGACGGGCGCAGCGCTGTTCCTGGCCAGCGACGCGTCCAGCTACGTCACGGGGCAGACGCTGCACGTCGACGGCGGCGCGCTCGTGCTCGGCTGGACGTCTGCCGAGCCGCTCGTGCGCCCGCCGGGCTAGCGGCTAGTTCTGCGCGCCGCCGATGCCGTGCAGGCGATCCCGCAGCATCGGAGGGTTGTCGAGGATCTGCGAGAAGCGCACGACCGTCACGGTGTCCTCGAGCTGCACCGGGCGGTCGTAGATCTGCTCCAGGAAGCTCATCAGCTCCTCGACGCGGCGGAACTCGGGATTGTCGTGCTCGACGTCGCGCGGGCTTAGATCGCGCACGCGCTTGACCTCGACCGAGTCGACGACCGCCTGGAAGATGCGCTCGCGCGGCGAGTGCTGATAGCCGATCGTCACCAGCACGCACTCGTTCTTGCGGTACTTGTGCGACTTGTCGCCGAGCCGGATCGTCGCCGTCTTGCGGCCCTTGCGCAGCTGGTCGGCGAACACGGCGGAGTAGAAGTTCAGGACGCGCACGGAGCGCCAGCCTATCGGTCGGAGGCGATCGCCGACAATGCCCGCACGAGGATCGAGCGCTCGCCCTCGTAGCTGAGCGCGCTCGCGGCTTCCGCGAGCGGCATCCAGCGCGCCTCCTCGACCTCGTCGTCGTGATCCTCCGGCGATCCCTCGCGGTAGGCGAACAGGAAGAACACGACGCGCTTGAAGATGCGCCGGCCGTCGCGCTGGTAGAAGTAGCGCACGTCGCCGAGGCGCTCGACCAGCTTCGCGTCGACGCCGCCCTCCTCGCGCACCTCGCGCGTCGCCGCCTGCTCGGCCGTCTCGCCCGGGTCGACGTGCCCCTTCGGCAGCCCGAGCACGCGCTGGCCCTGCGCGCCGCGGCGTGTCGGCACGATCACGAGCACGTCGTCGCCGCGCATCACGACGCCGCCCGCCGACAGCTCCTGCTCGCCTTTGCGGGAGGGTTTAGAAGACGTAGCGTTCGAGCGCCGAGGCATCGTGCACCGTGAGCTTGCCGCGCCCCTGCTCGATCACGCCCGCGCGCTCGAGCACCGCGAGGAAGCGGCTGGCGGACTCGCGCGAGGAGCCGGCGAGCTTCGCGACGTCGGCCTGCGTGGCGATCACGAGCACGTCGCGCTCGCCGGCGCCTTCGGACTGCGCCTCGCCGACGAGCTGCGTCAGGACGGTCGCGACGCGGCTCTGGACGGTCTGGAACGACTGGCTCGCGATCCGCTCGTTGGCGGCGCGCAGGCGGCGCCCCAACGAGACGACGACGCCGAGTGCGATCTCCGCGTGCGCGCGCATCAGGCGCCGCATGTCGGCGCCGAGGATCGCGATCGCCTCCATCGCGTCGAGCGTCTCGACCGTCGCCGAGCGGCGCTCGTCCTCGAACATCGCCAGCTCGCCGAAGATGTCTCCGGGGCCGAAGTTCGCGAGCGCGATCACGCGGCCGTTGGCGTGCTCGCGGATCGCGCGCGCGTGGCCGTCGCGCACGACGTAACAGGTGTCGCTCGCGTCGCCCTCGCGGAAGATCACGTGAGCGGGCTCGTAGCGGCGCGGGACCGCCACTTCGGCGACGCGTGCGAGGTCCTCCGGGCCGAGCGCCTCGAACGTCGGCACGCTGGCGAGCAGCTGAGCGATGTCCTCGGTGCGCGTCGCCACCCCGCCTGTCTATCAGAAGACGAGATCGCTCAGGCGGCGGCGTCGAGCGCCTGCTCGCGGCGCCGGCGGCGCAGCAGCAGCGCGAGCGGCCACGCGCAGGCGAGCACGAGCGCGAGCGGCAGCAGCGCGGCGGCGGCGATCACGACGACGCCGGCGGCGACCTCCAGCACGCGCAGCGCGTCGTGGAAGGCGCGCCCGACGGTGAACGTCCCGTCGCCGGCGCCGGACCCGCCGCTGCCGTCGTCCGCCTGCAGGTCGACCGACACGCGCGCGTAGTCGACGCGCCGATCGAGGCCGCGCTGCGCTCGCTCGCCCTGCGCGATCGTGGCTTCGAGCACGTCGAGGCGGTCGTGCAGGCGCAGCAGCTCGTCGTCGCTGTCGGCGCGCTGCAGCGCGTGCAGCACCCCGGCGCGCTCGGCGCGTGCGTTCGCCAGCCGTCGGCGGATCGAGACGTAGGCCTGGTTGACGTCGACGCTGTCGTCGCTGCGCGCGAGCACGAGCGCGTCGGGCAGGCGCGAGAGCGCCGCCAGCGCCGCCTCCAGCCGCCCGGCCGGGATCCGCAGCGCGAACTGGGCGCTGCCGCCGTCCTGGCCGTTGGCGACGCTCGACTGGTCGACGATCCCGTCGAAGCGGTCGGTCGTGGCGAGCACGGCTTGGGCGACGTCGTCGAGGCGGTCGGAGGGGGTCCCGAGCGAGAGGCTGGCGGACTGCTCGACCTTGCGCGCGCCGCTGCGGGAGAGCGACTTCGCGGCGCTCGGCGCGGGCGCCCGCTCGGCCTGCGAGCCCGCGGAGTCGGCGGCGACGCTGCCGCCGGATGCGGTCTGGCCGCTGGCGCCGTCCCGCTGCAAGGCGCCGAACGTGGGCGTCGCGAGCTTGCCGCCGTCGGGCATCGTGCCGCTGCCGCCCCGCCCGCCTCCGCCGAACGCGATCATGACCGCCACGACCGCGACCGCGAGACCGGTCGCGGCGGCCGGCAGCAGCGGGCGCTGGAGCAGCGTCCGCCACCACGCCACGTCGGCGGCGGGCGCGGAGGGCTGTGCGAAGCGCGCGGCGACGCGCGCGTCGAGCTGTGCGGCGAACGCCTCCCGCGGGTGCGGGCGCACCGCCACCAGCAGCGTGCCCAGCTCGTCGATCTGCTCGTCCGTCAGGTGCTCGTCAGGCATGGCAGGCCGTCCTCAACTTGGCGATCGTGCGGTGCAGGAGCGTGCCGGCGTTCGACTCACTGACGCCGAGCACGCGGGCGATCTCGGCGTTCGAGAGCCCGGCGTGGAACTTCAGTGCGACCAGCTCGCGCTCGCGCGGGGCGAGCCGGTCGAGCGCCGCCTGGACGGCGCTGCGGCGCAGCGCGCCCTCGGCGTCGTCCTCGACGTCGGGAATGCGCGGATCGGCGGGGTCAGCCGCGAGCGCCGCGTGGCGCTTGCGCCGGCGCAGCTCGTCGAGCGCCGCGTTGCGTGCGATCCCGAACAGCCACGCGCGCTCGTCGCCGCGACGGCGATCGAACGTGCGCCGGCGGCGGTAGGCGCGCTCGAACGCGAGCGCGGTCACGTCCTCGGCTGCGGCGCGGTCGCGCAGCAGTGTCGCGACGTACGCGTAGACGTCGTCGCGGCTGGAGCGGTAGAGCGCCTCGAAGCGCTCCCAGGTGGCGTCGAGCGCGGTCGGCGTCGCAGTCATCGTGGCGTTCACGCTCCTACTACGACGCTGCGGGGGATCCATCACACGCCGTCGTCGGCCCGCGGGCCTGAGCGCACGCTACAGCGCGGGCGAGGCGGCGAACAGGCGAGGATCGTTCGTGATCACGCCCGTCACTCCGAGCCGTTCGAGCGCGTGGATGCGCGCCGCCTCGTCGACGGTCCACACGTACAGCTCGCCGCCCGCGTCGGCGACCGCCCGCACGAGCCGCTCCGTCACGAGCCGCCAGTGCACCATCAGCGCGTCGCAGCGCTTGGCGCGCAGCTCGGCGCTCGCGCGGCCCGGCAGGATCCGCCGGCCGACCTCCAGCGCGACGAGCGCCGGGGCGATGTAGAGCCACGAGGCCGTGTAGTCGCGACGCGCGCGCGGGACCGACCAGCCGAGCCGCAGGCGCGGCTCGACTGCGCGGATGCGGGCGAGGCTCTGCGGATAGGTGGAGGAGACGAGCACGCGCTCGACCAGGTCGTGCGCTCGCAGCGCCTCGACGACGCGCAGCTCGTAGCCGGGCAGCTTCAGGTCGACGTCGAACTCGAGCCCCTCGAACGCGGGCGCGGCGAGGTGCGCGAGGCCCTCGGCGAGCGTCAGCGGCGTGCGCGTGTCCGCGTCGCGGTAGTCGTGCGCGAGCAGCAGCTCGCCGCGCAGCCCGTCCGGCCGGCCGTCGGCCCCGAGCGCCGGCAGCACGTCGAACTCGATCATGTCGACGCCGTGCGTGCGCGCGGCGTCGAAGCTCGCGCGCGTGTTGCCGGGGGCGATCAGGTCGGCGCCCTTGTGGCCGACCCGTCGCAGCGGAGGCCTCAGCGCTGGCATCCCGGGCACCAGAAGGTCGTGCGGTTGTCGTCGCCCTGGCCGCGCGCACGGATCGTCGCGGCGCAGCGCGGGCAGGGGCGCCCGGCGCGGTCGTAGACGTGGCGGTCGCTTGTGTCCTTGCGGGTCGCATGAGCGGCGCGCAGCATCCGCGGGCGCACGTTCTCGACGACTGCGAGCGCCTCCGCGTCGGCGACCTCGCGCAGCGGCCGCCAGGGGTCGAGCCCCGCGCCCCAGCAGCCCTCGGCCTTCCAGATGTTGCCGATGCCGGCGAGGATCCGCTGGTCGAGCAGCGCGTCGCCGAGCGCGCGGCCGGGGTCGTCCTGGCGCAGGCGACGCAGGAAGCGCTCGCCGTCGAACGTCTCGGCGAGCACGTCGGGGCCGAGCGCCGCGAGCCGCTGGTCGAAGCGTGTGCGCGATGAGGTCATCAGCTCCAGCACCGGTCCGTCGAACTCCACCACGTCGTGGCCGCGGGCGCGCAGCACCAGCCAGGCGCGCCGCGGCGCGCGTCGCCAGCGCGCGCCCTGGCGATAGACCGCCCACGCCCCCGTCATGCGCAGGTGCGAGTGCAGCACGAGGTCGCCTTCGAAGCGCAGGAACAGGTGCTTGCCGTGCGTCTCGACGGCGACGACGCGCTGCCCCGCGAGCCGCTGCGGCCAGCGGTCGCGCGCGTGGCGCGGCTGCGGCGTCTCGATCGCGTCGGGGATGGCGCCTTCGAGCACCGGCCGGATGCGATTCGCAGCGCGCAGGATCGTGTCGCCCTCGGGCATGCCTCAAGGGTAGGGCGCGCCATGAAGCGGAGCGTGACCTTGTCGCTACGCTGGCTCGACCGGCACGTCGGCCGGGAGCGGGACCTGTTGCGGTGGCCCGCTCTCGGTGCCTTCGTGCAGCGACGCCGTCGGAGTGGTCGCGTGGCTCTGGAGCGCTCCAGAGCCACGCTGTTAATTAACTAAAGTAGTCTCACAGTTTGGGTGGGAGTCAGTCTGAATCTTCCGGCCAGCGTGACACTAGCCGGGCAAGTCCCACTTAGTCTGACGAAGAGTCTGACCGCTTGTCTTAGGTGGCTGCCTCTTGAGACCGCGCCCGTGTTCGGATCCGCTTCCCATAGTAGCGCGGCTTCTCTGGCGACTGCTTCCGTGGAATATAGGCACGAGCCGATGGCTGTTGTGAGTAGCCATCGGTAGTCCTGTCTAAATAGTATGCCGTTTATTCTCGGTAGTGTGCCTAGGAAGCTGTTGTAGACTATGTCCCAAGGCGCTCTCGGTTCGACTAGTAGAATCGCTTCCCCGGCGATCCCGAAGAACGTGTCTCTGCATTCGCTCGTTCTTCCTTCGGTCCAGGAACCTATGTGGGCGCCGGCTCTCTTCGCTATGACTCTTTCGATCGTTCCGTTGAGCGTTAGGTTGCACGCTATTCCAAATGAGCCAGATGGTTCTTCTATGGTGATCTTTCCTTCGCTGGTCGCTCTTGTTGTCCCCGCGGGGGAGATTGACAGCGATCTGTTGGCGGATGCCGACGCTGCAACGAGCGCCAAGCTCGCGGTCAGAGCAAGCGCTGTCGCTGCCAAACGCATGAACGTTCGCATGATGGTTCCTTTCATTCAGCGGTGGCGAGCCGGCGTCGCGCGCCTCGGCGATCGTCGACGAGACGTGTGCGGCAGGCGTCTGCATGGCGCCGAAGTCCTCCCCCCTGAAGTTCAGCCGAGCGCCGGGACACAACGAGCCGTACTCGATTGAGCCTCATTGACCTTAGAGACCGGATTACCGCCTGTCAATCTTCTCTAATCCTAAGTACGCGCGGAAGGCTTAGCTCGCCGAGTGGCTTCGCTACGCCGGCTCGACGGGAACGTCGTCCGGCAGCGGGACCTGCTGTGGCGGAGCGCCCTCACTTGACTCCCACGACGTGTAGGCGACGCCGTCTCGGCCGGTGTGGTCGGTCGCGCCGCCGAGCGCCAGCAGCACGACGCGCTGCGGGCGGCGGTTCACGAGCTGGCGGCGCACGTTCGGCGCCACGCGCGCGAGCGCGCCGCGGGCGAGCCGGTGCTCCTCGCCCTCGACCAGCAGCGACAGCTCCCCGTCCAGCACGAGGTAGACCTCCTCCTGGTGCTTGTGGCGATGGATCCGCCCGCACTGGCCGGGTGCCAGCAAGATCAGGTTGAGCCCGAAGGTCGAGACGCCCAGCTCGCGCCGCAGCGCCTGGAAGCGCTCGCCGCCGGCGAGGTCGAGCTGCGCGAAGGCGACGCCGTCCTCCATCGCGCCGGATCCTACGCGCTCAGCGTGAGCTTGCGCGGGCCTCCGCGGAAGCCGACGGCCGCCAGCGCGGCCTCCCACGGCGTCCCCATCACCGGCTCGCCGTCGACCTTCTCCAGTGCGATCCGCTTGATGCGCCCGGCGCGCGCGTGGTCGGCGAGCGCCTGGAGCGCGAGCGGGATGCGCGGGTCGTCGGGGTCGAGCAGCGTCTGCAGGGCCTTGCCGCCGCGCTCCAGGTAGAGCGCCGGCTCGGCGCCGGCCAGCACGACGGTCGCCCCGGGCGTGCGCGAGGGCCGGCGCGCCTCGCCCTCGCGCTTGGGCCACGCGAGCGCGGCGCCGTACGGCTGCGCCGGATCGGTCGCGGCGAGCACCTGCGGCGGCGCCTCCTCCGGCGTCGTCTGCGCGCGCAGCCGCTCGACCGCGCCCGGCAGCGCGAACTGCGCTCCGCCCAGCCCCTCGACGAAGTAGCCGCGGCGCGCGACGCCGAGCGTCTCCAGCTGCGCCAGCTCGGGGTAGAGCGCGGAGAAGCCGCCGGGCACGCCCTCGGCGAGCACCAGCTCGCGCGTGAGGATCCCGTAGCGCTCGAGCAGCAGCTCGGCGAGTGCGCGGCGGCGGGCGGACGGGTCCGCGGGGGCGGCCGCGAACAGCGGTGCGGTGAGCGACCAGCGGCCCTGGACCTGCGCCTGCGCACCGCCGCGGCGCGAGGAGAAGCGGCGCCCGGCGCGCGCACGACCGGCGGCCCGCTGCGCCCGTGCGAGCGTCAGGCGCGGCGCGCGCAGCGGCGCGAACGCGTCGTTCGTGACCGCGCCCGCCCACGCGAGGTCCCACAGCGCCTCCTGCAGCTCCTCCGGCGTCAGCTCGACGTCGATCAGCAGGTCCGTGAAGAAGCACGAGCCGGCCTCCAGCCGCGCGCGCACGGCCTCGTGGGCCGGGGCCGCAGGGGGATCGGCCTTCAGCGGCGGCGGCCCGACCAGCGGCGCGTCCTCGCGGAAGTACAGCGCGACGCGGCCGTTCGTGCGTCCGAGCGCACCGGCGCCGACCCACACCAGCTCGCCGCTGGCGCAGAGCGCGTCCATCCACGTCGCCGCGTAGGCGCCGACGCGGCGCGGCAGCACGTCGGCCTCCCACGTCTCGGGCGTCAGCGCGAGCCCCTGCAAGGGCACGAGCTGCTCGCGGAGGCGGTCGATCCCGGCGCCGCCCGGAGGGTGCTTGTCGACGCCCTGCCACGAGGGCAGGAAGCTCGCGAAGGCGCGCTGGTCGGCCGGCTCGATCTCCTTGCGCAGGACCGCGAGCGAGGCCCGCCGCAGGCGTCGCAGCACGTCCGCGTCGCACCACTCGCGCTCCGTCCCGCCCGGCCGCAGCTCGCCGCGCACGACGTCGCCGGCGCGCTCCAGCTCCTGCAGGGCCGGCGTCGGATCGACGCCGTAGCGGGCGCGCGGGTCGGCGGTCGGGAACGGCCCGTGCGTCTGCGCGTAGCGGCGCATCAGCCGCACGAGCGCGTCAGGCACGTCCTCGACGAACGCCTCCGGCAGCCCGCCCGGCGGCATGACGCCGAGCGCGTCGCGGTACAGGCCCGCGTCGGCGGCGTCGATCCAGCGCTGCTCGCCGCCGAGCCGCACCTCGATCGCGCGCCGCTCCCGTGCCAGCTCGGTCAGCAGCGCGGGCGCGTCGACGCCCGCGTGCACGCGCTGCGCCGCCTCCGCCTCCGCCAGGTCGCCGACGCGTCGCAGCACGTCGTGCAGCTCGTCGCGCGTGGCCGCGCGCATGCGCTCGGAGCGGTGCTGGAGGTCGTCCTCGACCTGCTCGAGCGCGTCCGCGTCGATCAGGTCGCGCAGCTCCTCCTGGCCGAGCAGCTCGCGCAGCAGGTCGCGGTCGAGCGAGAGCGCGGCGGCGCGGCGCTCCGCGTTGGGCGTGTCGCCCTCGTACATGTACGTCGCGACGTAGTCGAACAGCAGCGAGGAGGCGAACGGCGAGGCGGTCTGGGTCTCGACCTCGACGAGGCTCAGCTCGCGGCGGTGCAGCTGCGTCAGCAGGTCGCGCAGGCCCGGCAGGTCGAGCACGTCGCGCAGGCACTCGCGGTACGTCTCCAAGACGATCGGGAACTCGCCGTAGCGCTTGGCGACCTCCAGCAAGGTCTGGGACTTCAGCCGCTGCTGCCACAGGGGCGTGCGCTTGCCCGGGTAGGCGCGCGGGATCAGCAGCGCGCGGCCGGCGTTCTCGCGGAAGCGCGCGCCGAAGAGGGCGGAGGCCGACAGCTCGGCGACGACCGCGTCCTCCAGCTCGTCGGGGTCGATCAGCGCTATCTCCGCTCCAGGCGCCTCGTCCGCGTCGGGCAGGTGCACGATGATCCCGTCGTCGGACCAGATCGCGTCGGCCTCGAGGCCGAGCTGGTCGCGGATGCGCGCCGAGAGCGCGAGCCCCCAAGCCGCGTGGATGCGCCCGCCGTACGGCGAGAGGATGCACATGCGCCAGTCGCCGATCTCGTCGCGGAAGCGCTCGATCACGATCGTGCGGTCGCTCGGGATCACGCGCGTGGCGGCCTGCTGCTCGCGCAGGTAGTCGAGCAGGTTGCGCGCCGCGCGGGCGTCGAGGTCGTAGTCGGCCTCCAGCGTCTCGGCGGACTGGTCGACGGCCCAGCGCGCGAACGCGCCGATCGCCTCGCCCAGCTCCTTCGGGCGCCCGATCCCGTCGCCCTTCCAGAAGGGGATCGCGCCCGGCGCGCCCGGCGCCGGCGTCACGATCACGCGGTCGCGGCCGATCTCCTCGATCCGCCACGACGATGCGCCGAGCAGGAACGTCTGCCCCGGCCGCGCCTCGTAGACCATCTCCTCGTCCAGCTCGCCGACGCGGCGGCCGTCGGGCAGCGTGACCATGTAGAGGCCGCGGTCGGGGATCGTGCCGGCGTTGACGACCGCCAGCGCCCGGGCGCCCTTGCGCGGGCGGATCACGCCGGCGACGCGGTCCCACACGATCCGCGGGCGCAGCTCCGCGAACTCGCTCGACGGGTAGCGGCCGTCGAGCATGTCGAGCACGTTCTCCAGCTGCGCGCGCGACAGCTCCGCGTACGTGTAGGTGCGCGTGACGCGCGCGAACAGCTCGTCGACGGCCAGCTCCTCCTCCGCGGCCGCCATCGCGACGATCTGCTGGGCGAGCACGTCGAGCGGGTTGCGCGGCACGACCGTCGGCTCGATCGCGCCCTCGCGCATGCGCTTGGCGACGACCGCGCACTCGAGCAGGTCGCCGCGGAACTTGGGGAAGATGCGGCCCTTGCTGGTGTCGCCGACGTTGTGGCCGGCGCGCCCGATCCGCTGCAGCCCGGCGGCGACCGACTTCGGCGACTCGACCTGCAGGACGAGGTCGACGGCGCCCATGTCGATCCCCAGCTCCAGCGACGAGGTCGCGACGATGCAGGGGATCTGGCCCGCCTTCAGCCGCTCCTCGACGACGAGCCGCTCCTCGCGTGCGAGCGAGCCATGGTGGGCGCGCGCGATCTCGACCGTCGGCTCACCCTCCGGCGTCGCCAGCTCGTTGAGACGCAAGGCGAGCCGCTCGGCGCTGCGGCGGTTGTTGACGAAGACGATCGTCGAGCGATGCTCCTGCACGAGCCGCAGCAGCTCCGGGTAGATCGCGGGCCAGATCGAGCGGCGTGTGGCCTCGCCGCCGGCGAGCGGGTCGATGTCAGGTGCGGGCGTCTGGTCGGGCTCGACCATCGACTCGACCGGCACGTGGATCTTCAGGTCCAGCGGCTTGCGCACGCCCGTGTCGACGATCCGGCACGTGCGCTGCGGGCCGACCATGAAGCGGCCGACCTCCTCCAGCGGGTTCTGCGTCGCCGACAGGCCGATCCGTTGCACCGGCTGCTCTGCCAGCGCTTCGAGGCGCTCGAGCGTCAGCGCGAGGTGCGCCCCGCGCTTCGTGCCCGCGACGGCGTGGATCTCGTCGAGGATCACCCACTCGGCGCCGCGCAGCAGCTCGCGCGCCTGACTCGTCAACATCAGGTAGAGCGACTCGGGCGTCGTGATCAGCACGTCGGGCGGGTCGCGCAGCATCTGCTGGCGCTCGCGCTGGGGCGTGTCGCCGGTGCGCAGCGCGACGCGGATGTCGGCTCCGATCCCCTTCAGCGGCGCGCGCAGGTTGCGCTCGATGTCGTAGGAGAGCGCTTTGAGAGGGGAGACGTAGACGAGGCGGGTGGTGCGCTTGCCCTCCGGCGCGGGCGTCAGGGCGAGCTGGTCGAGCCCCCAAAGAAATGCCGCGAGCGTCTTGCCCGACCCCGTCGGCGCCGAGATCAGCACGTGCTCGCCGGTCGCGATCGCCGGCCACGCCTGCGCCTGCGCCTCCGTCGGCGCCGCGAACGCCTGCGCGAACCAGTCGCGCGTGCGGGGGGCGAAGGAGGAGAGCGGCGAGGCGGCCATCGACTCCGACGAGCCTAGCGCTCCATCCCCGCCAGCTCGCGCGCCCGCAGCAGCACGTCGTCGGTCATCGGCTCCGTCAGCCGCCCGGTGAACGTGTTCTGCTGGCTCGGGTGGTAGCTGCCGATCAGCGTCCAGCGCTCGCCGATGTGCTCCGCGCCGTGCCCGAAGCGCGGCTTCGGCCGTGGGGTCGGCTGCCCGAGCGCCGGCAGCGTTCGCAGCGCGGCGTCCCACGCGAAGCCGCCGAGGCAGACGATCGTGTCGACGCCGCGCAGCAGCGTGAGCTCGCGCTCCAGATAGGACGAGCAGGCCTCGCGCTCGGCCGGCAGCGGCTTGTTCGCCGGCGGCGCGCAGCGGACCGCGGCCGTCACGTAGGCGTCGCGCAGCTGCAGGCCGTCATCGCGCGAGCGCGACGTCGGCTGGTTCGCGAGCCCGCAGCGCCACATCGCTGCGAACAGCCAGTCCCCGGAGCGGTCGCCGGTGAAGATCCGACCCGTGCGGTTGGCGCCGTGCGCCGCCGGCGCAAGCCCGAGCACGAGGATCCGCGCGTCCGGGTCGCCGAAGCCGGGCGCCGGCCGGCCCCAGTACGTCTCGTCCGCGAATGCGGCGCGCTTCTCCGCCGCGACCAGCTCGCGCCAGTCGACCAGCCGCGGGCAGCGGCGGCAGGCGACGACCTCGGCGCTCAGCGCGGCGAGGCCCGCATCGCTCACGGAAGCGGCGGCGGCGCCTGGCCCAGCAGCCCGAACGCGAAGCGCTCGATCAGCGGCTGCAGGTCGAGCGGGTGCTCGGGCTGACCGAGCCGCAGCTGGCGCGAGACCAGCTCGACGATCGCGCCGACGATCGCGAACGCGTCGTCGGGGGTGGCGAAGCGCGGCAGCACGCCCTCCTGGGCGTGGGCTTCGTTCTCGCGGTCGAGCACCTGCGCGAAGCTGGCGATGATCTCGTCGCGGCGGCGCATCGCGGCGGGTCCGGCGCCGATGATCTCGACGAGCAGCGTCTGCGCCTCGTTCGGGTACTCCTCCAGCACGACGAGGAACGCCCGCATCCCTTCGCGCATGCGCGAGACCGGGTCCTCGCCCGCGGCGACGGTCGCGCCGACGATGCGTTCCAGCAGTACCTGGTAGGCGGCGTCGAAGAGCGCGAGGATGCACTCCTCCTTGTTGGCGAAGTGCTCGTAGAAGGTGGCCTTCGACATGCCCGCGGCGCGGCTGATCGACTCGGCGCTCGCATCGGCGTAGCCGGTCGTCGCGAAGATGTGCGCGGCAGCCTCGAACAGGCGCTCGCGCTGGCGCGTCAAACGGACCTCCAGGGGAGGCGCGTGACGACCCCGCGGCACCGCGGGACGTGGGGGAGTGCGATCGGTGCTGGCCATCGCGTCGATCAACGAGTGTAGCTCTGTAACGGTGACGACGGGTATTTGATTCCCCGTGCCCCGCTCGCGTCAGTGACGCAGGCCGCGCCGGCGACGCCTGCGGCGCGAGGAGACGCTCGGCCGCGGACACCGGTGCGCCGCCGAGTCCGCGGCGACCGCGGCCGCGTAGGCGACGTGCAGCGCGCCGTCCACGCACGCCGCTCGCCAGCGCGCGGACGCCGACCTGTTGCGGTGGCGATTCAGGTGCATACAGGGATATCTCCCCGATTCCGGCGTTTGGATCATCGCGATGTCCGTAGATGCACAGCTTCGGCGCGTCTACGCTCCACCGAGTGGACGTCCGTACTGCTGCGCGTAGTACTCGCGGTAGTCGCCGGAGCGGATCGTCTCCCACCACCAGGCGTTGTCGCGATACCAGGCGACGGTCTGCTCCAGGCCCTCCGCGAAGCGCACCTGCGCCTCCCAGCCGAGCGTCCGCAGCTTGTCCGAGGAGAGCGAGTAGCGGCGGTCGTGGCCGGGCCGGTCTGTGACGTGCTCGATCAGCGACGCGTCGTTGCCGGTCAGCTCCAGGATCCGCTGCACGACCTCCATGTTCGTGCACTCGTCCGGCCCGCCGACGTTGTAGACCTCGCCGGCCGCCCCCTGCGCGAGCGCGTGGCCGATGCCGCGTCCGAAGTCCTCGACGTAGAGCCAGTTGCGCACCTGCATGCCATCGCCGTAGACGGGCAGCGCGTCGCCGTGCAGCGCGTTGAGCACCATCAGCGGGATCAGCTTCTCCGGGTACTGGTAGGGCCCGTAGTTGTTCGAGCCGCGGCAGATCAGCGTCTCCAGGCCGAACGTGTGGAAGTAGCTGAGCACGAGCAGGTCGGCGCCCGTCTTCGTCGCGCTGTAGGGCGAGGAGGGCTGGAGCGGCGAGGACTCGGTGAACGAGCCCTCCTCGATCGAGCCGTAGACCTCGTCGGTCGAGACCTGCAGGAAGCGGATCCCGGCCGCGCGCGCGGCCTCCAGCAGCACGTACGTGCCCTGGGCGTTTGTGCGCACGAACGCGTCCGGCTCGGCGATCGAGCGGTCGACGTGTGTCTCGGCGGCGAAGTTGACGACCGCGTCGCAGCCGGCGATCGCGTCGGCGACGGCGTCCGGGTCCTCGATCGCGCCGTGCACGAAGCGCACCTCGTCGAGCGTGTCGTGGAGGTTCTCCTTGCGGCCGGCGTAGGTGAGCTTGTCGAGCACGACGACCTCGTCGCCGTGGTCGCGCAGGCGCAGGCGGACGAAGTTCGAGCCGATGAAGCCCGCGCCGCCGCAGACGAGCAGCTTCATGCGTGGGTGACCTTTCTTGCGTGCAGGTAGTTGGCGAGGCCGTCCTGCCAGGGTGGGAGGACGGGCGTGTCGGAGCGCTCGGAACGGATCGCGCTGAAGGCGGGTCGCGGCGCGGGGCGGGCCATGTCCGCCGTCGTGCAGGGCAGCACGCGGCAGTCGATCCCGGCACGCAGGAACGTCTCGGCGGCCAGCTCGTTCCACGAGCAGCGGCCGCCGCCGGCGACGTGCATGACGCCCTGGGCCTCGCCCTCCGCGATCGTGACGAGCGCGTCGGCCAGGTGCTCGGTCGACGTCGGGCAGCCGATCTGGTCGGTGACGACGGAGACCTCGTCGCGCTCGGCGCCGAGCGCGAGCATCGTGGCGACGAAGTTGCGCCCGCCGGTCCCGAACAGCCACGATGAGCGCACGATCGCGTGCGATCCGCCGGTCTCCGCGACGCGCTGCTCGCCGAGCAGCTTGGTGGCGCCGTAGACGCTGTGCGGACCGGTCGCGTCGGACTCGACGTAGGGCGCGGCGGTGGCCGGCCGGTCGCCGGCGAAGACGTAGTCGGTCGAGACGTGCACCAGCCGTGCGTCGCCGCGGGCCGCCGCCTGCGCGACGTTGCGCGCCCCGGTCGCGTTGACCGCGCGCGCGCCGACCTGGTCGGTCTCCGCGCCGTCGACGTCGGTCCAGGCGGCGCAGTGCACGACGGCCTCCGGACGGGCCTGCGCGAACGTCGCGGCGACGACATCGCCGTCCGTCACGTCGAGCTCGGCGCGCAGGTACGCGTGGACGTCGTGGCCGCGCAGGCGCGCCGCGCTCACGACGTCCTGACCGAGCATCCCCCCGGCGCCCGTGACGAGCACGCGCATGCGGCTAGAGAATCCCGATCTCGGCGTTGTCGCCGACCATGAAGCGGTACGCGCGCGGTTGCCGATCGTCGCGGCGGATCGCGACGTTGCGTCCGAGCAGCGAGGACTCCATCCGCCCGGCGAGGTTGCAGACGGAGGAGCCGGCGAGCAGGATCGAGTGCTCGACCTCGGCGTTCTCGATCGTGCAGCCTTCGGCGATCGCCGTGTACGGCCCGACGTAGCAGTCGGTCAGCTGCGCCCCGGCGCCGATGATCGCGGGGCCGCGCACAGTCGAGCGCACGAGCCGCGCGCCGGGCTCGACGACGACGCGACCGTCGACCTGCGAGTCGATCAGCTCGCCCTCCACGCGCGGGGCGACGTTCTCAAGCACCAGCCGGTTGGCCTCGAGCATGTCGGCGAGGCGGCCGGTGTCCTTCCACCAGCCGCGCACGATGTGCGGCTCCACGCGGCGGCCGTCGTCGACGAGCCGCTGGATCGCATCGGTGATCTCCAGCTCGCCGCGCTGCGAGGGCTCGATCGCCCGCGCCGCGTCGTGGATGCACGGCGTGAACATGTAGACGCCGACGAGCGCGAGGTCGGTCGCCGGCTCGGCCGGCTTCTCGACGAGGCGCGTGACGCTGTTGTCGCCGTTCAGCTCCGCGACGCCGTAGTTCTCGGGGTCGGGCACCGGCGTCAGCAGGATCAGCGCGTCGGGTGCGTTGGCGCGGAAGGCGCTCACGAGTTCCGTTATGCCGCCCTGCAGCAGGTTGTCGCCGAGATACATCACGAACGGCGCGTCGCCGAGGAACTCCTCCGCGGTCAGCACCGCGTGCGCGAGGCCGAGCGGCTCGGCCTGCGGGATGTAGGTCAGCTCGACGCCGAATTGGCTGCCGTCGCCCGCCGTGGCGCGGATCTCGTCGCCCGTTTCGGGCGCGATGATGATGCCGATCTGGCGGATCCCCGCGGCCGCCATCGCCTCGATCCCGTAGAAGAGGACGGGCTTGTTGGCGACCGGCACGAGCTGCTTCGCGCTCGTGTGCGTGATCGGGCGCAGGCGCGTGCCCTTGCCGCCCGACAGGATGAGCCCCCGGAGATCCTCCATCGTGCGCCCCAGCGTAACGACCGCCGGCGCGGCACGTGACCTCACACGCCGGCGAACGCGTGCCGGTACGAGGTCGGCGTGGCCGCCGTCGCGCGGCGGAAGTGTTGGCGCAGCACCGCGGCCGAGCCGAAGCCGCAGCGCTGGGCGACCAGCTCGATCGGCAGGTCGCTCGTCTCCAGCAGCCGCTGCGCGTGCGCGACGCGCCGCTCGATCAGCCAGCGCAGCGGGGTCGTGCCGGTCTCGGCGCGGAAGCGGCGCGCAAACGTGCGCTCGCTGCAGCAGGCATGGCGGGCGAGCGTCGCGACCGTGAGCGGCTGCTCGAGCCGCTCCAGCGCCCATGCGCGCGTCGCCTCCAGCCCGTCGCCGTCGCTGGCCGGCACGGGCCGTTCGATGAACTGCGCCTGGCCGCCGCTGCGATGCGGCGCGACGACCGTCTGGCGGGCCGCCTCGTTCGCCGCGTCGGCGCCGTGGTCGCGGCGCAGCAGGTGCAGGCACAGGTCGATGCCGGAGGCGACGCCGGCGGAGGTCAGCACGTCGCCGTCGTCGACGTAGAGCACGTCGGGGTCGACGTCGACGAGCGGGTAGCGCTCGGCCAGCTGCGCGACGTAGCGCCAGTGCGTCGTCGCGCGGCGCCCATCGAGCAGTCCCGCCTCCGCGAGCGCGAACGCGCCGGTGCAGATCGAGGCGACGCGAGCCCCGCGCGCGTGCGCGGCGCGCAGCGCGTCGAGCGCGGCCGCCGGCGGGGGCCAGACGGCGGGCGCGAAGCCGGGCACGAGCACCGTGTCGGCCTCCGCGAGCGCTTCGAGCCCGCGCTCGACCACCAGCGGGAAGCCACTCGTCGTCGGCACGCGGCCGGGCTCCGGCGCACATGGCTCGACGTGGTAGTGGCGCTGCAGCAGCTGGCAGGGCGTCGCGAGATCGAAGAGGACGACGTCGGGCAGCGCCAGGATGACGATCCGATGCATGGCTGGAATCTATCGAACATTGTCATTCCTGCCACTGGTTGGGCGGCCGGCTGTGCTCCACGATGGCGCCATGAACATCGACATCCTCATATTCGACGGCTTCGACGACCTCGACGCGCTCGGCCCGAACGAGCTGCTGCGTCATGCGGCGCGGGCGGGCGGGCCGTTCGACGTCTCGCTCGTCCAGCTCGACGGCGCCGACCGCGTCGTCTCCGGCATCGGCACGACGCTCGTGCCCGACGGCCCGCTCTCCGATCGTCCCGACCTCGTGCTCGTGCCCGGCGGCGGCCTGCTCGACGGCAGTCCGACCGGCGTGCTCGCGGAGGTGCAGCGCGGGGCGATCCCGGCGGCGCTCGCACGCCTGCACGCCGACGGCGTCGCGATCGCGTCCGTCTGCACCGGCGCGATGTTGCTCGGGGCCGCGGGCCTGCTCGCGGGCCGTCCGGCGACGACGAACCGGCTCGCGCTCGATCGCCTGGCCGCCTACGACGCCGAGGTGATCGACGCGCGCGTCGTCGACGACGGCGACATCCTCACCGCCGCCGGCGTGACCGCCGGCCTCGACCTCGCGCTGTGGCTGGTCGAGCGCGAGCTGGGCGCCGAGTTCGCCCGCAACCTCGCGCTCGGCGTCGAGTACGAGCGCCAGGGCGAGGTCTGGCGCTCCTCGCGCGCTCGGGTCGACGCCGAGCCGTCGACGCCGGCTGGCTGAACGGCGGCCGCGAGGGGAAGCGTCCCGATCATCGCGAGGAGGTGAGGTCTGTGCTCGTGTGAGACACACAAACCTCGCTTCCTCGTGTCAGTAAGCCCCTCCGAGCTTCCCGTGATCCCAGGTGACGGGCGGCTCGGCCGCGACGAACTGGAGCGCGACGCGCTTGGGCGCCTGCGCCTCGACCATGCCGCGCACCTCGGGCGGCAGCGGGCTCGTGCCCGTGTAACGCTCGAACAGCTCGACGCCGAACGTGGCGACCGTCTCGATATCGCGGTGGATCCTCGCGCGCGCCTTCACCATCGCGCCGCGCAGCTCCTGGTACTGCTCGCCCGCCTCGACCTGGAGCGTGACGCGATCGTCGCGTTCGAGGTTGCGCACCTTCTGCGACTTCGCGTACGTCCACGACCACAGCTCGCCGTCGCGCACGGTGAACCAGAGCGGCATCAGATGCGGCCAGCCGTCGCGCCCGCTCGTGGCGACGATCACAGTCCGCTGCTCGCCCAGGAACGCGGCCAGCTCGGCCTCGCCCATGCGGATCTGGTCGCGGCGGCTCATGCCGCGGGAGGCTACGCCGTGGTCAGCCGCGCAGCGGCGGTTCGCACGGCCTCGCGCGCGTCGTCGGGCGCGAGGATCGCCGCGTCGCCGGCCTCCTTGAAGACCTCGCGCACGAGCCAGTCGACGCCGGCGAAGCTCAGCTCGACGATCACCGCGCCGTCGCTCAGCTCGTCCACGACCGCGCGCTGCTCGCGCGCCCAGCGCGCCCGCTCGGGCGAGATCCACACGCGTGCGCGCCGCGAGGCCGGCACCTCGCCGGTGCGCGGCCAGCCGTCGACGCCGGCGGCCGGATCGACCTCCGGACGCGGCTCGAAGCGCTCCTCGGTGGCCGTCGCCGACTTGATGCGGTCGAGCCGGAAGTGGCGCACGCTGTCCTTCTGCGGGTCGAACGAGGCGACGTACCAGCCCTCGCGGCCGTTGATGAGCGCGTACGGCTCGACGCGGCGCTTGGAGAACTCGTCCTCGTTCTCCTTGTAGTAGTCGATCTCCAGCAGGCGGCGGTCGGCGATCGCGCGCGAGACGATGTTCGAGACCTCGCGATCGTCGCCGCCGACGTTGGCGACCTGCAGCCCCTCGCGCACCGGATCCTCGCCGAGCGCCTCGACGACCTTGCTGCGCACGGAGGCGAGCGAACCCTCGGGGATGTGCTCGCCGATCAGGTCGATCGCCGCGACGAGCGCCTTCGCCTCGACCGGCAGCAGCCGCGCGGGCCGCGCGAACGAGTCGCCGTAGGCCTCGGGGTCGACCTCGATCATGCCGTCGTCCTGGATCTCCGCGTAGAGCACGTAGGAGCCGGCGCCGAAGTTCACGACGTTGAGCACGCCGATGTCCTCGGCCAACTCCTGCTCGCTGATCTGCAGGCGCTCGCAGACCTCCGCGACGGGGATGCGATGGCCGGCGCGGCCGGTCTGGATCAGGATGCTCGCGAGCGTCACGAGGCGCGCGAAGCGCTCGGGGCGGATCGCGGCGGCCTCGCGGCGGCCGTTGCCGGTCCCGTTGCCGTTCTCCTCTCCCACGGCCGGCGCGGGCGTGCGGTGCTTGGCCGGCGGCGCGAGCTCGGGGCCGTCCGCATGGCGCTCGGCGAGCAGCGTCAGGCGCTGGTCCAGCTCCTCCACCAGCTCCGGTGGCCCGAGCAGGCGCGCGTGCTCGCCCAGCCCGAGCACCCACGCGACGAGTTGGCGCGCATCGGCGTACTCGGTCACGAACACGCGGTCGCCCTCGTCGCCCTCGTCGGGACGGACGGGGCGCAGCTCGCCGTAGCGACCGAAGTGGCGCTCGATCTGCCATGCGATGCGGCCGGCGATGCGGACCTCGGCGGCTCCGAGCGGCTCGCCGAACTGCCACTGGATGCGGTTCGCGTAGTCGCGTGCGTCGAACGTGTCGGGCCGCTGGAAGTCGTGCTCGGCCTTCGACGCGTAGGCGACCTTGCCGCGGATGCGCGTGAGACGGAAGACGCGGATCGCGTCGCGCTCGTGGGCGCGCCCGACGAGGTAGAACTGGCCGCCCTGGAACAGCAGCTGGTAGGGGTCGACGCGCCGCGCGCCCAACTCGTCGCGCTGCATCGTGTAGTAGTCGAAGACGATCGTCTTGCGGCGGAAGATCGCGGTCTCGATCTTCGCCAGCCGCTGCGACAGGTCGTGGCCGCCGGCGGAGGCCGTGATGCCGAGTGCGATCGAGCGCTGCTCGGGCGCCTGCAGCGGGCTCGGCAGCCCCCACGAGATCTGCTGGAGCGCGAGCCGCAGCGGCTCGGCGTAGGCGAACTCGCCATCGAGCAGCGTCAGCGCCGTCTGCAGGCCGGCCAGCTCGGCGTCGTCGAACTTGATCGGCGACAGGTGGAAGTTCTCCGGCGGCAGCGAGTAGTTCTCCTGTTCGGCGAGCCCTTCGACGGGCTTGTCGACGGACAGCTGGATGCCGAGCGCCTCCAGCTCCGAGCGGTCCGCGTAGAAGCGCCGCGCGAACGCGTCCTCGTTCATCGCGCTGTAGCCCTCGACGTCGCGCCGGATCTCGGGCGCGGTGACGGGGCGCCGCTCCGCCATCAGGTAGCTGATGAGCGAGAGCTGGCGGATGAGCTTCTCGGTGTCCTTCGCCATGCGGTCGCCAACCATAGTCCGCGGGCGATCCTCGCCCCTCCGCGTGGTCCGTACGCCCCCGCAATTTGCGGACTTTCGCCGCCGCTCGGAGCGTGTACGGTTGCGGCGTGGACAGCGATCGCACCGCACTCGTGACCGGCGGCGCCGGTGGCCTCGGCGGCGCCGTCGTGGCGCGCCTGCGCGCCGACGGCTGGCGCGTCGTGGCGCCCACGCGCGCGGAGGCGGACCTGTTCGAGCCGGCCGGCGCGGCGCACGCCGTGGCGCAGGCGGGCGACCGCCCGGACGCGCCGCTGCGCGCGCTCGTCAACCTCGTCGGCGGCTACGCGCAGGGCCCGCGCGTCGCGGAGGCGCCGTTCGAGGCCGTCGAGCAGCAGCTGCGCCTGAACCTGCGCCCCACCTGGCTCGTCACGCAGGCGGCGCTGCCGCAGCTCGTCGCCGCCGGCGGCGGGGCGATCGTCTGCGTCGGCAGCCGCAGCGCCGTGCAGCCGTTCCCCGGCGTCGCCGGCTACGCCGCCGCGAAGGCGGCGGTGATCGCGTTCGCGCAGGCGGTCGCGGTCGAGTACCGCGACGAGCGGGTGCGCTGCAACGCGCTGCTCCCGAGCGTCATCGACACGCCTGCGAACCGCACGTCGATGCCGGACGCCGACTGGTCGCGCTGGGTCGCCCCGGCGCAGATGGCGGGCGTGATCGCGCACCTCTGCTCGGACGACGGCGCGGCCACCAGCGGCGCCGCGATCCCCGTCTACGGGCGCGCCTGAGCCAGCGACTCGTTGGCGCCCTCGCCGTCGATCCCGCCCAGCGCCGGCGCCAGCTCGCGGCGCGAGCGGATCCGCAGCTTCGTATAGGCGTTGCGCAGGTGGAACTCGACCGTCTTCGTCGAGACGAACAGCGCCTGCGCGATCTGGCGGTTCGTGAGCCCCTGCAGCGCCAGCTCGCAGACGCGCAGCTCGCTCGGCGTGAGCGCGTCGGCGCCGCGCATCGCGAGCCGTCGCGGGCGCGCCCCGGAGGCCACCAGCTCGGCGTGCGCGCGATGCGCCAGGCCGGTCGCGCCGAAGTGGTAGGCGCCGTCGAGCGCCTCACGCAGCGTCTCGCGCGCGAGGGCCTGCTGGCCGGCCAGCCGCTGGGCTCCGCCGAGGTCGGTGAGCGCGCGCATGCGCTCCAGCTGCGAGGGCGAGTGTCCGAGCGTCCTGACCGCCTGCTCGAGCAGCTCGAGTCCGGCCCCGCCTCCGGCCGCGAGCCCGGCGGCGCGCAGCGCGAGCCCGACCGCGCGCGGCGAGTCGACCTCGCGCGCGAGCCGCAGCTCCTCCGCCGCGAGCGTCCGCGCCTCCTCCTCGCGCCCGAGCGCCAGCGCCGCGATCGCCGCCTCCGAGCGCCACGGCAGCACGGCGGGGCTGGGGGCCGGGATCGCGGCCTGCCGGCGCCCGCACTCCAGCAGGTCCTCGAGCGCCGCCTGCGCGTCGCCGCGCGTGAGCGCGAGGCGCCCGCGCGCGAGCAGCGTCCAGTTGTACGTGAAGTGGCGGTCCGCCTCCGCGTCGGGACTGGCGATCGTCCGCTCGGCCAGCTCCAGCTCGCCGCGGTCGATCTGCGCGAGCGCGATCCAGCCGCGCGCGAACGGCTGCACGAGCACCATCAGCGGCAGCTGCTCGAGCCCGCCTTCGAGATCCCCGAGCGCGCGGGCGATGTCGCCGCGCAGGTAGCGCGAGGCGCCGCGCACGGCCGACATCACCGCGAAGCCGATCACCGATCCGCGCGTGCGTGCGTCCTCCAGCCCGGCCGTCGTGCGCGTCTCGACCTCGTCGAGCGCGTCGACGAACAGCAGCGCCGCGACCGAGCCCGCGTAGGCGACGCCGTCGGCCGTCGCCTCGCGCAGCAGTTGCCCGTCCGCCTGCGCGCGCCGGATCAGCTCGACGACCTCCGCCTGCGTCGCGCTGCCGAGCATCGCGTGCTCGAGCGCACGCTGCGCGAGCAGCTCGCGCTGGGCCGGCGTGGTCGCCTCGGCCGAGCCCGCCAGCAGGTCCTTGAAGCGACGGCCGGCGGCCTCGCGCGTGCGGAACTCGAGGCGCGCGGCACCGAGGTAGCCGGCTGTGAGCTGCTCTTCGAGCACGGGGTCGGCGCCGTCGAGCACGCGCAGGCCCTCGTCGAACGCGCTCGCGGCGCCGGCGTTGTCCCCGGCCGTGTAGAGCGCGTCGCCGAGCTGCGCGAGCGCCTCCGCGCGGGCCTGGGGGCGGTCGAGCAGCGCGACGGCGGCGCGCAGGCGGTCGATCGCCGTCGCGCGCCCCAGCAGCGCCTCCGCACGCCCGAGGTCGATCAGCAGCGCCGCGCGTTCGTCGTCGCCGGGCGACTCGTCGAGCGCGCGCAGCAGGTAGTGCGCGGCCGTCTCCGGCGCGCCGCCCGCGAGCGCGCTCTGGGCGCCCGCGTGCAGGTCCGCGCGCACCCACGCCTCGCTCGCCGGCAGCGCGTGCAGCAGGTGCGCCGCGACGCGCTCCGCGCGGTCGCCCCGCGCCTCGTGCAGCAGGCGCGCCGCTTCCAGGTGCAGGCGTGCGCGCTCGCCCGCGGGGATGCCCAGATAGACCGACTGGCGCACGATCGGGTGCACGAAGCCGAGCCCGCTCGCGGTGCTCAGCACGTCCGCCGCGGCCAGCTCGTCGGCGGCCGTCGTCGCGGCGCCGGCGTCCAGCCCGGCGAGCGCGGCGACGTGCGCGAGTCGCGCGCCGTCGCCGACCACCGCCAGCGCGTGCGCGAGCGGCGACGTGCTCGCGGACAGCCGCTCCAGGCGTGCGCCGATCGCGCGTGCCACGGTGCTCGGCCCCAGCTCGCCGACGCGGTCGGCGTGCTCGCTCGTCGGCTCGATCCCGCTCGTGCCCAGCGCCGCGAGCAGCTCCCGCGCGAAGAACGGGTTGCCGCCGGTCGCGCGCCAGCAGGCCGCGCAGAAGTCGTCGTCGGCGGCCGGCAGCTGGGCGCGCACGATCGCCGCGATCGCCTGCTCGCTCAAGGCGGTCAGCTCCAGGCGACGCGCCAGCGGATGCGCCGCGAGCGCGCTCAGCGCGTCGCCGCTGCTCGTCGGCTGCGGGCGCGCGGTCAGGACGATCGCCAGCGGCAGGTCCTCGATCCGCTGCGCCATGTAGTGCAGCGCCCGCAGCGATGCGGCGTCGGCGACGTGCGCGTCGTCGATCGCGAGCAGCAGCGGCGTGCGCTCGGCGATGTTCGCTGCGACCCACTGGAGTCCGTGCAGCAGCTGGTGGTCGGGCGATCCCGTCGGTCGCTGCGGACCGGACAGCACCGGCTCCGCGATCGCCGCCGCGCCGTCGAAGATCCGCCCGCGCTCCTCGCCCGTCGCCGTCGACAGGTACGGCTCGAACAGTTGCAGCAGCACCCCGAACGGGAACTGGCGCTCGAGATCGCCGCCGCGGGCGCGCAGGACGGTCACGCCGAGCGCTCGCGCGCGCGAGCAGCCGAGGGTCAGCAGCAGCGTCTTGCCGAGGCCGCCGGCGCCCTCGAGCACGACGACGCGACCCTCGCTCGCCAGCGCTGCCGCGATCGTCAGGTCGAGCTCGTCCAGCTCGGCTCCGCGTTCGAGCGGATCGGGCACCTGAGATGCGCCACCCACGGCGCCCACCCTACCGCGGCGTCTGGCTGCATCGCACTGCCGGCGCAGCACGCCAAGTCCCAGGGTATGGTTCTACAGAGTCTCGGGCTATAAGCCCGGCGCGCGGCGGGCGTGTGCCGCGTTCGTGCTTCGCGAGCCGAGACGACCGATCGGAGACGGCAATAGACGGTCAGCGCGGACCTACCTACCTAGGCGGTCGACCCGTCAGCGATTCGGGTCGCCGCTCCGGGGTCGCGCGTCGTGTTCGGCGGTCGCTCAGCATCCGCGATCGCCGGCCCCGCTGAGTTCGCTTGACGGTGCCGGCACGGGAGGGGGTCCGCGTTTGCGGGCCCCCTCCTGCTGTTCGCGCTCCGAGGCGGCGCACGGGATCCGTGACGCTTGCTACAAGCTGGGGAACAGGAGGGGCGAGATGGAGCCGCTGTTCGAGCATCGGATGGAGCTGGCCGGCGTCGCGACCCGCGTGCTCGAGCTGGAGGGGCGCGGCGACCCGCTGCTGCTGCTGCACGGCTGGTCCGACAGCGCCGACACCTGGCGCCCCGTGCTCGCTCGGCTGGCGCGCGCCGAGCGCCGCGCGATCGCGGTCGACCTGCCTGGCTTCGGCGCCGCCGACCCGCTCGCGGACGGCCCGATGCTGCCGCAGCTCGACGCGTTCGCCGCCGCCTCGCTCGCCTACGTGCGCGAGGCGGTATCGGGCCCCTCCCACCCCCACCCTCGCCGCCGCCGCGCGGTCGTCGTCGGCAACTCGCTCGGCGGCTGCGTCGCGCTGCGCCTGGCCGAGCGCGGGGCGCACGGCGGCGAGCTGGCGCGCGTCGTCGCGCTCGCGCCGGCGGGGCTCGACATGGCGCGCTGGTTCACGCTGATCGAGCACGACCGGCTGCTGCGGGCGCTCGTCTCGCTGCCGGCGCCGCTGCCGTCGCGGATCGTGCGCGAGGTCGTGGGGCGCGTGTACCGGACGCTCGTGTTCGCCGACCCCGCCCGCATCGAGCCGGCGGTCGTGTCCGCCTTCGCGCAGCACCACCCCGACCGCGCCGCGATCGCGCGCATGCTCGCCTCCGGGCGGCGTCTGATCCCGGAGCTGCGCGACCCCTTCCAGCTCGAGGCGATCGCTTGCCCGGTGCTGCTCGTGTGGGGCGATCGCGACCGGCTCGTCTTCCACCGCGGCGCCGAGCGGCTGCTGGCGTCCGTCGCGGACGCGCGCATGGAGTTGCTGGAGGGCTGCGGGCACTCGCCGCAGCTGGAGCGCCCGGAGCGCGTCGTGGAGCTGCTGCTCGGCGACGAGGCGCCGCTCGCGCACGCCGCCTAGGAGGGGTCTGCGGAACCCGGGCGAGCGGTTGGCGGATGGGCGACCAAGCGGGGCGAGGACGCAGGGAGGCGGCAAGAGCAGCGCTCTTGCGCCGAGCGAGGACGACGCATCCGCGCAGGTCGACCGCCGCCAAACGCCGCTTGGGTTCCGCAGACCCCTCCTCTAGAGCGGGGTCCCGCGCCGGCGGGTCCTGCCACACTGGCGCGCGATGGACCTGATCCCCACACCCGACCAGCTCGGGGCGGCGGCCGCGAACGTCTTCGACCGCATCGTCCGCGGCGGGCTCGCCGACCTGCGCCCGCTGCCGACCGCGATCATCGACGAGGGGCCGCAGCGGACGGTGCGGCGCTACCTGCAGCAGTCCGGCACGGACGGGCCGCCGGTGCTGTTGGTGCCGCCGCTGGCCGCCCCCGCCCGCTGCTTCGACCTGCGCCGCGGCTGCAGCGTCGCCGAGCACCTGCTCGCGGCCGGCCATCCGAACTACGTCGTCGACTACGGCTCGATCGCGTTCGGCGACCGCAACCTCGGCATCGAGCACTGGGTCGAGGAGGTGCTTCCGCGTGCGATCGAGGCCGTCTCGCGAGACGACCCCGCCCACCCCGACCGGCCGGTCCAGCTCGTCGGCTGGTGCCTCGGCGGGATCATGTCGCTGCTCGTGGCCGCCGACGCGCGCGTCCCGATCCGCTCCGTCGCGATGGTCGCGAGCCCGTTCGACGTGACGCAAGTGCCGCTGATCGCGCCCTTGCGCCCGCTCGTCAACCTCGCCGGCGGCACGGTCGGCAGCGTCCTCTACCGCATGCTCGGCGGCGCGCCCGCGCCGCTCGTGCGCCGCATCTACCAGCTCGCCGGGTTCGAAAAGTACGTCACGAAGCCGCTCGTGCTCGCCGCCAACCTCGACGACCGTGAGTTCCTCGCGCAGGTCGAGGCGGTCGACGCCTTCATGGGCGGCATGCTCGCCTACCCGGGGCGCACGTTCGGGCAGCTCTACCACCGGATGCTGCGCCGCAACGACCTCGCGAACGGCTCGATCGAGCTGGGCGGGCGCACGATCGAGCTGGCGCGCGTGCGCGTGCCGGTGCTCTCGATCGCGGGCGAGGGCGACGGGATCGCGCCGCGCAAGGCGGTGCACCACGTCGCGGAGCTGCTGCCGCGCGCCGCGGAGGTGCGGATCGCGACCGCTCCGGGCGGCCACCTCGGCGTGCTCACCGGCCGCGCGGCGCGCAGGACGACGTGGCCGTTGCTGGAGGAGTTCCTGCATGCGACGGCGACGGCGCCGCCGCAGCGCCGCGCCAAGCGCCACCTGCGCGCCGTCGCCTGAGAAGGACCTGCGCGGCGCGTCCGCCCCTTGAGCTGGCTTTGAAGGTCGGCAGCGAAGCTGTCGCGGCCGGTAGCATCAGCCTCAACTCGACGCGATCGCACGCGACGAGTCGGGGATCAGGCGCTGGAGCGACAAAACAGGAGAGTGAGGCGACGTGGCCGAGACCGGGCAGACCCGCAAGGAGCAGCGCGCATCTGCGCGCGCCGAACGCGTGCAGGCAGAAGCTGCGCGCGCCCGCACGCGCCGGCGTCTGTGGCAGCTCGGCGGCACGCTCGCGCTCGCCGCGGCGATCGTCGTCGTGCTCGTCGTCGCCTTCGGCAGCGGCGGCAGCGACACGCCGAAGAAGAGAGCCGGCGAGTCGCTGCCCGGTCAGATCGAGTCGAACGCCCGCTTCAAGGGGATCCATCAGGACGGCGTCACGCTCGGCGACCCGAAGGCGCCGGTGACGCTCGTCGAGTTCGCCGACCTGCAGTGCCCCTTCTGCCGCGCCTACACGACCGACGTGCTGCCGACGCTCGTCTCCCAGTACGTCGCCACCGGCAAGCTGAAGATGGTCTTCCGCAACGTCGCGTTCATCGGCACCGACTCCACGCGCGCCGCGCAGATGGCGGCGGCGGCCGGCCAGCAGAACAAGCTCTGGCCGTTCATCGACATCTTCTACGCCAACCAGGGCGAGGAGAACAGCGGCTACGTCACGGACGACTTCCTGCGCAAGGTCGGCGCCGCGGTCACGGGCCTGAACGTCGACAAGGCGATGAACGATCGCGGCATCGGCTCGATCCAGACGCTGCTGCAGAAGGCGCAGACGGACTGGCAGACCGAAGGCTTCACGGGCACGCCGTCGTTCCTGCTCGGCGCGACGGACGCGACGCTCAAGCCGCTGACGCCGAAGGCGCTCGAACCGAGCGCGTTCACGTCCGCGATCGACAAGGAGCTGGCGAAGGCCAGCTGAGATGAGCGACCGCGCTCTGCACCGCGTGCTGGTGGTTCTCGGCCTGATCGGGCTGGGGATTGCCAGCTACCTGACGTACGTCCATTACAAGGGCCTCAGCCCGATCTGCGCGGTGGGCCACGGCTGCGAGAAGGTGCAGAGCTCGAAGTACGCGAAGGTCTCCGGCGTGCCGGTGCCGCTGCTCGGCCTGATCGGCTACGTCGCGATCCTCGCCTCGCTCGCCGTGCGCGGCGAGCTGGCGCGGCTCGCGACCGCCGGGATGGCCTTCGGCGGCTTCGCCTTCAGCCTCTACCTGACGTACCTGGAGCTGTTCAAGATCCACGCGATCTGCCAGTGGTGCGCGGGCAGCGCGGTCGTGATGACGCTGATCGCGATCTTCGGCACGCTGCGCGTGCTGGCGGCCGAGGACGGTCCGCTGCCCGCCGCGCCGTTGCCGGCGGGCGAACCGGAGCACGAGCCTGTCTGACGCCGGCCGCACGCGCCGCGCGGCCGTGCTCGTCGCGGCGTCGTTCGTCCTGGCGCTGGCGGTCGCGGGCTGCGGCTCCGGCGCCGCGGCGCCGGCCTCCCACGGGCGCTTCGCGCTCGCCGAGGTGCTGCCGCGGGGTCTCGCGGGCAGGCCGGCGCCGCGCATCCGTCTCGCCGACGCGCGCGACGGCGCGACGCTCGACACGCGCACGCTCGCCGGCGCCCCGTACCTCGTCACCTTCCTCTACGCGAACTGCCCGGACGTCTGCCCGCTGATCGGCGACGAGCTGCGCGCGACGCTCGCGCAGCTCGGGACGGCCGGCCGCAGCGTGCGGGTGGTCGCCGTCAGCGTCGATCCGCGCGGTGACACCCCCGCGGCGGTGCGCACGTGGCTCGCGCGCCATCGCGAGCCGAGCGCCTTCCACTACCTGGTCGGCTCCGAGCAGCAGCTCGCGCCGGTCTGGAGGGCCTGGTACGCCGCCCCACAGATCGCCGGCGACCCCGACAGCGCGCACAGCGCGGTCGTGTGGCTGGTGGACCGGCGCGGCCGCCTGGCCGCGAAGGTGTCGGCCGGAGCGGCGTTCGATCCGGCCGCGCTCGCGCGTGACGTGCGCACGCTGCTGGCCAGCTGAGCTGACGCCGCTGCCGACCCGATCCGCGCGGCGCATTAGCATGAAGGTTCCCCTACGTCCTCGATTTGCCGCTGGAGGTCCCCCGATGCTCGAGCCGCTGCTCCCCCGACTGAAGCGCGAGATGGAAGCCCGCCTTGCGGAGCTGCGCCCGGTCGTGGCCGAGTACCGGTCGCTGGAGGCGGCGAAGACCGCCCTCCTGGAGGACATGCAGCCGAAGCGGCCGCGGCTCTCGGCGCCGGTCGGCCCGCGCGTGCTGCCGCCGCGCGAGGCGCTGCGCGCGACCTCCTCGTTCGCGGAGCCGGAGCGCCCGCGCCGCAACGGCACGGCGACGAACGGCAACGGCGCCGAGGCCAACAGCGAGTCGGAGCACACGACCCAGCGCGACACGATCCTCGCGCTCGTGGAGGAACGCCCCGGCGTCTCGGTCGCGGAGATCGTCTCCGTCACGAAGTTCGCGAAGCCGACCGTCGCCACGACCGTCTCCAAGCTCAAGCGCGAAGGCGTGCTCGCGGACGAGGCGGGCGGCGTCAAGCTCGCCTCGCGTCAGCCGGTCACGCTCGCGCAGGCGGCCGACGCGGGACGCGACGCCGGCGTCAGCGACGCCGAGTGGGAGGCTGCGCGACCTGCGTCTGCGAAGGACGCCGCCGCCTAGGCTCCTGCGCCGTGCGCACCTTTTGGTGCGCTGGCGCGTTGGATGCAGCGAGCGTGTGCGGCGGGCGGCGCCGCGCGCGGACCGACTCGACGGGAGGCAGGCGGGCAGTGGAGGAGCGGGTCGATCGCCGGTCGTTCCTGCGGATCGCCGGTGCGGGCGCCGTCGGCACCACGCTGCTGCGCCCGGGCGCGGCATCGGCGGCGGCGCGCATGCGCGCGACGCGTCATGCGCCGAACGTGCTCGTGCTCGTGATCGACTCGCTGCGCCACGACTACGTCGGGGCGTACGGCAACACGTGGATCAAGACGCCCACGATCGACGCGTTCGCGCGCGAGAGCCTGCGCTTCACGCGCTCGTTCCCGGAGGCGATGCCGACGGTGCCGGCGCGCCGCTCGCTGATGATGGGCCGGCGCGTCTACCCGTGGCACGACTGGCGCCCGACGCGCAACCTGCCGGGCTCGCCGGGCTGGACCGGCCTCTCCGCCGACACCACGACGTGGCTCAAGACGCTGCGCGCGCACGGCTTCTGGACCGGCTACGTGACCGACAACCCGTTCCTCGGCTTCGCACCGGAGTGGTCGGGCTTTCGCCACACGCTCGACCGCTTCCTCGGCCTGCCCGGGCAGGTCGGCGTCCTGCACCCGGCGTCGTCGATCTCCGACGAGCAGGTGCTGCGCTGGCTGCCGAAGGGGATGCGCAGCGAGCGCTACCTCGTCGGCATGCGCCAGCGGCTCGCGAACGTCGGCGACGCGCGCGACGAGCGCGACTCGAACGTGGCGCGCGTCTACGGCTCCGCGATCCACGAGCTGGCGCGGGCGCGCAAGACGCGCAAGCCGTGGGCGCTCGTCGTCGACTGCTTCGATCCGCACGAGCCGTGGACGCCGCCCGACAAGTACCTCGACCTCTACGGCGACCCGCACTACAAGGGCTCGCTGCCGGGCAACGTCCGCTACCAGCACAGCAGCTACATGGCGCGTGCAGCGCTGCGGCGGCTGCCGGAGGTCTACGGCGCATCGGTCACGCTCGTCGACACGTGGCTCGGGCGCTTCCTCGCCGACTTCTACGCCAGCGGCATGCAGGACGACACAATCGTGGTGCTGCTGAGCGATCACGGGATCGTGCTGGGCGAGCGCGGCTGGACCGGCAAGCCGGCGCTGGAGCTGCACCCCGAGCTGATCCAGGTGCCGTTCCTGCTGCGCGACCCCTCCGGCCGCGCCGCCGGCCAGACGACGCCGTACTTCGTCTCGCCGCACGACGTCGGCCCGACGCTGCTGGCGATGACCGGCGTCCCCACGCCCGACGACATGAACGGGGTCGACCTCTCGCCGTTGCTGAGCGGCGGCAGGGCGCGGCTCTCGCGCCACTTCTGCTTCGGCGGCTACGCGAACCACTGGTACTACCGCGACGACCGCTGGGCCTTCATCGCCAACGGCAACGACAGCGGACGCGAGCTGTTCGACCTGCACGCCGACCCGGGCGAGCGCACGAGCGTCGCCAAGCAGCACCCACAGGTGCTGGACGAGATCTACCAGCGCGTGCTGCACTCGGCCGGCGCCAAGCGCCTGCCGTACTTCGGCGGCTCCGGCTGATCAGTGGACGTGCCCGGCGGCGGCGTCGAGCTCGTCGCGCGGGGTGTGCTGGGCCAGCACGACGGCGACCGCGGTCGTGAGCGGCACGGCCGCGATCAGGCCGATCGAGCCGACGAGCGTCGCGACGACCTGCTCGGAGACGAGCTCGAGGTTCACCGCCGCGCCGAGGCTGAGCGCGCCCGAGGCGAAGATCAGCAGCACCGGCAGCGAGGAGCCGGCGTAGGCGAGCACGAGCGTGTTGACGGTCGCGCTGACGTGGTCGCGCCCGACGTGCATCGCGCGCGCGAACAGCTCGCGATAGCCCAGCTCGGGGTTGGCGGCGCGCAGCGCGAGCACGATCGAGGACTGGCTGATCGTGACGTCGTCGAGCACGCCGAGCGCGCCGATCACCATGCCGGCGATCAGCAGCCCCTGCAGCGAGACGGACGGGTCGGCGAGGCGCAGCGCGAAGGCCTCCTCGCCGGCGAGGCCGGTGAGGCGCGAGAGGTGCGTGAAGAAGGCCGCGATCAGCGCCGTCAGCAGCAGGCTCGCGGTCGTGCCGAGCAGCGCCCCGATCGACTTCGGCCCGCGCCCGTGCGCGAGCAGGATCGTCGTGAACATGATCGCGAGCGAGCCGACGACCGCCGTCAGCACGGGCGGCTTGCCGTTGAGGATCCCCGGCACGATGAAGACGAGGATCACCGCGAGGCTGATGCCGAGGCCGACCAGCGAGAACGCGCCGCGCAGCCGCGAGAGCGCGATCACGAGCAGCGCGAAGACGGCGAACAGCGCGATCAGCGCGCCGCCCCGCTGGTAGTCGACGAGCGTGTAGAAGCTGACGTTCTCGGCGTCGTAGCCGGGCACCGGCGGCGCGTCGGCGACGCGGATCTTGTCGCCGATGTGGACTGGCGGATCGATCCCGTTCGCGTTCCACTGGATGATCCCCGAGGTGCCCTGGTTGTCACCGCTGTCGAGGTGGATCTTCACGCGCTTGCAGCGCGTCGAGACGGTCGCGCCGCAGGGGCGGTCGTCGATCCCCGTCACATGCGCGCGATCGCTCGGCTGCACGACCTCGGTGAACTGGTCGTGCACGTGACCCGGCCACAGCAGCGCCATCGCGACGATCGTGCCGAGCGCGATGGCGACGACGAGGGCACGGAAGACGCGGGGGAGGGACGGCACGGCGATGGGCCATTGAAACACGCGCCCGCGGCCGAAGTCGCGCCGGGCGCGCAACTTCGGCTCCGGCATCGTGTTGCACGGGCCGATAGGGTCCCGGCCGTCGTCACGGGATGCCGCCCGTTTCCCCCAGCGCGAAGTTTCGAGGAGCCCGATGGCCGTCGCACCACGCCTGACCCGCCGCAGTGCTCTGAAGGCCGGTGCCGCGGGCGCTGCCGCGATGGGTCTGGCGGCCTGCGGGAACGAGTACGAGCCGACGATCGGCCGCGCGAAGGACGCGCCGAACGTGCTGCTGATCGTCACCGACTCGACGCGCGCGGACTACGTCGGCGCGTACAACCCGCACACGCGCGCCAAGACGACGAACCTCGACGCGCTCTTCAAGCAGTCGCTCAAGTTCGAGTACGCCGTGCCCGACGCGATGCCGACCGGGCTCGTGCGCCGCACGCTGATGACGGGCATGCGCGGCTTTCCCTGCCGCGACTGGGTGCTCTCGCCGCCGCTGCCGGCGGAGGTCGGCTGGACCGCGATCCTGCCGCACCAGCCGATGCTCACCGAGGTGCTCGACCAGGCCGGCGTCGCGACCGCGTACGTGACCGACAACCCCTTCCTCGTCGGCCCCCGCTACATCGACTTCCGGCGCACGCTCGACATCGCGCACCCCGACTTCTCGCAGGGCGCCTACCGCGCGCTCAACACGCCCTTCACGCGCCCGGCGCCGCGCAGCGCGATCGAGAAGTACCTGCTGCCGGCGCTGTCGGACACGCTCGAGGTCGACCGGCTGGAGAGCCACGTCGGCTGGGCCAGCCTCTACCGCGTGGGCGAGCGCAACTACTCGGCGGCGCGCGTCATGCGCGGCGGCATGGACGCGCTGGAGCAGCTCCAGCACAGGCAGCCGTTCTTCCTCGGCGTCGACTCGTTCGACCCGCACGAGCCGTTCGACGCGCCGCCGCTGTACGTGCGGATGATGGAGCACAACAAGCTGCTCGGGATCCAGAAGGAGAAGGGGATCCTGCCGATCCAGCCGTTCCTGACGCCGGCCAGCCAGATCAGCAAGCTCGACATCGATCCCGAGACGCTGGAGCTGGTGCGCGACCTCTACGCGGCCGAGCTCACGTACACCGACGTGTGGATCGGCAAGCTGCTGAACAAGCTGCACGACCTCGGTCTCGCCGACAACACGATCGTCTACTACCTCAGCGACCACGGCGTGACGCTGGGCGAGCACGGGATCATCGGCAAGTCGACCCCGCGGCCGTACCCCGAGATCCACCACGTGCCGTACATGATCCATCACCCCGAGGGCAAGCTCTCGGGCCAGTCGAGCGGCTACTTCGCCTCCACGCACGACGTCGCGCGCACGATCCTCTCGTTCTTCGGCGTGCGCGCCCCCGGGCTCATGAACGGCGAGGACCTGACGGTCCTGTTCGACGGCAAGGACCCGAGCCCGCGACCGCACTACACCGCCTGCTACCAGGAGACCTGGATCTGCGGCGACCGCGACTGGCTGATGATCTCCAACACCGAGGGGTCCAAGCGCGAGCTGTACGACCTGACCGTCGACCCCGGCGCCAACCACGACATCGCTTCCACGAACCAGCCGAAGATCGACGAGCTGTGGACGATCCTCACGAACGAGGCGGGCGGCACGCTGCCGGAGTTCAAGAAGCACATCGGCGTGGTGGGCGGATGAGCGCGCGGCGCCTCACGCGGCGCGGCCTGCTGGCCAGCGGCGGCGGCGCGGCCGGCGTCGCGGCGCTCGGCGGGCTGCCCGGCGTCGCCGCGGCCGCCGGCAACGACGAGCGCTGGAGCGGACGGCGCCCGAACGTCGTGCTGATCCTCGCCGACCGCATCCGCGCCGACCACGTCAAGGCGTACGACGACGTCTTCGACAACTCGTCGCACACGCCGAACCTCGACCGGCTCGCCGACGAGTCGCTGCGCTTCAAGTACGCGGTGCCCGAGGCGATGCCCGGCGTCGCGGTGCGCCGCGGGATCCTCACCGGCATGCGCGCCTACCCGTTCCGCGACTGGGTCGCGACGGCGGGCATGCCGGCGATCCCCGGCTGGCACAAGATCTTCGACTTCCAGCCGCTGCTGCCGGAGCTGACCGCCGCGCACGGCGTCGAGACGGTCTACGTGACCGACAACCCGACGCTGCAGGGGCCGCGCTTCCCGTTCGTCCGGCGCACCCAGACGCTGCCGCTGTCGAGCAACTTCACGAGCGACGAGCGCAGCTACTTCCTGCCGCTGCGCGACGCTCCCGAGCGGCGCGAGCCGACCTCGCGCGTGCTGAAGGCCGGCATCGACCTGCTCGGCGAGCTGAAGGGCAAGGAGCCGTTCTTCCTCGCGCTCGACGCCTTCAACCCGACCGACGCGTTCGAGCTGCCGCGCCAGTTCCATCGCGGCGTCGGCCCGATCCAGGACGACGTCTCGCTGCCGGAGGACTACACGTACGTCGAGCGCGTGAAGGTCGACGCCGGCGACGGCGTGACCGCCGCCGTGCGCGAGCGCTACGCGAAGGAGGTCTCGTCCGTCGACGACTGGGTCGGCCGCTTCCTGCACCAGCTCGACGCCTCCGGGCTGGCCGACGACACGGTCGTGATCTTCGCCGGCGACAGCGGCATCGCGCTCGGCGAGCAGGGCGTCTTCGGGCATCCCGCCGGCGTCTGGCACAAGCGCGCCTACCAGGTGCCGTTCCTCGTGCGCGACCCGCGGCGGCGCTGGGCCGGCGACACCAGCTCGTGGTTCGTCTCGACGCACGACATCCCGCCGACGATCCTGTCCTACCTGGGCATCACCGTCCCGGGCAAGATGGCCGGCGAGGACATCACGACGCTGTTCGACGACGACGACCTGCCGGCGCGCCCCTTCTTCACGACCGCGCTCGACACGCACGTCGTCGTTGGCGACCGCGACGAGTGGCTGCTGCTCGGGCGCACCGACCAGGACCGCTGGCGGCTCTACAAGACCGACGACTCCGACAAGCCGGACGACATCGAGGCCGACACGGTCGACTCGCCGACGATCCTCGGCGAGCTCAAGCGCTACGCGCTGACCGCGGCCGGCGGCACGCTGCCGCGCTTCGACGCGACGAGCGCGGTGCGTCCCGCGGCCCCGCTCGAGGACACCGACAAGATCGCCGACGACGGCACGCTCGACGCCGACGAGCGCGACGCGAACCGGCTGGGAGGCTGACCGCGATGGCCCGCCGAGCCCCCAAGGAGCGCCAGAACCCGCCGCAGGAGTTCCTGTACGCGAACCGCAACAAGATCTTCGCCGTGATGATGATCGGCTGGTTCATGTCGCTGATGGACGTGTCGATCGTGAACATCACGATCCCCGAGCTCGAGCATCACTTCGACACCGACCTGACGACCGTCTCGTGGGTCGCGAACGCCTACAACATCGTCTTCGCGGTGCTGCTGATCACCGCCGGGCGCCTCGCCGACCAGTTCGGCCGCAAGCGCTTCTTCATCCTCGGGCTGACGATCTTCACGCTCGGCTCGGCGCTGTGCGCGGCCTCGTGGGACATCGGCTGGCTGATCGGCTTCCGCGCCTTCCAGGGGCTCGGCGCCGGCATCATCGCGCCGCTCGGCTTCGCGATGACGGTGCTGATCTTCCCGCCGCAGCTGCGCGGTCGCGGGCTGGCGCTGATTGCGGTCGTCGCGCTCACCGCCTCGGGCCTCGGGCCGGTGATCGGCGGCGTGCTCGTCGACGTCGCGAGCTGGCACTGGATCTTCATCATCAACATCCCGATCGGGATCGTCGGCATCGTGCTGGCGATCCGCTGGTGGCCGGAGACGTACGACCTGACCGCCGGGCGCAAGGTCGACTGGATCGGCATGTTGCTGCTGACGACGTCGGTCTCGCTCTTCACCTACGGCTTGATCGAGGCCAACAAGCGCGGCTGGGACGACGCCGGCGTGCTGTTCTTCCTGCAGATCTCGATCGTGCTGGGGATCGGCTTCGTCTTCTCGCAGCGCTACGTGAAGTCGCCGATGATCACGCCGGGGCTGCGCGCCAACAAGCAGTTCCTGTCCGCCAACGCGGCGATGTTCCTGCTCGGCGCGGGCGCGCTCGGATCGCTGTTCCTGCTCTCGCTCGTGTTCGTGAACCTGTGGGGCTACTCGCAGCTGGAGGCGGCGCTCGCGCTCACGCCGATCGGCGCCTGCGGGCTGATCGTGTGGCCGATCGTCGGCAAGGGCGCCGACCGCCTCGCGCCCTATCGCCTCGCGATGCCGGCACTGCTGTCGATGGCGCTCGGGCTGCTGTGGTTCTCGTTCATGCCCTCGACGTACGAGGGTCAGCTCGACTACGTGCTCGTGCTGCCCGGGATCGTGCTCTTCGGCCTCGGCGTCGGCAGCGCCTTCCCGGCGCTCAACGTCGGCGGGATGGGCGCCGCGGTCGGGCCAGAGCTGGGCGTCGCCTCGGGCGTCATGAACACCTCGCGCCAGCTCGGCGCCGCGCTCGGCATCGCCGCGCTGATCGCGATCCTGACGCTCACCGGCGGCTGGTACCTCGACGCGCGCACCGACCCGATCGAGGACCGCGCCTACGTGTGGGCGATCCCGAACCCGGTCGCGATGGGCATCGTCGGCAAGAACCTCGCCGAGTTCGGTGGCGCGATCGACCGACAGGAGCACGCGCCACCGGGCGGCTTCGACCGCTGGGCGCGACGCCAGAGCGCGGACATCGCGCGCGACGGCTTCGGCTGGGCGTTCCGCGGCGCGGCGCTGCTGCTGCTGCTCTCGCTGCCCTTCGCACGGCGGTTGACGCGCACGCCCGAAGAGGTGCGCCAGGCGGCGATGGCCGCGATGGCGGCGGCGAAGGCCGCGGCCGAGGCGGCTGCGGGCGGTCCGCCCGCGGAGCCGGCGATCGCGGCGGCCACGGGCGGCTCCGATCCGCCCGCGCGCGGCACCTCGCCGATGATCGGTGCGCTGCCCGGCGGCGGCAGCGTGTCCGTGAGCGCGCGGATCGCCGAGCTGGAGGACGCGCTGCGCGAGCTGCGCTCCCAGGTCGGAAGCGCCGGCGGCGACGGCGAGCCGCGTCGGTGAGGAGCGGCGCGCGCTCAGGCGCGGCGCGGCGCGGCGCCCGTGAGGGCGTCGAGGTCGGCCGCGTGGCCGTGCGCGTCGTAGGCGAGGAAGCGCGAGAAGAGCCGGTGCTCGGGCCCGTGGTAATCGGAGGAGCCGGTCTTCAGCAGGCCCAGCTCACCGCACCGTTCGGCGAGCAGCTGGGTTTGCGCGGGCGTATGCGTGACGTAGAAGCACTCCACGCCGTCGAGCCCGTGCGCGCGGAAGACGTCGATCGCCTCCAGCACCTCGGCGTCGCTGTCGAGGTCCCAGAAGGGATGCGCCCAGATCGCGACGCCGCCGGCCTCGTGGATCCAGGCGATCGCGTCGCCGACGGTCGGGTGGGTGCGTGCGAGGTAGGCCGGCTTGCCCGGGATCAGGAAGTCGGGCAGGAACTTGGAGACGTCGTCGTAGCCGGCCTCGGCCAGCCGCTCGGCGTTCGCGGGATGGTTCAGGACCGCCTGCGTGAGGTGCGGGCGCCCGATCGGCTTGCCCGCCTCGCGGCGCTTGGCGAGCAGGCTGTCGTCGACCTGCCAGCCCAGCTCGACGAGCTTCTCGGCCATCCGCTCGGCGCGCAGCTCGCGGTCGGCGCGCGCCGTCAGCAGCCGCTCGGCGAGCAGCGGGTCGTGGTGGTCGATCCCGAAGCCGAGCACGTGCAGGTCCTCGTAGCGGCCGTGCACCGCGGAGATCTCCGTCGCCGGCACGATCGCGACGCCGTGCTCGGCGCCGGCGGCGATCGCCTCGTCGACGCCGTCGACCGTGTCGTGGTCGGTCAGCGCGAGCAGCTGGATGCCGGCCTGCGCCGCGTTGGCGACCACCTGCGCGGGCGCGAGCGCGCCGTCGGAGTGCAGCGAATGCGACTGGAGCTCGTAGACCGGGGCGCTCACGGGCGGCGAGCATATCGGTCGCGTTCCGCTCTCCGTGGCGCGGGCATGCCCCCCTGTGGGACGATCGTGCGATGAGCACGAGCGCGAACGTCACCTGGCAGGTGGGTGTCGTCGACCGCACGGAGCGATGGGAGTCGCTCGGGCAGCGCGGCGCGACGATCTGGTTCACGGGCCTGCCGGCCTCCGGCAAGTCGACGGTCGCGGCCGCGGTCGAGGCGCAGCTGGTGCGCGAGGGCCGCCCGGCCTACCGGCTCGACGGCGACAACATGCGCCACGGCGTCTGCGGCGACCTCGGCTTCAGCGCCGAGGATCGCGACCGCAACGTGCGCCGCACGGCCGAGGTCGCGCGGCTGTTCGCCGACGCGGGCGTGGTCGCGCTCGTGTCCGTCGTCTCGCCCTACGCGGAAGCGCGTGCGAGCGCGCGCGAGCTGCACGAGCGCGACGGGCTGCGCTTCGTCGAGGTCTACGTCAACACGCCGCTGGACGAGTGCAAGCGACGCGACCCGAAGGGCCTCTACGCGAGGGCCGCGGCCGGGCAGCTGCAGGGCTTCACGGGGGTCGACGACCCATACGAGCCGCCGCGCGAACCGGACGTCGAGCTGCGCTGTCCGGAGCTTGCCGACGCGGTCGCGAGAGTGCTCGAGGCGCTCGACGGCGTCGCAGACCGTCCGGCATAGCGCCAATTCCGACCTTCACGGTAGTTCTTAGGACGCCCTAAGCGGAATTAGGGTAACCTGCTGCGCATCGTGACCGGCGTGTTCGCAGTCCTCCCCACGGTGCACTTCGTGATCGGCCTCCGCGAGGGGGTCGAGGCGGCGCTGATCGTCGGCATCGTCGCGACCTTCCTGCATCAGCAGGGCCGTCGCGACGCGCTGCGCTGGGTGTGGGCCGGCGTCGCACTCGCCGTCGTCCTGTGCGCCGGCGTCGCGGTCCTGCTCGACGTGATCGACGAGAACCTGCCGCAGCGCCAGCAGGAGACGTTCGAGGCGATCGTCGGCCTCGTCGCGGTCGGGATGGTCACGTTCATGATCGTCTACATGCGCCGCCACGCCCGCCTGCTCGGCGGCGTGCTGCGCTCCAACGCGGCGCACGCGCTGGCCGCCGGCTCGGTCTGGAGCCTCGTCGGGATGGCCTTCCTCGCCGTCATGCGCGAGGGGCTCGAGACGGCGATGTTCCTGCTCGCCGCGTTCCAGGCCTCGACCGGCGTGATCAGCCCCGCCAGCGCCGGCCTCGGCGCGTCCGCGGGCCTGCTCGCCGCCGCCGTCATCGGCCTCGTCATCTACCGCGGCGGGATGCGCGTCAACCTCGCGCGCTTCTTCCGCTTCACGGCCGTGCTGCTGGTCGTGATCGCCGCCGGGCTGGTGTCGAGCGCGATCCATCACGCCAACGAGGCCGCGCTCTTCACCGTCGGCCACGCGCAGGCGCTCGACCTCTCGGGCGTCGTGACGCCGAGCTCCGACTCGATGCTGAGCGGGCTGATCACAGGCCTGCTCGGCGTCTATCCCTTCCCCTCTGTCGCGGAGGTCGTCGGCTGGCTGCTCTACGCGGTCCCGATGCTGACCTTCGTGCTGTGGCCGCAGCGCCGTCGCGTGCCGCGCCCGGCCACCGTCCAGGCGGCTGCGCCCTCCCCCGGCTCGTCGGTGACGAGCACGGCCTGACTCTCCCTCCCTCGAACCCTCGGAGCATCCGATGAACCGTGCACTTCCCCGCGCCGCTGCGGCGGCGTCGATCCTGCTGGCCGCCGGCACGCTCGCCGCGTGCGGCAGCGACGACAAGACGAGCGACGCCGCGGCCAAGGGCGCGAAGCAGCTCGCGTTCCAGCTGACGGACACCGGCTGCACGCCGGCGAACGTGAAGGTCCCGGCCGGCGCGGTCAAGATCTCGGTCACGAACCCCGGCACCGCGAAGACCGACGAGGTCGAGCTGAAGAACAACGACGGGATCATCCTCGGCGAGCGCGAGAACCTCGCGCCGGGCCTCTCGGGCGACTTCACGCTGACGCTCCAGCCCGGCAAGTACGTGCTCAACTGCTCCTTCCAGAACGAGCAGCGCGACAACGGCTCCGTGACCGTCACGGGCGCGACGATCGCGACGAAGGGAGCCTCGCAGGCGAAGCTGACGGCAGCCGTCGCCGACTACAAGTCCTACGTGCAGGGCGAGGCCGACGCGCTCCTGACGCAGACAACCGCATTCGTCGCGGCGCTGAACGCCGGCGACCTCCAGAGGGCGAAGGACCTGTTCGGCCCGACGCGCAGCCACTACGAGGCGATCGAGCCGATCGCGGAGAGCTTCGGCGACCTCGACCCCGAGATCGATGCGCGCGTCAACGACGTCGCCGACACGTCGAAGTGGACCGGCTTCCACCGCATCGAGCAGATCCTCTGGCAGCAGCGCACGACGAAGGGCACCGAGCGCTACGCCGCCAAGCTGCTCGCCGACGTGAAGCAGCTCGACGGCTCGATCGCCGGCCTCGACCTGCAGGCGGCGCAGATCGCCAACGGCGCGGTCGCGCTGCTCGACGAGGTCTCCAGCAGCAAGATCACGGGCGAGGAGGATCGCTACTCGCACACCGACCTCGCCGACTTCCAAGCTAACTTCACGGGTGCGGTGGAGGCCTTCAAGGCGCTCAAGCCGGCGCTGCTGGAGAGCGGCCAGCAGGAGCTCGTGGCCAGCGTCGAGGCCAAGGTCGCGACCGTGCAGACCGGCCTCGACAAGTACAAGCGCAGCACGCCGCTCGGCTTCGCCCTCTACTCCGAGCTGACGCCGAAGGACCGCCGCCAGTTCGCGCAGCAGATCGCCGCGCTCGCCGAGCCGCTGTCGCTCGTCGCCGGGAAGCTGCTGACGTAGGGACGACCGTGGCAGGGCCCGAGCATCCCACCGCCGACAGGGGTCTGACGCGCCGCGGAGTGCTCGCGGCCGGCGGCGGCATGCTCGGGTTGGCCGCCGCGGCGGCGGCCGGCTACGCGGTCGGCGACGCCGACGGGGCCACGCCGCCGCCCGCCCGGCCGGACCTGATCGCGTTCGAAGGGCGCCATCAGGCGGGCATCGCCACGCCGGCGCAGGCGCGGCTCGTGTTCGGCTCCTTCGACTTCCTCGGCACGCGCGCGTCCGACCTGCGCGAGCTGTTGCAGACGTGGACGGTCGCCGCGCGCCTGCTGACGGCCGGCCAGCCCGTCGGCACGCCCGCCGGGGCGCCCGAGCTGCCGCCGGCGGACACCGGCGAGGCGCTCAGCTCGCCGCCCTCGCGCCTGACGCTGACGTTCGGGCTCGGCACGGAGCTGTTCGAGCGCGGCGGCGAGGATCGTCTCGGGCTGCGCGCGCGGATGCCCGCCGGGCTCGTGCCGCTGGGTCCGCTGCCGGGCGATCAGCTCGACCCCGCGCGCAGCGGCGGGGCGTTGTGCGTGCAGGCGTGCGCCGACGATCCGCAGGTCGCCTTCCACGCCGTGCGCAACCTGCTGCGGATCGGCCGCGGGCTGGTCGAGCTGCGCTGGCTCCAGCTCGGCTTCGACGCGAACACCGCCACGACGAGCGGCGAATCGACGCCCCGCAACCTGATGGGGTTCAAGGACGGCACGAACAACATCAAGGTCGACGACGCCAAGCGGCTGGACCGCTTCGTGTGGCTCGACGGCAGCGAGCCGCAGGCGTGGATGCGGGGCGGCTCGTTCCTCGTCGCGCGGCGCATCCGCATGCTGATCGAGACGTGGGACCACAGCCCGCTGTCGGAGCAGGAGAACGTGATCGGTCGCCGCAAGATCACGGGCGCACCATTCGGCGGCGAGCGCGAGCACGACGTGCCCGACCTCGCCGCGCGCGGCGCCGACGGCACGCCGACGATCCCGCGCGACGCGCACATCCGCCTCGCCTCCCCGAAGACGAACCATGGCGCGACGATCCTGCGCCGCGGCTATGCCTACACCGACGGGATCGACCCGCGCACCGGCCTGCTCGACGCCGGCCTCTTCTTCGTCGCCTTCCAGCGCGACCCGAAGACGCAGTTCATCGCGATTCAGCGCAAGCTCGGCGCGATGGACGCGCTGACGGAGTACATCCAGCACACGGGCAGCGCGCTGTTCGCGGTGCCGCCGGGCGTTGGCGCTGGCGGCTTCGTCGGCGAGCGCCTTTTCGTCTGAGTTCGCGCGCAGAAAGAAGCAATTTCCAGCATATATATGGTGCTGCACCGTGCTACACTGCATACGTGCCGACGACGCGCCCTCGCCACTCGATCACCGAGACCCCGCCCGTGCAGGAGGCGCTCGACCGCCTGCGCGCCCAGCTCGGCACGCAGAAGCTCGACCTCACCGAGCTGGTCCTGCTCGGCGCGCGCGAGAAGGAACGGCTGCTCGCGCGCGACGACGAGGCGGCGCGCGAGGCGCGGGAGTGGCTCGCGCGCGAGATCCGCGAAGGCGTCCATGATCCCGAGGAAGTGCGGCTGGCCGACGAGGTCAAGCGACTCGGGCTGATCGCCAACTACGAGTAGCCGTGCTGCTGCTCGACAACTCCGTCTGGGGGCGTCGCCATGTCGCCTCGGTGCGCGAGCGGATCGCGAGTGCGATGGAGGCTGCAGAGCTTGCTGTCTGCCTTCCGTTCCTGCTCGAAGCCGGCTTTTCGGCGCGGTCGGCAAGCCACCATGCGCAGATCGCGCAGCGCTTCGAGACGCTTCCCCGCGTCGCGATCTCGCCCGAGGTGGAGCGGCGCGCGCTCGAGGCCCAGGCCGACCTGGCGCGCGTGGGGCATCATCGCCTCTCGCCGGTCGACCTCCTCGTCGCCGCCTGCGCAGACGCCGCCGGCGCCGGCGTCCTGCACTACGACCGCGACTACGACCTGCTGCGGGAGCACACGCGGCTGCGCTTCCGCAGCGAATGGCTCGCGCCGGCCGGGACGCTCGACTGAGCGCCCCGGCAGCGCGGGGGCTCAGGCTGCTGCGAGCGCGCTGAGCGCCTCGGCGGCCGGCACCGCGTCGACGCCGATCGCCTCGGCGACCGGACCGTACGTGACCGCGCCGCCGCTGATGTTGAGGCCGGCGAGGAAGCCGGGGTCGGCGTCGAGCGCGGCGCGCGCACCGTCGGTCGCGAGCGTGACGACGTAGGGCATGGTCGCGTTCGTGAGCGCGTAGGTCGAGGTGATCGGGACCGCGCCCGGCATGTTCGCGACGCAGTAGTGCGTGATCCCGTCGACCACGTAGGTGGGGTCGGTATGGGTCGTCGCGTGCGAGGTTTCGAAGCAGCCGCCCTGGTCGATCGCGACGTCGACGAGCACCGCCCCCGGCTTCATCAGCCCGAGCTGCGCCCGCGTGATCACGTGCGGCGCCTTCGCGCCGTGCACGAGCACCGCGCCGACCACGAGGTCCATCTCCGGCAGCCGCTGCTCTATCTCCAGCGTCGAGGCGAAGCAGGTCGAGCAGTCGCCGTTGAGCAGCGTCTCGAGCTCGCGCAGGCGGTCGATCGAGCGGTCGTAGACGTACACCTCGGCGCCCATGCCGATCGCGATCTCGGCTGCGTTCTGGCCGACGACGCCGCCGCCGATCACCATCACCTTGCCGGAGGCGACGCCGGGCACGCCGCCGAGCAGCAGGCCACGTCCGCCCTGCGGCTTCTCCAGCATGAACGCGCCCGACTGCGTCGCGATCTTGCCGGCGACCTCGCTCATCGGGGCCAGCAGCGGCAGGCGCCCGCGCTTGTCCTCGACCGTCTCGTAGGCGATGCACGTGGCGCCCGTCGCCATCAGGCCGCGTGTCAGCTCCGCGTCGGCGGCGAGGTGCAGGTACGTGAAGAGCGTGTGGTGGGGACGCAGGCGCGCGACCTCGACCGGCTGGGGCTCCTTCACCTTCACGATCAGCTCGGCCTCGCCGAAGACCGCATCGGCGTCGGCGACGATGCGCGCGCCCTGCTCCGCGTACGCCTCGTCCGGAATCGCGGAGCCGAGGCCGGCGTCGGCCTGGATCAGCACCTCGTGGTTGCGGTCGGTCAACTCGCGCACGCCGGAGGGCGTGAGGGCGACGCGGTACTCGTCCGTCTTGATCTCTGTGGGGACACCGACGATGGTCATGTGGCGATGATGCATCTATGCTGCGGTCTTGTCACCCAAAGCTGGAGAGCTTCGTGATTTCCACGGCACTTGACGAGATCGACCGCCAGATACTCGGCGAGCTGATCCGAAACGGACGCGCTTCCTTCAAGGAGCTGGGCGAGCTGGCCGGGCTCAGCCCCCACGCGGTCGCCCCGCGCGTGCGGCGGATGCAGGAGGCGGGCGTCATCACCGGCTTCACGGCGACGATCGACGCGGGCCAGGTCGGCCGCGGGCTCGACGCGCTCGTCGACCTGCGGCTCCAGTCCAACGTCAAGCCGGAGGCGTTTGAGGCCGCGGTCTCCGCACTGCCCGCCGCACGCGAGCTGAGCTTCCTGACCGGCCGCTTCGACTACCAGCTGCGCGCCGCCTGCGCCGACGCCGACGATCTCGACCACACCGTCCGCGCGCTGCGCACGGCCGGCGCCGCCGTCACCGAGACGCGCATCATCATGCGCACGCAGACGTTCCATGCGGAAGTGGAGTGAGCACTGCAAAGCGAGCGCTGCACAAGCTCTATCGTTGCAAAGCGTTTAGCTCTTATTGCTTAGTAAGCTGGACGGATGGCGAATCGACCTCCCGCGAGTCCGCGTGCCGGTCGCTACCTGCTCGCCCAGGGAGGAGCCGACGGGTTCTGGGCTTTTCATCCTCGCCCGCTGCCGCCCCACCCGCCGCTGCACGTCGATCCGGCGTTGCAGCAGCTCGCGGACCGTGCCAACCAGGCGCTCGGGCGGCTGGACGGGATCACCATGCTGCTGCCGGATCCCGATCAGTTCATCTACAGCTTCGCGCGCAAGGAGGCCGTGCTGTCCTCGCAGATCGAGGGCACGCGCTCGTCGTTGTCGGATCTGCTGCTGTTCGAGCAGGCCGGGGTGCCGACGGTGCCACCAGAGGACGCCGAGGAGACGGCCAACTACATCGCTGCGATGAACCACGGTCTCGCACAGATCGTGCAGCCAGGCGCGCCGGCGCTGAGCGCCCGCTTGCTGCGCGAGGTCCACGCGCTCTTGCTGCGCAGCGGGCGTGGCTCGCAGCATGCGCCAGGTGACTTTCGCCGCAGCCAGAATTGGATCGGCGGCACGAGTCCCGGGACCGCGCGCTTCGTGCCGCCGCCATGGCCCGAGGTCATCCCGGCGATGAGCGCGCTGGAGCGCTACCTCCACGACGATCCCGAACCGAGCCCGGTCCTCGTCAAGGCCGCGCTCGCGCATGTGCAGTTCGAGACCATCCACCCGTTCCTCGATGGGAATGGACGCGTGGGCCGCCTGCTGATCACGCTCCTGCTCTGCTCGCAAGGCGTCATGCGACGTCCGCTGCTCTACCTGAGCCTCTATTTCAAGCGCCACCGCGAGGTCTACTACGAGCTGCTCGAGCGGGTGCGGACCGACGGCGACTGGGAGGGGTGGCTGCGGTTCTTCCTCGATGGCGTGGTCGATGTCGCGGAGTCGACTACCGACGCCGTACGACGGCTCGTCGGCCTCGTCGAGCGTGACCGGCAGGCGATCAGCCAGCTCGGCCGTGGGGCGGCGACCGCGTATCGCGTGCACGAGCTGGCGACGCAGTTCGTGATCGTCGGCCCATCGTGGGCGGCGAAGCGTCTCGGACTGAGCGAGCCCGCGGTGTACGGCGCGATCGGTCGCCTCGAGCAAGCGGGAGTGCTGCGCGAGGTCACCGGGCGCCGGCGAGGTCGCCTCTACGCCTACGACGCGTATCTGGCGGTGCTCAACGAGGGGACCGAGACGTAGGCCGCGGCGAGCACGTCGAGCACGGGCACGTCCGGAAGCGCCGCAGCGACCGCCGCGCGCAGCTCATGGGCGTCGCAGCGGTGCGAGCCCGGAGCGAGCGGGTTGACGGTGACGGCGTGCAATGCGATCGCGCGCCGCGCCGCTATCGCGACGCCCTGGCGGCGATACCAATCGGCGCTGCGATGGCGCAGGAAGACGCGCGTGCCGTCGGCGACGACGAGCGTCAGCTCGCGCCCGGCGTGCAGGACGGCGGCGAGGAACGGCTCGCACAGCGCCCCCGCCACGAGCAGCTCGCGCGCGTCGGGCGCGGTGGCGAGCAGCGCGCGCACGGCCATCGGCTCGCCCTCCAGCAGCAGCCGCTCGGGTACCGGCACGCGCGTGCCGTCGGCGCGCACGAGCGCGCTTGTGGCGACCGGCGCCGCCGGCCCGCTCGCGAGCGGCAGCCGCAGCAGCTCCACCGCCTCCGCGGTCAGGCGCGCAACCTCGGCCGGATTGCGGTGCAGTACCGTCCCCGTGGAGACGACGACGCCGTCGGCGACCGCGGGCGCAGCGGCCGCGCGACGGTCGAGCGCGCCGTCGAGCAGCACGCGCTCGGCGCCCAGCTCGTGCATCGCCTCGCTGACCGCGTGCAGGTCCTGCACCGTGGTCGGGCCCGCGACCTCGACGGCGCCGGCGGCCGCGATGCGTGCGATCGAGATCGTCCCGAGCGGCGTCCGCAGGCGCGTCTCGCGCACGCGCTCGTGCTCGACGCCGCTCGCGTGCAGCAGCACGTCCGTCGTGGCGACGAGCGCCCCCGCCGGCAGCTCGATGCGCGGCTTCGCTATCCGCTCGTCGAGCACGTCGCGGGCCTCGCCGTCGCGCCCGATCGAGGTGACGCCGACGCAGCGGCCCTGTGCCGCCAGCTCGCCCAGCAGCGTCGTCAGCGCGACCGTCTTGCCGGTGTTCTTCGCCAGCCCGACATGCGCGAGCGTCCGCGACGCGGCGGTCAGCTCGCTCAGCGACGGCACGCCGCGCCCCGCCTAGGCGACGCCGGACGCGGGCACGCCGGCGCGCGCGAGCCGCGCGGCCAGCTCGCGCACGAGGAACGTCGCGAGGTGGTTCGGGTAGGTCCCGCGCGAGAAGCCGGCGTCGTAGCCCAGCTCCTTCGCCAGCTCGTTCGAGACGCGCGTTCCCCCGCACACGAGGATCACCTCGCCGCGTCGTCCCTCGGCCTCGAGGATCTCGACCAGCTCGGTCAGGTTGCGGATGTGCGCGTCCTGGCCGGTGACCGTCTGCGAGACGAGGATCGCGTCGGCGCCGACCTCGATCGCCTTCGCCACGAGCGTGCCGTTGGGCACCTGGCTGCCGAGGTTGTGGGTCTCGAAGGAGCCGTAGGCCTCCAGTCCGCTGTGTCCCTGGTAGCCCTTGAGGTTCAGCATCGCGTCGATCCCGACGCTGTGCGTGTCCGACCCGGTGCTCGCCCCGACGACGACGATCGGGCGGCCGATCTCGCGCGCCGCGAGCAGCTCGACCTCGGCCTCGCTGAGGAAGCCGACGTCGAAGCCCTCCGACTGGATCGTCGTGAAGTCGACGGTGTGGGGGCAGACGCCGAGCACGACGTAGTGCGAGTAGCCCTTCACGAGCTGCTGCGCGTGCGTCACCTCCACGCGCGCGAGCCCCATCCGCTCGGCCAGCTGCAGCGCCGCGCGGCGGCCCGCGTGCGAGTGCTCGACCGGCAGCGTGAAGCTGAGCTGCATCAGGCCGTCGTCGAGCATGTCGCCGTAGGGGCGCACGGCGCTCAGGTCGACGGCCGGCGCGAGGTCAGGCAACGCGGGCGCCTTCCATGATCTCGACGCACGGGTTGCAGTAGCCGTCTTCGGTCGCGACGACGCCCTCGGCGCCGCGGCCGCCGTCGATCGAGCGCTCGGCGTCGCCGAAGGTGCCGCGTTCGATCGCTGCGAAGAAGCCGATCTCGGCGATCTCCTCCAGCAGCCCGTGCGTCTTGGCGAGCACCTCGGCGGCGCGCGACTGGATGATCCCGCCCGGCCTGAAGGAGATCTCGTCGCCGAAGTCCTTCGCGAAGTTGAAGACGTAGTCGGCCGTTTCGAGGCCCTGCACGCGGTCGAACAGGTGCGGCGTGTAGACGCCCTCGGTCGGCATCCCGATCGTCTCGATCCCCTGATGGGTGCCGATCGTGACGAGGTTGAAGAGCGTGTCGCACGCGTGCGTGCGGAAGGCGTTGCCGTCCATGTGCTTCGTCGGCGGCATGTACTTGATCGGGCACTCGGGGAACAGCTCGCGCGTCAGCTGCGCCTGCGCCCACTCGTACAGCAGCCCGTTCGTGACGTCGGGGTGGATCTCGAAGGCGTCGCCGAGCGCGATCTGCGCGTCCGACACGCCGGAGGCGCGCGCCAGCTCGTAGTTGATCAGCTGCGAGGCGACGACCGAGTGCGCGGCGGCGACCGCGTCGGCGGTGCGCAGGTAGTTGTCCTCGCCGGTGTTGATGACGATCCCGAAGTAGCCGTTGATCATGCGCGAGACGCGCTGGTCGATCAGCGTGCGGACGGGATTGATGTCACGGTAGAGGATCCCGTACAGCGCGTCGTTGACGAGGTTGTCGAGCCCCTCGAAGGCGCCGATCGTCGCGATCTCCGCCATGCAGAGGCCCGAGCAGAAGCTGGAGATGCGGATGTAGCGGCCGTGCTCCTCGCCCCACGCGTCCATCGCCTCGCGCATGATGCGGTAGTTCTCCTGCGTCGCGAAGGTGCCGCCGAAGCCCTCGGTGGTCGGGCCGTAGGGGACGTAGTCGAGCAGGCTCTGCGCGGTCGAGCGCGTTATCGCGACGACGTCGCCGCCGTTCTCCGCGACCGCGCGGCCGTGGACGATGTCCTCGTAGACGTTGCCGGTCGCCGTCAGCACGTAGCGCAGCGGCTGCGGCCCTTCGCCGAGCCGCTCGCGCAGCGCCGTGCGCGCCTCGCGCGTGCGGTTGAGGGCGGCCATGCGCGCCTCGCACTCGCCGCCGACGGCGCGCCGCGCGGCCTCCTCGTCGACGATCGGCGCGGCGCACAGGTCCAGCTCCCCCGCCGCCACGGCGTCGGCGATCCGCTGCGGGTCGCGGCCGCTGCGCACCATCTCCGCGCCCAGCCACAGCGCGAGCCCGCGGCCGAGGCCGTCGCGCTCGTGCACGTGGTCGACGAGCACGTTCGGCAGTGGCGCGTCGAGCGCGTCGACGCCGTCGACCCCCAGCAGGCGCGCGACCGCGCGCTCGATCGAGACGGTCGTCCTGCCGCTCGTCTCCGCCATCACGCGACGCGCGACGCGCTGGGCCGCGTCGCGGCAGGCGGCGACGAGCCCGGGGTCCAGCCCGAGCTTCGAGGTGCTGCGACCGTCCCCCTCGTGATCCCCCATCACGCGGTCCACATTAGTTCAGTGCGAGACCGAGGGTCAAGCCGCGGGCTTCTGGTAGCGTCGGCCGCGAATTAACACGGACCACGGGGGAATGTCCGCAATGCCGAAGAACGTCCTCGACGAGCTGGACGCGCTGCTCGCCGCGCACGACGTCGCCGACGACGTGACGCTGCTCGTCCCGACCGCGCGCCCGCACGCCGCAGACGTGCTGCTGGTCGGCCGCCGCCGCAACTGGGAGCAGAGCGAGGGTGCGCGCGCAGCGCTCGCTGCGCTGCCCGCCGGCGTGCTGCTCGCCGACCGCGACGAGCAGCGCAACCAGCTGCACCTGCGGCTCGGCGAGGAGTGGCTCATGCGTCTCGGCGCCGCGCTGGAGGCGGGCGAGTCGGAGGCGCTGCTGACCGCCGACGTCGCCGCCGGCAAGCGCTACGTCGTCGACTTCTGCGACCCCAACGCCTCGAAGGCGCTGCACGTCGGGCACCTGCGCCACATCGCGCTTGGCAACGCGCTCGCCGGCCTCGCGACGCACTGCGGCGCACGCGGCGAGCGCACCACGCAGATCGGCGACTACGGGCGCAGCATGGGCGAGGCGATGGCCGGCTGGGAGCTGTTCGCCGAGGGCGCCACGCCGGAGTCGCTCGGGCGCAAGGGCGACCACATGGTCGGCGAGCTGTACGCGCAGTACGTGCGCGCCTCCACGCAGGAGGACGAGGACGAGGTGCTCGGCGCCGACGCGGCGCTCTCGCGCGAGGACCGCGACCGCGACGACCTCGCCGAGCGGCTGCTGCGGCGCTGGCTCGCCGGCGAGCCGCAGGCGGTCGAGCTGTGGGAGCGGATCCGCGGCTGGGCGCTCGACGGCCAGAACGCGACGCTGGCGCGCCTCGGCGTGCACTTCGACCGCTACATCTACGAGTCCGAACTGAAGGACGAGATCGAGCGGTTCAGCGAGCAGGCGGTCGCGCGCGGGATCGCCGAGCGCACGCCCGAGGGCGCGGTCGTCTTCCGCACCGGCACCGAGGAGTACCCGATCCTGCTGCTGAACCGCGCCGACGGCTTCCCGACGCAGCACCAGCGCTACTTCGTGATGTGGCACCACTCGATCCCGGAGCTGGAAGGCGCGATCTCCTACGCGCTGATGGGCGACGAGTGGGTGCCGCTGTCGGTCCACGGGCAGGAGGTCTTCCGCCGCTACGAGACGGAGCGCGAGATACACCCGACCGTGTGCGTCGTGCACGGCATGGTCGAGATGGAGGGCGGCGCGCTCAGCTCCAGCCAGGGCTCGGTGTGGCTGATCGACGCGCTGCTCGACGAGCTGCGCGAGGACCCGGAGCTGACGGCGCTGTGCGCGCGCCACGAGCGCGCCGACACCGACCGGCTCGCGGTCGTGATCGCGCTCGGGCTGTGCCTCTCGCGTCGCAAGCGCAAGACGATGGCGTTCTCGCGCGACCTGCTGTTCCACACCGACGCCAACCCCGGCTGGGCGATGGCGCAGGCGTGGGTCAAGGCATGGGACCCGGCGTTCGACGGCGCGCCCGATCCGGACCCGGCGGACCGCGACTACCGCTTCCTGCTCGTCCAGTCGCAGCTGCACCGCCGCTTCGCCGCGCGCTCGATCGAGGCGATCGACCCGTTCGACCTGATCCGCTTCCACGGCCACCTCGCGCAGTGGTTCCTCGCGGCCGACGACAGCCCGCGGCTGGCGCGGGCGATGCGGACGGTGCTGGCGGCCGGGCTCGACGCGCTGGCGATCGATCCGTGCGGCGACCACGCTCCCGAGCGCTACACCGAGTCTGCGATGCGCTCCGTCTCGAGCGGGACGTAGAAGGTGCCGCGCCCGGTGCGCTGGGCGCCCGGAGCCAACCGGATGCGGCCCACCGACTCCTCGGCCGGTCGCGCGAAGTAGGGCAGCACCGTTCCGACCGTCGCGCGCACGTCGTCGTCCAGTCGCCATGCCGGCACGCCGCCGGGGCGCGGATTGGCGGTGGGCTTCAGAACGCCGTGTCCGACGGCGCTCTGCACGAAGCTGTCGAGATCGGCCGGCTCCTCCTGCGCGTGCTCGGCGAGCTCCTCCAGCGTGATCGAGGGACGCAGCCGCAGCAGGTGGATCGCGATCGCCATGCGGGCCGTGTCGCGCAGCGCGCGAGGCAATGCCGCGTGCGCAGCCAGCACCGGCGTGATCGGGTCGCCGCCGTTGAGCACCACGCGCACGACGCCGGTGCCCTCGCGCTCGGCGAGCTCACGCAAACCACTCTTTCGGGGGAGAAAAACTTATCGTGCCTTTTGAAGGAAAGGCACCATAAGTTTTATTCGGCGAACGATGAAGTTCGAACGTTGGCCGCGCGTGCGACCCGTGGTTGACCGCGCCCCGAGTGCGGTGAGAGTATCGCTCTCGTGTACGACTACGTTCTCGTAGGCGCTGGATCGGCCGGCTGCGTGCTCGCCGCGCGCCTGACCGAGGATCCGGACGTGCGGGTGCTGCTGCTGGAGGCCGGCCCGCCGGACGCCAACCAGAACATCCACGTGCCGCTCGGCTACCTGAAGCTCGCGCGCACGGAGGTCGACTGGAACTACTCGACCGCGCCCGAGCCGAACTGCGACAACCGCCGCATTCCGCTGCCGCGCGGCAAGGTGCTCGGCGGCTCCTCGTCGGTCAACGCGATGGTCTACATCCGTGGCAACCAGCGCGACTACGACGACTGGGGCATCCCCGGCTGGTCATGGGCGGACCTCTTCCCCTACTTCCTGAAGGCCGAGGACAACGAGCGCGGCGCGTCCGAGTGGCACGCGGTCGGCGGCCCGCTGCCCGTCTCCGAGCAGCGCTCGGGCAACGTCATGACGCCGGCCTTCGTCGACGCCGCCGTGCAGGCTGGGCTGGCGCGCAGCGAGGACTTCAACGGCGCCACGCAGGACGGCGCCGGCATGTACCAGGTGACCCAGCGCGGCGGCCTGCGCGCGAGCGCCGCGGTCGCCTACCTGCACCCGGCGATGGTGCGGCCCAACCTCACCGTCCTGCCGTTCATGCACGTCCGGCGCGTGCTGTTCGAGGGCACGCGCGCGGTGGGCGTGGAGGCCAGCCAGCTCGGTCAGGTGCAGGACTTCCGCGCCGAGCGCGAGGTGATCCTCTGCGGCGGCGCGTTCAACTCCCCGCAGCTGCTGATGCTCTCGGGCATCGGCCCGGCCGAGCACCTCGCGCTGCGCGAGCTGCCGCTCGTGCTGGACCAGCCGGCGGTCGGCGAGAACCTCAGCGACCACGCGTGCAGCATCTGCACCTGGACGACGCCGCAGCCCGAGAGCCTCTTGCAGGCGCTCGACCCTTCCGCGCTCGAGCAGTTCATGGCGACGCAGAGCGGGCCGTTCGCGTCGAACTTCGCCGAGAGCGGCGGCTTCGCGCGCGTCGGCGCCGGCGCGCAGGCGCCCGACGTGCAGTTCCACGCGGTCCCGTTGCAGATCGTCGAGGAGGGCACGCGCGACCCCGACGCGCACGGCATGTGCGTGCTGACCTGCCTGCTCACGCCCGAGGCCCGTGGCAGCGTGCGGCTCGCCTCCAACGACCCGACCGCGCATCCGATCGTGCGCAACGACTTCTACACGGCCGAGGCGGACCTGCCGCGGATGCGCGACGCGCTGCGGCTGACGCTGGAGATCGCCGGCCAGCCGGCCCTCGCGCCCTACTGCGCCGAGCCGTTCACGCTGCCCGACGGCGACTCAGACGATGCGCTGCGCGCCCACCTCGCCGCCACGACGTTCCCGATCTACCACCCGGTCGGGACGTGCGCGCTCGGCACGGTCGTCGACGAGCAGCTGCGCGTGCAGGGCGTCGAAGGCCTGCGCGTCGTCGACGCCTCGGTGATGCCGGTCGTGCCGCGCGGCAACACGAACGCGCCGACGATCGCGATCGCCGAGCGCGCCGCCGACCTGCTGAAGGGCGCGACGCCGCTGCGGGCGCAGGGCGCAGCGGCGCCGGCTTAGGGCTTGGCGTCGCCGAACGGCTCGTCGCGCTCGCGCACCGCTGCACGGAAGCCGTCGCGCGCTGCGTGCTGCTGGAAGGCGTAGCCCTCGGGCGTGTGGCGGGCGATCCCGTCGAACAGCGTGCCGAGCAGCTGCGTCGCGTGCAGGCCCTGCGCGTGGGCCGACTGGTTCACGAGCAGCTTCATCATCTGGAGCTGGTTGAGCGGCATCCGCGCGATCCGCTCGCACAGCAGCTCGGTGCGCTCGTCGAGCTGCTCGGCCGGCGGCGCCTCGATCGCGAGGCCCCATTCGAGCGCCTCCGCGCCGGACAGGCAGTCGCCCGTGAACAGCAGCCGCTTCGCGCGCTGCGGCCCGAGCCGCTGCGCCCACAGCGCCGTCGTCGGCGAGCCCCACACGCGCGCGGGCGGGTAGCCGATCTTCGCGTCGGCGGCGATCACGAGCAGGTCCGAGCAGAGCGCGAGGTCCGTGCCGCCCGCGACGCAGAAGCCGTGGACCTTGCAGACGACCGGCGTCGCGCAGTGGAACAGCGTCATGAACGCGCGGACGTTGCGGCTCATCATCGCGTGGTCGACGAGCGGGTCCCACGTGCCCTGCGGGTCGTGGTTGCGGGCGATCGTCAGCGGGTCGAGCGGCGAGCCGGCGGGTGCGCCGGCGGCGGCATCGCCGTTCGCGCCCATTCCCTCGGCGCTCTCGACGAGGTCGTAGCCGCCGCAGAAGCCTTTGCCGTTTCCGGCGAGCAGGATCACGTGCACGGCCGGGTCGAGGTCGGCCCGCTCGACGCACTGCGCCAGCTCCGCGATCAGCCTCGGCGTGAGCCCGTTGCCGCGCTCGGGGCGGTCGAGCGTGATCCGCGCGATCCGGTCGCTCAGCTCGTAGGTCATCGTCTCCGGCGAGCGCATCGTGTGGCCCGGAGCGTGACAGCATCGCCTCGCCGCGGGCGCACTATGATCGCCGGACCGTGGCGCTGGCCATCGCGATCGTCGCCCTCCTGGTCGCTGCGGCGGCCGCCCTCATCTCGGCCTGGCAGCTGCGGGAGGCGAAGAAGGCGAACGCCTTCCCGGCGACCGTCGACCTCTTCCGCGAGTACCGCAGCCGCGAGATGGTGGCGGCGCGGCGCCTGCTGTCCCAGCGGCTGCCGGACGCCGCCAGCCCGATCCGCGACCTGCCGGACGACGTCGCGCAGGCGGCGCTGCGCGTCAGCCACTACCTCGACAACCTCGGGGTGCTCGTCGCGCACGACCTGCTGGAGCCGGAGCTGGCGGCCGGCTTCCTCGGTGACAGCACGATGAACCTCTGGAAGCGGCTGATGCCGTTCGTGGTCCTTGAGCGTGCGCTGCGCTCGCCGAACGCCTTCCTGCAGTACTTCGAGCACCTGGCGGCGACGTTCCGCGAGGTGCAGCCGCCGCGCGTGCGCGCCGAGCTGCGGCGCTGGGCCTGATGGACGACGAGCCCAGCCGCACGACCGCCTGGGCGCGCAGCGTCGCGACCCCGCTGCGCGAGTTCCTGCGCACCGAGACGGCCGGCGCCGCCGCGCTGCTGGCGGCCGCGCTCGCGGCGCTCGTGTGGGCCAACGTCGACCTCGACTCCTACACGCGCGTATGGGCGACGAAGCTGTCGATCCGGCTCGGCGACCAGGCGCTCGCGCTCGATCTGCGCCACTGGGTGAACGACGGGCTGATGGCCTTCTTCTTCCTCGTCGTCGGGCTGGAGGCGCGACGCGAGCTCGACATGGGGGAGCTGCGCGAGCGGCGGCGCATCATGCTGCCCGCGCTCGCGGCGATCGGCGGGATGGTCGTGCCGGTGGCGCTGTTCCTCGCGCTCAACGCCGGCTCGGACGCGGCGGGCGGCTGGGCGGTCGCGATGTCGACCGACACGGCGTTCGCGATCGGGCTGCTGGCGCTGTTCGGACCGCGCTTCTCCAACCGCCTGCGGGCGTTCGTCGTGACGGTGCTGGTCGCGGACGACCTGATCGCGCTGCTCGTGATCGCGACCGCCTACACGAACCATCTGAAGCTCGCGCCACTGTTCGTCGCGCTCGCGCTGCTCGTGGCGGTGCTGCTCGCGCGTGCGCTCGGCGCGCGCAGCGGGCCCGTCTACGCCGCGCTCGGCGTCGGGCTGTGGGTCGCGGTGCACGCCTCCGGGATCGACCCGGTGATCGTCGGCCTCGCGATGGGCCTCCTGACGGTCGCGCGGCCCGCCGCGCGCGGGGACCTCGAGCGCGCGACCGACCTCTTCCGCCTCTTCCGCGAGCAGCCGACGCCGGAGCTGGCGCGGGCCGCGCGCGACGGCGTCGTCTCCGCGATCTCCGCGAACGAGCGCCTCCAGCAGCGCTTGCACCCGTGGTCGAGCTATCTGATCGTGCCGCTGTTCGCGCTCGCGAACGCGGGCATCCCGCTCGGCGGCGGCTTCCTCGGCCGCGCGCTCGGCTCGCCGGTCACGCTCGGGATCGTGCTCGCCTACGTGGTCGGCAAGCCGCTCGGCGTGCTGCTCGCGTCGTGGCTCGGGCAGCGCCTCTCGCGCGGGCTGCTGCGGCTGCCGGTCGGCTGGGGCGCGCTCGGCGGCGGCGGGGCGGCGCTCGGCGTCGGCTTCACCGTCTCGCTGCTGATCGCGAACCGCGCTTTCGAGGGCGAGCGCCTGCAGCAGGCGAAGCTCGGCGTGCTGCTGGCGGTGCTCGGCGCCTCCGTGCTGTCGTGGGCGGTCTTCCGCGGGCTGGAGGCGCTGCCCGCGCGCCGGCGGCTGCCGCTGTTGGTCGGCCCGGCTGCCGAGCTGGAGGACCTCACGCTCGCGGTCGATCCCGAGCACGACCACGTGCGCGGGCCGCACGAGGCGCCCGTCACGCTCGTCGAGTACGGCGACTTCGAGTGCCCCTACTGCGGGCGCGCCGAGCCGATCGTGCGCGAGCTGCTCGCCGACTTCGGCGACCTGCGCTACGTCTGGCGTCACCTGCCGCTGACGGACGTGCACCCGCACGCCCAGCTGGCCGCGGAGGCCGCCGAGGCGGCGGCCGCGCAGGGCGCCTTCTGGGAGATGCACGCGCTGCTGTTCGAGCATCAGGGCGAGCTGCGCGTGCCGCACCTGATCTCCTACGCCGAGCAGCTGGGACTCGACGCCGAGCGCTTCGAGGCCGACATGGGGCGTCACGCGGGCGCGCGCCGGGTCGCGCGCGACGTCGAGAGCGCCGACCTCAGCGGCGTCTCCGGCACGCCGACGTTCTTCGTCAAGGTCGCCGCCACCACGGCGCCTACGACATCGAGACGCTGTCGGCGGCGGTGCGCGCGGCGCGGGCGCGCGTGCTGGTGGTGGGCGCGCGCGAGCGGTCCGGCTAGCGACCGGCTGGTTTACATTGCTCCAATCCGCGGTAGGGCTAGGAGCATGCGACGGCGGACTATGCGACTTCTGCTCACTGGCCTCGTGCTCGGCACCGTCGGCAGCGCGGCGAACGCCTCCGCACTGCAGATCGACGTGCCGCCGGTGACCGTCCCAGGCGTGACGATTTCCCCCGTGGCACTGCCGAGCGTGACCGTGCCGTCTGTGACCACGCCGGTCGTGACCGTGCCGGCGGTCACCACACCGAAGGTCACGACGCCCAAGGTCACGACGCCGAAGGTCACCACACCGAAGGTCACCACACCGAAGGTCACGACGCCGAAGGTCCCAACCCCGAAGGTCACGACGCCGAAGGTCCCAACCCCGAAGGTCACGACGCCGAAGGTCACGACGCCGAAGGTCACGACGCCGAAGGTCCCAACCCCGAAGGTCACGACGCCGAAGGTCACGACGCCGAAGGTCACGACGCCGAAGGTCCCAACCCCGAAGGTCACGACCCCGAAGGTCACGACGCCGAAGGTCACGACGCCGAAGGTCACGACGCCGAAGGTCACGACCCCGAAGGTCACGACCCCGAAGGTCCCGCCGCCGACCGTCACCACACCGACGGTCACGACCCCGAAGCTCCCGAGCGCGCCGTCGGTCAAGGCCCCCGCGCTGCCGGCTGTTCCGGCGCCGAACGCGCCTGGCCTTTCGCCGCGGCCGGCAAAGCCCTCGCTTCCCGGTGTCACGACTCCCGCGGCGACGACTCTCTCGGGCTCTCCCCCATCGGTCGCCTCGCCCTCGACGCCGAGCGCCGGCGGTCCGGCGGACGACACAGCGGCTCCGGTTGCTCCGGCGACACCGATCGGTGTGTCGCCCCCGCTTGCACTCGGCCTCGCCGCCCACGCTCCCGCCCAGCGGCGGCTGGTCCGCACCGTCGGCAGGTTGCAGCGCTGCCTCGTCGGCGTGCCGGCACGCGAGCGTCGCGTGCTGTTGCTGCGGACCGGACTCGGGTCGCGCCCTGCATTGTCCTCGCACCAGGTTGCTCGCCGCCTCGCGCTCAGCACGCGCCGCGTCGAGCGGCTCCAGCGCGACGGCCTGCGCCGTCTGCGTGCGCTCGACCGCGATGGCCGCTGCGACGAGCGCGCGACGGCCGCGTCAGCTGTCGTGCCCACGTCGATCCCCCCAGCCGGCTCATCGACGGCCGCGCCCGCCACCGCGCTGGGCGCCGTGAAGGGCGTCGAGGCGCATTCGAACGGCGACAGCGAGAGCGGCGGTTCGTCGCTCGGCCTGCTCGCGAACGCCGACGAACCCGGCGTGCTGATCGCCGTGCTGCTGCTGGGCCTCGGCCTGACGGTCCTCGGGCTCGCGGTTCGCCAGGAACTGCGCCGCCACTGAGCGCCCAACGAGGTTCGGTGGGACCTCCTACGCGCGGTCGCGCACCGGGCGATCGGGCAGGCGTGCGGCGACCGCCGCATCGATCTGCTCGACCGTGATGCCGAGCGCGCGGGCGATGTAGTGCATCGTCACGAATGAGACCGCGTTGCGGCCCTGCTCGTAATGGCCGTACTGCGCTCGATGCAGGCGCGCGCGGTAGGCGGCGTCGGCCTGGTCGAGGCCGGAGCGGCGGCGAAAGTCGCGCAGGACCTCCCCGACGATCTGATTCTCCTGCGCGCGCATCGCGGGCGGGAATCTGGTTGGGAAGCGTCGCGGTCGCGACTACATATATGTAGCATCATGCTGGATGCAGACGGATGGGCAGAGGGCGAAAACGGACGCGCCGGCGACGACCGGCGCGTCACTCGGGCACTGACGGCTTCCCCACAGCGGAGGGGTGCGCCCAACTCCCCCTGGGCGCACCTCTCCCATCCCTCGTGGTGGCCTACGGGCCGGATTGCAACGCGAGCTCGGCGGCCTCGGCGATCGCCGAGGCCGGGATCCCGAGACGCGCTGCGATGCGCAGCACCATCAGGAACGAGGGCGCGTTGTACCCCGCCTCGTAGCGGCCGTACTGCGCGCGGTGGATCCCGGCGGCGTGCGCCGCGTCCTCCTGGCTCAGGCCCTGCTGTTCACGGAACGAGCGCAGCACGTGGCCGACGATCCGATCCTCCGGCTTTCCAGGCGGCGGCATGTCGCGCTGAATCTGCGGCGCGACGCCCCCGGGATCCACTACACATATGTAGCAATAGTCCTGGTATGGCCCTGTTTGCCGTCGCCACGGCCGCTGCTCAGGCCGCCGGCGCGACCTGTGCGGTGCAGAAGGCGCAACGCCGGGCGGCGAACGAGAATGTCGCTCAGGCACGTTGGGCTTGCGGCAGGCGCCACTCGCTCTGCGAAGCTCCCTGCGATGACGGCGATCCCCACGCTGCCGCTCGCAGTCGCTGCGGACGGCTTCGGCCGCGCGGCGCTCGTGTTCGGTGCGCTGCTCGTCGTCGGCGCGCTCGGATCTGGGCTCGCGCGGCGCAGCTTCCTCGCGCTCGCGCCGGTGTTCGTGCTCGCCGGCTTCGCGCTCGGCGAGGGCGGGCTCGGCTTCCTGCGCTTCGACGCGCGCTCGGGCTTCGTCGCGCAACTCGCATCGGTCGCGCTGATCGTGATCCTGTTCCGCGACGGGCTCGAGGTCGAGGGCGAGATGCTCCAGCGCCACTGGGCGTGGCCGGCGCGCAAGCTGGTCGTCGCGATGCCGATCACCGCTGCGATCGTCGCGCTCGCGGCGCATCTGCTGCTCGACCTCGACTGGACCCGCGCCTTCCTGCTCGGCGCGCTGCTCTCGCCGACGGACCCGGTGCTGTCCTCCGGGGTCGTGACGAACCCGCGCGTGCCGCGGCTCGTGCGTCATTCGCTCAACCTCGAGTCGGGGCTCAACGACGGGCTCGCGCTGGCGCCGGTGCTGGCGCTCAGCGCCGCGCTCGTCGTCGGCGGGTCGGAGCACTTCGTCTGGTGGCGCTTCGTGCTGCAGGACGTCGGGCTCGGCTTCGCGTTCGGCGTCGCGATGGGGCTGCTCGCCTCGCTGGTGCTGCCACGCGAGACGGCCCCGACCCACCAGCGCGCGCTCGCCGCGCTTGGCGTGGCGTTCGCGACCTACGGCGTCACCGTGCTGCCGCCGCACGGCAACGGCTACATCGCGGTGTTCGTCTGCGCGATCGTGCTGGGAATCCGCCGACCCGACGTGCAGCACCACTTCGAGCAGCGCAGCGCGGAGCTTGTCGAGATCGTCAAGCTCGGGATCTTCGTCGTGTTCGGCTCGCTGCTGACGCTCCACGGGCTGTTCGCCGACGGCTGGGCGGCCGTCGCGCTGGTGGCGATCGCGCTGCTCGTCGCACGGCCGCTCGCGGTCTGGATCGCGCTCGCCGGCCTGCGCGTCGACTGGGCCACGACGGCATTCCTCTCCTGGTTCGGGCCCAAGGGCGTTGCGACGATGACCTTCGCGCTGCTCGTGCTCGCGCAGCCGATCCCCGGCAATGAGCGGATCTTCCAGCTGGCGGCGCTGGTCGTGCTGTGCTCGTGCATCGCCCACGGCCTCACCGACACGCCCGGCAGCGAGTGGATCGCGCGCCGCGCCGAAGACGAGATCGAGGCCGAGCGCTGAGGCGCAGCGCGGGCATCCTGCTGCACCGCCTGCGCGACGACGTGCGCGAGGTGCTGCTCGTGCATCCGGGCGGTCCCTTCTGGACCCGCAAGGACGCCGGCGCATGGTCGATCCCCAAGGGCGAGCACGGCGACGACGAGGAGCCGCAAGCCTGCGCGCGGCGCGAGTTCGCGGAGGAGCTGGGCAGCCAGCCTCCGCCGGGCGAGCTGGTCGAGCTCGGCAGCGTGCGGCTCAAGGGCGGCAAGTGGATCGCGGCCTGGGCGCTGGAGGGCGACCTCGACGCCGACGCGATCCGCAGCAACACGTTCGAGCTGGAGTGGCCGCCGCGCTCGGGGCGCATGCAGGCGTTCCCCGAGGTCGACCGTGCCGGCTGGTTCGAGCTGGCGGCCGCACGCGAGCGGTTGAACCCCGCGCAGACGGCCTTCCTGGATCGTCTGCGCGCACTGTTCTGAGCTGGGGGAGAATCAGCGGCGCTCCCAGCCTCATGTGGCCATGAACGCACTTACGCAGCTCCCAATCAATGACCATGCTACGATGACCATGGTCATGCCTCAGATCTCCGCCAGCCAGTTCAAGGCCCAGTGCCTCGCCCTGCTCGACGACGTCGCCCTCACGGGCGAGGAGCTCGTCGTCACCAAGCACGGTCGTCCCGTCGCCCGTGTCGTGGCGATCGCCGACCCAGCGGGACTCGAGGGCTCCGTCAGCTTCCACGTCTCCGACGCGCAGCTGGTCGAGCCGCTCGACGTCGCCTGGGACGCGGACGCGTGATCGTCCTCGACACGCATGTCTGGCTGTGGTGGGCCGCGCAGCCGGCGAAGCTCTCGCGTGCGGCCCGCGCCGCGATCGACGAGGCCGAGCGCGTCGGCGTCTCGACGCTGAGCGCGTGGGAGGTCGCGATGCTCACCGTGCGCGGGCGCATCTCGCTCGACCGTCCGGTCGACACGTGGGTGCGCCAGGCGCTCGCGCATCCGCGCGTCGAGGCGCTGGCGCCGGACGCCTCCGCGGCGGTTGCGGCGGGCCTGCTCGACGCCGACGCCTTCCCCGGCGACCCGGTCGACCGCTTGATCTACGCGACCGCGAAGGCGCTGCGCGCCCCGCTCGTCACGCGCGACCGCGCGCTGCGCCGCTTCGATACGCGCGCGACCGTCTGGTAGCGGCGTCGGCCGCCCGACGGCCCGTCGCTGCTTTCAGGCCGGCCAGGTCTCGCCCGACAGCTCCGACAGCGCGAGCACGAGCGCCTGCACGCCGAGCCGCCCGCGGCCCTTGCCGAGCAGCGCGACGTAGAGCGCGTGCGCCAGCGCGAGGCCGGGCAGCGCGAGGCCGAGCGAGCGCGCCTCGGCGAGGGCGATCCCCATGTCCTTGACGAAGTGCTCGACGAGGAAGCCGGGGTCGAGGTCGCCCGCGAGGATGCGTGGACCATAGTTCGTCAGCGACCACGAGCCGGCCGCCCCGCCGGAGACGGAGCGCAGCACGGCGACGGGGTCCAGCCCGGTGCGGTGGGCGTAGAGCAGCGCCTCGCAGACGCCCACCATCCCGGTTGCGATCAGGATCTGGTTCGCCATCTTCGTGTGCTGGCCGGCGCCGGGGCCGCCCTGGCGCACGACCGTCGTGCCCATCAGCTCCAGCAGCGGACGCGCGCGCTCGAACGCCTCCTCGCCGCCGCCGACCATGATCGAGAGCGACGCGCTCAGCGCGCCGGTCGGGCCGCCGGAGACCGGGGCGTCGAGGCTCTCGTGCCCGCGCGCGCTCGCCGCGGCTTCGATCTCGACCGCCAGCGCGGGCTCGCTCGTCGTCATGTCGACCGCGAGCAGGCCGGGCTGGCCGCCCGCCAGCACGCCGTCCTCGCCGAGGATCACCTGGCGCACGTCGGTCGGGTGCCCGACGATCGCGAAGACGACCTCCGAGCGGGCCGCGACCTGCGCGGGCGTCTGCGCCCACGCGGCGCCGCGCGCCAGCAGCGGCTCGGCGCTCGCGCGCGTGCGGTTGTGCACCGTCAGCTCATGGCCGGCGGCGAGCAGGTGCCCGCACATCGCGCTGCCCATCGCGCCGGTGCCGATCCAGCCGATCTTGTGTCGTGTCGTCATTTGCGGACTCCGATGCTACGGTGGAGGAGTCGGTCGTGCAGCTGCGCGACTGTGCGCTCGCTCGGTCCTTCTTGACCTCTCTGCCTCGCGATCGCAGCCCTTGAGAGGCTTGCGAGGAGCGCCCGTGAAGGTCCTGACGCCTACGGCCCGGACGATGGCGGCGCCGCTGCGCGTCGCGATGCTCGCCCCGCCGTGGATCGCGGTCCCGCCGCCGGGATACGGCGGCGTGGAGGCGGTCGTCAGCGTGCTCACCGAGGCGCTCGTGCGGCGCGGCCTGGACGTGACGCTGTTCTGCGCGCCGGGCTCCACGTCCAGCGCCGAGGTCGTGACGCTGCTGGGCGAGCCGCATCCGGACGAGATCGAGCGCTCGCTGTACGAGTCCGATCATGTCGCGCAGGCGTTCGGAGAGATCGAGGCCGGGCGCTTCGACGTCGTCCACGACCACTGCGGCTTCACCGCGCTCGCGATGGCCGACCGGCTCGGGATCCCGCTCGTGCACACGCTGCACGGGCAATTCACGGCCAGCACGTCCGCGTTCTACGCCCACCACGGCCACAAGGCGACGCTCGTGCCGATCAGCCGGGCGCAGCTGGCGTCGGCGCCCGCCGGGCTGCTCACCTCCGAGGCGATCCCCAATCCACTCGACGTGCAGTCGTGGCCGCTGCGCGAGCGCAAGGACGACTACCTGCTGTGGATCGGGCGGATCACGGCCGAGAAGGGCCCGCATCGCGCGATCGCCGCTGCGCATGCCGCGGGCGTGCCGCTGGTCCTCGCCGGCGTCGTGCAGCCCGGTCAGCGGGGCTTCTTCGAGCGCGAGATCGCGCCGCACCTGGACGGCGAGCGCGTCCGCTTCGTCGGCGAGGTCGGCGGTGCGGTCAAGCGCGACCTGTTCGCCGGCGCCCGCGCGCTGCTGATGCCGATCCGCTGGCAGGAGCCGTTCGGGATGGTGATGGTCGAGGCGCTCAGCTGCGGGACGCCGGTGATCGCCTTCCCCGAAGGCGCCGCCGCCGAGCTCGTCGTCGACGGCAGCACCGGCTACCTCGTCGAGGACGAGGCGGCGATGGCCGCCGCTGTGCAGCGATTGCCCGAGCTGCGCGCGCGCGACTGCCGCGCCTGGGTCGCGGCGCACTGCGACGTCGACGTCGTCGCCGCGGCCTACGAGCGGGCCTACCGCGCGGCGGTCGGCCACTGCGCCGCAGCCCCCGTCGTGGCGTTGCATGCCTGAACGCACTCTGAGCGTCCTCGACGGCACCACGTTCGTGATCGGGGACCGGCTCGGCGACGTGCGCGCCGACGAGGGGCGCGAGCACGGCTTCTTCTCCGACGACACGCGCTTCGTCTCGCGCTGGGTCCTGGCTGTCGATGCGACCCCCCTGCAACTGCTCGGGCTCGACCAGGACGCCCACTTCGCCGCACGGTTCTTCCTGGCCCCGGGTGTCGGGCCCGACGAAGCGGCGCCGTGGTCGATCATGCGCCGCCGGCTCGTCGACCACGTGTGGATGGAGGAGGTCACCGTCACCAACCACCGCCACGAGGTGAGCGTGCTGCGGCTCGTGCTGGAGCTCGACGCCGACTTCGCCGACCTCTTCGAGGTCAAAGACGGCGTGGTCGCGACCCGCACGGTGGCTTTCGAGCACGACGATCGCACGCTCGTGCTGGCCTACGAGCGCGGCGACTTCCAACGCTCGATCGCGATCGCCTCGAGCCGTGCGGGAGGCATCACCCGGCAGGGCTTCGCGTTCGTCCTGCACCTCGCTCCGGGCGAGCAGTGGTCGGCGACGTTCACCGCCACGCCCCACGCCGCGCAGCCGGGGACGACGTTCTCGACGCGCGAGTGCCGCGGCGGCCTCGACGAGCTGAGCGCCTCGAAGACGGCCGAGCACGCGGCGTGGCTCGCACGCGCGCCCGTCCTGCACACGGAGGACGCGGGACTCGCTCGCACCTACCGTGCGAGCCTCAGCGACCTCGGCGCGCTGCGGCTGCATCCCGACCTGGCCGAGGGCGCGACGCTGCCGGCGGCGGGGCTGCCGTGGTTCATGGCGCTGTTCGGCCGCGACAGCCTGATCGCGAGCTTCCAGGCATTGCCCTACGTGCCGGGGCTCGCTGCCACGACGCTGCGCGTGCTCGCCGCCCGCCAGGCGCGCGAGCGCGACGACTTCCACGAGCAGGAGCCCGGCAAGATCCTCCACGAGCTGCGGCTCGGCGAGCTGACCGCATCCGGCGAGCGGCCGCACTCGCCCTACTACGGCACGGCCGACGCGACGCCGCTGTTCCTCGTGCTGCTGGACGAGTACCACCGCTGGACGGGCGACGACGCGCTCGTGCGCGAGCTGGAGCCCAACGCCCGCGCGGCGCTCGCGTGGATCGAGGACAGCGGCGACGCCGACGGCGACGGGTACGTCGAGTACGCCTGCCGCAACCCGGCCAGCGGGCTCGTCAACCAGTGCTGGAAGGACAGCTGGGACGCGATCCAGTTCGCCGACGGCACGCTCGCGCACGGCCCGATCGCGACGTGCGAGATCCAGGGCTACGTCTACGACGCGCAGCGTCGCGCGGCGCGCCTGGCGCGCGCGGTGTGGGGCGACGCGCCGCTGGCCGAGCGGCTCGAGCTGCGCGCCGCCGCACTGCGCGAGCGCTTCCGGCGCGACTTCTGGATGCCCGCGCGCGGCTGCCACGCGCTGGCGCTCGACGGCGAGAAACGCCAGGTCGACAGCCTCAGCTCCAACATCGGCCACCTGCTGTGGTCGGGCCTGCTGGACGAGCAGGAGGCCGCCGCGACCGCCGCGCTGCTGCTCGACGACCAGCAGCTGTGGTCGGGCTGGGGCGTGCGCACGCTCGGCGCCCGCGAGCGCGGCTACCACCCGCTCGGCTACCACACCGGCACCGTCTGGCCGCACGAGAACGCGCTGATCGCGGCGGGCCTGGCGCGCTACGGCCACCACGAGGCGGCGGCCACGGTCGCCTCGGCGATCCTGCGTGCGGCGCCCCACTTCGAGCACCGCCTGCCGGAGGTCTTCGGCGGCTTCCCCGCGGCGGTCACGGCGGTACCGGTCGCGTTCCCGACCGCCTCGCGTCCGCAGGCGTGGGCCGCGGGCACGCCGCTGCTGCTGCTCACGACGCTGCTCGACCTCCAGCCGGGAGGCGCGGAGGCCGAGGCCGAGCTGCCCGGCGGCGGGCGCATCGCCCTGGCCGCCGTCGCGCGGCCGCCGTCGTAGGCCCGCCGGCGCAGGGGAGTAGCGTCACTCGGATGGGCTCTCGCGATCGGCTGGCTGGACGTGGCGTCGCGCGCCTGCGCCGGTTCGCACGCCGCCGTCGGCTGCCGATCATGCTGCTCGGCGCGCTCGCGACGGCGGCGCTGCTGGCCTACCTGCTCGCCGGTCGCCGCCACGAGTTCTCCGCCGCGCTCTCCAGTGCGCCTGCGTGGGTGCTCGTCGCGACGGTCGCGCTGCAGATCGTCGCGCTGCTCTCGCGCAGCGAGGCCTGGCACCTCTGCATCGAGGCGGCCGGCGGTACCGTCGCGCGCCGCGTGCTCTATCGCGCCTCGAGCATGGGCGTGCTCGGCAGCCTCGTCAACGGGCAGGTGGCGGTCGCCACACGGATCGCCGCGCTGCGCCGCTCATCGGCGCTCGTCTGCCCGCAGGTGCCGACGCTGATCGCCGCCGAGTTCCCGATCCTCGCGATCGAGGCGACGCTCGCGGCGCTGACGTCGTTCACGCTCGTCGGGCCGCTCGGGCTGCCGTGGTGGCTGCCGCTCGTCTGCCTCGCGGTGATCGGGACGCTCAGCGCCGGCCTGCGGCACCTCGCGCTGCGCAAGGGCCGCGAGTTGTGGCGGGGGCTGGCGGTGCTGCGCAGCCTGCGTGGCGGCGGGCGCGTGTTCGCGTTCGTGCTGCTGGCCGTCTTCGCGCAGATCTTCCGCAACTGGATGTTGCTGCACGCGGTCGGCGTGCACGCCTCGTTCTTCGACGCGATCGCGGTGCTGATCGCGGTCGTAACGCTCGGCCAGCTGCCGGTCGGCCCGAGCGTCGGCGCTGCGGCGGCGGTGCTGATCCTCGGCGGCGACGGTGTGGCCGCGGCGGCGGCGGCCGGGCTGTTGCTGACCGCGACCGGCACGGCCGGCGGGTTGAGCTTCGCGGCGTGGGCCGGGGTGGACGGCCTGTGGGCGGCGCGGCGGCGGCGCGTGCGGCTGGCGGGACTCGCGATCGAGCCCAGGGAACGCTGAGGCATGCACGACCGCTCCTCTCACAGCTCCTTGCCGCGCAAGCGGTGGGCTGCCGCTGCGAGCGCTGCGCGTCAGCGCCGTCGCAGCGCAGCGCGCTCGATCGACGGCGGCTCGTAGCCCGCGTCCGCGCGACTGAAGTTGTGCCCCGGCGGCACGATCGCGTCGATGCGGTCGAGCGTCTCGGCGCTCAGCACGACCCGCTCGGCGCCGAGCTGGCTGTCGAGCTGCTCCAACGTGCGCGGCCCGATGATCGGCGACGTCACGGCTGGGTGGCTGAGCACGAACGCGAGCGCGAGCTGTATCAGGCTCAGGTCCAGCTCCTCGGCGAGCAGCGTGAGCGCCTCGACCGCGTCGAGCTTGCGCTGGTTCTCGGGGCGCGAAAGGTCGTAGCGCGCGGGGATCCGCCCGCTGCGTGTCGAGGACGGCGCCTCCTGCCCCTTGCGCCAGCGGCCGCTCAGCCAGCCGCCCGCGAGCGGGCTCCAGGGGATCACGCCCATGCCGTGGCGCTGGCAGGTCGGCAGCACGTCGCGCTCGATCCCGCGCACGAGCAGCGAGTAGGGCGGCTGCTCGGTGACGAAGCGCCCGAGGCCGCGCCGCTCTGAGGTCCAGTGCGCCTCGACGAGCTGCTCGGCCGGAAAGGTCGAGCAGCCGAACGCGCGGATCTTGCCGGCGCGCTGGAGGTCGGTGAGCGCCCCGAGCGTCTCCTCGACGTCGGTCTCCGGCTCGGGGCGGTGGACCTGGTAGAGGTCGATCCAGTCGGTCTGCAGCCGGCGCAGGCTGTCCTCGACCGCGCGCACGATCCAGCGCCGCGAGTTGCCGCGCCGGTTCGGATCCTCGCCCATCTCGCCGTGGAACTTCGTCGCGAGGATCACATCGTCGCGGCGCCCGCCTGCGAGCGCCTTGCCGACGATCTCCTCCGACTCTCCGCGCGAGTAGACGTCAGCCGTGTCGATGAAGTTGACGCCGGCGGCGAGCGCGCCGTGGATGATTCGGATCGAGTCGGCGTGGTCCGGGTTGCCCCACGCGCCGAACATCATCGCGCCGAGGCAGAGGGGGCTGACCTGCATGCCGGTGGCGCCGAGAGAGCGGTAGTCCATGCGTCGAGCCTAGCCGGTGGGGCTCGCGGATCATGGTGCGGCTGGGATGTGTGATGCGGACGCCGCCGGCGGCTGGGCAAGCTGCCGATGATAATTGGGCCAGGCGGCCCATCCCTCCGGGGGTGGGCCGCGTCCGCACGCTAGATTCGAACGGCGAACGAGCTCAGGAGGCAGCGATGCTGTTTGGACAGGAGCACGTCGAGCGCTACCGCGCGACCGACGGCGAGGAGGGCTACAGCTGGCAGAAGGGCACGACGATCCTGCTGCTGACGACGAAGGGTCGCAAGAGCGGCACCGAGCGCACGACACCCCTGATCTTCGAGCCCCACGGCGACGACTACCTGATCGTGGCGTCCAAGGGCGGGACCGACGAGCCGCCCGCCTGGTACCTGAACCTCCAGGCCGAGTCCGAGGTCCAGGTGCAGGTCAAGGGCGAGGTCTTCAAGGCCCACGCCCGCGACGCCACGCCCGAGGAGAAGCCCGAGATGTGGAGCAAGATGGCCGCGGCCTGGCCCGACTACGACGAGTACCAGAAGAAGACGGAGCGCCAGATTCCCGTGGTGGTCTTGGAGCGCGTCTAGCTGCCGTGAAGGTCCGTCATACTTGCGCCGGTGCCAAGCCGTCAGAGTGGTATGTCCGACCAAGCCACGAATGTGTCGCGCGAGGAGCTCACGGCCCAGCTGTCGCACGAGATCATGTCGGGCAGTCGCCATCCCGGCAGTCGCCTGCCGTCGGAGCGCCAGCTCAGCGAGGACTCCGGGCTCAGCCGCCCGACGGTGCGTGAGGTGCTCGGCAGCCTGCAGGAGCGCGGCCTGGTCGAGGTGACGCCGGGACGTGGAGCGTTCGTGCGGCGACCGAGCGTGCTCGTGGGCGCCGGCCCGATGGCCGCCGCCTATTGGCGCAGTCGCGCGACGCCGGCCCACCTCGTCGCCGCGCGACGCTCGCTGGAGGAGACGACCGCGGTCGAGGCGGCGCGCAACGCCGTAGCAGCCGACGTGGACGCGCTCGAGCGCGTCGTCGAGCAGTGCGAGCAGGCATCGGACGTGCTCACGCAGGCGCGCTACGACATCGGCTTCCACTTTCTGATCGCGCGGACGGCGGGCAATCCCGTGCTCGAGATTCTGTTCGGCTCGCTCACGCCGCTCATCTTCGAGCTGCTGCTGCGGAGCTTGTCGGACAGCGCGGTCAAGGCTGCCGGCATCCCCCAGCACCGCGCGATGCTGGAGGCGATCCGCCAGCGCGACTCGGAGCAGGCGCGCACGCTGATGCACGCACACCTGGAGCTCGCCGCGAACCTCTATGGGGCGGACTACCGCGAGCCGCTCGACCAGGTCGCGCGGCGTGCGCTCGAGCGCACGCTCGGGCCGAACGCCTCGCTCGAGGCGCTCGTGGAGCGCACGGTGCAGGAGGCCTTCGCCGTGCTCGACGACGCGCGCTGAGCTCGGCCATGCGTCCCTGTCGTCGACGGCGCAGGCGGCGCGCGCGTCGGCCAGGCCGTGCCGATATGGTGGTTTTACCTGACAAACCGCTGCCTGGAGGACGTTCGACATGACGCACGAGACCCCGCCGCCGGACGATCTCGACGGATGCCGGATCCTCGTCACCGGCGGCGCCGGCGACATCGGCGCGGCGATCGGCGCGGCCCTCGCCGCCCGCGGCGTGCAGGTCACGTTGGCCGACGTGAAGGCGGAGACGGAGGCGGCGGAGGCGCTGGCCGCGGTGCCCGGCGCGACGTATCGGCGCCTGGACGTTCGCTCGCACGCGGCGACGCGCGCGCTGCTCGAGGAGCTGGAGCCGTTCGACGCGGTCGTCGGGGCGCACGGGATCGTGCGCTCGGCGCCGTTCGCGGAGATCCGCGCGGAGGACTGGCAGGCGCAACTCGACGTCAACCTGACGGGATGCTTCAACCTCGTGCAGGCGGCTGCGCAGCGCTGGCTCGGGGCGGGGCTCCCGGGCGTCGTCGTGCTCGTCGGCTCGTGGGTCGGCGAGGTGCCGTGGCCCGAGATCGCCGCCTACTCCGCCTCCAAGGCGGGGGTGCAGATGCTCGCGCGCAGCGCGGCGCGCGAGCTGGCGCCGAGCGGCATCCGCGTGAACGTCGTGGCGCCGGGGATCGTCGACGCCGGGATGGCCCGGCATCAGCGGCTGACCGAGCCGCAATATGCCAAGCGAGCCGCTGTGGTCATACCGCTCGGACGCATGCAACGGGCCGACGAGGTCGCGGCCGTGACGGCGTTCCTGTGCAGTCCGGCTGCCTCGTACATCACCGGCAGCACGCTGGTTGCGGACGGTGGAGCATCGCTCTTCCAGTTCGACGGCGAGCCGGCGGAGTAGCATCGGCGGTCAGACCGGCCCGACCTTGATACGGTGGCGCCCATGAAAATCGTCGAGCTGCGGACGCTGCGCCCGCGCCGCAATCCCAACCTGCTCTATGTCGAGGTCGTGACCGACCAGGGCCTCGTGGGCCTGGGAGAGACGTTCTTCGGCGCGCGCGCCGTCGAGGCGTACGTCCACGAGACGGCCGCCCCGATCCTGCTCGGTGCCGACCCGCTGCGCATCACGCAGCATGCCCAGCGCCTGCGCGGGTACGTCGGCCAGCGCTCGGCAGGCGCCGAGAGTCGCGGCCGCTCGGCGATCGACATCGCGCTCTGGGATCTGCTCGGCAAGGTCTCCGAGCAGCCGCTGCACGCACTGCTCGGCGGACGCGCGCGCGAGTCGGCGCCGATCTACAACACCTGCGCCGGCACGCGCTACGTGCAGGGCGGGAGCGAGCAGGCGAGCGACAACTGGGGCCTCGACGCCGCGTCCCGCTACGAGGATCTCGCGGCCTCGATCGAGCGCCCCGAGGAGCTTGCCAGAGCGCTCCTCGACCAGGGCGTCTCGGTCATGAAGATCTGGCCGTTCGACCGCTTCGCGGAGGGCTCGGGCGGGCACGCGATCTCCGATGCCCAGCTCGCGATCGGCCTCGAGCCGCTGCGGCGCATTCGCGAGGCCGTCGGCATGGAGATGGAGCTGATGATCGAGCTGCACGGACTGTGGGACGTCCCCTCGGCCCGACGCATCCTGCTCGCGCTGCGCGAGATCCAGCCGCGCTGGGTCGAGGATCCGATCGACATGGACGATGCCGACGGCGTGGCGACGCTTGCGCGCGACACGCTGGCGCCCATCGCGGGCGGCGAGACGCTCACCGGCACGCTCGGCTTCCAGCGACTGCTGGAGCGGCGCGCGCTCGACGTGGCGATCTTCGACGCGAGCTGGTGCGGCGGGATCTCGGAGGCGGTCGCGATCGCCGCGCTGGCCGACGCGCACGGCGTCGGCGTCGCGGCGCACGACTGCACGGGCCCGGTGGGGCTCGCGGTCGGGGCGCACCTCGCGGTCGCGCTGCCGAACGCCGTGATCCAGGAGACGGTGCGCGCCTTCTACCTCACGTGGTACGGCGAGCTGGTGGATCGGCTGCCGCCGATCGCCAGCGGTCGCATCACTCCACCGGCGGGCCCCGGTCACGGCCTTGCGCTGCGCCAGGACGCGGTCGAGCGCGGCGACTTCGAAGTCGCCGTCAGCCGCGTCGGCTCGCAGGAGCTGCTCGCGACGGAATGACGTACGACGTCGTCACCGCCCCGGGCGCGAAGCTGGGCGAGGGTCCGCTCTGGGACGTCGCCTCCCAGCGGCTGCTGTGGCTCGACATCTACGCCGGGCGCGTGCACGAGCTCGATCCCACCAGCGGCGCACAGCGGACCTGGACGGTGCCCGGCCTGCTCGGCACGCTCGCGCTGGCCGCAGACGGCCGGCTCGCGCTCGGCGTCGACGGCCGCCTCGCGACGCTCGACCGCGCCAGCGGCGAGGTCGAGCAACTGGCCATCCTCACGACCGATCCGGACGTGCGCTGCAACGACGGCGCCGCCGATCCGTGGGGACGACTGCTCGTCGGCACGATGAGCATCTCCGGCGTCCCGGACGCCGGCGGCCTCTACCGGCTCGGCCCCGACGGGCACGTCACGCGCCTGCTGGAGGGGCTCGGGATCTCCAACGGGCTCGACTGGGACCTCGGCGGCGAGCTGCTCCACCACATCGACACGCCCACGCGGCTCGTGCGCACGTACGCGTACGACCCCGATGGGCCGCTGACGCCGGTCGGCGCCTTCGACGTGAGCGCAGCCCCGGGCTCGCCCGACGGGATGACGCTCGACGTCGACGGAAACCTCTGGATCGCCTTTTGGGAAGGGCACGAGGTCCACTGCTTCGATCCGAGTGGACGGGAGCTGGAGCGCCTCTCGCTGCCGCCCGGCTACGTCACGAGCTGTGCGTTCGGGGGCGCGCAGCTCGACGAGCTGTACGTCACGACCGCCCGCTGGGATCGCGACGAGCAGGATGAGCCGCTCGCCGGCGCCGTCTTCCGCTTCCGCCCCGGCGTGACCGGGCGGCCGCCTCCACTGTGGCGCGGCGTCGCGGGCACGGCCGGCGGCGACTGACGGCGGATCCCCAGCGCTCCCTCCGCCAGTCCAAGCGCTCCCTGGAACCGGATACCATGCCCCTCGCGGCGAGATAGCTCAGTTGGTAGAGCACACGACTGAAAATCGTGGTGTCCCCGGTTCGAGTCCGGGTCTCGCCATTGGGGGAAGCGCCTGCAAGTCGGCTTGTTCTTGCTTCTCCCCCGCTGCCGGTTGGTGCGCGTCTGCGGCCTCGATTTCGGCGTCGTGACCCGATGGTGACCCGATCAACCGGGACCATGACCAACGACGACCCGCTCCCGCACTTCGGTGCCAACCTCCGCGCCGCCCGCGAGAAGAACGGCCTCTCCCAAGAAGTCTTCGCGCAGCGCGTCGGTATGGACCGGCGGAGATCCGCCGGCTCGAGTCCGCGCGTCGCGACCCGGGCGTGCGGGTCGTCACCCGGCTCGCACGGGGACTCGGTCTGGCGCCAGCCGACCTGCTGACCGGCATCCAATAACGGGTCCCGCGCGCGGCCCATCACGAGTGCAACGCACTGGCGAATAGAGTGGAGCCATGCCCTCTCGACCTCGCGCGCATCGTCTGGAGGCGGAGTCACGACGAGCATTCGAGGACTCCATCGATCCCGCCTTTGCGTTCTATTCGCGGCCACAGCCGGAGTACGGGATCGACGGCGAGGTAGAGGAGTTTGACGAGGCAGGCCACGCGACAGGACTGCACTTCTTCGTCCAACTCAAGGGAACCGACGAGGAGGACTTGGGACGCGCACTCGCCGTCCCGGTCCCGCTGAAGACAGCGAGCTACTACCGGGCCGCGCCGCTTCCGATGCTCATGGTGCGGTGGCATGCCCCGACGAGAACGCTCTACACGCGCTGGTTCCACCAGTACGATCCGTACCGCGGACGCGGCGGCGCGAAGACGCTGACGTTCCGCTGGGAATCGAGCGACGCCTGGCACGATGAGACCCCAGCGGAGCTGGCCGCCGACGCGCGAGCATTCTTCGAGTTGCGCCGCGCCGCGCCAAGCCTCCCACGACCGCTCCATCTGGTTACGCAGGGAGCGTTCGGCTTTGCTCCTGCCGAGCTTCAGATCGCCCTCCGGACCGCCGCGAGCGAGCGGGCCGAGATTCTCGACGTCCGTGCTGGCGAACCGTCGGCCGGCGCGATGTGGATCGAGATCGACGATCACGCGATCGTCGCGAACCTCGCGAAGGTGACCGCAGCAACGCTCCACATCGCCCCCGAGAAGCCGCCAGACGATGCGCACGCAGTCGCGATCGACGCGCTCATGCTTGTTGCGCTCGCGTTTGAGCGAGCCGGACAAGATGTGATTGCGTCGCGGCTCGCTTCCACGTACCTGACGCGGTCGTCGTTCGCGCGCAACCTCGACGTCGTCGCGGCGCTCTCGTCAGCAATGCTGCGCGCCGACCGAATCACTGAGGCGCTCGCACTCGCCGAGGAGCTTGACGATCCTTCCGATCCAGTTGCCTCGGAGGTGTCCCTCCTGTTCCTCATGCCAGCGCTGGATCGCTGGGGGTCGCTCAGCGCGGAGGCGCTGCAGCAACAGGAACAGGCACTCCACCGCCGCGCGAAACGCCGGAAGCAGATCGGCGACAAGATCGAGACGGGTCGCGCGTACATGAACCTCGCGACGTTCCATCGCGCACACGCCAATGGGGCACAGGCAGTTAGCTTCTACGAGCAGCGAGATACGACCGGGGCTATGTTGAGCGCGCGCACTACTGGTACGAGTACGGAGGCGTGCTGTGGGGCACCGGCCAGTTCGCGAAAGGCGCCGATGCTTATGCTCGCTCGATCGCGCTCGGCACAGACCGCCCGCTCGCCGTCGCGTTGCAAGCTGACTGCCTCCTGTTCGCCGGCCGCTACGAGGATGCGCTCCAGCTTTTCGCTGCGTACAACGCATCACATGCAGATGGCGACGGGGAGTATCGCCTCAAGGAGATCGCAGCACGAGCGATCGTGAAGCGGCTTGGCATTCCACAGCAGCGACGTCGTACCCAGCGCGCACTCAATGAGGCGAAAGGAGTACCCGGGACGCCCGAGGGTTGGCATGACCAGGCGTTGGCGCAACTGCGGGTGGACGCCTTGTGGGGCAGCGCCTGGTTCAACCTCGGCGTCTCGGACCGTGACTATGGCGATCCCAGAGACGCGCTCGCGTCGTTTATCGCATCGACGATCCTGGTCCCAGCCGATCTTGAGGCATGGCAGAACGCAATCGTGATGGCGTTCGCTCTTGAGGCCGAGACGGTACTCGCAGACCTCATCGTCACCGGCAATCGGATGGCCGGTGACGATCTCATCAGACTGCTGCTCGAGGTTACGAAAGACGCCGGCGCCTTCCCTCGCGATCGGTTTATCGCAAAGCTCGATGCGATTCTGGCAGCTCATTCCCGACCGACGACGGGCGGCTTCACGGTACGGATCATCGGCGACGGAAGCAGAGTCGAGGAGGTCATCGTCGGTCGCGATGGAATCCGGCCGAGAGACAGCAGTTGATGTGCCTGTTGGAGTTCTGACGCGACCGTGCTCGAGGGGCGCTCCGTATGCCGGAGCCAGCCATAGCAGTACCCTTGTCGCATGGCCACCCGCCGCATCAACCTGCCGCTCGATGAGGAGCTGATCCGTCGGGCGCGGGACATGGACAGCACCGCGCCCGAGAAGAGCGACGCGCAAGTCGTGGAAGACGCGCTTGCCGTCTACCTTGGGACGAAGGCGCTCGACGAGTCGCGCGCGTTGGGGATGCTCCCGCCCGAGGAGGCTGACCGCCTCGCGGTCGAAGAGGTCCGCGCGTATCGCAAGGCTCAGCGTCGCCGCGCTACGTGAAGCGCGCCGTCCTCGACCCGAGCGTCCTGATCTCGGCGTTCGTGGGACGTCCCGATGCGGGTCCGGCTCAGCTCGTCGCCGCATGGGAGGACGAACGGTTCGTGATGGTCGTTTCGCCGAAACTGCTCGACGAACTGGACGGGGTTCTATCCCGGCCAAAGTTCGAGCACCGAACGGGTCACCAGCGCGGCGCGGCTTATGTCGCAGCGTTCGCTGCGCGAAGCGAGCACCATCCAGATCCCGATGACGCCGGCGGGCATGTGCGCGACGCCGACGACGACTACCTCGTCGCACTCGCCCGAGCGACGAAGGTCGATGCGATCGTGTCGCTCGACCGCGACCTGCTCGATGCGCAACTCGACGGGATCGCCGTCATGGACCCTGCCCGCTTTCTCGCCAGCCTCTGACGCGCCATCGGGTCACCGCCACCCGATCTGTGACCCAAGCCCCACGAATCGCCTGGAATCCGCCGGCATCGCCGGCGCCTTACAAATCACGCAAGTCCCTGCAAACCGCGCCAGTCGTCCTCGTCCTCGTCGCTGCCTGAAAATCGTGGTGTCCCCGGTTCGAGTCCGGGTCTCGCCATCCTCTGAAAGCGCTGCTAGTCGGCGCTTTTTCAATATTGCTGACTTGGTCTTGCTTGGCGCCATGCTCCGTCAATCCGTCAGTCGACATCGCGTGAACTCGGCCGCTGGTGGCCGAGTTTGTCGACCGTCTTCGACATGCGGGAGGCCCGATCGGCGTGAAGTTGCGCAGAGGCGCCCAGCAGCAGTGCGAGTTCCCCATCCAACGCGGCAGCGAGTTCTGCTCCAGATAGCAAGAATCCCAAAACTCCAGATGGCTGGCGCAACGCGTACACAGGCTGGTCGGCTCGCGGCCCAGGAAACGTTGCCACCAGCCGCGCATCCTTGAGCTTTTGGAGGCTTTTGCTCAAAGTGCCCCCCTGGAACCGCACGTGCTGCCTTGCGGGCTACGGGGAAATCAGCGCGTTGAGCCGTGCGTACCAGAGAGATCGCCCGTCACCGTCACCGTCGCTGGCCTCAGACTCGGATGACGGACACGGCCGTGAACGCGGAGAAGTCGGCGTCCTGGGTCGCGACGGCGACGCCGTGGCGCAGGGCGGTCGCGGCGATCCAGGCGTCGTGGCGGCGGATGCGGCGGCCGGCCTCCAGCTCTACAGCAGCGATGCGAGCGAAGCAGCTCGCGGTCTCGGCGTCGACCGACAGGAGCGGGTAGGTCGCGCGGACCTGCGCAAGAGTGGCGAGGCGACGAGCGCGGGTGTCGGTGTCCCTCGCACGGAGGACACCGAGCTCGAGTTCGGCCGCCGTGACGACGGACACCGCGATCTCGTCGGGGAGGTCTCCAAGCTCGCGGCCGGCCTCCTGAGCGATAAAGACCGACGTGTCGGCGATCGCGCGGGTCACTCGTCCTCGACCAGCGCGCCGCGGATCTCGGCGAGGTCGTCGAGCAGGCCGGCGTCTGCTGGCGCTTCGCGCACGATGCGGCGCAGCTCCGCGGAGGCCACCCACGGGCTGCGGCGCTCGGCGTGTGGGACGATGTCGGCGACCGGCTCGCGGTTGACCGTCAGCGTCAGCTCCTCGCCGGCGCGCACCGCCGCCACCACCGCGGCGGTGCTGTTGCGAAGATCGCGGACGGAAACCTCATGCGCCATGTGCACGAGTGTAGCGCGCTGGTGCTACGGCGCCTATCTTTTTGCGAAGCTAACAGACCAAGGTACGGCGAAGCAATGACGGGATGGTACATTTGGCGCGTGCCGCAACTATTCCGCTCCACGCCGGGGACCCCCGCGCACAAGGCTTCCGGCGCGTGATCGTGAGCGAGGCCGACCATCCCTCCTGGGAGCACTGGTGGCCGCAGGGCCACGTCATCGGCTGGGAGCACACCTTCGTGCACGAGCTGCACCACCTGCTGCACGCGATCGCCGCCGACGCGGGCGTTCGGCCCCGCAGCGCCGACTTCGAGGACGGCTACCGCGCCGCCGAGGTCTGCGACGCGATCGTGCGCTCGGCCGAGCGCGGCAGCCGCGAGCGACTGTCGTACCGCTCGCTGTGAGCGAGCCGCTCGCCGTCGGCATCGACGTCGGGACGGGCGGCGTGCGCGCGCTCGTCTGCGACGTGCTCGGCACGGTGCATGGCCGCGGCGCGGCGCCGCACCCGCTCGCCGCGCCGCGCCCCGGCTGGGCCGAGCAGGACCCCGCGCAGTGGTGGGCCGCCACCGCCGCCGCGGTCGCGCAGGCGCTGCGCGACGCCGGCGACCCGGTCGTGGCCGGCGTCGGCGTGGCGGGTCAGATGCACGGCACGGTGCTGCTCGACGAGGCGCTCGAGGCGGTGCGCCCGGCGCTGCTGTGGTGCGACGCGCGCGCCGCCGAGGCGGCCGCGTCGACGACCGTCGAGGTCGGCCGCGCGCGCCTGATCGCGCTCGGCGGCAACCCGCCGCTGCCCGGCTTCACGGGTCCCCAGCTGCGCTGGCTGCGCGAGCACGACGGCCACGCGCTCGCGCGAACCCGTTGGGTCGTGCAGGCGAAGGACGCGGTGCGCGCGCAGCTCACCGGCGCCGTCGCGACCGATCACAGCGACGCCTCCGCGACCGGGCTCTACGACGTCGCCGCCGGCGGCTGGTGCGAGGAGCTCGCGGCCGCCTACGGAGCCGACACGCGACTGCTGGCGCCGCTGCTCGAATCGGGCGCGTGCGCCGGGCACGTCACGCCCGCGGCCGCGCGCCGCACCGGCCTGCCCGCGGGCGTCCCCGTCGCGGCCGGCGCGGCCGACAACGCGGCGTCGGCCTTCGGCTGCGGCGTCACGCGACCCGGCGAGCTGATCGTGAGCGTCGGCACCTCGGGCACGCTGCTCGCGCCGGTCGCGAAGCCCGCGCCCGACGCGACCGGCCGTTGCCACCTCTTCCGCCACGCCGAGGCCGGCCGCTGGTACCTGATGGCCGTCGTGCTGAGCGCGGGCGGCGCGCTGCGGTGGTGGCAGGAGGTCTCGGGCAATGCGCTGGAGGAGCTCGCCCACGCAGCCGAGCGCGTGCCGCCCGGCTGCGAGGGCGTCGTCGCGCTCCCCTACCTGTCGGGCCGGCGCATGCCGCGCGACGAGCCGCACGCGCGCGCGACGATCAGCGGCCTGTCGCTGGCCCACGGTGCGGGCCATGTCGCACGCGCGCTGATCGAGGGCGCGACGTTCGCGCTCGCGGACGGGCTCGCCTGCCTGCGCGACGCCGGCGTCGAGGCGCGCGAGGCGCTCGTGACCGGCGGCGCGACGCGCCATCGCGTCTGGCAGGAGGCGCTCACGCTCGCGCTGCCCGAGCTGACGCTGCGTCCGGCGCCGAGCGACGAGGGCGCCGCGCGCGGCGCGGCGCTGCTGGGGCTGCAGGCGGCCGGCGTCGCGCTGGAGCCGACCGCGTCTGCGCGCCCGGAGCGCCTGCTGCTCGACGACGGCGCCCGCCCGGACGCTGCGGCGCACGCCGCCGTCGCCGAGGCGCTCGCCCGCTTCCGCCTGCTGTCCGACGACCCCCTGCTCACCTCCCAGGAGACGACCCGCCGATGACCGAGGATCAGCTCGCACCCACGCCTGAGGACCGCTTCAGCTTCGGCCTGTGGACCGTCGGCCACCGCGGCGGGGACCCGTTCGGGCTGCCGACGCGCGCGCCGATCGCGCCGGAGGCGATCGTCGCCGAGCTCGGCGCGCTCGGCGCCTGGGGCGTCTCGCTGCACGACGAGGACCTGATCCCCTGGGACGCGTCCGCAGCCGAGCGCGCGCGCCGGATCGAGCGCTTCGGCCGCGCCGTCGCCGAGGCCGGGATGGTCGTCTCGATGGCGACCGTCAGCCTCTTCACGCAGCCGGTCTTCCGCGACGGCGCGTTCACGGCCGCCGACCCGGCGGTGCGCCGGCTCGCGCTGCGCAAGACGGTCGAGGCGATCGACCTGGGCGCCGAGCTGGGCGCGCCGACGTTCGTGCTGTGGGGCGGGCGCGAGGGGATCGAGACGGGCGTCGCGCGCGACCCGCGGGTCGCGCTGGAGCGCTACCGCGAGGCAGTCGACTTCCTCTGTGCCTACGTCCGCGACCAGGGGCTCGAGACGCGGATCGCGCTCGAGGCGAAGCCGAACGAGCCGCGCGGCCACATCTACCTGCCGACGACGGGCCACATGCTCCACTTCATCGAGACGCTCGCGCATCCGGAGATGGTCGGAGTCAACCCCGAGCTGGCGCACGAGGCGATGGCGGGGCTCTCCTTCCACCACGCGATCGGCCAGGCGCTGTGGGCCGGCAAGCTGTTCCACGTCGACCTCAACGCCCAGAACGGCCCGCGCTACGACCAGGACTTCCGCTTCGGCGCAGAGGACCTCAAGGAGGCGTTCCTGACCGTGCAGCTGCTGGAGCGCGCCGGCTACGACGGCCCACGCCACTTCGACTGCCGCGCCTATCGCGGCGAGGACGACCTCGGCGTGTTCGCGAGCTTCGCGCGCGGCTGCATGCGCACGTACAAGCTGCTCGCCGCCAAGGCCGCCGCCTTCGAGGCCGACCCCGCGATCCAGCAGGCCTGCCGCGACGCCGGCGCCGCGCAGCTCGCCGAGCCGACGCCGGCCTACTCGGCGCAGCTGCTCGCGCAGCTGCGCGAGCAGGACTTCGACGCGCTGTGGGCGGATCGCAGCGGCCGAGGCCACGAGCGCGCCGACCAGCTGCTCGTCGAGCTGCTGCTCGGGCGTTAGCCGGCGCCGCGCTCGCCGACGAGCGCGGGGTCCGCCATCACCATGCTGAGCATGCGCGCAGCTCCGCCCCGCACCGCCCCGTCGCCGGCGAACCTGGCGGCGCGCACCTCGCAGCCGTGCAGGTCGGCTCCGAGCACGTGCTCGTCGAGCTCGGCGCGGACGGGTGCGACGAGCCACTCGGCGAACGTCGTCAGGAAGCCGCCGAGCACGACCGCCTGCGGGTCGAGCAGGTTGACGGTCGAGCCGAGCGCGATCCCGAGCGCGTGCCCGGCGTCCGCGAGCGCGCCGAGCGCCCGCTGCTCGCCGGCGCGGGCGCGCCGCTCGAGCTCGTCCAGGCCGGCGTCCGGATCCTCCAGGTCGATCCCGGCCGCCTCCAGCAGCGCCGCCTTGCCCGCGATCGCCTGCAGGCAGCCGCGTGCGCCGCAGGCGCACACGGGCCCCGCGGGATCGATCGTGACGTGACCGAGCTCGCCGCCGAACCCGTGACGGCCCCGGAACAGCTGGCCGTCCACGAACAGGCCGGCGCCGATCCCGATGGCGCCGGAGACGCACACGAAGTCGCTGAGGTCGCGGGCGGCGCCCTCCCAGTGCTCGGCGAGCGCCACGAGGTTCGCCTCGTTGTCGACGGCGATCGCGAGCTCCGGGCGGCCGAGGCGCGTGCGCAGCTCCGCGCCGCCGGCGACGTCGCGCCACCCGAGGTTCGGCGCGACCGCGACGCCGCCGGTCGCGGTGTCGACGAGTCCCGGCACGGCGAGCGCGACACCGACGACGCGCGTCCCCTGCGCCTCGACCGCGTCGATCGCGGCGCGCGCGAGTCGCACGAGCTTGCCGAGCACGCGCCGCGGGCCCGGGCTGGTGTTGTCGACCTCGACCCGCTCGTAGTGGCGCAGCTGCCCGTCGAGGTCGAGCACGCATGCGGCCAGCGCGTCGACGTCGACCTCGAGGCCCACGGCCGCGAGCGCGGCGCCCGCGAAGCGCACCTTCTGGGCGGGGCGCCCGACGCGACCGGGATTCTCGAGCTCGTCGGTCTCGACGAGCAGTCCGCGCTGGATCAGCTCGGCGACGAGGCTCGACGTCGTGCTCTTGTTGAGCCCTGTCTCGACCGCCAGCGTGGCGCGCGAGCGGGGACCCTCGGCGGCGACGCGGCGCAGCACGGTGCTGAGGCTCGCGCGCCGGATCGCGCGCTGGTCCAGCCGCTCGGTGCTCGCCGCAGCGCGCTTCTCGGCGCCGTCGGAGGGGAATGCGGCCGTCATCGTGCGGCGGATCGTAGTGCGCCGGCTCGGGGCCTCGCGATGGTGCTGGGCGCGATCGAGAGCGCGCGCTCGGATGACCGCGTTCAGATCGCGTGATAACCTGTGGTCTGGCCACTCTTACCAGTAGTCGTTTTCCCCCAAGCTCACTGATGGCCGCGGACGCGAGGGCTGACGGCGTGCGGTGAGCACCGCAGGATCAACCGAGACGGTTGGAGGAGAGAGATGAGGAAGTTGCTTTTGGCCTGCGCCTGCTGTGCGTTGGTCGCCATGATCATCGCCGGATGCGGCGGCAGCGATTCGCCATCGACCTCGGGCGCGAGCGCCAAGGTCGATCCGAACAAGAAGGTGACGCTGACGATTTGGGATCAGAGCAGCCCGGATCCGAAGATCACCGCGCAGATCGACAGCGCCTACATGACGGCGCATCCGAATGTCACGGTGAAGCGAGTGCATCAGCCGGCGGAGACGTATCTGACGTTGCTGCACTCCGCGATCGCAGCGCGCAAGGGCCCGGACATCTACGCGACCTTCTCCGGTCGCTACGTGAAGGACTTCGTGAGCGGGACGCTTCCGCTGGACGACCTCGTCCAGCCGGGCGACATCGACAAGGTCAACGGCTGGAAGTTCTCCAACGAGATGGCCGGCGGCAACTACGTCGTGCCGGTCGACGGCAGCGGTTCGGTGCTCTACTACAACAAGGCGCTGTTCTCGCAGGCGGGGCTCGATCCGGAGGCTCCCCCGACCACGTGGGTCGACTTCATGAACGCGTGCGACAAGCTGAAGGCAGCCGGCATCGTGCCGTTCGCCGGCGGCTTCAAGGACGGCGGCCTGGCCGAGATCATCGTCGCCAACTGGGCGCCGCAGTACATCCCGGCCGATCAGGCGCTCTCGTCGGTGACGAACCCGAACTTCAAGGATCCCGCGATCTCGAAGGCGTTCGGGCTGATCCACCAGCTGTACAGTCACGGCTGCTTCACGCCGCACTCCGACGCGATCAACCTGTTCCCCGACGTGGTGAACCTCTTCAAGGCGGGCAAGGCGGCGATGTCGCTCGGCTTCGTCTCGACCGATCTCCACTACAAGATCTGGCGCCAGACTGCCTGGGGCAAGGAGCACCTCGGTGTGATGGCCTTCCCGCTCGTCCCGAACTCGCTGTGGGACAAGCCGCTCGTGCAGTTCGTGCCGGCCAGCGCCTACGCGATCACGAAGTGGACGCAGGATCCGGCCGTCGCCTACGACTACATCAAGTTCTATGGCAACGACACGAACGCGAAGAGGCTGTTCGACGAGGCCGGGGTGATCCCGGCGAACAACCATGTCGCGCTCTCGTCGAGCGACCCGGTCGCTCAGCAGATCCTCGACTGGATCCACGCGAAGCAGACGCAGCTCGGGGGGCCGGTCTCCGGCATGACGTCCAACGCCGAGACGGCCTTCCTCAAGTACGTGCCGCAGATCATCACCGGCAAGTCGAGCTACGACGACATCGCCGGGCAGGTGCAGGACGAGCAGGACAAGGCCACCAGGTAGGCCATGGCAGTCTCCGTGAAAACGGACGTCGTACGCGACACTCGGCGGGCCCGCATACGGGCCCGCCGAGTCGGTCGAAGCGGCTCCGAGCTGTTGTTCGTGCTGCCGGTCGCCGTGATCATCGGCTTGGTCGTGGTGGTGCCGATGATGAGCGCGGTCGCCCATTCGTTCACGGCGTGGACGCCGGGCTATGCGAGCCCGTGGGTGGGGCTGGCGAACTACAAGGACATCTTCAGCTCGCCACAGTTCCATCAGCTGCTGCTGAATCAAGTCTTCATGCTGATCGGCGTGCCGCTGTGGGTCGTAACGCCGCTGTGCATCTCGTATCTGCTCTACCAGGGCGTCCCGGGGCCGGGCGTGTTCCGGGCGGTCTTCTTCTTCCCGGCGATCACGGCGCCGGCGTTGATCGGAATCCTGTTCTCGTTCATGTTGGCGCCGGACGGGCCCCTGAACGCGGCATTTCGCGCGGTCGGGCTCGGCGCGCTGGCGCAGGACTGGCTCGCGAACGCGCATCTCGTGAAGCCGGTGATCATCATGGTGCTGGCGTGGGCGACGCTCGGAATGGGCGTCGTGCTGTTCTCGGCTGCGCTCTCGGCCGTCCCGCCGGAGCTGTTCGAGAGCGCCGAGATCGACGGCGCCAGCTGGTGGCAGCGCCTCTGGCACATCATGCTGCCGAGCATCCGCCGCACGGTCGAGCTGTGGACCGTGATCCTCGTGATCGTGGTGTTCACAGGGATCTTCCCGTGGATCTTCACGCTGACGCGTGGCGGCCCCGGCTACTCCAGCACCACGCTCGACTGGGACGTCTACCAGAACGCCCTCAGCTACGGCCATTTCGACGTCGCCGCCGCCGAGTCGGTGGTCCTGCTCGTGATCGTGCTGGTCGTGGTCACGGTCGGCGCGATCGTCAATCGCCGCAGCGAGCGCCACGCGGCATGAGCGTCCACCGTCGCAATTGGAAGCGGACCGTCCTGCTGGCGGTCGTGGCGCTTCCGTTCCTCTATCCGTTCCTGTTCCTGATCGGGACGGCGCTCAAGACGCCGGACGAGTTCATCAAGAGCTCGACGAGCATCCCGACGCAGCTGACGTTCCAGAACGTCCACGACGCGTGGGTCGACGCCGGCCTCGGATCCGCGATGGTCCACTCGCTGATCGCAGTCGGCTTCGCGGTCGCGGCGACGGTCACGGTCTCGGCGGCCGGCGCCTTCTGGTTCACGCGCCACGAGGGCCGCGGCGCGTCGATCCTGCGCTGGGGCTTGATCGCGACGATGGCGGTGCCGTTGCCGGTCTACATCATCCCGCTGTTCCTGGAGCTCTCGGACCGCGGGCTGACGGACAACCTGCTCGTGATCGGGCTCGTCTACACCGGCTGGAACTCGAGCTTCGGGCTGTTCCTCGTCTACTCGTATCTGAAGGGGCTGCCGCAGGAGATCCTCGAGGCAGCGGAGATCGACGGAGCGAGCGTGATGCAGCTGCTCCGCTTCGTGATCCTGCCGTTGAGCCGTCCGGTGCTCGTGACGCTCGCGGTGTTCTCGTTCATCTGGGCGTGGAGCGACCTGCTCGCCGCAGTCGTGATCGTCCAAGACCCGGGGAAGCGTCTCTTGATCCCAGCGACCGCCTTGCTCAACGACATCCACCTCAACAACATCCCGCGCACCGCCGCCGCAGTGGTGATCGCGATGCTCCCGATGCTGTTGGTGTTCCTGGCGGGCCAGCGCGCGCTCGTGCGGGGCATCCTCGCCGGGACGGGAAAGTAAGCGATGGCGAACGTCTCAGTCAGAAGCCTCACGAAGGTCTACCCCGACGGCACGCGGGCGGTCAAGGAGATCGACCTGGAGATCCCGGACGGCAGCGTGATGGTGCTCGTCGGCCCGTCGGGCTGCGGGAAGACGACGACGTTGCGGATGGTCGCAGGGTTGGAGTCGATCTCGGGCGGGACCGTCTCGATCGGCGACCGCGTGGTCAACGACCTGTCGGCGCGCGATCGCGACATCGCGATGGTGTTCCAGAACTACGCGCTGTACCCGCACATGACGGTGCGTCAGAACATGGGCTTCTCGCTCAAGCTGCGCAGGGTCAAGAAGTCCGTGATCGCGAGCAAGGTCGAGCGCGCCGCCGAGATCCTCGGCCTCACCGAATATCTCGAGCGGCGGCCCGCGAACCTCTCCGGCGGCCAGCGCCAGCGTGTCGCGATGGGTCGCGCGATCGTGCGCGAGCCGCAGGTGTTCCTGATGGACGAGCCCTTGTCGAACCTGGACGCGAAGCTGCGGGTGCGGATGCGGGCGGAGATCCTGCGGATCCTGCGCGAGGTCGGCGTCACGACGATCTACGTGACGCACGACCAGATCGAGGCGATGACGATGGGCGACGTCGTGGCGGTCATGCGCGACGGCGTCGTCGAGCAGCTCGACAAGCCGCAGGCGCTCTACGACCACCCGGAGACGAGCTTTGTCGCCGCGTTCGTCGGCTCGCCGTCGATGAACCTCGCGGAGGCCACGCTGACCCCGGGCCCGCAGGTCACGGTCCGCTGTGGGCAGATCGAGCTCACGCTCCCCGACGAGGTCCTCGCCCAGCGACCGGGGCTGCGTCGCTACGGCGACCAGCGCGTCCTGCTCGGCATCCGTCCCGAGGCCTGCATCGAGGTCGACGGCGATCGTCTTGGGCGCCAGCGCTTCACGGCGGTCCCCGACCTGATCGAGTCGCTCGGCTCCGATGTGCTGGTGCACTTCTCCGTGCAGGCGCGCGGAGCGCGCATCGACGAGGATCAGGACGACTCCACGCTCGAGCTGGAGGGCGACGGCTCCGGCACGACGACGTTCGTCGCGCGCCTGGAGGGCCGCACCACCGCCAATGAGGGCGCCGGCATCGAGCTGACCGTCGATCCGACCACGCTGCACTTCTTCGACGTCACGACCGGACAGGCGATCTACGCATGACGAACGAGCAGGCCCCCACGCTGTTGTACATCGGCGCCCACGACGTCGACTTCCTCGTGCGCGCCGGCGGCACGCTGCACAAGTACGCAAAGCTCGGCAGCCGCGTCGTCGCCGTCAGCCTGACCTTCGGGGAGCGGCAGGAGTCGGAGCGGCTGTGGCGCGAGCGCCCCGACATCACGCTCCAGGAGGTCAAGGACGTACGCCTGGAGGAGTCCACGCGCTGCGCCGAGCTGGTCGGCTGCGAGTACCGCTGCCTCGACTGGGACGACAGCGGGATCGCGTTCGATCGCGCGCGCCGCTACGCGCTCACGGCGCTGATCCAGGAGATCCGTCCCGACGTGCTCATCACGCACTGGCCGGAGGAGATCACGAACTTCGACCATCTCGAAGTCGGCGCGGCGGTGCGCCGCGCCGCGCAGTACGCCTTCACCGCCGGCAGCCGGGCGGAGACCGGGCTCGAGTCGTGGACCGTCCCGACGATCCTCTTCAGCGAGCCGACGTTCCCCTTCCCGGATGCGAACGGCTTCCGCCCGAACATCCTCATCGACATCACCGAGGAGTACGAGACGAAGCTCGAGGGACTGAAGGCCGCGTGGAGCCATGGCCGCCTCGATCTGAGCTACCCGCTGTGCGCCGAGCTGCGCGGCTATCAGGCGCGCCTGTACTCGGACAACGAGGAGATCCGCCACGCGGAGGGCTTCGTGACCGACGACGTCTGGGTCTCGGATCGCCTGCCGGTCGGTCCGCGCGGGGCGATCCTCGCGGACCGTTCGATGGCCGCGAGTCGCCTGAGGTGAAGCGGCTGACGCTCGCACGCGACGGGCGACCGCTCGCCGACATCGTCGAGGCGCCGGCGCGCATGGCCTATCAGCGCTGGGAGCCGGGCGAGTCGTGCGGGCAGCACTTCCACCCCGGCGCGGGCGAGCTGTTCGTCTTCCTCGACGGCGCGTGCGACGTCGAGGTCGAGGGCGAGACTTTGCGCTGCGGCGCCGGCGACTGCGTGTACGTCGAGCCGGACGAGCGCCACCGCCTGGCGGTCGCGGGCGAGCAGCCGTGCGCGTTCTTCTTGGCGGTCTTCCCGAATCGCTCGCCGAAGACGGTGTGGGTGCGCGCGGACGGCACGCTGGAGGAGGAGGCGTAGGCATGCGCGTGGGCCTGATCGGCTGCGGGCTGCAGGGCGGGGTCCATCTCGACGGCTACGCACAGCTCGCCGACGTCGAGGTGGTCTCCGTCTGCGACTTCGATCCCGCGCGCCGCGAGGCGGCGGGCGCGCGGACCGGCGCGGCGGCGTTCGCGAGCCATCGCGAGCTGCTCGACGCGGGCGGGCTCGAGCTCGTGAGCGTCTGCACGATGCCGGCGACGCACGAGCAGATCGTCTGCGACGCGCTGCGCGCGGGCGTCGACGTGCTGTGCGAGAAGCCGATGGCGCGCACGCTGGCGGAGGCGCGGGCGATGGCGACGGTCGCGCGTGAGACCGGACGCGCGCTCGCGACGGGCTTCAACATGCGCCACATGGGCTCGGCGCGACTGCTCAAGCAGGCGATCGACGATGGGGCGATCGGCCGCCCGCTCGCGATCCGCGCCTTCATGCTCGATCCCACCATCCCGTGGTGGGGCCGGCACTACGAGAAGGCGGCCAACGGCGGCGGGGTGATCCAGGCCGACGCCGGGCACTGCCTCGACCTCGCGCTGTGGACGGTCGGCTTCCCGCGACCCTTGACCGTGAGCGGCTCGCTCGCCCGCGCGTTCCCGCACAAGGGGCTGGAGAGCAGCCCGAGCGCGGAGGCGACGGCCGCCTACGACGTCGAGGACATCGCCTCCGCGCACGTCCGGCTCGAGGGCGGAATGTGGATGGCGGTCGACGTGCAGTGGTGCGCCGATCTTCCGGAGGCGCGCTTCAGCTACGAGATCGTCGGGGAACGCGGGACCGCCCGCTTCGACCCGCTGAGCCTGCTCGTGCAGCGCGACGGCGAGCTGGTCGAGCTGATGGAGGACGTGCAGGCGGATGTCGACTGGGCGTCGTCGGTGCATCGGGGCGTCGCCGAGGTCGTCGCCGCGCTGGGTCGCGGCGAGCCGCCCCCGACGATCGTGGAGGAGGCGCTGGCGGTCGAGGCGATCACCGACGGGCTCTACGTCTCCGCCGAGACGGGTCGCGAGGTGCAGATCGAAGGACTCGCGCCATGAGCGCGATCGACGCGACGCTGCCGCCGGCGCGCGCACTCGCGCGGATCGCCACGGCGACCGGTCCGCGCCTGGTGCTGTGGGCGGAGGGGCGGGCGCTCGCGCTCGACGGCTCGCTCGACGCGCTGCTCGCGCTCGACGGCGTGGCCTTCCACGCCCGCATCGCGGCGGCGCTGGAGCAACGGGTCGAGGTCGACCTCGACGACGCGACGCTGCTTGCGCCGGTGCAGGAGCAGGAGGTGTGGGCGTCGGGGGTGACGTACGAGCGCTCGAAGACGGCGCGGATGGAGGAGTCGGCGACGAGCGCGGACGCCTATGACCGCGTGTACGGCGCCGAGCGCCCGGAGCTGTTCTTCAAGGCGGCCGGGTGGCGCGTGGTCGCGCCCGGCGAGGCGGTCGGGATCCGCGCCGACTCGAGCTGGGACGTGCCCGAGCCGGAGCTGGCGCTGTTGATGAACAGTGGCGGCGAGGTCGTCGCGTTCGCGTGCGCGAACGACATGTCCTCGCGGTCGATCGAGGGCGAGAACACGCTGTATCTGCCGCAGGCGAAGGTGTACGACCGTTGTGCGGCGATCGGGCCGGTCGCGGTCCTGGCCACGGAGGACTTCGACCCGCGCGATGCGCGGATCTCGTTGAGGATCGAGCGCGCGGGCGCGAGCGTGTTCGTCGGGGAGACGAGCACGCGCCAGATGGTGCGCGATCCCGTCAGCCTGTGCGGCGTGCTGTGCGCGAGCTACACGCTGCCGCACGGAGCCTGGCTGATGACCGGGACCGGGCTCGTCCCGCCTGAGGACTTCACGCTCGCTGCGGGCGACGTCGTGCGGATCGCGATCGACGGGCTCGGCGAGCTCGTCAACCCCGTCGTCGAGATCCCCCACACAGGCGCACGCGCTCCCGCGCGCGTCTGAGCGCCCTCAGCCGCCGCGCACCCGCTCGGCCTCGCGCTGACGCAGCTCGATGCGGCGGATCTTGCCTGTGAGCGTCTTCGGCAGCTCTTCGACGAACTCGATCAGCCGCGGGTAGGCGTACGCCGACAGGTGGTCGCGGACGAACGCCTTGATCTCCTCCGCCAGCGTGTCCGAGGCCTCGTGGCCGGCGGCCACGATCACGAAGGCCTTGACGACCGTCCCGCGCCGCTCGTCCGGCGACGCCACCACCGCCGCCTCCGCCACCGCCGGGTGCTCGAGGCAGGCCGACTCGACCTCGAACGGGCCGATCCGGTACCCGGCCGAGATGATCACGTCGTCGGCGCGGCCCTCGTACCAGTAGTAGCCGTCCGCGTCGGCCGAAGCTGCGTCCTTCGTATGGAACCACTCCCCGCCGAACGTCTCCGCTCCCGCCTCGTCCTTCTCCCAATAGCCCAGCGGGTAGTGCGGATTCGTGCGTGCGCGCAGGCAGATCTCGCCGCGCTCGCCGGCGCCCACCGGCTGCTCGTCCGCGTCCAGGATCGCGACCTCCCAGCCCGGCATCGGCCGCCCCATCGAGCCCTCGCGCACCTCCATGAACGGGTAGTTGGCGACCAGCGGATAGGACTCCGACAGCCCGTAGAAGTCGAGCACCGTCACGCCGTACTGCTCGCGGAACCAGCGGATCGCCTCCGGGTTCAGCGGCTCGCCGGCGCTGCACACGCGCCGGAACGTGCACGGATAGCGGGTCCCCGCATCGGCGATCGCCATCATCGAGCGCATCGCCGTCGGCGTCGTGAAGACGTTCGTCACCTCGTGGCGCGCGAGGAAGTCCAGCTGCTTGTGCGGGTCGAAGCCGCCCTCGCGCTGGTAGACGTACTGCACCGCGCCGAGCCGCCACGGCCCCAGCAGCGGCGCGATCCCCGCCGCCCACGCCCACTCGCCCATCCCGTGGAAGCGCTCGCCCTCCTGCACCTCATGGCAGTAGGTGAACTCCTCGTGCGCGAGCAGGTAGCGATGCGCGTGCACGATCCCCTTCGCGAGCCCGGTCGTGCCCGAGGTGTAGTAGAGCTGCGCCGGGTCCTCGCTCGACGTGTCCGCGCAGTCGAACTCGGCCGCGCCCGCGGCCAGCAGCGCGTCGTCCAGCACCAGCACGTGCTCCACGAGCGAGCGCTCGACACGGTCCGCGTTCTCGGCGTTCGTCACGAGCACGCGCGGGCGCGCGTCGCGCAGCCGGTGGCGGATCCCCTCGTCGCCGTACAGCACGCTCATCGACAGCAGGATCGCCGCCGCCTTCCAGGCGCCCAGGAAGGCCGCCGCCGTCTCCGGCGTCGGCGGCAGCAGCATCGCGACGCGATCTCCGGGCTCGACGCCGTGCGCGCGCAGCACGTTGGCGAAGCGGTTCGACAGCTCCTGCAGCTCGCCCCAGCGCACCTCGCGCACCGCCCCGTGGAAGTCCTCGTGGACCATCGCGAGCTGGTCCGGCGGGTGCTTGTCGCACACGTCGCGGGCGATGTTGTAGCGCTCCGGCACCTCCCAGCGGTGCTGGGCGCACGCCTCCGCATAGGACGAGAACCCCATGCGACGCGAGCCTACCTCGATCGGCGCACCGGGGCGCGAGGCCCGGGTAGCATCGCTGCCATGAAGCCACGCACCGTCCTTGCAGGTCTCGCGCTCGGTCGCCTCGCGATCGGCGCCGCGCTCGTCGCCAAGCCCACGAGCGAGGTCGGCGCCGGCTGGATCGGCGAGGACGCCCAGCGTCCCACCGCCGCGCTGCTGTTCCGCTCCGTGGGCGCTCGCGACATGGCGCTCGCGCTCGGCACGCTCGGGGCGATGCGCGACGGCAGCCGCCTGCGCCCCTGGCTGCTCGGCGCGACGCTCGCCGACGCCGTCGACCTGACGGCAACGCTCGGCGCCGGCAACGCGGTGCCGCTGAAGGGCAAGGCGTCGATCGTGGCGCTCGCGGGCGGCGCGATCGTCGCGCAGCTCGCGCTCACGTGCTCCTACGAGTAGCGCTCAGGAGGCCGGCACAGCCGGCAGCCCGGCCCACCGCAGCAGCTGCGGCAGCGGGTCGACCGGCGCGCTGCCCTGCACGTACCAGCCGCCGGGCCAGATCTCGAAGTGCAGGTGCGGCCCGCTCGCGTCGCCGGTCGCGCCGACCTGCGCGAGCTGCTGGCCCTGCGCGACCGGGTCGCCGACGTGGACGGCGACGGTGCCGCGCTTGATGTGCATGAAGACGTAGTCGCGGCCGTTGGACGCGGCCCGCACGACGAGGTAGATCCCCGCCCCGCCGGGCTGGTTGGCCTTCCACAGGACCGAGCCCGCGATCGGCGCCACGATCGGCGTCCCGCTGCCGGCGATCACGTCCTGGCCCTGGTGGATGTGGCCGTCGCGACCGGCGCCGAAGCGCGCGTCGTCGCCGCCGAAGTCGTAGGGGCCGGTGAGTGGGAACGTGCCCGCGACCGTCGAGACGACCGGCTGCGTGGGCTTCGACGTCTTGCGTGGAGTGACCGGCTTGACGACGACCTTCGGCTTCGGCTTGTGGCCGGAGAGCGCGCCGCCGGTGCGGGCGCTGCTGGCCGTCGGCGTGGGGACGAAGTCCGGCGAGGCGCCGCCGGTACCGGCGCTCGTCGCGGCGACCGTGGTCGCCGACGTCGTGCTCACATCACCCGGGGCCGCGCCGCCGGCATTCACCGCTGCCGCACTGGCTGGCAGCGCCGGCGCCGCGACCCCGAGAGCTGTGAGGAGGAGAGTGGCGCGAAGGAATCGGGCCATCCCTCGCAATTTCGGCCTCGTGCGGCGCTGGGATGAGCGGCGCAAGCGGTCTTGCGTCACTCCCACATGAGTACTGTTGACTAGTACCAGAAAGTACGATTACATAGTACTCATGAGTTCAACTCCCTTTCGCTACGAGGAGCCGCTCGCACCGGATGCGCTGATCGATCGCGAGCGCGAGCTTGCAGAGCTGCTCGACCGCGCGGCAGACGGTCGCAACAGCCGACTGACGGCGCCCCGGCGCTACGGCAAGACGAGCTTGATGCGGCGCATGCTGCGCGACGCCGAACGTCAGGGCATGGTGCCGATCTACGTGGACTTCTACGGGGTACTCACGGTGGCAGACGTGGCGACGCGAATCGAGCTCGCCTACGAGAGCCAGCTGGACGGCGCCCTGCGGCGCTGGTTCACGGCGCTGCGGCGCAATCTGCGACCGATCGGCCGCGTCAGCGCCGGTCCGGCATCGCTCGAGATGTCGGGCGCGTCGCGCGGTCATGAAGTCGACGACGGCGCACGAGCCCTGTTGGAGCGGCTTGCGACGCCGGCGAAGCTGCACGAGAAGAGTGGACGGGCCGTCGTGATCGTGCTTGACGAGTTCCAGGCCCTGCTCGGGGCTGGCCCACAGCTCGATGCGGTCTTCCGCAGCAAGATCCAGCACCACGGCGACGGGGTGTCGTACGTCTTCGCGGGCTCCCACCCAGGCATGATGCGCGAGCTGTTTGCCGATCGGCGGCGTCCGTTCTTCGACCAGGCGGCGGCGATCCGCCTTCCCCCGCTGCCCGGCGCAGCGCTCGCCGATCACATCGGCGCGACGTTCGAGGCTGAAGGACGAGACTGCGCCGCTGTGCTCGACGCACTGCTCGATGTGGCGTGCGGCCACCCTCAGCGTGCGATGCAGCTCGCTAGCCACCTGTGGTCACACACCCCGCGTGGAGCCTCAGCCGACGTGGAGACGTGGGCGCGAACGCTCGCCTCTGTCGGTGCCGACGTCGAGGACGAGCTGCGTGCGCGATGGGACGCCCTGCCGACGACGCATCGACGGACGCTGAGCGCGATCGCGGTCGATGACGAGCTGCTCTACAGCGTGCAGGCGAGCGCTCGTCACGGGACGACGAAAGGCACGACACGTCCTGCGCTGCAGGCGCTGCTCGACAGCGGGGAGATCGAGGTCGACGCGACCGCGACGACGGGACATCGTGTGGTGGATCCGCTGCTGCGACTGTGGGTCGTGGCCGGCCGCGTCTGGCCGCGCTGAGCCGCTCAGCCCGCGAACCCCGTCAACGTGCTCAGCAGCGCCTGCGCCCCCGCCTTCGACAGCGGCTCGTTGAGGTTCCCGCACTTGGGCGACTGCACGCACGAGGGGCAGCCGCGCTTGCAGCGGCACTCGGCGATCAGGCGCAGCGCGTCGCCGACGAGCCGCTCGAAGCCGCGGTAGCCCGCGCGCGTGATGCCGACGCCGCCGGGATGGCCGTCGTAGATGAAGATCGTCGGGCGCCCGGTCTGCTGGTGCGCGTTCGTGGAAAGGCCGCCGATGTCCCAGCGGTCGCACATCGCCAGCAGCGGCAGCACGGCGATCTGCGCGTGCTCGGTCGCGTGCAGCGCGCCCAGCAGGCGCTCCAGCCCGAACGCCGCGTCCGGACCGAGGACCCGCTCGTCCAGCTCGTACCAGAGCGCCTGCGTCGTGAACGCGGTCTCCGGCAGGTCGAGCGCCTGGAAGTCGATCTGTTGGTGGTCGGCGAGCGCCTTGCGCTGGTAGCCGGTCACGACCTCCGTCACGACGACGTTGCCGAACGACAGCTGCACGCCCATCGTCTCGCGCCGCTCGATCAGCCGCTCGATCGCCGTCGTCGTCTCGCGCTTGGGCTGCGTGAACCAGTCGCCGTCGAACGGCGCCAGCAGCGCGCGCCGCTCCAGCAGGTCGAGCTGCTGCACCTCGTAGGCGCGCCCGAGGTGCAGGTAGACCGCGCCCTGGTGCGCGGTCGAGAACGCGCGCGCCGCCTCCAGCGTCCCGATCAGCTCGCCCGAGGACGTGTCGATCAGCGAGAAGACGTCGGCGGAGGAGGAGCGCAGCGGCACGCGCGCGGCCGGGTAGTCCTCCGGCGCGCGCAGCTGGAAGGCGCCGCGGCGCTCGATCAGCTGCCCCGCGCTCACGAGCCGCTCGGCGTGCTCGCGCCAATGCGGGCCCAGCACGTCCGCCTCGCCCGGCGCGAGCGGCCCCTCGTGCGCGGCGCACAGCAGGTGCGCTGCGTGGATCTGCTCGCTCTCGTGGTCGAGGATCGCCGCCTCGACCGGCCGCCCGAGAAACTCGTCCGGATGGCGGCAGAAGAACTGGTCGAGCGCGTCCTCGCCCGCGACGTAGACGGCGAGCCCGCGCCCGCGACGACCGGCGCGCCCCCACATCTGCCGCAGCGAAGCGACCGTGCCCGGGAACGTCACGCAGATCGCTGCGTCCAGCTCGCCGATGTCGATCCCCAGCTCCAAGGCGTCGGTCGCCACGACGCCGCGCAGGTCGCCGCTCGTCAGCCGCTGCTCCAGCTCGCGCCGCTGCTGCGAGGTGTAGCCGGCGCGGTAGGGCGCGATCCGCTCCGCCAGGTCCGGGCGGTCGCCGGACTGAAGCCGTGCGGTCGCATGGCGCAGGATCAGCTCCACCGCCTTGCGCGACTTGATGAAGCAGATCGTGCGCGCGCCGGCGTGCACGAGGTCGGCGAACAGGTCCGCCGCCTCGGACAGCGCGGAGGCTCGCACGCCGAGCGCCTCGTCGAGCATCGGAGGGTTCCACATCGCGATCCGCCGCTCGGCCGACGGCGCGCCGTCGCGGTCGATCAGCCGGATGTCCTCCAGCCCGGTCAGCCGCTCCGCCAGCTCCAGCGGGTTCGCGACCGTCGCGCTCGCGAGCAGGAAGCGCGGGCTCGTGCCGTAGTTGGCGGCGATCCGTCGCAGGCGCCGCAGCACGTTGCCCATATGCGAGCCGAAGACGCCGCGGTACACGTGCGCCTCGTCGACGACGACGACCGCGAGGTTGGAGAGGAAGTCGCCCCACGCACGGTGGTTGGGAAGGATCCCCACGTGCAGCATGTCGGGGTTCGTCAGCACGACGTTCGCGCTGCGGCGGATCGCCGCGCGCTCGGCCTGCGGCGTGTCGCCGTCGTAGATCGCGGGGCGCAGTCGCTCCAGCTTCAGCGCCGCGAGTGCGCGCGCCTGGTCCTGCGCGAGCGCTTTCGTCGGGTACAGGTACAGCGCCCGCGCGCGCGGGTCGGCGAGCAGCTGCTGGAGCGTCGGCAGGTTGAAGCACAGCGACTTGCCCGAGGCGGTTCCGGTCGTGACGATCAGCGGCCCGTCCATCGCAGCCAGCAGCGCCTCCTCCTGGTGCGTGTGCAGCGTGGCGACGCCGACGCGCGCCAGCGCCGCGCGCAGCTCGTGGTGCAGCTCGCCCGGCACCGGCACCGACTGCCCGACGCGCGGCGCCACGACGTCCTCGTGCACGAGTCGCTCGTCGGCGCGGCCTCGCTCCAGCAGCGCGGTCCAGGGCTCGAGCTCGGGGGCGACGGCCATCGCGTCCGATGGTACGCGGCGTCTCTGCTCAGGGGCCCGGCGGGGCGCCGTCGCGGCGCCGTCCGACGGCGAGCGTGCCGAGCGCGATCGCGCAGCAGGCGATCCCTGCGCCGATCCAGAGGTTGCCGTCGGAGGGGGAGAACAGCGAGGCCGAGACCGACCCGCTGTAGACCTCCGAGTAGGCGGGCGTCCCCGACTCGCGCGTGAAGTAAGCGCCCTCGATCCCCTGCGGCGGCGGCTTCCCGATTCCGACGCCCGCGAGCACGAGCCCGACGCCGATCACGGCGAGCAGCAGCGTGAGGGGGCGACGGGAGGACATCGCGCGGCAGGCTACTGGCAGACTCCAGGCCGATGCGCTGCGTCTACGTCGACCTCGACGGCACCCTGCTCGGCCCCGGCGCCTCCCTGCTGCGCGACGCCGAGGGTGGCTTCAGCCTCAGCGCCGTCAAGGCGCTCGAGGCCTGCCACCGAGCCGGCGTCGAGGTCGTCATCTACTCCGGCCGCCGCCAGGCGCAGTGCAACGAGGACGCGCGCCTGATCGGCCAGCCGGCCTACATCTTCGAGGCCGGCGCCGGGCTCGTGATCGACGGCGATCTGGAGTGGCTCACTGGCGGGCTCGTGCCGGAGGGCGGCCGCGCGATCCACGAGCAGATCGAGCAGATGGGGGCGCCCGCGCTGCTGCTGGAGCACTATGCGCGCCGGCTCGAGTACCACGCTCCCTGGCATCTCGAGCGCGAGGTCTCGCACCTCTTCCGCGGGCTCGTCGACGCGGACGAGGTCGACGCGCTGCTGCGCGAGCGCGGCATGGAGCGCCTGCGGCTCGTCGACAACGGCGTCGTGCATTCGCGCTCGCAGGATCTCGCGGCGCTGCCGTACGTGCGCGCCTACCACCTCGTGCCGGCGGCGTCCTCGAAGGCCGGCGCGGTCGCGCGGCACATGCAGATCCGCGGCTACGCGCCGCAGGAGTGCATCGCGATCGGCGACTCGCGCGAGGACATGGGCGCCGCCGCCGTCGTCGGCGGCTTCTGGCTCGTCGGCAACGCGCTCACGCGCGACCCGTCGCTGCGCGAGGCGATCGCGGGGCGCGAGAACGTGCGCGTTGCGGAGGGCACGTACGGCGCGGGCGTCTACGAGGCCGTGGTGACGACGCTCGCCGAGCGCACCGCGAAGTGAAGCGCTGTTGATCAGTTAACAGATATAAAGCGGTCGTGCTCGTCCGTCGACTGCTGCCCGTCGCTGCGCTCGCGTCCGCGCTGTCGTTCGCGGCGCTGGTCGGTCCCGCGGATGCGGGTCGCTCCACGCGCACGACGCCGAAGTCCGCGCATGCCCACGCCAAGGTGAGCGCGAAGACGAAGCGGGCGACCGCGAAGGCGAGGACCAAGGCCCGGCGCCGCGCCGCGCTCGCGCGCGCCTGCGTGCACCGGGCCCGCTCCGCGACGCCCGGGCGCGGGCATCGCGGCAAGCCCATCGGGTTGACGGTGGAGCAGCCGCCGAAGCCGATCAACTTCGCCCACCATCCCGGCAAGCGCAGCACCGACGTCGTGCTCAAGGCCGACCGGCGGCTGCCTCGCAGCATCAAGCCCGAGAACGTCGTCCTCGACGTCACGCGCAGCGTCGAGCGCGACGACGACAACCTCGAGACCACGAGCACCCGCGTCCCGAAGTTCACGACGCCGCGGTTCAACGTCGCGCGCAACCGCGTCTACTTCCGCGTCTGCATCAACGGCGCCGGCATGGACGCGGGCAGCTACAGCGGCACGGTCACGGCCTCCGGTCCGGCGCCGCTCGGCCAGGTCGACGTGCCGCTCACGGTCCGCGTCAAGCGCTCCAGCTTCTTCTGGTCCGGCACGCTCGTGGCGCTCGCCATCACGCTGCTGTTCCTGCTCTACAAGGAGCTGCGCAACGACGCGAAGGTCAAGTTCGCCGACTGGAAGGCGCAGCGCGCGCCCGACGCCAAGGCAGACGTTCTCGGAGCGCGGTACTTCCTGTCGCTGCAGTCGCACTTCGGGATCGACTTCCTGGTGCTCGAGTGCATCGTCCCGCTGGGCATCGCCTTCGCCGCCATCTACGGCATCTACTCTTCGACGCCGAGCTGGGGGGCGGACGGGGTCGCGGCCTGGACGTCGCTCGTCACGGCCGGCCTCACGGCCGCCGGCGTGCGCAGCCTGATCGTCACCGCGACGCCCGCGGCGAAGCCTGCCGGCGACGCGGAGCCCGCGCCGGCACGGGCCAAGCCGGCCGTCGCAGCTCGGCGCCACGAGGTCGCGGCCACGCCGAAGGCCGCGCCTGCGGCCAAGCCCGTGGCGGCGAAGCCGAAGCCGACGCCGAAGCGGAAGCCGGCCGCCCCGCCGGCCGGCCGCACAGCGCCGCGCAAGCGTCCGCCGGCGGGCAACTAGTCGCGCGACCGGCCGCCGAGCCAGCTGCGCACGCGCGCCCACGCGCGCTGCCAGCCGCCGTCGCGCACCTGCTCGCGCCAGCGCGCCGGCGGCGGGACGGTCGCGCGCACGAGCGCGACCCAGTCGTTGAGCGGCAGCTCGCCGGCGATCAGACGCCCGAGCGCGGCCGTCACCGGCGCCTCGATGCCGGCGTGCTCCAGGCCGCGCGCGAGCAGCGGGACCGATTCGAGCGACTCGACCGCCTGGCCGATCTCGGCCGGGATCTGCGCCGTCGGGACGCCACGCGCGAGCAGCTCCCCCGCGCGGCGATTGCGGCTCTGGGGCGCGAGCGCGGTCGCGACGAGGTCGCCGGTGCCGGCCAGGCCGATCATCGACTCCGGCCGCGCGCCGAGCCGCTCCGCGTAGCGCCAGACCTCGGCGAAGATGTGTCCGGCGGCGGCGCCGGCGGCATTCAGCCCCTGCGCCTCGGTCGCGCCCGCGGCGAGCGCGGCGGCGTTCTTCGCGGCGCCGGCCAGCTCGACGCCGACGGGGTCGTTCGACTGCTCGCAGACGACGCCCGCGCGGATGAACATCGCCGCGAGCTGGCGGGCGAGCCCCTCGTCGCTGGAGGCCGCGACCAGTCCCGCGCCCTCGCGCACCATCTCCTGCGCGTGCGCGGGCCCGCCGATGCAGGCGACGCGGCCGGCCCCGAAGCGCTGGCGCAGCAGCGCTGTCGGCGGGGTGCCGTCGGGCGGGACGAGCCCCTTCGCGAGCGAGACGACGGCGGCGCGGCGCGTCAGCCCGGCCGCCTCCAGGCCGTCGATCACCTCGCCGAGACCGAGCGAGGGGACGGCGAGGAACACCAGCTCCGCGCGCGCGAGCCCGGTCGACGCCGGCTCGATCCGCAGCTCGCGCGGCAGCTCGACGCCCGGCAGGTAGACGGCGTTCTCGCGCGCGTCGGCGAGCGTCTGCGCCTGCTCGGGCGTGCGCGCCTGCAGCGTGGTGCGCATCCCGCCGCGCGCGAGCAGCACCGCGACCGCCGTCCCGAACGAGCCGGCGCCGATGACGACGGCGCGCCGCGCGGCGGGCGGCAGCGGGATCGGGGGACGCGTCGGAGACACGAGCAGGCGAGCCTAGCGAGCCCGCGTCGCGCGTGGCCGCCCGCTTCTAGACCAGGCGCGCCAGCTCACGGCCGGCGGCCTCCAGCGCCGCGGCGTCGCCGGCCTCCAGCACGACCTGCAGGTCGAGGATGCGCGCCCCGAACGCGTCGAGCGTGCGCGCGCCGACGGCCGCGAAGCAGGGCACGCCGGACTGGCGTGCGCGCGTCGCCGCCTCGCCCGCCGCCCTGCCGGCGAGCGTCGCGAGGTCGAGCCGGCCCGTACCGACGATCACCGCCCGCGCAGCGCGCATGCGTGCGTCGAAGCCGAGCGCGTCGAGCACGAACGCGGCCCCGTGCTCCAGCCGCGCGCCGCACCCCTCGGCGAGCGCGCCCGCGAGCCCGTTGCCGGTGCGCTCCAGCTCGTTGCGCCGATCGCACAGCACGACGACCCGCGCACTCAGCGTGCCGCCGCGCGCGAGCGCCTTCAGCGCGCCGGCCCCGCCGTCGGCGGGCGCGACGTCGCCGGCCGCGACGAACACGACGTCGGCGCCGGTCGCGGCCGCCGCGAGCAGCAGCTCGCCGGCGGGCGCGCTGGAGCGCGCGCCGTCGTCCAGCACGCTGCACAGCTCGACCAGTGCGCCTGCGCCGTCCTCGATCAGCCCGATGCCGACGGGCGCGCCGGCGACGCTCACCGCCGCCGTCTCGCCGCCGAGCGCCGGCAGCAGCACCTCGATGGTGCCGGCGCCGCCGTCCGCCAGCGGACAGCGATCGACCGGCCAGCCGTCCGCCTCCAGCCCGCGCGCGAGCGCGGCTGCCACGACGGGCGCGCGCAGCGTGCCGTTGAAGCGGGCGGGGGCGACGAGCAGCGGAGCACGCGCGGACACGCGGCGCATCCTTCCATGCGCCGGGCGCGCGGCTCGCGCCGGGGAGGCCGCCGTGGCAAGCTGTCGGGCGATGGCGCGGGAGCACACGACGCTCGAAGTGGCCGGTCGCGAGGTGCGGATCTCGAATCCGGCCAAGCCCTACTTCCCCGCCGCCGGGCACACGAAGCTCGACCTCGTCGAGTACTACCTCGCCGTCGCCGAGCCCGCGCTGCTGCACCTGCGCGAGCGCCCGACCGTGCTCAAGCGCTACGTCGACGGCGCCGACGGCGAGCCCTTCTTCCAGAAGCGCGTGCCCGACACCGCGCCCGACTGGCTGGAGACGGCGACCGTCACGTTCCCGAGCGGCCGCGAGGCGCGCGAGCTCGTCTGCGACGACGCCGCCCACCTCGCGTGGGCCGTCAACCTCGGCGTGATCGACTTCAACCCCTGGCCGGTGCGCCGCGCCGACCTCGACTGCCCCGACGAGCTGCGCGTCGACCTCGACCCGACGCCCGAGGCGAGCTGGGACGACGTGCGCCAGGTCGCGCTCTGCGTGCGCGCCGTGCTCGAGGACCACGACCTGCTCGGCTTCCCAAAGACCTCCGGCTCGCGCGGCATCCACATCAACGTGCGCGTCGTACCCGAGCACGGCTTCACGGAGGTGCGCCGCGCCGCGCTCGCGCTGGCGCGCGAGGTCGAGCGCCGCGTGCCCGAGCTGGCGACGAGCAAGTGGTGGAAGGAGGAGCGCCACGGCGTCTTCGTCGACTACAACCAGAACGCGCGCGACCGCACCGTCGCCTCCGCCTGGTCGGTGCGCCCCACGCCCGACGCGCGTGTCTCGATGCCGCTGCGCTGGGAGCAGGTCGCCGCCGTCGAGCCGGCCGACTACACGCTCGCGACCGTGCCTGAGCTGCTCGCGCGCGACGGCGACCCGCACGCTGCGATCGACGTCCGGGCCGGCTCGCTCGCCGCGCTGCTCGCGCTGGCGAAGCGCGACGAGGAGGAGGGGCTCGGCGACGCGCCCTGGCCGCCGCATTTCGCCAAGCAGCGCAGCGAGCCCAAGCGCGTGCAGCCGAGCCGGGCCAAGCAGGGCGACTAGCTCGCGAGCTGCTCGATGCGGCACTCGCGCGGCGGCTTGTCCTCGCGCCAGCGCAGCAGCGTCGTGCCGTGGCGGATGCGCTGGCCGCTGACCTGCTCGTAGGCGATCTCGACGACCAGCTCGGGGCGCAGCGCGACCCACTCCAGCTCCTTGTCGCTCTTCCAGCGGCTCGGATCGGCGCTGCCGCGCTCGCCGCTCTCGTACGGCGCCAGACGTTCCACCAGCTCGCGCTTCTCCGCGCCCTTCAGGCCCGACGTGTGGCCGACGACGCGCAGCTCCTCGCCGTCGTAGAGCCCGAGGATCAGCGATCCGACCGTGCTCTCCTCCTTGCCCGGCCGCCACCCGACGAGCACGCAGTCGATCGTGCGTACGCGCTTGACCTTCACCATCGCCGTGCGCTTGCCCGGCTCGTAGGGCGCGTCGAGCAGCTTCGCGACGACGCCCTCCGCGCTGTGCAGCCACTGCTCCGCCTCCGCGGCGCTGCGCACCGACGGCGCCAGCGCGACCGGCGCCGCGACGAGCGCCTCCAGCGCCGCTCGGCGCTCCGCGAACGGGCGCTCCATCAGCACCTCGTCCTCGTGCGCGAGCAGGTCGAAGGCGATGAAGTGCGCCGGCGTCTCCTGCGAGAGCTTCGCGACCCGCGAGGCGGCCGGGTGCAGCCGGTTGGAGAGCGCGTCGAAGTCCTGCAGCCCGTCGGCGCCGTCGATCACGATCTCGCCGTCGAGCACGTAGCGCCCGGGCGGGAAGCGCAGCTCCGGGAAGTAGCGCCCCAGCGGCTTGCCGCTGCGCGACTGCAACTCCACCTCCTCGCCGTCCACGAACACGAGCGCGCGGAAGCCGTCGAACTTCGGCTCGAACGCCCAGCCCTCACCGTCCGGCAGCGCCGGGCGCGAGCGCGCGAGCTGTGGCGTCAGGGGCGGGGCGAGGGGAAGGGCCATCGCCCCGCGATCGTAGCGTTCCACTCAAATCACTAGGCTTTGGAACGTGTCGCACGATCACGCCACGGTCGCGGAGGAGGAGTACCTCCAGATGCTCTTCTGGCTCTACGAGGCGGGGCTGCCGATGACCGGCGCCAACCTCGCGCGGGCCATGCAGCTGTCGGCGCCGACGGTCCACGAGATGCTCGGCCGGCTCGAGCGCGACGGCTACACCACGCGCGGCGAAGATCGCGTGATCGCGTTCACCGACGAGGGCCGCGCCCACGCCGAGGAGATCACCAGCCGCCACCGCCTGATCGAGCGCTTCCTGACCGACGTGGTCGGCGTCCCGTGGGACGACGTGCACGAGGAGGCGGAGAGCATGGAGCACGCGATGTCCCCGCGCTTCGAGGCGTACGTCAAGGCGGCGATCGGCGACGCGACGACGTGCCCCCACGGCCACCCGATCAAGGTCGGCGAGCGGATCGTCGGCGTGCCGCTGTCCGACTGCGAGGTCGGCGCCAAGGTCTCCATCCTGCGGCTCGAGAACGAGGCCGAGGACCTGCTCCACTACCTGATGCGCAACGGCATCGAGCCCGGCCTGCTGGGCACGCTCACCGCCAACGACGAGGAGCACGTCACGATCCAGGCCGCCGACGGCGAGCACACGATCACGCAGAGCGTCGCCGAAACGGTGTCTGTCACGGCCGACCCGTCGCCGCCGCCGCGCACGGCGGTGCCCAAGCAGCTCGTGCTCGGCCGCGACCGCTACGGTCGCTAGGCTGACTCGCAGATCCGCCGGCACGCGCCGGCGTCTCCCGCGGAGGCGGGCGCTCGTGTGGCCGTGCGCCACGTCACGAGGGCTCGACGGCCCATGCTAGCATTCGGTAATGCCGGTCTTACCGGTGTTTTGGGTATGTCGGATGAACACTGACCGAGACGTTGGAGAGCGAAGATGAGCGAGCAACCGGACGCCTGGCCGTCGCGCGAGCCCGAGGGGTGCCCGTTCCCCCGCTCGACGGACCTCGTCGGCGTCCGCTTCACCGGACGCCACGCCGAGTACACGAACGCGGACACGTGGTACCCGACCTGGGCCCTCGACGGCGACCTCTACTCGCCCTGGACGGACGGCGAGGTCGGCGGCTGGCCGCTGAACTCCGCCGGTCACGCCGCCGTCACCGCGCAGGCGCGCATCGTCGGCGACGACCCGCTCGCGCTCGAGGTCATCCCGCTCAACGCCTGCCTCGGCTCGCCGCTGCCCTACGGCGGACGCTATCCGTGCGGGTCGCTCGTCAAGGACGGGATCTGGTACTACGGCACCTACTGCCTGGACGAGACGCAGGGCCGGGATCTCAACTGGGACGTGCTCGGGCCCTTCGTCGGCTTCCGCGTCTCGCGCGACCTGGGCGCCACCTGGGAGGAGACGCCGCACACCCCGGCGAAGCCAATCTTCGGAGAGTCCGGCAAGCACAACAGCAAGGTCAAGATCGGCGCCCCGCACTTCGTCGACTTCGGGCGCGACATGGAGCACTCCCCCGACGGCAAGGCGTACCTCGTCGGGCACGGGGCGACGAGCTCGCACGCCGACCTCAGCTGGATCTCCGGCGACCACGTCTACCTGATCCGGGTGGATCCCACGCCCGAGACGATCAACGACCCCGACGCATACGAGTTCTTCGCCGGGACGGTCGACGGCGAGCCCCGCTGGACGAGCGACTTCAGCGAGATCCGGCCGCTGATCGACTGGGTGAACCACTGCGGCTGCGTGACGGTGACCTACGACGCGCCGCTCGGCAAGTACCTGATGTTCGTGACCGATGGATGGCCGACGAACGACAAGATGAGCAGCTACGTCCTGGAGGCCGACGCGCTGACCGGCCCGTGGCGGCTCGTCGTGTACATGGAGAACTTCGGCGAGCAGGCGTACTTCCTCAACCTGCCGACGAAGTTCGTCTCTCCAGACGGAGCTCGCGGCTGGCTCTGCTTCTCGGCGAACTTCACGAACTTCGCCAAGGAGGAGTATTCGATCTGGAGCCACATCCCCGACATCGGCGTCAACCCGCCACACAGCCGCTACGCGATGTGCCTGCAGGAGCTCGAGCTGCTCCGCGGCCCGCGATAGTGCCCGCCGCACGGACGACTTCGCCGAGCAGCGGTTTTTGATCACCGGATCGTCACGCCGGCGGCGCTGCGCCGACCGCCTGGCTGGCCCGGCGCAGCAGCTCGCCGACCTCGGGCTGGTAGTCGGCACGGCGTCTCAGCACGTCCGCGAGCGAGCGATCCGCGTCCGCGCCGTAATGCTCGACGGCGAGCATGAGATGCTTGGACATGGCGTTGCGCGCGGCCTTGGCGTCGCGGGAGAGGATCGCCTTCAGCACGCGGTCGTGGAGCGGCAGGCCCGCCTGCTGCGTCGCGCGGTCGGTGAGGCTGCGCAGCACCATGCCGTGGATCAGCTCACGGATGGACCCGAACATGATCATGAGCACGGTGTTGCCGGACGCGACGGCGATCGTCTCGTGGAAGGCGACGTCGAGCGCCGCGCGCATCTCGACGTCGCTGCTGCTCACGAACGCCGCAAGCAGCTCGTGCAGCCGTTCGGCGTCGGCCTCCGTGTGGTGCTGCGCCGCGAGCGCGGCCGCCTCGGACTCGAGCATGCTCCGTGCCTCGATCAGCTCGCGCACGGTGATCGCGCCGCGGCGCACGAGCAGGTTGACCGAGGCCCCGCCGCGCGTCGGCTCCACCTTCCTGACGAAGGAGCCGCGCCCCGGGTGCACCGCGATGAGCCCGCGCTCCTGCAGCCCGCGCAGCGCCTCGCGCACGACGGGTCGGCTGACGCCGAAGGACTCGGCGAGCTTGCGCTCGGAGGGAAGCTTCCTGCCGGGCTCCCAGCTGAGGATGTCGGACTCGAGCTGGGCGACGAGTTCCTCGGTCGTCACCGGGATGCTCCGAACGGAATTACCAGTCATACCGTGAGCATGCCTCAGCGGTTTGGCGCTGTCAAACCGGTGGCGCGCCGCCGCCTGTCGGTCAGATGGCGTTCCGCGTGAGCGTGCCCTCGACGCGGCGCAGGATGCCGCACGGGTTCTCGTCGTGCAGCTGTGGCGGAAGCGCGTGCCGGGGCGCCGACTGCCAGACGACGGGTCGCTGGAAGCGGCGCGTGCCGGTCATCCCGACCGACGTGTGGGCCGGATCGGTCGTCGCGGGGTACGGGCCGCCGTGCTGCATCGCCCAGGTGACGGCGACCCCGGTGGGGAAGCCGTCGTAGAGGATCCGGCCGGCCTTTTCGACGAGGAGGGTGGAGAGTCGCGCGCACAGCGCCTCCTCGCCCGGCGCGCTGTGCAACGTCGCCGTGAGCTGGCCGGGCAGGACCGCGAGCGCGGAGCGCAGCTCGGCCTCGTGCGCGTAGGTCAGCAGCAGCACGAACGGGCCGAAGCGCTCCTCCAGCAGCTCCGGCTCCTCGGCCAGCCGCGCCGCGCGCTCGCGCACGGCGACCGGCCGCTGCCGGCAGCCCGGGAGCTGCTCCCGCTCGTCCGCGCTCGTCACGCGCGCACCCGTGAGCCGCGTCAGACCCTCGCGCAGGCCTCGCTGGATCGAGGCGTTCAGCAGGACCGGCGGCTCGGTCGCGTCGAGCAGCCGGCCGACCTCGGCGATCAGCCGCTCGCCCGCTTCGCCCTCCGGGACGAACACGATCCCCGGCTTCGTGCAAAGCTGCCCGCCCGAGCCGGTGACCGCCGTCGCGAGTCCGCTCGCGAGCTGCGCGCCACGCTCGGTGAGCGCCCCGGGTGTGATCACCAGCGGGTTGTTCGAGCCCATCTCGGCGTAGACCGGGATCGGCACCGGACGCGCCTGCGCGATCCGCTGGAGCGCGATCCCGCCCTGGTAGGAGCCCGTGAAGGCGACGGCCGCGATGCCGGGATGGGCCACGAGCGCCTCGCCGACGTCGCGGCCGGCCGCGTGCAGCGACACGAACGTGCCCGCGGGCAGGCCGGCCGAGTCGCTCGCGCGAGCGACGGCCGCCGCGACCAGCTCGCCGGTTCCCGGATGGGAGCGATGCCCCTTCACGACCACCGGGCATCCGGCGGCGAGCGCGGCGGCCGTGTCGCCTCCCGCGGTGCTGAACGCCAGCGGGAAGTTGCTGGCCCCGAAGACCGCGACCGGCCCGAGCGCCACGAGCATCCGGCGCAGGTCCGGCCGCGCGACCGGTCGCCACTCCGCGTCCGCGCGGTCGATGATCGCCTCGGCCTCGTCGCCAGCCTCGACGACGTCCGCGAACGCCGCGACCTGACGCCACGTCCGCTCCAGCTCGCCGTTCAGGCGCGCGGCCGGCAGGCCCGTCTCGCGCATCGCGATCGCGACGATCGCGTCGCCGTCGGCGCGCAGCTCCGCCGCGATCGCCCGCAGCAGCCGCGCACGCACGCCCGGATCGGCGAGCACGCCGGAGCGGTGCACGGCGGTCGCCGCCTCGACCGCGGCGTCGACGTCCGCCGCGGTCACGCCGGCGTACTCGCCCAGCGGCTCGCCGGTCGACGGGTCGACTGCGTGGAACGTCGGCGGCGTTGCGGTCATCGCGCGTCCTTTCGTGGAGGCGCGGTCGCGCCGGAGGGCGGACCTCGACGGCCGAGTTCCGCCGTCGGGAGCTGCTCGTCGGGAGAGGTCGGCTGGCGGTGCACTGGGCTTAAAGGTAAAACGGGTAAGACCAGCAGCGAATATAGCGGTTCGGGAGCCCGCCCGGGACGCCCGGCCGGGGTCGGCGACTCAGCCCAGCGACCGCACGGCGTCGGCGAGGCGCGCGACGCCCTCGTCGATCTGGTCCGTCGTGACGCCCGAGTAGGCGAGGCGGAAGGCGTTCTCGCCGCCTTCGATGAGGAAGTCCGTGCCCTTGACGATCTGCACGCCGCGCTCGGCGGCGGCGGTGAAGAGCGTGTCGCCGTCGGTGCCCTCGGGCAGCTCGACCCACAGGAAGTAGCCGCCCTCGGGCGCGACGAAGCGGGCCTCGGGCAGCTCGCGGGCGAGGCCGGCGCAGAGCCGCTGCGCGCGCTCGCTGAGCGCCGCCTTGACCGTCTCGATTGAACGCTCGAACGCGCCGCCGCGGCAGAACTCGTTGACGATCGACTGCGCGACCATGTTGGGCGAGATGTACGTATTGGTCGCGAGCTTCGCGATCCGTGCGATCAGCTTCTCAGGGCCGACGAGATAGCCGACGCGGATGCCAGGGCAGACCGTCTTGGAGAACGACGAGGCGTAGACGACGCGATCGGCCGCGTCGAGCGACAGCATCGTCGGCAGCGGCTCGCCGCTGAAGCGCAGCTCGACGTAGGGGTCGTCCTCGAAGATCGTCATCCCGTGCTCGGCCGCCAGCGCCACCAGCTGGTGGCGCTTCTTCAGCGACAGCGTGTAGCCGGCGGGGTTCTGGAAGTTCGGGATCAGGTGCGCGAGCCGCGGCGCCGCGCCGTCGGCGATCAGCCGCTCGATGCCGACCACGTCGACGCCGTCCTCGTGCAGGTCGACCGGGCGCAGGTCCGCGCCGTGCGAGCGCAGTGACAGCAGCGTGCGGTCGTACGTCGGCTTCTCGATCACGACGACGTCGCCGTCCTCGACGAGCGCCTCGAACAGGAACGCGTCCGCCTGCATCGAGCCGTTCGTGACGATCACCTGCTCCGGCGCGACGCCGTGCTTCTCCGCGATCCACGTGCGCAGCGGCGGGTAGCCGATCGACGTGCCGTAGGCGGTCGTGCCGGCGGGGTCGGTCTGGAAGGCGCGATCGGCGGCGGCGCGCAGGCCCTCGACGTCGACGATGTCGAGCGAGGGAGCGCCGCGGGCGAAGGAGATCGGAGCGGGTTCGGAGGCCATGCCGCTCAGGTTACGAGAGCGCGGCGCCGGACGTCAGGCCGAGAGCAGCTCGGCGGCGATCGCAGCCGTCTCGGTCGGCGTGCGCCCGACGCGGACGCCCTTGCCTTCGAGCGCCTCGGCCTTGGCCTTGGCGGTGCCGGCGGTGCCGGAGACGATCGCGCCGGCGTGGCCCATCGTCTTGCCGGGCGGGGCGGTGAAGCCGGCGATGTAGCCGACGACCGGCTTGCTCACGTGCTCGGCGATGTACTCGGCCGCCTCCTCCTCGGAGGAGCCGCCGATCTCGCCCGACATCACGATCAGCTCGGTCTCGGGATCGTCCTCGAACAGCGCGATCACGTCGATGAAGGACGAGCCCGGCACCGGGTCGCCGCCGATCCCGACGATCGAGCTGTTGCCGAAGCCGCGCTGGGCCAGCTCGTTGCCGATCTGGTAGGTCAGCGTGCCCGAGCGCGAGACGACGCCGACGTTGCCCTGCTTGAAGAACGAGGCCGGGATGATGCCGACGTTGGCCTTGCCGGGCGACAGGATCCCGGGGCAGTTGGGACCCACGAGGCGCACGTTCGGGTTGCGCTTGAGCTGCGTGTAGACGCGCAGCTCGTCGTGCGCGGGGATGCCCTCGGTGATCGCGACGATCAGCTCGATGCCGGCGTCCTCGGCCTCGAGGATCGAGTCGGCGGCGAAGCGCGGCGGCACGAAGATCATCGCCGTGTTCGCGCCGGCCTTGTCGACCGCCTCGTGGACCGTGTCGAAGACCGGGATCCCCTCGACGTCCTGGCCGCCCTTGCCGGGCGTGACGCCCGCGACCACGTCGGTGCCGTAGCTGCGGTTGTTGAGCGCGTGGAACGTGCCCTCGCGGCCCGTCAGGCCGGTCACGACGAGGCGCGTGTCGCTGCCGACGAGGACGCTCATGCCGCCAGCTCCACGACCTTCTGCGCCGCGCCGAGCATCGTCGCCTCGGTGTGCACGTTGGGCAGGTTCGCCTGCGCGAGCAGCTCGCGCCCGGCGACGTCGTTGGTGCCGTCGAGGCGCACGACGAAGGGGACCGTCGGCTTGACCTTGTCGAAGGCCTCGATCAGGCCCTTGGCGACCTCGTCGCAGCGCGTGATGCCGCCGAAGATGTTGAACAGCACGGCCTTGACCTTGGGGTCGGAGAGGATGACCTCCACGGCGCTGACGATCGCGTCGGCCTTCGAGCCGCCGCCCGCGTCGAGGAAGTTGGCGGGCGCGCCGCCGGCCAGCGCGACGACGTCGAGCGTGCTCATCACGAGCCCGGCGCCGTTGCCGAGGATGCCGATGTCGCCGTCGAGCTTCACGTACGTGAGGCCGCGCTCGTGCGCCATCTGCTCCTGCTCGTCCTCCTGGGAGGCGTTGCGCAGCCCCGCGTTCTCCGGGTGGCGGTAGAGCGAGTTGCCGTCGAGCGTGACCTTCGCGTCGAGCGCGCGCACGTCCCGGTCGGAGGTGACGATCAGCGGGTTGACCTCGACGAGCATCGCCTCCTCGGCGACGAACGCGGCGTACAGCTTCGTGAGCATCGCCCCGACCGGGCGGATCACGTCGGCGTCGACGCCGGCCTCGAAGGCGAGGCGGCGGCCGTGGAAGTCCTGGAAGCCGAGCAGCGGGTCGACGTGCAGCCGCGCGAGCGCCTCCGGCGTCTTCTCCGCGACTTCCTCGATGTCCATCCCGCCCTGCGTGGAGAGCATCACGAGCGGCGCCTTGGCGGAGCGGTCGAAGACGATCGAGGCGTAGTACTCGAGTGCGATGTCGGAGGCGCCCTCGACCCAGACCTCATGGACGGTGAAGCCCTTGATGTCCATCCCGAGGATCGCCTCGGCGGCGGCCTGCGCCTCGGCGCGGTCCTTCGCGAGCTTGATCCCGCCGGCCTTGCCGCGCCCGCCGATCAGCACCTGGGCCTTGACGACGCAGGGGTAGCCGATCTCCTGCGCCGCGGCGACGGCGGCCTCGACGGTGGCGGCGGGCTTCCCGTCGGGGACGGGGATGCCGTGGCGGGCGAACAGCTGCTTGCCCTGGTACTCGAGCAGGTCCATTGCGGCGCGGGACTCTACTCAACGCCCTCCGAATGCGTCGCGGCGCGCTCGAAACGCGACAGAAGGCATAATGCGCGGCCGATGCCGATTCCCAAGAACGTCACCTTCGTCACCTTCGACGCCTACGGCACGCTGATCGACTGGGACTTCGGGGCCTACGACGCCTTCCAGCGCGAGGCCAGCCGCGACGGCTTCACGATCGATCGCGACGCGATGATCCCGCTGTTCCACTCGATCCAGCAGGAGATCCAGGCCGGCTCCTACGAGCTCTACGCCGAGGTCCTGCGGCGCACCGCCGTGCAGATCTCGCAGGAGCTGAAGTGGGCGCTCGAGCCCTCGCGCTCGGGCTTCCTGCCCGACTCCGTGCAGCGCTGGCCGGCCTTCAAGGAGGCCAACCCGATCCTGCAGAAGCTCGCGAAGGCGGGGCTCAACCTCGGCCTGATCGCGAACATCGACGACAAGCTGCTGGGGCAGACGCGCCGCCACATCCCGCACGACTTCGACCTCGTCGTGACGGCGCAGCAGGTGCGCTCCTACAAGCCCGACCCGGCGCACTTCAAGGAGTGCGAGCGGCGCGTCGGCGGCAAGAAGGGCTGGGTGCACATCGCGTCGAGCTACTACTACGACGTCGAGCCGTGCCTCAAGGCGAAGGTCCCGGTGATCTGGGTCAACCGCACCAAGGCGCAGCTCGACAGCGGGCAGAAGAAGCCCGACGCGGAGGTCACGAACCTCCGCGAGGCCGTCAAGCTCCTCGGCCTCGCCTAATCGGCTCCCACTACCATGCGCGCGGTCGGCGTCCACGCTGACGTCGTCGTCGTCACGAGCCGCATCTGGCAGACGACCTGCACCCTGGTGCGCGGCGGCGCCGACGACGAGGCGCTGCTGATCGACGCGCCGATCCTGCCCGACGAGCTGGAGATCCTGCCCGCCGTCGCCGAGCAGGCCGGCTTCGCGATCTCCGGGCTGCTCGTGACGCACGCCGACTGGGACCACCTGCTCGGGCGCCTGGCCTTCCCGCAGGCAGCGATCGGCTGCGGCGAGACGACCGCGGCGCGCCTGACGGCGGAGCCCGGCGCCGCGGCGCGCGAGCTGCGCGCGTTCGACGAGCAGCACTACGTCGAGCGCCCCGCGCCGCTGTCGCTGCCCGGCGTGCAGGCGCTGCCGGTGCCCGGCTACTGCGCGGTCGGGGAGCACGAGCTGGAGCTGCACCCGGCTGACGGGCACACCGCGGACGGGACCGCCTTCTGGGCGCCGTGGGCGCGCGTCCTCGTCTGCGGCGACTACCTCTCGCCGGTCGAGATCCCGCTGCTGGAGGAGGGCGGCTCGCTCGACGCCTACCTCGCCACGCTCGCGCGCTTGGAGCCGCTCGTCGATCGAGCGGACACCGTGGTGCCGGGCCACGGCGCCCCGCTCGATTCCATCCGCGCGGCCGCGATCCTGCGCGAGGACGTCGCCTACCTCGAAGCGTTGCGCCGCGACGGCGCCGGCGCGTCTCTCCCGCTCGCACGGCGCACGGCCGCGCAGCGCGCGCACCATGCGCGGAACGTAGCCCACCTGAGCTGATCGCCGTCCATCTCTGCATCGATGCGATGCACAGACGGACAGTGAGCCAGCCCTACAGCAGCGCCTGCAGGTAGAGGTCGCGCTCGCCCGGCTCCTTGCCGGCGAAGCCGAGGCTCGCGTAGAGCGCCAGCGCAGCGGCGTTGTGCTCGTTGACGTCGAGCGCGACGCGCGCGCAGCCACGCGCCCGCGCGCGCTGCAGCGCAGCGGCCACGAGCGCGCGGCCGAGGCGCGCGCCGCGCGCGCCGGCGGCGACGTAGAGATCCTCCAGCCAGCAGTCCTCGGCCGCGTGCCAGACGCCGTAGCGGTAGCGCAGCTGGCAGACCCCGGTGGGCGCGCCCTCGCCCGCTGCGCCCAGCAGCAGCTCGCAGTCGGCTTCACCGAGCAGTCGCTCGACGCTCGTGCGCAGCGACGCGTCGGAGGGTTCGCTGCGGCCCATGTGGTCGCGGAAGGCGCCCAGCAGCGCGGCAGCGTGAGGGGCGTCCTGCGGCTGCGCGAGCCACACGCGCACGGCGCTACTCGGCCGGTGAGGCGATGACGGCGATCGTGTCGCCGGAGCCGATCGAGGCGCCCTCGGAGATCGGCAGCTCGGCGATCGTGCCGGCCTTGTGGGCGGTGATCTCGTTCTCCATCTTCATCGCCTCGATGATGCAGAGCAGCTGGCCCTCGGCGACCGTGTCGCCCTGCTTGACGAGCACCTTCCACATGTTGCCCTGCATCGGCGAGAGCAGCGTGTCGCCGCCGGCACCGCCGCCGCCGCTCTTGCGCTCGCGCCGCGCCGCCTTCGGCGCGGCCGCAGCCGGCGCGGCGCCGTTGCCGACGGCGAACGGAGCGGGCGGACCGATCACCTTCACGTCGAAGCGCCGGCCGGAGACCTCGACCGTGTAGGCCTGCTCGAGCTTCGCGTCCTCATCGTCGCCGTCGGATGGCGTGGGCGGCGGGAAGGCCAGCTCCTTCAGCCACTTCTTGTCCTCGACCAGGTCGCGGCACGTCTCGGCGTTGGCCCACTGCTCGGTGCCCAGCAGCGCGGTGTGGAAGGGGATCAGCGTCTTCAGCTCGCCGATCTCGTACTCCGCCAGCGCGCGCAGCATGCGGGCGGTCGCGCTCGCGCGGTCGCTGTCCCACACGATCAGCTTCGCGACCATCGGGTCGTACATCGGCGAGACCTCGCCGCCCGCGCCGACGCCCGAGTCGACGCGCACGCCCGGGCCCGACGGCTCGCGGTACGTGGTGATCCTGCCCGGGGCGGGAGCGAAGTTGCGCGAGGCGTCCTCGGCGTTGATGCGGCACTCGATCGCGTGGCCGCGCAGCACGATGTCCTCCTGCGCGACCGACAGCGGCTCGCCGGCGGCGGCGCGCATGCCCTCCTTGACGATGTCGATGCCGGTCGTCATCTCCGTCACGCAGTGCTCGACCTGCACCCGCGTGTTCATCTCCAGGAAGTAGTACTCGCCGTCCTGGAGCAGCCCCTCGATCGTGCCCGCGCCGACGTAGTTCACGGCGGCTGCGGCGTCGACGGCGATCTTGCCGATGCGCGCGCGCAGCGCCTCGTCCACGGCCGGCGCCGGCGACTCCTCGATCAGCTTCTGGTGGCGGCGCTGCACCGAGCAGTCGCGCTCGCCGAGATGGATCACGTTGCCGTGCGTGTCCGCCAGCACCTGCACCTCGACGTGGCGCGGGTCGGGCAGGTAGCGCTCCAGGTACACCGTCGCGTCGGAGAAGAACTTCTCGCCCTCGCGCGCGGCGCCCTCGAAGGCGGCCTCCAGCTCGTCGTCCGTGAGCGCGACGCGGAAGCCCTTGCCGCCGCCGCCGCCCGCCGCTTTCACGGCGACCGGGAAGCCGATCGTCTTCTCGATGATCTTGCGCGCGGCCGCCACGTCGGCGACCGGCTCGGTCGTGCCCGGCACGATCGGCACGCCCGCCTTCTGCATCAGGTCGCGCGCGGCCGTCTTGGAGCCCATCGCGTCGATCGCGCTCGCCGGCGGGCCGATGAAGACGATGCCCGCCTTCTCGCACGCCGCGGCGAAGCCGGCGTTCTCGGCCAGGAAGCCGTAGCCGGGATGGATCGCCTCAGCGCCCGACTGCTTGGCGACCTCGATGATCTTCTCGACGACGAGGTAGGACTCGGCCGCCGGCCCGGGGCCGATCAGGTACGCCTCGTCCGCGCGCTGCACGTGGATCGCGTCGCGATCCAGCTCCGAGTAGACGGCGACCGAGGCGACGCCGAGCTCCTCGCATGCGCGAATGATGCGGACGGCGATCTCGCCGCGGTTTGCGATCAGGACCTTCGAGAACATCGGCGCGGAACAATATCGGTGGAAGGCCACCTATCCGCCCGTCAGGGCGCCGCTCAGTCGTCGGCGCCGACGATCATGCCCGCGCCGACGGTGTCGTTGCTGGCCTCGTCGACGAGGATGAAGCTGCCCGTCGTGCGGTTGCGCTCGTAGGAGTCGAACGCGAGCGGCGCGCTCAGGCGCAGCCGCACGTGTCCGATCTCGTTGAGCGCGAGCCCGTGCGTGTTGTCCTCGCGCGAGAGCGTCTCGACGTCGAGGTGCCAGTCGACTTCCTCGACGATGCCGCGCACCGCGCGCGTCGCGTGCTTGATCGCGTAGCGCCCGCCGACCTGCAGCGGCGCGTCGGCCATCCAGCAGACGATCGCCTCCAGCTCGCGCGCCACCGTCGGAGCATCGGAGGGCCGCGCGATGATGTCGCCGCGCGAGACGTCGAGGTCGTCCTCCAGCAGCAGCGTGACCGACTGCGGCGGGAACGCCTCCTCCAGCGGGCCGTCCATCGTGTCGATTCCGGCCAGGCGCGTCGTGCGGCCCGACGGCAGCACGACGACCTCCTCGCCGGGCCTCAGCACGCCGCTGGCGATCTGGCCGGCGTAGCCGCGGTAGTCGTGGTGCGTCTCGTCGTTCTGCGGGCGCACGACCCACTGGACCGGGAAGCGCCAGTCGTCGAGGTTGCGGTCGGCGGCGATCGGCACGGTCTCGAGGTGATCGAGCAGCGTCGGCCCTGAATACCAGGGCATGCGCTCCGAGCGCTCGACGACGTTGTCGCCCTTCAACGCGGAGATCGGGATGAACGTCGCCTCGGTGAACTCCAGCCCGGACGACCAGGTGCGGAAGTCCTCGACGATCGCGGCGTAGACGTCGGGGTCGTAGTCGACGAGGTCCATCTTGTTGATCGCGACGACGAGGTGCGGCGTGCGCAGCAGCGCGCCGATCGCGGCGTGCCGGCGCGACTGGCGCACGAGCCCGTTGCGCGCGTCCACGAGCACGAGCGCGAGGTCGGCCGTCGAGGCGCCCGTGACCATGTTGCGCGTGTACTGCTCGTGGCCCGGGCAGTCGGCGATGATGAAGCGGCGCTTGTCGGTCTGGAAGGAGCGGTAGGCGACGTCGATCGTGATGCCCTGCTCGCGCTCCGCGCGCAGGCCGTCGGTCAGCAGCGCGAGGTTCAGCTCGCCGTCGCCGCGCCGCTCGCTCGTCTCCTTCACGTGCGCGAGCTGGTCGGCGAGGATCGACTTGGCGTCGTGCAGCAGGCGCCCGATCAGCGTCGACTTGCCGTCGTCGACGGAGCCCGCCGTCGCCAGACGCAGCAGCTCGGAGGTCTCCTGGCCGGCGCTGGAGTGCCCGTTGGTGTTCGCGATCGCGCTCATGGCCTAGAAGTACCCCTCACGCTTGCGATCCTCCATCGCCGCCTCCGTGACGCGGTCGTCGGCGCGCGTCTGGCCGCGCTCGGTCACGTCGGTCGCGGCGATCTCGGCGACGACGTCGGTCAGCGTCGTGGCGGTCGAGGCGACCGCGCCGGTGCAGGTCATGTCGCCGACGGTGCGGTAGCGGACCGACTCGGTGAAGACCGTCTCGCCGTCCATCAGCGTCACGAAGTCGCTGGCGGCGTAGAGCATCCCGTCGCGCGCGAAGACCGGGCGCTCGTGGGCGAAGTAGATCGGCGGCAGCTCGAGCCGCTCGCGCTCGATGTACTGCCACACGTCGAGCTCGGTCCAGTTCGAGATCGGGAACACGCGCACGTGCTCGCCCTTGCGCACGCGGCCGTTGTAGAGCGACCACAGCTCGGGCCGCTGCGCCTTCGGGTCCCACTGCCCGAAGTCGTCGCGGAAGGAGAAGATGCGCTCCTTCGCGCGGGCGCGCTCCTCGTCGCGGCGGGCGCCGCCGAAGGCCGCGTCGAAGCCGTGCTCGGCGATCGCGTCGAGCAGCGTGACGGTCTGCAGGCGGTTGCGCGAGGCGCGCGGGCCGGTCTCCTCGACGGCGCGGCCCTTGTCGATCGACTCCTGCACGGAGGCGACGATCAGGCGCTCGCCGACCTGCTCGACGAGGCGGTCGCGGAACTCGATCACCTCGGGGAAGTTGTGGCCCGTGTCGACGTGCATCACCGGGAACGGGAAGCGCGCGGGGCGGAACGCCTTCTCCGCGAGGCGCAGCAGGACGATCGAGTCCTTGCCGCCGGAGAACAGCAGCACCGGCCGCTCCAGCTCGGCGGCGACCTCGCGCATGATGTGGATCGCCTCGGCCTCGAGGGCGTCGAGATGTGACAGCTCGTGGCTCATGCGTGCTCGGGAGTGGTGGTGGGGACGGGGTCGGGCAGCACCGGGAGCGCGGCGCGCGCACGGAGCGTGTGCAGCGCGAACGCTGCGAGGCCGACGAGTGTCGGCGCCAAGAAGATGACATAGATCGGGAAGTCGACGCCTGCTTTGTTCAGCAGCGCGAGCCCGGCGGCCAGCAGCACGATCGCCAGCGCGGGCCGCAGCGCGTGCTCCGGCAGGCGCGTCGCGAGCCCCGAGCCGATCCACACGCCGGGGATCGAGCCGATCAGGATGTTGCCCGCGAGCAGGAGATCGACGTTGCCGCTGATCAGGTGCGCGATCGAGGCGACCCACAGCAGCGCGGCGGCGTGGAAGACGTCGGTGCCGACGACGCGGCGCGGCTTGAGGCGGTAGACCATGATCAGCGCGACGGCGATCAGCGCGCCGCTGCCGGCCGAGGTGAGGCCGAGCACGAAGCCGACGCTGAGGCCGATCAGGACCGCCGCGACCTTGTGGCGCAGCTCGAAGTCGACGTGGTCGCGATCGGCGATCTTGCTCAGGAACAGCGCGCGTGCGAGCACCGCGACGCCCGTCAGCAGCAGCGCCCCGCCGACCATCAGCAGCAGCGTGTCGTCGAACGAGTTCTTGCCGAGCGCGTCCTCCAGCAGACGCAGGACGTAGACGCCGCCGAGCGCGCCGGGCAGGCTGCCGACCGCGAGCCAGACGGCGATCGTCAGGTCGACGGTGCCCTGGCGCCAGTGGCGCCAGCCGCCGACCGTCTTGGTGATGGCCGCGTAGGCGAGGTCGGTCCCGATCGCGGTCGTCGGCGCGGTGCCGAAGACGAGGATCAGCGCCGGCGTCATCAGCGAGCCGCCGCCGACGCCGGTCGTGCCCACGAGCACGCCGACGAGGAAGCCGAACAGGATGATCAGCGGCCAGTCCACGCGCCGGGTCCTACCCGTGCAGCCCGCACTCGAGCTTGTCCGAGCCGGACCAGCGGCCGCTGCGATCCGCCGCGGGGACGGTGCAGTGCGTGCAGCCGATCGACGCGTAGCCGCGGTCGTGCAGCGGGTTGTACGGGAGGTCGTGCTCGTGGATGTAGCGCCAGATGTCCTTCTCGCTCCAGTCCGCGAGCGGCGCGGCCTTCCAGATCGCGTGCTTCTCGTCCCAGCCGACCTTCGGCGTGTTCGCGCGCGTCGGCGCCTGGTCGCGGCGCACGCCGACGATCCAGCCGTCGACGTCGCTCAGGACCTGCTTGAGCGGGGTGACCTTGCGGATCGCGCAGCAGCGGTCGGGCTCGCGCGCCCACAGCGCGTCGCCGAACTCGGCGGCCTGCTGGGCGAGCGAGATGCCGCTCGCAGCCTCGATCTCGATGTCGTAGCGGGCCTCCATCGCCTTCCACGTCTCGTACGTCTCGGGGAACAGGACGCCCGTGTCGAGCGTGAAGACGCGCGCGTCGGGGGCGACCTTCATCAGCAGGTCGAGCAGCACCGACTCCTCTTGCTGGAAGGAGCAGGCGAGCAGCAGGCGCGGGTGGAATCGCTCGACCATCCGCGCGATCACTTCTTCCGCGGACAGCGACTCGGCGCCGTCCGTGAGCTGTCGATCGGTGGGCGTGCTGGTACTCATCGCAACGCTAAAAGTATCAAAACCCGAGTGTATTTAGGCTTATTCTCTGGCGAGCAGATCCGGAAGCTCCGCCATGTCGTCGAAAGCCCGCGCGCCCGCGGCTTCCAGGGCTGCCGCCGGGGTCCGTTCCGCGTAGCCGAAGACGACCATCCCCGCCGCCAGACCGGCCTCGACCCCCGCTGTGCTGTCCTCCACGACGGCCGTCGTGGAGGGCTCGAAGCCCATCTGCGCGGCGGCGTGCAGGAACAGGTCGGGGGCCGGCTTGCCGCGCACGACGTCGTCGGCGCTGAAGATCGTCGTGTCGTCGAAGCGCCCGCCGAGGCCCGCGGCCGCGAGCACGTGGCGGATCCGCTCGTGGTCGCCGCTGGAGGCGACGCAGCGCGGCAGCGCGATCGCGTCGAGCGCCGCCGCGATGCCGGGCACCGGCGCCAGCTCGGCGTCGAAGGCCGCGAACAGCCGCTCGCGATAGCGCGGGCGCAGGTCCGGCCAGGGCGCGTGCCCGAGGCGCGCGCGGATCACCTCCAGCCCGTCCTCCCACGAGCGGCCCTTGAAGTCGCGCTCGACGTCCGCCGTGCTCGTCGGCAGCCCACGTTCGGTCAGGATCGCCGCCAGGTGCACGCCTGCGAGCGGCTCGCTGTCCACGAGCACGCCGTCGCAGTCGAAGATGACGGCCGTGAGGCTCAGCGGCCCCACGGGTGGGGATCGCCCCACGCCGCAGGCATCTCGTCCTCGCGCGAGACGCCCTCCATCAGCGCCGCCCGCGTCCACCGATCCACGCGCGCCACGGTCTCGACGGGCGCCGGAGCCGTCTCCCGCATGAAGCGCTCCAGCGCCGCCACCACCGCAGCCGCCTCCTCGGGGGAGGCGGAGGGCGCGACGATCGTGAGGGAAGGCCGGCGATTCACGCCGCGAAGGCTACCGCGGAGCCGGCTGCGGATGAGGTGCGGATCGGGCCCGCTGCCAAGGAAGCAGGGGCGAAGCCGTACTTCGTACGGCGAGCCCCGATGACGCCGGCAGCGGGCCCGAGACGTGCCTCAGACAGCGCACTCGCCCTCGCCGCGGATGACCTCGAACGGCACGTTCTTCGTCCAGTCGATGAACAGGTTCATGTTCTCGAGGCTGAACTCGGCCGGCATCGCGAGGTCCTTCACGCGCTCCTCGAACGCGGCCGTGCCGACACGCTCGGCGAACGCGTTGAACTCCTCGCCCTCCTGGCGGTCGGACTCGTAGAAGCGGATCCAGCGCTCGACCGCGTCGGGGACGCGCTTGGAGGGGATGCGCGCCTTCAGGCGCGCGCCATAGCGGACCTCGCCGCCGTCGAACGTGCCGCCGATGTGCGGGATCGAGGCGGGGATCGTCTTGTCCCCGACCTTGATCGAGGCGCCGTAGAAGCCGATGTTGGCGATGTGATGCTGGCTGCACCCGTTCGGGCAGCCGGACATCTTGATGTGGATCCGCCTCGACAGCGGGTCCTCGATCTGCATCGCGTCGATGCGGTCCTTGACGGCGGCGTTGAGACCCATCGAGCTGGTGATCCCGAGCTTGCAGGAGTCGGTGCCCGGGCACGAGACGACGTCGGAGATCTGGTCCACGCCGGCGTCGCCGAGGTCGAGCGCCTTGAGCCGGTTCCAGACGTCGTAGACGGCCTCGTCGCGGACCCAGCGCAGCAGCAGGTTCTGGTGCACGGTGGTGCGGGCGTAGCCGCCGCTGAACTCGCGCATGATCGCCGCGAGCGCGCGGAACTGCTCGGGGCTGAGATCTCCGCGCGTGACCTTGATCTGGACGGCGGAGAAGCCCGCCTGGCGCTGCGCGGTCACGTTGGAAGAGCGGAAGCGCTCGAACTCGGAGAGATCGCCGTTGGGCGAGCCGTAGCTGGCGGGGACGGCCGGCGCGTTGGCCTGCTCGTCGTGCACGAACAGGCGCGTCTGCGGATCGAAGTCGCGCTCGGCGACCCAGTCGCCCTTGAGCTCCTCCTCGACCTGGGTGCGCAGCTCGTCGATCCCGTACTTGTCGACGAAGACCTTGAGGCGGGCGCGGGCACGGTTCTTGCGCAGCCACTCCTGGCGGTCGAAGATCCGCATCACGGCCTCGGTGACCTTGATGTACTCGCCGTCGTCGGCTGCGACGAAGTCGTAGAGCGTGGGAGCGATGCGCGCCATGATCGAGGTGCCGCCGCCGACGCGCATCTCGAAGCCCTTGACGCCGTCGCGCTCCTTCGCGAGGAACGCCACGTCGTGGATGCCGCTGATCGCGCGGTCGGCGTCGGAGCCGGTGAAGGAGGTCTTGACCTTGCGCGGCATCATCTGCGTCGTCGGGTGGCGCACGAAGTAGCGCACGTACGCGCCCGCGTAGGGCGTCGGGTCGAAGATCTCGTCCGGCGCGACGCCGGCCCACGGGTCGCCGGTGACGTTGCGCATCGTGTTGCCGCAGCCCTCGCGGCTGGAGAGTCCCGCGTCGCTGACCTCGCGGATGAACTCGGCCGCGTCCGGCAGCGGAAGGTGGTGGACCTGGATGTTCTGCCGCGTCGTGATGTGCCCCTTCTTGAGCGGCACGTACTTGTCGATCGCGTCGGCGAACGTCTCCATCTGCTCGGGGCTGATGCCACCCCAGGGCAGCTTCACGCGGATCATCTGCACGTCGGGCTGGCGCTGCCCGTAGACGCCTTGCTTGAGGCGGAACTTGATGAACTCCGTCTCCTCGATGTCACCGCGCAGGAACCGCTGCGACTCGGTGTCGAAGTCGTCGAACTCGCGCTCGAGGATCGGGATGACGTGCCCCGGGACGTCCTGGACGACCTCGGGATTGTCAAGCGAGCCGGCCTTGCCGGCGTGCTTGGCCTTATCGTGGACCGAGGTCGGCTCCATGGCGCTGCGTGCCTCCTTCGCGGGACGGACGAACGGAAAAGGTACCAAACCCAGTGCTGTTTACGGGGATTAGCGGCGGGGCGTCCGTGAGGTACATTGCTCCACCTTGGAGCGCATCGTCGCGCTCGATGCGAGGTCGGGGGGCGTCAAATGGGGGACGGGAGCTTTCGCGCGGGCGCAAGGCGTCCACCTGGTCGTGTCGCGTTGTTCGTAGTCGCCGGGCTGCTTGTCGGCTGCGGGGGAGGCGCCAGTCACGCGGTTCGGCGCCCGCCCGCGACGCGGACCTCCATGCGCCCGGGGCTCGGCTGGGGGGCGCCCAACGCCGATCTCGCGAACACGCGCCGGGTGGGCGGGCCGATCGACGGCGGATCGGTCGGTCGCCTGCGCCTCGCGTGGAGCATCCCGCTCACGGCCGCCTATGCCGCGACGCCGGTGATCCTCGACGGCGTCGCCTACACGCAGGACCTCGAGTCGAATGTGTACGCGATCGACATCAGGCACGGCACGCTGCTGTGGAAGCGGACGTTCGCCGAGCCTGACACCGGCCCCAACGGCGTCAACGTCGCGGGCGGACGCGTCTACGGCGCCACACCGACGGATGTCTTCGCACTCGATCCCGGCGACGGCGCGGTGCTGTGGAGAACGAAGCTCTCGCGCCGGCCCGCCGAGACGATCGACATGGCGCCGGGTTACCACGACGGCACGGTCTACGTGTCGACCGTGCCCAACGGCACGGGCGTCGCGAGCGCGCTGTGGGCGATAGACGGAGCCACGGGCAATGTCAGATGGAGATGGTCCGAGGTGCCCGCGGGCCTGTGGGGCGACCCGGACGTGAACGCGGGCGGCGGCGCGTGGCATCCCCCCGCCTTCGACGAACGCGGTGGCCTCTACATCGGGATCGCGAACCCGGTCCCCTGGCCGGGCACAGAGGCGGCGCCGTTGGGTGCGAGCCGGCCTGGCGCGAACAGGTGGGACAACTCGATCGTCAAGCTCGACGCGCAAACCGGCGCGTTCGTGTGGGGTCGCCAGGCGGTAGCGCACGACATCTACGACTGGGACCTCGAGTGTCCGGTGATCCTTGCGCGCACAGCGGGCGACCAGGGCCACCAAGTCGCGCTCGTCGCCGGCAAGATGGGCATCGTCTACGCGTTCGACGCGCAGACGGGCACGTTGCTGTGGAAGCGCTCGGTGGGGCTGCACAACGGCCACGATCACGACGCCCTGCAGGCCATGCGCGGCGATTACTCGTTCTTCAGACCGGGCCAGCGGGTCCTGCCGGGCGACTGGGGTGGCGTCGAGACGCCGATGGCATCCGACGGCGAGACGGTCTACGTGCCCGTCAACAACCTCTTTGCGATCTATCGGGACGGATTCTCTCTTCCCGAGCAGCAATCCCTCCTGGAGGGGACCGGCGAGATCGTCGCGCTCGACATCGTGACGGGGCGCGTGACGTGGGATCGCAGACTCGCGCACGGCGTCTACGGCGCCGCGACGATCGCGAACGACGTGATCTTCACGACGACGGTCGAGGGGACCTTGTGGGCGCTCGACACGCGGACCGGCCGCATCATTTGGCAGGCGCACCTGCCCGCGGGCACCGATGCTCCGGTCGCGGTCTCCGGCGCGAAGCTCGTGACCGCGGCCAGCATCCCATTGAGCGAAGACCAGCACGCCGCGATCCTCGGGTATCGCCTGAAGGGTGGAGCGGGATCGTGAGCATGCCTGCCCGAAACGCCGCAAGCGAGGCGCCGGCGGCTCGCTCGCGTCCGTTGCGACCGGGCGAGCTGGCGTGGATCGCGACGGTCCCCTGCGGGGTCGCGATCGTGCTCGCCATCGTCGTCCTGGGGCCGCTGATCGGGCATGCCTTCCTCGCCCCCGGTGCGGAGGCGCTCTGGCCTCCCAGAGCCGCCTATGTGTTCGGCACGCCTGAACCCGAGAAGCACGGACGCTACGTCGTCGCGCTGATGGGGCCGCTCCTGCTTGGCGGCAGCGTGCTCGCCGGCAGCCGCCGGCCGCCGCTGTTGCGAGCGTCGACCATCCGACGCCTGGTGGCGCTCGGCCAGGCGCTGACGTTCGCGTTCCTGATCGCGGCGACGCTGGGCCAGAACGATGTGCTGTTCAAGCAGGTCCCCGCGCCGTGGCCGATCTTCAGCGTCGCGAAGCTGACGACCGCGTTCGCGCTCGCGCTGATGCTGGCGGCGGTCGGCCGCGTCGCGCGTGTCTCACGAGCGCTGCGCGAGACGCGTTTGCGCCACGGCGCGTGTATCGCGGTGGCGGCTGTGTTCGGGGCGATCTGGTTGTCGATGGCCGTCAACACCGATCACACGATCGGCAAGGCGCTGGTGTCGGGCTTGACGGAGTGGACGATGGACGACCCGTTCGCGGTCCTCGATGGACGCACGCCGCTGGTGGATTTTCATCCGATGTACGCGCAGCTGCTGCCCTATCCGGTCGCCGCGGCGATGTGGGCGGCAGGCCCCACGATCCTCACGTACACGCTTGTGATGACGGGCATGAGCCTGCTCGCGCTGCTCGCCGTCTACGCCTGCTTTCGCAGGATCGTGCGAAGTTCGCTCCTCGCGCTCTGCCTGTACGTACCGTTCGTGTCCACCGGTTTCCTGCCGGTGGTGCTCGAAGCGGATCTGCACCTCAGCAACCTTGCGCTGTTCAGCATGTGGCCGATGCGCTACGGCGGCGCGTACCTGACGGCGTGGCTCACCGCTCGCCATCTCGACGGCGTCGCCCCGCGCCGTGCATGGGTCCTGCTCGGCATTGTCGGTCTCGTCGCGATCGACAACCTCGAGTTCGGCCTGGCGACGCTTGCAGGGACGCTTCTGGCACTTGTGCTGGCCGTGCCGCACTGGTCCCGGCGGGCGGCGATGCGACTGGCGGGGGAACTCGCAATCGGCTTCCTCGGAGCGTTCGCGCTCGTCGCGCTCCTGACGCTCGTGCGCAGCGGCCGGCTGCCGCACTACGGGCTGCTGTTGGAGTTCCCCCACATCTTCGGCGTGCTCGGCCTGACGGCGCTGCCGATGCCGCTCGTGGGCTTTCAACTGGCGGTCTACGCCACCTTCGTCGCCGCGATTGGGGTGGCGGTCGTGCGCACGACGCGCAACGAGGATGATCGGCTGCTGACGAGCATGCTGGCTTGGAGCGGCGCCTTCGGGCTGCTCGCGGGCAGCTACTACGTCGGGCGCTCGGACATCCTCAAGCTCGTCTCGCTGTTTTCGGCGTGGTGCTTCGCGCTCGCGCTGCTGACCGTCGTCGTGATGCGTGAGATCGCAGCGGGCGAACAACGCTTCCCGCGGGCCGCGCAGCTGCTGGTGCTGTTCGGCTTCGCATTGGCGGTCTGCTCGCTGCGCGATGTGCCGACCCCGTGGTCGCAGATCGTGCGCTTGGGCGACATCACGCCGACCGCGATATACAAGCAACCCGACGCCGTCGCGTTCGTCGCGGCGCACACCGACCCCGGTGAGCGGGTCGGGATTCTGATTCGTCTCGGACACCGCGTCGCCTACGACGTCGGCGTCGTGAACGTCGCGCCGTACGCCTTCATGGAAGCGATGGTGACGAGACAGCAGATGCAGACGCTGCTCGACACGCTGCGACGCGAACGTGCGCACAAGTTGTTCGTTCCGAACGCGCAGCTCTACCCGCCGCAGAGCGCGCTTCTCAACCGTGCCGGCTTCTCGCAGCGCCTCGTGAGTTCGGACTACTCACTGTGGAAGGACACCACGCCCCGCTGAGCAGCGGGTCAGTCGTCGCGCTCGACGGGCAGTCCCGCCTCCACCCACGCGAGCAGCCCACCGTCCAGGTTGGCCGCCTCGTAGCCGGCCAGGCGCAGCGCGTCGACCGCCATCCCCGAACGGCTGCCGCTGCGGCAGTAGACGAGCACCGGGCGCTCGCGGTCGATCTCGGCGGCGCGCGCGCTCAGCTGCGTCAGCTCGATGTGCGTGCTGCCGGCGATGCGGCCCTCCGCGCGCTCGTGGTCGAGGCGCACGTCGAGCGCCTGCCAGCCGTCGCGCAGGCACGCGGCGGCCTCGGCGGGTGAGAGCGTGGCGGCCATCGGTGCAAGAGGGTAGAGCGTCGCTCGCGCCGCCCGGTCGGCCATCATCAGTCGCTGTGCTGCGCGAGGTCAAGAACGGCGTCTGGAGCCGCCGGCTCAGCCTGCTGGGCTGGCGTCACGAGCTGACGATCGGCAGGGAGATGCTGCCGGCGGCGTGGAGCACGGCGTCGCTGAAGGCGATGGAGGTCGAGCAGCAGTCGGCGCCCGTCTGCCTGCTGGAGGACGGCGGGCGCGGGTACTGGTGGTTCGAGGACGCGTTCTACTGGGAGGACGAGCAGCTCGAGGCCGGCGACGTGCTCGCGCTCGTGCGCGATCGCGAGCGCCGCCGTCAGCGCAAGCTCGAGCGCGCGCATGCGGCACTGGCGCTCGACCGCGAGCCGATGCAGCGCCGCCAGCCGCTCACGCGCGAGCTGCGCCTCGCCGTCTGGGAGCGCGACGGCGGGCGCTGCGTCGAGTGCGGCTCGGACTTCGACCTCCAGTACGACCACCTGATCCCGGTCGCGATGAACGGCGCGACGAGCGTCCAGAACCTGCGGCTGCTGTGCGCGCCGTGCAACCAGCGCAAGGGCGGCTCGCTCGGATGAGGGCGCCGCTCAGCGGCTGAAGACGCTTGCGCCCGGGAGCAGCGCCGGGTCGAGCGCGACGGGGGTCGGGGAGGACAGCTCGACGAGGCGGAAGCCGTGCAGGAGCTGCTCGCGGCGGTGCGGGAAGGCGGCGAGCAGGGCGGCGGGTGGGTCGACGGGGCCGAGCGCGCGTTGCCCGGGTCCACGCGTGGGCTCGACGACGAGCCAGATGCGCCGCGTCGTCAGCGGGACGGCGCTGGGCGCGCTGCCGAGGTAGTGCGCCGCGACCGGCTGACCGAGCGGGGTCGCCACGACGACCGGGCGGGCCGCGTCGCGCGCCTCCACCCGCGCGATCGCGCCGCGCCAGTCGGCGTTGCCGTAGCGCCAGTCGCTCGTCGTCCACAGTGCGGTCGCGGCGCCCAGCGCCAGCAGCGCGGCGAGCGGCATGGCGCGCAGGCGCAGCAGCGCGGGCGCCGCGAACGCGGCGGCGAGGGGCAGCGCGTCGAGCACGTTGCGGACGTTGAAGCGGTCGTAGAGCCCGCTGGCGGCGAGCAGCAGCGGGACGCCGAGCGCGACGGTCGCGAGCGTGAGCAGCGCGCGCGGGCCCTGCTCGCCGGCGCGGGCGCGGCGGACGGCGAGCAGCACCCCGCCTGCGAGCCCTGCAAACGTCAGCGCGAGGCAGGCCGCCTCCAGCCAGCTGCGCGGCACGTTCGGGCCGGCCGCGAACTGGCGCACGAGCTGCTCGCCGCGGCTGCGCAGGCTCGCGTCGGCGATGAAGGCCGCGCGCCCGTCGCCGGCCTGCTCGTGCAGCAGCGGCACGAGCGGCGCCAGCGCTACGAGCACGGCGCCGGCCGCGAGCAGCACACCGCGGCGCGCGGCCGGTGCGAGCCACAGCAGAACGACGACCTCCCCGAGCACGAGGAAGCCCGCGAACCAGTGCGTCCAGATCGCGGCCGCGCCCGCCAGCGCCCACAGCGCGAGTTGCTTCCGCGTCGCCTGCTCCAGCACGGCCGAGCAGCCCCACACGCTCAGCAGTCCCGTCAGCACGAGCAGCCCGTAGGCGCGCGCGTCGAGCGCGTACCAGACGAGCAGCGGCGAGACCGCGAGCAGCGCGGCGGTCGCGAGCGCGGCCGGTCGACCGGCGAGCCGGCGCAGCGCGAGGTAGGCGACCGGCACGGCTGCGATCGAGGCGAGCGCGGAGACGCTGCGCAGCGCCGCCTCGCCGTCGCCGGCGAGCCGCGTCCAGGCCCACGTCAGGAGGTAGAACAGCGGCGGCGTCGACTCGCTCGCGCCGACGCGATCCCACACGCCGCCCAGCCCGCTCGCGCCGACGACGTGGACGGTGTAGGTCTCGTCGGACCAGAGGCTCTGCGTCGCCAGGAACGGCAGCCGCAGCGCGGCCGCGACGAGCGTCGCGAGCGCCAGCAGCGATCCGGCGGTGCGACGGCTCAGGACCGGAGCCCGGTCCTCAAAGCGGGATGTTGCCGTGCTTGCGCTTCGGGCCCGGCTCGCGCTTGGTCAGCAGCGTCGTGAGCGCCGCGATCAGCTTCGGGCGCGTCTCGTGCGGGACGATCACGTCGTCGATGTAGCCGCGCTCGGCGGCGGCGTAGGGGTTCGCGAAGCGCGCCTTGTAGTCGTCCATCAGCTTCTGGCGGCGCTCGTCGGGCGTCGGGCTGGAGGCGATGTCGCGGCGGTAGATGATGTTGACCGCGCCCTCCGGCCCCATCACCGCGATCTCGGCCTGCGGCCAGGCGAAGTTGAAGTCCGCGCCGAGGTGCTTGGAGGCCATCACGTCGTACGCGCCGCCGTAGGACTTGCGCGTGATCAGCGTGATCTTCGGGACGGTCGCCTCGGCGTAGGCGTAGAGCAGCTTCGCGCCGTGGCGGATGATCCCGCCCCACTCCTGCGCGGTGCCGGGCAGGAAGCCGGGCACGTCGACGAACGTGACGATCGGGACGTTGAACGCGTCGCACGTGCGCACGAAGCGGGCGGCCTTCTCGGAGGCGGCGATGTCGAGGACGCCGGCGAGCGAGGCCGGCTGGTTGCCGACGATCCCGACCGCGTGGCCGTCGAGCCGCGCGAAGCCGCAGACGATGTTGGTCGCGAAGTGCTCGTGCACCTCGAACCACTCGCCGTCGTCGACGATCAGGCGGATCACGTTGCGCATGTCGTAGGGCTTGTTGGGGCTGTCCGGCACGACCGTGTCGAGCTCGGGGTCCATCCGCTGCGGGTCGTCCGTCGGGTGCACGCGCGGCGGCAGCTCGAGGTTGTTCGAGGGCAGGAAGGAGAAGAGGTAGCGCGCGTCCTCGAGGCAGGCGTCCTCGTCCTCGGAGGCGAAGTGCGCCACGCCCGACTTCGAGTTGTGCGTCATCGCGCCGCCGAGCTCCTCGAACGTCGGCTCCTCGCCCGTGACCGTCTTGATCACGTCGGGGCCCGTGATGAACATGTGCGAGGTCTCCTTCACCATGAAGATGAAGTCGGTGATCGCGGGCGAGTAGACGGCCCCGCCGGCGCAGGGGCCCATGATCAGCGAGAGCTGCGGGATCACGCCGGAGCACTTGACGTTGCGCAGGAACACGTCGCCGTAGGCGCCGAGCGAGACGACGCCCTCCTGGATGCGCGCGCCGCCGGAGTCGTTGATGCCGATCACGGGGCAGCCGATCTTCGCCGCCAGGTCCATGATCTTGCACATCTTCTCGGCCATCACCTCGCCGAGCGAGCCGCCGACGACGGTGAAGTCCTGGCTGAAGACGCACACGCGCCGGCCGTCGATCGTGCCGTGGCCGGTCACGACGGCGTCGCCCCACGGCCGGCTCTTCTGCATGTCGAAGTCGTGCGTGCGGTGGCGCACGAACGTGTCCAGCTCCTGGAAGGAACCGGGGTCGAGCAGCTTCTCGATCCGTTCGCGGGCGGTGTACTTGCCCTTCGCGTGCTGCTTCTCGACCGCGGCCGCGGAGGCGGAGTGGATCGCCTCCTCGCGCAGGTCGGTGAGCTGCCCGAGCTTCTCTTCGAATGTTTCCGGAGCCTTCTGGCGCATCGCGGCGGCGGATGTTACCCGGGCGGGTGGGCCCGGTCTCCGTCAGCCCCGGGAGAACGGGCGGTGATGCGCCGAGCCGAGCGAGTCGAGCGCGCCGACGAGCGCGTCCTGCAAGGGGTGGGCGGGCGGCGGCGGGGCTGCGACGGCCACCGGCTCCGGCTCTGGCGTCGGGACGGGTTCGCGCCGCAGCAGGCGCGTGAGCCACGTGCGGCGCGCGGGCGGAGGCGGCGCGGGCGGCTCGGGCTCCGGCTCCGGCTCCGCGACGGTCGCTGGTTCTGCCGCGAGCGCCACGGGCGCCGCCGTCAGCGTGACGGCGGTGCCCCACCCGGCAGGCGCGAGCTCGACGGTGCCGCTTGCACGTTCGCCCTCCCAGGCGACCGTCGTCTCGGGCACGAGCCGGGTGATGCGGATCTCCCCGACCTCGCCGAGGTGCCGTGCGAGCGACGCAGCGTCGCTCACCTCGGCCCACAGCTCCGGGGGAGACTTGACCAGCCTGCGCGAAGCGTGCAGCTCTGGCATCGCAACGGAGTTCGCCGTCGCGGGGCGCGACTCCTGCCTACGCCCCTGGCTTCCACACCATGAGCAACAAAGCCACCACGACCAGCAGCGACGAGAAGATCCCGACCGCGCGCGTGCGTGCGGCGAGCGCCTCGTAGGCGGCGCTCATCGTGCCCGACTCGGCGGCGCCGCCCGCGAGGTCGGTGCGCGCCTGGTCGCGCATCTTGCGCGCGGTGGGGGCGAAGAAGCCGTGACCGAGCCCGAGCAGGATCACCACGATCACGCCGGCCGCCGAGAACCAGAAGCTGCCGGTGCCTTTCCAGCGATCGGCGGCCATGAAGATGCCGGTGATCAGCACGAGCGTCGCGCCCGGCGTGATCAGCTTGAAGCCGATCTGGTTCTGCGCCTCGTGCCAGACCGGCAGCGCGCGCAGGTCGGCGCGGCGGATCGCGACGTCGATGACGGGGAACGCGAACGTCGCCCCGAAGGCGACGAGCGCGGAGAGGATGTGCAGGAACAGCACGACGGCGTAGAAGTCCAGGTGGTCGGGCGCGTTCATGGCGCGAACGCTACCCGACCCCCTGGACGCGGCGCGGGGCCGCTCAGCTGCGCTTCTTCACGCAGCCCTTCACGTCGATCTTGGGACGCACGCTCGTCGTCTTGCCGTTCTGGCCGGTGAAGTCGGCCGGGAAGCGCAGCGTCCGCTTGCAGAGGTTCCCGATCGCGGTCAGGGCGCCGCCCTTGCCGCCGTGGAACGCGAGCGTGAACTTCGTCACGGCGAGGTCGGGCACCGCCGGGAACGTCGTCGCGACGCCACCCTTCCTGCCGACGCTCACGAGGCCCTCGAACGACAGCGCGATCGGGGAGCGCAGCTGCACCACGAGCTTCGGCAGGTGACCCTTCTCACGCCGCACGAGCCACACCGGCCCGGTGATCTTGCCGGCGATCAGCGGGCTGATCGCGGTCGCGGTCGCGACCTGCGCGCTCTTGGCGCACTTGCCGGCCGCGAAGTCGTCCTGCGTGCAGGCCGCGTTCACGCTCGTGAGGTTGGTCGAGAGCGCGTTTGGCAGGCGCACGTGCGCGCGCCGGATCGGGGCCTGCTTCTCGCCGGCGATGATCAGGGTCGTCAACGGCGGGTGGGAGCCGGCGGTCGTCCTGCCCTTCGCGCCGAGCGTGACGCGGAAGCGCGGCTTGAACCCGAGCGCCTTGCAGTCGGTCACGTCGATGGCGGAGAACGCGGTCGCGCTGCCGCCGCCGAGCGCGTCGAACGTCGCGCTGTAGCGCTTGCGCCCGCAGCTCGTGGGGTTGTGCATGAAGCCTCCGCGCGTGAGCGAGATCGAGGCGACGCGGATGGCGGTCGTGATGCCCTTCTGGAACTGCGGGAGCCGGTCGGTGGTCGCGGTCAGCCCGCCGCTGCTGCGCAGCTGCAGCCGCACGGGGACGATTACGTTGCCGAGGTCGACGGGCCCGAGCTTCGCCGGCACGAGCACCGAGAGCCCGGCGGGGTCGCCGGCGGCCTGCGGCTTCGTCAGGAACACGGAGCCCGGCAGCGACGCCGGCGCGGGTCCGCTGCCGACCTCCACGTGAGACGTGCCGACGTTGCTCGCCTCGCCGCAGGCGCCCTTCGCGGCGTCCGCGAGCGGACACTGCACGAGACCGGCGACGGTCAGCTTGCCAACGAGCCCGGCCGGCAGCCGGAACGCGGCCTTGTCGATGCGCTGGTCGCGGTCGGGCCGCGCGAAGCGCAGGGTGTAGGAGGTCGTCGCCCCGGCCTTCGCGGACGAGGTCGTGCCGCTGAAGTACGGCCGGAACAGCGAGACGCAGGGCGCACCGGCGCCGTCGAACGAGGTCTCGAACGTGGCGGTCGGCGAGTCCGCCGGTCCGCCGGAGAACGGCTGGTTGATCGAGGTCGCGGTGTTCGTGCCGCACGTCGTCGGGGTCGTGAAGACCGACAGCGGCGGCCCGTTGAAGTCGACGCGGAAGTCGGTGAACGCGACCTGGGGGAGCGTGTCGAAGACGGTCGTGACCTGGCCCGTCAACGGGTCGGGGCGCACGCCGCCGATCACCTTGATGTGCGCGCCGTAGAGCGGCACGTCGAGGAACAGCCGCAGCGTGTCAGTCGCGGTGCCGGTGCCGAAGTAGGCGGTGCCGAGGAACGCGCCGAGGCTCGGCGAGACCAGCGTCACGCTGCCGACCCGCGAAGAGGCCGGGCAGGAGGGCGTGGTGCCCGGATCGCTGCGCCCGAACTGCGCGTCGGTGCAGGCGTCGAGGCTCGCCGCCAGCGCCGGGTTCAGCAGCGTGCCGGGCGGCAGGATCACCGTGTTCTGCTTGACGTAGGAGGTTACGCGCGGCACGAACACGGGCGCCGGCTTGACGTCGACCGAGATCGCCGACGGCGAGTCGGTGATCGAGGGGGTGGCGGTCACGACGAGCGAGGTGTCGAACGGCGCCGTGTCGCACGCGGTCGGCGTGTAGCTGCCGCTGTTGGTCGATGTCTGCGCGGTGTTCGACGTCGCCGTCACCGAGATCGTCGAGGGCGTGCATGCGGTCGGGTTGGTGAAATAGGGGATCAGCGGCGGCGTCGCGCCGGTCGCTGCGTAGCCCCACAGCGAGAGCTGGATCGCGGCGATCGGGGGCGTCGTGGCGAGGCCCGACAGCGTGGTCGTGAGGCCGAGATCGCTCGGGTCGACGGTGACCGTCGCGATGTTCTTGCGGTACGCGCCGGGGAAGCCGACGCCCGAGAGGTCGATCGCGATTCCGAGCGCCGCCGGCTGGCCTGCGTCGGGCTCGAGGTTGTAGACCTTCGCGGGCAGCGCGACCGGCGCCGGCGTGAGCACGGTCACCGTCGAGGTGCCCACCTGCGTGGTGGGGGCACAGGTGACGACCGCGGGCGAGGCGGCGGCGAATTGAGCGCGCGAGCAGGTCGTCGTCGCATGCGGGTTGGCGACGATGCCCGGGCCGAAGTGCTGGACGACCGTCGCAGCGGACGCGGTGCCGGCGTCGGTGTCGAACGTCGCGAGGATGTCGAGCGCCGGATGCGCGCCCGAGCTGGCGGGGTCGGCGGGCACGAGCCCGGGGACGCCGAAACCGGGCTCGGTCGAGCCGATCGCGCGCGGCGTGACGGTCACGCTCGTGACGGCGAACGCGCCGGCGCTCGCGGCTGCGGCGAGCAGGGCGATCGTGGCGAGCGCTGCGACCAGCAGGCAGCGCGCAGAAGTCTTCCTCATGGTGTTCTCCTCCTTGAAAACGCCGCCGCAGGGGGTCTCGGGCGTCACGAACCGTGCTTGCCCACGTAGGCCAGGTCGGCAAACGCCCCTGTCCCCTGCCGGGTCAGCCGGGCGCGTCAGAGCGCGCCGGATGGGCGCATCGCGTCATCGCGCTCGGCCCGTGCGTCCTAGTGGCGATGCTTCGTCTTCCGGTGGTGCGGGCGCTTCGCCGGGCAGCCGCCGACCGCGATCCGCGGCCGCCGCGTGACGTGCCTGCCGTTCTGGCCGGTGAAGCCGGAGGCCAGCAGCGGCGCCTTCCTGACCTTGCAGATCGGCTTCGTCGTGGCGAGCACGCCGTACTTGCCGTCGTGGAAGCGCAGGCTGAACGACGTCACCGGCAGGTCCGGCACCGGCGAGAACGTCGTCGTGATGATCCCGCGCTTGTCGATCGTGACGGTCCCTTCGAAGTCGATCGCGATCGGGTCGCGCAGCTGCACGACGAGCTTCGGCAGTCCCTTGTCGCGCTTCACGAGCCACACATAGCCGGTCACCGGCTGGGAGAACAGCGGGCTGATGGCCTGCGCACGGCCCACGCGCGAGGTCTTGGCGCAGGTGCCGGCGGCGTACGCGGCCGGGTCGCAGGCGGCGTTGATCGCGTCGATGTTCGTCGACAGCGCGCCCGGCAGGCGCACGCGCGCGCGGGCGATCGCGGCGTCGTCGGCGCCGGCCGTGATCGTCGTCGTGAGCGACGGGTGCCCGCCCGCGCCGCGCGCCCGCTTGGCGCCGAGCGCCGCCTTGATCCGCGGCCTGAACGCGAGCTTGTCGCAGTTGCCGAAGTGCAGCGAGGAGCTGGCGTCGGCGCTGCCGCCGCCGAGCGCGTCGAAGTGGCCCGCGGCCCGCTTCGTGCCGCAGTTCGAGGGGTTGCGCATGAAGCCCTTGCGGTCGATCGTGACCGTCAGCTTGCGCAGCGCGAGCGGGATCCCCTCCTGCAGCGCGGGGATCGGGTCGCTCGTCGCGAGCAGGCCTCCGTCGGAGCGCAGCTGCAGTCGCACGCCGACGATCACGGTCCCTGCGTCGACCGGGCCGAGCTGTGCCGGCACGTCGACCGAGAGGCCGGCCGGGTCGCCCGCGACCTTCGGCTTCGTGAGGTAGATCTTGCCGGGCAGCGTGGGCGGCTCGGTGCCCGAGCCGGCGACGGCGGAGACGGTCCCGAGGCGGCTGGAGGCGGGGCAGTTGCCCGCCGCGGCTGCGCTCAGCGCGCACTGCGTGAGACCGTCGAGCGCGAGGTTGCCGACCAGCCCGGCCGGCAGGTCGTAGGTCATCTGCCCGATCGGGACGTTGCGGTCAGGGCGGTTGGCGACGAGCGTGAACGAGCCCGACTGGCCGCCGTTCGAGTTCGAGACCGAGGTGTCCATCGAGGGGTTGAAGATCCGCTGGCAGGCGGCGCCCTTGCCGTCGAAGGAGACCGTGAAGCTGCCCGAGGCGCTCTGCGCCGGGGTGCCGGACCAGGGCGTCGTGAGAGCGGTCGCGGTGTGCGCGCCACACGTCGTGGGACTCACGAGCGCCGAGCGCGGACCGCCCTTGAACGTCAGCTTGAAGTCGGTGAACGCGATCTGCGGGAGCAGGTCGAAGACGGTCGTGATCTGCCCGGTCGTGCGGCTCGGGCGCACGTGCGCGGAGACCTTGATGTGCGCGCCGTACAGCGGCACGTCGAGGAACAGCCGCAGGCGGTCGCCGGGGGCGCTCGTGCCGAAGTAGGCCTTGCCGGGGAACGAGCCGAGGATCGGCGAGACGAAGTCGATGTCGCCGACGGCCGAGGAGGCCGGGCACTTGGCCGCGACGGAGGTGTCGTTGAGCGCGAACTGCGCGTCGGTGCAGGCGTCCAGGCGCGCCGCCAGCGCCGGGTTCAGCAGCAGGCTCTCCGGCAGCGTGACGGTCGTGCTCTTGACGTGCGAGTTCGCGCGGGGGACGTCCGCCGCGCCCGGCTTGACGTCGGTCGTGACCGTCGAGGTGTTGTCGGTGATCGGCGGGTCGACGGTGATCGAGAGCGACGTGCCGAACGGCACGCCCGCGCAGTCGACCGGCGTGTAGGAGCCGGACTTGGAGCTGCTCGTGCCCGCGTAGGAGGTCGCGGTCACTGAGACCGCCGCGGGGATGCACGCCGTCGGGTTGGTGAAGAACGACTTGCCGCCGACGTAGCCGAACAGCGTCTGGGTGATGCTGTCGGTGTGCAGGCCGACGGTGATCGGGACGCCGAGGCTCAGCACCTGCGCCTTGTCGGGCAGGCCGTTGAGCGTCGCCGTCAGCCCGAGGTCGTGCGGGTCGACGCTGATCGGCGAGACGAGCTTGATGCGCGGCCCGACCGGCGGCGGGATGTCGATCCCGAAGGCGGCGGGCGAGCCCGCCGGCGGCTGCAGGTTGTAGATCGTGCCCGTGAGCGTCTGCGGGACGGCGGCGCCGAGCACGTTCAGCGTGACCGCCGTGGCGACGGAGCCGACCGCGGAGTTGGCGGGACAGGTCGGCGCGGAGTTGCTGGAGGCGGCGAACTGCGCTGTCGTGCAGAGGCCGACGTGGTTGACGTAGGCGACGACGCCCGGGGCGAAGTGGATCGTGAGGTTCTTCGTGCTGTCGGCCGTGGCGCTGCCCTTGTCGCTGAAGTTCAGCGTCGTGACGAGGTTCGGATGCGCGGCCGCGGCCGCCGGTCCGCTGGCGGGGAGCGGCCCGCCGCTCGGCGTCTGCGGTGCCGCCGTGACGCCCGCGAGCGAATACGCGCCTGCGCCGCTCGCGAGCGCGAGCGAGAGCACGAGCGAAGCGGCAAGGGCGACCGGGAAGCGGGCTGCGGGGGTCATCTCAATCCTCCTCATGAGAAACAGCCGAGCGCATGCGCGCCACAGCACTCACTTTTGCCGTTGGGGGGCATCGGCAAACGTGTGCGTTCCAAAGCGGGCGCCTGCGCGCGAGGCGGGCGGTAGGCTCGGCTGCGTGACCGCGCCACTGCTGTGGAACCCCTCCGACGAGGCCGTCGAGCGCGCGACGCTGACGCGCTATCGGCGCTGGCTCGAGCAGCGGCTTGGACGCTCGTTCGACAGCTACGAGCAGCTGTGGCGCTGGTCGGTCGAGGACCTCGACGGCTTCTGGTCCTCGATCTGGGACTTCTTCGACGTGCAGGCCGACGGCGCGCCCACGCCGGTGCTCGCGAGCCGTGCGATGCCGGGCGCGACGTGGTTCCCGGGCGTGGCGCTCAACTACGCCGAGCACGTCTTCCGCGGCAAGGCCGGTGACGAGGTCGCGATCCGCCACGCGAGCGAGCTGCGGCCGCTGGCGTCGACGAGCTGGAGCGAGCTGCGCACGCTGACGGCGCGGATCGCCGCGGGCCTGCGCGCGCAGGGAGTCGAGCCGGGGGACCGCGTGGTCGCGTACCTGCCGAACCTGCCGGAGGCGATCGCGGCGCTGCTGGCGTGCGCGTCGATCGGCGCGGTGTGGTCCTCGTGCTCGCCCGACTTCGGTGCCGCGAGCGTCGTGGACCGCTTCGCGCAGATCGAGCCGACGGTGCTGCTCGCGGTCGACGGCTATCGCTACAACGGGCGCGACTTCGACCGCCGCGAGGTCGTCGCCGGGCTGCGCGCGCAGATGCCGTCGCTGCGCGCGACCGTGCTGCTGCCCTACCTCGACGCGGACGCGACGCTGGAGGGCGCGATCGGCTGGGAGGACTTCCTCGGCGCGGGCGACGCCAAGCTGACGTTCGCGCGGCTGCCGTTCGATCACCCGCTGTGGGTGCTCTACTCGTCCGGCACGACCGGCCTGCCGAAGGCGATCGTGCAGGGGCAGGGCGGGATCCTGCTGGAGCAGCTCAAGAAGGGACACCTGCACCTCGACGCGCAGGCCGGCGACCGCGTCTTCTGGTTCACGACGACCGGCTGGATGATGTGGAACTTCCTGCTCGGGGTGCTGCTGACGCCCGCCTCGATCGTCCTCTACGACGGCAACCCCGCCTACCCGGACATGGACGTGCTGTGGCAGCTCGCGGCCGACGCCGGCGTGACCTGCTTCGGCACGAGCGCGAGCTTCATCGCGCAGTGCATGAAGCAGGGCGTCGAGCCGGGCGCCGGACGCGACCTGAGCGCGCTGCGCAGCGTCGGCTCGACCGGCTCGCCGCTGGCGCCCGAGGGCTTCCAGTGGGTCTACGACCACGTCGGCGCGGACACCTGGCTGTTCTCGACCTCAGGCGGGACCGACGTCTGCACCGCGTTCGTGGGCGGCGTGCCGACGCTGCCGGTGCACCGCGGCGAGCTGCAGGCGCGTGCGCTGGGCTGCGCGGTGGAGGCGTGGGACGCCGATGGGCGGCCGCTCGTCGGCGAGGTCGGCGAGCTGGTGATCGTCGCGCCGATGCCCTCGATGCCGCTCTACATGTGGGGCGACCGTGATGGGTCGCGCTACCGCGAGTCCTACTTCGACATGTACCCCGGCGTGTGGCGCCACGGCGACTGGATCGAGATCACCGCGCGCGGCACGGCGGTCATCTACGGCCGCTCGGACTCGACGATCAACCGCGGCGGGATCCGCATGGGCACGAGCGAGATCTACCGCGCCGTGCTCGCGCTGCCGGAGGTGCTCGACGCGCTCGTCGTCGACGTCGACGGCTGGATGCCGCTGTTCGTCGTGCTCGCCGACGGCGCGACGCTCGACGCCGAGCTGAGCGGGCGGATCGCGGCGCGGATCCGCAGCGACTGCTCGCCGCGCCACGTCCCCAACGAGGTGCACGCGATCGCGGCGGTGCCGCGCACGCTCTCGGGCAAGGTGCTCGAGGTCCCGGTCAAGCGCATCCTGCAGGGGACGCCGGTGGAGAAGGCAGCCAGCCGCGACAGCCTCGCGAACCCGGCCGCGCTCGACTGGTTCGTTGCGTTCGCGACGGCGCGCGCGGCCGCGAGCTCGCCGGCCTAGAGGTCCGGCCGGTAGCGACCGAAGACGTCGCGCATCGCGCCGCAGACCTCGCCCATCGAGGCGCGGTCCTTGAGCGCCAGGCGGACCGCCGGCAGCAGGTTCTCGCTGCCGCGCGCGACCGCGCGCAGCTCCTCCAGGCGACGGGCGACCAGCTCCTGGTCGCGGTCGGCCTTGAACGCCGTCAGGCGCCCGACCTGCTCGCGCTCGGACTCCGGGTCGACGCGCAGCAGGTCCGGCACCTCGAGCGCCTCGTCGACGTACTTGTTGACGCCGACGACGATGTCCTGCTCGGACTTGTAGCGCTCCTGGTAGCCCCAGGCGGACTCCTCGATCTCGTTCTTGATGAACGGGATCGCGTTGACCGAGCCGCCGAGCTCGTCGACCTTCGCGATCAGCTCGCCGGCGCGCTGCTCGATCTCGGCGGTCAGCGCCTCGACGTAGTAGGAGCCGGCGAACGGGTCGACGGTGTCGGCCGCGCCCGACTCGTGGCCGATGATCTGCTGGGTGCGCAGGGCGATCTTCGCCGCGCGCTCCGTCGGCAGCGCGAGCGCCTCGTCGAAGCCGTTCGTGTGCAGCGACTGCGTGCCGCCGCAGACGGCGGCGAAGCCCTGCAGCGCGACGCGCACGATGTTGTTCTCGGGCTGCTGGGCGGTCAGCGTCACGCCACCCGTCTGCGTGTGGAAGCGCAGCTTGAGCGACTTCTCGTTTTGGGCGCCGAAGCGCTCGCGCATGATCTGCCCCCACATCTTGCGAGCCGCGCGGAACTTCGCGACCTCCTGGAAGACGTTGTTGTGGCCGTTGAAGAAGAACGCCAGCCGCGGCGCGAAGTCGTCGACCGCGAGACCGGCGTCGATCGCCGCCTGCACGTACGCGATCCCGCTGGAGAGCGTGAAGGCGACCTCCTGCACGGCCGAGCAGCCCTTCTCGCGGAAGTGGTACCCGGAGATCGAGACCGTGTTCCAGCGCGGCACGTTCGCCTTGCAGTAGGCGAACAGGTCGGTCGTGAGGCGCATCGAGCCCTCGGGCGGGTAGATGAAGTTCCCGCGGGCGATGTACTCCTTGAGGATGTCGTTCTGCGTCGTGCCGCGCAGCTGCGCCGGGTCGACGCCCTGCTCCTCGCCGACGAGCTGGTAGAGCAGCAGCAGCACGGAGGCGGGCGCGTTGATCGTCATCGACGTCGAGACCTGGTCGAGCGGGATGCCGTCGAACGCGGTGCGCATGTCGTCGATCGTGTCGATCGCGACGCCGGTTCGGCCGACCTCGCCGAGGCAGCGCGGGTCGTCGGAGTCGAGGCCGAGCTGCGTGGGCAGGTCGAACGCCATCGAGAGGCCCGTCGAGCCGTGCGCGAGCAGGTACTTGTAGCGCTCGTTGCTCTCCTTCGCGGAGGCGTAGCCGGCGTACTGGCGCATCGTCCACAGCTGCTTGCGGTACATGTCGCGGTGCACGCCGCGCGTGTACGGGAAGGCGCCGGGCTCGCCGAGCTGGAGCTGCTCGGGCACGTCGGACTCGTCGTAGAGGCCCTTGATCTCGATGCCCGAGTCGGTGAAGTGACGCGGGTCCTCCGGGCCGACGATCGGCGCGATGTAGCGATGGTCCTCGGTGGCGCTCATTGGCAGCGAAGGTTACTTCGCGATTTCCCTCGTTGCGGCGACGCGAGGAGGGTCACCTATCTCGGGTGCGTACGCTTGGGCGATGCTGGTGCGGATCCGCCTCTTTGCGATGCTGCGCGAGCGCGCGGGCACCAGCGAGCTGCAGCTGGAGCTGCCTGACGGCGCTCGCGTGCGCGACGCGCTGGTCGCCGTCGAGGACCTGGCCGGCGGCCTGCCGCTCGTGATGGCCGTCAACCGCGAGTACGCCGACGAGGACGCGCCGCTCGCGCCTGGCGACGAGCTGGCGCTGATCCCGCCGGTGTCGGGCGGTTCCGCCTCGCCGCACGTCGCGATCCGCGCCGAGCCGCTGTCGCTCGACGCGCTGGTGGCGCGGGTGCGCGACCCGCGCGCCGGGGCCGTCGCGACCTTCTGCGGCGTCACCCGCGGCGTGTCCGCGCTCGACTACGAGGCGTACGCGGAGATGGCGGTGGAGCGGATGGCGGCGGTGCTCGCCGAGGCGATCGAGCGTCATGGCCTCTGCGCGGCGGCGGCCGAGCACCGCATCGGCCGCGTGCCGCTGTCGGAGCCGTCCGTGATCGTCGCCGTCTCCGCGCCTCACCGCCCCGAGGCGTTCGCAGGCGCCCGCGAGGTCATCGACCGCATCAAGGCGCTCGCGCCGATCTGGAAGCGCGAGCTTGACGCGGACGGCGCCGGCGAATGGGTCGCCGGCGCGCCGCCGGGCGATCAGTAGTCGAGCGTGTCGACGAGCAGAGGCTCGACGGTCGCGCGCGCGAGCTGAACGGTCGGCCCGCCGTCGTGCAGGGTCACCGCGATCGTGTCGTCGCGGTCCAGCAGCCAACGCGCGTTGCAGATCATCAGACTGAGCAACGTCCCATCGGCGGCGAAGCGCATGTGGTGGTCCTCGACGGTCTCGTCGAAGACGACCGCCCACTCGGTTGGGCCCGTATGGAAGCACAGGGTGTCGGCAACCTCGTCGTAGTGGTAGCGATCGAACGCGACACCGCCGATGGTCAATGCGACCGGCGGCATGTCCTGTGTGGTTGTGCTCACGGTGGATCCTTTCGCTTGCCGTACGCGGTGACGATCTCAGGCTCGATCAGGTGCCACTCGACGATCACATAGAGCCAGCGACTCGGGCCGACGCTCGCGCGCCAGTAGCGCCAGCGGCCACGATGGCCATCTGGAGTGATGACCTCGGGCTCTCGGACCGTCTCGAGCACCTCCTCGATGAACGGCGACACCTCCGGATGCCCGTCGAGGACATGCACCCATCGTTCTACGGTCAGGAGGACACGTCTACCCCAAGGGTCTTGTGTCTCGCGCGGCCGCACCGCCGGCGACCGTAGGGCCGCCGCGGCGCGTCAAGCCGGTGCGCGCGAGTGCTGGTGCAGAGCCGCGCGGAAGCTGCGTCAGATCGCGCCGCCGGCTGCGGCGGGGGCGGTCGGGTCGTTGCCGCCGTCGCCGGGGTGCTCGCGCACGAGGTAGTCCTCGATCGTCATCGGGCTGCCGGCGGTGCGCTCGGCGACCTTCAGCAGCGCGGACATCGAGGCGACCTCCTCGACCTGCTCCTTCAGGAACCACTGCATGAACTGCTCGCTCTGGAAGTCGCTCTCCTCGCGCGCGATCCCGACGAGCGCGGCGATCTGGTCGCTGACGCGTCGCTCCTGCTCGAGCGCGAGCGCTATCGGCGCGACGACGTCGGCGAAGCCCGTCTCCGGCGCCGCCACGCCGGGGATCTTCACGTCGGCGTCCGCGTCGAGCAGGTACTGCACCATCATCATCGCGTGGTTGCGCTCCTCGAGCGCCTGCGCGTGGAAGAACGCGGCCAGGCGCGGGAGCGTCTCCGCGTCGTAGTGGACCGCGTTCGCGACGTACTGCTGGGAGGCCGCGAACTCGTACGCGATCTGCTCGTTGAGTCGCTCGACGAAGCGGCTGGCGGGCATGGTGCTCCTCTGCTCAGGGGTCTGCGAACGCGGAAGCGCCGATCGTAGAGCAGTCCACTGCGAGCGCGCAGGCCGGACGGGGGGCTATTCTCCAGCCCCATGTCCACCTGCCTTGTGACCGGTGGCGCGGGATTCCTCGGATCGCACTTGTGCGATGAGCTGTTGCGTCGAGGCCATCGCGTCATATGCGTCGACAACCTCGAGACGGGATCGCTCGCCAACATCGAGCACATCCGCGTCCCTGACTTCATCCATCTGAACCTCGACATCACCGACCCGTATTTCGTCGAGGAGCCGGTCGACTCCGTCTACCACCTCGCCTCGCCGGCCTCGCCGATCGACTACCTGCGGCTGCCGCTGCACACGCTGAAGGTGGGCTCGCACGGCACGCACCACACGCTCGGGCTTGCGAAGCGCCACCGCGCGCGCTTCCTGCTCGCGTCCACCAGCGAGGTCTACGGCGACCCGCAGGTGCATCCACAGCAGGAGAGCTACTGGGGCCACGTCAACCCGATCGGCCCGCGCGGCGTCTACGACGAGGCGAAGCGCTACGCCGAGGCGCTGACGATGGCCTACCACCGCCAGCAGGGCGTCGACACGGCGATCATCCGCATCTTCAACACGTACGGCCCGCGCATGCGCCCGCACGACGGCCGTGCGATCCCGACGTTCCTGCGCCAGGCGCTGCAGGACCGCCCGCTGACCGTCTTCGGCGACGGCTCGCAGACGCGCTCGTTCTGCTTCGTCTCGGATCTGATCCGCGGCATGATTGGGCTTTCCGAGTCCGGGCATCACGAGCCTGTGAACGTCGGCAACCCGAACGAGTTCACGCTGCTCGAACTGGCCGAGGCCGTCCTCGAGGTGACCGGCTCGCGCTCGGAGATCGTCTACGAGGCGCTGCCGACGGACGACCCGCAGGTGCGCCAGCCCGACATCACGCGTGCGCGCGAAGTGCTCGGCTGGGGCCCCGAGGTCGACCTGCGCGACGGGCTGCGCCGCACGATCGACGAAGCCGGCGTCGAGGCGCTGATGGGGGCGGGAAGCTGACGCGCTCGGGTCCACCGGGCAGGAGCAGATCCGCAACCTGCGCGCTCCGCGCGCGTTGAAGCACCCGGAGGTGTGAACAGCGTGGCGAACGGCGCCATCGATCTCGATCAACCGCGGTACCAGCCGCAGCCGCACATGGCGCCCGAGCTGCTGCCCGAGCGCGACGTGCGGCGCAAGCGGCCGCCGGCGCTGTCGTTCCTGCTGCGCCTGGCGACGCTGCGCAAGGGGCTGCGGATCCTCTCGCTGCTGGCGCTCGACTTCGCGGGCATCTGGCTGGCGCTGTTCACCGCGCTGCTGCTGAAGGCGGTCGTCAAGGGCGGCTTCGACCTGTCCGACGCGGCGCGCTTCGCATCCGGCCAGACGCGCGACTTCCTCGCCTTCGCCTACCTGCTGACGGCGCTGCTGTTCGCGCGCTCGGACCTCTACGCCGACCGCGGACGGCGCCCCGGCCTGACGCGCATCGTCGGCTCGCTCTTCCAGGTGATGGTCGTCGCGCTCGTGTTCGCGGTCGCGAGCGGGCATCGCTTCTCCAGCTACTACGTCTTCTACGGGTCGCTCGCGTTCGCGACCGTCTACGTGTCGCTGCTGCGGCTGCTGCACACGCGCGTCACCGGCTCGCTGTTGAGCCGTGCCGGCTACCGGCGGCGCACGCTGCTCGTCGGCAGCGGCAAGCACCTCGACCGCGTCGCGCACGCCTTCTCCGGGCACACGCGCGGTGGGCTCGAGCCGGTCGGCTACATCTCGCTCACGCCGCGGCCGGACAACGGCCTGCGCTCGCTCGGCTCGCTCGAGCAGCTGCCGGAGATCCTCGCCGAGCATCGCATCCGCGAGGTGGTGATCGCCGACCCCGACTTCCCACAGGAGCAGGCCGTCGAGCTGGTCGACCAGTGTCATCAGCGCGGCGTCGAGGTGCACGTCGCGCCCTCGACGATGGAGATCCTGATCCAGCGCGCGGAATTCGTGCCGGGCCAGTCGATCCCGCTCTTCACGCTCAAGCCGCCCGTCTTCGAGGGCGTCGACTTCGCCCTCAAGCGCACGTTCGACGCGATCGGCGCGTCGCTGATCCTGCTGCTGCTCTCGCCGCTGCTGCTGGCGATCGCGCTGGCGGTCAAGCTCACCTCGCGCGGCCCGGTGCTGTATCGCTCCGCGCGGCCGGGGATGGGCGGGCTGCCGTTCGACTGCCTGAAGTTCCGCACGATGCACGCGGACGCCGCCGAGACGCAGGACGATCTCGAGCAGCTCAACGAGGCCGACGGCGCGCTCTTCAAGATCCGCGACGACCCGCGGCTGACGACGGTCGGCCGGCTGCTGCGCCGCTTCTCGCTCGACGAGCTGCCGCAGCTCGTCAACGTGCTGCGCGGCGAGATGTCGCTCGTCGGCCCGCGCCCGCTGCCGCTGCGGGACTTCGAGCGGCTCGAGGACTGGCATCGCAAGCGTTACCTCGTGATGCCCGGGATCACCGGCCTGTGGCAGGTGTCGGGCCGCGCCGACCTCGACTTCGACGACCTCGTGCAGCTCGACTTCCTCTACCTCGAGCGCTGGTCGGTCGCGCTCGACCTCGTGATCCTGCTGAAGACGATCCCCGCCGTGCTGCTGCGGCGCGGGGCTTTCTAGCCGGTCTCGACGGGCGCGCGGCGCGCGGCGAGCACCGCCTGCACGCAGGTGCGCAGCTCGGGCGGGCTGAACGGCTTGCGCAGGCAGGCGTCGGCGCCGCCGGTGAAGCCGAGCGCGGCGATGCCGGCCGGATCGAGCGCCGTCAGGAGGATCACCGGCAGCGCGGCCGTGCGCGCGTCCTCGTGCAGCAGGCGGGTCACGTCGTAGCCGGTGCGCTTCGGCGTCATCGCATCGAGCACGCAGACGTCCGGCATCAGGCTGCGCGCCAGCGCGAGCGCCTCCTCGCCGTCGCATGCTTCGGCGACGTCGTAGCCGGCTCGTTCGAGGCAGCGCGCGGTGAGCGTGCGCGTCGTCTCGTCGTGGTCGGCGACGAGCACGCGTGGACGGTCGATCGCGTTTCCCATCTGCATCGGTACGGTGACGTCTAGGGCATCTGCGGCGAAGCTGCAAGCCGCTGCAGCTTCGCGCGGGCGCTTCGGGGGGTCCTACCGCTCAAACGTCGTTGAGCGTGTCACGGCTGGCTGCCAGCTGCGAGGTTCTGCTGTGCGCGCGCATAGGTCGTCTGCGCCGCCGGACCGTGCGGATCGAGGTAGACGGCGGCGTCGAGGATGCTCAGCGCCTTGCGCGCATGCCCGTGTCCCAGCTCGAACTCGCCGAGGCGCAGCCAGCTCTCCGGGTTGGCCGGTTGCAGCCGCACGCCGCGCTCGAGCGTCGCGCGCGCGGCCACGACGTCGCCACCCGCGGCCTGTGCGGCGGCAAGCGTCAGCAGCGGGTCGAGCGAGAGCGGGTCGATGTCGGCGGCCTGCACGGCCTCCGCGCGGGCGGTCGCGACGTGGCCGGCGTCGAGCGCGTCGAGCGCGCGGTCGTCGACGCCGACCGCGCGCTGCGGCTGCCAGATCGTCCAAGCGGCGACGAGCGCGATCGCGACGGCGGCGAGCGCGAGCGCGATCCGTACCGGGGTCGGCCGCCAGCGCGCCGGCGCCGGTTGCTCGGAGGCGGGGCCGCGGCCGGCCACCCACGCGGCGCACAGCAGGCCCGTGACGGCCGTGCCGGGCACGAACCAGGTCCAGTCGACGGCCGAGTGCACGCCGAATGCGAGCGCGGTCGTGGCGAGCGTCAGCAAGCCGATGCGCTCGGCGTCCAGCGGCTCGCGGGGTCGCCCGCGACCTCGCCACAGGCCGCTCGCACGTGCGGCTGCCAGCAGCCATGCGAGCAGCAGCGCGAGGCTCACGCCGAGCCCGCTCCAGCCGAGGTCGGCGAGCGTCTGCGGGACGTAGCCGTGGGCATGACGCACGCGCAGGTTGTCGCGCTGGATCGGCTCGCGCGCAGTCGCAAAGGCGTCGGCCCCGACGCCGGTCCAGGGCGCGGCGCGCCAGATCGTGAAGGCGTCGTCCCAGTAGCGCGCGCGCACGCCGCCGACCGACGCGAGGCGGCCAGGATCGTTGGCCGGCTGCTGTGCGTTGGGATCGGTCAGCTGGTTCCAGGCATGCGAGATCGAGCCGCTCAGGCCGCGCTCGGACGTCGCCAGCACGACGACGCCGGCGAGCGGGACGAGCGCCAGCGCGACCAGGATCGCCGTGCCCAGCCGGCGCCGCGCGCCGGGCGCGAGCGACCCGCGCGACATCGCGAACGCGAGCGCGAGCCCGGCGAGCAGCAGCACGACGAGGAGCGCCAGCAGCAGCAGCCCGAGCGAGTGGCCGGCGTCGGTGCGCACGTCGAGCGGCGTGCCGTCCTGCGACAGCGCGTCGTTCGAGAAGGCCCACGCGCACACGATCGCGGCGCCCGCGCCGGCGCTCGCGAGCACCGCCGCCGCGCGCAGCCGCAGCGGCACGAGCGCGAACCAGGCCGCGGTCGCGACGCCCGCGGCCAACAGCGGCCCGCGCCCGTAGGACAGCAGCAGCGCCACGAGCAGCAGCCCCAGCGCCGGTACCGCGAGCGCGCCGAGCGCGGCGTGGCCGTCGCGACGCGCGCCGAGCCACAGGCAGCCGGGGATCCCGAGCGCGGCCATCAGCCCGACCGCGTTCCAGTAGTCGAACGGCGCGCGCAGGCGCGCGTACAGGTCGAGCGGGCTGATCGAGGGATAGACCTTCGCGAGCAGCGAGTAGGCCGACAGCACGACCGACGCCAGCACGACGCCGCCGAGCACCGCCGCCCAGCGCTGGGGCGCGACGTGGGCGAGCGCCGCCGTGCCCGCGAACAGCGCGAAGTAGGAGAAGGTCTCGTTCGCCGCCTGCCACGAAGCCGAGGGCTCGATCGACCATGCGATCGAGATCGCCGTGAGGGCTGCGAGGCCGCCGAACAGCAGGACCGTCACGCCCCCCCACAGGCGACGCGTGCCGACGCCCTCCGCCGTCAGCGCCGCGATCGCGACGGCGGCGCCGCCGACCAGCGTCAGCCCCAGCTCCGCGAGCGTCGTGCGCTGCAGCGCGGAGCCGCCGCGCGCGACGAACGCGACCGCGATCAGCAGCGCGGCGACCGCGAGCGTCGCGAGCGCGTCCGGGTGGGCGGCGAGCGGACGGCGCGCTGCCGCGCCGGCGCGCTCGGCGCGGCCCGGCTCCGCTGCCGGCTCAGCCGCGGCGGCGAGCGAGGACACGCCGTCCGATCGTCGCGACCACGGGCGCAAGCGTCCCGACGCCGAGCAGCACCAGCAGCACGAGCAGCGGCGTCGGCAGCGTGTGCGCGTTGCGGCCGAGCTCGGGGATCGTGCCCGGTTGCACCGAGACGCCCGCGAGCGCGACCGGCGCGCGCGTGCCGACGTGCTGGGGAGCGGCGCTGCCGCCGCCGCCCCCGCTCGGCGTCTGGCCGATACCGCCGCCGTCGGCGCCGCCGACGAGGCCCGACTGCGTGCCCCCACCGCCGCCCGCGCCGTTCTGGCCCGATCCGCCGTCGAGCTCGGCGTCGCGCAGCGCCTGTTTGATCTGGTCGTAGCAGCCGGTGTACTCGGCGGCGTCGCCCGGCAGGTTGTTGAGCGCCTTGCGCAGCTGCGCCTTCGTGTACGCGCCGGTCAGATAGCCGGTCTGCGAGTGCTGGCAGTCGCGCACGATCGTGTCGGTCGTGCTGGCGGGCGCGAGCGCGGGCGTCAGCACGAGCGTGAGCCCGGCCAAGAGTGCGATGAGGGGGATTCTCGTGCGCATGATGCGGCGCCTCCGAGTCGAGCAGCGCGCGGCAACGCTACCAAGGGGTCGGGACCTTCTCGCTGCGCGGAACGAGCGACCGCGACGGAAGTTGCGTCCGTCGCGGCCGCGCTCGATGTCGCGCTGGCGGCGGGAGCCCGGGACCGGGGGTGGCTCCCGCCGACCAGGAACCAGCACGACACGAGGCCCGTCCGGCCCGAGGCGCTCAAGGCCGGGAGTGCCCTGTTCAGATCGGTACCCGGGGTCCGGCGGGCGATAAACCGCCGCTTCCTCACCCGCGTACGCGTGCGTACGCAGCGAGCGTCGCGGCTCCGCAGCGCTCCCACGTGAAGTGCGCCTCGACGGTGCTGCGCGCTTCCGCGCCGAGCCGTGCGCGCCCGCCCGCGTCGGCGAGCAGCCGCGCGAGCGCCTGCGCGAGCGCCTGCGGGTCGCGCGGCGGGACGCGCACGAGCCCGTCGCCGAGCGCGGCGATCTCCTCCGGGCCGTCCTCGCCGGCGCAGCCGATCGCCGGCACGCCGCCGGCCATCGCCTCGACGTAGGCGACGCCGAACGCCTCCTCGACGCTCGGCAGCACGAACAGGTCCGCCTCCCAGGCGCGCGCACGCGCCTCGGCGGGCGCCAGCTGTCCCGTCAGCTCGACGCGGTCGGCGAGGCCGAGCTGCGCGGCGAGCGCGCGCAGCGGCTCCCGCTCGGGGCCGTCGCCGACGACGACCCAGCGCAGCCGCGGGTGCGTGGGCGCGAGCTGCGCGAACGCGTGCAGCACGTCGGCATGGCGCTTGCGCGCGACGAGGTGGCCGACCGTCACGAGCGTCGGCGGCGCGTCCGCGGACCTGACGGACGGCTGGGCGGGCAGGTCGGTGCCGAGCCGCACCACCGTCGTGGCGTGCGCGCCGAGCGCGCGGCAGCGGGCCGCGGTCCCGCCGCTGTTGGCGAGCACGAGCTGGGCGTGCCCGAGGGTGCGCCCGACGACGCGCCGCGCGTAGGGGCTGCGCTGCGGCGTCGCGATCACGTCACCGCCGTGCGCGGAGACGACGAGCGGCATCTCGGGCAGCGCGCGGCGCACCGCGTCGCCGGCGGGCGTCGCGTAGTGCGCGTGCACCAACTCGAACGGCCACGCCGCGTGGAGCTCGCGCAGCGCCCGTCGCAGCGCCGGCGCCGCCCACGCGCCCCACGCGCCGTAGCTCCACGGCCGCGGCGGCGACAGGTAGGGCACATACGTCACGGGGATCCCGTCCAGCACGCTGCGGCGCGGCTGGAGCCGTGCGGCGCGCAGCGCGCCGAGCTCGCGCGCGCGCAGCGCGGCGAGCGACGGCAGCGGACGATGCAGCACCAGCACGCGCACGTCCGCGCCGGCTGCGCGCGCGGCGAGCGCCTGCCGGTGCGCCCACACGCCGAGCACCGGGTCGGCGGCCCGCGGGTAGTACTCGGCGACGATCGCGACGCGCATCTGCGGCTACCAGCGCCGGTGCGCCGCGAGCGTGCGCTGCGCCTCGGCGCTCGTCACGTGCGGGCGCTCGGCGAGGAACGCACGGCCCTCGGCGAGCGCGTCGGCGCGCCGGTAGCTGTCGGCGATCGGGCGCAGCACGTGGCGGATGGGAGTCGCGTCGACGACGCCGATCCGCCAGCCCTGTGCGCGCGCCAGCGCCGCCCAGTGGGAGTCCAGCCCCCAGCCGGCCTTCAGCGCGGGGAAGGGCAGCAGCGTCTCGAACGTGGAGCTGTGGAAGGCGCTGATCGGCCCGATCTCGACGAAGCCGGTCTCGCGCACGACGCTGGCGCCGCGGCGGCGCGTGACGGCCCAGGCGGCGTGCGAGCGGCGCCGGTGCGCGGGCTGCGCGAGCCGCAGGTCCCAGCGCTCGGCGAGGAACAGGAAGGCGTCGAGGAAGCCGCGCGGCAGCGCGACGTCGTCGTCGACGACGAGCAGCCAGTCGGACGCGTGCGGCGGATGCTCGGCGAGCAGCGCGTTGAGGTTCTCGAACTTGCCCGCGCCGCCGACCGGCCGCGTCGCGAACGTCACCTCGTGGCGCGAGCGCCGCAGCTCGGCGCGCAGCTGCGGCATCAGCCCGGGCACGTCCTCGCGCTCGATCCCGATCGCGAGCACGCGGCGTCGCGGCGGCGCCTGGCGTGCCGCGCGGCGCAGGCGCCACGGCTCCAGCCGCACGAGGCGGCGCGCGTCGAGCAGCGCATCGGCGAGCAGCGTGCGCGTCGTGCCGCGGACGCCGCCGACGATCCCGCTCTCGCCCGAGACCCAGTCCTCGCCGCTCATCGCGCGATCGCCTCCCGCGTGCGGCCGAGCGCGTGCGCGGCCATCGTTACCCCGTTCGCGCAGCGGCGGCGCAGCGTGTGCCAGCAGCAGCCGGCGACGGTGCGCAGCTCGGCTGCGAGCGACGGCGCCATGCCCTTGCGCAGGTCGTGGCGGCGGGCCGCGCGGCCGCGGTGGAACTGCGCGCGCGCCAGCGCGTGCAGGCGCGCGTCGGCGCCGACGCGGCGATGGTCGAGACCTGCGGCGGCGACGTAGCGCACGCGCCCGCCGGTCGAGCGGTAGCGCTCCTGCCACTCCTCCTCGTCGCCGGCGCCGACCTCGATCGCCTCGTCGAAGCCGCCGATCGTCTCCAGCGCCGCGCGCCGGATCGCGAGGTTCGCGCTCCAGCCGACGTCGACGTCGACGTCCGCAGGGCCGTGGTCGAGCGTCGTGATCGGGGGTCCCTCGCGACCGCATGAGTGCGGCCCGCCGCCCTCGATCGCGGCGCGGATCGGACCGGCGAAGACGTCGCGCTCGGGCGTCGCGGCGGCGGTCGCGAGCAGCGCCGGCAGCCACGTCGAGGGCGCCCGTACATCGTCGTCGACGAACACGATCAGCTCGCCGCCGGCCGCCCGCCAGCCGGCGTTGCGGGCGGCGTTGGGGCCCTGCGGGCGCGCCAGCGCCACGACGCGCGCGCCGTGGCGCTCGGCGACTTCGATGCTCGCCGGGTCGGCGCCGTCGACGACGACGACGACCTCCGCACCCGACGCGGCGGCCTGCGACGCGAACGACGCGAGCGCCACGTCGAGGTAGTCCGCGCGGTCGCGCGTCGGCACGACGATCGAGGCGGGCAGCAGCTCCATCAGGCGAGCGCCGGCTCGGTCGGGGGCGCATGCTCGCGCAGCCACGCGACCGTCTGGGCGATCCCCTCGCGCAGGCCGATGCGCGGCTCCCAGCCGGGCATCGCGAGCGCGCGCTCGACGGTCGCGTCCGGCGCCGCGCGCGGCTCGGCCAGCTCCAGCTCGGCAGGGTCGTTGCCGCACGCCTCCCAGGCGATCCGCGCCAGCTCGGCGACGGTCAGCTGCTCGGCTCCGGCGAGCTCGAATCGCTCGCTGCGGGCGGCGGTCGCGGCGGTCGCGAGCACGATCCCCTCGGCGACGTCGTCGGCGTGCGTGGGCGTGCAGAGCTGCGCCGCCGGGGCGCCGAGCCGCAGCGGGCGCCGCGCGGCGAGCGACTGCCCGATCGCCTCGCCGACGACGCCCGGGTCCGCCGTCTGCGCCGTGCGCGCGCCGTAGACGTCGCGTGGCCGGCAGATCGTGAACGGCAGGCCGTGCTCGGCGTGGGCGGCGCGGCAGAGCGCCTCGCCGGCGTCGTGGGCGGCGAGCGCGGAGACGTACGTGAGGCGCTCGACGCCGTGCTCGACGGCGGCGTGCACGAGCGCTCCGGCGAGGCCGAGCTGGCGCTCCAGCACTGTGTGCGGCCGCGCCGGATCGGCCGGCGGCGCGAGCTGGACCGCGAGCGGGCAGCCGTCGAGCGCGGCGCGCGCCTGCGCGACGTCGCGCATGTCGCCGGCGTGGATCTCGCAGCTCTCACGCAGCCATTGCGGTGCGGGCCCCTCGACGCACGCGCGCACCTCGTACTGCGGGTCGCGCAGCAGCCGTCGCACGAGCGCGGCGCCGAGCGTGCTCGTCGCGTCGGTCACGAGCACGCGCGTCATCGGCCGCGGCGCTGCGCCGCCCACTGGCGCGCGACCGCCGCGACGTAGCGCGGGTTGTGGCGGGCGTAGCGGCGCCACAGGCGCCGCGGCTCCTGGCGCAGGCGAAAGGCCCACTCGAGGCCGCGGCTCTGCATCCACGCGGGCGCCTGCGGTACCAGTCCGGCGTGGAAGTCGAAGGCCGCGCCGACGCCGACGAGCACCGGCGCCTCCAGCCGCGCGCGCATCGCCGCCATCCACTTCTCCTGGCGCGGGACGCCGATCCCCACCCACACGACGTCGGGACGGGCGGCGTCGATCCGCGCGGCGATCGCGTCCAGCTCGGCCTCGCTCGGCGGCGGCTCGAAGCGGTGCGCCAGCGTGCCCGCGATCGTCAGCCCGGCGAAGCGCGCGCGCAGGCGCTCGGACAGCTGCTGCAGCGCCTCTTCGCCGCGGCCGCCGTAGAGGAACTGCCGCTGGCCGCTGGCGGCCGCGCGCTCGCAGGCACGCGCCATCAGCTCGGGGCCGTAGACGCGCGCGCGCAGGTCGTGCCCGAGCGCGCGCAGCGCCCACACGAGCGGCTGGCCGTCGGGCACCGTGAAGGAGGCGCCGGCGAGGGCGGCACGCAGCGCCGGGTCCTCGCGCGCCTCCATCACGGTGTGGACGGCGGCGACGCAGACGTAGCCGCGGGCACGGGCGGCGACGGAGGCGTCGATCCAGTCGAGCGCGCGCGCGTAGTCGATCAGCGCGATCGGGGTGCCGAGCAGTGGGATCTGCTCGGGCTGCGGGGGGGCGGTCGGAGCGATGGCGTCGAACGCGGGGGTCGTCATGATCTCGTGCGCTGCGCAGACATCCTAAGGTTGCGCCGGTGAATCCGCGTGTCAGCGTCCTGATCGGCGCCTACGACAACGCCGCCACGCTCGACCGGGCGATCGACGCGATCCTCGACCAGACGGTGCGCGAGCTGGAGCTGATCGTGATCGACGACGGCTCGCGCGACGCGACGCCGGAGGTGATCGCCCGCGCCGTCGCCCGCGACCCGCGCGTGCGCGCGCTGCCGATGGGCCGCAACGTCGGGATCGCGCGCAGCCTCAACGAGGGCCTGCGCGCGGCGCGCGCGCCGATCGTCGCGATCCAGGACGCCGACGACCACTCGGCGCCGGAGCGCCTAGAGCGTCAGCTCGCGGCGCTCGAGGCCGATCCGGGGCTCGCGGTGCTGGGGACGCGCATGCACGAGGTCGACGAGCGGGGCCGCGTGCTCGCGCCGCGCACGTCGTTCGCGGCCGGCGAGGTCAACGACGTGCTGCTGCGCTTCAACCCGATCCCCAACACGTGCGTCGCGCTGCGGCGCGAGGCGGCGCTCGCGGCCGGCGGCTACGACGCCCGCTACCGCTTCGCGATGGAGTACGACCTGTGGCTGCGGCTGGCCGAGCGCTGGCGCGTCGCGACGCTCGACGAGCCGCTCGCCACGCGCGTGATGAGCGGCACGAACGTCGCCGCGCGTGCCGAGCGGGCGCAGACGCAGGAGGCGATCCTGATCCGCCTGCGCGCGCTGCGCCGCCGCCGCACGCTGCGCGGCGCGAGCGGCCTCGCGGTGCCGCTGCTGGCGTGGCTGACGCCGACGCCGCTGAAGCGCGTCAGGCGCCGGCGGCTGGGGCAGGCGCCGTGAGCGCGCCGGCGTAGGCGTCGCGGACCTGTCCGCACAGCCGCTCGACCGTGAACTCGGCTGCTACGCGCGCGCGCGCGGCGGCGCCGAGGCGGGCACGCTTGGCGGGATCCCCGGCGAGGCGCACGAGCGCATCCGTCAGCGCGGCGGCGTCGCCGGCCGGCACGACGAGGCCGGCCTCGCCCACCGCCTCCGGATTGCCGGGCCCGTCGGCGACGATGCAGGCGAGCCCAGCCTGCATCGCCTCCAGGATCGCGAACGACAGCCCCTCGCGCGCGGACGGCAGCAGGAACACGTCGGCGGCGGCGAGCAGGCGCGCGGGGTCCTCGCGGAACCCGAGCATCCGCACCGCCTCGCCGCCCGTGTGCGCGGTCGCGTCGGCCAGTTCGCCCGCGCCCGCGACCAGCAGTGTCAGCGGGGTGCCTTGCGCGCGTGCGGCGCGTGCGGCGCGCGCAGCCTCCAGCGGACCCTTGCGCGGCTCCAGCGCGCCGAGGAAGAGCGCCGCGACCTCGCCGTCGGCAAGCCCCAGCTCGGCGCGCACGGCGGCGCGCAGCGCGGCGTCGGGCGCCGGTGCCGCGGCCAGCCCGTTGCGCGCGAGCACAAGCCGTACGGCGCGTCCGGGCGCGAGCGCGATCAATTCGTCGTGCTCGGCCTGCGAGGTGCACAGCGTCGCGCGCGTGGCGCCGAGCGCGAGGCGCACGCCGCCTGCGATCTGGGGGCGGCGGCGCCACAGATGCAGCCCGTGCGTGGTCCAGACCGACGCCCGCCGCGCGAGCAACGGCAGCGCCAGCAGCGTCGCCGCGTCGCCGTGTGCGTGCACGACGTCGGCGCGCCGCACGGCACGCGCGACGGCGAGCCAGTGCGGCGCCAGCGAGCGGGCGGCGGCCGCTGGCGTGGGGCCGGCGCTCAGCGCGACGCGCTCGTGCTCGACGTCCTCGATCCGCTCGAGCACGTCGAGGTAGGTCTCCGCGCCGCCGCCGCGATGGGGGAGGACGTGCAGCACTCGCAGCATGCGCTCCGCAGGGTACGGTGCCGGGATGCCGTCCGTCGCCCCGCGTGTGCTGCTCGTGTATGCGGACCGCGTCGGCGCGACGATGGGCGGGGTAGGGATCCGCGCGGTCGAGCTGGCGCGCGTGCTGCGCGAGGCGCTCGGCGCCGAGACGACGATCGCCGCGGCCGAGTGGGATGGCGCCGACGTCGGCGCGCCCGTCGTCACATACGCGCCGCACGCGCCGCGCGCGCTCGCCCCGCACGTGGCCGCCGCCGACGTCGTGATCGCGCAGCCGGCCTGGCCGCTGCTGCTGCGCCGGCTCGTGCGCTCGCGCGCGCGGCTCGTGTTCGACCTCTACGACCCCGAGGCGTTCGGCACGCTCGAGCACTTCGCCGGCCGCGATCCGCGGCTGCGCGCGCTGATGGGCGCCTACGCGGCCGACCGCGTGCTCGCGGCGCTGCGCTGGGGCGATCACGTCGCGTGTGCGAACGAGCGCCAGCGCGACCTCTGGATCGGCGCGCTGCTGGGCGGCGGGCTGCTCGGGCCGGACGCCTACGATCGCGACCCGGCGCTGCGCGAGCGGCTCGGCGTCGTCGCCTACGGCGTGCCGAGCGCGCCGCCGCAGGCGCAGGGCGCGCCGCTGCGCGAGCGGCTCGGCTTCGCGCCCGACGACGAGGTCGTGCTGTGGAACGGCGGCCTGTGGTCGTGGCTCGACGCCGAGACGGCGATCCGCGCGATCGCGCTGCTGCGCGCGCGCCGCCCGCGCGCGCGGCTCGTGTTCATGGGCAGCTCGTCCGCGCCGCCGGCGCGTCGCGCGAGCGAGGCGGCGCGCGCGCTCGCCGCCGAGCTGGGCGAGCTGAATCGTGGCGTCACGTTCAACGACGTGTGGGTGCCCTACGAGGAGCGCGCGCGCTGGCTGCTCGACGCCGACTGCGCGCTCTCGACGCACGTCGAGCACCTGGAGACGCGCTTCTCCTCGCGCACGCGCCTGCTCGACTGCTTCTGGGCCGGGCTGCCGGCGGTCTGCACCGAGGGCGACGAGCTGGCCGCGCGGGTCGCGCTCGAGCGGCTCGGCGAGACGGTTGCGCCCGGCGACGCGGAAGCGGTCGCCGCGGCGCTCGAGCGCGTGCTCGACGCGGGTCGCGGCGCCTACGCCGAGCGGCTTGCGGCGGCGGCGCAGGCGCTCACCTGGCCGCGCGTGGCGGAGCCGCTCGTGCGCTGGGTCGCGCAGGGCGCGTCGGCGGGGCGGCCGGCGCCGCCGACGCGGCGTCCGGGCGAGCTGCTGCGCACGGCCGCCTACCGCGCCGGCGCGGGAACGCTCGCCGGCATGCGCCTGCGCGCCCCCGGCCTGCGCTGAGCGCCGCTCAGGCGTGCGCGGCGATCGCCTGCTCGAGCGTGCGCTCGTAGCGCGCGGCCAGCGCCGGATAGGCGTAGGCCGCGCGCGCGCTTGCCGGCGGCTGGGGCAGCTTGCCCGCGAGCGCCTGGCGCAGCGCCGCCTCGGCCGCGGCGGCGTCGCGCGCCGGGATCGCGATCCCGGCGCGCTCGCGGACGACGATCTCGCCCGCGGCGCTGCCGGCGCCGAGCACGACGATCGGGCGCCCGGCGGCGAGGTACTCGAACAGCTTGCCGGTCGCCTCGCCGCTGCGTACGCCGGACGTCGCGAGCACGAGCACGTCGGCGGCGCGCTGCAGGCCCATCGCCCGCTCGCGTGAGACGAACCCGAGCGGGCGGACGAACGGCGCGTAGGCGGGCTCGGCGTACAGCGCGCGCTCGGCGCTCGTCTGCGCGCCGGCCAGCACCAGCTCGATCCGCTGCGGGAGCGCCGGGTCCTCCTGCGCCATCCGCGCGAGCGCCTTCAGCAGCGGCGCCAGCGTGCGCTCCTGGCCCAGGCCGCCGGTGTGCACGAGCGTCAGCTTGCCGGGATCGACCGCGTCGTCGGGCGCCGCATCCGGCAGCTCCTCCGGGTCGTAGCCGTTCGTGATCGTCTCGACCGCGATCCCGTGGCGCCGGCGCAGGTCGGCCGAGAGCGGCTCGCTGACGGTCACGACCCGGTCCGCGCGCGTCACGACGCGCCGCTCGAAGGCGCCGTCGAGCGCGCGCTGCGCGCGCAGCGGCCACTCCTCGCGCGGCGCCTCGAAGCGCCAACCGTCGCGCAGGTCGGCGACCCACGGTACGCCGCGCCGATGCAGCGTCAGCCCGGCCAGGTGGGCGGACTCGATCGGCGAGGTCGTGACGACGACGTCGAACGGCTCGCGGTGCTGGAGTCGCAGCGCCGCCTCGACCGCGAACGGCGCCCAGCTCAGCAGCTGCACGTCGGGCACGAAGATCGCGCCCCAGAAGTTCGCGCCCGGATCCCACGCGGCGTCGCTGTGGCCGGTCACGACGTCGAGGCTCTGCCCGCGCCAGTTCAGGCGCGTCGCGAGCAGGTCGCGCGTGCGCAGCAGCCGCGCGGGCGCGTCGTCGCCGCCGCGCCCGGCCTGCACCGAGGTCAGCACCGTCACCTCGTGGCCGCGCCGGCCCAGCCACTTCGCGAGCGCGTGCGGGCGCCGGGCGCCGATGATGTTCTGCGGCGGGTAGTAGTAGGCGACGAGCAGGATCCGTCGCGGCGTGGGGGTGCGCGCGGCGGTCACGCGGGTGGGCGGCGGGCGACCGCGCGCAGCAGCTGATGCCCCGTCGGGTGGGGCCCGGCCGGCAGTAGCGCGCCGGCGCGCAGCGACTCGGCGAGCCCGCGCGCGAGCCGCTGCGCGCGCGAGCTGGCACCGTAGTAGGCGAACGGGACGGTGTCGATCAGCAGCACCTCGAAGCCGCTGCGCACCAGCAGCGTGCGCAGCGAGCGCGGGCCGTGGTGGCCGACGTGGTAGGGCAGGTCGAGCGGCGCCCACGCCGCACCGCGGCGGCGTGCGGCGGCGCTCTCGGCGTTCGGCACCTCGATCAGCAGATGGCCGCCGGGGCGCAGCGCCGCGTGCACCTGGCCCAGCGCTCCGCGAGGGTCCTCGAGGTGCTCGACGACGTGGAACGCGCAGGCGGCGTCGAACGATTCCCGCTCCAGCTCGGCCTGCTCCAGCGTCCCGGTGCGCACGTCGAGCGCGAGCGCCGTGCGGGCGTGTTCTGCCATCGCCGCGTTCGGCTCGAGCCCGACCGCCTCGTAGCCGCGCATGCGGGCCTCGTCGACGAAGAAGCCGGCCGCCGCGCCGACCTCGAGCAGCCGCGCGGGCCCAGGCGCGACCCGCGCGAGCAGGTCGAGCCGCAGGCGCGACTCGCGCCGCCGCTGCTGCTCGTGCGCGAGGTAGTCGCCCCCCGCATACGCGCTGAAGTAGTCGTCGGCGTAGAGCGCGGGGTCGACCGCTCCCGCGAGCTGGACGAAGCCGCAGCGCTCGCAGCGGAACAGCGGCTGCTTTCCGAAACGCGTCTCGGGACGCGTCTCGCCGTCGCACAGCGGGCAGGCGGGGGGAGCGCTCGTCGCGGACACGGGCGGGAACGGTAGACGACGGCTCAGCCGCGAGCGCGCACGGGCTGCGGCGCGTGCGCGAACGCGCGCAGCCACAGCTCGAGGTTGAGCGCACGCCATGCGGCGTTCGGGTCGCGCCAGCGGCCGGCGCGCGCGTCCGCTTCGAGCGCTGCGCGATCGAGCAGCGGAGCACTGTGGGCGCCGGGATCGAGCACGACCTCGGCGATCCGCGCCTGCGCCGCCGGCGTCGCCAGCCAGCGCGCCTCCGGCGTCTCGAAGCCGACCTTGTCGCGCCGCTCCAGCACGAGCGCGGGCACGACGTCGCGCGCGGCGTCGCGCAGGATCCGCTTGCGCAGCCCGTCGCGCTGCAGGAACGCGGGCGGCAGCGACCACGCCAGCTCGGCGATGCGCCGGTCGAGGAACGGCAGCCGCACCTCGCGGCTGTGGGCCATCGAGTTGCGGTCGGCGTAGCGCAGCAGCGCCGGCATGCTCGTGTGCTGGGCCTGGCGCGCCAGCTCGCGCACGAGCGGACCGCGCGCTCGCGCCCAGGCGACGGCCGGCGGCGCGATCGCCGACGCCGCGTCGGCGACGTGCGCGGCCGCGTAGGGGGAGGCGCCCGCGCGGCGATGGCGCACGGCCAGCGCGCTCGGCAGCCGCTCCGCGCCGAGCGCGAGCAGCACCGCGCGGCGGGCCTCGCCGCCGCGTGCGAGCGCGCGTGCGACCGCGGCCGGCCCCTGCGCGCGCAGCGCCCAGCCGTCGGCGCCCTGGTAGCCGCCGAACAGCTCGTCCGCGCCCTGTCCGTCGAGCAGCACCGTCACGCCCGCCGCGTGCGCGGCCTGCATCACGCGGTACTGCGCGTAGACGCTGGAGCTGACGACCGGCTCCTCGTGCGCGCGCACGAGCGCGTCGAGGTCGCTCAGCAGCTCCTCGGCGGTCGGCTCGACGGCATGGTGCTCGACGATCCCGGCGTCGCGTGCGACGACGCTCGCGCGCTCCCACTCGTCCCGCTCGAAGCCCGCGAAGCGGGCCGTGAAGGCGTGACGCGCCGCCTCGGCGCTGAGCTGCGCGGAGAGGCCGACGATCGCGGAGGAGTCGACCCCGCCGCTCAGCGAGGTGCCGACCGGCACGTCGCTGCGCAGCCGCAGGCGGATCGCGTCGGTCAGCAACTCGCGCAGCTGCGCGGTCGCGTCCTCGTAGCGCGGTGCGACCGCGACCTGCGCGGGCGTCCACCAGCGCGCGGTGCTCGCGCGCCCGTCGCGCCAGCGCAGCAGATGTGCGCCCGGGAGCCGCTGCACGTCCGCGAAGAAGCTCTCGTGCGGCGGGGGCATCAGCCCGCGCGCGAGGTAGGGACCGAGCGCCGCCTCGCGCGGCGCGCGCAGTCGCGGCGCGGCCTGCAGCAGCGCGCGCACGTCGGAGGCGAACAGCAGCCGGCCCGCGTCGAGCGCCCAGAACAGTGGCTTCTCGCCGAAGGCGTCGCACGCCGCGGTCAGCGTGCCCCGCTCGGCGTCCCAGACGGCGAACGCGAACATCCCGTTGCAGCGCAGCAGCGCGTCCTCGCCCCACTGCGCCCACGCGTGCAGCAGCACCTCGCCGTCGCCCTCGGTCACGAAGGCGTGCCCGCGCTCGCGCAGCTGCTCGCGCAGCTCGCGGTAGTTGTAGATCTCGCCGTTGAAGACGAGGTGCAGATGGTCGAGATGCAGCGGCTGGTCCGAGCGCGCGTCGAGGTCGATGATCGCCAGGCGCCGGAACGCGAGGCCGGCGCGCTCGTCCTGCCAGACGCCCTGTCCGTCGGGGCCGCGATGCGCCATCGCGGCGGCCATGCGTCCGAGCGTGTCCGCGTCCTGCGGGCCGATTCCGCCCACGATGCCCGCGATCCCGCACATCCTCAGCCGCCCCGCCCCGGCAGCTGCGCGTAGACGTCGAGCAGCCGGCGCGCGACCGCCGGCAGATCGTGCACGCGCTCGGCGTAGGCGCGCGAGGCGAGCCCGCGCTCGTGCCGATCGCGGGGACGCTGGAGCCAGTCGGCGAGCACGTCGGTCAGCGTCTCGGGCGTGACGACGACGATCGGGAAGCCCTCGGGATACGTGCGCTCGACCTCCGGCAGGACGTGGCAGAGGACCGGCTTGGCCAGCGCCATCGCCTCGACCGCGAAGACGCCGTGCGCGCCCGAGCAGAGCTGGTCGATCACGAGGTCGGCCCGTGCCGTGACGGTCGCGGCCTGCGCGCGGCTGACGCCGTGCAGCTCGACGTATTCGAGCTCGGCGCCGCGCGCGCGCAGCGCCTCGACCGCCGCGCGCACGTGGACCGTGCCCTTGCCCGCGAGGTCACTCGGCGCGTGGACGACGATCGGGACGCGGGCATCCGGCTTGGGGGGCGCGGGCGCGAGCGCCTGCACGTCGACGCGGAACGGCACGACGTGGACGTGCGCGAAGTGCGGTGCGACGAACGTTGTGAGCGCACGGTCGCAGACGATCGCGTGACCGCTTGTGACGCTGCTCCAGCGCCGCATCCGCGCGGTGGCGCGAGCGTCGTCCTCGATCTCCAGGCGCACGTAGTGGGGGTTGCGGCGCGCCTCCTGCGAGGGCACGCGCACGTCGCTGCCGAGGAACTCGACGACGACCCGCCGCCCGGCGCGGCGCAGCAGACGTGCGTCGAGCGCGCCCAGCCGCTCGGGCAGGAACGACTGTCCGAAGAAGAAGTGCGCGACGTCGCGGTCGCGCACCGCCTGCAGCGCCGCGCGCAGCCATGCCGCCCGGCTCGGGCCCGGCATGACGTCGGGCGCGACCGGATAGGCGTAGGCGTGTGGGCGCGCGAAGCTGCGCGCGTCGACGCCGATCCCGCGCAGCGCGTGCGCAGACAGCGCGAGCTGCCCGGCGACCTCGACCGGCGCGTGCAGCACACGCGGCGTCGCGGCGCTCATGCGCCGGGGTCCGGCTGCGCGAGCCGGGCCAGCGCCTGCGAGATCCGCCGCAGCTCGCCCAGCTCGCGCGCGGGGCTGCCCGCGACCGTCGTGCCCTCGGCGACCGGCCGCACGACGACCGCGCCGAGCCCGACGGTCGCGTCCGCGCCGATCGTCAGCTGGTCGCGCAGCGTCGCCGACGGCGCGATCCAGGCGCGCGGCCCGATGCGCGTGCTGCCGCCGACCATCGCATGGGCGATCACGGCCGCGTCGCGTCCGACGTGCACGTTGTGGGCGATGTGCACGAGGTTGTCGATGCGCGCGCCGGACTCGATCACGGTCGCGCCGAGCGCGCCGCGGTCGATGCAGGCGTTCGCGCCGATCTCGACATCGTCGCCGATCTCGACGCTGCCGAGCTGCGGGAAGGGCGTCAGCGCGCCGTCGGCGTCGCGCTCGTAGCCGAAGCCGGCGGCGCCGATCACGGTGCCGGCGTGGATCGTCGTGCCGGCGCCGATCCGCACCGGCCCGTAGACGTGCACGCCGGCGTGGATGACGGTGTGCTCGCCGATCTCCACCGCCGGCCCGAGCGTCGCCAGCGGCCCGACGTAGGCGCCGGCGCCGAGCTGCGCGTTCGCATCCACGACCGCCTGCGGATGCACGCCGGCGGGACGCGCGGGCGTGAAGTGCGCCGCCAGCAGCCGCGCGAAGTCGAGCCGCGGCGCGGGCGAAGGCACGATCGCCGGCACGCGCCCGGCCGTGCGCTGGGCCGCGAGCGCAGCCAACTCGTCGGCGACGACGAGCACGAGCGCGGACAGCTCGCCCAGTCGTGCCTCAGCGTCGGCCAGCGTCGCGGTGCAGAAGGTCGCGTCCTGCGCCGTCGCCTCGGCGATCGGCGCCGCACGCGCGACCGCGGCACCGGCCACGGCGGCGGCCGCGTCGGGATCGAGCGGCGCGCGTCCGAGCGTCGCGAGCAGCTCGCCGACGGTCGTGCTCATGCGCTCGTCCCGGCGCTCGCGTGCCCGCGCCAGGCGCGCGCCTCCTCGGCGTAGGCCGCGCGCACGCGCTCGATCCCCAGCGGCACGAGCACGCGCTCGAGGTAGTCGAGCGGCGCGGCGACGCCGGCGTCGAGCCACAGCTCGGGGTGCGTGTTGAGCAGCAGCCGCGCCGGTGGCTCGGGGCCCAGCGCGCTCAGCAGCGTCGCGTCGCGCCACGCGCGGCAGCTGTCGCTGACGTAGGTCAGCCCGGCTTGGAGCGCCGGATCGTGCGGGTGCACGAGCCCCGGCAGCGAGCGGAACGGGTCGGGATGGCCGCGATGCGGCTGGTGCATGCAGAGCGTGCGCACGGGCGCATCCGCGAGCCGCGCAAGCAGGTCCAGCTCCCAATCGAGGTGGGCCCGCGCGGCCGCGGGGTCCTCCGGGTAGGTGCGCATGTCGTAGTGCAGGCCCAGCTCGTGCCCGAGCGCGCGCAGCTCGCGCAGCGCGGCGCGGTTGGCCGCCTCGAGCGCGTTGAAGTGCTGCGTGAGCGGGACGTAGTAGGTGGCGGCGATCCCCAGCTCGGCCTCGCGGCGTGCGAGCGGCAGCGTCGCCTGCGGGTCGAGGTCGACGTCGTGGCGCAGCAGCACCGTCGGCGCGGCGCCGAGCCGCGGCAGCTCGGCGACCGGCGCGAACGCGTAACCGGCCGCGCGCAGCTCGCCCAGCAGGCGCGCGTAGGCGTCGATCCCGAAGGCGGGCAGCTCGGCTGGCACGGGCGCCACGATAGCGGGGGCGCTGGTCGCGCCCGCGCCCGGCGCGCCTATGATCCGGCGGGTGCTGCCGGCGACGCGATCCGCGCGATGACCGTCGTCGTGACGGGCGGGACGGGTCTGCTCGGGCGCTCCGTGCTGGAGCGGCTCGCAGGCACCGCGCGGCTCGTCGCGCTGCACCGCCCTGCGACCTCGCCGCCCCCGCTCGCGGGCGTCAAGTGGCTCGCGCAGGATCTCGCCGCGCCGCTGCGCGAGGACCTGCCGGAGCGGATCGACACGCTCCTGCACGTCGCGCAGTCGCGCCGCCACCGCGACTTCCCGGCCGGCGCGGTCGACACCTTCGCCGTCAACGCGATGGCCACCGTGCGGCTGCTCGATTACGCCCGTCGCGCCGGCGCACGCACGTTCGTGCTGACCTCCTCCGGCGCCGTCTACGCGCCCGGCTCCGCGCCGCTGCGCGAGCACGACGCGCCCGCGCCGCCGAGCTTCTACGGCCACGCGAAGCTCGCCGCCGAGCAGGCCGCGCTCGCCTACGCCTCGCAGTTCGCCGTTCAGGTCCTGCGCTGCTTCTTCGTCTACGGGCCCGGTCAGGACGCGAGCGCGTTCCTGCCCGGTCTCGCCGCCCGCGCGCGCGAGGGCCGAGCGATCGAGCTGCGCGGGCCGGATGGCATGCGCTGCAACCCGCTGCACGTCGGGGAGGCGGCCGCGGCCGTCGTCGCGGCCAGTGCGCGCGACTGCACGGAGGTCACGAACCTGGCCGGCCCCGAGGTCGTGTCGCTGCGGCAGATCGGCGAGCTGGTCGGCGCGGCGCTGGGGGTCGCGCCGCGCTTCGCCGAGCAGCCGCCCGGCGGCGACCTCGTCGCCGACGTGACGCGCATGCGCGAGCGCCTGCTGGCGCCTGCGATCGCCCCCGGGGAGGGGATCGCGTGGACGCTCAGCGCGCCGTCGCCGCGCCCGAGCTGACGTACCAGCGCACCGTGCGCGCGAGCCCGTCGGCGAGCGCGACCTGCGGCGCGTAGCCGAACGTCGCCCGCGCACGCGCGGTGTCGGCGAGCAGGCGCCGCACGTCGCCGAGGCGGGGAGCGACGTGCTCGACCGGGTGGTCGGGGCGCTCCAGCGCGGCGAGCAGCGCCGCCACGATGTCGTTGACTGAGGACTCGCTGCCGTGGCCGAGGTTGAAGGTGCCGCCGAGCGCCGCGTCGCAGGTCGCGGCGGCGAGCGTCCCGGCGATCGTGTCGGAGACGTACGTGAGGTCGCGCGTCTGCTCGCCGTCGCCGTGCACGTGGACCGGCTCGCCGGCCAGCACGCGCCGCACGACGATCGGCAGCAGCCCGGCGTAGACGCCGTCGTTCTGGCGCTCCCCGTACGTGTTGAAAGGCCGCACGAGCACTGTCTCGAGCCCGAACGTGTGCGCGTAGCTGAGCGCCGTCAGGTCGGTCGCGGCCTTCGCGGCGGCGTACGGCGTGTGCGGCGCGAGCGGGTGCTCCTCGTCCATCGGCGCGCGCTGCGCGGTCCCGTAGACCTCCGAGGAGGAGTACTGCACGAGCCGCCCGAAGCGCCCGGCCCGCTGCAGCTCGCAGATCGCCGTCGTCATCGCGACGTTGTGGTCGACGTTCTCGCGCGGATGCACGAGCGAGTGCGGCAGCGGGATCACCGCGAGGTTGAAGCAGTAGTCGAGGGGGTCGGATCCGAGCAGCGCGTCGAGCGCCTGCTGGTCGGCGCAGTCCAGGCGCGTGAACGACGTGCGCGCGTCGGCGAGCGCGTCGGCGAGGTTCTGCTCGCGCCCGAGCGAGAGGTCGTCGACGACCAGCACGCGCACGGCTCCGGCCGCCAGCAGGCCGTCGACGAGGTGGCTGCCGATGAAGCCGGCGCCGCCGGTCACGAGCGCGCTCGCGCCCTGCAGGCTGCGCTCAGGCAACGCCGACCCCCGCACGCACGGGCACGACGACCTCGTGCGTGGCGCCGGCCTGGCGGATCGCCTGTGCGACCGCGAGCGCCGCGGCGCCGTCCCAGGCGGTGACGGGCGCGGGCCGCTGCGCGTGGATCGCCGCGAGGAAGCCCTCCCACTCGCGCCGCAGCGGCTCGTCGCGGTCGAGCGCGAAGCGGATCATGTCGCCCTCGCCGCCGCCGCGGATGCTCGCGAGCGTGTCCCAGTTGGTCGCGTTCGTGGGGTGCTTGTAGAGGCACAGCTCCTGCGTCAGGTAGTCGAGCGTGAGCATCCCGTGCTCGCCCGTGACGGCGAGCTGGCGGACCTTCGCGGGCGTGATCCAGTTGACCTCGAGCAGGCCGACGGTGCCGTCGTCGAAGCGCAGCGTCGCGCACAGCAGGTCCTCGCCGCGCTCGTGCACGCGCTGCTCGGTCTCGGCCGCCACGCGCGTGACCTCGCTGCCGCTGAGGTAGCGCATCACGTCGATGTCGTGGGTGGCGAGGTCGAGCGCGACGCCGTGCATCGCGGCGCGGTTCGGGAAGGGGCTCAGGCGCCGCGCCTGCATCTGCAGCACGCGTCCGATCGCGCCCTCCTCGAGCTTGCGCTTGAGCAGCGTCACGGCCGGGTTGAAGCGCTCGACGTGGCCGACGCCGAGCACGCGCCCGGCCGCCTCGGCCTCCTGCGCGAGCGCGACCGCCTCCTCGTGGCTCGGCGCGGTCGGCTTCTCCACCAGCACGTGCAGTCCGGCGGCGAGCGCCGTGCGCGCGACCTGCGGCAGATGCCCGACGGGGACCGCGGCCGCGACGAAGTCGAGCTCGTGCGCGGCGAGCGCCTGCTCGAGCGTCGCGTGCACCGCGCCGGCGCCGAGCGTCGCGGCCACGCTCGCGCGGCGCTGCTCGTCGGGATCGACCGCGGCGACGAGCGCGGCGCCCGGCAGCGTGCGCAGCACGCGCACGTGGTTGGCGCCCATCACGCCGAGGCCGACGACGACGCCGCGCAGGGGGGTTCGCTCCGTCATGCGCGCGACAGCTTAGCCCGCACGTTCCCGATCCACTCCGCGATCGCCGGCGCCAGCGTGCGGTAGTCGGCCAGCTCCGAGCGCGTCGGCAGCAGCCGCGCGAGCACCGGCTCGCCCGTCACGCGGCGGTAGAAGACAACGCACAGCACGAACGTCGCCGCGTAGGAGATGCTCGACGCGAGCGCCGCGCCGCTCGCGTGCAGCGGCGGGATCAGCAGCGCGTAGAGGACGATCGTCAGCGGCGTCGTGACGATCGTCACCGCGAGCGCGTAGCCGGGGCGCCCGCGCCCCACGAACGAGGCCGAGAGCGTGCCGCTGACGCCGATCAGCGCGACCCCCGGCAGCAGGATCAGGCCGAGGTCGATCGCCGGGCGGAAGGCCGCGCCGTAGACCGGCACGACGAGCAGCTCCAGCGCCGCCGCGAGCATCAGCGTCGAGGCCGTCACGAGCAGCACGACGTGACGCAGGCTCTTGGCCTCCACAAACGCGCGCGCCCGCGCCCCGTCGTCGCGCGCGCTGAGTGCGGCGATGCGCGGGAACAGCACGTCGCTCAGCGCCTGCGGCAGCAGCCACATGACGCTCGTGACGGCGATCGCGACGGAGTAGTGGCCGACGTCGGCAGAGCTGGCGACCGCGGCCAGAATGAAGACGTCGACGCGGTAGTTGAGGAACTGCAGCGCATTCGATGCGTAGCCCTTGAGCCCGAAGCGGATCGCGCGGCGCAGCTGTCCCGTGGCTGGCGTCGTCGGGACCGCCGCGCGGAAGCTGCGTCGCGCGCCGATCAGCACGGCGGCGGCGGTCAGCACGTGCGCGAGCGCGAAGCCGATCACCGCGCCGCGCAGGCCGTCGAGCGCGCTCAGCGTCGCGACGAGCGCGAGCGCCGCGGCGCCCTGCAGCGCCGGCGGCAGCGCGTAGGCCTCGTAGCGATCCTGCGCGAGCGCGACGTAGGTGGCGTAGAACCACGACAGCGCGAACGGGAGCGCCGCGCAGGCGACGGCGGTCGTGGCCCACGACAGGCCGTCGAAGGCGGCCGGCAGAGCGAGCCGCGCCAGCAGGCCGAGGCCCGCGCCGGCCACGCCCGAGCCCAGCGCCACCCACTGCGCCGCGCGGTGGGCGCTGCGGGGGTCCCAGCGGCCCGCGCTGACGTAGTAGGCGATGCCGTGCTCGACGCCGAGCGTCGTGGCCACCGTCAGCAGCGCGATCAGCGTCTGCGCGACGGCGTAGCCGCCCGCGCCCGCGGGGCCGAGCAGGCGCGCGACGAAGATCGTCGTCGCCGCGCCGCTGCCCGCGACGACGATGCGGCTGGCCGCCGACATCACGGCCCCGCCGGTGAGCGGTCGCGGCGCGGCGTCTGGGTCGGTGCTCATTCCGCGGGATTGTCGCGTACCCTCCCGGCGGTGCCGGTCCCCCTGTTCGACACGAAGACGCCGCTGGCGCCGCTGCGCGAGGAGCTGCTCGCACGCATCGAGGAAGTCGTCGACGACGGCCGCTACATCCTCGGGCCCAACGTGGCGGCGTTCGAGTCGGAGTTCGCGGCGTATGTCGGCGCCGAGCATGCGATCGGCGTCGCGAACGGCACCGACGCGCTGACGATCGCGCTGCGGGCGATGGGCGTGGGGCCGGGCGACGAGGTCGTCGTGCCCTCCTTCACCTTCTACGCGAGCGCCGAGGCGATCCCGCCGACGGGCGCGACGCCGGTCTTCTGCGACGTCGACCCGGACACGATGTGCGTCACGCCGGAGACCGTCAAGGCGGCGCTGACGCCGCGCACGAAGGCGGTGATCGTGGTGCACCTGTTCGGCAACGTCGCTCCCGTCCGGGCGATCGAGGGGCTCGGCGTGTCGGTGCTGGAGGACGCCGCGCAGGCGGCCGGCTCGACCTCGCCCGACGGCCGCCCCGGCGCGCTCGGCACGGCCGCGACGTTCAGCTTCTTCCCCTCCAAGAACCTCGGCTGTCTCGGCGACGGCGGCGCGATCACGACGCGCGACGGCGAGCTGGCCGACCGCGTGCGGATGCTGCGCTTCCACGGCTCGTGGGACAAGGTCACCTACGAGCACGTCGGCTACAACTCGCGCCTGGACGAGCTGCAGGCGGCGCTGCTGCGCGTCCAGCTCCCGTATCTCGACGGCTGGGCCGACGGGCGCCGCGCGGCCGGCGAGCACTACGCGGCCGCCGGGCTCGGCGCGCTGGTCGCGCTGCCGCAGCCGGTCGCCGGCTGCGCGCCGGCCTGGCACCTCCACGTGATCCGCCACGAGCGCGCCGACGCGATCGCCGCGGCGCTCGCCGCCGCCGGCCACGGCCAGAAGGCCTACTACCGCACGCCCGTCCATCGTCAGCCGGCGATGGCGCGCTGGGGTGCCGGCGTCGAGCTGCCGGCGACCGACGAGGTCGCGCGCACGCACCTCGCGATCCCGCTCAGCCCGGTGCTGAGCGCCGACGACGCGAGCGCCGTCACCGCGACGATCCGCGCGGCACTCTAGCGCCCGGCGCAGCGAGCGATCGACAGGCCCGACAGCGTCGGGCCGCGTGAGACGCCGTCAGAGGAAGGCGTGGCCGCCTCTCCGCCGAGCGTCGCGGTGGTCGTGCGTGTGCCGTCGAGCGGCAGCTGGAACGGGATCGGCGTGCCCGGTCGCACGACGCCGCTGCGCAGAGAGCGCCCGTCCGCGAGGCGGTAGCGCACGCCGCGGGTCAGGAACGGGTAGGCGAGGATCTGTCCTGCGAGGCAGTTGTGGGCGCGGGCAGGCACGGCGGCGGCGAAGACGCGCACCCGCACGAGCGTGCCGCCGCCTGGATAGCGGTCGGGCTGCACGCCGCGCTCCAGCCATGTCGCGCGCAACGGCAGACGTGGGCGCACGAGCTGCGCCCACGGGAACGGCGGGTTGGCCGGCAGCGTCGTCCCCGCGAAGGCGACCGGCGCCGCGCCGGCCATCTGCAGCAGCAGGGCTGGCAGCACGTCGTTGACGCGTGTATGTCCGCTGCTCCAGTCGACCGCGACCGCCGGGATCGGCCCGGACGCGCCCTTGAGCTGGACTGCGAAGGGCCCGCCGAGCGATGTGTTGTAGACACGCAGGAACGGCAACTGCGCCTCGAGGTCGGGGTCGAGCACGCCGCGTGGCGCGAGCGGCCGCACCGAGCCACCGCCTGCCGCGTCGTCGATGAACTCCAGCTGGTCGACGGACAGCGACTCCATCCCGACGCCGTCGGTGAAGTGCGCAGCCGCGTGGTTCATCGCGACGAGCTGGTAGGCGAGCAGGCACACGAGCATCGCGCCCGCGAGCGCGGCCCCGGCGCGCCCCAGCTCGCGCCGGCGGCATGCGAGCAGCGCCGCCAGCGCGGCCGCGGCGGTCGCGAGCGCCGCGAGCGTCGCGTGCGAGACGTCCGGCAGCAGCGACGCAAGCTTCCCGATCGGCAGGTCGACGAAGAACTGCGAGGTGGGCGCGACGAAGTGCGTGAAGACGTCCGCCGTCGGCCACGCGTAGGAGCTGGCGACGAGCCACGTGACGAGGCCGCCGCTGAGCGCCACCGACCACAGCGGCGGCGGCCGCCGGAAGGCCGCGAGCGCGCCCAGGAGGATCAGCGGCGGCGCGAGCACCGCGAAGTAGCGGTCCTCGTTCATCGAGGCGTAGTAGGCCCAGGAGAAGATCGCGACAAAGCCGAGCAGCAGCCACGCGAAGGCGCCCTCGATCGGCTCGCGCGGGCGCACGAGCCCGCGCACGAGCGCCGGCAGCGCCAGCACGAACGGCACGAGCGCTGCGCCGATCGCGAGGTGTGCGCCGAGCAGGCGCGTGTTGTCCCACAGCACCGAGCCGACGATGTGCGCCTTCAGGCGCACGCCGCCGTAGGTGCCGCCGAGCAGCTGCGAGGGCCCCTTCGCGAGCGCGACGAGCAGCAGCAGCACGGCGAGCGGCACGAGCAGCGGATGGCGGCGCAGCAGCCGCAGCGGGAGCGCGCGCGACCAAGCGAGGAGCGATTCGCCCGTCGGCCGCTCCAGCCAGCAGGCGGCGAGCGTCGCGGGCGCGAGCGCCGCGACGAGCGGCGCCCAGCCGATCCGCGCTAGCACCAGCAGCGCGAGCGCCGCGATCACGAGCGTGTCGGCCCGCGCGCCGGGCCGGCGCAGCGACTTCAGCAGCGCGCACAGCAGCAGCATCGCGCTCAGCAGCGCGACGGACGTCGGCAGCGTCAGCACGCCGTAGAAGGCGAACGAGCCGCTCGAGCCGAGCGTCGCGGGCACGACCGCCTGCCAGCGGGTCAGCCCGAGCTGGCGTCCCGCGAGCCAGATCGGCAGCGTCACGAGCCCTTGGCAGATCGCCGCCCACAGGTGCAGCGCCTCAAGCTGGCGCGTCGGCGAGTCGAACAGCAGCGCTGCGACGGCGGCGAACAGCCCCGTCAGCCGCTCCGGCCCGCGCGCGACGCCGCCGCTGATCGCGTGTGAGAGGTGCTGCGCGACGTCCCGCCCGTAAAAGATCTCCTCCGCCTCGTCGCGGAAGACGTAGTGGTTGTGGAGGCCGTGGCGTGCGAGCAGCACGGTCACGAGCAGCGACCACGCACCGAGCACGACGAACGGCGCCAGCGCGACCAGCCGCGCGCGAGCAGCGGACGGCGCGACGGCGGTGCTCAGCCGCGCGTCCATCGCTCGAGCAGCTCGTCGTCCTCGACGCGCCGCTCGCCGAGCGGGCGCGCGGGCACGCCGACCACCCAGCCGCGCGCGGGCACGTCGCGCGTGACGACGGCGCCGGCGGCGACGAACGCCTCCTCGCCGACCTCGACGCCGGGCACGAGCACGGCGCCGCCGCCGATGCGGCAGGCGCGCCGCAGCGTCGCGCCGCGCAGCGGCCGCTCGGGCCCGTGGCGCCCCATCGTGTCGTCGTTCGTCGTCATCGCGCAGGGGCCGACGAAGACGTCGTCCTCGACCGTCGAGAACGCGGTGATGTAGACCTGCGACTGCAGCTTCACGCGCGCGCCGATCGTGACGTCGTTGTCGACGCCCGCGCCGCGCCCGACGACCGAGCCGGCGCCGATCGTGGAGCGCTCGCGCACCTGCGCCTGGTCGCCGACGATCGCCCCATCGCCGATCCTCGCGCCGGCGTAGACGACGGCCCCGGCGCACACCGTCACGTTCGCGCCGAGCACGAGCGGCGCCAGCTCGGCGGGCGCGCGGCCCGCGAGCCGCGGCGCCTTGCCGAGCACCGCGTGCGCCTCGATCACGCAACCGGGCCCGACCACCGTCCCGGGCGCGACGACCGCCGTCGGGTGGATCTCGGCGTCAGCCGGCACGCCGCGACGCCTCCAGCTCGCGCTGGAGCGACTCGAGCACGCGCACGACGCGCAGCCCACTCGCGCCGTCGCTGACGGGCGTGCGGCCCTCGCGGATGCAGTCGACGAAGTGCGCGGCCTCGAGCCGCAGCGGCTCGGCGTTGGCGATCCGCGGGCTCCAGATGTCCCCGGTGCGCGTGATGTACTCGCCGTAGCTGTCCGACGACTCGTCGAAGCCCTTGTCGTAGACGGTGATCTTGCGCTCGAGGTCCATGTCGTCGAACGTCGCCATCTTCTTCGCGCCGACGACTGTGAAGCGCCGCTCCTTGTGCGGGTCCAGCCACGACAGGTGCAGGTGCGCGGCCAGTCCGGAGGGGAAGCGCAGGAACGCGAAGACGACGTCCTCGACGCCGTCGCGCATGTACGACTCGCCGCGCGCGCTGACCTCGTGCGGCTCCTCGCCGGCGAGCCGCAGGATCACCGAGATGTCGTGCGCGCCGAGACTCCAGAGCGCGTTCTCGTCCGCCCGCAGCTGCCCGAGGTTGAGGCGGTTCGAGTAGATGTAGTGGATCGCGCCGAGCTCGCCGGAGTCGGCGATCTCCTTCAGCTTCGCGACCGCCGGGTGATATTCGAGCAGGTGCCCGACCATCAGCACGCGGTCCGCCCGCTGCGCCGCCGCGACGGCCTGCTCGGCGTCCGCGGCCGACTGCGCGAGCGGCTTCTCGACGAAGCAGTGCTTGCCCGCCTCCAGCACGCGCGTGGCGAGCTGTGCATGTGTCGGCACCGGCGTCGCGAGCACGATCGCGTCCAGCTCGGGATCGGCGAGCAGGTCCTCCAGCTCGGCCGTGAAGCGCGTCTGCGGGTACTGCGCGGCGTAGCGCTCGCGCACCTCGGCGGAGGCGTCGCAGCACCAGCGCAGCTGCGCGCCCGCCAGCGCGTCGAAGTTGCGCGCCAGGTTCGGGCCCCAGTAGCCGAGCCCGACGACGCCGATCGTGACGACGTCGCTCACAGGCGGATCACGTGCCCGGCCCGCAGCCCGCGGGTGACGCCGCGCAGGTCCACGAGCACCGGCACGGAGGCGACGACCTGCTCCCAGTCAATCTCCGGATGGGCCGTCACGACGACGGCCAGATCGGCGCCGTCGAGCACCCCGGGATAGGCCTCGGAGGCGAGCCCGTGGCTCGGCAGCTCCGGCACGTAGGCGTCGTGGTAGGCGACGTCGGCGCCGAGCTCCTGCAGCAGCGAGGCGATCTTCAGCGCGGGCGACTCGCGCATGTCGCCGACGCCGGCCTTGTAGCTGATGCCCATCAGCGCGATCCGCGCGCCCTTGACGGCCTTGCCGACGTCGTTGAGCGCGCGTACGATGCGCTCGACGCAGTGGTAGGGCATCTGCTGGTTGACCTTGCCGGCCAGCTCGATGAACTCGGTCGTCATGTCGAACTCGCGTGCCCGCCACGAGAGGTAGAACGGATCGACCGGCAGGCAGTGGCCGCCCATGCCGGGGCCGGGCTCGAAGCGCATGAAGCCGTACGGCTTCGTGGAGGCCGCCTCGACGACCTCCCAGATGTCGATCCTCATGCGATCGGCCAGCATCGCCAGCTCGTTGACGAGCGCGATGTTGACCGAGCGGAAGATGTTCTCCAGCAGCTTCGCCATCTCCGCCGCCTCGGGCGTGCCGACGCGCACGACGTGGTCGCAGACGCGCTCGTACAGCGCCACCGCACGGTCGCCACACGCCTCCGTCAGCCCGCCGACGATCTTCGGCGTCGTGCGCAGGGTGTAGTCGGTGCGGCCCGGATCCACGCGCTCGGGCGAAAAGGCGAGGTTGAAGTCGTTGCCGGCCTTCAACCCCGACTCCTCCAGCAGCGGCACGAGCTGCTCGCGCGTGGTGCCGGGGTAGGTCGTCGACTCCAGCACCACGAGCTGCCCCGCCGTCAGCACGCCGCCGAGCTGCTCGGCGGAGCCGAGCAGCGGCTGCAGGTCCGGTTCGCGGTTCGCCGTCAGCGGCGTCGGCACGGCGATCAGGATCGCCTCCGTCGCGGCGAGGTCCGCGTAGCGCGTGGTCGCCGCGATGCGCCCGGCGACGGCCTGCAGCCGCTCGGAGGGGATGTCCTCGATGTAGGAGCGACCTGCGTCGATCGCCTCGATCTTGCGCGTGTCGACGTCGAGCGCGACGACGTCGAAGCCCTCCTCTGCGAACGCCACCGCGAGCGGCAGCCCAACGTATCCCAACCCGACGATTCCGATGCTCATGCGCGCGAAGTGTAGGGACCGGGCCCGCCGCCACCATCGCCGGCCGCGCTGGCCGGCTCCGCGCGGTAGGCCTCGGCGACGCGGTCGAGCGAGCCGGCGAGCGAGAGCCGCTGGGCGTTGCGCGCGAACCAGTCGGCCGTCGCCTCGCGCAGCGCCGGCCCCGCCGCGTGCACGCGCAGGATCGCCGCCGCCAGCTCGCCGGGCGCCGCGGACGCCGCCACGAAGCCGTTGACGCCCTCCTCGACCAGCTCGACCGCGGCATTGTCGGGATCGCGCACGACGATGCTCGGCACGCCGCGCGCGGCGGCCTCGACGACGACCATCCCGTAGCCCTCGCGGCGCGAGGGCAGCACCATGCAGAGCGCCCGCGCCAGCGTGCGGTCGACCTCTTCGGCGCTGACGAAGCCGGGCGCGCTCGCGACCGCGCCGAGCCGCTCGCGCGCGATCGCCGCGAGCACCTGCGGACGCTCGGGGCCGTCGCCGAGGATCGTCAGGCGCAGCTCGGGCGCCTGCGCGTGCGCCTGCGCGAAGGCCTCGACGAGCGCGGGCACGCGCTTCTCCGGGATGTGGCGCCCGGCGAACGCGACCAGCGGTTCGGCCGGCGCCGGCTGCGGGCGCTCGAGCCCGCCGGCGTACTCGCCCGTCAGCACCGTCGGCTCGCTGCGCAGGCCCTCCTCGCGCAGCCGCCCTGCGGTCATCCGCGCGAAGCAGAAGGCGCGCTGCGGCACGTGCAGGCAGCGCCGCTGGACCGCATGCCCGACGCGCCCGAGCCGTCCGAGGTACTCGTCCCAGTAGGCGCGCGTCCAGACCTCGTGCCAGTCGACGATGAGCCGGTAGCGCCGCAGCGGGCGCACGAGCGCCGCGGCCAGCAGGGAAAAGTAGGGGAACGACGCGGTGTGCACGACGTCGTAGCGACGCCCGTGGCGCAGCAGGTGCCACAGCACGCCGAGCCCGAAGACGACCGGCGGCAGGATGCGGCGCTTGCCGTCGCCGTCGTAGAGCGCCATCCGCGGGCCGACGACGCGCACCGCGACGCCCGCGACGCCGGGGTGCTCGCCGCGATCCCACTGGCGCAGCGTCAGGTAGGTGACCTCGTGCCCGTCGGCCGCGAGCCGCTCGCCGAGGCTGCGGTACCAGCGCTCCGCGCCGCCGACGGTGTGCGGGAAGAGACAGTCGTAGATGAGGCAGACGCGCATCAGGTCTCGTCTCGCAACGCCAGCGCCAGCGCCGCCACGACCAGCGCCGGCATCCCCAGCACCAACAACGGCATCAGCAGCCAGAAGAGCCATGGCCCGGCCGGGCTGAGCGCCGCGGCGCGGCTCACGAGCTGCCCCACTCGCGCGAGCGGGCTGCGCTCGCGCGCCTCCAGCAGCGTCAGCGAGAAGGCCTGCGTCTGCGGCGCGCCGTCGAGCGTCGCGTGCAAGCGCGTCAGCGCGCGCGGATCCGCCGTGCCGGCCAGCTGGACGCTGCCCGCTCCGCTCGTGGCGAGGCAGACGCTGCCGAGCGTCGCCGCGTGCGGCGGCGTCAGCGCGACGTCGAGCGGGCGCGCGGTGTCCTGTGCGGGCGTGAGCGGGACGCTGCCCTCGCTGCGGTAGGCGGGCGCGCTGGCGGTCAGGCGCAGGCGCGTCACGCCCGCGTCGGCGCTGAGCAGCGTCAGCCGTGCCCGCTCGCTGTCCGTGTCGAGCGTGACGCCGCCGATGCAGACGCGCTGCCCCGGGGCCAGCGCGATCGGCACGGTGACGGCGTCGAGGCGCACGGGCGTCCCGCTCGTGACCGCGCTCGCGCGCAGCAGCCGCGGCGCCAGCGCGCCCGCGCCGAGCAGGAGCGTCCCGACGCACAGCGCGACGGCGCCGCGCCTACCCATAGAAGCGCCCCACCGTCAAGCCGAGGCTCGCGAGTTGCAGCACCGCGCCACCGCCGAGCACGACGGCGGCCAGCGCCGGCCCCAGCCGTCGAGGCAGCGAGGTCGCGACGAACGCGATCGCGAGCCCGAACAGCGCGACGATCGGGAGCGCGTAGCGCCCGACGATCAGGGGGTCGCTGGAGCCGAGCAGCGACAGGTAGGAGACGAGGTGCAGCAGCGCCACGAGCGAACCCCCGATCCCGAGCAGCGCGACGAGCGCCGGCCAGCGCGCGCGCAGCTCCCGGCGCCGCACGACGAGCGCCACGACGAGCGCGACGATCCCCGCGACCGAGGCCAGGCGCAGCAGCGTGTAGGCGCGCTCGGGCAGGCGCGTGTCGAGCCAGCCGAAATCGCCGTAGAAGGTCTCGATCCACATCTGGCGGAAGCCGTAGCTGGCGCCCGTCTGAGGGTGCATTCCCGGCAGCGCCGGAAAGTAGAACTGCCAGACGCTCGACAGGAAGCGCGTGAGGCTGAAGCCGGCCTGGTGGACGTAGTCGGTCTGCCCGCCGTACAGCGCGCCGCCCCCGCCGCCGGTGTTGCCCACCAGCCGCACCGTCAGCAGGGCGCAGCCGATCATCAGCAGGCCGGCGCCGCACCATGCGAACGCGTCCTGCCACGCCGGCCGGTGGCGCCAGGCGACGACCGCGAGCACGACCAGCAGGGCCGGCAGCAGCGCCAGCCCACGCCCGTGCGTCAATGGCGCGAGCGCGGCGAGCGCGAGCAGGCCGAGCATGCGCGCATGCGTCGGCCCGCGCATGACCGTGCGCAGCGCCAGCGCGACGAACGCCGTCCAGATCGCGGCGAGCAGGATGTCGGCGTTGACGATCCCCGACATGAACGCGAGCTGCGGCTCGAGCGCGACCGCGCCGGCCGCGAGCAGCTTCGCCCACGTGCGCTGCGTCAGCTCGCTCGCGGCAAGCCACACGAGCGCGACGATCGCGACGAACAGCAGCACCCCCGCGAGGCGCACGGCGAGCAGCCGCGCGAACAGCGAATGGCCCGGGCTGACGCGATAGGCGACGCCCGCGTAGGCGTAGTAGAGCGGCGGGTTCTTGGCGACCGGGTTGGCGCCGTCGCCGTCCTTGCGCGCCGCGTCCGGCAGCGCGCGCTCGAAGTCAGCCCAGCCGGCCTGGTCGATCGCGCTCCAGCTCGGCCGCACGTCCGCATAGGCCATCGTCGCGCGCAGCCCGAGCGCGTCGAGCGCCTGCTTCTCCTCGCTCGCGTGCGTACCGGCGCCGCTGTAGACGGTCGCCGAGGGGATCGAGCCGGTCTCGGCGAGATGCTGGACGTATGCGAAGTGCTCGCTCTCGTCGGGGCCCTGGAATGGCGGCACGACCGCCGCCCAGGCCAGTCCGAGCAGCGCGGCGACGACGAGCAGCAGCAGCAGCGGCCGCGGGGCGCGGTGGACGACAGCCATGCGAGCAGCGCAGCGTAGCGGGCGAATAGGCGGCGGTGCCGGCGGGTAGGTCCGCTAGCATCCCCGCCGCAGCAAGGCCGCGACTTTCTCCCCTCACGCGCGTTTGCGTCTAGGTGGCGGCCTTCCCGGCTCGCATCGACTGATGAGCACGACCGAGCACACGATCGAAAGCCTCGAAGCGGGCAGCGGCGAGCGTCTGCGCGTCTCCGTCGTGATCCCGTGCCTCAACGAGGCCGAGAACATCGAGGCGTGCGTCACGACGGCGCAGGCCGCGCTCGACCGCCACGGCATCGCCGGCGAGGTCGTCGTCGCCGACAACGCCTCCGAGGACGACAGCGCGCTGCGCGCCACGCGCGCCGGCGCGCGGGTCGTGCACGAGCCGCGCCGCGGCTACGGCAGCGCCTACCTCGCGGGCTTCGCCGCCGCGCGCGGCGACTACATCGTGATGGGCGACGCCGACCTCACGTACGACTTCAACGAGATCCCGCGCTTCCTCGCCGAGCTGGACGACGGCGCCGACATGGTGATCGGCGATCGCATGCAGAACATCCACCCGGGCGCGATGCCGTGGCTGCACCGTTATATCGGCAACCCGCTGCTGTCGGGCTTCCTCAACATGCTGTTCCGCACCGGCGTCTCGGACGCCCACTGCGGGATGCGCGCGCTGCGCCGCGACAAGCTGCCGCAGCTCGCGCTGCGCACGACGGGCATGGAGTTCGCCTCCGAGATGGTGATCCGGGCGGCGAAGGAGGACCTCGACATCCGGCAGTTCCCGATCGAATACCACCCGCGCGGGGGCGAGTCGAAGCTGTCGAGCTTCCGCGACGGCTGGCGGCATCTGCGCTTTCTGCTCGTGCACTCGCCCAACCACCTGTTCATCCTGCCCGGCGCGCTGCTCGCGCTGCTCGGCGCGCTCGTGACGGCGATCGTGCTCTCGCGCGTCGACCTGCTCGGGCGCCAGTGGGATCTCCACGCCCTGATCGGCGGCTCGCTGCTGATGGTCGTCGGCACGCAGGTGGTGGCGCTCGGCCTCTGCGCGCATGCCTACGGGACCTATTTCATGGGCGAGCGCGACGCGTGGTTCGATCGCAACCGCGCGCGCTGGAAGCTGGAGCACGGCCTGCTGCTGGGCGGGGCGATCGCGCTGGCCGGCTTCGCGTTCGTCGCCGTGATCGCGATCGAGTGGATCGATCGCGGCTTCGGCAGCCTCGGCGAGCAGCGGCTCGCGATCCTCGCCGCGACGCTCGTGATCGTCGGCGTGCAGGTCTTCTTCTCGTCGTTCCTGCTGTCGATCCTCGGGCTGCGCCGCAGCACTACCTGAGCAGGCGCCGCACGAGCGGGCGCAGCGGGCGCAGCAGCGTGCGGCCCACGCGCGAGTGGCGTGCGCGCACGAGGTGGCGGGCGCCGGGCAGGCGCTTGAGCCGCTGGATCGGCCTGGCGAAGCGGCGCAGCTCGTTGCGCTCGGCGACGTGGCTGCGATGCAGCTCGAGCGCGACGCGCGCGTCGGCCATCAGCTGACGGGCCCCGCCGGGCTCCGGCGCCGGCTCGCGCCGGATCGTCGTCAGCGCGGCCGCCATGAATGCCCCCGCCTGCTGCCACGAGGGCCAGCCCTGCGCGGTTGCGAGCGCGTTCGTGCGCAGGAAGTGCAGCAGTCGCCGGTCGCGCGCGAGCAGGTCGAGCTGACGCGCGGTGCCGTCCGTGTCGTCCCAGTCGACCAGCAGCCCGTTCCAGCCATGCTCGACGTACTCGTCGTGGCCGGTCACGGGCGTCGTGACGCACGTCGCGCCCATGTGGAAGCCCTCCAGCGGCGGCCCGTACATGCCCTCCACGCGCGAGAGCTTCAGCACGACGTCGCTCTGCGCGTACAGCTGCGCCATCTCGCGGTGGTTGAGTGGCCCGACGACCGCGTCCGCGGGCATCCCGTCGAGGCCCGCCCCGTTGCCGGTGACGACCGTCAGGTGGTGCGGCTCGCGCATCGCGCCGACGGCCGCGACGGCATCCTTGACGCCCTTGAACCAGACTGCCGGGTTGCCCTCCACGACGATCCGCAGCGGCTGCTCCACGCGCGCGTCGAGCTGCGCGGGCGAGGCGAAGACGTCCTTCTCGATGCCATTGCGCACGTAGAGGCAGCGCGCGTCGGGGCGCACGCGCGCCAGCTCGTCGGCAATCCAGCGCGCCTCCGTCACGAATGCGACGGGCAGGCCGAGCGTCAGCGCCGCCGCGCTCTGCTCGGGCGCGCCGGGCGGGTAGAAGCGGTCCTCGAGGCTCTGCACGAACGAGGCGTAGCGGTCGGCCTGCAGCTCGAACAGCGAGAAGGCGGTCTCCCACCAGGTCGAGACGGCGACGTCGAAGCGCTCGGCGCGCGCCTGCGCGAGGCCCTCGACGCGCAGGTGCGCGAGGCCCTCGAACTGCCACGGCTCCTGCGCCTGCTCCTGCGTCAGCACGAGCGTCACGTCGTGGTCGTGGCGCAGCGCCAGCTCGCGGGCGTGCGAGACGATCACCCCGACGCCGCCGGACAGCTGCAGGTCGTGCAGCAGGAAGGCGATCCTCACGAGCGGCGGGCGAGCTGGCGCTCCAGCTCCTCCAGGCGCGCGGTCAGCCCCTCGACCTTCTTGTACTCCTCGCGCAGGCGCTCCCAGGCGTCCTGCGTGTAGCGCAGGTCGCTGTCGCGCTGGCGCTCCCAGCGCCGCTGCTCCTCCAGGTCGGCCTGCACGACGCGCGGTCCGGCCGCGAGCTGCTCGGCGCCCGGCCCGAACGCGAGCACGTAGTGCGTCGGCACGCCGCTCGCCGCGACCGTCACCGAGGCGACGTCCTGCGCCTGCTGCTCGCCGCGCGCGAGCGCGGAGCCCTGCAGCGCGACCTGGTGGGCGATCACGTGGTCGGCGGGCAGCAGCCCCCGCAGCTCCTGCACGGCGCTGTCGCCCCACGTCGTGACGTGATGCGGGTTGGCGATCGCCCAGAAGGCGTCGTTGGGCACGCTGGCGACGACGGTCGTGTCGTCCTCGCTCGCGATCCGCACGAGCAGCTCGACGAGCGGCACGAAGGTGCTCAGGTGCTCGATCACCTCGAAGCACGTGATCGTGCGCCGGGCCTCCGGCGCGGCCTCCAGCAGCGCTGCGCGCACGCGTTCGAGGTCGTCCGCGTCGGTGAGGTCGGCGGTCATCGCAAGCACGGCGCCCGCCGCGATCGCGTTCTGCGCCTCCGCGACGGCGTCCTCGTCGGCGTCGACAAGCAGCGCCGTGCCGGCGTAGTCGCGTCCGAGGCCCGCTGCGGCGCCGAGGCCGGTGCCGCAGCCGAGGTCGCACCAGGCGGCGCTGCCGTGCACGAACGGGGCAGCCGCCGCATAGCGCAGCTCATGCTCCACGCGGATCGCGGGAGGGGTGTCGCGGGTGATGCGTTCCTGCCAGTCGGGCATGCGGGGGACCCGTAATCTACCGGCGATGCAGCCGACCTTCGCGCGCGGGCGCCTGCCGTATCCGACGCCGCCGCTCGGCGTGCCGCTGCGGCTCGCGTTCGTCGGCCAGGCGACGTTCTTCGAGGCCTGCGCGCTGTCGCGCCCGCTACCCGGGCTGACGCCGCGCTTCTTCGAGCTGCGCCAGGGCGGCGACGCCGAGCGCGTGCGCTCCGAGCTGGAGGCGTGGCGCCCCCACGTCGTGCTCGTGTTCCGCCCCGAGATCGTCCCGAAGGGGATGTTCGCCGGCCTGCGCGCGGCGACGCTCGGCTTCCTGACCGAGCCGCTGCCGCGCGCCCACGGTCTGCGCCACCCCGACCTGACGGCGCGACTGCGCGCGCTGAAGGCGGTCGATCGCGCCAACTTCGACCGCGTCGTCGCGTTCGACCCGAAGATCGCGCAGGCGGCCTCCAAGGCGGTCGACGTCTGGCGCTCGCTGCCGCTGCCGGTCGACGACCGCTTCTTCGCCGATCCGCTGCCGATCGCCGAGCGTCCGCGCGCGATGTTCGTGGGCCGCTCGACGGAGCATCGCGAGCGGCTGCTGACGCCGGTCAAGCACAGCTTCGACGTGCTGCACGTCGCCTTCGGCGTCGACGCGACGCGGCTCGACGCGCTGATGCGCGAGCACGACGTCGGCATCAACCTGCACAACGAGCCCTATCCGTCGTTCGAGAACCGCGTCTCGCTGCACCTCGCCGCCGGGCACCTCGTGCTGAGCGAGCAGCTCGACCCGACGCACGGCCTGGAGCCGGGCCTCGACTTCCTGGAGACGACGACCCCGGAGCAGCTGCACGCGACGCTCGCGCTGCTGCAGCGCTCGCCCAACGCCCACCACCGCGTGCGCGTGCGCGGCCGCATGAAGGCCGAGTCGTTCCGCGCCTCGCGCGTGTACCCGCGGCTCGTGCACGACCTGCTGCTGGACCTGCGCGCGTTCGGCAGCGAGCGCGCGGCGGCGTAGCCGGGGATTCTTCCTAGAGGTCCTCGGCGACGCGCGGGGCGGCGTTGTCGAAGTAGCGGAAGCCGCCGACGAGCAGCGCCAGCAGGATCCCCGCCGGGATCAGCAGCGGCAGCCAGCCGCCGGCCGCCGTCGGTGCGCTCGGATGGCTCGGGTCGATCACCGCGTGGCGGAACTGCTGGATCACGACCGCGAGCGGGCTGTAGAGCAGCAGGTGCTCGAGCGTCGCGTTGTCGATGCGGTCGAGCGTGTAGAAGATCGGCGTCCCGTAGAAGAGCATCTGCAGAGCCACCTCCCACACCGGCTTGACGTCGCGGTAGCGCACGTACAGCGCCGACAGCAGCATCGAGATCCCGGCCGCGAACAGCGCGAGCGCTCCCAGCAGCAGCGGTATCTCCAGCCAGCTGAGCCGCACCGAGCCGCCGGAGGCGAGCAGGAAGACGAGCACCGCGACGAGGTTCAGGCCGAGGTTCATGAGCGCCGTCAGCACGACCGACAGCGGCACCACGAGCCGCGGGAACTGCACCTTGCGCACGAGGTTCTCGCGGTCCACGAGGCTCGTGACGGCTGCGCCGGTGCTCTCGGAGACGAAGATGAAGAAGACGATCCCCGACAGCAGCGCGACCGGGTAGTACTTCGCGTCGCTGTTGAACTTGAGCACCTGCGTGAAGACCGCGTACAGCACGCCGAACAGCATCAGCGGCCGCATCAGCTGCCACAGGTAGCCGAGCGCGGAGCCGAAGAAGCGCAGCTTGAACTCGGTCAGCGCGAGCGTCCGCGTGAGGTTCGCGAAGCGCCGCAGGTCGACGCCGATCGCGGCCGGCCCGACGATCTGGCGCCCCAGCGGGCGGCCTTCGAATGGCGGTGCCTCGGCCGGCCGGGCGCTCATCGCACCGGCTCCGGCCGCGCGCCGCTGCGCTCCAGCGTGATCTCGTAGGGCAGCGCGACGAGCGCGTCGGTCGTGTGGGCGCCGGTCACGACGACCGAGACGAGCCGCTCGCGGCGGTCCAGCCAGGCGATCCCGGTGCCGCGCTTGGCGACGGCCGGCGTCGCGTCGTAGCGGCCGGGCGCGAACAGGTTCGTGAAGTGCACGCGGAAGCGTGTCTCCTCGCCGGCCGCGAAGCGTCCCGAGCGCGGCTCGGTCCACAGCGTCGAGGCCGACAGCACGTGGTCGTGGTTGCCGTTCTCCAGCGTCAGCCCGAAGAGCGGGTCCTCGACCTCCTCGGTGAAGCGCACCCGCGCCGTGAAGGTGCAGGGATGCCCGCTCTCCAGCGCCGTCGCGACCGCGCCGTGCTCGTCCTCGAACCAGGCCTCCAGGATCTCCGCGCGCCCGTCGCCGACGCGCACCTCCTCGCCGCTGGCCGTCGCCTCGGCGCCGCGGTCGAAGTTGACCCGCAGGTACTCCATGCCGACGCGGTGCGGGTCGCCCTCGTGCGTCTTGACGCCCTGCTCCAGCAGCACCGCGCGGTCGCAGAAGCGCTCGACCGCGCCCATGTCGTGCGTCACGAGGATCACCGTGCTGCCCGCGTCGCGCAGGCGGTAGAACTCGTCGAAGCACTTCTGCTGGAAGGCCGCGTCGCCGACCGCCAGCACCTCGTCGATCAGCAGGATGTCGGCGTCGACGTGGATCATCACCGCGAACGCGAGCCGCACGAGCATGCCCGAGGAGTAGTTCTTGATCTTCAGGTGCTCGAAGGCGCGCAGCTCGGCGAAGTCGATCACGCTCTCGTAGCGGCGCTTGGCCTCGCGCGGCGAGAGCCCGAGCATCGTCGCGTTGATGAGGACGTTGTCGCGCGCCGGCAGGTCTTGGTTGAAGCCGACGCCGAGCTCGATGAACGCCGACAGGCGCCCGTCGACGTAGATGCCCCCGCGGTCGACGCGGTAGATCCCGGCCATGCACTTCAGCAGCGTGCTCTTGCCCGATCCGTTGCGTCCGACGATCCCGAGGAACTCCCCCCGCTCGACGAGGAAGCTGACGTCGTCGAGCGCGACGAACGTCTCCTCGGAGCGCGGGCGAAAGGGGTGGAGGACCGTCTCCTTGAGCGTGTGCACCCGCTCGGTCGGCACGCGGAACGTCTTCGAGACGCCGTCGACGGCGACCGCAGGCGCGCTGGCAGGCGTGGGCATCGCCACAGAACGGTATCGGTCCGGCGCGCCGCACCCGCGCCCCGCTTGCGGCATCCTTCGTCGCCGTGCGCGCCCGCTTCCCCGTCACGCCCGAGCGCTACCGGCAGATCGCCCTCACGGCGCTCGTCGCCCTGACCGTGATCGTGCTCACGGGCGCGGCCGTGCGCCTGACCGACTCCGGGCTCGGCTGCCCGGACTGGCCGCGCTGCTACGGCAAGGCGCTGCCGCCCTTCTCGCTGCACTCGGTGATCGAGTACGGCAACCGCGTCTTCTCGGCCGGTGTCGGGGTCGTGACGCTCGTCGCCTGGGTCGCCGCGCTGCTGCGCACGCCGCGCCGGCGCGACCTCACGGTGCTCGCGACGCTGCTGCCGCTCGGCGTGCTCGCGCAGGGCGTGCTCGGCGGCTTCACCGTCCGCCACGAGCTGGCGCCCGGCTACGTGATGGCGCACTTCGGCCTCTCGATGCTGATCCTGATCGCCGCCGTCGCGCTTGCGTGGCGCGCCGGCCAGCCGGACGTCGCCGCGCCTGCTCCGTCGCATGACCGGCTGCTCGTCTGGCTCGTGCGACTGCTGGCGGCGATCGGCGCCGTCGTGCTGTTCGCCGGCACGGTCGCGACCGCCGCCGGCCCGCACGCCGGCGGCCAGGACGGTCAGTTGATCCACCGCCTGCACTTCCGCGGCGCGACGACGCTGACGTGGGTGATCCACCGCCACGCGGTGCTCGCGACGACGCTCGGGCTCGGCGTGATCCTCGCCTGGTTCCTCGCTCGTCGCGCGCGTGACGAGCGCCTGGCGGAGTCGCTGATGGTCGTCGGCGTGCTGATGGCGGCGCAGGGCCTCGTCGGCAGCGTCCAGTACGAGCTGCAACTGCCCGCCGACATCGTCTGGGTCCACGTCGGCGTCGCGACGATCACGTGGGTCGCGCTGCTGTGGACGGTCGGCATCGCCGGGCGGCTGTCGCCCCGTCCTGTCGCCGCCATGCCTGCGCCCGCGCCCACGGGCGAGCGCCCGCTCGCCTCCGCGCCGCGCTAGCTGATGCGCCCGGGGAGCTCGCGGTGCGGCCGATGATCGCGGCGCGCGCCCACGGCGGCTAAGAGGGAAGCATGCGGCGGGTCGGCTCGTCGCGCGCCCTTGAGGAGGTGAGGTTTGTGTCGCGCGGAGAGGCACAAACCTCACCTCCTCGGGCGGAGGTGCCCAGTTCGCTTCCTCGTAGCCGCCGTTCGAGTACGAAGCGCCCGATATCGACGCGCTAACGCGCGCGCCAGCGCTCGACGTTGAAGTCGTGGATCTCCCGCAGGACGTCCTCGATGCCGTGCTGCAGGCGCCACTCCGGGTAGTCGGTCTCGAACGCCGCGAGGTCGCTGATCCACCAGCGGTGGTCGCCGATGCGGGCGGTGTCCGAGAGCGTCCAGTCCAGCGTGCGGCCGGAGATCTGCTCGCACAGCTCGATCGCCTCGAGCATCGAGACGTTCGAGGCGCGGCCGCCGCCGAGGTTGTAGACGGCCGCGCGGTGCGGCGCCTTGTGGAAGGCGTGGAAGGCGCGCACGACGTCGTGGCAGTGGATGTTGTCGCGGACCTGCTTGCCCTCGTAGCCGAAGATCGTGTAGGGCTCGCCCGTGACGGTGCAGCGCATCAGGTAGGAGAGGAATCCGTGCAGCTGCGCGCCGGCGTGCTGGGGGCCGGTCAGGCAGCCGCCGCGGAAGCAGACGGTGGGCATGTCGAAGTAGCGCCCGTACTCCTGCACGAGCAGGTCCGCGGCGACTTTCGAGACGCCGAACAGCGAGTGCGTGCACGTGTCGATCGGCATCGACAGGTCGATCCCGCCGTACCAGCGGTGGTCGGCCGGCAGCTCGAGCCGCATCCCGGTGTCCTGCAACGGCAGGTCGTTGGGCCGGTCGCCGTAGACCTTGTTGGTCGAGGTGAAGACGAACGTCGCGTCGGGGCAGTGCGTGCGCGCGGCCTCCAGCAGGTTGAGCGTGCCGGTCGCGTTGACGGAGAAGTCGGTCTGCGGCTCGGACGCGGCCCAGTCGTGGGAGGGCTGCGCGGCGGTGTGCACGATCAGCTCGACGTCGCGCGCGTGGCGCGCGAACACGTCGAGCACGGCCCCGGCGTCGCGGATGTCGAGCGTCAGCGGCTCGAACGCGGTGCCCCAGGCGCTCGCGAGCCGGTCGGTCGTCGGCTGCGTCGTCGCCTCCGGCCCGAAGAAGTAGGCCCGCATGTCGTTGTCGATCCCCACGACATGGAAGCCCTGCTCGGCGAAGTAGGCGACGGACTCGGAGCCGATCAGGCCCCCCGAGCCGGTGACGATGGCGGTCGGCATGCTGAAGCGCGAGGTTAGCGCCCCTCCGACCCCTTCGGCCTGCCTACTGCCTAAGCTCACGGGATGCCGCTCCCCGCCGGCCTGCGTCGGATCGCGCCGCGCTCGCTGCTCGCACTCGTCTGCGCGCTCGCCTGCGCGCCGGCCCTCGCGCCGGCGCCCGCCCACGCCGCCCCCACGCAGCCGACGGCGCTGATCGCGCTGCTGCCGGTCGACCTCCAGCCGGCGCCGCCCGGCGTCGTGCACCCGGCCGTGCTCGACCTGCTCGACGGGCACCCGGAGCTCGCGCTCGGGATGCTGAGCGCGACGCAGTCGGGCTACAGCCCGCAGCAGGCGCTGCTCGACCTCACGGCCGGCACGCGCACCTCGCGCGGCACCTACGACCCGCACGACCCGCCCGACCTCAGCCTGCTGCCGACCGAGGGCTCGGGCCTGATCGTCAACTGGGTCGCCGCGCAGGCGCGCGCCGAGAGCGCGCCGGCGGACATCTTCCCTGGCCTGCTCGCGAGCTCGATCGCGGGCGGCGCCGGCTACGCCGGCATCCGCGGCGAGGGCAACGCGGAGGCGACCGTCGCCTCCGACCGCGCCGGGCAGGTCGCGGTCGTCTCGCTCGGGCGCGGCGGCGACGTCGCCGCGCGCGCGCAGGTGCTGCTGGCGGAGCGGCGCTTCGTCGTCGCGCTGCTGCCGCCCGGCTACGCGGGCGACCGCCAGCTCGACGCGCTGATCGAGCAGCGCGAGCCCGGCGAGCTGCTGATCGCGATGCAGGACCCGCCGCCCTTCCAGGGCCCGCAGCTGCTGTGGACCGGGATCGCCGGCCTCGGGCCGGCCGACGCCGGCTTCTCCTCCGCGACGACGCACATCGACGGCGTCGCGGCCGCGATCGACGTCCTGCCGACCGTGCTGCACCACCTCGGCGTCGCCGTGCCCTCGGCCGTGCGCGGCCAGCCGATCGCGATCGGCGGCGCGCGCGACGCGGACGCGCTGCGCGCGCTGAACGCGCGCCTGTCGGTGATCGCCCCGCGGCGGATCCCGGCGCTGGAGACGTTCCTGTTCGCGTGGCTCGGCGTGCTCCTGCTCGCGGGCATCCTGCGCGACCGCGACGGCGTGCGCTTCGCCAACCGCATCGGCGGCCTGGGGCTGATGTGGGTCCCGACCGTGCTGCTCGGCACCGCCGCGCTGGCGCCGAGCCAGCAGGCCGAGCTGTTCCTGATCGCGGGCGGCTCGCTGCTGCTCGCGCTCGCGACCGATCGCCTGCTGTCGTGGCCGCGCGGCCCGCTCGCGCCCGCGCTCGTCGCGCTGCTGGCGTACGCGGTCGACCTCGCGCACGACTCGCACCTCGTGATCCGCTCGCTGCTGGGCCCCAGCCCGCGCTCGGGCTCGCGCTTCTACGGACTCGGCAACGAGCTGGAGATCGTGCTGACGACGCTGCTGCTGATCGCCGTCGCGGCGGCGCTGCGCTCCCGTTCGCGCTCGCGCGCCGGCGCGCTCTCGTTCGCGTTCGGCGGCGTCGCGCTCGCGGCCGTCGTGGGCTCCGGCCGGCTCGGCGCCGACGTCGGCGGGATCTTCACGATCGCCGGCGGAGCCGGCGTCGCGACGCTGCTGATGCTGCCGGGCGGGATCACGCGCCGCGCGGTCGCGCTCGCCGTGCTCGCGCCCGCCGCCGGCCTCGCCGCGCTCGCCGGCCTGGACCTCGCCACGGGTGGCAACGGCCACTTCACGCGCAACGTCCTGCACGGCAGCGCGGGCGATCTGCTGAACACGTTCGAGCGCCGCTACGAGCTGGCCTGGTCGATCGTGCGCAGCGGCTACGCGCCGCTCGTGACGGTCCTGTGCGGGCTCGCGGTCGGCTACGCGCTGCGCCACCGGCAGCGCGTCTACGCGGCGATCGAGGGCGACGCGCCCTGGCGCGCGTGCCTCGGCGGCGGGCTCGGCGCGGCGCTCGCGGGCTCGCTCTTCAACGACTCCGGGCCGGTGCTGCTGTTCATCGGGATCGTCTCGCTGACGTTCCTGACGATGTACCTGCGCGGCGCGCCCGGGATGCCGGCCGAACCGGCCTCGCCGGAATCCGCGGCGGCTGCCGTCGCGCCCCCGCCCGCGCCGCAGCCCGCCGCCGCGAGCCGCTCGTGATCGCGGTCCTCACGTTCGCGCTGCTCGGGATCTCGGTCTCGAGCAAGCTCGGCTACCTGCTGCCGGCGCTGATCGCGCTCGAGTCGATGGGCCTCCCCTCGCCGGGCGAGACGGCGCTCGTGCTGGCCTGCGTGCTCGCGAGCCAGGGCAAGCTGCAGATCGAGCTGGTGCTCGCGATCGCCGCCGCCGCGGCGATCCTCGGCGACAACGTCGGCTACTGGATAGGGCGCACCGGCGGGCGGCGGATGCTGACCTCGCCGCGCGGTCCGTTCCACCGCCGCCGCGTCGCGCTGATCGCCTACGGCGACCGCTTCTTCGCGCGCCACGGCGCGAAGGCCGTCTTCCTCGGGCGCTGGATGGCGCTCGTGCGCGTGACCGCCTCGTGGATGGCCGGCATGAACCACATGCCCTTCCGCGTCTTCTTCTTCTGGAACGCGCTCGGCGGCATCTCATGGGCGCTGACGGTCGGGCTCGTCGCCTACTGGGCCGGCGACGGTGCGGTGCACGTGATCGAGAAGTTCGGCGTCGCTGCGGCCGTCGTCTTCGCGGTCGCGATCGTGGCCGCGGTGATCGTGCTGCGCCGTCGCGAGCAGCGCGAGCTGGCCGAGGGCGGCGAGTAGCTACGCGATGCTGTTGCGCGCGAACGCCACGTGCGCGCCGGCAGCGGCCAGCAGTGCGACGAGCCCCCCGAGCGCGAGCGCCGTGCGCGGGCCGGCGGAGTTCGCGATCAGCCCCATCAGCGGCCCGCCGATCGGCGTCGAGCCGAGGAACACGACCGAGTAGAGCGCCATCACGCGCCCGCGCATCGCGGGCGCGACCGCGAGCTGCAGCGACGAGTTGACGCTCGCCGCGAAGGCGACCGAGGCGGCGCCGACGGGCACGAGCGCGGCGGCCGCGAGCGCGACCGTCGGCGCCGCCGAGAGCGCCAGCACGAGCGCGCCGAAGACGAGCGCGGCACCGATCAGCACGGCCGGCGGCACGCGCGTGCGGGCGCCGTTCGCGATCGCGCCGCCGATCGCGCCGAGCCCCATCGCGGTCGTGAAGACCGCGTACACGCTCGCGTCGCCGTGGAACGTGAAGCTCGCCAGCAGCGGCAGCAGCACCTGGAAGTTGAACGTGAAGGTGCCCACGCAGGCCATCAGCGCGAGCGGGATCCACAGCTGCGGCGTCGCGCGCACGTAGCGCAGCGCGCTGCGCAGCTGGCCGCGCTCGCGCGCCGCGCGCGGAGCGGGCGTGAGCGCGCTGCGGTCCATCCCGTGCAGCGCGTAGATCATCGCCGCGAACGAGAGCGCGTTGACGGCGAAGCAGGGGGCGACGCCGACCGTCGCGATCAGCACGCCCGCGATCGCCGGGCCGATCGTGCGCGCCGAATTGATCAGCGCGCTGTTGAGGCTGACCGCGTTGACGACCCGCTCGGCCCCCACCAGCTCGACGATGAACGACTGGCGCGCGGGATTGTCGACCGCGTTGACGGCGCCGCGCGCGAAGATCAGCGCGTACAGCAGCCCGAGCGTGATCGCGTGCGTGAGCGTCAGCGCGAACAGCGCCAGCGCCGGGATCGCCATCGCTGTCTGCGTGGCGATCAACAGCCGCCGCTTCGGCAGCCGGTCGGCGATCAGCCCGCCCCAGGCGCCGATCAGCAGCATCGGCGAGAACTGCAGCGCGGCCGCCGCGCCGACCGCGACGCCGCTGTGCGTGAGCTGCAGCACGAGCCACGTCTCGGCGACGGTCTGCAGCCAGGTCCCGCTCAGCGAGACGAGCTGGCCGGCGAAGTAGCGACGGTAGTTGGGGACCGACAGCGAGTGCAGCGAGCGGCGCAGCCCGCTCACGAGCGCCGCGTGCGCGGCTGCTCGGCGAGCAGCCGCTCGAGGATCTCCGCCGCCTGTGCGAGCGTCGTCAGCTCGCGCGCGTCCAGCTCCCGCAGCCGGCGCGAGAGGTACTGGTTCTTGCGCGTGCGGATGCCCTTCAGCAGCGCCCGTCCCGCGGGCGTGATCGCGACGCGCGAGACGCGCCCATCGGCCGGATCGGCCGTGCGCGTCACGAGCCCACCGGCCTGGAGCCGGGCGAGGACGCGTGTCGCCGTCGGGCGCTGGATGCGCTCCAGCTCGGCCAGCGCGCTCGGCGTCAGCGGCCCCTCCCGCTCGACGCTCGCAAGCGCCGCGATGAGCGTCGGCGAGGTCTCCCCGCTGGTCCCCGCCTCCTGGCGCAACCGCCGTGCCATGCGCGTGATCGTCATGCGCAGGCGGGCGGCGAGCTCGGAGTCGGGGGCGGTGGAGTGTGCGCGTGGTGTCGGTCCCGTAGAGATGATTAGCGTCGCTAGTTAGCGTTGCTAAGTATTGTAGCAGGGGTTTGCTTGAGCCCCGACGAACGGCGACTGGGGAAGGGGGCGGGCAGCGGCCGGTGCGCCGTCGCCGCCGGCGACACCACATGGATCACTGCACCGAGATTCGGTTTGGACAATTGTGTCCGCTGAGCGGGTACAACTGTCCATCGGCCCGGCCGCGTGGCCGCGGTCCCTCCCTCGATGCCGCCGTTGGGCGGCGCCGCGTCCCGTCGACGCGGCGCCGAGCGGAGCTACGAGGAGGTCCGCTCCAGGTCCAGCGCGCAGGAGTTGATGCAGTAGCGCTGGCCGGTCGGCCCGGGGCCGTCGTCGAAGACGTGCCCGAGGTGGCCGCCGCAGGTGGCGCACAGCACCTCGGTGCGCTCCATGAAGAGGCTGCGGTCGCGCTCGGTCGCGACGTGCTCGTCGTCCATCGGCGCGGTGAAGCTGGGCCAGCCGGTGCCGGAGTCGAACTTTGCGCCGGACTCGAACAGTGGCGTCCCGCAGCCGGCGCACTTGTAGGTGCCCGCTGCCTTCTCCTCCGCGTACTCGCCCGTGAACGGACGCTCCGTCGCCTTCTCGCGCAGCACGGCGTACTGCTGTGGATCCAGCTCTGCGCGCCACTCGGCGTCGCTCTTGGTGACCTTGCTCGCCATGCGTCTGCACCGTCCCTTCGTAGGTGGCCTCTTCGAGGGTAGCGGCGCAGGGAGCGCCGCTCCTTAAGAGTCCTTACGGTCGGGATCGGCCCCGTCGGCGACCACGCGCAGGCGCGTCAGCGCGCCGCGGATCAGGCGCGAGACCTGCATCTGGGAGACCCCGATGCGCTCGCCGATCTCGCTCTGCGTGAGGTCCTCCTCGAAGCGCAGGCGCAGGATCGACTGCTCGCGCGCGTCGAGCACGTGCGCGAGCTGGGAGAGGATCACGCGTTCCTGCGCGCGGTCGAGCTCCTCGTCGTGCGCGTCGACGAAGTCGAGCAGCGTCGCGCCGCCCTCGTCCTCGCTGCCGGTGGGCGCGTCGAGCGAGAGCGCGTGCTGGGAGCCCGCGACCTCGAGCGCCTCGACGACGGACTCGACCGTGAGGCCCGTCTCGCGCGCCAGCTCGGCCGGCGTGGGCGAGCGGCCGCCGTGGTCGCCGAGCGCGCGCGAGACGCGCAGGGTCGTCTCCTTGAGGTCGCGGGGGACGTGGACCGCCCAGCCGCGGTCGCGGAAGTGGCGGCGCAGCTCGCCGAGGATGGTCGGCACCGCGAAGGTCGTGAAGCGCACGCCGCGCGCGGGATCGAAGCGGTCGACGGCCTTCACGAGGCCGAGCGAAGCGACCTGCACGAGGTCCTCGAGCGGCTCGCCGCGGTCGCGGTAGCGCAGCGCGAGATGTCGGGCGAGCCCGAGGTGGCGCTCGATCATCGCCGCGCGCGCGGCGGGCGTCGTGGGTGCGGGCCCCGAGTAGACTCGCGACTCCCCATGCGGCGACCCGCGCTTCATCCGATCGTCTTCGCCCATCTCTGCCTCCCGGATCCTGCTTGGAGCGCCGGGGGTCTCGGGCGCGCTGCTCGTGGCGACGGGGGCCGTCGCCACGTCGATCGTAGCGCGCGCTCGGTGCGGGCGGGCGGCGACCGAGGTCGGCCATGACGACCGAGGGGCTGCGCATCCTCGTCGCCGACGAGGACCGCAAGGCGCTCGACCGGCTGGCCGCGCTGCTGCACGAGCTGGGCCACGAGGTGCTCGCCTACGCCATCGAGGTCTCCGAGGTGCCCGACAAGGTCGCCGGCGACGATCCCGACGCCTCGATCGTCGTGCTGCACGACGACGACGAGCACGCGCTCGGACTGATCGACGAGATCTCGGCCTACGCGTCGGGCCCGATCATCGCGCTGACGATCGGCGACAACGCCGAGTTCGTGGCGCGCGCCGCCAGGCGCGGGATCGCCTCGCATGCGCGCCCCGACACCGCCGAGGCGGTGCAGAGCGCGATCGAGCTGGCGATGCAGCGCCACGCCGACGTCGCGCAGCTGGAGGTCAAGGTCGAGCAGCTCCAAGGCGCCCTGGAGCGCCGCGCCGTGATCGAGCGCGCCAAGGGCATGCTGATGGAGCGCCACGGGATCGACGACCGCGTGGCCTTCGAGCGCATGCGCACGCACGCGCGCAACGACCGCAGCCGCGTCGTCGACGTCGCCAGCGCCGTCGCGAGCGGCGAGCTCGAGCTGCCCTAGAAACGAAGAGGCCGGGGGCAGCACCCCGGCCTCTCATGCTCTGCTATTGCCTTGAGACTCCGCCTGTGGAGGACGGGAGGCGATCCCGGCGCAGTTCTGGGCTGCTCACGCAAGGATCAACTGGTCTCTCATACCGTCTCGTACTCGCATCCTATGCGATCGACAAGGAGAATTGCGCCTTGAAGCAGGAAATTAACCTCGCAAAAGGCGGCGCCAGAAGCCGCGGTGAGCGCGCTCCTCTTCGAGGCTCTTGAGCTTCTGCCGGATAGCGGCGAGCTCACGGGCCATCTCATCGCGCTGCCGGCGTTCACGTTCGGCTCGCTGCTCGGCGATGACCTGTGCGCGCCGGGCCGCCTCCACGTCCTTGAGGCTAGTTCTCGATGCTTGGATCTCGTTCAAGGTGCGCTGTACGGCGTCGGCGAGGTGGTCGTTCCACTCCTCCTTGTGCGTCTCGCGCTGTTCCATGTACTCCTGCAGCTCGTCGTCCTCGCCCAGCTGCGTGAGGATCTGCGTCGCGAGCCGGTCGTCCTTGAGCAGCAGGCTGAGCGGCAGGCGGCTGTCGCCAAGGACCTCCAGGAACTGCTTCTTGACGAAGAGCGGATCCTCTGCGAGCAGGCCGAAATGCGATTGCACGAGATGGGTGACGTAGTGCGATGCGCGCTCCGCGTCCGGCGGCACGCACGGCGCGAGCAGGTCGCACCAGAGCTGCGCGTGGCGCGTGATCGGCGCATCGGTGCGTCCGGCCCGCGAGAGCGTCCGATCGGCGCTGACCAGCCGCGTGTCGTTCGTCACGAGCCAGACGCGGCTGCCCATCTCGTCGCGATCGAGCTGGGCCCGCCGCTGCTCGATGTGCAGGAGGTTGCGCGCATCGGTCTCGATCTGACGCGTCGGCGAGTCCGGCTTGACGTGACGCAGCACCGCCTCGACGTCTGGGAGCTTTCCAGCGATCACGGGATCCAGGTCGAGTTGCTCATCGAAGAGGACGCCGGCCTGGGCCAGCCACTGATTCGGCGGGTTGTATGCGCCGATGAACGCGCCCCACGCGAGCGTGGGCTGGCGCTGCTTGGCGCGCCAGTAGTCTCGCAGGACGAGATCCTCCATCTGCTCGAGCAGATGCTCTTCGCCGCGGAACTTCGGATAGTCACGACGGGCGGCCTGGATCTTCGCCGCGATCTCGCGGAGCGTCGAGTCCGTCACGCGGAGCTCGGCGCCGACCGCACGTGAGAGCTCGAACACCTGCTGGGCGAGCACGTGACTGCCGTCGGCGGGGAACATCCATGAGAGCACGACGTTCGCGTCGAGGTACGCGACCCGGCGTGCCGCAAGCTGGTGCTTGACGCGGCGGACGGTCGGGTCTTGCTTGAGGATGGCGGCTGCAACGATGCGATGATAGAGCGCCGCGAGATACGCTTGGGCGGGCTCAGGCAGCGTGCGCAAGCCCTGCTCGAGTCCTCCGGCGACGGCTTCTTGCAGCAGCTTGCTCGCGCCGGCTGCGCGCGGGGCGAGCTTCGCGGCCACTTCGCGCAGGCGATCCTGGGTATTCAGTCCTGCGATTGCGGCGTCGAGCCCTGCGCCATCAGCTCCGTACGCGGCGGCGAGCGCGACCGACTGCTCGTGGAACAGCGTCTGCAAGCTCGCCTCGAGGAGCTCGCGAAGCGTCGCTTCGTCGATGTCGGTCGCGCCGGCGGCGTTGACCGCTGCGTGCATGTGCTCGTAGAAGGCATCGCGCTGGTCCGTCAGCCGCACCTGGGCCTGGATGAGCTGGGTACGCCGGACCTCGGAGATCGCTTCTTGGATGTCAGCCTCGCCGATCGTCTGCTCGACGGGGAGCAGCGAGCAGACGGCGCTGCGCAGCTGCCCGTCGTTCAGCGGCTCGCCAGTCTCCAACAGCGCGACGGATACGAGGAACACGTGCAGCGGTACGCGTGCTCCGTCGCGCACGTTCGGGTCGATGTCGAACAGCGCATACGCGACGAGATCCGCGAGGTGCAGCGTTGCCGACATCAGCTGCCGGAAGCTCCGGTCGACTTGCGGAACTGGATCAGCAGGGTGGTGAGCTGCTCGTCCCACTCCTCCAGCACTCGATCGAACTTCTCGTCGAGCATCGGCCGACCGTGAAGATCGAATGCCGCCTCGGCGCTGCGCCTGAACTCCTCGGTTACGTAGCGGCGCACGAGTCGATATCCCGCGACCGTGCTGAGGATCGCGATGAGCGTGATCACCAGCGTTGCCACCCCGACGATGATGGCCACGCTGCTGGAAGTAGTAGCTCCCATCATGACCCTGCTGCTCGCGCACCGCCCGCTCGGTCTCCAGCGCCGATGCGAGGTGTTGCACCTGCTTGGCCATCTGACTGTTCGGCGTGGCGGCGTCCGCCCCGCATGCAGGAGGCGCAGCGGTGAGCGCTGTCGCGATGGCGAGAAGACAGCCGAGCTTGACGGGTCGGGTCATGCCACACCTACCGAAGAGTCGGAAACGATCGCTAACGATCGAAGGCCGCTCAACTGAGCGGCCTTCGATCAAGATGGTCTGCAATGTGCACCAGACACATTGCAGTTTACATTAGCCGCAGCCGGTGTTGTTGCCGCAGCTCGAGCAGGTGTAGCAAGAGCCGGTGCGCTGCATCATGCCGCCGCACTGGCTGCACGCCGGGCCGAGGTCGAGCCCGGCCATGCGCGCGGGGACGACCGGCGGGGTGTCGGTGAGCGCGGCCGTCGGCGCCGTGCCGGCGGCGGGCGCCTTCGCCTGCGGCTGCTTCGCCGGGCCGGCCGTGTCGCCGCCGATCGACATCGCCGTCTCCTGCGCGAGCTTGCGCGCGCGCACCTCCGGCGTGAGGATGCCGAGGTCCTCCTGCACGTCCGCGTCGAGGAAGCGCGAGGCGAGCCAGCGCATGATGTAGTCGGGCAGCGACTTCGCGAACGGGATCTCCGTGTTCGTCGTCATGCCCTCCGGCTCGAAGCGCATGTAGCTGAACTTGCGCACGAGCGTCTCGAGCGGCACCCCGTACTGGAGCGCTATCGAGATCGCGGTCGCGAACGAGTTCATCATGCCGCGCAGCGTCGAGCCCTCCTTGCCGATGTCGGTGAGGAAGATCTCGCCGACCGAGCCGTCCTCGTAGAGGCCTGCGGTGATGTAGCCCTCGTGCCCGCCGAGCGAGAACTTGTGCGTCAGCGACTGCCGCTCGCGCGGCATCCGCTTGCGCGCCGGCTGCACCTTCGAGAGCGCCTCCGCGACGGCCTTGTCGATGACCTCCTGCGGCGTCGCGACGGGCTGGTCGGACTGCGCGTCGGTGCGCAGCGCCTGCGCCGTCTTCGAGCCGTCGCGGTAGATCGCGAGCGCCTTCACGCCAAGCCGCCAGGCCTGGATGTACGCGTCCGCGATGTCCTCGACCGTGGCCGTCTGCGGCAGGTTGACGGTCTTGGAGATGGCGCCGGAGATGAACGGCTGCACCGCGCCCATCATCTTGATGTGGCCCATGTGCGAGATCGCGCGCGCGCCGACGGCGACGTCGAACACCGGCATGTGCTCCTCCGTCAGCGCGGGCGCGCCGACGATCGTGCCGTGCTCGTTGATGTGCGCTTCGATCTGCTCGATCTGCTCGTCGGCGTAGCCGAGCGTCTGCAGCGCGAGCGGCACCGTGCCGTTGACGATCGTCATCTGACCGCCGCCGACCAGCTCCTTGAACTTGACGAGCGAGAAGTCGGGCTCGACGCCCGTCGTGTCGCAGTCCATCAGGAACGAGATCGTGCCGGTCGGCGCAAGCACCGTCGCCTGCGCGTTGCGGTAGCCGTGCTCGTCGCCCAGTACGACCGCCTCGTCCCAGGAGCGCCGCGCCGCGCTCAGCAGCTCGGTGTCCGAGCAGGTCGAGTCGGGGATCGCGTACGAGGCGTCGCGGTGCATCCGCACGACCGCGTTGTGCGGCTCGCGGTTCTGCTCGTAGCGCTCGTAGGGGCCGACGGCCGCGGCCGCCTCGGCCGAGCGGCGGTAGGCGCGGCCCGTCATCAGCGCGGTGATGGCGGCGGCGGTGCCGCGACCCGGGTCGGAGTCGTACGGCATGCCGTTGCTCATCAGGAACGCGCCGAGGTTGGCGTAGCCGAGTCCGAGCTGGCGGAAGGCGTTGGCGTTCTTCGCGATCCCCTCGGTCGGGTAGCTGGAGGCGCCGACGACGATCTCCTGCGCGAGCAGCACGATGTCGACCGCGTGCTCGAACGAGCGCACGTCGAAGGTCCCGTCGGGACGGCGGAACTTCATCAGGTTCAGCGACGCCAGGTTGCACGCCGAGTCGTCCACGTGCATGTACTCCGAGCACGGGTTCGAGGCGTTGATGCGCCCCGAGGCCGGGCACGTGTGCCACTGGTTGATCGTCGTGTCGTACTGCACGCCCGGGTCGGCGCAGCGCCACGCGGCCTCCGCGATCTCGCGCATCAGCGCGCGCGCGTCGAGCGGATCGCCGATCGGCTTGCCGGTCGTGCGCGAAGTCAGGTTCCACTCGCCGCCGTCCTCGACCGCGCGCATGAACGTGTCCGAGACGCGCACCGAGTTGTTGGCGTTCTGGTACTGGATCGAGGTGAAGCCGTCGCCGTCGATCGACATGTCGAACCCGGCGTCACGCAGCGCGGCGGCCTTGTCCTCCTCCTTGGCCTTGCACCAGATGAACTCCTGGATGTCCGGGTGGTCGACGTCGAGCACGACCATCTTCGCCGCGCGGCGCGTCTTGCCGCCGGACTTGATCGTGCCGGCCCACGAGTCGGCGCCGCGCATGAAGGAGACGGGGCCCGAGGCGGTGCCGCCCTTCGCGAGCGGCTCCATCGATCCGCGGATGTTCGAGAGGTTGATGCCCGAGCCGGAGCCGCCACGGAAGATCATCCCCTCCTTCGTGTTCCAGGAGAGGATCGACTCCATCGTGTCCTCGACGGAGAGGATGAAGCAAGCGGAGCACTGCGGCTGCTCCTCGAAGCCGACGTTGAACCAGACGGGCGAGTTGAACGCCGCCACCTGGTGCAGCAGGATGTGCGTCAGCTCGGCCTCGAAGACGTCGCCGTCCTCGCTGCTCGCGAAGTAGCCGCGCTGGCGGCCCCAGTCGGCGATCGTGCCGGAGACGCGGCCGATCATCTGCTTGACCGAGCGCTCGCGCGCGGGCGAGTCGACCTGTCCGCGAAAGTACTTCTGGGTGACGATGTTGGTCGCGTTCTGCGACCAGCTCTTGGGGAACTCGACGTCCGTCTGCTCGAAGGAGACCTTGTCGCCATGGCCGATCCGCGCGTCACGCAACTCCCATTCGATCGCGTCGAACGGATGCACGCCGGGCGTCGTGTAATGCCGGCGTATCCGCATCGCCTCCGAGGCGACGAGATCGGTGGTGAGAGGGGGGTGCGCGGTCTTCTCCATGCCTGCCTGCTCCTTCGTCTTTCCCGCTATTTGTGCGTCTTCTTTGCCTCTGTGGACGGCCTCAGGGGGTAACAGCGAATCCTCCCCAACCGGTCGGACAGAATGGCGGCGGCGCGGTACGACGGGAACCAGCGCACGCTTCTACGTTAGCGGCCGAATACGATGCTCCGGCGATGATCCTCCGCATCAACGCGCACCTTGCGAAGATCGTGTTGCTCGCGCTCGCGCTGCTCGTGCCCGCCGCCGCCGCGCACGCCGACGCCGCCTACGACCGCGTGGCCGCCGCCTACGCGCAGTCGGGCGGGCAGCTCGACCCCTGCCAGTTCACGCAGGCGCAACTGCAGGAGGGCCTGGCGGGCATCCCGGCGGCGGTCCGCGACGTCGTACCGGACCTCAAGCGGGCGCTGCGCGACGGCGTCGCGGCGCACCAGCGTGGCGACTGCGCCGGCCGCGAACCGGGCGCCGCCACGACCCAGGCCGGCGCCGTGCCGCCCGTCACGACCGAAGCGCCGGCGCCCACGCCCGCGCCCGCGCCCGTCACGACGACGACCACGACGCCCGCCCCCGCCAGCAGCGGCCAGCGCACGCACGCGGACGACCGCACCGCGCTGCTCGTCGGGCTGATCGCGCTCGGCGCGGCGCTGCTGGGCGCACTGCTGCTGTGGGGCTGGGCGCGCATGCGCGGCTGGGACTCGACCTACTCGGCGCGTATGCGTCACGCCTGGGGCGAGGCCGGCTTCCGCGTCTCGACGACCTGGTCCGAGTTCGGCGACTGGCTGCGGCTCGGACGCTGAGCCGAGCCGGAGCGTCTGGTATCACTCCCCGCTCCATGAAGCTGCTCGTCACCGGCGGAGCCGGCTACATCGGCTCGATCGTCGCCCAGCAGCTGCTGAGCGCCGGGCACGCGGTCGTCGTGCTCGACAACCTCTCGCGCGGGCACCGCGAGGCGGTCCCCGACGGCGCGCGCCTCGTCGAGCTGGACCTGCTCGACGCCGACGGCGTGCGCGCGCTCGCGGCCGAGGGCTTCGACGGCGCGCTGCACTTCGCCGCCTTCGCGCTCGTCGCCGAGTCGGTCGCCCACCCGGAGCTGTACTACCGCAACAACGTCGTCGGCACGCTCAACCTGCTCGACGCGCTGCGCGAGGCCGGCGTGCAGCGGCTCGTCTTCTCATCCACCTGCGCCGTCTACGGCGAGCCGGAGGTCGTGCCGATGGACGAAGCGACGCCGACGGCGCCGGTCAACGCCTACGGCGCCTCGAAGCTCGCGGCCGATCGCATGATCTCCGACGCCTGCCGCGCGCACGGGCTCGCGGCCGTCAGCCTGCGCTACTTCAACGTCGCGGGCGCCAGCGGCCACCTCGGCGAGGATCACGAGCCCGAGACGCACCTGATCCCGAACGTGATGCGCGCCGCCCAGGGGCTCCAGGACGCCGTCCAGGTGTTCGGCACCGACTACCCGACGCCGGACGGCACGGCCGTGCGCGACTACATCCACATCGAGGATCTCGCCGCCGCCCACCTGCTCGCGCTCGACGGCGCGCGCGGGGGCGAGCACCGCATCTTCAACCTCGGCAACGGCAACGGCTTCTCCGTGCGCGAGGTGATCGCGGCCGTCGGCGAGGTGACCGGGCTCGAGATCCCCGTCCGCGAGGCGCCGCGCCGCCCGGGCGACCCGCCGATGCTCGTGGCCGCGAGCGCGAAGGTCCGCGCGGAGCTGGGCTGGGAGCCGCGCAAGCCGGCCCTGACCGACATGGTCGCCGACGCCTGGGCGTTCGCGCAGTCGCGCCCGCACGGCTATCGCGGCGCCTGAACGCGGCTGCCGTCACGCGCGCTCCCTGAATCGGCAAGAATCGGTCCGTTAGGCGGCCGCGGCTCGGAAGCCGCTCCGCCGGGGGAAACCGAACCCGTCGCACGGGACTGCTCGGGGAGAGGAGCAAGACGTGGTAGGAGCAAGGTGGGCGCTGCTCGCCGTCGTGGCCATGATCGCCGTCGGCGCGATCGGCTGCGGGGGCGGCAAGAAGAAGCCCGGAGGGACGAACATCGCCGTCGTCACGCCAGGCGTGCGCGACGATTCCGACTGGTCGGTCCAGCTGGCCGCAGGCGCGAAGGCGGCGGCGAAGGCGGCCCACGTCAGAGCCCAGGTGGTGGAGGGCAAGACCGAAGCCACGTCCAAGGCGGTCTTCACGAAGCTCGCGAGAACGGCGCAGCTCGTCGTCGCCGGCTCGGCGGCCGACGCGGCCACGGCCGCGAAGGTCGCGAGCGCCACGCAGGTGCCCGCGCTCGTGGTCGACAGCGCGAAGGAGGCCAGAGCGGGGCTCGTCGGCGACGTCGACGTCGAATTCGCCGAGGCCGCCTACGCGGCCGGCATCGTCGCCGACAGAGCCGCCTTCACCAGACACCTCGGGATCGTCATGTGCGACGACGGCGTCATGCCGATGACGGACCGCTTCCCGATCGCCGCCGCCTACGTGGCCGGCGCGCGCTCGGTGGACCCGAAGGCGAAGGCCTCCTTCGTGATATCGGGCGCGGACGCCGCCAGCGCCAAGGAAGCGACGCTCGGGCTCGTCAAGCAGGGCGCGCAGATGATCATGGACCTCTGCAACCTCGGCGCGGCGGGCGTCGTGCAGGGGGTCGAACAGGCGGTCAAGAACCCGAAGACCGGCGAGACGCAGGTCGTCAGCCTGTTCGGCGACAAGAGCGCGGTCAACAAGGAAAACGTCCTGCTGGCCTCGCTCGACGTGCAGCCGGCGGTCGCGCTCAAGCTGGCGCTGCACGACATCAGAGCCGGCAGCTTCGGCAAGCACCCCTACAGACTGGGACTCGCGAACAGAGGCGTCGTGCTGACGGGGACCGGGCGCACCCCGGGCGAAGCGGTCGAAGACGCGATGAAGGACTCCGCCAAGCCGCACCAGCTGCCGACGGCGAAGGACGAAGTCACGCTCGAAGCGGTGATCGGGAAGTAGGTGTTCTGGGGCTGGGGGCGTCAGCGCCCCCAGCCCATCGTTGACGGACCAATTTCCTGTCTCTACCATCCGGCGGGAGGGCTGGCTTGGCGTCGGTCCGCAAAGGGGGAGAGGAGGCGTGCGCGCCCGGGCGTGGGAGTGGCTGCGCGGCCGGTAGGTGAGGCCGCAGATCGCCAACGGAGAAAGGACGTCATGCGACTATCGATGCGACTGTTCCTCGTCGCGCTGACCGCTGCCGCCGGGCTGGCACTCCTCGCTGGGGTGGGATCAGCTAATAGATCCTTCGGAATAAGCCCGTCCGAATCAATCAGATTGCTCAACAGTGGACTGATTACTTTTGAAGAACCCTCAGCAGTGTTCGGGCTGGCGTGCAACGTAACCTTTAATGCTCATATAGCCACAATCGCGGCGAAGAGCATCGGGAACAACATCGGCAGAATCACGGAAGGAAGAACATCTTCCTGTAGAGACACGTTCTTTGGAATCTTCGGTAGCGCGACTCTCCTAGTGAGTCTGTTCAGTCCCTTTAACTTATCGTATACCAGTTTTCTAGGGGTACTACCGAGAATAAACGGCATACTAGTGAGAGCCGACATGCGCATGCTACTGACGACGGGGATCGGTTCATGTCTATATGAAACTACGGCCTTTAGAGAGGCCGCACTCCTATTCGAAGTATCAGAAACTGGGAGAATCACGAGACTCAGGTTCCTAAGAGAATCAATCAGATTGCTCACTAGACTAAGTGGCACCTGTCCTGCGTCAGGCTCCCTTTCGGGGGCGATGACGGTGTCTCCGACGCAGACGATCAGCCTACTGTGAGTGATGCGTAGCTACGCCGACGTGCGCCGCGCCTCGCGCGCGGCGCTGTCGGCGGCGCCGCCGGCGCCGACCGGAGCGCTCGTCGCCGCTGCGCCACTGCGCTCGATCTCCTCGAGCATCCGCCGCTCGACCGCGGGCACTTCGCGGCGCCCGCCGAGGTCGAGCACGCGCGCCAGCGGGCCGCGCAGCAGCAGCAGTCCGCGGATCCAGCCCGGCACCATCACGCGCCGCGAACGCTGCGCGACGCCCGTCGTGACCGCGCTCGCGACGTCGGCGAGCGGATAGGTCTTGCCGGCGGGGCCGCTGATCTTCTTGCGCATCGTGCCGATGCCCGGCCGCGCGTCGGCGCCGCGCACCATGTCGGTGTCGATCCACGAGAAGTACGCCACGCCGACGTCGACGCCGAGGTGCGCGACCTCCGTGCGCAGGCAGTCGGCGAACGCCTCGACGCCGGCCTTGCTCGCGCAGTAGGCGGACATGAAGGGCGCGTGCGCGATCGCCGCGACGGACGCGATCTGCAGCACGTAGCCGCGGCGCTCGATCACGTGCGGCAGCGCCGCGCGGATCGTGCGCCAGCTGCCAAGCAGGTTGACCTCGACGACGCGCTCCCAGGCGTCCGGATCGATCGTGCGGATGGAACCGCCGGTCGCGATGCCCGCATTCGCGATCACGACGTCGATCCCGCCAAAGCGCTCGACCGCGCCGGCGACGGCGGCCTCGATCGCGGCGCGGTCGGTGACGTCGGCCTCGAACCAGGCGGCGTCGGGGCCGCAGTCGGCCGCGACCTGCGCCAGCTCCTCCGGCTCCAGCCCGACGAGCGCCAGCTTCGCGCCACCCGCCGCGAGCTGCCGCGCGGCGGCGGCGCCGATGCCGCGCGCGGCGCCGGTGACGAGGACGACCTGACCCTGGAGTGAGCGTGGAGTGCGTGCCATGCGCCGGACGCTACCCCTCCAACAGGTCCGCAAGCGCCGTCAGCGCGGCGGCGAGCAACGCTGGCGCGGAGACGCTCGCGTCGAGCGTGCGGATGCGCGCCGGCTCAGCGGCGGCGAGCTGCGCGTAGCCGCTGGCGATGCGTGCGAAGAACGCGTCCGCCTCGCGCTCGAGCCGGTCGGGCGCGTCGCCGCGGTCGTCCTGGCGCGCGCGGCCGAGCGCGGGGTCGATGCTCAGCAGCAGCGTGCGGTCGGGCGTCAGCCCGCCGGTCGCGAAGGCGTTGATCGCAGCGACGGCGTCGACGCCGAGGTCGCGGCCCGCGCCCTGGTAGGCGAGCGAGGAGTCGACGAAGCGGTCGAGCAGGATCCACTCCCCGCGCGCGAGCGCGGGGACGAGCGCCTGCTCGACGAGCTGCGCCCGCGCGGCCGCGTAGAGCAGCGCCTCGGCGCGCGCCCCGAGCTCCAGCGCGGGGTCCTTCACGAGCGTGCGGATGCGCTCGGCGGCGGCGACGCCGCCCGGCTCGCGCAGCAACCTCGCGGGCCTGCCTCGCGCCGCCAGCGCGGCTACGAGCGCGTGCGCGAGCGTGGACTTGCCGGCGCCGTCGATGCCCTCGATCGTGATCAGCCGGCCGCGCTCCACGGGGGCGACCCTATACGCTCGGTCGATGGCCGCGCTGCCGGGCACCGAGCACCATCCGCACGCCCGCGCGGCGCTCGGCGCGGCGCTGCCGCCGGCCGGCCGGCCCTCGCACGCCTACCTCTTCCACGGGCCCTCCGGCAGCGGCAAGCGCACCGCCGCGCGCGCCTTCGCGACGGCGCTGCTGGCCGAGGGCGCGGCCGATCCGGAGGCGGTGCGCCGGCGCGTCGAGCACGTCACGCACCCCGACCTCGCGTGGGTGACGCCGAGTGGCGCGCACGAGATGCTCGTCGGCGACGTCGAGGAGCCGATCGTCGCCGCGGCCGCGCTGACGCCGTTCGAGGCGCAGCGCCGCGTGTTCGTGCTGGAGCGCGCCGACACGCTGATCGAGCAGGCCGCGAACAAGCTGCTGAAGACGCTCGAGGAGCCCGCTCCGTTCGTGCACCTGATCCTGCTGACCGACCGCCTCGGCGAGGTGCTGCCGACGATCCGCTCGCGCTGCCAGCTCGTGCGCTTCGACGCGCTCGGTCCCGAGCGGCTCGCGGAGCGGCTGGAGCGCCACGGCGTCGCGCCCGCGCAGGCGGCGGCGTGCGCGCGACTGGCGCTGGGCGACGGCGAGCGCGCGCTGGAGCTGGCGCTCGCCGACGGGCCCGCGCTGCGCGCCGGGGGGGAAGGCCTCGCGCGCGCGGCGCTCGCGGGCGAGGTCGCGGCGGCAGCGCCCTGGCGCGCGCTCCTGGCGGTGCGCAAGCGCCGCGGCGACGCGGCCGTCGCGACGTTGGAGGAGCGCCTCGCGGCTGAGCAGGAGCTGGTCCCCAAGCGCGAGCGCAAGCGGATCGAGACGCAGTACGCCGAGCGCACGCGCCGCACGCGCCGCCGCATCGAGACGGGCGCGCTCGACCTCGGCCTGCAGGTCGCCGCGCTGTGGCTGCGCGACCTCGCGTGCATCGCCTGGGGCGCGGGCGAGCTGGTGCACCACGCCGACCGCGCCGAGGCGCTCGCGCAGGACGCGGCGCAGCGCGACCCGCAGCGCCTGCTCGACGGCGTCGAGCTGGTCGAGGAGACGCGCCGGCGGCTGCGCAGCAACGTCAGCGAGGAGCTGGCGCTGGAGGCGCTCGCCTACCGGCTCGAGGCCCTGCTCGCGCCCGGCTAGGACTCCTCGTCGGGCCAGCGTCCGCTGGCCGTGAACTGATCGCGAGCCCGCTCCTCGTCGTCGCGCTCGCGGTTGCTGACGAGGCTCATGCGGAACAGCACGTTGAGCATCAGCACGATCAGTGCGGAGCCGATCAGCACGACGCCGAGGCCGCCGCCGCTGCCCCCGCGCGTGAGCGCGACGATCCCCGCGATCGTCATCGCGAGCGGGATCCCGTAGCGCACGAAGGCCATGCCGGCGGCTCGCATGCGGCGGATGCTACCCGCGCCGCGCCGTTCGCTCCGTGATACAAATGGACGCGGAGTGTCACAAAGAACCGTAGACGACGACGCCCTGCTCGACGCCGCGCACGCCTGCGTGCTGGCGGTCGGCGTGCGTCGCACGACGATGACGGACGTCGCGCGCCGCGCCGACGTCAGCCGCATGACGCTCTACCGCCGCTTCCCCGACGTCACCTCGCTGATCCAGGCGCTGATGACGCGCGAGTTCTCGGCGATCGTCGCGCAGCTCGACGCCGAGGTCGCGGCGCTCCCGAACGCGCGCGCGCAGATCGTCGCCGCCGCGACGAGGGGTGTCGAGCAGCTCGTCGCGCACCCGCTCTACCAGCGCATCGTCGACGTCGACCCGGAGCTGCTGCTGCCCTACGTGACGGCGCGCCTCGGCGCCTTCCAGCACGCCGTCGTGGCGACGTTCGAGCGGCGCGTGGCGGCCGGCGTCGCCGACGGCTCGATCGCCTCCGCGGACCCGGCGTTGACGGCCGCCACGCTGGAGCTGACGCTGCGCGGCTTCGCGCTCGCGCCGCGCGCCGACGCGCTCGCGCAGCTGCCCCGCCTGCTCGACGCCTACCTCGCGCCATGAGCGCGATCGCGCCGCGCATGCGCTGGTGGGGCTGGGGCGAGGACGGCCACGACGCGCCGCTGTCGGCCGGCGCGCTCGCGCTGCTCGCCGGCGAGCTGGGTCCGCTGCCGCCGCGCCGCGCGCCCGTCGCGCTGGAGGACGTGCGGCTGCCCGAGCGGGTGCTGCCCGACGACGCGCGCGCGCGGCTCGTCGCGCTCGTCGGCGAGGCGCACGTGCGCGAGGACCGGCTCGCGCGGGTCACGCACGCCGCCGGCCGTGGCTACCACGACCTCGTGCGGCTGCGCGCCGGGGACGCCGACGGCGCGCCCGACGCGGTCGTCTACCCGGGCAGCGCGGCGGAGCTGCAGGCGCTGCTGGAGGCGTGCGCGCAGGAGCGTGTCGCGGTCGTCCCGTTCGGCGGCGGCACGAGCGTCGTCGGCGGCGTCGAGGCGCTGCGCGGCGGCTTCGCATCCGTCGTGACCGTCGACCTGGCGCGGCTGGACCGGCTGCTCGCGGTCGACCCGGTCGCGCTGACCGCGACGGTCGAGGCGGGGATGCTCGGGCCGGCGCTCGACGCGGCGCTCGCGCAGCGCGGGCTGACGCTCGGCCACCTGCCGCAGTCGTTCGAGTTCAGCACCGTCGGCGGCTGGGTCGCGACGCGCTCGGCCGGCCAGGCGTCGACCGGCTACGGCCGCATCGACGCGCTCGTGCTCGGGCTGCGCGTCGCGACGCCGTCCGGCGAGATCGTCGCCGCGCCCCAGCCGGCGTCGGCCGCCGGCCCGGACCTGCGCCAGCTGCTCGTCGGCTCCGAGGGCACGCTCGGGATCGTGACCGAGGTCACGCTGCGCGTGCGCCCGCGGCCGGCCGCGCGCCGCTACGAGGCCTTCTCACTGCCGCATCTCGACGCCGGCTTCGAGGCCTTTCGCGCGCTCGTGCAGGCGGGCGTTGCGCCCGACGTGGCGCGCCTCTCCGACCCCGACGAGACGCGCGTCTCGTTCGGGCTCTCCGGGGGCGACCGACTCGCGACGCGCGCGCTGCGCGGCTACCTGCGCGCGCGCGGCCACCCCGCCGGCTGCCTCGCGATCGCTGGCTGGGAGGGCGCGGACGAGCAGCAGCTGCGCCGCCGTCGCGCGGCGACCGCGGCGCTGCTGCGTGAGCACGGCGCGCTCGCGCTCGGCACGCCCGTCGGACGCGCCTGGGAGCACGGCCGCTTCCATGCGCCCTACCTGCGCGACGAGCTGCTGTCGCTCGGCGTGCTCGTCGAGACGCTGGAGACGGCGACGACGTGGAACCGGCTCGCCGGTCTGCACGCAGCCGTGCGCGAGGCGCTCGACGGCGCGCTGCGCACGCGTGGGACGCCGCCGATCGTGATGGCCCACGTCTCGCACCTCTACCGCGCGGGCGCCTCGCTCTACTTCACGTTCGCCGCGCGGCAGGAGGCCGGCGCGGAGCTCGCGCAGTGGCACGCCGCGAAAATGGCCGCCAGCGATGCGATCCTCGCGCACGGGGGCACGATCACCCACCACCATGCGGTCGGCCGCGACCATGCGCCGTGGCTGCCGCGCGAGGTCGGCCCGCTCGGGATCGCGCTGCTGCGCGCGAGCAAGGCGACGCTCGACCCGGTCGGGATCATGAACCCGGGCAAGCTGATCGACCCGGCGCCGCTGCCGGGCGCCTAACCGTCGATCAGCTCCTGCGCCGCGTCGAGCGCGGCGGCGCGCCAGGCCGGCACGAGCCCGAGGCGCGTGCGACGGTCGAGCAGGTCCTCGACCGTGAGCGCGAGCTCGTGCGCGATCGCGAAGCGCAGCTCCGCGCGGCTGACCAGCACGCCCGGCGCGATCGGCTCCAGCTCCGTGGCGTCGCCGTCCGCCAATGCGGCGACGCGCGCGGCCTCGGCGCCGTAGCGGCGCACGAGCTGCGGCGGCAGCGCGCCGTTCGGAGCGCTCACGCCGGCGCCGACGAGCGGCAGGCGCGCGGTCGCGCACGGTTGCGCCTGCACGCCCGGCCGCGCCACGAGGCGGTCCACCGCGTCCTGCGCCATGCGGCGCGCGGTCGTCAGCTTGCCGCCGACGATCGTCAGCACGCCGTCGCGCTCGACGATCGTGTGGCGGCGCGAGAGGTCGGCCGTCGCGGCGTCGCCGTCAGCGAGCAGCGGCCGGAAGCCGGCATAGCGCCCGACCACGTCCTCGGGCCCGAGCGGGCGCTCCAGCGCCTGCCCGACGGCGCCGAGCAGGAACCGCTCCTCCTGCTCGGTCACGCTCGGCTCGTCCGGGATCGGGCCGTCGAACGGCTCGTCGGTGATCCCGATCACGACCAGCTCGTCGGGCCGCGGCAGCGCGAAGACGTAGTGCGAGCCGCCCTCGTCGCGCACCGGCACCGTGAAGGCCGCGCGCGGGTAGCCGAGCCGCGCGGCCGGAACGAGCAGGTGCGAGCCCTTGCTCGGGCGCAGCTCGACGCCCTCGCTCAGCTCGCCCGCCCACACGCCGGTCGCGTTGACGACGTGTCGCGCATGCACGTCGAAGCTTGTCCCGCTGCGCTCGTCGTGCAGGCTCGCGCCGTCGGCCCGCAGCGCGCTCGCGCCCGTGTAGGTGAGGATCCGCGCGCCGCGCGCCGCGGCCGTGCGGGCGACGGCGAGCACCAGGCGGGCGTCGTCCTCGAGCTGGCCGTCCCAGTGCAGCAGCGCCCCGCGCAGGCCGCGGTCGCTCAGCTCGGGCACGAGCCGGCAGGCCTCGGCGGCGCTGATGCGCCGCGCGGCCGGCAGCCGGCGGCGGCTCGTGCCGGCGGCCGCACGCAGGCGGTCGCCGATGCGCAGGCCGGCCTCGACCTGCACGCCTCCGAGGCGTCCCAGCTGCCGGCCGAGCGGGAACAGCATCGGCAGCGCATGGACGAGGTGCGGCGCGCTGACGTCCATCAGCACGGCGCGCTCGCGCGCCGACTCCCACGCGAGCCCGACCTCGCCCTGCGCGAGGTAGCGCAAGCCGCCGTGCGCGAGCTTCGAGCTCCAGCGGCTCGTGCCCTGCGCGAGGTCGCCGCGCTCCACGAGCGCGACGCTCAGCCCGCGGGCCGCGGCATCGAACGCCACCCACGTGCCCGTGATCCCGCCGCCGACGACGAGCACGTCGAGCGCCTCGCCGTCCGCGAGCGCGCTCAGCTCGCGCGTGCGGCGCGCCTCGTCGAGCGAGTCGCTGAGTGACACCATCGCTCCGACTGTAACAGGGCCCTGAGAGCGAAGCGCCACGCGCTCACGCCCACCCACCGCTCGCTAGGATTCGCCGCCACGCCGACGTAGCTCAGCTGGTAGAGCACTTCACTCGTAATGAAGGGGTCCCCGGTTCGAATCCGGGCGTCGGCTTCTCAGGCCGCAGGCGCGAGCACGTCGAGCACGACCGTGCGGTCGGGCACCGCGAGCGCCGAGCGGGCTGCGGCTTCGAGTGCTCCGCGGTCCAGCTCGTAGCGCGCAGCGACGGCTGCGATGGGCTCCTCGATGCCGAGGTCCGGATAGAGCAGCTGAACCTCGACCGGGTGGCCTGCGCGCAATGCGACGACGGCGCGCGGGTGGACCTGATCGGCGCGCTCGGCGCGATCCTCGCCCGCGAGCGCGATCGAGATGGCGTTTGCCTGGCTGTCGTAAGCGGCGCGCATGTCAGCGGTCCGGGAACGTCGTGATGACGAACTCGGGATCGTCGTCGGCAATGACGACGATGATCGCACGGCCGTTGGCGTCGGGTCCAGCGAGACGTGCGTTGCCGCGCGCGTCGCTGGTTGTGACCGCAGGGCGTGCGATGACGGCGCGCACGTCGGCTGGAGCGATGTCGTAGAGGCGCATCTCGTTCTTCGCGTGACGGCTGAGACGCACTGCCTGAGCCTCGGCGCCCCGCGGCGTGGATGCCAGCCCACTTCGCTACGAAATAGCCCCCACCGCCACCAGCACGATCACGCCCGCTCCGACCACCAGCCGGTAGGCGACGAACACCTCGAGCGTGTGGCGCAGCAGGTAGCGCAGCAGGAACGCGATCGAGGCGTAGCCGGTCGCGAACGCGAGCAGCGTGGCGATGATCGTCGGCACGGCCGCCGCCCCGGTGTCGCCGTTGACGGCGTCCTTCAACTGGTAGAGCCCGGACAGCACGATCGCCGGCACCGACAGCAGGAACGAGTAACGCGCGGCCGACTCGCGGTCGAGGCCGCGCAGCAGCCCGGCGGTGATCGTCGCGCCCGAGCGCGAGACGCCCGGGACCAGCGCGAGCGCCTGCGCGAAGCCGATCGCGGCGCCGTCGGCCGCGCTCAGCGTCGTCAGGTCGCGCTCGTGGCGCGCGACGACGTCGGCCCAGCGCAGGACCAGGCCGAGCACGATCAGCGCCGCCCCGATCACGTACAGGTTCCGCAGCTGGTGCTCGATCTCGTGCGAGAAGATCACGCCCAGCAGCGCGATCGGGATCGTCCCCAGCACGATGTACCAGCCGAGCCGCGCGTCGACCGTGCGCCGCAGCTCGGGCTGGCGCAGGCTCAGCAGCCACGCGCGCCCGATCCGCCACAGGTCGGCGCGGAAGTAGATCAGCACCGCCGCGATCGTCCCCAGCTGGACGATCGCCGTGAACGCCGTCCCCGGGTCGCGCCAACCCAGCAGCGCCGGAACGATCCGCAGGTGCGCCGAGGATGAGATCGGCAGAAACTCGGTGAGGCCCTGGACGACGCCCAGGACGATGGCTTGCAGCGCGTCCACGCGGTCGCGAAGGCTATTGACCGGTGCGGCTGGCGGGCGCGCCGCGCGCTATCCGTCCAACAGCCGCTGCGCGAGCCGGCTGTGGCGGCGGCCCACGTCCCCCGTGCGCGCCGCGCGCGCGACCATCTCGGCCGTGCCGACGATCACCGTCGCGACCTGCGAGCGCGTGATCGCGGTGTAGAGCATCTCGCGCCGCAGGAAACGCCCGCCGGCGGCCGGATGCGCGACGACCACGGCGATCGGCAGCTCGATCCCCTGGCCGCGGTGGACCGAGCACGCATACGCGAGCTGGAGCTGCCCGACCTCGGCTCCCGGGATCTCCACGATCGCGCCCGTGTCGGTGGAGACGAGCACGCCGCCGTCGCCATCGTCCTCGCCGTCGCCGAGCGGCTCCAGCAGCCGCAGCAGCGTCCCGTTCATGACGCCGAGGTCGTGCAGGTTGCGCCCGACGAGCATCAGCTTGTCGCCGCGCCGCAGCCGCCCGTTTCCCAGCGGCTCGCCGCCGGGGTTGAGCGCCTCGCGCAGCGCCGTGTTGATCGCGTCGATGCCCAGCTCGCCGCGGTACACCGGCGCGAACACCTGGATGCCCGTCAGCGGGTCGACCCCATAGTGCTCCGGGAGCCGCCGGCTCACGAGCGAGACGATCTCCGCCCGCGCCGCGACCGGGTCCGCGCGCGCGATCAGGAAGAGGTCGTGGCGCATCCCCTCCTCGTGCACGAGCGAGGGCGGCAGGCCCTGGCGGATCGCGTGCGCGCCCTGCACGATCATGCTGCCGGCCGCCTGGCGAAAGATGTGCGCGAGCCGCGCCGTCGGCACGCGCTCGGAGGCGACGAGGTCCGCGAACGGCTTGCCGGCCCCGACCGGGGCGAGCTGGTCGGCGTCGCCGACGAGCACGACGTGCGTGCGCGGGCCGACCGCGCGCAGCAGCGTCACGAGCAGCTCGAGGTTCGCCATCGAGGTCTCGTCGACGATCAGCAGGTCGCAGCGCAGCGGCATCTCCTCGTCGTGCACCGGACCCTCGCCGGGGATCCAGCCGAGCGCCGAGTGGACGGTCGAGGCGTCGAGCCCGGTCGCCTCGCTCATCCGCAGCGCCGCGCGCCCGGTCGGCGCCACCAGCAGCATGGAAGCCTGCTGCTCGCGCGCGATCGCCCCGATCATGCGGATGCTCGCGGTCTTGCCCGTGCCGGGGCCGCCCGTCACGACCGAGAGTCGCTGCGCGAACGCGCCGCGCACGCCGGCCCACTGCTCGGGCATCAGCTCGCCGCCGTCGGGCAGCACGTCCGCGGGCGGGGCGTCGGGCGCGTGCAGCTGCTCGGACGGCGTGTCCTCCAGCAGCGCGCGCACGCGCTGCGCCAGCTCGCGCTCCAGCGCCGCCGTCTCGGCGCGGTAGACCCACGTCGTCGCGCCGTCCTCCTCCAGCTCGACGTCGCCGCGCTCGGCCAGCTCCGCGAGCAGCGCCGGCGCGGGCGAGTCGCGCCCGAGCAGCTCGCCGGCCGCGGCGCGGACGGCCTCGGCGGGCAGGCACGTGCTGCCGTCGCGCTCGGCCTCGGCGAGCGTGTGCAGGATCGCCGCCCGCGCTCGCGCCGGGCTGTCGAACGGGATGCCGATCCCGCGCGCGATCGCGTCGGCGGTCGCGAAGCCGACTCCGAAGACGCTCGTCAGCTCGTAGGGCCGCTCGGCGACGACGCGGTAGGCGCGATCTCCGTAGTGCGTGTGGATGCGGCCCGCGAGGTGCGCGAGGCCATGGGGCGCGAGCAGCAGGTGCAGGCCCCGTGTGGCGCGCAGCGCGTCCCACGAGCGCGCGGCCTCGCCCGCGCGCGCCGCCGACAGCCCGGCGCGCGTGAGCACGCCGCGCGGATCGCGGTCGATCGCAGCGATCACGCCGGCGCCGTGCGCGTCCCACAGCGCCTGTGCGCGCCGCGGCCCGACATGGCGGACCTTGCGCAGATACGTGACGAGCGCCTGTTCGTCCGACGGCGCGATCGGGTGCGCCTCGCGCACCTTCACCTGCGGGCCGTAGCGGCGGTCGGCGATCCACGTGCCGCTGACGGCGACGCGCTCGCGCAGCTCCAGGTGCACGAGTGGGCCGACGAGCACGACGTGCTGCCCGTCCCACTCGCAGTCGAGCACCGCGAACCCGCTCTCCTCGCTCGCGAAGCGCTGCCCGCGGACGATCACCTCGGCGGCGAACGGGGAGCCGTCGGCCGGGGCAGAGGCGTCCATGCCCGTCAGCGTAGAGCGCTCAGAGCGCGGCGTGCACCTCGTCGAGCGCCTCGCGCAGCGTCGTGGCGATCTGCTCGATCTGCTCCTGCGCGATCGTCAGCGGCGGCGAGACGGCGATCGAGCTGCCGAGCGCGCGCACGAGCACGCCGCGCCGTCGCGCCGCCTCGAACAGCTCGCGCCCGGTCGCGCCGCCGCGCAGCTGCGCCGGCTCCAGCTCGGCGGCGGCGAGCAGCCCGACGCCGCCACGCACCTCGCGCACGAGCGGATGCTCGGCGAGGGGCGCGACGGCGTCGTGCAGCGCACCCTCCAGCTCGGCGCCGCGCGTCACCAGCTGCTCGCGCTCCAGCACGTCGAGGTTGGCGTGCGCCGCGGCGCAGCAGGTCGGATGGGCGGAGTAGGTCGCGCCATGGCGCAGCGTCGTGCCGGGCTCCTCCCAGAAGGGCGCGGCGACCGCGCCCGAGGCGATCACGCCCCCGAGCGGCAGGTACCCGCTCGTGACGCCCTTCGCGAACACGATCATGTCCGGCTCGATCCCCCAACGCTCGCAGCCGAACCAGTGACCGAGTCGTCCGAAGCCGCAGATCACCTCGTCGAGCACGAGCAGCGCCCCGTGCTCGGCGCAGAGCGCGGCGAGCCCTTCGAGATAGCCGTCCGGGGGCGGATGGACGCCGCCCGCTCCGAGCACCGGCTCGGCGAAGACGGCCGCGACGCGCCCCGGCCCGAGCCGCCGCAGCTCCTGCTCCAGCGCCGCGAGCGAGTCGTGTTGGACGAGCGAGACATGCCCCATGAGCGGCCCCCAGCCAGCGCGGTTGGGCTCGATCCCGCCGAGACTCGTGCCGTAGCCGTTGGTGCCGTGGTAGGCGGCAGTGCGGCCGATCAGGTGCACGCGCTCGGGCTCGCCGCGCGCCGCGAAGTGACGGCGCGCGAGCTTGGCCGCGGTGTCGATCGCCTCGCCGCCGCCAGTCGTGAAGAGCACGCGCGCGTCCGCGACCGGCGCCAGCTTGGCCAGCCGCGCGGCGAGCGAGCGCGCGGGCTCGTTCGCGAACTCGCCGAACGCCGAGTAGGACTCGAGCTGGAGCATCTGCGCGTGCACCGCGTCGGCGATCTCGCGGCGCCCGTGGCCGGCATTGGCGTACCAGAGGCTTGCGGTCGCGTCGAGATAGCGGCGCCCGTCCGCGTCCCACACCCAGACGTCCTCGCCTCGGACGATCACATGCTCGTTCCCGCGCACGAGCGCCATGTCCGCGAACGGATGCCACAGCCGCGTGTCGGCGGGATGCTCCATCGCCTGGCGACTCTGGCACCCGCTGCGAGAGGCGGCAAGCGTCGGCGCGCCCAACGCGCCGGCGGTGGCTTGTGCGTTCCGGCTAGGACGCGGTGGCGCGCGCGGGACCGTCGTGCCCGAGCTCGTGCGAGATCGTGTGCGCGTGCGCGACGACGAGCCGGCCCAGCTCGGCCAGGTCCGCGCGCATCAGCCGCGCAGCCGGACCGGAGACGCTGATCGCGGCGAGCACCTCGCCGCCCGGCCCGACGATCGGCGCCGCGACGCAGGCGACGCCATCCTCGAACTCCTCGCGGTCGATCGCGTAGCCGCGCGCGCGGGCGCGGCGCAGCTCGATGTCCAACTCCGCCGCCGTCCTGAGCGTGTGGGGCGTGAGCGGCTGGAACGGCTCCTGCGCGGCGAGCCCGGCGACCTGCTCGGCCGGCTGATGAGCGAGCATGACCTTGCCGGCGCCGCACGCGTGGGCGGGGACGCGCCGCCCGATCTCGGTCAGCATCCGCACGGCGTGGCTGCTCTCGGCCTGGTCGACGTAGACGACCGTGTAACGGTCGAGCACGCACAGGTTCGTCGTCTCGTCGGTGGTGTCACGGATCGTCACGAGATGGGGGCGCACCGCCGTGCGCAGCCGCTCGATGCGGTGCTCCGGGCCGCCCGCCAGCTCCATCACCTTGTGGCTCAGCCGGTAGCGGCTCGTCTGCGGGTTCTGGACCACGTAGCCGCAGGCGATCAGCGTTGCAAGCAGGCGGTGCGTCGTGCTCGGCTGCAGCCCGGTGCGCTGGCTCAGCTCCACGAGCCCGACCTCGTCGCCGGCCGCGACCGCCTCGAGCAGGTCGAAGCTGCGAACGACCGACTGGACCACGGCGGGACGTCTCGTATCTCTGGAAATCGGACTCTCCTCGTCCCTTCAGGCGGACGTTTCCATCATACGAAAACCGCAGCATCCCGGCCAGGCGCCCCTCGAAAGCCCTCCGCTCATACATGCGTCCACGGCGTTAGACGAACCCCGGCGTTCTTCAGCATAGCGAATAATGAACAACGCAGGTTCTTATGAACTGATCCTGCCGACGCACGATCTTCCGGGTCGCGAAAATCGAATTAAGCGCTTGACGTGGCCTGAACATCCCGTTAGCGTGCCCCTCGCGATCTGCTGCTGCACGGGCTGATCGAGCCGAGGGGGGCGCGCTGTTGGCGTGCGCTCGGCAAAGCTTCATTGTTCTTCGCTTTTCCGAACGTTATCAACGGTGTCGGGGGGATCGTTGCTGCGCACGCATAGTGATTCGCAGCGTCGTGCGGCGACGGCCGATTCGACACTTCAAAACCTGCTGATTGAGGATCGTTACGTGCACTGGCGCGCGACGTCCGTTCTCCTGCACGGAACGGTCGCTCGCGACGGAGGCACTCAGGCCGGCGCATGGAGGCGCGACGGTTTCTCTTCGGCAGCGCAGAGCGGGGTCGTGCTTGCGCGCACAGCCTGGCAGCGGACGTGGACCCGGAGCCATCGAGTTCGAGGGATGCTCGATGTCTTCTACCCCGGGGCCGCTCCCAGGCAGATGCAGCTGACGAGCGCTCCCGCCAGTCGCCGGTAGGGCCGCCGCTACACCCGGCCCTCGGCCTCGGCGGCCACCGCGTGGGGGACGCGGTGGCCGCCGACTCTCTTCTGGTCGGCGGCTCGGGCCGCCTGGCTGTGTCCTCGGTCGCTCGGCTGCTAGCGCACCACGCTCCCTGCGTCCTTGCCAGGCGGCCCGAATCCGCTCGCCAGAAGAGAGTCGGCTCCGTCTGCCTACTCCTGTGGTGCGAACAGGTCGAGGAAGCTCTCGGCGAGCTTCGTGTCGCCGCTGACCTTCAGCCCTGTGTGGTCGTGCTTGGGACCCAGCGCCTGGACCCAGGCGTCTTGGGTTGCCTCGATGCTCGCCTGGGCCTCGGGTGCTGGGCGGTGCTCGACCTTGGCGCGGCCCTGCTCGAGCTCGTAGGCGTACTCGTCGCGCTGCCTGCCGTCGATCACGGCCAGTGCGAGCTCGCCCTTGGTCGGGTGGGCCTCGCTGGCTCGCAGGAACGGGGCGAGGCGGAAGCAGGCTCCGACGTCGACCCACTCGTCCGCCTGCGGCTCGGACCAGTGCGTGCGCAGCTCCCAGTGCGCGAGCTCGGCGATCACCTGGGCGAGCGCGTGGCCGCGCGGCGTCAGCTCGAGGTCGACGCGGGGTGGCAGCGAGCGGTGGCGGCGGCGCACGAGCAGACCGGCCTCGGCCATCCGCACGAGCCGCGCCTCGAGCGCTCCGGCCGATACGCCGGGCAGCCAGCGGCGCAGCGCGTCCAGTCGCAACGGGCCCGAGGCGAGGTCGCGCACGATCACCATCAGCCAGCGATCGCCGACCACGCCGAGTGCGCGGGCATCCGGCGCCCACTGGCGTCGTGGCTTGCGGCCGGACTCTGCGTGCGGCATCTGATCTCCCCCCGCCCGACTCATCCGCGACTGCGCGAGGCACGGTCGCGATACTCCCCAGAGCGAGCGCTCTGTCGATTGGCTTCCCAGGCTCGAATCGAATCGATCGGGAACGCGAAAGTTCCCAAGTAATCCGCGCGCACCATACCAAAATCCCACAAGTCGAGAATTGGATTTGGACGGGCGTTGGACGCGCCCGCAGGGCCTCAGCCGGCGGCGCTGACGTCCAGCCGGCCGGCGGCGATCGTGACCGCCCGCTCGCCCGCGAGCAGCTCGGCCAGCTCGGCGCCGACGAGCTCGCGGCGCCAGCCGCGCAGCGCGCGCACGTCCGGCTCGGGCTCGCCGCGCCGCGCCGCGATCACGATCTGCTCCAGCTCCGAGCGCGAGGCCAGCAGCTCGTAGGCGAGCCCGACGTCGAGCGCCCGCGCGCGGATGACCGCTTCGACGAGCGAGATCAGCGGCGCGTCGCCCGCCTCCGAGCCCGGTCCGCGCGCCTCGCGCGCGATCGGCTCGGCCTCGCAGCCACGCTCGACCGCGGCGACGATCTCCTGGCCGCGCCGGCGCAGATGGCCGCCGTGCAGCCCGCGAATCTGCTCCAGGTCCGCGGGACGCGCGGGCTTGCGCTTGGCGATCTCCACGAGTGCGGCGTCCGGCAGGATCGAGCCGACCGGCTTGTCCTCCTCCGAGGCGGCGCGCTCGCGCCAGGCCGCCAGCTCGCGTGCGACCGCGCGCGAGCGGGGGTCGAGCGAGCTGGAGCGCGGCAGCCGCTCCCAGGCCGTCTCGGGGTCGCGCTCGTCGGTCGCGCTCTCCAGCCGCCGGCACTCCTCGCGCGCCCATTCCAGGCGCCCGCTCGCCGCCAGCCGCTCGTGCAGCTTGTCGCTCAGCTCCAGCAGGTGCAGCACGTCCTCGCGCGCATACGCGAGCTGCTCGTCCGTCAGCGGCCGCGCGTCCCAGCGCGTGTAGCTGGCGGTCTTGCCGACGCGCAGGCCGAGCGCGCCGCCGAGCAGGTTCCCGTAGCCGGTCTGCGCGCCGAAGCCCGCGAAGCCCGCCGCGACCTGCGTGTCGAAGACGTCGGAGACCTCGGTGCCCCAGATCCGCCGCAGCAGCGCCACGTCCTGGCGCGCCGCGTGCAGCACGACCTCGATCTCGGGATCGGCGAGGACCGCGGCGAGCGGCGCCGGCTCGAGCGTGTCGAGCGGGTCGAACAGCGCGATGCGGATGCCGTCCGGCGACGCGGGATCGGGCACGACGACCTGCACGAGGCAGAGCAGCGCGCGGTAGCGGCCCTCCGACATGAACTCGGTGTCGATCCCGAGGCGACCGCCGGCGCGCGCGAGCGCGGCGATCTCCGCGACCTCCTCCGGACGGGCGAGCGTGGGGACGTCGGACGCACTCACGCGCGGGATCATGCCACCCCACACGTCAGGCGTGGCCGGAGTTATACCGACCCCGCTGGTAGGATTTGCTGCGTGATCTTCTCCTCTAAGGCCGAGTACGGCGTGCGCCTGATGGTCGAGCTCGGCCGCCAGTCGCCCGAGCAGCCGACGAGCCTGAAGGCGATCGCCGAGGCCGAGCGCCTGCCGCTGGCCTACCTGGAGCAGGTCGTCGCGCGGCTCAAGAAGGCCGAGCTGGTGATGAGCGCGCGCGGTGCGCACGGCGGCTACTGGCTGGCGCGGCCCGCCGAGCAGATCACGATGGACGAGGTCGTGCACGCGCTCGAGGGCGCGATCGCACCGATGGAGTGCTTCTTGACGGACCACACGGAGCGCGTGCTGTGCTCGCACAAGCCCGACGCGGGACACCACTGCGCGACGAAGCTGCTGTGGATGCGCGTCCAGGGCGGCATCGCCCGCTCGCTCCAGACCACCACGCTCGCCGAGCTGGTGGAGTTCTCGCGCCGCGAGGCGTCGCCGGCGCCGGCGACCGCCACCGCGGCGATCTGATCCTCCCCACCGAACCGACGGAGACCATGGCCGAGCTCGAAATCCGCAACCTGCACGTCCGCGCCGGCGAGAAGGAGATCCTCAAGGGTCTCGACCTCACCGTCGGCAAAGGCGAGATCCATGCCCTGATGGGTCCCAACGGCTCCGGCAAGTCGACGCTCGCGAACGCGATCATGGGCCACCCGAACCTCGAGGTGACCGAGGGCCAGGTGATCTTCAAGGGCGAGGACATCACCGAGGCCGCCACCGACGAGCGCGCGCGCATGGGCCTCTTCATGGCGTTCCAGTACCCCGTCGCGGTGCCGGGCGTGACCGTCACGAAGTACCTGCGGACGGTCATCAACGCCCACCGCGACGCGCGCGGCGAGCAGCCGATCTCGCTGAAGGAGTTCCGCCAGACGGTGCAGGAGGCGATGAAGCTGACCGAGGTGCCGAAGGAGTTCTCGACGCGCTACCTCAACGACGGCTTCTCCGGCGGCGAGAAGAAGCGCATGGAGATCCTCCAGCTCGCGCTCCAGCAGCCGCAGATGGCGATCCTCGACGAGACCGACTCGGGCCTCGACATCGACGCGCTGCGCGTCGTCTCCAACGGCGTCAACGCGGTCGCGGGCGACCACATGGGCGTCCTCATCATCACCCACTACCAGCGCATCCTGCACCTCGTGCAGCCGAGCCACGTGCACGTCATGTACCAGGGGCGGATCGTCAAGGAGGGTGGCCCCGAGCTGGTCACCGTGCTGGAGGAGAAGGGCTACGGCTGGATCAAGGAGGAGGTCGAGGCGGCCACCGCCTAGGCCATGATCGCCGCCGCGACCAGCTCGACGCTCGACGCCGCCGCGGTCGCGGCGCAGTTCCCGATCCTCGCCCGCAGAATCGGATCCCACCCGCCCCACCGGATCGTCTATCTCGACTCCGGCGCGACCGCGCAGAAGCCGGAGGCGGTGCTCGAGGCACTCGACGCGTCCTACCGCCTGCACAACGCGAACATCCACCGCGGCGTCTACACGCTCGCGCAGGAGGCGACCGAGCGCTTCGAGGGCGCGCGGGCGCGGATCGCGCGCTTCGTCGGCTCGACGCCGGCCGAGACGATCTTCACGAAGAACGTCACCGAGGCGATCAACCTCGTCGCCTACGCGTGGGGTCGGCGCAACGTCGGCGCGGGCGACACGATCGTGCTCACGCCGATGGAGCACCACTCCAACATCGTGCCGTGGCAGCTGCTCGCGCAGGAGGTCGGCGCGCAGCTCGCCTACGTCGACCTGACGGAGGACGGGCGCCTCGACCTCGACTCGCTCGACCTGCTGCTGGAGCGCGCGCCGAAGCTCGTCGCCGTCGCGCACGTCTCCAACGTGCTCGGCACGCGCAACCCCGTCGAGGAGATCGTCGCGCGCGCCCACGCGGCCGGCGCGCTCGTGCTCGTGGACGGCGCGCAGGCGGTGCCGCACCTGCCCGTCGACGTGCGCGCGCTCGACGCCGACTTCTACGGCTTCACCGGGCACAAGGTCTACGGCCCGACGGGGGTCGGCGTGCTGCACGGCCGGCGCGAGCTGCTGGAGGCGATGCCGCCGTTCCTCGCCGGCGGGGACATGATCGGCTCCGTCGACTTCGAGTCCTCCACCTGGAACGAGCTGCCGTGGAAGTTCGAGGCCGGCACGACGCCCTACGTCGAGGCGACCGGCCTGGGCGCGGCGATCGACTGGCTCGACGGGCTCGGGCTCGACGCCGTGCACGCGCACGAGGCGGCGATCACGGCCTACGCGCTCGAGCGCCTCGGCGAGGTTCCGGGCATGACGATCTACGGCCCCGCCGTCGAGCACCGCGGCGCGCTCGTCTCCTTCGCGCTCGAGGGTGTGCACCCGCACGACGTGGCCGAGGTGCTCTCGCGCACGAACGTCTGCGTGCGCGCCGGGCACCACTGCGCGCAGCCGCTGATGCGGCGCCTGGGCGTGCCCGCGACGACGCGCGCGAGCTTCGCCGCCCACACGACGACCGCGGACGTCGACGCGCTCGTGACGGGGCTGCACGAGGTCCGGCGGGTGTTCCAGCTCTGACCCGTCGGACCGTTCCGAGGTCATCCAGCACCTGTTCGTGGTGCCTCGTTCAACTTTACTTTGGGTTTTTGGACCACTAAGATGCGTCCTGGCGGGTCGAGCTTGTCTCGGCCCGACCTGCCGCCTCATTGTGCTCGTGGGGACGCGAGCTGAAGTAGCGGCGAACCGGCGGGGGCCGTCGCGACCACGGCCCCCGTCGCCTTTTAACGGGCGCCTCGGGCCCGCTCGCTGCGTCCTCGGCCGACTCGGCTGCGATTGCAGCCTTCGCGGCCTGCGTCCTTGCGAGCGGGCCCGATGCATCCCGTTACAAGGCGACGGCGTGCGTCGCCCGCGACTTGCTCGCTAGGGTCCTTGGGGTGGACGACCTGTATCGCGAGCAGATCCTGGAGCACTACAAGCGGCCTCAGAACTGGTCGCCGCCGGCGGCTGAGTTGGCGGCGCCGGATTTTGAGTTCGAGGACAACAACCCTTTGTGTGGGGACACGCTGCGGGTGCAGATCGCGGTCGATGGGGAGCGGCGGATCGCGGAGCTGCGCTTCTCGGGGCATGGCTGTGCGATCTCGCAGGCCGCTGCCTCGATGGCCTCGGAGGAGGTCATCGGGATGCCCGTCGAGGAGCTGCTGCGGCTCGACAAGTCGTTCGTGCTCGACCTGCTCGGGATCGACATCTCGGCGACGCGGATCAAGTGTGCGCTGCTGTCGCTGAAGGTGCTCAAGAGCGCGGCGCTCGGCGCGGCCGCCTCGTGGCCCGACGCGGACCAGGCTGCGTAGCGCCCGCGCGCTATCCTTCACAGCGTAAATCCGATCATTCCGCTAGGACTTTTCTTGCCCGAGACGATCACCGTCTGTCCCGTCACAGAGCTCCCGCCCGGCGCCATGCGCCTGGTCGAGTGGGAGGACCTCGAGATCGGCGTCTTCAACTGCGCCGGGACGGTCTACGCGATCGAGGACCGCTGCTCGCACGACGACGGGCCGCTCGTCGAGGGCGAGCTGGACGAGGCGTCCTGCACGATCGAGTGCCCGCGGCACGGGTCGCGCTTCGACCTGAAGACCGGCACGCCCATCACGCTGCCGGCGTATGTCCCGGTGGACACGTTCTCCGTGGTCATCGACGACGACCTGATCAAGCTGGAGGTTGACTGACATGGCCACGCCTGAGGTACTTGCAGAGCAGGAGGGCCTGAAGGGGATCAACGCCGACTACGAGGAGCGCTTCGGCTTCCACGACGCCGAGAACTACCTCTACAAGGCGCCCAAGGGCCTCACACGCGAGCTCGTCGAGAAGATCTCCGAGTTCAAGAGCGAGCCGCAGTGGATGCGCGAGTTCCGCCTCAAGGCGCTCGACTACTTCCTCGCCCGTCCGATGCCGACGTGGGGCTCCCCGATGCTGGCCGAGGTCGACTTCGACAACATCCACTACTTCGTGCGCGCCTCCGAGCGCGCCGAGCGTTCGTGGGACGACGTCCCCGAGGACGTCAAGAAGACGTTCGACCGGCTCGGGATCCCCGAGGCCGAGCGCAAGTTCCTCGCCGGCGTCGGCGCGCAGTACGAGTCCGAGGTCGTCTACCACCAGGTCCACAAGGACCTCGAGGACCAGGGCGTGATCTTCCTCGACATGGACTCCGCGCTGCGCGACCACGAGGAGCTCGTGCGCGAGTACTTCGCGACGATCATCCCGGCCAACGACAACAAGCTCGCAGCGCTCAACAGCGCTGTGTGGTCGGGCGGCTCGTTCGTCTACGTGCCGCCGGGCGTCCACGTCGAGATGCCGCTGCAGGCCTACTTCCGCATCAACACGGAGAACATGGGCCAGTTCGAGCGCACGATCATCATCGCCGACGAGGGCTCGCACGTGCATTACGTCGAGGGCTGCACGGCCCCGACGTACAGCTCCGACTCGCTGCACTCCGCCGTCGTCGAGCTGATCGCCAAGCCGGGTGCGCGGATCCGCTACACGACCGTGCAGAACTGGTCGCAGAACGTCTTCAACCTCGTCACCAAGCGCGCGATCGCCGAGACCGACGCGACCGTCGAGTGGGTCGACTGCAACCTCGGCTCGAAGCTGACGATGAAGTACCCGTCCGTCTACCTGATGGGCGAGCGCGCCCATGGCGAGATCCTCTCGATCGCGTTCGCCGGCAAGGGCCAGCACCAGGACGCCGGCGGCAAGATCGTCCACGCGGCGCCGAACACGACCTCGAACATCTTCGCCAAGTCGATCTCGAAGGACGGCGGGCGCGGCTCCTATCGCGGCCTGCTCGAGGTCGCCAAGGGCGCCCACGGCTCCAAGTCGAAGGTCGTCTGCGACGCGCTGCTGCTCGACGAGCACTCGCGCTCGGACACCTACCCGACGATCCGCATCGGCGAGGACGACGTCGACGTCGGCCACGAGGCGACCGTCTCGAAGATCGGCGAGGAGCAGGTCTTCTACCTGCAGTCCCACGGGATCTCCGAGGAGGAGGCCTCGAAGCTGATCGTGAACGGCTTCATCGAGCCGATCACGAAGGAGCTGCCGATGGAGTATGCGGTTGAGATGAATCGGCTCATCGAGCTCCAAATGGAGGGCTCGATCGGGTGAGCCTGGCGGCGCCTCGGCGCGCCTGGCTGTGTCCTCGCTCTTGAAGTAGCTCCGCTATTCCTGCGAGCTGCGTCCTTGCCAGGCACGCCGATCCGCTCGCCAGCCCTCACCCGATCCCTCCACGAATCCTGGAAGCTCATGACCTCGACGCTCGAATCCCCCTCCTGGCTCGCCGACCGCCGCGCTCGCGCCGCTGACCTCGCCGCCTCGCTCGACCTCCCGTCCTTCAAGGGCAAGGTGGGGTGGGAGTTCACGGACATCTCGAAGCTGGACCTGGCGGCGTATGCGCCGGCCGGCGAGGGCGACGCGGGTGCGGTGGAGCGCGCGGAGGCGCTGTTCCAGGGGCTCGCTGATCCGTACGTGCTGACGCAGGTCGATGCGACGACGATCGTCGTGCCGGACGACCTGCCGGAGGGCGTGACGGTGACGTCGCTGGAGCGCGCTGCGGCCGAGCAGCCTGAGCTGGTGCAACGGCGCCTGGGGACGATCGTCTCCGGCGCGGACGCTTTCGTGGCGCGCAACGAGGCGGCGTTCGCGGGCGGGCTGTTCGTGCACGTCGCGCCTGGCGTCGTGCTCGACCGTCCGGTGCTCGTGACGGTCGTGCAGGACGCCGAGCGCAGCCTGCTCAACTGGCGTTCGCTGATCGTCGTCGAGGACGGCGGGCAGGCTGAGGTGTGGGAGCAGTACCTGTCGTCGGACCCCGAGCGCGACGCGCTCGTCAACACGGTCGTCGAGCTGGTCGTCGGCGCGAACGCGAACCTGCGCTTCCTCTGCGGCCAGTCGCTCTCCGAGCGGAGCTGGATCTTCGGCACGCAGCGCGCCGAGGTCGCCCGCGACGGCGCGCTCGACTGGGTCGCGCTCGGCTTCGGCTCGGCGCGCGGCAAGGTGCGGATGGAGACCAAGCTCGCCGGTCCCGGCGCCGACGGCAAGGTCACCGGCGCCTACGCCACCCACGGCCGCCAGCACGTCGACTTCGACACGACGCAGGAGCACGCCGCCCCGCACACGACCTCCGACCTCGCCTTCCGCGGCGTCCTGCGGGACCGCTCGGAGGCCGTCTGGCGCGGCAACATCATCGTCGACCCCGGCGCCCAGCAGACCGACGCCTTCCAGGAGTCGCGCAACCTGCTGCTGTCGAAGAAGGCGCACGCCGACGCGATCCCCGGACTGGAGATCCAGGCCAACGACGTGCGCTGCACGCACGCGGCCGCGATCGCCCAGATCGACCCCGAGCAGCTCTTCTACCTGCGCTCGCGCGGCCTGCGCGACGAGGACGCGAAGCGGCTCGTGATCGAGGGCTTCCTCGCCGCGCTCGTCGAGCGCTTCGAGGAGGGCCCGGTGCGCGAGGTGCTCGGCGACGCGCTCGAGCGCCGCCTCGGCGCCGTGCTCGGCGCGGCGTAGCGCATACATTGGCGTGCGTGCGCGCCGTGCTCGCGGCGCCGACCGCGCGGTAGCCGCAGCCGGCTCGCGGCGACGGGCGCCGGGCTAGGCTGGCAGCGTCCCACGTCCGCCGGCCTGGAGGCACGATGGAGCTCACGAAACGCCAGCGCCGCTCGCTCGAGGCGATCTGCGACACCTTCTGCCCCTCCTCCGAGGAGGGGCTCCCGAGCGCGACCGAGCTGGGCGTCCCCGATGCGCTGCTGGCGCTCGTCGCGCGCGATCCGCGCGCCACGGCGCAGCGCGAGCTGAAGCAGCTGCTCGGGCTGTGGGACACCGCCGCGCTGACGGCCGTCGGGGGCGGCGGCTGGCGGCGTTTCAGCGCGCTCGCGCGCGAGCAGCGCGAGCGGGTGCTGCTGTCGTGGTGCGACAGCCGCCTGCCGCAGCGCCGCGCCGCCTTCCACGCGCTGCGCAAGGGCGCGCTGCTGGCCTATTACGGCCTGCCGGCACGCGGCGGCGGGCACAGCCCCGTGTGGGACGCGATCGGCTACGACGGGCCGCTCGGCCCGCCCGTCGATCCACCGCCGAAGGCGCTCACACCGCTGGAGATCGAGCGCGAGACGACGCTCGACTGCGACGTCTGCATCGTCGGATCCGGCGCGGGCGGCGGCGTCGCGGCGGCTGTGCTGAGCGCGGCCGGGCTCGACGTGATCGTGCTGGAGGCCGGCGGCTACCACGACGACGGGGACTTCGACGGGGCCGAGCTGGCCGCGCTCACGACGCTCTACGCGGGTGCGCCCACCGCCACGCACGACCAGAGCGTCGGGCTGATCGCCGGCGCGACGCTCGGTGGCGGCACCGTCGTGAACTACTCGACCTCGTTCCGCACGCCCGACGACGTGCGCGCCGAGTGGGCCTCCCACGGCGTCCCGGCGTTCGCGAGCGAGCAGTTCGGCGCGAGCCTCGACAGCGTCTGCGAGCGCCTCGGCGTCAACCAGGAGCACAACGAGCCCTCCTCGCGCGATCGCAAGCTGCGCGACGCGACGATCGCGCTCGGCTGGCACCTGGACGCGATGCCGCGCAACGTCACCAGCGCGTGCGACCAGGGCAGGGAGTGCGGCTACTGCGGCTTCGGCTGCCGTCGCGGCGCCAAGCAGTCGACGACGAAGACGTGGCTGCGCGACGCGCAGGGCGCGCAGGCGCGGATCGTCGTCGGCGTCCGCGTCGAGCGCGTCACGGTCGCCGATGGCGCCGCGCGCGGCGTCAGCGCGCGCACGAGCGACGGCCATGCGCTCACGATCCGCTCGCGTGCGGTCGTCTCCGCCTGCGGCGCGATCCAGACGCCTGCGCTGCTGAAGCGCTCTGGCCTCGGCAACCCCAACGTCGGCAAGCACCTGCGGCTGCACCCGGCGACGGCCGTGTGGGGCATCTACGACGAGGAGGTGCGCCCGTGGGAGGGCACGATGCAGGCGCTCTACTCCGACGAGCACCGCAACCTCGACGACGGCTACGGCGTCAAGTACGAGACGGCTGCGGGGCATCCGCACCTGGCCGTGCCGTTCCTGCCCTGGCGTGGCGCTCGCGACCATCACCGGCTGATGCAGGCGATCTCGCACACGGTCGTCTTCGGGATCCTGCTGCGCGACCGCGACGGCGGCGAGGTGCGGGTCGGCCGCGACGGCGAGCCGATCGTCCGCTACCGCCTCTCGGACTACGATGCGCGCCACCTGCGCGTCGGCATCGAGGGCGCCGCGCGCATGCACGAGGCCGTCGGGGCGCAGCGGATCTTCAGCTCGCACAGCGACTGGGTCGCCTTCGAGCCCGGGGCCCCCGGCGCCCGCGGCAGCCGCGAGCGTTTCATGCGCGACGCCGACGCCTGCGGCTACGGGTCCGGTCGCGTCCAGCTCGGCTCCTTCCACATCATGGGCTCGGCGCGGATGGGCAACTCGCCCACGACCTCCGCCTGCGATCCGAACGCCCAGACCTGGGACGTGCGCGACCTCTACGTGCTCGACGGCTCCGCGTTCCCGACCTCGTCGGGCGTCAATCCGCAGATCTCGATCCAGGCGATCGCGCACATGGGCGCACGGGCGCTCGCCGCGCGCCTCGCCTAGGTGGCCCACAGCGGGTAAGCAGATGAGCGTGAAGTCGAGAGAGGTGCTCGTCGTCGAGGACGAGGACGACGTCCGTCGGCTGATGCGCGTGCTGCTCGAACGCGCCGGCCTCGCGGTCGTCGAGGCGGTCAACGGGCTGGAGGCGCTCCAGCTGCTCGAAGCTGTCCAGCCGGATCTCGTCGTGCTCGACGTCACGATGCCGGAGCTCGACGGCTGGCAGACGCTCGAGCGCATCCGCGACCTCAGCGACGTGCCGGTGCTGATGCTGACGGCGCGCGCCGGCGAGCTCGACAAGGTGCGCGGGCTGCGCGGCGGCGCCGACGACTACGTCACGAAGCCGTTCGGCCGCCAGGAGCTGCTCGCGCGCGTCGAGGCGCTGCTGCGGCGCACGAGCGGCCCGCCGGAGGTGCGCCCGGCCTACGAGGACGCGCGCCTGCGGATCGACTTCCGCAGCCGCGAAGTGTTCGCCGGCGAGCGGCTCGTGCAGCTGACGCGGCTGGAGTTCCGCATGCTCACGGCGTTCGTGCGCCATCCCAACGAGACGCTCGGGCGCGAGCGCCTGCTCGAGCTGGTGTGGGGCGACAGCGAGGGGCTCGGGAGCGACCAGGTGAAGCTCTACGTCGGCTACCTGCGGCGCAAGCTCGGCTGGGACGCGGCCGGCTCGCCGCTGGAGACGGTGCGCGGCTTCGGCTACCGCTACCGACCGCCGGCCGGGTAGCCGCCCGCCTCCGTCGCGGCCGCGCCGCTGCCCGCGAGCGGATGCAGCGGCAGCTCGACGGTGACCGTCGTGCCGACGCCGAGCGTGCTCGCGACCGCGATCGTGCCGCCATGGCCCTCGACGATCGCGCGCGCGATCATCAGCCCGAGGCCGAGGCCCGGCACGGCGCGCGTCGTCGCGTTGGCGGCGCGGAAGAAGCGGTCGTAGAGGCGCGGCAGGTCATCTGCGGGGATTCCCACGCCGGTGTCCTGCACCTCCAGGCATGCGCGCCCGCCGGCCTGCGTCAGGCGCACGTCGACCTGCCCGCCCGGCTGGGTGAACTTGAGCGCGTTCGAGACGAGGTTGTCGAGCACCTGCGCGAGCCGGTCGCGGTCGCCGAGGCAGGGTGGCGGTGCGCACGTCTCGCCGATGAGCGCGATGCCCTCCTCCTCCGCGCGCGGGCGCGCCAGCTCGAGCGCGTCATGCACCACCTGCGCGATGTCGACGGTCCCCGGTTCGAGCAGCAGCGAGCCACGCTCGACCTCGGCTGCGAACAGCAGGTCGCCGACGAGCCGCAGCAGGCGCCGCGCGTTGCGCTCCACGACGGCGAGATGGCGCGCATGCTCGCCCCGCAGCTCCTCTCCGTCGTCGCCGAGCACCAGCTCGACATAGCCGAGGATCGCCGTCAGCGGCGTGCGCAGCTCGTGCGAGACGAGCGCGAGGAAGTCCTCCTTCGCCTGCTCGGCCTCGCGTTCGGCGGTGATCTCGCGCAGTACGAGCAGCTGGCCGATCGGCTGGCCGCGCCCGTCGCGCACCGGTGCCGCATAGCGCGCGAACGCGCGGCGCGCGTCCTGCAGCGTGATCTCGTCGCGCAGCTCAGCGCTCGCGTCGTGGTCCTCCAGCGCCAGCAGTCCTTCGCGCCGCACGGCGCGCATCGGCGGGTTGTCGACGAGCACCGCGCCGTCGCTGTCGAGCAGTGCGATCGCGTCGGGCGTCGCGTCGAGCACGGCGCGCAGCACGCTCGCGCCCTCGCGCGCCGAGCGCACGGCCTCCACGAGCTCGACGCTCTGGTCCGCCAGCTCCGCGTTCTGACGCTCGAGCGCGAGGCGGTTGTCCTCCAGCGAGGCGGCCATCCGGTCGAACGTGTGCGCCAGCTCGGCGACCTCGCCGACGCCGTCCTGCTTTGCCACGCGCGTGCGCAGGTCGCCGGCCGCGAGTGCGCGCGCGGCCTCCGCGACGCGCCCCAGCGGCGCCATGATCGCGCGCCGCACGTACGCCACGAAGCCGATCGCGCACACGAGCGTCGCGAGGATCCCGACAAAGCCGACCACCTGTGCGATCCCCGCGAGCCAGGAGGCGTGGTCGCGCTGAGCTTTGCGGGCGCTGCGCTCGGTGCGTACGAAGCGGTCGAGGCGCGCCGCCAGCGTCACTGTGCGCGGCTCGCCGGCGCCCGGCGAGACCAGCTGCCGTGCCGTCGCCGGCTTGCTGTCGGCGAGCGTGACGATCGGCCGCGAGGAGGCCGCGAGGTACAGGCGGGCGTCGACGGCGAGCGCGCGGCCGGTCGGCCCGCCGCTCGCCGCGAGCGCGGTCGCGCTGCGCGTCAGCTGCGTGGCGCTGCGATGCCAGGCGGCGACGAACGGCCCGCGCCCGTGCGCGATCACGACACCGCGCTCGGCTGCCTCGAGATCCGCGAGCGCGAAGCGCAGGTCGGTCGCAACGCTCGCCACGCGGCCGACGTCGCGCGCGCCGCCGTCGGCCGTGCGCAGGTTGTGCAGCGCGACGACCAGCGTCACGAACACCGCCAGATGCAACACGGCGAGCGTGCCGATCGCGATCAGGAGTCGCAGGCTCAACCCGCGCACGCGGCGCATGCGAACACAAAGTAGCGCTTCACGGTCTCCGCGTAGGATTGTCGGCATGGCCGAGCACGCCGCAGGGGTACGCGTCCGCGGCATGCACGCGGCGATCGAGCGCGACGGCGAGCAGGATCTCGTCGCCGTCGAGGAGCCGCTGGAGATCCGCGTCGACGGCGAGCCGCTCGCCGTCACGATGCGCACGCCCGGCGACGACGAGCACCTCGCCGCCGGCTTCCTCTTCGGCGAGGGACTGATCGACCGCTGGCCGCAGATCGGCCCGCCGCCGGATCTCGCCGCCAACACGGTGGAGGTGCGCGGGCCGCTGCGCCGCGACCCCGGCCTGCGGCGCTTCTACACGACCTCCTCCTGCGGTGTCTGCGGCAAGGGCGCGCTGGAGCAGGTCGCGGTCGACGCACCGTCGCTGCCCGACGGTCCGGTCTTCGCGCGGGCGCTGCTGGCGGACCTGCCCGAGCGGCTCGTGCAGCCAGAGTTCGCGCGCACCGGCGGTCTGCACGCGACCGGCCTGTTCGACGGCGACGGCACGCCGCGCTGCGTGCGCGAGGACGTCGGGCGCCACAACGCGATGGACAAGGCGATCGGCTGGGCGCTCGAGACGGGCCTGCTCCCGCTGCACGGCGCGCTGCTGTGCGTGAGCGGGCGCCTCTCGTTCGAGCTGGTGCAGAAGGCGGTCGTCGCGGGCGCGCCGGTGCTCGTCGGCGTCGGCGCGCCGACCTCGCTCGCGGTCGAGCTCGCACGCGACCGCAACCTCACGCTGTGCGGCTTCGCGCGCCGTGGGCGCGTGAACGTCTACAGCGGGGCTGCACGCGTCGCCTGAGCGCGGGCAGGGAAGACTCGGAGCATCTGCGTCCGAGCAAGGAGGTCCTCATGCCAGCCCCCGCCCGTGTGCTGCTCGTCGCCAATCGCACCGCGGCGACGGCGGGCCTCGCAGCCGCCGTGCGCGAGCGCGTGCGCCATGGACCTGCGACGTTCCACCTCGTCATCCCCGCCCACCCGCACGGTCTGCACAAGGTCGTCGACCCGCAGGAGGGCGACGAGGGTGAGGCCGCGAGCACGCTGACGCGTGCGCTGCCGCTGCTGAGCGCGGCGGCCGGGACGCCCGTCAGCGGGCACGTCGGCGACCACGAGCCGCTGATGGCGATCGAGGACGCGGTCAACCGCGAGCGCTACGACGAGATCGTGATCTCGACGCTGCCGGCGCGCGTCTCGCGCTGGCTGCGCCTGGACCTCGTCAGCAAGGCGCGTGGGATGGGCCTCCCCGTCGCGCACGTCGAGGCGCGCGAGGAGCCGGCTGTCGCCGCTTCCTAGGTCTCGAGCGTCGCGGCGACGGTGATCTCGGCCGCTGCGAGCAGGCGCGAGATCGGGCAGTTCCTGCCGGCGGACTGCGCGACGGCGTCGAACGCGTCCGCGTCGACGCCCGGCACGCGGCCGGTCACGGCGAGCGCCGAGCGCGTGACGGTCGGCGCGCCGTCGACGCGGTCGAGGGTGACCGTCGCGGTCGCGACGACGCGGGTCGCAGGCGTCCCCGCCTGCGCCAGCTCGTGCGAGAGCGCCATCGAGTAGCAGGACGCGTGCGCGGCGGCGATCAGCTCCTCGGGGCTCGTCTTGCCGCCCGGCTGCTCTGTGCGCGAGGCCCAGGTGACGGGCAGATCGCCGAGCGCGCCGCTGCTGAGGCCGCTCACGCGCCCCGCGCCCTCGGTCAGGTTGCCTTCCCAGCTCGCCTGCGCCTGCCGTTCTGCGATCGCCATGCCGACTCCCTGCTTGGTCAGTGCTGCTCGATGACGCGGTCGATCAGGCCGTACTCGACGGCCTGCGCGGAGGAGAAGAAGCGGTCGCGCTCCATGTCGCGGTTGACCTGCTCCTCCGGCTGCCCGGTGTGATGGGCGTAGATCTCGTCGATCCGCTTGCGCGTCTTGAGGATCTCCTGCGCGTGGATCTCGATGTCCGTCGACTGCCCCTCGAAGCCGGCCGACGGCTGGTGGATCAGGATGCGGCTGTTCGGCAGCGCCATCCGCTTGCCCTTCGCGCCGCCCGTGAGCAGCAGCGAGCCCATCGACATCGCGATCCCGACGCACATCGTCGAGACGTCGGGCTTGATGAACTGCATCGTGTCGTAGATCGCCAGCCCGGCGTAGATCGAGCCGCCGGGCGAGTTGATGTAGATCGAGATGTCCTTGTCGGGGTCCTGCGACTCGAGGTGCAGGAGCTGTGCCACGACGAGGTTGGCGACCATGTCGTCGACGGCGGAGCCGAGGAAGATGATCCGCTCGTTGAGCAGCCGGCTGTAGATGTCGAACTCGCGCTCGCCACGGGCGGTGCGCTCGATGACCATGGGGATGAGGGGCATGCCTGAAGCCTCGCAGATCGCCGTCGCCGGCGGCCCGTGCCCCGCGGCTACTGCGAAAGCCGCTCCAGCGCCCGCTGGTGCTCGCTCATCAGCCGCCGCAGGCGCGCCTGGAACTCGCGGTCTGAGCGGCGATCGGCGATCCGCGACTCGATCGCGACGCGCACGGCCTCGGAGACGGAAACCCCGTCGACGCGGGCCATCGCCTCCAGATCGGCCGCCTGCTCGTCGCTGAGCCGCAGCGTCATCGTCTTCGCCATGGTGACATGGTGTCACATCATCAAGCCATATGCCCACGTTGAAACATTCACATTGGTATATAGACGCTAAGTGGTTGCTTGATACCGTGGTGGCTCGATGGAGCCATTGCGGCTGGAAGACCTGCTGCTGATCGGGGAGGCGGTACTGGGCACGACGGCAGAGGCGATCGCCGCTGCGACGCGGCTTCCGCTGGCCCAGTCGGCGCTCGACGCACCGTTCGCCGCCGCCGAGGGCGGCACGGATCGCTACCCCGGCCTCGCGGCCAAGGCGGCGGTGCTGTGCTCGCGGATCGTGCGCAACCATCCGCTGCCGGACGGCAACAAGCGCGTCGCGCTGATCGCGATGCTGGAGCTGGTCGCGCGCAACGGCGGCTGTTGGGCGCCGCCGCCGGGCGGTCAGGAGGAGGTCGCACGCACGCTCGAGCGGCTGGCGGCGCGCGAGCTCTCGGAGCAGGCGTTCGCCGCGTGGGTGCACGAGCGGGTCGGGTGCTGACCCTTCGGGTCTGTTGCCCGCGTGATCGGCCACCCCACGCCGGACTTGAGGCGCGTTACCGTACGAGGCCGATGTTCCCGGTCAACGTCCCCAATGTGCTCACGGTCCTGCGCATCCTGCTCGTGCCGGTGCTCGTCGTCGCGCTGCTGGACGAGACCCCCAACGGGGACCTGCTCGCGGCGATCGTGTTCGTCGTCGCCTCCTTGACCGACCTGCTCGACGGCTACCTGGCGCGCTCGCGCAACGCGATCACGACGTTCGGCAAGCTGATGGACCCGATCGCCGACAAGCTGCTGATCGTGGCTGCGCTCGTCTCGCTCGTCTCGCTGCATCGCGTCGCAGCCTGGGTCGCGATGGTCATCATCGCGCGCGAGTTCGCCGTCACCGCGCTGCGGATGGCCGCCACGCAGCAGGGCGTCGTGATCGGCGCGAGCCGCTTCGGCAAGGTCAAGACGTGCGTGCAGATCGCCGCCGTGCTGGCGCTGATCGCGGCCGGCGACCCGACGCCCGGCTGGGTGGACGGGCTCGTCTACGTGACGGTGGCGGTCACGGTCGCCTCCGGCGTCGTCTACTTCCTCGGCCTGCGCCGCGGGCTCGCGGCGCTCAGCGAAGCCGCTTGAGCCAGCTCGCCTGGCGCCACGCCGGGCGCATCCCGCTCTCGGCGTAGAGCGCCGGCGCCGTCGGCTGGTCGGCGCCGACGTGCAGCACCGCCGTGGCGAGCCCGTGATCGCGCAGGCGCGCGAGCGCCGCCAACAGCAGCGCGCGCCCGATTCCCTGCCCGCGCTCGGCTGGGTCGACCGCCAACTGCACGATCGAGCCGTCGCTTTCGTCCCACGTCTCGCAGATCGCCGCCCCCACGAGCCGGTCGCGGCGATGCGCCAGCACGCACAGCTCGGGATCGACCAGCTCGTCCGTGAGGTGCTCGGCGTGGAAGCGGTCCAGGCGCAGCGGGCGGCCGTCGGGCAGCGTCGCCTCCGAGCGCTCCAGCAGCGCGAGCACCTCCGCCGCGTCGCCGTCGTCGCGCAGCGCGTGCGCGGAGACGCCGGCCGGCCAATGCGCCGGCGGGGGCACGACGTCGAGCGGGCGCTCCATCCGCCAGACGTGGTGCACGGGCTGGTACCCGGCGAGTTCCAGCAGCCGCTCGGCGGGCCGGTTGCCCCCGGCGACGACTTGCAGCAGCGTGCTCGCGCCGTTCTCGACCGCGCGCGTCTCGACGAGCTGGCGCAGGTGCGCGCCGAGCCCGCGCGTGCGAGCGCGCGGGTGCACGGAGACGTCGGCGCGGCCGTCGTGGACGAACGCATAGCCGACCGCGTCGCCGCCCGTGTCCTGCGCGATCCAGACGTCTCGCGCGAGCTCGACGCCGGGCTGGTCCCACTGCTCCAGCACGTCGGCCAGCTCGCGGTCCGAGCGGCCGGTGTCGGCGACCTGGCAGGCGCTCAGCAGCATCAGCACGAGCACCGCGTCGGCGTCTGCGTCGTCCGGGCGGCGCAGCGTGATGCCGGGAGGCGTGGCCACGGTGGTCAACTGCCCGTCACGAGCCCGTCGAGCCAGGAGCGACGCGAGACCTGGTGGGGCGAAGGCTCGCCTGTCTCGAGCTCGCGACGCACTTCGCCGAGCAGGCCGAAGCGCTCGGCGACGACGTTGTGCTGGTGGATCGTCTCGAGGTTCTCCTGGCGCGCGGAGACGAACGCCGCGTCGGCGAGCGCGGGGAAGCGCTCGATCACGCCGCCGACCATCTCGCGCACGCAGTCCTCGACGAAGCGCGGCCGGCGGTGCGCCTTCTCGACGACGGCGCCCTCGTCGCTGCGCTTCATCAGCTCGTAGATCTCGGAGGACATCGAGCTCTCGACGAGCTCGAGCAGCGTGGATGCTTCGATCTCGTCCTCGCACTCCTCGGTGCAGCCGATGTGCAGCGTCCCGAGCCCGCGCTGGTTGTGCGTCGCCACCGGCACGTGCTCGAAGATCCGCGCGATCTCGTCGTCGCTGAAGCCGTCGGCCGCGAGCCGCTCGCGCGAGGCGCCGGCGACGAGCTGCTGCGCGCACGGGCAGGCGGTCATGCCCTGGGCCGCGACGCCGACGAGCCGTCGCGTGCCGCGCTCGGAGGCGATCGCCGAGCCGTAGAGCGTGTAGATCTCCTGCGTCAGGATCCCGGAGACGGGCGCCGGCTTGTGCTCGGGGTAGCGCGCGGTGATCGTGACCTCGGCGCGGCGCGCGCCCTGGCGCTCGCGCACGCGCTCGGCGATCCGTTCCGCGAGCGTCTCGGCCTTGAACGTCGACTCGCCGAGGATCACCTCGCCGATCGCCTCGTTGACGACCTCCTCGAAGCGCGACATGTGCGCGCCCTTCTGATGGGGCCCGAGGTCGACGAAGCATTCGAGCTGGGCGAAGAAGAGCTGCTCGACGCCGTTCTGCGCGATCCGGATGACCTTCTCGACGCCGGTCACGCCGACGCGCGAGAGGCTCACATGGAGCGTCGGCAGCTGCGCCTGGACATCTGGCGCCACGATGCTCGCGTTGTGGAAATCGGCCATCTGCAGGGGTCCTCTGCGCCACAGCGTAGCGACCTCGTTCGAGCGGTCCGCGAGCCGGCGGCTTTGTGGTATCACTCCGCCGAGGCTGGAGTCGCCTCCGCGCCCATGGGCGGGAGAGCGTGAATGGCTCAGCCCCATTGCGGCAGACGTCGCGAACGTAGCGTTCAGTTGCGAGGTGCAGTGAGGAGAGGGGGGCCCGCACGTGCGGGTCCGAATCGCGTCTCGATAGGAACGGCACACGTGAGGGAGAAGGCTGGAGTCTTGTTGGCGGATGAGGCCCCCATCGTGGAGATGGAGGAGCTTCGGACGCTCATCGCCGAGGGTCAGGAGCGTGGCTACCTGACGTTTGAGGAGATCGGCACCTGCCTCGAGGAGATCGAGGTCACGAAGGAGCAGGTCCAGGAGCTGCATGCGCACCTGGAGGAGCACGGCATCGACGTCGTCGAAGCCGACGGTCGTCCGGCGGTCTCGGACGGAAGCGCCGCCGAGGGCGAGCGTGCGGACCGCGCGAGCGGAGGCACGGCGAAGCGGCCGGAAATCGACCTGACGGTCGAGCCGAGCCTCGACTCGCTGCGGCTGTACCTGCGCTCGATCGGGCGCGTGAACCTGCTCACGGCAGAGCAGGAGGTGCAGCTCGCGCAGCGCATCGAGCGCGGCGACATGCGCGCCAAGCAGCAGATGATCGAGGCCAACCTGCGCCTCGTCGTCTCGATCGCGAAGGGGTACCTCGGCCGCGGGCTGACGTTCCTCGACCTGATCCAGGAGGGTTCGCTCGGGCTGATCCGCGCGGTCGAGAAGTTCGACCACCGGCGAGGCTTCAAGTTCTCGACGTACGCGACGTGGTGGATCCGCCAGGCGGTCACGCGTGCGATCGCGGACAAGGGCCGCACCATACGCATCCCGGTCCACATGGTCGAGAAGCTCAACAAGGTCGTCCACGTGGAGCGCCAGCTCGTGCAGCAGCTCGGGCGCGAGCCCACGCCGGACGAGATCGCGACCGAGCTCGAATGCCCGGTGCGCGAGGTCAGGGACATCCTGCGGATGGCCCAGCAGCCGGTCTCGCTGGAGAAGCCGATCGGCGAGGAAGAGGAGTCCGAGCTCGGCGACTTCGTCGAGGATCAGACGGCCGAGTCGCCGTTCGAGCTCGCCTCGGAGAACCTGCGGCGCGACAACGTGCGCCGCGCGCTGGCGGCGCTGCCGCAGCGCGAGCGCGAGGTGATCGAGATGCGCTTCGGCCTCTCCGGCGGGCGCCCACGCACGCTCGAGGAGGTCGGTCGCGCGTTCAACGTGACGCGCGAGCGGATCCGCCAGATCGAGAACCACACGCTCAAGAAGCTCGAGGCGCTGCCAGAGGCGCAGCGCCTGCGCGACGCCTCCTGAGCCGCACGCATTCCGCGTCCGTTCCGTCGGCCTTCGGGGGCGACGGAACGGACCCGCGGCGGCTACACTTCCGCTCCCAGCTCGGGGGGATGTCCGAGTGGTTAAAGGAGACGGGCTGTAAACCCGTTGGCTCTGCCTACGCAGGTTCGAATCCTGCTCCCCCCACTCCGCCGGATCGCCCCAAGGAACCCCGATGTCCGCAGCGTCGCTTCCCGTCCAACTGCTGCTCGTCGAGGACGATCTCGCCGACGCGCTGCTCGTGCAGGAGCTGCTCGCCGACGCTGCCCCGCACATCGAGCTGGTGCACGTCGGGACGCTGCGCGAGGCGGAGGAGGCGCTGCCGGGCGGGCTCGAGTGCGTCCTGCTCGATCTCGGCCTGCCGGACGCGGTCGGCTTGGAGGGGCTGGAGCGGCTGCGGCGCGCCGCGCCGGAGGCGGCGATCGTCGTGCTCACGGGCCAGGACGACGAGCAGCGCGGCGTCGAGGCGCTCTCCAGCGGCGCGCAGGACTACCTCACGAAGGGCAGCGTGGACGGGCGCGCGCTCGCGCGCGCCGTCCGCTACGCGATCGAGCGCTGCCGCGGCGAGCGCGAGCAGGAGGAGCTGATCGAGGCGCGGCTCCACGCCCGCGAGAACGCGCGCATGGAGCGCGGGCTGCTGCCGCGCGCGCTCGTCCGCGATCCGCGCATCGCGCTCACGACCGGCTACCGCCCGGGGCGCCGGCGCGCGCTGCTCGGTGGCGACTTCTACGACGCGGTCGAGCTCGACGACGGCACGTTGCACGTGATGATCGGCGACGTCAGCGGGCATGGGCCGGACGAGGCGGCGCTCGGCGCCTGCCTGCGCGTCGCCTGGCGCACGCTCGTGCTCGCCCGGCACACGACACAGCAGACGCTCGGGCTGCTCCAGCAGATGCTCGAGCACGAACGTCACGCGCCCGCCCTGTTCGCGACGATGTGCGTCCTGACGGTCGATCGCGAGCGCGCGAACGGGACCGTGTTCCTCGTCGGCCACCCGCCACCCGTGCTCGTGGACGGCAGCGGCGTGCGGCTGTTCGAGGCGGCCAACGTCTGCCCGCCGCTCGGCTTAGCCGACCCCGTCGACTGGCCCGGCAACCCGCTCGCGTTCAGCGGCGACTGGGGCATGCTGCTGTACACAGACGGGCTCGTCGAGGGACGCATCGGCAGCGGCTCGGAGCGGCTCGGTTCCGAGCGCCTCGTGGAGCTGCTCCAGCGCCACGGCCTGACGGATCCCGCGCGCCGTGCGGACGCCTCGCCGCTGCTGGACGAGCTCGTCGCCGACGTCGAGGAGCTGAACGGCGGCGATCTCACCGACGACCTCGCGATGATCCTCGTCTCGGCGCGTCGAGCATGAGCCGCCGCACCGTCAGCCGCTGGGTCACGCTCGCGGTGGCGGCGCTGGCGCTCGTGACGGCGATCGCGGGCGGGCTGGGCGTCTACGCGATCGTGCGCCTTTCCAACGCGCGCAGCACGGTGGTCGATCGCAACGGCCCGGCGGCGCTCGCCGCACTCCAACTCACGAACGCCCTCCTGAACCAGGAGACGGGCGTGCGCGGGTACGCGCTGTCGGGCGCCGCCCGCTCGCTCGAGCCCTACCGCAAGGGCCGCGCCGACGCGACCGCGCAGGCCGCGCAGCTCGCGAAGAGCGCGCGCGAGAAGGGCCTGCATGCGATCGCAGGCGACCTCGCGCGCGTGCAGCACAGGGTCGAGCTGTGGCGGCGCACCTATGCCCGGCCCACGATCGCGAACGTGCAGCGCGACGGCCCGCGCGCCCCCGGCGCGCCGAGCGGGACGGCCGGACGCCACCAGTTCGACGGCATCCGCCGCGCGCTTGCGACGCTCAACGACCACATCGGGGCAGTGCGCCTCAAGGGCCGCGCCGATCTCGCCAGCGCGGCGAGCTTCCTGTCCGGCACCTTCGTCGCGATCCTGCTGCTGGTCGGGATCGCGATCGCGACCCTGCTGATCGGCCTGCGCGCGATCGTCAACCGTCCGCTCGAACGGCTCGGGCGCGAGGTGCGCCGCACCGCCCAGGGCGACTTCGAGCACGAGATCGCCGGCGCGGGCCCGCGCGACCTGATCGAGCTGGCCGAGGACGTCGACTCGATGCGCCGGCGCATCGTCGAGGAACTGACGCTGCTGCAGGCGACGCACGCACGGCTCGACGAGCAGGCGCAGGAGCTGCAGCGCTCCAACGCCGAGCTGGAGCAGTTCGCCTACGTCGCCTCGCACGACCTCCAGGAGCCGCTGCGCAAGGTCGCGAGCTTCTGCCAGCTGCTCGAACAGCGCTACGGCGAGCAGCTCGACGAGCGCGGTCAGCAGTACGTGTGGTTCGCGGTCGACGGCGCGAAGCGGATGCAGCAGCTGATCAACGACCTGCTCGCGTTCTCGCGCGTCGGCCAGAGCGCGGTGCGCCGCTCGGTCATCGAGATGGATGCGGTCGTGCAGCAGGCGCGCGTGAGCCTCGCGACCGCGATCGAGGAGACGCGCGCGCAGATCGACGTCGCCCCGCTGCCGCAGGTGCGGGGCGAGCCGGGGCTGCTCGCGGTCGTCTTCCAGAACCTGATCGGCAACGCGCTGAAGTTCCATCGCGACGGTGCGCCGCCGCACGTCGAGGTCGGCGTCGAGCGCGACGGCGACGAGTGGCGCTTCGCGTGCAGCGACGACGGGATCGGCATCGAGCCCCAGCACGCCGAGCGGATCTTCATGATCTTCCAGCGCCTCCATTCCAAGGAGGCCTACGCTGGTACCGGCATCGGGCTCGCGATGTGCCGCAAGATCGTCGAGTTCCACGGCGGGCGGATCTGGCTCGACACCGAGATCGCAGGCCGCACGACCTTCCGCTTCACCCTGCCGACAGTCGAGGAGACGCGACCCCATGAGCACCCCCCAGCTGCTTGACCCGATCGACGTGCTGCTGATCGAGGACGATCCCGGCGACACGCTGATGATCCGCGAGGCGTTCTCCGACAACAAGATCCGCAACACGCTCTCGTGCGTGACCGACGGCGAGCAGGCGATGCGCTTCCTGCGCAACGAGGGCGAGTTCACGGACGCGCCGCGCCCGGACCTGATCCTGCTCGACCTCAACCTGCCGCGCAAGGACGGACGCCAGGTGCTCGCGGAAATCAAGCGCGACCCGCAGCTGAGCGCGATCCCGGTCGTCGTGCTGACGACCTCGGCGGCGGAGGAGGACGTGCTGCGCAGCTACCAGCTGCACGCGAACGCCTACGTGACCAAGCCGGTCGACTTCGATCGCTTCATCCAGGTGGTCCGTCAGATCGACGAGTTCTTCGTGACGGTCGTCAAGCTGCCGCCGAACGGGAAGTAGCGCGATGTCGCCGACCTGGATCTGGATGCAGGCGGCGATCGTCGTGTGCGTGCTCGTCGCGATGGTCGTGGCGATCGTCAAGCTCGTGTGACCGACTGGCACGGCACGCCGGAGACCGGGGCTATGATCCGGCCGCGTCCGTCCAGCTGCAGAGGGAGAAGCGCGTGTTCGGCTCGATCGTTGTGGGAACCGACGGCTCCGACACGGCCCGTGAGGCCGTCCGTCAGGCGATCGACTTGGCGCGGCTCGCGAGCGCGGGGCTGGAGATCGTGAGCGCCTACGAACCGGTCTCCGCACAGCGTCTGCGCGACGAGGGGACGGAGGTCCCGCGCGACCTGCAGTGGTCTGTCAACCCGCGTGAGGACGTCGACGCGACGCTGCAGGAGGCGGCCGAGGAGGCACGCACCGCGGGCGTGGCGACCGTGCGCACGTTCGCACGCCAGGGCGACCCGGCCGACGCGATCCTCGACGTCGCCGAGGAGCAGGGCAGCGACCTCATCATCGTCGGCAACAAGGGCATGACCGGCGCCAAGCGCTTCCTGCTCGGCTCGGTGCCGAACAAGGTCTCGCACCACGCGCCCTGCTCGGTGCTGATCATCCGCACGACCTGAGCGGCCCGCTCAGCCCCGCTCAGGCGGCGGCGCGGGCGCGCTGGATCGCGGCTTCGAAGCGCGCCTCCCAGCCCTGCGCGTTGCGGCCGAGCGTCTCGCCCGTCACCCACTTGGCGGCGTGCTTGGCGAGCTTGCGCCGCTCGCGCGGCTTGTCGAGCAGGCGGCTGATCGCGGCGTGCCAGCCGTCGTCGGGGACGAGGCGCCCGCCCTGCTGCTCGCCCATGTCGGCGTAGGGACCTATCGGCGAGGCGAGCCACGGCGCGCCGGCTGCGGCGTACTCCTTCAGCTTGATGTTGGAGCGCGCGCGATTGAGGTCGATGTCGGCGATCGGCGCGATGCCGACGTCGAAGCACGCGGCCTCCTGGCACAGCCGCATCAGCGGGACCACGTCGACGGCGCGATAGCGCTCGCTGCGCAGGCCCAGTCTGAGGCCGAACGTCACGACGCTCACGTCCGGTCGCTCGTCGAGCAGGCGCTGGAGCACGTCTCTGATCGGGATCCGCTCGACGTCGAGCTGGTGCTCGAGGCCGGCTATCCAGCCGATCGTCACGCCGCCGTGGGGGCGCCGGTCATGCTCGAGGAACGCTTCGGGCACGTGGTTCTCGATCACGTCGGTGTGCGCGGCCCCGAGCGCCGCGAGCTGCTGCGAGAGCCGCCTGCTCGGCGACGTGACGAGGTCCGCCAGCGCGAAGACCTTCTTCATCTCGGCGACGCGGCGGTGGCCGTGGATGCCGCCGAAGCTGCGGTAGGCGGCCGATTCCTTCGGCACCGCGGTTATGTCGTCGTCGTTGTCCCACACGATGGCGGCGCCGTGCGCCTTCGCCTCGCGCACGAGGCGCAACGTGCGGGCGTCGCAGTAGCGGTGCACGTAGAGCACGTCGATGTCGCGGACGTCGGCCAGCGGGGGTCTGTCCTCGTCGTTCGAGAGCTGGCGCACGGCGTGGCCGCGCGCCTGCGCGAGCGCCGCCATCGGCCCTGTCCCGCGGTAGAACCCGTTTCCCGTCGTTCGATCGGCCAGATACGCGATCCGCATCTGCCTAGCATGCCCACGTGGGCATGCGGGGCGCAACGCGGAACCGCCGCGGCGCGGCTCAGCGGGGCGCCCGCGCGCCCTGCGCGCGGCACTGCGGCGTGGCGATCGCGGCGTTCGTGGCGGCGCCGGCGTCGACGAGCCCGTAGCCGTAGACGCGGTTGGGCGCGGGCAGCCCGAGCGGCTTGGCGGTGGCCTTCAGGCGGCAGGCGATCTGCTCGGGCGTCGGGTCGGGACCGAGCACGCCGCTCGCGAGCACGAGCGCGGCCGTGGCCGAGACGTGCGGCGCCGCCATCGACGTGCCGTCGTAGCCGTCCGGCAGCCCGAAGCGGTTGACCGAGCGCGTGTACGTCATCTGGTAGATGTCGCGCCCATGGCGGCCCGCCTGGCAGTTGGGGTCGTGCGGCAGGTCGGCGTCGTCGCCGCCGCCCGGAGCGACGATGTCAAGCCCGACGCCGTCGTTGGAGAAGTCGGCGAGGCAGCCGCTGTCGGTCGTGGCGCCGACGGAGACCACGAGGCCGGTGCGCGCCGGGTAGGCGACGCGCGCTTCGCCCTCGTTGCCGGAGCTGCCGACGACGACGACGTGGTGCTGATTCGCGTAGCGCAGCGCAGCGGTGATGTCGGGGATCTCGGCGGCGCGCACGCTGGTCGAGAACTCGAGGCTCATGTTGATGACCCGCGCGCCGTGGCGGACGGCATAGCGGATCCCCTTCGCGATCGTGGCCGCGTCGCCGTAGCCGCGCGAGTCGAGCACGCGCACGGGGATGATCGTCGCGCCCCAGGCCAGGCCGCTGACGCCGCGTGCGTTGTTCGTAGCCTCCGCGATCGTGCCGGCGACGTGCGTGCCGTGGCCGTTGCGGTCGACGGGATAGGGGGTGTTGGCGACGAAGTCGTGCGGCGCGACGAAGCGCGTTCCGAGGAAGTCCGGCGAGATGCGGAAGCGCCCGAGGTCGCGGTAGGCGATGCCGGTGTCGAGCACGGCGATGCGGATGCCGGCGCCGCCCGGCGCGACGCCGGCGAGGTTCGACCAGGCGGCGAGCGCGTCGACGCCCCAGTCGCCGAAGAAGTTCCACTGCAGCGCCGCCAGGCCGCCGGGATAGCCGGGGATGCCCGGATCGTCGGGCAGCGGAACCTCGCTCACGTGCGCGATCGGGTTCGGCGCGGCGAAGGCGACGCCGGGCTGGCGGCGCAGCCGCGCGACGGTGGCGCGCTCGCGCCCGGGCGCGACGTGCAGCACCACGGTGCGCGGCGCCGGCGCGCCACCGCTGCGCGCGGCTGCGGCGCCGGCCGCCACGTAGCCGACGACGACCTCGCCGGGGACGTAGGCCGAGGCTGCCCGCACGGGTGCGGGCGCGGCGGCGAGGCATGCGCCCACGCAGGCGAGCGCGGCAACGCGCGCGAGCAGGGGGCGGGAGGGAATGGAGGGGCGGAGCATGGAGGGTTCGGCCACGGAGGGAGCGCCGCGGCGACCCTGCCAGGTCCGTCTTAAGACATCATCGGCAGCGGAGCGTTGCGCCGCAACCCCGAGAGGTGAGCACGAGATGTCATCTGACCCTGCGACCGACCGTTTCTTCCCACGCGACGAGTACTTCATGCGGCTCGCGCTGCGCGAGGCGCAGCGCGCGCAGGAGCACGGCGACGTCCCGATCGGCGCGGTCGTGGTGCACGAGGGCGAGGTGATCGGCAGCGGCCGCAACGAGCGCGAGCTGCGCGAGGACCCGACCGCCCACGCCGAGGTGCTCGCGCTGCGCGAGGCGGCGCGCGCGCTCGGCAGCTGGCGGGTGCTCGACGCGGTCCTCTACGTGACGCTCGAGCCGTGCGCGATGTGCGCGGGCGCGATCGTGCTCGCACGCGTCCCGCGAGTGGTGTTCGGCACCCGCGACCCGAAGGCCGGGGCCGCCGGCAGCGTGCTGGACGTGCTCGCCGAGCCGCGCCTGAACCACCGGCCCGAGGTCGCGGGCGGGCTGCTGGCGGACGAGTGCGCTGCGCTGCTCACGAGCTTCTTCGCCGGAAGGCGCTAGATTTCCCACACCACCTGGAGGGGTGGCAGAGCGGTTGAATGCGGCGGTCTCGAAAACCGTTATGGGCGTTTCTCGTCCATCGAGGGTTCGAATCCCTCCCCCTCCGCCAGCTTGACGAAGTACGAACACCCAGCAGAAGACGGCTCCTTGTGGCCGTCTTCTCTGGTTTCTGAGGCTGTTCGGATGGCCTCAGCCTCAGCCAGGACGCCCTCCACGAGGTCGTCGGCCAGCAGGACGGCGTAAGGCTCGGTCAGCTCAGCTCCCGTGATGCTGACCACGGTCTGCCCTTGTTCGTAGTCCCATTCCGGCGTGACGAACAGCTTGCGGAAGAACGCCTGGTTGTAGCCGCGCCGAAGCTGCTCGTTCCCGGCCTCGTAGACCTCGGCCACGTTCTCGGCCAGCTCCAAGCCCATGCGGAGCTGCACAGCATCGAGAGTCAGACGCAGTTCCGTTTCGGCCAGTGATCGCTCTGCGTTCTTGATCTCAGCTTGCATCCGAGCGCGCTCCTCGCGGAAGGCGTCGGGCGATACGTCGTCGCCCTCCTCGGCGTGCAGCCGGATGAGGCGGATCTGTTGAGCCTTGAGCTTGGTGACGAGCGCCGTCTTGGCCTCCCGCACTTGCACCACGGCCTGTTGGCTGACGGCGACCAGCGCTTCGATGGCATCCGTACGACGCTGCACATCCTCGGGCGTCAGCTCGACGGGGCGCTCGCGGTAGTAGCGGGCGACGGCCTCCTCGATCAGCTCAGGACGCATGTTGGTTCGCATCGAGCACGGCTTGCCATTGATGCGAGCCATGCAGAAAAAGTAGGCGTACTTCTTGCCGCTCTTGCCCGTGGACTCCGCGAATGCCAGCCGCCCACCGCACTCGCCGCAGTAGACCGAACCACGCAAATAGTGGCCGCTGGTCTGCGGACGCTCACCGGCTACCCGCTTCTCATCGAGCCGCACTTGCACACGGTCAAAGGTCGCCTGGTCGATCAGCGGCTCATGCCGACCCTCGAAGGTCTGCTCATCAGGCGTGCCGCGCTTGTAGACGATCCACCCCGCGTAGTAGGGATTGCGAAGCAGGCGCTGCACCGCCGACGTACCGAGAGGCCGAGCTGACCATCGCTTGGTGGGAACAGAACGCACACCGAGACGGTCCAGCTCGGCGACGAGCTGCGACACCGAGTACAAGCCGCTGTCGTAGAGCTGAAAGGCCAACGTGACATACGGGCCTCGTTCGGGTTCGACGGACACAGTGGCAACCCGGCGGCCATCGGGCAGCACATCAACGGTGTTGTGGTAGCCGAAGCGGGCCGGGCCATAGGTGCCGCCGCCCTGGGCCTTCTGCTTGAGTCCGCGCCGCACGCCCTCGGCGGTCAACATCGACTGGTACTGGTTGTAGGTGACGACGATGCCCTCGTAGAGAAAGCCGGAAGCGGTGTCCTCTCCGGCCATCGGCTCGGTGATGGAGATGATGCGCGCGCCGGCCTTACGCACCAGCTCGCGGGTCTGCCAGTGGTCAACCGTGTTGCGCGCCCAGCGGCTCAGTGACCAGACGATCACGTAGTCCACGCGGGTAGCGGCGTGCTGGTTGCAGCGTTCCAGCTCAGCCAGCATTTCGAGGAAGCTCGTGCGCTTGTGCAGATCCACGAAGGCGCTCTTGCCGGGGTCGGTGAACTCCCGCACGACCTCGGCGTCGAGCTGCCCCGCCTTGTCGGTTCCAGCCTCCCGCTGCGCGCCAATCGACAGGCCGTCCGGGTCGTAGTCCGTCTGCACCTGGCCGTCTGAGGAGACACGCACGTAGATGAAGGCCCGCTTGGTCGGTAAGGCCAGAAGTTCGGTTGCGATGGGTGGTGAGGTTGTTGCCATATGGCTCCTTTCTGCCTGCATAGGCGTTGTTAATTGTACCACGACTGCATACTTATAAGTAGCTACTCATCGGCTGTCATGGCGGCCAGGGCATCGTCAAAGCGTGCGACGGCGAACAGCTCGCGCTCCTCCCTCGACAGCCGCGCCACCACCTGAGCGATGACCGTGCAGCGTTCGACGCTCATCGTCAGCCACAGCACCTTGGGGAAGACGCCTCGACTGCGCTGCTCGATTCCGCTCCGGTGATACGAGAGGTAAGCGCGTACCTGACGCTCCAAGGCCCGCGTCCCCTCCGTGCCTCGGTCTACCTCCACGAAGTAGCTGTCCTCAAAGCGCCCGACTCCCAGCCGGACGAAGCTGTCGGGCTTGAGTCTCAGTCGCTGGCCGCCCGCCGCCAGATAGCTGCGCCAACAGGACGGCTCGGCGGTCCGCTCCAGCAGCTCGAAGCGTCGGGAGCAGTCGCCCTCTACGAGCTGTACGTGCAGCTCGGCGATAGCCAGGCTGTGTCGCACGAACAGGCTCCCCGGTGTGGGCGTCCGCCGCCCTCGCCGCTCGGGCTGCCAGCCGCGCAGCACCGCAAGGCTCTGTCCGCCAAGGTCCAAGTGGTAGACGAAACCAGCCGAACCGGCACGCACACCGCCCACGGGACGCGGCAGCCGAGCGAGCAGCCGAAGCCGCACCAGCCGCAGCAGCGCCCGGCGAGCTGCACGAGCGTTGATGGTCGGGTCGCCGAGATCAGCGAAGCACAGGCGGGTGAGCTGCGCCCCACTCACGAAGCGCAGATCGGAGACGGCACGGAGGACGGTCAGGTCACGGGCGGCGAGCTGGTCGCCCAGCTCGTGCAGGCGCGTCCGCGTGAGATAGCGCCCGGTCATTGCCAACCCCTTTTGGCACCAATAGTCAGTGGCAGATTCGGGCTACACAGCCGATAGCCATTGGGAACACGAGCACCACAGCTCGACGCGACTGACTGACCGACTGCCGGGTTCACGACTGCCCCCGTGGCTTGCGGCCCACCGGCGCGGATGGCGGCTTCGGGCCGCTGAGCTGGGCACGCAAGGCAGCCTCGACCTCAGAAAGCCGGCGGGCATAGCTCAACCGGGAAGCGCGGCGTACGGCCTTGGCGCTGCCGGTTGACGCGGGCGGTGGCGGCGTGCTCAGCGTCACGGGCCGAGCTGTGCTGCCGTTCTCGAGTGCGACCATCGCCGCAATGCTGTGGGCATCGAGCGCTTGCAGATCAGCCGCGCTCAGTGCCGGAGCGAACAACTGCTCCATGACCTTGGCATCGGCGGCGCTCAACGCGAAGGCGGCCTTGGAACGCGCGTTCGCCAGGATGACTTCGCGCAGCTCTACTGGTAATTGCTTGAGGTTCTGATGGGCGACGCTCAGGCTCAAGCCGTACTTGCGACCTTGGGCGAACATCTCATCCCACGGGATCGGGGAGGCGGCGAAGTCCTGTACCTCGTCGACGTACAGCCCGAAGGGACGACGTGCGGCTGGCGGCAGGCTGGCCCGCTCGGTGGCGGCTTGCCAGAGTGCGGTCAGGATCAGGCAGCCGAGCAGCGTGGCCGTCTCCGCCCCGATCAGGCCCTTGGGCAGATGCACCAGCAGCACCTTGCGCTCGGCCATGATGGCGCGCATCGAGGTGGCCGGGGATGGCTGCCCCATGATGGCCCGGATAGAGGCCCGCGCGGTGAATTGTCGCACCTTGTTATTCAGAGGAGCAATGACGGTTGCCTGCTCTCGCTCAGCCAGTGCACCGAACCAGCGCCAGTCCGGCTCCAAGCCAACCGGGTCATCAAGATCCGCCAGGACGCGGGCACGAAAGTCGGCATCGAGGTACAGCCGCGGCAGATCGAGCAGCGTTGAACCCTCACGCCGGGCGAGGGTAAGCAGGCCCATGTGTGCCAGTTGGCCGGTGCGCGGTCCCCAGTACGCCGACCACAGTCGTTGAAAGAGCTCGCCGAGCTGGTCAGCGACGAGCGACGGATCAGCGGAACCCGCGAACGGGTTGAAGCCGACGGCGTAGTTCCGGTCAGTGGGATCGAGCAGCACGACGTCGCCGACACGCTCGGGCGGCACGAGGTCGAGCAAGTCTTGGATCAGGTCGCCGTTGGTCTCGACCACCGCCAACCCGTGGCCGGCACGGAGGTCGTCGCGGATCAGGTTCTTGAGAAGCGAGGTCTTGCCGGTGCCGGTTGGGCCGAGGACGTACAGCCCGCGTGTGGAGGCTCCCGGCGTGATGGCTACCGGCTGCGCGATCCCGGTGAAGTTGCTGATGCCGAGCACCCGACCCACACTCGGCAGCGCTCGACTCGGTACCAACCGCTTGCTGGCGCCCAGCTCCAAGCCGGGCAGATCGGGGGCGTCGATGGGCCAGCCGATGACCGCCGCCAGCTCGGTGATCGAGAAGTAGCGACCCCGCTGGCCGAACATGCGAGCGAGCTGCCCCCACCAGATCGGCTCAGCGACCAGGCGGCCATACGGTGTGCCCAGGCTCCACAGCGAGGCATTGACGCGGTGCAGCAGTTGGCGCATACGGGCCGTGCTTGGAGTCCAGACGCACAGCTCGCCGTACGCGGCAACGCCGGGCAGCGCCAACTTGGTGCGCAGCGCATGAAGCCGTCCGTCCCGCTGTGTCTCAGGTGGCGCGGGCAACGACGGACGCACCCGTGACCGCAGCGTCCAGCTGAGCCGTACCGACTCCCCCTTATTGAGCGGAAACAGGCTAGCCAGCAGACCGGCTGCGATAGCGCCCGGTTCATCGGTACGGATAACAGCGTGAGCCGGTGCGAGCTGCCAGAGCAATCGCCGACCAGCTCGGCGAGCAGGAGCCTCGATGTGATCGAGCCGCAGACTGGGAATCGCCGCGCGCAGACTGCCGGTCACGATGTCTGCGTGAGCCGGACTGACGGCCAGTCGATGGGTGATCCCCTCATCCGTTGCCACGAGGTCGAAGACCAGGCGGCTGTTGTGGGGCACGCCCGAGAAGGAGGCCAGCGCGGCGAGGACGGCATCGCCGGTTAGGTCGCGCGGAAAGCCGAGCTGCAACCAGATCAGCGCAGCCCGCTTCATGGCTTCCGCTTCCGCTTTGGCTTGTTCGGCGTCTGTGCTTCGGAAACGATCTTGGCGTGCTGTAACAGCGCCCAGGCGTAGCGGTCCCAGTCAACCTCATCCCGTCGCTCAGCGCGGATTGATACTCGTTGCAACCGCCCTTTCTTGGTTTGGCTGCTTCTATTTTTTCGGGGCATGGCGTGACCTCCTCTCGCTTTAGGTTTGCCTCGGTCACGCCATCGGACAGGTGAGCGCGTTTCCTCGCACTTACGTAACCCTCCATTGTCTCCCGGCTTTAGTTGGCCGGTCAAGTGTCTTATTTACGACTTTCCTACCAGCGGCGCGTGTGGAAAAACACGAGTCGCACAATGACCGCCACCACACCCAACGCAATGACCAGCGGCACCGCCGCATGAGCCAGAGCAACGAGCGTCGGCCCCGCCGACACCAAGACAGCCAGCGCGACGATGCCGACGACCAACAGCCAGGTGGTCTTGTTCATGGCCGCCGAACCTCGACAGCCGTACCCTCAATGATGTCCTCGTTGGGAGGCATTGCACCTGTCTGTCGAGCAGCGAACTCGGCAGCCACCATGTCATGGATGGCCTGGCGTTCCATGTGGTGAATGGAGGCGCGGTCTTGGTAGGACGACAGCGGCGGGGCAGAGTCAAGCCGGATGAGGAACCACCCGACGACCAGGAGAACCGCCAGCGCGCCGATGAGCAATCCCAGGAAGAACATCAGGACAGCCTCCGTCCAGCCTTCATCACGACGTTTGTGATGCCGAGGGCTGCGAAATCTGCGCAGTGCTTCAGACGCGCTTCCGCGTGAGGAGTACGGGCGACCAGCAGCGCCTCGACTGCCGACACATGAGAAATCGCCAACAGACCGGCCTCCCCCGTTTCCGCCAGAACTTCGATTTTTGCCACCTCATGGGCAGCCGCCAAAATCTGATTGCTGCGGATTCCCTGCAAGGCGCGATTCGTCTGCCGCTCGACGCGGGAGGGCAAGAGGCTGCCGTTTCCGAAGCGAACAAGATCGGTCATCGGGACTCCTTTCGGATCGTTGCGCGCGAAGGCGCTTCGCATTTGCCGCAGGGCAGCTCCTGGCCGTGCGGCAGGCACCAAAGCTGCTCGGGTTCGAGGTCGAGCAAGGTTGGGGGCCAGTGGACATTGGGTTCGTGATGTTCGGTTGGGGGCTTGAGGAGGCTGGGCATCGGGACTCCTTCTGCCAGGGTGGAATGCCTTGCGGTACCAGCGATACACCCTCAGCAGCTTCCGCAAAATGGGTACGAACGCTGTACCCATTGGGTACACGCAGGTCCGTCCGCCCAAATTGCGAGAATTTGATAGATGGGTAGCGTCGTCTACCGAATCGGCGATGTGGGTGGGCCGACCCGCGAGCGCCTCTTGGCAGAGCTGCTTTCGATGCGAACACACGGTCTGCGCAACCTTCGGAACGAAGATATGGACGGAGTTCTGTGGCTCGCTCGTAGGCTCAGCAGGGAGGCGGAAGACCGCGACAAGATCAAGGACCTGCTGCACCGCGCTGCTTCGCGGCTGGGTGGCACTGTCGCGGCCACAGTCGAGGCGCTCTTGGGGCTGACAACGGACACAGAGCACGAGGGGGCAAAAAAGCGTCATGCCATCGCCGCAGGCATCTACAAGCCAGCGGTTAGCCGGGACTATTTTGAACGGCGAGAAGCCCGAGCATTGCTGTCAGCAGTGATTTCGCAGTGTCTTGAACTGATCGGGGAAGCACGCCTCGCCATGCACTTGCCTGTGTCCGAGTGGCCACCCGTGCTGATCGTGAACGGCTGGGGAGCCGACTCGTCCGTGCGCGACCAGAAGCTCGTCCAGCGTAAGCCTCAGCGGGGCCGACAACGAGGGGATCACCCCAGGCTGTTTGACGACTAGCAATAGCTACCGCGGTTCCCTTGTGTCACTACTAGACCTATGGGATAATAGGCGTAGTAATTGTGTAGGAGTCGGCTATCGAAATAGATTGGGGGCCGTTTGGCCCAGTGGGCGCAGATTTACGCCTGTACGCAGACGCAGTTCAAGAGAAGCTGGCAAGAGATGTCGGCGCACTTGCCGGACAAGAGCTACAGCACCACGAGGAAAGCCTCTTTGAATTTCTCATGGAGATGGAGAGGATAGTGCCACTCTTAGATCCAGCGGACACACCGTATGAGCCCAGAGACCGCCAACTAAGCCAAGCCCTGCTGGCTTTCCGTACGGCCTTGCCATTCACCGAAGCTGAGCGTGGCTGGCTACTACAAATCTACATAGCCAAAGGTAAGCCAGAGATCCTTGCCAATATCGAAGCCTCTGAAGCCACAATCATGAGTGCCGGGTTGCACAAGACCATACGTGGCCGTGAGCTGATGCAACGCTGGCGAGACTGGCGCAGACAAACCGGCGACTTTGAGGACGGGCAGAGCTTCGCCATCGTCCAAGCGTCTCTAGAAGAGATCGCGCGCGTGGTAAGTCGCACCACACCTTGGGAAGGCTCTGATCGTCTCGCCGCAGCACCGGTACCTGTACACCGGCCTCTCCACTCACCACCTACACAAAATCCACATCGACTTCGCGGACCCCGAGAGCACGAGTAAAGAACGGAAACGAGGTCTCGACCTTCCGCCTATGGAAGCGAGACTTCAAGACGCACATCAAAGAGTCAGGCCCGAACGGCCCCACCGAGCACCTGATCTTCGGATAGGCCGCCTTGAGCTTGGCGAGCGTTGAGCCAGGGCGGATGCCCTTCTTCGTCTTCTGCTTCTTCGAGCCGGTCCAGATGCCCCGGACGTGTCCCTTGCCGTCGAAGGTGACTCGGCCTTGCAACCCTTCGAGGTAGTCCCAGCCATTCTCTGTTGAGTCAGGTTCGCCGAGGAGCTGCCTGACGCGAGCTTGGCTGTCGCCAAGCTTGACGCCTGCCATCCCTTGACCGACGACGATCCGCGTCGAGATAGCCCGAGCTGCTGCCGCCTGAGAGGTTCTCGAGTTCTTGCCCAGCTTCGGCGGACTGACCAGCAGCGCCGTGCGGCTCCGGGTAGCTGCCCTGAGATAGGTCGGGCCGTGGGCAACAGCCCGCACCCTGATCGTCTGGTCTGCGAAGCGAGCCGGGATCCTCAGCGGCACCGCCGCCACCGAGCTGGCAACCGGAGCGCTGCCGACGATCAGCCACTTCCGTTTGGTTCGGAGCTGCACGTCGACCAGCAGGCCCGGATCGGTGATGGCTCCACCCTCGGCGGTGTGCGCTGCCACCCGGAGCGTGCCCGTACGTCGGAGCTTGGAGAAGTGCGGCAAGCTCAGCCGAACGACGTGCCGGACAAAGGCCGTGAAGTCGTAGGGACCGACATCACTGTCACAGGCATCGAACAGGACCGGCATGACGCCACTGGCTGGTGCCGTGAACACGAGCTGGTTCTTGCCGTTGCTGCTCAGGCCCTGCTCGGCGAACGGCTCGGCATCGGCAACCGTGAAGTCAGTGGTGCCAACGGGGAAGGCAGCGAGCGTTGTGGTAGCGGGGCGACCCTCCCAGTTGATGGTGAGCCGATCTCCGGCAACCACCGTCGCCAACCAGTACGAGTTGTAGAGCGGACACGCACAGCAGCCCCGCGGCTCGACGCTTCCCGTTGCCGTGTTGCCGAACTGCTGTTGACCGTAGGCGATCCCCGGCGCGCTGGCGATTGCCTTTCCGCCATCGGCCAGAGCCGACGCGGGCAGCAGACAGACAGCCACGAGCAGGACGGACAGAAGGCGCGGGAACGTCAGACGCATGGGCTGCTCCTTGGGTTCGGGCTGGGCAGACGGAGACCCGTTGCGCCGGATTCTCGGCAGACGAATCGGGGCGGACGCTACTTATAGGTCTGTAGACTGTCAAGTAGCAACCGGGGAGCGTTCCGGCTGCATGGAAGGCGACCTCCAACGCACCGTAGGACGGAATCTGCGGGCCTACCGCGAGACTCACGGACTGAGCCAGGAGGCGTTCGCGGCAGTCGTCGGCGTACACCGCACCTACATGGGCGGCTTGGAGCGAGGCGAGCGCAATCTGACGCTCAAGAGCGTCGAACGAATCGCCGCACGGGTCGGACTCGATCCGCTGGCGCTCATGCACGACAAGCCGCCCAAGAAGTAGGGCGCATCTCAGCGCAGCCCGTGGCGTTGCAACGCCTCATCCACCTGACGCAGACGAAGGTCGAGCCGATCCAGGGCTACGACGACCTCGCGGCGCAGCATGGTCGTGTGGCTTTCGACGGCGATCCTGGTGACCGTCGCCTCACGGACGAACTGCGCCGCCGAAGTGCCGTTGCGCTTGCTCATCTGCCGCACGCGCGCCCATAGGTCATCCGAGAAGCGAACCGTCGTCTCGTGCACGGGATCAGCGCTCGCTTGGCATCGACCATAGCCTCACTGATCGCCTATGGCGCTCGACGCCCCCAGCGGGAAGGGTGCCGGGGCAATGTCGGCACGCAAGACTCCGAGCCAGATCGCCCTCGGCCTGGCCGTCAAAGAGGTGCGGGCGCGAGTCGGCAAGACCCAAGAGCAAGTCGCCAATGCAATTGGGATGCACGCGACCTACATCTCCGACATCGAGCGCGGCGCTCGCAACCCGAGCTGGGATGCCATCGCCCGACTTGCCAAGGGCATGGGCGTCGGCGTCGCTGACATCGCTGCCGCGTACGACCAGCGACGCAAGTAGTCAGTGCGCTTGGGATGGCCTGGCGGATGCCAGCCATGCCGGCGTCGTGGCAGGCCATTCCAGTGAAAGAGCTGGCGCACCCGCTCCCCGCCGACGCCGTAGAGACGGCCAATCTCGGCAAGCGTCATCCCCAGTAGATACGCCTGGTACATGTCATAGGCCCGCTCGGCTTGCTCGCGCCGGCGTCGCTCGTCGTCAGTCTCCGGTGATCTGCGATGAGTGAAGTTCACTGATCGCCTATGCTAGCACGGGACTTCACTTATCGCCTATGGCGATTCAGGGGCGCGACCACGACTGTTCGCGCCCATGCCCAGCTCCTCCAGGCAGGCTCGGATCGGAAAAGCGATCAAGGCCATCCGCACCGCCCAAGGCCTCACCCAAGAGGAGCTGGCAGCACGAGCCGACTTGCACCCGACCTACATCAGCGACGTAGAACGGGGCGTACGCAATCCGAGCTGGGATGTTGTCGCCCGGCTGGCCGAAGGCATGGGAGTACCCGCCGCTGTCGTCGCGACTGAGTACGACAAGCTCGCCGAGTAGACCCCGGCGAGCGTGTCGCAGCTCAAGGCTTTCCGAAGCGCTGCTGATGGAGCTGGCGGATGCGGTGCCAGATATCAGGGTCAGTGTTCGAGCGTTGGCCCTCGCCCTCCGTCTCGCCGGTCCGGGTCGCGCCCTCGCCGGCGCGGCCCCGCGCATGCGCCGACGCGGTCGCGGTGCACCTGAATTGAAGGAGGGCCGTCCATGCGGACGGCCCTCCAGGAGTACTGCTATCCCTGCTCGGCGAGACTTAGATTAGTCTGAGTCTCACGTTCGGCGCGACGGTGAACGTACCTCTGAACACGCCGCCGGCCGGGCATTCGAACCCGCCTAGGTTGGTGACGAGTCCGAGGGCTCTCGATTCGTCTGCTCTGAGTTCGGTGATGGTCGTTCCGCCACCGGTGGTGCCCTCGGCGTCGCCGCCGTATAGGCATCTGCCGAGACCGAAGAACGCGGAGACTAGGAAGCCGACGTTCTTGAGGCGCAGGCGCAGCGACGTTATGTTCGGTAGCGTGCCGGCGAACGAGATGTACTGAACGGTCCACGGGAGGGTGGCCGTTAGGACGCTGACGGTGCCGCCTTCGCATCTGGTGACTTCGACGGCGTTGACTCTACCGGCGACGCTTTCTCTGGTCTTCGAAACGCTTCTGTTGAGCGAGATCGTTAGGACGACCTGGCACACTATTCTGAAGGTCGCTTCTGAATCGGTGAACGTCAGTCTGGCGGACGTGGCGGTGATTCTGCCGAGTTCGCCGGAGGCGACGCTGGCTTCGATGCTTCTATTCGCCGACGCGATGCCCGACCCGAAGGCGAGCACGACGAGCGCGGCGAGAGCGGCCAGCAGGAACTTGCTGCCTTTATACATTTGGATTAGTCCTTTATCGAAGTACATGCATATGCATGCACATGATGGATTCACGTCTCGACCCGCAGCTGCGGACGGGTCGGCGACCGGTAACGACGACGCGCGAGGCCCCGCTCGACGAGCGTGCACCGCACGAATGATGGCGCCTGATCACCCCCTTTTTCGCTGACGCCGGACGCGGATGTCCGAGGTCCGATTTCGCCCCATGTTGTTTCGACCGACCCCGCTTGCAGCTCCCCCGGGGCTCGCAACATGGTCACGACTGCCGTCCGAGTATAGGCACCGATTGGACGGTAGGTCAATCGTCTACAAGCCGGCGCTGACCAGGTTGAAATTGCTTTTCCTGCCGCTCCAAGAAGGACTGAATCACAGTAACAAGTAAGGCAGAAAACTGGGAAAGCTTGTGAACATTGACGTTCTTGCAAGGTATTTGCGAGTTGGAGTCATACGCGTTTACCATGCGCCCCGTTGCGTCCCCGCGATGAGGAGAGAGATGTGGAGCTGAGAGCGCGCAGAAGCGCAGCATCGAAGCTGTGTGCCGCAGTCATGGCCGCGATCGGCCTCGTCGGAGGCGGCGCAGCTGTCGCAGGCGCGTCGCTGCCGGACAACCGAGGCTACGAGCTGGTCTCGCCGGCCGACAAGAACGGCGCCGACGTCGCCGCGGAGAGCACGCGGACGCGTGCTCGGGCCGACGGCGATCTGGTCGGCTTCATCTCGCTCGGCGGCTTCGGGGACACGCTCGGGACCGGCGTGGCCGCCGAGTACATGAGCGCGCGCACCGGGGCGCCGGGAACGAGCGGGTGGACCACGCACGGGCTGCTGCCGAAGGTGGACCCGAACTCGTTCAACTCCGCTTCGCAGGCGATGGACTCGACCTATCAGGGCGAGTTCTCGCAGGACTTCAGCCGCGGGGTGCTGCGCACCTTCACGAACCTCGCCAACGATCCCAATCTGGTGAACGTGACGAGCCTCTACGTCCGGACCGATCTGTCGACGCCGGGGCCGGGGACGTTCCAGCTGCTGACGAGGTGCGCGATCTGCTCGGTGCCCCTGCGGTTCAGCCAGGCCGGCAACAACCCGACCTTCGTCGCGGCGACCGCCGACTACAGCCACATGCTCTTCGAGGCGCGCTACAACTACACCGCCGATGCGCCCGCGCAGCCGGCCGGCTGTCTGGCGACCGGCACGGCGTGCCGTCCACGGCTCTACGAGCTCGACGGCACCGACCTGCGCTTCGTGGGCGTGCTGCCCGCCGACGAGGGCGGCGGCGACGCGGACTTCTCCGTCGCGGGAACTGGTCCGAACATCGGCCGCAACACCCTGCGGACGCTGTCCGCGGACGGCTCCCGCATCGTCTGGACGTCGATGCCGAACAACGGCACGGCGACCGGCCCCGTCTACCTGCGGGAGAACCACGCGACGACGGTGCGCGTCAGCGCCTCGGAGCGCACGGACTGCGACGGGGATCTGACCTGCGGCGGCGACGGCATCGCCGACCCGACGCCCGACCCTGCCGGCGAGCAGGGCGCGAAGTACGAGATCGCGAGCACCGACGCGTCCAAGGTCTTCTTCACGACGACGGAGCAGCTCACCGACGACGACTCGGACGGCGGCGCGGACCTCTACATGTACGACGCCTCGCTGCCGGCCAGCGATCCGCACAACCTGACGCGGATCTCGGTCGACTCCGAGCCGGGCGACGTGGGCGAGGAGGCCGGCGTCGTCGGCACGAGCGACGACGGCAGCTACGTCTACTTCATGGATTCGAGCCAGCTCGTCGCCGGCCAGCCGCTGCTCGTCAGCGCCTACGGCATCTTCCAGTGGCACGCCGGCGTGATCACGTACATCGGCAGCGTCACCGGCGACGACGTCGTGCCCAACATCCTGGGCACGCCGCTCGGTACCCAGCAGATCGCCTCGCGCGTCACCGCGGATGGGCGCCATCTGCTGTTCACGTCCCACTCCGGGACCGGCCTCACCGGTTACGACCAGCTCAACTGCGGACCGACGCACACGGAGGGCTGCTCGGAGCTCTATCTCTACTCGGCGGACGACGGGACGCTCGTCTGCGCCACCTGCAAGCCGAACAGCTCGAAGGCGGCCTCGGACGCGGTCTTCGCCGACAGCTCCGGCCGCGGCGGTGCGGCGGCGACGTCGCACCTCTCTCGCCCGCTCTCGGCCGACGGCTCGCACGTGTTCTTCTCGACCGGCGAGCGCCTCGACCCCGCCGATCGCAACGGCGCGACGCGGGACGTCTACGAGTACGACGCGAACACCGGCAAGCAGCTGCTGCTGTCTGCCGGCACGGGCCAGGACAACTCCTACCTCCTGGACGCCAGCGCCAACGGAAGCGACGTCTTCTTCGCGACGCGCGACCGTCTCGTCGGCTGGGACACCGACAACAGCTACGACCTCTACGACGCACGCGTCGGCGGTGGCCTGCCGGAACCGGTGCTGCCCGCGCCCGAGTGCGTCGGCGACACCTGCCAAGGGTCGGCGGTCGCGCCTCCGGGGGCCAACACGCCGTCAACGGCCGACTTCTTCGACGGCAACGACAACGTCAAGCCGTCCTTCAAGAAACCCGCGAAGAAGCAGTGCAAGAAGGGCAGGGTGCGCAAGCGCGTGCACGGCAAGGTGCGGTGCGTCAAGAAACCGAAGGCGAAGGGCAAGCGGGCGGCGGCCCAGAGGAGGGGTCGATGAGTCCGGCGCACGACACGAGAGGCACGTCCATGCACGTTCACGGATCCGTCCGCCGCGTCATCGCGACCGGGGCTGCGGCGATCGCGCTGCTGCTCGTCCTGGCCACCGCCGCGCTGGCGGCGCCGGTCATGGACATGACCCCGGTCGCCACCACGTCGGTCGCGCCGGGAGGCACGCTCAACTACTTCGTCTGGATCTCCAACGTCGGGGCGGACCCGACCAACGACGTGCTCACGCTCGACGTCAACCTGCCCAGCGCCTTCACGGCGACGTCCGCGATCGACAACACGGCGACGGGCTGGAGCTGCACGATCGTCGACCCGCAGACGGTGCACTGCGACAACACCTCGGTGCTCGACCCGCACACGCCGGACGTGCGCAACTCGCTCGTCCAGCTCGCGATCAGCGTCGACGGCGGCGCATCCGAGGGTGACGTCGTGACGCAGTTCCATCTCGCCGGCGGCGGCGCCAACCCGGTCGACCAGGCCGACGAGACGGCGATCTCCAACGCGCCGCCGGCGTTCGGCATCGACGCGTTCGACGGTCAGGTGACCTCGGACGAGGCCGGCGATCCGTTCACGCAGGCCGGCGGGCATCCGTACGAGATCTCGACGGCGATCTTCTTCAACACGATCAACAACACGATCCCGCGCAAGGGCCCGCTGTGGCCGGTCGAGGCGACGAAGGACATCCTCGTCGACCTGCCGCCCGGCCTCGTCGGCAACCCGACGGTCACGGGCAATCTGCGCTGCACCCAGGCGCAGCTCTCCAACGCGCAGGGCATCAACGCGCGGCCGCTGTGCCCGCCGGGCTCGCAGGTCGGCACCACGAAGGTCTTCACCTCCGATGGCGCGCTGCTCGCCGACGCGCTGCCGGTGTTCAATCTCGTGGCGCCCCCGACCGTGCCGGCACGCTTCGGCTTCAACATCGCCGGCACCGTCGTGATGCTCGACGCCACGCTGCGCAGTGGCACCGACTACGGCCTGTCGGTGAACCTCCGCGACGTCTCGGAGGGCATCGCCGCTGCCGGCGCGATGCTGTCCTTCTGGGGCGTGCCGGCCGATCCGGCGCACGACCCCAACCGTGCATGCCCGGGGCAGCAGGGTCCGGGCGAGGGGGGGCCGGCATGCACGACGGAGCTTGCGCCGCGCGCGTTCGTGCGCATGCCGACGTCCTGCACGGGCGCCGGCCTGCTGACGACGGCGCGGGTCGACTCGTGGTTCGATCCGGGCGACTTCACGTCGGCGAGCTTCACCAGCCACCTGCCGCCCGCGTTCCCGTTCCCCTCGGATCAGTGGGGTGCGGAGCAGGGCACGACCGGCTGCGCCGACGTGCCGTTCTCGCCGAAGCTGGCGGGCGCGCCGGTCGACCCGAGCGCGGGCAAGCCGTCCGCGTTCACGTTCGACCTGTCGATGCCGCAGACCGACGACCCCGACCAGATCGGCGAGGCCGACCTGAAGAAGGCCGTCGTGACGCTGCCGGTCGGCCTGCGCGTCTCGCCCTCCTCGGCGAACGGGCTCGGGGCGTGCGCCCCGGCGAACATCGCGCTGCACACGGACGCGTCGCCGACGTGCCCGGCAGCGTCGAAGATCGGGACGGTCATGATCGACACGCCGCTGCTCGACGATCCGCTCACCGGGTCGATCTACCTCGGCAAGCAGACGGACAACCCCTTCGGGACGCTGCTGTCGGTGTACCTCGTGGCGCGTGGCCCGGGGCTGGTCGTCAAGCTGCCGGGCCGCGTCGACGCCGACGAGCTCACGGGCCAGCTGACGGCGACGTTCGACGACAACCCGCAGCTGCCGTTCTCGAACCTGCACCTCGAGTTCAAGGGCGGTGACCGGGCTGCGCTCGTGAACCCGCCCGCGTGTGGCACGTACACGACGCATGCGGTCCTGACCTCGTGGAGCGGGGCGACGGTCGCGTCGGACAGCAGCTTCGCGATCAGCAAGGACGGCAACGGCACCGCATGCGCGCCGTCGCAGTTCACGCCACGGCTCGAGGCGGGCGGCAGCGACGTCAAGGCGGGTCAGAACACGACGTTCAGCCTGCGCGTGACGCGCGACGACGCCGACGAGGAGCTGAAGGGCCTCTCGGTGGCGATGCCGAAGGGCTTGCTCGCGAAGGTCGCCGGGTTGCCGTTGTGCCCCGCCGACAAGGCAGACGCGGGCACGTGCGACGAGGGCTCCCGCATCGGCGACGTCGTGACGGGCGCCGGCGCTGGAGACCAGCCGTTCTACCTGCCCGGCCGGGCCTACCTGACGGAGGCATACAACAAGGGGCCGTTCGGGCTCTCGATCGTCGTCCCGGCGGTCGCCGGGCCGTTCGACCTCGGCACGGTCGTCGTGCGCGCCTCGGTGCGCATCGACAAGTTCACCTCGCAGCTGAGCGTCGTCTCCGATCCGCTGCCGACGATCCTGCAAGGGATCCCGCTGCAGATCCGCGACGTGCGCGTGACGATCGACCGCTCGAAGTTCATGGTCAACCCGACGAGCTGCGTCGAGAAGCAGGTGCGCGCGGCGGTGACGTCGACCGCCGGCAAGACCGCCGATCTCGCGACGCGCTTCCAGGTCGGCGGGTGCAGCAAGCTGAAGCTGGCGCCGAAGATGACGCTGACGGTGGGATCGAAGGGCCACGTCCATCGCGGGCACGCGACGCCGCTGACGGCGGAGCTGACGCAGACGCCGGGCCAGTCGAACCTGAGATCGGTGGCGGTGACGCTGCCGCTCAGCATCAACGCGCTGCTCCCGGTCGTCGAGAAGGCCTGCACGCAGGCGCAGTTCGACGTCGGCGACTGCGAGGGCTCGCGCACCGGCTCGGCGGTGGCGGTGACGCCGCTGCTGGACCGGCCGCTGCGCGGGGCGGCGTACTTCGTCAAGCGCCCGGCGGGCCAGAAGGGGCTGCCGAACCTGGAGGTCGCGCTGCGAGGGCAGGTCGACTTCAACCTCGTGGGTCACATCCTGATCCCGCGCGACGGACGGCTCGAGACGAAGTTCGACACCGTGCCCGACGTGCCGATCAGCTCGTTCACGCTGCACATGGACGCTGGCAGGCACGGAGCGGTCAGCGTCGCTGAGAACCTCTGCAAGCAGAGCTCGCAGCGAGAGCGGGCCCAGCTCGTGTTCCAGGGCCAGAACGGTGCGCTCGTGCGCAGCAGCCAGCGGCTGCACATCCACGGGTGCGGAGGGGGCAAGTAACGACCCATCGCACGCGCTGACAGGCGCGTAGGCAAGCAGGGACGGGCGCGGCGCCGGATGACGCCGCGCCCGTCTGATGCAGACGACGTGACGTACACCACGAGTGCAGGAGGGGGACATGCATCGCAGGGTGGCAGGCATGGTCGCGGTCTCGATCGCGTTCGGCATCGCCAGTTGCGGGGGGAGCGACTCGCTCTCGAAGGCGGACTTCGTGAGCCAGGCGACCGCCATGTGCAAGCAGGCGCAGAAGCAGGCGCAGATCATGCAGACCGCGTCGAAGGACAACGAAGGTCGGCTGGTACAGCTCGCGAACGCCGCGCTCGCGCGCCATCGCAAGCTCGTCGACAAGCTCGACACGCTCGAGCCGCCGAGCGAACTGTCGGCCGGCTACGCCGAGTACGTGAAGACGCTGCGGAGCCAGGATGGGCTCAACAAGAAGGTGCTCGACGAGGCGGAACCCGACTCCGACGGCACCGTCAAGCCTGGCACTCCGATGGCGGCCGCCGCGCATCTGCGCGACCAGGCGGCGCACAAGGCGTTCGAGCTCGCCAGGCGGTTGAACATCGAGGCCTGCGGCGGCTGACCGCGCGCAGGACAGCTAGGACAGCTCGGCCTCGTTCGCGCTGAGGTTGCCGTACTGATCCGGGATCCATCCCCAGCCGCGCACGATCGCCGGGCGGCTGGGGCGCACGCCGTGTGAGGCGAGGGGATCGACGACCTCCTCGACCACGAGGCAGGTGTGCTGCCACTGCTCGGAGAGGTCGAAGATGTAGGTGAACTCGTCGCCGCGGGCGAGTTCCTGGGCGACCATCAGCGTCTCGTGGTCGAGCCAGGGGCGGGCTGCGTCGCGCGGGTCGTCGTCGGGGGTCCCGACGAGGCGTCCGTCCTCGAGCTCGAACGCGTGCAGGTGCGCGACGTCCCATCGTGCGAAGGCCGCGTCGATCGACTCGGCGAGCGCGAGGAAGCTGTGTCCCGGACCGACGAGGAAGATGCGGCCGGGCGGGGGATCGCATTGGATCCCCGCGCCGCACTCCAGTTCGACCTGGATATGGAGCCATGGGGCGAGCACGGCGCGACGTTACGCCCCCGCGACGACGGTATCAACCCACTTTGTGATGTATTGACCGGAAGGGGCTCGGGGGGCGGCGCCGTATGAGAGGATCGCGCCATCGATGTGGGGGATCGACCGCCGCGTTCAGTGCGGCGGCACGAGGGAGACGGCGATGCGAATTGCGTTCCTGGCGAGCCCGACCGCGCCGGGCGGCTGGTACCGCGGAATAGGGCCGATGGTGGCGCTGGCCGCGCGTGGCCATGAGATCCGGCAGGTGATCGGGCTGGGCGACGACTACTTTCCCGAACGCGTGGTCGGGTGCGACCTGCTGCACGTCTATCGCGAGCACGACGAACGCGCGCTCCAGCTCGTCCGGCACGCCAAGCAGGCCGGGATGGCCGTCGTCTGGGACAACGACGACAACCTCGCCGCCGTCCCGCGCAACAACGTCTCCTACAAGAACTACGGCGGCGCGGCGGGCCGCAAGGTGCAGATCGCGATCAAGAGAGTCCTCGAGGTGGCCGACCTGGTGACGGCGCCGAGCGCGATGCTGTGCGAGCACTACCGCAGGTCGGGGGCCGCGCGCGTGCAGCTGATCGAGAACTACGTGCGCGACGAGCTGCTGGCGGAGCGCTCGCAGTCGCACGACGGCACGCTCGTGTTCGGCTGGCTGGCCGGCGTCGAGCACCACGTCGACGTCGAGCAGGTGCCGATCCGCGAGGCGGCCCAGCGGCTGCTCGACACGCACCCGCACGTGCACGTCACCACGATCGGCGCCGGCCTCGGCCTGCAGGGCGACCGCTACCGCCACATACGTCAGCTCGACTTCCTGAAGCTCCCCCAGGAGATGACCCGCTTCGACGTCGGGCTCGCGGTGCTCGCGGACATCCCCTTCAACCACGGCCGCTCCAACGTCAAGCTCAAGGACTACGCGGTGCTCGGCATCCCGTGGCTGGCCTCGCCCGTGGGCCCCTACATCGGCATGTCGGAAAAGCAGGGCGGCCGGCTCGTGGCGGACGGCGACTGGTACGCCGCGATGGAGCGGCTCGTCGCCAAGGCGCGCGAGCGCCGCAAGCTCGCCAAGCGCGCGCTGGCGTGGGGGCGCACGCAGACCGTCGGCGCCAACGTGCAGCGGTGGGAGACGGCGCTCCAGGACGCGGTCGCGCGCGCCCGTCAGGCGCGGTAGCGCGCGGCGATCGCGCCGCTGTCGGCGATCCAGCTCGCGGTCGCGCGCAGGCCGGCCGCCAGCGACGTGCGGGCCGTCCAGCCCAGCTCGGCCTGCGCGCGGCGCGGATCCGCGACCCAGACGCCGGTGTCCCAGTCGCGCGCGGCGTAGGAGCCCCAGACCGGCTGCTGCTCGATCGCGAAGACCTCCCGTGCGGTCTCGGCCAGCTCGCCGAGCGTCGTCTGCGCGCCGCTGCCGACGTTGTAGACGGCGCCGACGCCGGGCCGTGCGCGCTCGGCCGCGAGCTGGAACGCGTCGAGCACGTCCTCGAGGTAGACGAAGTCGCGTGCGGTCGAGGGGTCGACGAGCGGCGGCAGCGTGCGCTCGAGCGCGTGTGCGACGAGCGTGGGGATCAGGCGCCGCGGCTCCTCCCACGGTCCATAGGCGGAGTAGAGGCGCAGCGTCGTGATCGCCTGCCCGTGCTCGCGCGCGATCCATCCGCAGTAGAGCGTCGCGGCAGCCTTCGTGACGGCGTAGGCGCTGTTGGGCTCGGGCAGCTCCTGCTCGGGCGGGGCGTGGTCCTTGAGCCCGTACTCGGACGAGGAGCCGGCGTTGACGATCGCTCGCGCGCCCTGCGCGATCGCGGCCTCGACGAGGTTGGCGAGCCCGGTGAGGTTCGTCTCGACGATGCGCGGGAGCGAACGCTGCCAGGAGTAGGCGCCGTGCGCGGCGAGGTGGAAGACCAGCTCCGGCCGCGCCGCGCGCACGGCGTGCGCGACGGCGTCCGCGTCGCGCAGGTCGACGGCCGCGATCGCGGCCTCGCCGCGCAGGTCGGCGAGCCGCCAGCGATCGCTCTGCGGCCCGACCAGCAGCGTGACGGCATGACCCTCGGTCAGCAGCCGTCGCGCGAGCGCCGCGCCGATGAAGCCGGCGGCGCCCGTGACGAGCGCCCGCGGGCTCATCTCGCGGCGGCGGCCGCGCGCTCGAGCTCCGCCAGCGCCTGACGGTGCTGCTCGGCGTCGAGCGGCAGGTAGTGCCACTCGATCCGGCGCTCCATGAACGAGACGCCCTTGCCGAAGGTCGTCTGGGCGAGCAGCACGTGCGGCCGTTCGTCGCGCACGTCGAGCGTCTCGATCGTCGCTGCGAGGGCGTCCGCGTCGTGGCCGTCGGGCTCGTGCACGTCCCAGCCGAAGGCCTCCCAGCGCGCGCGCAGCGGTGGGCCCGGGTCGAGCACGTCGCGCGTGTACCCGAGCGCCTGCTGGGCGTTGACGTCGACGATCGCGACGAGGTTCGCGAGGCGGTGGTGGGCGGCGAACATCGCGGCCTCCCATATCGACCCCTCGTTCAGCTCGGCGTCGCTCATGACGGCGAAGACGCGTCGCGGGGAACCGGCTCTGCGCGCCGCCAGCGCCGCGCCGGCGGCTATCGAGAGGCCCTGCCCGAGCGAGCCGGTCGAGAAGTCGACGCCGGCGAGCGCGTGCTCGGGATGGGCGCCGAGCTGGCTGCCCTCGCCGCAGTAGCTGTCGAGCCGGGCCGGGTCGAGCCGGCCGCTGGCCGCGAGCGCCCCGTACAGCGCGAGCGCGGCGTGACCCTTGCAGAGCACGACGCGGTCGCGCTCGGGATCCGCCGCTTCGGCGTCGCCCAGGACGGCGCCGTAGAGCGCCGCGAGGATGTCGGCGATCGAGAGGGCCGAGCCGATGTGGCCGACGTGCGCGCGCATCGACTGGTCGATCACGGTGCGGCGGATCGCGTGTGCCAGCGCGGTCGCGCTCATGCGGCGCTCCTGCGGCTCGTGCGGGCGCGCTCCATCGCGTCGCGCAGCGCCGTCTCCCAGTGGTGCGCGTGCTGCTCGACGCCCTCGCCCTTGACCCACTTGGCGGCGCGCTTGGCGAGCTGGCGGCGCTCGCGCTTGCCCACGATCAGGCGCTCGAGCGCCTCGTGCCAGCCGTCGTCCGGCACGAGGCGGCCGCCCTGCTGCTCGCCCATCGCCCGATAGGGCCCCACCGGCGAGGCGAGCCACGCGAGACCCGCGGAGGCGTACTCCTTGAGCTTGACGTTCGAGCGCGCGCGGTTCCAGGGGATGTCGACGAGCGGGGCGATGCCGACGTCGCAGTGCGACAGCACGTCCGCCAGCTCCAGGAACGGGACGAGCTTGTGGTGCTCGTAGCGCTCGGGCGGGAGGCCGAGCCCGAGGCCGATGCTGAGCACGCGCAGGTCGGGGTGGTCCTCCAGCAGCCGCTCGAGCAGCTTCTGCAGACCGAGCTGCTGGTAGTCGATCTGGTGCTCGAGCGCCGCCAGCCAGGCGATCACGACGCCGTCGTGCTTGCGCGCGCGCACGCGCGCGAACTCGCGTGGCATGTAGTTCTCCAGCACGCGCACGTCGCGCGCGCCGAGTTCGCGGAACTGGTCGGCGAGCACCGCGCTGGGCGTCGTGACGACGTCGGCGAGGCGCACCATCGCGGTCACCTCGAGACGTCTGGTGCGGCTGTTGACGCCGCCGTGCTTGGCGTAGAGCGGATTCGTCTTCGGCATCGCCGTGACGTCGTCGTCGTTGTCCCAGACGATCCCGACCCCCTGCTCGCGCAGGTCGCGCAGCACGCGCTGGGCCTCGGCGGTCGCCAGGCGGTGGACCATCACGACGTCGCAGCGGAGCAGCTCCGCGTGGGTGAGCGTGCGCTCCTTGCTGTTGGCGAGCACCTCGTGACCGCGGCCAGCGAGCGTCATCACGGGCTGGTAGGCCCGGTAGTTCGAGTTGACCAGGTCGGGGTTGCTGAGCAGCGCGATCCTCACGACCTACCTCTGAGCTCCCCCGGCTGACAGGCAGCCGCTCATCGCACCACTATAATTTGCGCTCTCGGCCGCTGTCGCAGTTGGAACGGCGCAGTGATGCGCTGCTTCTGGGAGGATCGCATTCGATGGCCGTCGGGGGACGCAAGAGGCCAGCGCGCGCCGTGAGCGCACGCGCGACGAGAGCGCCGCCGGTCGCGGCGGCGGGGGTCCCTGCACGCCCGGACCTCGCCCAGACGCGGCTGCGCGCGCTCGTCGCCCATCAGGATCGGACGGCGGCAGCGCTGCTGGCGCTGCCGGTGCTGATCCTGCTGTGGCCGGCGCTGATCGGCACGAAGATCCTCTCGCCGATCTCCGTCCTCTATGAATTCACCCCATGGTCGACGGTCCGCCCGCACGACCTCTCCTCGTACTTCAACTTCACGCTCGTCGACATCGCTTTCGCCGACTACCCGTGGCGGGAGTTCGCGCGCGAAGCGATCCGCAGCGGGACGCTGCCGACGTGGGACCCGCATCAGCTGGCGGGCGTGCCGTTCTGGTCCAACCCCCAGAACGGCCTCTTCTCGCCGTTCAACGTCCCGCTGTGGATCCTGCCGCTCAACTACGCGCTCGGCCTGTCGGCGGCGCTGAAGCTGTGGGTCGGCGGCTTCGGCATGTACAAGCTCGTACGCCAGCTGCGGCTCGGCTTCCTGCCGGGCCTGCTCGCCGGCGTGGCGTTCGCGTTCTCCTCGCTGAACATCGTCTGGCTGACGCACGAGACGCTGCCCGCGGTCGCGGTGATGCTGCCGTGGATGGTCCTGTTCGTCGAGCGCATCTACGAGCGGGGCCGGCTGGGCTCCGCGATCTGGCTCGCGCTGGTGACGGCGGTGGCGATCGGCGGCGGGCATCCGGGGATGCAGGTGCACGTGCTGTTCGCGGTGGCGCTCTACGCGGCGCTGAGGGCGGCGCTGCTGCCGGCGGGCGGGCTGGGCGAGCGGCTGCGGCCGTTGGGGCTGGTCGCCGGCGCGATGGCGATGGGGATGCTGCTGATGGCGGCGATGCTGCTGCCGGAGATCCTGTCGAGCCACGGGACGATCGGCACCACCGCGCGCGCGAACGGTCACGGCACGCTGCCGGGCAGCTCGATGCCGTTGAAGGTGATCAGGACGACGCTGTTCCCGGATTGGTGGGGGCGCCGGAGCGCGTTCGAGCTACCCGAAGAACTCGAGGGCTTGCTGCCCAACTTCAACGAGCGCACGCTCTACGCGGGCGTGGTCGCGCTGCTGCTGGCGCTGATCGGCCTGCTGCGGCGCGAGCAGTGGCGCGAGCGGGCGCCGTTCGCGGTGCTCGCGGTGCTCGGGCTCGCGATCCCGCTGCATGCGCCAGTGCTGTACTGGCTGATGACGCACCTGCCGGTGTTCGACCAAGTGCAGAGCCAGCGGATCCACTTCCTCTATGCGTTCGGCGTCGCCGTGCTCGCGGCCTACGGGCTGCATGCGGTGCTCGAGCGGCCTGCGGAGGAGCGCTGGCGGATCGCGGTCCCGTCGCTGGCGGTCGCGCTCGGCGCGATCGTCGCGTTGAGCGTGGGCCTGGGCGAAGCGGGCCACGTCCTCACCCACTTCTTCACGGGCAAGGACTTCCACACCGCCAACATGCTCGAGCTGACCTCGATCGCGTGGTTCCTCCTGCTCGCGGGTGGGGTGGGCGGCGCGCTGCTCGCCGTGCCGCGATGGCCGGCGTACCGGTCCGTGATCGTCGCCGGGGTGGTGCTGCTCGCAGTGCTCGACTCGCTGCGTTTCGCGACCGGCTACCAGCCGATGGGCCCGGCCTCGAAGGTGATCCCGCCGAAGACGCCGGTGGTCGGCTTCCTGCAGCGTCACGCCGGCGACCAGCGCATCACGGGCCTGGAATACGCGATGACGAACGACTGGTCCGGCACGTACGGCCTGAACGACGCACGCGGCTACGACCCGCCGTTCCCGACCTCCCGCTACTTCCGCCTCTGGCTGGCCGCCAACCCCGAACAGACGAACTGGCAGACGCTCACGATGCTGTCGCTCGACCTGCCGACCGTGAAGGTCGCGAGCGTGCTCGGTGCCCGCTACGTGGTGACCCCGCCGGAACTGCCCGCGCCCACGAATGGCGCCGTGCGGGCGCAGCTCAGACCGGTGTATGTCGGGAAGGACGCGAAGGTGTTCGAGGCAGTGCGGGCGGCGCCGCGGGTGCAGGTGGCGGACCGGGTGGTGCTGACGGCGGACGAGGACGGGACGCGGGCGGCGTTGCTCGCCTCCGGCTTCGATCCGCGGCGCACGGCGGTCGTCGAGCGCAGTGAGCCGGGGGCCACGTCGCTGGCCGGCGCCGGCGGGTCCGGCTCTGCACGGGTCACCTCCGAGCACGGCTCCCGCGTGACGATCGACGCCCAACTGGCCCGCCGCGGCCTCGTGGTGCTGAACGATCAGCTGACGCCGGGATGGAGCGTCCGGGTCGACGGCCGGTCAGCCCCGGTCGTGCGCGCCAATGACGTGATGCGCGGGGTTGCGGTGGGCGCGGGGCGCCACGAGGTGCAGTGGAGCTATCGCGTGCCGGGGCTGCGGACCGGCGTGCTCCTGAGCTTGCTTGCGGCGCTGGCCTTGGCGGCGGGAGCGGCGGTTGTGGTGCGGAGGGCGGGCGGCGGCCGCAAGCCGTTGAGACCTTAGGCGCGGGAGGGCTTGCGCTAGGACTGTTGGGGGCCGCGGTTTGGTGTCGCGGCCCCCTGTGTGTTCGCGTGTTTAGTTGTCGCGGAGCAGGATTTTGTTGCGGGTGGTGGTGCGGCCTTGTCGTGCGGTTATGCGTACGCGCATGGTGGTGTGGGTGCTGAGGTAGGTGCGGGCTTTGTGGGAGAGGTGCAGCGAGACGCGGCCTCGTCCTGGTGTGTGGATGGTGTGTGTGGTGTGGTCGGTTCTGACCCAGCCGCCGAAGAGTCTGGCGGCCATGCCGAGCGCGAGTGTGCCGGTGTCGTCGGTGCGGAACGCGACGGGCATCTGGCCGGTGTTGATGAGTTTTTGGCGCTGAGCAGCGTTGATCTTGACGATCGCGATGTGAGTCGCCTTGTTCGCGGTCTGCTTCTTCGTGCTGGTGGTCGTGAGCGTCTCGCTGGCTGGCGGGGCGAACGGGCTGGGGGGTGTGAGCAGGCCTTGGCAGGAGTCCTCAGCACAGCGCGGGGTGGGCGTCCCGATCGGGAAGCCACCGCCGAGACGGGCCACGTACAGCTTTTTGTTGTCCTGTTCGACGCCCGGGACCAGCCGGTCGTTTGCCTCGAAGAACACGTTGTGTCCATCGGCGCTGATCGTGTCAAAGGTCGAGAGCACCTCGCTGCGCCCGCTGGAGATCAACGCCAACGGCTGCCCACGCCGCCACAGGTAGACGTCGGTGCCGTCACCGTTGGCCGCGTTCGCGGTGGCGTTGGCGTCATCAGGGAGCAAGGACTGTCGGGTCTCAAACGCAACCGAGTTGCCGTCATCGCTCTGGTGATGCTGGTTGACGTTGCCAAACGGTGCGATCCCTGAGAGGCGCGTCTCGGCCGTCGGCAATGAGCCGTCGGGCGGGCAGCTGACGCACGTCATGACGTCGCGTGTGGCGTTGTATTGGAAGATCTCTACCAAGCCACCTGTCGGCTGGCCACTCGTCAGCGGGTCGCTGGACATGAACAACAGCGACGTGCCATCCGGCGTGATGTAGCTGGCTCGCTCGCTGCGAATACTCGAACCGATCAACAGGCTGCCAGCTGTCGTAGCAGTCGCGAGGAAGCGTATGCTGCCAGCTCGGTACATGTAGAGGTTAGGCAGGCCATTCGTGCCTTGGCCGTTGAACGCATTGTCGGACTCGAAGTACACAGTGCCACCGTCGGGCGATACCGCGACATGGTGGGGCACAGCTCCCACGCCCGTAGTGATGCGCTCGGTGGTGTGAGTGGTGCTGTCATAGACGTAGATATCGGGGTTCGTGTCGGTGTCGGTGGAGACGAGCTGGTTTGTGGTCGTGAAGTACGTGATCGTCCCGTCGCGGCTTGCGCCAGCGAACTGCGCCCCGTCATCAGGACCGCTTTGCGGACGTGAGATGTCGACCGATACCCCATCACGACGCACGTAGACATCGACAGGATCGGGACAGCCAGCGTCGGGATCGGGCCCCTCGAAAGCAAGAGTGCGTCCGTCTGCGGAGAGACCGCTCTGCTCAAATCCGTTGCCGTTGCCGTTGTTGATGTTGACCTGGTCGCCGCCCAATACTGCCCCGCAAGGAATGACCTGTCCGTTCTCGTCCTTCCCGAGGTACTCGATCACTCCGTTGTTGGAGGCATAGAGTCCCCACCCCGACGTGTGTGTGTCATCAGCGCTCAGCGGCGCGGATCCCGGCGCCGTACGGAAAATAATGCGCGAGAGGTCATCCGAGGTTCCCATCACCATCGGCTCGAGGTCGGGGTAGTGGTAAGGGATGTCGAGCATCGTGTGGCGGTTATTGTCCTGATCGACACGCTCGAAGCCGAAGCGTCCTTCAAGGCAGCCAATCAGAATGTTGTCGCAGCTCGAGGTCAGCGTCCGAGTTCCGTCTGCGGCATAGGCTGAGAGGACGTGGCGGTCGCTGCTGCCGGGGGTGCCGAGGTCTTGCAGGACCCAGCCGGTCGTGGTGCGTCGCGCGGAGTAGACCAGCACATTGCCGGTGCTTTGATCAGCCGAGGCCGGGATCAGCACGCTGACCCAAGCATGGTTGCCATCGGGAGCGCCAAGACCAAAGTTGATGTCGTTGCCCAGCGAATCGGGCTGGGAGATCAGCTCATAGCCCCAACCGGCAGGCAGCGCCGATGCACGACTCACGCCCGCCAAGGCCAACACGGCTATGGCAAGCATTCCAACCACGAGCATACGAGCCACCACTGCTCGCCCCACCGAGATTTCAAGCACCACATTCCTCCTCGCGCAAGGCAGCAGACCGAATTCCCGCATCATAAACGCCAGTGGCTCTCACTGCAACGTGATGCCCGCCTTCCCGGGCCAGCTCTTCGCGCTCGATGCAACAAGACCGGCTTTCGGGGTGTTGACAGTCCGCTTTGCGCGCTCTAGCATGAGAACTGCCGGCTGGGGCGTCGCCACACGGGAGCTGGCCGAGCCGCGTCGAGCTCTCGGGTCGTACCGCGCCCCGCAAAGCGCATCAGAAAAGGGGGATGGACACGCACCTACCCGCAGGAGAGGTCCATAGCGCGAACGGTATGACCGCGGCCACCAACCCGCGCACAAGGCCCCTGCACGAGGATCCTCGCTGACGCGAGATCCATTGTAATTCATTCATCTAATCAAGGATCACCATGCGAACATTGACTCGCCTGGTCGTGATGGCGCTTGCCATCACCGCCAGCCTGGCGCTCCTCACCGGAGCCGCCTCAGCCAACAGATCACTCTCACTCAGCCCCGCCGGAACCGTCAGAGCCGTCAGCGAAGGCAAAGTCACCTTCGAAGAACCCTCCGGCAGCTTCGGCCTCGCCTGCAACCTCACACTCAACGGCACCACCGCAAGATCCGTCGCCAAGAGAGCCGGGGAACACATAGGCTCCATCACCGAAGGCAGAACGAACGAATGTAGAGACACATTCTTCGGCATCGCAGGCAGCGCCACACTCCTAGTGGAACCGAGAGCCCCCTTTGACCAGGTCTACACCGCGTTCCTAGGAACGCTACCCGAAATAAACGGCATACTATTCAGATCCGATGCGCGCTTCCTACTCGTAACCGCGATCGGCAGCTGCCTATACGCAACTAGCGCTGCCAGAGAGGCGCCCGCCCTATTTGAAGCTGCTAGAGGTACTGGCGCGATCACAAGAGGCCACTTCCTAAGAGACTCGACCAGACTCCTCACAAGACTAAGCGGCACCTGCCCCGCAACGGGCTCGCTCGCCGGCAGATTCACAGTCTCACCGACACAAACCGTCAGACTACTCTAACCAAAGAGTAACGACGCACAACACGGGGCTCCGGGCACACGCCCGGAGCCCCGATGCTTTCAACACACCATCTAGCGGCTTCGCGCGTGAGCGTTTCTTGAACGCCACCCTCGCGCAGCGCGCCCCTATCGCACCGGCACTCCAACCAATCAGACCCAACAGTTGCCGCAAGAGCCATGGGCGTTTATAGTCTGGATCCTAGTTTCTAGTCGACCGTCTTTCCGGTGGTCGGCGGGTGATGGCGAGGAAGAGGAGCGAGCGTGGTGCAAATGGGCTCTCGAGGGCGAACCGTCTGGCTTTCGCTCGTGCTGGCGACGATGTTGCTGATGCTGATCGCGGCACCCGGGCGAGCGGCGTTCGGGGTGGTCCCGGGCAGCTACACCGCCTCTCTCTCATCCAACCAGGCGGGGGGCCATGGAGACCTGTCGCTCGGTTTCGCGTTCAACACGCACCCCGACCCCGTCGTGGGATCGGTGCCGGACGAGGACGGCCACTCGATCGTCTTCAACCTGCCGCAGGGCCTCGTCGGAAACCCCCAGGCCGTCGATCAGTGCCGCGCCGACTATCTGACCGCGCACAACTACTGTCCGGCCGACACCCAGGTCGGGGTGCTGCGCTACACGCTGGCGGGCTTCCCGCTCGGCTACACGCCGATCTACAACATGGTGGCGCAGAACGGTCGGCCGGCGGAGCTCGGCTTCGAGAACGTGAAGGTCGCGTTCCTCCAGGTCCACATCCTCGCTTCCGTGCGCACGGGCTCGGACTACGGCATCACCACCACCGTACCCGCGCTTCCGACCGACCTCCGGGTGCTCGACAACAACGCCACGATCTGGGGCGTGCCGACAGACTCGAGCCACGACAGCGAACGCGGCTTCGCCTTCTTCGGTGCCGGCGGCTGTCTCAACCCCTTCACCGGCCCGGGCGGATCGTGCGTGAGCCACGCGCCGCCCCACCCGTTCCTCTCCAACCCGACCGTCTGCAACACGGACGAGGGCGTCTCGTTCACCGCGGACTCCTGGGAGCACCAGGGGCTCTTCCTCCCGCTGCTGACCGACACGCCTCAGCAGATGATCGGCTGCGACAAGCTGCCGTTCGCTCCGCGGCTGTCGATGGCTCCGGTCTCATCCGAGGCTGGTGAGCCGTCCGGCTATCAGGTCGATCTCAACGTGCCTCAATCCGATTCCCCCTTCGTCCCCGCGACCGCGCACGTGAAGCGGGTGTCGGTGACGCTCCCGGAGGGAGTCATCGTCTCGCCGTCGGCGGCCGATGGCCTCCAGGGTTGCAGCGATGCGCAGATCGGCATCGACAACTCGAACGAGCCGACGTGTCCGGACGCGTCGAAGATCGGGACGGTCGAGATCAGGACGCCGCTGCTGCCCGACCCGATCGAGGGATCGGTCTACCAGGGCACGCAGACCCCCACGCAGCTGATCCGCGTGTTCCTCGTGGCGGAGGGCCACGGGGTGCTGATCAAGCTGCCGGGCTCGGTGAGCCTCGACCCCGACACGGGTCAGATCACCTCGGTCTTCGACAACAACCCGCAGTTGCCGTTCGACAGCTTCAGCCTGCACTTCAAGGGCGGTGTCCGGGCGCCGTTGGCGAACCCGCGTACCTGCGGCACGAAGACGATGACGTCGGCGATCACGGCGTGGGCTGGCCAGACGGTCACGGGGTCCAGCAGTTTCCAGGTCACGAAGGGTGGCAGCTCGTCGTGTCCGCCACTCGGGTTCACGCCTGATTTCCATGCTGGCGTGAGTAATCCGGTGGGCGGGTCGAGTTCGCCCTTCACGCTGCACGTGGGTCGCGACGATGACGACCAGCAGTTCCGCAGTGTCGCGGTCGAGTTTCCGCGTGGTCTGCTCGCGAAGGTCGCTGGCGTGCCGCTGTGCGGTGCCATCGATGCTGCGGCCGGAACGTGCGGGGCGGCCTCGCGGATTGGGACGGTGACCACGAGCGCAGGTCCGGGCTCTAACCCGTTCTTCTTGCAGGGCCGCGCCTATCTCACCAACGGCTACAACGGCGGGGATTTCGGGCTCTCGATCGTGGTGCCGGCCAAGGCCGGTCCGATCGATCTCGGCAACGTTGTCGTGCGCGCCTCGATCGACGTGCGCGATGACGGCAGCATCCGGGTCCTGTCAGATCCGGTGCCGCGGATCCTGCAGGGCATCCCGTTGCAGGTGCGCTCGATCCAGGTCGACGTGGACCGCTCGAAGTTCATGGTCAACCCGACCAACTGCGACACGACGAGCGTCAAGGGCCAGATCAGCTCGCTCGAGGGCACCGTCGCGAACGTCAGCTCACGCTTCCAGCTGACCGGATGCGGCGCGCTCCCGTTCAAGCCGCGTCTCTCGATCGCTGTCGGGCGCAAGGGCCACACCACGCGCGGTCGCTCGACACCGGTGACCGCGACGTTGACGCAAACACCGGGACAGGCGGGGGTCAAGAGTGTCCAGGTGCTGTTGCCGCTCGCGCTCAACGCACTGCTGCCAGTCGTGGAGAAGGCCTGCACCATGGCCGAGTTCCACGCAGGCAACTGCGAGAAGGCCCGCGCCGGCTCGGCCGTTGCCGTCACGCCACTGCTCAAGGACCCGCTGAAGGGCTCGGTCTACTTCGTGAAGACCGCAAAGAAGGGCGCGTTGCCGAACCTGGTCGTTGCCTTGCGCGGACTGGTCGACATCGACCTCACCGGCCACATCACGATCCCCGACAACGGGCAGCTCGGCACCGACTTCGCCGCCGTGCCCGACGTCCCGATCACGAAGTTCACGCTCAGCCTCACCGACGGCAGCCACGGACCGGTCGGGATCGTCGACAACCTCTGCGGCGCCAAAGCACGCAAGCAGCATGTCGCGATCACCATCACCGGCCAGAATGGCAAGCAGGTGCAGTCCAGCCCGCACCTGCACATCCACGGCTGCACAAAGAAGTGATCTGAAGCCACGGGGGGAAGCCCCCCGGCCGCGTGTTGCGAACGCCTCGCAGCACGCGGCCGGGCGAGGGGCCACGCTGGCCGTTCGCGGTCGAGACTCCAGAGCGCCTGGTCCCATAGAATCTCCGCCGCAGGGCGCGTAGCTCAGTGGGAGAGCGCTCGCTTCACACGCGAGAGGTCGGTGGTTCGAAACCACCCGCGCCCATCCGCCGGCGGTCCCGCTGTGAGAGGAGATTTCGCGCTCACGCAACGTGGGCGCTCTCCTGCTCGCTCGGGGCCGACGCGCCATCTGCGCCGAAACGTGCCGAAACCGCTTCGAGGAGAGTCCCGTCGAGAGAGAGCAGCCGCTCACGCTCGCCCTCCGCGCGGCTCATCACCTGCGCGTAGATCCCGAGCGTCACCTGCGGTGACGTGTGCCCGGCCTCGCGCATCGTGTCCGGCACCGCTCGTTCAACGCCACCAGCAGGGACACGAACGTCCGCCGGAGGCTGTGCGGCGTCAGCCGCTCGGGGACGCCGCGGGCTCGCGCTCGGCGGGCTCGCGCTCGGCAACGCTTACGCTCGCCCGCTCGACCTTCTTCGCGAGCACGCGGGGTCAGCACGTTCAACGCGACATCTTCCCGCCTGTCCAGGTGTCGAACACGAGCGCCGCTGGGTTGCCGTCCGCGCACGCGCGCAGTTCCACCAGCTCGTAACGAGCGCGGCGCGGAGCACGATGGCGCGCTTCCCGGCCTCCGTCTTCAACTGCACGTGCGGCCTTCGGCGTTCAGCTCGCGGGGGCTCGCCAGCACGGCGTCGCTCCGTCGGCGCTGTTGATCTACGTACGCTCCGGCTTCGCCGCTCGGCGACCCTGTTCCTCCCCTTAGCGGGGTTGCGCCCGACCAGCTCGTACTCGACAGTCACGTCCATGATCTGCGACTTCCCCGCCGACGATCCGACTCCCCCGTGCGGTCGGTGGCGCCGCGTCATCACAGCTCGCTCCGGCGCGTCCTCGCTCTAAGAAGCCATGCGTCGGCTACTTCTGTCTCTCCGGCAGAGCTAGAAATCAATGAGGCCAGTTTGCCTGGCCGCTCGGCGCGTACGGTTACGCAGCGCCAACTCCAGCCGCTTTGGGGGATTCACTTCGGGGCGGGAACCGTCCGATCGGCATGCTCCGCGCCTGGAGCCGTCAATGCAATCCTGCCCAACGCCGCAAGCCCGACTTGCTGCGGGCGCTGCGGTGTTACGCCAGGCGCTAAACTGCGGTCCACCAAATTCGTCGTGTCCTCCGCTCTGCTGGCTGGTAGCCGGGGCGATGGCAGCGCCTATCGCTCTCCAAGACCATCGCATGAGTCGTCAGCGCATGGCACTCTGCGCGCGCCGAGGCCGTTGGCTGAGGCGGATACTTCCATGCGCGTCGGTCGCGGTCGAGTTGCAAGCAGCGGGGCTCCGGGCGTGTGCCCGAAGCCCCGTGTTGTGCGTCGTTACTCTTTGGTTAGAGTAGTCTGACAGTTTGTCTCGGTGAGACAGTGAATCTGCCGGCGAGCGAGCCCGTTCCGGGGCAGGTGCCGCTTAGTCTTGTGAGGAGTCTGGTCACTTCGCCTCTTACGAAGGACCCTCTAGAAATGGCGCCTGCAGCGTCAGCTTCAAATAGGGCAGGTGCTTCTCTGGCAGCGCCTGTTGCGTATAGGCAGCTGCCGATCGCGGTTACGAGTAGGAAGCGCGCATCGGAATTGAACAGTATGCCGTTTATTCTGGGTAGCGTGCCTAGGAACGCGGTGTAGACCTGGTCAAAGGGGGCTCTCGGTTCCACTAGGAGTGTGGCGCTGCCTGCGATGCCGAAGAATGTGTCTCTACATTCATTGGTGTTGCCTTCGGTGATGGAGCCTATGTGTGTTCCGGCTCTCTTCACGGAGACTCTTTCAGTGGTGCCGTTGAGTATGAGATTACAGGCAAGGCCGAAGCTGCCTCTGGGTTCTTCGAAGGTGACCTTGCCTTCGCTGGTGGCGGCTACTCTTCCGGCGGGGCTGAGTGAGAGTGATCTGTTGGCTGAGGCGGCTCCGGTGAGGAGCGCCAGGCTGGCGGTGATGGCAAGCGCCATCACGACCAGGCGAGTCAATGTTCGCATGGTAATCCTTGATTAGATGAATGAATTACAATGGATCTCGCGTCAGCGAGGATCCTCATACAGGGGCCTTGTGCGCGGGGTTGATGGCCGCGGTCAAACCGTTCGCGCTTTGGACCCCTCCTGCGGGTTACGTGCCTGGTTCATCCCCCTTTTCTGGTGCGCTTTGCGGGGCGCGATACGACCCGAGAACTCGGTGCGGCTCGTGAGCCCCGTCGATATGCCCCGCTGGCGGCTTTATGCTAGAGACCGCAAAGCGGACTGTCAACACCCTAAAATTCCTTCGAAGGAGCTGGCCCGGGAAGGCGGGCATCACGTTGCAGTGAGAGCCACTGGCGTTTATGATGCGGGAATTCGGTCTGCTGCCTTGCGCGAGGAGGAATGTGGTGCTTGAAATCTCGGTGGGGCGAGCAGTGGTGGCTCGTATGCTCGTGGTTGGAATGCTTGCCATAGCCGTGTTGGCCTTGGCGGGCGTGAGTCGTGCATCGGCGCTGCCTGCCGGTTGGGGCTATGAGCTGATCTCCCAGCCCGATTCGCTGGGCAACGACATCAACTTTGGTCTTGGCGCTCCCGATGGCAACCATGCTTGGGTCAGCGTGCTGATCCCGGCCTCGGCTGATCAAAGCACCGGCAATGTGCTGGTCTACTCCGCGCGACGCACCACGACCGGCTGGGTCCTGCAAGACCTCGGCACCCCCGGCAGCAGCGACCGCCACGTCCTCTCAGCCTATGCCGCAGACGGAACTCGGACGCTGACCTCGAGCTGCGACAACATTCTGATTGGCTGCCTTGAAGGACGCTTCGGCTTCGAGCGTGTCGATCAGGACAATAACCGCCACACGATGCTCGACATCCCTTACCACTACCCCGACCTCGAGCCGATGGTGATGGGAACCTCGGATGACCTCTCGCGCATTATTTTCCGTACGGCGCCGGGATCCGCGCCGCTGAGCGCTGATGACACACACACGTCGGGGTGGGGACTCTATGCCTCCAACAACGGAGTGATCGAGTACCTCGGGAAGGACGAGAACGGACAGGTCATTCCTTGCGGGGCAGTATTGGGCGGCGACCAGGTCAACATCAACAACGGCAACGGCAACGGATTTGAGCAGAGCGGTCTCTCCGCAGACGGACGCACTCTTGCTTTCGAGGGGCCCGATCCCGACGCTGGCTGTCCCGATCCTGTCGATGTCTACGTGCGTCGTGATGGGGTATCGGTCGACATCTCACGTCCGCAAAGCGGTCCTGATGACGGGGCGCAGTTCGCTGGCGCAAGCCGCGACGGGACGATCACGTACTTCACGACCACAAACCAGCTCGTCTCCACCGACACCGACACGAACCCCGATATCTACGTCTATGACAGCACCACTCACACCACCGAGCGCATCACTACGGGCGTGGGAGCTGTGCCCCACCATGTCGCGGTATCGCCCGACGGTGGCACTGTGTACTTCGAGTCCGACAATGCGTTCAACGGCCAAGGCACGAATGGCCTGCCTAACCTCTACATGTACCGAGCTGGCAGCATACGCTTCCTCGCGACTGCTACGACAGCTGGCAGCCTGTTGATCGGTTCGAGTATTCGCAGCGAGCGAGCCAGCTACATCACGCCGGATGGCACGTCGCTGTTGTTCATGTCCAGCGACCCGCTGACGAGTGGCCAGCCGACAGGTGGCTTGGTAGAGATCTTCCAATACAACGCCACACGCGACGTCATGACGTGCGTCAGCTGCCCGCCCGACGGCTCATTGCCGACGGCCGAGACGCGCCTCTCAGGGATCGCACCGTTTGGCAACGTCAACCAGCATCACCAGAGCGATGACGGCAACTCGGTTGCGTTTGAGACCCGACAGTCCTTGCTCCCTGATGACGCCAACGCCACCGCGAACGCGGCCAACGGTGACGGCACCGACGTCTACCTGTGGCGGCGTGGGCAGCCGTTGGCGTTGATCTCCAGCGGGCGCAGCGAGGTGCTCTCGACCTTTGACACGATCAGCGCCGATGGACACAACGTGTTCTTCGAGGCAAACGACCGGCTGGTCCCGGGCGTCGAACAGGACAACAAAAAGCTGTACGTGGCCCGTCTCGGCGGTGGCTTCCCGATCGGGACGCCCACCCCGCGCTGTGCTGAGGACTCCTGCCAAGGCCTGCTCACACCCCCCAGCCCGTTCGCCCCGCCAGCCAGCGAGACGCTCACGACCACCAGCACGAAGAAGCAGACCGCGAACAAGGCGACTCACATCGCGATCGTCAAGATCAACGCTGCTCAGCGCCAAAAACTCATCAACACCGGCCAGATGCCCGTCGCGTTCCGCACCGACGACACCGGCACACTCGCGCTCGGCATGGCCGCCAGACTCTTCGGCGGCTGGGTCAGAACCGACCACACCACACACACCATCCACACACCAGGACGAGGCCGCGTCTCGCTGCACCTCTCCCACAAAGCCCGCACCTACCTCAGCACCCACACCACCATGCGCGTACGCATAACCGCACGACAAGGCCGCACCACCACCCGCAACAAAATCCTGCTCCGCGACAACTAAACACGCGAACACACAGGGGGCCGCGACACCAAACCGCGGCCCCCAACAGGTCACCCAGCTTCACGCATCCCACACGGCGGTTGCGGAAACAGACGGCCGTACCGCGCTGATTCTGATGGGCCTGCGCGTCCGTCGGCCCCCCGCGCCCTCCCCGGTTGGTCGCTTGCGGTTCCCCGGACAACCTGGTGCGGCCCGGGATTGTTCCCGCTGTCGCCGGCAGAAGATCCCACGGATGACTCCAGACACGCTAGTGTTTCTGGCATCACACCAGCAACTAGGAGGATGATGCGGTGCTGCGAGGACTGAGGGAGAAGGCGTCGCCTGCGATGATCGTGGCGGTCGCGGCGTTCGTGTTTGCGACGACCGGCTCGGCGTTCGCGGCCCGGACCCTGATCACGGGTAGTGACATCAAGGATGGAAGCATCACCAAGGCGGACCTTGCCCCGAGCGCGCAGGCCGCCAAGGCTCAGCGCGGTCCTCGGGGTCCTCGCGGCCCACGTGGCTTCCAGGGCGAGCAGGGCCCGCAGGGGGATCAGGGCTTGATCGGCCCGCAGGGTGAGCGCGGGGCCACCGGTGCCGTCGGTCCCACCGGTCCGGTCGGTCCCGTCGGCAGCACCGGCGCGAAGGGTGACATCGGCGTCACCGGCGCGCAGGGCCCGCAGGGCGACCCCGGCCAGTCGCTCGCCGGTGAGCAGGTCACGAGTGGCGGTCCGATCGACGTCGGCGCGTCGGTCAGCAGCACCGGGCCGGCCGCCGGCGAGGGCGTCGATCTGAGCAACGGCGGCATCTTCATGTCGCCAGGTCAGTACCGCGTCGACGCGATGGTCAGCTTCAACGACCCCGCTGGGGACGACAGCGGCCTCGAGTACGGCGTCGGTCGCCTGTTCCTCGACGGCTCGCCGCTGGACGGCGTCACTGCCGACCCGTTCGGCGGCAGCGCGCCGCTCGACACGGCGATCGTCACGCCGGACGTGCCCGACAATGGAACGAACGTCGCGCAAGCGTCGGGTGCGTTCATCATCCAGGTTGCCGACGATGGCAGTGGCGGTGAGACGCTGACGCTCGTCGGCGCAGTGCGCAGTGCCGAGGCCGAGGGCGCGAGCGCGAGCGGCCACGTGATCGTCAGCCGCATCAGCTGAGGTCCGGGGGGACAAGAGGGACGGCCGAGGGGCTGGGAGCGTTCACCGCTCCCAGCCCCAGTGTCGTTTGAGGCGGCGGGAGTGGGAAGCCCGCATGTCGATTCCGCTTTAGCTCGATCATCACTTAACCGGAAATTGGAACCGGCGCATGGGCCGCGGCCCAAATGCGATAATCCACATTATGGACACCGTAGAGGTTCAAGCCATGCTCGACCACGAGGATCGCCACTGGTGGTATCGGGGTCGACGCCGAATCGTGCAAGCCGAGCTGGCACGACTGAGCCCGTCGATACACGACGGGCGCGTACTCGACGCCGGGTGCGGCTCGGGGCGGCTGCTCGACGAGCTGACCGTCTACGGAACCGTCTCCGGCCTCGACATGAATCCTGACTCCGTCGACATCGCCCGCAGACGCGGCCATGACGACGTGCGCCAGGGCGTCGTCGAGCAGCTGCCGTGGGAGGACGAGACATTCGACCTCATCACGAGCCTCGACGTGATCGAGCACACGGCCAACGACCGCGTCAGCCTCGGCGAGCTCGCTCGCGTGCTGCGCAATGACGGCCGCATGCTCATAACCGTCCCGGCGTACGAATCGCTGTGGTCGAGTCACGACGTCTTCAATCGCCACTTCCGTCGCTACGAAGGACGGATGATGCGCAGCCTCGCCAACGACACGGGCCTGCAGATCGAGCGGATGACGTACTTCAACTCGCTGCTGCTGCCACCGGCCGGGCTCGTGCGGACGCTCCAGCGCATCCGGCGCGGGATAACCGGCCGCACGAAGGTCAACGGCGAGAACGGACATCGCTCCGACGTCGAGCTCACGCCCGACTGGCTCTCGCCGACGCTCGAGCTGCCGTTGAAGCTCGAGGCTGCCTGGCTGCGCGAGGGGCGCGTGCTGCCTGCCGGGCTCTCGCTGCTCGCGGTGTTGCGGCGCCGCTGAGGCGCCGCGCCCGCGAAACGGCTCACCCGTCGGCCGGGCGCGCCTCGCCGAGCGGGGCGAGACGCTCGGCGCCCGGCGGGTCGCTCGGCAGCACGCCGCCGGGCGGTGCGCTGTGGAACGAGCCGCGCAGCCGGTAGGCGCCGAACAGCATGCGGATCGCCGAGCGGTAGCTCGTCGTCGACTTGCCGCCGTAGCGTTCGGTCGGGAAGATCGGGATCTCCACGACCGGGTACCCGGCATAGCGGCAGGCGCGCATCCACGCGAGGTCGTACAGCTCGCCCTCGCTGTCGAGCTGCATCAGGTGGTGGTAGCGTCGCGGAAAGAACTTCGGCGTCCCGTCGATGTCCCAGGTCGCGAGGTCGAACAGGCGCCGGCACTCGAAGTTGTAGATGACCGAGCCGAGCCGGCGCAGGGCGCTCTCGCGGATCCGCCGGGTCGCCTTGATCGCGGTGTCCGGATACGCGATCGCGTAGGCGAGCATGAGCGTCGCGGTCTCCGGTCGCGTGCGGGCGGAGTTCGTGTAGCCGACGATCTCGCCGCGGGCGATCTCGAGCCCGGCGTTGATCGCGCGCCCCCAGCCGCCGCGCTCGAGCACGACCAGCTGGACGGACTCCGGATGGCGGCGCGCCCATTCGGCGCAGATTTCCACCGAGGCGTCGCGGCAGCCGTTGGGCACGAGCACCAGCTCACAGCCGCGCTCGAGCTTCGCGAAGTCCGCCAGGAAGCCGCTGATCACCCGACCGATGTGGTCGGCCTGGTTGTGGATCGGCAGGATCAGCGAGGCGAAGGGCGTCTCGCTCATGCCACGCTCGCGATCGTCGGCAGCGCCAGCACGGCGCGCGCGCTCGCCGCGAGCTGCTCGGGCATGAGTCCGTGCTGCTCGTACAAGAAGTCGCGGCTGCCGGTCATCCCCGCCGGCGTGTGGCGCAGCCCAGCGCGCACGAGGCGGCAGGACAGCGCGTGCTCGGCGATCGTCTCGGCGACGAGCGAGCCGAGCGCGCCGTCGACGTAGTGGGCCTCGACGCTCACCGCGACGCGCGCGTCGGCGAGCGCGTCGACGAGGTCCTCGGTCGGGGCCGGCCGCAGGCTGGAGACGATCAGCACGCTCGCCTCGATCCCGTCGGCGGCGAGCAGTTGCGCTGCGCGCACGGCGCCGGCGGCCATCCCGCCGAGCGCGACGAGCGCGACGTCGCGGCCGTCGCCGATCCGCTCCGCGCGACCGAGCGTGAAGCGGCCGTCGAGGCCGGGGACGGGGGTGGACTCCTTGCCGAGACGCAGGTAGGCGGGGCCGGGCAGCGCCTGCAGCGCGGGCAGCGCCGCGGTGGTCTGCTGCGGGTCGGCGGGTGCGACGACGGCGATGCCCGGCTGTACGCGCATGATGCCGGCGTCCTCGACCGCGTAGTGGGTCATGCCGTTGTGGCCGTAGTCCATGCCGCCGCCGATGCCGACGACGCGGACCGGCAGGTCGTGCAGGACCGGCCCGTTGCGCACGAACTCGTAGCCGCGCATCGATGCGAACGTCGCGATCGAGTAGACGTAGGGCGTGTAGCCCGCCTCGGCCAGCCCGGTCGCCATCCCGACCATGTTCTGCTCGGCCACGCCGACGTTGAGGAAGCGGTCGGGGAAGCGCTCGGCGAACGGCTCGAGCACGGCGAAGCCGAGGTCGCCGGTCAGCAGCAGGATCCGCTCGTCGCGAGCGGCCAGGTCGAGCAATGCGGATGCGAACGCAGCGCGCACGAGATGGTCCCCCTCAGTCGTCCGCAGCTCCCCCTGAGCCATTGCGGACTAGACCACCACTATACGGTCGAACCGACGGTCTGGTCAATGAAGTATTGAGCTGTCGAACGGTCGTGCAGCGATCCGAGCGTCGTCGTCACTAGCATGTGCGCCTCATGGCGAGCGAGGATCTGCTGCAGGCCGAGGCGCGCGAGCGCCCGCGCATGGCCATCGTCGCCGGGGTTGCGGCCGTCTTCACGCTGGCGGCGCCGATCGTCGGGCTCGTCGTGCTCAAGAACGCGCCCGACAACGTGCTCGCCAGCGCGCTCCAGCGCCAGCGGCATCTGACCGGGCTCGGCCTCAGCACCGCCTGCTCCGTGATCGGACTGCTCGCGATCGCCGCCGTGCTCGACTTCCTCTACCGCGCGACCCGCGCGCGCAACCCGCAGGTGCCGCCGCTGCTGCGCCCGCTGCCGTGGGCGGGGGGCGTCGGGCTCGCGATCGTGCTCGTCGCGCTGCAGGTCGTGACCGCCACCAAGCTCAACCACTTCGCGACGCACGGCTCGCAGACCTACGACGAGGCGAAGGCCGTGACGGACTACGGGGTCGGCTCCTATCTCGGCATCGTCGTGCAGCTGGCGTTCTCGCTCGCGTTCGTGATGATCTCGGTGAACGCCATGCGCGTCGGACTGCTGACGCGCTTCCTCGGCTACCTCGGCGTGATCTCGGCGGTGCTGTTCGTGCTGCCGCTCGTGCCGATCCCGATCGTGCAGGTCTACTGGCTCGGGATGATGGCGATGGTGTTCGCCGGCCGCGCGCCGAACGGCATGCCGGCTGCCTGGGACGGTGGCGAGGCGGTGCCGTGGCCCAGCACCGGCGAGCTGCGCGAGGCGCGCGTGCGCGCGGCCGAGGCGCGGCGCGGCGGCGGCGGCGAGCCTGAAGCCGCCGTGGAAAGCCCGGCTGCGGCTGCCGCGGCCTCCTCGCGCCGTAAGCGCAAGAAGCGGCGCTAGGCGGCCGCGCGCGCCCGCTCGACGGCGCGCGCCAGCGTCCGCTCCCAGACCCCGACGTTCGCCGCGAGCGTCTGCCCGCGGGCCCACCTGGTCGCGCGCTTGGCGAGCTTGCGCCGCTCGCGTGGCTTGTCGAGCAGGCGCGAGAGCTGCCCGTGCCAGTCGTCGTCCGCGACGAGCCGGCCGCCCTCCTGCTCTCCCATGCCGGCGTAGGGGCCTATCGGGGAGGCGAGCCAGGGAACGCCTGCGGCGGCGTACTCCTTGAGCTTGACGTTGGAGCGGGCGCGGCTGAAGTCGATGTCGGCGAGCGGTGCGATCGCGATGTCGAATTCGGCGATCGTCTGGGGCAGTTGGGCTATGGGGACGCCGGCGCGGGCGTCGTAGCGGTCGCTCTCCAGGCCGAGTCTCAGCCCGACCGACTTGACGTGCACGTCCGGGCGCTCGTCGAGCAGGCGTTGCAGGACCGCGCGGATCGGCAGCCGCTCGAGGTCCATCTGATGCTCGAGGCCCGCGACCCAGCCGATCGTGAGGCCCTGATGGGGGCGGCGGTCGGGCTCGGGCAGCTCGTCGATCAGGTAGTTCTCGACCACCTCGGTGGCGGGCGCGCCCAGCTCGCGCAGGCGTGCGGCGAGCGTGGCGCTCGGCGCGGTCACGAGGTCGGTCGCTCTGAAGAGGCGCTTGATGTCCTGCTGGCGGCGCTGCCAGGCGTAGCCGCTGAATTGCTTGTGCGTCGCGACGCTCTTGGGCATCGCGCCCTGGTCGTCGTCGTTGTCCCAGACGACCGCGGCGCCGCTGGCACGGGCGCCGCGCGCCAGCCCGAGCGCGCGTATTTCGCAGTAGCGGTGGATGTGCAGGAGGTCGGGGCCGGGCGTCCACTGCACCTCGTCGTCGCGGAGTCTGCGCACTTCGATGCCGGGCAGCCGCGCGAGCGCGCGCATCGGCGCGAAGCCGCGGTAGATCCCGTTGGCCTTCGTCTCGTCCGCCAAGTACGCGATGCGCATCTTTCCAGCATGATGGAAGCGAGGGCTCCTCTGCAAGATGGGTGGCGCGCTGGGTAGGGTGACTCTCGCATCTGGCCGGTCGGGGGACAGGGGGATGGAGGCATGCGACTCGCAGTGATCTGCCGCGCCGAGACGGCGAACGCGCGCTACCGGGCGATCCTGCCGCTGCGGGAGCTGGAGCGCCGCGGGCACACGGTGCTGTGGCCCGGGCATGCCTCGTACGAGACGCTCGACGCCGGCGGGGTGCCGAAGTGGGACCTGCTGCACCTGCAGCAGACGATGGGGAGCGGCGAGCTCGAGCTGATCCAGCGCCTGCGGGCAGCGGGGGTCGCAGTCGTCTGGGACACCGACGACGACATGACCGCGGCGCCGAAGGGCAGCGCGACGTACAAGGAGCTGGGCCGCAAGCGGGGCATGCGCAAGCTGTTCGAGCGCAGCGTCGCGATCGGGCGCGCGGCGCATCTGCTGACGACCACGAGCGAGGCCATCGCGCAGCGCTATCGCGACGCCGGCGTGGAGCACGTGCAGGTGATCGAGAACTACATGGGTCCGCGGGACGTGGGCCAGCCGCGCCCGCGCCATCCCGGGATCGTGATCGGCCTCGTCGCCTCCGACGAGCACGTCGAGGACCTCAAGCGCCTGCGGATCGCCGAGGTGCTCGCGCGGCTGCTGCGCGAGCACGAGGGCGTGCAGGTCGTGGCGCTCGGACTCTCGCTGGGGCTGCGCGACCCGCGCTATCGCCACGAGTTGAAGATCCCGATCGAGCAGCTCTACGCAGTCGAGCGCGGCTTCGACATCGGGCTCGCGCCGCTCGTCGACTCGCCGATGAGCCGCGCCCGCTCGAACGTGAAGGTGAAGGAGTACGCGGCGGCGGGGGCGATGTGGCTCGCGTCGCCGATCGGTCCGTATCGCGGGCTGGGCGAGCAGCAGGGCGGACTGCTGGTCGAGGACGGCGACTGGTTCTCGACGCTCGACGGGCTCGTGCTCGACCACGAGCGTCGTCTCGCGTTGGCCGCGCGCGCGCAGGCGTGGGTGCGGCGCCAGACGATCGTGCAGGGCGGTGAGGCGTGGCAGGCGGCGTTTCGCGGGGCGATCGTGCGGGCGCGGCGCGGGGCGTCTGCCTGAGCGCACCGGTTTGCTGTCACCTGACCACCAACCGGAAGGTAGTGTGGATCTGCAAGATAGAACGAAAGCAGGAGGGGGACATGAGGCGCAAGATGGTCGCGGCGCTCGGCTTGGTGCTCGCGCTCGGTGCGATCGGCTGTGGGGGCGGGTCGGACAGCGGTGGTGGGTCGGGCGGGAGCAAGAACGACTTTGCGAGCCGTGCGAATGCGATCTGCTCGCAGGCGAAGAAGACAACGGTCGCCACGCTCAGATCGGCTGGCGTCGAATACAAAGCGCACAAGATCTCTCAGGCGGAGGCACTGACCCGCTATGGGAAGCAAGTCACCGCTTCGGGCAGACTCCAGCTGAGACAGCTGAACGAGCTGAAGCCGCCGGCGAAGGACGTGACCACGTACGGCAACTACATCTCGGCATTGCGCCAGAGCGTCGCGCTGCCGTCACTGGCCGAGGTCAACGCCACGGGCAAGAAGGACACGCACGCGAAGCAGCGGCAGACTGCCGAACTCACGAGAGCCAGATTCGCGAAGCAGCTCAGACTCGCGGCGTGCCAGTGAGTCAGGCGATCGCGGGCGCCTCTGGGAGCCGCGCCAGCGCGGCTCCCATCTCCGCCTCGGAGAACTTCGGGTCGCTGAGCGTGCCGGCGAGGTATGGGTCGTAAGCGCCAGGTTGCCGATCCCGCCCAAGTGGTTCAGCAGCCCTACGAGCACATTGGGCTCACGCCTGAGCGCACCGGTTTGCTGTCACCTGGGTACTAACCGGAAGGTAGTGTGGGCCTGCAAGATAGAACGAAAGCAGGAGGGGGACATGAGGCGCAAGATGGTCGCGGCGCTCGGCTTGGTGCTCGCGCTCGGTGCGATCGGCTGTGGGGGCGGGTCGGACAGCGGTGGGAGTTCGGGTGGGAGCAGGAACGACTTTGCGAGCCGTGCCAACGCGATCTGTTCGCAGGCCAGACAGACAACGGGCGCAACGCTCAAGACGCTCGGCGCGGAATTCAAAGCGCACAAGATCTCCCAGGCGGAGGCGCTCAGCCGCTATGGGAAGCAAGTCACCGCTTCTGGACGGCTCCAAGCCAGACAGCTCGATGCGCTGACGCCGCCCGCGAAGCTCACGACGGCATACAAGGGATACCTGGCGGAACTCAACAAGAGTGTGTCGTTCCCGTCGCTGCCGGAGGTTGCGGCGACGAGAGCCAAGGACACGAACAAGGGCGCGCGGCAAACAGCCGAACTCAACAGAGCACGGCTCGCGAAGCAGCTCAGACTCACGGCGTGCCAGTGAGTCAGGCGATCGCGGGCGCCTCTGGAAGCCGCGCCAGCGCGGCTTCCATCTCGGTCTCCGAGAACTCCGGATCGCCGAGTGTTCCTGCGAGGTAGGCGTCGTAGGCGGCCAGGTCGAAGTGGCCGTGGCCTGAGAGTCCGACCAGGATCACGCGGCGCTCGCCCGCTTCACGCGCGGCGAGCGCCTCGTCGATCGCGGCGCGGATGGCGTGGGCCGGCTCGGGTGCGGGGAGGATTCCCTGCGTGCGTGAGAACTGGAGTGCGGCTGCGAACGCGTCCGTCTGCCGGTAGGCGCGGGCCTCGACCAGACCCGCCCGCACGAGCGCGCAGAGCAGCGGCGCGTCGCCGTGGTAGCGCAGGCCGCCGGCGTGGACGGGCGGCGGGACGAAATCGTGCCCGAGCGTGTACATCGGCAGCAGCGGCGTGAGCCCGGCGGTGTCGCCGAAGTCGTAGCGGTAGGCGCCGCGCGTGAGCGTCGGGCAGGCCGCCGGCTCGGCCGCCAGGAAGCGGGTGCGGGCGCGGCCGCGCAGCACGAGCCGGATGAACGGGAAGGCGAGCCCCGCGAAGTTCGAGCCGCCACCGACGCATCCGATCACGACGTCCGGGGCCTCGCCGGCGAGCTCCAGCTGCGTCATCGCCTCCTGTCCGATCACCGTCTGATGCAGGCACACGTGGTTCAGGACGGAGCCGAGCGCGTAGCAGGCGTCCGGCGCGCTGGCGGCCACCTCGACGGCCTCGGAGATCGCGATCCCCAGCGAGCCGGTGGGATGCGCGGCCTGCCCGCGACCTGCTTCGGTGCGCTCGCTCGGTGAGCGATGCACGGTCGCGCCCCACGTCTGCATCAGCGAGCGCCGGTAGGGCTTCTGGTCGTAGCTGGACCCGACCATGAAGACCTCGCACTCGAGCCCGAACAAGCTGCACGCGAACGCCAGCGCCGAGCCCCACTGCCCGGCTCCCGTCTCGGTGACGAGCCGCTTCACGCCCGCGCGCGCGTTCTCGTACGCCTGCGCGACGGCGCTGTTGGGCTTGTGGGAGCCGGCCGGCGAGACGCCCTCGTACTTCACGTAGATGTGCGCCGGGGTGTCGAGCGCCCGCTCGAGCCGGGTGGCGCGGAACAGCGGCGTCGGGCGCCACAGCGCATAGGCCGAGCGCACCTCCTCGGGAATCTCGACGTCGGGCTCGCTCGAGACCTCCTGCGCGATGATCCCGGGCGGGAAGATCGCGGCGAGGTCCTCGGGCCCGGCCGGCTCGAGCGTCCCGGGGTGCAGCGGTGGCAGCGGCGGCTCGGGCAGGTCCGGCGCGAGGTTCACCCAGTGCGTCGGGATGTCGCGCTCGTCGAGCGGGAACGTCGTGCCGGCTTCGTCGTTCATCGCGCGATTGTATGGCCTCGTCCCATGGCTGCCCGGCATGCGTGCTCGTGCGACGGTTAACTCGGGCGGTACGCCAGCAAACCGCGACTGCTTGCAGCTCGCGCACGCGGGTACACCAACCAGTGGCGTCCCCTCTAAGAGGAGGATTGACATGGGAGCCACGCACATGCCCGGTCGTCTCGCCGGCAGGCGAGATGCGCCCGCACCTCCAGCCCCGCCGGTCGCGCGCGAGGCTGCCACTACCGACCGTCCGCAATCCTGGTCGGTCGCCGATCCCGGCCCGCTCGGGCTCGGGGCCTTCGCCCTTACCACCTTCGTCCTCAGCATGTTCAACGCGCATCTCGTCGCCAGCGGCGGCGAGCCGGTCGTGCTCGGCCTCGCGCTCGCGTACGGCGGCCTCGCGCAGGTGCTGGCGGGGATGTGGGAGTTTCGCACCGGCAACACGTTCGGGGCGGTCGCGTTCACGTCGTTCGGCGCCTTCTGGCTGTCGTTCTTCGTCTACGTGCAGTTCCTCGCGAGCAGCGTCCCAGCAGCGGACGCCGGCCATGCGGTCGGCCTCTATCTGATCGCCTGGGGCATCTTCACGCTCTACATGTTCGTCGCCTCGTTGCGCACGACGACCGCGATCGCGGTGGTCTTGGCGCTGCTCGCGGCGACGTTCTTCCTGCTCGGCTTCGGCAACTCCGGCGGCCACGAGACGATCATCAAGATCGGCGGCTGGTTCGGCCTCGCCACGGCCGCGGCAGCCTGGTACGCGTCGTTCGCCGGCGTCACCAACTCGACGTTCGGTCGCGTCGTGCTGCCGGTCGGGCCGCTCAAGCGCGAGCCGGAGTAGTAGAAGTACGGGCCAGGAGAGTCACGAGAGGAGCGAGATGTCTGACGGTGCCGCGACTGAGGGTGGGACGTCGCTCGAGCAGCAGCTCGAGGCGATGCTGTCGATCGAGCGTTTCGATCCGCCGGAGGACTTCCGCGCGAACGCGCTGCTGACGGACCCGGCGGTCTACGAGCACGCCGCCGGCGACCGCCAGTCGTGGTGGGCCAAGCAGGCCGAGGCGCTCGACTGGGAGACCCGCTGGGACACCGTCCTCGACGACTCCAACCCGCCCTTCTACAAGTGGTTCACCGGCGGGAAGCTCAACGCCTCGGCCAACTGCCTCGACCGTCACGTCGAGGCCGGCCGGGGCGAGCGCGTCGCCTACCACTGGCGCGGCGAGGAGGGGGAGGAGCGCGACGTCACCTACGCCGAACTGCACCGCGACGTGCAGCGCTTCGCGAACGCGCTGAAGCAGCTCGGCGTCGGCAAGGGCGACGTCGTCGGCATCTACCTGCCGATGATCCCCGAGGTCGTCGTCGCGATGCTCGCCTGCGCGCGCATCGGCGCGCCGCACAACGTCGTGTTCGGCGGCTTCAGCGCCGAGTCGGTGCGCGAGCGAATGGAGTTCTCCGAGGCGAAGGCGCTGATCACCGTCGACGGCGCGCGGCGCAAGGGCAAGACGGCGCCGATCAAGGCCTCGGTCGACGAGGTGATGGGCGACCTCGCCTCGCTGGAGACGATCGTCGTCGTGCGTCACACCGGCATCGACTGCGAGATGCGCGACGGGCGCGACCACTTCTACGACGAGCTGCTCGCGGCCGCGGACCCCGACTGCCCGGCCGAGCCGCTCGACGCCGAGCACCCGCTGTTCATCCTCTACACGTCGGGCTCGACGGCGAAGCCGAAGGGGATCCTGCACACGACCGGCGGCTACCTCACCGGCGTGGCGGCGACGCACAAGTACGTCTTCGACATCAAGCCGGAGACGGACGTGTATTGGTGCGCGGCCGACGTCGGCTGGGTCACCGGCCACTCCTACATCGTCTACGGGCCGCTGCTGAACGGCGTCACGAGCGTGATGTGGGAGGGCGCGCCCGACTATCCGCACCAGGGCGTCTGGTGGGAGCTGATCGAGCGCTACAAGGCGACGATCCTCTACGCCGCCCCGACCGCGATCCGCACGTTCATCAAGTGGGGTGCGGAGATCCCCGGCAAGTTCGACCTCAGCTCATTGCGGTTGCTGGGAAGCGTCGGCGAGCCAATTAACCCGAAGGCCTGGCTCTGGTACCACAAGGTCATCGGCGGCGAGCGCTGCCCGATCGTCGACACGTGGTGGCAGACGGAGACGGGCGCGATCATGATCTCGCCGCTGCCGGGCATCACCTCGACCAAGCCGGGCTCCGCGACGACGCCGTTCCCGGGCGTCGCGGCCGAGGTCGTCGGCGAGAGCGACGGCGAGCCGATCGAGACGGGACAGGGGCTGCTGATCCTGACCGAGCCATGGCCCTCGATGCTGCGCGGCCTCTACAAGGAGGACGAGCGCTTCGTCGAGACCTACTTCGCCCGCTTCGGCACCGAGACCTACCTCGTCGGCGACGCTGCCCGGCGCGACAAGGACGGCTTCTTCTGGGTGATCGGGCGCATCGACGACGTCGTCAACGTCTCCGGCCACCGCCTCTCGACGGCCGAGGTCGAGTCCGCGATCGTCGCGCACGAGTCGGTCGCCGAGGCGGCCGTGATCGGCCAGTCCGACGAGGACACCGGCCAGGCGATCTGCGCCTTCGTGACGCTCACCGGGGGTACCGAGCCGGGTGACGAGGTCGAGGCGGGGATCCGTGAGACCGTGGCCGAGCGCATCGGCAAGTTCGCCCGCCCGAAGCGGATCGTCTGGGCCGACGACCTGCCCAAGACGCGCTCGGGCAAGATCATGCGACGGCTGCTGCGGGACATCGCGGAGGGACGGGCTTTGGGGGACGTGACCACCTTGCGCGATCCGGACGTGATGGCGCAGTTGCAGGGGAAGATCCAGGAGGCGCAGGCGCAGGAGGCGTGAGCGGCGCTCAGGCGGCGGCGGACTCGCGCCGCCGTCGCACGATCAGCCACCCACCCCAGCCGCCGGCCAGCAGCAGCCCCAGCAGGCTGAGCAGCGCGCCGGCGCGCAGTCCCGGGACGCGATAGCTCCACTCGACCGCGTGCGTGCCCGCGGGCACGACGACGCCGCGCAGCACGACGTCGGTCTGCAGCGCGCGCGCCGGACGCCCGTCGATCTTCACGCTCCAGCCGGGCGCCCACGCGTCGTCGAGCACCACGAGCCCAGCGTGTGGCAGCTGCGCGCGCAGGCTCACGTGCGAGTTCTGCTCGCCGACGACGCGCACCGTCCCGCGACCCCCGCTGCGCGGCAACGCCGCGTCGCCCAGCTCGTCGCTGCGCACCACCGCGTCCCGCCGCGGATCGAAGCCTTCGCCGACGACGCCGCCGATCTCTTCGGCCTCGTCGCCGGCCGCTCTGACGCGGTCGGCGACGATCGCGCGCGGCATCGCGAGCTTGTTGTCGAAGATCGTCGCGTCGCGGCCTTGATAGACCGGCGTGAGCTCAGCCGTGCGCCCCTTCACTTCCGGGTTCGCGACGATCAGTCGCGCGCCGAGCAGGCCGAGCACCTGCATCGCCGCGCGCGAGGAGGAGGCGAAGCGGAAGGTGCTGCCAGGCGTGGTCTCGGGTTCGATCGTCTGCCACATGTGGAAGAAGCGCAGGCTCGGTTGCGGCTGGTCGTAGCCGTGCGCGTCGCGCAGGCCGTAGATCGTCCCCCAGTCGCTCGGGACGGCCAGGCCGACGCCCGCTATCCGCTGCTCGCCCTGGTGGCGCTGCAGGTACGCGATCGCCGGCGTGGAGGGTGGAATCGCCTTCGACGCCGGCCCCATCGGCTGGTAGCCGTGCGCGAAATGCTGCATGTCGAGCACGGCGACGAGCACGACCAGCGCGGGCAGCAGCCGGCGTATCGCGGGTCGTTGCCATGCCACCAGCGCGAGCACTGCGAGCAGCGCGGCGAACAGCACCCACCACAGCACGCTGGCCAACGACAGGCTCCCGGGCGTTATCGAGCCGTCGCGGTCGATCATCAGGTGGATCGCTCTGCCGAGCGTCGCGCCGTCGAGACCGGCTGAGAGCGCCCCCACGAGCGCGATGCCGAAGCCGAGCCCGAGCACGCCCCACAGCCGCAGCTGGCGCGGCTCGTCGATCAGCGCCTGCAGCCCGAACGCGCCCAGCAGCGCGGTCGCCATCAGGAACCACAGCAGGATCCGCTGGTTCTGCACGCTGTCGAACAGCGGCAGGTGGCGCAGCAGCGCAGCGGTGCCGAGCGCTCTCACCGGCACCATCGCGCCGATCGCCGCCAGCACGACGAGCGGCGCCTTGCGCCTCCAGCCCGTGCGCGAGACGAGCGCGAGCGCTGCGAACACGAGCGCGACGACGCCGACGTAGAGCGTGCGCTCGTTGTAGGCCGCAGGTCCGCCGACGATTTCCTCGCTCGGCCGCCCCCACCAGTCGGGGAAGAAGATCGTGCGCAGCGCCTCCGAGGTGAGTCTCGTGCCGAGGAATTCGACGCTGCCGTTGCGCCGGGCGAACGCGCCCGCCGTGTCTTGCGCGGCCTGCTGCGCCGGCAGCACTGCGATCGCCATCACCAGCCCGCCGACGATCAGTCCGGCCGCGATCCAGACGAGCCGGCGTGCACGTGGCAGCCGCTCCTCGCCACTGCTGACGGCGACTCGCACGAGCACGTACAGGACCACTCCCGAGAGCACGTGCAGCTGCGTGCCCGGATGGCCGCCGGCGAGGAGCAGCGCGACGACCCCCGCGAAGGCGAGCCCGTCGACCGGGCGCCCGCGCCGCACGATCCGCTCGGCGAACAGCAGCAGCCACGGAAATAGGACGGCGACCAGAACCTGCACGCCGTGCGCCAGCCAGACGACGTTGAACGCGCAGAGCGCGAAGCTGACGCCGGCGAGCATGCCCGGCCAGAAGCTCAGCCGCAGCTCGCGTGCGAGCAGGTAGGCGCCGAAGCCGGCGGTCCAAAGCTTCAGCGCCGCGACGAACCCGAACGCGTAATTGAGCGGGAGGATCCACAGCGGCCACGTGTAGGGGCTGAACCAGGCGATCTCGGGGTTCGCGAAGAAAGGCGTGCCGCCGAACGCGTACGGGTCCCATGCCGGGAACGTGCCCGCGTGGACGAGGCGGCGCGCGAGCACGTTCCACGGGTGGAAGGTGAGGGGGACGTCTTCGAGCGCGGTGTTGGTGTAGGCAGCCAGGTCGTGTGGATGCAGGTGCAGCCACGGAACGGCGAAGTACAGCCCCGTCAGCGGCTGCAGGATCCCGCCGCCCAGCAGCACCGGCCACAGGTAGACGAGCACGAACAGCGCGAAGAGGCCGGCGGCCGTGCGGTGCTCGTGGTCGGCGAGTCGTTGCAGCAGCTTCTGGAGCCGCGTGGGTGCACGCGGCTCTGGCGGGGCCGGCGCCGACGTCGGCGCGCGCCGCGAGCTGGCGCGACTGGCCATTTGGAGCTTCCCCCTCCCCCGAGGACGACTGCTTACAAGCGCTTCGTCATCCTAGCTTCCGGTTCGGAGCCGATGCGGCAGGGAGCCTCCCGCAGACGCGTTTGGGCAAGCTTCAGGCGACGGCTGCATGCGGTCGTGGCGGGGCAGTTGCAGGGGTATAAGCCGCCTGCCGTGGCGGTAAGACCCCAGCACGGCACACGATCCTAGATGCGCATTGTCGTCGTGTGTGCGGGCTTCGTATGGGTCGTCGTGATGACGGTGACGTGCCCGCCATGCGGGATCCGCAACACGAGGTGCGTCACGCGTTGCCTGAGCGTCTTCGTGGTGTGAGCGAGCATGCGGCCATGGCGACGCGCTGTGATCGTGACGGCGACCGGCTGTCTGCTCGTCCGAATTGTGAGCTTCAAGTTGCTACCGCTTGCCAGATGGCCGGTGATGCGCAGGCGGGGGCGGCGTGCTGGAGCCCTGGAGTGCTGTCTCGGCGGGAGCGTGCTGGAGCCGGTGGGGATCGCGGGCGCCGGCGCGGGAGTTGGGAGCGGCTGACAGGCGTCGCCCTCGCATGCTCGCGAGACAGTCGGCGCCGGGAAGCCACCTCCGAGTCGCGCGACGTAGACCTTGAGATTGTCCTGATCTGCGTCAAACGTCAGGCGGTCGTTGCTGACGAATGTCACAGTGTGGCCGGCCGCGTCGAGGCTAGCAAAAGGGGAAAAATTTGATTGACTGCGACCGCTGGTGATGAGTGAGAGGGTGCCCTGGTGCCACAGATAGACATCGACGACATTGCCGTTGGTATCTTGCGGCAGCAGCGGCTCCTGCGTCTGGAAGATCACCGTCGAGCCGTCGTCGCTCTGCCGGCGCTGGGTGACGAGAGTGTCGGGCGAGGGACTCGGGAGCGAGGCCGAGCTGATCGTCGGACTGCCGTCAGAGTGGCAGGAGACGCAGACCAAGCTGCCGTCAACGGTGCTGTACTGATAGAGCTGGTAGCTCCCGTTCGAAGCCACCCCCGTCAGTGGCTGGAGGCTCGCGAACAGCAAATGCCGCCCGTCCGGGGTCACTGGGGAAGTGACACTGTCGCCCGTAGGCGCTCCAAGCGCGATCGCCCCCGGATCCGCATCGACGATGTGTGCGAAGACACCGTCGTGATATGACCACAGGTCGCCGCCATTGCCGCGTCCGTCGATGGGGTTGTCCGCCGTGAAGTAGACATAGGCGCCGTTCGGCGCGACGACCGCGTTCTCGATCCCTGCTCCCTCGGTCAGGGCGGTGCTGAGATGAGAGCTGACATCGTAGGCGTAGAGGTCGACAGCGGCGTCGACGTCCGAGGCGTGGATCTGACTTGCGCTCGAGAAGTAGATGGTCCTGCCGTCTTCGCTCGAGCCGACGTACCGCGCGCCCAGGTCGGGACGACTGCTGCTGTCCGGCCGCGAGACGACGAACGTCTGTTGCCCTTCGCGGACGTACAGGTCCGGCGGATCGGGACAGCCTGAGTCAGGATCTGGGCTGGTGAAGACGACTGTTTGCGCGTCGGCTGACAAGCCGTTTTGCTCAAAGCCCGTTCCGATCCCGACTCCGACGAGGCCGTTCGCCAGCACTGCACCGCACGGCAGTACGTTTCCGCTCTCGTTGTAGCCCAGGAACTCGGGCGCCGCGCTCGCCGAGGCGCGATACAGGCCCTGCCCCGAGCTGTGCGTATCGGCGCTGACCAGGGGCGGCTCGCCGGCGGGATTCTGGACGACGATCCGGCTCGTATCGCGCGAGGCGCCCACAACCCGAGGCTCGGGGGCAGCGATTCCGATCCGCGGCACCGTCAGGATGGTGCTGCGCCCGCCGTCTGCGGTCACGCGTTCGAAGCGCTCGTCGCCGACGCAGCCGAGCAGGATGCGTGCGCACCGCAGCAGGACCACGCTCGAGCCATCGACCGCCGTGCCCTGCAATGTGTAGCTGTCATCGCCTGGTTGGCTGGCATCGGAGAGATCGCGGCGCACCCAACCGTCGCGCGCCCGCACCGCCTCAAGCGTGGTGAGGTTGCCGGTCGTCTGCTCGCGCGAGGAGGTGGTCTGCACCCAAGTATGGTCGCCATCGACGGAGCCGGTGGCCAAGAAAACGTCGAGGCCGTCGGTGTTCGAAGGCGAGACCAGCTCGTAGCCCCAACCGGGCGGAAGTGCAGCAGCATCGGTCGCTCCGAGCGCCCCCAGCCACGCTGCCGTCAGCACGCAGACAAGCATCCGGCGCTTGAGACGTGATCGCACGCGGCTCCTCTCCACAACATCACTTTGAAAACCGGTCGATAGGAATCCTAGTACTCTGGAGTTAGGGAGGCAAGTGCGATGGCGAGGATGCCCACGAGCTGCTGGGCAGCGGTTGACACCGCCCAGGACATCCAACTATATTCCAGTAGATCAGTCGCGAGTCACGCAACTGATGAGCGCGAGGCCCAACGGCTGCTGAAGCGGCTTCAGTCGGTGCTCGCGTCCGCTGTGTGCGACAGACAAACTGCGTCGAGCCAAAGGGGGTGCCACTCAACATCGTATGCCCATAATGAACCACACGTCTACATGCCTAGACGACGTCTTGCACGCGTGGGCATGAGCCATCACATTTATTTTAATAAGCAACGAAAGAGAATCATGCATAAATTGACTCGTCTTCTGCTGCTGGGCAGCCTGACGGTCGTCTCGCTGGCGATCATGACAGGCGCAGCCTCGGCTAACAGAAGCCTTGAACTCAGACCGGGCGGCGCGATAACGCTCACCGCCAGCGGCACGACCACGCTCGCAGCAGAAGGCGGCGCCAACGTCCTCTGCACGAGACTAACGCTCAGGGGAACGCTCGTCACCAGAATAGCGAAGGCAGGGGCGAGAAGACTACCCGAAGGACGTATTGGCGCGATCACCGAAGGCACCTCGACCGGCTGCACAGGCCCGTTTGGCGAAGCGGTGACTGCCGTGGTCCTAGCTGAACCGAGAGTGAATGGGCTAAGACACCCGTTCGAACTGCGCTACGACAGCTTCCAAGGCACACTACCGAACATAAACGGCATCCTAGTGACCGCGCTAAGAGCGGAATTTAGCCTTAACCCGCTCGCCGGTGCCAGATGTGTCTTCGTCGGCGATGTGGGGGGGAGAATCGACTTTCCGGCCGTTGCTGCTGGCAACACGGGGGCCTTCCTAACGAACACCGTCACGCTCGTCGCAGCACTAAGCGATGCAATCTGTCCGAGAACGGGCGAACTCAGACAGAGATTCGTCATCACACCGAGACAGACGGTTGCGCTACTCTAGGCGTTAGCTCGATCGTCATGCAACAGGCGGGCCGAACGCATTCGCGTCCGGCCCGCTGTGTCGCTCGCTCTGTCGACGACATATACGCTGGCGGGGGATGCCTCAGCAAGAGTCGTCCTCGCCGCCGTTCCCAATGGGCCTCCGGAGATACCAGGACGCGCAGCCCGCCGCTGACCTGTCACCGCTGACGCTTACTTCGCGGTGCAGCCGCGGACGTGGAGCTGAGGGCTCGTCTGGACCTGCGAGCCATTTTGACCGGTGATCGAGATGGCGACGTGTTGCGCTCTCGCCTTGGCGCCGCAGACATTGTCCACGATCCCCACCGGCCCATGGCTGCCGTCGGTCAGATTGAGCGTGAAGCGCTTCAGCGGGACGTCTGGGACGGCGGCGAAGTCGGTGCCGAGCTGCCCGCTGGCGGGGATCGTGATGTGTCCGATCAGGTTGATGTCGACTTGCCCGCGGAGGGCGACGATCAGGTCGGGCAGCGCGCCCTTCTTGGCGGTCTTGACGAAGTAGACCGAGCCCTTGAGCGCGTGCTTGAGCAGCGGTGTGATGGCCTCAGCCGAGCCCGCTCGCGCCTTTTCGCAGTGTCCGGCGTCGAACGCGGCGCGCGTGCACGCCTTCTCGACGACGGGCAGCAGTGCGTTGAGGGCCAATGGCAGCAGCACCTGCACGCGCTTGACGGCTGCTTGGCCCGGAGTCTGGGTCAATGTCGCGGTCAGCGGCGTGGAGCGCCCGCGGGTGGTGTGGCCTGTGCGACCGACCACGATCGACAGCTTGGGCGAAAACGGCAGGGCGTCGCAGCCGGTGAGCTGGAAGCGGGAGCTGACCTTGGCAGTGGCGCCTTCGACCGAGCTGACCTGACCCGCGACAGCGGTCGTGTCGCAGCTGCTCGGGTTGACCATGAATCGCTCGCGGTCCACGTCGATCCGGATCGAGCGAACCTGCAGCGGAATACCTTGCAGGATCCGCGGGATCGGGTCTGACAGCACACGGATGCTGCCGTCGTCGCGCACGTCGATCGACGCGCGGACCACCACGTTGCCGAGATCGATCGGGCCCGCCTTCGCAGGGACCACGATCGAGAGCCCGAAGGGGTGGCCATTCGAGCCCTTTGTCAGGTATACGCGTCCGTTCCGGATGAAGAACGGTTGAGGGCCAGGGCCCGCGCCAGTGATCGCGTCGCCGATGCGCGAGCCTTCGCTGCACGTTCCGGCGGCAGCGGCTGCGACTCCGCAGAGAGGCACGCTTGCGATGCGTGCGAGCAGGCCGGGAGGCAGCGATACGCTGATGCTCCGCAGGTACGCATCGCGGTCCTCGCGCGTCACCGCCACGGTGAAGCTCGAGTGCGCGCGAGCGATCGGGTTGACGACGTGAGCCTCGAAGCTTGGCGCGAAGCGAGAGGGGGGGCACGCCGCACCGCGACCGTCGTCGCTGACGTCGAACGTGTCGGACGTGATCACCGCCTGGCCGGCCCATGAGGTCAGCAGCGAGCTCGTCGTCGCAGGGCCACAGGCGCGAGGATTTGCCAGCGGGGCGCGCGGTCCGCCCTTGAACGTGAGCGTGAAGTCATCGAACGGGAGCTGAGGGTTGTCGTCGAACGTCGCCGTGATGCGGCCGTCGTCGGGATCCAGGTCCACGCTGCCGGGCAGCTTGATCAAGACGCCGAAGCCCTTGGCGACGAGGAAGACTCGAATGAGCTGCCCCGGGATTTGGGTTCCTTGGTAAACGGCGCCCTCGAGCAGGCCGGGGAGAAGCGGGGAAGACACCTCGACCGCCCCGATCTTCGAAGCGTCAGGGCAGGACGGATCCGCTGCATCGTGAATGCCGATCTGCTGGTCGCTGCAGGCTTGCAGGCCGTCGGCTGCGGACGGCGAGATCACGACGCCCACGGGCAGCTCCACACGCGCCTTCCGCAGATGGGGCGTCGCGAGCGCAGTCGGGGAATCGGTCTGGGGAACGTGCAGGTCGACGGTGTACCGGGCCGGCTCGCGTGCCTCCGCCGTCGCGGGCTGCAGCGTCAGCGTCGGCTCGAAGACGAGCTTGTCGCACCCGCTCATCTGCTGCGGCGTCGCGAGCAAGGGAGTCGTGTATGCGCCCGGCGCCTCCCACGAGTCGATCGTGAGCGAGGCCGTCGCGTCGACGCCGCACTGCGTCGGGTTGTTCAGGAACGGGCGAACCTGCGCTTGGCTGGGGCAGAGCCCTCCCGTGGGCGCGTGCAGGCCGAGGCATCCGCCGGCGTCCGCGGTGCCGCGCAACCCGTCGTGGGCCGGATCCGTCGGGATGCCCCACAGCGTCACTTCGTTCTCGAGCAGCTTGAGGTTTCCAGGCAGGTGCGGCACGGTCGCGGTGATGCCATAGTCGGATCCCGTCCTGATGGAGGGGATGATGTGCACTTGCACTCCCGCCAGGACCCGATTCTTGAACGCGAACTCCGCGGGGTTGCCGTTCTGAGGGACCATGTTGTAGAGCGGGGCGACGATATGGCCCAGGAACGATTGCGGCCCGGCGAGCGAGTATGTGACGATCCCGATCTGGGAATCGGCCGGGCAGTGGGACTCGCGTGTCAACACCTCCGAGCGACACTGCGGATATGCCTGGGGGTTCCCGATCACGCCAGGCGGAAGGCTCACGACGATGTTTCGCACGTCGCCGTCGGGCGTCGGACCGAGGATGTTCGGATCCTGATGCTGCTGGAGGACGAACCGCGTCGTGAGGTCGCCGTGCGCGCCGGCCTGCGTGGACGATGTCGACGCTGCGTAGCTGCCGGGCACGATTCCGAACTCGGCTCGCGCCGGGCGGCTCGACAGAGCGAGCCCGCTTCCCAGCAGACCGACGATCACCGCAGCGTATGACATCCGCCGACGCATTCCTCACCACGCTCTCTGATAGCACTGCGATGCACCGAAAGTAAGCGCGCTGAGCTTAGCGGCCATGTGAGGCGGTGCGCAACCTACGGCGGCACTCCCCCATCTAGGGGTCGGTCGACCCAGAGATCCGGCGCGCAACGGCGAGCCCGGCGGCCATCGTCAGCGCACTGGCGATGGCCGCCACCTTGCCTAGAGTAGTGCGAGCGTCTGTCTCGGTGTGACGATAAATCTCTGTCTGAGTTCGCCCGTTGACGGGCAACTTTCAGAGCTTAGTGCTGCCACGAGCGTGAAGTTGTTCGTTAGGAAGCTTCCCGTGTTGCCAGCAGCAACCGCCGGGAAGTTGATTCTTGCGCCGACTTCGCTGGTGTAGACACATCTAAGACCGCCGAATCCGGGAAGGTTGAATTCAACTTTTAGCGCAGTCACTAACACACCGTTTATGTTCGGTAGTGTGCCTTGGAAGCTGTCGTAGCGCAGTTCGAACGGGTGTCTTAGCCCGTTGACTCTCGGTTCGGCTAGGACCGTGAGGGTCACGACTTCGCCAAACGGGCCTGTGCAGCCGGTCGAGGTCCCTTCGGTGATCGCGCCGATGCGTCCTTCGGGTAGTCTTCTCGCCCCTGCCTTCGCTATTCTGGTGACGAGCGTTCCCCTGAGCGTTAGTCTCGTGCAGAGGAGGTTGCCGCCTCCGATTTCGAATGTGGTCGTGCCTTCGGCGGTGAGCGTTATCGCACCGCCCGGTCTGAGTTCAAGACTTCTGTTGGCCGATGCGCTTGCTGTAAGCGCGCCCAGCAGGACGAGGCTGAGGCAGCCCAGCAGTCGCAGTCGCATGAACGTGCGCATTCGATCCTCCCTTGTCAAGCGCACCGAGGCGCATGCCCAGACCGGGCCTCAAGGAGCCGCGGTGTCGCAAATATCTCGCATGGATGGTCGTGACATTGCTCCCCGTCCCCCAAGGGCACTGGCCGAACGATTCACCACTCCCGGTACGAGCGAACTTTGATGGTCACATTGTCGTATGTTTGGCGAAGGCAAGCAGCACACGAATGTGTCAACCGATCGACAATCTTCGTTTCACGCTGTCTCTAGGAGATCGCGTGGTGCGCGGGGCCCTCCGGAAACGACTCCCGATCCTCCCGCTCTTAGCCAGCTAGATGGTATAATAGAAACCTGAATACCTGTCTGTCAAGTATTTTGGAGAGATCGCGAACGGATCAGCGTCAACGAAGACTGTTCCGGAGCAAGCAGCAGTGCGACCCGCCAACAAGGCCGCGATAGGGTCGATCGAAACAAGCATCGACTGGGGGGACATGCGCATCGCGTTCATGGCGGAGCCTGACGCTCCGGGAGGGTGGTATCGCTCGATAGGTCCGATGGTGGCACTGGGACACCGCGGTCACGAGATCCGCCAGGTGATAACGGCCGATGACGAGTTCCGACCCGAGCGGGTGCGCGGTTGCGATCTGCTCCAGGTGTATCGCGAGCACGACGCGCGGGCACTTGATGTGATCCAGTACGCGAAGGGGGCGGGGATCGCGGTCGCCTGGGACAACGACGACGACTTGACGAACGTACCCAAGAGCAATCCCGCACATCGGCGCTTCACCGGAGTGGCCGGCACCAAAGCGCAGCTCGCGATCAAGCGGATCGTCCGCACGGCAGACGTCGTGACGGCGCCGAGCGCCGTGCTCTGCGGGCACTATCGCGAGCAGGGCGCGGCGAACGTGGAGCTGGTGGAGAACTATGTGCGCGACGGGTTGCTCGCGCAGCGCGCCCATCAGCATCGCGAACGGGTGGTGATCGGTTGGCTGGCGGGCGCGGAGCATCACGTCGACGTCGAGCGGGTCCCCATCCGGGAAGCGGCGGCGCATCTGCTCGACACCCATCCGAGCGTTCAAGTCGTCACCATCGGCGTGGGGCTCGGACTGTCCAGCGAACGTTATCGCCATGTCCGCCACGTCAATCTGTGGGACCTCGCGCGCGAGCTTGTGCATTTCGACGTCGGACTCGCCGTGATCGCCGACATTCCATTCAACCACGGGCGCTCGAACATCAAGCTCAAGGACTACGCGGCGCTCGGCATCCCATGGTTGGCCTCCCCGATAGGCCCCTACGCCGGCATGTCTGAGCGGCAGGGGGGACGGCTTGTGCCCGACGAAGACTGGTACGACGCGATGGAGCGACTGGTCATCAGGACGCGAGAGCGACGCAAGCTGGCCAAGCGCGCGTTGGCGTGGGGCCGCGCGCAGACGATCGGAGCCAACGTCGAGCGCTGGGAGCAGGTCCTGCAAGCGGCCGTACGCCGAGCCGTCTCCACGCATGAGGAGCGGGGGCTGCGCTGACGGCGAGCGGCGTCGGCGCCCTCTGATGCACCTAAAGGTAGAGTAAAGCATCGTCATCGACTTCGGGGGAGACAGATGCACCGGATGGCAGGGGCGCTCGTCGCCGGGCTGGCTATGGTTGTGATCGGCTGCGGAGGGTCGGCGGCACTGACGGAGACGCAGCTCGTCGCACGGGCCGACACGACATGCGCGCAAGCACGTACGCGGAGCCAGAAGGCCGTTACCGTGGCCCTCAAGGAGTTCAGAGCGGGCCGCACCACCCGTGAACGAGCGTTGGCTGACATCGCCAAGACTGCAGCGCGCGCGCAAGCGGCGGAGATGCAGACGCTGAGTTCGTTGAAACCGTCTGGCGCGGTTGAGGATCTGTATCACCGATATGTGAGCCAGCTACGTCAGCGCTACGTGCTCGAAGCGAGATTGCGGGCAAGCGGCAACAGCAATGACGGGCAGCTCAGAGCGCTCAACCACCGCCGCGAGCGGATCATCGACCGCCTCGGCTTCAAGCAGTGCTCTTGAAGGCTTGGGACTACCGGCCGACTGCTGCTCACGCGAGACATGCGGACGCCAGGATTCAGCGGGGCCGCAGGTGATGTCCGGCACTCAGCGCAACGACACGCCCCCGAGTGCACGGTCAGCCTGCTCCGCGCTCCCGGGGCGGACACCAGGCCGCCGCGTTCAGGAACGGGTGGTCGCACGCAGCTCCGCTGCGATCCGCTCCAACCGCGGCTCCGACGTACGGTCCACATGCGTCATCGCCGCCCCCACCGCAGGATGGACCTCCGCGATCCGCGCATGCAGCTCATGCGCCACGGCCCGATAGCTCGGATGCCCCTCGCGCCCCGAGCGCAGCTCGATCAGCTGCATCGCCGCGCGGGCGTTCATGTCGAGCACATAGCGCATGCGGTACCCGAGGCAGACGGCGTAGGGAGCGGCCTCGCCGAGCCCGGCCGCGACCAGGCGGTCGTGCTCGCCACGCGAGACGTCAAGCGCACGGCGGTAGTCGTCGCCGACGCCCGCCCGCTCGACCTCCTCCGGCACCTCTGCGCCCAGCCGCGGCGACAGCGCCTGCCATTGACACGTCAGCATGCGATGGCGCTGCAGGTCGCGGAAGGCGCCGTAGTCGGAGACGATCTCGAAGCGGTAGCGCAGCGCCTCGAAACCACGCCCGGGCCGGTGGCGGCGGTTCTCGCGCTCGCCGACGAGGTCGTGCAGGAGCTGCGCCCGCGCCGCGGCGTCGAGGGCCGCGGCCGCCGCGCGCGCACGCTCCTCCGGCACGTCCGCCGCCTCGAACAGCAGCGCGGCGATCAAGTCCTCCTCGCTGCCCTCCGCGCGCAGCAGGCGCACCGACGGCCCGCCTGACGTGTCAGCCTCGTCGCGCTCGAGCCCGAGCCGCTCGGCCCACGCCTCGCCCGCCTGCGCCCGCGAACGCAGGTACTCGACCCAGCGCCCGCCGCGCTCCGGCCGCTCCACGCGCGTGACGAAGCTCGGGATCGTCGCCTGCACCGCGAGCAGCAGCATGCGCCCGTAGCGCTGCGCCTCGGGCAGCGGGTGCGCGAGCAGGTGCAGGATCAGCTGCTCGTAGGTCTGGCCGCTGGCGAAGATCCCCATGTGCGAGAGCGAGGCGGCCGGCAGCAGCCCGCGCAGCAGGTCGAGCGCCTTCGCCTTGATCGCGCGCGCGTGCGCGGCCTCGGGCTCGTCGTCGCGACGCGGGAAGGCCTCCGCCGCCCAGGCGATCACGCGCGGGAGCGCGACGGCGTACGTGTCGAACAACGTGTCCATCGCCGCCGTGTACTGCGGGCCCAGCTCGGCGTCGCGGTAGTAGCGGTAGCCCCCGCCCGGCATCGGCGCGTCGTAGGCGATGTAGCGGGTGGACTGCTCGAGGTAGGCGCCGATCCGCGGCCGTTGCAGCACCTTCGTCATCACGTTCGAGACCCACTCGCAGGCGACGTGCGCGCCGCCGAGCTGCGCGACCGAGTCGTCGCCGTAGCCGAGGAAGATCGTCTCGTAGAGCTTCGCGGCGCGCTCGCCCTCGCCGGCGGTGTCCCACCCGCTCGCCTGCTCCGGCAGGCTGTCGGCGAACTCGTCGAGGAACAGCCGCCGCAGGGTCCCCGGGTAGCGCGAGTAGCGCGCGAACAGCGCGCCCTTCACCGTCTCAGGAAGGTTCGTGAGCGCGAAGACCGGGCCGTCGAGGTCGCTGAAGTGGGGCGCCAGGCGGGCGCGCTCCTCCTCTGTGAACGTCTCTCGCGGGTACTCCATGGGGCGAGAGAGGCTAGATCACGCGGAGGCGGCGCCGGCGACGGCGCGAAGCTGGGGCGCCCGTGTCGACGGGACGCCCCAGCGCGATTCGCTACCTGTCGTCCTACGGGGCTCTCGGGAGCGGCTGGAGGGCGATGTTGTTCGTGACGGAGATGGTGTTGTTGCCGGCAGCCGACGGGATTCTCAGCTTCGCGTTGACGATCGCGTTGATGAGGCCGAGTCCGAAGCCGCATTCGGTTGCGCCGGGAACGGCGAACGAGTTTTCGACGTCGACGGCGCCTCTGAAGACGAGCGCTCTCGCAACCGGGTCGAATTCGCCTTCGGCCAGGTGACCCGTGATCGGTCTGTTGGGCGGCGGCGGAGATGTCGTGCCGGTCGTGAGGTTGAGCTGGACGGGTCTGCTGTTCGTGCCGATGTGGCAGTCCATGCCGAGGAGCGTGTTCACGAGCCGCACCTTGACCGGCACTATCAGGCCCTGCGTTTCGATGTTGAGTCTGATGGCGGACGTCGGGCCCGCGAGCTCGGCGATCGCTAGGACGCTGTTGCCGGGTATCGGGAATTCGATTCCGAGGAGTCCGCCGGGGACCGGGACGGGCGTGCCTATGAAGCCGTTCGTGCCCGTCGCGGGGACGAAGATCGGCGTGACCGTTTCGTTCGGGATGAACCCGCCGCGAATCTCGAGCGATTCATGGAGCGGGACGTTGAAGCCCTTGATGTTCAGGAAGCCGCTCGTGCTCTGGACGTCGATGCACGAGTTGACGCCCGCGGTTCTGGTCGGGCAGCCGGTGAAGTTCGGGAATGCGGCGACAGCCGACCCCGCGACGACGAGCCACGCAGCGGTGGCCAGCAGCGCAACAAACAGCTTGCGCGATGCCATGTGAGACCCCTCTCGTTCTCCCGCGCGTCAGCGCGGGCTGGTGTATGAACTGGGAGGGACCTTCCATCGACCGCAGCCTGCAGGCGACCGATGTCGCGTGGCAGATGTGACCTCCGGCACGACATGCGACGCTCGGCGAGCGTCACCTACCTCGATATCCCCCCAAGAAGAAAGACGGTAGACCGCCTTTCCATGTATCGACCCTAGAAATTAGAAGCCCAGGTGTCAACCCCGTAGCGAATGTCTCAGCAGCGGTAAACAGAAGCCCTTGAGATCGCGTCACAGAATTGACCCGCAAATAACAAACTTCACAAATAAGAAAAACGTATTGTGATTACGCGCAATAAATAGAGCGATGTTTGCGTGCTGACATTCGGATCAGCCAACGGCCGCCGCGCCGCCGCCCGTCCCATCTCCCGGCACCGGCCCCTCCTCGGGGCCTGCAGGGCGCCAATCCGCGGCGAGGCCCATGAGCGCCTCCACCTCCGCCCGCCGTTCCTCCGGCGGCTCGGCCCAGCCCGCTTCGTACCCGAACACCTCGTGCAGCGACGTCGTCCGGAACCGCTCCGACACGATCTCCAGATGCGACGGCGCCACCAGCGCCGGGTGCGTCACCCCGCACGCCCGTGACAGCGCCAACAGCTCCCCGCGCAGCGCCCGCACGTAGGACGCCAGCCGCACCGACTTCAACGTCGGGTCCAACCCGCCGGCGAGCCAGCGGGACTGCGTCGCCACCCCCGTCGGGCATCGCCCCGTGTGACACCGCTGCGCCTGGATGCACCCGATCGCCATCATCGCCTCGCGTCCGACGTTGACCATGTCGCAGCCGAGTGCGAACGCGCTGAGTGCGGCCTCGGGGAAGCCGAGCTTGCCGGAGCCGACGAACACGACCCGATCCGCGACGCCGGCGCGGGCGAACGCCGTGTAGACGCGCGCGATCCCGAGCTTGAACGGCAGCGCGACGTGGTCGGTGAAGGCCAGGGGCGCCGCGCCCGTGCCGCCCTCGCCGCCGTCGACCGTCACGAAGTCGACCCCGCGCGCGCCGCCCTCGGCCGCCATCGCCGCCGCCAGCTCGTGCCAGAAGGCCTCCTCGCCGACCGCCGACTTGATTCCGACCGGCAGGCCCGTCGCCTCCGCCAGCCACTCCACGAAGTCCAGCAGCGACGAGACGTCTCCGAACGCCGAGTGCCCCGGCGGCGAGACGCAGTGCACGCCCGCCTCCACGCCGCGGATCGCGGCGATCTCCTTCGTCACCTTCGCGCCCGGCAGCAGTCCGCCCAACCCGGGCTTCGCGCCCTGCGACAGCTTGATCTCGATCGCCCGCACCGGTGCGCCCGCGATCGTCTCCTGCAGATGCGGGAGCGAGAAGCGCCCCTGCTCGTCGCGGCACCCGAAGTAGCCCGTCCCGATCTGGAACACCAGCTCACCGCCGTGACGGTGCGCCGGCGCGAGGCCGCCCTCGCCCGTCGTCTGCATGCACCCTGCGAGCGAGCACCCGCGGTTGAGGGCCTCGACCGCCGGCCCCGACAGCGCCCCGAACGACATCCCCGACACGTTCACGACCGAGGCCGGGCGAAACGCGCCGCGCCGCCCGCGCGCGCCCCCGAGCACCTTCGCGCACGGGATCGCGTACTCCGGGAAGCCGCCCGGCTGACGGTCACCCGGCGGCGGCACCGGGAACGGCGCATGCCGGATCGCCAACATCGACGAGACCGACTCCATCTCGTTGTCGGAGCCGAAGCCGAACGTGTTCTGCTCGCCCTTCGCCGACGCGTACACCCAGCGCCGCTGGTCGCGGCTGAACGGCCGCTCCTCGTCGTTGCTCGTGACGATGTACTGCCGCAGCTCCGGACCGACCGTCTCCAGCGCGTACCGCAGGTGCCCGACCACCGGGAAGTTGCGCAGCAGCGAGTGGCGGCGTTGCAGCAGATCGTAGGCGGTCACGCCGGCAACCCCCGCCGCGACGGCCGACAGCGCGCGCCCTCGCGCCATCAGCCCGCCGTTGCGGGAGGCAGCGAGGCCGGCGCGCCCGCCTCCACCAACGCGCGCGGCAGCACGATCGACCCGTCTTCCTGCTGCCCGTTCTCCAGCAGCGCGATCAGCGTGCGGCCGACCGCCACCGCGGTGCCGTTCAGCGTGTGCACCGTCGCCGGCTTCTTCTCGCCCGGCGCGCGGTAGCGCACGTCGAGCCGGCGCGCCTGGAAGTCGGTCGTGTTCGAGCACGACGTCAGCTCGCGATAGCGGCCCTGGCCGGGCAGCCACGCCTCGCAGTCGTACTTCTTCGCCGCCGAGGCGCCCAGGTCGCCCACCGCGATGTTCACCACGCGGTAGGGGATCTCCAGCTCGGTCAGGATCGACTCCTCCAGCGCGAGGATCCGCTCGTGCTCGGCGGTCGAGTCCTCCGGCGCGACGAAGCTGAACATCTCGACCTTGTCGAACTGGTGCACGCGGAAGATCCCGCGCGTGTCCTTCCCAGCCGCGCCGGCCTCGCGCCGGAAGCAGGGGGAGAAGCCGGCGTAGCGGCGCGGCAGCGTCTCGCCGTCGAGGACCTCGCCCGCGTGCATCGACGCCAGCGCCACCTCGCTCGTGCCGACGAGGTACAGGTCGTCCTCCGGCAGGTGGTAGATCTGCTGCTCGGTGTCCGGCAGGAAGCCCGTCCCGTAGAGCGCCTGCTCGCGCACGAGCACGGGCGGGATCACCGGCTCGAAGCCCTCGCGGCTCAGCTTCTCCAGCGCCCACCGCACCAGCACCAGCTCCAGCAGCACGAGCTCCCCGCGCAGGTACGCGAAGCGGCTGCCGGAGAGTCGCGCGCCGCGCTCCATGTCGATCCGCCAGCCGGCCAGCTCCTGGTGGTCGCGCCCGCTCGCGCCCGCCGCGCCGACCTCGCGCAGCACCGTGTCCTCCTCGGCGGCGTCCGGCGCCGGCAGGTTCGGCAGCGCGAGCAGCAGCTCGTCGCGCTTGCGCCCGACCGCCGTCTGCTCGTCGGAGAGCGCGCGGCCGCGCTCGGCGAGAGTCCGCATGTCGGCGCGCTGCTGCTCGCTCGGCGCGCCGCGCAGCGCGCGGCTGGCCTCGTTCTGCTGCGCCTGCAGCGTCTCCAGCTCCGTCGTCAGCTCGCGCCAGCGCTCGTCGGCCGCCAGCAGGCGGTCGATCGCCGCCACGTCGGCGTCGCCGCGGCGCGCGAGCGCGCTGCGCACCGCGTCCGGGTCGCGACGAATGAGCCGGAGGTCGAGCACGCCCCGGCGTCTCCGGCTACTTCGTGCTCGAGCTGGTGTCGGTGCTCGCGCCGGCGATCGACGTGCAGCGATAGCCGGTCGACGAGCCGCCCGACCCAGCGGGCCGCGGACCCTTCGCCTCGCGCCCGGCGTACTCGGCGACGAACTCCGCCACCTGCTTGGCCTGCTCGCCGACGACGATGTTCTGCGGCATGATCGCGCCGGAGAAGCCGCCGTTGGCCAGCGCGTAGAGGACGCGCTCGACGCACTCGCGGCGGACGTTGAAGTTCGGGCCGTCGGTGCGCTCGGCCGTGCGGATGTTCGAGGCCGAGCCGTGCGTGCCCGCGGCCGTCAGCGTGTGGCAGCCGGCGCAGCGCTGCTTGAACAGCTCGGCGCCCGGTCGCGCGGGGTCGTTCTTGGCCAGCGTGATCTTCTGCTCGCCGCATGCGGAGAGCGCGAACATGAGCGCGACCAGGGGGAGAAGGATCCACGACGTCCGGCGGGGCATGCGGCCGCGCATCATACGGAAGATGGCCGTCGCGACGCTCCGGGCCGCAGGTTCGCGCCCGCCGGGCAGGAGCTCCCGCGCACGTGACGAATAAGCGCAGAGTCCCGGCGCCGGCGAGACGATCTTTGTCTTCGATCGTCCTCCACGGCGGCAACCAGAGAGGCCGGCGCCGGGGCCTCTACGCTTCTGCTCGATGTCGGACGACCTGCACCCGGAGCGCTACCGGGCCGTCTTCGGCCACTTCGCCACCGGCGTCGCGGTGATCACGTGCGCGGGAGAGCGGGGCACCGGCGGGCTGACCGCCAACGCCGTCTGCTCCGTGTCGCTCGACCCGCTGCTCGCGCTCGTGTGCTTCGCGCAGGGCGCGCGCACGCTGCCGCTCGTGCGCGAGGTCGGCCGCTTCGCCGTCAACGTGCTGCGCGCCGGCAGCGAGGACGTCGCGCGCGTGTTCGCCTCGAAGGTGCCGGAGGGCGAGAAGCTCGGCGCCGTGCCGCACCGGCTCGAGGCCGGCATGCCGATCCTCGACACCGCGCTGGCCTGGATCGTGTGCGACGTCGAGCGCCTGATCCCCGCCGGCGACCACGAGATCGCGATCGGCGAGGTGATCGCGATGGACGTCGCGGACGGCGAGCCGCTGCTGTGGTTCGGCGGCGGCTACCGATCGCTGGCGCTGCCGTCCTAGGAGGGATCTGCGAAACCCCTGCGGCGTCTGGCGGCGGGCGACGCTGCGCGGAGCGGCGTCCTCGGCAGGCGGCAATAGCGTTGCTATTGCTCGCCCGCCTGCGTCCTTGCCCCGCTTGGTCGCCCATCCGCCAGCCACTCACTCGGGTTTCGCAGATCCCTCCTAGCGAACGGCGGCCTGCTCATCGGTAGCATGGCCCGAGCAACGACCAGCTCGGGGGAGAGGGATGTCAAGGACAGCAGCGTGGCTGCCGAGACGCCAGCGGCACGCGTCGGCGCTCGAGGTGCCGTCTGGCACGAGAGCCGTGCTGCACGTCGGCTGCGGGCCGCGCGATCACGAGGCTTTGCACGAGTCGTTCCGCGGCCCCGAGTGGCACGAGGTCCGGCTCGACATCGACCCCGGCGTCAAGCCGGACGTCGTCGCCAGCATCACGGACATGGCGGTGGTGCCGAGCCGCTCGATGGACGCCGTCTGGTCCCAGCACAACATCGAGCACATCTTCGCCCACGAGGTGGCGCTCGCCTTCGCGGAGTTCCTGCGCGTGCTGCGACCCGGCGGGCACGTGCTGGTGGCCACGCCGGACCTGCGGGCGGTCGCCGCCGTGATCGCGACGGGCAGGCTCGAGACGACGCTCTACCACGCGGACGTCGGCCCGATCACTGCGCTCGACATCGTCTACGGCCTGCGCAGCGACATCGCGAAGGGCCGCGAGTACATGGCTCACCGCACGGGCTTCACGGGGAAGACGCTCGCCGGCAAGCTCACGCAGGCCGGCTTCGTCAGCATCCGGGTCGAAAGCGACTCCTACGCGCTCTGGGCCACGGCCTATCGCCCCGCTTCCTAGAGCCCTCCGGACGTCGTCGCCGCCCGCACCGCCAGCGCGATCACGACGAGGCAGGCGAGCGCCATGACGCCCGTCTCGCGGCGCACGATCGAGAGCACGACGATGCGCTGCTCGCCGCTCGGCAGCTCGCCGACCTCCTGGGCGCTCTCGTACCCGCGCGAGGCGAGGATCGCGTCGGCGGAGGCGATTCGCAGCTGCTCGGCGATGAACATCACCGCGAGCGGCAGCACGCCGTAGAGGATGTGCAGGCTGTCGGCCGGCTCGTGGCCGAGCGCGAGCAGCAGCGCGCCGAGCAGGATCTGGACCGCGATCGCAGCCTGGGCGGCGCGCAGCAGCGGCCAGAAGAGCGTGCTCGGATGCACGCGCCACCAGCACCACGAGCCCATCGCGCCGGCGGCGAGATTCAGGAGGACGAGCACGCTTCCGACGATCAGGTGAACGGTTGCCATTTGCACCTTTCGGCACGATGAGATAGAGCGTTTTGGCACTAAGTAACACGTTGTTACAAAGTGCCCGTGGACGGTGATATAACCACGCAGCTGTGCTGACCAGCTACGGGCCCGCAATCGTCTTCCTCATCATCGGCGTGATTGTCGCCGGGGCCTTTGGCACAGCTCCGTACCTGCTCGGCCCCCGCCGCAAGGCGTCCTCGCGCACCTCGCAGCTGACCCCTTACGAGTGCGGTCTGCCGTCCGAGGTCTCGCGCAACTTCCGCTTCGGGATCAGCTTCTACCTGATCGCGATGCTCTTCATCCTGTTCGACATCGAGGTCGTCTTCCTCTACCCGATCGCCGTGCAGCTGCGCGCGTTCGGGTCCTTCGCGCTCGTCGAGACGGTCGTCTTCATCGCGCTGCTGACGGTCGCCTTCGTCTACGTCTGGCGCCGCGGAGCGCTCGAATGGAAGTGACACGCGCGAAGCTCGACGGCAACGACGCCGTCGATCCCGACGAATTCCGCGTCCGCCAGCTGCGCGCGCGCGACATGCTGCGCGGCGACATCCCCGACGAGGAGCTCGAGGCCTACGTGCAGGAGCGCGTCCTCACGACGACGCTCGACAAGGCCGTCGCCTGGGCGCGCGGCAACTCGCTCTTCCCCGCCACCTTCGGGCTCGCCTGCTGCGCGATCGAGATGATGTCCGTCGTCGGCGCGCGGCTCGACATCGCCCGCTTCGGCTTCGAGGCCTTCCGCGCCTCGCCGCGCCAAGCCGACCTCCTCATCCTCTCCGGCCGCGTCTCGATCAAGATGGCGCCGGTCGTTCGCCGCATCTACGACCAGATGCTGGAGCCCCGCTGGGCGATCGCGATGGGCGCCTGCTGCTCCTCGATGGGCGTCTTCAACAACTACGCGATCGTCCCGGCCGACAAGTTCATGCCGATCGACGTGCACGTCCCCGGCTGCCCGCCGCGGCCCGAGGCGCTGATGCACGGGATCCTCAAGCTGCGCTCGCAGATCCAGGGCAACCCGCCCGCCGGCTGGCGCGAGCGCTACGACGCGTACGGCACCGAGGAGGTGCTCGGGGCCGCAGACCTCCCGGGCGTCAACGCGGTCAACGTCTTCCAGAGCGGAGAGACCTCGGGTGCCTGACGCGACCGGTCTGGAGCTGATCGCTCAGGACCTGCGCGCGCTCGACCCCGACGCCGTCCTGCACACCAGCTACTTCCGCGAGGAGGCGACGATCGAGGTCGCCCCGCTCGCGCTGCGCACTGCCGCGCAGGCGCTCCACGCGCGCGGCTACACGTTCATGGCCAGCTGCCACGGGGTCGACTACTACCCCGAGGAGCCGCGGCTCGGCGTCCACTACCAGCTGCTCGACATGCCCAACGTCGACCGCATCTGCCTCAAGGCGCGCGTCACGCTGGAGGCGCCGCACGTCCCCTCGCTGTGCGAGCTGTGGCCCGGCGCCGACCACCCGGAGCGCGAGGTCTACGACATGTTCGGGATCGTCTTCGACGGCCATCCCGACCTGCGCCGCATCCTGATGCCCGAGGACTACGAGGGCCATCCGCAGCGGCGCGACTTCCCCGTCGGCGGCGAGCCGGTCCTCTTCACCTACAACGAGGACAAGGTCCCGGGGTGGTCGCGATGAGCGCCGGCCTGTCGGACTACCGCAGGCAGGAGGAGTCGATCACGCTCAGCTCGGAGCCCGCCGGCCTCGAGCAGGAGCTGATGACGATCAACATGGGCCCGCACCACCCCTCCACGCACGGGGTGCTGCGCCTGATCGTCACGCTCGAGGGCGAGATCGTGCGCGACGTCAAGCCGATCATCGGCTACGTCCACACCGGCATCGAGAAGACGGCCGAGGACAAGGCCTACTGGAAGGTGATCCCCGTCGTCGAGCGGATGGACTACCTCTCCTACTACTTCAACGCGATGGCCTACTGCGGCGCGGTCGAGAAGCTGCTCGAGTGCGAGGTGCCCGCGCGCGCCCAGTACCTGCGCGTGATCCACCTCGAGCTGAACCGCATCATGTCCCACCTCGTGTGGCTCGGCACCAGCGCGCTGGACCTCGGCGCGATCTCGGTCTGGTGGTACTGCTTCCGCGAGCGCGAGGCGCTGCTGGACCTGTTCGAGATGTCCTCCGGTCAGCGCATGCACACGCGCTACTTCCAGATCGGCGGCGTGATCGAGGACGTCCCGCGCGGTTGGATCGAGCGCGTCTCGAAGTTCACGAAGACGATGCGCACGCGCGCGGACCAGTACGCCGCGCTGCTCGACAAGAACGAGATCGTGCTGCAGCGCCTGCGCGGCACCTGCCCGCTCGACGAGGCGACGCTGCTCGGCCTCGGCGTCAGTGGCCCGCTGCTGCGGGCCGCCGGCAACCCGTGGGACCTGCGCAAGGCCGCGCCGTACTCCTCCTACGACCACTTCGACTTCAAGATCCCGGTCGGCACCCGTGGCGACAACTACGACCGCTACCGCGTGCGCCACGCCGAGCTCTACGAGTCCTGCGACATCATCGACCAGGCGATCGCCGGCCTGCCCGAGGGCCCCTGGATCACGACCGACCGCAAGGTCGCGCTGCCGCCGCGCCACGAGCTGGCGACCTCGATGGAGGCGCTGATCCATCACTTCAAGCTCGTGACCGAGGGCATGCGCGTGCCGCCGGGCGAGGTCTACAACCCGATCGAGTCCCCGCGCGGCGAGCTTGGCTGCTTCGTGCGCTCCGACGGCTCGTCCAAGCCCGCGCGCGTGCACATGCGCGACCCCTCGTTCGTGAACCTGCAGGCGACCGCGCCCGCGACCCGCAACTCCTACGTCGCCGACCTCGTCGCGACGCTCGCGATGCTGGACCCGGTGCTGGGAGGGGTGGATCGATGACCGGCGTCTCCCGCTACGGCCACGGCTCGCGCATCCCCGGCTGGGACGACGCCGTCGACCTGAGCAAGGACCCGGCCGGCGTGCCCGACCCCGCGACGACGCCGGTGCCTGCGGAGCTGCGTGCGCAGATCGAGGCCGCGATGGCGCGCTACCCCGAGTTCCGCTCGGCCGCGATCCCCGCGCTGCACGCCGCGCAGGAGCTGCACGGCTGGTGCTCGCCCGAAGCGATCGAGCAGGTCGCGTGCGTGATGCGCCTGACGCCGGCCTACCTGACCGCGGTCGCGACCTTCTACGACATGCTGGAGACGCGGCCGGTCGGGCGTCACGCGGTCTACGTCTGCACGAACATCTCCTGCTCGCTGCGCGGCGCCGACGAGCTCTACGACGCGGTCCGCGAAGCCGCGGGCGACGATCCCGATCTCAACGTGCGCGCGTTCGAGTGCCTCGGCGCCTGCGACATCGCGCCGATGGCCTCGGTCGACGGCGTCTACGTCGGCCCGCTGGAGCTGGCCGACGCGCAGCGGCTCGTCGACGACGTGCGCGCCGGGCGCGACGTGCTGCCCGAGAAGCAGCTGGTCAAGCGTCCGGTCGCGGACACGGAGGCGCGCGGATGAGCCAGAAGATCATCTTCGACCGCATCGACGAGCCGGGCCTCAACACGCTCGACGTCTACAAGGCGCGCGGTGGGTACGGCTCGCTGGAGCGCGCGCTGAAGATGTCGCGCGAGGACGTCTTGCAGGAGCTGCTCGACTCCGGCCTGCGCGGCCGCGGCGGCGCCGGCTTCGCGATGGGCAAGAAGGCCTCGTTCCTGCCGAAGGGCACGATGGACAAGTACCTCGTGTGCAACGCGGACGAGTCCGAGCCGGGCACGTTCAAGGACCGCGAGCTGATGCAGAAGTCTCCGCACATGCTGATCGAGGGGATGGTCATCGCCGCCTACGCGGCCGACGTGAACCGCTCCTTCATCTACATCCGCGGCGAGTACCAGCAGCAGGCGCAGATCCTCGACGCGGCGATCGAGGAGGCGCGCGAGGCGGGCTATCTCGGCGAGCGCATCCTCGGCTCCGAGCACTCGCTGTCGCTGGTGCTGCACCGCGGCGCGGGCGCCTACATCTGCGGCGAGGAGACGGGCCTGCTCGACTCGCTCGAGGGCAAGCGCGGCAACCCGCGGCTGAAGCCGCCGTTCCCCGCCAACCAGGGCCTGTACCAGGGCCCGACGCTGATCAACAACGTCGAGACGCTCGCGACCGTCCCGCACATCGTGCGGATGGGCGGCGCGGCCTACGCGAAGCTCGGCACCGAGACCTCGACCGGCACGAAGCTCGTGTCCGTCTCGGGCCAGGTGCAGCGGCCCGGCAACTACGAGATCGAGCTGGGGATGCCCTCGCGGGAGATCGTCTACGGCCTCGCCGGCGGGCCCGAGCCCGGCCGCGACGTGAAGCTGTGGTTCCCCGGCGGCTCGTCCTCGCCGGTGCTGACGAAGGACGACCTCGATCTGCCCTACGACTTCGACTCGCTCGCGAAGGCCGGCTCGATGCTCGGCTCCGGCGCGATCATCGTCGTGGACGACTCGACCCGCGTCGTCGACGTCGCGCTGAAGCTCGCGAAGTTCTACCGCCACGAGTCGTGCGGCAAGTGCACGCCGTGCCGCGAGGGCACGAACTGGACCGTGAAGATGCTCCAGCGGATCGAGAGCGGCGACGCGACGCCGATGGACCTCGACATCATCGCCTCCGTCCAGCACCAGATCATGGGCAACTGCCTGTGCGTGCTCGGCGACGCGATGGCGATGCCCGTCGCCTCGATGGTCGCGAAGTTCCGCGGCGAGTTCGAGGAGCACATCGAGGCGGCGCGAGCGCGCCAGGAAGTCTTCGCCTGATGCCGCGCCCCCAGGTCAAGACGATCACGTTCTCGCTCGACGGCCGCGAGGTGCAGGCGCCCGAGGGGATCATGCTCGTCGACGGCGCGAAGTACGGCGACGTCGAGATCCCCGTCTTCTGTTACGAGCCGAAGCTCGGCCAGCCGGTTGGCGCCTGCCGCATGTGTCTCGTCGAGATCGAGGGCATCCCGAAGCTGCAGACCGCCTGCTCGACGCCGGTCAAGGACGGCATGGTCGTCCACACGCAGACCGACCGCGTGAAGGAGGCGCAGAACAGCGTCGTCGAGTTCCTGCTCGTCAACCACCCGCTCGACTGCCCCGTCTGCGACAAGGGCGGCGAGTGCCCGCTGCAGGACATCACGTTCGGCTGGGGCCGCGGGATCTCGCGCATGGTCGAGCCCAAGCGCCACTTCAAGAAGCCGCTGGAGCTCTCGCCGCTGATCGCGATCGACCGCGAGCGCTGCATCCTCTGCTACCGCTGCGTGCGCTTCTCGCAGGAGGTCAGCGAGGACTACCAGCTGATCCTCCACGAGCGCGGCGCGCACTCCTACGTCGGCACGTTCGACAGCCACCCCTACGTGGCTCCGTTCTCCGGCAACGTCATCGAGCTGTGCCCGGTGGGCGCGCTCACGTCGCGGCCCTACCGCTTCCGCGCGCGCCCGTGGGACATCGAGGGCGCCGGCTCGATCTGCACGCTCTGCCCCTCGCAGTGCAACGTCGAGCTGACGGTGCGCGACGAGCGCGTGCTGCGCGTGCTGGCCCGCGACAACGACGCGGTCGACGACGGCTGGCTGTGCGACAAGGGCCGCTTCGCCTACCAGGCGATCCACGCCGAGGAGCGCATCGTCCAGCCGCTCGTGCGCGACGGCGACGAGCTGCGTCCGGCCTCGTGGGAGCGCGCGCTGAGCGCCGCCGCCGGCGCGCTCGGCCGCGCCCGCGGCTCGGTCGGCGCGATCGTCGGCGGGCAGACGAGCAACGAGGAGGGCTTCCTGCTCCAGCGCCTGCTGCGCGAGCGGCTCGACTCGCACGACCTCGACTCGCGCCGCTCGCCGGTGCCGTTGGAGCTCGCGCGCGCGCTCGCCGCCCCGGCGCTGCAGGCGACCGTCCAGGACGTCGAGTTCGCGCACAGCGTGCTGCTGCTCGGCGCCGAGCCGGTCGACGAGTTCGCCAGCCTCGACCTGCGGATCCGCAAGGGCGTGCGCCGCAACGGCGTCAAGCTCGCGGTCGCGACACCGCGCCCGAGCGCGCTGGACCCCAGCGCGACGCTGTGGCTGCGCTACGCGCCCGGCGCCGAGCACGCCTTCGTGGCGGCGCTCGACGCCGCGCTCGGCGGTGCCGGCAGCGTCGAGGAGCTGGCCGCCGCGGCCGACGCCGATCCGGCCGCCGTGCGCGAGCTCGCCGCGCAATTGCAGGACGGCGGCGAGGACGTCGTGATCCTGTGGGGCGAGCGCGTCGACCCCGCGGCGCTGCCCGCGCTGCTGTCCGTCGCCGAGCGCCTCGGGCTCGCCGGCCGCGACGGCGCCGGCCTGCTGGAGCTGCCGAGCGCCACGAACGTGCGCGGCCTGCGCGAGGTCGGCGTGCTCCCGAACGCCGGCCCCGGCCTGTCCGAGCCGGCGCGCACCGGCCGCTGCGCGCAGGAGATCGGCGCCGCGGCCGCCGCCGGCGAGCTGACCGCGCTCTACCTGCTGCACGCCGATCCGGTGCGCGACTTCGCCGACCAGCGCCTGTGGGAGCGCGCCTACGCGCGCGCCACGACCATGATCGCGCACGCCTCGACGCTCACCGACGCGCTGCGCGAGCACGCGACGGTCGTCTTCCCGGCCGAGTCCGGCGCCGAGAAGGACGGCACGATGACCCACCCCGACGGCCGCATCCAGCGCCTGCGCGCGGCGATCGGCCGCCCGGGGGCGGTGCGCGCGGAGTGGCAGATCCTCGCGGAGCTGGAGCGCCGCGTGCGCGGAGCAGCGGAGATCTCTGTCGCTCAGAGCGACACAGATCTCACCTCCTCGGCGCTGTCGAGCCCGATGGTCAGCGCGCAGCTGTTCGACGCAGTCCCCTTCTACGCCGGCCTCACGCTCGAGCAGATCGGCGGGCGCGGCGTGCGCTGGCAGGAGCGCGCGGCCGCGAGCGCGGTCCCCGAAGGCGCCGCCGGCCCCTACGCCCCCGGCAGCCCGGCCGCCGCGCCGAGCCCGAACGGTCGCCTGCGCCTCGGCACCTACCGCTCGATCTGGGCCTCGCCCGAGGTCGAGATCTCTCCGGCACTCAAATTCCTCGCCGCGCGCCAGCAGGCGGAGCTGTCGCCCGCCGACGCCGAGCGCCTCGGCCTCGCCGATGGCGACCGCGTGACGGTGAGCGCCGAGGGCGCGGAGATCGCCGCCACCGTCGTGCTGCGCGGCAACGCGCCGGCCGGCACCGTCTTCCTCGCCGAGGCGACGGCCGAGCAGTCGGCCACGCGCCTCACCGGTGCGCTCGTCGAGATCGCCCCCGCGCGCGTGGAGGTGACGGCATGAGCCTCGTGCTCGCGACCGTCGGCTACGCCGAGCCGTGGTGGATCCAGATCCTCAAGTCGCTCGTGATCTTCATCGTCGGCTTCAGCCTCGTGCCGCTCGCGCTGATGATGGACCGCAAGCTGCTCGGCCGCTTCCAGGGCCGCTACGGACCCAACCGCGTCGGTCCGTTCGGCGCGCTGCAGCCGATGGCGGACATCTTCAAGCTGATCGCCAAGGAGCAGTTCCGCCCGCGCACGTCGGTCGGCTTCCTGTTCGCGCTCGCGCCCGGCATCTCGGTGCTGACGGCCTGCGTCTCGTTCGCGATCGTGCCGTTCGGCAACACGGTGGACATCTTCGGCACGCAGGTCGGCCTGTACGGGATCGACCCGAGCATCGGCGTGCTGTTCGCGTTCGCGTTCAGCGCGATCTCGGTCTACGGGCTGATGCTCGGCGGCTGGGCCTCGGGTTCCAAGTACAGCTTCCTCGGCGCGATGCGCTCGGCCGCGCAGCTGATCTCCTACGAGGTCTCGATGGGGCTCTCGCTGGTCGGCGTGATCATGACCGCCGGCACGCTCTCGCTGACCGGCATCGTCGAGGCGCAGGACAGCAGCGGCCTCTGGTACTTCATCCCGCAGCTGGTCGGCTTCATCGTCTTCATGGTCGCCGCCTTCGCGGAGACGAGCCGCCCGCCGTTCGACCTCCCCGAGGCCGACGCCGAGCTGGTCGCCGGCTACAACACCGAGTACGGCGGCGGTCGCTTCGCCTCCTACTACGCGGCCGAGTACTTCCACATGATCATCGCGTCCGGCATCGCCGTGACGATGTTCTTCGGCGGCTGGCTGCTGCCGTTCGGGCTCAACCCGCCCACCTGGGTGGACCCGATCGTGGTGATCGTGAAGATCACGCTCGTGATCTCCATCTTCGTGTGGGTGCGCGCGACGCTGCCGCGCCTGCGCTACGACCAGCTGATGTCGCTCGGCTGGAAGGTGCTGCTCCCGCTCGCAACCCTCAACACGCTGGTGACAGCGATCCTGGTGGTGGTCCTGGACTGATGGACGTCAAGCGCTGGGATCCGGGCGAGGACGTCGTCGTCGTGCAGGAGGGGCCCGAGGCCGGCGGCGCCGGCGGGCTCTACCGCGCGTTCGGCGAGACGCTGCGCGGGCTGAAGACGACGTTCGGGCGCCTCGTGGAGGGCCCGATCACGATCCAGTACCCGGAGGAGAAGGTGCCGGTCTACCCGCGCTTCCGCGGGCGCCACAAGCTGCACAGGTTCGAGGACTCCGGGCTGGAGAAGTGCGTCGGCTGCTCGCTCTGCGCGGCCGCCTGCCCGGCCGACTGCATCCGCGTCGTCTCGGCCGAGAACACGCCGGAGGAGCGCGTCTCCGCGGGCGAGCGCTACGCCGCCGTCTACGAGATCAACCTGTCGCGCTGCATCTTCTGCGGCTACTGCGAGGTCGCGTGCCCGTTCGACGCGATCACGATGGGCCACGACTACGAGCTGTCGGACTACAACCGCACCGATCTCATCTTCACCAAGGAGATGCTGCTCGCCGAGCCGCTGGAGCGCACGCCGCTCCGCACCGAGGACGAGTAGCTCGCACGCCATGTCAGCAGTCGTCTTCTTCATCGCCGCCATCGGCGCGATCGCAGGTGCGATCGGCGTCGTCGCGCTGCGCAACCCCTTCTACAGCGTGCTCGCGCTCGTCGGGCACCTGCTTTCGCTCGCGGCGCTGTTCCTGCTGCTGCGCGCGGAGTTCATCGCCGCCGCGCAGGTCGTCGTCTACGCCGGCGCGGTGATGGTGCTCTACCTGTTCGTCGTCTCCTACATCGGCAGCGGCACGCAGTCGATGACGCCGGGCGGCGCGAGCCTGCGCGGCGTCGCGGCGCTGGCCGTCGGCGCGTTGTTCGTGGAGCTGGCGATCGCCGTGCTCGGCTCGGGCCTCTCGGCGATCTCCGGCGACGGCGCGCCCTACGTGCCCGGCTTCGGCACGCCCGCCGCGCTCGGCGAGGCGCTGCTGACGAAGTTCCTGTTCCCGTTCGAGCTCGCTTCGCTGCTGCTGCTCGTGGCGGCCATCGGCGCGGTCGTGCTCGCACGCCGTCGCGGCGGCACGACGCTCGGCGACGAGCCCGAGGACACCTCGCGCTACATCACCCCGCGCGCGCTCTTCACCGGAACGATGGCCGAGGCCGTCGGCGGCCCACACCGCGCCCAGACGCAGCCCGAGCCCGTCGAGGAGCTGCGCTGATGGCGATCGACTGGTACCTCGTCGTCTCCGCGCTGATCTTCTGCATCGGCGCCGGCGGCGTGCTCGTGCGCCGCAACCCGCTCGTGATCCTGCTGTGCCTGGAGCTGATGCTGAACGCCGCGAACCTCGCGCTGATCGCCTTCTCGCGCATGCACGGCAACAACGACGGCCAGGTCTTCGCGCTGATCGTGCTCGTCGTCGCCGCCTGCGAGGTGACGGTCGGCCTCGGCCTGATCGTGGCGATCTTCCGCCGTCAGCTGCCGATCGACGTCGACGAACTCCGAGAGTTGCAGGGATGATGAGCGCCACCACCCACGGCTGGCTCGTGCTGCTGTTCCCGCTGCTCGGGGCGATCGTCAACGGCGTTGGCTACAAGCGCCTCGGGCGCGGCGCGGCCGGCTGGATCGGCACGGGCGCGATCGCGCTCGCGTTCGTCTCGGCGCTCGGCGCGCTGATCAAGCTGCAGGAGCACGCGCCGGAGCACCGCCAGCTCGTCTCCTCGCTGTGGGACTACGCCGTCACGGGCGACGTCGACGCGAAGCTGTCGATCCTCGTCGACCCGCTGTCGGTCTACATGATCCTCGTGGTCACCGGCGTCTCGACGCTGATCCACCTCTACAGCGTCAGCTACATGAAGGGCGATCGCGGCTACGCGCGCTACTTCGCCTACCTCAACTTCTTCGTCTTCTCGATGCTCGTGCTCGTGCTGGCGGGCAACTTCCTGCTGCTGATCGTCGGCTGGGCGTTCGTCGGCGCGGCCTCGTACCTGCTCATCTCGTTCTGGTACCGCCGCAACACGGCCACGAAGGCCGGCATCAAGGCGTTCGTGATCAACGTCGTCGGCGACGTCGGGCTCGTGCTCGGGACCTTCTTCATCCTGCGCCACAGCGGCACGCTCGACTTCCTCGGCACCTTCCACAAGGTCGACGCGGGCGCCTTCGACACGCACCACGGCGCGCTCGTCGCCGGCTGCGTGCTGCTGCTCGTCGGCGCGTTCGCGAAGTCGGCGCAGATCCCGCTGCACACGTGGCTCCCGGACGCGATGGAGGGTCCGACGCCGGTCTCGTCGCTGATCCACGCCGCCACGATGGTGACCGCCGGCGTCTACCTGATCGCGCGCATGCACCCGCTGTTCGAGCACGCCCAGGCGGCCGCCGACGTGGGCGCGATCGTCGGCTGCGCGACGCTGCTGATCGCCGGCACGATCGGCCTCGTCGTGACCGACATCAAGCGCGTGATCGCCTACTCGACGATGTCGCAGATCGGCTACATGATCATGGCCGTCTCCTGCGGCGCCTACGCGGCCGGGCTGTTCCACCTGATGACGCACGCCTTCTTCAAGGCGCTGCTGTTCATGGCGGCCGGCTCGCTGATCGGCGCGATGGCGGGCTCGCAGTCGCTCGACCGCATGTCCGGCTTCCGCACGTCGATGCCGTTCACGTTCGGCTGCTTCGTCGTCGGCGGGCTCGCGCTCTCCGGCGTGCCGCCCTTCTCCGGCTTCTTCTCGAAGGACGAGATCCTCGCGACCGTCGGTGCGCGCGGCGGCTGGTTCGACGTGCTCTACGTCGCCGGCTACGTCGGCGCGTTCCTGACCGCCGTCTACACCTGGCGGATGATCTTCCGCGCCTTCTTCGGCGAGCCCTGCCCCGAGGCGCGCGAGCTGGAGCACGGCCATCTCGCGCACGCCGAGGTCCCCACCAACCCGGCGACCGGCGAGGAGGAGGACACCGACGTCGGCTTCCCCGGCCCCGAGCACCACATCGCCGAGCAGGCGCAGCCGATGAAGGTCGCGATGGGCCTGCTGGCGCTGCTGGCGACCGTCGGCGGCTTCCTGCAGGTGCCGTGGGTCGACAGCGCCGTGACGAAGTTCCTCGCGCCGACGTTCGCCGACTCGCGCTACCGCGAGCTGGAGCCGAGCGACTCGCTGATCGCGTTCGGGCTCGTGCTCGGCACGCTGCTCGCGCTCGCGGGGATCGCGGTCGCCTACCGCATCTGGGTCCAGCAGCCGGCGCTGGCCGGCGTCTGGCGCGAGCGCTTCGCCCCGCTGCACAAGCTGTTCTCGAACAAGTGGTACTTCGACGAGGCGATCGACCTGCTCGTCGTGCGGCCGTTCGCGGCGTTCGGCGCCTTCTCGCGCCAGACGTTCGAGCGCGTCTTCGTCGACGGCGTGCTCGTCGAGGGCACGACCGGCGTCGTGCGCGCCGGCGGCGCCGCCGTTCGCGCGATCCAGACCGGCTTCCTGCGCTACTACGCTGCGCTGCTGCTGCTGGCCGGCGCCGCGGTCCTCCTGTACTTCCTCATAGCCGCCTCATGACGCTCTCGATCCTCATCTGGCTCCCCTTGCTCGTCGCGCTCATCGGCGCGATCTGGGGCAACTCCATCGCCCCGCGCCTCGCCGTGCTCGGCTCGCTCGCCGCGCTCGGGATCGCGATCTCGTTCGTCGTGCGCTACGACCGCGGTGCGGGGATGCAGTTCGTCACCGACCGCTCGTGGATCTCCGAGCTGGGGATCGGCTATCGGCTCGGGCTCGACGGCCTCAACGTCGTGCTCGTGCTGCTGGCGACGTTCCTGTTCGCGGCCGCGACGCTCGGCGCGAACCTGCGCGACTGGGAGCGCCCGGCGCAGTTCTACCTGTGGCTCGGGCTGGCGGAGACGGCCGTGCTCGGCGCCTTCTGCGCGCAGGACCTGATCCTGTTCGTCGCCTTCTTCGACCTGATGCTGATCCCCTTCTACTTCCTGACCGGGGTGTGGGGATCGGGCGACCGCGCCCAGCGCCTGCGGGCGACGACGAAGCTCGTGATCTACACGCTCGTCGGCTCGCTGCTGATGCTCGCGGCCGCCGTCGCCACCGGCGTGCTCGCCGCCCAGCAGCACGACACGGCGCTGACGTTCTCGATCGCGGCGCTCGCGAAGCTGCCGCTCGCGAAGGGCTCGCAGGAGTGGATCTTCCTCTGCTTCGCGGCCGCGTTCCTCGTCAAGATGCCGGCCTTCCCGCTGCACGGCTGGCTGCCCGAGGGCTACAAGGCGATGCCGCTGCCGGCGCTGGGCGTCTTCTCGGGGATCCTCTCGAAGGTCGCCGCCTACGGCTTCCTGCGCGTCGTGCTGCCGATCTTCCCGGCCGCCTCGGTGCACTTCCAGACGCTGCTGCTGCTGATCGCGCTGGCCTCGATCCTGTACGGCTCGGCGATGGCGTTCACGACGACCGATGCGCGCCTCGTCGTCGCGTTCTCGTCGGTGGCCCAGATGGGCTTCATCACGCTCGGGATCTTCGCGCTGAACGAGGACGGGGTGCAGGGCGCGCTGCTGCAGATGGTCAACCACGGGCTCGTGACAGTGCCGCTGTTCTTCATCGTCGGCCTCTGCGCGGCGCGCGCGGGCGGCTCGGAGGACCTGCGCGACATGGGCGGGATCGCCTTCCGCGCGCCGGTGCTCGCGACGCTCTTCTTGATCGTCGGGCTCGCGACGCTCGCGATGCCGGGCAGCGCCAACTTCGTCGGCGAGTTCCTGATCCTGCTGGGCGTCTTCAAGGCGAAGATCGTCTTCGCGCTCGTCGCCTCGCTCGGCGTGGCGATGGCGAGCGTCTACGTGCTGCGCGCGTTCATCCGCGCGATGCACAACCGCGTCGGGCCGCAGGTCGACTCGCGCGAGATCGGCTTCGGCGACCTGCTCGCGATCGTGCCGGCGGTGCTCGTCGTGCTCGCGCTGGCGCTGTACCCGCAGTTCGGCCTGCTGCGCTCGCAGGACGCCGCGAAGGCGAGCCTCGCGGCCGTGGCCGCGCACGCCACGACGACCGCCGACGCAGGAGCCACGCCGTGACCGCGCACGCCCCGCACATCGACTACGCCGGCCTCTCGCCCTTCTTCGCGCTCGGCGCGGGCGCGCTCGTCGTGCTGCTCGTCGGCCTCGCGCGCGGGCGCTGGGTGCGTCATGCCGCGCCGCTGCTGAGCCTCGCGACGCTCGGCGCCGCCTTCGGCCTCGGCATCTGGCAGTTCGACCGCAAGGTCGCGCTGGTCTCGGGCGCCCTCGCGCTGGACGACCTCACGTTAGTGTTGCTGTTCGCGCTCTGCGCCGCCGGCGCGGGCGCGGTGCTGCTGTCCTGGCGCGAGCGCGCCGCCGAGCAGGCGAGCCCGGGCGAGTTCTTCTCGCTGCTGCTGTTCTCGCTGCTCGGGATGGCCGTGCTGGTCGCCGCGACGAACCTCGTGACGCTGTTCCTCGGCTTTGAGCTGCTGTCGATCCCGCTCTACGTGCTGTGCGCGACCGAGCTGCGCCGCGAGGGCTCGCTCGAGTCCGGGCTCAAGTACCTGATCGTCGGCTCGGTCGGCTCGGCGACGCTCGTCTACGGGCTCGCGCTGATCTACGGCGCGACCGGCTCGACCGACTTCGCGGGCATCAACGCGGCGATCACGGGCGGCCATGGCGTCGGCGGCGACGTGCTGCTGCTCTCCGGCATCGGCCTGACGCTCGTCGGCCTGGCCTTCAAAGCCTCCGTCGCTCCGTTCCACCAGTGGACGCCGGACGTCTACGAGGGCGCTCCGACGCCGGTCACTGCGTTCATGGCCGTCGCGACGAAGGCGGCCGCGCTCGGCGTGCTGCTGCGGCTGCTCGACAGCGCGCTGATCGGCTCCCAACACGACTGGGCGCCGCTGCTGGCGACGCTCGCCGCGGTCACGATCGTCGTCGGCAACGTCGGCGCCCTCGGCCAGTCCTCGCTCAAGCGGATGCTCGCCTACTCGAGCGTCGCGCAGGCCGGCTACATGCTCGCGGGCGTGATCGTCGGCACGCAGCTGGGCGCGAAGGCGACCGTCTTCTACCTCGTCGTCTACCTCGCGATGAACCTCGCCGCCTTCGCCGTGATCGTCGCGCGCGAGCGCGCGCTGCCGGAGCTGGGCGACGACGTCGAGACGCTCACCGGCCTCGGCCGCACGCAGCCGGCGCTCGCCTGGCCGCTGACGCTCGCGATGCTCGGCCTCGCCGGGCTGCCCGCGACCGCCGGCTTCGTCGGCAAGGTCTACCTGATCGACGCGCTCGTCTCCGGCCACTACGCCTGGCTGGCGATCGTGCTCGTGGTCGGCTCGATGATCTCGCTCGGCTACTACCTGCGCGTGATCGCCGTGATGTGGATGCGCGAGGCGCCCGCCGCGGCCCCGCTGCCGCTGCCCGGGATGCCGGCGCCCGTCGCCGGCGGCTCGCAGGAGGCCGACGCGCTGCTGGCCCCGACCTCGCTCCAGCCCGAGGTGCTCGTCGTCGCCTGGCTCGCCGCCGCCGCGACGCTCGTGCTCGGGATCGTGCCGCAGCCGCTGTTCGAGCTGGCCGGCCACGCCGGCCGCGCGCTCGCAGGCATCTTCTAGAGCCCGACGAGCAAACGGGACGCGCGCTTGCCGCAGCGCACGTCCCGCTTGGCTGCGGGTACCCCGATTGCTCAAGAAGCATTGAGCAATCTACGGCGCGAGGATCTCCACGAGGTCCGCGATGACCTCGAAGTCCTTGGCCTTGTGCGTCATGAGCGGCACCCGGTGAACGCTCGCCGTCGCGGCGATCGCGAGATCGATCGCGCGGCGGCGCGGCTGCCCTCCGCGCGTCGCGACGGCAGCCGCCAGGCGCCCCCACTCGCGACCGACGGCGGCATCGAGCGGCAGCGGGTCGAAGGTCGCCTCTACGACGCCGAGCCGCTGTGCCCGTCGTGCCCGCTCGTCTACGAGAACGGCTTCAGCGCCATGTCGAGCACGACGAGCAGGAGCAGCACGAGCTCGATCCGCGAGACGAGGAAGACGCGCTGCAGGCGTGCCTGATCCTCGGCGCTGTCGGGACCCTCGGTCTCGAACGCCTTGCTGATCTTCCCCGACTGCGGGCCGAGGAAGGCCGAGCCGGCGATGAACGAGGCGGCCCACACGGCGATCGGGAAGACGATCCAGAACTGGTAGTCCAGGTCGCCCTCGTGGATCAGCAGGAAGCCCATGATCACGAGCACGAGCGATGCGGGGATGAACAGGCGCGTGCCGATGAACTCGATGTCGGCGGTGATGTCGACGACCCGCTTGCTGTCGCCCGAGCGCGTCGCGCGGATCGCGAACAGCTGGATCACGAGCGCGCCGCCGACCCAGACGACGGCGGCGAGGATGTGGATCGACAGATACGCCTGGTAGGTCGTGATGGACGCGAGGCTCACGCGCTCTCTCCTGTGGCCGGGGTTGGCGCGCGCGATCCTACTGGCGCGTCAGGCGCCTTGCCAGGGATGGTCGGTCGGCTACTGCGGCGGCGCCGGTGGTTGCGTTCGGGCTCGCGGCGCGCACAGCCGCAGTTCCTGCTCGCCGCCGCCGCGACGACGCTCGTGCTGCAGCGGCTGTCCGAGCTGGTCGGTCGCGCCAGCCGCGCGCTCGGCGGCAGCACCTTCCAGACGTTGCGGCACGGCAGGGTCCTGCCGCTTGACTGTTCGAAGCACTGGGTTTAGCTTTTTTCCTGTTGATCGACTGGCGGGTTGCGGCGAACTCCCGCTCCGCAGACGGCGAGTCAGTACGCAGCCGCCCGCCGAGGTTCGAGGAGAGGGGGTCACGGCTGTCCGCGCTGCTGAACCACCGCCATGCGCACGCATCGGCGTGACCAGGGGGCATCATGCGTATTCGTATAGGGCTGCTCGTAGCAGCGGTTGTGGCCTCGAGCGTGTCGTTTCTGTCCGGGATCGCCTCAGCAAATAGATCGCTTACGATCTCACCCAGCTTCAGAGTAAGCCTGCTCAGCAGTGGCAGCGTGACCTTTGAAGAACCGAGCGGTAATTTTGGGCTGGCCTGCAAGCTCACACTCAATGGCCAGCTCGTACCGAATGTCCAGAAGATCCCTGGCGAATTCTTTGGCTCTATCAGTGAAGGGAGAACCACTGAATGCAGAGACACATTCTTTGGTATCGCGGGCAGCGCCGTCGTCCTAACTGAACCGAGAATCTGGTTCACGATGTACTACAACGGCTTCCTAGGAACGCTACCGAGAATAAATGGCATCCGATTGAGAAGCGAAATACGAATTCTATTGAGAACCGCCATCGGATCTTGTCTATATCGCACGGAATTTAGTCATCTTGCCTTGCTACTGGAAGCGAGTCCTGTAACAGGAGCCATTTCAAGAGCCGCCTTCATATCGGAACCTATTGAACTGGCAATAAGACTAAGCGGTACCTGCCCGATTTCCGTGACACCGCAGGGAAGATTCACGGTCACTCCCACTCAGACCATTAGACTACTTTAGTGCTAGATTGCTGGGCGCGGCATCGGTCCGCGCCCAGCGACCATCGGCGCAACAACGGCGTCAGCGCCAGTCGAACGTCACGAGCAGCGGAACGGGCTCGACTGCTCCTAGCCCGGGGTTTGGCGCGCGCGATCCTACTGGCGCGTCAGGCGCCGATGCCAGCGCGGCTGCTGCTAGCTTCGAGCCCAGCGCATGAGCCTGACGAAGCCAGCCTCCGACGCGGACTCGCCCGCCGTGTCGGGCAGGTGGCGGCTTGCGCTGCCGCTGGCGGGCATCGTGCTCGCCGCGCTCAACCTGCGCGGGCCGATCACCAGCGTCGGGCCGTTGATCGGGGACGTGCGCGACGACCTCCATCTCTCCGGTGCGGCCGTCGGCCTGCTGACGACCGCGCCGCTCCTGGCCTTCGGGCTGATCGCGCCGCTCGCGCCGCCGCTCGCGCGGCGCGTGGGCGCCGAGCGCGCGCTGCTCGGTTGCCTGCTGCTGCTCGGGAGTGGCCTGCTGCTGCGCGTCCTGCCGCCGACCGCGCTGCTGTTCGCCGGGACGCTGCTGGTCGGCTGCGCGATCGCGATCGGGAATGTGCTGCTGCCGGCGCTCGTCAAGCAGCGCTTTCCCACCCGTGCCGCGCTGATGACCGGCGTCTACTCGATCGCGCTCGGCATCGGCGCCTCCGTCGCGGCGGCGCTCGCGATCCCGCTCGAGCGCTGGAGCGGCGGCTCGTGGCGCACGTCGCTCGCCGTCTGGGCGCTGCCGGCGCTGCTCGCTGCGCTCGCGTGGCTGCCGGCGGTGCGCTCCTCCTCACGTCCGCGGATGGACGAGGATGCGCCCAAGCAGCCCGTCCCACGCTTGTGGCGCGACCGCATCGCCTGGCAGGTGAGCGCGTTCATGGCGATCCAGTCGCTGCTCTTCTACACCTCGATCGCGTGGCTGCCGCAGATCCTGCGCGACGCCGGCTTCAGCTCCGCGCACGCCGGTGCGCTGCTCTCGCTGATGGTCACGCTGGGGCTGCCGGGCGGCTTCCTCGCTGCGCTGGCGATCCATCGTAGCTCCGACCAGCGTGCGATCGGAGTCGCCTGCGTCGGGCTTTCGACGGCCAGCCTGCTCGGCCTGTTGGTGCTGCGGGGGACGCTCGCGCCGCTGTGGTGTGCGCTGCTCGGCTTCGCGCTGGGCGCCGGCTTCACGCTCGTGCTGACGCTGATGGTGCTGCGCGCGCCCGACGCGCCGCACGCCGCGGCGCTCGCCGGGATGGCGCAGCTCGTCGGCTACGTGGTCGCGGCACTGGGCCCGATCGGCGTCGGAGCGTTGCACGACGCGACCGGCTCGTGGACGCCGGCGCTGGTCGTGCTGGTGGCGCTGACGCTGCCCGAGCTGCTCGCCGCGCTGGGGGCCGGTCGCCCGCGCTACGTGAGGACGAGCGGCGCCTGATGCCCGTGCGCCTGCCAGACGGGCTGCCCGCTCCGGCGGACGGCGCCCTGCCGCCGGCGGCGCGCGCCGAGCTGGGCGAGCGGCCGTTCGGGGTCTACGTGCACGTGCCGTTCTGCGCGACGCGCTGCGGCTATTGCGACTTCAACACGTACACGGCCACGGAGCTGTCCGGCGGCGACGCGCGCGCGGGCTTCGTCGCAGCCGCGCTCGCGGAGCTGGAGCTGGCGCGGCGCGTGCTCGGCGACGGGGCGCCGCCGGTGCAGACCGTCTTCTTCGGGGGCGGAACGCCGACGCTGCTCGCGGCGGGCGAGCTGGCGGCGATCCTGCGCGGGATCGAGGAGACGTTCGGGCTCGCGCCCGGCGCCGAGGTGACGACCGAGGCGAACCCCGAGAGCGTCGACGCCCCAACGCTGGCGGCGCTGCGCCGGGCCGGCTTCACGCGCCTCTCGGTCGGGATGCAGAGCGCCGCGCCGCACGTGCTCGCCACGCTCGACCGCACGCACACACCGGGCCGCGCCGCCGCTGCGGCGAGGGAAGCGCGCGCGGCCGGGTTCGACCACGTCAGCCTCGACCTGATCTACGGCACGCCGGGGGAGAGCGACGACGACTGGCGCGCGTCCCTCGACGCCGCGCTCGCGGCCGAGCCGGACCACGTCAGCGCGTACGGGCTGATCGTCGAGCCGGGGACCCGCCTCGCCGCGCAGGTGCGCCGCGGTGTTCTGCCTGCGCCCGATCAGGACGTGCTCGCCGATCGTTACGAGCAGGCCGAGGCGACGCTCGGCGCCGCCGGCTTCGCCTGGTATGAGATCTCCAACTGGGCAGCCACGCCGGACGCCCGCTGCCGCCACAACCTCGGCTACTGGCGCGGCAGCGACTGGTGGGGGATCGGCCCCGGCGCGCACAGCCACGTCGGCGGCGTGCGCTGGTGGAACGTGCAGCACCCGACGACGTACGCCGCGCGCCTCGCCGACGGCGCCTCGCCGGCCGCCGGCCGCGAGCTGCTCGACCCCGCCGCGCGCCGCTTCGAGCGGATCATGCTGGAGACCTGCCTCGCCGAGGGACTGGACACGGCGCTGCTCGACGACGCCGGCCACGCCGTCGCCGCTCAGGCGGCCGCCGACGCCCTCGCCACGCTCGCCGGCGGGCGCCTGCGCCTCACGCTCCGCGGGCGGCTGGTGGCCGACTCGGTCGTGGGGTCGCTGGTGCGGTAGCCCGGGATCCGCCGTTACGATCGCCCCATCCACGAGGAGGGGGAGCTCCATGAGGACCACTGGATTGATCCTGGTCGCGCTTGTGCTCGGCGTCGTGCCCGCAGCGGCGACCGCGGCCGCGGACCTAGGATGGTTCGCCGGCCACTCGACGGAAGAGCGCCACGCGCTCGTCGACTACGCCTATCTGCGAGCGGCGCAGCCCGACGTGCCGTACACCGGGGCCGCGACCGACACCGCGCAGACGCTCGCCGACGACGTCGCGGCGACGCACGAGTTTCCACTCGCCTCGGAGCTGGGCGCCGAGGAGCTCGGGACGTTGCAGGGCGTCGGTCTGGTCGAGCCGCTCGGTGCGCTCGCGCCCGCCCTGTTCGCCGGCGTGGCGACGCTCGGCGTGGGGTGGCGGTCGGGACCGGCCTGCGCAAGCTGTTCATGAGACTCACGGCTCCCGCAGACGCCGGGAGCGGCGATCCTGAATTCTCGTGGTCGTCGATGACCTGGTATCCGCAGGGTCACGACATCTTCTTCGGCGCGACGGTGCAGCAGTCGCCGGGCGCCTACCTCTATGACTGGGGCTCTGACGTCGTGCGCTGGTTCGAGCATCCGTGCGAATTCAGCGGCTTCGGCGCACCCGCCGGCGCGCGCATGCAGCCGGGCGTCGCCTCCGAAGCCGAGTGCCGCGAGTACGTGGAAGAAGTCGGCTACGTCTTCTATCCAGTCTACGTCGACTATCCCTATCTGCTCGCGAGCGACGTCACGCCGGTCGCGCCGTTGCGTCCGTTCGACCCCGAAACCGACGAACCCGACTTCACTGTGGAAGCGCCCAGCGATCCCGGCACCTCGACGGTCGAAGAAGGACTCACCGCGCTCGACGCGGACGGGAAGGAACTGCTGCGCGAAGAGCTCGACTGGAGCCTGACGCCTGGCGCCCAGGAGCAGGAGGAGCCGGCCAGCGACGGCTCGGCGATCACGGACGAGGACCGCGAATGCAGAGACTACTTCGACGAGGCGCCGGCGTCCGATCCCGGCGCACGCTCGCCCGGAGCGGAAGGCGAAGCGCCCGACTGGGACTACGACGTCGACGAGTTCGAAGGCGTCTACAACCCGCTCATCAGAGCTACCCAGACGGTCAAGCTGCGCTGGGGAACCAAGTCATGGGGGTATCGTCACATTGTGCTGAGACATGGATGGGACATGGCGGCAGACGAACGCATCCGCCTCGCTTTGCAGTCTGATAGAACGCCGGAGCTCGATCTCGCGCACGATCTGACAGGCAGCTCGTTCATCTATTCACTCGACCTCTCAGGCTTGCCAAGTGGCATGCGATGCCGCCAGCTCGTCTCGGTGAGCTATCGCACCGACTCAATCGTGCCCGTGGGACGACACGTAATCACTTCGTTCTTGGAGGCGTACTGACATGGCGGACGTACGTGTGCTCGAGGCCTTGGGCCTGCTGCCGACTGCAGCCGACTGGCAGATCGCGGGACGTCTCCGTCAGCTCTCAGGACGTTCGCGTGAGGATCCGACCGACGTCGCGCTGTGGCTGCGTTTCTACGACGGCATCGAGTTGGCACGAGAGGGCCCGCGTGGGGCGCGCGGCGATGAGGCGCTGCTGGCGAACCGGATCGTAGAGCATGCCATCGTCCCGCCGGGACTCCCGGATGAGGATCGTTATGGGCTCTTGGCGTGGGATCGGGAGTTGGGGGCGCCGCAGCCCAACGCCGACGAGGAGCTGCGTCGCATCGTCTTCGAGCAGATCGCTCCCCGCTTGGCCCGCGCTGGTCTCTACACGTTGCTCTGAGGGTAGCTCCCGTCACCGATTCTGGAGACCCCATCGATGGATGTCGAGCACCCAGGAGAGCCGATTCTCGAGCGTTGGTGGGAGCGGGTGATCGATGCGCGGATCGCGGTCGCGCTGGGGCTGGCGTCTGATGCCGATGAGGCGGCGATCGCTGCGTTCTTTCGGCGTGAGCTTGGCTTGCCTCCGGAGGGGTCGACGGATCCGACGTTGTGGGCGCGGTTTCTCTACAGCATCGAGCTGTCACGGACCGGACCGTTTGGCCAGAAGTGTGACGAAGCCGAGTTGGCGAACAATGTCGTCGGTTGGGCGGTCGTGACTGCGGGCGATCCGCAGGAGCAGCGGTTCGGAGCGGGGGCGTGGGATCGCGAGCTGGGGGTCGAGCACGCCCGCTGCGACGAGATCCTGCGCTCGTTCGCTTACAGCGAGGTCTTCCAGCGCTTGGTCAGCGCGGGTCTCGTCACGCCGGTGTGAGCGTGCGCTCGCGCACCTCATACACACACGCATGCGCACCCGTGAGGATGTGTGACACCCGGGAGACGTCGGCGTCGGGCAGCACCTCGCGCAGGAACGCGATCTCGGAGCCGCACGCGTGCCCGTAGCGCTGAGCGACCGCGAGGATCGCGCAGTTGTGCTCGCGGATCTGGAAGCTGCCGTCGACCATCGCGACGCAGTCGGCGAGGTAGCCGTCCTCGTCCAGCACGCGCGCGACCTCGCCGACGCGCGCGGCGAAGTCGAGCCCGGCGAGTCGCTCGCGCGTTCGCTCCACGCGCGCGCGGCGCCGGCGCTCGAACGCGCGCGCCACGAGCTCCGGGTTCTCCTCGCCGATGTAGTCGAGCAACTCGACGGTCAGCTCCCCGTAGGAGCGTGGGAACAGCGCCTCGGCCGCCGGCGCCAAGCGGTAGACGTGGCGCGGGCGCCCCGGCCCGGGCGCGACCTCCTCGCGATGCGCGACGAGATCGGCGGCGGCGAGTCCCTGGAGGTGCTGGCGCACCGCGCTCACGGTCACCTCGAGCTCCTCTGCGAGCTCCTCCGCGCGCGCCTCGCCGCGCTTGCGCAGCGCGATCAGCAGCGCCCGGCGGGTGGCGGGCAGCTCGGCAAGTGCGGGACCGACGTTCGAGGGCATAACCGGTAAGGTTGCAACAGTACTCCCTGTCTTTAATCCAAGCGAGAGGAGCCACCGGATGGCCTACGAGGTTCCAGACCTGCCGTACGCATACGACGCGCTTGAGCCGCACATCGACGAGGCGACGATGCGCGTGCACCACGACAAGCATCATCAGGCGTACGTCGACAAGGCCAACGCCGCGCTCGAGGGCACCGAGTGGGCCGGCAAGCCGGTGGAGGACGTGCTGAAGGACCTCGGCAGCCTGCCCGCCGACAAGCAGGGCCCGGTCCGCAACAACGCCGGCGGCCATCACAACCACTCGCTCTTCTGGGAGAGCCTGTCGCCCGACGGCGGCGGCGCCCCCTCCGGCGCGCTCGGCGAGGCGATCGACGCCGCCTTCGGCTCCTTCGACGACTTCAAGACGAAGGTCAAGGACACCGGCGTCGGCCAGTTCGGCTCCGGCTGGTCGTGGCTCGTGCACGACGGCAGCGGCCTCGCCGTCGTCGGCACGCCCAACCAGGACAGCCCGCTCTCGAAGGGCCAGACGCCGCTGCTCGGCGTCGACGTCTGGGAGCACGCCTACTACCTCAAGTACCAGAACCGTCGTCCCGACTACATCGACGCGTGGTGGAACGTCGTCGACTGGGACAAGGTCGCCGAGCGCCACGCCGCCGTCGCCGGCTAGCGCCGACCCAGCCAAACCCGGGGGGCGGCACGCCGGCCGTCCCCCGCAACCACAGGCCAGGAGAACCGCCAGATGACCTACGTGATCGCCGAGCCGTGCATCGGGCAGAAGGACACCTCGTGCGTCGAGGTCTGCCCCGTGGACTGCATCCACCCGACTCCCGACGAGGAGGGCTTCGCCGAGGCGACGCAGCTCTTCATCGACCCGGAGGAGTGCATCGACTGCGACGCGTGCGTCGAGGCCTGCCCGGTCGACGCCGTCTTCCCCGAGGACATGGTCCCGGAGCAGTGGGTGGACTACACGCAGAAGAACGCGGACCACTTCGCCGCAGCGTAGGTATCGCAGTCAGCGTGCGGAGACGGGCTGCTCGTCGAGCATCGCCCGCAGGTGACGCAGCGCGCTCGCCGTGCGCGACTTGACGGTCCCGAGCGGGATCCCGCGGTGCGCGGCGATCTGGCTCTGGCTGAGGCCGAAGTGGAAGTGCAGCCGCACGACCGTCGCCTCCTCGGCCGGCAGGCGCCCGAGCAGCTCCTCGAGCGCGAGCCGCTCGGCCACGTCGATCGGCGGTTCGTGTCCGTCGCGCTGGCCGGCGAGGCTCGCGTCGTAGGGCTCGGGCACGCGCCGGCGCAGGTGGTCGATCGCGCGTGAGCGGGCGATCGTCGCCAGCCACGTGCGCAGCGACGAGCGGTCCGGGTCGTAGGACGGGAAGCGCTCCCATGCCTCCAGCAGCACCTGCTGGTAGACGTCCTCGACGGCGCAGCGATCGGGCAGCGCGCTGCGCAGCAGCGCGAGCGTCGGCGGCCCGTATTCGGCGGTCAGCGTGCGCACGGCCTCGGGGTCGCGCCGTCGCAGGCCGGCGGCGATTCGAAGCTCGGATCGGGAGGGAGCGGTTCGGCGCATCGACGCTTGCACTGTCTCATGGCGAGATGGCCCTGCGCGTGTGGAGACGGTAGGAGTTTTTCGGAAACGCACTAGTTTTCAAAGCACTCAGATGCGCTCTGAAAAGCCCGTTGGAGCGGGGCTGGATCACGGCTCGCGGGGAAGAACAGACGTGTTCAGCCGACCGTGCCGACCAACCGGTCGGCGAGCGCGGCGGCAAGCCGCTGGGCGACCTCCGCGGCGCCTGAGCTGGCGCGCTCGCGCTTGCCCAGGCACGCTGGAACGGCCCCCGCCAGCGACGAGCTGACGAGGATCGCGTCGGCGGCGGCGAGGCGTGCGAGCGCGAGCGGCTCCTCGACCGGCTGCAATCCGGTCGATCGGGCGGCGTCGAGCAGCGCAGCGCGCGTGACGCCCGGCAGCAGCCGCCCATCCGCCGGCGGCGTCACGAGCCGCTCGCCCTCCAGTGCGAAGACGTTGCCCCACGCGGCCTCCAGCACGCTGCCGTCCGCGTCGAGCAGCAGCGCCGTCGCGCCGTCCGCGCCGAGTGCGTCGACCAGCGTTCGGTCGCACCACTTGTGCGCCCCGAGGCCGCCCGGCAGCAGCGCCGGCGCGAGCACGATCGGCAGCTTCCGCGCGCGCGGCCCGCGCAGCGCCAGCCCGATCGCGAGCGTGCCGTCGGCCTGCGGGCGGGCGTCGATCCGCAGGCCGGTCGGCGCCTGCGCCTGTCGCGCCAGCGCCTCGACGCGTTCGGGCAGGTCCTCCGGCAGCTCGGCGTCGTACAGCTCCGCGGCGCTCGCCGCCAGGCGTGCGAGATGCGCGGGCGCGCGCACCGCCCGCCCCTCGTGCGCGAGCAGCGTGTCGAAGATGCCCGCGGCGGGATCGGGCCGGTGGCGCGTGCGCGTGAGCGCGGCCGGCGCCGCGAGCGGAACGTCGAGCGCGCTGGGCTCCTCGATCGTGCCGTCGATCGCGCGCACGAGCGGGCGCGCCTTCACGAGGCACTCCTCCAGCTCCTGCGCAGGGTCGGAGTCGGCCACGACGCCGCCGCCGGCGCCGAGCCAGAGGCGCCCGTCGGCGGCCTCGAAGGTGCGGATCGCGACGCTCAGCTCCAGCCCCGCGAGCGGACTCGCGAAGCCGATCGCGCCCGTGTAGGCCTCGCGCGCGGTCGCCTCCAGCTCGCCGATCACGTGCAGCGCCTGCACCTTCGGCGCGCCCGTCACCGAGCCGGGCGGGAAGGTCGCGCGCAGCAGCGCGGCGTCGCCGGCATCCTCGCGCAGGCGCCCGCGCACGCGCGAGACGAGGTGCCAGAGCCCGGGATGCGCCTCCGCCACCGGCGCCGGCTCCGCGGCGATCGAGCCGTAGGCGCACACGCGCCCGAGGTCGTTGCGCATCAGGTCGACGATCATCACGTGCTCGGCGCGGTCCTTCGCGGAGGCGGCGAGCGCCGCGCGCGCGGCGGTCTCCCCGTCGCCCGCCGCGCGTGCGATCGTGCCCTTGATCGGCGCTGTCACGACGTCGCGCCCGCGGCGGCGCAGGAACAGCTCGGGGGAGAGGCTCGCGACGCCGCCGCGCGCGCTCGGGAAGGCGGCGCCGTACGCCGGCTGCGTGCGTGCGCTCGCGAGCGCGTACAGCTCGGCGACGTCGCCCGCCCAATCCGCTTCCAGCCGCAGGCAGACGTTCGCCTGGAAGATCTCGCCGGCCGCGATCCGCTCGCGGCAATCGCGCACGGCCGCCAGGTGGCCGGCGCCGCCGGCGCCGGCGAGACGGAAGGGAGCTGGGCGCGGCGGTGCGGCGGGCGCCAGCGCCGCGGCGCGCGCGAGCGCGGCGCGCAGCTGCTCGAGCCGCTGCGCGAGCGCGACCTCGCGCGCGGGCGTCGCGAGCGCCTCGAACCACCACGCGCCGTCGCCGTCGCGGCGCAGCACGTGGTCGTAGTAGGCGAGCTGGAACGGCGGCAGCGGGACGGGCCGCGGCGGCGCTGGCGCGAGCCGCTCGACGCGTGCGCCGAGCGCGTAGCCGAGCCAGCCGAACCAACCGCCGCCGATCGCGCCCTCGACCGCTCCGTCGACCTCCGGCAGCTCGTCGAGCAGTGCGAACGGGTCCTCCTGCGGCGCCGCGACACGCAGGGGGGCGGCGCCGAGCAGCGCGCCGCCGCCGGCCCAGCTGCCGGTCAGCGCGAACGGCAGCGGTTCGCCCGCGAGCGCGCGCAGCACGTCGCCGGGCTCGGCGACGGCGCCGTCGAGCGGGACGCGCAGGAGGCGGGCGGCGGGCATCTCCCGCCCGAGCATAGGGGGCTCAGGCGCGGGCGCGAAGCTCGTCGATGATCTCGAGCATCTTGCGGTGGTAGGCGGTCCCGGCCAGCAGCGTCCGGGCCGGGCCGAGCCACTGCTCCTCGACCTGCTCGACGTCGCCGAGATAGGACTCGAGCTCGGCCAGCTTCTCGCGGTGCCAGGCGACGCGGGCCTCCAGCAGCGGCAGCGGGTCGGCGCCGGCGAAGACCTTCAGCAGCAGCTCGTCGCGCAGCTGCGGCGGCGCCGCGACGGGTTCCGCTGCCCACGCGCGCAGCGCCTCGCGACCGCGGTCCGTGAGCGAGTAGAGCTTGCGGCGCCGGCCGCCGGGCTCCTGCCGCACGGACAGGTAGCCGCCCTCGGCCAGCCGCGCCGGCTCGTCGTACGCGGTCGTGTGCGGGACCGGCCAGAAGTTCTCGATCGAGTGCTCGAGCGTCTGCTTGATGTCGTAGGAGGTCGCCTCGCCGAGGTGCTCCAGCAGCGCGAGCAGCGCGTGCGAGGTGGAGCTGAGACGTGGCGGCTTGCGTTTCATGATGCGTTCCGTATAGTACGCATCGAACGATCACGACGCGGGGAGTCGACATGCAGACGAGTGAGCATGGGCGCAGCATCATCGCCAATCCGTCGGACTACGACGCGGTGGTCGTCGGCGCCAGCCTCGCCGGCTGCACGACCGCGCTGCTGCTCGGCCGCACCGGCCTGCGCGTCGCGCTCGTCGAGAAGCAGCCCGACCCGGCGGCCTTCAAGCGGATGTGCTCCCACTTCATCCAGGCCTCGTCGGTTCCGACGCTGCGGCGCGCCGGGCTGCTGGGGCCGATCGAGGAGGCCGGCGCGGTGCGCTCGCGCACGCGCGCGTGGACGCGGTGGGGCTGGGTCGACCCGCCCGCCGACGCCGAGGGCTACTCGGTCAACCTGCGGCGCGAGCTGCTGGACCCGCTCGTGCGCGGGATCGCGGCCGAGACGCCAGGCGTCGAGCTGAAGCTCGGGCTGGCCGCGCACGGGCTCGTGCGCGAGGACGGTGCCGTGCGCGGGCTCGCGGCGCGCGACCGCAGCGGCGCCGAGACGGTGCTGCGCGCGCCGCTCGTCGTCGGCGCCGACGGTCGCGACTCGCGCATCGCCGAGCTCTCGGGCGTGAAGGTCAAGACGCTTCCGCACGGGCGCTTCGCCTACGGCGCCTACTTCGAGGGTCCGGCGCCCGAGCGAGCGCCCGACGGCGCGATCTGGATGCTCGATCCGCACTGGGCGGCCGCCTTCCCGACCGACGGCGAGCTCACCTTCTACGCCGCGATGCCGACGAAGGACCGCCTGCCGGAGTTCAAGCGCGACCCGGAGGCGGCGCTGATCGCGTTCGTCGGCGACGTCCCCGACGCGCCGCCGATCCGCGCCTCGAAGCTCGTGGGCCAGGTGCTCGGCAAGCTCGACATGCCCAACCGCGTGCGCACCGTGAGCGCGCCGGGACTCGCGCTCGTCGGCGACGCCGCGCTCGCGACCGACCCGCTGTTCGGCGTCGGCTGCGGCTGGGCGTTCCAGTCGGCCGAGTGGCTGGCCGACAGCGTCGTGCCGGCGCTGCAGGGCGCCGAGCCGCTCGCGCGCGGGCTCGACCGCTACCGCCGTCGCCACACGCGCCAGCTGCGCGGGCACGCCTTCCTGATCCACGACTACGCGACGGGACGGCGCCTGAGTCCGGTCGAGCGCTCGCTGTTCGCGGCGGCCGCGCGCGACGAGAAGGTCGCGGCGGCGTTCGACAAGTTCGGCACGCGACGGATCGGGCCGGCGCGGATGTTCGCGACCGCGATGCCGCGCTCGCTCGTCGTCAACGCGCGGCACAAGCGCTCGCAGCGGCATTCGCAGGGTGGCGCGTCGGTCGGTGAGGCGGCGCGCGCGTGAGCGCGACGGCGGCGCAGCGCTCCCGCGTCGTGGCGGGCGGGACGCAGTCGCGGATCGTGCAGGCGGGTCCCGTGGATGCGCAGGAGGCGCTCGTCTTCGTGCACGGCAACCCGGGCTCCGCCGACGACTGGGCGGCGCTCGTCGCGGCGGTCGGCGCGACCGGCCTGCGCGCGGTCGCGCTCGACCTGCCCGACTTCGGCGAGACGCTCGCGCCGGACGGCTTCGAGCACACGGTCCCCGGCTACGCGCTGTGGGTGGCGAGCGCGATCGAGGCGCTGGGGATCGAGCGTGTCCATCTCGTCGTGCACGACTTCGGCGGCCCGATCGGGCTCGTGTGGTCGGCGATGCACGCCGACGCGCTCGCGAGCATCACGCTGATCGACACGGGGATCCTGCCCGGCTACAGCTGGCACTCGCTCGCGCGCGTGTGGCGCACGCCGGTGCTCGGCGAGCTGTTCCAGGCGAGCGCGACGCGTGGCGCGTTCCGGCGGCTTCTGGATCGCAAGGAGCCGCGCGGGCTGCCGCGCGCGTTCGTCGACCTGATGTACGACCACTACGACAAGACCACCCGCCGGGCGGTGCTGAAGCTCTACCGCTCGACCGACGACCCGGGCGCGGCGGGGACCGAGTTCGCGGCCTTCATGGCGCCGAAGGACATCCCCGCGCTCGTCGTCTGGGGCGAGCACGACGCCTACCTGCCGGCGCGCTACGCGGCGCGCCAGCGCGAGGCGTTCCCGTCGGCTGAGGTGCACGTGCTGCCGACCAGCGGCCACTGGCCCTTCGCGGACGCGCCGGAGACGGTCGAGCGGCTGCTGCTCGCGTTTCTCGCGCGCGTGCGCGAGGGCTAAGCCGCGAGCGCCGAGGGCACGGCGACCGGAACCGGCACCGGCGCCGGCACGATCGGCCACGCGCCCTCGACGCGCTCGCCGCGGCCGTTGCTGGCGAAGTAGGCCTCGAGCGAAGCGGCCTGGTCCGCGGCCCAGACGATCTGCTGGCGGTGCAGCGTCGGCAGATCGACGTCGCGCAGCTCCTGGAAGGTCTGTCCGAGGCGCCACGCGACGCGCGCGGCGGCGAGCGCGTCGGCGTTGGCGGCGTGCGCCTCGTCGAGCGGGACGCGGTAGTGGGCGCAGACGGCGCCGAGCGTGCGCTTGCCGCGGCGGAAGCGGTCGAGCTGCTTGTCGAGCACGTAGGGGTCCACGACGAGCATCCCGTCCGCGCCGTCGACGCGGTCGACGAGCGGCTGAAGGTCGTGGCGCCGCGCCTCGCGGTCGAGGCAGGTGAGGTCGAAGCGGGCGTTGAACGCGATCACCGGCACGCCCGCGCTCAACTGGGCGGCGAGCACCGCGGCGATCTCCTCGACCGCCTCGCGCGGGTGGCGGCCCTCCGCGCGCACGCGCTCGTTCGTGATGCCGTGCACGGCGATCGCACCGGCGGGGATCGGCATCCCCGGGTCGAGCAGCCAGGCATGGTCCTCGGCCGGGAGGCCACCGCCGACGACGCTGACGGCGGCCGTCACGATCCGGTCGGACGCGGGGTCTATCCCCGTCGTCTCGACGTCGAACGCGGCGAGGCGGCCCGTGTGCCAGCTCATGCCGCGAAGGATGCTGGGGGGTCCGGACGGCTCCGGTGCGGGAACGGAGGGGGAGGGATTCGAACCCTCGGACGACGTCGCCGCCGTCAACGGTTTTCAAGACCGCCGCATTCAACCGCTCTGCCACCCCTCCGTGCGAACGGCAGCTCGATGCTAACCGCTCCGGCGACGCAGGCTCTCACGCGTGCGCGCTCAGGAGCCTCTAGACTGGCCTCCTCTCAACGGGAGAGGTGGCCGAGTGGCTGAAGGCACTCGCCTGCTAAGCGAGTATGGGGGTCAACTCCATCGCGGGTTCGAATCCCGCCCTCTCCGCCATTTGCTCGAAGTGCGAACACGACCCCGCCAAAGTGGGGTCGTGTTCTTTTCTAGGGTGGTTTCGTGCCCTGTTCGCCTGGATTCGGCCGGACTGGGGCTTGGGTCGGCTGTCAGCCAGATCCCGGGCTACCGGTGCCAACAGCTCGTAGAGGGGATGTTGCTTGGCATCTACGCCCTCAGTGCCGCTGTTGTCCTCGATGAGAAGTTGCTCGTAGAGTGCCTGGTTCAGCAGTCGACGCTGGGTGGGGCTGGCCATTAGGTAGGGCAGACTGGCTTGGTCGACGAGGCTCAGTGCCTCATCCAGGGCACGCATAGTGTCCTGTGCCTCGAAGTCTGCCGTCGCCTTTCGTTGCTCGGCACTGGCTGTCTCGGTCTTGATGCGCTGCTGCTCAGCCCTCAGGACGTCTTCTGAGACGGCATCGCGGTAATAGAGCTGGACGAGCTTCTGCTGCTGGGCTTGCAGTTCGCGCAGCCGCCGGGTTTGGCGCTCGATCTCGCGGCGACCAATCTTGCTGCGAGCTTCGACGTAGGCCTTCATGGCAACGCGCAGGGCATCCTGCTCTGGTTTGCTCAAAGTGACCGTGGCGTAAAAGCGCTCGATGGCGGCTTCGGTGAGGTGGACACGGAAGTAGCGAGCGCCACAAGCACCTCGGGGATGAACGCGCGAGTTGCAGGAGAAATATTCGTAGTGGCTGCCGTCTTTGGAGCGGTGGCGACCAAAACCGAAGCGCTGGCCGCACCTGCCGCAAAAAATGGAGCCGCCCAGGTAATGGTGATGCTTGGAGGAGCGGTCACCACTAGCCTTGTGGGCAGCCAGAACTTGTTGGACGCGCTCGAAGGTAGCCACGTCGATGATGGCCTCATGCCGACCCTGCACCTTGACGCCGCCCCGCGTGACGATGCCAACGTAGTAGTCATTGGTGAGCATTCGGTAGATGCTGGAGCGCTGCAAGGGGTGTGATGGTCGGGTGCGGGTTGGACGAGTGCGCAGACCGGCATCGTCCAGATAGTCGGTAAGGGTGGTGAGGGTGTAGTCGCCGGTGGCAAACAGGTCGAAGGCTTGGCGTACCAGCGCCACACGCTCAGTATCGACCTCGATGCTGGCCACCTCGCGGCCGTTGACTGTCTCGCGCGTATTGAGATAGCCGATCCGAGCGGGACCGATGCTGCCGCCGTCCTGATGCTTGCGTTCCAAGCCGGCCTTGACCTTGACGGCATCGTCACGAGAGCGGAAGGCATTGACCCCGGCCATGACCGCGAACAACAGCAAGCCTTGAGGGCTATCGTCGACCGGCTCACGGGTAGACATCAGGCGACTGCCGTTCTGGCGAATCTGAGCCAGCAAGTAGAAGGCGTCAGCCTCTTCGCGCGCCAGTCGCGAGAGGTCGTAGAAGATCACGAAATCTGGCCGGAGGTCGGGCAGGTCGGCCAGCAGTTGCTGGAGTGCCTCACGGCGGGCATTGGTGGCGGTTCGGCCTGGCTCGACGTACTCGCGTACGACGCTGGCACTGAGGGAAGCGGCGTAGCGGGTGCAGGCTTCACGTTGGGCTTCGATGCTGTAGCCGTCCTCGCTATGGCCGGTGAGCTGACCGCGAGAGGAAACGCGCAGATAGATCACGGCGCGGCGCAGATCACCTGCTGCCGCAGGATTGCTAGTGGTGCTGTTCATATTATGTATGCGTGACTCCCTTTCTATTGCTTATCTTTTTCTTGCGGGCGCTCTATTTTACCTTAAGTCTGGGGTAGTGCGAAAGTGTGTTTTTGACATGTGGAGCACAGGTGCAGTGGAGTCTGCCTGCATGGGCGAGCTGTGTTGTCTCAGGCAATAGCTGCCGCTGCTACCGCAGCGGTTAGACACAATGCGTTACACGCAGTGTGTCCCGTGCACAAACGCCAAAAATTGGCGTAGCCACGGGGGATTAGCTGGTGGCGTACTCGACGCGAGCGGAAAGGCGAGGGGAAAGCCTGGCCTACGGCAACAAGTGCATCGCTTGCCTCAAGAAAGGCGAGATGAAGGGAGCCATCGACGCGTTCCAAGCGCTAGGGATCGGTGGAGGCGAAACAGAAAGACCAAACGACGAGACGGTTGTGTGCGCTGGCATAAAAATTTGCAACTACAAGAGCCATCAAATTATAATGTCCACATGTACCCTAGCTACACTCAGGTGGCTGATGCTAAGACCCCTAGCGCTCTCCGAAAAATCTTGCGGGCCTATCTCCAAGCCCGAGCCAGTTGCTATTCGAGGCTGTCTAAGTCAGGGGAAGCTCTTGCATATGAAATAGCCAGTCTGTTATCCGTAGATGCCGTGCGCGAACTGCCAGCGAACGATCCGTATAGAAATATCATAGAGATGGCCGTGATTCTTGAGTTACCATCGACTCACCGAGATCCAAAGACATCATGGGGCGTAATGATTGACGAGATTCGTCGACTCGAGTAAGAAGCTCCTACTGGCCCCACCGGCAGGCCAGTAGGAGCTTTGCTAATTACCGTCGGTCGATGTAGACATTGCCCTCGACATCGCGTACGTAGCGATAGTCTGGATTACCGTTCTGGTCTTGGCCCTGCACCACATGCCCGTGCGCAGAACCATCACCGGGTCCATTGAAAAGAATGTCGCGCGTGTTCGGATCATTCGCCCTTTGCTGATCCTTGAACGCAGAACTATCCATAGTTCCCACTGTGCTCACCTCCTTCGAGGGATTTGGGTTGCCAGCACCAGCCCAACACCAGCTCACTGCTTGCTGCTTCGGCCGCGACAGCCAGAAAAAAAGTAGCAGCGCTAGACGTGCCTGTCTAGAGAGATGTATGAGTCACGACCCATTTCGTGGCATGCCACGAAATCTGCCCTTAGAGCGTCTTTCTCCGTGCTACCATGTTTCGGTCGTTCGCGAGGCGGTGAAGGATTTTCCCTGGAAATGCGCTATTTGTGCAACTCCGGGCAGCACGCGCCGCTCCACCCTCACCGCACCCCATGCCGACGCAGGATTTCTTCTATGTGGCACAGCCTCTGTTCGAGTCGGGCTAGGGCGATGGCTACCTCACGACGCAGCCCACTGACCTGGCTCTCGACTGCTACTCGCGCCAGCGTGGCCTCCCGCACGAACTGCGCTGCCGAAATGCTGTCGCGTTTGCTCGCTGCTTGCACCTGCGCCCACAGCTCATCGCTGAAGCGGACGGTTGTTTCGTGCACGGCCTTGTTGGCCGGATCAGGCGGTCAGCTTGTTGGCCTGTACGCCGCTGTGGCTAGCAAAAGCGAACTCGCCAAGCTGGTGCGCCAGACCACTGCGCCGCAACTCGTCTACCGCTTCGCGAACAAATATGTCTGAGATGCGATCCTTGGGCTGGCGGTAGTCGAAGTGGCGCACCAGTTCTTCGATGGACACCAGCGCGGGATGGCGATCGAGCAACACCGTGAGAACGAGCTGCGCGATCTCATCCTGCCCGAGCACTCCACATGTGCCGGCAGTAGGCTGATCCTGCATGGGAGCTTGTACCTCCTGTGTCGCCCCAGGCGGCGCTAAACCGCCGTCTGGGGCACCTGTTTTTGGGAGGCGGGGAAGCTAGAGCTGTGGGGCTGATGGGGGCAAGGTGTGGGCGGTCGCACAGAGACGCCGAGTAGATGCCCGCTCAGGCGGCACCATGGCGATCTAACCGAGCGATGGCTTCTGCTGCTCTATGGCGGGCTTGGCGCCCGGTGGGTTCTATGAGAAGCTGGAGGAGGATCTCAAGGAGGGGCTGAGGGTTCGCTCCTTGGTTCTGCGTCCCCGTACCGTCCCGCTCAGGCTGCGGGGCGCTTGAGCAGGCTGCGCCAGCGCTCGGCGTCGACGTCGGCCGGTTCGGTCGTGTCGATGAAGTCGAGCAGCACGTCGAGGAAGCGCTCCGGCTCGTCCAACTGCGGGAAGTGGCCCGAATGCGCGAAGACCTCCAGGCGACTGCCGTGCACCTGTGCGTGCGTGGAGCGCCCGTGGGAGACGGGGATGATCGTGTCGTGCTCGCCCCAGACGATCAGGAAGGGGACGTGCTCGGCCAGGTAGAGCCGGTCCGAGGCGTCGACCCGCTGGCCGCCGGGCTCGACGATCCCGCGAAGGGTGTGGACGAAGGCCGCGCGCGTCTCGCGGTCGGCGAGCGTGGCGTGGCCGCGCGCGATCTCCTCCGCGTCGGTCCCGACGTGCAGCCCGATGCGGTCGAGCAGGCCGGCGGCGAAGCGCCCGGCGTCGAGCAGCTTCGTCGCCGCCAGCAGGGGCAGGACGATCTCCGAGCCTGGCAGCGTCGCGGCGCGCAGCAGCAGGCTGACCTCGCGGCCGAGGCCGCCGCTGTCGACGAGCACGAGCCGTTCGCAGCGCTCGGGGAACTGGTAGGCGAGCTGCATCGCGACACCGCCGCCGAGCGAGTGGCCAACGAAGGTGGCGCGCTCGTGGCCGAGCGCAACGAGCAGGTCGCGTACGCCGCTGGCGTAGGCGCCGAGCGAGTAGTCGCCGCGCGGCTTGGCGGAGGCGCCATGGCCCAGCAGGTCGGGCGCGATCACCGTGAAGCGCTGCGCCAGGTAGGGCATCACCCGGCCCCACGTGGCGGAGCTGGAGGTGATGCCGTGGACGAGCACGACGACCGGCCCGCTGCCCGCCTGGCGGTAGGCGACGCGGTGGCCGTGCAGGGTCAGGTGACGCAGCTCCGACATTCGACCCCGGACGGTAGCGCTCGCCCCCGAGGCCCCACGCCGGTCACGCCGCGCGAGCGATGAGTACAATCCCCCGTCGCGGAGCCAAAGAAACACCCGCCTTGCAGGTGTTTGGTGGATTCGTTGGGCGTGTGACCGAACAGCCACGCTTTGATCCAGCGGCCCGCGCGTATGACCAAGGTTTCGGGTCGGGACGCAGGCAGTCGCAGCCCCAGCGATCCGGTCCCACCGGTGTGCCGTCAGGGCCCACGCACATTCCTAGGCGTTCAATGTCGCGTAACGGCGCTCAGGACGAAGCCGTTGGGACTGCGCCGTCTTGCGGAGCGAGCAGGAAGCTCTCGATGGCGACGTCGGGATCGGCGTGGTTGTCGCTGAGGAAGGCGAAGACGGTGCGGCCGGTGTGCTGCTCGATGACGGCGATGAGGTCCTGGGCCATCGTCTGCTGGTAGGCCTTGCGGACGGCGAGCACCAGCTCGGTCTTGCCGTCGCGGACGAGGCTGCGCTCGCCCTTGGTGAGGGTGTCTTGGAGGACGACGGCGATGTAGTCGTCGTTGATGTAGGTGCGGGCCTTGGTTGGGCCGCGGCCGGTGTACTCGGCGAGAAGCCGGACAACGGCGTTGGAGATAGCGGCGTGGAGGCCGACGGTCGGGGGATGCTCTTGGGTGCCGGTCATGCCGGCCCCTCTCTCGCCTCCTCCCTTCGTTCGGGCTCCGCGAAGGGTAGGAAGGAGACGGATGGAATCCGTCCGCGTCGCCCGCGTTCGGCGTCGTGCCCGCGAGGCGGTCCGACGTACGACTCACGTGCACCAAGCGTACTCGGATCGAGCGACAAATCGCTGTCACGGGTCCGCGTACGCGTTAGAATCACGGAACGGACCGATTGCGTCGAACGGCGAGATCGCGGACGGTTGCGAACGCGCGGATGGCTCGCTGCCGGATGGGGCGGGCGCACACGGAGCGAAGCTGACACCTTCGGATCGTGGAGATTGCCAATGCTTTCGTCACCGTTGTTTCGGGTCGAGATCGAGCGTGAGCGTGAGCGCGTATGTGTCATTCCGCAGGGCGAGCTCGACCTCGTCACCGTCGAGCAGCTCGAGGCGCGCATCGAGGAGCTGCGGTCGTCCGGGTTCACGATGATCGTGCTCGATCTGCGTCAGCTCTCCTTCATGGACTCGACCGGCCTGCGGCTGCTGCTGCGTCTCGACGCGGAGTCCCGCGCCGACGGCTTTCGCTTCGCGATCATCGACTGCGAAGGTCCGGCGCGGCGCTTGCTGGAGCTGACACGGACCGACGGAAGGTTCGAGCATGTCGATGCGTGATTCGCTCTGAGAACGGCGGCGTCTCAGTCGGGCGGGTTGGCTAAGACTCGATCAGGGCTGCAGCGCGAGAGGGAGAGGCAGGAGGGGAGGTCTGCCTCTGGCTCACGCCGTCTCCCGACGACTACCGGCTCGGAACGCTCGGGCCACCGCCTCGACCGCGCGCATGTCGCGGCGCTCCCGAGTGACCTTCGGCGCTCGGTTCAACGTGTCGGCGAGTGGCGCGCGCCGGGCTTGCAGATACCGGTCGATGAAGGTCTCGCTCAATCGGTCACGGTGAGTTCTCATGGCGGGCCTCCGTTTGCGATGACGGTCACATACGGAGTCCGCGGCGACGCCCGACGAGCGTGCCGGTCCTGCCCTGTCTCACTTGTCGAATTGGAGCCGGTCTCGCCGTCTCAATCGCCTGATGGAGAGCTACCCGGCGCCGTGAGAATCGATGCGCGAGCTGGTCGCCCTACCGCGAAATCGCCTCGAGGAGCCGGCCGACCTGGTCGTCCTCGATGTTGCGTGCGATGTGGGCCTGGGCGACGATCCCGACGAGGCGCTTGCCGTCGATGACCGGCAGACGCCGGACCTGAGTGCTGGCCATCGTCTGGAGGGCCTCGTCGATCGAGTCGTCGGCGCCGATCGTGACGGTCTCGCCGTCACCCCAGCCCAGCTCGCCGGCGCGTGTGGATGCCGGGACGGTCGTCCTCGCCGCACATCGGCATCGCTCCGACGCCGAGCTCGGCGAGGCGTCTGGCTGCATCGAGCACGCCGTTGTTCTCGCCGATGCATGTGCAGTCCTCGCTCATGATGTCCCGTGCGGTCTTGTGTGTCATGACAAGCCTCCTCTGAGTAGGTCTACGAGTTGGATTTCTTGCCGCCCTTGCGACCGGCGGCGGCCTTCTGGGCCTTCGTGCCGCCCTGTTTCGTCGTGCTGCGTTTCTTGCCGCTGCCGGACGCCTTGCCGCCCTTGCTCGACGAGTCGGGATCGTTCGCGATGCGGGCGGCGCGCTGCTTGCTCATGCCTTTCTTGCGCAGGCCCTCGTACTGCTTGTCGTCCTTCACGCTGGATCCGTGGTCCTTGACCATGGTGTCCTCCTTGCGCGGGTCGGTAGTTCGCGACTACCCGATGTGACCCCGCGCAAACGGGCCGGTACGCCACGTGCTCGGCTGGGAGCCGCAGCACACGTCCGTGGAGGCGCTGCTGGAGCTGTCGGACGGCCTGCGCGAGGGGCCGACTTCCCGATACTGCCGCTCGCCGGACGCTTGCGGCCGAGTCGGCGCGGGTAGCGATCCGCCAAGGAAGAGGCATCCCAACAGGAGGTCGCACGATGGCGGAGTTGACGAACCTTGAGAGCAAGCTGGCCGAGGTGCTCGGGCTGGCGATGGCCGCGCAGGACGCCACCAAACGAGTCGCGGGCATGTTCAACGGCGAGCATGCCGAGCTGCGCGAGAAGGTCGAGCGGATGCACGAGGAGGCGCGCGAGACGGAGGAGCGCTGCACCGAGGTCGCGGGCAGCCGCGAGGGCAAGAAGACGGCGATCCTCGAAGCCGCGAGGGAGACGCGCGACGAGGGCAAGCAGATGATGGTGACCTACCTCGGCGACGAGGACGACCCGCTCGACGGCTTCGAGTTTCTGACGATGGCCGAGGCCGGCGAGGTCGGCCACTGGGCGATCGTGGAGAAGTTCAACGAGAAGGCGGGCGACGAGCGCGTGCGCGCGCTCACCGATTGGGCGCTGCCGATCCAGCGCCGTCACTTCGACGAGGTGCTCGCCGGCTCGCTGGCGCTGGCCGCCGACGAGGACCCCGACGAGATCGCGGAGTAACAACGCGCGTCAGGCGAGGTCGTCGAGGCAGGCCGAGGCCTCGACGACCTCGGCGCGCATGTTGCGCTCCATCATCTGCGGGGCGCCGCCGCCGAGGTCCGCGTCGATGAGGTCGGGACGGCGACCCTCGCACGCCCGGCGTTCGAGGTCGTGGCGTGCGGCGGAGAAGCCCTCGTACTGATCGTTGACGTAGCGTCACGGTGAAGCGGCGTGAGCGCGGACGCAGCGCCGATCTTCCTCCCACGTGCCGCTCGCGGTCAGTTGGTACAGGCCGGTGGCGGCGAAGCGAGGACGCCCATGCCGACGCCCAGCGTGCCGCCGGCGAGCGCGAGGAACCCGAGCGGCAGCGGGTTGCCGAGCGGGCGCAGCACGATGCGCGCCGCGTGCGCGACACGAGCGGGCGTGTCGACCTCGTCGCTCATCGCGCCACCACCAGCGCTTGCGGGGCGGCTTGCTTCATGCGTGTTCTGAGCCACTTCAGCTGCACGACGGTCTCGGCTTCGCAGCGCTGGACCACATCGAGCAGGTCGCGGTCGCGAGCGCCCTGGGCCGCCTGCCCGACGAGCGTCCAGGCGATGTCGCACTCGGTCGCCATCAGGTAGAGGTCGTGCAGGTCGCGCAGCAGGCCGAGCGGACTCGAGCGCGTGCCGGCGAACAGCTCGGAGCGCAGGCGCTCGGGCTCGTCGTCGGCCTCCTCGCCGTAGCGGTCTGCGAAGGGTCCGAGCTGCTCCGCGTGGCCGGCGCACTCGTCGGCGAGCTGCTCGCAGACGTGGCGGATGTCGGGCTCGTCGCCGTGCGCGTCGCCGACCTCTCCGAATGCGCGCGCGAGCTCCTCTTCGGCGTGATGCAGCAGCCCGAGGTAGTGCGCGAGCTGCATGCTCAGCCGACCTTGCTCACGCGCACGGCGGCGGTCTTGAACATCGGCTGCTTGGAGACCGGGTCCCACGCGGTGAGCGTCAGCTCATTCACCGCGCGGCCCGTCTGGCCGTCCGGCCCGGCCTCGTCGCCGAGGTCCCAGTAGCCGTAGTGGAATGGGACGAACACAGTGCCCCGCCGGATGTCAGTCACGCGCGCGGGCGCCTCGATCGCGCCGCGCGCGGATTCGATCCGCAGGCGATCGCCGTCACGCACGCCGATCGCCTGAGCGTCGTGCGTGTTGAGCTCGGCCCACACGTCGGGCGCGGCGGCGTTCAGCTCGGCCGCGCGGCCGGTCTTCGTGCGGGTGTGGAAGTGGTAGACGGTTCGTCCCGTCGTGAGTTGCAGGGGGTGGTCGGCGTCGGGGACCTCCGGCGACGGCGCGTAGTCGATGGCGTGCAGGTACGCGCGTCCGGCCGGCTGACGTGCGCGGGCGTCGGACTCCGTGTCGGCGGCACCGGTCTTGAGGTCGTTGCCGTAGGTCTCGCTGTAGTCGGGGTCGGTGTTGAAGACGTCGTCGACGTAGAGGCGCTCCGTGCCCTCCGGCGCCTGCTCGGTGCACGGCCACTGGATCCCGCCGTGCTCACGCAGCAGCGCGTAGGTGAGGCCGCTGTAGTCACACGGCCGTCCCGTCGAGCAGGCCTTCCACGCCTCGAAGGCGGACTCCGGATCGTCCCACGCGATCAGCGGCGCGCCGTCGCGGTCGCGGAAGTCCATTCGGCACGCGTAGTCGAGGAAGATCTCCAAGTCCGATCGCGCGTGGCCGGGCGGGGTGATGGCCTGCTCGCTGAGGTGGACGGTGCGGTCGGCGTTCGTGAACGTGCCGGTCTTCTCCCCCCAGGTCGCTGCCGGCAGCACCACGTCGGCGAGGCGCGCGGTCTCGGTCAGGAACAGGTCCTGCACGACGACAGTCAGCTCCGGCCTGGCGAGGATCGAGCGGATGCGGCGCAGGTCCGGCAGTGAGACCGCCGGGTTCGTCGCGGAGATCCACAGCAGCTCGATCGAGCCCTGCTCGGCGTAGCGCCAGATCTGCATCGCGTGCGTCGGCGGCGCCCAGTGCGGGATCGTCATCTCATCCACATTCCACAGTCGCGCCAGCTCGCGAATGTGCTGCCTGTTGTCCCAGTTGCGCATGCCGGAGAGGTCGCCGTCGGCGCCCGTCTCACGCGCGTTCTGCGCGGTCGGTTGGCCGTTCATCTGCAGGACGCCCGCGCCGGGTCGCCCGATCATGCCGCGCAGCAGGTGGACGTTGTTGACCTGGCAGGCTGCGGCGGTCGCTTGGTTGGACTGGTAGACGCCCTGCAGCACGGTCGAGAGCAGCCGCTCGCACGTACCGAGCAGCTCCGCCGCCACGTGGACGTCGCGGGCCGGCACGTCGCAGACCTCCGCGACACGCTCAGGCGTGTAGGGCTCGACGGTCGCCGCGAGCTTGTCGAAGCCGAGCGTGTGGCGCGCGACGTACTCCTCGTCGACCCAGCCGTGGTGGATCAGCTCGCGCAGCAGGCCGTTGAGCAGCGCGACGTTCGTCCCGCAGCGCGGGGCGAGGTGCACGTCGGCCTCACGCGCGACCGGCGTCTCGCGCGGGTCGACGCACAGCAAGGCCGGCCGGTCCAGGCCGTGCAGGCGATCCAGCATCCGCATCCACAGCACCGTCTGCGTCTCGGCGACGTTGTGGCCGAACAGCGCGAGCGCATCGCAATGGTCGACGTCCGTGTAGGAGCCGGGCTGGCCGTCGGTGCCGAAGCTCGCCTTCAAGGAGGCCGCCGCGGTCGCCGTGCAGAGGCGGGTGTTGCCGTCCATGTGCGGCGTGCCGAGCCCGGCCTTGCCGATCACCGCGAGCGTGTAGTACTCCTCGAGGAACAGCTGACCCGACGTGTAGAAACCGAACCGTCCCCAGCCACCGGGCTCCGCGAGCAGCCCCCGCGAGCGCGTGACGATGCGGTCCATCGCGGTCTCCCAGTCGGCCTCGACGAGCTTCCCGCGCTCGCGCACGAGCGGCGTCGTGAGCCGATCTGGCGAGGCGTTCGCCTGCCAGCCGTAGAGGTCCTTCGGGCCGAGGCGCCCGCGGTTGACGCGATCGTGGGCGCTGCCGCGAACGCCGACGATGCGGCGATCCTTGACGGCGATCTCCTGCCCGTCGCCGTTGGAGTGCAGGATCGACGCCGTGGGCACCCAGCGGTCGACGTCCTGCTCGGCCACGCCCGACGCCAGATGCATGTCGACCCGCACCGGCCACGGCTCCCCGGCGCCGAACGGCGTCCGCTCTCCCCAGGGATCGGCGATGCGGTCGACCTGGTGATGCGCGCCTGAGGCGGTCGGGTCCACATCAATCGCTCTACCCCGAACAGCATGGTGTCAGCACATCGCTGGCACCGTCATCGGGGTATCGACGGGGCATGGTGCGAGCGCGCAGGAGGACCGGCAGGCGGGACGCTCGAATCCGCGAGGCAGCCCACGGCGGGCTCCGCGGGGCGGTGGCGGCGATGGCGATGGCAGCACGAGTCCGTCGTAGTCCCCGGCGCGCGCGTCGGCGACCGTCTTGTCGACGGGGAACGTGTCGTCCTTGTCGAGGTGGTTGAACGCCTGCAGGCGGCCGCGGTCGCGGGGCGCTGGGGCGACGGGCTCTGGACGCTCGCCGATCCCGAGCAGGCGCCGGCCGTGATCGACGCCTACCGCGCGGCCGCCGTGGACGCGGGCCGCGAGCCCGGGGAGATCGTGCGCCGAACGGATTGATCGGTGCGCGCGAACAACGCGAACAGCGCCGCGAGGACGAGCCGATAAAAATGGGACCAGAGGGCGATAAAAATGGGATCGGCGGCTTCCCGATCAAGAAGCTGGAACCCGAAAATCACGGCGGCGTAAGAATCGGCCGAGGGATCCAGCGTGAGCTACGTCCTGTCACGCCGGAGGTCGAGGCGCTGGCCTGGAGGCCAGCGCGCCGCGCAGACGCGGACATTCCCACGACGGCGAACCTGATAAGAATCAGACGGGACAGCGGCTTCGGGCGGTCGCCGTGACGTAGGATTGCCCGAAAGTGCTGTATCTGCGCCCGTAGCTCAGCTGGATAGAGCGTCGGTCTACGGATTCAGAGGTCGCAGTTTGCATCCTCTCGGGCACGTCCGAGAGGAACCGAATAAAACACACGCTTTGCAGGCATTTCGTGAGTTTCGTAGGGGACGCGACCGAACGGCCGCGAACGGCTCCACGTGTCCCGAAGGATAAAAATGGGACCAAAGTGGGACCAAGATTGGGACCACCTTGGAGCTCCCGCAGCTTTCACAGCGGCGTCCCTGGGCATCCGCCGACGGCGGCCGCGGGGCACCGTTCACCGCTGCTGCGACCCTGCGCGATCGGACGATCGATGCTTGCAGCCGCTTGGTTCCGCGGCGGACTTGGCCTCTAGCTACGAACGGCGCCGAGCGCCACGTCTCGGTTCGGCCGAGGGGAGTCAACGCAACGCGTAGAGCCAGCTTCCCTCGTAGTCACGCTGGACGGTCTCCTCCGACTGGACGACCACGCCTCCGTACACGTAGTCGCTATCGCTCATTTCGACTTCCGCAAGGACTTCGGACACCGACTCGCGCAATTGGGGTTGCGTGGCCAACTTGTCCCTTTGCGTGTCTGTTTCAGTACCCAGCCAGACGCTCACGTCGTAGGGCCTGACGAACCCCACCACGTATTCAACGTGCACTACCCCGGCGTCGGCGAACTGCGCTCGGAGGCGCTCGGTTGCCGCCGCGGTCCATTTGTTCAGCCTCGGCGGCGTCGCCATCCGGCCACCAAGCCTACACCGCCCTGGGCGCAGGACTATCGCCAACGGCTATTTGTCTCATCAGCGAGCAAGGTTGGCTGCTTACTCTCCTCTCGCTGCGTGTGCACGCCGAACGCGCGAGTCGGGGTGCCGCACAGGCGGGTCGACGCGGCCTGTCGGACGCCCTGAATGGTGGCCTGGGAGGGGGCCAGCGCCCCGAGCAGTAGCAAACATCCCCACGGAGGCGAAACTGCCTGCACGCGGCCGCGTGCGCACGATCGGGACTCATGCGCTTGTCGCCGGCGAGGACAGACATCCTGCAGGCGCTCGGCGAGCGTCTCACGCTCGCCGAGGCTGTTCGAGTTGCGTTCGGACTGGGCTGATGCTCCGCTGGTCATATCTGCCACGATCGCGTTCCTCGGGGCTGCCGCCCCTTGGTGGGTATCCCGGGATTCGGTCTTGACCGCAGCCGATACTTGGCAATACGGTGCGGCGCGCTGTTGAGAAGTAGCTCGCGGTGGGCGCAGCAGGCATAGCGTCCGCCCGAGCCGCTAGCAGAATCGTTATTGCCGGGAGGCTCTGGTGGACCGCGTGGAGTATGGGAATTTTCATCGTCGTTTGCCTGTGCGTATGGTTCTGCGTTGCGTCGCACACGCCCGGATGAGCTCGGTCCGGGGCTGGTCGTTGCGAGTCTTCTGTTCGTTGGGTGTGATGGTCGGGCTGTTGGGGACGGGCGAGGCGCAGGCGGCTCCGGTGAGCGCGATTGGATATGTGTATGACGCTGACGGTCAGCTCAGGGCGGTTTCGGATCCGGCGAGCAATACCGCGGTCTTCAACTGGGATGCGGTCGGCAATCTGGTGTCGGTCTCTCGGGCGGCGACGAGCGCTCTTTCGGTGAGCCAGGTGTGGCCGGCGCGTGGGGCTGCGGGCGACACGGTTTCGATCTCGGGGACGGGGTTCTCGACGACGCCTGCGTCGAACACGGTGAAGTTCAATGGGACGACGGCGACGGTCACGGCTGCGACGGCCCGGCTGTTGACGGTCAAGGTGCCGGCGGGCGCGACGACGGGGACGGTGAGCGTGACGGCGCCGAGTGGTGGGCCGGTGAGCTCGGCGCAGACGTTCACGGTCGGTGGTTCGCTGGCTCCGCAGATCACGAGCGTTTCGACGGCGTTGAGCAGCGCTGGTTCGACCGTGACGATCTCGGGGTCGAACTTTCTGACGAGCAGCGCTGGGGAGAGCGTGCGCGTCGGTCAGTCGTTGGCGGAGATCACGTCGAGCACGGCGTCGTCGATCCAGTTCAAGGTGCCGTATGTGACTGGTGGCGGCGCGATCTCGGTGGCGACGGCGCAGGGCAGGGTGGCTGGTCCGGATCTGTTTATCCCGCCGCCGCCGTTGGCGACGAGCGCGGTGGGGCCGAAGGTCCGTCTGACGCTGGGGACGGGGAAGCTGGTGAGCTTTCCGACGGCTGGCAAGCAGGGCCTTGCGCTGGTGGACGGTCAGGCGGGCCAGCAGATCTCGATCAAGCTCAGCGCGACCACGGTGCCGAGCGGCTATGCCACCGTCTACGCCCCGGATGGGACGACCGTCGTCGCGCAGGGCTACTTCGCGCTGCCTGACGGCGGCATCGTTGACACGTTCACGCTGCCGAGCACCGGGACCTACACCGTCGTGGTCGATCCGATGAACCAGACGGGCAACGTGACGCTCACCGCCTATGACGTTCATCACGTGACGGGCACGTTGGTGCCCTCGTCGGGCGGCGATGTGCAGGTTGCGTCGTTGGGGACCCCGGGTCAGAACGCCCGCTATGCGGTGAGCGCGACCGTGGGTCAGCGCGTGGCGGTCAAGATGACCGGGTCGACGATCGGCTACTACACGATGCGCTGGCTCAATCCGGACGGGTCGGAGCTGACGTCGAACACCGGATATTCGACAGGCGATTCGCTGTTCGAGCAGGCGGTGCTGCCGACGGCGGGCACATACACGCTGGTCGTCGATCCGTCTGATGCCCGCACGGGATCGGTGACGGTGACTGCCTACGACACCCCGGACGTGACGGGTACGATCGCTCCGTCCTCGAGCGGGGATGCGAAGGTCGTGACGATCGGAACGCCCGCGCAGAACGCGCGCTTCACGTTCTCGGGCACCAGCGGCCAGGACGTCTATTTCACGCTGTCGGACTCGACGATCGCCGACGGCTGGGCGACGGTCTTCGCGCCCGACGGCTCGCAGCTTACGCAGACGTATTTCAGCAGCTCGGCCGGGCCTCCGAGCGACACGATCACGCTGCCCTCGACGGGCACCTACACCGTTCTGGTCGATCCGTCTGACATCGACGTCGGGCACGTCACGCTGACCGGCTATCTGACGACGATGGGCTTCGCGCGGCTGCAAGCCTCGCCACTGGACCGGGCGCTCGCCAACGGCTCTAAGGATCCGGCGCCCTCACGGGCCAGCTCTCAGCGGCGCCGCTCGCGTCCTCCTGTACTTGAGTACAAGAGTCTGCATGGCTATTTGCACGGTTCGTCGCGTGCGAACTCGGCGGTGACGGCGAGCCTGTGGCGCACGCCGGCTGCGGGCTCGGTCTTCTGGCGTCCGAGTACGCGCAACCGGCGCGCGTTGGACTGGCAGACCGATCGTCGCGCGACGCCGTGGAGCTCGCTGGCGCTCCTGCACGCGCCAGCGGGGCAGACGGCGCTGGCGGGACGTGCGTTGCGGATCGACGGGCTGCCGCTGAGCGGAGTGCGGGTGTGGCTCGAGGGCTCGTCGGTCATCGCCCACACCGGCAAGGATGGCCGCTTCTTACTGCCCACCGCCTCGGCGGGGCATCGGGTGTTGGTCGTCGACGGCGCTCCGGCCGCCCGGGGCGGCCAGCGGTTTGGGACGTTTGAGGTCGGTGTGGATCTGGTTGCGCACCGGACGACCGACCTGGATTACACGTTGTGGATGACGGCTCTGGATCCGGCTGGCGATCATCGGATTGCGTCTCCCACCGGGCACGAGACGGTCATCACGACGCCGCGAATTCCGGGCCTTGAGGTGCGCCTGCCGGCAGGGACCGTGATCCGCGATGCCGGTGGCAAGGTGGTGCGGGATCTGAACATCACGCCGATCGCGGTCGATCGTCCGCCGTTCCCGTTGCCGGCGCATGTCGAGGTGCCGTTGTACTTCACGGTGCAGCCCGGTCGTGCGTATTTGAGCAAGGGCGCGCAGATCATCTATCCGAACTATTCGCAGCTGCCGGCGGGCCAGCGCGTGGACTTTTGGAACTACGACGCTGATGATCGCGGCTGGTACGTGTACGGGCGCGGGACGGTCAGCGCCGATGCCAAGCAGGTGATCCCGGACGCGGGCGTGCGCGTGTGGGAGTTCACGGGGGCGATGATCTCTTCGACGCCGACCCCGCCAGCGAGCGGTCCGACGGCGGGCGATGGCGCCAGCGACGGCGATCCGGTCGATCTGCAGAGCGGCCTGTTCACGTATCACAAGACCGATCTCGTGCTGGCGGACACGATTCCGATCGTCGTCGACCACGTCTACCGCCAGAGCGACTCGAACTCATACAGCTTCGGGCTCGGGACCGCGAGCTACTACGACATGCGGCTGTGGTCGGATGACAACTACCACGTCGCCGACCTCGTGCTGCCCACCGGCGGTCGGGTGCATTACGTGCGCACCTCGCCGGGCACCGGAAACGTCGATGCGGTCTACCAGGCTTCTACGACGCCTGGTCCTTTCTTCGGCTCCGTCCTGAAGTGGGACGATCCGCGCGACGGGTGGGACCTGACGCTCTCAGACGGCACGACGTACATCTTCGGGGACATGGCGGGGCTGCAGGCGATCCGCGATCGCTATGGCAATCAGCTCACGATCACGCGCCAGAGCGGCCAGGTCGGTGCGATCACGCAGATCACTTCCCCACACGGCCGGTGGGTGCGCTTCACCTACAACGGGAGCAATCAGCTCACGCAGGCGCGCGACAACGGTGGCCGGAGCGTCGGCTACACCTACGACACCTCTGGGCGCCTGAAGACCGTGACCGACGCCGCCGCGCGCGTGACGACCTACGGCTACAACGCCTCAGACCAGCTGACGTCGGTCAAGAACGGGCGCAACAACACGTACGTGTCGGTCACCTACGACGCAAACGGGCGAGTAGCGACCCAGACCGCCGGAGACGGCGGCACCTACGGGTTCGCCTACACGCTCGACGGCTCAGGGCATGTGACGAGCACGACGGTCACCGACCCGCGCAATATCCAGCGCAAGGTTTCCTTCAATACCGACGGCTACCCGATCAGCGACGTCCACGCCTTCGGGGACGCCAAGGCGCAGAGCACGACGCTCGAGCGACAGACCGGCACCGATCTGCTGCTGAGCGTCACCGATCCACGCGCGCGCAAGACCGCCTACCAGTACGACGCCAGCGGCAACGTGACGCAGGTCACCGAGCTTGCCGGCACCGCCTCGGCGCGGTCGAGCACCTTCACCTACGACCCCTATGCCCAGCTTGGGAGCATGACGGACCCGCTCGGTCACACGACGACCTACGCCCACGGCAGCCACGGCGAGCTGAGCTCGATGACCGATCCGCTTGGGCATCAGACGACCTTCACGCACAACCTCGACGGACAGCTCGCCTCGGTCACCAATGCGCTGAGCAAGACGACGAGCTTCGGCTACTTCAACGGTGATCTGGTCTCGGTCACCGATCCGCTGGGAAGGATCTCCTCCCAGTTCGAGGACGGCTTCGGGCGTCTCTCCTCTCGCAGCACTCCTGCGGGGCGGCGCACCGGCTTCGAGTACAACGCCGACAACGACCTGACGAAGGTCACCGACCCGCTGGCAGCAGCCACGACCTATGGCTATGACGGCGACGGGAACCTGACGTCGGTCACCGACGCGCGCAGCAACGCCACGACCGCGACCTATGACGCGATGGATCGGCTCGCGAGCGTGACCGATCCGCTCCTGCACGCCACCCAGGCCGTCTATGACAAGGACGGCAACCTGACGCAGCTGACCGATCGTCGCGGCAAGGTCTCGACGTTCGCCTACGACGTGCTCAACCGCGGCACGCAGGCCAAGTACGGCGTCGTCGGCGCCACCGCGCAGAGCACCATCGACTACACCTACGACAACGGCAACCGCCTGACCCAGGTCGTCGACAGCGCTGACGGAACGTACACGCCCTCCTATGACGACTTCGACCGGCTGACGTCGGTCGCGGGGCCGCTGGGCACGGTCGGCTACGGCTATGACAACGGCGACCGGCGCACGGGCATGACGGTGCCGGGCCAGTCGCAGGTCACTTACGGCTATGACAACGCCGACCGGCTCACGAGCCTCACGCGCGGGACGCAGAGCGTCACGCTCGCCTACGACAACGCGGACCGTCCAACCTCGACGACGCTCGTTGACGGGATCGCGGAGACCGGCAGCTATGACGACGCCGATCAGCTGACCGCGATCACCTACACGAAGGGCGCCACCACGCTCGGGGACCTCGCCTACGAGTACGACGCCGACGGGCACCGGTCGGCGACGTGGGGCTCCTATGCGCGCACCGGGATCCCGGCCGCGATGGCCTCGGCGACCTACAACGTCGTTAACGAGCGCACCGCCCAGGGCGCCACGACGCTCACGTACGACAACGCCGGCAACCTCACCTCCGACGGCACCTCCACCTACACGTGGGACGCGCGCGGCCAGCTCTCCGCGATCGCCGGGCCGACCGCGGCGAGCTTCGCGTATGACCCGTTCGGGCGGCGCACGACCCGAACGGTCGGGGCCGCCACGACGAAGTTCCTCTACGACGGGCCGAACGTCACCCAAGAGCAGGTTGGTGGCAGCGCGACGGCAAATCTGCTCAGCGGCGGGGTCGACGAGACCTTCGCGCGCACCACCACGGCCGGCACCGACAGCTACCTGAGCGACGTGCTCGGCAGCACGATCGCGCTGGCCGACGCCAGCGGAGCGGTCCAGATCTCCTACACCTATGACCCGTTCGGCGCCGTGAGCAGCACAGGGACCGCGAATGCCAGTCCCTACCGGTACGCCGGCCGCGAGGACGACAGCACCGGCCTGGACTACTACCGCGCCCGCTACTACAGCCCCACCCAAGCACGGTTCATCAGCCAAGACCCCGCCGGCATGAGCGGCGGTGGACCCAACCTCTACGCCTACACCGGCAACGACCCGACCGACATGACCGACCCCACCGGCATGTTCGGACTCGGGGGGCTCGGCATGTTCATCTCCAACAGCGCCGCCGGCGCCCTGAACACGATGACGTTCGGGATCAGCAACCAGATCGCCGGCGTCAGCGGCAAATGCGCCGGACCTGGCTACGGCTTCGGCTCCTTCGCGGGCGCCTTCGCGTTCGGACCAATTGGCGAGGGCGCAGCAGCCTTCGAGGGCGCAACAGCGGCTGAGGGCGCGGCAGCTGAGGGCGGGGCGATCGCGAAGGGGAGTGCTGGGCCATCCTTCATCGGTTTTGAGGAGGGGGCTCCCGTGATCGTGCCCAAGGGCGCGCACGGACCTTTACCCACCAGGAGCCCAGGAATGCAGTTCGAGGGAGGCTCCGGCGGACACGGCCTCGATCCGAGGGTCACGGGTTTACGCATTATGGACGGCAATGGATATCATCCGCCCCGACTCGTGTACGAAAATCGTGCTAGGCAAAAGGTGAATCCCCATACCGGCCGAACGATTTCGAATTCGGATCCCTGGGCTCACATGCCATGGTGACGCCCGTGGCTGAGTTTGAGGAGCTGCCAGGGGTGCGCTTGGAGTCGGTGTGCTTTGTTATGGACTATCTGCAGCTGCGCTTTGCAGGAGCTCTGTTGACGTGTTTATCTGCTCCGGTGATCGTGCATGGCTCGTGCGTGGCGCGATTTCCCGAGGCCGGCTCACGGGATGCTCTGTGTGCGTTGATTGGACGCATGGTAGTCAGCGCCGAGCAGCATGCTGATCGATTGACGGTCGGCTTTGAGGGCGCCGCGGAGCTGGAGGTGCCGCTTGTGAGCCTGAGTGCTGGACCTGAAGTAGCGGAGTTTACCTCGATCGATGACTGGGAGTGTTGCTATGGCACGCGTGTTTGGGAGAACCTGGTTCCCACGCGAGATATGCTCCAATCGTCGCTGTCGTCTTCGCCGCCGGCCCTGCGGAAGGTGAGCAGGCCCTCGTTTGAGCAGTTGCTTGGCGACGCGCCCGGTGCCGTGTGGTTCTTCGCTGATCGGATCGAGCTTCAGTTACTGGATGGCACTTTGTCGTTCTGGTCCGCCCCGCATCTGACGAACGCATCGCAGGTCGTACGATTTCCGGGCCCGGGGTCTCGGGATGCGTTATGTGAGCTTATCTCGCAGGAGGTTACGGGCACCGAACAGAGCTTGGATCGGCTGCTGCTGCGATTCGAGCGCGGCACCGCGCTTGAGATCCCGCTGGCTGATCCGACCGCGGGGTTTGAGATCGCGCGCTTCGTGCCAAATATCGACGGCAGGTACGAGCAGGTACGAGCAGAGCACTGGAAGAACATAGCCGCGCAGGCGCCCTGATTCGACTGATTCGCCACGATGTGGAGCGTGGCCACCTAACGGACAGATGAGGATTCACCCAACCCCTGCAAGACGCCGCCGGGTATGGTGAACGCTCCTCCTTATGCACATCAACGCACCGAGCTTTGTTGGTCATCGCAGATCAGGCCGCGGCTGAGCGCGGTAGGCGCGCGGCGAGGCGGTCCTTCGGGTCGACCATCGCGGCACCGTCATCGCGTCGCGGCTTGGTCGTCACGTATTCGGAGAGGGAGATCTCTGGCCGGGTGCTACAGACAGGTATGAGGACCTACGCGCACGTCGAGCATCCGCCATCGGACCACGGCGTCTGTTGCGCGTCCCATCCGGTCAGGGGTCGCGACGTGGGCCGGATAAGGGGGCCCTGGCGAACAGAGGCGAACGCTCCCACGGAGGTCAACGTGATAAAAATGGGACCACAGCAGCGGTTTTGGGCGGGCGCCCCGACGTAGAAGTGCCCGAAATGCCCGTAAACACTGCGTTTGCGCCCGTAGCTCAGCTGGATAGAGCGTCGGTCTACGGAACCGAAGGTCAGAGGTTCGAATCCTCTCGGGCGCGTAGGAAATCCCCGGAACGCAGGTAGATGCACGAAGCGTCAGGAAGCGGCGCGATCCACCGTCCCCTCTGAGGTTTCGGGCCGTTTCCGCCGCTGCGGCAGTTCGGCCCGAAACCGGCCGTTCGGGGGCCTGCTGGACACGAAACTGGACACGCCGCAGAGCGTGTCCAGTCGGCGCCTGCCCTCCGAGCTGTCGGGTTCCGTGTGAGCTGGCGGATCATCGAAGGCGACGCTCGTCAACGTCTGTGCGAACTGCCGGAGCGCAGCGTCCAGACGTGCATCACGTCTCCCCCTTACTTCCGGCTGCGCGACTACGGCGTCGCCGGTCAGCTCGGTCTGGAGGACACGGTCGACGAGTACGTGCAGAGGCTCGTCGGCATCTTCCGCGAGGTACGCCGCGTGCTGCGCGACGACGGCACCATGTGGCTCAACCTCGGCGACAGCTACGCCGGCTCGTGGGCGGCCCAGGGCCATCGCGCGACCCCGGCGATGCTCGCCACCCGCGAGATCGCGAACCATCCAAAGTTCGCTTCGCGCACAGGCGCGATCCGGGCTGCCGGCGCGAAGCCCAAGGACCTCCTCGGCATCCCGTGGACGCTCGCGCTCGCGCTGCGCGCCGACGGCTGGTATCTGCGGCGCGACATCATCTGGTCCAAGCCTGCCCCGAAGCCGGAGAGTGCGCGGGACCGGCCGACGACCTCGCACGAGTACGTCTTCCTGCTCTCGAAGCAGCCGCGCTACTTCTACGACGGCGACGCGATCCGCGAGCCGTCCGTCTCGCTGGACCCTAGCCACAGCAGCTATCGGCCCTCGGCCGTCGCGCTCGCCAACGCCACCGGCCGACGCGAGTTCGCCGGCAAGCACGCGCGCAGCCCGAAGGTCGTGAGCCACGCCGGTCGCAGCAAGCGCAGCGTGTGGACGATCGCAACACGGCCGTTCAAGGGTGCGCACTTCGCGACGTTCCCGCCCGGGCTGGTCGAGCCGATGGTTCTCGCGGGGACGGCTCCGCACGCCTGCGCGGCGTGCGGGACACCCGCTCGCCGCTCCCGTGGCGAACTTCGTCTCGACCCGAGCCGTCCGCACGCGCGCCGGGCACTCGAACTCGCTCGCCGCGCCGGTCTGTCCGACGCGCACCTCGATGCGCTGCGTGCCGTCGGCCTGGCAGACGGCCGGGAGCTGGCGCATCGCAGCTGCGCTACGACTCCAGACCTAAAACCGCTGGCCGCCGTCGCCAAGCGCGCGCTCGGCAGCTACGCCCGCGAGTTCCTCATGGGCATCAGGACGCCGGGCGACTGGACGGCCGACTGCGAGCACAACGACCTGACCGGCCAGTGCGTCGTGCTCGATCCCTTCTCCGGAGCCGCCACTACCGGCCTCGTCGCGATCCGCAACGGCCGCTCGTTCATCGGCATCGAGCTGAACCCGGCCTACGCGCAACTCGGCCGGGATCGCATCCTGTCCGACGCTCCCCAGAAGGACCGGCGCGTGCCGCGCCGAGCCGATGCGGCGCACGTGCAGCTGACGCTTGGCGGCTGCGACGGCGAGGCCCACGCGACATGACCGGATCGCCGTCACGAGGGCCTAACGAGCTGATGCGCGTCGGGCCGCTCCCGCTCGCCGCCGAGCGCGGACGGCTGCGGCTGCCCGATCCCGAGCCGATCTGCCACGGCTACGCGAACGCCTGCATATGCCCCGACTGCGACGCACGCGAGCGCGAGCAAGCCAATCCCCCGCGACAGCCGTGGGAGCCGCGCACGGGTCCACAGCTGCACGCTGCGGACGAGCAGCCGGACGACTGGCCGGCATGGGACGACGAGACCGACGACAACCTGGAGGCTGCATGAACACGAAGTTCGACGAGGAAACGATCGCCGACACCCGCTGCGACGAGCGCGCCATGCGGGAAGTGCTCATCCAGCTGGAGCTGGTCTCCCATGGGCGCACAATGCGTGTTGACGGCCGGGTGACCGGCTCCAAGGATCCTTCGGCGATCCTGCGCCGCGACGAGGAACCCTACCCCCACGAGCACTTCCGCCAGCGGTGGAACGAGACATCCGACGTCGAAGCGCGCCGCCAAGTCCTCGCCGAAGCGCGCGCCTGCCTGGAAGGTATCCGCAAGACACCGCCGCCGCCGGAACCGCTGCTCGAACCGGGCAGCTTTGCCTGGAAGCTGCACATCGCGAAGCAGACTGACACGCCGGTCGCCGAACTGGTGCGGATCCACGGCTGCAGCCGGAGTTCCATCCGTCGCTGGCGAGAGATGTACCTAGGAGAAGACCTCGCTGAGCGGGATGCCAAGCGCCTCGTAGGCGTCGAGTAGCGCGAGAAGCTCACTAATTCGGCGCTTGGGGTCGCCCGCTTCGATGCCCTCTATGTCTGTCACGGAGAGGCCCGCGGCTTCTTGGGCGACCATCTCTACCGATAGTCCCCGCTTCTCCCGAGCGGCTGTGGCACGGCTTCCGTAGTCCTGCACAAGATTCTCCGGCCATACGCCGTATCTCATCACCGTCATGAGTGGGAGGCTAAGGTGCTTCGACGCATCTGTAGCAGCGCTCGCGAGCGCGTCGGAGCCTCTGTCGCGGGGACGCTAACTCGTTGCTTCATCGCGCACGAAGGCCGGTCCGCGTGCAAGGTCTGCGACTGACGCTGCCCGGTGGGCAAGGTCGGGATCGATGCAGTGGAGCACGCGGGCGACACCGCTTTGAAACTGCTCGGCCGCAGTCGTGAGGTGGGCGATCATACCGGCCGGAACGCCGTTGAATCGCTCGATGTGGATCGCGCGCGACAGTGCGATTTGGTCGATGAGCACCTGTGCGTACACGCTGCCGGCGAGCAGACTTGCGTGCAGCTCGCGCACGATCGCGTCCGGCGGCGGAGCGTCGCTCGCCCGTATCAGCGGTCGGATCGAGCTAGTGACGTGCTTAGGTTCGTCGGGCATTCAGCAGATGGGGTCGCTCGTTCTTCGCGGGAGGAGAGAGAGGAGCCGTCGGCAGTTCGACGTACCTCTCCCTCCCCCGCTCACGGCCGGGGGGAACGACGGACGGGGGATTGTCCTTCGTCGGCAAGCTGCACTTTTGGGAATACCGCTTGCCCGGCCGTGTGCAGCAGAAGCTAGTTCGAGCATCCGTATCGCGCTACCCTGCGCGTCAATACTGTCGCGCAGGGTTCTCGTCCGGCTCGGTGCCAAGCGACTCGGCGCATTACCCGGAGCGCTGCGCGTAAACCAACCGCCACACTCGGAGGATTGGCAGCAGCAGCCGCACGAGCGAGCCCCCGGTCGCGACGAGCGTCCGCGTCGTCGCCTGCAGCTCGGGTGCGCGCGCGCTGTCCTTGGAGAGATACATACAAATCATGCAGCTGACGATGAGAACGTGCCGCTGCCCGTTGCGCAGCTCGCGCGCAGACGCCAATGCGCGGGCGATGCTCTCCCGAAGGCGCGCGACCGCCACATCAGGATGATCGTAGTGAGCAATGTAGCTGTGGTTTCCGCTCAGGGCGTCGTCCGCTTGATCGACGTAGCTGTCGAGCATCGTGGTCGTGAGCGCGATCCAGGGCCAGTGCGCCGCGTAGGTGGCGGAGACCTCTAGATCCGTCAGATCAGGGTCGGCGGCGAGTGTGAGGAGGACATGGATGACAAGAGACGCGCTCGCCGCGCCGCTCAGCTCGAACCAGAGCAACTCGCGCTGCTCCGGGTACTCGGTCGCAGCCCACGCGCGAAGAACAGCGTTGCGCACGTCGGGGTCGGTCTCGTGGTTGATCCCCAACACGCGCGCGCGTCGCGCCTCGCGAACGACGACGCCGCGCACGCGCTCGAATGACGGTAAGGCGCGGCAGTGCTCGCGGCAAGCCTCGACGAGCGCTACGAGGTAGCCGCCATCGTCGCGCCAAGGGTGGTACCGGTAGTAGTCGGTCAGAGGCCCATTCGGGTCCAATGCGTCGATCAGCGCGCAGTGGAGCTGCTCTCCGTTGTTGCCGGTCGGATGGCGCTCGCTCACATTGTCGAGGTAGTCCCAGATCGTCTCGTACGCAACCAGCAGCGAAAGCAGTCTCCGCTCGCGACGACGCGGAAGGATCGTGAAAAGCGCTGCACCGTCGGCGTGGCCGCGCTTGTGATCGAGAGAGAACAACGCGTCCTCACGAAGTGGCGCGTCCGGAATCGCCTGAGCTTTTGCACGCCACGCTCGCGTCTCGTGCGAGACGGCACGCAGCCCCCACGCCAGCTCCCTCAAGGCGCCGGCGATCAGCGCTCGAATCTGAGCAGTCGACAACGGCGTCGGATCGACGGTTCCTACACGCGGCATTCCCAGCGCGGAGCCTATGAAGGTGGCGCGACCCACACCCGCTAATCGCCCTTTGGCTTCGACCTTCGCTGCGGCGCGATGCCTCGACGTGTTGTACGGTGCCGTTCAAGGAGGGGATGTGAGCGGGCTTTCGGCTAAGCATGTCGTTCTGGGGCTGCTGATCGAGCGGCCGGGTTACGGGTACGATCTGACCCAGCGCCTGCGGGCGCGCATGGGCTTCCTCGGCTTAGCCGAGACCGGCGTCTACAAGACCCTGGAACGGTTGGAACGAGAAGGGTGGATCGAGGAGGTCGGCGAGCAATCGCATGGCACTCGCCGGGGGGCGCCGCGCATTGTCTACGGCCCGACTCTGGAAGGGCGAGCGCGGTTCCGAGAATGGCTCGCAACGCCGAGCGAGCACACTGTCCTGCGCGACGAGTTACAGGTCAAGCTCACTCTCGGTGATCCCGCGGACCTTCCGGCCCTGCTCGCGGTCATAGAAGCACAAACGGCAGACTGCTTGGCCGAACTCGCCGACCTTCGTCGTCCCGTTCTGGCGCAAGCGGCCGAACCCGACGTGACATGGGCTCATGCCGCCGTGATCTTAGTCGACGACCTCAACGTGCGCTGGCTTCAAACGCTAGTGGACTGGCTCGAAACTGTGTCTGTGCTTGTCGAGATGCGGATCGACCGCAACGGCCAAACGCCACTCCGTTCTGAATGATGCACCCGTTACTGCGCCTGGACGACGTCCACCACTCGTTCACGCTCGACGGTCCGCGTGAGCTGCGCGTCCTGAAGGGTGTCTCCGTGGATGTTCACCGCGGCGAATTCGTGGGCGTCTACGGGCAACGTGACGCCGGCAAAACGACCTTACTCCGCATCGCCGCCGGTTTTGAGCAGCCGACGAGTGGTTGCGTGTACTTCGACGGCCGCGACCTTGCGACGCTGTCGCGTGGTGACTTTGCCCGTCTACACCGCCACGACATTGGTTGGGTCGAGACTGCCGGTCCCCAGAGCTGCGGTCTGAAGATGCGGATCTACGTCGCCCTGCCGCTCTACCGCCAGTACGGTCCAAACGAGGCTCAGCGTCGCGCGGTAGCCGCGCTCGCCAGAGTCGGCGTCGAGGACGTTGCAAATCAATTGTGGTCGAGTCTGTCGGGCGGCACCCGCATGCTCGTCGCAGTCGCGCAGGCGCTTGTTCGCGAGCCGCGACTGCTGTTGTTAGATTATCCCACCTTCGGGCTGAATGTCATCGAGCGAGAGCGCATCTTGGGACTGCTTCGCTCGGCTGCGGAAGATGGCGGTCTCGGAATTCTCATGGCGGTTCCGGAGATGCCGGCGATCCTTCACGCACACGAGATTCGCTCACTGAGCCGTGGACGGCTCCTGGCTCCCAGCAGCGGCCCGCCCGATCACACCGTGCTTAAGTTTCCCGGCAGTATGCGCTCCGCATAACCCATGCTGTCGGTTCACAGCTTGGTCAAGCACTATCGTTCCGGTGGCGGCGAGCTGGTGCACGCGCTCGACGGCGTCTCCATGTCAATCGCATCCGGCGAGATGGTCGCCCTGTACGGTCCCAGCGGATCAGGCAAGACCACGCTCCTCAACATCATTGCTGCGTTGCGCAAACCCAACAGTGGCTCCGTAGTCGTAGACGGACAAAACATCACGAGCCTTTCCCCTAAACTCGCAGCTCGCTACCGACGTCTCACCCTCGGCTACATCAGTCAGTCACTCGACCTTCTGCCGGGCGTTCCCGCTATCGATAATGCCGCGCTGAAGCTCTTTGATCTGAGAATGGGTCCTCGCGCAGCACACAAACAAATCGCACCACTCATGGAGCGATTAGGTCTCGGACATCGACTCCAGCATCGCCCAGATCAACTCTCTACGGGTGAGCGGCAACGTGTACTTATTGCGCGGGCCCTTGCGACGCATCCAAAGCTCGTCCTCGCAGACGAGCCGACGGGCAATCTCGACTCCGAGCGCAGCGACGAGGTGCTCGCACTGCTCACAGAGGTCTGCTACGAGCAGAACGTAGCGATGTTGTTGGTTACACATGACCCTCTGGCAGCCACCCACGCTGGGCGCATCCAAACACTTAGTGATGGTCGCCTGAGCGACGGTATTCCTACAGTCGATCGTGTCGCCAAAGAGTTGTAGCGTTCGATATGCGTCCGTCGAGCCTCATCCATCTCTACCAAGTCCGCTTGCGCGCTCGTCTTGCGCAAGAGCTGCTCGCGCTCGCTGGCATTTCCGTCGGAGTAGCGCTCGTCTTCGCAGCGCTCGTGGCTAACACCAGCTTGACCGGCTCCGTTCGCCAGCTCACCAGCGGCATCGTCGGGCAGACGCGACTTCAGATTGCGGCCCGCGGCCCCGACGGATTCGACCAAAAGCTGCTGCCCACTGTTCAACGCCTCCCCGGAGTGAAGAACGCGGCGCCAATTCTTGAGGCTCAGGCTAACCTCATCGGCCCGCACGGAGCCCGCTCCGTGCTCCTGGTTGGCGGCGATCCTCGCTCTGCTCGCCTCGGCGGCGCGCTGCTTCGGCATTTTACGATTGCCCAGCTCAATCAGGAGCGGGCGGTCGCGCTGCCGGCTCCCCTGGACGCCGCCCTCGGCGTGTTTCTTGGAGAGTCAGTACGCATTCAGATCAACTCTAAGACGGTCGTCGCGGTCGTCGGAGCAGAACTGCAGCAGCACGATGTCGGCTCGCTGGTCCACAGTCCGGTAGCAATCGCGCCGCTGGGTTTCGCGCAAAGGATCAGCGGTATGACTCGCCGTATCACTCGCATCTTTGTCGAGCCCCAGCCCGGTCACGACCAACAGGTCGAGACCGAGTTGGAGCGACTGGCCGCAGGGCGCCTCAACGTTCGGGCGGCGGACAACGACGTCGCCGTGTTCGAGCAGGCTGCCTATCCGACGAATCAATCTACTGCCCTTTTCTCAGTCTTTAGCGCCTTAGTCGGGTTTCTGCTTGCGTTGAGCGCAGTCCTTCTCACGATCCCCCAGAGGCGGCAGTTTGTGGCTGATCTTCGTATCGCGGGCCACGAGCCCTGGGTGCTGATCGAGGTGCTGCTGTTCGACGCGCTCGCACTTGGAATCGCTGGCTCCGTTCTGGGTCTGGAGACTGGCGATCAAATCTCGCGTCATCTGTTCGGAACAGTGCCGGGTTACCTGGCGTATGCATTCCCGATCGGTTCGCAGCGCATCGTGAGTTGGCAAAGCGTCACGGTCGGCGTCTCGGCTGGAATCATCGCTGCCTGTGCTGCGGTCCTCACGCCGCTGCGAAGTATTCTCGCGAGCCGTGATGCGGGAGAGTCCGGTGACGAAACGAGCCACGCGCCGGCTGCGTGGTACGTTGCTGCCGGAGTCGGTTGTCTGATGCTGACCACGGCGATCGTCGTAATAGCTCCGCGAGCGGCGGTGGCGGGGCTCGCTACGCTGACGGGTGCGCTTCTGCTGTTCATCCCCACACTGCTCCGATTGAGCGCGAACTTATTTCAGGCTGTCACACGCAGGATGAAATCGCCCGTTCCCATCCTCGTCGCGGTCGAGCTCCGTTCCGCGAGCGCCAGAATGCGAACCGTCGCACTCGCGTCAACGGGCGCCATCGCCGTGTTCGCGACTGTAGCGATCGGGGGCGCGCATGCGGATCTGCAACGAGGGCTGGATGCCTCGGCACGGGCCATCGATAGCAACGCCGATGTATGGGTGACGTTTCCGGGGACCACGAACGCTTTCGCGGTGACACCCTTCGTCGTTTCGGAGAGCAAAATCGCCAAGCTGGGACGGCTCCGAAGCGTTCGCAGCGTTCACGTCTATCGGGGGAGCTTCCTGAACGTCGGAAATCGCCGGGCCTGGGTCTTGGCGCCACCTCGGTCTGCTCGCGCACCAATTCCGCAAGCCCAGCTCCGAAAGGGCAGCATGGCGACTGCCACTCGACGGATTCGCGCGGGCGGTTGGACGGTACTGTCCGAGTCAGTTGCCACCACCGAGCATGTAGAGGTTGGCGACACGGTGACACTCCCGACCCCGAACCCAACACCACTTCGGGTTGCCGGCATCTCCGACAATCTGGGCTGGCCGCCCGGAGCAATCATCGTGAACGCCGATGACTACGCCCAGGCATGGGGAAGCACCGTTCCAAGCGGTCTCCAGATAACGATGATCCCCGGCGCTTCGGCGGAGGCGGTCGCGGACGCCGTGAAGCAGACACTTGGACCACAGCTGCCAGCAAAAGTCGAGACCCGACGAGAGCGCATCGACCGACACTACGCAGCGTCAAGGGAGGGTCTGTCGCGGCTGACACAGATCTCGATGATCGTCCTGGTGTCGGCGATGCTGGCCATGGGCGCGGCGATGGGCGGGATGATCTGGCAACGACGTCCGAGCTTCGCCGCACTCAAGGTCCACGGCTATCCCGATGGCGAGCTGTATCGAGCACTCCTCATCGAGAGTGCGTTGCTCCTCGGCACCGGCTGCTTTGCCGGCGCGGTCTTTGGGCTGTACGGACAGGTCCTGCTCAGCCGCGCACTGGAGGCGATTACAGGCTTTCCCGTGTTCTATAGCTTCGCTGCAGTCATCGCCGGTGGCATCCTTGCTTTGGTGACGGCGGTGGCGGTCGCCATGCTCGCCCTGCCTGGATACCTCGCGGTGCGAGTCGCGCCAGTGCCGGGCGGGGCGACGCGCTAGCATCGTCCCGCGCTCGCCGCGCTCGGGAGGGCGAGCACGATCGGAGTGACCGCCGGTCGCAGCGCCGCAGGAGTGTCGGCGCGACTCCCGAGGCGGGGCTGCCGGAAGTCGCGGCCGCGGCGTACCCCGCGACGCCGCAGACGATCATCATGTGGATGCGCCTGTGCCGGAGGCTGTCGCGAGGCTACGAGCGAGCTATTCGCAGTCCACGAGTCCGCCTCGAAGACTAGGTCGGTGTCAGCGTCTCGGCAGTGGTGTTTAACAACGCTACCGGCACCATCACGACGATCCAGCCGTGACAACCACGACGCACCGATAGGCTGACCTCACGCGAGTGACCCGCCGCTGCCTGCTGCTGTCCCAACGGGCAGCAGCAGGCAGCGGCCACACGCCCGATCCATCCGCAGCCTGTCTGCCTCGCCACTCAGCTGCGAGGCGCTTCGGGCCGGCTCGACGCCTCTACTCGTCGTCTCCGGGCGGGTCGAACAAGTCCGCCAACTGGCGCACAGCGCTTCCCGTGACGCGCGCGATCACCGCAACGGACGACCCGGTCGCAGGCAGCCCGACGAGCTGCCGGTGCGTCTCCCGCACGAGCGCGACGGCGACCGCATGCAGCGGTCCGAGCGGCACGTTCTCGCTCTCGCAGGCGAACGTGACCAGATCGTCGTAGTCGACTTCCGTCATGGGTGTTCCCTTTCGGTTCGCGGTGGCTGGAGTGCCTGCCGCTCCGCAACGCCCACGCTCGCGGCGCAGGCGCTCCGGGCCGGCTCGACGCGCCGCGCTAGATCGGACGAAGGATCGCCACGTCCTCATACAGATCGAACGTCTGCACGACCGCCCCAGCCGCAGGATCCAGCGCATCGTCAGGCTGGACAGACCTCGCGAACGTCGCTTTCTGCTGGCCATCGTCCTCGTCTCGCGCGACCGCGAGCAGCGCAGCTCCGAACACGGTTCCGTCCCGCAGCGTCACGTCGAACCAGTAGCCGACCATGCCCCCCAGCACCTCGCCGAGCCGGTCCGACAGCTCGCCGTCGAACGCGATCGAGCACGCCCCGTCCGGCGCGAGCACCCGACCAGACCCGGCAGCGAGTGCCGCCGCGACCGGACCATCCGGGCGGCTGACCAAACGCACGCCGCCGACGCCGCCCGTCCCGCCCGCGCCAACATCCACCACCTTCACGACTGTCCAATCCACATCGGCCAACTTGCCCGTGTCCAAGTCGACGACCTGTTCGACCCTCTCGTAGCTGTCGCCCTCGTCTGTGTTGCAGTTCAGGATGTGGCGAGCGATCCCGGCATAGTCGTCCGCACCCCCCACCCACGAGTAGCCGTAGCAGCCGAGCACGACCGCAAAGCGCCACCGCGCGAGCGCATCGGGCTCCGGGCTGTCTTCGGCCGACGCGTCCGCGCACACGCACTCGGCGTTCGCGCGCCGGATCTGGAACTGCTCGGGCGCGAGCCTTGCCACCGTAGTCATGCGAGCACCTCACCGTCGTGACAGCACGAGGAATCGAACATCTCGATGTATGCGTTCTTGCTCATCGCGTCACCTACCAGTCGAACGTCGGAAGGCCGTCAAGCGGCTCCGCGTCCCGATCGAAGTTCACCCACGAGCAGCCCAGCTCGCGCGCCCTGCGCAGCACGACGGCGACGTTGACACCGAGCAGCGCGTCCTCTCGACACACGTCGTCGTCTTCGACCTCGCTGCATCGGACGTGCACCCACGCTCCGTACTCGTGTGGGATCACGCGCGGCACTGACAGATCCGAAACGCCCCCGGCCGAAAGCCGCAGCATCTCCAACTCCGTGATGTGCCCCGTGGACACGTCAAGGTACGAGCAGACCCCCGGCACGAGCTGAGCGCACGCGGTCAGCGCGTCCACCATCTCAATGAACACCTCGTGCTCGTCGTCGCCCGACCGCCCGTCAGCCACACGCTGCGCCCGATCGACCAACGCCAACAAATCCCGGCATACTGCCTCATGCATCGCAACCTCCAACGGTTCGGTGCCAGCCCCGGGGACGTTCACGCGTCGCCCGGGGCGCGTTCGTTTGAACGCGTACCGACACAATGAATGACCGAACGTTAGCTGTCAAGCATCCTCCACACAAATAACCCGCGCGGCCCGCCCAATTCGCATGCCGGCGCTTATCTAGCGCACTCGCTCCGAGCCGCGCGCGTCTGACTTGATCCTGGCCGCAGTCCGCGCGCCGTGGCTCGTGCCGAGCCCCCGTTTACACGGGCGCACACGCGGTATCTACGGTGTGCAAAGGACACGCGTCCCGTCACACATGGGATTGCGCGTTGTCGTGTCCAGTCTCGTGTCCACTACGCCTCTCCGTCCCCCTTCGAGCGTCGCGACCGGGGGTGCCTCCCGCGTTGAAACACACGACCCCGCGGGGCGCGTTACACGGGGGGTGGGCGGTCGTGAACGATCCGGCCGATATCTAACATCCCTCGCCGTGCGGATTTTCACCTCCCGCCGCCTGTAAAGACAGTCACCATCCTGACTGTCTTTACATATCTGGGCGGTGAATTCGCTTGACAGCGATGTATCATCGTTTTATCCGGCGAGCTACGCCCGCGTCCGCATGACGCTGCGCACCTCCTGCTCGTCGATGGAAGGGGTCGCGATGGCGATCGGGAGCCGCGCGTTCGGCGCGCTGACGGACAAGATCACGTTCCCGCTGTCGGGCGCGACGGTGACCGCGGCGTTCACGATCGCGGTCCTCGTGAGGCCGAACGCCGGCAACACGCAGTCGGTGTTCGTCGAGGACGCCGGGAAGAACGTCGAGCTGTACCGCGAGACGGACGGGCTCGTGGGCTGGTCGAGCGCGGGCGCGAAGTCGACGGCGGCGATCCCGCTGGATAGCGAGTGGCAGCTGCTTGCGTGCACGAAGGCGGCCGGGACAGTCGCGCCGCGTCTTCACCGGGTGCGGTTCGGCGGTCCGGCGGCGGTGCACGGGGTCGGCGATGCGAGCTTGGCGAACGCTTCGGCGTCGGGAAGCTGGGTGCTGGGCTGGTACAACGGTTCGGCGTACGACTTTCGGGGGTCGCTGGCGTCGGCGGCGGTGTGGAAGTCGGCGCTGTCCGACGGCGCGGTCGAGCTGCTCGTGACAGAGGCGGGCTGGGCGGCGGCGCTGCCGGATGTGTGGTGGAGCGAGCGGGACGGGTTCGCGGCCGATCGGATCTCGAGTTCGGCGCGGCTGTCGATCTCGGGCACGTCGCATTCAACGGACGAGCCGTCGGGCTGGTGGACCGTCTCGGGTGCGTCGCCGCAGGCTGGCGGGTTTCCGCGGCTGGCGGACGGCTCGCTCGCGATGACCACTGCGACGACGGGGGCCGGGTGGTCGAGCGGGCAGCTGCTCGCGCCGACGGGGGAACTGGTCGTCACGACGGCGCCGCCCGTGCAGCCGTCGGGGGGACTCCCGCGCGATGCGACTGGCGCGCTCGCGGTCGCGGTCGACGCGGCCGGGACGTGGTCGGCGGGGTTCGTGCGCGAGGTCAACGGGGCGCTGTGCGTGACGTCGTCGGGGCCGTTCTCGCCGCAAGGCGGGTTCCAGCGCGACGGCGCCGGTCGTCTCGCGGCCCAGGTCACCTGAGCAGCTTCAAAGGAGGTCGTTCATGTCGCCGACGCCCGTTCGGAACTTCCGGCTGCCGCTTGCGCTGCTTGCGCAGATCGACGCCGCGCGCGGGTCGGAGCCGCGTACGTCGTGGCTCATCCGGGCTGCGGAGGCGTTCATCGAACGTGACGTGGCCGTCGCCGGCGAGGACGGCGGGGCGGCTACGGGTCCGTGAGGCTTCGTGTTGACCCGGCCGTGCTCGCGAAGCTCGGCCCGCAGGAGCGTCGAGCGGCTGAGGAGGCGCTGCGGGAGCTTGATGAGTTGCGGCGAGCGAACCCGCTCGTGTTCTACGAGCCGCACGAGAAGCAGCGCCAGTTTCACGAGAGTCGTGCGCCGCTGCGCGCGTTCCTCGCCGGCAACCGGGTTGGCAAGACGACATGCTCGATCGTTGACGATCTACTTCAGGCGGTCGACGCCACGGTGGTTCCTGAGCATCTCGCCGCCTACAAGCGGTGGGCGCCGCCGTTCTACTGCCGCATCGTCATTCCTGACCTAACGAGCACGCTTGAGGGCGTCGTCTTGCAGAAGGTCCGCGAGTGGTGCCCGCCCGCGCAGCTGCGCGGCGGCTCGGTTGATCGTGCGTGGTCGGAGAAGCTGCGGCTGCTGTCCTTCGCGAACGGGTCGTGGTTTCAGTTCTTCTCCAACGATCAGGACTTGGACAAGTTCGGCGGCGCGGCGCTGATGCGCGTGCACTACGACGAGGAACCGCGCGAAGACATCCGCCGCGAGTGCCTCATGCGGTTAATCGACTACGGCGGCGACGAGGTCTTCTCGATGACGCCGCTGCTTGGCATGTCGTGGCTGTTCACGGACGTGTACGAGCCGTGGTCGGAAGGCCGGCTGTCCGATGCGCATGTCGTCACGGCCGACATGGACGACAACCCGCATCTGGACGAGGTCACCAAGCAGCGTGCGCTCTCGGGCCTCTCCGACGAGGAGCGCCAGGCGCGCAAGTCGGGGCGGTTCGTTCACTTCGCCGGCCTCGTCTACCCGGAGTTCGTGACGCGCGAGCACGTCGTGCCGGCCCGAGCGCAGATCCCCGATGGTGCGCTCGTGCTGGTCGGGATCGACCCCGGTATCCGGCACATGGCAGCCGTCTTGTACTGCTATCTCGACGAGCACGATCAGCTCGTCGTCTTCGACGAGATCGCGGCGCAGGGCAAGACGGTCCGCGAGGTCGCGGCGATCATCCACGCGCGTAACGCGCGCTGGGGCGTGACGCCGCGCTGGTACGTGATCGACCCTGCTGCTCGCAACCGGGAGACGCACACGGGCCGCTCGACGCAGGCCGAGTTCGCCGAGCACGGCATCTACACGGTCCTCGGCCAGAACGCGATCGGCGCCGGCATCAACCGCGTCAAGGAGCGCCTGCAGTCGGGTCGGCTGGTCGTCTGGGCGTCGTGCGATGAGCTGATCCGCGAGCTGCGCCGCTACCGGTGGAAGTCGGCTTCGCGTGCTGGGGACAATGAGGCGCGCGAGGTCCCGATCGCGAAGGACGACCATCTCGCAGACGCGCTGCGCTACGTGTGCATGAGCAGGCCGGTAGCGCCGCGTCCGGTGCCGGCGCCGGCTGGCACGACGTTGCAGCAGCGCCTCGTGGTTGCGCAGCTCGATCGCGTGTTGCGACCGCGGCGCACGCATCCGCAGGGACCGGGCGTCTTCGCCTAGCTCGCGGCCGTGCTACTGCGGCTCGGCGTAGCGGCTCAGCAGCTCGATCATGCTCAGCCCGTAGCCATCGGCGATCCGCACGAGGGTCAACCACTGCGCGTTGCGCAGGCCGCGCTCAAGCTCGCCCAGATGGGCTGGGCTCAGGGCAGGCACACGCGCGGCGGCAGCCTCAAGCGTCAGCTCGCGCGAGACGCGCGCTCGCCTGAGAATCCGCCCAAGGTCGACCAGCTCCTGATTCGTCTCGCGGGCAGCCATTGGGAAGACCGAAGCCTTCCCTAGCTATCCACAGCATTCCAGGCTAGATGTACATGAATTCCACCAACACCTACATCTTTTCCACACGGATGTCGCTGTTTCCATTATGGTCGGCGCGACGCTTCGCCGCGGGGCTCCCCCGCCCCGGTCCGGCATTCGCGTCCGCGTCGGTCGCGAACGCGCCGACTGTTGCACCAGGCGTTCCCGTCCTCACCCCCTCGGGGGAGGTCGGGGACGCCTTGGCTTCGCGCGCTAGCTCGCTGAGCTTCTAGCTCGGCGCGCGCGTCCCACCTCGCCCGCCCTGCGGCGGGCCACCCCGTGAAGGGAGGTCGCATGGCTGCATGCGTCGCCGGTTCCGCTCCGGCCTTCTGCGCTGCCTGCTTTGCCGCACGCCCCGACGTCGCGCACGTCGACCTTGGCGCCGCCTACGACGGGCCGGTGCTGCGCGACGACGCTGGCGTGCCGCAGTCGATCGACGATCTGATCGTCTGCGCGGGTTGCGTTCACGACGCCGCCCGCGCGCTTGCGATCAACGTCGCGCCGGTCGACGACGTCACGCGCCAGCTCGCAGCTGCGCAGGCGGACGCTCGCGCGTGGCGCGAGTACGCGGAGGGCTTGGAGGACGCCGTTGCTCGTCGGCCCGAGCCCGTCAAGCGCGGGCCGGGCCGTCCGCCGGCTCGTGCCGCTCGGCCCGAGCAGGTAGCGGCATGACGGCTGCGCTCGTGCTCGTGCTGCTCGTCGTCGTGCTCTCGGCGTTCGTGCTCGTCGACCGCAAGGACGCGCGCCAGCGCGACGAGCGTCGCGAGTTGATGAACCGCGTCCAGCGGCCCGAGCTCATCCCGGTCGCAGCTACGCGCGCCCCTGCTCGTGTCGAGCCCGAGCCCGACGAGCTGCATCTCGTCGGAACGATCCGCGCCGCAGACGCCGCCGCGTCGTGAACGACACGACGCTGGGCGATCTCAAGGAGCTGTTTCGCCAGGCCAAGAGCGCACGGGCGAAGTTCGAGCCGGCATGGTTCATGAACCTCGCCTACTTTCAAGGCGATCAGTGGGTCGGCTGGGACGGCTCGCGGCTGTTTCGCCCGACGCTGCGTCGAGACCGGATCACGCTCGTCGACAACCGCATCCAGCCGTGCGTGCGCACGGAGGTCGCCAAGCTCACCAAGCAGCGCCCCGTCTTCATCTGCACCCCGCGCACGGCCGGTGATGAGGATGTCGCCGCGGCCGAGATCGGCGAACGCGTTCTGGAGTTCGAGTGGACGCATCTGTCGATGCCCGACCACTTCTACCGGGCGCTGGAGTGGTCGCGCGTCGTCGGCGCCGGCTTCCTGAAGGTCGTCTGGGACCGCAGTCTCGGCGACAGCGCGGAGGTGCTCGTCGGTCCCTCGGGTCAGCCGTTGACCGGCTCCGACGGCCGTCCGCTGCGCGGCGTCGACACGGCGAAGTTGACGCAGGCGCTTGGCCTGCCCGACGGGGCAGTCCAACAGCGCACCGTCAACCAGGGCGACATTCGCGTAGCGGTCCGCTCGCCGCTGCAGATCTGGCCCGACCCGTTGGCCGAGACATTCGCCGACCTTGACTGGTTGATCGAGGCGTCGGTCGTCTCCCCCGATCACGTGCAGGAGCGCTACGGCGCGAAGGTCGCGCCCGACACGGCAGCGAGCCCCGGCCTGGTCGAAGCGCGGCTGGGAACTTCGCTCGGGCAGGGCGGCTCGTTCAAGGGCGTAAAGGTCTTCGAGTATTGGCGCCGGCCCTGTGCGCAGCATCCGGGCGGGTTTCGTGCCGCGTGGACCGAGAAGCAGCTGCTTGAGGTCGAGGACAAGCCGTTTGACCCGATGCCGTATTGCATGTTCGCCGGCATCCCGGTTCCTGGCCGCTTCTGGCCCACATCGATTACCGAGCAGCTGCGCCCTGTCCAGACGGAGCTGAACAAGGTCAAGAGCCAGATCGCGGAGAACCGCAACCGACTCGGCAACCCGACGCTGATCGCGTCGCGGCTCGCCGTAGCAGACCCGGATGCCTTCGAGGAACAGCTGTCCCAGCCGGGCGGGGTCGCCTACTACGACGACACGTCTCCCAATGCGATCCCGACGTACTTGCAGGCGCCCGGCATGCCGGCCTACGTCGTGCAGGAGATAGACCGCATCGAAGCGTCAATTCAGGAGATCTCGGGGCAGCATGAGGTCAGTTCGGCCCAGGTGCCGGCGGGAGTGACCGCGGCATCGGCGATCAACCTGCTGCAAGAGGCCGACGACACGCGCCTTGGTCCTGCGATCACGGCCATGGAGGCCCAGCTTGGAGCCTTCGGCTCGAAGGTCGTGCGGCTCGTGGCGCGCTACTACACCGATCAGCGCACGATCGCGCTAGCAGGGGAGAACCAGGCATGGGACATCTTCGACTTCCGCGGGCTCATGCTGCGCGACCACCACCACGTCGAGGTCCAGGCCGGGTCAACGATGCCTCGCAGCCAAGCCGCGAAGCAGGCCGCCATGGAGTCGCTGCTGACGACGTTCCTTCAAAACGGCGTTCCGCTCAAGCCGAAGGACTTGGCGAAGTACCTGCGTGACTATCAGGTCGGCGGTCTCGATCGCCTCGTCGCACAGTTCACCGAGGACGAGCAGCAGGTTAATCGCGAGAACCGGCAGCTGTCACTCGGCGCGCAGCTTCCCCTCAACGACTTCGACGACGACGAAGCTCACATCGACGGCCACACCGAGTACCAGAAGGGCTGGCGCTATCAGCAGCTGCCGCCGCCGACACGGATGACGTTCGACGCGCATGTCGCCGCTCACCGTCAACGGGTCGCGTCTGTGCAGGCCGCGCAGCAGCAGCTTGCCCAGGCGCCCCAGCTCGCGCAGACCGCGCAGCAGATGCAGCTGCAGGGCCTTCAGGGTCAGCAACAGCTCGCACAGCGTGACGAGCAGCACGCGCAGCGCATGAACCATAACGACGCGATGCACGAACAGCGCCTCGCGCAAGCAGCCTAGACCGGAGGAATCGTGCAGTCCATGAACACTCAGGAGCCGACCGAATCAGGCGCAGATCCCGGTTCGGGCCTCGCGAGCCCGCCGACAGCCGCGAAGGCAGCGTCTCCCGCTCCCGCGGCGATCGTCGTGGATCAATACACGCGGCGCTCTGATGCCGACGTACTTCCCGGCCAGTTCGCCCGCATCGCGACCGGCGAGCACGCCGGGCAGATCGGCGTCTTCGAGACCGTCGTCGAGAACGGACCCGACGGCTACCCCGCGCAGGTCGAGCTGATCCTGCGCAACAGCGGCGAGCGCGTCGTCTGTACCTACGGCGATCTGACCCCGGTCACATTCGGGGGCCGCTGATGGCCGAGCAGCCGAACGCCGGGCGCGAGCTACTCGCCGCGATTGACGCGTTCGCTCGCGGCCACGAGCAGGACCATCGGCTGCGCGACGTGCTCGCCTCCCTTCGGGAAGCTCGCAGTAGCGTCGAGCGCCTCGTGCCGACAGCCGGCGAGGACGCTAGCGAGGACTCGCCGGGCAAGCGCGCCGCACGCGAAGCAAGCACCGACGGCTCGCCGCAACGTGACTCGTCCGAGGCTTCAAGCGCAGCCCAGCCCCGCACCTCCTAGCACTTTCCAGGTGCGCCGCACCGCGGCGCAGCAAACCTTAAATCCTCAACGACGCCAGGGAATCAGCCACAGCCCAGCAAGCGGCCAGGGGCATTGCTTCACAGCGTCAGCAAGGAGAACGGCGTGGACCCCACGACCGTAGAAGCCGTACAGCCCTCCGAGGGCCAGGGCGGCGCATCCGGAGGTACCCCCTACGCGGAGTATCTCGACCGCATCCCCGAGGAATTGCGTCCGCAGGTTCAGCCCGTCTTTCAAGAGTGGGACGCCAACGTGACGCGGCGCTTTCAGGATCTCTCAGCGGCAGGTAAGCGCTGGGAGGGCTTCGAGCAGGCCGGCTTGCACGAGTATGACCCGCAGTCGCTCTCGCAGCTCGTCCAGTTCGCCCAGATGGCCGAACAGGACCCGGCCGCCTACGCCGAATGGCTGCGCGGACAGGCCGAGTCCGCCGGACTTCTCACCCAGCAGTCACAGCCGTCGTCCGACGATAGCTACGTTGATCCTGCGCTCCAGAAGTTGATTCAGGAGCAGCTTGAACAACGGCTTGGCCCCGTCCAGCAGCAGTTGCAGAACGTCTCGACGTGGCAGCAGCAGCAGGAGTTCTCGCGGGCGCAGCAGGCCGAAGCTGATCGCATTCAGCAGCGTCTCGACCAACTGCGCGACGAGCACGGCGAGTTCCCCGTGGACTTCGTAGAGAAGCTGACGGCGAACTACGTCACGAGCGATCCGCAGAACGCTGTCGATCGCGCGTTCGGTGACTATCAGCGGCTGCGGGCCGATATCGAGAAGGGCGTCTTTGCGTCCAAGCTCGACCAGCCCGCAACGCCGGAGATAACCGGGGCGCCGCATTCGGCGCCCGAGCCGGTGACGACGCTCAAGCAAGCGGAGGAAATCGCGATCCAGCGATTGCGACACGCCAACCGCTCCTGAAAGCAAATCCCCTCGCGGGGTCGCGGCCAAGTGCTCCCTGACCTACAGGAGTAGCAGTGGCTACACAGACTCTCGCTAATTACGACGCGGTCCTCAAAGACGTTTACCGAGGCCCGATCGTTGAGCAGCTCAACCAGGAGACGTACCTGATTGACCAGATCGAGCGCCAGAGCGCGAACGATATGGGTCAGTTCAATGGGCGGCGTCTCATCTTTCCGGTTCACTCTGGCCGCAACCGTGGCCGTGGTGCCGGTACCGACGGCGGGACGCTCCCGACCGCCGGGCGCCAGTCCTACCAGGACGGCATCGTATCGCTGAAGTCGATGTTCCAGGCCATTGAGGTCACGGATCAGCTGATCAAGCAGGCGTCGTCTAACGAAGCGGCGTTCGTCAAGGCGGTCTCCTCAGAGATCGAGGGTGCGACGACCGATCTGCGTAAGGACATCAGCCGCCAGTGCTACGGCACGGGCGACGGTCTCCTTGCCTCGTGCACAGCGACGCAGAACGCGGCGACTATCTCGCTTGACTCGGGCCAGTATGTCGCGGTTGGTGACACGGTCGACGTTCTGACGCGCGCCAGCGGCGCGGTCAAGAGCGCCGGGTTGACGGTGACGGCCGTGGCGTACACGGGCGCGGCCGACAGCTCCACGCAGGCGGCGGCGGACATCACGCTTTCGGGCTCGGTGTCGGTCACCAACGCCGACGGCGTCTACGTCTCTGGGGACCGCAACAACGAGACCGACGGGCTGCGCAACATCACCAGCACCAGCCGGACCCTGCACGCGATCAACAGCGCCACGGCCGGCAACCAGTTCTGGGACAGCAACATCAAGCAGGCCGGCTGGACGATGGTGTCCGAGGACTTGCTGATGCAGCTGGCCCAGGTCGCGCGCCAGCGTGCCAGCAAGCCGTTTGACGTCTTCCTGACGACGCTCGGCATTCAGCGCCGCCAGGCAAACCAGTACCAGTCCCAGAAGCGCTGGAACGACGCATCCTCCGTGAAGACCACGGGCGGCTACAGCGCCATCATGATCGCGGCCGGCGGCACGCCGGTCCCGTTGATCGCCGACGTTGACGCCCCGGTCGGCTACGTGTTCGGGCTGCGCAAGGACACGTTCTGCTGGTCGCAGATCGAGGCGCCGAACTGGCTCACGCCGCCCGACGGCGACGGTGGCATGTTCCACCTCAAGGACGGCAGCGTCGCCGGCACCAAGCAGGCGACGTGGCAGGCGTGGCTGGGCTGGTACGCGACGCTCATCAACGTTCGCCCCCAGGCGAACGGCCAGATCAGTCAGCTCAAGGACGACATCCCGGTCGCGCGCCTGTAGCGCGAGCCGACGCCGGCCGCCCACGGACGGGGCGGCCGGCGCTTCGCTCCCCGAATTCCGCTCCATGTGAAAGGAGCCGCTGTGGCTCTCTCTGTCGTGCCTGTGCGCACGTTCGTTATCGGTGACCGCCGCGAAGTGGTCGCCGATGTCACCTTCGACAACAGTTACACGACCGGCGGGCTCGCGCTCACGCCGGCCCAGCTCGGGATGACGACGCTTGACGTCGTGATCGCGACGTCCGCCGCGACCGGGCAGACGTTCCCCTACGACTACGCGGCAGGCAAGCTCATGGCGTTCGCCGGCAGCGCCCAAGTCGCTCCGGCCACCGACCTGTCGGCCGTCAAGTCGCGCGTGGTCGTCCACGGCAAGGGTCCCGGTCTCTGATGCACGCGCGCGTGGTGCCGGGCAGCATCGCGATCGAGCCGGCGTCGATCACGCAGGTACTCGCGAGCGCGTGCGGCCCGGCCGTCGTCATCGACGACGACGCCGGCAACGTCGCTCGCGACTTGCGGGCGCTCGATGCGACGCTGCGCGTGCGCTACTCGGTCCGCGGCGGGCACTTCGTGATCTTCCAGGTGATCGTGGAGCCCGACGGGCGCGTGGTCGAGCACTACGTAACGACCGCCCTACAGCTCGATCAACGGATCGTGCGGCGCGTCGAGCAGCTCGTGCATCCGAGCTACGACGCGGGCGCCGAGCTGGAGCGTGCCGCCCACGAGCGGCGAGCCGCAGACCGGGCCGGGTTCCGCGAGGAGCTGGCCGGGCACGCAGAGCGGCTCGCGCACGCGCTGCGCCGTGACGTCGGCCTCAAGGATCGGATCGCGGTCCCGTGAACCTCTACGAGCTGCGCGCCGAAGTGCTCGCGCACGGCTTTGACCAGGCGCAGTACACCGGACGGGTCAACCGCTACCTCAACGACGCGCTGCGACTGCTCGCGCGCAAAATCGCGTTCTACGCCGACGAGGCCGAGACACCGATCGCGACCGCCGCCGGACAGGTCCTCTACTCGTGGCCCACCGACTTCGGCAAGGGCCGCTCACTGCGCGACGCCGACAGCGGCGCGCCCCTGCGGCTGCTGGGCCTGCGCGAGCTGGACGGCGCCCCGTCGGCGGCCGGGCGACCCTTCGCCTACGCGATCAACGGCGCCGCTATCGCGCTCTGGCCGGCCCCAGACGCCGCCTACAACCTCGCGCTGCGCTACTGGCGTCTGCCGCCCGCGCTCGCCGCCGATCTCGACGTCCCCGCCATCCCGGCCGACTACCACGGCGCGCTGACCTACTACGCGCTTCAGCGCTGTTACGAGAGCGAGGACGACACGCAGATGGGCGGCTACTGGCAGGGCCAGTGGCAGCAGGCGCTGCGAGACATGGCGGTCGATGTGAAGTTCCCGACGACCGACGGTCCGCGCGTGGTGCAGAGCATGTGGGACGACTCCGCCGCCGGCTGGTCGAACAACGTGCTGGAGGGCTGAGCGGTGCGTGGCGTGCCGATGCTCTACGAGGACTTCGGCGGCGGCCTGCACTCCAAGGCCGCCCCCTACGTCCTTCAGGACAACGAGGCACGCGACGTCATCAACGTGCAGAGCACGACCTCGCGCGCGATCGTCAAACGTGACGGGCTCGTAACATTCGCGACACCGCCCGTCGCGCTCGACTCGCTCTACGCCGCGGAGGCGACACCTTCACCGTTCCTCGTCGGGCACGGCAGCACGTCGCTCTACAAGGTGACCGCGGCCGGCGCAACGACGTCGATCAAGACGGGCCTGACGGCCGGAGCGCGGTGGGAATGGGTCCAGTCCCAGGTCTCCGGCGGCCAAGGCCCGCTGTACGGGATGAACGGCGTCGACCCGCCCCAGCAGTGGGATGGCGTGGCCGCCTCCACGAGCGCGTGGACCGCCGCCTCCGGCGCGCTGCCCAACGGCAAGTACATCATCCAGCACGCCAATTACGTGTTCGTTGCCGGTGTCGCCGCGAGCCCGTCGCGGCTGTTCTGGTGCCAGATCAGCCCCGGCGTGGGCACGGACCCGCGCACGTGGCCGCCCGCCAACCTCGTCGACCTTGACCCCAACGACGGCGACGCGATCACCGGGCTCGGCAAGGCGGGCGCTCTGCTGCTCGTCTTCAAGCGCCGCAAGGTGTTCGCGATCTACGATCCGACGACCGGCGCGAACCGTCGAATCAGCGACTCGGTCGGCTGCGTCTCGCACCGCTCGATCGCCGAGACGCCGGCCGGAACATTCTTCCTCGCCGAGAGCGGCGTGTGGCGCACCAACGGCTCGACGGTCGACGCCGGCCCGGTCTCCGATCCCGTCGCTCCCAACCTCGCAGCCGCCGCGCTCCTGACCCAAGCCGCCAGCACCTACTGGCAGAACCACTACTACCTGTCGTTCTCCAACGATGGCGTTGCGAACAACGTCACGCTCGATTACGACCTGGCGCTGCGCTCGTGGTGGGTCCATTCGATCGGCTCGAATCAGTGGGCGATCTGGCATCCGTCGAGCGTCGGGTTGTACTCGGCCAAGAGCACAGGCGCGGTCGTTGATCGCTGCTTTGTGCCGGGGATCTCGCAGGACAACGGCGCGAACTTCGTCTGGTACTGGAAGGGCGCGTGGCTCTCGCCCTCGTTCTACCGGCGTCGCCGCTTCCCGACCCCCTACTACCGCAAGCGGCTGCGCCAACTGCGCTGCGACGGCTACGGCACGGTGGACCTCTCGCTCGCGACTGACTTCACGGCAACCGAGCAGCTGCGCGCCTCCAACATCTTCCCGGCCGATCCTGCGTCCACGTTCGGCGGCTCGGGCATCTTCGGCGGGTCGGGCACGTTCGGCGGCGGCGCGAGCGTGCCGGTCGCTTCGATCTACTCGCTTGGGGTCGCGCGCGCGTTCTCGCCCGTCTTCGGCGCGACCTCACCGAACCCGGCAGCGATCCTGAGCATGACCCTGTTTATGACCGACAGGAGCAATTAAGCGAACGACGCCTTGAGGCCGTTGGGCTGGCGAAGTTCCATGAGTGATTCGGGGGTGGGCCCGTGGGGTTCATCACGCTTCAAATCCCGCAGCTTGGCCAGTCCGATGCGACGGAGGACGCCAAGATCGTCTCTGACCTGACGGCGCTCCAAGCGCTGCTCAACGGGCAGCTGGACGTCACCAACCTCTCGCCGACGTCCGCCCTCGCGGCAAGCAACCTCTCGGCCGCAGCCCAGCAGCTGCTGTTCGCGCCCGGCGACGTCAAGACGACCGCGCGACCGGCCGCGGACACCGGATGGTTGATGTGCGACGGCTCGGCCGTCTCGCGCTCGACCTACGGGGCGTTGTTTGCCGCGATCGGCGTCACCTACGGAGCCGGCGACGGCGCAACGACGTTCAACCTGCCCGATCTGCGGGGACGCGTCGTCGTCGGCCCGGACAGCATGGGGACCGCGGCCGGCGCGGCGGGACGGCTGCCGAGCAGCCTGCGCGCGCTCGGACAGGCCGGCGGCGCAGAGACCCACGCGCACGCGGGCGGCTCGCTCGTGGCGGCCGACCACGTTCACGGCATCGGTGCTGCGAGCCGTGGCACGGCGAGTTCGCCGACGACGGGCGGCGGGGAGGCGACGGCCTACACGAACCATGTGCACACGATCGCGGCGTCGGGTGGCCTGGCGGTCTCGGGATCGAGCGCGTCCGCGGTCGGGCTCCAGCCCTACCAGATCCTGAACTACGTCATCAAGACGTAGCGGGCGATCGTGGTGGCACTGCCGCATCCGATCCTGCACGAGCTGCACGGGGCCCAGGAGAACTTCGACGCGCTCGCGCGGCTGCTCGGGCTGCTCTACGCGCCCGGTGATCTGAAGGCGACCGGGGCGGCGACGACGGTCGGTGCGGAGCCGGCGGGATGGCTGCTGTGCGACGGGCGCGCGGTCTCACGCACGACGTATACGACGTTGTTCGCGGCGCTGGGCACGACGTGGGGCGCGGGCGACGGCTCGACGACGTTCAACCTGCCCGATCTGCGCGGGCGCGCACCGATCGGCGCCGGCACAGGCACCGGCCTGAGCGCGCGCACGCTCGGCGCGACGCTCGGCGCCGAGACCGTCGTCCTGTCCACCGCCGAGCTGCCCGCGCACGCACACGGCGGCTCGACCGGCGCGGCGGGCGCTAAGGGGCCGGAGGTGTACGGCAACGGCACCAACCCCGGCTACATCAGCGGCTTCGCACCACATCAGTGGGACACGGGCGGCTTCATCGGCAACGACAACGGGTCCGAGCTGGTGCACGCGCACCCGATCAGCAGCGAGGGCGGCGGCGGCGCGCACAACAACATGACGCCCAGCGCCGTCGTGAACTTCCTCATCAAGACCTGACCCCCGGAGGCATCCATGGTCAACCCCGGAGGCGCCACCTACCCGCCGAAGCCCGTCCGACGGCTCACGCTGCCCAACGGCGGCGCTCCCGCACCGCATCCGCTCCTGCCCGGCCTGCCGAACCACGGCAACACGGGCGGAGCACAGGCACCCGCGCCGCCACACCCCGGCCACCCGAACCAGGGCAACCCCGGCGGCGCGCACGCTCCGAGCCACCTTCCGCCGATCATCATCGCCAAGCCGCCGGCCCAGACGCAAGCGGCAGCAGCAACGCAGCCGACGCAGCCGCCGACGCTGCCGCTCGACGCGCAGTATTGGAATTCGCTGGGCCAGGCGCAGTTCGATGCCGGCCAGCACGTCAACGCGCTGAGCACCCAGGACACCGACGCGCTGACCCAGCGCGACACGCTGCGGGCGCAGCTCGCCGAGCGCCAGCCGATCCTCCAGCAGCAAGCGACCGACAGCGCCAACGCGCACGGCCTGCTCTACGGCGGCGCGCTCGGCTCCCGTCTCGGCGACCTCGCGACCGACTACAGCAACGCCGACGGCAAGCTCGTCAACGACTACGAGCAGGGCCACGCGCAGCGAACGTCAGAAATCGGCGGCATCAACGACGGGATGACGTTCCAAGACCTCGCGTTGCAGCTGGCGAGCATCGACCGCGCCGCGAAGGCGGCACCCGACCAGACGATGGCGACGCCGCCGATCGCCTCGGCAGCCGTCCCGCGCGCTCGCGGGCACTCGACCCGGTACACCGGGCCGGGGCAGTACGCGACGGTCGGTCCGACCTCGACGGATCTGCGTGCGATCGGCCATTCGCTGCGCTACCGCGGCCCCGGCCACTACGTGAACGTGAAGAAGTAGGGGATCCGCGATGGCTGACCAGGGCGCCTCTCTCGGCGCGATCTATGACCCCAGCCGTGCGCTGAGCGGCAAGAGCCTGCGCAACGCGGCCAAGTCGTTGACGAACTTGCAGACCCAGCCGGCGATCAACCAGCTCGCACGCCAGCTCGCCGAAAGCCGCCAGCAAGCAGCAGCGGCAACGCAGACGCTCGGCGGCTACTACAACCAGTTCGCCGACCATGCCCAGCAGGCGGCCGCCCAGCGGCAGACGGCTGGCGACAAGTCGGGCGCCGCGCTCGCGCAGATCGCGCAGGACGCCCGCGACCAGATCGCCGCGACCGGCACCACTGCTCAGCAGCAGCTTCAACCGCTCGCGGACCGCGGCCTGGACGGCGGCGCCTATGCACGCCTCGCATCGGCGCTCGCCGCCCGGCAGACGACGGCGGCCGAGAACGCACAGACCTACCGCAGCTTCGGCGCGGCTCAGGGCGCGAACTGGCACAACCTCCTGAGCAGCGAGAGCACGACCGGCGCGATGCGCGGGATGGAGGCGCTGCACGAGCTCGGCGACGCCTACGCCAAGGCCGACGTCGAGCCGGCCGCGAAGCTCGCCGAGCTGCGCGCGGGCCGCGGCGACGTGTTCGCGAAGAACCTCGGTGCGCTGCGCGACTCCGAGCGCAGCTACCAGACCGCCCGCGACACGCTCGGCCTCAACGCCCAGAAGGAAGCCGACCAGGTCGCCTACCAGCAGGGCTCGCTGGACGTGCGCCGCGGCGACCAGGCGCTGCGCGCCTCCGCCCAGCACGCGCGCGATCAGGCGCACGCCGACGAGCAGTCGCTGAACCGCGCGCAGTTCGTCGCCAAGTACGGGATCGCGCCGGGCGACCTGAACAAGCTGCAACATCCGGGCCAGTGGCTGCGATCCAACGCGCCGGTCTACCACGACGCGAGCCATCCGGCGAAGCTGACGCCGCACCAGATCAACGCGGCGTTCGGGGACATCGACGCTGCCAAGAGCGCGATCCTGCAGGTCCGCAGGCTGCTCGACGACGCGACCCCCGAGCAGGTGCGCGACTATCTCAGCGAGGGCAAGGTCCAGTACAAGGACGGCAACCGCGTCCTCACCGCCCAGCTGCCGCACGTCAGCACAGGCGGGTACGGGCTGGCGGCAAAGGTCGCGATGGACCTCGTCTACCGCGGCCGGATCTCGCCCGCGAACCTGCACCAGCTGCACGTGCAGGGGCTGTGGGACGTGAAGGACCGCTACCCGATCCAGGGCTGAGCGCGCCGTGGCCTCGCCGCTGCTGGGCTCGATCGAGCCGCTGTCGCAGACCATCAAGAAGACGCAGGCGCGCTCGCGCCCTTCCCGGCCGGCACGGCGACCCACGCCGAGCCCGCAGTCGGCACAGCCGGCGCCGCGGCTCGGGCTCAACGGCGAGAGCCCGTTCGCGCCCGCGCTGCATCAGGCGCGCCAGGACGTGCGCCACGCGGCGGATCGCTCACCGAATCCGCCGACACTGCACCAGGTCGCCCGCGGCTACCGGGAGGCGCTGACCGACGTCTTCGACGGCCAGCCGCACGCGATCCAGCAGCGGGTGCTGCGCAAGGCGATCACCGCCCCCAGCGCTGAGGGCGACCTGATCCTCTCGCACGTCAGCGGCCTGCACGGCGACCAGCTCGCCGCACGCCGCCAGCAGCTCGCGCGCGTCCTGCCGTTGACCAGCCACACGTCCCCGCTCGCAAACGCCGGCGCCTGGCTCGGACACGCCGCCGCCGACGTCGGCGACGCGCTCAAGCGCGGCCTGATGCCCTACAGCTCGCAGGAGATCGGCAGCGCTCTGGGCAACCCGTCCGGGTATCTGGGCTCAGCGGATGCGTCGCAGCACCCGCAGGTCGCGCAGATCGCTCGCTTGCAGCAGACGCTTTCGGGCGGCGGCGCCAAGCTCTCGGGCCTGATCGACCGCCTCCAGCTCGGCGCCGAGCATCCGGGGACGCAGACGGCGGGGTTCGGGTTGCCGCCGGCCGTGGGCCGCGTGAGCGCGAACGTGTTGAAGGACGCGGTGAACCTGCCGGCGGAGCTGCCGGCCTCCGTCGCGCTCCCGGTCTCCCAGCTGCTCGGCGGCCACGTCGGCCAGGCCGCCAAGACCGTCTCGGGCGGCTACGTCGAGCTGGCGAAGCATCCGGGGCGCACGCTAATGAACCATCCGCTGAACTCGGCGCTGATGGTCGCCGGCCCGCTGCGCGGCGTCTCGCGCGCGGCCGGCAACGTCGGGCGGGCGGCGGGCGTGGAGGCGTTCTCGACCGAGCGCGCGCCCGCGACCGTGCCGTTGACGAACCTGAAGGTGCATCGCCGCTACGACCCCGACCCGCTCGTGAAGGCCGTGCAGGTCGGAGCGGAGAAGGCGATGCGCTGGGATGCGCGGCGGCTGCACGCGAAGGCCGACGCGAAGGAGGCGAAGGCCGCGGCGGCACCGACGAGCCTGCGAACTGCCGGCTACCAGGAGGCAGCGGCCGAGCTGCGCGAGCAGGCGGCACGACGTGATCCCGATCGCATGACGGCCGGCCAGATCGGTCGGCGCGTGCATGTGCATGAGGGGATCTCGCAGAGCATCGCCAACGCGCACCGCGAGACCGTCACGGCTCCGGTGCGCCAGATGGTCCGTGAAGCCCGGTGGGCGGGGCGTGCGATCTCGCCGATCGCGCAGGCGATCGTCAAGCCCACGATCGAGGACGTGCGCGCCTACCGCGACGAGCTGGCCGCCGAGTACGACAGCCTGCCCGACTCCCAGCAGCCCGCGAATCGGGCGGTGCGCGACGGGCTGGAGAAGGCGATCCGCAACGCCGAGAAGGGCCGTGTCGACCTGGGCCACGTCCGTGCGCTCGTCGAGCAGCACTACGGGCCGATCCTTGCCGACCTTGAACGTCGGCTCGACGAGGCGGGCATGCTGCCGGCGGCCGCGGCCGAGCGCGCGAAGCTGATCGCGCCCGCCGTGCGCCACCTTGACCCCGAGATCGTCCACGAGGGCATGGGCACGACCGCGAGCGTGCGTCGCCAGCTCGAGGAAGCCGGCGTGCCGGATCCGCTGTTCGTCTCCCAGCGGCCGGGGAACGCCGCCGCAGCCAACTTCTACCGCCACTACACCAACATGAGCGGGCTGTGGCGTCAGCGTCGCTCAGGGCTCTCAACGCTGCGCGGCACCTACGACGCACACCCCGAGACGTTGGTCGCACAGGTCGCGCGCATGCAGGGACTGCTCGACGCGCACGACAGCTACGAGCGGTTCATCGAGCACTTCGGGATGCGCAGCAACGGTAATGTCGTCACGCGCGGGGATCGTGCACAGGCGCAGAAGCTCGCCGACCGGCTCTCGGCGGTGCCGGGCTCGCACGGCTGGCGGGTGGTGCGCGTCAGCCCGTGGCGCGGGCACGAGCACAGCATCGAGTCGGTCGTGCATGGCACCGTCGCCGAGGACAGCGCCGCGCTCGCGCGCAGCGAGCACCCGGACGCGGCCCACTCGCGCACGCTCTCCGACGTGCTGCATCACGCGCTGGCGGGCGAGGGCGATGGTCCCTACGCGCTGATCCCCGAGCCGGCCGCGGCGATGATGGAGAAGCACGCCCGGGTGCTCGACTCCGGCGCGGCCCGCAAGGCGTTTCGCAAGCTCACCTCCGCGTTCAGCCGCAACGTGCTGACGACCTCGCGCACATGGATGGCCGCCAACGCCTCCGAGGGCGCGGTCCGGACGCTGCTCGTCAACCGTGCTCTGCCCCACCACGCACGCGCGTTCAATCAAGTTCATGCGGCGATGCGCGACCTTGACGCCAAGAGCGCGGAGCTGATGCTTCACCACGCGCTGCCCGGCGGGCACATGGCCTACAACCGCAGCTCGCCGCGCACGGGCGCTGAGCAGATGCAGGACGCCGGCCCGATCGTCTCGGGCCTCGCACACCGGATGGCCGCCTTCGCGGAGCGGCCCACGCCCGCGAAGATCGCCGGCCTCTGGCGCGCCTACTCCACGGGCGTGCTGCACCTGAACGAACGGGCCTTCGAGCAGCCGTTCCAGAAGATGCTTGCCGGCAAGTACGTTCACGACCGGTGGCTTCGCGGCGTGGCCGACGGCGAGAAGGCGATCGTGCAGGCCGCGCGCGGCATGATGAACACCGCCGAGCAGGACCGGATGCTGCGCTTCGTACAGCGCGAGTACGGCAAGTACGCGCACTTTTCGCCGATCGGACGGCGCGCGAAGGAGATCATGCCGTTCTACGCCTGGGCCGCGAACTCGGCCAGGTTCCTGAGCGTCGTGCTGCCCAAGGACCATCCGGTCCTGACGGCGCTGTTCGCCGATCTGCACCTCGCCTCGGAGCGGTGGCGGCGCGAGCACGGCGAGGATCTGTTCATGGGGCAGGGCGCGTTGCCGCTGTGGTTGCAGGGCAGCTACCCCTTCGCCAGCGGCGCGCATCTGCCGCTGGGGCGCTTCGGCCCGTTCGGGCTCGCGACCGACCCGTTCGGGACCGTGTCGAACCTGCTGCTGCCCCAGCTCTCCAGCGCGTTGAAGGGCTGGGAGGGCCGCGACTGGAAGGACAACCCGCTGCGTCACCCTGACGGTAGCGACTACAACGTGCTCGAACGCGGCTTCTACGGCGTCAAGCAGCTGCTGGCCGGCGTGGTCCCCGGCGTCTCGGCGGGCGGGCGCGTCGAGCGTGCCGGCGGCGGCATCGCTCACCATGTCCGGGCGCTCATCGACCCGTTCATGTCGATCTCTCCCGGCGGCGCATCCTCGCTGCCCGCGGGCACCCTGCCCACGGGCAAGGGCCTGCCGAGCGGCAAGGGCCTGCCGTCCGGGTCGCTGCCGACGCTGAACTAGAGCACCGGGCCTCGCAACCTCCCGTGCGCGCACGAGCGCGCACACGCGAGGCCCTCATGCAGAACGGAGGCGCGTATGCCCCGTCCCGCGCTCTCGCGCGAGCAGACGATCGTGCAGCAGGCCGCCGCACGCGCCGGCATCGACCCGGCGCTGCTGTGGGGCGTCTTCGGCGCGGAGTCGAACTTTGGCCGCAACCAGTCGACATCGAGCGCGGGCGCGGTCGGCCCGTTCCAGCTCATGCCGAGCACGGCAACAAGCCTGGGCGTCGACCCGCGCGACATGCGCCAGGCCGCCGACGGCGCGGCGCGCTATCTCGCGCGCTACCGCGACCGCGGCGCGGGCGGCATGCTCGCCGCCTACAACGCCGGCCCCGCCGGGAATCCTGAGAACCCCGAGACGCGCGCGTACGTGCCGCGCGTGCTCGCGCTCGCCCACCAGTGGAACGGCAGCCGTGCGTCCGTCCCTCCATCCGCTATAGGCGGAGACTCACCCGCTGCAGACGGACGGACGAGCGCTGCGCCGCTCGACGCGCTCGCGACGTTCCTGCGCCGCGCGACGCCATTCGCCGCCGACCCGCACGCCGGGCGCCAGGCGGCGGCACCGCTGCTCACCGCGCTCGACTCCGCCGCGCGTCAGCCCGACGTGCTGGAGCAGGCGCACGCGGGGCTCGCGCGGCTGGCGGGCGGCGCGATCCGGCGCGTGCCGGCCACGGGGGTCGCGCAGTTCGACGGCAAGCCCGTCGCCGGCTGGATCGTGCCGATTCTTTCGTGGGCGCGCGAGCACGGCTGGACGGGGACGGTGACCTCCGGGTATCGCAGCTTCGCCGACCAGCAGCGGATCTACGACTCGGGCGTGCGACCGGCCGCGATGCCCGGCACGAGCAACCACGAGGGCACGCAGTTTCCGCGGGGCGCGGTCGATGTGAGCGGCGCCGCGCAGCTCGGCGCGCTGCTGAACCGCTCGCCGTATGCCGGCCGGCTCGTGTGGGCCGGCGCGAAGGACCCCGTGCACCTGAGCCACCCCCACGGAGGGAGCTACTGATGGCGAGCGCCACCTACACAGATGAGCAGCAGACCCGCGGCCTGCTCGCGCTCGTCGCCTGCGCGGGCAGCGCGAGCGCCGCCGCACAGGCGCTTGAGCAGCAGGGGCATCCGATCCCGGTCTCGACGCTGCGCACGTGGACGGCGACCCGTCGCGATGAGCTGGACGGGCTGCGCGACCGCTACGCACCGCAGCTGGAAGAGGAGATCGTGCGTCAGCTGCGCGACCTCGCGCTCTACGCCCCGCGCGTGCAACGCAAGGCGATCGAGCTGGCCGAGGAGCGCCTTGACGCCGGCAAGGACATCAACCCCGCCCAGACCGCGGCCAGCCTCGCGAAGGTCGCCGCCAACGCGACCGACAAGCTGCTCGCGCTCACCGGGCGCCCCACGCAGATCACCGAGCATCGCAGCGTGGAGGAGATCACGCGCGGGCTCGTCGCAGCCGGCGTGCTCGTGCTCGACACGGCCAGCGAGGCGAGCTGATGGTGCCGGAGGCGCCGATGAGCGCGGCGGAGATCACCCGCCGCGTCCGCGATCTCGAGCGCAGCGCCGCGCTGAAGTCCGACGTGGCCGCTCTGCGCGATGACGTTGCCGGCGTGCGCAGCGATGTGGCCGAGTTCCGCAAGGACGTCAACGGCCTGCGCAACGCGATCCTGACCGCGGCGCTCGGGCTCACGATCGCCGCCATCGGCGCGATCGTGACCATCATCGAGACAGGGGGCCACCCGTGACCGCAGGTACTCGACTCGTGCTCGCCGCCTTCGCGCTCTCGCTCGCCGCCGTGCTGGCGGCGCTCGCCGTCGCCGCCTACGCCGGGGTCTCCAACGCCAGCCGCGTCGGCGACGTGCGTCGGCTCGTCGTCGAGCTGCGCCATGTCGTCGCCGACGTGCAGACCTCGCGCTTCGATGGCGCGGTGCGCTCGTGTGGCTCGCGCTCGCAGGACCGCGCGCAGCTCGTGCGCTTCGTCAGCCGGCTCGACCCGCGTCTGCATGACGTTGCCGCGGCGGCGCTGCCGCCGATCGCGCGCGACTGCCGCGCCTACGCGCGCGCGACAACGCGCATCCACTAGCCCCGACGTCCAGCCGGCCCGTGCCGCCGGCCGGCGGCGCCGGGTCGGGCATCCCCGCCGCCGCCTTCGGTGCGGCGACGTGCACCGGAAGGGAGGCGTCCGCATGGCGAACGCCCTGAGCCTCACCGCCCCCGCCTACCACACGGTCGGCTTCAACACGCCCGGCGGCCAGCCGATCCCGATGTTCCGCGCCCACGCCTGGGCGCTGCAGGCCGCACACAACCACGGCGCGCGCTTCACGATCACCTCCGCCGACCGCCGCGACGACGTGCTCGCGCGCCACAACAAGCGCTACGGCACCAACCTCCACGGCCAGGGCTACCTGTTCGCCAACCAGCACCGGCCGGGCTTCTACCCCGCCAACCCGCCGACGCGCTCAAGCCACTGCCTCTACTCCGACGGTAGCGCCGTCTACCACGCCCCGCCCGGAACACGCATCCCCGCCTACATGCTCGGCATCGACGCGGTCGACGACGGCTCCGCGAACGACTGCACGCGCCTCGTCGAGCATCTGCGCGAGCTGGGCATCAAAGCCGTGCGGCCCTATCCGGGGTCGAGCGAGGCGCATCACTTCGTGATCGCCGAGCAGTTCGCCAAGCGCGCCTGGACGGTGCTGCTGCAGCAGCGCTCGCGCGAGCACTCGCGCGCGTGGCGGCGCACGATCGAGCTGCGGGGCATGCGATGAAACGCGCGCTGCTCGCCGTGCTCGCGCTGCTCGCGATCGTGCCGGCGAGCGCCGCCGCCCGGCTGCACGTCTCGCCCGCCGGCCTGCACGCGATCGAACGCTTTGAGGGCTTCGTGCCCACCCCGCAGCTCGACCCCGCCGGCACGCTCGCGATTGGGTACGGCACGACCGCCGCCGTGCGCTCGCCGCTCCCGGCTCATGTCACACGCAAGGAGGCGCGCCAGCTGCTGATCGGCGAGCTGGAGGCCCGCGATCTGCCGCCGATCCGCCGCCTGTTCGGCGGCGTGCTCGGACCGCTCTACACCGTCGCACGCGTCGACGCGCTCGCCTCCGCCGCCTACAACCTCGGCCCCGGCCTGCTCGACTGCGCCCCCCGCTTCACGTCGATGTGTGCCGCGATCCGGTCACGCAGCGCGCAGCGCATCGGCACCGCGCTGCTGCGCTATGACCACGCCGCCGGCAGGCTCCTGCCCGGCCTCGTGCAGCGCCGCCGTGCCGAAGCCGCGCCGTGGCTGCGAGCGATCCGGCGCTTTGAGGACTTCGAGCCCGTCGAAGCCCACCTGATCCTCAGCGTCGAGCGCCTCTCCGGCAAGCGCTCTCCGGCTGCTCGCGCACGCCGCGCCCGCCTGCGGATCGCGCTGCGATCCCGCGCGCGCGGGATCGCGCGTCGTGCGCGCCGCGAGCACGACTGGACCTCGCATCGCCGCCTCGTCCGCTACGCCACGCTTGCGCGCCGCGGCCCCCTCGCCGGAGTCGCTGACACGCAGCCGTAGACGCAAGCCACGCCTACATTTTGCTAGAACGCCCAGCGCCCCGCCCGACAGGTCGGGGCGCTTCGTCGTTCTGGATTAAGGTGCACTACCCGCGAGTTATTCCAATCCTGAAACTTTGCGTGCAGAAGGACAGTGAGTGAGTTGACGCGGTCTGAATGGTGCCACTAGGCTTCGCGCCTGGGACGGGGGATAAGGAAAGCTCCTATGACCACGTCCTCCGCCCCCGGCCCCGAGCCACTGAGCAACGCTTCGACGCAGATCGTGCGGGAGGTGCTCGAAGTGCTCGATCGGAGGCTTCCGAGCGTGCTGCACGAGGATCCACTGCTCCCGGCGTGGCTCGATCTCAGGGCCGGGCTGGTCAAGTCTCGTCGAGACGCCGAGCAACGTCGCGAATGATGTCGGCGAGCGGGCGTTCCTGCAAGCCCCTCGTCAGGTGCTCGCTGGGAAGGCCCGTCAGCCCGAGGACGACATCGCCGACGTGATCGCGCTCGCGTGTCGGCTCGCCTTGCAGGACACGCTCGACGGTGCCGCGCGAAACCCCCGCAGCCTCGGCGACCCGGGCGGCACTCAACCGGCGGGTCCGATCATCCCTCGCGCCATAGCCCATAAGCGCCCGGACCGTCCGCCCGTATTCGTCGTCACTGAGCGGTGATCGCTCCATGTAGCGCGCAGTATCGCCTGTTCTGTGTTGTGGCTGGCGGCAATTCTCTGCGGTATCGTGCAAGATCGTGCAAGGAGTTGCGCTTTTTGCACAACTAAAGTGTGCAAATAGCGGTTTTTTCTGGGTTCAAGTTGGGCGTAATGATCGTTATCGTTGCGCGCCGTGACCGATCAGGAATCTCTGAGTTCGACGGCCTTCCCGACCCCGCTCCTGTTGCGGCTGATCGGTTCCGAGGAGCGGCTGAAGCAGGGCGTGAGCTTGCGTCAGCTCGCCGAGCAGATCGGGTGCGGCGACGGCTCGCTGCGTCAGCTGCTGCGTGGCGGCACCGTGCGCTACGACACGGCGAAGCAGATAGCCGGCGCGCTCGGCTACCGCGGAGACCTGATCAAGAAGCTGTTCACGACGGAGCCGTCCGAATGATCGCGTTCGTCGCCGCGCTCGTCAGCCTCGCCCTGCTTCTCAGCCTCGCGCTCGGCCTGCTGATAGGCGCGCTGTTCGAGCGCGTGGGCGCCGACGACGATCTCGACGACGCGACGAAGCCTGTGGTGCCGACGGCGGCGCCGGGCATCAGGCTCGCTGATGGTGGGCAAGTCCCCGATGTTGCACGCGGACGAGACGCCTGCATCGTGGCCGCTTACCAGTGCTGGTGCGACCCTGACCTCCACCCTGGCGGCAAGGAAGGCGCATGTGACCGTTGCGGCGGTCGTCGTGGAAGCGCGTCAGCGGCCCCCCGTAGCGGCGCTGTCACGCCGCGTATGGGAGGAAACGCCCGCACCGCAGCTAGCGCCGAAGGGCATCTCGGCCAATCGCGTAGCACCCCCAGCGGGGGGTTCCCGCTGATGCGCTTCCACGAGGACCGCCGGCTGCGCGCTTCCACGCGCGGAACCTACTTCACCGAAGGTGCGTCGTCATGTGCGCGGGCCGCCACAAGCCAGCCCCGCGCTCCCGTCCGCGCCGGGCTCGCCGCTCTCCCCAACGAGCAGGCCCGCGCACATGACGGCGCACCTTCACCCACGCAGTTCATTCCCTCAACGTCCCCCTAGGAGGACAGCATGGTCGCTGTAGCCGATGCCCCACCCATCCTCGTTCGCTGCCACGCGGAGCTTGGCGCGGAAGTCGAACGGCTCGATGCGCTGATCGCCGAGCACGAGGCCGAAGTCGCGCGCGTGCATGCCGACCGCAGGCGCTACGTGGACGCGATGAAGGCGTTGAACGTCGGGCCGAACGCACGTGTGGAGCGCGAGGTCGCGCGCGCGCCGAAGCAGGACCAGGCGGCACGACGCAGCCGTGCGAAGGCGGGACCGACGATCCGCGATCGGATCCTGGCCGCGATCGACCAGCTGGGTGGCACAGCCACCGCGAGGCGGATCGCGCAACTCACCGGAATCCCGCTCCCCACCGTCGCATCGAAGCTCACGGAGATCAAGCGCGAGGAAGGCATCCTCGCAAACGACCGCGCGCTCTCAACATGGAGCCTCGTCAAGCGACCGAGCACGCCGCCGACGCTCGCGGTCGCGCCCGATCCCGAGCCGGCCGCCATCGCGGCCTAGCTCCGTGTCGCCACCCCCACCATCATCCTCAACACTCAGTTAAGCAATCTATTGACACCTAAACGATGCCCGCCGTTAGGCGGGGATGAGGTCACTTAGCCATTCAGAGATAACAAGCCTTCTTGCCTGCCCCGCCGCCCACGACTTCGCCTACGTCGGCACGCTCGTCGGCGGCGGGGCGCTGGCCCCGAAGACCGCCCCGGTGCTGCTGCGCCAAGGGCGGGCGTGGGGCATCGGCGTCGCGGCGTGGCATGCCACGGGCGACGTCATGGACGCCCGACACGCGATGCTCGCCGCGCTCGACGAGGATGCCCTCGAGCAACGCGCGCACGGCCTGTATCAGCGCGACGAGCACGACCAGATGCAGGGTCGGCTCGTCGCGCTGCTGGCCGAGTACGCGCGTCTCGGCGAGCGGCTGACGCTGGAGCGCCCTGAGCACGAGCTGCGTGTCGCGATCCCGTCGCGCACGGGCGCAGGGCGCTCGAACGTGTACGCGCTGCGGTGCTTCATCGACGGCGTGCATGTCGACGCTGCTGGGCGGTCGTGGATCGTCGAGTTCAAGCTGCGCGGACAGCTGACGCCCGCGGAGCTGATCGCGCTCGACCGACAGACGCGCTGGTACGCATGGGCGTGGCGCGAGCGCTACGGCGTGCAGCCGGCCGGCGTGATCGTCGACGAGCGTCTGCGCGAGCTGCCCAAGCCCGCGCGCCGCCTCAAGAACGGCAAAGCGTCGCACGCGCTGGACCAGCTGACGACCCCGGAGTCCTACGACCAGACCTGTGCCGAGACCGGCACAGACCCCGACCCTGACGCGCGCGCCGCCTATGCGACGCGGCGCTGGCAAGCACGCACGCGCGTGCTGTTCGCCGCTGACGAGCTGGAAGAGGTCGGACGCCAGCTCGTCGCTGCCGCCCGACTCGTGCAGCTCTACGACAGCGGCCAGCTGTACCCGATCCGCAACCCCTCACGGACGCGATGCCCCGGCTGCCGATGGCGGCCGATCTGCCCCGATCCCACGAACGCCGAGCTGGTCGACGCGCTCTACGAGCGCGTGCCGGCGAAGCGCTCGCGTCCCCAGCAGGAGGTCGCATGCCGTTGACGTTCGTCGAGCCGACCAGCTCGCCGCCCACCCTGAACATCGTCCTGTACGGCCCGGAGGGCTCGGGCAAGACGTGGGGCTCGCTCAGCGCGCCCGGCCCGATCCTCTACCTCAACGCCGAAGGCCGCAACGGCGTCGATGACGCCCGCGAGCACTACGGCGCCGCGCACATCCACGAGGTCACGATCGACAGCCCGCAGGTGCTCGACGAAGCCGAGCTGTACCTGCGCGGCGGCGGCGAGGGCGAGCAGACCGTCGTGATCGACAGCCTCAGCTCCGCCTACCGGGCGCTCGTGGACCATTTCAGCGGCGGCGGCAAGCCGAGCCTGCCGAACTACGGCGACGCCGGCCTGCGCATCGAGCGGTTCTGCCGGGCCCTGCGCGACATGCCGTTCAACGTGATCGCGATCGCGCACGAGATCGCAATCCGCGACGACGCCACGGGCGCGTTCGAGCGGATGCCGTACACCGGCAGCAACAACCCCGCGCTCGGCGTCAAGATCATGTCCGACTACGACGTCGTCGCCTACTCCGCGCGCGTCGCACCGGAGGACGGCAGCGAGCCGCGCACGCTCGCTCAGGTCATCGCCGGCAACGGCCGGCGCGGCAAGAACCGCGGCGGCTTCCTCCCGCCGTTCCTGCCGCTCGACATCGGCACGTGGCTGGAGCTGAAACGCGCCACGCGCGCCACGCGCCCCGAGCACGCCGCGGCGCCCGTCAAGGCGCTCGCGCCTGACGGCGCCGCGCACAGGAACCCGACCGACTCGGCCGGCCATGCGCACGGCGCGCACGTGGCTGCAGCGGGGAAGGCGGCGGCATGACGATCGTCGTTGACCTGAGCGGCGTGGAGGCATGGAAGGGCGGCGGGATCCTGCCGCCCGGCTGGCACCTGTGCCGCATCGAAGCCGCCGACGACACGCAAACATCGCGCGGCGGACATAGGCAGCTGATCGTCGAGTGGTCGGCGGTCAAGGGCGAGCACGCCGGGCTCGGCATCACCGAGTGGATCGTCATCACGCCGCAGAGCCTCGGCAAGCTCAAGGCGTTGCTCAACGCGGTCGGGATCGCGACCGACGAGGGCGAGGTCCGGCTCGAGCCGGACGTCCTGCACGGACGACAGGCGATGGTCTTCGTGCAGAACGAGCCGGACCGCAACGATCCCGAGAAGGTCCGCAGCCGCGTCAAGGCGCACGACCGTGCAGTCGGGATCGCGGCCCCGGTGCCGGCGGCCGCGGCGTCGTCGATGGCTCGCCACGACGACATCCCCTTCTAGGCGATGTCGGCGACAAGCATCCCGCAGCAGCAGCTCACCTTCGACGTCGGCGGCGAGTCGCCGACATCGGCCGTGCTGCGCATGGCGGGCGCGATCCATCTACACCGCGAGCTGTCCAAAGGCGAGGAATGCCACGTCCAGATCGTGACCGTCGCCGAAGGCGAGGTCGTCGGCGACGCCTACGGCCCGGTCGTCGCGATCTCGTTCAAGGACCGCCGCGACGAGCACGGCGAGATCAGCGAGACCGAGCGCGGCCACACCTTGAAGGTGGCGTGATGGGCGAGCGTTTTGTGCGCCAGCAGGTCGAGTTCGCCGTGCTCGGGCGCCCGCAGCCTGCCGGCAGCAAGAAGGCGTTCGCGCACGCGAGCACCGGCCAGATCGTCGTCGTTGACGACGCGAAGGGGTCGCGGCCGTGGAAGCAGGAGGTCGCCGGGGCGGCGCTCACCGCCCTCGGCGACGAGTGGGTCCGGCCGCCGTTCGTCGGCCCGATCGGCATCTACGTCACGTTCGTACTCGCGCGACCGAAGTCTCACTTCGGAACCGGGCGCAACGCGCGTCGGCTGCGGCCCTCCGCTCCGGACTGGCCGGCGGTGAAGCCGGACGCGACGAAGTTGGTACGCGCTGTCGAGGACGCGCTGACGTCGGTCTTGTGGCGCGACGACGCGCAGATCGTGACGCAGTACGTCCAGAAGGTGTACGGGTCGCCGGAGCGGTGCGAGGTCTGGGTCCGCGCTCTCCCGAACACGGTTCCTCCGCCGTGGGAGGAGCGAGTCTTGCCCAGGCCGTTGGGCCACGCTAACCCCCGGACTGCCGTTGCCACGACGGCCGCGGCGTGATCTATGTCGGCATACGGCGTTGGCGCGCGGTGGTGCCCGTGGGCGACGGGTCGTGCTGCGTGCCCGCGAAGGGCTGGCAGGTTCCGGCGTGGCGCCCCTCGCGGTCCGCAGTCGCAGCGATGAGTCGCTTCGAGCTGGTCCGCAACGACTTGTGGAATCAGGCGCCGTTCTGCGAGGTCTCAGCACCCGCCCGGTACCTGTACCTGTGGTCGTTCCTGAACCCGTTGTGCTCGATGTCGGGCCTCTACCGGGTCCGGGTCGAGGGGATCGCGCTCGACACCGGGATGCGCCCGGAGGCGATCGACGCTGCGCTGCGCGAGCTGGTCGAGCGCCGCATGCTGGTCTTCGAGGCCGGGGTGCTGTGGTGCTGCGCGCGGGTGAAGTACCTCAAGGCGGGCGGGCCGACGCTCGCGCGCGCCATCGCGCGCGACGTTGCCGCACTCGCGCCCGAGCATCCGATCCGGGTGGGGTTCCTTGCTCGCTACGGCCAGTTCTCGTGGCTGCGCGACGAGCTGCGTCCGCTCGTGAAGCAGGGGACCGGAGAGGGGTTTACAGGGGGCCAGGAGGGGGCCACCGATTTTCCCGTCGTAGAAGGAAATACCGATACCCCCACCGGGCTCCCGGCAGGGGGCCCTATGCATCTGCATGTGCATGGAAGTTCTCGAAGTGAAGAGAACGCCCGTCGCGCGCGCGAGGCCCAGGACGAGATCTGGGCGTACTACCTCGACGCCATCTACCCCGGACGACGCGGCCGGCTGCCGAGCTTCAACGAGAAGCGCCGCGGGATCGTCGCCGCCGCGCTCGCAGTCCGTGACGCCGAGACGTGCAAGCTCGCGATCGACGGCCTCGCCCGCTCGGACTACCACCACGGCGCCAACGAGCAGGGGACCACCTACCTCGACATTCGCTACGCGCTGCGCGGCAACGGGAACCGCGCCGAGTCCAACGAGGAGCGCATCGACCGCATGGCGGCGAGCGCGACCGCGACGTCGCATCGCCGCGGCCTGCGTCCGAACCTGACCGCAGCCGACTTGATGGCCGGGGAGCCGAGCCGATGAGGTTCGGGCCGATCCACGACGCCGAGATCGAGCGCGGGGTGCTCGGCGGCGCGCTGATGACCGGCGCGCTCGCCGTCGAGCGCCTGACGGTCGACGCGCGGCTGCGCGCGAGCGACTTTCATCTGCGTGCCCATCAGCTGATCTTCGCCGCGATGGTCGAGCTGTACGACGCCGGCTCGGCGATCGACACCGTCACGGTCACCGACCGGCTGCGGATCACGGGGCAGCTGGACGCTGCGGGCGGCGGCGCGTTCGTCGATGCCCTCAACGCCTACGCCCCGGCCGCGGGGAACTGGCGCGACTACGGCGAGCGCGTACGCCGCGACGCGCTGCGCCGCGAGCGCCGCGCAGCACTCTACGAAGCCGACACCGCGATCGAGTCCGGCGACGAGGCCGCCTACGCCCGCGCCGAAGCACGGCTGATCGCAGCCGACGGCGAGCAGACGAAAACGACATGGGACCGCGACACGGCCCGCGAGCACGTCTTCGAGTACCTCGCCGGCAAGGAGTCCGACGTCGTCTTGACGCCGTTCGCGGCCGTGAACCGGCTCCTGTACGGCGGGCTGCGGCTCGGCAGCACCTCCCTGCTGTGCGGCTGGACATCGGCCGGCAAGAGCACGATCTGCGACGGCCTCCTTGACCACGCCGCCGGACAGGGCGTGTCGGCCCACCTCTACCTCAACGAGATGAGCCTGCTTAGCCGCAGCCTGCGCACGCTCGCAGCGATGAGCGGCGTCCCGTTCGGGCGTCTGCTCGAACGCGACCTGAACGAGCGCGACCACCGCCGCGTCATGCAAGCACTCGAGCTGGGCTACCCGTGGGGGATGACGAACTGCGCCGGCTGGCCCGCGCAAGACATCTGCCGCCACATCCTCGCCCGCCGCTGGGGGATGGCCGGGCTCGACGGCGTACACGGCATCCCGCACACCGGCCGCGAGGAGATCGACGCTATCTCCTCCCAGCTCGCCGCCGCCGCGCAAGAAGCCAACACGGCGCTGGTCGCGGTCGGCCAGCTCAACCGAGCGCGCGCGGACAGCGGCGTGCTGCCGCTCCCTGTCGAGCGTGATGTGCGCGAGTCGGGCAAGCTCGTCTACGACTGCGACAACCTCCTCTTCGTCCACCGCGACCAGGAAGAGGTCACGGTCCCGTTCGCGCGCGGCAGCGTCGCGACCGGCGAGATCCGTCGTCTCTCGACCGCGCTGCTCGTCGTCGCCAAGGCCCGCAACGGCGAGCTGGGCAAGTGCCCTATCTCACTCGACACGCAGCGGATGCGCTACGACGCCGAGCTGGAGATCCCCGAGGCAGCCGCATGAGCACGTTCGCGATCGAACCGCTGCGCGGGGATGCGTGGGTCAGATGCAAAGGCGCCGGACAGGGCAAGCGGCGCAGCTGCCATCGGAAGGCCGGCAAGCGCGCCGTCTTCATGCAGACGTATTACGCCCCCTACACCGTCGCGCTCTGCCGCCCGTGCGCGCAGGAGTGGGCACGGATCTGGGACGACGCCCTCGCCGGGTCGGCAAGCCGATGAGCGTCGAGCCGTACGTAGACCGCAAGGAACTGGCGCGACGCATGGGCGTCAGCGTCGCGACGATCGACCGCCGCGTGCGGCTCGGCATGCCCTCCGTGCTCTGGAGCGCTCGTGCGCGTCGGTTCCTTCCCAGCGAAGCGCTCGCGTGGGTGCGAGCGAACGGCCCCGAGCACCAGCAGGCCGACGTCGTCGTTCTCGACGAGAGGCGGACCCGTGTCCAGTAGCTACGGCTCGGAAAGGCGGGCGTGTCCAGTCGCGATCCCCGTCGCCACGCTTGTCAGCCCTCGTGCGTGGAGGTACGATGCCGTTCGTCTCAGCCAAATAGTTGGCCCGACGAGTGTTGCCACACCCGCCGGGCCGCGCAAAACAGGAAGGGTTGGTTCCTGAAATGCAAGGCGAAGAATACGCGCGTTCGCGCGCACTCACGGACCCGTCGCTCGACACCGAGGCGGCGATGTCCGCCGCGTCGAGCGGCGGGCCTGCGTTCCGTCGCCGCACACCGAAGGACGGTGCGCGATGAGCGTTCAGCAGCTCCCGTCCAAGCGCTGGCGCGCCCAGGTCTTCGACGCCCAGGCCAACACCAAGATCAGTGTCTCCAAGCTGCTTTCGCCCAAGGAGATGGAGGATCTCGGCGCTGACGAGCGGGGCACGTTCGAGCGAAAGAACCAGGCTATCGCTGCCTGCGAGAAGGCCCTTCCTCGGATTGAGGATCGGAAGAAGCCGACCGTCAAGGCATGGCACAAGCGGTGGCTGAGCGACGCCCTTTTCATTCGGCACATCGGCGAATCCACACTCGTACACCGAATGGAGCGTACGAAGGCATTCGTAGCCAAGCACGGGCATCTGCTCCTGACTCAAGTCGACGATGGAGTCGTCTCCGAGTGGCTTGAAGGAGGCGCGAACCTCGGCACGGTCGACGTGCTGCGAACGATGTTCAACGATGCGATGTCGGCGGAGGCCGGACGCATCATCAAGGTCAATCCGTGGGCCGGTATCTCGGTCAAGCAGTCGCACGGCAACAAGTTCAAGCAGCCGCCGACTGAGAAGCAGATGTGGCACATGCTTGATCGAGCGGAGCAACTCGCGCCGCTCTCGTTCGCGCTCTATGTCGGGCTGGGGTGCATGACCGGGATGCGTCCGGGTCAGCTTGATGCCCTGATGTGGGATGACGTCCTTTGGCACAGGGACCGGATAGAGGTCCAGCGCCAATGGAGCGCCAAGCTCAACAAGATCACGCAGCCGAAGACGGGCGCCCACGACGTCGTGATCGTCGATCACGCACGGGTCATCCTCAAGCGCGCCGAGAAGCTTCGCGTTCCCGGGGTGCCATGGGTCTTCACGACTGTACGCGGCCACCACTACACGCCGTCCACGCGCTTCCACCACTGGAACAAGGTCCGTATCGGTGCCGGCGTCGAAGACAAGACGCTCTACCTCTGCACGCGCCACTTCTTCGGCTGGTACGCCTACGTGCGGCTCCGGCTGCCCGCCGAGGTTGTCGGTGCGCAGCTCGGGCATGCCGATGGCAAGCTCGTACGCGAGCTGTACGGGCATCCTGACCGACAGGACTGGCTCGATCGGGTCGGCGACGCGTTCAAGATCGAGCGCCCGTCCGACGAACCGCGCACAGCTGCGGTGAGCGGCGACGAAGCTGCCCGCCATCTGCGGCTGGTTGAGCCGCAAGCCGTGTGCCACGGGTTCGCGAACGGGTGCGGGTGTGCGACGTGCCGATCGCGCGGCGGGGGAGACGTGTCGGCCGAGCCGGTCCGGCAGCCGTGGGAGCCTGTCCACCACGAGCTGGCCCCGAGCTGAGCCGCGTGCCCGCTGGACACGTCACTGGACACGACCGGGCGGAAACCCCGTCGCGTCGGGCAATGTGTCCTTTCGGGCGCGTATCTGGGAGCCCCGTGGTTGCGGGGCTCTTGGCGTCTTGGGGGCGAGTGCGAGGGCGCGTTGGCGCTTGTGGGGCAACGAATGGGGCAACGCGCCAAAGCCGCGCAGGTTGCGCAGGCGTGATCCTTACAGCCTGGTGTACGCTCCCGTTTCCAGGGATTCGGGCGACGTTGCGGACAAGGGAACGAACGTTGGAAGCATCGGCGACTACTGCGAGCGAGCATGCGGATGCTCGCGTCGTTGCTCGAATGCTTGCGGAGGGCAGCCTCTCTCGACCGCTTGTTATCTACTCCGGTGCGGGGATCAGCATGTCTGGACCCGACGCGCTCCGCGAGGGGCGGATGTAGCGCGAGTCGTCGCTGACCAGGTCGCGCAGGTCTTCGGCTTGTCGTCGGAGGACGTGACCAGCCTCTCGCTTGAGGAACTGGGCACCCTCGCGGAGGGCCGGGGAGACGATTTCCTGGCGCTTGTTCGGGCGAAGGCGGCCAACGCCGCTCGTTTCAAGGAGGTTCAAGCCAACGACGCCCATCGCGCTATCGCCCTGCTGTTGCGCGAGGGAGCAGCGCTGAGTCTGACGGTCAACTGGGACTGTGGAGTCGAGAACGCCGGAGCACAAGCGACGTTCCAAGAGGCTCATCGAATCGGGCCGCTGGCCGTCGGTGACCTGCTCCAGTTCGACGACTGCCGCTTCGGCAGCCGGGTGACGCTCGAAGGTGCGGCCAGGCGAATCTCGGCCCGGGCTGCGAGCTTCGCAGACGGCGTTTGGCTTTCGGTCCGGAACGCAGAAATTGCCCTCGACAATGCCGACTTCGCCCGGGCATCGACATTGACCCGAGCGACGACGTGGTCGCTGTCGGATGAGTGGAGAGGAGATGACGTCACGCCAGCCGGCGATGAGGTGCAGCCGCAGTTGGTGACTCTGCGCGGCGCGCAGGTAGCCGATCTTGCTCTCTCTGGTCTCGATCTCCGAGCGTGCCGGTTTCTCGGCTCCCATGGACTGGAGTGCATCCGGATCGAGAGCAGCTGTCGGTGGCCGCGCGTCTCACACCGATGGCGCATTGACCGCGAGACGATTGCCGAGGAGCTCGACGTACGGGGATGGACTGATCGAGACACGACTCCGCCAGCGTGGTCTGGTGAGCGGAATGGCGACTGCGAAGTCACTCCAGGACAGGTGGCCACGATCTTCCGTGCATTGCGCAAGGCGCGGGAAGACCACAAGGATCAATGCGGCGCGGGGGATCTGTACTACGGCGAGATGGAAATGCGACGAAAGGTTGCCATCCCGGCGCGCTTCAGACGTGGGCGCCTCAGAGCGCGAGCGGAGCGAGCGATCATAAGCATGTATTGGCTCCTGTCCGGTTATGGCTTGAAGGCAGTCCGTGCTTTCGTCGCCTTGGCCAGCGTCATCGTCTTGGCTGCGGTTGGCTTGCACGCCTGCGGCTTCAAAGAGGAGGTCTCGTACGCTGAGGTACTCTCGCTCAGCGTGAAGAGCGCTACCGGACTTCTTCGAGTGACTCCGGTGGACGAGTTGAAGGCGCTGACTCTTCCAGGCGAGGTCACAGAAGTCGGTTCGCGGCTCATTGGTCCGCTCCTCATCGGTCTGTGGCTGCTCGCTTTGCGCGCTGGCGTGAAGCGCTGAGGGCCTGTCAGGAACCGGCACTCAGCTCGACGATGCGCTTCGCATACTCAGGCGCGATTGCCGGTCGATCGGGCCTCGCGGTTCCGAGAAGGTTCAACAACTGCGGGACGGTCCAGCCGTGGAAGCTCGCATGCTCTTGGAGCGCGGTCATGGCCGCATCAACGGTGGTGTCGTCGAGCAGCGAGGTCAGGAAGTCATCGGGCGTCTGTGGAGCGACGGGGAAGCCGGCGCTGTTGTCGACGGCGAAGTCGCGGACGTTGGTCGTGATGACGACGGTTGCGCCGACAGCGACTGCGGCGGCGAGGACGTGGCGGTCCTTCGGTTCGTTGGGCATGTGCGGCTCGTGCGCGGCGATCTCGGCCTCGGGGACGAGGCTTCCCGCGCGGGCCTGCTCGAGCGCATCGGTGACGCGTGCGAGCGTGCGGTCGACCGCAGCCGCACGAGGCTCGCCGAACGCTGCGACATTGCGCTCGATCAGGTGGCGTCGAGTCTCGTCGAGGATGCGCGCGGACCAGTGCAGCTCAAAGAGGCCGGCGAGGGCGTGCCAGACAAGCAGGTTGCGTGGGTGGCGCCGGTAGAGGACATCGGCGTCGATGACGGCTCGCGGGATTGGCACCCGCGAGACGGTACGAAATGCTGCGGCCGCTACTCGTCGTCTGCGAGCTCTTGGGCGCTGTCCATCGACTCGCGCATCGCAGCATGTGCGAGCTGCCGGCGATCGCGGTAGTCCTCGATGTCGGAGCGGCGGATGCGCCGATGCCCGCCGGCGGTCGTCTGGTAGGGGATGCGGTCCCGGTCGAGCAGCATCGTCAGATGTGGACGTGAGACGCCGAGGAGATCGGCGGCCTGCTGCGCGGAGAGCGTCTCGCGCACGACGACGATCTCGGAATCGCGGCCCTGCGCCTGCTCGCGCAGGACCTCTGCCGCGGCCTCGAGGACGCTGGGCGGGAGGATGACATCGTCGAGCCCGAGCGCGGCCACGGTCGGTGTCTTCCCGGCTCGCGCGCTGTTGGCCGCGTCCGCGAGACGCTGCGCCTGCTCGCGCAGCCGCTCGGCATCAGCACTCCGCGTCGTTGCTCGTGACGTTGCCATGCAGAGAGTGTAGGAAGATTCGAAAAAAACGCAACTATGAGCGGCGCTGGTCCCGGTCGCGATTGCTCTGCAGGTAGGCCGGGAGCGCGTCGCGGAGCATCGCCACTGCCTCCTCGCGAGTGGACCCTTCAGTCGCTAGGCCCGGCAGCTCGGGCACGTAGATCAGATACCCGCCGTCGGGCTGGCGCTCCAGCACGTATTCGATGTCGTGCAGCTCGGGCATGAGGACGAGAGGATAGGTCGCAGGCCCGGCTGCGAAGCGCACGTCGTTGGGGCAACGCCGGGGCAACATGCGTCACGGATCGCAGCCGATCTCGCCAACCACGCGAGCCGCCCGAACGCCCGCCCCACCGGGCGCCGCCGCACCCCAACGCACCCCACCGAACACGCCCGCGACACCTACGGAACCGAAGGTCAGAGGTTCGAATCCTCTCGGGCGCGTAGGGGAAAGCCGCAGCGGTGGCGGGGCGCTAGGTTCCCGCCCGCACGCATCGGCTGGGCAGCATCCGCGGGGCTTGGTCGCGTTAATCGAGGCGCAGCCAGCGGCCGGACCGAATGCTCAAGCGCCTTCCACGCAACGCCGATGCTCTGTCTCCATGGAGTCAAGGTCGCGTACGGCGCATGGGGTCCCACCGTGGGGAGAGCTGCGCAAGCTCGCAGTCGAAGCGGTCAAGGCCGACATCGAGGCAATTCTCCGCAATGGCACGGGCAGATGCCTGACGAAGCACGAGCCGTTGCCGACGCCCCGGGCAGGAGAGCCGCTCACGGTCACGGTCACGCTTCCGTCCGGGCGATCCGTGCTGTGGAGGGAGCAGCTCTTCTTCGTGATCGATGCTGACCTCGAGGGTCAGGCTGCGGATCACCGCCATCCGGTCACGTATGAGCGCTACGCCGCGGGCCAGCTTCAGCTTCGGATTCCGGAGGAGTCGCGCGCTGCGTTGCGGGACGTCCACAGCGTGCGCGTCTTCTACGTCGACGACTTCAGCCTCGAGCTCAAGCGCGCGCTGCTGAACCTGCTGGTCACGGCCCCTGCCGGGAGACCCGTTGCGCAACTGTGGGCGTCCAAGGAGTCCGCGACGCGGGATCCGCTTCCCGAGTTGCGGACCGCGTTTGAACTGCACGCGAGCCAGCGCGACGCGCTCGCTGCGCTGACCAGCCCGGGCGGGTGGTTCGTGTGGGGGCCGCCGGGGACCGGCAAGACGACGGTCATCACCGAGACCGTCCGGCGTGCTCTCGCCGAGGACCTCTCGGTCCTGATCGCCTCCCACACTCACGTAGCGGTCGACAACGTGCTCGAAGGCGTCGCGCAGGCGCAACTCGGGATCGACTTCGAGGGCGGCGAGATCATCCGTGTGGCGAGTCCTCGCACCGAGGAGAAGGTCTCTCCCGAGGTCCGGGAGCACGAGCATCTGCTGCTCAGGAAAGCGGCCGCAGTGCTCAACAACACAACTGAACGCCACGAGGCGCTGCAACAGCGCATGGACGCGAACCGCGCCGACGAGGCTCGCGCCGAGCGTGACGTGCTGCTCCAAGGGATCGCCGGCGCGGACGCGAGCAGGATCGAGCAGGCCCGGCGCGCGCAAGCAGCCCGCGAAGATCTGGCGCGGCTCGAGGAGCGACGACGCACGATCGCCACCGAGCTCGCCTCTGTCGAGGAGAGAATCCGTACTCACGCTCAGGCCGCCGCGACGCTTGACGTGACGGACGCAGAGCGCATGGCGGCCTCTGAGGATGTCCAGCGCGGCGCCGACGCCCTCATCCACGCCGAGCGCGGGCTGGCTGCGGCCGCCGGCGTGCTCGCCACAGCGGAAGCCGACCGCGACGCGATCGCACCTCGCGTCGCGCTGGCCAAGGCGATGATCGATGCAGGAGTGGCACGCGTCCTGCCGCCGCTTCGGGGCGTGCGGGTGCGACGCTCTGCGGCACTGGAAGCCGAGCTCGCCGAGGCAACTCAGGCGACTGAGCAGGCCGTCACCTTGAATGAGCAGGCGATGCGCCACCGGGAGCGGTGTCGTGTCGCTGCCGAAGCTGCGCACGCGCAAGGCGAGGCGCTCGAAGCCCGCATGGCACGCGCCGCAGTCGAAAGGGATGAGGCGCAGCGACTGGCCGCAGAGCAGGACGAGATCGCACTGAAGCACGAGAAGCTCGCCAACGAGAGCAGGGATCTTGAGGCGATCGCCGCCAGAGTTCCCGTCTCGTCGGCCCGGTCGATCCTCGACGAGGCCCGTAGCAAGGGCTGGATCGACAAGCTCGACGCCCTTGCCAAAGTGGAGTTGAGAGTCGCTCAGCTCGATCGCGAGCTCGAGGAAACGCGTCGTGAGCAGCAGACCATCGAGACCGACGAGGCCGAGACCCGCGAACGTCTGCTCGGCGAAGCTCGACTCGTCGCCTGCACGCTCGCCGCGTACACACTCAACTCATCGCTTCACAATCGCCGCTTCGACGTCGTCATCCTCGACGAGGCGTCGAGCATCGGCGCTCCCGAGGTTGTCCTCGCCGGCTCACGGGCGGATCGCACGTTCGCGGTCGTTGGTGACTTCCTGCAGAACGCTCCGATCGCGGAGACGGACAGCGGAGATGCGAAGGCGTCAGAGCTGCATCCCTGGCAAGAGATGGACATCTTCGCGCTGGCTGGTATCCGCGATCACGAGACGGCACGGAACCATCAGCGCTGCGTCGCACTGTCGAGCCAGCATCGCTTTCCCGAAATCATCGCCGGAGTAGTGAATGACTTCTGCTACGACGGACTCCTCGCGACAGCCGAATCGGTGGTTCAGGACGCTGGCGCCGTCATCACGCTGTTCGACACCTCAGGGCATCTCGACAAGCCGCTGATCTCAGACGGCAGCTCCTGGTGGTGTCGACTGGGCTTGAACCTCCTGCAGGCGATCGCGCAGCGCCCTGACCTCTGCGCCGGGACGAGCTTCGGCTTCATCAGTCCCTATCGATCCCAAGCGGACCAGGCGTCCCGGCTGAAGCTTCGGACGGCAGCCGGCGCCGCGATCGAGTGCGGCACCGCCCACGCATTCCAAGGTCGACAGTACGACACGGTCGTAGTGGATCTGATGCAGGACGACCGACCCCGCTGGATCGGCAAAGCAGACCTCCACGGAACCGCGCACGCGATCGCAGCCGCCAAGGTGCTCAACGTCGCTGTTACTCGCACCAAGCGGCGGCTCTACCTGATCGGCGACTGGAACTTCATCAGGCGCAGTCGCTCCTCCGGCATGCGCGCGCTTGCTGCACTCGAGGGCCAGCGCGATTTCTCTGTCGTCGCAGCGGCAGAGATTCTCGGACCAGCCTGCCGGTAGCTTCGCGGCCGCCGAGGCCCAGGAGCCTCTCCATCGCCGCAGGTTTGCGCGAAGGGTCTGCAATCGCCAGATCGCCCGTCGGACTTGATAGTCCAAGCGCGGCCTGGACGAATAGCCGATGCCTTGGACGCGCCCAACCGCGCAAAACCTGCCGAAAGTGATGCAAATCGTGCAGAAAGCGCGATATCTTGCACCTCGCTTTTGCAAATGAGTGCGTTGGGCAGGATGCCCGGGCACGGGACGTAGGGATGCGACAACGTGCCCACGCTGACTAGTTCTCCGCTTCGTATTCGTGCGCTCCTGGGCACGGCTGCCCTCGCGATCGCGCTGCTCGTCGCCTTCGCGACGAGCGCTCACGCCGCCACCACGTACGTCACCCTCGGCATGGACGAGGGCCTCGCCTCGCAGTACGCCCACCAGGGCCTGCTCGACGAGCACGGCTACAAGGCGACGTACTTCGTCAACAGCGGCAAGGTCGGGCTCTCCGGCTACGCCAGCTGGGCGCAGCTCGGAACGCTGGCCGCGGCGGGGAACGAGATCGGCGGCAACACGATCAACCACACGAAGCTCACGACCGTCAGCGCCACGGAGCAGCAGCACCAGATCTGCGACGACCGCACCGCGATCTCCGCGCACGGCTTCGACGCGAAGGCCTTCGCCTACCCGAACGGCTCCTGGACGGCGGCGATCGCGGCGATTGTCAGCGGCTGCGGCTACACGACCGCGCGCACGACCGGCGGCACCGACTACGGCGACCCCTGCTGCGTCTTCGCCGAGACGATCCCCGCCAAGAACGCCTTCGCGCTGCGCGCGATCCAGCCCGACTACACGACGGACATCGCGACCTGGGAGGACATCGTCAACCAGGCGCGCCTGTTCGGCGGCGGCTGGGTCGACATCGTCGTGCACGGCATCTGCGACGACCCCTGCACCGCGCACGGCAGCGGCGACACGCCCGCGAGCCGCATGGACCAGTTCCTCGACTGGGTCGCCACCCAGGGCGACGTGCAGGTCCGCACGACCGCGCAGATCCTCGCCATTCCCGGCGACACCGGGCCCCCGGCCGTCGCCGTCAGCTCGCCCAACGACGGCGACACGGTCAACGGCACGACCACGCTGACCGCCACGGCGAGCGACGACAAGGCCGTCGCCCGCGTGGACTTCCTGGCCGACGGCGTCGTCGTCGGCAGCGACACGACCGCGCCGTACAGCGCCGACTGGGCCTCGGGCACGGCTGCCGGCGACACCGCGCAGATCACCGCGCGCGCCACCGACACGGCTGGCAACGCCACGACCTCGGCCGCTCGCACCGTCAACGTGGTGCACCCGGACGCCGTCCCGCCGACGGTCGCGCTGACCGCGCCCGCCGACGCCAGCACGCTCACGGGCACGGTCACGCTGAGCGCCGACGCGAGCGACAACATCGGCGTCGACCACGTCGACTTCCTCGTCGGCGGCAGCGTCGTCGGCACCGACAGCACGGCTCCCTACTCCCTCGACTGGGACTCGAGCAGCGCCGGCGCCTCGGCCACGATCACGGCCCGCGCCTACGACGCGGTCGGCAACGGCACGACGTCCGCCCCGCGCACGATCACGGTCCTGCACGCCTCGCCGACGACCGTCACGCTCGGCTTCGACGACGGCATCGCCTCGCAGTACGACCACCGCGCGATGCTCGACGCCGCCGGCGTCAAGGCGACCTACTTCATCAACAGCAACAAGGTCGGCACGCCCGGCTACGACACGTGGGCCCAGATCGCCGACCTGGCGGCAGCCGGCAACGACATCGGCGGCCACACGCTCGATCACGTCAACCTCACGACCGTCGACGCGACCGAGGGCACGCGCCAGGTCTGCGACGACCGCGCCGCGCTGATCCAGCACGGCTTCGACCCGCGCAACTTCGCCTACCCGAACGGCGCCTGGACCGCCGCGATCAAGACGATCGTCAGCGGCTGCGGCTACAGCACCGCGCGCACGACGGGCGGCACCGACTGGCCCAGCGGCCCGGTCTTCGCGGAGACGGTTCCGCCGAAGAACGCCCTCACGCTGCGCGCGATCGAGCCCCGCTACGACACGGACCTCGCGACCTGGCAGGACATCGTCGACAAGGCCCGCTACAACGGCGGCGGCTGGGTCAACATCGTCGTGCACGGCATCTGCGACGACCCCTGCACCGGCCACGACGCCTACGACACGCCCGCGACCCGCATGCAGGCGTTCCTCGACTGGGCCGGCCAGCAGCCGAACCTGACGTTCAAGTCGACGCGCCAGACGCTCAACCAGGCGCCCGACACGACGGCTCCGACGGCGGCCCTCACGGCGCCCGACGACGCCGCGAGCGTCGCCGGCACGGTCACGCTGGCCGCCACCGCGAGCGACGACGTCGGCGTCACCCGCGTCGACTTCCTCGTCGACGGCAACGTCGTCGGCAGTGACAGCACCGCGCCGTACAGCTACGACTGGGACTCCAGCTCGGCCGGCGACTCGGCGACGATCAGCGCCCGCGCGGTCGACCCGTCGGGCAACGCCACGACGACCGACACGCGCACCGTCACCGTCACGCACCCGGACCTGCAGGGCCCGACGGTGACGCTGACCGCGCCGGCCGACGGCGCGACCGTGGAGAACACGGTCACGCTGAGCGCCGACGCGAGCGACCCGAGCGGCGTCGACCACGTCGACTTCCTCGTCGGCGGCACGGTCGTCGGCACGGACAGCACCGCGCCGTACACGTACGACTGGGACTCGAGCACGGCCGGCGCGACCGCGACGGTCACCGCCCGCGCCTACGACACGCACGCGAACGCGAGCACGTCCGCGGCGGCGACGCTGACGGTCAAGCACGCCTCGCCGACGACGGTCGTGATCGGCTTCGACGACGGCCTCGCGTCGCAGTACGCGCACCGCTCGCTCCTGACCGCGCACGGCGTCAACGCGACCTTCTTCATCAACAGCGACAAGGTCGGAACCTCCGGCTACGCGACGTGGGCCCAGCTCACCGACCTGGCCGGCGCCGGCAACGAGATCGGCGGTCACACGCTGACCCACGCCAACCTCACGACGGTCACGGCCGCGGAGGCGAAGCGCCAGGTCTGCGACGACCGTCTCGCGCTCATCACCCACGGCTTCGACGTGCGCAACTTCGCGTACCCGTTCGGTGGCTGGAACGCGAGCGTGAAGGGCATCGTCTCGGGCTGCGGCTACCTGACCGCACGCACGACCGGCGGGCTGGACGAGCCGCCGGACTGCTGCGACTACGCCGAGACGGTCCCGCCGTCCAACGCGATGACGCTGCGCGCCTACGAGCCGCGCACGACGACGACGCTGACGACCTACCAGGACCTCATCAACCGCGCCCGCTACGGCGGAGGCGGCGTGATCGACCTCGTCCTGCACGACGTCTGCGACGGCGCCTGCACCGGCTTCGACGAGTACGCGATCAAGTCGGACACGCTCGACTCGCTGCTGACCTGGATCGGCCAGCAGCCCGGCCTCGCCGTCAAGACGACGAAGGACGCGTTCGGGCAGACCGGCGCGGCGCCGCCGCCGCCGGCCGACACCGTTGCCCCGACGGCTGCGCTGACGGCGCCCGCCAGCGGCGCGACCGTCAGCGGCACGACCACGATCACCGCGACCGCGAGCGACAACGTCGCCGTGACGAAGGTCGAGTTCCTCGTCAACGGCGCCGTCGTCGGCACCGACACGAGCGGGCCGTACAGCTTCGACTGGAACACGACGGGTGCCCCGGCGTCCTCGACGCTCACGGTCAAGGCGTACGACCTGGCCGGCAACACGACCACCTCGGCCGCCCGCACCGTCACGGTGAAGCCGGCCGACCAGACCGCTCCCACGGTCTCGCTGACGGCGCCCGCCAGCGGCTCGACCGTCAACGGCCCGACGACGATCTCGGCGACCGCGTCGGACAACGTCGCCGTGACGAAGGTCGAGTTCCTCGTCAACGGCGCCGTCGTCGGCACGGACACGACCTCGCCGTACAGCGTCAGCTGGGACTCGACCGGCTTCCCTGCGTCCTCGTCGATCACGGCGAAGGCGTACGACGCCGCGGGCAACACGAAGACGTCCACCGCACGGACGGTCAACGTGACCCAGCCGGACACGACCGCGCCGACGGTGGCGCTGACGGCGCCCGCGAACAACTCGACGGTCTCCGGATCGACGACGATCTCGGCGTCCGCGTCGGACAACGTCGGTGTCAGCAAGGTCGAGTTCCTGGTCGACGGCGCCGTCGTCGGCACGGACACGTCCTCGCCGTACAGCACGAGCTGGAACTCCTCGACGGCAGGCGCGTCGGCGAGCATCACCGCGAAGGCGTACGACGCAGCCGGCAACACGAAGCTCTCGACGGCGCGGACGGTCAGCGTCGCCGACACCGTGGACCCGCTCGCGACGCTGACGACCCCGGCGGCCGGCTCGACGGTGAGCGGCATCACGACGCTCAGCGGCACCGCGTCGGACAACCGCGGCGTGACGCGCGTCGACTTCCTCGTCGACGGCGCCGTCGTCGGCACGGACACGACCGCGCCGTACAGCGTCAGCTGGGACTCCTCGGGCGAGGACGCGAGCGTGAGCGTGCAGATGCGCGCCCGCGACGCGGCCGGCAACATCACGACGACGACGGCCCGCACGGTCTCCGTCGCCGACGTGCTCGCGCCGACGATCTCGCTGACCGCGCCGACGAACGGGTCGACGGTCAGGGGCACGGTCACGATCAGCGCCAGCGCGAGCGACAACCGCAAGGTCACCGCGGTCGACTTCCTCGTCAAGGGCGTCGTGATCGGCACCGACACGACGTCGCCGTTCAGCATCTCCTGGAACACGGCCGGGACGGCGACGGGCAGCGCGGCGATCACGGCCAAGGCGCACGACGCCGCCGGGAACGTGACGACCTCGTCGTCGCGCACCGTCACGGTCGCGCGCTAGGCAAGGCGGCGCGCGGACCGCGCGCGAGTTTGGGAGGGCGAAGGTCGGGTAGGGGCTGAGAGATGCCTCTTCCCGGCCTTCAGCTGTTTCTCCGGATAACGGTGCTCTCGGGTGTGCTGCTGCTGGCCGGAGCGGGGGCGGCGCGCGCGGCCGACACCGTCGTGACGCTGAACTTCGACGACGGCCTCGCCTCGCAGTACGCGCACCGCGACATCCTCGACCGGCATGGCGTCAAGGCGACGTTCGTGATCAACAGCGCCAAGGTCGGGACGCCGGGCTACATGACGTGGGAGCAGATCGCCGAGCTCGCTGCCGACGGGCAGGAGATCGGCGGCCACACGCTCGACCATCCGCACCTGACGACGCTCTCGCAGGCCGCGCAGCGCACCGAGATCTGCGACGACCGCACGGCGCTCGTCGCGCACGGCTACGCGCCGCGCAGCTTCGCCTACCCGTTCGGCGAGCAGAACGCGACGACCCGGGCGATCGTGCAGGACTGCGGCTACGAGACCGCGCGCACGACGGGCGGCACCGACTATCCCGATGGGCCGATCTACGCCGAGACCTTCCCGCCGCGCGACCCTTACGCGCTGCGCGCCTACGAGCTGCGCGTCGGCACCGCGCTGGCGGTCTGGCAGGACATCGTCCAGAAGGCGCGCGCGGCCGGCGGCGGCTGGGTGGACATCGTGCTGCACGACGTCTGCGACCCGGGCCCGAGCTGCGACGCCGCCGACGACTTCGCGGTGCGCTCCGACACGCTGGAGCAGGCGCTCGACTGGTTCGCGACGCAGCCCGACGTGAAGGTGCGCACGACCGCGCACGCGCTCGACGTCAGCCGTGACGCCACCGACCCGACGGTCGCGCTCAGCGGCCCCGCCGACGGCGCGACCGTCGTAGGCCCGGTCACGCTCATCGCCGACGCCGCCGACGCCGTCGGTCTCGCGCGCGTGGACTTCTTCGCGAACGGGTCGCTCGTCGGCTCCGACGCGACCGCCCCCTACGCGGTGACCTGGGACGCCACCGCCCTCGCGGGCCCGGCGACGCTGACCGCGACCGCGGTCGACGAGGCCGGCAACGCGACCGGCTCGGCGCCGCGCACCGTCGTGCCCGACACGACCGCGCCGGCCGTCGCGCTGACGGGCCCGGGCGCGGGCGACCGCGTCAGCGGCACGGTCCTGCTGACGGCGGCCGCAAGCGACAACGTCGCCGTCGACCACGTCGAATTCCTCGTCGACGGCGTCGTCGTGGGCAGCGATGCGACGGCGCCGTACAGCTTCGCGTGGGACTCGCGCGGTGCGGGCTCGGACGCCAAGATCACCGTGCGGGCAGTCGACGCACGCGGCAACGTGGCCGAGGCGCCGGCCCGAGACGTGCGCGTGACGCAGCTTGATCGCACCCGCCCGCGCGTGCACATCGCCGCCGTCAAGCGCGTCGGCCGCGTCGTGACCGTGCGCGTCGCCGCCAGCGACGCGAGCGGGATCCGCAGCGTCCGCCTGCTGGTGGGCGGCCGCGTCGTGCGCACCGACACGCGTGCGCCGTTCGTCCTGCGCTGGCGGCTCGGGCCCGGCCGCCACGCCCTCACCGTCGTCGCGCTCGACAAGGCGGGCAACCGCGCGCGCTCGGCGAGCGCGCGCGTGCGCATCCCGAGCCCTCACCGCTGAGACGGGCTCGCGGTGGCCGGGCAGGCTGCCGATAACGTGGGGAGATGTCGCGCTCCCGTCCCCGGCTGCTGCATGCGGCGGTGCTCGCCGCTGCGCTGAGCGCTGTCTGGGCGCCGGCGGCGCGAGCCGCGGACACCGTCGTCACGTTCGGTTTCGACGACGGGCTCACGTCACAGTACGCGCACGTCGGGGTCCTCGACGAGCATGGCGTCAAGGCGACCTTCTTCGTCAACAGCGGCCGCGTCGGACAGGGCAACCGCATGACATGGGCGCAGATCGCCGAGCTGGCCGCCGACGGCCAGGAGATCGGCGGTCACACGCTCACGCACCCGCACCTCACGACGCTCTCGCAAGCCGACCAGCAGACGGAGATCTGCGACGACCGCACCGCGCTCGTCGCGCAGGGCTATACGCCCCGCAGCTTCGCCTACCCGTTCGGGAACTGGAACGCCACGACGAAGGCCGTCGTCGCCGGCTGCGGCTACGAGACCGCGCGCACGACCGGCGGGACCGACTACCCCGACGGGCCGATCTACGCCGAGACTTTTCCGCCCCTCAACGCCTACACGCTGCGCGCGATCGAGCCGCGCAAGGGCACCTCGTTCGCGGTCTGGCAGGACATCGTGCAGGAGGCCCGCAACAGCGGCGGCGGCTGGGTGAACATCGTGCTGCACGACGTCTGCGACCCGGGCCCGAGCTGCGACGCGGCCGACGACTTCGCCGTCAGCTCCGACCTGCTGGACGAGGTGCTCGACTGGCTGGCGACGCTGCCCGACGTGAAGGTGCGCACGACCGCGCACGCGCTCGACGTCGCCGCCGATGCGACGGCGCCGACGGTCGCGCTGACGGCGCCGGCCGACGGGGCGACGGTCGCCACGGGAACGGTCGGCCTCAGCGCGACCGCGAGCGACGCGGTCGGCGTCGTGCGCGTGCGCTTCCTCGTCGACGGCGTCTCGGTCGGCTCCGACACGAGCGCGCCCTACACGCTCGACTGGGACGCGTCCGACCTCGCGGCCCCCGCGACGATCGTCGCGAAGGCCTACGACGAGGCCGGCAACACGACGCTCTCCGCGGCACGCACGGTCGTGCCCGACAGGACTGCGCCGACGGTCGTGCTGACGGCGCCGGTCGACGGCGACAGCGTCACGGGGACTGTGAGCCTCAGCGCCACCGCGAGCGACGACGTCGCGATCGACCACGTCAACTTCGTCGCCGAGGGCGTCGTCGTCGGCCGCGACGACAGCGCGCCCTACGCGCTCGACTGGGACTCGAGCGGCTGCGACGACGACGCGACGCTGTCGGCCGAGGCGGTCGACACGAGCGGCAACGAGCGCGACTCGGCCGACGTGGAGGTACGCGTGACGCACCCGGTCGTCCCGCCGCCGCTCGACCCGCCCCGGCTGGTCGTGCAGCCGGCCCCGCCGGTCGCGACGATCGCCACGGCCGACCGCACGCCGCCGCGCGTGCGCATCGTCGCGATCGCGCGTCAGGACGGCCGCTACAGCGTCCGCGTCGAGGCGCGCGACGCGAGCCCCATCCGCGTCGTGCGCCTGCTGCTGCCGGGCGGCGTCGTGCGCAGCGATGCGCGCGCGCCCTACGTCGTGCAGTGGCGCCCGCGCCCCGGCCGCCACGCGATCGCCGCGCTGGCGATCGACGCGGCCGGCAACCGCGGGCGCTCGGCGAGCACGCACGTGTGGGTGCGCGATTAGCTCCCGCGATTCCGGGCAGGATCGCGCCGTGCCAGACGCCGCCGCAGTCCTCATGGAGCATCTCCACCCGCCTCGCGCCGTCGGCGTGAGGATCGAGCAGGATCGGCTCGAGCTGCGCGCCGAGCGGGTGCGCAAGGTCGTCGTGGCGCTGCGCGAGCAGGCCTCCACGCACGCGAGCGTGGCCGCCGTCCCCGAGCCGCTCGGGGCCGCGATCGAGCACTTCAGCCGCGAGCTGACCGCGCTCGAGCGCCAGCTGCGTCAGTCCGACGCCGTATAGGGCGAGCGGGAGTCGGCGCGACGGCCGTATGCTGCCGCGCATGAGCTACCGCACCCTTCTCGCCACTCTCGCCGGAGCCGCCGCGCTGCTCGTTCCGTCGGCCGCCTCCGCCAAGCCGAAGCAGCCGCAGGCGCCGGACAAGCCGCAGGTCCGCATCCTCGGCTTCACGACCTACGTGCGCCTCGGCATCCCCGCGCTCCAGGCCAAGCCGGGCAAGACGATCACCGACTGCTACGACGGTTACAACGGCCAGCGCGAGGTGAACTTCGTGTGGCAGGGCTGGGGGATCCCGAAGGGCACGAAGATGGGCATCGCGCTGTGGGGCGGCTCCTACCAGACTGGGTACACGGGCGAGCCGACCGACGCCGACACGATGAAGAACAACGGCTTCACATGGACGCACAAGAAGTCCCAGAAGGTGCAGTTGCCCTACGGCTATACGTTCGCCGGCGGCCCCTACGGTCCGGTCAGCATCGACGGCACCTGGACCGCGAAGATCCTCATCAAGGGCAAGGTCGTCGTCCGCAAGAAGGTCACCATCGCCTGCGGCTAGCGTTTGGGCGCCACGACGTCGCGCAGGCGCGGGCGTGATACAAACGAGCGCATGATGACCTCCCTCACCCGCTGGGTGCTCGCCCACCGCAAGCTCGTCGTCGGCTTCTGGCTCGTCGTGACGCTGATCGGCATCGGCACCTCCGGCGCCGCCACGAAGGCCATGAACCAGAAGTTCTCCGTCCCCGGCCGCGAGGGCTGGGAGACGAACGTCGAGATCGCCAAGCTCTACCACGGCACCGGCGGCAACGCCACGCCGCTCGTCCCCGTCGTCTCGCTGCCGGCCGGCGCGTCGGTGACGGACCCCGGCGTGCGCGATCAGCTGGCCGGGGTCGAGCAGAAGTTGCTCGCCGCGCTCCCCGGCGCGCGCGTGACCGGCTACGGCTCCACGGGTGACAGGGCCTTCGTCTCCAAGGACGGGCGCACCGCGTTCGCGATCGCGTTCCCGACGCCCGACCCCGACCAGCCCTTCGGCGACAACCCGAAGGCGGAGAAGAAGGCCCGCGCCGCGCTTGCGGGCGCGACCGTCGGCGGCGCGCACGTGCGCCTCTCCGGCTACGACGCGCTCAACGCGCAGAGCGGCGACTCCGACGGCCCCGGCGTGCTGCTGGAGGCGATGCTCGGCGGTCTCGGCGCGCTGATCGTGCTCGGCTTCGTGTTCGGCTCGCTGCTGGCGTTCGTGCCGCTGCTGATGGCGATCCCGGCGATCATGACGTCGTTCCTGGCGGTTTACGGGCTGACGCAGATCACCGGCGTCTCGCCGATCGTGCAGTTCCTGATCGCGCTCGTCGGGCTCGGTGTGGCGATCGACTTCTCGCTGCTGATCGTGATGCGCTGGCGCGAGGAGCGCGCGCACGGGCGCGAGGGCGACGAGGCGATCGTGCGCGCGATGGAGACGGCCGGCCGCGCCGTCGTCTTCTCCGGCACGACCGTCGCGATCGGCCTGCTCGCGCTGATCGCGCTGCCGCTGCCATTCCTGCGCAGCGTCGGCATCGGCGGCATGCTGATCCCGCTGATGAGCGTCGCCGTCGCGCTGACGCTGCTGCCGGTCGTGCTGCACTCCGCCGGTGGGCGCCTCGACTGGCCCCACCGCCGCACCGACGACCTCGCCTCGCCGGGCTGGACGCGCTGGGCGAAGGGGATCGTCAAGCACCGCGTGATCGCGGCCGGCACGGCGCTGCTGATCCTCGGCGCGCTCGTGGTCGCCGCCACGACGATGCACCCCGGCATCTCGAACGTCGACACGCTCGCGCAGAAGGGCGACGCGAAGGAGGGGCTCGTCGCGCTGGAGGACTCCGGCATCGGCGGCGGCGTGCTGTTCCCGGACGAGGTGCTGGTGCGCGGGGGCGCCTCGCCCGACGCGGTCGCGAGCGCGCTCGCGAAGGTCGGCGGCATCCACGGCGCGACCGCGCCGGCCACTCCTGCCTGGCGCCAGGCCGGCAGCGCGATCGTGCTGGCGTTCCCGAGCACCGACGGCTCCTCGGCCGCGGGACGTTCGCTCGTGAACGACGTGCGCACGGCCGCGCACGCACAGGGCGGTGAGGTCCGCGTCGGCGGCCAGCCGTCGCAGAACAAGGACTTCATCGACGCCGTCTACGGCAACTTCCCGCTGATGCTCGCGCTCGTCGGCGTGATCACGTTCCTGCTGCTGGCGCGGGCGTTCCGCTCGCTGCTGCTGCCGGCGAAGGCGGTCCTCCTCAACGTCGTGAGCGTCGCGGCGGCGTGGGGCGTGCTCGTGCTCGTGTGGCAGCAGGGCTACGGCTCGGACGCGCTCTGGGGCATCTCGGCGACGGGCTCGATCACCGCCTGGATCCCGCTGATGGTGTTCGCGTTCCTGTTCGGGCTCTCGATGGACTACGAGGTCTTCATCCTCTCCCGCATGCGCGAGGAGTACGACGCGACGGGCGACACGAACGAGGCGGTCGTGCGCGGGATCGGCCGCACCGGCCGGCTCGTGACGAGCGCGGCGCTGATCCTGTTCCTCGCGTTCATGTCGCTGGCCGCCAGCCCCGGGACAGACGTGAAGGTGCTGGCGACCGGCCTCGCGGCGGGCATCCTGCTCGACGCGACCGTGATCCGCGCGCTGCTCGTGCCGGCGGTCGTCTCGCTGTTCGGGCGCTGGAACTGGTGGCTTCCGCAGCTGCCCGCGCGGCTGCTGCGCGTCGAGCCCTCGCTGCCGCACGAGCGCGTCGCGGTCGAGACCGAGTAGGGATCAGGTCGGGGCCGCGGCCTCGCGCAGCGCGTCGCTGGGCTCGTAGCGTGTGGCCGGCCCCTGGCCGCGCTGCACGACGAGCCCGGCCTCGACGATCCGCCGCAGGTCGGAGCTGGCAGTCGCGGGCGAGACCTGTGCTTCGCGAGCGTAGGCCGTCCGGTCGGAGCCGCCGAACAACGCCTGCTCGAGCGCGATCACGAAGCGGTCCGGCCATCCACGCTTTGCCGCGAGCCGCTCCAGCCGTTCCCAGCGCTCGCCCGCGTCCTGCACCTGTCGCAAGCGTCCGCGAGCCTGATCGAGATGGGCGGTGACGCAGAACGCGATCCAATCGCTCGCGTCGCGAGCTGGGTCGTAGCGCTCCCCATGCGCGTCTTGCAGGGCTGCGTAGTAGGCGGGCGTGTGCGCGCCCAGGTACTCCTCGATCGAGGCGAACTCCGGTGAGAGCAACCCGTCGCGCGCGAGCACGAGCGACTGCACGATCCGCGAGACGCGTCCGTTGCCGTCGCGGAAGGGATGGGCGGAGACGACGTGCAGGTGCGCCATCGCGGCGCGCACGACGACGTGCGCGTCGAGGTCGCCCTGCTCCAGCCATTCCACGATCTCTTGCATCAGGCCTGGAACGGTCTCTGCGTCTGGCGCCTGGTAGATCAACCGCCCGTCGCCGTCAGCGATGCCGACGGGTCCGCTGCGCCACAAGCCCGGATCGTCTGAGCGCTGGAACGAGCAGGCGTCGAAGTGCAGGTCGAGCAGCACACGATCCGACCAGCGGAAGCGAGGGTCTCGCGCCATCGCGCGCACATGGTCCATCGCCCGTGCGTAACACGCCACCGCGAGTTGGTCGACGCGCTCGGCGTTGGGGCTCGACTCGCCACCCACGAGCGAGACAGCTTCTGCGCCGGTGACGCGGAAGCCCTCGATAGCTGTCGACTGGGCCACGGAGGTCGCGCGAACGAGCCGACGCAGCGTGCCCATCCACGGCGTAGACCGGTGGGTTGCGCGGTTGAGGCGTTCGCGGAGCGTGTCCAACTCTTCGAGATCGCTGGCGAGGGCGGGACTCGGGGAGGGCGTACGAAAGAGCATGGGTTCTATTCTAGAAGAATAGTCGTCTAGTCGTCTACACGTTTCATCTTGTCCTCAATATTGTTCCGAACACCGATACACTGTGCCCATGTCCGAGCCCCTGACGCGCGAGTCCGTCCCCGACCAGGTCTTCGCCCGTCTCTGCGAGGCGATCCTCGGCGGGCAGTACGAGCCGGGCGAGCGGCTGCCGACGCAGCGTGCGCTCGCAGCCGACCTGCACGTCAACGTCGCGACCGTGCGCGAGGCGGTCAAGCGGCTCGAGCAGCTGCGGCTCGTCGAGGTGCGCCACGGCGACGCGATGCGCGTGCTCGACTGGCGCCGCTCCGGCGGGCTCGACGCGCTCGCGCTGCTGACGAGCGTCGATCGCGACGTCGTGCGCTCGCTGTTCGAGGCGCGGCGGCTGCTGCTGTCGGAGGCCGCGCGGCTCGCGGCCGAGCGCCGCACGCCGGCGCAGGCCGACACGCTCGACGAGCTGGCCGGCGCGGTCGCGCGCGCGGGCGACGACCACGGCGCACTGCTGGCCGACTGGGGCTTCATGGCCGCGCTCGTCGAGGCCGCCGGCAACCTCGTCTTCCAGCTGATCATGAACTCCGTGCGCGAGCTGTACGTGCCGCGGATCGGCGCCTTCGGCGGCATCATCGCCCGGCGCGACGCGTGGGCTCCGCTGTACGCGGACGCCGCCGCCGCGGTGCGCGCGCAGGACGGCGAGGCAGCCGCAGCGGCCGTCACCGAGCTGGCGCTGGCGCAGGAGCGCGAGATGATGGGCGGCGTCGCATGAGGCGCGCGCTCGACGCCTTCGTGCGCACCGCGCCGCAGCCGCAGCGCGCCGGCCTGCACCTGCTGCTCGCGCTCGCCCGCCGCCCCGGCGGCGCGCGCCTGCTGCGCCTGCTCGTGCCGCCGGCCGGCCAGCTCGCGCACGGCCTGCTCGCGATGGAGCGCTTCGAGGACCCTGCGCTGAGCGGCCCGCTCGGCTGGGACGCCGCCGCCGTCGCCGCCCGCGGCACCGCCCTGCGCCGCCGCGAGGGACGGCTGTGAGCCGCCTGCGGCCCACGCGCACGCTGGAGGCCGACGTCTGCGTGATCGGCGCCGGCGCCGGCGGTGCGGTCGCCGCGGCCGAGCTGGCGGAGGGCGGCGCGCGCGTCGTCGTGCTGGAGCAGGGCCCGCGCCACGACGCGGACCGCTTCAACGCCCGCCCGCTGGAGATGATGACGCGCCTCTACCGCGAGGGCGGGCAGCTGACGACGCTCGGCAACCCGCCGATCGTGCTCCCGCTCGGCAAAGGAATCGGCGGCACGACGCTCGTCAACTCCGGCACCTGCTTCCGCACGCCCGCGCATGTGCTGGAGCGCTGGCAGCGCGAGTTCGGGCTCGACGGCCTCACCGCGGACGCGCTCGAACCCTGCTTCGCGCGCGTCGAGCAGGCGCTCTCGATCGCCGAGGTGACGCCCGAGCTGGCCGGCCGTAACGCGGCCGTCGCGCGGCGTGGGGCGGAGGCGCTCGGCTGGTCGCACGGCTACCTCAAGCGCAACGCGCGCGGCTGCGTCGGCTCCGGCGTGTGCGCGTTCGGCTGCCCGACGTCGGCCAAGCAGCACGTTGGCATCACCTACATCCCGCGCGCGCAGGCGGCGGGCGCCGAGGTGATCGTCGGCGCCGACGTGCGGCGCGTGCTCGTCGAGCGCGGGCAGGCGCGCGGCGTCGAGGCGCGGCTGCCCGACGGCGGGCGCCTGGAGGTGCGCGCGCCCGACGTGGTCGTCGCGGCCGGCACGATCCACACGCCGCTGCTGCTTGCCCGCAGCGGGCTCGGAGGCAGCTCCGGCCAGCTCGGCCAGAACCTCACGCTGCATCCCGCGACCGGCGCCTACGCGCTGATGGACGAGGTCGTCGACATGGCCAAGGGCGTGCCGCAGAGCTTCTACGTCGACGAGTTCTCCTCCGAGGGGATCATCTTCGAGGGCGTCGCGGGGCCGCCGTCGTACGTCGCGATGTCGCTGCCGCTGGCCGGCGCGCGCCACGCCGCGGCGATGGCGAGCTACCGCAACCTCGCGATGTTCGGGCTGATGGTGAGCGACAGCTCGCGCGGCAGCGTGCGCTCGCTCGCCGGCCGGCCGCTGATCCGCTACGACCTCGTCGAGGCCGACGTCGCGCGCTTCCGCAGCGGCCTCGTGCGGATCGAGGAGCTGTTCCTGGCCGCCGGCGCGCGCGAGGTGTACCTGCCGCTCCCGCCCGGGATGCGTCCCGAGCGGGCGCGCCCGCGCGACCTCAAGCTGATGGCGTTCCACCCGCTCGGCACCGCGCGCGCGGACGCGCGTCCCGACCACGGCGTCGTCGACGGCGCGCTCGCGCTGCACGGCGTACGCGGCGTGCACGTCGCCGACGGCTCGGTCGTGCCGAGCTCGCTCGGCGTCAACCCGCAGCTCACGATCATGGCGCTCGCGACGCGGCTGGCCTTCGCGCTGCTCGGCCGCACGGCGCCCGGTCCCGTCATCGAAGAGGAGATCCCATGTCCTTCCTGATCGACCCCGCACTGCTGTACGCGGGCGGTCGCACCTACGCCAAGACGACGCCGGCGCAGGAGCGCACGCTCGCGAACGACCTCAAGATCGGCGCGCGCACGATGGCCTTCTTCTACGCCATCAGCGTCGGGCTGTACCTCGACCAGGAGTGGACGAAGCCGATCTGGCGCCCCGTTCGCGCCAAGTCCGGCCGCGACTGGATGATCAACTCGGGGGTCACACGCTTCGACGCCGCCAAGGCCGGACCGCGCACGCACAAGCTCTCGGCGGCGATCTTCGCGACCTATCCGCTGTGGCTGTGGCTGGGCATGCGCAAGCGTAATGTGTGAGTGATCGCACACTACGGTCGCGCAGCATCTAAGATGGTCGACTGGCCAGATGGCCAGTCACCCTGAGGAGGGCGCCCCGTGCAGACCGTCATGCTCCGCCTCGATGCTTTGATCCGTCGACGTCGCCGGCTGTTCCTGGCCGTCTGGGCGCTGATCGTGCTCGCGGCGCTGCCGTTCGCGGCGCGCCAGTCCGACCACCTGACGGGCGGCGGCTTCGACATCCCCGGCTCGCAGTCGGTCGCCGTGCAGCAAGCCGTCGCGCGCGACTTCGACCACGCGCAGGCGACCACGCTCTCCGCGGTCTTCGTCCCACACGAGGGCGCCACGCGCTCCGGCTTCGAGCGCGCGCTCGCGAAGCTCGGGACCGCCGCCGGCGACGCCAAGGACGTCTCGCTGGAACCCGCCGCGCGCGCCCGGGCGCTCGCCGCGCTCGCCAAGGACGGCCCGCGTCCGCTGATCGTGCCGCTGCACGTCACCGTGAGCGACAGCGACGCGATCGACGTCGCGGTCGCGCTGCGCAAGCAGCTCGGGATCGCCGACGCCGACCCGGACGCGCCCGTCGTCACGCACCTCGTCGGGCAGGGCGCGCTGTGGGCCGGCATGCAGGACCTCAGCAAGCAGGACCTCGCGAAGGCCGAGGGGGTCGGCTTCCCGATCGTGCTGCTGATCCTGCTCGCCGTCTTCGGCTCCGCGACAGCGGCGCTGATGCCGGTCGCACTCGGCGCCGTGGCGGTGATCGTGACCGGCGCGCTGATCTACGCGCTGTCGCTCGTGACCGGCATGAGCGTGTTCGTCACGAACATGGCCTCGATGATCGGGATCGGCGTCGCGGTCGACTACTCGCTGTTCGTGCTCGCGCGCTACCGCGAGGAGATCGCCGGCGGCCGCGCGCCCGACGAGGCGCGCGCGATCGCGCTCGCGACCTCCGGCGTGGCCGTGGCCTTCTCCGGCCTGACCGTGATCGTCTCGCTCGCGGGGCTCTTCATCGTCGACGCGATGTCGATGCGCTCGATGGCGCTCGGCGCGATCCTCGTCGTCGCCGTCTCGGTGCTCGCCGCCACGACGCTGCTGCCGGCGCTGATCTCGCTCGCCGGGCGTCGCGCCTACGAGCCCGGCCGCGTCGCCGGCCTGACGGGGCGTCTCGCCCGCCTCGTGCAGCGGCGCCGCGCCGAGCCGCGCGCGCCCTTCTGGGAGCGCTGGACCGGCGCGATCATGCGCCGTCCGGTGCGCGCGGCGCTGGCGGCGAGCGCGATCCTGCTCGCGCTCGCCGTCCCGGCGCTGCAGATGCACATGCTCAACGGCGCGCTCGAGCAGTTCCCGAAGGGCGCCGAGACGCGCGTCGGCGCCGAGGCGGCGGCGCGCATCGTCGGGCCCGGCGCGTCGAGTCCGGTCGAGATCGTCGCGCCGCGCGGCGACCTGGCGCGGGTGAACGCCGTGCTGACAGCGGACCGCGAGGTCGTGCGCGTCGAGCCGCCGCTGCGCTCGCGCGACGGCGGCGCCGTGCTCGTGCGCGCGATCGCCCGCCACCACGGCGAGTCCGATCAGGCCGGCGCGCTCGTGAAGCGGCTGCGCGCGGAGCTGCCGGCCGGCGTCGACGTCGGCGGCTCGCCCGCCTTCACGCGCGACTTCGTCGACCGCATCTCGGGCTCGATGTGGCTGATCGCCCTGTTCGTGCTCTCGCTCTCCTACATCGTGCTGCTGTTGCTGCTGCGCTCGGTCGTGCTGCCGCTGAAGGCGGTGCTGATGAACCTGCTGTCGGTCGGTGCCGCCTACGGCGTGCTCGTCGGCGTCTTCCAGCTGGGCTGGCTCGACGGGCTGCTCGGCTTCGACTCGCCGGGCTACATCGACGCGCTCACGCCGCCGCTCGTGCTCGCGATCGTCTTCGGCCTCTCGATGGACTACGAGGTGTTCCTGCTCAGCCGCATCCGCGAGCGCTGGGCGGCGACGGGCGACCCGCGCGGCTCGGTCGCCGAAGGGCTCCAGGGCAGCGCGCGCACGATCACGAGCGCCGCGATCATCATGGCCTCGGTCTTCGCCGTGTTCGTCGGCACCGGCGTGCCCTCGATCCAGGAGCTCGGCTTCGGCTGCGCGGTCGCGATCCTGCTCGACGCGACGCTCGTGCGGCTCGTGCTCGTGCCCGCCGCGATGGAGCTGCTCGGCCACTGGAACTGGTGGCTGCCGCGCCCGCTCGCGCGCATCCTGCCGGACGTCGCGATCGAGCAGGCGCCGGTGCCGGTCGCCAGCGGCTGAGCCGCCGATCGGTGGACCGGGCCACTGCTAGGCTGGCCCGGTCTACGGGGGACGGCGAAGGGGGGACGGGATGCGTCGGCGATACGTGCTCGTCTGGGCGTTGATCGCGCTCGGCGGCTGCGGCGGCACGCAGGGCGGCGGCGACGCGAGCGCGCCGCGCACGACGACGGTCGACGCCGTGAGGCAGGCGCGCTTGATGGCGACGGGCGAGCGCGTCTTCGCGAAGCAGTGCAGCTTCTGCCATCGCCTGCTGGGGATACGCGCGCCGCGTACGCCTCCGCCGGACGCGTACGGTCCGAACTTCGACGAGACGAGACCGACGAAGGCCTACGTGCTCGAGCGCGTCACGGATGGGTTCGGTGGGATGCAGTCGTTCCAGGGCGACCTCACGAGAGGCAAGATCGACGCCGTCGCGACGTATGTCGCGGCCGTCTCCGGGCGCAATCTCGAGCGACCCGGGCTGACGGGCGAGCAGCTGGCCGCCGGCGAAGCGGTCTTCGAAGCGCACTGCCGCAAGTGCCACACGCTCGCCCGCAGAGCGCTCACGGGCAAGCCGGGCTGGACGCCGACCGACTTCAACGACGTGCAGGTCAGCGCGCCCTACACGCGGAGCCTGCTCGACGGCACCGGCAACGCCTTCTTTCTCGAACTGATGGTGAAGGCGCAGGGGCTCGCGCCCCAGCAGATCCACGACGTCGCGGAGTATGTTGCGGCGATCTCCGGGCCCGCGCATGGCCGGCCGTGAGACGCCCGCGACGCGCGCCGCGCGCCAGGCCGGCGTGCGGTTCGTCGTGCACGAGTACCGCCACGATCCGTCGGCCGACTCGTACGCGCTGGAGGCCGCAGGCGCGCTCGGACTTGATCCCGCGCGCGTCTTCAAGACGCTCGTCGTCGCGCTCGACGACGAGCTCGTCGTCTGCATCGTGCCGTCGGGAGCGACGCTCGACCTGCGCCTGCTCGGCAAGCGCGCGCAGCTCGCGCCGACCGAGCGCGCCGAGCGCGTGACCGGCTACGTCGCCGGCGGCATCAGCCCGCTCGGGCAGCGCCGCCGGCTGGCGACGTTCGTCGACGACAGCGCGCTCGCGCATGAGACCGTTTTCGTGAGCGCCGGCCGGCGCGGGCTGGAGCTGGAGCTGGCGCCGCTGGATCTCGTCGCGCTCACGCAGGCGCAGGTACGGCTGCTGCGGCGCGACGCCGCTGGTACGCTCGGCACCTGACGCGGGCAGGGGAGCCCGCACGGACCAAGGGGGAAGGTTCGCGCATGGACATCGCACGGGTCGTGGCGATCGCGGCGTGCAGCGGGGCGATCGCGCTCGCGGCCACCGGCTGCGGCGGGTCCGACGACAAGCCGGGCAAGACGACGGCGAAGCCGCAGCTGACGGCAGCGCAGCGCGCGCGGCAGGCGCGCCTGGTCAAGGGAGGCAAGCGCCTCTTCCTCAAGAACTGCACCTACTGCCACAGCATGCTCGGCAGACACCACACCGGCCCCATCATCGAGGGGATCGAGGCGCCCGACTTCGACGAAGTCCGGGTCAAGGACGAGGCCTACATCCACGAGCGGCTCGCGAGCGGCGGCTTCGACATGCCCGGCTTCCAGGGGCAGCTGTCCGAGCGCCAGTTCAAGGCGATCATCGCCTTCATCTCGACGACCACCGGGCGCAACGTCGACGACGCCGCCGCCGACGCCACGCCGAGCGACGAGTTGGCGATGGGCGAGCAGGTCTTCCGCAGCAAGTGCCAGTCCTGCCACGCGATCGAGGGACGCCCGGTGACCGGCAAGCCGGACTACGTCGGGATGGACTTCGACCTCATGAAGCCGAGCCAGCGCTACGTCCGCAGACAGATCGTCAAGGGACGCCCGGAAGAGATGCCGTCGTTCGCCAAGCAGCTCAGCGACGAGCAGATCGCCGCGGTCGCGGCCTACGTCACCTCCGTCTCGGGCGAGACGAGAAGAAGAGCGGGCAGAAGAGCGTCGTAGTCAGACGGCGACGGTCGGCTGCGCGGTGATGCGAATGCCCTCGCGCGTGCCGGTCGCGAAGCAGGCGTAGCGGTCGCGCCCGGCGCTCTTGGCCTCGTACATCGCGGCGTCGGCGGCGGCGACGATCGTCGCCGCGCCCAGCTCCGCGAGGTCGGCGAAGACGACGACGCCGACGCTGATCGTGACGGCCCCGTCGGGATCGCACGTGCGCACGGCCTCCACCAGCTGGCGCGCGAGCGCCTCGGCGCCGTCGCGGTCGGCCTTCGGCAGCAGGATCGCGAACTCGTCGCCGCCGAGCCGGGCGAGCATGTCGGTCGTGCGCAGGCGGGCGTTGAGCGTCTGCGCGACGCGCTCGATCAGCCGGTCGCCGGCGCCGTGGCCGTAGGTGTCGTTGACGGACTTGAAGCGGTCGACGTCGAGCACCATCGCTGCGCCCTCGGCGCCGTAGCGCTGTGCATGCGCGACGTGGCGCACGAGCTCCTGCTCGAAGCGGCGGCGGTTGAACAGGCCGGTCAGCGGGTCGTGGTCGGCCATGTGCTGCAACTGCGCTTCGACGCGCTTGCGCTCGGTCACGTCGAGCACCTGCAGCAGCAGCCGCTGGCGGTCGCCGCCGGCCAGCGCGGCCGCGTGGATCGCGGTCGTCACGGGCTGGTCGCCGGCGTTCGCGCAGAGGCGGATCTCGGTCTCGAGCGCGGGGCTGACGCCGTGGCGCAGCTCGGCGAGCGCGATCCGCAGCAGCGGCACGTCGGCGGGGGTCACGAGCGCGTCGAGCGTGCGCCCGGTCAGCTCGTCGGCGTCACAGCCGGCGATGCGCGCCAGCGCGGGGTTCGCGCTCACGATGCGGTCCTCGGCGTCGAGCACGAGGCTGCCGATCGGCGCGGTCTCGAAGATCGTGCGCAAATCCCGTGCGGTGCGCCGGGTGACTCGCTCCCGCGCCCGCCGCGCAAGCAGCAGTGTGCAGGCGAAGAGGAGGATGACGAGCGTCGGGATCACGCTCCGTTGATCGGCGCGAGCAGGGTGGACTTGACGCGCTGCAAGCGCACTCGCCGTCCGTGCGCGGCTAACATCGCGCCGCGTGACACCCGCCGGCTCGCCGCTCGAGCGCCTCCAGCAGCAGACCGGGCGCCCGTTCGCGGCGCTGCTGCGGGCGCGCGCCCAGACCGCGCAGCGCCTGCTGGAGCGCGGGGAGCTGCTCGCGCAGCTCGCCTCCGACGCCGAGGCCAGCGTCGTGATGATGGGCTCGTGGGGGCGCCACGAGCTGACGGGCGGCTCCGACGACGACTACATGGTGCTCGTGCGCGGCCCGCGCCCGGCGGCCGGGGGCGCCGCGCCGCGCCCGACCGTCGCGCAGGTCGCCGAGCGCTTCGCAGCCGATCCCGCGGGCTCGGCGGCGCCGGCCGGCACGGGGCCGTTCGCGGGCGTCGTGTACTCCGGCGACCTCTTCCGCATCGGGCTCGACGACGACACCAACACGAACCTCACGCGCCGCATGCTGCTGGTGCTGGAGTCCGTCGCGGCTTGTCGCCCCGAGGTGCTCGCGGGCGTGCGGCGCGACGTGATCCACGACTACCTGCGCGACGCGCTGAAGGACAACCGCCCGCCGCGCTTCCTGCTCAACGACGTCGTGCGCTACTGGCGCACGATCGGGGTCGACTTCGTCGCGAAGGACCGCGAGCGCCACGGGCGCGGCTGGGGCCTGCGCAACGCGAAGCTGCGGACCTCGCGCAAGCTGCTGTTCGCGAGCGGGCTGCTGCCGGTGCTGCGCTGCCGCGAGCATGCCGCGCAGGCGCTCGGCCCGTTCCTGATCGAGCAGTTCGCGATGCCGCCGGCCGACCGCGTCGCCGACGCCTTCATGCACTACGACGCGCACGCGCAGGGCGCCGCGACGCTCGGCGCCTACGACGCTTTCATGGCGCTGATCGACGACGCCGGCGTGCGCGCCGAGCTGGACGCGATCGACAGCCGCGCCGCGGCCGACGACTCGCCGCGCTGGCGCGAGGTCGCCGCGCTCGGGGCGCAGATCGAGGAGGGCCTGCTGGCGCTGCTGTTCGAGACCGAGCTCGGCGCGACGACGCGCTCCTACGGGATCTTCTAGCGCGGCGGGAGCGGCGCCTCGAGCACCCACGGCACGCCGATGCAGCGCTCCAGCACGGGCGCGAACGCCTCGGCGTCGGCGGACCGCAGCGCCACGTGCTCGCCGCCGGGCGTGATCGAGCTGAGGTGCACCTCGGCGAGACGCTCGCCGAACGCGTCGAGCAGCTCGTGCGCGAGCGCGAGCGTCGGGTCGTTCAGCTGCGCGTGGGCGACGTCGAGGCAGAAGCGCGCGTCGGGCAGCAGCGCGAAGAAGCGCGCCAGCTCGGCGACCGTGCGCGCGTCCGGCTTGCGCGTGTCCATGTTCTCCAGCCGCAGGCGCGAGCCGAGCGGCGCGAACGCGAGCGGATCGCCGAGCGTCTCGGGATGCACGACGATCCCGCCGACCTGCTCGGGCAGCGTCGCGAGCGCGCCCGCGAGCTGGGCCGGCGTGCCGTCCCAGCCCTTCGAGGGCGCGTGCACCGAGATGTGCTCGAACGGCAGCTCGCCGGCGTCGTCGAGGAACGCGACCAGGCCGGGCAGCTCGGCCGCCGACAGCGCTGACAGCTCGACGACGTGGACCGAGCAGGACTCCGCCGCCGCGACCAGCCGCGGCCAGTCGCCGCGCGCGCCGGACATGTAGCCGGTCGAGGGTCCGACCAGCTCCGCGTTGGTGTCGAGCAGCTCTTCGATCTCGCTCACGGTGATGATCTGAGAGGTCGCAAGCACGTGAGCAACCGTAGTGGGCGAGCGGGACGGAACCGCCCGTTCGGGCGCGCTCAGTCCTCGCCGCGCGGCACGACCACCAGCGGGCAGGCGGCCTCGCGCAGGAGGTGGCCCGAGGTCGAGCCGAGCAGCACCCGTCGCAGCGGGCCCTTGCCGTGCGAGCCGGTGAACAGCAGGTCGTCCGCGGCGGAGTCCGCGACGAGCTCGTCGCCCGGGTCGCCGTCGAGCACGACGCCCTCCGCCTCGACGCCTTCGAGCCGTCCGATCGCGGCGTCGAGTCGCTCGTGCGCGCGCTCGCGGGCGAGCGCGGCGACCTGCTCGTAGGCGCCCGCGTCGAGCGGCGGGTAGAGCCCGACGGCCGCCGCGTTGATGACGGTCACGAGTCGCAGCCGTGCGTGCGCGCGGCGCGCGAAGCCGGCCGCGACCGCGAGCGCGCGCTCGGACTCGGGCGTGTCGTCGTAGGCAACGGCGATCCGCTGCGGCGCGTGCGCCTGCGCGGCGAAGCCCTCGGGCGCGACCGCGACGGGGCAGGGCGCGTGGTCGAGCACGTGCGCGGGCGTGTTGGCGCTCAGCAGCCGCAGGCGCGTGCCATGGTGCGTCGCGCCGACGACGATCGCGACCGCGCCGACCTCCTCGGCCAGCTCGTGCAGCACCTGCGAGGGCGAGGCGCCCGCGAGCGCGCGCAGCTCGGCCCGCCCGCCGTCGCCGTCGAGCGTCTCGCGCGCACGCAGGAGATGGGCCTCGGCGTCCTCACGCAGCCCGCCTGCCAGCTCGGCGGCGGTGGGGCTCTCGCCGAGCGGGTCCTCCGGATAGGCGCAGACGACGAGCAGCTCGGCGTCCGCGAGCCGCCCCAGCAGGCGCCCGAGCGCGAGCGCGTCGGGCGCGTGGTCGGAGCCGTCGTAGCCGATCACGATCGTGCGGTCCATATGGCGGTCATTCCCCGTTTGCGTGGTGCAAACGCTACGCATCGCGTCCGTTCCGGCAAGCAGGCGTGCAGAACTCGCGCAATCGGTCGATAGCGACGAATGATGGGCAACGTTGAACCGCTCCCGGCCACCCGGGAATCGACCCCAGTGCGCGCACTCGTCGTCCACCCAGATCCCGCCATCGCCTCGGCGCTTGCCGCCACGTTGCGCGACGCGCCGGGCGGTCACGAGGGCGTCGACGTGCTCGCCTGCACGCCCGACGTGCTCGACGCCGCGCAGCGCGCCCAGCGCCTGCTCGCGGGCCAGCAGGCGATCGCGGACCGGCTCGCCGCCGAGCTCCCGTCGCACGAGCTGCTGCGCGAGGCGCTCGTCGTGCTCGCCTCGATCTTCGACGCGGTCGGCGGGCTCGCCTGGGCGCCGGGCGCCGACGCGCAGCTGACGCTGCGCTCCTCTCACGGCACCGTCCCGGCCGAGCCGGGCGCGGACGGCATCGCGGCCCGCGCCGCGCTCGCCTGCGCCTCGCTGAACGAGGACACGACGCTCGCGATCCCGCTCGTGGCGGGCGGCGAGTGCGAGGGCGTGCTGGAGTTGCTGCTCGCGGCCCCGCTGCCGGACGGCCACCCGCTCGTCGGCGACGTCGCCGTGCTCGTGAGCCAGGTCGCGCTGCATCTGCGCCACCGCCGCGGCGCGGCGCTGCTCGACCTGCACGAGCGCGCGCTGGCGGCGACCAACAACGGGATCGTGATCGCCGACCAGGGCGAGGGCGGCAGCTGGCCCGTCAGCTACGTCAACGAGGCCTTCGAGCAGCTCACCGGCTATCGCTCCGAGGAGGTCGTCGGCCAGACGCTCGAGCTGCTCCAGGGGCCCGAGACCGACGCCGACGCGCTGGTCGAGATGTCGCAGGCGCTGCGCGCCGGCGACGAGTGCTGGGTCACGGTGCGCAACTATCGCCGCGACGGCTCGGCCTTCTGGAACGAGATCTTCCTCACGCCGGTGGCCGACGAGGACGGCGTCGTGCGCCGCTACATCGGCGTCCTGCACGACGTCACCGCGCGCGTCACCGCGGCCGTCGAGCTGGCCGACGCCGAGTCTCGCTACCGCACGCTGATCGAGACGATCCCGGCCGTCACCTACATCGCCGACTGGAACGAGATGGGCACGTTCCGGTACATCTCGCCGCAGGTCGAGGAGCTGCTCGGCTATCCCGCCGAGGCGTGGACCGGCCCGCACTCGACGCTGTGGGAGGAGCGCGTGCATCCGGAGGACGCCGAGCGCGTGCTGGCCGAGATGCGCTACGCCTACCGCGAGGAGAAGGCGTTCGACTGCGAGTACCGCATGATCGCCGCCGACGGGCGCGTGATGTGGGTGTGGGAGCGCGACACCGTGATCCGCGACGAGCACGGCACGCCCTTCCTGACGCAGGGGATCGTCACCGACGTGACCGCGACGCGGATCGCCGAGGCGGCGCTCGCCGAGAGCGAGGAGCGCAACCGCGGCGTCGTGCACGCGCTCGAGGAGGGCCTGCTGATCTACGGCAAGGACGGCCGCGTGATCAGCTGCAACGTCGCCGCGACGCGGATCCTCGGAATCGCCGAGGAGGAGCTGCTCGGCACCGCCGTCGGCGACTGGCCGGTGACGATGACGCACGAGGACGGCACGCCGATGACGAGCGAGAGCTCGCCCTCGCAGCGTGCGTTCGACAGCGGGGTGCCCCAGCGCGACGTCGTGATCCACTTCGTGCGCCAGGACAGGACGGAGCTGTGGGCCTCGGTCAGCAGCCACCCGCTCGTGCGCGAGGGCGAGACGGCGCCCTACGGCGTCGTCTCCGCCTTCACCGACATCACCGAGCGCCGGCGCGCGCAGGAGCAGATCGCGTTCCTCGCCTATCACGACAGCCTCACGAAGCTGCCCAACCGCGCGCTGCTCGACGAGCACCTCGCGCTGGGCCTCGCGCGTGCGCGGCGCGGCGGCCACGCGGTCGCGCTGCTGTACGTCGATCTCGACGACTTCAAGGCCGTCAACGACAGCCTCGGCCATGCCGCCGGCGACGAGCTGCTGCGGCGCATCGCGGTGCGCCTGCGCGGCGTCGTGCGCACGACCGACCTGCTCGCGCGCCAAGGCGGCGACGAGTTCCTGATCCTGCTGACGGACCTCGACCGCGACCCGCGCCTGAGCGCGGAGGCGGTCGCCAAGCAGGTCGAGGCGGCGCTGCTGGAGCCGTTCAGTATCGCCGACGCGGAGTTCGAGATCGGCTCCTCGATCGGCATCAGCATCTACCCCCACGACGCCTCCGACGCCGACACGCTGCTGCGCCACGCGGACGCGGCGATGTACGAGGTCAAGCAGGCGGGCCGCGGCGGGATCGCCAGCTATGGCGGTGACTCCCGCCACACGCTCGCACGTCTGTCGCTGACGAGCAAGCTGCGCCGCGCGCTGCAGCGCGACGACTTCGTCGTCCACTACCAGCCGCTGGTGGTGCCGGCGACCGGCGAGCTGGTGGCCTTCGAGGCCTTGGTGCGCTGGCAGGACAGCGAGCGCGGGATCGTCGGCCCGAACGAGTTCATCCCGCTCGCCGAGGACGCCGGCCTGATCGAGGCGATCGGCGGCTGGGTGCTGCATGCCGTCTGCGCGCAGATGCGCGCGTGGGAGGACATGGGCCTGCACTCGCACGTGCACGTGAACGTCTCGCCGCGCCAGCTGCGTCGGCCCGACTTCCCGACGACGGTGCGCGAGGCGCTGGAGGCGCAGCGGTTGACGCCGCGGGCGCTGACGCTGGAGCTGACCGAGTCGGCCGCGATGCTCGACGCCGAGCGCGCGAACCCGATCGTGCGCGCGCTGCACGAGTCCGGCCTGCGGCTCGCGATCGACGACTTCGGCGCGGGGCACTCCTCGCTCGCGCGCCTGCGCGACGTGCCGGTCGAGATGCTGAAGATCGACCAGTCGTTCCTGCGCGGCGTGCCCGACGACACGCAGGCTGCGGCGATGACGACCGCGATCATCGAGCTGGGCGCCGCGCTCGGCATGCTGACCGTCGCCGAGGGCGTCACGAGCGAGGCGCAGCGCCGCTTCCTCGTCGAGCATGGCTGCCCGCTGGCGCAGGGCTTCCACTTCTCCAAGCCGCTCACCGCGGCCGACGCGATGGCGCTGCTGCAAGCGGCGGCACTCGCGCGCTGAAGCGCCCCTTCCTCGATCGACCAGAACTCGTAGCGCCCTCGCGAGAGGAGCGTGCTTGACGCGCTGTTCGGGATCGGCTAGAAAGCGCTTTCCATCAGGGTATATAATACGAAGAACCGTTGGTTCCCCACGGAGGAGAGAGCATGAGGAGATGGGTTGTGGCGTGCGCATGCGTCTGCGCAGCGCTCGGTGCCATTGGTTGTGGGTCTGACAAATCCAGCTCGGGTGACGCCAAGACGACGGCATCGAACAAGCCGGTCACGCTGACGTTCTGGGACACGAGCGTCCCCGATCCGAAGGTGATGGACGCGATCAACAAGGCCTACATGGCTGCGAATCCGAACATCACCATCAAGCTCGTGCATCAGCCGGCGGAGGAGATGATCCCGCTGGTTCGCTCGGCGATCGCGAAGCGCAGCGGTCCGGACATCGTCGCCAGTTACGTGTCTCCGTTCGCCTTCGACTTCGAGGCCGGGATCCTGCCGCTGAACGACTACATCACCGATCAGCAGCGCAAGGACATCATCGGGTGGGACCAGGCCACCGACAAGGGCAACGCGCTGATCGTCCCGTTCGACGCGGGCGGCGGCGTCTTCTACTACAACAAGCTGCTCTTCAAGAAGGCCGGGCTCGATCCGGACGCGCCGATCGCGACCTGGGACGACCTGCTGAACGCGTGCGACAAGCTCAACGCCGCGGGGATCGTCCCGTTCGGCGCGGGCTTCAAGGACGGCTATGAGGTCGAGCTGCTCATGATGCAGCTCCTGCCGCAGTATCAGACGGACGAGGAGCTCAGCAAGAACATCAGCGCTCCGGACTACACCAGCCCGGCGATCTCGAAGACGATCGACCTGCTCAGGGATCTCTACAAGCGCAAGTGCTTCACGCCCGATTCGGCGGCGATCAACATGTTCCCCGACGCGGTCAACGCCTTCAAGGCGGGCAACGCCGCCATGTTCATCGGCTTCCTCGGCGGCGACGTCCACTGGGCGGCGTTCCGCGAGACGAAGTGGGGCACGAAGGCGAAGGATGGTCTGGGTGACTTCCTGGCGCCGCTGGTGCCGGGCGGCAACTGGGACGAGCAGAAGATCCAGTACTCGGCCAGCTCCGGCCACTTCATCACCAAGTGGTCGCCGCATCCGCAGGAGGCGTACGACTACCTGATGTACCTCGACAGCCCCGACGTTCAGCGGAAGCTGTTCCTCGAGGCGGGAGCGATGCCCGTCAACACGACGGCGGACACGTCGTCGGACGATCCGGTCGCGCAGCAGCTCCTCGACGACGTGAAGAACAAGGAGCCGTATCTGTCCGTGTTCAACGTGGCTCGCGCGAACGTCGAGCAGCTCATGCTCAAGCAGGCGGCGCAGATCATGACGGGCGCGCTGTCCTATGACGACCTCGCGCCGGACCTCCAGGCCGAGCAGCAGAAGTCTGCTGGCTGAGACGGATGTCCGCCGTTCAGGAAATCAGCACCGACGCGCGGCGGGCCCCCACGGGGGCCCGCCGTCTGCTCAGGTTTCGCGGCGAGGCCGGCGAGCTGCTGTTCCTCGCCCCGCTGCTTGCGCTCATGGCGATCGCGATCATCCTGCCGCTGGTGAGCGTGGTGACGCATGCCTTCACCGACTGGCAGCCGGGCTACGACTCGCCGTGGGTCGGGTTGGCGAACTTCAAGGAGCTGTTCCAGTCCCCCCAGTTCCGGCAGATCCTGGTCAACCACGCGATCCTGCTGCTCGGCGTTCCGGTGTGGGTGATCCTGCCGCTGATGGTGTCGTTCGTGCTGTATCAGGGCGTGCTGTTCCCGGGCCTGTTCCGGGCGATCTTCTTCTTCCCGGCGGTGGCCTCGCCGGCGTTGATCGGGATTTTGTTCACGTTCATCCTCGCGCCGTCGGGGCCGTTGAACTCAGCCTTGCGCAGCGTCGGGTTGGGTCCGTTGGCGGGCGACTGGCTGGGCGACGCGCATCTCGTGAAGCCGGTGATCATCTTCGTGCTGGCGTGGGCGACGATGGGGATGGGCGTGGTGCTGTTCTCCGCGGCGCTGGCGGCGGTGCCGCCGGAGCTGTTCGAGAGCGCGGAGATCGACGGTGCGAGCTGGTTGCAGCGGTTGTGGCACATCGTGCTGCCGGGCATCCGCCGCGTCGTCGAGTTGTGGACCGTGCTGCTGATCGTCGTGGTGTTCGTCGGGATCTTCCCGTGGATCTTCACGCTGACGCGCGGCGGGCCGGGCTTCTCGAGCACGACGCTGGATTGGGACATCTACAAGAACGCGTTGACGTTCGGGCACTTCGGCGCGGCGGCGGCGGAGTCGCTGCTGCTGCTGCTGATCGTCTCGGTCGTCGTCGTGGGGTCGACGCTGCTGGGTCGCAAGGTGACGCGCGCATGAGCAATCGCGAGTGGAGCCCGCGCCGGACGTTGGTGATCGCGGCGGCGGCGATCCCGTTCCTCTATCCGTTCCTGTTCCTGATCGGGACGGCGTTGAAGAACAACGACGAGTTCTACGGCAACCCGACCGGCTTGCCGCATCACCCGAAGCTGACGAGCATCCACGACGCGTGGACGATCGCCGACCTCGGGCCGGCGATGCTGAACTCCGTGGTGGCAGTGTCGATCTCCGTGGTGGCGACCGTGGCGATCTCGGCCTCTGCGGCGTTCTGGTTCACGCGCCACGAGGGAAAGCTCGGGAGCACGTTGCGGTGGGGGTTGATCGCGACGATGGTGATCCCGCTTCCGGTGTTCATCATCCCGCTGTTCCTGCAGCTCTCCGATCGTGGCTGGACGGACAACCTGGTCGTGATGGGCCTCATCTACGCGGGCTGGAATTCGACGTTCGGGCTCTACCTGTGTTACGCGTACTTCAAGGGGCTTCCAGCCGAGGTGCTGGAGGCGGCTCGGATCGACGGGGCCTCGCTGTTTCAGCAGTTGCGCCACGTCATCGTCCCGCTCTCGCGGCCGATGCTGACGACCCTGGCGGTCTTCTCGTTCATCTGGTCGTGGAGCGACCTGCTTGCGGCCGTGGTGATCGTGCAGGAGCCGACGAAGCGGTTGTTGATCCCCTCGACGGCGTTGCTGGCGGACGTTCACACGAGCAACGTCCCGCGCAGCGCGGCGGCGGTGTTGATCGCGCTGGCGCCGATGGTGCTGGTGTTCTTGTTGGGCCAGCGCGCTCTGGTGCGCGGCATCCTCTCCGGAGTTGGGAAGTAGCCATGGGACGCGTATCGCTCAGCGATTTGACGAAGGTCTACGCCGATGGGACGGAGGCGGTCAAGCAGATCAGCCTCGAGATTCCGGAGGGCAGCGTGATGGTCTTGGTCGGCCCGTCCGGGTGCGGGAAGACGACGACGTTGCGGATGGTCGCGGGGTTGGAGTCGATCAGCGGCGGGACGGTCGAGATCGGCGATCACGTCGTCAACGACGTCTCGCCGCGCGATCGCGACATCGCGATGGTGTTCCAGAACTACGCGCTCTACCCACACATGACGGTGCGGGAGAACATGGGTTTCTCGCTGCGCTTGCGCAAGGTCAAGAAGGACGTCGTCGCGAGCAAGGTCGAAGCAGCCGCGGCGACCCTCGGGCTGACCGAGCACCTGGAGCGGCGTCCGGGCCAGCTGTCGGGGGGGCAGCGTCAGCGTGTGGCGATGGGTCGCGCGATCGTGCGCGAGCCGCAGGTCTTCCTGATGGACGAGCCGTTGTCGAATCTCGACGCGAAGCTGCGGGTGCGGATGCGGGCGGAGATCCTGCGGATCCTGCGCGAGGTCGGCGTGACCACGATGTACGTCACGCACGATCAGATCGAGGCGATGACGATGGGCGACGTCGTGGCGGTCATGCGCGACGGCGTCGTGGAGCAGCTCGGCAAGCCGCAGGACCTCTACGACCGTCCCGACACGGCGTTCGTCGCGGCGTTCGTCGGTTCCCCCGCGATGAATCTCGCGGAGGCCACCGTGCACTGCCGCGACGGCGCCTCCGCGGTCGTGCTCGGCGGCATCGACCTCGCGCTCGACGATCGGGTCCTGCACGAACGGCCCGCGTTGTCCGGCTACGACGGTCAGCAGGTCCTCGTCGGCGTCCGTCCTGAGGACCTTCACGAGGCCAACGGCGGCCACACCCACCGTCAGCGCTTCACCGCCACCGTCGAACTGCTGGAGTCGCTCGGCTCCGACCTGCTCGTCCACTTCGGCGTCCGCGCACGCGCGGCACGCATCGACGAGGAGCATGACGACACGACGCTCGAGCTCGACGGAACCGGTGCCACCACGTTCATCGCACGCCTCCCCGGCCGCACCAAGGCCCACGAGGCGACCACCATCGAACTCGCGCTCGACACCAACAACCTCCACTTCTTCGACATCGCCACCGGACTCGCGATCCACGGCTGACGTCACCGGCCGCGACGCACCGCCGGGCTCGTCGATCGACGAGCCCGCTCAGCCGCACAGCGGCTCGGCGGAATCGCTACGCTGAGCCTCGCTGCCCTCCTAGCTCAGTTGGTAGAGCACTTCCATGGTAAGGAAGGGGTCATCGGTTCGAGTCCGATGGAGGGCTCTGGAAACCGCCTGGCTTGCTAAGCCAGGACGCCGCATACGCGACGAGCGCTGGCGCCCCCAGCACGTCCGCGACGATCTTTGGAACGTCTGCGAGGACGCTGCGAGGCGCTCCGGTCCACTGGTAGGGCGCTTGATTCCATCGGGACGAGCGCTCTTCGTCCAGCGCGCACCGATGGCGGATGAACCGACTACAGGCCCGTCCGCCGGCGCGTTTAGGAGAGGCCACCGGCCGAGCAGGATGCTCCCGTGCCAGCGCTCGCCCAGGTCCGCCTCGACGTCAACGCGATCGACTACGCGATCCTCGGTGTCTACTTCGCGGTGGTGCTCGGGGTCGGCCTGATCGCGCGGCGCTACGTCAAGACGAGCCTCGACTACTTCCTCTCCGGCCGCTCGCTGCCGGCTTGGATCACCGGCCTCGCGTTCGTCTCGGCGAACCTCGGCGCGACCGAGATCCTCGGCAACGGCGCCAACGGCGCGCAGTACGGGATCGCGACCGTGAACTACTACTGGCTCGGGGCGATCCCGGCGATGGTCTTCCTGGGGCTGGTGATGATGCCCTTCTACTACGGCTCGAAGGTCCGCTCGGTGCCGGAGTATCTGCTCAAGCGCTTCGACAGCCGCTCGCACGTCTTCAACTCGATCACGTTCGCGCTCGCGACCGTCCTGATCGCCGGCGTCAACCTGTACGCGCTGGCGCTGGTGCTGCAACTGCTGCTCGGCTGGCCGATCGTCGTCGGGATCGTCGTCGCGGCCGTGATCGTGCTCGCCTACATCACGCTCGGCGGCCTCTCCTCCGCGATCTACAACGAGGTGCTCCAGTTCTTCGTCATCATCGCGGCGCTGATCCCGCTGACCGTCGTGGGGCTCGTCGACTCGGGCGGGGTCGACGGCCTGAAGGGCCATCTCCACCGCACGCCGCTGGGCCACGCCGGCCTGCACGCGCTCCAGGGGACGGGCGTCGGCCACGTCGTCAACCCGATCGGCGCGACCTGGATCGGGCTCGTCTTCGGCCTCGGCTTCGTGCTGTCGTTCGGCTACTGGACGACGAACTTCGCCGAGGTGCAGCGCGCGCTCTCGGCCCGCAACCTCTCCGCCGCACAGCGCACGCCGCTGATCGCCGCCTACCCGAAGCTGCTGATCCCCGCGGTCGTGGTCGTGCCGGGGATGATCGCGCTCTGGAAGATCCCCGGCCTCGGCGGGCCCAACTCCGACCTCGCGTACAACAACGCGATCCCGCTGCTGATGAACGAGTACCTGCCCAACGGCATGCTGGGGGTCGCGCTCACCGGCCTGATGGCGTCGTTCATGGCCGGCGTGGCGGCGAACGTGTCTGCGTTCAACACGGTCGTCACGACGGACCTCGTCGAGCCGTACCTGCGCCCGGACCGTCCCGACAGCTACTACGTGAGGTGGGGACGGATCGCGACCGTGATCGGAATCGTCGTCGCGATCGGCACCGCGCTGATCGCCTCGACCTACTCGAACCTGATGAACTACCTCCAGGCGCTGTTCTCGATCTTCAACGCACCGCTGTTCGCGACGTTCATCATCGGGATGTTCTGGAAGCGGATGACATCGAGCGCCGGCCTGTGGGGCCTCGTCGCCGGCACGATCGCCGCGCTCTTCACGTACGTCGGCTACAAGTTCGGGCATTTTCTGCACTTCGGCTCCGACCTCGACGAGTCGTTCTGGGGCGCGGGCGCGGCGTTCGTCGTGGACGGGATCGTGACCGTGCTGGTGACCTACGCGACGCGACCGAAGCAGCGCGACGAACTGCGCGGCCTCGTGTGGGGGATGTCCGTGAGCGACGCCGCCGGCGCGATCGTCGGCCGCGGGCAGCGCTGGTGGGAGTCGCCGCTGCTGCTCGGCGGCGGCTCGGTCGCGCTCGCCGCCCTCCTGACCGTGGTGTTCTTCTGATGAGCCCGACCGACGACGACGAGATCGCCACCGACAGCGGCCGCGCGATGCAGGCGGCCAACCTGTTCGACCTGCGCCGCATCATCGCGGGTCTGTTCCTGCTCTACGGGATCGTCCTGACGATCCTCGGCCTCACCGACTCGAAGGCGGAGGTCGCGCGCGCGGCGGGCGTGCGCATCAACCTGTGGGCCGGGCTCGGGATGATCGCCGTGGCGCTGCTGTTCGTCGTGTGGTCGCTGTGGCGGCCGTTGGGGCGGGAGTTGGGGGAGGCGGAGGAGGAAGCGGCATCGCCCACTGTCAGAGAACGCCCGTCCGAAGGTCCTGAGCTCGTATGAGCCCCGGCCGCACCGGGGGCCCATACGAGAAGGAGTAGATGACTAGAGTAGTCTGACGGTCTGGCTTGGTGAGAGACTGAGTCTTCCGCTTGTTACGCCGGTCGCCGGGCAGGTGCCATTTAGTCTCGTGAGGAGACTGGTTCTTTCGGGGACGTAGTGTCCTCTCGTAACGGCACCGGTTTCTGAGGTGGCTTCGATTAGAAGTACCGCTTCTCTTGAGGCCCCCGTTGCGTATAGGCAGCTTCCAATGGCGCTTGTGAGTAGGAAGCGCGAGTCGGATCTGACAAGTATTCCGTTTATTCTGGGTAGGGTGCCTAGAAAGCTCGCGTACACAACTTCAAACGGTCTTCCGGGTTCCACTAGGACCGTGACCATGCCGGCGACGCCGAAGAACGTGTCTCTGCATTCGTTCGTTCTACCTTCGGTTATTGAACCGATGTGGGTGCCCACTCTTTTGGCGGCTACTCTTTCAAGAGTTCCGTTGAGGGATACGTTACATGCGATCCCAAAGCTACCGGCAGGTTCTTCAAATGTGATCTTTCCTTCGCTGGTTGCTCTGATGGCGCCGGCCGGGCTGGCCGAGAGCGATCTGTTGGCTGCTGCTGATGCCGAAAGCAATGCGAGGCATGCGGTGGCCGCGAGCGCCATGATCGCGAGGTGTTTCAGTTTGCGCATCCGTCCTCCGTTAGATAGATCTGCCCGCATGCGCATCGTTCGCATGCGGGCATTGACAGTGAGTGGGTGGCACGACGCATGTCATCGCGGCCTAAAGTAGTCTCACGGTCTGGGTGGGCGAGAGTGTGAATCTGCCTGCCAAGTTCCCGGTCGCTGGGCAGGTGCCGGATAGTCTCGTGAGCAGTCTCGCGACTTCTCTGACGAAACGGCCTCTCGTGGCAGATCCCGTTTCAGCCACTGCTTCTATTAGGATCACTGCTTCTCTCGCCGCACCAGTTTCAAATAGACAGCCTCCGATCGCCGTAGTAAGTAGGAACCGCATTTCGGCTCTCACGAGTATCCCGCTTATTCTCGGTAGCGTGCCTAGGAAGCTGCTGTAGACGACGTCAAAAGGTCTAGAGGATTCTACTAGGACGATGGCTCTCCCCGCGATGCCGAAGAAGGTGTCTCTGCAATTGCTGGTTCTGCCTTCGGTGAGCGAGGCGACGTGGGAGCCGGCTCTTTTCGCGGTCGTTCTTGCGAGTGTCCCGTTCAGTGTGAGATTGCATGCTATGCCAAAGCTTCCGGCGGGTTCTTCAAAGGTGATCTGTCCTGTGCTGGTCCCGGTGATGGTCCCGGCTGGGCTGGCTGAAAGTGATCTGTTGGCTGCTGCCGACGCAGAGAGCAGTGCGAGGCTGGCTGTCGCTGCGAGGGCCATGATCATGAGGTGTTTGAGTTTGCGCACGGGCGCCTTTCGATTGATATTGACAGCTGCCCGCATGCGCGTCATGTGCGCATGCGGGCAGCGGTGGGTCGGACGAAGCGGATCGGTGGCGTCCGGGCGGCATTGTCTCGGGGCGGCCTAGAGTAGTCTCACAGTCTGGGTCGGTGTGAGCGAGAAGCTTCCAGCCAAGGCTCCGGCTGCTGGGCAGGTGCCGGATAGTCTCGTGAGCAGTCTGGATCTTTCGGTCACGAAGTGGCCTCTCGTGACCGACCCCGTTTCGGCGACCGAGTCTATGACGGTCGTTGTTTCTCTCGCTCTGGCTTCGGTTGAGAATAGGCAGCTGCCGATGGCTGTTGTGAGTAGGAACCGCATGTCGGCTCTTACGACTATTCCGCTTATTCTGGGTAGCGTGCCTAGGAAACTGCTGTAGACGACATCGAAGGGGGATCTTGCTTCCACTAGGACGACGGCGCTCCCCGAGCTGGCGAAGACTGTGTCTCTGCATTCGTTGGTTCTGCCTTCGGTGAGCGAGGCGACGTGGGCACCCGCTCTTTTCGCGACGACTCTTTCGAGCGTTCCGTTGAACGTGAGGTTGCAGGCGAGGCCGAAGCCTTCCCCCGGTTCGTCGAAGGTCAACTTCCCTTCGCTCGTGGCTCTGATGGCGCCTCCGGGGCTCGCCGAGAGCGATCTGTTGGCCGATGCCGATGCTGCGAGCAGCGCCAGGCTGGTCGCCAAGACAGCAGTCGCGATGGTCAGGCGTGCGAGTATCCGCATGGAGTTGTCCTTTAATTAAAGAATCGGAGCGATCCTCGGGCGAGCGAAACCCCGCGCCGCAGGACGGCCTCGGCCGCTGGCAAGCTCGCTATGGAGCCACGTGGCGAGAGCGTCGTTCCCGTTGTCGCCCTCCGCCGGGGCGGGGCGAGACCGAGCGCTCGACGGCGGCGGCAGCCTCCATACAAGAACCCGCTGCGGATAACTGAGGTTGATGCTAGAGACCGGAAAGCGGATTGTCAACTCGCTTTGGCAGCCGGCTCGCGCGAGATTGATCCGCTGATTGTGAGGCTTAAGCACGGATTGCTTGCGAGGCTCTGCGTAAGAAGCGGCTCGCTGGCGCGCTGCGGCGCGGTTAGGCTGCCTATCGACTGCGCCGCCCCTCTAGCATCAGCTTGAATGGGCGACCCCGCGATCATCCTTCGTTCAGCACCAAGCGTTTCGGCGCTGCGGCGTCAATTGGCGAGTCTGCGCAGGGCCGTCGCCGCTGAATCAAGGGAGTCCTGGCCCATGGCGGCCCTCGAGCCGATCCTTGAGCGGCGCTCAGCGGCTGCGCCGGTCAGGGCCGCATTCGTCGCGGCGACGGCGCGCGAGGCGCTGGCGGGGATCGGCGAGCTCGATCGGTGCCTGAGCGACGGCACCTGCCCGTCGCTGTACGTCCGTCGCGGCATCGCGCTCGCGACCGGCGCCTCCAGGGCACGTGTGGGACTGCTGCTTCCAGGGCAGGGCGTCTCGCCGCCAGCCGACCTGGGAGCGTTCGAGGAGCGCTTCCCAGATGCTGCGGCGTCGCACTTGCGGGCGGGCGTCCCGTCGGGCACCAAGAGACACATGCCGCCACGCGCGGTGCAGATGGCCATCGTCGCCGCGTCGCTGACATCGCTCGCCGCCGTGCGAGAGCTCGGCATCGAGCCCGGGTTCGCGCTCGGTCACAGCCTCGGCGAGCTCACGGCGCTGGCTTGGGCGGGCGCCGTCGACGAGGACACCGCGCTTCGGCTGGCGCGCGCACGCGGCCGGGGGATGGCGGCCGCCGGCGCGCAGAGGCCGGGTGGGATGGCGAGCGTCGAGGCCGCGCCGGAGGCACTCCGGCAGCTCGCGGGAGGCGCTCCGCTCGCGATCGCCTGTCTCAACACGCCCACACGCCATGTCGTCTCAGGTCCCACAGCCGCCATCGACGCGTTCCTCGCGCGTGCCGCCGCTGCCGGCGCGACAGCGACCCGGTTGGACGTGGTCGGCGCCTTCCACTCTCCGCTGATGGAGGACGCGGCTGCGGAATTCGGCGTCGTCCTCGACCAAGTTGCCTTCGACCGGCCGCGCGGCCGCGTGATCTCCAGCGTCACAGGCGCCTGGCTCGCGCCGGACACCGACATGCGCGCCCATCTCCGCCATCAGATCCTCGCTCCGGTCCGCTTCCTCGACGCGGCGCGTATCGCTGCACAGCACGCGGATCTGCTGATCGAGGCAGGGCCCGGGAGCGCACTCGCGACCCTGATGAAAGAGATTTCGGACACGCCGGTCATCTCGATGCGCGTGGGCGATCGCTCGCCACGGCGCCTGCTCGAATTCATCGCGACCGCGTGGGCGGCCGGCATCGTCTCGACGCGGGTGCTGGCTGCGTACGTCCCCGACCCGCTCAGCGGAGCGCGTCGTGCAGCCGGCGCGTGAACGCTGCGACGATCTGTTCGTAGCGCGTTTCGCTCACGGCCGCCGGCCCCGAGACGATCATGAGAGCACCGAGAGCGCGGCCGACGCGTACGTGTACGGCGTCTATCGTTCCGTGCACGACTCCGACCTGGCTCGGACCCGTTGCCCGGAGCCGCACCGCTTTGCCCCAACGTCCCACCGGTTCGGCACGCACGAGCTCAGGACGCGACGCCTCGCCTTCGGTGCGTTCGCTCATGCGGACGCGCGCATTGTGGCGCAGGCACGCCATCGATGCCGGTGAGTTGAGCCGGGCGTACGCCGCCCGGCTCGCTGCGGGCGTGCCGAAGACCCCGACCAGCTCCTGGAAGGTCGTGTCCTGCAACTGCAGGCGGTGCGACGCCGCGCTCGACGCGGCCGTTCGAAACGGCGCGGACGAGCATCTGAGGTCCGGCGCCGGCACCGAGCTCTCTTCCCACTGCTCGGAGAAGTCCGTGCGCTGCACGAGCGCGCTGGCCACGAGCGCCCGGTCGCCGTGCGCGACTGGCGTCGGGCGCGCGGTCGTGCGAGCGGCGGTGCCGGAATGCGTGGCAGACGGGTGCTCCTGGCCGCAGCCGGCGAGGAAGCACAGCGCGACGGTCGCGCCGACAATCGAAGTTGCGAGCTGCATCAGTCCCCCAAGCAATTAAGCCGATGTGCGCCCATGTGCGACAGAAGGCGCTGCTGAAGAGTTGATTACTCTAGCAAGCGAAGCGTAGGAATGCTAAGATCAGGTTTGAACTACTCGGGGGAGTTGAATGTGCCACGGATCCGGCGGGACCGGGCCTTCTTGCAGTGCGCGAGCTGTCGATTCAGCGCACTCTATTTCATAGGGTTCTGCGGAGGTCTCGCATCGACGGGCAGCCTCCGCACCGGCGACGCACTCCTCGGGGCTGCGTTCTGGTGGGTTATGACCCTCGCGATAGAGGTCACGAATCGTCTCTCGGACCGCGTCGAGGATGTGATCAATCGCCCGGAGCGCACGGAGCTGTGCGCGCACGTCGGTTGGCACAGGCTCGCGCGGTTGCAGGCGCTTCTGTGGTCCGCGGTCGTCGCGGCGGCGGCGGTCTGGCTCGCGCTCGAGCCTGGCGTCCTGCTTGCGCTGCTGATCGGGATGGGCATCTTCGCGGGCATCGGCTATTCGCGCGGCCCGCGTCTCTCGCGCCGACGCCTGCTCGTGTTCGTGATCCTCAGCGGGACCTTCGTCGGGCCGTTCCTGCTCGGGTGGGTCGCCGGCTCCCCCGGCGCCGGCCTGAGCGACGTCCGGCTGCTGGGGCACTTCGTGCCACTGCTGTGGGTGGTGACGCTGTTCATCACCAGCCTCGCGGGGATCAAGGACATCACCGACCGCGCAGGCGACGAGAGCGTCGGCTACCGCAGCGCGTTCCTCCAGCTCGCCGAGCGCCACGGCTCGACGGCGCTCGTGCTCGTCGCCGCGGCTCCCTACGCCGCGCTCGCGGCGTTCGTGGCCGTGGCGGCGCTGCCGACGCGGATGCTCGCCTTGGAGGGCCTGCTGCCGATCTCGATCGCGCTGGCGTTCGCCGTGCGCAGCGCCGGCGCGAGCGCGAGCGATCGACTCGCGGTGCGCGAGGCGTTCTACCTCCACTGGCTCGCGTTCACCTCGGTCGCACTGCTTGCGAGCTTCCCGAGCGGGTCCCTGCTGGCGGCCCTGACCGCCGGTTGGCTGTCCTGGATGCTCGCGAGCCGCTACGTCCACTGGAGCGAGCCGCTGCGTCTCGTCGACCTCCCTCGTCTCGCTCGCCTGGTGGCGCAGCCCAGCCCGGCGACCGAGGAGCGGCCGGCATGGGCGATCGGTTGACGCCGGAAGAGGTGAGGCGCTTCCTCGGTGAGCTGCTCGCCGACATCCTCGAGCTGCCCGTCGAGGAGGTGGGTCCCGACGACGATCTGATCGACGAGCTCGACGCGGACTCGCTCCAGCGCCTCGAGCTGATGTCCGAGGTCGAGCACCGCATCGGGGTCCGCATCGACGCCGGCGCATGGCGGGAGGCGCGCACGCTCGCCCAGCTCACGGAGCTGACGCTGGAGAAGCTCCGGGAGTCGCAGCCACGATGACGGCCGACTCCGCGATCGTCGTGACCGGGCTCGGGGTCCGCTCGCCGCTTGCGTGCGACGTGGAGGCGTTCTGGGACAACGCAACCGCGGGGACTGTCGCGACGCGCCCGTTGAGGCGCTTCGACACGACGCGGCTGTCGGCGTCGCACGGGGGCGAGCTCGAGTCGTCCGCGGGCGGGGACGAGGAGGAGCCGCTCGTGGTGCGCTTGGCGGTGGACGTCGCGACGATGGCCGTGCGCGACGCCGCCCTGTCGGACGCGGACGTTGCCCGCGAGCGGGTCGGGGTCTGCTTCGGCACCGTCATGGCGACGCGCCCCGGCGTCGAGCGCTGGCTCGCGACGCGCGGTTCAGGACCGGCGCAGGTCCGCGACGCTCCTTGGACATCGCCGGAACTGGTGAGCCAAGCGCCGGCCAAGCGCCTCGGCTTCGGCGGGCCCAACTGCGTGATCGCGACCGGCTGCGCGGCGGGCAACAGCGCGATCGCGCTCGGCGCGGACCTGCTGCGAGCGGGGCGCGCCGACGCGATGGTGGTCGGCGGCGCCGACGAGCTGTCGCAGGCGATGCTGATGATGTTCGACAGCTTCCGGCTGCTTGCCGCAGACGCGGTCCGGCCGTTCGACCTCGTCCGCGACGGGCTGCTGCTCGGCGAGGGCGCCGCAGCGTTGGTGCTCGAGCGCGAGTGCGACGCGCGCGCCCGCGGAGCGCGCATCCACGGGTACGTGCTCGGCTACGCCAACGTCGCCGACGCCCATCACGTGACCGCGCCGCACCCGCAGGGTCGCGGGGCGATCCGGGCGATGCGGCAGGCGCTCGCGCACGCCGGCGTGGAAGCGGCCGACGTCGATCACGTCAGCGCCCACGGCACCGGAACGCCGGCGAACGACGCCGCCGAGGCGCACGCGATCCGGTCGGTGCTCGGGGCGGCGGCGGACGCAGCGCCGGTGACCGCGCTCAAGTCGATGCTGGGCCACGCCCAGGGCGCCGCGAGCGCGATCGAGGGCGTCGCGTGCCTGCTCGCGATCCGCGACGGCCTGATCCCGCCCGTCGCCAACCACGTGGCCCGCGATCCGGCCTGCGACATCGACGTCGTCGTGGGCCGCGCGCGCAAGACCTCGGTGCGGGTGGCGCTCAGCAACGCGTTCGGCTTCGGCGGGAACATCGAGTGCGTCGTGTTCGGCGCCGCATGAGCGCGATCACGGGTGTGGGGGTCGTGATGGCGGACGCGATCGAGTCACCGCGCGTGGAGGAGCTGCTGCGCGGCGAACGCACGCGCGCGCTCAACAGCGAGGCGAAGCTGCTGCTGGCGGCCGCACGGCTCGCGCTGCACGACGCGGGGCTGACCGAGCAAGAGGTGCGCTCCGAGCGCCTGGGCGTCGTCGTCGCGACACGGCACGCGGGCCACCGGGACTACGTCGCGCTGTTCCTCGCGGGGATCGAGCGGGACGGCCACGTGAACCCGGCGCGCGGGCCGCAGACCGGGTTGAACGCGCCGGCCGCCCTCGTCAGCATCCGCCTGGGCGCAGCCGGACCGAACGCCACGCTGTCGAACGGCGCCGTCGGGGGGCTCGACGCGCTGCGCTACGCCGCCGACGCGCTCGCGGCAGAGCGTGCCGCAGCGATGCTCGTGTGCGGCGTCGACGTCGAGCCGCAGGCCGGTCCGCCGCTGGGCGGCGCAGCCGTGGTGGTGCTCGAGCCGAGCACGGCGAAGCGGACGCGGTCGGTGTGCGTGCGCGCCCGCGTGGCCGGGCTCGCGACGGCGTTTTCGCCGCACGACGACCTCCCGGAGGCGACCGCTCGCTCGCTGGACGAGGCGCTGCGAGCCGCCGGCGTCGCCACGAACGGCATCCGCGCCAGCTTCGGCGCCGAGAGCACCGGCGCGGACGGCGTGGCGGCCGTCGCGCAACTCGCGCGCGCCGCTTCCAGTTTGCACCGGCGCGACACGAGCGGTCCCGTCGCGGTGTGCGCGAGCGACGCTCCATGCAGCGCGGGCGTGGCCGTCCTGGTCGAACCGGACTGGAGGACGAGCTGAGATGCAGCGCACCAACGCCAACGCCGCCGTCCAGCTGGTCGATCGCCACGTCGCCGAGGGACGCGCAGCGCGACGTGCACTGATCTCGTCGAGCGAGTCGTGGAGCTACGCGGACCTGCTCGATCGCGTCGAGCGAGCCGGCTTCATGCTGTGCGCCGCCGGCGTGCGTCCGCTCGATCGCGTCGCGATGGTCCTGCACGACACGCTCGAGACCGCCGCGATCGTGCTCGCGGCGACGCGCATCGGCGCGATCCCTGCGCTCGTGCACACACGGCTGTCGGACGGCGAGTACGCGTTCATCTGCCGGGATGCGCGCCCGCGCGCGGTCGTGGTGGGTGCGGAGCACCTGGAGCGGATGCTGGAGATCCGCAGGCAGACGGGCTGGCCCGCTGTCGTCGTGACGCTCGGCGCGACGTCGAGCGCGCCGGGGACGTTCCCCGCCGAGCCGGCGCTGGCGGCGGGCGGCCGCAGCGATCCCGCCCCGGCTGGACCGGACGACGTTGCGCTCTTGCAATACACCTCGGGGAGCACCGGACGGCCGAAGGGCGTGGTCCATCTCCACCGTGGCCTGCTCGCGCTTCCCGACGGCTTCGGCCGGCGGCTCGATCTGCGCGAGGACGACCTTTGCTTCTCAGCGGCCAAGTTGTTCTTCGGCTACGGCTTCGGCAACTCACTCCTGTTGCCGCTGGCGGCGGGGGTGCCGGCGCTGCTGCGTGCCGAGCCGTCAGAGCCGCTCGGTGTGCTCGAGACGATCGAGGCTGCGCGTCCGACGGTCTTCTTCGGCGGACCCGCGCTGTACACGGCGATGCTCGCGGCCCGCCGCGCGGGCGCCGCGTTCGACACCGGCAGCGTGCGCTGCTACGTCTCGGCGGGCGAGGCGCTCGACGCCGCACTGTTCCGTAGCTGGGAGGAGACGTTCGGGCGGCCGATCCTCGACGGACTCGGGGCGACCGAGACGCTGCACGTCTTCATCGCGGGCGATCCGGACGATCCGCGACCGGGATGCGTTGGGACGGCAGTCGCTCCATATGAGGTGCGCCTGCTGGACGACGCCGGCGCACCCGTCGAGCGCGACGAGCCCGGGCACGTCCACGTGCGAGGACCTGCCAACGCCGCGTGCTACTGGGACCGGCCGGAGGCGACCGAGGCCACGATGGCCGACGGCTGGGTCCGGACGGGGGATCTGATGAGACACGCCGAGGACGGCACCTTCACGTACGTCGGGCGCAGCGACGACGTCTTCAAGGTCCGCGGGATGAAGGTCGCTCCGCTGGAGGTCGAGCGCTGCCTGAACGCCCATCCCGGCGTGGTCGAGAGCGTCGTGGTGCCGGCGCGGGACCGCAGCGGCTTGACGATCGCGTGCGCCTGCGTGCGCCTGGAGCCAAGCTGGACCCCGACGACGCAGCTCGCGCGCACGCTGCGCGCTCACGTCCGCGCCGCCCTGTCGCCGCACAAGGTCCCGCGCGTCGTCCGCTTCGTCGATGGCCTGCCCCGCAACGGGACCGGCAAGCTCGACCGCCGTCAGGCGCGCGCGTCGGCCGAGGTACAGGCGTGCTGAACGATCTGCACGATCGCGTCGCGCCGCCGCTGGAGGCGCGCGGGCTGACGCGCCGCTACCGACAGGGCGAGACCGTGATCCGCGCGGTCGACGACATCGACGTGCAGATCGGGGCGGGCGAGCTGGTCGCGATCATGGGGCCGTCCGGCTCCGGCAAGTCGACGCTCCTGCATCTGCTGGGTGGCATCGACACGCCGGACGAGGGGCAGGTGCTGCTCGAGGGACGGGAGATCTCGTCGTTGTCGGCCCCGCAGCTCGCACTTGTGCGCCGCCGCCGGCTCGGCTTCCTGCTGCAGTTCTTCAGCCTCCTGCCGACGCTGACCGCGCTCGAGAACGTGGCGTTCCCGCTGCTGCTCGACGGCGTCCACGACGCGACCGTGCGCGCCTCGCGGGAGCTGGCGCGCGTCGGTCTGGAGCAGCGTGCGTCGCACCGCCCCGCCGAGCTCTCCGGCGGCGAGCAGCAGCGCGTCGCGCTCGCCCGCGCGCTCGTCGTGCGTCCTGCGGTCGTGCTCGCCGACGAGCCGACCGGCAACCTCGACTCCGCGACCGGCCACGAGATCCTGACGCTGCTGCGAGAGGCCGCCGACGGCGGGCAGAGCGTCGCGATGGTCACGCACGATCCGCGCGCCGGCGAGCACGCGGACCGTGTGGTGCAGCTGGCCGACGGGCGCCTTGTCGAGGCCGGGAGCCCGGCGGCGCGCTGAGCGCCGCCGTGTTAGCGACGCCGATGCTGCTCCGCATCGAGCATCTCCGCGCGCATGCGAGTGCGAGCTGGGCGATCTTCCGGCTCGTGAACGTCCGTCAGCTCACGCAGCGCCGCCGCCGTGCTGCGTTGACGCTGCTCGGGATCGCGGCGAGCGTCAGCCTCGTGATCGCGATCACGCTCGTCAACGCGACCGTGCGCGGCACGGTGGCGCAGACGGCGGTGGGGCTCGCGGGCAGTGCGCGCTTCGAAGTGCGCCCGGTCGGGCAGGGCTCGCTCGACGGCGTGGTCGAGCGAGCCACGCGCGAAGCGCCGGGTGTCCGGGCGGTCGTGCCGACGACGCAGCAGGTCACGCACATGAGACGCGGTCGCATGGCTGCGCGCGTGCTCGTGGTGGGTGTGCCGCCGAACGTGTCTGTGTTGTTTCCCTCGGGATTCGGCGCTGCGACGGCGCAGGTGACGAGACCGGTGGCGGGGACCATCGTGCTGTCGCCGAACGTGGCGGACGCCCTCCGCGTGCATACGGGTCAGCGTGTGACGGTGTCGACGCCCGACGGGGTCGCCCGGTTGCGTGTCTCCGCCGTGTTGCCGCGCGGTCCGCTCGCGTCGGTCAACGGTGGTCAGCTTGCGCTGGCAGGCCTTGTCGACACCCAGCGCGTGTTCGATCGTCAGGGCGTCCTCGATGCGCTGTACGTCTCCGCCGTCGACGGATCGACGCGCTCGCTTCAGCACGCGCTCGGCAAGACCGTGCTCGTCGGCGACCCCGGCGACAGCGCCCAGCCGTATGAGCACACGTTCGACGGGATCGCCGCCACGACGCAGCAGATACGCGGCGTGGCGCTGCTGGTGGCGCTGTTCCTCGTGCTCAACACGATGACGATGGCGCTCGTCGAGCGGCGGAGAGAGCTTGCGTTGATCGCTACGGGGGGCGCACAGCTGTCGGAGATCGTGGTGGCGTTCGTGGCCGAGGCAGCGCTGCTGGGCGCTGCAGGCGGCGCGATCGGCACCGGCGTCGGTGCGCTGCTCGCGCACGGGTTGCTGCGGCAGGCCGAACACGTCTACCAGAGCGTGCTGCCGATCACGGCGAGTGGCTCGCTGCATCTGAGCGTCTCGCAGGCGCTGCTCGGGATCGTCGCCGGCGCGGCCGTCGCGATGGCGGGCGCGGCGATCGCGGCACGGCAGATCGTGCGCCTGAGGCCAGTCGATGCCTTGGGCCCGGCACCGGCGTACGCGGTCACGCGGGCGACCGCGAGTCACGCGCGCCGTCTTGCCGCGACGGGTCTCGCGACCGTCGTCTGCGCCGGGCTGATCGTGGCGCTGACGCCCGTGAGCACGCAGGCTCCGCTGCTCGGACTGGTCCTCGCCTTGACCCTGGCGGGAGCCGTGCAGCTGCTGCCTTTCCTCGTCGGCGTGCTCGTGGCGGTGAGCCGGCGCGTCTGGCCACGTCTGTTCGGCCTTCACGGTCGCCTCGCGGCGGATGGGCTCGTGCGCGTGCCCGGCCGCACGACGATCACGGCCGGAGCGCTCGCCCTGACGACAGCACTCGTGGTCGCGAGCGCGAGCGGCTTGGGGTCGTTCCAGCGCGAGGTCAACCGAGCGGCGGCGACGTGGTACACGTCGCCGCTCTACGTCCGTGCGAACGGCGAGGGACTGCTCGCATCCGATCAGCCGCTGCACGCGTCGCTCGCGAGCCGGCTCGCGCGGATCGACGGCGTGAAGGCGGCCTATCCGATGCGAGTGATCCTGCTCGAACGCGACGCGAAGCAGCTGGGCGTCCTCGCCTGGCCGATAGCGCAGGCGGCGCGTCGCGGCGACGAGATCACGGGCGACGTCCCCATCGACGATTCGCGGCTCGTGGCGAAGGTGCGCCACGGCGAGATCGTGATCTCGCGGCTGACCGCCCGGCGTCACCATCTGCACGTCGGCGACGTGGCGCACTTCCCAGCGGTCCGCGGAGTTCGCTCCTTCCGCGTCGCCGGCACGTTCAACGATCTCGCCTCGTCGGACTCCTTCTACATCGAGTACTCCGTGTACCGGCGGCTCTCGGACGACCGCAAGGCCGACCGCTTCGCGCTGCAGCTGACGCGCGGCGCTGACGCGCGCGTCGTCGCCGGCCGTGTGCAGCGCTACCTGGACCGGCATCGGCTCCCGGGGACGGTTGCGACGAGCGACGACATGGAGCGCTACGTGCTCGACCTGCTCCGCGGCGTCTTCTCGCTCGCGAACGGCGCCCAGCTCGCGGCCCTGCTGATCGCGGCGATGGTCGTGCTCAACACGATGCTGACGGTGACGTTCGAGCGACGTCGCGAGCTCGGCGTCCAGCGGATGCTGGGCCTGACGGGCCGTCAGCTCTCCGGCTCGGTGGTGCTCGAGGCGGTCGTGCTGTCCGTCGTCGCGGCCGCGATCGCCGTCCTGCTCGGGCTCGTGCTCGGTTTCGTCATGACGGTGGGGATCGAGAACCAGCTGGCATGGCACGTCGCGTTCCGTCCGGCGGTGGGTGCGACGCTCGGCGCCGTGCTCGTGACGGTGGTGCTCGCCGCCGGCGCCTCTGCCTACCCGAGCTGGCTCGCGACGCGCCCGACGTTGATCGAGCTGCTGCGGATCGAGTGATCTCGCTCGCCGTCGAACCCCGCGCCTGACTCAGAGCCCGAACCAGCGCGCCCGCCGGCTGGAGCCGAACAGCTCCTTCTCGGCGACGAGCGCCTCAGAGGGCTCGTTGTAGGTCCCGGTCGGCGAGGGGCCGGACAGGAAGTCGACGTCGACGCGGCCCACGCGCCCGTGCCCGAACTCGATGTAGCAGGAGCCCTGCCCGCCGTAGCTCGCCGACGCCTGCGCGATCAGGTTCTGCGCGACGACGCGCGCGGCGCCCTCGGCGAAGACGCCCGCCTTCGGCACGCCGACCTTCGCGACGTCGCCGATCGCGTACACATCCGGGAAGCGCGTCTGGAGCGTGCGCGGGTCGACCGGGATGTAGCCGTCCTCGGTCATGCCGCTGGCGATCACGACGTCGGGCGCGCGGTGCTTGGGCACGCCGAGGAAGAGGTCGAACGGCAGCTCGCTGCCGTCGTCGAGCACCGCCACGTGACGCGCCGGGTCGATCGCGCTCACGCGCCGCCCGGTCACCAGCTCGATCCCGCGTTCCGCGAACGCCTCGACGAGCGCCGCCGAGGTCTCGGGCGATGGCGGGACCGGCGTCCCGAACGGGATCACGAACGAGATCCGGCAGGCCTCGCGCACGCCCCGCGCGACGAGCGCGTCGTGCAGCAGCAGCGCGCACTCGCTCGGCGCCGGCGGGCACTTGAACGGCGCGCCGCAGACGCCGATGACCGCGTGCCCGGCCGAGAACGTCGGCACGATCTCGGCGAGCCGCGCGGCGCCCGCGACGGAGTAGAACTCGTTCCCGCCCTCGGCCAGTCCCGGCGTGGCGTCGAGGTCGTAGTCCGCCCCGAGCGCGATCACGAGCACGTCGGCCTCGTGCACGCCCGCGTCCGTCGTCACGCGCCGCGCCTGCGGGTCGATCGCGGTGACCGTCTCGCGCAGCACGCGCACCCCGGGCTTCGCGATCCGCGTGTAGGGCAGGCGCACCGCGTCGAGCGGCGTGCGGCCGAACAGCACGTCGAGCTTCGCGTAGCCGAAGACGAACGCGTCGCTCTTGTCGATCAGCGTCACCGCGATGTCGTCGCCGAGCGCCTCCGACAGCGACGTGCTCAGCTCGAGGCCTCCGAACCCGGCGCCCAGAATGAGGACGGATCGACTCACCGGGCGATCATATCCGTGCTTTGGGCTCCGTCGGTGAGGCGCAGGGATCGTCCCGGCAGGCGCAGCCGCTTGACCCAGCGCCAGATGCGGAAGATCGCGAGGATCGGGCCGATCAGCGGCTGTAGCTCGGTCACGACGCGCGCGGCGATCGGCCGCGCGAAGGCGCTTTCGGCGCCCGGCGCCGAGAGGTAGTAGGCGGCGACCCCGGTGACCGTCATGGCATGGTGGGCGGCGTGGCGCAGGGACCCGGCGGCGGCCATGCCGCGGCGTGCGACTAGCGCGATCCGCTCGGCGATCAGCTCCGCGTCGGCGTAGTAGGCGACGTAGCCGTGGCTGTCGGTCGCGAGGTCGCGGTCGCGGTCGACGAGGCTGTCGAGCAGCGTCGTGAGCGCGCTGATCGGTAGGTAGGCCGCGGCGATGCCGTCGGCCTCCTGCGGTGTCGTGCGGGCGTCGGCGGCGGCGGCGATCAGCGCGTGCACGGTCAGCACCGAGGCGACCGCCCCCGCCGCGACCTCCCACCAGCTCAGCTCGTCGTCGTCGGCCTCGCCGCACGCCCAGGCGGCCAGCTGCTCGCAGCCGTGGCGGCGCACCGCATGCGTGCGCGCCTGCGCCTCGCCGCAGCGACTCGCCGCCTCGAGCGCGAACGGCGCGACGACCGCCGCCGCCGGCAGCGCGGCGAAGGCCGCCTGGCAGCGGTTCGCCAGCGCGTCGAGATAGCCGCCGTCGGCCTCCTGCGGATGATGGTGGTAGTAGTCCCGCGCCGCGTCGTGCGCGTCGGGACTGAGCGCCGTAGCGAAAACCCCGGCCAGCTGGCGCCCGTTCGCGATCGGGTCCTCGACCGGCTGCTCCCCGAGCGCGTCGAGGTAGTCGTAGAGCACCTGGAAGGCGACCGTCGCGCTGACCACGTGCGCGCGCTCCCGCGGCCGCGCGAGCGTCGCGAGCGTCGCCGCGACCTCTGCGTTGAAGTGCTCGCTGCGCAGCTTCGCGAGCGCGTGCCGGCGCAGCACCGGGTCTTCGATCTGCTCCGCGCGGCACGCCCACGCGCGCAGCTCGCTGCGCGCCTGCGGCGCCACGGCGGTCCAGTAGCGCGCGTTCGCCAGCGCGAGCGCCGCGGCGGCGCTGCACAGCGAGGCGCCGCGGCTCACGGCTCTTGCAGGCCGAGGTGCGGAGGCACCCGCGTCGCGAACCAGCCAGGGATCGCGACCGCCACGAGCGCGGCCGCGACGACGAGCGCGAACGTCTCCAGCGTCTGCCAGCCGCCCGGCGTCGCCGCGACGGGGAAGCCCGTCACGATCCGCAGGTAGCGGTCGATCCCGAGCTGGCCGTAGATCCCGGCGACCGCGCCCGAGAGGCAGCCCGCACCGAGCACCACCGCGGACTCCATCAGCAGCACGCGCCACAGCTGGTGGGGGGTGAAGCTCTGGATCCGCAGCGCCGCGAGCGACGCGCGCCGCTGCCAGATCGCGGCGCCCATCGCCGCGCCCATCGCGAGCACCGCCGCGACCAGCAGCAGCAGCGAGATCTGCCCGAGCCGCGCCAGCCCCTGCTTGGCCGACACCTGTATCCCGGCGGCGCGCTCGGCCGCGGTCTGCACGCGCAGGCCGACGTCGGGTCCGAGCGCCGTCTGGATCGCCTGCTGCGTTTCGCGCAGCCCGGCGCCCCGCCGCACGTCGACCTCGAGCGCCGTCGCCGTCGTGGCCCGCCAGTCGCGCGCGTAGTCCTCGCCGTTGAGCATCACGGCTCCGGGCGCCCAGCCGAGGTTCGTCGTGGTCGCGGCGATGCGGAAGCGATGCGTCCCGGTCGGCGTCGGCAGCGCGAGCGCGTCGCCGAGCCCGAGGTGGCGCTGCTGGGCGATCTGGTCGGAGACGACGATCCAGCCGCCCATCCGCAGGCGCTCGTTCGCGAGCTCGAGGTCGCCGTGCAGCAGCTGGCTCGGCGGCACCATCGCGCGATCCGCGGACGGGCGCGCGATCAGCCACACGCGCCGTCCGCCGTCGTCGAGGAAGCCGCCGCGGTACACGCGCGTGGCGGCGACGCCCGGCACGCGCTCGACGGTCGCGCGCGTCCGCGTCCCGAGGAAGTCCTTCGTCGCCTGGTCGTCGTTCGGGTTGACGACCCACAGGTCCGCGGTGCTGACGTAGTCGCGCGTGTACTGGCCGATCCCGCGCAGCAGGTCCTGGCGTGCGCCGCCGATCGCCACGCTGCCGAAGATCGCGACCGCTCCCGTCGCCGCGAGCGCGAGCGAGCGCAGCGTCGTCGCGCGCAGCGCCAGCAGCGCGACCGTCAGCATGTTGAGTCTCTGCACGCGCTTCGCGAGCGCCTCGCCGAGTCGCACGACCGCGGTGAACGTCGTCGGGATCGCGCAGACGGTCGCGAGCGCCAGCACCGCGCACGCGGGCAGCGTTCCCTGCGGCGCGAGGACCGCGACCGCCGTCGCCACCGCCAGCAGCGCAGCCGCGAGCAGCAGCAGCTGCCGTCGCGTGCGCGTCCCGAGCGCGTTGCCGGGCGAGCCCTCCGCGTGGAAGATCGAGTCGACCGCGCGTCCGCGGCGCAGGTCGAGCAGCGGCGGCGCGGACGCGAGGCAGCAGGCGAGGATCCCGCCGGCCAGCGCCAGCACGACCGGCCCGATCCCCACGACCGTGCCGGTCCCGAGCGTGAACGCCGCGGCGAGGTAGTCGGGCGACTCGTGGAAGACCTTGCGCGAGAGGACGCCGCCGCCGAGCAGCCCGGCGCCCGAGGCGATCGCTCCGAGCAGCGCCGCCTGGAACAGCAGCAGCGCGACGAGCTGGCGCGGCGCGAAGCCCTGGATGCGCAGCTCGGAGATCATCCGCCGCCGCTCGGGCGCGGTCAGCAGCATCGCGTTGAACGCCAGCAGGAAGCCCAGCAGCGCGCTGATCGCGGCGAAGAACCCGGTCGCCTGGTCGCTCGGGCGCAGCGCCTGGCGCAGCAGCGTCGTCTCGGCGTCGGAGCGTGTCAGCGTCAGGTGCTCGGTGCGTGCGATCCGCTGGAGCGCGATGCGCGCCGCCGGCAGCTGACCCGGGTTGGCCTCGACGAGGATCCGCGTCACGCGGCCCGGCAGCGCGGACAGCGCCTGCAACCGCGCCAGCGGCACGATCCCGATCAGCGCGCTCGCGATCGGGCCGATCGTCTCGCGCCCGAGCACCGCCGCGACGGGCTCGCGCAGCACGCGCCCGCGCACCTCCACGTCGATGCGCGGCAGCGGGCGCACGACCGCCTCGGAGGCGGGATCGCCGATGCCGAGCGCGCGTGCGGTCGCCGTCGGCAGCATCACGCCGCGCACGAGCTGCAGGCCGCCCGCGACGAAGTTCCCGGCCAGCCGCCCCGAGAGCGCGGCGAGGCTCGGGTCGACGCTCGCCAGCGCGATCGAGACGCGACGGCCGTTGGGTCCGATCACGACGGCGCGCTGGTCGAGCAGCGGCGCCGCGCGCTGGACGCTCGGCAGGCCACGCACCTCGTGCAGCAGCCGCTCGTCGAAGCCGCGTGCGTCGCGCGCGGCGAGCTGCAGGTCCGCCCGGCCGGTGACGCCGTGGATGAACTCGCCCGCGGAGCCGGCGATGCTGCCGTTGGCGACCAGCACCGCGAACGCGAGCGCGACGCCGACGGCGATCCCGAGCCCCGCCAGCAGCTCCTGGATCGGGTGCGTGCGCAGGCGCCGGCCGTAGAAGTAGAGAAGCGCTTCGATCCGCACGCGGCTACCTCGAGCCGATGCCCGCCGGCTCCTCGCGAACGGGCGGCGCCGCCGCGGCCGCGACGAGACGGCCGTCGCGCAGCGTCTCCACGCGGCCGGCGACGCGTGCCGCCTCCGGGTCGTGCGTCACGAGCAGCACGCATGCCTCCTGTTCGCGTCCGATCTCCGCGAGCAGCCGCAGGACGTCCTCGCTGCGGCGGCTGTCGAGGTTTCCGGTCGGCTCGTCGGCGAGGATCAGCCCCGGCTCGTTCACGAGCGCGCGCACGAGCGCGACGCGCTGGCGCTCGCCGCCCGAGAGCTGGTCCGGCGTGTGGTCGAGGCGGCGGCCGAGGCCGACACGGTCGAGCCATGGCACGACGCGGCGGCGGGCCTGTGCGAGCGGCACGCGGTCGGCGAGCAGCTTCACGGCCGCGTTGTCGATCGCAGGCACGCCGGGCAGCAGGTCGAACGACTGCGAGACGAAGCCGACGTGGCGCCGCTGGTAGTTGGCTGCGTCGGCGTCGGTCATGCCCGGGACCGTGCGCCCGTCGTAGCGGAGCTCGCCCGCGTCGGGTTCCAGCAGCCCTGCCGCGAGCAGCAGCAGCGTGCTCTTGCCCGAGCCGCTCGGGCCGTAGAGCGCGACCATCTCGCCCGGTGCGACGGTCAACGTCACGCCGTCGACGGCTCGCACGACCTCCTCGACCGAGGGGTAGTGCTTGACGACGTTGCGCAGCTCCAATCCCCGACTGCTCACGCTGACAGCTCCTGTGTGATCGACCACGCCGGCGTTGCGCGACCGAGCAAACACAGGCGTTCAGGCGAAGCTACTTCATCCGGGCGAACGCCTGCAAACAACCATAATTCACATAATTGAAAGACCGACGAACGGTCTGCCGCTCACCAGGTGTCGACCATCGTGCGCCGCCTTCCGCTCGCCGGCGGCACGGGCGCCGCACGCAGGGCCGCGACGATCCGCTCGCGCGTCGTCGCCGGGTCGATCACGTCGTCCAGCTCGAAGTACGTCGCGACGTTCAGCGCCGTGCTCTGCGCCCGCACCGCCGCGACGAGCTCGCGCACGCGCCGCTCGCGCGCGGCCGGGTCGGCGATCGCCTCCAGCTCGCCGCGCAGCGCCAGGCGCACGGCGCCCTCGACGCCCATCGCCCCGAGCTCGCCGCTCGGCCACGCGACCGTCAGCGCCGGCGCATGCAGCCCGCCAGCCGCCATCGCCTGCGCGCCGAGGCCGAACGCGCGCCGCACGATCACGCACACGAACGGGATCGAGGCGGTCGCCGCGGCCGTGAACAGCCGCGAGGTGTGGCGCACGGCACCGGTCCGCTCGGAGTCGGGCCCGACCATGAAGCCGGGCGTGTCGACGAGCGAGAGGACCGGCAGCCCGAACGCGTCGCACAGCTGCACGAAGCGGGCCGCCTTGTCCGAGCCGTCGCTGTCGATCGCGCCGCTGAGGTGGTGGGGGTCGTTCGCGATCACCCCGAGCGGGCGCCCCTCGATCCGCACGAGCGCGGTCAGGATCGTCTGCCCGAAGCCGCGCCGCAGCTCCAGCACCGAGCCCTCGTCCGCGAGCAGCTCCAGCAGCCGGCGCACGTCGTGGACGCGCTTGGGGTCCTCCGGCACGACCTCGCGCAGCAGCCGCTGGTCGGCGCAGCTCCACTCCGCCAGCGGCCCGCGGAAGTAGGAGAGGAAGCGCCGCGCGGTCGCGACCGCGTCCGCCTCGTCCTCGGCCAGCACGTCGATCACGCCGTTGGCCACCTGCATCGCGGCCGGCCCGACCTCTTCCGGCGCGAAGCTGCCGAGCCCGCCGCCCTCGATCATCGCCGGCCCGCCCATCCCGATCGTCGCCTCCGGCGTGGCGATCGTGACGTCGCAGCAGCCGAGCAGCGCCGCGTTGCCGGCGAAGCAGCGCCCCGAGACGATGCCCACGCGCGGGACCAGGCCCGACAGCCGCGCGAACGTGTGGAAGCTCGGCACGACGAGGTGGAACAGCTCCGAGCTGTCGGTGTCGCCGGGGCGCCCGCCGCCGCCCTCCGCGAACAGCACGACCGGCAGCCGGTGGCGCTCGGCCAGCTCCAGCAGGCGGTCGGTCTTGCGGTGGTTGCGGATCCCCTGCGTGCCGGCGAGCACGGTGTAGTCGTAGGCGAGCACGGCGCACTGCGCCCCGTCGATCGCGCCGACGCCGGCCACGATCCCGTCCCCGGGCGTCTTCTCGATCAGCTCATCGAGCGAGCGCCGCGCGCGCTGGGCCGCGAGCGTGAGCCCGCCGTACTCGGAGAACGAGCCGGGGTCGCACAGCTCCGCGACGTTCTCGCGCGCCGTCCGCAGCCCGCTCGCGTGGCGCCGCGCGACCGCGGCGGGCCGCGCCGCGTCGAGCGTCCGCTCGCGCCGCTCCAGCAGCTCGGCCAGGTCGGCGCGCAGCCCCGCCGGCGCCGACAGGGCAGCCACGCTCGGGGCGTCCTGCACGCCGTCGGTCGCCTCCAGCAGCGCGAGCGCCTGCCCCTCGGCGACCTGGTCGCCGACCGCGACGCGCAGTTCCCGCACGCGCCCCGCCGCCGGCGCGGCGACCTCGTGGTGCATCTTCATCGACTCCAGCACCGCCACCGCGCCACCGTCCGCGACGCGCGCGCCGACCGCCGCCAGCTCCACCACCAGCCCCGTCAACGGCGCCACGATCTCGATGAGCGACGTTTTCTGGGTCTCGGAGACCCGAAAGTCGTCGCTCATCGGCTCAGACGCGCGCCGCGGCGAGCTGCGCCAGCCGCGCGCGGTGCCGGCGCGCGCCGCCGAGCAGCGCGCTGTCGAGCTGCGCCCGCTTGTACAGCCAGTGCACGTCGGCCTCCCACGTGAAGCCGATCCCGCCGTGCGCCTGGATCGCGCTGGCGGCGACGTCGCGCCCGGCGCCGGCGGCGGCTGCGGCGGCGAGCGCGGCGGCCTCGGGCAGCCGCTGCGGATCCGCGCCCGCGGCCCAGGCCGCGTACAGCGCGGTCGAGCGGGCGCTCTCGGTGTCGAGCAGCATCTGCGCGCAGCGGTGCGAGACGGCCTGGAAGGCCCCGACGGGCACGCCGAACTGCCTGCGCTCCTTCACGTACGCGAGCGTCATGTCGAGCGCCCGCTGGCAGATGCCGACGACCTCGGCCGCGATCGCCGCGCGGATCAGGTCGGCGGCGGCCTCGCCGAGCGGCTCGGCCTCGCCGCCGCTCACGCTCGCGTAGCGGCGCGTCGGGTCGATCGTCTCGATCGCGACGACGTCGGCGTCCGCGACGAGCGTCGCCCGCTCGCCGTCGAGCAGCACGAGCACCGAGGCGCCCACCGCGTCGGCCGCCAGCTCGCGCGTGCCGATCCCCGCCGTCGCCTCGCCGCTCGCGAGCGCCGGCAGCCAGCGCGCCCGCTGCGCGTCCGTCCCGCAGGCCTGGATCGCCGCGGCCGCGGCCGCAGTCGAGAGGAACGGCGTCGCCGCGCAGGCGTAGCCCAGCTCCTCCAGCAGCACCGCCAGCTCGACCGCGCCGAGCGCCTGCCCGCCGTGCTGCTCGGCGACCGCGATTCCCGGCCAGCCCAGCTCGCACAGCTCGCGCCACAGCGCGGCGTCGTAGGCGCCGGCCTCGGCGGCCGCCCGCACCTTCTCCCACGACGAGCGCGCGGCCAGCAGCTCGCGCGCGACGCGCTTGATCTCCTTCTGGTCCTCGGTCAGGTCGAAGTGCATGGCGGCTCAGCGCATCCGCGGCAGGCCGAGCACGCGCTCGGCGACGATGTTCTTCAGCACCTCGGTCGTGCCGCCCTCGATCGAGTTGCCGCGAGCGCGCAGCAGCTCGTACGCCCAGCGGTCGCCGGCCGTCAGCGCGCTCGGTCCGAGCAGGTCGGCGGCGAACTGCGTCAGCTGCTTGTTCGTCTCCGACCACATCCACTTCGTCAGCGAGCCCTCCGGCCCGGGCTGGCCGTACTGCTCGATCGCGGTCAGGCCGCGGAGCGCGGTCAACCGCAGCACCTCCGCCTTCAGGTGCAGCTCGCCGAGGCGGTCCGCGACGACCGGGTCCTCCAGCAGCCCGCGCGCGGCGGCCTCCGCAATCAGCTGGTCGAGCAGCTGGCGCATCCGCACCTGCAGGAAGAAGGCGAGCCCGGAGCGCTCGTTCATCAGCGTCGTGAGGGCGACCTTCCAGCCGTTGCCGACGCCGCCGAGCACGTTGGAGTCCGGCACGCGCGCGCCGTCGATGAACAGCTCGTTGAACTCCGCCTCGCCGGTGATCTGGCGCAGCGGGACGACCTCGATCCCCGGCTGCTCCATGTCCATCAGGAAGTACGTGAGGCCCTGGTGCTTCTTCGGCGCCGCGGGATCGGTGCGGGCGACGAGCATGCACCACTTCGAGTACTGCGCCCCGCTCGTCCACACCTTCTGCCCGCTTATGACCCACTCGTCGCCGTCCTGCACCGCGCGCGTCTTCAGCGCCGCGAGGTCGGAGCCGGCGTCGGGCTCGGAGAAGCCCTGGCACCAGATCTCCTCGCCGGTGAGGATCGGGGCGAGGTGACGATCCTGCTGCTCCTGCGTGCCCCACGTCATGATCGTCGGCCCCGCCAGCAGCAGGCCGAGCACGTTGGCCGGCAGCGGCGCGCCCGAGCGGCCCAGCTCCTCGTAGTAGATCGCCGACTGCGTGAGGGTCGCGCCGCGGCCGCCGTGCTCGGGCGGCCAGTGCACCGCCGCCCAGCCGCCCTCGGCGAGGCGGCGCTGGTAGGCGCGGCGCCAGGCGTAGTGCGCGTCCTCGTCGGCGCCCGCCGGCTCCTCGCCGGGCGGGTTCGTGGCGAACCATGCGCGCAGCTCGTCGCGAAAGGCGGTCTCCTGCTCGTTGAACGTCAGGTCCATTCGCTCAGCCCTCGCGCACGTCGAGCACGACCTTGCCGAGCGCGCGCCGCTCGTCGATGCACTTCAGCGCCTCGGCCGCCTGCTCGAACGCGTAGCGCGCGCCGACGATCGGCGCCACGAAGCCGCCCGCGATCAGCTCGTCGAGCGCCGCGCCGACCGCGCGGTTGAAGTCGGGCTTCGGCATCGCGTAGGCGCCCCAGCCGGCGCCCACGATCTCGGTGTTGCCGAGCAGCAGCCGGTTGACCTTGACCTCCGGGATCGAGCCGCCGGTGAAGCCGACGACGACGACGCGCCCGCCCTCGCGCAAGCAGCGCAGGCTGTCGGTGAAGCGGTCCCCGCCGACGGGGTCGATGATGAGATCGGCGCCGCCACCGGCGAGCGCCTTCGCCTCGTCCTTCCACGGCCCGTCGCTGCGCAGCACCTCATCCGCGCCCGCCGCGCGCGCGACCTCGGCCTTCTCGTCGCTGGAGACGACCGCGAGCGTGCGCGCGCCGAGCCCCTTCGCGACCTGCAGCGCTGCCGTCCCGACGCCCCCCGCGGCGCCGTGCACGAGCACCGTCTCGCCGGCCGCGAGGCGCCCGCGCGTGACGAGCGAGAAGTAGGCCGTGTGGTAGTTGAGGATCAGCCCGGCGCCCTGCGCGAAGTCGAGCGCTGGCGCCAGCTTGAACGTGAAGAACGCCGGCGCGACCGCCGTCTCTGCGAAGCCCCCGAGCGCGCAGAAGGCAGCCACGCGGTCGCCGGCCACGAGCCCCGAGTCGGCCGGCGCGCTGCGCACGACGCCCGCCACCTCGCTGCCCGGTACGAACGGCAGCGGCGGCTTGAACTGGTACTCGCCGCGCGTCTGGAGCAGCTCCGGGAACGAGACGCCCGCGGCGTGCACCTCCACCACGACCGCCTCCTCGTCGGCCGGCGCGAGCGGATGCTGCGGCGCGGGCTCCGGCAGCTCGACGAAGCGCAGGGCGCTGTCGGGGCCGCTCAGCTCGGCGATCTGGATCGCGCGCATCGCGGCGACTGTAGTGCCTGCGCGACCCGCCGCGCGCTACTCGCCGCGCGCTCCCCGCACGATCGTCAGCAGCGCCTCCGCGGTGCCTTCCGCATGCTGCTCGCCGGTCCCCAGCCGCCGCACGCCGAGCCCGCACAGCAGCGCGACGACGGTGCGCGCATGGCGCTCGGGCTCGGGCACGTCGAGCACCTCCAGCGCGGCCGCGGCGAAGTCCTCGTAGGCGGTGAAGCAGCTGCGCGAGGCGTCGTGCAGCGCCGGGTCGCGCGAGGCGTGCAGGTGCAGCTCCAGCTCCGCGACTTCCTCCATCCGCCCGGCGTTGCGGGCGATGATCTGCTCGACCGCCGCCGCCACGTGCTCGGCGCTCGGGCTGCCGGCGCGCAGCTCGGCGGCGAGCGCGCTCAGCCGCTCGACCTCCTCGACGGCGTACAGCAGCAGCGTGTCGCGCAGCAGCTCGGTCTGGCTCGGGTAGTGGTAGGTCAGCGAGCCGAGCGCGACGCCGGCCTCGGCGGCGACGCGGCGGTTGCTGACGGCGGCGATCCCGCCGACCGCGATCGTGCGCAGCGTCGCATGGAGGATCCGCGTGCGCGTGTCCTGCGAGGCGGCGGTGGGGGTGGAGGAGACGGCGATGTGGCGAAGCATAGCCGCCGTTCGCGTATCGTTCGTTCGAACGAACGAGACGTTCGAAAGGACCCGACGAGATGGACGACACCACGCAGCCTGACGGGCTCGCCTTCGCCGGCCTCAGCACCCAGGCCGCGCTTGTGGCCGCCGGCGACGTCTCGTCGGTCGATCTCGTCGAGGGCGCGCTGGCCCGCATCGAGGCGACCCAGCCGACGCTCAACGCCTTCCGCTGCGTGCGCGCGGGTCAGGCGCGCGCCGAGGCCGTCGAGGCCGACCGCCGCCGGCGCGCGGGCGAGCGGCTGCCGCTGCTCGGCGTGCCCGTCGCGATCAAGGACGACATGGACCTCGACGGCGAGTCGACGCGGTTCGGTTGCAACGGCTCGTTCCAACCGCGTCGCAGCGACGGCGAGGTCGCGCGTCGCCTGCGCGCGGCTGGCGCGATCGTCGTCGGCAAGACGAACACCCCCGAGCTCGGCCAGTGGCCCTTCACGGAGGGCCCGTCGTTCGGCGCGACGCGCAACCCGTGGTCGCTCGACCACACGCCCGGCGGCTCATCGGGCGGTGCGGCGAGCGCCGTCGCGGCCGGGCTCGTCGCGGCCGCCGCCGGCAGCGACGGCGCCGGCTCGGTGCGGATCCCCGCCGCCTGGACGCACCTCGTCGGGATCAAGCCCCAGCGCGGGCGCATCTCCACCTGGCCGCTGGCCGACGCCTTCCACGGCCTCACCTGCGTCGGCCCGCTCGCGCGCAGCGTCGAAGACGCGGCGGTGCTGCTCGACGTGCTCACCGGCAACCGCCCCGACGACCCCTACCGTCCGCCGCCGCCCGCCGAGCCCTACGAGCACGCCGCCCGCCGCGACCCGGGCCGCCTGCGGATCGCGCTCTCGTGGAAGATCCCGTGGAGTCTCGCACCCGCGCGCCTGGATCCGGCCGTGCGCGGCCCGGTCGAGCGGATCGCCCGCGTGCTCGCCGGCCTCGGTCACGAGGTGGAGATCGCCGACCCCAGCTACGGGCCCGTCGGCCTCAGCTTCATGCCGCGCTCGACGCACGGCGTGCGCGAATGGGCGCAGGACCATGTCGGCGACCACAGCCAGCTCGACCCGCGCACGCGCGGCACGATGCAGCTCGGCTGGCTGCTCGGACCGTTGGTGCGGTTCGCGCACGCGCTCGAGCGTCCGCTGCACAGCTACGTCGGGCGGATCTTCCGCCGCTTCGACGTCGTGCTGATGCCGACGACCGCGCAGCCGCCGCGCCCGATCGGCGCGATCGACGGCCTCGGCGGCTGGGAGACCGACAAGGTGATGGTCGGCGCCTGTCCCTACGCGTGGCCGTGGAACGTGCTCGGCTGGCCCGGCGTCAACGTGCCGGCCGGATTCACCGAGGACGGCCTGCCGGTCGGCGCGCAGCTGCTCGGCCCGGCCAACAGCGAGCCGCGCCTGCTCGCGCTCGCGACGCAGCTGGAGGCGGTAGAGCGCTGGACCGAGCGGCGCCCGCCGCAGGCTGCGCGCGCCGCGACCGTCGCCGCGTAGCCTGTCGCGCGTGACGCGCGTCGCGGTGATCGGCGGGACCGGCGTGCTCGGGACGCTGGCCGCGCGCGAGCTGTCCGAGCGCGGCGACGAGGTGCGGATCGTCAGCCGCACGCCGCCCGCCAGCATCCCGTCCGGCATGACCCACCGCCGCGCGGATCTCGCGAGCGGGGAGGGCCTCGCGGAGGCGGTCGCAGGCGTCGACGTGGTGCTCGACGCCGTCAACGAGCAGCGTCGCGCGCGCGAGGTGCTCGTCGCCGGCACGCAGCGGCTGCTCGCGGCCGAGGCGGCTGCCGGCGTCGCCCATCACGTGGCGATCTCGATCGTCGGCTGCGACCGCGTCCCGCTGGCCTACTACGGCGTGAAGGTGGAGCAGGAGCGGCTGCTCGACGCCAGCCCCGTGCCGTGGAGCCTGCTGCGCGCGACGCAGTTCCACACGCTGCTCGCGTTCCTGTTCGCATCGGCCGCGCGGGCGCGCGTGCTGCCGACCGGCCCCGCGCGCCTGCAGCCGATCGACCCGGCGGTCGTCGCGCAGCGGCTCGCAGACGCGGTCCACGCCGATCCGGCGGGGCGCCTGCCGGACGTCGCCGGGCCCGAGGTCGCGACGCTCGGCGAGCTGTCGCGCAGCTGGCGTGCGCACGACGGCCGGCTGCTGCTGCCGCTGCGCATCCCCTCCGTCGGGCGCCTCGGTCGCGCGCTGCGCGCCGGCCACCTGACCGCGCCACAGGCCGCCGCGCCTGGCCCTGCGTTCGCCGACTGGCTCGCGGCGAAGGCATGAGCGTCCGCACCGTCGCGCGCACCGCGCTCGTGCTCGTCGCCCTCAACGCTGCAAGCGTCGGCGTGCTCGCGACGTTCGCGCCGCGCACGTTCTACGACGACTTCCCCTTCGTCGGACACTGGGTCGATCGCCTGCCGCCCTACAACGAGCACCTCGTCACGGACGTCGGCGCGCTCTACCTCGCCTTCGCGCTCGTCTTCGTGTGGGCGGCGCGCACGCTGCAGCGCGAGCTCGTGCGGGCGGCCTGCGCCGGCTGGGCGCTGTTCTCGCTCCTGCACCTCGCCTTCCACGCGCGTCATCTGGACGGCTTCGGCGCCGGCGACGCGGTCGGCGAGCTGGCCGGGCTCGCGGCGGTCGTGCTGCTGCCTGCGCTGGCGGTGTGGGCGCTGGAACGCCCGTCAGCTGGATGATTCGACGCGACGGCGCGGGAAGGGGACGATCTCGCCCTCGCTCGCCATCGTCTCGCCACGCAGCTCGCCGCTGCCGAGCGACAGGGCCCGGTCCGCGCCGGCCAGGGCCGTGGTCTCCGCGGCGGTCATCAGCACGGCGGTGCCTTCCTCCTTCGCGATCGCGCGCAGCATCGCGAGCAGCGGGTCGCGGTCGAGCAGGCCGATCCCGTTCGTCGGCTCGTCCAGCAGCAGCAGCTGGGGTTGCGGCATCAGCGCGCGCGCGATCGAGACGCGCGTCAGCTCGCCGTGGTCGAGCTCGTGCGGACGCAGCTCCGAGCACGCGCCGGCGCCGAGCCGGTCGAGCATCGCCTGCGCGCGCCGGCAGGCGTGGTCGATCCGCACGCCGCCTGCGAGCAGCGGCACCGCGACGTGCTCCACGACGCGCTCGGCGTGCGTCGGGCTGAAGGCGGTGTGGCAGTAGGCGATGCGCCGCCGCACGTCATGCTCGGAGCGGCCCGAGACGGGCGTGCCGGCCAGCTCCACGCGACCGCGGTCGGGCAGCTCCAGCCCGCCGGCCACGCGCAGCAGCGTCGTGCGACCCGAGAAGCGCCGCCCCCACACGCCGACGATCTCGCCGGCGCCGAGCTCCAGCGAGACGTCGCGCAGTGCGACCACCTCGCGCCGCCCGCGGATGTACGTCTTGGTGACTTGGTCGATCACGAGCAGGCTCATCGGCGGACCTCTCCATCGATCGCGTGCACAAGGCTGCGCAACTGCTGGCGGGCGTACTCGATCCAGGTCAGGCGCGCCTGGAGCGCGAGCCGGCGATCCTCGAGCGCGAGCCGCTCCACGAGCCGCCCGCGGCCCTCGTCGTCGTGGCCGTCGACGCCGAGGCGGCTCAGCTCCTCCAGGCACGCGTGCTCGTAGCCGTCGAGCATCCGCAGGAGCGCGTCGGCGTCCTGCGAGGCCGCACACTGGAGCCGCACGAGGAACTCGGCGCGCGACGGATCGGCGTCCATCGGCGTCTCGAGGAACTGGCGCAGCGTCTGCGCTCCGTCCACGGTGACGCGGTAGGGCGTCTTGGGTTGGCGGCGGCTGGCGTCCTGGTCGACGATCGGTTCGATCAGTCCATCCTGCTCCAGGCGGTCCAGCGCTGCGTACAGTCCTTGCGGCGTGATCGCCCACTGACCGGCGTCGAACGCGCGGCGGAAGCGCACCAGCACCTCGTAGCCGTAGCTCGGCCGCTCCAGCAAGAGGCCCAGCACTGCGAACTTGGTACCAGCCTTCACGGTCGCTCCCCGAAACGCCTGCGTTTCTTGGAGCCTAGCCGGTGAGGCACTCCCAATTCAAGCTCTTGAACTTTCACTCGCAGACTAGAAACACGCGCACGTGCGCGTGACGATGCCTCGGGTACATCGCTGAACGTGCCCCCGCCGGAGCCCGGCGACGGGCTCAGGGCGCGTAGGGCGACGCTTGTCGGCCCCGGTTGCCGCCCCCCCTCGGTCGCCGGGGCCGCGAGCACCTCACGCTCGCGGCGTCACTGACGCCGGTCCGCGAACCGGTCGTTAGGGTCCGTCGCCGATGGGCTCGATCCTCAACCGCATCTGGCCGTTGCTGCTGCGTCTGGCGGGCGGGCACACGGCCGTCTACCAGCGCACGAACGGCCGCATCGGCCATCGTCACCCGGGCCTGCCGGCGATGCTGCTGCTCGATCACGTCGGCGCGCGCAGCGGCACGCGTCGCACGAGCCCGCTCGTCTACGTGCGCGACGGCGGCGACTATGTGATCGTCGCCTCGAAGGGCGGCTATCCGAAGCATCCCGGCTGGTTCCACAACCTGATGGCGCACCCCGACACGACGATCCAGGTCGGGTCGCAGCGGCTGTCCGTGCATGCGCGCGTCGCGACGGCGCAGGAGCGTGCGCGGATGTGGCCGGCGGCCGTGCGCGTCTATTCCGGCTACACCGCGTATCAGGAGCGCGCCGGGCGAGAGATCCCGCTCGTCGTGCTCGAGCCGCGCGCCGCCTAGAGATCGCGAGCGCGATCCAGCCTCGTCACTCTAGGAGGGACGATCTATTCCTAGATGATGATCATCTCACGATGGTAAGGTCGTGTCCGAGATGCAGACCGCACATGCCCCCGGGACGATCGTCCTGCTCACGCGGCTGGCGAAGGCCGCCTACCGCCGCAGCAGCGAGTCGGTGCTCGGCATGCGCCTCAAGCAGTTCGTCGCGCTCAACCACCTGCGCGACCACGGCGCCGTCTCGCAGCAGGCGCTCGGCGAGACGCTCGGCCTCGACGCCAACAACCTCGTCCTGCTGCTCAACGAGCTGGAGGCGGCCGGCTACGTCGAGCGCCATCGCGACCCGGCCGATCGCCGCCGCCACATCGTCAACCTGACGAAGGCCGGGCAGCGCGCGCTGGAGCGCGGCGAGAAGGGGATGGAGAGCGTCCAGGACGAGCTGCTCGCGGCGCTCAGCGCCGAGGAGTGCGCGACGCTGCACGAGCTGCTGGCCCGCGCGCTCGGCGTCGCCGACGGATCTTGACCCGCCTGCTGTTCGTCGGCCGGCGCTAGTCCCGCACGAGCGCCGCGCCGCCCGGCGCCTCGCTCGGAGCCGGGCCGCCGGGCAGCGCGGCGCGCACCTGATAGATGCCGGTGAAGCCAGACAGGAAGCCGTTGCGCGCGGCGCGCAGATAGAGCCGCCACACGCGGATGCGCTCCTCGCCGGCGAGCCGTGTCGCCTCCGCGAGGTTCTCGTCGAGCCGCTGGGCCCACTGACGCAGCGTCTCGGCGTAGTCGGCGCCGAGCCCCTCGACGTGCTGCGTGACGAAGCCGGCGCGCTCGAGCGCGAGCAGCACACGGCTGAGGTGCAGCGGCTCGGCGTCGGGGAAGACGTAGCGCTCGGAGAAGTCGCCGGCCTCTGGGTCGCTGTGGCGCTGGCGCGCGATCCCGTGGTTCAGCAGCCGTCCGCCCGGCTTCAGCAGCTCCGCCAGGCGCGCCGCGTAGACGTCGATCTGCACCTCGCCGACGTGCTCGACCATGCCGATGCTCGCGATCGCGTCGAACGGCTCCGCGTCCAGCTCGCGGTAGTCGACGAGACGGATCTCGACGCGCTCGGCGAGCCCCGCCTCCGCGACCCGCTGTCGTGCCCGCTCCGCCTGCGCCGGCGAGAGCGTGATGCCCGTCACGTGCACGCCGTGGCGCGCGGCGGCGTGCAGCGCGAAGCTGCCCCAACCGCAGCCGACGTCGAGGATCCGCTCGCCTTCCTGCAGGCCGAGCTTGCGGCAGACCATCTCCAGCTTCGCCTCCTGCGCCTCTTCCAGCGTCGCCGCGCCGCGCGAGAAGACGGCGCAGCTGTACGTCAGCGACTCGCCCAGGAACAGTCGGAAGAACTCGTTCGAGACGTCGTAGTGGTGGCGCACCGCGCGCGCGTCGCGCTCGCGCGAGTGGCGCGTGCCGCGTGGGGCCAGCTCCGAGGCCGGCGGCACCGGCGGTCGCGTCAGCCCGCAGGCGCGCACCGCCGCGAGCAGCAGGCGGGCGCGCGTGCCGCCGTCCAGCGGCGGCGGCTGCCATGTGTCGAGCAGGCGCATGACGGCGTCGATGTCGTCGATGTCCAGTTCGCCGGCCACGTAGGCGCGCCCGATCCCCAGCTGCCCGGGCGCGCGCAGCGCGTGGGCGATGGCGCGCGGCGAGCGCACCGTGAACGTCGGCCCCGCTCCGTTCGCGCCGCTCGCCGGCAGCTCGGTGCCGTCCCAGAAGCGCACGGCGAACGGTCGTGCGGGCAGCGCCCGCGCGACCTCCCGACGCAGCGGCTCGGTCACGGCAAACGGCATGCCGGCACGGTAGCTCGTCGCGGCGCGGAAAGTCGGCTCGTCAGCGCCCGGCTCCGCTCAGCGGCCGCAGCTCCTCCTCGTGCGAGATCGCGTGGCGCTGCAGCGTGCCGTCCGGCTCGACGAGGTAGGCGCCCATGCGCTCCAGCGGCGGCGAGTAGGCGTGGAGCGTCACCGCCGGCGTGCCCGCGACGTGCAGCACGCGGTGGATGTCGGCGGCTCCGAAGCCGAAGAAGCCGCCAGCGCCGACCGTGCGCGCCACCGGCTCGTCCACGGGCCTTCCGAGCCGCAGGCGCTCCTCGCGCACGACGCCCGCGACGACCGCGACGGCGCCTGCCGAGACGTCATGGTCGTGGAAGCCGGTGTCGTGGTCCTCCGACCAGCAGATCAGCCACAGCTCGAGGTGCTCGTCGCGCAGCAGCCGCTCGTACGTGCGCTGCGTCGGATCGGGGCGGACCTGCGCGCGCCACAGCTCCGGATGGATCGCGGCCTGTCCCACGACGCCGAGCAGCTCCCCGCGTGTGAGCGTACGATCGGCCGGGCGCTCGATCATGCCGCCACCGCGATCGCGGCGGGCGCGAACAGGCGCTGCGGGTTCGCGCACAGCAGCGCATGCCCCAGCGCCGTCTCGGCTGGGGGCACGAGGGCGTCGAGGACCGGGCGGTCCGAGCCGTGCACGAGCTGGCCGGCTCCGACGGCGTCGATCGTCGCGGCGATCGCCCGTGGGCCGTAGGAGGACGTGTCGTAGAAGGAGAGCGGATCGTGCGCGACGCGCGCCCCGGAGCGCGCGGTCAGCCGCTCGAGCTGCAGGGGCGCGCCGCCCGCGAGCATCGCGAAGAGGACGCGCAGGCGTGGGTGCGCGTCGCGACCGGCTACGACGAACGCGAGCCAGGCCGCCTGCATCTGCGCGACGTAGCTCGTCAGCGCCGGCCACCAGGCGGGCAGCTCCGGCGCCGTGGCGGCCGCTGGCCCGGGGTGCACGAACAGCGGCGCGTCGCGCTGCTCCAGCTGCGCAAGCAGCGGCCCAAGCCGTTCGACCGCCGCCGGCGAGGCGAGGCTCGCAGCCGGCAGCGAGAGCCCGACGAATCCGCGCGCGAGCAGTGTGTCGACCGCGCCGGGGTCGGGGTCCGCGAGTGCCACCGCGCCCCACGCGCCGAAGCGCCACGGCAGCTCCGCCGCACCGGCGTGGTAGGCGTCCAGCAGCGGAGCGGCCTCGGCGGCGGCCAGCGACTCGATCCCAAGTGCGCTCGACAGCGAGACGAGCGCCCGATCAATCCCGTCGCGCTCGAGCTGCTCCTCGCGGACCCGCACGTCGAGATCGGCGGCGGCGAGCCGACTGTCGTGCTCGCCGGCGAGCCGCAGGCTCCATCCGTGCCCGTCCCGCACCACGGAAGGCGCCGCCACGCGCCGCGCGAGCGCCGCGAGCAGCGGCTCGCCGATCAGGTGCTGGTGGGTGTCGATGCGCAGCATGGGCTCATTCTAAATAATCCCGATCGAATTTGTCAAGAATACTGTTCTGCCTGCATGCCACGGGTGCCCGCACGATCGCCCCGCGGGGTGCCCGTCCGCGCTACACTGCGTGGCTCGCGCCGGGTGGCGGTCGGCTGTCTGTCCGCCCACCGGTCGCTCCGACTTGCCCATAACGACCCTGGAGCCAGCATGGCCCGCGGAGACGTCCGGATTGCAGTCACGCTCGCATGCGAGGACTGCAAGCGCCGGAACTATCAGACGAACAAAAGCAAGCGCAACAATCCGGAGCGGATCCAGCTGCGCAAGTACTGCCGCTGGTGCAAGTCGCATACGGCTCATCGAGAGACGCGCTAGTCGAGACGGTGTGCTGTGGCCCGCGACCGGAAACGTGCGAAGCAACGCAAGGAGCGCCAGGCCCGTTCTGGCGGTCAGCCGCGCCATGCCCCGGAGCTGCCCGGCGCCGAGCACCAGCATGAGAGCGGCGAGGTCGACGTCGCCGAGGCGCAGGTCGCGCTCGGCCGCCCCGAGCTGGCCGACGACGTCTCGCAGGTGCCCGACGCCGTCGACGACGTCGTCGACCTGCCCGAGCTCGCCGACGAGGGCGACTTCGAGCAGCTCGAGGATCGCGTCGACGACGCGGAGGAGCGCTTCGAGCAGCAGCTCGACGAGGGCCGCAACGGCCACGACGAGGGCGGTGCAGAGGTCGTGCGCCGGCGTCGCCGCGCCTCGCAACCCGCCGAGCGCGGCGACGGCAATCGCTTCGCGAACTTCCTGCGGGGAAGCTGGCACGAGCTCCAGCGGGTACAGTGGCCCGACCGCCAACAGGTGGGACAGGCCACGGCGGTCGTCATCGGCTTCGTCATCGTCGCCGGTGCGTTCCTCGGCTTCATGGACTACGTCGCCGCGAAGATCGTCGATCTGATCGTCTGAGTCCAGGCCCGCTTTCCCCCGCCCGATCCCCAAGGACCCTCGCAATGTTCCGCTGGTACGTCGTCAACACCTACTCGGGTCACGAGAACAAGGTCAAGCACAACCTCGAGCACCGCGTCGTCTCGCTCGGTCAGAAGCGCGCGGTCCGTCAGGTCGTCGTGCCGACCGAGACCGTCTCGGAGATGAAGGACAACGTGAAGGTCGTGACCGAGAAGCGCACGATGCCCGGCTACGTGCTCGTGAACATGGACCTCAACGAGGACTCGTGGGCGCTCGTCAAGGGCACACCCGGCGTGACCGGCTTCGTCGGCGCGTCCAACGAGCCGGTCCCGCTGACCCAGGCCGAAGTCGATCGCCTGCTGCACCGCGAGACGGCGGAGCGCCCGCGCACCCGCGCCCAGTTCTCGATCGGCGAGTCCGTCAAGGTCGTCTCCGGCCCGCTCTCGGACTTCTCCGGCGAGATCGCCGAGATCAACGAGGACGGCGCGCGCCTCAAGGTCCTGGTATCAATCTTCGGCCGCGAGACTCCGGTCGAGGTCGGCTTCGACCAAGTGAAGAAGATCTGACATGGCAAAGAAAGTCCTGACCGTCATCAAGCTCCAGGCCCCTGCGGGCCAGGCCAGTCCGGCTCCGCCGGTCGGTCCCGCGCTGGGCCAGCACGGCGTGAACATCATGGAGTTCGTCAAGGCCTTCAACGCCCAGACGGCCTCCCAGCAGGGCACCGTGATCCCCGTCGAGATCTCGGTCTTCGAGGATCGTTCGTTCACGTTCATCACGAAGAGCCCTCCGGCCGCCGTGCTGATCAAGAAGAAGCTCGGGCTCGACAAGGGCTCGGCCGAGCCGAACCGCACGAAGGTCGCCAAGATCACGCAGGCGCAGCTGCGCGAGATCGCCCAGGAGAAGCTGGAGGACCTCAGCGCGCACGACCTCGACGAGGCGGCGAAGATCATCGCGGGCACGGCCCGCTCGATGGGTGTGGAGGTCGTCTGATGGCCAAGCACGGCAAGGCGCACGTCGAGTCGCGTCAGCGCTACGACCGCGAACACGAGTACGGGCCCGCCGAGGCGATCGCGCTCGTCAAGCAGCTCAAGCACGGCAAGTTCGACGAGTCCGTCGAGGTGCATGTGCGCACCGGCCTGAACGTCCGCCATGCGGACGAGCAGCTGCGCGGCACGATCGCCCTCCCGCACGGGCTCGGCAAAAACGTCAAGATCATCGTCTTCGCCCAGGGCGACAAGGCGCGCGAGGCCGAGGAGGCCGGCGCCGACGTGGTCGGCGCGGAGGATCTCGCCAAGCGCATCGAGGAGGGCTTCGACGACTTCGACGTCGCGATCGCGACGCCGGACCTGATGCCCGTCGTCGGCCGCCTCGGCCGCGTCCTCGGCCCCTCCGGCAAGATGCCGAACCCGAAGGTCGGCACCGTCACGATGGACGTGCGCAAGGCCGTCGAGGAGTCGAAGGCCGGCAAGGTCGAGTACCGCACCGACCGCACCGCGATCGTCCACCTCGTGATCGGCAAGTCGAGCTTCGACGAGCAGCGCCTGCTCGAGAACTACGCCGCCGTCATCGAGGAGCTCGTGCGCGCGAAGCCCGCCGTGGCGAAGGGCAAGTACCTGAAGTCGATCACGCTCGCCTCCACGATGGGGCCCGGCGTCAAGGTCGACCCGACGCAGACGCGCGACATCGTTCAGGAGACGCCGATCGCGGCGTAGCCTCGTCCCAGAGCGCACTGCCCAAGATCCCCGGCGACCGTAAGCCCGGGGGTAGGTGGAGCCTCGAATCCGGCCCTCGCGGTCTGGACTTCGACGCCCGCCTTCGCGCGGGCGTTGCGCGTTTTCGAGAGAGAGCACATCGACATGAACAGAGACGAGAAGGCCGCGGTCATCGACCAGCTCGCCGAGGAGCTGCAGGGCTCCCAGGCGGTCTTCGCGGTCGACTACCGCGGCATCACGGTCAGCCAGGTCAAGGATCTGCGCACGAAGCTGCGCGCAGCCGACGCGAGCTTTCGCGTCGTCAAGAACTCGCTGACCGAGCGCGCTGCCGACAAGGCCGGGGCGGAAGGGCTGAAGGAGCTGCTGCAGGGCCCGACGGCGCTCACGTTCGTGCGCGGCGACGCGGCTGCGGCCGCGAAGGCGCTCAGCGACGCGCAGCGCACGACCGACGTGCTCGCCTTCAAGGGCGGCCTGATGGACGGCAAGCCCGTCAGCGCCGACGAAGTCAAGGCGATCTCGAAGCTGCCCTCGCGCGACGTGCTCTACCAGCAGCTCGTCGGGCTGGTCGCCTCCCCGATCACCGGCCTCGCGCGCACGCTCAACGCGCTCATCGCAGGCGTTGCGATCCAGCTCAAGGCGATCCACGACCAGGGCCTCGTCGGCGGGGCTGCCGCACCGGCGCCCGAGGCCGAGCCCGAGCCCGAGGCGCCGGCCTCCGAGCCGGAGCCGGCCGCCGAGGTCGCCGACGCACCCCCGGCCGAGAAGCCGGCGGCCGAGGAGCCTTCGGCCGAGGCCGACACCACTTCCATCACTGAGAACCAGACGGACGCCGCGGCGGAAGCCGACGAGGCTTCCGACGCGAAGGAGGACTGACCATGGCCAGCACCCAGGACTGGATCGAGGAGCTCAAGGGCATCTCGGTGCTCGAGCTTGCCGAGCGCATCAAGGCGCTCGAGGAGGAGTTCGGCGTCTCCGCGGCAGCCGTCGCTGCTGCGGCGCCCGCCGGCGGCGGCGCCGGTGACGGCGCGGCTGCCGAGGAGGAGTCGAGCACCGTCGACGTCGTCCTCACCGGCTCCGGCGACAAGAAGATCCAGGTCATCAAGGTCGTGCGTGCCGCGACCGGCCTCGGTCTCAAGGAGGCCAAGGCGCTCGTCGACGAGGCGCCCAAGCCCGTCAAGGAGGGCATCGAGCGCGACGAGGCCGAGAAGCTCAAGGCTGAGCTCGAGGAGGCTGGCGCGTCGGTGGAGCTCAAGTAGCTCAGCGACGCGCCTCGCCGCTCCTGGCGGCGTCATCGCCGGTTCACGTGCGATGCACGCTTCACCGGCTGCTTCCTTGCCAGGAACGACGATCCGCGCCGCTGAGGCGGCGCACCCGATTTCCCAAGGGGCCGGCGCAAGCCGGCCCCTTGTGTTTCCAGCTACAATCCGCCGGTCAGCCGATAGTCGCAGCCGCCCATCGGACGGTAGGACCGCGCCACATACGCGGCCTCCCGGGCGGGGTCCGTGAGAGCTGACAGCCTTCAGCACAGGGCAGCGATGCCGTGTGCTAGTTTTGTTGGTCGCGCTTTCGCGCCGCCTCTCTGCTCGCTCTCCACCGCTCGAGGAGTTGCCGTCTTGGCACCAGTTGACGCCCCCCGGACGCGCCGTAGCTTCGCGCGCCTTTCGAAGGTCCTTGATGTCCCGAACCTGATCGACATCCAAAAGAAGTCCTTTGCCTGGCTCACAGACCCGGAAACGGGTGGCCTGCGCGAGACGATCGACGACATCTCGCCGATCGAGGACTACACCGGCAACCTCGCCGTCCAGTTCGGCGAGTTCGTCTTCGACGAGCCCGTCGCTTCGCTCGACGAGTGCCGCGAGAAGGACCTCACGTACGCGCGTCCGCTGACCGTCACGGTCGCCTTCGTCAACCGCGAGACGGGCGAGATCCGCGAGCAGTCGGTCTTCATGGGCGACTTCCCGTGGATGACCGAGCGCGGCACCTTCATCATCAACGGCACCGAGCGCGTCGTCGTGACGCAGCTCGTGCGCTCCCCGGGCGCCTACCTGATGGAGGCGAAGGACCGCGAGAAGCAGGTCTTCATCGCCAACCTGATGCCGGCCCGCGGCTCCTGGCTCGAGCTCGAGATCGACAAGAAGGGCAAGGTCTACGTCCGCATCGACCGCAAGCGCAAGCTGCCGGTCACGGTGCTGCTGCGCGCGATGGGCTACGCGAGCGACGAGGAGATCCTGCGCCTGTTCGGCGAGTCGCACTACATCCGCAACACGATCGAAGCGGATCCCGAGGTCACCAGGACCGAGGAGGGCGCGCTGATCGAGCTGTTCAAGAAGCAGCGTCCGGGCGAGCCGCCGTCGGTCGACGCGGCCAAGGCGCTCCTGCACCAACTTTTCTTCGATCCGAAGCGTTACGACTTGACGCGAGTAGGTCGCTACAAGCTCAACTCGCGCCTGCGCCTCGACATCGACCTCGAGACGCGCACGCTGACGCACGACGACATCATCGCGCTCGTCAAGGAGCTCGTCTCGCTGCCGCGCATCCTCGGGATGCCGGAGAACCCCGAGGTCGAGATCAAGGACTACGCGGCCGAGGCCGTCAGCATGCCGCGCGAGCCCGTCGTCGACCACCTCGACGAGTACGAGCACTTCGGCAACCGCCGTCTGCGCACCGTCGGCGAGCTGATCCAGGAGGCCTTCCGGATCGGCCTGTACCGCATGGAGCGCGTCGTGCGCGAGCGCCTCACGACCGAGGACGCGGACACGATCACGCCGCAGACGATCGTCAACATCCGCCCCGTCGTGGCCGCGCTGAAGGAGTTCTTCGGCTCCTCGCAGCTGTCGCAGTTCATGGACCAGACGAACTCGCTCGCGGGCCTCACGCACCGCCGCCGCCTGTCGGCGCTCGGCGCCGGCGGCCTCACGCGCGAGCGCGCGCCGATCGAGGTGCGCGACGTGCACCCGACGCACTACGGTCGCATGTGCCCGATCGAGACGCCGGAGGGTCCGAACATCGGCCTGATCGGCTCGCTGTCGTCCTACGCGCAGATCTCCGAGCACGGCTTCGTCACGACGCCGTACCGCGTCGTGAAGAACGGCAAGGTCTCGGAGGAGGTCGTCCACCTCGACGCCACGCAGGAGGAGGAGGCGAAGATCGCGCAGGCGAACACGCCCCTCTCCGCCGACGGCAAGCTGATCGGCGAGGACATCGTCTGCCGCACGCAGGCCGGTCAGTACGTGACGGTCGAGCCGAAGGACGTCGACCTGATGGACGTCTCGCCCGAGCAGATTTGGTCCGTCGCGACGGCGATGATCCCGTTCCTCGAGCACGACGACGCCAACCGCGCGCTGATGGGCTCGAACATGCAGCGCCAGGCGGTTCCGCTGCTGAGGACGGACGCCCCGCTGATCGGCACCGGCATGGAGCGCCGCGCCGCGATCGACACGGGTGACGTGATCCTCGCGCGCAACGCCGGCACGATCGCGCACGTCGACGCCGACACGATCGTCATCGAGACGAAGGACGGCGCCAAGGACGAGTACCTGCTGCAGAAGTTCATGCGCTCGAACCAGGGCACGCTGATCCACCAGAAGCCGCTCGTCCGCAACGGGCAGGCGGTCAAGGCCGGCGACGTGCTCGCCGACGGCTCGGCCACCGACCAGGGCGAGATGGCGCTCGGCAAGAACCTGATGGTCGCCTTCATGTCCTGGGAGGGCTACAACTTCGAGGACGCGATCATCCTCTCCAAGCGTCTCGTCAAGGACGACGAGCTGACCTCGATCCACATCGAGGAGTACGAGATCGACGCGCGCACGACGAAGCTCGGCGACGAGGAGATCACGCGCGACATCCCGAACCGCTCGGAGGAGTCGCTGCGCAACCTCGACGACCGCGGCATCGTGCGCATCGGCGCCGAGGTCGGGTCCGGCGACCTGCTCGTCGGCAAGGTCACGCCGAAGGGCGAGACCGAGCTGACGGCCGAGGAGAAGCTGATCCGCGCGATCTTCAAGGAGAAGGCGCGCGAGGTCCGCGACACCTCGCTGAAAGTGCCGCACGGCGAGGGTGGCGTCGTGATCGACGTCAAGACCTTCTCGCGCGACGCTGGCGACGACCTGCCGCCGGGCGTCAACGACCTCGTGCGCGTCTTCGTCGCGAAGAAGCGCAAGATCTCCGAGGGCGACAAGCTCGCCGGGCGTCACGGCAACAAGGGCGTCATCTCGAAGATCGTCGACGAGCAGGACATGCCGTTCCTCGAGGACGGCACGCCGGTCGACGTGATCCTGAACCCGCTCGGCGTGCCGAGCCGCATGAACATCGGCCAGATCCTCGAGACGCACCTCGGCTGGGCCGCGGCGCAGGGCTGGTACGACGACGGCACCGACGCCTTCAAGCAGGCGAAGGCGAAGGCCAACGGCAACCCGAGCCGCGTCTACGTCTCGACGCCCGTCTTCGATGGCGCCACCGTCGCGGACGTCGACACGGCGCTCGTCAAGTGGCAGGCCGAGCACACCGGCAAGATCCGCATGCTGATCGACGGCAAGGCCCGCGATGGCGAGCAGGCGAGCGGCAAGTTCACGCTCTTCAACGGGCGCACGGGCGAGCCGTTCGAGACGCAGGTCACGGTCGGCTACATGTACATCCTGAAGCTGCTCCACCTCGTCGACGACAAGATCCACGCGCGCTCGACCGGCCCCTACTCGCTCGTCACCCAGCAGCCGCTGGGCGGCAAGGCGCAGTTCGGCGGCCAGCGCTTCGGGGAGATGGAGGTGTGGGCGCTCGAGGCGTACGGCGCCGCCTACACGCTCCAGGAGATGCTCACGATCAAGTCCGACGACACCGTCGGGCGCGTGAAGGCCTACGAGGCGATCGTCAAGGGCGAGAACATCGCCGAGCCGAGCATCCCCGAGTCGTTCAAGGTGCTCCTGAAGGAGATGCAGTCGCTGGCGCTCGACGTCAACGTCGTCTCCGAGGAGGGCACCCGCGCCGAGATGCGCGACGAGGACGACGACCTGCTGCGCGCGGCGGAGGAGCTCGGCATCGACCTCTCCGGCGTGCGTGCGGCGAGCGAGCCGGCCGCCGACGAGGCGATCGAGGCGGAGAAGGAGACGCCCGCCGTCGCGGCGGACGAGCCGGGGGACCTCGATGCCGCCGGCGGCGAGGATCTGATCGAGGACGAGACCGAGGGCGCGGAGGCCTAATGATCGACATCAACAATTTCGACGCCATCGAGATCGGCCTGGCTTCCTCGAAGCAGATTCGCTCGTGGAGCTCGGGCGAGGTCACGAAGCCCGAGACGATCAACTACCGCACGCTCAAGCCGGAGAAGGACGGCCTCTTCTGCGAGCGCATCTTCGGTCCCACCAAGGACTGGGAGTGCTACTGCGGCAAGTACAAGCGGGTTCGCTACAAGGGCATCGTCTGCGAGCGCTGTGGCGTGGAGGTCACGCGCTCGAAGGTGCGCCGTGAGCGGATGGGTCACATCGACCTCGCCGCCCCGGTCAGCCACATCTGGTTCTTCAAGGGCGTCCCGAGCCGCATCGGGTACCTGCTCGACATGGCTCCCAAGGAGCTCGAGAAGGTCCTCTACTTCGCCGCGTCGATCGTCACGTGGGTCGACGACGAGGCGCGTGCGCGCGACGTGGACAGCCTGCAGGACGAGGTCAACAAGGTGCTCGACTCCTATGCGGCCGAGAAGGAGGAGCGCCTCCTGGAGCTGAAGGAGTCGCTCGACCGTCGCGTCGAGCACCTCGAGTCCGGCAAGCAGTCGCGCGAGTTCTCCGACGAGGACCACCTGTGGGCCGAGTCGCTCGACGTGACCGTCGCCAAGCTCTCCGACGAGGAGCGCGAGAAGCTGCTCAAGGAGCTCAAGAAGGCCTTCCAGGCCGACATGGACGACACCGAGGCCTACATCGAGGACGCGGCCGAGCGCATGCGTCAGGTGTGGGACCTGTTCCAGGGCATGAAGTCGAAGGACGTCGTCAACGACGAGACGCTCTTCCGCGAGCTCAAGGACCGCTTCGGCTCGCCGTTCGGCTTCGGCGAGTACTTCCGTGGCGGCATGGGCGCGGAGTCCGTGCGCGACCTGCTGGAGCAGGTCAACCTCGATGAGGAGGCCGTCGAGCTGCAGGAGCTGGTCAAGACCGCCAAGGGTCAGAAGCAGAGCCGCTCGGTCAAGCGCCTGAAGGTCGTCTCGGCGTTCATCAACTCCGGCAACCGCCCGGAGATGATGGTGCTCGAAGCCGTCCCGGTGATTCCGCCGGAGCTGCGCCCGATGGTGCAGCTCGACGGTGGGCGCTTCGCCACGTCGGACCTCAACGACCTCTACCGCCGCGTCATCAACCGCAACAACCGCCTCAAGCGGCTGCTCGACCTCGGCGCGCCGGAGATCATCGTCAACAACGAGAAGCGGATGCTGCAGGAGGCCGTCGACGCGCTGTTCGACAACGGCCGCCGCGGCCGGCCCGTCACGGGTCCGGGCAACCGTCCGCTCAAGTCGCTCTCGGACATGCTCAAGGGCAAGCAGGGCCGCTTCCGTCAGAACCTGCTCGGCAAGCGCGTCGACTACTCGGGCCGCTCGGTCATCGTGGCCGGCCCGTCGCTGCGCCTGCACCAGTGCGGTCTGCCGAAGCTGATGGCGCTGGAGCTGTTCAAGCCGTTCATCATGGCCCGGCTCGTCGAGCGCAAGGCCGCGCAGAACATCAAGGCGGCCAAGAAGATGGTCGACTCGATGATCCCCGAGGTCTGGGACGTGCTCGAGGAGGTCATCCACGAGCACCCGGTGCTGCTCAACCGCGCGCCGACGCTCCACCGCCTGGGCATCCAGGCGTTCGAGCCGGTGCTGGTCGAGGGCAAGGCCATCCAGGTCCACCCGCTCGTCTGTCACGCGTTCAACGCCGACTTCGACGGCGACCAGATGGCCGTCCACCTGCCGCTCTCCGCGGAGGCGCAGGCCGAGGCCCGCATCCTGATGCTGTCGGCGAACAACATCCTCTCGCCGGCGCACGGCGCGCCGCTCGCGGTGCCGACGCAGGACATGATCCTCGGCGCGTACTACCTCACGTACGGGCCGGAGCAGGCGGAGCTCGACGCGATCGACCTCCCCAACCACACGCCGCGCCCGCACCGGTACCGCACCGCCCAGGAGGCGGAATGGTCCTACGAGCACGGCGTCGTGAAGCTCCACGACCTGGCGGAGTTCCGTCCGCTCGGGCGCGAGGGCGGTCACATCCTCACGACGGTCGGGCGCATCATCTACAACGACAAGATCGAGCGTGCGATCCAGGAGACCCTGGGCGCCGACTTCGACCCGTCGTCGTACGAGTTCGTCAACCGCTCGATGAAGAAGCGCGACACCACGCAGTTCGTGGACGACCTCGTGCAGGCCTACGGGGCGCCGACGATCTCGCAGGTGCTCGACGCCTTCAAGGACCTCGGGTTCCGCTACGCCACGCAGGCCGGCATCACGATCTCCAAGAACGACGTGATCGTGCCGCCGAGCAAGCCGCAGATCCTCGCCAAGTACGAGGCGCTCGTCAGCGAGATCCAGGACCAGTACGACACCGGCCTGATCACGGAGGAGGAGCGCAAGGAGGCGGTCGTCGAGCAGTGGACCGCGGCCACCGACGAGGTCGCCCAGGCGATGGAGGACAACCTCGACGTCCTGAACCCCATCTACATGATGGCCAACTCGGGCGCCCGCGGGTCCTTCAAGCAGATCCGCCAGCTCGCCGGGATGCGCGGCCTGATGGCCAACCCGAAGGGCGAGATCATCGAGCGTCCGATCCGGGCGAACTTCATGGAGGGTCTGACCGTCCTGGAGTACTTCATCTCGACCCACGGCGCCCGCAAGGGCCTCGCGGACACCGCCCTGCGCACGGCCGACTCGGGCTACCTGACGCGTCGTCTGGTCGACGTCGCGCAGGACGTGATCATCCGTCAGGAGGATTGCGGCACCGAGGAGCACGTCGAGCTCGACCTCTACAAGGCCGGCGGCGACCCGAACGAGAATCTCGTCGGCCGCGTGGCTGCGAAGAACATCTCCAAGAAGGGCTCGAAGTCGGTCATCGTCGAGCAGGGCATCGAGATGGGCCGCGACGACCTCGCGCGCCTGCTCGAGGTGCTCGGCGAGGAGCAGGTCAAGGTGCCGGTCCGCTCGGTGCTGAAGTGCGAGGCGCCGACCGGCGTGTGCCAGGCTTGCTACGGCCGCTCGATGGCCACCGGCAACACGGCTCAGATCGGCGACGCGGTCGGCATCATCGCCGCGCAGTCGATCGGCGAGCCGGGCACGCAGCTGACGATGCGGACGTTCCACACCGGCGGCGTCGCCGGCGCGGACATCACGCACGGCCTGCCGCGCGTCGTGGAGCTGTTCGAGGCGCGCAAGCCGAAGGGCCTGGCGAAGATCGCCGAGGTCGGCGGCAGCGTCACGCTCGAGGAGACGGACAAGGCGATCACCGTCGTCATCACCGACGACGGCGGCGACGAGCACCGTCACGCCTTCCCCCGCCGCACGCGCGTGTTCGTCGAGAACGGCCAGAAGGTCGAGCCGGGCACGCAGCTCAACGAGGGCTCGCTGTACCCGCACGAGCTGCTGGCGATCCGCGGCCGCACCGAGACCGAGCTGTACCTCGTCAAGGAGGTCCAGGAGGTCTACAAGTCGCAGGGCGTGGACATCAACGACAAGCACATCGAGCTGATCGTCCGCCAGATGCTCAAGAAGGTCCGGGTCGACCAGAAGGGCGACACCGACCTGCTTCCGGGCGTCTTCGTCGATCGCCACGACTACGCGAAGATCAACCAGGCCGTGATCGACGGCGGCGGCGAGGGCGCGCAGGCCGAGGAGATCATCCTCGGCATCACGAAGGCCTCGCTGAACACCGACTCGTTCCTCTCGGCGGCCTCCTTCCAGGAGACCACGAAGGTGCTGACCGACGCGGCGCTCGAGGGCAAGATCGACCGCCTCAACGGTCTCAAGGAGAACGTGATCATCGGCAAGCTGATCCCGGCCGCGACCGGGCTCAAGCGCTACCGCCGGATCGAGATCGAGCCGGCCGAGCCGCTGCCTCGCGGCATGGACGACGTCGCGCTGCTCGACCACGACGAGCTGGCGGCGGAGCTCGGGCTCACGGACGGCGAGACGCTCCAGGGCTTCGGCCCGGGCCTCGAGGCCGACCTCGCCGACCTCGAGGAGATCGGCAATGGCGCCAGCCACGGCTTCGCCGAGGAGCTGGCCGAGCTCGACGTCCCCGAGGGCGACCCGAAGGACTAGCTGGCCGGGCCGATCCGTTCGGCCCAGCTCAGCAGCTGCGTCACCTCCGCGCCCGTCATTCCGATGGCGGGCGCGGTCGTGACCAGCAACGTGGGCGCTGCGCGCGCCGCCGCCCACGCCTCGCACGCGGGTCCGTGCGCGTCGTCGATCCAGGCCAGCGAGCGCGAGCCGGCGTAGGCGTCGATCGCGTCGAGCTTCCAATGCCCCTGCGTCGTACGGCCCGGCCCGGCGCTGCGCTCGAAGCTCAGGAACGGATAGGGGCCGTCGAGCCCGAGCGCATGCGGGAGATACTCGTTCGCCTTCTCCTCCCAGCCTGTGCACCACACCGGTTCGAAGCGCTCCGACAAGCGACGAAGGTGTTCGCCCGCGGTGGCCGAAAGGAAGTGGGCGATGCCGTCCACCATCTCGAAGCGCCCCGCCGGCCTGTCCGCCGCCTCGAAGCCGAACAGCGAGATGACGCCGTCGACGTCGACGAGCAGCAGCGGACGTGCCAGCACGGGCACAGTCTCGCCGCAAATCCGGGGCGTCGCGCCGGCCAGTCGCGATCGGTACCCTGCTGTGATGGAGGGTATGGATTCAAGCGGGCGGCTCGTCCTGCCGACGATGGCAGTCAGAGGCCCTTCCACAGCGTCCCCGCGGCGACAGTAGCCACAGCTCATGAATATCTACCTCGGCATCCTGCTCGCGCTCTTCTGCGCCTTCACGACGAACCTCGCGTTCCTCTACAAGCATCGCGGGGCGGTCGAGGCGCCGGCGGTGCACGTGCACCATCCGCTGCGCTCTGCGCGCGACCTCTTCCGCTCGCGCTGGTTCGCCGTCGGCATGCTCGTCGCGGTCGGCGCCTGGATCGCGCACGTCGCGGCGCTCGCGCTCGCGCCCATGTCCGTCGTGCAGGCGGTGCTGGCCGGTGGCGTCGTGCTGCTGGCGGTGATGGCAGAGCGCCTCTTCGGCTTCCGCGTCGGCCCCCGTCAATGGGTCGGCCTCGGGCTCACCGCGCTCGGCCTGGTGCTGCTCGGGGTCACGCTGCCAGCGGTGCACAGCGCCCACTCGCGCTTCTCGCTGCCGGGCATGATCGCCTTCGAGTCGGGCTTCGTGATCGTCGGAGCGCTCCTGATCATGGGCAAGCGGATCGGCGCGCCCGACCATCACCACGGCGTGATGCTCGGTGCAGCGGCGGGCGTCATGTTCGGCGTCTCGGACGTCGCGATCAAGGCGATCACGGGTCTGATGGATCACGGCATCGTCGCGGGGCTCGTGAACCCCTGGACCGTCGTCGCGCTCGCGGCCTCGGTCACGGCCTTCTATGCCTCGGCGAAGGGCCTGCAAGAGGGCGAGGCCGTGCCCGTCATCGCCCTCACCGGCACGGCGGCGAACGTCGCCGGCATCACCGGCGGCATCATCGTCTTCGGCGATCCGCTGCCCGGCAGCGCCTTCGGCATCGTGCTGCAGGCGCTCGCGTTCACGCTCGTGATCGTCGCGGCCGCGCTCACGCCGGCGCCCGTCCGCGCGGTCGCCCCGGCGCCCGCGCACTAGCCGGGTCGTACAACCGACGCTCGTCCTGCGGGCCGCAAGGGTGTTTGCGGCCCGGTGGGGTGGGGGAGTAGCGTTGTACACGATGGCGTACGCAGCTCCCACCGGTACCGCCACGCTGCAGGATCTGGCCAAGCGCCACCTGTGGATGCACTTCACCCGCATGGGCGCCTACGCCGAGGTCGACGTGCCGATCATCGTCCGCGGCGAGGGCTGCTACGTCTGGGACGACAAGGGCAACCGCTACCTCGACGGCCTCAGCTCGCTGTTCTGCTCGAACCTCGGACACGGCCGCGCCGACATCGCGCAGGCCGGGGCCGACCAGGCGCAGCAGCTCGGCTACTTCTCGAACTGGTCCTACACGCATCCGCCGGCGGTCGAGCTGGCGGCGCGGATCGCGGCGCTCGCCCCCGGCGACCTCAACCGCGTCTTCTTCACGAGCGGCGGCAGCGAGGCGGTCGAGTCGACGCTGAAGCTCGCCCGCGCCTACCACAAGGCCACCGGCAATCCCAACAAGACGAAGGTGATCGCACGCGAGATCGCCTACCACGGCACCTCGCTCGGCGCCCTCTCCGCCACCGGCATCCCGGCGCTGCGCACGCCCTTCGAGCCGCTCACGCCAGGCGGCTGCCATGTCGTCAACACGAACGTCTACCGGCTGCCCGACGGCGTCGACCCGGCCTCGCTCGCGGAGGCGGTCCGCGACCGCATCCTGTTCGAGGGGCCGGAGACGGTCGCCGCCGTGATCATGGAGCCGGTGCAGAACGCTGGCGGCTGCTTCACGCCACCGGACGGCTACTTCCAGCGCGTGCGCGAGATCTGCGACGAGTTCGACGTGCTGATGGTCTCCGACGAGGTGATCTGCTCGTGGGGCCGTCTCGGGGAATGGTTCGGCTCCCAGCGCTACGACTACCAACCCGACGTCATCACGACCGCCAAGGGCATCACCAGCGCGATCGCCCCGCTCGGCGCGATGATCGTCTCCGATCGCGTGGCGTCGCCGTTCATGGAGGGCGACGAGACCTTCATGCACGGTTTCACGTTCGCCGGGCACCCGATCTCCAGCGCGGTGGCGCTCGCGACGATCGACGCCTACGAGCGCGAGGGCGTGCTCGAGCACGTGCGCGCCCACGAGGCGTCGCTGCGCGCGATGCTGGAGTCGCTGCGCGACATCCCGATCGTCGGTGACGTGCGCGGCGCCGGCTACTTCCAGGCGATCGAGCTTGTGAAGGACCGTGACACGAAGGAGACGTTCGACGACGCTGAGTCCGAGACGTTGCTGCGCGGCTTCCTCTCCGGTGAGCTGTTCCGCCGCGGTCTGATCTGCCGCGCCGACGACCGCGGCGATCCGGTGATCCAGCTCTCACCGCCGCTGATCGCCGGGCCCGAGCAGTTCGCTGAGATCGAGGCCGTGCTGCGACCGGTCCTCGAAGAGGCGGCCAGCCGCATGCACGTCCACGGGCGCGCGGTGCCCGTTCAGACACGACGGGGATGAGTGGGCGTGCTCACCGTCGGCGAGCTGCTGCGCGATCTCGACGTTCGTGTGCTCGCCGGCGAGCAGGCGCTCGAAGCGCCGGTCCGCTGGGTCCACATCTCTGAGCTGGAGGATCCCACCGCCTGGATGTCGGGCGGCGAGCTGCTGCTCACGACCGGCCTCCAGCTCGACACGCCCAAGCGCCAGCGCGCCTTCGTCGCGCGACTCGCCGACCACCAGCTGGCCGGGCTCGGGTTCGGCACGGGCTTCACGCATACGTCGGTTCCGAGCGCGGTCGTCGCGGCCGCTCGCGACCGCGGGCTGCCCCTCTTCGAAGTGCCGTACGAGGTGCCGTTCATCGCCGTCACCGAGCGCGCCTTCAGCCGGCTCGTGAACGAGCAGTACGCCGTGCTGCGCCGCGCGATCGCCGCGCACGAGCGACTCGAGCGGATCGTCCTCTCCGAGCGCGGGCTCGACGCGGTCGTCGCCGCGCTCGCGACGCTGGTCGCCGGCAGCGTGCTCGTCTTCGACGCGCGCGGCGGGCCGCTCGTGCACCGCAGCTTCCGCCAGGAGCTTGGCGAGCAGACGTTGGGGGAGGTCGCACAGGAGCTGCGCGAGCGCGTGCGCGTGGGCGAGCGCCAGAGCTTCGCGCCGTCGACCGCCGAGCTGGCAGGCCGCGCGCTCGCACTGCCGGTCGCCGCGAGCGGGGGACCTGCTGCCGGCGGCGAGCCGAGCGGCGCCGTGCCCCTGCAGGCCTGGCTCGTCGCCGTCAAGGACGAGGGCGGCTTCTCGGAGCTCGATCGCCTGACGCTGCATCAGGCGGTGACGATCGTCGCGCTCGAGCTGCTGCGGCTGCGCATCGCCGAGGACACCGAGCGCCGTCTGGCCGGCGACGTGCTCGCCGCGGTCGTCAGCGGCGACCTCGCCGGTCCCGACCTGGCGCGCCGCCTGGAGCCGTTCGGCCTCGGCGAGCGCGTCGGTGCGATCGTGCTGGCCCCGCCGCGTCCCGGCGGCGCCGCGCTCGCCGCGGCCGAGCTCGCGCTCGCCGCAGCGCTGCACGCGGAGGCCGCCGACGGTCTCGCCGCGCGCACCGACGGCCTCGCGTGCGCGCTCGTGCCCGGGCTCGAGGAGGACGATCTGTTCGCGCTCGCCGAGCGCGTCGGCGCCCATGTCGCGCGGGCGCTCGACGCGCCGCTGCGGCTCGGCGCGGGGCGCGCGGTGCCAAGCGCCGAGGCTCGCCACGCCTTCCACGAGGCGCGCTGCGCGCTCGAGGCGCGTGCGCTGGCCAGGCCCCCGACCAACGGCAACGGCGCGGACCCCGAGGAGACGACCGTCGCCACCTACCGCGACCTCGGCACCTTCCAGCTGCTGCTCTCGCTCCAGGACGACGACGCGCTGCGGCTGTTCTGCGACTCCGTGCTCGCACCGATCGAGCAGAGCGAGGGCGCATACGGCGGCGAGCTGATGCGCTCGCTCGAGGCGTTCATCGAGGAGAACGGTCAGTGGGAGCGCGCGGCGCGCCGGCTCTACTGCCATCGCCACACCTTGCGCTACCGCATGCGCCGCGTCGAGGAGCTGACCGGTCGCAGCCTCGCGAGCGCGCGCGACCGCATCGAGTTCTGGCTCGCGCTGCGCGGGCGCGAGCTGGTCCGCTGAGCGCTCGCACGATGGACGCGTCGCGCTCGGCGCGGCGCTGCTAGGATCTCGCGCCACATGCCTACGACCAGCCAGCTCGTCCGCAAGGGACGCAAGACGCCGAAGAAGAAGCTTGCCACGCCGGGTCTCAAGTCCGGCAAGGGCCGCAAGACGAAGGTGGCCGCGCCCCAGCGTCGCGGCGTCTGCACCCGCGTCTACACGACGACGCCGAAGAAGCCGAACTCGGCGCTGCGCAAGGTCGCGCGTGTTCGTCTCACGCACGGGATGGAGGTCACCGTCTACATCCCGGGTGAGGGCCACAACCTCCAGGAGCACTCCGTCGTGCTCGTGCGCGGTGGCCGCGTCAAGGATCTTCCCGGTGTGCGCTACAAGGTCGTGCGCGGCACGCTCGACGCCGCCGGCGTGAGCGACCGCAAGAAGGCGCGCTCCCAGTACGGCGTGAAGGCCAAGTAATGCCTCGCCGCGCTGCTGCCTCCATCCGGACGATCGAGCCGGACGCCGTCCATCGCTCGAGACTCGTCCAGCAGGTCGTCAACCGCGTCATGCTCGACGGCAAGAAGTCGACCGCCGAGCGCATCGTGTACGACGCGCTCGCGATCATCGCCGAGCGCACGGGCAAGAACCCGATCGAGATGCTCGAGACGTCGATCAAGGCGCTCACGCCCTCGCTCGAGGTGCGGTCTCGCCGCGTCGGGGGTGCGACCTACCAGGTGCCCGTCGAGGTGCCGACCCGTCGCTCGCGCACGCTCGCGGTTCGCTGGCTCGTCCAGTTCTCGCGTCAGCGTCGCGAGAAGACGATGGCGCAGCGGCTCGCGAACGAGCTGCTCGATGCTCAGTCCCAACAGGGCGGCGCGTACAAGCGCAAGGACGACATCTACCGCATGGCGCAGGCCAACAAGGCCTTCGCGCACTACCGCTGGTAGCGCTCGCGCGCCGATCGCAGGACACGTGAAAGCGCCGCCTACGAGGCGGCGCTTCGTCGTTGTGCAGGGCTTTTCTCAGACGGTGACCCGGGCCCGGGCGAACCCCGATCCTCTGCTATATTCCTCGCCGCTTCCCGCATGGGCTCGCAGCTTTGCGCGCGCCCTGCACAAAGGGAGGTCGCAAGCCATGGAGACTTTCACGCACTAACGCGCACCCGGGACGACATTCCACGTCACCTCCGGGCCCCCTGGGCCCGTTTTTGTGCCCGGTGCCGCCACACGATCGACCGCAGAAGAGACCGCACTCACCCATGCCACGCAAGTACTCCCTCCAGAACACCCGGAACATCGGGATCATGGCTCACATCGACGCCGGTAAGACGACGACGACCGAGCGCATCCTGTTCTACACCGGGCGTACCCACAAGCTCGGCGAGGTGCACGAGGGCGCAGCGATCATGGACTGGATGGAGCAGGAGCAGGAGCGCGGCATCACGATCACCTCGGCCGCGACCGCATGCGAGTGGAACCAGCACCGCATCAACATCATCGACACGCCCGGCCACGTCGACTTCACGGTCGAGGTCGAGCGCTCGCTGCGTGTGCTCGACGGCGCGGTCGCACTGTTCGACTCCGTCGCCGGCGTCGAGCCGCAGTCGGAGAACGTCTGGCGCCAGGCCGACAAGTACCACGTTCCGCGCATCGCCTACATCAACAAGATGGACCGCATCGGAGCCGACTTCGACCGCGGCGTGCAGACGATGATCGATCGCCTCGGCGCTCATCCCGTGCCGATCCAGCTGCCGATCGGCGCCGAGGGTGACTTCCGTGGCATCGTCGACCTCGTCGAGAACCACGCGGTCGTCTACGCCGACGATCTCGGCAAGGAGCAGCAGGTCGTCGAGATCCCGGAGCATCTCGCCGATGCCGCCGCCGCCGCGCGCGAGCATCTGCTCGAGGAGGTCTCGCACTACGACGACGGGCTCGTCGAACTGATCCTCGAGGAGCACGAGATCCCGCCCGCCCGCCTCAAGCAGGCGATTCGCGCGGCGACGCTCGCGAGCAAGCTGACCCCGGTCCTGTGCGGCTCGTCGTTCAAGAACAAGGGCGTGCAGCCGCTGCTCGACGCGATCCTCGACTACCTGCCCTCGCCGCTCGACGTGCCGCCGGTCGAGGGCATCGAGCCGGTCCGTGGTCAGGACGAGGGCCAGCCCGCCACGCGCGAGGCCTCTGACGACGCGCCCTTCGCGGCGCTCGCATTCAAGATCGCCGCCGACCCCTACGTCGGCAAGCTCACCTACTTCCGCGTCTACTCCGGCAAGCTCGAGGCCGGCTCGCGCATCCTTAACGTGTCGAGCGGCAAGACCGAGCGCGTCGGTCGCATCCTCGAGATGCACGCGAACGAACGCGTGGACCTCGAGGACGTCTCGGCCGGCGACATCGCCGCCGCCGTCGGCATCAAGCAGGTCACGACCGGCGACACGCTCTGCGCGCCCGACAAGCCGATCAAGCTCGAGATGATCGACTTCCCCGAGCCCGTCATCAAGGTCGCGATCGAGCCGAAGACCAAGGTCGACCAGGAGAAGATGGGCGTCGCGCTCGGCCGTCTGGCGGAGGAGGACCCGACCTTCCAGGTGCGCACGAACGAGGAGACCGGGCAGACCGAGATCTCCGGCATGGGCGAGCTGCACCTCGAGGTGCTCGTCGACCGCATGCTGCGCGAGTTCAAGGTCGAGGCCAACGTCGGACGCCCGCAGGTGTCCTACCGCGAGACGGTCCGCGGCACCGCCCAGAAGGTCGAGGGTCGCTTCGTGCGCCAGACCGGCGGTTCGGGCCAGTACGGCATCGTCTACATCGACATCGAGCCGGCTCCCGGCGAGGGCTTCGACTTCATCAACAAGATCAAGGGCGGCTCGATCCCGTCGGAGTTCATCCCCGCGGTCGAGAAGGGCGTCGAGGAGGCGCTCGACAACGGCGTCAAGGCCGGCTACCCGATGGTCGACATCCGCGTCACGCTCGTCGATGGCAAGTATCACGACACGGACTCGTCGGAAATCGCCTTCAAGGTCGCCGGATCGCTCGCCTTCAAGGAGGCGGCGCGGCGCGCGAAGCCCGTGCTGCTGGAGCCGATCTTCGCCGTCGAGGTGGTCGTGCCCGAGGAGTTCATGGGCGACGTCATCGGCGACCTCAACCGCCGCCGCGGGCGCGTCCACGGGATGGAGCCGCGGGGCAACGCACAGGTCGTGACCGGCAGCGTCCCGCTTTCGGAAATGTTCGGCTACGCGACCGACCTGCGCTCCAACACGCAGGGCCGGGCGACGTACACGATGGTCTTCGAGAGCTACGAAGAGGTTCCGCCGAACATCGCGGAGAAGGTCGTCGAGAGCCGTACCGGAGGCGAGCAGGCCGCCTGAGCAGCGCGCAACATCGCCCGCCGCGTCGTTGGATCGGCGTGAGCGCGGCAGTTGAGATAGATTTCCGAGGTTCGCCCGGCGCGGCGGACCGACACCGACTTCCAAGGAGCGAACCCAAAGTGGCGAAGGAGAAGTTCGAGCGCGACAAGCCGCACGTCAACGTCGGCACCATCGGTCACATCGACCATGGCAAGACGACGCTGACGGCTGCCATCACGACTGTGCTGGCAGAGAAGATGGGCGGCGAGGCCCGGAGCTTCGAAGAGATCGACAACGCTCCGGAGGAGAAGGAGCGCGGGATCACGATCGCCACCTCGCACGTCGAGTACCAGACCGAGAACCGGCACTACGCGCACGTCGACTGCCCCGGTCACGCGGACTACGTCAAGAACATGATCACCGGCGCCGCGCAGATGGACGGCGCGATCCTCGTGGTGTCCGCCGCCGACGGTCCGATGCCCCAGACGCGCGAGCACATCCTGCTCGCCCGCCAGGTCGGCGTCCCCTACATCGTGGTGTTCCTGAACAAGGCCGACATGGTCGACGACGAGGAGCTCCTCGAGCTCGTCGAGGTCGAGGTTCGCGAGCTGCTCAGCGAGTACGACTTCCCGGGCGACGACGTTCCCTTCATCACGGGCTCGGCGCTCAAGGCGCTCGAGGGCGACGAGACCTACAAGCAGAAGATCCTCGACCTCGCCGCGGCGCTCGACGCCTACATCCCTGAGCCCACGCGCGAGCTCGACAAGCCCTTCCTGATGCCGGTCGAGGACGTCTTCTCGATCACCGGCCGCGGCACCGTCGCGACGGGCCGCATCGAGCAGGGCATCGTCCACACGGGCGACACGGTCGAGATCGTCGGCGTCAAGGACACGACGACGACCGTCGTGACCGGCGTCGAGATGTTCCGCAAGATCCTCGACGAGGGTCGCGCGGGCGACAACGTCGGCTGCCTCCTGCGCGGCACCAAGCGCGAGGAGATCGAGCGTGGCCAGGTGCTCTGCAAGCCGGGCTCGATCACGCCGCACACCAAGTTCAAGGCCGAGGTCTACGTCCTCAAGAAGGAGGAGGGTGGCCGTCACACGCCGTTCTTCACCGGCTACCGCCCGCAGTTCTACTTCCGCACCACGGACGTGACCGGCGTCGCGAACCTCCCCGAGGGGACCGAGATGGTCATGCCCGGTGACAACGTCCAGATGGAGATCGAGCTGATCCAGCCGATCGCCATGGACCCGGGTCTGCGCTTCGCCATCCGCGAGGGTGGCCGCACCGTGGGCTCGGGGGTCGTCACCGAGGTCATCCAGTAAGCGAAGCGCACGCAGGAACGGCGGCGGGCCACGCCCGCCGCCTCTGAACGCAAGATACGACAAGGGGCGGGTCCCGCAGCACACCCGGGGACTCGCCTCATGCACGCAGCGAACCAGTCAAAACGACACAGCAAGCACCGGACGGAACGAACCAAAGGCACCCGTGGCAACTCTGGCCCAGAACAAGATCCGCATTCGCCTCAAGTCCTACGACACTCGCGCCATCGAGACGGCGGCGAAGGAGATCGTCGAGACGGCGACTCGTACCGGCGCGACCGTGTCCGGGCCCGTTCCGCTGCCGACGGAGAAGAACGTCTACTGCGTGATCAAGTCTCCGTTCAAGGACAAGGACTCGCGCGAGCACTTCGAGATCCGCACGCACAAGCGGCTGATCGACATCCACCAGCCGACGCCCAAGACGGTCGACTCGCTTCAGCGCCTCGACCATCTGCCCGCCGGCGTCGACATCGAGATCCGGCTGGCGTCGTAGTCATGGCCGCGATCCTTGCCAAGAAGCTTGGGATGACCCAGCGCTTCCTCGAGAACGGCCGCGTCGAGCGCGTCACCGTGCTCGAGGCCGGGCCCTGTCCGGTCACCGCGATCCGCACGCATGAGCGCGACGGCTACGAGGCCGTGCAGCTCGCGTTCGGCGTCTGCCGTGAGAAGCAGCTCACGCGCCCGGAGCTCGGACACCTCAAGAAGGCGGGCGTCTCCGCGCACCGTCACCTCGTCGAGTTCCGCGACGAGGCCGGCGAGCTGCAGATCGGCGAGACCGTCACCGTCGAGTCGTTCGAGCCGGGCCAGAAGGTCAAGGTCTCCGGCACCTCGAAGGGCAAGGGCTTCCAGGGCACGATCAAGCGCCACAACTTCGCCAGCGGCCCCAAGTCGCACGGCTCGCACAACGTGCGCGCGCCGGGCTCGATCGGCGCCTCGGCATGGCCGGCTCGCGTGATGAAGGGCATCCGCGGCCCCGGTCGCATGGGCGGCAAGCGCATCACGCAGAAGGGGCTCGAGATCGTCGAGGTCATCGCCCCGCAGAACTTGATGCTCGTCCGCGGCGCCGTCCCCGGCCCGCGCGGCGGCACGGTGGAGGTGCGCACCGATGCCTAGGGGTGCTGGAGGCGGCCAGGTGGCCGGCGGAAGCGGGGCCCCGAGCAGGGTCGCCCCCAAGCTCGGTGGCGGCGACGTCACGCTCGACGACGCGGTCTTCGCGACCAAGTTCAACGGCCCGCTCGTCCACGAGACCGTGGTCGCGGAGCTCAACGCGCTGCGTCAGGGCACCGCGTCGACGAAGACGCGTGGCAAGGTCAGCGGCGGTGGCGCCAAGCCGTGGCGCCAGAAGGGCACGGGTAGAGCGCGTGCCGGTTCCAGCCGCTCGCCGATCTGGAAGGGCGGCGGCATCGTCTTCGGTCCGCAGCCCCGCCACTACATCGCGAAGGTGAACCGCAAGGCCCGTCGTGCCGCGCTGCGCAGCGCGCTGTCGGTCCACGCGGACCGCGGCTCGCTCGCCTTCTTCGACGCCACGCAATTCGAGGCGCCTGCGACCAAGCAGGCCGTCGCGCTGCTCGCCGAGTGGGGCCAGCAGGTCCCGGTCGTCGTGCTGCTCGACGCCGAGGAGGCCAACGCGGGACTGTCGTTCCGCAACCTCGAGCGCGTGCTCGTGCTGCCGATCGAGGACGCAGGCGTCGCCGACATCATCGGGGCCGCTTCGCTGCTGGTCTCCGACGCAGCCCTTCCGCAGCTGCTCGTGCGTGCCACGGGCGAGCGTGAGGAGGTGGCGTCGTAGCCATGGACGCGAGCCAGATCATCATCCGTCCGGTCATCTCCGAGAAGAGCTTCGTGCAGGCCGAGATCGGCAAGTACACGTTCCGCGTGCATGCGGACGCGCACAAGACGCAGATCCGCCAGGCTGTCGAGCAGCTGTTCGAGGTCAAGGTGCGCGACGTGCGCACCGTCTCGGTCAAGAGCAAGCCGAAGAGACGCGGTGTCAACGCGGGCCGTACGCGGAAGTGGAAGAAGGCCATCGTCCAGGTCGGTCCGGGGGACACGATCCCGATCTTCCAGGGTCTCGAGGGGAGCGACTGATGGCGATTCGCAAGCCAAAGCCGACAAGCCCCGGACGGCGCTTCGTCACGTATCCCGACTTCGCCGAGATCACGCGCAGCGAGCCGGAGAAGTCGCTCACCGAGGGTCTCAAGAAGTCGGGCGGGCGCAACTCCTACGGGCGCAAGACCTCGCGTCACCGCGGTGGCGGCGCCAAGCGCCTGTACCGCAAGATCGACTTCAAGCGCCGCAAGGACGGGGTTCCGGCGAAGGTCGCGCACATCGAGTACGACCCGAACCGCTCCGCCTACATCGCGCTGCTCCACTACGTGGACGGCGAGAAGCGCTACATCCTCGCGCCGGCGCGTCTCGGCGTGGGCCAGATCGTCGCCAGCGGGCCGGACGCGGAGATCCGCGTCGGCAACTGCCTCCCGCTCGAGAACATCCCGGCCGGCACCGTGGTCCACAACGTGGAGCTCACACCCGGTCGCGGGGGCCAGCTCGCCCGCTCGGCGGGCAGCGGCATCCAGCTGCTGGCGAAGGACGGCGAGATGGTCACCCTGCGCCTGCCGTCGGGCGAGATGCGCATGGTGCGCGCCGAGTGCCGCGCGACGATCGGGACGATCGGCAACTCCGATCACCAGAACGTCAAGGTCGGCAAGGCCGGGCGCAAGCGTCACATGGGCGTGCGCCCACAAACGCGCGGCACCGCGATGAACCCCGTCGACCACCCGCACGGTGGCGGCGAGGGCTCGACGACACCGGGCCGTCACCCGGTGACGCCGTGGGGCGTGCCGACGCTCGGCTACCGCACGCGCAAGAAGGGCAAGCAGTCCGACCGCTACATCGTCCGCGGGCGCCGTCGCGGCAAGAAGCGTTGAGGAACGAATAGATGAGCCGCTCGAGCAAGAAGGGACCGTTCGTCGAGGAGCGCCTGATGGCGCGGATCGAGAAGATGAACGCCGCCAACACGAAGCAGATGATCAGGACGTGGTCACGGACCTCGACGATCTTCCCCGACATGGTCGGGCACACGATCGCGGTGCACGACGGGCGCAAGCACGTGCCCGTCTTCATATCCGAGTCGATGGTCGGCCACAAGCTCGGGGAGTTCGCACCCACGCGGCTCTACCGTGGCCACACCCAGACCGGCAAGCGCCGCTAGCACGAGAACTGATGGCAGACGAGAACGACACCACAGAGACGCCCGAGCCCGAGGCGACCGAGACGCCGGCCCCCGAGGCCGCTGTCGAGGCGACCCCGAAGCCGAAGCGCGCTGCGAAGCCGAAGGCGAAGCAGCAGGCTGACGAGGCCGCGACGTCCGGCGCCGACGCCGCCGCCGACGACGAGCCTGCCGCGAAGCCGAAGCGGACCCGTGCCGCCGCGAAGCCGAAGGAGGTCACCGCCGAGGCGCCTGCCGCCAAGCCGGCTGCGCGCAAGCGCGGCGGCAAGGCCGGCCCGCCCGCCGTCGTCGTGGTTCGCGCGCAGGCGAAGTACGTGCGCTCGTCGGCCCGCAAGGCGCGCATCGTGTGCGACCACATCCGCGGCAAGTCCGTCGCGGAGGCCCGTGCGATCCTCGCCTTCACCCCGCGCGCCGTCGCACGCGACTGGAGCAAGGTGCTCGAGTCGGCCGTCGCGAACGCGGAGCACAACCACGAGCTGGACGGCGAGGATCTCGTCATCCGGGCGGTCCACGCCGACGAGGGCCCCACGCTCAAGCGCTTCCGCCCGCGCGCGATGGGTCGCGCGACGCCGATCCGCAAACGCACCAGTCACCTCACGATCCTGCTCGCGCCGAAGGAGTAACGAGACCATGGGACAAAAGGTTCATCCCGAGGGACTCCGCGTGGGCTACATCCACGACTGGAAGTCGAACTGGTTCAACGAGAAGCACTTCGCCGACTACCTGCACGAGGACATCCGCATCCGCGAGCACATCGTCGGCCGGCTCTCGCACGCCGGTCTGTCCGACATCACGATTCGCAAGAACGCGAACGAGGTCGAGGTCAACATCAACACCGCCCGTCCCGGCATCGTGATCGGGAAGTCCGGTTCCGAGGTCGACGCGCTGCGCCGCGACCTGCACAAGATCACCAACAAGCAGGTCAAGGTCAACATCCTTGAGATCAAGCGGCCCGAGCTCGACGCGCGCCTCGTGGCGCAGTCGATCGCCGAGCAGCTGCAGAACCGCGTCGCCTTCCGCCGCGCGATGAAGCGCGCGCTCACGAGCGCGATGCGCTCGGGCGCCAAGGGCGTCAAGGTCCAGGTCTCCGGACGGCTCGGCGGCGCCGAGATGGCCCGCACCGAGAGCTACTCGGACGGCCGCGTCCCGCTGCACACGCTGCGTGCGGACATCGACTACGGCTTCCACGAGGCGAAGACGACCTTCGGTCGGATCGGCGTCAAGTGCTGGATCAACAAGGGCGAGATCATGCCCGAGGGCTACACCGGCGCCGACCTCACGCAGATGGACGATCCGGGCCCGCAGGCTCCGGATCGCGGCCGGCGCGGTGAGCGCGACGGTCGTGGCGGCGGTCGCGGTCGCGGCGGTCGCGGCGGCGGTCCGGGCGGCTCTGGCGGCCCCGGTGGGCCTGGCGGCCCCGGCGGTCGCGGTCGCGGTGGCGGCCCTGGCGGTCGTGGTCCCGGCGGTCCCGGCGGTCCCGGCGGGCCTGGCGGGCCTGGTGGACGCGGTCGCGGCGGCGGTCCCGGCGGTCCCGGTCGTGGACCCGGCGGTCCAGGCGGTCGCGGCGGCCAAGGTGGCGGCGGTGGCGGCGGCGGTCGTGGGCCCGGTGGCCCCGGCGGCGGACGTGGCCCTGGCGGGCCTGGTGGCCGCGGCGGCAATCGCAGCCCCGAGGTGACCCGCTGATGCTGTCTCCCAAGCGTGTGAAGTTCCGCAAGCAGCACCGCGGCCGGCGCCGCGGGCTCTCGCGCGGACAGGTCAAGGTCCAGTTCGGCGAGTACGGCCTCAAGACCCTCGAGGAGGGTTGGCTGACGAACCGCCAGATCGAGGCCGCTCGTATCGCGATGACGCGCAAGATCAAGCGTGGCGGGAAGGTGTGGATCAACGTCTATCCCGACAAGCCCTTCACGAAGAAGCCGGCCGAGACCCGCATGGGCTCCGGCAAGGGTTCGCCCGAAGGGTGGGTCGCCGTCGTCAAGCCCGGACGCGTCATGTTCGAGCTGGCCGGCGTGCCGGAGTCGCTTGCGCGCGAGGCGATGCGCCTCGCCGGGCACAAGCTGCCGGTCAAGACGAAGTTCGTGCTGCGAGAGGATGCCTGACATGGCGAAGTCTGCCGAGTTGCGCGACATGGACGACGCGGTTCTGGCCGAGCATCTGCGCACGGCCCGCCGCGAGCTGTTCGGTCTGCGCTTCCAGCACGCGACCGGCGAGTTGGAGAACACCTCGCGCCTGCGTGACGCGAAGCGCGACGTGGCGCGCGCGCTCACGATCGTGCGTGAGCGGGGAATCGATGTCGACAAGGAACTGAGCCGCTAACCGATGGCCGACGAAGAGCAGAACGAGAACGTCGAGGAGACGCCCGTGCCCGTGCCCGAGGCTGCCGCCGAGGCGCCCGAGCCCGCTGCTGCGGTGGAGGCCGAGCCGGCCGTCGCCGAGGAGGCACCGGCCGCCGAGGCGCCCGCGCCCGCAAAGGCCGAGCCCGTCGCGCCGACGACGCCGAAGGAGCGCCGCCTGCAGTCGCGCGCTCGTCGCGCCGCTCGCAGCGGTGCACAGCCCGTGCGCACGCCCGAGGAGCGCCAGGCCGAGCGCGAGACCGCCCGCACCCACAAGGCGACGCAGCGCCGCGCGCTGCGCGCGAAGCTGCGCGCCAAGCAGAGCGAGGCGCGCGCTGCGAACCCCGCGGAGGCGACGGCGCCGCGCGAGCACGGCGAGGGACGCCAGAAGACGCGCCAGGGCATCGTCGTCTCGGACAAGGCCGACAAGACGATCACCGTGCGCATCGACACTGCGCGCCAGCACCGCCGTTACAAGAAGATCGTGCGCAGCTCGAACACGCTGCATGCGCACGACGAGAGCAACGACGCGCACATCGGCGACACCGTCGTCGTACGCGAGTGCCGTCCGCTCTCGCGCCTGAAGCGCTGGCGCCTCGTCGAGGTCGTGGAGCGCGCCAAGTGATCCAGAACGAGACACGCCTCAAGGTCGCCGACAACACCGGTGCGCGCGAGATCCTCTGCATTCGCGTGCGCGGCGGCTCGCGCCGGCGCTACGCCGGCGTGGGCGACGTGATCGTGGCCACCGTCAAGCAGGCCAGCCCGCAGGGGTCGGTCAAGAAGGGCGAGGTCGTGACCGCGGTCGTCGTGCGCACGAAGAAGTCCTACGGCCGTGAGGACGGCACGTACATCGGCTTCGACGAGAACGCCGCCGTCATCATCGACGCGCAGAACAACCCGCGCGGGACGCGTATCTTCGGTCCCGTCGCGCGTGAGCTGCGCGAGCGCAACTTCATGAAGATCGTCTCGCTCGCCCCAGAGGTGCTCTAGCCATGCCTGCCAGAATCCGCAAGGGCGACGAGGTCAAGGTCATGAGCGGCAAGGACCGCGGCAAGTCGGGGCGCGTGCTGCGCGTCGACGTCGCCAAGGACCGTGTCTTCGTCGAGGGCCTCAACATCGTCAAACGCCATATGCGCCCCACGCCCGGTCGCCCCGACGCGATCGCCGGCGTGATCGAGCGCGAGGGCCCGATCCACGTCTCGAACGTGATGCTGCTCGACCCCAAAGACGGCATGCCGACGCGCGTCGGCATCGAAGTCCACGAGGGCAAGCGCTTCCGCGTCGCCCGCCGCTCCGGCACCCGTATCGACTGAAGCCTGGAACTCACATGCCTGCACGACTCAAAGAGCGCTACGTCAACGAGGTCCGCCCGAGCCTGGTGGAGAAGTTCGGCTACTCCTCGCCGATGCAAGCGCCGCACATCCAGAAGATCACCGTGAACATGGGCGTCGGCGACGCCAAGCAGGACGGCAAGGTGCTCGAGGCTGCCCAGACGCAGCTGGCGCGCATCACCGGCCAGCAGCCGAACGTGCGCCGCTCGCGCAAGTCGATCGCCGCCTTCAAGCTGCGCGAAGGGATGCCCGTCGGCGTCAGCGTCACGCTGCGCGGCGAGCGCGCCTACGAGTTCCTCGACCGCCTGCTGTCGCTCGCGATCCCGCGCATCCGTGACTTCCGGGGGCTCAACCCGCGCTCGTTCGACGGCCGCGGGAACTACTCGATGGGCGTCAAGGAGCAGGTCATCTTCCCGGAGATCGACTACGACAAGGTCGATCAGGTCCGGGGCCTCGACATCACGATAACCACGTCCGCATCGACCGACGACGAGTCCTTTGCACTGCTGGAGGCTTTCGGCATGCCGTTTGCGAAGGATCGTCGCGCCACTGCGACGGCGACCACAGGGAGCTAGGAGTTCATGGCCAAGACCTCACTGCGCGTCAGCCAGCAGCGGACGCCCAAGTACAAGACGCGCGGATACACGCGCTGCCGTCGGTGCGGTCGTCCGCGCTCGGTCTTCCGCAAGTTCGGCCTGTGCCGGATCTGCCTGCGCGAGCTCGCGCACAACGGCTACATCCCCGGCATGACGAAGAGCTCCTGGTAACGCCATGTCGATGACCGACCCCATCGCCGACTTCCTGACGCGCGTGCGCAACGGCGCGCACGCCTCGCACGACATCGTCACGATCCCCTCGTCGAAGCTCAAGCGCGAGCTGGCCCGCATCCTCAAGGAGCAGGGCTACATCGACGGTTACGAGATCGAGGCCGCGAACGCCGACCATCCCGGCGAGGTGATCAAGGTCGCGCTGAAGTACTCGGGCAACCGCAAGCCGGTGATCCAGGGCATCCAGCGCGTCTCGCGTCCCGGCCAGCGCACCTATGTCGACCACGCCCACATCCCGAAGATCCAGGGTGGGCTCGGTACGGCCATCATCTCGACGTCGCACGGCGTCATGACCGGTCACGAGGCCCGCCGCAAGGGTGTCGGCGGCGAGGTCGTGGCGAAGGTCTGGTGAGCTGAGCATGAGTCGTATCGGTCGTAAGCCGATTCCCGTCCCCGCCGGTGTGAACATCGCGATCGAGCCCGAGCGCGTCACCGTCAACGGCCCGAAGGGCGAGCTCTCCGAGCGCATCCACCGCGACATCACGGTGGAGCGCGTCGAGGAGGAGCTGGTCGTCACGCGCCCGACCGACCGCGGCGAGCACCGTGCCCTGCACGGCCTCACGCGCTCGCTCGTGGCGAACATGGTCGAGGGCGTCACCCACGGCTTCGAGAAGCGCCTCGAGATCCAGGGCGTCGGCTATCGCGCCCAGCTCAAGGGCAGAGACCTCGAGCTGGCGCTCGGCTACTCGCACCCGGTGCCGATCAAGGCGCCGGACGGCATCGAGTTCGAGGTTCCGCTGCCGACGCGCATCGTCGTGCGCGGCATCTCCAAGCAGCTCGTCGGCGAGACCGCCGCCAACATCCGCAAGCAGCGCAAGCCGGAGCCGTACAAGGGCAAGGGCATTCGCTATGAGGGCGAGTACGTCGCCCGGAAGGTCGGTAAGCGCGCATGACCGTTCTCACGCAACCCGCGCGGCGCCTGCGGCGTCGTCGCCGTGTCCGCGCGAAGGTGCACGGCACCGCCGAGCGGCCGCGCATCTCCGTGTTCCGCTCCAACCGTGGCATCAGCGCCCAGCTGATCGACGACGAGCGCGGGCACACGCTCGCGGCCGTCAACTGGACCGAGGCCGACCTGCGTAAGCTGTCGTCCGGCGAGCAGGCGCGTCGCGTCGGTGAGCTGCTCGGCGAACGCGCCAAGGCTGCCGGCATCGAGCAGGTCGTCTTCGACCGTGGGGGCTACCAGTACCACGGTCGCGTCAAGGCGCTCGCCGAAGGCGCGCGCGAGAGCGGCCTCGTCTTCTAATCACCCTGCGACCCGTCGCGAACCGCTACCCTCAGGAATCCATGGCACTCGACCGTTCCGTATCCGCCTCCGGCCTCGATCTGCAAGAGCGAGTCGTGGAGATCAACCGCGTCGCCAAGGTCGTCAAGGGCGGCCGGCGCTTCTCCTTCACGGCGCTCGTCGTCGTGGGTGACGAGCGCGAGATCGTCGGCGTCGGCTACGGCAAGGCGAACGAGGTGCCCGTCGCGATCCAGAAGGGCGTCGAGCGCGCGAAGAAGAACCTCATACGCGTTCCGAAGCACGGCTCCACGATCACGCACCAGACGCTCGGCATCTTCGGCTCGGGCCGCGTGCTGCTGAAGCCCGCCTCGCCCGGTACCGGCGTGATCGCCGGCGGCGGTGTGCGCGCGGTGCTCGAGCTCGCGGGGATCCACGACATCCTCTCCAAGAGCCTCGGCACGCAGAACCCGATCAACCTCGTGAAGGCGACGATCGCCGGGCTCGAGGGCCTGCGGCGCCCCGAGGAGGTCGCGGAGCTGCGCGGTCTCTCGATCGACATGGTGCTCGGGCTCGACCCCAACCGTCGCGACGGCGCTGCCGATCTCGCCGCTCCGGCCGAGGACGAGGCGCCCGCCGAGACCGAGCCGCAGCCGGAGCCGGTGGGCGTCGGCGCCGAGGCGGAGGACGCGTCGTGAGCGCCGTGCGGATCACCCAGGTGAAGTCGCGCAACGGCTCGAACAAGCGCCAGCTCGACACGCTGCGCTCGATCGGCCTGCGCCGCATCGGGCACACCGTCGAGCAGCAGGACACGCCGCAGCTGCGCGGCATGGTCCACGCCGTCCGGCATCTCGTGAAGGTGGAGGAGGCAGCATGACCCCCGCCAAGGCGAAGGCCGAGACAGAGGCTCCCGAGGAGCGCATCGGCCTGCACAACTTGAAGCCCGCCCCCGGCAGCCGCCGTCCGCGCAAGCGCGTCGGCCGTGGCGAGGGCTCGGGCACCGGCAAGACCTCCGGCCGCGGCCAGAAGGGCGCGGGCTCGCGCTCGGGCTCGAAGGACCGCGCTCGCTTCGAGGGCGGCCAGATGCCGATCCACATGCGGATGCGCAAGCTGCGCGGCCCGCACATGAAGAAGTCGATGCCGTTCGAGATGTTCCGGACGCACACGCAGCCCGTGAACCTGCTCGACCTCGAGGCCCGCTTCGAGCCCGACGCCGACGTGACGCTCGACGCCCTCCAGGGCAAGGGCCTCGCGACGCGCCGGGGCATCCCCGTGAAGATCCTCGCCAAGGGCGAGATCACCAAGCCGTTGACCGTCCACGCCCACGCCTTCAGTGCGGCCGCGCGAGAGCGCATCGAGGCCGCCGGAGGGACCTGCCGGATACTCGAGTAGGTCTGCCGTGCTCGCGACGATCCTCAGCGCCTTCACGGTTGCGGAGATCCGCAAGAAGCTTGCGTTCACAGCGCTGCTGCTCGGCCTCTACCGCCTCGGCGCGCACATACCTGCGCCGGGCGTCAACTCCGCGGCGGTCAAGGAGATCCAGGACAACTTCTCCAGCGGCGGGATCCTCAACTTCCTGAACCTCTTCTCGGGCGGCGGCCTGTCGCGGATCGCGCTGTTCGCGCTCGGGATCATGCCGTACATCACGGCCTCGATCATCATGCAGCTGCTGACGGTCGTGGTCCCCTCGCTGGAGGCGCTCCAGAAGGAGGGGGAGATCGGCACGCAGCGGATCACCCAGTACACGCGCTACCTGACCGTCGGTCTCGCGGCCGCGCAGTCGATCGCGTACGTGTTCCTGTTCCGCTCCTTCCAGTCGCAGCTCGGGACGTCCGGCCAGGTCGTGCAGAACTTCTCGATCGCGAAGCTGACGCTGATCGCCGTCTCGCTGACGGCCGGCTGCATGCTCGTGATGTGGATGGGCGAGCTGATCACCCAGCGCGGGATCGGCAACGGCATCTCGCTGATGATCTTCGCGAGCATCGTCTCGCGCCTGCCGCACGGCGTGCAGGCCTGGTGGACCAGCCCGGACCCCGTCTTCAAGGTGATGATGCCGTTCCTCGCGCTGGGCGTGATCGCGGCGATCGTCTTCGTGCAGGAGGGCCAGCGCCGCATCCCCGTCCAGTACGCGCGCCGCGTGATCGGCCAGCGCATGACGCAGGGCGGCCAGACCTACCTGCCGCTGCGCGTCAACATGGCCGGCGTCATACCGGTGATCTTCGCGGCCAGCCTGATGGCGTTCCCGCCGACCGTCGGCCAGCTGATCCAGAAGCCGTGGGCGCAGCACGTGGCGAACTTCTTCAACCCCGGCAACACGCCCTACCTGGTCGGCGAGACGCTGCTGATCATCGCCTTCACGTACTTCTACACCGCGGTCACGTTCAACCCGCTCGAGCAGGCCGACAACCTCAAGCGCTACGGGGGCTTCATCCCCGGCGTGCGTCCCGGCCGCCCGACGGCGGAGTTCCTCGACCGCATCCTCGCGCGGCTGACGTTCCCGGGCGCGCTGTTCCTGGCCGCCGTCGCGGCGCTGCCGACGCTCCTGATCAACTCCACGAGCGCCAACTTCTTCTTCGGCGGCACGTCGCTGCTGATCGTCATCGCCGTCGCGCTCGACACGATGAAGCAGCTCGAGGCGCAACTGATGATGCGCAACTACGAGGGCTTCCTGAAATAGGCGCCTGTGCGACGGGGTCGTCGCCGCGTACGGTCGTTTAGTACCTTCCCACGCTCGTGCGCGAGCTGAATCTCATCCTCTTCGGTCCGCCCGGCGCGGGGAAGGGCACGCAGGCGGCTCGTCTGCAGGAGGACTTCCGCCTGCCCTACGTCGCCACCGGCGACATCCTGCGCGCCGCGGTCAAGGACGGCACCGAGCTGGGACAGGCAGCGAGGCGCTACATGGACGCCGGCGAGCTCGTGCCCGACGAACTCGTGATCGACCTGATCGTCGAGCGCATCTCCAGCGACGACGCGCGCGACGGCTTCATCCTCGACGGTTTCCCCCGCAACCGCGCGCAGGCGGACGCGCTCGGGGCCGCCTTCGAGCGGCTCGAGCGCCGCATCACCGCCGTGCTGCTGATGGACGTGCCGGACGAGGACGTCGTGCGCCGCATCTCCGGCCGCCGCGTGAGCGTCAAGACCGGGCGCCCGTACCACGTCGATACGGACCCGCCCAAGCACGAAGGCCGCTGCGACATCGACGGCTCGCGCCTGATCCAGCGCGACGACGACAAGCCCGAGGTCGTGCAGAAGCGGCTCGAGGTCTACCACGCCGAGACCGAGCCGCTGATCGCCTACTACGACGAGCGCGCTCTGCTGCGCCGCGTCGACGGCACGCGCAGCCCGACCGAGGTCCACGACCACATCCGCGCCGTGCTCGCGACGCTGCGTCTCGAAGAGGACCTGTGATCGTCAAGAAGACGCCGGAGCAGATCGATCGCATGGCCGCGGCCGGCGCCGTGCTCGTCCGCACCCTCGACCTGCTCGCCGGCAAGATCCGCCCCGGCATCACGACCGCGGAGCTGGACGAGGCGGCCGAGCGCTACATCCGCTCGCAGGGCGCGGAGCCGGCGTTCAAGGGCTACCGCGGCTTCCCCGGCTCGATCTGCGCCTCGCCGAACTCGATGGTCGTGCACGGGATTCCCGGGACGTACCGGCTCGAGCGCGGCGACGTGCTGTCGGTCGACGTCGGCGTCGTGCTCGACGGCTGGGTCGCCGATGCGGCGCGCACGTTCCCGGTCGGTCCCGTCTCGGCCGTCGCGCGCAAGCTGCTGGACGTGACCGAGGGCTCGCTGATGGCCGCGGTGCCACAGTGCGCGCCCGGCAACCGCCTGGGCGACATCTCGCACGCGATCCAGGCGTACGTCGAGGCGGAGGGCATGTCGGTCGTGCGCTCGCTCGTCGGCCACGGGATCGGTCGCGAGATGCACGAGGACCCGCAGGTCCCCAACTACGGCCCCCCCGGTCGCGGTCCGCGACTGGAGGAGGGGATGGTGCTCGCGATCGAGCCGATGGTCGCCGCCGGGCGCCACCAGGTGCGGATGGCCGACGACCACTGGTCGATCTTCACGCAGGACGGCTCGCTCGCGGCCCACTTCGAGTTCACGATCGCGATCACCGCCGAGGGTCCGCGCGTGCTGACGCCGTGGCACGTCGACGACGGCACGCGCGCCGTTGCGTGATGACCACGCGCTCGCCGCGCGCGCTTTGGTACCATCCACCGTCGCGCTCGATGCCGGTCGGCTTCGAGCTGCGATCGTCCTCGACGTGGTAGCGGCAGCCGTCCCGGCAGCCAGAGCCGAGTCGACCGGAACAGCTCGAAAGGGATCATGAAGGTACGACCGTCGGTCAAGCCGATGTGCGAGAAGTGCAAGATCATCCGCCGCCACGGGCGCGTGCTGGTCATCTGCTCGAATCCCCGCCACAAGCAGCGGCAGGGGTGATCGGCGGCTCATGGCACGCATAGCCGGCATCAACATCCCGCTGAACAAGCGCGTCGAGATCGGGCTCACGTACATCTACGGCATCGGCCGGTCGCAGTCGAACAAGCTCCTGGCCGAGTTGGGCATCTCGCCCGACACCTACGTGCGCGACCTCACCGAGGACGAGGTCGGAAAGCTCCGCGACCAGATCGACAAGGACCTCACGGTCGAGGGCGATCTGCGGCGCGAGCGCTCCCAGAACATCAAGCGCCTGATGGAGATCGGCTGCTACCGCGGCCTGCGTCACCGCAGAGGCCTCCCGGTCCGCGGCCAGAAGACGAAGACCAACGCCCGCACGCGCAAGGGTCCCAAGCGCATGCAGGTGGCCGGCAAGAAGAAGGCGGGGAAGAAGTAAGTGAGCCCAGCACCGAAGCGCCCGCAGCGCGGCCGGCGGAAGGTCCGCAAGAACATCCCGATCGGCCAGGCGCACATCAAGACCAGCTTCAACAACACGATCGTCTCGCTGACCGACCGCGAGGGGAACGTGATCGCCTGGGAGTCCGCCGGCGGCGCGGGCTTCAAGGGGTCGCGCAAGTCGACGCCGTTCGCCGCGCAGGTGACGGCCGACGCCGCGGCTCGCAAGGGCATCGAGCACGGCCTCCAGAAGGTCGAGGTCTTCGTGAAGGGCCCAGGGTCCGGGCGCGAGACCGCGATCCGCTCCCTTCAGGCCGCAGGCCTCGAGGTGACGGCGGTTCGCGACGTCACGCCACAGGCGCACAATGGCTGCCGGCCGCGCAAGCGGCGGCGGGTGTAGGAGAGAGCACGGACATGGCCAAGGACACGAGCCCACAGTGCAAGCAGTGCCGTCGGGAGGGACAGAAGCTGTTCCTCAAGGGCGAGCGCTGCCTCACCGACAAGTGCGGCGTCGAGCGTCGCGCGTACCCGCCGGGCGATCACGGTCGCGGACGTCAGAAGCAGAGCGAGTACCGCGTTCAGCTGCGCGAGAAGCAGAAGGCGCGCCGCTACTACGGCGTGCTCGAGCGTCAGTTCCGCGCGTACTACGACAAGGCGAGCCGTCAGCCGGGCATCACCGGCGAGAACCTGCTCCGCATGCTCGAGTGCCGCTTCGACAACGTGCTCGTGCGCCTCGGCTTCGCCGCTTCGCGGCGCCAGGCGCGCCAGCTGATCCTGCATGGCCATTGGACGATCAACGGCCGCCGCGTGAACATCCCCAGCTACCAGCTGCGCGACGGCGACGTGATCGCCGTCAAGGCTGAGAGCACCGCGGCGCAGGTGATCCGCGAGGCGACCGAGCTGACCGGCCAAGTGCCGGCGTGGCTGCAGGCCGACCACGACGCCCTCACGGCGAAGGTGCTGCGCAAGCCGGAGCGACGCGAGATCGCTGCCCCGGTGATGGAGCAGCTCATCGTCGAGCTCTACTCGAAGTAAGCCGCAACTCGCGCGCTGCCGGCCGGGCTTCGACCACCTGGCCAGGCGACGCGCGCATGACCGCCCGCGGCGGGCGGCGCTCATGACACGACGACGTTAGGACCGACCCCGATGCTCGATTTCCAAGTCCCTCGCATTTCCACCGAGACCGTCGAGGAGAACCGCGGCTCCTTCACGATCGAGCCGCTCGATCGCGGGTTCGGCTACACGTTCGGCAACTCGCTGCGGCGCGTGCTGCTGTCCTCGCTGGCCGGCGCCGCCGTCACGAGCGTCCGCATCGAGGGCGTCGCGCACGAGTTCTCGACGATCCCGGGCGTCAAGGAGGACGTGACCGACATCGTCCTCAACCTCAAGGGCGTCGTCTGCCGCATGCACTCGGACGCGACCGAGATCGAGGCCCCGCTCGTCGTCACCGGCCCCGGTGAGATCACCGCGAAGGACATCGACCTGCCCTCCGGCGTCGAGATCCTCAACCCGGACGCGCACATCGCGACGCTCGAGAAGAAGACGAAGCTCGAGATCTACCTGACGGTCGGCCGCGGTCGCGGCTACCGGCCGGCGGAGGAGAACAAGTCCGCCGACCAGCCGATCGGCGTGATCCCGATCGACTCGATCTTCTCGCCCGTCCGTCGCGTCGCCTACGCGGTCGAGCAGGCGCGCGTCGGCCAGAAGACGGACTTCGACAAGCTGACGCTCGACATCGAGACGGACGGCTCGATCGACCCGCACGCGGCGCTGCGCGAGGCCGCCGAGATCCTGATCTCGCAGCTGGCGATCTTCACGGATGCCGAGCGCGTCATCGAGCTGCGCGACACGAACAGCCTCGGCGCGCTCGAGCCGGGCCTCGTCGGCGGTGTCGGCGGCGTTGGCGGCACGGGCCCCGGCGGTCGTCCCGCGAACGCGATGGACGACATCCTGATCGAGGAGCTGGAGCTGGGCGTGAGGTCGTACAACTGCCTCAAGCGTGCGGGCATCCAGACGGTCGGCGACCTCATCTCGAAGTCCGAGAACGAGCTCAACGCGATCCCGAACTTCGGCAAGAAGTCGATCGACGAGGTCATCGAGACGCTCGAGTCGCGCGGCCTGTCGCTGCGCCAGGACTGACGACCAGGTACCCTCTCCCAGCCCATGCGCCACCAACGGAACCGCTATCAGCTCTCGCGCAGCGCCTCGCACCGCAAGGCGCTGCTGGTGAACCTCTGCAAGGAGGTCATCCAGCACGAGCGCATCAAGACGTCCGAGACGAAGGCGAAGGCCGTCAAGCCCGAGCTGGAGAAGCTGATCACGCTGGCGAAGCGCGGCGATCTGCATGCCCGCCGGCAGGCGCTCTCGGCGCTCGGGCAGGACAAGTTCTGCGTCTACAAGCTGTTCGACGAGATCGCTCCCCGCTACACGGAGCGGCCCGGCGGATACACGCGCATCCTCAAGCTCGGCCCGCGTCGCTCCGACGCGACCGAGATGGTCTTCCTCGAGCTCGTCTGACGCACCGTGGGTGCGGCGGTCGTCGCCAAGCTCACGCTGGAGTACGACGGACGTGACTTCGCCGGCTGGGCTGTGCAGCCCGGTCGGCGCACCGTGCAGGGCGAGCTGGAGCGTGCGCTTGCGACGGTGCTGCGTAGGACGGTCGGCCCGCTCACGGTCGCGGGCCGCACGGATGCAGGAGTGCACGCCTGGCGACAGGTCGTCAGCTACGAGGGGCCGCCGGCGAGGCCGCACATGCTCAACGCACTTCTGCCCGGCGACGTCGCGGTGCTCGCAAGCGAGGCGGCCGCGCCCGGCTTCCACGCGCGCTACGACGCGACCAGCCGCGCCTACTGCTACCGCGTGCTCGCACGGCGCGTGCGCAGCGTGCACGAGCGCGGCCGGGCGTTGTGGTGGCCGCGCCCGCTCGACCGGGAAGCGCTCGACGCGTGCGCCGCGGCGCTCGTCGGCACGCACGACTTCACCGCCTTCACCCCGACCGAGACCGAGCATGTGCGCTTCGAGCGCGACGTGCACACGGCGGTGTGGCAGCGTGAGGGGGACGTGCTCGCGTTCTGGATCGAGGCCGACTCGTTCATGCGCAACATGAATCGCGTGCTCGTCGGCACGATGCTGGGGGTCGGTGCGGGGCGACGCACGCTGGAGGACTTCATGGCGCTGCTCGAAGGCGCGCCGCGCGCGCGGGCCGGCGCGACCGCCGCGCCGCACGGTCTGTACCTCGTCGGGGTGGGCTATGACGGACGCTCCGTGCTTGCCGCGCAGGCGGCCTCTACGATGCGTGGTCGCCCATGAAGATCCTGCTCACGAACGACGACGGCATCGAGGCGGAGGGCCTGCGCGCGCTGCGGCGGGCGCTGCTCGCGCTTCCGGGCGTCGAGCTGGCGGTCGTGGCGCCGGACGGCAACCGCTCGGCGACGGCGCGCTCGATCACGACGCGGCGGCCGCTGTGGGTCGAGGAGGTCGACTTCGGCGACGGTGGCGTCGGCTACGCGACCGACGGCACACCCGTGGACTGCGTGCGCCTGAGCCATCTCGGGCTGATCGAGGGCTTCCGGCCCGACCTCGTCGTCTCCGGCATCAACCACGGGCTCAACCTCGGCGACGACATCACCTACTCGGGCACCGTCGCCGCCGCCTTCGAGGCGCTGCTGCTGGAGCTGCCGGGGATCGCCGTCTCGCAGCAGTCGAGCGCACGCGAGCTGGACTTCCGCCTCGGGCGCAGCTTCGACTTCGAGCCCGGCGCCGCGTTCGCCGCGCGGCTGGTCGCGGAGCTGGGATCAGTGCCGCTCGCGCCGGGCACGCTGCTCAACGTGAACGTGCCGGGCGGCGAGATCGGCGGCGTCGAAGTGACGCGCCTCGGCAAGCGCATCTACGAGGACGTGCTGGAGCTGCAGGACCAGCAGCACCCGGGACGGCGCCTCTTCCGCATCTACGGCGACGCCGGCGGGCTGGTGGACGAGCGCGGCACCGACATCGCGGCGGTCGCCGCGGGGCGCATCGCGGTGACGCCGATCCACTTCGACCTGACCGATCGCGACGGGATCGCGGCGCTGCGCGACCACGATCTCGCGCGCCTGCTCGTTCCCGCCGCGCACGAGCGGGGATGAGCAAGGCGGACGCGAGCGCGCGCGCGGCCGAGCTGCGCGCCGAGCTGGCCGAGCACGGCCACCGCTACTACGTGCTCGACGACCCGACGATCGGCGACGACGCGTACGACAAGCTGCTCGACGAGCTGCGGGCGATCGAGGCCGAGCACCCCGAGCTGGTCACGCCCGACTCGCCGACGCAGCGGGTCGGCGGCGAGCCCGTGTCGGGGCTGGAGAAGGTCACCCACCTGCAGCCGATGCTGTCGCTCGCGAACGCGCGCAGCGAGGAGGAGCTGACCGCCTGGATCGAGCGCATGCGCGCCCACCTCGCGCGCGAGGGGATCGAGGACCCGGCGTTCGAGTACGTCGTCGAGCCGAAGGTCGACGGGCTCGCGATCTCGCTGCTCTACGAGGACGGGCTGCTCGTGCGCGGCGCCACGCGCGGCAACGGCGAGGTCGGCGAGGACGTCACCCACAACCTGCGCACGATCGGGCAGATCCCGCTGCGGATCGAGGACGCGCCGCCGCTCGTGGAGGTGCGCGGCGAGATCTACATCTCGCTCGCCGACTTCGAAGCCGTGAACCTCCGCCGCGCCGAGCAGGGGCTCTCGACGTTCATGAACCCGCGCAACTCGGCGGCGGGCGCGATCCGTCAGCTCGACCCCAAGCAGTCGGCCGAGCGGCCGCTGTCGATGTGGGCCTACGGGATCGGCGCGAGCGAGGGGCTCGCGCTCGCGGGCCACTGGGAGAGCCTCGAATGGCTGCGCGCGCACGGCTTCCGCGTCAACCCGGACGTCGAGCAGCTCGCGAGCACCGACGCGGTGGTCGAGCGCTGCCGGGGGTGGGAGCAGCGGCGCGGCGGGCTGACGTTCGAGATCGACGGCGTCGTCGTGAAGGTCGACGACTTCGAGCTGCAGCGCCGCCTCGGTGTCGTCGGGCGCGACCCGCGCTGGGCGATCGCCTGGAAGTTCCCGCCGACGACGGCCGTCACGAAGCTGGTCGACGTGCACTGGAACGTCGGCAAGTTCGGTTCGCTGCACCCGTTCGCGGAGCTGGAACCGGTCCACGTCGGCGGCGTGACGGTGAAGCTCGCGACGCTGCACAACGAGGAGGACCTTGCGCGCAAGGACGTGCGGCCCGGCGACGACGTGATCGTGCTGCGGGCGGGCGACGTGATCCCGCAGGTGATCTCGCCCGCGCCGCACGTGGTCGAGCGCAGCGACCGCGCGTCGGTCCCGCGTCCGCCTGAGAAGTGCCCCGCGTGCGGCACGAGGACGGTCAAGGACGAGGGCGTCTTCACGCGCTGCCCCAACCTCGAGTGCCCCGGGCGCCGCTGGCAGCTGCTGACGCACTTCGTCTCGCGCGGCGCGATGGACATCGACGGGATCGGCGAGAAGCAGGTCACAGCGCTGATCGAGCACGGGCTCGTGCGCACGGCCGCGGACTTCTATCGCCTGACCGAAGCGCAGCTGGTGGAGCTGGAGCGCTTCGGCGAGGTCTCCGCGCGCAACGCGATCGCGGCGCTGGAAGCCAGCAAGCAGCGGCCGTTCGGCCGCGTGCTGTTCGCGATCGGGATCGAGGGGATCGGCCTGGTGACGGGGCGCAACATCGCCCAGCGCTTCCGTTCCGTCGACGCGCTGAGCGCGGCGAGCGCGGAGCAGATCGCGCAGACGCCGGGCATCGGGCCGATCGTTGCGCAGCAGATCCACGACCAGCTCCAGGACGACGGCATGGAGGCGCTGATCGCCGACCTGCGCGCCCAGGGGCTGCGCTTCGAGGAGGAGGGACCGCCGCCGCAGGACGGGCCGCTGCACGGCAAGGCGCTCGTGCTGACCGGCACGCTGCCGACGCTCACGCGCGAGCAGGCGACCGAGCGGGTCCTCGCCGCGGGCGGGCGCGTGACGAGCACCGTCTCGAAGAAGACGGACTACGTCGTCGCCGGCGAGGCGGCCGGCTCGAAGCTGGAGAAGGCCGAGCGGCTCGGCGTCGCTGTGCTCGACGAGGCCGGTCTGGAGGCGCTGCTGGCCGGCGAGGTTCCATCCGGCGGCTGAAGCGCCGTAGACTCGCGCGATGATCCGCTCGACGCTCGCGGCGCTCGCCGCCCTCACGATCGCCGCCCCGCTCGCGCAGGCGGCGGCGACGAATCCCGAGACGCAGCAGCTCCCGCCGACCGCGAACCCCGGCTACCTGCTCGGCTACCCGACCGGCACGTACCAATGGCACGGGTGCAAGGCGACCGCGACCAAGGCGTCGCTGTCGGATCGCATCCCCGGCTCGCCGCCCTTCTACAAGGGCACCCACCAGGGCGCCGTGAGCTTCAAGGTCTCGCGCACCGCCCCGTACATCTCGTGGCAGGTCAAGGACGGATGGAAGATCTGCGGCGTCGAGGGCGCGGCGCAGCTGACGAACCCGGCCGTCGACGAGGACCTGCTGGCCGAGGTGGGCTACACGTCGGGCGCGAAGAAGGGCTCGACGGCGAAGGACGGCAGGGAGACGATCAAGGTCCCGATCGGCAAGAAGGCGATCGACCGCGGACCCGAGTTCGAGAAGTTCGAGGGCAAGACGTTCTCGATCGTCCTGCTGCAGGACGTCACGGTCTACGTCAAGCGCGTCAGGTAGTCGCGCCGGCGCCGCCGCTCTCCTCCGGGGAGGGCGTCGAGGCGGGCGGGGGCGCGACGCCCGCCGGACGCTGGCGCGCGAGCTGGATCGTGACGCGGTCTTCGAGCTCCTTCGCGTACGGCGTGTAGACGAAGTTCTCGATGTAGGCGAACGCGAGCAGATGGCCGTTGGGCGTGCGGCAGAAGCCCGCCAGCGCGGAGACGTCGTGCAGCGTCCCCGTCTTCGCCTGGCAGCGGTCCTGCGCCGAGCTGTGGCGCATCCGCTCGTCGAGCGTGCCGGTGCGCCCGGCGACCGCGAGCGCGCCGCGGAAGCCCGGCGCGTCGCGCATCGCGGCGAGCAGCAGCACGACCTGGCGCGGCGAGGTGCGGTCGCTGCGCGAGAGCCCGGAGCCGTCGACGAGCGTGGGCGCGATGCCGATCGGCTCGAGCGTGCGCCGCACGACGGCCGCACCCGCCGCCGTCGAGCCGGCGCCGCCGAAGCGCGCGCCGATGCCCTTGATCAGCATCTCCGCGAGGAAGTTGTCGGACGGGACGAGCGTGAGGCGCGCGAGCGTCGCGATCGTCGGCGAGGCGACGCGCGCCAGCTCGCGGGCGCCCACGGGAGCGGTGCGCTGGCCGACGCGTGCGGGATCGACATGCACGCCGCGACGGCGCAGCTCGGCGACGAGCCGCTGCGCCGCGAACTTGGCGGGGCGCGCCTGCACCGCGGCGCTGCCGTCCTCGTGGGCCAGCCCGCGGTCGTACAGCAGCGCCCCCAGCGGGGAGCCGAGGTCGGTGAGGTCGAGCGCGTAGCCGTTGTCGGGATCGCCGCGGCGCAGGTCGAACCACGACTCGTCGCCGTAGACGCCGCCGGTCACGCTGCGCACGCCGGCGGCGCGGACGTTCGCGGCCAGCTGCGCCATCGTCGTGCCGGTGCCGTAGAGGCGCCGCGTGAAGGCGGCGCTGCCGAGCGTCGGGTCGCCGCCGCCGTGCAGGTAGAGGCTGCCGTTCCAGGCGCCGGTCGCGTCGTCGAGCGCGCCGCTGCCGAGCACGGTCGTCGGCAGCGTCGCGTCGGCGCCGAACGTCAGCAGCGCCGTCGAGGTCGTGTAGAGCTTGTTGACGGAGGCGGGGATGCGCGGGACGTCGGGGTTCACGGCGGCGAGCGTGCGACCCGTCGTCGTGTCGAGCACGACGGCGCCGTAGGAGGGGCCGGCGTGCGCGAGCTGGCCGCGCACGAACGCGTCGAGCGGCGCTGCGGCGGCGCTCGCGGGCAGGCCGGCGGCGAGCAGCAGCAGGGCGAGCAGGCCTGGCAGGTCCGCCCGAACGCGCGCGTACACTGTGAAGATGAAGTCCACGGGCAAGGTCGTCAGTCTCGATGCCGGCGCCAAGCGGGCGCGCAGCGGCACATCCTCGCAGGGGCGACGGGCGACCGCACGGAGGGGCGAGCGGCCCTCGAAGACGGCGCTCGTGCTCGGGGGCGGCGGCTTCACCGGCGCGGTCTACGAGATCGGCGCTCTGCGCGCGCTCGATCTGCTGTCGGTCAACCGCTCGGTTGCGGACTTCGACATCTACGTCGGCACGAGCGCCGGCTCGTTCGTGGCGGCGATGCTCGCGAACGGCATCACTCCGGAGGAGATGATGCGCGTGCTCGACCACAAGGCGCCCTCGCCGTTCCAGGAGATGGAGCTGGGGATGCTGCTGAGCCTCAACGTGCGCGAGCTGGCGAGCAAGGCAGCGCTGTTCCCGTGGCGCATGGCGCAGCTCGCACGCTCGTTCGTGCAGCACTTCGGCCAGGTCTCGGCGCTCGACGTCGTGCTGAAGATGGCGGAGAGCCTGCCGTCGGGCCTCTACTCCGGCAAGGGGATCGAGTCCTACGTGCGCGGCGTGCTGGAAGAGCCCGGCCGCAGCGACGACTTCCGCGAGCTGGCGCGCACGCTCTACCTGACTGCGACGGACCTCGACAGCTGCGAACGCGTCGTGTTCGGCTCCGAGGGCTTCGACGACGTGCCGATCTCGACGGCGGTGCGCGCCTCGACGGCGCTGCCGATGGTCTACGAGCCGGTCCGCGTCGGCGACCGCGACCTCGTCGACGGCGGGATCCTCTCGACCACGAACCTCGACGTCGCGGTCGAGGCGGGCGCGAAGCTCGTGGTCGTCGTGAACCCGCTCGTGCCCTACGTCAACGAGGCGCGCAAGGCCAACCCGCAGCAGCCGCGCGTCTCCGACATGGGCTTCTCGCAGATCGGCTACCAGACGTTCAAGCTGATGACGTACCGCCGCCTGCACGAGATCCGCACGCTGTGGGAGGAGCGCTATCCCGGCGTCGACTTCGTGCTGATCGAGCCCGACGCGAGCGACGAGATGATGTTCAAGACGTCGATCATGGACTACGGCTCGCGCGTGCAGATCGCGAGCCACGGCTTCCGTTCGGTGACCGTGAAGCTCGCCGAGGACTATCCGCGCCTCAAGCAGCTCGCGGCGCGCCACGGGATCGAGATCTCGGCCACGCGCGTGCGCAAGGTCGTCAAGCACTTCGCGACCGAGCCGGAGCAGACAGCGCGCTGGCGCAAGATCCTCGAGCAGACGACCGGCGCGCTGCTGCGGCAGACCGCGTCGGAGCGCTAGACGGCCGCCGCGCGCCGGAGCGCTAGACGGCCGCCGCGCGCCGGAGCGCGTCGAGCAGGCGGTCGGTCGCCGCGCTGCTCTGGATCGTCACGCGCACGTGGTCGGCGTCGCCGACGATCCCGCCGCCCATCACGCGCACCGCGCCGCGCTGCAGCCGCGTGGCCAGCTCGGCGCCCGAGCCGGTCGGCATCCGCAGCCACACGACGTTCGCCTCGCTCGGCGCGGCGTCGAAGGGCAGGTCGTGCAGTCGCTCGAGCAGCCGCGCGCGCTCCTGCACCACGACCGCGCGGCGCGCGGCGAGCTGCTGCTCGCAGACGTGCAGCGCCTCCAGCGCGCCCGCCTGCGAGGGCAGCGCCACTCCGAGCGGCGGCGCCAGCCGTGCCAGCAGCGACTCCGAGCCCGGCCCGCCGAGCACGTAGCCACAGCGCAGGCCGGCCAGCCCGTACGCCTTCGAGAAGGTGCGGAAGACGAGCAGCCGCGGGTGATCGTCCAGCAGCGCGAGCGTCGCGCCCGCCGGCTCGGCGGCGACGAAGTCGACGAGCGCCTCGTCCAGCAGCACCGACACGTGCTCCGGCAGGCGCTCCAGCAGCGCGCGCAATTGCGCGGCCGGCATGTACGCGCCGGTCGGGTCGTTCGGGTTGCAGATCGCGAGCGCGCGCGTGCGCGGGGTGACCGCCGCGAGCAGCGTCTCGAGGTCGTGTCCGCCGGGCACCGGGATCGCCTGCGCGCCCGCGCGCTGCGCCATCACGGGGTAGAGCCCGTAGGAGGGCCAGGGCGTGAGCAGCTCGTCGCCCTCGCTCAGCAGCGCCTGCGCTGCGGCGCTCAGGAGTTGTGCGGCGCCGTGGCCGACGGCGACGCGGTCGGGCTCGACGCCGTGGCGGCGCCCCAGCTCGCGGCGCAGCTCCTCGGCGGTCGGGTCGGGCGCGGTGTGCAGCGCGCCGCGCGCGGCGAACGTCACGACGTTGACGACGTCCGGGTGCGGCGGCTCGTGCCAGGTCGTCTGCGAGAGGTCGAGCACGTCGATGCGCGCGAGCGCGAGACGGCGGCGCTCGGCGGCCTGCTCGCGCAGCTGCTCGGTGACTTCCTCGTCGGTCATGCCGGCGAACTGGCGGTAGTAGTCGCGCAGACCCATGCGGGCGCTAGCCGCCGAGCAGGCCCTGCACGCTGACGCCCGCCAGCTCGGCGCCGCTGAAGAAGATGAACCAGACGGAGAAGACCGGCACGCCGATCATGCAGCAGACCATGAAGATGCGGCTGATCATGCCCTCGCGCTGGTCCTTGCCGGCGGCGCGGCGCACGAGGATCCAGGCGTAGTCGAGGCGCTTGAGCGCCATCAGCCCGAGCATCAGGCCGCCGCCGAGCGTCACGAAGGCGGCCAGCAGCCCGAAGCCGACGCTGTCGGTGAGCCATTGCGCATGGCCGCCGATCCACAGGCAGGCGAGCGGCAGCGGCCCCCAGAAGCTGAGGCAGACGAGCGTCATCAGCGCCAGCAGCCCGGCGGCCAGCCAGGCGTCCTTGCGTCTGCGCTGCTCGTCCCCGAGCTCCGGGAGCGTGCGGTATTGCGGGGGGCGCGTCCCGGGGCGGCGGCTGATGAACAGCCCGCCCATATCGCTGGGGTCTGTGCGCATGATCGCTCTGGGAGAGAGGTTAGACGCTCGCGGCCGTTTACTCGGCGTAGAGCGCGTCGAACAGCCCCGCGTACTTCTCGTTGACGACGTTGCGCTTGACCTTCAGCGTCGGCGTCAGCTCCCCGGTCTCCTGGGTCAGGTCGTGGTCGAGGATCGTGAACTTCTTGACCTTCTCGACCTGCGCGTACTTGTCGTTGGCGGCGTCGAGCTCGGCCTGGACGAGTGCGTGCACGTCGGGATGCTGCGCGAGCGCCGGCAGCTCCGCGGGCAGGCCGCGCTGCTGCGCCCACGGCACGATCTCCTCCTCGTCGAGCGTGATCAGCATCACCGGGAAGGGGCGGCGGTCGCCGTGCATGACCGCCTGCGAGACCCAGCGGCACTGCTTCATGTCGTTCTCGAGGTTGGCGGGCGTGAGGTTCTTGCCGCCCGCCGTGATGATGATGTCCTTCTTGCGGCCGGTGATCGTGAGGAAGCCGTCGGCGTCGAGCGAGCCGAGGTCGCCGGTGTGCAGCCAGCCGTCGACGACGGCGCCGAAGGAGGCGTCGGCGTTGTTGTGATAGCCGGCGAAGATGTTCTCGCCGCGGATCAGCACCTCGCCGTCGTCGGCGATCTTGATCTCGACGCCCGGGAACGGCCGCCCGACCGTGCCGAACTTGTAGCCGTCGAGCGACTGGAAGGTCGCGGCGGTGGCGGTCTCGGTCATCCCGTAGCCCTCGAACACGGGCACGCCGCAGGCGAAGAAGAACTCGAGGATCTCGCGCGCGATCGGCGCCGCGCCGGAGATCGCCTGGCGGATGGACCCGCCGAACGCCGCGCGCACCTTGCTGAACAGCTCCTCCTCGGCGCGCGCGAACGGCTCCGCCAGCTCGGGCGGGACCGGCTGCCCGGCGAGCTCCAGCTCGCGCACCTTGATCCCGAGCCCGACGGCCGCCTTGATCTGCGCGGGGTCGCCGTTGCTCGTGACGAGCGTGTAGATCTTCTCGAAGATGCGTGGGACGGACGGGAAGTTCGTCGGGTGCACCTCGTTCAGCTCCAGCACGATCTGCTGCGGGTCGTTGGACCAGTAGGCGAGCGTCGCGCCGACGTCGAACGACAGCAGCTGGATCAGCAGCGCGAAGGAGTGCGCGAGCGGGAGGTAGAGATAGGTCACCTCGTCCGCGTCGACCGCGCGCGTGGACTGCGCCATCGTGAGGATCGCGCGGTAGTTGCCGTGCGACAGCACGCAGCCCTTCGGCGGGCCGGTCGTGCCGGAGGTGTAGATGAAGGTGTAGGGATCCTCGGGCGCGACCGCCGCGATCCGCCGCTCCAACTCGGCGCGGTCGCCGCTGCGGCCGCGGGCGCGCAGCTCGTCGAGCGCGATCGTCGCCGCGGGCGCGCCGTCGGCGTCGATCGCGATCACGTGTTCGAGCGCCGGGAGGCGGTCGCGCACGGCGGCGATCTTCGCGACCTGGTCCGCGTCCTCGCAGATGACGGCGCGCGCGGCGGAGTCGACGAGCACCCACTCGCACTCCTCGGGCGCGTTGGTGGGGTAGATCGGCACGACGACGGCGCCGGCCTGCGTCGCGCCGAAGTCGCAGTAGGTCCACTCGGGGCGTGTGCGGCAGAGGATCGCGACGCGGTCGCCGGCGGCGATCCCGAGGTCGACGAGGCCGAGCCCGATCTCCTGCGCGAGCGTCCCGACCTCGGCGAAGGTGACGTCGTGCCAGGTCCCGTCCCGCTTGTGACGCGCGGCTGTGCGCTCACCGTAGCGCTCGACCGCGAGCGGAAGCAGATCGGCGATCGTCTTCGAGCCGGTCGACGCGTCGATCGCGCTCGTGGCGCTGGACTCCATGGGCGACTTCCTCCTCGGTGATGTTCCCGAAAAGCGGGGAGAAGTCGATTCTAGGCTCGGTCCGAGCCCGATGCGCGGGTTGGCTGGCAGGCCAGCCGACGGTCTATCCCGTCGCGAGGTGCATCGGCGCCGGCGACGTCGCCTGCTGGCCGAGGCTGGAGAGGAAGAGGGTCTTGTCGATCCTGCCCTGGAAGATCGGGACTCCCAGCTCGACGCACTTGGTGATCACGGCGCGCCGGTCGAGCCCGGCCTCTCGCGCAAGCTCGGTGGGCGTCAGGTGAATGGCCATCGGCGGTCGACCTCCGTGTAGGGATCGCTACATACGCCACTTATACCTCGCCTCACGGACGCGGCGCAACGGCGTTGGTCCGCCCGTGTTCGAGGGATGGAGCTTCGGACAGCTTTGCGCGTCGGGTCAGATCGGATTGGGTACGGGCGCGAACACGTGCGCGACGCCGAAGCGCTCCGCGACGAGCTCGCCGAGGCGACGGATCCCGAACGTCTCGGTGGCGTAGTGGCCGGCGGCGACGAAGTGGATCCCGTGCTCGCGCGCCTGCGCCATCACGTGCTCCTTCGGCTCGCCGGTCATGAACGCGTCGAGCCCGAGCTCGATCGCGGTCGTGAGGTCGTTGGCGGCGGCGCCCGAGACGATCCCGAGCGTGCGCACGCGCTCGGGGCCGGCGTCGAAGACGAGCGGCGCGCGCTCGGTGACCTTTGCGATGCGCGCGAACAGCTCCTGCGCGGGGACCCCCTCACCATCGCCGTCGAAGTGGGCGACGACGCCGATTTGCTGGCCGTCGTGCGGGAAGGCGGCGGTGCGCGCGTCGGCGCTGAGCGCGTCGGCGAGCAGGGCGTTGTTGCCGTGCACGGGGTGGGCGTCGAGCGGCAGGTGGTAGCCGGCGAGCGCGATGTCGTGGGCGAACAGCAGCTTCAGGCGCGCGGCCTGCGCCGGGCCGAGGCGGCGCGGCTCGAAGTCCCACAGCAGCCCGTGGTGGGCGAGCACGAGCTGTGCACCCTCCTCGATGGCGCGCTCGAACAGCTGCATGTGCGCGGAGACGCCGGTCAGCACGGTCGTGACCTCGCCGGCCCCCGGGATCTGGAGCCCGTTGGGCCCGAGGTCGTCGAAGCGCTCGATCTCGAGCAGCTCGTCGAGGAAGGCGATGATGTCGGCGGTGCGGGTTGGCATGGCTGCGCGCGGGCCAACGTACCATCGCACCGTCGCTGTGGAATACTGCTCAGCGCGTCGGGGCGTGGCGCAGCCTGGTAGCGCGCGCCGTTCGGGTCGGCGAGGTCCCCGGTTCGAATCCGGGCGCCCCGATTGTACGAAAACCCTGCTAATGGCGGGGTTTTCGTTGTTGTAGGTGTGACGGTCTCGCGAAGAAGCGTGACCGTCACGAGCGCGTGGCGGCGGCCATGCGCACGGGCATCTCACGAGCGCGGATGCCAACCTCGCAGTCGGGAATCCAAAACTCACAGATACCGTCTGCGCAGATCGGTCTCGGAGGTGTCGTCCGGCGCAGCGAGCCGCGATCCTCCAAGCCAACGTAGCGCTTGTCCGGTTCCCCTGCTTCTGCGGCGTCAGCCGTCTCATCGGCCGGACGCGCAATCAGTTGGACGCCTGGCGCGATCGACACGTCCACCAAGAAGCCCTCGATCGTCTCGCGATCGCAATTGCGGCCCATCGCCCAGTCGCCGAGACCGGGTCTTGGGTTCATCACGAACGCGAGCGCATGGCGCATCAGCCAGAGCAACTTCGTTCCGGGCCAGACGATCGCGCCGACGCCGATGATGTTGAGCGCTGCGAGCACGCGCGGATCCTTGCTCGAGACGGAGACCGTTGCCGTTCCGAACGCGATGATCCCGGCAATCGCGCTGTAGACGACAAGCTCGCAGATTCCGCGGTGCAGGACCCAGTAGCTCGCATAGGCTTCGCGCGCTCGTTCCGCGTCGACATGCTGACAGACGGGTGCGCCGTAGACCCCTTCGCGAAATGGGCGAATGAGGTACCAGTCGACGGCGCTGGAGACGATGATGCTCAGGGGGACCACAGCCAGACAGCAGGCGATCACGACCGCTGTCGTGCCATGGATCGGCCGCTCGTACGGCAGGGCGGAGTCGACCCCGGCGACGCATGCCCACGCTGCCAAGGCCGGCAGCAGGATGCCGGCCAGGAAGCATTCGCGCATCGCGCGGTCCTTCCGCCGGCGCGCATCGCTGGGGTTTTCCTTGCGAAGAAGGTATTGCACGCCGAAAAAGAGCCAAATGATGGCTCCGACCGAGCAGAGGATCGCAAGCGCGAGATCGGCCGGCCGCGTCATCAGCAGCAGCGCCGGGCCGACGACGCCTGCGGTGAGCAGGGACATCTTCCAGACGTACGGGCGTGGGTTCATCGCAGCGTTCCGAGGCGGACGACCGATTTGCGGTGCGGCGGCGCGAACTCTGCCACGGCGTTCGCTGCGACGCGCTGGTCGGCCGATGTCCGCCAGCCCCGTCATGGGTTGGATTTCTGGTGTTACGGCGTGCCGCGGCCGCGCTGGCGTCGCCGCGTTCGATTGCAATTAGTGGAGCAATGGGCGAGAGTGTCGCGCCGATGGCCTCAACGTCCACGCCACAGAGGGACCTTCTGATCGCCTGGACGAGGCAGTGCTTTCAAGCAGCCGGTCTGGAGGCGAGCGAGCAAGAGGCACACTCCTACGCAGCGATCGCCGCCGCCGTGATCGTCGACGAGGGATTCGTGCAGTTTGCAGAAGGGAACTCGTTTCCTCATGGATCGGGTTCTCACACGGTTGCCGGAGGACATCCTGTCCCGGGGTTCATCGCGTACCTGAGATCGTGGGCGCCTGGAGACGCTGCTGGCAAGCTCGACGGTTTCGACGAGATCTTTCAGCGGTTCGTCGACCTGACTGCGACTGCAGAAGCCGCCGGAGAGTCTGGCGCGCTCTCGAACGCTGCATACAACCGCTCTCTGAACGCGGCCCATGAGATCGTCCAGCAGTTCTTCGAGGCGAGGACCGCGGACACCGTTCAACAACTTCACAGGGGCTTCGGCGATCGAGGGACTGCTGCGATTGACATGTCGAAGGTCTCGATCGGGACGGCAGCCGCTGGGGGCGGCTGCGCCGTCGCTGCGCTAGCACTCATGTCCGCTGGGGCGTTGATAGGTCTGCTCGTGGCCAGCTGGCGCTGCGCTGAGGTCCGTCGCGCATGCGACGAGTGGGCGGATCTGCAGTCTCGCTCCTCTCGTCAGCCCTCGGTCGGCTCGTCGTCCTCGTCCGGCCAGTCGATCTCGACATCGCGCTCGTCCGCGGCATTTCGCAGGTCGCGTCGCTGGGGCGGGCGGACCGTTGCGTAGATCTCGATCGCCAGCGCTCGCGCGAGCTTGTCGGTGGGCGTCGTCGCGAGCCGGTTCAAGCATGCGACGCCGACCGTGCGACGCTCTGCCAGGTTCGGGATGCGGGGCGCGAGCCGGGCCGCTGCGGCGAGCTCGCCCAGCTCGATGAGGATCCATGCAAGCTGGCGCAGCGCGACGGAGTTGTCGCTCCGCAGCGCCAGTTCGAGCGCCTGTGGCAGGCGGTTCGCCCGGCGGATGCTTTCGACGATCGCGCGTTCGACGTCGTCCGTCCCCCGTTCGAGCGTGACGGCGAGACGGGCCAGGTTCGCCTCCGCGGTCGCCTCGGCCTGTGCGTACGTCGCCTCCACGATCGCGTCCTTCAGCTCATTCGCGACGAGGTCGAGCGGCCGCGTCTGCGAGCGGCCGACGAGCGACCTGAGGAAGCGCTCGATCGAGTGCCGGTCGTCGAGCCGGAACGCCTGGCGCCGCTGCATGGGCTTGAACAGCTGCTCCAGCTCCACGCCGTGCAGCAGCACATACCAGGGCTTCTCCTGAAACCAGAAGACCGCCCACTCGGCGACGAACCACGGCCGCTCGACGTAGTGCTCGGTCACGATGCTCACGATGCCGTCGCAGCGCACGGCCGCCTGGCGGATGCACTGCTCCCAGTCCTCCCCGGCGAAGACGTCGTCGGCGAGCAGGAAGGACTCGATCTCGGGGGCGACCTCCTTGAGCCGCAGGCGCAGCGCCTGAGCGAGGTACACGTCCGCCTGAGCGTGGCTGATGAAGAGCTGCATCGTCATCCGGGGGAGTCGGCCCCGATCCTCGCAGACGTCGGCGCGCGCCACGCCACGTGCGCCGGGCCGGCTGGCTAGCAGCCGCGGCGCTCGCCGGTGAAGCCGCGCATGAGCGCGTCGGCGTTGTGGCGCTCCATCCCGAGGTAGGTCGCGCCGGTGGAGCCGGCCGGCCCGAGCGTGTCGCCGTAGAGGCTGTCGTCGCTGCGCGCGCCCGTCTCGCGTGCGATCGCCTGCGCGAGCTTCGGGTTGACGGACTGCTCGGTGAAGACGGTGTGGACGTGCTCGTGGCGGATCGTGTCGGCGAGCTGTGCGAGGTCGCCTGCGGAGGGCTGCGCCTGCGTCGTGAGCGAGGGGATCACCGTGCCGACGAGCGCGATCTCGTAGCGCGCGGCGAAGTAGCCGAAGGCGTCGTGGTCGGTCACGAGCTTGCGCTGCGCGCTCGGCACGGCGCGCATGCACGCCGCGATGCGCGCGTCGAGCGCGCGGACGCGGCGCAGGTACGCGGCCGCGTTGCGGACGTAGGTCGCGCGGGCGCGCGGGTTGGCGCGCGTGAGCGCGTCGCGCACGACCCCGATCGCGGCCTCGACGTTGCGCGGGTCGTGCCACCAGTGCGGGTCGACGTCGCCCTCCTCGCCGCCGCTGCCGGCGCGACGGATCGGCACGCGCGCTCCGACGTCGAGCAGCCTTGGATGGCCACCGGACTGTTCGACGACACGGTCGATCCAGCGGTCGAGCCCGTCGCCGCTGGCGAATACGATGCGGGCGTCGGCGGCGGCCCGCACGTCGCTGGGGCGCGGCTCGTACTCGTGTGGGTCGCTGTTGGGCTGGAGCAGCTGCGTGACGTCGGCCGACCGCCCGCCGACCGCGCGCACGACGTCGCCGAGCACGGTCGTCGTGGCGACGACCTTCGGCCCGTCGCCGCCGGAGCTGGTGGGGCCGCCGCAGCCGGCGACGAGCGCGAGCACGGCGAGCGGGAGGGCGAGCAGGCGAGCCGTCGCGCGCATTCCTGGCAAGCATACAGAGGAATGGGAATCAGTCTCTTAAACGAATGAAACGACGCTGCCGCGGGTATCCGGCGTGGCATCCTGATCGCCGCCGTCATCGCCGTCTGCATCGTGCTCGCCGTCCTCGCGTTTCTGCTGCCGCGCCTGTCGAGCGGCCCGCAGCGGGGCGTCGACAGGACGCTCGGGGCCGGGCAGCAGGGGGCCGCTCACGCCCCGGGGAAGCTGGGTCGCTGGCTTCAGAAGCCGTTCTCCAGCTCGCGCAAGGCGACGAACAAAAGCGCGTCCGCCGGCCGGCGCGGCCGCTCGAAGATGCCCTTCTAGCGCGGCGCGCCGTCGCCCAGCTCGCCCAGCTGGACCGGCGCGCGCAGCTGCTCCGCCCCGTCGGGGCGCGCGCCGTAGCCCCACGCGGCGTGCAGGAAGCGCATGCCCGCCGCGCGAGCGGCGGCGCAGTCGACGTCCATGTCGCCGACGAAGATCGCGTCGCGCACGTCGACCTGCGCCTCGCTCGCGGCGACCAGCAGCGGGTAGGGCGCGGGCTTGCCGGGGCCGCGCGCTTCCGGCGTCTGCACGGTCGCGAAGGGAATGTCGAACTGCGCGAGCGTCCAGGTCGTCTGCGCCTGCGCCTTCGAGGTCACGACGCCGAGCTTCACGCCGCGCTCGTCGAGCCGGGCGAGCGCGCGCGGGATGCCCGCGAAGGGCGGCACGCGCGGCGCCTCGCGCAGCGCCGTCGCGCGGTAGACGCGCTCGATCTCCTGCGCCCGCTCGGTCAGCCCGAGCCGCTCCAGGATGTCCGGGAACGGCCGGCCGATCTCACGGAAGTAGGCCGCGAACGGCGTCGCGACGCCGACCTCGTGCTGGACCGCCCGCCACGCCTCCTCCATCGCGTCCCGCGAGTCCACCAGGACGCCGTCCAGATCCAGTAGAACGAGCGCGCATCCCACCTCGCCGCTCGCCTCCCGCATCTACAGCACCGACAGCTCTCTCATCGCCGCCAGCACTTCCTCCTTGCGGATCTCGTCCAGCGGCGTGAGGGGCAGCCGCGTCGTCGGCGAGGCGATCACGCCCTTCGCCGCGAGGATCTCCTTGTAGCAGCGTATGTAGGCGTTCTTGGCGGTGATGCAGACGGCGACCGCCGGCACGACCTTGTGCAGCTGTATCGCCCGCGCGGCGTCGAGGTCGCCCGCCTCGTAGGCGCGGTGGATCCCCGCGATCGCCTCCGGGTCGACGTTGCTCCAGCCGACCGTGCTGCCGATCGCGCCGTGGCGCAGGCCCATCAGCAGCATGTTCTCGTCGCCCGCGAGCGGCTCGACGGCGGGCGCGCCGGCGCACATCGCCCCGACCTTTGCGGGGTCGGGCACGGACATCTTCACGTAGCGGATGTTCGACGCCCGCTGGTGCAGGCTGTGGATCCGCTCGACGCTCAGCTCGATCCCGGCGGAGCCGTCGTAGACCATCACGGGCAGGTCGACGGCGTTGGCGACGGCGAGGAAGTGCGCGTCGATCGCCTCGGCCGAGTGCGCGAAGTAGTAGGGCGACTGGAGCATCACGCAGTCGGCGCCCAGCTCCTGCGCGTGGCGTGCGAGCTGGATCGAGACGCTCGTGGCGGTGTTGCCGATCCCGAACGTCAGCGGCACGCGCCCGCGCACCTGCTGGGCGAGCAGCGTCATCAGCTGCGCCTGCTCGTCGAGCGAGAGCGTGAAGAACTCGCCGGTCGTGCCGAGCCCGACGATGCCGTCGACGCCGCCGCCGATCACGTACTCGACGAGCGCTGCGAGCGAGCGCTCGTCGACCGCGCCGTCGGTGTCGAACGGCGTCAGCAGCAGCACCTGCGCGCCAGCCGGACGACCGGGCTGGGATCCGTTGCCGCTCATGCGAACGCCACCAGCGCCTTGCCGATCGGACGGGCGGCGAACAGCTCGGCCGGATCGGCGAGCGTCGCGAAGGCGTGCGCCTCGGTGATCGCGCGCGGGAGGTCGATCGGCGTCTCGCTCACGAGCGCCAGCGCCGGCGCGAAGTCGTCGTAGAGCGTCTCGCCGCTGCCGACGATGCGCAGGTCGCGCAGGCAGATCTCGCTCGGCTTGATCGGGATCGCGCCGAGGTCGGCGAAGTTGCCCAGCTCGACCAGCGTCCCGCTCCAGGCCAGCAGCTGCAGCCCGCCGGCGAACGCGGCCGGCGTGCCGGCGGCGTCGACGACGAGCGGGACCTGCGGCGCGTCGGCCGCGTCGGCGAGCACGCGGAAGCCGAGCTGCTGCGCCAGCGCGCGCCGCTCGGGGTCGAACTCGAGCACCGTCACGGTCCCGCCGGAGGCGTGCAGCGCGACCGCGGCGCAGAGGCCGAGCGCACCGAAGCCGAGCACGATCCCGTCCATGCCGGCGGGCACGTAGTCGGCGTCGAAGGCCTTGCGCAGCGCGCTCAGCACGCATGCCATCGGCTCCGCGAAGACGGCGCGCTCGGCCGGCACCTCGTCCGGCACGCGATACACGCGCGTGCCGGGCAGCAGGTGCATCAGCGGCGAGAAGCCGCCCGTGAGGCCGTCGCCGCTCATCGTCATGCCGTAGACGGGGCGGTCGAGGCAGCGCGCGCCGGCCGTGCAGCCGTCGCAGTCGCCGCACGGGACGCCCGGGGCGATCAGCACGCGGTCGCCCTCGGTGGGCTCGCCCGCTTCGATCAGGCCATGGCCGTCGGGCAGCCGCTGCAGGCGCCCTATCACCTCGTGCCCGAGCAGGCACGGCATCGGCACCGGGATGCGCCCGGCGAAGACGTGGTGGTCGGTGCCGCACACGCCCGTCGTCTCGACGCGCAGCAGCACGCCTTCGGCGGGCACCGCGCGGGTGGCGCAGCGCACCGACTCGGGCCCGAGCAGCTCGAAGACGCGGACGGTCGCGGGCGGCGCCGTCGCATTGAATGAAGACATGGTTAATTGACCTCTGCTGAGGCTGGGACGGCGTGATAGATGTCGGCTGGCCGCCGGGGATCCCCCGATACGCGACGGCGACTGACCGCCAGCGTACAGACAGCGCCGAAACGATGCAAGATTTGACGTGCTGTCAGCCGATCAGCTGTTGATTGACGCGCGCTCTCCGGCGGATCTATACTCGTCCACGAGCCGGCCTGGGGGTGGCGGCTCGAAGCAGTCTCGAGCGTCCGTAGCTCAACTGGTCAACGGCCGAATAAATAGACGCACGCGCAACGGCGAGTGCGAGCCTTCAAGCTGGGGGAAGTATCTTCTAGTGGCTCTTTCCGCTTGCGGACCTTGTCCCGAGCAGTGCGTTGAACATCAGCTCAAGAGCAGCGGGTTTAGGGCCCGCAGGTTGCGGGTTCGAATCCCGTCGGGCGCATCGAAATCGTCACCGTCGCCGGGACTCCGCGTGTCCGGGGACGCCCTAGGAGTGACTGACCGACACCAAGGCCGAACGGGGGAAGCATGGCCTCACAAAGCGTGACACCGGACTACACGCCTGCGGCGATCGAGCCGCGATGGCAGCAGGCGTGGCGAGAGGCGGGCGTGTTCGCGACGCCGAAGGATGGCGAGGCCGCCAACGCGGCGTACCTCTTCGCAGCATGTCCGTTCACGTCGGGCAGCGCGCACATGGGGCACATCCGGAGCTACTCGATATCCGACGCGTATGCGCGCTTCCTGCGCATGCGCGGCAAGGACGTGCTGTTCTCGATCGGCTTCGACGCATTCGGGCTGCCGAGCGAGATCGGCGCGATCAAGAACGAGCTGACGCCCGTCGAGTGGGTACAGCAGTGCAGAGTCCGCATGAAGGACCAGTTCGACCGCCTCGGCTACTCGTTCGACTGGGAGCGCGAGTGGGTCACGAGCTATCCGGAGCTGTACAAGTGGACGCAGTGGCTGTTCCTGCTGCTGCTGGAGAAGGGCCTCGTCTACCACGCCGAGGGCCAGGTCGACTGGTGCGAGAACTGCAGAACGGTGCTCGCGAGCCTGCAGGTCGAGGACGGCACCTGCTGGCGCTGCCACGAACCGGTCAAGCTCGTGCGGCGCTCGCAGTGGTACCTGGGCGTGTCGCGCTACCTGGAGGAGAACGAGCGCGGCATCGAGCTGCTCGACGGCTGGAACCAGGCCGCCGTCGGCGCGCAGCGCACGATGCTCGGACGCGTCGACGGCGTCGAGTTCGACGCGGCCACGCTCGAGGGCATCCCGCTGACGGTCTTCACGCCGCACAAGGACGCGGTGATGCAGGGCGAGTTCGTCGCGATCTCGCCGAGCCACCCGGACGTCGAGGCGTGGGCCGGCGACGACGAGGTGCGCGCCAAGCTCGAGCGCGTGCGCCGCGCCGGCGTGCAGCGCGACGACCGCAGCGCCGACGCCGCGCCGCTGATCGACACCGGCCGCGCGCTCGGCGTGCCCGGCTTCTCGAAGCCGCTGCCGGTCGTGATCACCTCGGCCGTCGACGACCGCTACGGCCACACGGCGGTGCTCGGGATCCCGGCCGTCGACAAGGTCGACGCGTCGCTCGCGACGCGCGTCAAGCCGGCCTCCGCGTTCGCCTGGAAGCTGCCCTCTGGCACGCCGAAGCTGCGCGAGGCGGCCCGCTACCGCGCCCGCGACTTCCCGATCTCGCGTCAGCGGGCGTGGGGCGCGCCGATCCCGCTCGTGCACTGCGAGCAGTGCGGGACCGTTCCCGTCTCGCAGGACCAGCTGCCGGTGCGCCTGCCGGAGGACCTGCGCCCGACCGGCGCGGGCAACGCGCTCGCCGAGCGGGCGGACTTCATCGCCTGCACGTGCCCGCAGTGCGGCGCGGACGCCAAGCGCGAGACCGACACGCTCGACTGCCACGTCGACGGGCTGTGGCAGTGGCTGCCGTTTTCGGTGCCCGCCGCCGAGCGCGAGGACTCGATGTTCACGAGCGCGGAATTGAAGCGCTGGCTGCCGGTCCACATCGTCATCTGGGGCGCCGACGGCGGGGGCTCGATGTTCGACCAGCGCATGACCGCGAAGGTCCTGCGCGACGCCGACGTGCTGCCGCACCTCGCCGACGGCGAGCCGCACGGCAGAGTGCTGATGCACGAGATGGTCCATCTCGACGGCAAGAAGATGAGCAAGCACCTCGGCAACGTCGTGGACCCGGACGCGCTGCTCGAACGCGTCGGCGCCGACACGGTGCGGCTGGCCGTCCTGTACGCGGCCGCGCCGACGAACATCCTCACCTGGACCGACCAGGCGCTCCAGTACTGCCACCGCTGGCTGCACAACTTCTGGCAGTACGCGCAGCCGCGGCTGGAGGGCATCGGCGAGCTGCCGGCGCCCGACGAGGAGGAGGGCGCGGTGAAGCTGCGCAAGCGGCTCGACAACTGGCACGGCGTCGCGGTCCGTCGCATCACCGAGAACCTGGAAGGGCTGGAGACGCACCGCGCGGCGCGCAACGTGATGACGCTCGTAGAGCGCATCCGCGACTTCGAGCGGCGCGTGATCAAGGCACAGGACGAGCTGACGCGCAGCGACACGATCGCGATGCAGGCGGCGCTGCTCGACGCGGTGCGGATGCTCGCGCCGCTGGCCCCGCACGTCGCCGAGGAGCTGTGGGCGGCTGCCGGCCAGGAGGGGCTGGTGGCGCAGGCGGCGTGGCCGCAGGCCTGAGCGGGCGCGCCGCGGTGTCTGCCATCCTGGGCGGATGCACCGCGGCGCACGCCTGACGTTCACGCTGGCCGCCCTATCGGCGCTCGCCGCGTGTGGCGGCGCGCCGGCGGGGCAGGCCAAGACCGACGGCGCGCGTGCGGCCGCCAGCGGCGTGCGGCTCACGCAGATCGGCACGTTCGACAAGCCGGTCTACGTGACGCAGCCGCCCGGCGACGCGCACCGCCTGTTCGTCGTCGAGCAGGGCGGCAAGATCGTCGTGCAGCGCGACGGCGCGAAGCTGGCGACGCCGTTCCTCGACGTCACCGACCAGATCGTCAGCGGCGACGAGCAGGGCCTGCTGTCGATGGCGTTCGCGCCCGACTACGCCGCGAGCGGGCGCTTCTACGTCGACTACACCAACCGCCACGGCGACACGCGCGTCGTCGAGTATCGCCGCGCAAGCGCGGACCGCGCGAACCCGTCGAGCGCGCGCGTCGTGCTCAAGCAGGTCCAACCGGAGTCCAACCACAACGGCGGGCTGCTGCTGTTCGGGCCCGACAAGCTGCTCTACGTGGGGCTCGGCGACGGCGGCGGGGAGGGCGATCAGCACGGGCCGATCGGCAACGCGCAGAACCTCGGCACGCAGCTCGGCAAGATCCTGCGGATCGACCCGCGCCCCTCGCACGGCCGTCCCTACGGGATCCCGAAGGACAACCCGTTCGTCGGGCGCAGGGGCGCGCGGCCGGAGATCTACGCGTGGGGTCTGCGCAACCCGTGGCGCTTCTCGTTCGACCGCTCGACCGGCGACATCGCGATCGGCGACGTCGGGCAGGACACGACCGAGGAGGTCGACTTCCGCAAGCGCGGCGGCGCGCGCGGCGTCAACTTCGGCTGGCGCGCCTTCGAGGGGACGCATCGCTACGATCCGTCGCTGAAGATCTCGCACTGGGTCAAGCCAGTGATCGAGTACTCGCATGCCTCCGGCGGCTGCTCCGTGACCGGCGGCTACGTCGTGCGCGACCCGCGGCTGACGTCGCTGGCGGGGCGCTACGTCTACGGCGACTTCTGCGCCGGCGACCTGCTGAGCGCGAAGCTCACGCAGCGCGGGGCGAGCGGCAAGCGGGCGCTCGGCCTGCACGTCCCCGACCTCTCCTCCTTCGGCCAGGACGACGCCGGGCAGGTCTACGCGATCTCGCTCGACGGCCCGGTGTACCGCTTCGATCCGAAGTGAGCGCGCTCGCGCGGCACGACGTCGTCGTGCTGCGCGCGGAGAACCCGAGCCCGTTCACGCTGACGGGCACGAACAGCTGGGTCGTCGGGCGTGACCCGGCGTGGGTGGTGGACCCGGGGCCGGCGCTGCCGGCACACCTCGCCGCGCTGGTGCGCGAGCTGGAGGGGCGTGGCGGCCTCGGCGGGATCGCGCTCACGCACGACCACGCCGACCACGCGGAGGCGGTGCCGGCCTTGCGCGAGCGCTGCGGCGATGCGCCCGTCGCGGCGGCGCGCGGGGAGGTCGAGCTGCTTCTGGTGGACGGCGCGCGGGCCGGGCCGCTGGAGGCGCTCGCGACGCCCGGCCACGCGACCGACCACCTCGCCTACGTGCTCGGCTCGCTCGCCTTCACCGGCGACGCCGTGCTGGGGACCGGGAGCGTCTTCCTGATGCCCGACCCAGGCGCGCTGGCGGGCTATCTGGACGGGCTCGTGCGGCTGCGGGCGCGCGGGCTGGAGCTGTTGTGCCCCGGGCATGGCCCGCTCGTGGAGGACCCGGCAGCCAAGCTCGACGAGTATGTCGCGCATCGCCTGGAGCGCGAGCGGCTGCTGCTGGCCGCGCTCGACGCCGGCGCCCGCTCGGTCGCCGAGCTGCTCGAGCGCGCCTGGGCCGACGCGCCCGCGGCGCTGCGTCCCGCCGCCGCCGTCACGCTCGCCGCGCACCTCGACAAGCTCGACGACGAGGGACGCCTGCCGGCGGGCGTCGAGCGCCCGACATGGCCGGCGTGGTGATCGGTGTCCCTCTCTGCATCGATGCGATGCAGAGAGGGACACCGATCAGGCGAGCCGGCGCTCGGCCAGTGCGTTGGCGGCTGTGAGCGGAGTGATGCCCGCCGCCTCGGCGGCGTCGAAGATCTCGGCGAGCGTGTCGCCGATCGCGGTCGCGTTGCCGCGGGCGGTCGCCGCGTCGTAGCCCTCGCGGCGCAGCTCGACGGCGATGTTCACGATCCCGCCCGCGTTGACGACGAAGTCGGGCGCCCACAGGATCCCCCGCGCGGCGAGCGCGTCGGCGACCGACTCCTGCGTCAGCTGGTTGTTGGCGGCGCCCGCGATCGCGCGGCAGCGCAGGCGCGCGGTGACGGCCTCGTCGAAGACTTCGCCGAGCGCGCAGGGGGAGAGCACGTCGACCGCGGCCGTGAGCGCGCGGCCGGGCGTGCTCCAGCGCGCGCCGAGCTGCTCGGCCAGCGCGCGCTTGGCGGGGTCGACGTCGGCGAGCACGAGCCGCGCCCCGGCCCGCGCGCAGCGCGCCGCCAGGCGCGCGCCGACGTGGCCCAGCCCGACGATCGCGATCGAGCGGCCCGCGAGCGAGTCGCTGTCGAACAGCCGCCGGCAGGTCGCGCGGATCGCCGCCTCGACGCCGATCGCGGTCAGCGGGCTGGGGTCGCCGGAGCCGCCGCGCGCGCGGGAGAGGCCGGTGACGTGCTCGGTGCGCTGGGCGATCACGGGCATGTCGCGGCTCGCGATGCCGACGTCCTCGGCGGTCAGGTAGCGCCCGCCGAGCGTCGCGACCGCGTCGCCGAAGTCGAGCAGCGCGTCGCGGCGGCGCGGGCCGGTCAGCTGCGCGCCCTGCGGCAGCGCGATCACGCCCTTGCCGCCGCCCAGCGGCAGGTCCGCGACGGCCGCCTTGTAGGTCATGGCGCGCGAGAGTCGCAGCACGTCGCGGACGGCGAGCGACACGTCGCGGTACGTCCACATGCGGCAGCCGCCGAGCGAGGGCCCGCGCGCGGTCGAATGGATCGCGACCATCACGGGCAGGCCGGAGCGCACGCCGCGCCGGACGTAGAGCTCCTCGTGGTCGAGCGGGGGCAGCAGCGGGTCGATGCCCGCGACGCTATCAGCGGCTGCGCTCAGCGGATCGGCGCGGCGGCGCCGCCGGGCCCGGCGACGCTGGCGGCGGGTACGACGCTCGTGTCCGCGCTGGTGCTCGGCAGCGGGTCGGAGGCGGGATCCGGCGTGCTCGCGACCGGCTCCGGAGGCGTGCTCGCGTCGCCGGTGTCGCTGTCGGTCGCGGGCGCGCTCGGCGCCGGTGCGTCGCTGGACGGCACGGCGGGGGTGGCCGGCTCGACCAGCTCGGGCGGCAGTGCGGCGCCGCCGCTCGGCGAGGCCGGATCGGCGAGGACCGGTGCGGGCGCCGGGTCGGCGACGACGACGCTCACGCTGAGGACGCGGCCGCGCGCGCGGGCGGCGTCGGCGGGGTGCGTGATCGTGAGCGGGGCGGTGACGAGCGTGCGGGGCGGCGCGGCGACCTGCGCCGCGACGGCGTGGTGTGCGTGACGATGGGTCGCGAGCGCGTGCTGGACCTCCACGACCCCGCCGGCGCTGACGACCGTCGCGGCGACGACCGCGACGACATGGCTCGCGCCGATCCCGAGCGAGCCGCCGCCGAGCAGCGCGCCGGCGCCCGCGACCGCGCCACCGCCGGCTGCGGTGGCGCCAGCGCCGCCGGCTGCGCCGCCGCCGCCGATCCCGACCAGCTTGGCGAGCAGCGCGACCGGCCCCAGCGAGGGCACGAGCGCCGCGAAGCGCGCGCGGCTCTCCTGCAGCTCCTTGCGGTAGTCGCGACAGCCGGCGCAGTCCTGCAGATGGCGCTTGGCCAGCCCGCTGGCCCGCACGCCGCGCTCGTGCGCGTCGGCGAGCGCCTCGCGGATCTCGACACAGGCGGTGTCGCGCGCCTGCGCCGCCTGCGCGAGCCCGACGCGGGCGCGCACCAGCAGCGACTTGATCGACGGCACGGTCACGTCGAGCGCGGCCGCGAGGTCCTCGTAGGCCATCCCGGAGATCTCGCGCATCAGCAGCGCCGAGCGCTGCTGCTCGGGCAGCCGCTGCACGTCGGCGACGAGGCGTCGCAGCGACTCGCGCTGCTCGGTCGCCGCGAGCGGGTCATGGGAGGGCGGGCGCAGCAGCTCGAGCGTCTCGGGCGACGGCGGCGCGGGCCGGCGCAGCTCGTCGATGCAGCGGTTGTGCGCGATGCGGTAGAGCCAGGCGCGCAGCGAGACGTCGCGGTCGTTCGCGCGCAGCGCGGCGTAGGCGCGCACGAACACGTCCTGCAGCGCGTCCTCCGCGTCGGCGCGAGCGCCGCCGAGCATCTGGCGCGCGTAGGCGAGCAGGCGCTGGCGGTAGCGGTCGTGGATGACGCGGAACGCCTCCTCGTTGCCCGTGCGGAACAGCCGCACGAGCTGCTCGTCGGAGCGCAGACGCAACAGGGGGCCGACGACACGCGGGGCGCGAGTGGGCGCGAGTGCCGTGGCTGGAATGGTCGAAGCCTCCACAATTCCTCCTTGACCGCTCAACGGAGGTTAACGCACAGGGTTGCGGAGTTTCTCCAGTCGCTCAGCCGAGGTTGGCCATCACGTGCTTGATCTGCGTGTAGTCCTCGAAGCCGTACTTGCTGAGGTCCTTGCCGTAGCCGGACTGCTTGAAGCCGCCGTGCGGCATCTCGGACACGAGCGGGATGTGGTCGTTGATCCAGACGCAGCCGAACTGGAGCGCCTTCGCCATCCGCAGCGCGCGGCCGACGTCGCGCGTCCAGACGGAGGAGGCGAGCCCGTACGGCGTGCCGTTGGCCCACGCCAACGCCTCCGCCTCGTCGCCGAAGCGCTGCACGGTGATGACGGGGCCGAAGATCTCCTGCTGGATCAGCTCGTCCTGCTGCCGGAGGCCGGCGACCACGGTCGGCTCGTAGTAGAAGCCGGCGCGCTCGGGCTCGCGCCCGCCGGTGACGACCTCCGCATGGTCCGGTCGGCGCTCGACGAAGCCGCCGACGCGCTCGCGCTGGCGCGCCGAGTTGAGCGGGCCGAGCGTCGTCTCGGGCGCGAGCGTGTCGCCGATCACGAGCCCCTGCGCCTGCGCGGCGAGCCCGGCGACGACGTCGTCGTGGACCTTGCCGCCGGCGAGCACGCGCGTCGCCGCCGTGCAGTCCTGACCGGCGTTGTAGTAGCCGGTGCCGGCGATCGTCTCCAGCGCCGTCTCGAGGTCGGCGTCGTCGAAGACGACGACAGGCGCCTTGCCGCCCAGCTCCAGGTGGACGCGCTTGAGCGTGGCGGCGGCCGCGGCGGCGATCCACTTGCCGGTGCCGACCGAGCCGGTCAGCGAGACCATGTTCACCTCGGGGTGCGTGACGAGCGCCTGGCCGGCCGGGTCGCCGTGGCCGGTGATCACGTTCAGCACGCCGGGCGGCAGGTGCTCGGCCGCCAGCTCGGCGAGCCGCAGCGTCGTCACCGGCGTCGTCTCGGCCGGCTTGAGCACGACCGTGTTGCCGGCCGCGAGCGCGGGACCGAGCTTCCAGACGGCCATCATCAGCGGGTAGTTCCAGGGCGCGATCTGGCCGATCACGCCGATCGGCTCGCGCCGGATCATCGACGTGTAGCCGCTCATGTACTCGCCCGCGGCCGAGCCCTCCAGCAGCCGCGCGGCGCCGGCGAAGAAGCGCAGGTTGTCCGCGACGACCGGGATCTCGTCGTTCTTGACGGCCTCGATCGGCTTGCCGGCGTTGACCGCCTCCAGCTCGGCCAGCTCGTCGCCGTGCTGCTCAACGGCGTCGGCGAGCCGCAGCAGCGCGCGCGCCCGCTCGCCCGGCGTCGCGTTGGACCAGCCGTCGAAGGCGCGGCGGGCGGCGCCGACTGCGCGGTCGACGTCGGCCGCGCTCGACAGCGGCGCCTGCGCGATCGTCTCGCCCGTGGCGGGGTTGAGGACGGGCTCGGTGGCGCCGTCGAGCGGATCCGCGTGCTCGCCGTCGATGAAGTTGCGCAGCGTCGTGGCCATGCGGGCGCTCTCCTTGTCGTCGTCGATTCGGAACGTACCACCGGGGCTCGCGCCCGAACGGCGAATTCCGCGCGGCGTCGTGCGCCGAGCTAGCCTCAGGCGGATGCGCGGCTTCCTGCTCGTCCTGGCGGCCGTCACGGCAAGCGCGCTCGCCGCCTGCGGCGGCACGCTGCCGGCGGCGCACGTCGGGCCGGCGCCGGCTTCGGCCGGCGACGCCGAGCTGGCGAGCAGCTTTGCGCTCGCGCAGCGGCCGAGCGACGCCAAGCGCGCGCCGACGCCGTCGAGCATCCGCGCCCGGGACGCCGCGACGGCGACCGAGCAGATCGCGCCCGGGGCGCCCTCGGACGCGGAGGTGCGCCGCGAGCTGCACGCGATGCGGCGCGCGCTGCGCGGCGAGCGCCAGGCGTTGCACACCGCGGCGCAGTTCGCGACGCTCGCACCGGGCGGGCTCGCGAGCGCGCCGGCCGGTGCGCCGCGGGCCGTCGCGCTCGTCGTCGCGGCCGGCAACGCGATCGCGCGCTTCCCCTACGTGTATGGCGGGGGCCACCGCTCGTTCGTCGACTCCGCCTACGACTGCTCGGGCTCGGTCTCCTACGCGCTGGCGGCCGGCGGGATGCTCGACGCGCCCGAGGCCTCCGGAGCCCTGGCGCGGTGGGGCGCGCCGGGGCCGGGCCGCTGGATCAGCGTCTACGCCAACGGCGGCCACGTCTTCATGGTCGTCGGCGGGCTGCGCTTCGACACCAGCGGGCGCGACGGCGCCTACGGCTCGCGCTGGCAGGCCGCCTCGCGCGGCACAGCCGGCTTCGCCGTGCGGCATTGGCCGGGGCTCTGAGACGGCCGAGTACCCTTCGCAGGGCCTATGGACACCGCCAACGGAGTCGGCATCCCGCTTGCGCTCGCTGCGGGGCTCGTGTCGTTCTTGTCGCCCTGCGTGCTGCCGCTCGTGCCGGGCTACCTGTCCGCGGTCGCCGGCGTGCAGCCGGGGGAGGCGCAGGGGCTCGCGGGCGCGCGCCGCGTGCTCGTGCCGAGCCTGCTGTTCGTGCTCAGCTTCTCGACGATTTTCATCCTGCTCGGGCTGGGGGCGACGGCCGTCGGCTCGGCGCTCAACGACCATCGCGAGACGCTCCAGAAGGTCTCGGCCGTGATGATCGTCGTGATGGGCGTGTTCTTCCTGACGGCGCCGTTCGTGCTGCGGCTGAATCGGGAGTTCCACGTCGGCGGGCTGATGCAGCGGGCCGGCCGCGGCGGGCCGATCGTCGCGGGCGCGGCCTTCGCGATCGCCTGGACGCCCTGCATCGGGCCGACGCTCAGCGCGATCCTGTCGACGGCGGCGCTGTCGGACTCGGCCGGCCAGGGCGCGCTGCTGCTGGCCTTCTACTCGGCGGGGCTGGCGATCCCGTTCCTGCTCACGGCGCTCGCGTTCGGCAGCATGACGAGCGCGTTCGGCGTCGTGAAACGCCACTACGGGCTCGTGATCGGGATCGGCGGCGCGATCCTGATCGCGATGGGCGTGCTGATGTGGACCGGCGAGTTCTTCCGCCTCAACGGCGAGGCGCAGGACCTGATGAGCCAGCTCGGGCTCGACTTCTGGAACAACGTCTGACGCTCAGACGAAGTTCGGGTAGAGCGTCATCCCGCCGTCCACGAACACCGTCGAGCCGACGACATAGCCCGCCTGCTCGGAGGCGACCCACGCGACCGCTGCGGCGACGTCGGCGACGCTGCCCCAGCGTCCGAGCGGGATCTCGTCCTCGACCGCCTTGCGCGCCTGCGGGTCGGCGAGCACGTCGGCGTTGATCGGCGTCTCGATCGCCCCCGGCGCGACGTTGACGACGCGGATCCCGAGCGGCGCCAGCTCGCGTGCGATCGACTGCGCGAACAGCTTCACGCCGCCCTTCGTGGCGCAGTAGTGCGAGAAGCCCGGCCACGGAATCTGCTCGTGGACCGAGGAGATGTTGACGATCGCGCGTGGCGTGCCCGGCTGTTGCACCATGATGCGCGCCGCCGCGCGCGAGCACAGGAACGTCCCCGTGAGGTTCACGTCGAGCACGCGCTGCCACTCGCTCAGCGGCATGTCGACGAGCGCGAACTTGCGCTCGACGCCGGCGTTGTTGACGAGCAGGTCGAGCCCGCCGAGCTGCTCGCGCGCCAGCACGAAGCCGCGCTCGACGTCGGCCTCGTCGGCGACGTCCATCTTGAGCGCCAGCGCCTTGCCCCCGCCGGCGCCGATCGCCTCCGCCATCGCCTGCGCCACGTCGGGTGGGCCGACGTAGTCGATCGCGACCGCCGCGCCGTGCGCGGCCAGCGCGTACGCGATCCCCTGGCCGATGCCGGAGTCGGCGCCGGTCACGAGCGCGTGGCGCCCGCGCAGCAGCTGCGCGGGGCCCGGCTGCGGCTCGAATGGAGGAACGGTCGGCACCGCCTGCCAGGATGCCCTACGGCGCAGATGGCTCAAACGGCTGCGAGCGAGAGGAGCGCGAGGACATGAGGAAGCGGACGAGACCACGCGCGAACGCGCGCCAGCGGCGGCGCGCTCCGGCCAGCTCGCCGTTCCCGCCGATCGCCCACTACGCGTTCCTGTCCGACTGCCACACGGGCGCGCTCGTCGCGCCCGACGGCAGCGTCGAGTGGCTGTGCGCCCCGCGCTTCGACTCCCCGAGCGTCTTCGGCGCGCTGCTCGACCGCGGCGCCGGCAGCTTCCGGCTCGGCCCCTACGGCGTGCACGTGCCGGGCGCGCGCCGCTACGAGCCGGGCACGAACATCGTCGAGACGACGTGGATGACGCCGTCCGGCTGGGCGATCGTGCGCGATGCGCTGACCGTCGGGCCGTGGTCGCGCAGCAGCGACCGCCCCGCCCACACGCGCCCGCCGACCGACACCGACGCCGACCGTGTGCTCGTGCGCACGATCGAGTGCATCCAGGGCAGCGTGCAGATCGAGCTGGTGTGCGAGCCGATGCTCGACTACGCCCGCGCGCCGGCCGCCTGGACGGCCGTCGGAGACGACTACGCCGCCGCCGACGCGAGCGACGGCACGACGACGCTGCGGCTCACGAGCGACCTGTCGATCGGGATCGAGGGCAACCGCGCCCGCGCGCGCCACACGCTGGAGGAGGGCGAGCGGCGCTTCTGCGCGCTCTCGTGGGCGGACGAGCTGCGCGGCCCGAGCAGCTTCGAGGAGGCGAGCGAGATGCTCGACCGGACCTCCCACTTCTGGCGCGGCTGGCTCGACGACGGGCGCTTCCCCGACCACCCGTGGCGGATCCACCTGCAGCGCTCCGCGCTCGTGCTGAAGGGCCTCACCTACGCGCCCACGGGCGCGATGGTCGCGGCGCTGACGACCTCGCTGCCGGAGACGCCGGGCGGCGAGCGCAACTGGGACTACCGCTACACGTGGATGCGCGACGCGACCTTCACGCTCTGGAGCATGCACGCGCTCGGGCTCGACTGGGAGGCCGACGACTTCATGCAGTTCGTCGCCGACGTCGACCGCAACGACGACGGGACGCTGCAGATCATGTATGGGATCGACGGCCAGCGCGAGCTGGCGGAGCAGACGCTCGACCACCTCACCGGCTACGAGGGCGCGCGCCCGGTGCGGATCGGCAACGGCGCCTACGACCAGCGTCAGAACGACGTCTTCGGCGCCGTGCTCGACTCCGTCTACCTGCACACGAAGATGGGCGGGCGCCTGCCGCAGCGGCTGTGGCCGGTGCTGGAGGCGCAGGTGAAGGGCGCGATCGCCGCCTGGGAGCACCCCGACCAGGGCATCTGGGAGGCGCGCGGCAAGCCCCAGCACTACGTCTCCTCGAAGCTGATGTGCTGGGTCGCGCTCGACCGCGGCGCGCGGTTGGCGGAGATCCACGGTGAGCCGGAGCTGGCGCAGGAGTGGCAGGAGCTGGCCGAGCGGATCCGCGCGGACATCCTCGAGCACGGCGTGCGCGACGGCGTCTTCCGCCAGCACTACGACACCGACTCGCTCGACGCCTCGACGCTGCTGATCCCGCTCGTGCGCTTCCTGCCGCCCGACGACGAGCGCGTCGTGGCGACCGTGAAGGCGATCGCGCGCGACCTCACGACGCACGGGCTGGTGCTGCGCTACCGCACGCAGGAGACCGACGACGGCCTCTCAGGCGAGGAGGGCACGTTCCAGATCTGCTCGTTCTGGCTCGTCTCCGCGCTGGAGGAGATCGGCGAGCATCGCCGCGCGCGGGGGCTGCTGGAGAAGCTGCTCACGCACGCGTCGCCGCTGCTGCTGTACGCCGAGGAGCTGGACGCCCACGACGGCCGTCAGCTCGGCAACTTCCCCCAGGCGTTCACGCACCTCGCGCTCATCAACGCGGTGATGCACGTGATCGAGGGGGAGGAGCCGGACGGCTGAGCTCCGACCCAGATGGGATGCATGTCAGGCATGGGATGGTGAAAATACATGGTACGATGATCTCATGGCCCATGGAGAGCGTCAGGTCGTCGTAGGGGATCGCGGGCGGATCGTCCTGCCGTCCGACGTGCGTTCGGCGCTCGGGCTCGGGCCGGGGAGTCGGATGCTGCTGAGCACCGAGCAGGACGGATCGCTGCGGTTGCGTCCGTATCGCTCGGTCGCCGACCAGGGGCGCGGGATGCTCGCGGGGCTTGCGCCGGCCCACGAGTCGATGGTCGACGAGCTGCTTGCCGAGCGACGCCGCGACGTGGCCCGCGAGGATCGCGAGTAGCGCTGTCTTCCGCGGTGCTGGACGCATCGGCGCTGCTGGCGTACCTGCGCGACGAGCCGGGCGCCGAGGTCGTCGCCGACGCCATCGCCACCGGCGCGGCGATCTCCAGCGTGAACCTCGGCGAGGTCTTGAGCCGCGTGGCCGATCGCGGCGCCGATCCGGCCCGCGTCGCACGGCAGATGACCGACCGCGGGCTGCTCGGAGGCGCCCTCGCGGTCGAGCCGTTCACGAGCGACGATGCGATCGAGCTCGCCCGCCTGCGTCCGCTCACTCGGGACCGCGGGCTGTCGCTCGGCGAGCGAGCCTGCCTTGCCTTGGCGAAGCGTCTCGGCGCGCCCGCGCTCACGGCTGACGCGGCGTGGTCGAGCCTCGACCTGCCGCTCGAGCTGCGCCAGATCCGCTGAGCTACGCCGCGGTCTTCACGAGGTCGCGCGCGGGGTCGATCGACCAGCGCGCGGCGAGCTCGGCCAGCTCGGGCGCGAGCGGCCAGCGGTCGGGCAGTGGCGGGCCGTCGTGGTCGGGCGCGGCGCCCTTCAGCAGCATCGAGCCGGTGTTGTCGCCGATCGCGCGCAGCTCGGCGACCTCCGCGGGACTGAGACGCTGCTCAGGCGGCAGCGCCGCCAGCTCGGCGCGCTTGTCCTCGACCGGGCGGGCCTGGGGGCCGGCCTCCTGCACGAGCGTCGGCACGACGCAGCGGACCGGGTCGTGCGCGAGGTTCCACTGGCAGGCGAGCTGGAGCGGCGTGAGGCCGTGACGCTCGGCGATCGGGCGCATTCGCGCGATCCGCTCGCGGCCGCGCTCGATCCAGCCGGCCGGCCGGAACGAGCGGTGGTCGCGTGGGCCGAGCGTGGCCGCGTTTTCGAGGTCGTCGGCGAACAGGCCGCCGTAGTCGACGACGCGCGTGATCAGCTGCACGTCGTGCGCGGCCGCGGCCGGCAGCGCCAGCTCGCCGGGCCAGGGCTCCAGCGGGTTGAGGATCGCCATCGCCCAGTCGATGCGGTCGCCGAAGCGCTCGAAGCAGTCGATCAGGTCGAGCGTGAAGCCGTTCGCGGGGCCCGGCGCGACGCCGATCAGGTCGGTCAGCCCGTCCTCGCGCAGCGCCGCCATCCCGTCCCACACGGCCTCGCTCGTGAAGCCGGTGCGGTCGGGGTTGTGCAGCAGCAGCAGGTCGAAGCGCTGCACGCCGCAGCGCTCGAGGCTCGCCTCGGTCGCGCGGCGCAGGTAGCCGGCGTAGTCCTCGGGCCCGCGCAGGCGCGGGTCGGTGAAGCGCGGGAAGCCCTTCGCGCCCTCGCGCTCGCCCTCGTAGAAGTCGTGCCCGACCGCGCCCACCAGCACGTAGTCCTCGCGCGGCAGCCCGTGCAGTGCGACGCCGAGCAGCCGGTCGGCGTCGCCGGCGCCGTAGGCGTCGGCCGTCAGGACGGTGCGGATCTGTTCGTCGGGCGTCAGCAGCGCGAGCAGCCGCTCGTCGTCGAGCGGCTCGCCGAAGTGCATGAAGCGCCCGCCGCTCCAGGTCCCGACCGCCGTCTGCGTGGGGTGCGCCATCGACTGGACGATACGACTCAGCGCAGCAGATCGGCGGCGCGCGAGGCGGCGATCGTCGCGCGCAGCGTCTCGCGCGCGCCGTGGCGCGGGCGCCAGCCGAGCTCGCGGCGGGCCTTGCCGGCGTCCATCAGCACCGGCACGCGCAGGGCGTTGACCCACTGCGCCTTCTCCGGCACGAACGGCAGCCGCGCGAGCGCCTCGGCGGTCGCGTCGACGGCCAGCTCCGGCACCGGGATCGCGTACCAGCCGAGGTCGCTGGCGAGGTCGCGCATCGTCAGCGTGCCGGGGCCGGCGAGGTTGTAGACGCCCGCTGGGCCGCGTCCGAGCGCCGCCGCGCGCAGCGCGCTGGCGACGTCGTCGTGGTGCACGAGCTGGAACGTCACCCCGCTGTCGGGGATCACCGGCCTCAGCACCGGCGCCGCGTCGAGCAGGCGCATGACCGCGCGCGGCATCCGCTCGCCGAGCTGCACGTAGGGGAGGCTCTGGATCAGCATCTGCGCGTCCGGGCCGGCGACGATGCAGGGGCGGAAGATCGTCACCGCCGTCGCGCTGCCGGCCGTGACCTCGGCGAGCAGCCGCTCGACCGCCGCCTTCTCGGCCGAGTAGGCGTGCGCCTCGCTGCCGCGCGGCGCGACCTCCTCCGTCAGCAGCGGCGGATTGTCGGCGTGGAAGCCGTACGCCGCGACGGAGGAGGTGTAGACGAGGCGCGGCACGCGCGCCGCGACGGTCGCCGCGAAGACGTTGCGCGAGCCTTCCAGGTTGACCTGATGGCCCTCCTCGCCGCCCGCTCCGAGGATCGCGAAGGCGAGGTGCACGACCGCGTCGGCGCCCGCCACGAGCGCGTCCACGGCGGCGCGGTCGCGCACGTCCCCGCGCGTGTAGGTCGCCTTGCGCCAGCCCTCCGCGGCCGGGTCCAGCTGGCGGCGGCCGAGCGCGCGCACGGCGGCGACGTCCTTGCTGCGCTCCAGCGCGCGCATCAGCGCGCGGCCGATCTCGCCGCTCGGGCCGGTGACGGCGATCGTCAGCCCGCTCATCTGCGGCCCGCCTGCTCGTAGCCGGGCTCGCCCGGCAGCAGGATCCGCGCGACCTCGCCCTCGACCACCACGCGTGGCTCGATCGGCGTCACCACGTGCGCGCGTGCGTACGCGACCAGGTCGTCGGCGCTGTCGAAGTCCGCGAACTGCTCGAGGTGCTTGATCGTCGGGAACACGAGCAGCAGCTCGCCGGCCTGCTGCTCCGCGAGCGCCGCGGCCGGGCTGCGCCAGCGGAAGTCGACGCACTCGGCGCCGTCCACGCGCGGCTCGGCGTCGTCGGGCGCGGGCGTCACGAAGAACCACGTGTCGAAGCGGATCCGCACCGCGGCGGGCGTGATCCAGCGCGAGTAGGGGACGAGCGCGTCCGCGTCGGCCAGCACGATCCCCGCCTCCTCCTGCGCCTCGCGCACGGCGGCCGTGCGCAGCGCCGGCTCGCCCTCGCCGTCGCCCGGGTCGACGGCGCCGCCGGGGAAGACCCAGGCGCCGCCCATGAAGCGCGAGGTCGGGTTGCGCTGCACGAGCAGCAGCTCGAGGCGCTCGGCGCCGCCCCGCAGCACGACGACGCTGGCGGCCAGGCGCGGAGGCGTGGCGGGACCGCGGTTGAGCTGCTCGCCGGGTCCCGGATGCGCCGCCTCCATCGTTGTCGCACCCTAGTACAGCGAGCTGGCGCGGACGCGCGGTACCGTTCCGGCATGAGCACCACGACCACGACCCAGAAGTGGATCTGCGAGTCCTGCGGATTCATCTACGACCCAGTCGACGGCGACCCGGACGGCGGCATCCCGGCCGGAACGGCCTTCGAGGACATCCCCGAGACCTGGTTCTGTCCGGTCTGCGGCGCGCGCAAGCGCGACTTCGTCCGCTACGAGGACTGAGCCCGCGGGCTCAGCGCGCCGCGCGCAGCTTGAACGTCGCCGTCGCGCTCTGCGCCCCGTCGGCGAGGGGCGTGACGGTGAGGCGGTAGGAGCCGGGCGCGAGCGCGCGGCCCTTCCAGCGGCGCAGCGTCGTCTGGTTGGCGCCGGCGTGGCCGCTGAAGCTGAGCGTGCCGCTCGGCGCGACCGCGCGCGGGCAGGCCGCCCTGCGCTTGGCGTGGGCGCGATGGCGTGCCTTGGCGGGCGTCGCCGCGCAGCGTGCGCTGCTGCGCGCGCCGACCTGCGTGAGCGCGAGCGTGACCTTGCCGTCCTGGTCGAGCTTGAAGGCGACGAGCACGACGCGCCCGTGGCGGACCTGCGCGACGGTCGCGTGCAGCTTCGAGACGCGCGGCGGCGCGACCTCGGCGTCGGCCTCGTCGCCGGCGCAGTCGTCGGCGGCCGTGTCGGCGGCGAGCGCGTCGTCGTCGGAGCCGTCGTCGCCGGCCGAGGCGTCGTCGCAGAAGTTGCTGTCGTCGCAGCTGCCGTCGACGTCGATCCACTGCTGGGAGTCGTCGTCCCACTGCTGCGTGCAGCTGTCGTCGCCGGGGTCCGGGTCCTCGGCGCAGTTGTCGGTGGCGCAGTCGTCGCCGGAGCAGTCGTCGCTCTCGTCGCAGACGTCGCCTTGGTCGTCGCCGCTGTCGTCTCCGGCCGTGTGCGCGATCGGCGGGACGCTGACGGTGGCCTTCGCGAGTACGGGCGTGGCGCCGTACGCGAACGCGGCCAGCAGGCACAGCAGCAGTGAGAGCGGGCGGGGCATGGCCGACCTATCGACGGGCGGCGGCAGCCGCTTGAGCGGGCGCGCGTCCCGCTCGACGCGGTTGACACCAATGATACTTTTGTAAAGCAGTCAGACACAAAATGTGCTTGCGACATTGGAGGAGACATGGGAGCGGTAGCTGTCGAGGAGCTGAGTCCCGCCACCTGGCGCGACGGCAAGCGCTACGCGTGGCTGCTGGGGCTGATCGTCCCGCTGCTGCCCTTCATCGCGTGGGGGCTCGTCGAGCTGACGGGGCTCGGCGTCTTCTGGTTCTACGGGCCGGTGCTCGTGTTCGGGATCTTCCCGCTGCTCGACGCGCTCGTCGGCACCGACGCCGAGAACCCGCCCGACAGCGTCGTCAAGTGGCTGGAGCAGGACCGCTACTACCGCTGGTGCACGTACGCCTACATCCCGGTCCAGTACGGCGGGCTCGTGCTCGCGTGCTGGCTGTGGGCGCACGGCGACCTCTCGCTCGTCGACAAGCTCGGGCTCGCGCTGACGATGTCGATGGTCAGCGGGATCGCCATCAACACCGCGCACGAGCTCGGGCACAAGCGCGCGAGCATCGAGCGCTGGCTGTCGAAGGTCGCGCTCGCGCAGAGCGGCTACGGGCACTTCTTCATCGAGCACAACCGCGGCCACCACGTGCGCGTCGCGACGCCGGAGGATCCCGCCAGCTCGCGCCTCGGCGAGAGCTTCTGGGCCTTCCTGCCGCGCACCGCGCTCGGCAGCCTGCGCTCCTCGTGGGAGTTGGAGGCCGAGCGGCTCGGGCGCGGCGGGCACTCGCGCTGGACGCACCGCAACGACATCCTCAACGCGTGGGCGATGACGTTCGCGCTGTTCGCGGCGCTGGCGGCGGTCTTCGGCCTCGGCGTGCTGCCCTACCTGCTGTTCCAGGCGGTCGTCGGCGCCTCGCTGCTGGAGGTCGTCAACTACCTGGAGCACTACGGCCTGCTGCGCCAGCGGCGCGAGGACGGCCGCTACGAGCGCACCGCCCCCGAGCACTCGTGGAACAGCAACAACGTCGCGTCCAACGTGCTGCTGTACCACCTGCAGCGCCACAGCGACCACCACGCCAACCCGACGCGCCGCTACCAGGCGCTGCGCCACGTCGAGCAGGCGCCGCAGCTGCCGACGGGCTACGCGGGGATGATCCTGCTCGCCCTCTTCCCGCCGGTCTGGCGGCGCGTGATGGACCACCGGCTGCTCGCCCACTACGAGGGCGACGTGGCGCGCGCGAACATCCAGCCGCGCGCCCGCCGCCGCATGCTCGCCCGCTATGGAGTCGCCGCGTGAGCCGCTGGCGCTGCCCCGGCTGCGGCTACGTCTACGACGAGCAGGCCGGCCACCCGCGCGAGGGCTTCGCGCCGGGAACGCCATGGAGCGAGGTGCCGAACGACTGGGCCTGCCCCGACTGCGGCGTGCGCGACAAGGTCGACTTCGAGCCGGAGGACTGACCGTGGCTGCCACCATGAGTCCAATGGCACGGACCCCCTACGCGGTCGCGGCGCGTCAGCTGCTGCGCGACACGCTCTTCGACGCCGCGCGCGATGCGCTCGCGCAGCGCGCGTGGGCGGAGATCACGATGGCCGACGTCGCGCGCGCGGCGGGCGTGAGCCGGCAGACGCTCTACAAGGAGTTCGGCACGCGCGACGAGTTCGCGGCGGCCTTCACGATCCGCGAGGGCGAGCGCTTCCTGGCGGCCGTCGAGCAGGCGATCCACGAGCACCTGGACGACCCGCACGCGGCGATCGCCGCCGCGCTGGAGGTCTTCCTCGCGACCGCGGCCGAGGACCCGCTGATGCGGATGGTGCTCAGCGACGACGGCACCGGCGGGATGCTGCCGCTCGTCACGACGCAGAGCCAGCCGGTCATCGCCTGGGCCGCGCAGCGGGTCGCCGCCGCGATCCGCGAGGGCTGGCCGCACGCGGCGCCGCCCGACGCGGCGCTGCTCGCCGAGAGCCTCGTGCGCCTCGCGATCAGCCACGCGACGGTGCCGACCGGCGATCCGCACGCGACCGCGGCCGCCGTCGCGAAGCTGCTGGGTCCGTTCGTCGAGCGGGCGCTGGCGCCGCGCGGATGAGTGACGTTTTCCGGGTCCTGGAGACCCGGAAAACGTCACTCATCCCAGCCAGCGCTCCAGCGGCAGCCGCGCCCCGGCTGCGGCGAGCAGCGCGACGTCGGCGCGCGGGAGCGTCGGCAGCGTCGCGACCTCGACCTCGCCGAGCCGCGCGATCGTCGCGCGGTTGTCGGCCTCCAGCGCGCTCGGCTGCGCCGGCCAGGGGGTGAGCACGACGGCGGCGACGGCGAGCCCGGCGGCGCGCGCGGCCTCCAGCGTCAGCAGCGTGTGGTTGATCGTGCCGAGGCCGGGCGAGGCGGCGATCACGAGCGGGAGCGCCAGCTCGCAGGCGAGGTCACGCACGAGGTAGTCGGGCGTGAGCGGCACCAGCAGCCCGCCGACGCCCTCGACGACGACTGCGTCCGCGCCGACTGCGCGCGCCGCGAACGCCGCTCGCAGCGCCGCGGGATCGAGCGGCCGCCCGGCGAGCGCGGCGGCGAGGTGGGGGGAGAGCGGCGCCGCGAACACCGCCGGCGTGACGTCGGCGGGCTCGTCGCCGGTGACGGCCGCGAGCAGCTCATGGTCGGCCGGCCAGTCGGGGTCCGCCAGGTCGGTGCCGCTCACGACCGGCTTGAAGGTCGCGACCCGCTCGCCGCGCGCGTGCAGCGCCGCGGCGATCGCCGCGGCCACGACGGTCTTGCCGACGTCCGTGCCGGTGCCCGTGACGAAGACGCCGCGCACGCGTGCGCCTAGGCGGCGCGGGCCTCGCCGTCGAAGACGCGCGGGGGCGGCGCGTCCTCCTGCCAGCGGGCGATCGGCTCCGGGTCCGGCTGCTCCTGCGGCGCGGGCTCGGCCTTGCGCGGCTGCGCCGCGATCGGCGCGTGGACGTCCTGCGGGCGCACCCCGCAGGCGCGCGCGGCCTGCGCGAGCGCGCGCGCGGCGTCGCGCAGCTCGTCCTTGCCGTGCGAGGCCATGACCGCGAGCCGCAGGCGCGAGCTGCCGACCGGCACCGTCGGCGGGCGGATCCCCTGCGCGAAGACGCCGCGCTCGAGCGCCTGCTCGCAGACGCGCATCGTCGCGTCGGCCTCGCCGATCACCAGCGGCACGATCTGCGTGCGGCTCTCGCCGACCTCGAAGCCCTCGCGCGCCAGCTCCGCGCGCAGCAGCGCGGCGTTCGCCTGCAGGCGCTCGACGCGGCGCGGCTCGGCTTCCAGCAGCGTCAGCGCCGCCAGCGCGCCGGCGACCGCGGGCGGCGGCGGGGCGGTCGAGAAGACGAACGAGCGGGCCGCGTTGACGAGGTACTTCGCCATCCGCTGGTCGCACGCCACGTAGGCGCCGTAGGAGCCGAGCGCCTTGCCGAGCGTGCCGACGATCGCGTCGACGCCGTCCTCGACGCCGGCCTCCGCGACCGCGCCGCGCCCGCCCGGGCCGAGCGTCCCGGTGCCGTGGGCTTCGTCGACGACGAGCCGCACGTCGTGGCGCTGCGCCAGCTCGGCCAGCTCGGCCAGCGGCGCGATGTCGCCGTCCATCGAGAAGACGCCGTCGGTGACGATCAGCGCCGCGCGCTCGCCCGCCTGCTTCAGGCCCCAGGCGAGGTGCTCGAGGTCGGCGTGGTCGTAGACGAAGACCTCCGCGCGGGAGAGCCGGCAGCCGTCGACGATCGAGGCGTGGTTCAGCTCGTCGGAGAAGACGACGTCGCCGCGCCGCGCCAGCGCGGAGAGCACGCCGGCGTTCGCGAGGTAGCCGGAGCCGAACAGCAGCGCCGCCTGGCAGCGCTCGAACGCCGCGAGGCGCTCCTCGAGCCGGCGGTGGATCGTCATTGTGCCCGAGACGAGCCGCGAGGCGCCGGCGCCGACGCCCCAGCGCATCGCCGCGTCGGCCGCGGCCTCGCGCACAGCCGGATGGTCGGCGAGGCCGAGGTAGTTGTTCGAGCACAGCAGCAGCACCGGCTTGCCGTCGAGCACGACGCGCGGGCCCTGCGGGCCGCTCACGAGGCGGGTGCGGCGTGCGAGCCCCAGCTCCTGCAGCTCGTCGAGCCGGGCCTCGATCTCGATCATCGCCGCGCCGCCGCCTCGCGCGTCTCACGGCCCTGGCCACGGTTCGGAGCGCCGTCGGGGCGCGGCGGGATCGCGCGCTTGCTCTCGAAGCGCAGCTGCGTGACCGGGTCCCACAGCCTCACCTCGATCCCGGCCGGCGCCGGCTCGGTCTCGGCGAGGTGCAGCTCGACGACGTCGGGCGTCTCGCCTTCCAGCCAGCCGGAGCGGTTGTCCGGCCGCGGGTTCGCGCCGTTGTCCGGCTGCGGGGCGACGTTGAGGCCCATCTGCTCGAACATCGCGCGGTCCTGCTCCGGCGTGTTGCCGAGCGTCGTCAGGAAGTTGCCCATCATCACGCCGTTGATGCCGGCCTTGACGGCGAGCTGCTGCAGCTCCCCGATGTTCTCGACGCGCCCGCCGCAGAGGCGGAAGAGCGCCTCGGGCAGGATCAGCCGGAAGATCGCGATCCACTTCACGGCCTCCCAGGGGTCCATGTAGTCGCGGTCGCCGAACTTCGTCCCGGGGCGCGGGTTGAGCAGGTTGATCGGCACGCTCGTGGGGTCGATCTCGGCCAGCTGGAAGGCCATCTCGACGCGCTGGGCGCGCGTCTCGCCGAGGTTCAGGATGCCGCCGACGCAGGTCTCCAGGCCGGCCTCCTTGACGGCGTCGATCGTCCGCAGCCGACCCTCGTAGCGGACCGTCGAGGAGACCTCCGGGTAGTAGCTCTCGGCCGTCTCGACGTTGTGGTGCACGCGCTGCACGCCGGCCTCCTTGAGCGCCTGCGCACGCGTGGCCGACATGTGGCCGATCGAGGCGCAGCGCTTGAGGTTCGTGTGCTGCGCGACGAGCCGCGTGCCCTCGAGCACCTTCTCGAAGTCGCGCTTGGAGAGGCCCTGGCCCTGCGTGACCATGCAGAAGCGGTGCGCGCCCGCCGCCTCGGCCGCCTTCGCGTGCTCGAGGATCTGCTCGGGCTCCATCATCGCGTGCAGCGGGGTGTCCGCCTCGGCGTAGCGCGACTGCGCGCAGAAGCCGCAGTCCTCCGCGCAGCCGCCCGACTTCGCGTTCACGAGCGAGCACATGTCGGTGGCGTCGGCGAAGCGCTCGACGCGCGCCTTCCAGGCGCGCTCGACGAGCGCCTCGATCTCGGCGCGATCTTCGATCTCGCCGAGGCGCAGCGCTTCCTCGCGGGTGATCAACGGCGGCATCGGGGCGGCAACCTCCGGTTTGGGACCGGGCACAGACTACGGTCGCGAGCGGACGAGCGCGCAGCCGGGCAGGGACGCGCGGCGCCCACGACGGAGTGCAGCGCCGTGGTCTCAATAGTGGAGCTATGGTGCGCCGATGTCGTCAGATGCCTCCGGCTGCTCGGACGAGCGGCAGGCGCCGAGTGCCGACGCACTGCTTGAGGACTACAAGCTGAAGGTCACGTTCGCGATCGAGCAGGTCGGCCGCATGCAGACGCAGTTCCAGGTGATGCTGACGCTCCAGACCGCACTCGCGACGGCGTTGATCGTCTCCAACACGGGCTCGCTGACCAAGGGCGCGAAGTGGATCGCGCTGCTGGAGCTGGCGTTGTCGGTCGCGTGGCTCGCGGTCGGTTCGTCGGGCCGATCACGCGCGGTCGCCCACCGCGGCGACGTCGAGGCTGCCGGCGCCGCATGGGCGCACGCAGCGGGGCTCTGCCCCTACCAACCAGTCGGCAGCGGGCCGGCAGTCGTGCGGGTCGGGGTCGTCGGACCGGCGCTGCTGGTCGTCGGATGGGCGGCGCTCGGGCTGTGGCTGTTCCTCGCGGTCTAGCGAACGCGACGCGACAGCTGGACTCAGCGGCCCCGCCATCGCGGCGGTCGCTTCTCCCCGAACGCCCGCAGGCCCTCGCGCAGGTCCTCGGACTCGAATGCGGTGCGTCGCTCGGCCTCCAGCACCGCTGCGGTGTCGGGGTCGAGCGCCCCGCCGGCCGCGACGAGCGCGCGGATCGCGGCCTTGTTGCCGCGCAGCGAGAGCGGCGCGTTGGCGGCGATCTCGACGGCGCGCGCGAGCGCCTCGCCGGCCAGCGCCTCGGGTGCGACGACCTCGTTCACGAGCCCCCAGCGCTCGGCCGCCGCCGCCTCGATGCGGCGGCCCGTCAGAAACAGTTCGCGCGTGCGCGCGGCGCCGATCGCGCTGAGGAAGCGGTTGAGGCCGGGATGGCCGTAGACGACCCCGAGCTTGACCGGCGGCATCCCGAGCTGGATCCCGTCGGCCGCGAGCCGCAGGTCGCACGCCATCGCCAGCTCCAGCCCGCCGCCGATCGCGTAGCCGTTGAGCGCTGCGAGCACCGGATAGGGATAGGACTCGAGCGCGGCGAGCGCAGCCGGGAGCGGATGCGCGGCAGCGGCGCCGTCGTCGTAGCCCTCGCGCATCAGCTCCTCGATGTCGTAGCCGGCGCAGAAGGCGCGGCCCTCGCCGGTCAGCACGACGCAGCGGGCGTCGAGCCGCGCGAGCGTGGCGACCAGCGCCTCCAGCAGCGGCCGATCGAGCGCCCCGCGCTTGTCGGGGTTGGAGATCGTCAGGTGCGCGACGCCGGGCGCCGGCTCCGCGACATGGAGCGTCCCCGGCACTTACGCGAGCACGACGAGTGTGTCGCCCTCGGAGACCGCCTGGCCCTCCTCGCAGCGGATCTCCTTGACCGTGCCGGGGTCCTCGGCCTCGACCGGCATCTCCATCTTCATCGACTCGAGGATCACGATCGTGTCGCCCTCCTGCACCGTGTCACCGACCGCGACCTCGATCTTCCAGACCGTGCCGGTGATGTGGGCCTCGACGTCGGGCACGCTCGTCCTCCTGATCGCTCGCCGGTTGCTGCGCCACAATAACCGCCGCTGCCGATGGGTCTCGCCACCGCCATCATCGTCACCGCCCACAACGAGGCGGACCGCCTGCCCGCGACGCTCGCCGCGCTCGCGGCTGCGTTTCCGGACGCGCGCGTGCTCGTCGCCGACGACGGCTCCAGCGACGACACGGCCGCCGTCGCGGCGGCCCACGGGGCCGAGGTCGTGCGCTCCGAGCGCAACGTCGGCAAGGGCGGGGCGGCGACGCTCGCGGCGCAGCGCCTGCTGCCGCTCGCCGATGAGCCGGAGCCGCCCGTCGTGCTGCTGTGCGACGGCGACCTGGCCGCCAGCGCCGACCAGCTCGCGCGGCTCGTCGAGGAGGTCCGCAGCGGCCGAGCGGACCTCGCGATCGCGGCGTTCGCGAGGCGTGTCGGCGGCGGCGTCGGGCTCGCGGTCGGCGCCGGACGCTGGGCGATCCGCCGCCGCTGCGGGCTCGTCTGCGAGGCGCCGCTGTCGGGCCAGCGGGCGCTGCGCGCGAGCGTGCTGCCGGCGATCGTCCCGTTCGCGGCGCGCTACGGGATGGAGGTCGGCATGACGATCGACGCGGTCCGCGCCGGCCACCGCGTCGCCGAGGTCGAGCTGGAGCTGACGCACCGCGCGACCGGGCGCACGCTCGGCGGCTTCGCGCATCGCGGGCGGCAGTTCGCGGACGTGCTCGCGGCGTACCTCCGCCGGCGCTGAGAGCGTGTGGCCGCGGCGACCCGTAGCCTGTCGGCGAGATGTCATCGCTCGAACAGCTCGACCTCCACCGCTTCGCGATCGGCTTCGACGAGCGCGACCGCGCGCGCATCCACGCCCTGATCGACGAGGTGATCGACTCCGGGCAGTGGTCGCACGGCGCGATGAACCGCCGCTTCGAGTCCGCCTGGGAGGCCTGGAACGAGGCGCCCGCGGTCGCGGTGGGCTCGTGGTCCGGCGGCGCCGTGGCGGCGCTCGAGTACGCCGGCGTGCGCGGCGAGGCGGTGCTCTGCCCGTCCAACACGTTCATGGCGACGCCGCTCGCGATCCTCGCGGCCGGCGGGCGTCCGGTCTTCGTCGACTGCAACCGCGACGACCTCTGCGCCTCGCGCGCGGAGATCGAGGCGAAGATCGCCGAGCACAAGCCGCGCGCATGCGTGCTGGTGCACATCGGCGGCCACCTCGCGTTCGAGAGCGAGGCGATCGCCGAGCTGTGCCGCGCCGAGGGCGTCTTCCTGCTGGAGGACTGCGCGCACGCGCACGGCGCCTCCTGGAACGGCCGCAAGCCCGGCACGTTCGGCGACGCCGGCGTCTACTCGTTCTACGCCACGAAGACCGTCTCGACCGGCGAGGGCGGCGTGCTCGTCTCGCGTGACGCGGACCTGATCGCGTTCGCGCGCGCCTTCCGCGACTACGGCAAGCCCGACTACGACGTCAACGGGCTGAACTTCCGCATGAGCGAGTTCACCGCCGCGGTCGCGCTCGTGCAGGCCGAGCGCATGGAGGAGATCGTCGCCTGGAAGAACGAGGCCGCCCGCGCGCACCTCGACCCGCTCCATTCAGGTCGCCTTCAGCTTCCCGACGGGATGATCTCGGGGCTCTACAAGTACATCGTCTTCGACCCGATCGAGAAGTCCAGCGGCAAGGTCTACGACCAGCCCTGCCATCGCATCATGGGCACCGGCGACGAGCTGCCGAACACGGACTGGGTGGCCGAGGGCCATTGGTGCGTGCCCCTCTACTACCGGCCGGAGGTCGATCCCGCATGAGTCGTGTCCTCGTCACCGGCGGCGCCGGCTTCATCGGCTCGCACGTCGTCGACAAGCTGCTCGCCGCGGGCCACGAGCCGCGCATCCTCGACGTGCGCCGCTCGCCCTACCGCGACGACGTCGAGACGGTGATCGGCGACATGTGCAAGCTCGACGACGTGGTGCGCGCGATGGAGGGCTGCGACGCCGTCGCCCACCTCGCCGCCGCCGCCGACGTCGGCGAGGTGCAGCAGGACCCGATCCTGGCCGAGCGCCTCAACGCGCAGGGCACGGTCAACGTGCTGGAGGCGGCCCGCCGCCACGGCGTCGCGCGCGTCGTCTACGCCTCGACGATCTGGGTCTACTCCGACGTGGAGGCCGAGCGCGTCGACGAGGACACGGCGCTGCGCCCGCCGGCGCACCTCTACACGGCGACCAAGCTCGCCGGCGAGCTGTACTGCCGCTCCTACCAGGAGCTGTACGGCGTCGAGCACACGATCCTGCGCTTCGGCATTCCCTACGGCCCGCGTGCGCGGCCGGCGGCGGTGATCCCGATCTTCGTCGACAAGGCGCTCGCGGGCGAGCCGCTCACGCTCGCCGGCGGCGGCCTGCAGTCGCGCCGCTTCGTCTACGTCGAGGATCTCGCCGACGGCGTCGTGGCCGGCCTCGCGCCGCAGGCCGCGAACCGCACCTACAACCTCGTCAGCGGCGAGGACGTCACGATCCGCGACATCGCCGAGCACGTGCGCGACGCGATCGGCGACGTCGAGCTGGTCGTGACCGAAGGCCGCGCGGGCGACTTCAAGGGCGCCGAGGTGTGCGGCGCGCGCGCCGCGGCGGAGCTCGACTGGACGCCGCGCACGCCGTTCGCCGAGGGCCTGCCGCGCTACGTCGCCTGGCACCGCGAGCAGGCCGCCGCGGTGGCGCCGTCGCCGGCGGTTGTGGTGCAGCGCGAGCGCCGGCGCGTGCCGGCGCGGCGCATCGCGCGCGACGCCGCGCTCGTGCTGCTCGGCCTGATGGGCGCGCTGGTCGCGGCGCTGCTCGGCACGATCGCCGAGGCGCTGTGGGACGGCACCGGCGACGTCTCGCACTTCGCCCGCGACCATCTCGCGCTGGCGGCGCTCGTCGTCTGCTCGGCCGTCGCGCTCGCGGTCCGCACGACGCGTCGGCGCATCGCCACCAGCGAAGCCTGACGCGGCGCAGGCCGAGGACGTGAGGTTCGTGTCGCCGATACGGGCGCAGACCTCATGTCCTCACGGCGTCGTGGTGCGCAGCCCCCGCCGCTCCAGCTCCGCGAACACGAGCGGCAGCGCGTCGGCGGTCCGCCGCCACGAGCCGGGGGCGCTGTAGTGGTCGGCGTCGTGCAGCAGCAGCACGTCCCCGGGCACGAGCCCGTCGCTCACCAGCGCGGCGATCCGCGCGGGCGCGATGTGCCGGCGCCAGTCGCGCCCCCAGCGCGACCACAGCAGCGCCCGCCAGCCGCGCCGCCGCGCGAGCGCGAGCCCGGCGGGGCTGAAGATCCCGTAGGGCGGGCGGTACAGCGTCGGCTCGATGCCGGTCGCCTCGGCGATCGTGGCGTGGCCGCGGTCGAGGTCGGCCGCGAGCCGCGCAGGGGGGATGCGCAGCTGCAGCACGTGGCGGTCGCCGTGCAGCGCGATCGCGTGGCCGGCGGCGGCGATCTCGGCGGCCAGCGCGGGCCAGCGGCGGACCTGCTCGCCGACGAGGAAGAAGGTCGCGCGCGCGTCCGCGGCCGCCAGCGCCGCCAGCACCGCGGGGGTGCCCTGCGGATGTGGGCCGTCGTCGAACGTGAGTGCGATGTGGCGCCCAGCGCCGGGCAGCGTGCGCTCGACGTGCAGCGGGCGGCACAGTGAGGGCACGAGCGGCGCAAGCGCGGGAGCGGCCCATGCCGCGCCGGCGGCGGTCGCTGCGAGGCCGAGCCGGGAGCGCACGCGCGGGATCCTGCCACAGGGCCGGCGCGCGATGATCGGGGGCCTCGCGATCGCGCTTGCCGCGGCGTGCTGCTACGAGCTGGCGTACATCCTGCAGGCGCTCGAGGCGCGGCGCGCGGGCGACGGCGAGGCGCTCGAGCCGACGCTGCTCGCGCGCCTGCTGCGCCGGCCGCGCTGGCTCGGCGGCACGGCCCTCTCAGGCGCCGGCGCGGTGCTGCAGGTGTTCGCGCTGACGCTCGCGCCGCTGACGCTCGTGCAGCCGGCGCTCGCGCTCGGGCTCGTGCTGCTGCTCGCGCTGTCCGCGCGGATTCTGGGCGAGCCGGTCGGGCGCCGCGAGGCGCTCGCGGTCGCGCTGGTGATCGGCGGGGTCGCGGTCGTCGCGCTCGCCGGGCCGCCGGCGGCCGGGCGCGTCGACGATCCCGCGGCAGCGCTCGCGCTGGTGGCGCTGCTGGCGCTGCCGCTGCTGGCGCCGTTCGTCCTGCGCGGCCTGCGCGACGCGCGCCTGCGCGTGCTCGCCGCCGCCGCCGGCGACGCGCTCGCGGCGGTCGCGCTCAAGCTCGTCGCCGACGCGCTCGACCGCGGGGCGCTCGGCCTCGCGCTCGTCTGCGCGGCCGGCGCCGCGCTCGCCGGGCTGCTCGCGCTCACCGCCGAGATGAGCGCGCTCCAGCGGATCGCGGCCGTGCGCGTCGCGCCCGTCGTGCTCGCGGCGCAGGTGCTCGTGCCGGTGCTGGCGGCGCCGCTCGCGCTCGGCGAGTCGTGGCGCGGGACGCCGCTCGGGGGCGGGCTGCTCGCGCTCGCGGTGCTCGCCGTCGCCGCAGGCGCCGCGCTGCTCGGCTCAGCTCCCGCCGTCGGCGGCGTGATCGCCGCCGACGAGCGCGAGCACGAGGTCGGCGGCGACCGGCAGTCGCGCGAAGCCCCCATCGGGTGAGCGCGGCGCCGCGAGCGCGCGCGCCAGCGCCGCGGCGAGCTGGGCGCGATCCTTCGCCACCTGCGCGATCCCGTGCTCGACGTAGGCGCGGTTGTTCGCGCGGATGTGGCCGCGGCCCCAGCCGTAGGAGATCGTCGGGCAGCCGAGCGTCCACGCCTCCAGGACGGTGAGGCCGGCGGTCGAGTGCACGAGCGCGTCGGCGGCGGCGAACAGCTCCGGCACCTGCGTCGTGAAGCCGAGCAGCGTGACGCGCGGCTCGCTCCCGAACGCGGCCCGCATGCGCGCGAGCAGCTCCTCGTTGCGCCCGCACATCACGGCGACGCGCACGTCGTCGAGCGCGAGCGCCGTGGCGACGGCGCCGTCGAGGTCGCCGACGCCCCAGCCGCCGCCGGAGACGACGACGAGGCGCCCGTCGAGCGGCAGCCCGAGCGCGGCGCGGCCCTGCTCGCGCGTCGGCGGGGCGGCGAAGCGCGGGTCGTTCATGCCCCGCGCCGCGACGATGCGCGTGCGCGCGCCGGCGATCGCGCGCACCTCCGGCTCCGACTCCGGATGCGTGATCAGGTGCAGGTCCGCACCGGCGTGCGACCAGTAGCGCAGCGCCGCCAGGTCGGTGATCGCCGAGACGAGCGGGATCGCCAGCCGGCCCTGGGTGCGCAGGCGGCCGAGCACCTCCGTCACGCCCGGGTAGGTCGAGACGACCACGTCCGGGCGGTGGGCGGCGATCAGCCGCTGCAATCCCCGCCCGCCGAGCGCCTGCGCCAGCCAGCTCGCGAAGCGGCGCACCGGCGCGACGTGGGTGATGAGCGCGTACTCGACGTCGTAGAGCCAGTTGCCCCAGCGCGACTCGAACGTCGAGCTGCCGAGCACGAGCCGCTCGACGAGCGGCCCGGCGGCGTGCAGCCCGTCGGCGATCTGCACCTCGGCGTCCGGGCGGCGCGCGAGCAGATCGGCGACGAGGAAGCGCGCCGGCAGGTCGTGGCCCTCGCCGATCGACGCGCTGATCACGAGGATCCTGGGCGCGGGCACCGCTGGACTTATACCGGCGCGACGAGCGCTAAGCTCCCCGCAGATGGCGGAGAAGCTCTCGAGCATGAAGGAGCAGGTCTACAAGGACCCGCGCCCAGAGGAGTACTTCGCGAAGTTCCACGAGCGCTCGCGCACGCGCGAGCCCAACTGGGTGTACGAGCTCGTGCGCACGCTCACGAGCCTCTACGGGCTGATCTTCTTCCGCATGCGCTGCATCGGCTCCGACAACGTGCCGGCGCACGGCCGCGCGATCCTCGCGCCGAACCACTTCTCGTTCATGGACCACTTCTTCACGGGCGCGTTCACACGCCGTCGCGTGCGCTTCATGGCCAAGTCGCAGCTGTTCACGAAGCCGATGCAGTGGATCTACTCGCCGGGCGGCGTCTTCCCGGTGCGCCGCGGCCACTACGACGAGGACGCCTTCATCACCGCGAACGCGATCCTCGAGCGCGAGGCCGCGATCGTCATGTACTGCGAGGGCGGGCGCTCGCGCACCGGCAAGGTCAGCGACCGTGCGCGGCCCGGCATCGGCCGGCTCGCGCTGCAGACCGGTTCGCCCGTCGTGCCGATCGCGATCTACGGCTCGCAGCGCGTGCGCAACTGGAAGCGCCTGCAGTTCCCGCGCGTCGTCGTGCAGTACGGCGAGCCGCTGCACTTCCCGCACGTCGAGCGCCCCTCGCGCGAGCAGCAGCAGGAGGTCGCCGACGCGATCCTCACCGCGATCAAGGCGCTCTACGAGGACCTCGAGCAGCACGGCATGAAGCAGGTCGCCCGGCGCGTGCGCGCCGAGCGCCGCCGCCGCGCGGCGAACCCCGCCGGCGCGCGCTAGGCGATGGACGCCGCGGCGCTGCTGGCGCCCGGGCTGCTCGCCGAGCGCGTCGTCGCGCTCGGTGGCGGCGACGCGCTTGGCCCGCCGCTGGCCGCGCTCGGCGCGCGCACGTTCGCGCTGCCGGCGACGCTCGACGAGGAGGCGCTCGCCACCGCGGTCGATCCGCGCACCGACGCGCTCGTCCATGACCTGCGCCCGGCCTTCGCGGACGGCCTGCGCGCGACGCTCGACCTCGCGTGGGTGACGGTGCGCGCGGTCGCGAACGCCGCCTTCATCCCCGGCGCGCGCGGCGGCAAGATCACGCTGATCGCGCCGCCGCCCGATGGCGGCGAGCCCGCGGCCGCAGGCGTGCGCGCGGCCGTCGAGAACCTCGCCCGCACGCTCTCGATCGAGTGGGCCCGTCACGGCATCGTCAGCGTCGCGATCACGCCCGGCGCCGACAGCGACGACGCCCAGCTGGCCGCGCTCGCCGCCTACCTCGCCTCGCCTGCGGGCGACTACTTCTCCGGGTGCCGGCTGGCGCTCGGCGGGGTGGCGCTCACAGCGTGATCGCCTCCCACGCCGCCTCGCGCCCGGGCACGTCGTAGCCGAACGCGTCCGGGTCGGTTCCGAGCGTCTCGGCGCACTCCAGCGCGATCCGCTGCACGACGGCCGTGAGCGGGAAGATCGACAGCGCCTCGCCGAGCGCGGCGGGCGCGGCGAAGCGGTGCACCCGCGCGCCGCCGACGGCGACCGTCTCGGCGACCGCCGCGAGCCGCTGCGAGCCGGCGCCGCCGCCGTCGAGGCAGACGAGCGCGTCACGCGCGTCGAGCGCGACGGCGGGGCCGTGCAGCAGCTGCTCCACCATCAGTCCCTCCGCGGCGATGCGGGAGCTCTCGCGCACCTTCAGCGCGCCCTCCGCCGCAGTCCAGGCGTTCGCCCCGGCGCCCGTGTACTCCAGCAGCCGTGCGGGCGGGGCGACGCCAGGGCTCGGCCCGTCGAGCACCTCGGCGACCGCGCCGGGCACCGCCCCGAGGTCGCCGAGCTGCGCGCCGAGCGCGGTCGCGATCTGCGCCAGGCGCAGCAGCGCGCCGAGATGGCTCGCGGTGTAGGCCGCCGAGGTCTCGCGCGCGACCGTCTCCAGCTCGACGCCGGGCGCCCCGATGCCGCCGATCGTCACGGTCGCGACGCCGGCGCCCCGCGCCCTCTCGCGCAGGTCGGCGCTGTAGCGCTTGGCGCCAGTGTGGCTCAGCAGCAGCAGCGCGTCGCCCTCGCCCGGACGCGGCCCGCCGAGCGCCGCGTCGAACGGCTGCACCGGCCACGCCTCCAACCCGGCCGCGCGCAGCAGCCAGGCGCCGTGGTTGGCGGCGTGCCAGCTCGTGCCCGTGCCGGCGAGCAGCACGCGGCGCCGGCCGCCGATCCGCTCCGCGGCCATCAGCGCCGGCTCGACGTCGGCGAGCAGCCGCCGCAGCTCCTGCGGCTGTCCCGCCATCGTGGCGCGCATGGCGCTGCTCATCGCGACAGCCGGCTCGCGACCTCGATCCGCAGCGGCCCCTGGGGCGCCGCCGCGTGATCGACCTGCAACGTCGTGTGGTGCAGGCCGAAGCGCTCGACCAGCTCCTGCTGGAGCGCGTGGCGCAATTCGTGGCAGTCGCTGCCGGCGCGCACGATCACGTGCGCGGACAGCGCCGGGAAGCCCGACGTCACCTCCCACACGTGCAGGTCATGGACCTCGACCACGCCCGCGTATGCGGCGAGCGTGCGCCCGATCTGCTCGGGATCGAGTCCCTCCGGCGCGGCCTCCAGGAAGACGCGCGCAGAGGCCTTCACGAGCCGCACGCCCGCGAGCAGCATCAGCGCGGCGACGACGAGCGAGGCGATCGCGTCGGCGCGCGCGAACCCGCTCGCCAGCACGACCGCGCCGGCGATCGCCGTCGCGACGAACGCGAACAGGTCCGTCAGGATGTGCTGGAAGCTGCCCTCGACGTTGAGCCGCTCGCGGTTGGCGCCGCTCAGCACGAACGTCGCTGCGAGGTTCACGACGACGCCGACGAGCGCGACGACCAGCACGACCGCGCCCTCGACCGCCGGCGGGTCGACGAGCCGCTTGACCGCCTCGAAGACGATCCACGCGGCGAGCAGCACGAGCGTGATCCCGTTCGCCTGCGCGCTGAGGATCTCGACGCGCCCGAAGCCATACGTCATCGCCCCGCGCGCCGGGCGCTGGGCGACCCGCAGCGCGACGAGCGAGAGCCCGAGCGCGGCCGCGTCGGTGAGCATGTGCCCGGCGTCGGACAGCAGCGCGAGCGAGGAGGCGAGGATTCCCGCCACGACCTCGACCGCCATGAACGCGAGGATCAGCCCGAGCGCGACCCCGAGGCGGCGGGCGTCCGCCTCCGCGCCGTGGGTGTGGCCGTGATGGGGACCGTGTGCGTGCGCGTGGGCCATGCGGCAATCGTACGCGCCGCGGCTCGCGTATCGTGCTGCCGATGACCGATCCGCTGCACTGCCTCGTCGAGATCCCCAAGGGCTCGCGCAACAAGTACGAGTGGGACGAGCAGCTGCAGGCGATCAAGTTCGACCGCTTCCTGTTCTCCTCCGTCGTCTATCCGACCGACTACGGGTTCATCCCCGACACGCTCGGCGAGGACGGCGACCCGCTCGACGCGATGGTGACGGTCTCCGAGCCGACGTTCCCCGGCTGCGTGATCCCGGTCAAGCCGATCGCGCTCTTCAAGATGCGCGACGACAAGGGGATCGACGACAAGGTCCTGTGCGTCCCGCTGATGGACCCGAACTGGAACTTCATCGACGACCTCGACGACCTGCCGCTGCAGCTGCGCGACGAGATCTCGCACTTCTTCTCGATCTACAAGACGCCCGAGGGCAAGGTCGTGAAGGTCGACGGCTGGTTCTCGCGCGAGGAGGCGCTCGACGTGATCGAGGCCTCGCGCGCACGCTGGCGCGAGCAGCGGGGCTGAGCGCCGTGCCGGACGCCCTCGCACGTCTGCGAGCCGCGTATCCGGTGCTCGACCGCGTCGCCTATCTGAACGCCGGCACGAACGGCCCGGTCGCCGCGGCCTCGACCGCCGCCGCGTCCGCGCAGCTGGAGCGCGAGGAGCGCGAGGGCCGCGCCGGGATGGCGCACTGGCAGCACCACGCCGAGCTGGCGGAGACGCTGCGCGCCGCCTACGCGCCGCTGCTCGGCTGCCCGCCCGCCGACGTCGCGCTGACGACCTCGACGACCGATGGTTTCGCGCGTGCGCTGCTCGCGTTCGAGCTGCGTCCCGGCGACGAGGTGCTGACGAGTGACGAGGAGCATCCCGGCGTGCTCGGCCCGCTCAGCGCCCAGCGCGCGCGGGGGGTGGAGGTGCGGGTCGCGCCGTTCGACCGCATCGCCGAGGCGGTCGGCCCGCGCACGCGCCTCGTCGCCTGCTCGCACGTCAGCTGGCGGCGCGGGGCGCTCGCGCCGGCCGCGCTCGCGCAGCTCGACGTGCCGGTGCTGCTCGACGGCGCCCAGGGCGTCGGCGCGATCCCGACCGACGTCGCGGCGCTCGGCGCCGACGTCTATGCGGCGGCCGGGCAGAAGTGGCTGTGCGGACCCGAGGGCACCGGCGTGCTCTACGTCTCGCCGGCGCTGCGCGCGCGCCTGCGCCCGCCGGCCCCCGGCTACACCAACCTCGCCGCGGCCGACGCCGGCCTCGACGCGGTCGTGCACGCGGATGCGCGCGCCTACGACGCGCCGGCCCTGCCCACGGCCTCGCTCGCACACGCCGTCGCTGCGCTCGGGGTGCTCGGCGAGGTCGGCTGGGATGTCGTCCACGCCCGCGCTGCCGCGCTCGCCGAGCAGGCCGTCGAGGCGCTGCGGGCGCGCGGCCGCGAGCTGCTCGCGCGCGATGCCACGACGCTCGTCACCTGGCACGAGCCCGAGGCAGCCGCCGCCGTGGAGCGGCTCGCTGCCGCCGGCGTCGTCGTCCGCTCGCTCCCGAACGAGCCGCTCGTGCGCGCCTCCTTCGGCGCCTGGAACAGCGAGGACGACCTCGACCGCCTCCTCGCCGCGCTCCAGCAACTTCCCACGCGCGCTTCGTAACGTCTCTCACACCGTCTCCGGCGCGGAAAGGCCCGCTTCCCCACCGTCATCCGCCCCGCCACCTACGGTCGTCCCTCACCCCAAAAAATCGGCCGGGGCGCTGCTGTCACAGCGCCCCGGCCAGGCACAGGAGGCAACAGCTCCCATGCACCGCAAGCCTACTTCCCGCTCGCTCTCGATCGATCACCTCGTGCTCGGCGCGGCCGTGCGCGAGCTGCGCGCCCGCCGCGCGCTCTCGCAGGAGCGACTCGGCGAGCTCGCCCACCTGCACCGCAACTACGTCGGTGCGATCGAGCGCGGCGAGATCAACCCGACCTTCCGCACGCTCATGGCCGTCGCGCACGGACTCGACGTGCCGCCCTCCGCGCTGCTGCGGCTCGCCGAGCAGCGCGGAGCGGAGGCTGCGCTCAGGTCGTCATGCCGGTGAACTGGCCACCGGTGATGTTGAGCGTCTGGCCATGCACGTAGTTGCTCCAGGGCGAACACAGGAAGAAGACGCCCCCGGCGGCCTCCTCCGGCGTGCCGGGGCGCCCGAGCGGGATCAGCATCGCGGCCATCCCGCGCAGCTGGTCCGGGATGCCGAGCTGCACCTTCTCGCCGCCGATCTCGGCGACGTTCCCCTCGTCCTTGGTCGCCGTCAGGCGCGTCTCGATGAAGCCGAACGCGACGGCGTTGACGTTCACCTTGAACTGGCCCCACTCCTTCGCCAGCGTCTTCGTGAGGCCGACGACGCCCGCCTTGCCGGACGAGTAGTTCGCCTGGCCGGCGTTGCCCATCGTGCCCGAGATCGAGGAGACGTTGACGATCTTGCGGAAGACCTCCTCGCCGCGCTCGCGCTCCTGCTTGGCGGGCTCGCGCAGGTGTGGCGCGGCGGCGCGGATCACGCGGAAGGGCACGACGAGGTGGATGTCGAGCATCTTCTGGAACCACTCGTCGCTCATCTTGTGGATCGGCGCGTCGAGCGTGTAGCCGGCGTTGTTGACGATGATGTCGATCCGGCCCCAGGCGTCGATCGCGGTCTTGATCAGCTGGTCCGGCGCGTCGCCCTTCGTGAGGTCGCCGGCGAAGACGGTCGTCTCGCCCTGGATCTCGGACGCCGTCTGCTGCGCGACGTCGCCGTCGAGGTCGTTGATCAGCACCTTGGCGCCCTGCGACGCGAGCAGCTCGGCGGTCGCGCGGCCGATGCCGCGCGCGCTGCCCGTGACGATCGCGACCTTGTCGTCGAGAACTCCCATGCACTTCTCCTTGGTGACGGTTGCGGGGTGCTGCGTGCGCTGCGAAGGCGGACTCTAGGCGGTCAGATGAACGTCGGCGTCAGGTCACAGCCCGAGCGTCTTGCCGAGGATCTCGCGCATGATCTCGTCCGTCCCGCCGCCGATCGGCCCGAGGCGCAGGTCGCGCACCGCGCGCTCGATCTGCTCCATCGGCGCTCCGAGGTCGCCGTGGATCTGCATGCAGGCGTCCGCCGCCTCGTAGGCGGCCCGCTGCGTCGCGAGCTTGGCCATCGTCACCTCCTGCACCGCGTTCGCGCCGGCCAGGTGCAGGCGCAGCGCGTGGTAGGTGAGCGCGCGGCCGGCCTCGAGCGCGAGCGCGACCTCCGCCAGCGCGTGGCGCCGCGCCTGGCCCGCGCCGCCGCGGGCGCGGACGAGCTCGACCGTGCGCTCGAACACGACCTCCATCGCCCCGACGGCGCCCAGCGCCATCATCACGCGCTCCCACTGGAAGTTGGCCATGATCAGCTTGAAGCCCTCGTGCTCGGCACCGAGCAGGTTCTCCTCGGGCACGAACACGTCGTCGAACGCGATCAGCGCCGTGTCGGAGGCGTGCCAGCCGAGCTTCTCGATCGGGCTCGCCTCGATGCCGCGCTGGCCGGGGCCGCTGTCCACGATCAGGAACGAGATCCCGTGGTGCCCGCCCGCCTCGGTCGTCTTGACGGCGGTCACGACGAAGTCGGCGCGCACCCCGTTGGTGATGAACATCTTCGAGCCGTTGACGAGGAAGCCGCCCTCGACGCGCCGCGCGCGTGTGCGGATGCCCGCGACGTCGGAGCCGGCGTCCGGCTCGGTGATCCCAAGCGCCGCGATCTTCTCCGCGCGGATCCCCGGCACCAGGTAGCGCTCGTGCTGCTGCGGCGTGCCGAAGCGCCACACCGGCGGCAGCGCGATGCCGGTGTGCGCGCCGATCCCCGCGCCGACGCCGCCCGACCCGCAGCGCGCCAGCTCTTGCGCCCACACGGCGGCCGCGAGCGGATCGCCGCCGCCGCCCAGCTCGCGCGGGAACTTCAGCCCGATGTACCCCCGCTCGGCGCACCGCGAGAAGACCTCGTTCGGAAAGAACCGCGCCGCCTCCCACTCCGCGGCATGCGGCGCCAACTCCTCCTCCACGAACGCCCGCATCTCCAACCGCAGCCGCTCGTACTCCTCGGTGAACGGAGGAACCGGCCGCCGGACCGCCTCGGCGACTGCGCTCACGCAGCCCCCAGAGCCCCCGGAGCCCCACGCGTCGTGGCCCCGTCGGCCAGCCGCCCATCGCGCCCCACATAGCCGCCCTTGCCACCGACGATCACATAGATCGCATCGCCCTCGCCGACGTTCTTCACCGACCGAACGGTCGAGGCGTCCACCCGCGCCAGCCCCCCGGCGCCCAGCTCATGCGTCGTGCCGTCGCCGAACGTCATCGCGATGCGACCGCGATGGACGAAGTACAGCTCCTCCTGCTCGTCGTGGTAGTGCCCGTTCGACTCGTAGCCGGGCGGCATCACGATCGCATTGGCGCCGAACTCCTTGACGTCCAGGCCCTTGCGGATCTTGCGGAAGCCGTAGCCCTCGCCGAGCAGCTCGAGGTCGCCGACCGCGTAGCCGGGCCCGGTGGTGATCTCCTTGGTCATGTGTGCGGTCTCCTAGAGTCCGTAGGAACGGCCGATCACGTCGAGCATGATCTCGTCGGTGCCGGCGCCGATGCGGTTCAGGCGCATGTCGCGCCAGACGCGCTCGACCCCGTACTCCTTCATGTACCCGGCGCCGCCGTGGATCTGGATGCACTCGTCGGCGACCTCGACGGCGATCCGCGCGGCGTGCAGCTTCGCCATCGAGATCTCGCGCACGGGGTACTCGCCGTTCTGGAAGCGCCACGCGGTCACGTAGGTCATCTGGCGCGCCGACTCGATCTTCGTCGCCATCTCGGCGAACTTGTGGCGGATCACCTGGAACTTGCCGATCTGGCGGCCGAACGCGGTGCGCTCCAGCGCGTACTGGAGCGTGCGGTCGAAGCAGCGCTGAGCGCCCGAGACGCAGCCGGCGGCGCCGATCAGGCGCTCGCCCTGCAGCTCCCACATGATGTGGTAGAAGCCCTTGCCGACCTGGCCGAGCACGGCGGACTCGGGCACCCGCACGTCCTGGAAGGCGAGCAGCGCCGTGTCGGAGGCGTGCATGCCGAGCTTCTCGAGCTTCTTCTCGCGGATCACGCCGGGCGTGTCCATCGGCACCAGGAAGAGCGTGAAGCCGTCGTAGCCGGCGTCCGCGTCGGTCTTCGTCACGAGCACGATCACGTCGGCGCGGATGCCGTTCGTGATGTAGGTCTTCGAGCCGTTGATGACGTACTCGTCGCCGTCCTTGACCGCGCGCGTCTTGATGCCGGCGACGTCGGAGCCGGCGTCGGGCTCGGTGATGCCGAGGCAGAGGATCTTCTCGCCCTTGATCGCGGGCACGACCCACTCCTGCTTCTGCTCCTCGGTGCCGAACTTGAGGATCGGCGGCATCGCCATGTCGGTGTGGACCGCGACGCCCATCGTGAGGCCGCCGGAGAGCGAGCCGCCCATCTCCTCGGCGAGTACGAGGTTGGCGTAGTAGTCGCCGCCCTGGCCGCCGTACTTCTCCTCGACGGAGAGGCCGAGGAAGCCCAGCTCGCCCATGCGGTGGAAGACCGAGTCGGGGAAGGTCGTCTCCTCCCACTCCTCGGCGTGGGGCGCGAGCTCCTTGGCGACGAAGCGGGCGATCGACTCGCGCAGCCGGTCGTGGTCCTCAGTGAAGATGAAGTGCTTGCGCTGGGACCCGAAGTCGGGCTTCAGCACGTCTGCGGTGGCGGCCATGCGGGTTCGTCTCCTCGTGCGCTGGGCAGGCCTGGCGAAGTAGACAGTAGAGCTTCCCACTTTCCGCTGCACCCGATACGGTGCGCGGATGGCCTACGACACGCTGCGCTACGAGGTCGCCGATGGCGTGGCGACGATCGCGCTCGACCAACCCGACTCGCGCAACGCGCTCTCCGACGCGCTGCTGACCGACCTGCACGCCGCCTTCACGGCCGCGCGCGACGACGACGCGGTGCGCTGCGTGGTGCTCACCTCGACGCACGAGAAAGTCTTCTCGGCGGGTGGCAACCTCGCCGGCTTCGCGGCCGAGGTCCCGCTCGTGCACAAGCACTTCGGGATCGACCTGTTCCCGCGGCTGTTCACGCTGATCGGCCGGCTCGGCAAGCCGACGCTGTGCGCCGCCAACGGGCACGTGCTGGCCGGCGGGCTCGGGCTTGCGCTCGCCTGCGACCTGATCGTCGCCAAGGACGGCGTGCGCTTCGGCACGCCCGAGATCAACGTCGGCGTCTTCCCGTTCATGATCATGGCGCTGATCTACCGCAACCTCGGGCGCAAGAAGACGAACGAGCTGCTGCTGCTGGGCGAGCAGATCTCAGCGCAGGAGGCGGAGCGGATCGGGCTCGTCAACCGGGTCGTGGCGGCGGACGAGTTCGACGCCGCCGTCGCCGACTGGGCGGCCAAGCTCGCGGCCAAGTCGCCGGTGCTGATGAAGCTCGGCAAGGACGCGATCTACCGCCAGCAGGACATGGCGTTCGAGGAGGCGCTCGACTTCCTGCGCTCGCAGCTGACGATCGCCTTCTCGACCGAGGACATCCAGGAGGGCGTGAAGGCGTTCTTCGAGAAGCGGGAGCCCCAATGGACGGGACGGTAAACACGCGGGTGGGCGGGACCGGGTCGATCCTGCGCCCGCTGGTCGAGGAGCTGGCCGCGCGCCGCGCGCAGGCCGAGCTGGGCGGCGGCGCGGAGAAGATCGCCAAGCAGCATGCCGCCGACAAGCTGACCGCGCGCGAGCGGCTCGCGCTGCTGATCGACGAGGGCACGTTCACCGAGCTGGGCATCCACGCCGGGATCCACTTCTCCGTGCGCGGCCTGGAGGGCGAGGAGGCGCCCGCCGACGGCGTCATCACCGGCTACGGCAAGGTCGACGGCCGCCTCGTCGCCGTCTGCGCCTACGACTTCACCGTGATGGCGGGCTCGATGGGCTTGAGCGGCGAGACGAAGGTCACGCGCCTGCGCGAGCTCGCGCTCAGCAAGCGGATCCCCTTCATCTGGCTGCTCGACTCGGCCGGCGCGCGCATCCAGGAGGCGGTCGGCTCGCTGTTCGCCGGCTCCGGCCACCTCTTCCGCGAGGAGGTCGTGATGAGCGGCGTGATCCCGCAGGTCGCCGCGCTGATGGGCCCCTGCGCCGCCGGCACCGCCTACATCCCGGGCCTCGCGGACTTCGTCCCGATGGTCAAGGGCCGCGGCTCGATGGCGCTGGCCGGCCCGCATCTCGTGCGCGCCGCGATCGGGGAGGACGTCACGCAGGAGGAGCTCGGCGGCTCGCGCGTGCACTGCCGCAAGTCGGGCGTTGGCGACCTCGAGGTCGCCAGCGACGAGGAGTGCATCGAGCGCATCAAGCAGTACCTCTCGTTCATGCCGCAGCACTGCGAGGAGAAGCCGCCTACGCGTGAGTGCAGCGACCCGATCGACCGTCGCGACGAGGGGCTGCTCGACGTCCTGCCCGAGTCCAACCGCAAGCCGTACGACATGTACGAGGTGATCAGGCGGATCGTCGACGACGGCGAGTACTTCGACATGAAGCCGCAGTTCGCCAAGACGATCATCACCTGCTTCGCGCGCTTCGGCGGGCGCCCCGCGGGGATCGTCGCCAACCAGCCCAAGCAGCTCGGCGGGATCCTCGACAACGACTCCGCCGACAAGGCCGCGCGCTTCGTCAACCTCTGCAACGCGTTCGACATCCCGCTCGTCTTCCTGCAGGACGTGCCCGGCTTCATGGTCGGCACGAAGGTGGAGGCGGCCGGCATCATCCGCCACGGCGCGAAGATGCTCTACGCGGTCGCGAACGCGACCGTCCCGAAGGTCACCGTCGTGATCCGCAAGGCCTACGGCGCCGGCTACTACGTGATGAACGGCAAGGCCTACGAGCCGGATCTGATCGTCGCCTGGCCGAGCGCCGAGATCAGCGTGATGGGCGCCGAGGGCGCGGTCGAGATCGTGATGCGCCGCCAGGTCGAGGAGGCCGAGGACCCGGCCGCGCTGAAGGCCGAGCTGATCGCGGCCTACCGCAAGCTGATCGACGTCTACGTCGCCGCGAGGAACGCGCTGATCGACGACGTCATCGACCCGCGCGACACGCGTCCGACGATCTGCCGCGCGCTCGAGATGGCGCAGGGCAAGCGCGTCGAGCGGCCCTGGAAGCGACATGGAGTGGTGCCCGTATGAGCAACCCCTTGGACGATCCGGTCATCATCACCTGCTCGATCTCGGGCGTGGTCGCCAACCGCGACCAGTGCCCGGGGATCCCCTACACGCCGGAGGAGTACGCCGCCGAGGCGCGCCGTGCGGTCGACGAGGGCGCGGCGATGATCCACATCCACGCGCGCACGCCCGACGGCGCGCCCTCGTTCGAGATCGAGGACTTCCGCGCGATCACGGAGGCGATCCGCGGCGAGGTCGACGACGTGATCATCAACTTCTCGACCGGCGCGATCGGCATCCCGCTGGAGAAGCGGATCGCGTATCTCGCTGCGCTCAAGCCGGACATCGCCGCGCTCAACATGGGCTCGATGAACTACGCCAAGTACTCCGCGCGGCGCAAGGGCTTCGTCTTCTCGACCGTCTTCGAGAACAGCTTCGAGACGATCACGACGCTGCTGGAGGCGATGAACGAGCACGGCATCAAGCCCGAGCACGAGTGCTTCGACACCGGCCACATCGCGAACCTCGACCCGCTGATCGACATGGGCCTGCTGCGGGAGCCGCTGCAGATCTCGTGCGTGATGGGCGTGATCGGCGGCGTGCGGCCGAACGCGCGCAACCTCGCGCACATGGCGGAGAACGTCCCCGGCGGGCCGGACGGTCCCAACGAGTGGGGCGTGATCGGCATCTCGCGCGACCAATGGATGCTGATCGCCGCCGCGCTCACGCTCGGCGGCAACATCCGGGCCGGCCTCGAGGACAACTTCTACCTGCCCGACGGCACGATGGCGCGCTCCAACGGCGACCTGATCGCGAAGGCGCGCCAGCTGACCGAGGACGTCGGTCGCCGGCCGGCGACCGTCGCCGAGGCGCGCGCGATGCTCGGCACGCCCAAGCGAGCGCTCGCATGAGCGGGCCGCTCTCGGGCCTCAAGGTCCTCGACCTCAGCCGCCTGCTGCCCGGCGGCTTCTGCTCGCTGCTGCTCGCCGACCTCGGCGCCGAGGTGCTCAAGGTCGAGGACACCGGCATGGGCGACTACGTGCGCTGGTCGCCGCCGTACGTCGAGGGCGCGGAGGAGAGCGCGAAGTCGGCGCTGTTCCTGTCGCTCAACCGCAACAAGCGCTCGATCCGCATCGACCTCAAGACCGAGCAGGGGTGCGAGGTGCTGCTGAAGCTCGCGCGCCAGCACGACGTGCTGCTGGAGTCCTTCCGGCCGGGCGTGCTCGACCGTCTCGGCGTCGGCTGGACCCGCCTCAAGCAGGAGAACCCGGCGCTCGTCTACTGCGCGATCAGCGGCTACGGGCAGGATGGGCCCAACCGCGAGCGCGCCGGCCACGACATGAACTACCTCGCGCTCGGCGGCCTGCTGGGCCTCACCGGCGAGCCCGGCGGGCCGCCCGTGCAGGCCGCTGCGCAGATCGCCGACCTCGGCGGCGGCGCGTTGATGGCCGCGGTCGGGATCCTCGCTGCGCTGCGCGAGCGCGAGCGCTCGGGCGAGGGCCAGCTCGTCGACGTCTCGATGTTCGACGGCGCGCTCTCGTGGCTGGCGATGGTCGCCGCGCAGGCGCTGACGGAGGGGCTCAAGCTCGAGCGCGGCCTGCTCCCGCTCTCCGGCATGTTCGTCTGCTACCGGCCCTATGCGTGCGCCGACGGCTGGGTCGCGCTCGGCGCGCTGGAGCCGAAGTTCTGGCAGGCGTGGTGCCGCGGCGTCGCGCGCGAGGACCTGATCGAGCAGCAGTTCCAGCCGCCCGGCTCGGCCGCGCACCGCGAGGTCGAGGCGATCTTCGCGGCGCGCCGGCGCGCCGAGTGGGAGCTGTTCGCGACGCAACACGACTGCTGCCTGGAGCCGGTGCTGGAGCTGGACGAGGCGCTCGACTCCGAGCTGGTGCGGGCGCGCGAGATGGTCGTCGAGATCGCCCAGCCGGGCGCGACCGCGCCCGTGAAGCTGCTGGGACTGCCGATCAAGCTCAGCCGCACGCCCGGCGACCCGCGGCGCGCGCCCGGGCCCGCGCTCGGCGAGCACACCGACGAGGTGCTCGCGGCCGCCGGCTACGACCCGGAGCAGATCGCGGCGCTCAAGCAGGCCGGCGCGGTCGCCGGACCCGCCGAGGGCGGCATGGGGGGCGCGTTCCTTGGCGGCTGAGACGCGCCCCGCCTCCGGCGGCCTCCTGAAGATCAGCGAGCTGGCCGAGCGCTCGGGCGTGAGCGCCGGGCACGGTCAAGCACTACCTGCGCGAGGGGCTGCTCGGCGGCGAGGGCGAGATCACGCGCACGAGTCGCAACATGGCCTACTACCCGCCCGAGTTCGTCGAGCGCGTGCGCCTGATCAAGCGTCTGCAGGAGGAGCGCTTCATGCCGCTGCGCGTGATCCGCGAGCTGCTGCGCGAGGACCCGCAGCGGATCGAGGCGCTGATCTCGCTGCAGGACCGCATCCTCGAGCGCGCCGCCGCCGCGGGCGAGCGCGGACGCATCTCGCGCGCGGAGGTCGAGCGCGCCTACGGCGTGCCGCGCAACGTGCTCGAGCGCCTGCAGCAGCTGGAGGTGCTGACGCCGACGACGCGCGGCTACGACGTCGACGACGTGAAGATCATCGAGGCGATCTCGCGCTTCCGTGCGGGCGGCTACGACGAGGCGATCGGCTTCACCGTCTACGACACGCTGCGCTACCGGGAGGCGCTCGCGCCGCTCGTCGAGGAGGAGGTCGGCGTGCTGCTGGCGCGCCTCGCCGGGACGGTCGAGGAGGACCGCGCCGTCGAGATCATCGCCTCCGGCGCCGAGCCGCTGCAGGAGCTGATCGGGGCGATGCACTCGAAGCTGCTGCTGACCGAGCTGCGCCGCCAGCACGAGCAGCGCCGCGCCGGCTGAGCGCGGCTCACCAGACGGCGGTGTGGCGCTCCATCACGCCCCAGCCTTCGGCGAGCGGGATCCCGCCGGGGAGGGTGCCGGCGAAGCGGCCGAACGGCTGGCGGTAGGAGCTGCGCACGATCAGCAGGTTCTCGTGCCGTTCGCGCACGGCCTCGGCGGCGAAGCCGAGCATGCCGCCGTCGGATGTCGCCACGCAGGAGAGGTCGCGCGCGAACGTCGCCGGCGCCGCCTCCGTCGCCTCGCCGTCGATCCAGACGGTGCGCTCGCTGTCCTCCGGCGGGTCGTTGACGCCGGCCACGAGGTTCCACGCGACCGTCTGCCCGTCGACCGCGCGCCCGACCCCGGCCGACCAGCTCCAGGCGGTGTGGCGCGGGTGGTAGCCGGCGCTGTCGTCGATCACGGAGAGCGCATCGACCTCGCGCACGACGCCGTCGATCGTCACCTCGCCGAACGCGCGCACGCCACCTTGCTTGCGCGTCCAGGCATAGGCGTCGCCGGTGGCGCAGACGGTCTCGATCCCGGGACCCTCTTCGAGCGTCAGCTCGATCTGCATGCCGCGGTCCTTCACGATCACGCGTCCTGGGTGCTGGAGCTCCACGCCGCCGCGCCGCAGGCGGGTGCGCTCGTGCAGCTGCTCGGCCTCCCGATCCCATACGGCCCAGAACGACTGCCGCCCCGGCCCGACGCGCGCCGAGCCGACGCACAGCATCAGCTCGGGGCCGAAGACGCCGACGTAGCGCCAGTGCTTGAGCGGACGCGAGCCGAAGCGGCCCGGCATCCGCGTCGGAGGCAGCGCGACGCCCGCCAGCGACGAGGGGCGGGGGTCGCCGTAGCGACCGCGGTGCGAGAGGGCAGGATCCATGCGCGTGGCGCTATGCTAAGCGGCGGTTGACTGACCAGTCAATCTGTCCAGCTTGGAGAACCACCACCGCATGCGCGCCGCGGCGATCCAGATGAACTCTACCGAGGATCCCGCCCGCAATCGCGCAACGGCCGATCGTCTCGTCCGCGCCGCCGCAGCCGACGGCGCCACGCTCGTGGTGCTGCCGGAGAAGTGGAGCGTGCTCGGCACGACCGAGCAGATGACAGCTGGCGCCGAGCCGCTCGACGGCCCGGCGATCGCATGGGCCCGCGAGCTCGCGCGGGAGCTCGCGATCGACCTCGTCGCCGGCTCGATCGTCGAGCGTCGCGACGGCCACGAGCGGCCCGCCAACACGAGCGTGCACGTCGGCCCCGACGGCGAGCTGCGCGGCGTCTACCGCAAGCTGCATCTGTTCGACGTCGAGGTCGGCGGCAGCGTCTACCGCGAGTCCGACGGCGCCGAGGCGGGGGAGGAGATCGTCACGAGCGAGCTGGCCGACGGCACCCGCATCGGGATGGCGGTCTGCTACGACCTGCGCTTTCCCGAGCTGTTCCGCCTGCTCGCGCTGCGCGGTGCGCTCGTGCTCGTGCTGCCCTCCGCCTTCACGCTCGCGACCACGCGCGACCACTGGGAGGTGCTCGTGCGCGCTCGCGCGATCGAGCAGCAGTGCTTCGTCGTCGCGCCGAACCAGATCGGCGTCCATCCGCCCGGTAACGCCTCCGGCGGACGCTCGCTGATCGTGGATCCCTGGGGGACCGTCCTCGCGACCGCGCCCGACGCCGAGGGTCACGTGCTCGCCGAGCTGGATCTCGCCCGCCAGCGCGAGATCCGGGCCACGCTGCCTGCGCTCGCGCACCGCCGCGCCGACGTCTACGCCTGGCCCGCCGAGCTGGAGGCCGCGGCCTGATGGCGCGCACCGAGCCGGCCGTCGACAAGCGGCGCATGATCCTCGACGCGGCCGTGCGCGTGTTCGCGCGCCAGGGCTTCCACACCTGTCGCGTCTCCGACATCGCCGACGAAGCGGGCGTCGCCTACGGCCTCGTCTACCACTACTTCGACTCGAAGGACCAGATCCTCGACACGCTCTTCCTCGAGCGCTGGGACATCCTGCTGCACGCGATCGAGGAGGTCGACGGCCAGACGATCCCCGCGCGCGAGAAGCTCTACGCGATCGCCTCGTTCATCATCGAGTCCTACCGCCACGACCCCGACCTGATGAAGGTCATCATCGTCGAGGTCACGCGCGCGGCCAACACGTTCGGGCGCACCCACCTGCCGCACATCCGCCAGGCCTACGTGCAGATCGCCGCGATCGTCGAGCAGGCGCAGCAGACGGGCGAGTTCCGCTCCACCGTCACGCCCGACTTCGCGGCGCTCGCCTTCTACGGCGCGGTCGAGCAGGTGCTGACCGGCTGGATCTTCGCGTTGCTTCCGGTCGGCGACCGGGAATACGAGGAAGCCAAGACGCATATCGTCGAGACGATCTGCGGCGGACTGGAAATGCCGGTGCGGGCGCTGCCCCCCGCCGGGAGCTCTGATTGAATGCGAGACCTGATGGCCGAGAGCGACCTCGTCAAGCGACTCGTCTGGTCCGGCCTGCTGGCCGGCATCGGCGCGCTTGCGACCATCGCGACGCAGCGCGTCGCGGCGATGATCTGGGTCCGCGCCTTCGGCGAGGAGCCGCCCGAATGAGCGACGGCCTCGACCAGCCGACCGTCGAGCACGCCGCGGTCACGGCCAACGGCACCGGTCCCGCCGAGCCTGCTGCCACCCTGCCGCCGCCCGCCGCGCTGCCGGCCGAGCGCCCCGAGCTGGCCGTCGGCGCCGCCTTTGCCGGCGGTCTCGTGTTCGCCCTCTTCCTCAAGCGCCTTGCCCGTTAGCGACGAACAGCCCGACGCGCAGGCGGCGACGCTTGCACAGACGATCGCGGAGGTCTCCGAGAGGGCTTCCCTGCTCGTGCGCGAGGAGATCGAGCTGGCGAAGGCCGAGATCTCCGAGAAGATCTCGAAGCTGATCAAGGGCGCCGTCGTCGGCGTCGTCGCCGGCATCTTCGTCGTCACCGGCCTGCTGTTCCTGCTGCACGGAGCGGCCTGGGGCGTCTGGCAGCTGATCGGCTCGGGCCAGGACTACTGGCTTGGCTTCGTCGTCGTCGCCGGGGCGCTGTTCCTGCTCGGCGCGCTGGCCGGCATCCTCGCCTACCGCGCCGTGCGCAGCGGCGCGCCGCCGGTGCCCGTGATGGCGATCGACGAAGCGAAGAAGATCCGCGACACGGTCAAGGCCTCGGAGGGAACGTCCTGATGCCCACGCGCACGCCCCAGGAGATCCGCGCCTCGATCGAGCAGAACCGCCAGGAGCTCGGCGTCTCGATCGAGCGCCTGCGCGGCGAGGTCGCCCAACTCACCGACTGGCGCAGGCAGCTCGGCGAGCACCGGCGCGAGGCGCTGATCGGCGCCGCGGTCGCCGGCTTCGTGATCGGCGGCGGCATCGCAGGCCTCGGTGGCCTCGTGTTCGGCGGCCGTCGCCGCCGTCGCCGCTAGGTCTGGCGGCGTCTCAACGCAGCGCTGGCGGAGAACGTTCCGCCGTTCCTGCGGCGCTCGCGCCGATCGGCACGAGCGCCCGCAGCGCACAGCGCGACGACGAGCGCCATCAGGCCGATCCACACCAGGGCCAGGAAGCTGATCGCGTAGACGTCCATCGCGGCACTCCTTCTCGTCGGGTCCCCGGGTCGCCAGCCCCCAAGGCAGGTCGACGCCTTCGACGGGCATCTTCCCGTCTGCGTCGGACTGAAACGGTGAATGCCGCGTTACGCGAGGAAGCTGCTCGGGATGCCGCCGACGCCGAGCAGTCCCGGCCCGACGTGCGTCCCGATCACCGGGCCGACCTCCGAGACGAAGCAGGGGTCGGTGCCGAAGATCTCACGGCCGCGCGCGACGAGCCGCTCGGCCTCGGCGGGGGCCTGGATGTGCTGCACGACCCAGGCGTCGGCGCCGTCGTCGTGGCGCGCCTGCAGGTACTGGACCATCCGCTCGAACGCCCGTCCCGACGTGCGCACGCGCTCGACCGGGGTGATCTCCTCCTCGAGCGTGAGGATCGGCTTGATCCGCAGGGCGGCGCCGAGCCAGGCCTGGGCGGCGCCGATCCGCCCGCCCTTGCGCAGGTACTCGAGCGTGTCGATCGCGAACCACATCATCAGCGCCGCGCGTGCCTCGCGCGCATGCGCGAGGACCTGCTGCCCGCTCATGCCGCGTGCAGCGGCGGCGTGCGCCGCCAGGACGACGAGCCCTTCGCCGCCGCACGCGCTCGTGGAGTCGAGCACGTGGACGCGTGCGCCCGCCTCCCCGAGCTGCGCCTTCGCCTGCTCCGCCGAGGCGAGGGTGCCCGAGAGCGCGCCCGAGAGGTGCACTGAGACGATCTCGCGACCGTCGGCGAGCAGCGGCTCGTAGACGGCGAGGAAGTCGCCGATCGAAGGCTGCGAGGTCGTCGGCAGGTCGCCGCCCGCGCCGAGGTGGGCGTAGTAGGCGTCGAAGTCCGGCAGCTCGGACTCGCGGTCCTCGCGGCCGTCCCAGTGCACGTAGAGGCTCACCTCGTGGATGCCGCGCGCCGCGGACAGCGTGCGGGGCAGGTAGTGGCACGTGTCGGCGACGATCGCGACGGGTCCCATCCGCGGCACTGTAGTAGCCGCGCCCCGCCGTCATCCCCACTACAGTCCCGCGCGTGCGCCGGGTCCTCGCATGCGCCTTCATGCTCGCGGCGCTCGGCGCGGCGCCTGCGTACGCGCGCGACCCGATCACGCCGCTGAGCGACATCCACCGCGGCGTGCAGTGCACCGCGCTGACGGTCGTGCACGGCACCGACATCAGCAGCTTCGACGTCGAGGTGATCGAAGTGGTCGACAGCGTCGAGGGCAGCGGCGCGCGGATCCTCGTGCGCGTCTCCGGCCCCGCCGTCGACGCGACCGGCATCGCCGAGGGGATGTCGGGCTCGCCCGTCTACTGCCCGGACGCGCACGGCGTCGTCGGCAACGCCGGCGCGATCTCCGCGACGGTCGGCCAGTACGGCGACGCCGTCGGGCTCGTGACGCCGATCGAGCAGATGCTCGGCCTCCCCGTCAAGCCGCCCAGCGGTGTCCATCACGCGCCGCGGCTGCTGCGCCACGCGCGGCCGCTCGCCTCGCCGCTGACGATCTCCGGCCTCGTCCCGTCGCTCGCGCGGCTGGTCGAGCGCTCCGCAGCCGCGCGCGGGCACACCGTCGTGGCGGTGCCCGCCGGCCCGCTCGCGACGTTCGCGCCGCAGCCGCTCGTGCCCGGCGCCGCGTTCGCCGTCGCGCTCGCGACCGGGGACATCGCCGCGGGCGCGATCGGGACGGTCACCTACCGTGACGGCGCCACGCTCTACGGCTTCGGGCATCCGTTCGAGCAGACGGGCCGCCGCGCGCTCGTGCTGCAGGACGCCTACGTCTTCGACGTGATCGGCAACCCGCTGTCGGACGGCTTCGCCTCCTCCTACAAGCTCGCCGCGCCGGGCCACACGCTCGGGACGATCTCCGACGACGGCTCCGCCGCCGTCGTCGGAACGGTCGGCGCGCCGCCGCGCACCGTCCCGATGACCGTCCGCGTCCATGACGGCGACCGCGATCGCACGACGCACCTCGCCGTCAACCTTGCGGACGAGGTCGACGTCGGCATGCCCGACGGCCCCGGGCTCGTGCCGTCGCTCGCCTCGCTCGCGCTGGCACAGGGCGTCGTGCTCGCGTTCGACGGCGCCCCCGCCGACGAGAGCGGCCGCCTCTGCCTGCGCGCCGAGCTGCGCGAGTCGAAGCGGCCGCTGCGCTTCTGCAACCGCTACGTCGCCTCCGGCATCGTCGGGGAAGACGTGCCGGGCGGCGCGCTCGCGGTCCCGATGAGCGACGACGTCTCCGGCGCCCTGGGCGCGATCGACAATGCCCGCTTCAAGGCGCTGCACCTGACCAAGCTCAGCGCCGACGCGACGGTCGAGCGCGGGCTGCGGCTCGCGACGCTGCACTCGCTCGAGGGCCCGCGCGTCGTGCGGGCGGGGCACACGCTGCGGCTCGCGCTGCGGGTGCGGCTCTACCGCGGCCCGCTGCGCACGATCCACATCACGACGCATGTTCCGCGCTACGCGCCGTCGGGCATGCGCACGCTCAAGCTCTCCGGCACGCCGCTCGAGGGCGAATTCGGCGGCGGCAGCGGCGACGGCGATCTCGGCGCGCTGCTCGACCTGTTCGGCGGCGGCGGCGGAGGCTCCTCGGGCGCGCAGACGCTCGCGGACGTGCGCCAGCGCTTCGAGGACGTCGCCCGCTACGACGGCGTCAGCGCGCGGATCGGCAAGGCCCGCTGGCACGCCTACCGCGATCCGCAGCTGCGGATCGACGGCAGCGCGTCAGTGCAGTTGCGTGTCGTCGGCAAGCACGGCGCGGGGCAGCGGCAAGGACGCCGCCGCGCTGCAGCAGCTGATCGATCGGCTGCAGCAGCTGCACTGACGAGGTCGCGCTAGAGGCGGTTCTCGATCGACAGCGGCGCGGCCTGCTGCGCCGCGGCTGCGGCTGCCACGGTCGGAGCGTCCGTCGCCTCGACGCCGAGCAGCTCGGCGAGCTCGCCGCTCTCGTACATCTCGGTGACGATGTCGCAGCCGCCGACCAGCTCGCCGTCCACGAACAGCTGAGGGATCGTCGGCCAGTTCGACAGCGCCGAGAGCTCCTCGCGGATGCGCGGGTCGGGCAACACGTCGACGGCGGCGAACGGCACCTCCAGCGACTGCAGCGCGGCGACCGTGCGCGCGGAGAAGCCGCACATCGGCTGATCGGGGTTGCCCTTCATGAAGAGGAGCACGTCGTTCGACGCGATCGCCTTGGCGATCTCGTCGCGCAGGGGGTTCGGGGTCTCGTCGCTCACGGGAGTCCTCACTCGGCCTTGGTCTGCAGGGACAGGGCGTGGATGCGGCCGCCGAGCTCGCCGTCGAAGACGTCGTAGACGAGGCGGTGCTGGGCGAGCCGCGAGAGGCCGGCGAACTGCGGTGCCACGATGACGGCCTGGAAGTGGTGCCCGTCGCCCGTGACCTCGGCGTTCGCGCCGGCGATGCCGGCCTCGATCCGCTCCTTCAGCTCTTCGTTGGTAGCCATCTGAGCCCAAGAGTAGCGACCGAAGGGGGTCGCTATACTGAATGAAGCATGAGCGGCATCACTCTCACAGACAAGGGCGTCGAGAAGGTCCGCGAGTTCCTCGCCTCGCAGGGCTCGGAGGTCGAGACCGCCGGGCTGCGCGTCGGCGTGCGGGGCGGCGGCTGCTCGGGCTTCCAATACGCCCTCGCCTTCGACCAGCAGCGCGACGGCGACGAGGTCTTCGAGCACCGCGGCATCCGCCTGCTCGTCGACGGCCCGAGCCTGCCCTACGTGCAGGGCTCGGTGATCGACTATGTCGACGACCTCCAGGGCGCCGGCTTCAAGGTCGAGAACCCGAACGTCGTCGCGGCCTGCGGCTGTGGCTCCTCGTTCCGCGTCGCGGACGAAGAGCAAGTCAGCGCCGTCTAGCCGCTGCGCGTCCTGCCGGACCTTCGCTGCGCTCCTTTGCATAGCGCAACGATTGTCGGCGTGCCCGAAGCGCAACTGCGGGTACAAGATACTTATTGGTTGCATCATCAATACTGAGAAGTATCATTGAAGAATGGACGACCGTATTGGCGCGTTGTTTCCGCTCGGTGGGCCGGTCCCGTCTGAGCTGGTCATCGGCCGAACCGGAGAGATTGCCGAGATCGAACGTCGTCTGCGAGAAGGCATGCACACGCTGCTCGCCGGACGCCGCCGCATCGGCAAGACGACCGTGTGCAATGCAGTCTGCGCTCGACTTCGAGACGCCGATGCGTTCGTGGTCGAGATCGAGGTGCCGGAGCGCAGCGACGCCACAGCGCTCCTACAGCTGATCGTCGACGTCTGCAGCCGCGCGTCGCTCGCAGCGACCGGGCGTCGGGTGCTCCGCGCGACGCAGCCGCTCCTGCACCGATGGCTCGAAGAGCAGGGCATACCGCTCGACCTGAGCGATCTGGGAGGGTCGCCCGCTCCGCTGACGAAGCGGGCGATCCTCTCGCTGCCGCGGCGGCTCGCCGCGCAGGCAGAGCGGCCAGTCGTGTTGTTCCTCGATGAGTTGCAGCGTGCCGTCGGGTACGAAGACGCGTCGGAGCTGCTCGGCGATCTCATCGATCTGTATGGCGGGTCCGCCGATGTCGTGCTGCTCGTCGACGGCAGTGAGGAGCGGGTCTTGGGCGACCTGCTCGGACCCCCGGTCCACTTGGGCAAGCTCTGCGATCGGCTGGACCTCAGCCCGACGATCGCGCTCGACGTATGGCGAACCCCATTACGCGAGCGGTTCGCGCGTGCGGGAATGCACATCGCGGACCAGCCGCTCGAGCAACTGCTCAGATACGGCGGTGGCCAGCCGTACCGCACGATCGCGGCGGCTCGCTATGCAGCACTCTCCGTGCGCAAGCTCGCCGAGGGGGGCGCGTCGCGTCCCACCCTCGACGCGTTCTCGGTCCAGATGGGGATCGACGAGGCCGAACGCCACCTGCGAGACGACGATGTCTGAGCGCTCCGAGGCCGGACCGGGCACGTCCGAGACGATGACGGGACGCATCGACGAGTACCGGGAGTTGTGCGATCTGCTGCGGGAGCAGATGGGCCTGCTCGTGCTGTCAGCAGACCCCTGGAGCGGCACGACCCCGCTGGTGCGCGCGGCGCTCGACGCGCAGGATCGCCTCGCAGTGCTGGTCGACGCGCGCAACACCGTCGACCTGCTCGACCTCGGCCTGGCGATCGCCGACGCTGCCGTGCGGCAGCTCGAGCCTGCCGCGCTGGGCTGGTGGACGGGGTCTTCCCCGCCGGCAAGCGCCGCCGGGCTGCAGGTCGGACGGGCGATGAGCCGCGCGGGAATCCATCCCGAGGCGCTGCGACGTGGGGCCACGCCTTGGGACGGTCGTCTGGTCGAAGCGGTGCAGCTGATGTTGGCGCTCACGTCTGGGCCGGTCACGCTGGCGATCGATCACCTCGGGCTGCTGCTGGACGGAGTGCGCGCGGCCGAAGCGCGCCGGCTGCTGGAATTGCTGCGCACCCAGTCGCAGCGGAACGATCGACTTGACCTGCTGCTCGTGGAGCATCCAGAGGGAAGCGTCGCGAGGGCGCTGCGCGACAGCGGCCACCCGCTTTATCGCGCGGGTCGGCAGCTGCGCCTCCGGCGTCCGACACCGCAGCGCTTCCGCCATGACCTGCCCCTCACCCTCCCGCGCGATCCACTCTCGTTCCAGACGGTCGTTGAGGCGGCAACCGTGACCGACGGCGTTCCGGCGCTGACGTGGCAGGTCTTCGGCATCGCAGTCGCCTCCCGCGAAGGCGACGTTCAGCGAGCATGGGGAGAACTCTGTCGCATGAGTACGGCTTCCACGACTCGTGCATGGGATCTGCTTCGGCGCGTCCATCCGCTGGCACAGTCGGTCGTGGCTGCGATCAGCTGCGACGTGCCGCCCCATGCCATCGCGGCCAACAGCAAGAGCGTGAGTGACGCGCTGCGGCGTCTGCGCGGTGTGGGACTCGCGTGGCGGCCGGCACCACGTACTTGGAGGCTCGCCGACCCGCTGCTGGCGCGGTGGGTGCGAGAGCATCAGCCCCCCTGGGTCGAGCGTCAGCTCACGCAGCGCTCGTAGACGGCGGGTTACGCCGGCACGTTGTCGAGCGAGCGCCAGAGGTAGGAGCACGCCAGCGTCCGGTGCGGACGCCACGGCTCGGCGATCTCCGTCAGCTGCGCCGGGTCCGGCAGCTCGGGCAGCCCGTATGCGCGCTCGACCGCGCGCCGGATCCCCAGGTCGCCGACGGGCAGGATGTCCGGCCGACCCAGCTGGAACATCAGGAACATCTGGACCGTCCAGACGCCGAGCCCCTTGACGGCGACCAGCTCCGCCATCACCTGCTCCTCGGGCAGCTGGTCCAGGCGCTCGAGCTCCAGCTCGCCGCTCGTCACGTGCTCGGCGAGCGAGCGCAGGTAGCCGACCTTTCCGCGCGAGAGACCGGCCGCCGCGCGCAGCTCCTCGGGGTCGTCGGCGAGGATCTCGGCCGGCGTGGGGGCGCGGTCGCCGAAGCGCGCCGCGAGTCGCGCGTAGATGCTGCGCGCCGCCTTCGTGGAGAGCTGCTGGCCGACGATCGCGCGCACGAGCGCTCCGTAGTGGTCGGTCGTGGGACGCTCGGAGCCGCGCTCGTCGGGTCCGAGCGCGTCGACGATCGCCCCGAGCACCGGATCGGCCTTGCGCAGGTGCTGCTCGGGCGACATGCGCGGCGATCATACGCCCGCGCACGGAATCGTCGCGCGCCTGCGGAGAAAGGCCGGAAACCACGCTAGGATGGCCGCGATGCGGATAGCCCTGGTCTCTCCGTACTCGTGGACCTATCCAGGCGGCGTCACTCGCCACATCGAGGCGCTTGCCGAGCGCTTCCTCGCCGAGGGCCACGACGTGCGCGTGCTCGCACCCTACGATCCCGACGATCGCCTCGCCGCGGTGCTGCATCGCGGCGCCGCGCCGCAACGGCGCCCCGCGCCCGACTACCTGATCCCGCTCGGTCGCACGATCGGCTTCCCGGCCAACGGCGCCGTCTCGAACATCTCGTCGCGCGCCGCCGGGCTGAGCCAGATGCGGCGGGAGCTGCGCGACGGTCGCTACGACGTCGTGCACGTGCACGAGCCGGTCGCGCCCGTGCTCGGCTGGGACGCCTGCCTCTCGGCCCGCGCGCCGCTCGTCGGCACGTTCCACTGCTACTCGACGAACCGCATCTCGAACAACGCCGCCAACCTGCTGGGCGCGCGGCGGGTGCTGAACCACCTGCACGTCCGCGTCGCGGTCTCCGAGGCGGCCGAGTGGACTGCCCGGCGCTTCTTCGGCGGCCGCTACCGGATCATCCCCAACGGCGTGGCGCTGCCGGCCCAGCGCGCCGAGCGCGGGCCGGGTGGGTCCGATCTCCTGCGAATCGCGTTCGTCGGCCAGGCGGTCGAGCGCAAGGGGCTCGGCGTGCTGCTGCGCGCGTTCGAGGCGCTGCGCGAGCACATCCCGGCCGAGCTGACGATCGTCGGCGCCAACCGCGAGGAAGTCGCGCCGCTGCTGGTCGACGAGCGCGGCGTGATCGTGCTCGGGCGCGTGGACGACGCGGAGAGGCAGCGCGTGCTGGAGTCCGCCGACGTGCTGTGCGCGCCCTCGCTCGGCGGCGAGAGCTTCGGGATGGTGCTGACGGAGGCGTTCGCCGCCGGCACGCCGGTCGTCGCCTCCGACATCGCCGGCTATCGCGACGTCGTGCGCCAGCGCGTCGACGGCCTGCTCGTCCCGCGCGGCGACGCGACCGCGCTTGCGGAGGCGCTGCGCGACCTCTGGCTGGAGCCGCAGCAGCGCGCGGCGATGGGCGTCGCCGCCGGCGAGCGCGCCGAGCGCTTCGCCTGGCCGCACGTCGCCGCCGAGGTCCTCAGCGCCTACGAGGACGCGGCCGCGATGCCTGCTCCGCAGGGCGTCCTGCAGCGTGCCGCGGTGCGCGTGGGCGCCGCGCCCGCCGACCTGCTGCCGCGCGTCGTGCCGAGCCGCCTGCCGAGCCTCGAGCCGCCCGTGCCGAGCGGCGCTCGCCATCCGGCGCTCGCGTTGCTGCGGCGCGCCGTGCTCGTGCTGGCGGCGCTCGCCGCGCTGGCCGGCGCCGTGCTCGCGCTGCATCGCATCGGCGTACACGAGATCGTGCTCGCGCTGCTCGACTCGAGCCCGGCCTGGGTGCTCGCAGGGTTGGGGATCATGTGCGCCTCGATGGTCGTGCGCGCCGTCGCCTGGCACGCGATCCTGAAGGCCGCGCTGCCGCGCGGCAGCGTGCGCCTGCGCGACGCGATGCAGGGCACGTTCATCGGCGTGCTGATGTCGGCGACGCTGCCCGCCCGCCTCGGCGAGCCCTCGCGCGCGCTCGTCGTCGCGCGCCGCAGTGGGCGCCCGCGCGAGCGGCTGCCGATCGTGCTCGGCACGATCGTCTCGCAGACGCTGCTGAACATCCTCGCGCTCGTCGTGCTCGGGGTCATCACGTTCTCGACCGTGCGGTTGTTCCGCGGGCATCACGACGCGCTGCTGTTCGCCGCGCTGGCGCCGCTCGTGCTGCTGGCGATCGTGCTGGTCGCGCCGCCGCTGCTCGGCGCCGCGCGCCACTCGCGCTTCGCGAAGCTGCGCGAGCTGACCAGCCAGGCGCGCGGCAGCCTCGCGCGCGTGCGCAGCGGCCTCGCCGTCTTCCGCGATCCGCGCCTCGGCACGACCGCGCTGCTGGCGCAGCTGACGGCGTGGGCGCTCCAGTGGCTCGCCTGTTACGTGCTGCTGATGGCGCTGGGGCTCGACGACCGCGCCGGTGCGGCGGGTGCGGCGGCGGTCCTGTTCGCGGTCAACGTCACCGCCGTGCTGCCCGCGACGCCGTCCAACCTGGGGCTCTTCCAGGCCGCCTGCGTCGTCGTGCTGCACAGTGGCTACGGCGTCTCGCAGGCCGACGCGCTCGGCTACGGGATCGTCCTGCAGGCGGTCGAGATCGCGACGGCGATCTTGATGGGCACGCCGGCGCTGTTGAAGGAGGGGCTGTCCTGGCGCGACGTGCGGCTGCGCGCGATGCAGGCGGCGCCGGTCGAGCTGCGCGCTCGCTCGCACGCCTCGGCGGCGCAGCAGGCAGAAGCTTAGGCGGCCGCCGGCTCGCCGACCTCGGCCTCGACCGAACCGTCGGGCGGGTCCTCGTCGAACAGGCTGGGGTCGCGGCTGGAGCCGGCGATCACGTCGTCCGGCGGGGCGATCTCCTTCGGGAGGAAGCCGCTCTTCATGCCGAAGTAGACGGCCTGCGGGTGGTGCGCGACGATCGCGACCGTCGACTGCTCCGGCTCGACCGCGTAGCCGCCCGACAGGCGCATGCCGATCGAGGCCGCGTCGAGCAGCGCGAAGACCTTCTCGTGCTCGGACTGCTCCGGGCAGGCGGGGTAGCCCCACGAATAGCGCCGGCCCTGGGCCACGCCGATGCCGAGGCCGCTGCGGACCTGGGAGTGCAGCCACTCGGCCATCCCCTCGGCCGTCTGCACGCCGAGCCCGTGGACGAACAGCTGCTCGGCGAACTCGCCGTCCTGCTCCAGCTGCGCCATCAGCTCGGTGACCTCGTCGCCGGCCGTCACGACCTGCAGGGCGACGACGTCCTTCTCGTCGCTGCCGAGCGGGCGGTAGAAGTCGGCGAGGCAGATGCGGTCGTGGCGCGGCTGGCGCGGGAACACGAGGCGGTTGATCTCGCGATCGTGGTCCTCGGGGTCGAAGATCACGACCTCGTTGCCGTCGGAGGCGCAGGGGAAGTAGCCGAGCTTCGCGCGCGGGTGCAGGTACGTCTGCTCCGCCCACATGCGCTCCAGGCGCGGCCGGAAGTTCTCGGCGACGAGCTCCTTCCAGGCCTCGCCCTTGACGCCGCGCCCGCCCCAGTGGAGCTTGAACAGCACGTGCGTGTCGAGCTGGCGGTAGACGCCGTCCAGGTCGACCTCGACCTCGCGCACGCCCCACCACGGCGGTGTCGGCACCGGCACGTCGGTGCGTGCGGCGGAGCGGATCGAGTCGTCGGTCGTGGGCGGGCCGGTGTCGACGACGATCGGCTTCTCGCGCAGCGTCCTGGCGGCGTCGCGCGTCTTCTCGACCAGCGCGGCGCGCGCCTGCTCGTCGACGAGCTGGTCCATCTTCGCGAGCCCCTCGAACGCGTCCTTGCAGTAGAAGACGCCGGGCTCGTAGACGGCGTCGTCCTCGCGCCCGTGCGGGTAGAGGATCCGCAGGCCGAAGTCGCGGTTGATCGCGGCGCCGCCGATCAGCACCGGGTAGGGCAGCTCGCGCTCGTGCAGCTCCTGCACGCACAGCGGCATCTGCTTCGAGGTCGAGACGAGCAGCGCGGAGAGGCCGATCGCGGTCGCCTTGTGCTCTTGCGCGGCGTCGAGGATCGTCGCGATCGGGACCTGCTTGCCAAGGTCGACGACCGTGTAGCCGTTGTTCGTGAGGATCGTGTTGACGAGCGACTTGCCGATGTCGTGCACGTCGCCGAAGACGGTCGCGATCACGACCGTGCCCTTCGTGTAGCCCTCGATGCGATCGAGGTAGTTCTCCAGCCGCGCGACGGCCTTCTTCATCACCTCGGCGCTCTGCAGCACGAAGGGGAGGATCAGCTCGCCCGCGCCGAACTTGTCGCCGACCTCCTTCATCGCCGGCAGCAGCACGTCGTTCAGCGTCGGGACCGCGCCGATCTTCTTGACCGAGGCGTCGATCCAGTCCTCGACGCCGTCCTTCTTGCGGCGCAGGATGTGGAAGTGCAGCGCCTCCTCCGGCTCCATCCCGGCGGTCGGGTCGGCCTTCTCCTCCTCGTCGCTCTCGCCTTTCTCCTCGAAGTGCTCGATGAAGCGCTGCGTCGCGTCCTCGCGCTTGTTGAAGACGAGGTCGTCGGCGAGATCGCGCTCGACGTCAGGGATCTCGCCGTAGGGCGTGACGTCGGCGGGGTGGACCATCGCGAGGTCGAGGCCGGCCTCGACGCAGTGGTGCAGGAAGACGCTGTTCAGCACCTCGCGCGCCTGCTTGCCGAAGCCGAAGGAGACGTTCGAGACGCCGAGCGAGGTCAGCACGCCAGGCAGCTCGGCCTTGATCGCGCTGATGCCCTTGATCGTCTCCACCGCGGAGTCCTTGAACTCGTCCGAGCCGGTCGCGAGCGTGAACGTGAGCGCGTCGAAGATCAGCGTCCGCGGGTCCATACCGTGCTCGTCGCAGACGTAGCCGTGGATGCGCTTGGCGACGTCGACCTTGCGCTGCACCGTCTTGGCCATCGACTCCTCGTCGATCGTCAGCGCGATCAGCGCCGCGCCATGCTCGATGCACAGCGGCACCACGTGGTCGAGCTTGTCGCGCCCGGCCTCCAGGTTCACCGAGTTGACGATCGCGCGGCCGGGGATCTGCTCCAGCGCCGCCTTCATCACGTCCGGCTCGGTCGAGTCGATCTGGATCGGCGCCGGCAGCGAGAGCGAGACCTTCTTGACGAGCGTCGCCATCTGCTCGGCCTCGTCCTGGCGCTCGGTCAGCGCGACGCAGAGATCGAGGATGTGTGCGCCGCCCTCGACCTGACCCTCGGCGATCTGCAGCAGGCCGTCGTAGTCGTCGGCGAGCAGCATCGCCTTCGCCTTGCGCGAGCCCTGCGAATTGACGCGCTCGCCGACGATCGTCGGGCGCGGCTCCTGCGCGAGCTGCGTGGCGGCGATCATCGAGGAGACGTGAGGCACGCGCGGCGCCGGCCGCGCTGCGGGCTTCAGGCCCTTCACTCGCTCGGCGATCGCACGGATGTGGTCCGCGGTCGTACCGCAGCAGCCGCCGACCACGCCGACGCCGTAGCGCTCGACGAATTCGCCGAGCGTCTTCGCGAGCGGCGCGGGCTGCTCGGGGAAGATCGTCTCGCCGTCGGGACCCTGGAGCGGCAGGCCCGCGTTCGGGATGCAGTGCACCGGCAGCGGCGAGAACTCGCCGAGGAAGCGGATCGCGTCGCGCATGTCCTCCGGGCCGGTCGAGCAGTTGAGGCCGATCACCTGGATGTGGAGCGCGGTCAGCGTCGTCAGCACCGCAGAGATGTCGGTGCCGAGCAGCATCTTGCCGCCGTTGGGCAGCAGCGAGACCGAGCACTGGATGGGCAGCGTGATGCCCGTCGCCTTGAACGCCTCGCGTGCGCCGAAGATCGCCGCCTTGACCTCCAGGATGTCCTGCGCGGTCTCGATGATGATCAGGTCCGAGCCGCCCTCGACCAGGCCCTGCGCCTGCTGGGCGAAGACGTCGACCAGCTCGCGGAAGGTGATGTTCCCGAGCGTCGGGTCGTCGGAGGCGGGCAGAAAGCCGGTCGGCCCGATCGAGCCGGCGACGAAGCGATGCTCGCCGGCCGCCTTGCGCGCGATCTGCGCGGCCTTGACGTTGATCTCGTGCGTGTGCTCGCCGAGCCCCCACTCCTCCAGCTTCAGCCGCGAGGCCTGGAAGGTGTCGGTCTCGACGACCTCCGCGCCGGCGTCGAGCATTGCGGCGTGGACGCCCTCGATGACGTCGGGACGGTTGAGCACGAGCGCCTCGTGGCACTTGCCCTGCAGGCCGCCGTAGTCCTCCTGCGTCAGCTCGAACTGCTCCAGCGTCGCACCCATGCCGCCGTCGAAGACGACGATGCGCTGGGCGATGGCGTCGAGGTAGTCCCGCATTGAGGCGATCCTAGCAGCGGACCGGCCAACCTTGACACGGGTGTGGGAAGGTTGGCCGGGGGCAGGGGGACCCATAGAGCGGAGCGCGCGGGCTGTCGCCTCGCCGCCCAAGCTCGTCGACTTCCCAAGAAGTGTGATTATCATTCGACAAATGGTCGAAGCGCCCGATCCGCGGCCGCGGATTCCGGAAGGCGACAGGCCGGGCATCGGGATCGTCGGCTGCGGCCGGATCGTCCGCGACGCGCATCTGCCGGCGTATCGCAAGCACGGCATCGACGTCGTCGGCGTGTTCGACGTCGACCCGGCGGCGGTCGCCGCCGCTGCCGAGCGGTTCGACGTCGGGCGGCGGTTCGCGAGCCTCGACGAGCTGCTGGCGGCGCCGGACGTCGCGGTGGTGGACGTCGCGACGCACCCGTCGGTGCGCGTCGAGATCGTGCGGCGTGCGCTGGAGGCCGGCAAGCACGTGCTCTCGCAGAAGCCGTTCGCGCCCGACCTCGCGAGCGCCCGCGCGCTCGTCGCGCTCGCGCAGGAGCGCGGGCTGAAGCTGGCGGTCAACCAGAACGGGCGCTGGACGCCCGCCTGGCGCGTCGCGACGCTGCTGCTGCAGGACGGCGCGATCGGCGAGACGCTGGCGGTCACGCACCTGATCGAGGAGCACAACCGCTGGCTGATCGGCAGCCACTTCGACGCGGTCGAGCACTTCGTGCTCTACGACTTCCTGGTGCACGTCTTCGACATCACGCGCTGTTGGTTCGATGGCAAGCAGCCGCAGACGGTGCGCGCGCGCGAGTACCGCACGCCCGGGCAGCCGCCGGAGGCGCGCGAGGCGTGGGGAGGGATCGCCGACGTGTCCTACGCCGACGGCAGCTCGGCCCTCGTGCGCGCCGTCGGCTGCAGCGAAGTCGAGGCGCGCTTCCCCTTCTGGATCCACGGTAGCGAGGGCACGATCAGCGGCCAGGTGGCGACGGGCGAGTGCGTGCAACTGGAGCGCGACGGGGTGATCACGCGCTTCCCGCTCCAGGGCGCGTGGACGCCCGACGGCTTCGCCGCGACGATGGGCGAGCTGCTGTGCGCGATCGTCGAGAGCCGCGAGCCCTACAACTCCGGCGCACACAACCTGCTGTCGCTGGAGCTGACGCTCGCGGCGGTCGCGTCCGCGGAGCGCGACGGGGCGCCGGTGGCGATCGGGCCGGCGGCGCCGTAACGACGGAAGCCCCTCAGGGGAGGGGCTTCCGGGGTGGGGCTTTAGAGGCTCTTGGGCCGCTTGCCGCCGGTCGGCCGCGTCGCGGCCGAGAGCTGGAGAATGGCCGCAGCGGGCCCGAACGTGATCATCATGACGGGAGTTCCTTGATTGAGAGAGGCGTCCTGCTCAATCCAAGCTAGGCGCGTTGGCGCTGTGCAAGTGTGCGCCGCGTCACGGAGCGTGTGTGTCATGCGTCACGGAATGATGAGGGTGTGCCGGGCTGGTCGCGTCGCGGGCTGCACGCTTGCGACGGCGCTCACTGACCAAGCGAGCGCCTGTGGCAATGTGCGGCAACCCCAGGGGTTTTCGGCCTCATCGCAGAGAGCGCGATGACATCCTGTGACCTTCTGTCGCATCCTGGTGCTGCCAAAAGCTGCCAAATCGCGCGAACGCTGCACCATGCGGGACTATGGTTCGCTCGGGCCCGACGACGTACTCCGCGGCCTGATCGTCGCGCCGGCCGGGGCGGCTAGATCTCGCCCTCGGCGTAGGGCTCCAGCCCGTAGCGGCCGGCGAGCGGGTTCCATTGGGCGACGAAGGCCCGCTTGTACGTCGTCGCATCGTGGTCGCTCGCGGTCGCGTTGCGGCCCTCCGCGTACGCACGGTCGGACGCGAGCGATGTTTGCATCGCGTCGCGCAGCGTCGCCTGCGCGCGCGCGACGGCGCCGCGGGCGACGGGGAGGGCGTCGAGCCGTTGGAGGACGAGCTCGCGGTTCGCGATCGCCTCGGCGTAGCGGCCCTCGCGCACGGCGGCGCGGCCCAACAGCGAGAGTCGCACGATCCGCGCCATCCCCTCCATCGCCTGGCGCTGCGGATCGTCCTGCTCGGACGAGGGAGCGGCCTCCTCGGGCTGTGCCGGGGTCGAAGATCCCTCGTCGCTGGAGACCGCGGTGGGCTGGATGGGCGACTCGTCGCCGCTGCCGCTCGCCACCAGGTACCCGGCCAGCCCGGCGCCCGCGAGCGCGAGACCGACGAGCAGACCGAGCACGACGCCGCGGTTGGGTGCCGGAGCGACCGCCGGCGGGGGCGGGGGAGCGGCGGCCGGCGGAAGCGGCGCCACGGGCGCTGGCGACGGCGGGGGAGCGGCGGCCGGCATGACAGCGGTCTCCCCGCCGGCGCAGCCCTCCACCGCGCAGCCGCCCGCCTCGCGCCAGCACTCCTCGTGGTGCAGCGCCCCGCACGCGTCGCAGCCCTCCGCGACGGTGTCGTGCCGCAGCGGGAAGCGGCACGCCGGACATGGGCGCCCGGCCTCGGCGGTGCCGATCACGACCCGGCTCATGCGCCGTACCGCCGTCTGATCTCGAGCGCGATCTCGTGCAGCGCCCGCTCGATCCCCGTCACGGAGGAGCCGAGGCCGGGGTCGTCGGACGGAGGTTGCTGTGCGGGGTGGAACGCCGCGGCGATCGCGACCGGGTGGGTGCCCGCGGTGAGCGTCGCGAGCTGCGCGACGAAGAAGTCCGGCGGGCTGTTCTGCGACCCGCCCCAGCCCGCCTTGTAGGCGGGATGCCAGGGCGCGAGCTGCCGGCCGGCGCCCCACGCCGGATCGGCGGTGAACTCGCTGGGCGCCGCCTCCGTGCCGGGCTGCTTCGGCAGCGCGAGCCGGCGCAGCACCTCCTCGCCCGCGGCTCCGTACCGGCCGTCGCCGAGCGCGTGCGCGAAGGCGACCGCGTCGCGGATCGTCCAGGTCGCCGTCCCGTATTGGTACGCGGGCGCGAGCGGCTCCGCGACGCCTCCGCCGTGCGCGAGCAGGTACTCGTGGCACGCGGGCTCAGGCGGTTGCGGAGCGGTCGGCATCGCCGCGCTCGCTCCTGCGCGACGCAGCACGTCCTCGACCGCCGCGCGTGCGCCCTCGGCGCCCCCGGTCAGCTCCTGCAGGCCCACGATCACGCGCCGCTGCGAGCAGTTCTCGGAGCGCACGAGCGCTCCGGCGAGCGCCGCGTCGAGCTCGGGCGAGGGCCGGCGGCTCCGACGTGCGAGCGCCTCGAAGAGGGCGACCGCGGTGACCGCCTTGCTCATGCTCCACAGCCGCATGCGCCGGCTGGCGTCACCTGCGACCACCGGTGTGCTCCAGCCCTCCGCCCACACCGCCGCCTCGGCCGCCCCGCCGGCTGTCTCGGCGCGCGCGACCGCGTGCTCGGCGGCGCGCTGGAACGCGCTCCGCGTTTGCTCGTCCGCGAGCACGGAGCGGGCGCCGACGGGCGAGGAGGGGCGCGCGCCCGGCGTCGCACCCGCGGCATCGTGCAGGACCACGACGGTCGCCGTCTCGGCCCGCGGCGCTGGCGCCGCGGTCAGGGCCGCCAGCAGCAGCCCGCCGGCAAGCCCGCCCGCCAGCGCCAGCAGGGCGGAGATCGGGCGGCGTCGAAGCCGCATCAGCTCGTCCCTCAGCACGCGCCTCCGAGCAGCTCCGAGAAGCGGTTCTTCCAGGCGCGCTCGCGCTCCGGGGTCGTCGAGTAGCCGGGGTCGTAACGCCACACACCGTCTTCGTGCTTGACCCAGGTGATGCCGGACCACTCGGCGCAGCGCGCACCGGGCTTCGACCAGCTCATCCCGGTCACGCGAACGCGCGCGACGCCGGTGGCGGGGTCGAGCGCCTGGATCTCGACGTCCAGGTCGGTCGGGTCGAGGTAGGGGCGCAGCGTCGCCTGCGCCGCGGCCCAGCGGTCGTAGCCGTCCTCGCGCAGCTTCTGCGCCCGCTTGCGGCGGCTGAGCAAGTTCCAGGCGCGGCGATACTCGCCCGCCACGATCGCCGCGTGGTGCTCCTTCAGCAGGGTGCGGATCTGCTCGCGCGTCGCCTCGTCGGCCACCAGCGGCGCTTCCCCGTCGGAGGTCCCCGCGGTGGTATCGACCGGCTTCTCGGTGGTCGCGGCGTCGCCCGAGGACTGCTGCAGGACGATTGTCCGGGTCGCCGGCGGCTGGTCGGAGCCACGCGTCAGCACGAGCGCGAGCACCGCCGCCGCGAGCCCGAGCGCGCCGACGATCGCGGCGACCCTCGGCCACGGCCCGCGGGGGGTTGCCTGCGCCGCGAGGGGCGAAGGGAGCGGAGCCGGCGGCGGCGGAACGGCGGCCGCGGGCTGCGGCGCGTCGACGGTCGCGGGCTGCTGTGCGGTGGCGGCGCCGTTCGCGCCGGGGCATCCGTCGACCGCGCAGCCGCCGCGCTCCGCCCAGCAACTCGCGTGGTGCACGGCACCGCAGACACCGCACACGATCGCCTGCGCGCCCTCCTTGAGCGAGAAGCGGCACTCCGGGCAGGGGCGGCCGGACTCGGTCGCGGAGACGTGGCCCCGTCGCGGCGGCGGAACGGCGAAGCTCATCGTCGGCTCCGAGCTCGTGGGGTGCGACGTGTCATGGCTGCTCCTGCTCTATCGGGGTGGGGAGGCGTAAGCGCCCGCTTCGGGCTCGGTCGCCCGCTCCGGTCCGCGGCGGACGGCCGGCGGCGCGGTCCCGGGGTCGAGCGGCACGACCTGCGTCACCACGGGCGTGGGTCCGGAGTCGCCTTGCGTCACGTGGCCGATCCCGAACCCGCCGAGCAGCCCCGCGGTGGCGAGCAGCGCGAGGGCGGCGAACGGACGACGCGCGGGAGGCGTCTCCCGCCGCGGCAGCCGTGGGTGGATGTGGCGTCCAACGCTCATGGAGGTTCGTCGGACGAGCACCCCTCGTCCCCAGATCGGCTCGCGAGAATAGACACCGCAAAGAAGTTGGTCAATCTTCTTCAAGCGCGTCGATACTGGGCGATTGGTTGAATGGCAGGCGTGAGGGCGCGTCTGATCGGCACGGCGGCGGCGGTGCTGGGTGCGGCCGGCTTCGGTCTCGGCCTGGGTGCCCTGGCCGCCGGGGAGCACGCGCCGGCGCCCACCGGGACGACGCTCGCCGGGGCCGGGGCGGTGACGCCCGCGACCACGGCGGCGTCCACCGCGACGTCGCCCCCGTCGTCCGATCCGGCGTCCGCCGCCGGCTGGCTCGACCGCGCCCGGCTGCGCGCGGCGGTCGCGGTCGTCGCGGCGGACACGGGCGCCTCCGTCGGCGTCGCAATCCGTTCGCTCGCGGGCGGCGCGACGGCGCGCGCGGGGACGCTCCAGCGCGACGTCGCGTGGAGCACAATCAAGGTGCCGATCGTGCTTGCGCGCTACCGGCTGGAGCAGGTCGACCGCCGCGCGGACCTCGATCAGCTCGCACGCGCGGCGATCACCGCATCGGACAACGCAGCCGCCCAGCAGTTGTTCGACGGCATCGCCGCCGCGCTCGGCGGCCCCGAGGCAGCGAGCCGGGCCGTCGAGGACGAGCTGCGCGAAGCGGGGGACGGTCGCACCCACGTGGTCGCCGTCCAGGTGCGCCCCCCGTTCTCCGCCTACGGACAGACGAGCTGGACGCTCGCGGCCGGAACCGGCTTCTACGCTGCGCTGGTCCGCCACTGCGTCGGCACCGCCGGCCTCGACGCGCGCGTGCTCAGCTGGATGGCGCAGGTCGTCCCCGAGCAGCGCTGGGGGCTTCCGGGCGCTGCGCGCCCGCGCGGCTGGCGTGTCGCGCTGAAGGGCGGCTGGGGACCCGATCCGGCTGGGCGCTACCTCGTGCGGCAGTTCGGGCTGGTCACCGGGCCCGGCGGGCGCGGCGTGGCGGTGGGACTGATGGCGCGCACGGCCGATGGTGGCTTCGCGGACGGCACGGCCGTGCTCGGCGCGCTTGCGCGCGCGTCGCTCGGCGCCGTCCGCTGGACGCGGCTCGGCCCGCCCGCCGCGTGCGGGCGCGGCTGAGCCCGCGTCGGCCCGCCTCTTCTCCTGGTACAGTGCCGCCGGATTTCGTCTGATCGATCTACGTAGGTCCGATGCCATAATGCGTGACCGTCGGGATGACGCTCGCGCGGGAGGTGAGCCGTGTCGACCGTGCAGCAAGCCCCGGCGCATGCAGCCGTGCCGGCGTGGGCGGAGGAGTGGACTGAGACGACGCGCCTGCTGTGCGCAGCGGCCTACCTCGACGGCACCTTCGCCCAGGAGGTGACGGACGAGATCGTCGACGAGCCATTCCGGGCCGTGCGCGTGCCCGAGGGCGTCGACATCGTCCCGATCGTCAAGCATTGCCTCGCCGCCCGCCGCCAGAAGACGATCCGCGACGTCGTGCTGTTCGTCATCTTCGTGCTGGCGGTCGTCCTGTTCTACCGGCGATCGAGCAACGGTTACTCTCAGGAGTCGTTCCACTTCGGCTACCTGCTCCTCGGCTTCCTGCTCGGCTGGGCGACGATCGCGATCGACTTCTGGATCGCCATGTACGGCGTCGCGAAGAAGCGCCTGAACGCGACCAGCTTCCGGCCGCAGGACGCGCCCCAGCCGGTCGACGCGGTGGCAGCCGCCCAGATCGAGGAGCTGGCGCGCCGCCAGCACGGCAACGTCGTCGTCTACAGCGGCTTCAACCCGTTCTCGAGCTCAGGCTTCGACCTCGACGGATGGTCTTTCGTGGTCGACCTGCGCAAGGGCCGGGAGCGGCTCGGCCAGCGCGCGGAGCCCAAGCCGTTCGAGGCGCGCGAGATGTACGACGCGGTCGCGAAGAGCATCGCGCGCCTCGGCATCCCGGGTCTCTCGATCGAGGATCGCATCTTCGTCAGCGGCTCCGACATCCGCGACGACCGCGTGCTGCTGCCCGACATCGCCTCCCGGCCGGTGGCCGACGTCGGGCCGGAGACGATGGAGGGCTTCATCCGCACGCCGACGCACCGGGTGCGGCACTACCGCTGCTTCCGCGTCGTGGACTGGCGCGGCGAGCTCGTCGTCACGCTCTTCCTGCGCTTCGCAGTCAGCAACGGCCGCCTGTTCGCCGAGCTGAGCCGCTTCGTCCTGCCCCCGTTGCGTCCCGAGTTCCGTCGCATCGACGCGCTCGCGCACGAGTCGTCGCTGGGGCAGGCGTTCACGCTCGCGCAGCGATCCTTCCGGCTCACGTTCCCGCTCGGGCTGCGCTCGCTGCTTACGCCCGTGCGGCCGCTGCTGCGCGTCCAGCGGCGTGCGAAGTCCGAGCGGCAGGTGCGGCGCGACTACTTCTTCGACTACGGTTCGCGCCGGTCGGCGCTCGACCGCGCCCGCTCGTCCGAGTACACGCGCTACTTCCAGAAGCTTGACAAGGAGATGTACGTCAAGCTGTTCGACCGCACGCTGCTCGACGCGATCGTCGAGTTCCTCGACGAGCACGACGTGGAGACGAGCGAGCTGGCGGAGCGCCGCGAGACGATCATCAACAACGGCATCATGGTCCCCGGCGGGTCGGTGCAGGCGCACAACGTCGCCGTCGGCGAGGGCGCCACGATCGTCGACCGGCTGCGCGGCAGCGTGGCGAAGGGGAAGGCCACGTGACGGGCGGCGACTCGCGCAACTACGGCATCGTCGGGAACGTGACCGCGACGAACCTGGTCATCGGCAGCCACGGCCACATCGACGCCCGCGGGGCGACGCAGCTGATCGCCGGCATGGAGCAGCTCGAGCGAGCGGTCGCGGCGCACGATGGCTCGCCCGAGGACCGCTCGCAGCTCGACGCAGTCCTGCGGGAGGTGGCGGCGGAGCTCGAGCGCCCGCAGCCGGACAGAGGCTCGATCGTCAAGCGGCTCGAGACGATCGGCACGGTCGCGGGCGCCGGGACCGCGGTGGCGGGCGCGGCAACGACGGTCCTGTCGCTGATCGCCAGTGTGCTCTGAGGGTCAGGCAGCGCTGCTGTAGGTGACGTTCTCGCGGACGCGGCTCCCGAGGGCGTCGGCGATGTCTTGGAGGCGGTCGAGGCCGACGCCGCCGTAGGCAGTGGCCTCCCAGCGCTGAACCTGTTGCTCGGCGACGCCGAGGCGGTCCGCGAGGGCTCTCTGGGTGAGGTTGGCTGCGATGCGGGCTTCGATCAGCGCAGTGGGCAGCTCGCGCAGGGAATCGAAGTCGCGGCCGGTGATGGTGCCGTCGCGGAGCTGCTCGTAGTGCTCGAGTTGGGCGCGCAGCTCATCGGCCTCGCTGGCGAGCGCGTCGCGCATGGCTTGGGGGATGCGCGGGTCGACATCGGCGCCCGGGGTGCGGGCGTCGTGGGTGGCGATGTCGTCTTCGAAGCGTTTGAGCTGCGCCTTGGTGATGCGGTACTGACGCTCGTTGGTGATCACTGGAGGGCTCCGAGGTCGATGGCGATGATGCCCTTGGGCTGGCCGGTGTCGCGGTCGCGCTGGAAGTAGTCGAGGAAGGTGGTGCCTGCCGGTTCGGCGGCGGTCTCGGCTGGGAACAGCTCGCCGCCGTAGCGGGCCTTCTGCGCGGCGCGGCGATTGCTGAAGTCGAGCAGCTCGCGATCGAGCCTGCCCGCGTCCACGCCGGCGATCTCCCAGCAGGCGTCGAAGTTGCCGGGCAGCTCTTTCGCGGTCACAAAGCTGCCGTCGAGGTATGCGGTTCGACAGCCGGCGTGCTTGAGCGACCGCAGTGCGTCGAGGAGGCCGTCGGCCAGCTCGCGTCGTCGGGTGTTGGTGGCGTAGTGGGTCATGACCTCGTCCCAGCTCGCGGGGTGGATCCCCGGCGGGAGGTTGCCCCCGGCATCGAACGCCGGGATACCAACACAATTCTAGCGTTGTGTTGGTTCTTGGTCAACGGCTGGGGCCTGTGGCGCGTCGGCATATGACCAGCGTGGCGCTTTGCCGGGTCCGGCTCAACAGCGCGTGACTTGTATCCCGCCAAGCTCTCGCGCTGCCAAAATGCTGTCAAAAACGCCGCATACAACGACGAAAGCCCCTGCATTTGCAGGGCTTTCGCATCGCAGTGAGATGCTATTAGCTATTTGATGAACAAGATCTCGCTGTACTTCGGCAGCGGCCAGAAGTCATCGGCGACGATCTTCTCGAGCCTGTCGGCGATCGCGCGGACCTCGTTCATCGCGGGCACGACGTTGTCGCGGATGAACTTGGCCCAGGTGTCGGCGGGCTCGTCGTCCTGGTTCTCCTTGAGGTTGACCGCCTCGAGCGCCTTGATCGCGGTGACGAACTGCTCCACGAGCGGCTCGATCTCGGTCACGAGCGCTGCGACGCCGGCCTCGCGCACGAGCGCCAGCTGACGCACGGCCGCCGGCAGCAGCAGCGAGCGGGCCATCGCCGCCGCCGTCTCCGCCTCGATGTTGATCTTGACCGCGTACTGCTCGGTGAAGACCTCGTAGCGGGCCTCGAGCTCGCGCTCGTTGAGCACCTCGTACTTCTCGAAGACCGCGATCGTCTCGGGCTTCACGAAGTAGGGAAGGGCGTCGGGCGTCGTGCGCAGGTTCAGCAGGCCGCGCTCCTCCTCGGCCTCCTTGTGCCAGGCGTCCGAGTAGCCGTCGCCGTCGAACACGATCCGCTTGTGCGCGGCCCAGCTGGACTGGAGCACCTTGCGCAGCCCGTCCTCGATCGACGCGCCGCCGTCGAGCGCCTCCTGCAGCTGGCCGGCGAGGTCGTCGATCGCCTCGGCCACGATCGTGTTGAGGACCGTGTTGGGCAGCGCGACCGAGGCCGTCGATCCGACCATCCGGAACTCGAACTTGTTGCCGGTGAAGGCGAACGGGCTCGTGCGGTTGCGGTCGCCGCCGTGCAGCGGCAGCGGCGGCAGCACCGAGGAGCCGAGCCCCAGCAGCGATCCGGGCTTCGACTCGCCGGCCGTGCCGGACTCGATCGCCTCGTAGACCGTCGCCAGCTCCTGACCGAGGAAGATCGAGATGATCGCCGGCGGCGCCTCGTTGGCGCCGAGGCGGTGGTCCTGACCCGCGCCCGCAGCCGTCGCGCGCAGCAGCCCCTGGTGGATGTCGACCGCCTGGATGACGGCCGTGCAGAAGAACAGGAACTGCAGGTTGCTGTGCGGCGTGGCGCCCGGCTCGAGCAGATTCGAGCCCGCGTCGGTGCCCATCGACCAGTTGTTGTGCTTGCCCGACCCGTTCACGCCGGCGAACGGTTTCTCGTGCAGCAGGCACACGAGCCCGTAGCGCCGCGCGATGTTCTGCAGCACCTGCATCGTGATCTGCTGGTGGTCGGAGCCGACGTTCGAGTTCTCGAACATCGGCGCGATCTCGTACTGCGCCGGCGCGACCTCGTTGTGACGCGTCTTGACCGGCACGCCCAGCTTCTGCAGCTCGCGCTCGGTGTCGAGCATGCACGCGAGCACGCGCTCGGGGATCGACCCGAAGTAGTGGTCGTCGAGCTCGTGGCCCTTCGGCGGCTTGGCGCCGAACAGCGTGCGCCCGGTCGTCAGCAGGTCGGGACGCTCGAAGTAGTACTGCTCGTCGATCAGGAAGTACTCCTGCTCGGGCCCGACCGTCGTGAAGACGCGCTGGGCGACGTCGTCGCCGAGCAGCTTGAGCGCACGCACGGCGGCGTTGGAGAGCGCCTCCATCGAGCGCAGCAGCGGGATCTTGTGGTCGAGCGCCTCGCCCGTCCAGGAGGTGAACGCCGTCGGGATGCAGAGCAGCGCCCCGTTCGGGTTCTCCATGATGAAGGCCGGGCTCGTCGGGTCCCAGGCGGTGTAGCCGCGGGCCTCGAAGGTCGCGCGGATGCCGCCGGTCGGGAACGAGGACGCGTCGGGCTCGCCCTGGATCAGCTCCTTGCCGGAGAACTCCGCCAGAGCGGTGCCGTCGCCGACCGGGTTGTAGAAGGAGTCGTGCTTCTCGGCGGTCGAGCCGGTGAGCGGCTGGAACCAGTGCGCGTAGTGGGTCGCGCCCTTCTCCAGCGCCCATTCCTTCATCGCGAGCGCGACGGCGTCGGCGAGCGAGCTGTCCAGCGCCGCGCCGTTCTCGAGCGTCGCCTGCAGCTGCTTGAAGACGGTCTTCGGCAGGCGCTGGCGCTGTTCGGCGATGCTGAAGACGTTGGCGCCGAACACCTGGTTGTCGGCGAGCGTGAGGTCCTGCGCCCCGAGCGCGGCGCCGTTGGGCGACCACTGCGCGGCCGTGACGTTCTGCTGACGGATCTTGGGCATAGACGGGCGGTTTCCTTGGCCTTCGTGATTTCCGTGCGCAGCGAGCGTAGGTGCTCGCGGGCCTGCCGGCACTATCCGCATGTCCAAACTGCGTGCGGGTCGACCCTCGCGCGAGGACTATAAGGGCCCGGCTGCCTGCGATGCGTGGCGAAAGCTGCGGCGGGATCTTTCGCCACGCGGCCAAAGATCGTAGGTCCCTCCTGGCGCAGACTCGCGGCCTACCGTCAACCCAGGAGGGAAAATGAAGCGGACGACGATCATCTGCGCCAGCATGGCGGCGCTCGTCGCCTTGATGCTGCTGCCGGCCGCCGCGTCGGCCGACATCTTCAACGCGAAGGCCGGGTCGGTCCCCGACTCGGTCGGGATCAACTCGATGTGGGTGATCGTCGCGGGCGTGCTCGTGATGTTCATGCAGGCCGGCTTCGCGTTCCTCGAGATCGGCTTCTCGCGTGGCAAGAACGCCGGCACGGTGGTCGCGAAGATCCTCATGAACTTCTCGATCGCCGGGATCATGTACTGGGCAGTCGGCTTCGCGCTGGCATTCGGCTCAGGCAAGCTGTGGGGGCACACCGGCTGGTTCTTGAAGGGCTTCGGTGATCCGCAGCAGGCGTTCCCGATCATGGGACTCTCGAACGCCACGATCGAGGCGAAATGGTTCTTCCAGTTCGTCTTCTGCGCGGTCTCCCTGGCGATCGTCTGGGGCACGACGCTCGAGCGCATCAAGTTCGGCGTCTACGCGATCTACGCGGTCGTCTTCTCGGGCCTCATCTACCCGATCGCATCCCACTGGGTGTTCGGCGGCGGCTGGCTCCAGGAGAAGGGCATGCAGGACTTCGCCGGCTCCACGGCGGTCCACCTGATCGGCGCCACGGGCGCGCTTGCGGTGCTCCTGCACCTCGGACCGCGGCGCGGCAAGTACGGACCCGACGGCAAGCCGCGGGCGATCCCCGGTCACAACATGCCGCTGTTCGGCCTGTCGATCTTCATCCTCTGGCTCGGCTGGTTCGGCTTCAACCCGGGCTCGACGCTCAACGCGCTTGACGGCCGCTTCACGGAAGTCGTGCTGACGACGCAGCTCGCGGCGTGTGCCGGCGTGCTGACGGCGATCATCACCTCGCGGCTGCTGATGAAGACGATCGACATCGGCATGGCGGGCAACGGCGCGATCGCCGCGCTCGTCGCGATCACGGCGCCCTCGGGCTACGTGATGCCGTGGGCCTCCGTGATCATCGGCGGCGTCGCGGGCGTGCTCGTGGTCGTCTCCGTCCTCGCGATCGACCGCAAGCTCGACGACCCGGTCGGCGCGCTCTCCGCGCACGGCATGGCAGGCATCTGGGGGACGCTCTCCTGCGGCCTCTTCACGAACCCCGACCTCGCGGGCTACAACGCGGTCGGCAAGGCGGGCCTCTTCTATAACGGGTCCTTCCACCAGCTCGGCATCCAGGCGCTGGGCGTCGTGGTCGTGTTCGCGTTCGTGTTCGTCCTCAGCTACGGGATCTTCGGGATCATTAAGGCCACGTACGGCCTGCGGGTGAGCGCCGAAGAGGAGGACGCCGGGCTGGACATCAGCGAGCACGGCATGTACGGCTACCCCGAGCAGTTCATTCCGGCGCCCGAGCTGATCGGCGCTGGCTCCGTCCGAGCGCCGGCCGGCGCGGCCGCCGCCTCGGGCTTCAACCCCTCGGAGGTACCGGCATGAAGCTCGTCATCGCATACATTCGGCACGAGGCGTTCGAGCCGATCCGGCAGGAGCTGCTGGAGCTCGGATTCCCCTCGATGTCGATCACCGAGGTCAAGGGCTCGGGCCGTCAGAAGGGCATCACCGAGCAGTACCGCGGTTCGTCGCTGACGAACTACCTGCGGCCGAAGGTCAAGATCGAGTGCGTCGTCGCTGCGGGCGACGTGCAGACGATCGTCGATTCGATCCTGCGCCATGCGCGCACCGGCTCGATCGGCGACGGCAAGGTCTTCGTGCTGCCGGTCGAGCAGGCCTACCGGATCCGCACCGGGGAGTCCGGCGAGGAGACGCTGCAGGCCCACCCGGACCCGGCGGCGGCCGTCTGAGCCGCGCCGCCGACGTATAGCTCCACAGACTCGGCTCCGGCGCCGTAATGACGGGCGGCGCCGGTCCGTGCACCGTGAAGGCCCGTGGCGAAAGCTGCGGGCCTTCACGCGTTGGGTTACCGAGCTGACGCTCTAGTCTGAGGTCGGTTGACCTATTGCTTGAAACGACGTATCGTTTTCATGAGATTCATCTTCAGCTGGCCAGCTGAAGTGTGAGCATTCAAAGGGGGCGTCTATGGCGCGGATTATGATGCGTCTGCTGGTTGTGGCTCTGGCGGCAAGTGCCGTTTTCGGACTGCTCAGCACCACCGCTAGCGCGAACAGTGTCCTGGTCTTGAGCCCGGCGAGATCGTTCTCGCTTTCAGGGACGACGACATTTGCGGGAGAAAGCATATCGATAATATGTTCATTAACGTTAAACGGTACTTTCGAAGGTGCAATTGTTAAATCTTCGGCGGGGACGCTAGCCGAAAGTCCTGGAGCTATCACAGAAGGAAGATCTTCTGGTTGTACCGAATCGCAGTTTGGCTTGTCCATCCAGCCGATTACCGTCGATACCGTTCCAAACAGACTGATGTACAACGGCTTCATGGGCCTGCTACCAGCAATAATTGGTGTGCTAGAGACTATCCTAGGGCTCGGCATTGCGATACACGCCCTCGGTCTTAGCTGTAGATGGGTGGCTCCAAGACAGACGTTTATGCTGTTCGAAACCACAGGAGGGCAAGCGTACAACTTCGGGCGCTTGCTCATAGAATCATATGCTATTGCCGAAAGACAGCCAACTGAATGTATGAGATCGCTGTCAGCCAGAGCTGACTACGCCCTGGCGCCTACTCAGAGTATCAGTCTACTTTAGCGAGGTGGTAATTATGAGACTGCGGCGCCTCGGTGTGGCGGCGGTAGTGATGGGCCTGGTCGTCGGGGTGGGGAATGGTTCGGCTGCGGCTAATAGAAGCTTGAGCCTCAGCCCTGCGGGTGCAATGAGACTGGTGGGCCCGATCACATTTGAAGATAGAGAAGCCACCTTCGGATTCATATGTGAACTGACACTCAGTGGAACCCTCGCTACTGGTATAGCAAAGAGTTCGGCCGGGAGACTAACCGAAGGACGTGTCGGCTCGATTACTGAAGGAAGAACGTCGAGCTGCAGAGAAACGACCTTCGGCACTGCATTTACCGCTAGTGTTGAAGGCCTGTCCGCGGGCTTCGTGTACGGAAGCTTCGTCGGCATCCTACCGAGAATAAGCGGAATGCTCGTGACCCTCCTATCGTTGGGGCTGCTAATCAGAACGGTCATCTTTTCATGCGCGTGGCTAACGACACGACAACCGTTTGCCTTGGTTGAAGCTAGAGGCGGGCAGAGATTTTCGAATGCAACTCTGCTACCTGTGAGCTATTCAGTTACTAGACTAAGCGGCACATGCCCTGGCGGGCAGATACTGTCCAACGGGACGCTGGCTCTGAGTCCTGCTCAGACGGTGAGACTACTTTGAGATCGTGTGGAGGCCCGTGGCGAAAGCTGCGGGCCTTCACGCGTTCTAGCCGGAGACCCGCTTGACCTTGCCGTCGTCGGTGACGATCGTCTTGCCGGGCGCGGGGTCGATGTCGACCTTGAAGGTGGCGCCGGGGATGCCGCCGTCCTTGCGGCGCAGCTGCGACTTGCCGGTGAGGCTGCCGGCGAGGCGGTACGTGAGCACGTAGTGGCCGGCGCGCACGGCTGCCACGTGCCACGTGAGCGTGGCGCGATGGTGCGCCGGCAGGGGGCCGGCGGCCCACGTGTTCGCGTAGGCGGTGTCGCCGTCGCCGGGGCCGTCGTCGATCACCCACACGGGCCGTGAGCTCGAGGCGAGCCCGGCGGCGGCGTCGGCCGTGCCGAACGCGGCGACCTGCGTCCCCTCGCCCTCGCCCTCGATCGTGACCGCGAGGTTCGGGATCGCGTGGTCGCCGATGTTCTCGACGGTGATGCGCAGCTCGGTCGGCTGCGCGAGCGTCTGGTGCGCGGGGAAGGAGGCGGCGACGATCGAGACCGGGTAGGTCGCGGCGTCCTCGCCGGCGTCCTGGCGGGCGTTGCCGCCGCAGCCGGCGACGAGCGTCAGCGCGGCGGCGGCGCTCGCCGCCGCGGCTCCCCGCAGGATCGCTTCTCGCCTCGCCACAGCGGCGCGAACATAGCACGCACCCGTGCGCCGTCCGCCGATAGCGAAACCGACGCTGTGCCCGATGCCACCGATATATAGACCGCGCTGTCTCCGTTTCCGCAGACGCGACGGTTCACGTTTGGCATGGGCGAGTTTCGTGCCATACCCTGTTCGTCAGGAGGCGCCAAACGGGCACCTCTTGGATGTCCCCTAGGAGGCTTGGAGAGATGGTCCGAGCAGTCGCCGACCGAGCGTTCTTGCCGACGAGGAACGCCCTCGAGGAGATCGGCGACATGATGATCCTGACGGGGAAGACGATCGTCTCCGCGATCCGCCCGCCCTATCCCTATGGCGGCGAGTTCATCTCGCAGTTCTTGTTCGCGCTGAAGCTGTGCTGGTTCCCGCTGCTGGTCTCGACAGTCGCCTTCGGCTACGGCGCGCCGGGGTTGCAGGCGGCGAACTTCCTCGTGCTGTTCGGCGCGCTCGACCGCCTCGGCGGCTTCTTCGTGCTCGCCTCGATCCGCGAGTTCGCGCCGTTCGTGACGGCGATCGTGCTCGCCGGCGTGGCCGGCACCGCGATCACCGCCGATCTCGGCGCGCGCAAGATCCGCGAGGAGCTCGACGCGCTGCAGGTGCTCGGCGTCGACCCGGTCAAGAACCTGGTCGTGCCGCGCTTCCTGGCGCTGATGCTCGTGACGGGCCTGTTCGACGTCTACGCGCTGCTCTTCGGCGTCTTCGGCGGCGTGCTCGCGACGCTCGTCAACGGCGCGCCGCTCGGCCCCTTCTGGGCGACCTTCCTGACGAACGCCTCGACGACCGACCTGTGGGGCTCGATCCTCAAGACCACGCTGTTCGGGGCGATCATCGCGATCGTCTGCTGTTACAAGGGCATGACCGCCTCGGGCGGCGCCGAGGGCGTGGGTCGCGCCGTCAACCAAGCCGTCGTCATAGCGTTCATGGGCGTGTTCGCGTTCAACTACGTGTTCACGCAGACGCTGCTGGCGACCCACCCCGAGATCAACGTCATCCGCTGATGCGCGTGGCTGTCGACAGGAGGATCGTGTGAGTCCCTCAGACCCCGAGCGCGACCCGCTGGAGGACGAGGAGCTCGAGATGCCTCGGGCTGAGGTCGAGCCTGAGGCTTCCACGTCCAACGGTCGCACGGACGACGAGGAGTTCCGCTGGCACGCCGAGACGCACCACACCGTCGACGGCGTCGAGGACGCGATCGAGTTCATCGACGTGCACAAGGCGTTCGGGCGCAACCGCGTGCTGCGCGGGCTGAACCTCGGGATCCCCGAAGGCAAGATCTCGATGATCCTGGGCCCCTCCGGGACCGGCAAGTCCGTCTGCATCAAGCACATGGTCGGCCTGCTGTACCCGGACGCGGGCGACATCCTCGTGCACGGCGAGTCGGTTCCCGGCATGACCGACAACCGGCTGTTCGACATGCGCAAGAAGTTCGGGGTCCTGTTCCAGGACGGCGCGCTGTTCGGCTCGATGAACCTCTACGACAACGTCGCCTTCCCGCTGCGCCAGCACACCGACAAGGGCGAGGAGGAGATCCTCGAGATCGTCGGTCGCCGACTGCGCGAGGTCGGCCTCGGCGACTCCGGCGAGAAGATGCCGAACGAGCTGTCGGGCGGCATGCGCAAGCGCGCCGGCTTCGCGCGCGCGCTGGTGCTGGATCCCGAGATCGTCCTCTTCGACGAGCCCGACTCCGGCCTCGATCCGGTCCGCACGGCGCTGCTGTGCGAGCTGATCAAGGAGGTCCACCAGGAAAACGGCGGCACCTACATCGTCATCACGCACGACATCATGAGCGCGCGCCGCGTGGCCGAGTTCATCGCCGTGCTGTGGCGGGGGCGGATCGTCGAGTCGGGCCCCGCGCAGGAGCTGTTCGAGTCCTCCAACCCGTTCGTGCGGCAGTTCCTCACAGGGGAGTCCGACGGCCCACTCGGGATGGAGTGACGGCTCGATGACGCTTGCCCGCGGCGCCGTGCTCGGCGCCCTGATCGCCGTGGTGGCGGTGGTCGCGATCGTGGTCCTCTCGGGCAGCGGCGGCGACCAGTACAGCCTGATCTTCCAGAACGCCGGGCAGCTCGTGCGCGGCGACGACGTGCAGATCGGCGGGCGGCGCATCGGCAACGTCGACGACATCCTGCTGACCAACGACAACCAGGCCGAGGTCAAGATCACCGTCGACAAGCCGTTCGCGCCGCTGCATGTGGGCTCGACGGCGACGATCCGGCTGACCTCGCTGTCCGGTGTCGCGAACCGCTACATCGCGCTCACCCCAGGCCCGAACAGCGCCAAGGAGCTGCCCGACGGCGCGACGCTCGGGGTCGAGAAGACGACCTCCGTCGTCGACCTCGACCAGCTCTTCAACACCTTCACGCCGAAGACGCGCAAAGGCCTCCAGCGCGTGCTGCAGGGCTCGGCGACGCAGTACGCCGGGCGCGGTGCGCAGGTCAACGAGTCGGCGAAGTACTTCGGCCCGGCGCTCTCGACGACGGACCAGCTCGTCTCCGAGCTCGACCGCGACCAGACGACGCTCGAACAGGCGATCGTGGCCGGCGCGAGCGTGACCGGCGCGATCGCCGAGAAGCGCGACCAGCTCTCCTCGCTCGTCGGCAACCTCAACACGATGATGGGCGCGATCGCGAGCGAGAACGGCTCGCTCTCGCAGGCTGTCGGCGTGCTGCCGGACACGCTGCGGCAGGGCAGCTCGACGTTCGTCGACCTGCGCTCGACGCTCGACGACCTCGACCCGCTCGTGCAGGCCTCCAGCGTGGCCGCGAAGGACCTGCCGCGCTTCTTCCGCGAGTTCCGCCCGCTGCTCGACGCGGCCACGCCGACGTTCCAGGACTTCAGCGCGCTCGTGAAGCAGCCGGGCGCCGACAACGACCTGACGGACATCATGGTCGGGCTGCCGCGGCTGGAGCAGCTCGGCGGCGGCACGTTCCGCCGTGCGATCCAGGCGATGCGCAAGGGCCAGCCGGTGATCGACTTCCTGCGGCCCTACTCGCCGGACCTCGTCGGCTGGTTCCGCGACTTCGGCCAGTCGGCCGCCAACTACGACGCGAACGGCCACTACGCGCGCGTCATGCCGATCTTCGGCGCCTTCGACTACAAGGACAACGGCGACGGCACGACCGAGCTGGACCCGGTCTCGCCGGCGGGGCGCCTCCAGAACCTCGACCGCAACCACGTGCGCCGCTGCCCCGGCGCCGCCAGCCAGCCGCGGCCCGACGGCTCCAACCCGTTCGCGCCCGCCGGCTTCGACTGCAACCCCAACGACGTGCTCCCCGGCCCATGACGACCGCCTCGCCAGCCTTCAAGCGCGTGCTCGCGGCCGTCGGCCTGCTGCTGGCCGTGGCGATCGTCGTCGTGCTCGGCACCGGCGCCGCGAACGACGGCGGCGGGGGGGACTACCGCGTGCGCGCGATCTTCGACTCGGCCGGCTTCGTCGTGCCGGGCGAGGACGTGAAGGTCGCGGGCGTGAAGATCGGCGTGATCGACTCGCTCGACGTGACGCGCAACAACAAGGCCGTCGTCGTGCTGAGGATCACCGACCCGGCGTTCCAGTCCTTCAAGCAGGACGCGACCTGCACGGTCGGCCTGCAGTCGCTGATCGGCGAGAAGTACATCGGCTGCAAGCCGACGCAGCCGCACAGCCCGGACGCCCCGCTGCCGCCGCCGCTGAGCAAGATCAAGCACGGCGACGGCAAGGGCCAGTACCTGCTGCCGCTGCAGAACACGACCTCGGCGGTCGACGTCGACCTGCTGAGCGACATCATGCGCGAGCCCGAGCGCCAGCGCTTCGCGATCATCCTGAACGAGCTCGGCGTCGGGCTGGCGGGCAACGGCAAGGAGCTGCGCGCGGTCGTGCGGCGCGCGAACCCGGCGCTCCAGCAGTTCGACAACGTCATCCAGCTGCTGGCGGGGCAGAACAAGCTGCTCGCCAACCTCGCGACCGAGTCCGACGCGGCGCTTGCCGGCGTCGGCAAGCAGACGGCGAGCATCCAGCGCTTCGTCGACACCGCCGGCCAGACGGCGGCCGCGACGGCGGCCCGCGGCGACGACCTCGAGCGCAACTTCGAGAAGCTCCCCGCCTTCCTGCGCCAGCTGCGCCCGACCGCGCGCCGGCTCGGCGAGTTCGCCGCCGCCGGCACGCCGGTGATGACCGACCTGCGCGCGGCCGCGCCGTCGATCGACCGCATCTTCGCGCAGCTCGGTCCGTTCAGCACCGCGGCGCGCCCGACCTTCCGCACGCTCGGCAACGCGAGCGACGCGACGCGCCGCGCGCTGCTGCGCGCACGCCCGGTGATCGACGACCTGACGGCGCTCGGCGCGAAGACGAAGCCGCTCGCGAGCAGTCTCTCGACGGGCCTCACGAGCCTGCGGGACGAGCACGGGATCCAGCGCCTGCTCGACGTGATCCTGTTCACGATGGGGACGGCGAACGGGTTCGACGAGGTGGGTCACTACCTGCGGACGCTGCTGTTCCCGATCTGCCTCAACTACGAGACGGTGCAGGATCAGAACGACAGCCAGTGTGTGGCGACGTTCGAAGACAACTCTCCGTCTGCCACCTCGGCGAGCGCGAGCGCCTTGCAGACTCCAGCGGCAGCGACGTCGAGCACCACGACCGACGCCGCCCAAGCGCCGACGCCTGCGACGAGCACGCCGGACTCCACCACCGCATCGAGCCACGCCGACGTCAGCTCCGGCCTGCTCGGGTATCTGCTCGGAACGGAGTCCGCGCGATGAACCGCCGCGCCACCTCCGTCGCCGCCAACCCCGTGCTGATCGGCGCCGTCACCGTGCTCGTCGTGATCGTGGCGGTCTTCCTCGCCTACAACGCGAACAACGGGCTGCCGTTCGTGCCGACCTACCAGCTGACGATCCAGGTGCCCGACGCGGCGAACCTCGTGACCGGCAACGAGGTGCGGATCGGTGGCGACCGCGTCGGCATCATCGACAAGATCACGCCGCGCGTGCACCGCGACGGCTCCGTCACGGCGAAGCTGCACGTCAAGCTCGACACCGACGCCAAGCCGCTGCCGGTCGACTCGACCTTCATCGTGCGCCCGCGCTCCGCGCTCGGCCTGAAGTACGTCGAGGTCACGCTCGGCCGTTCGAAGAAGGGCTTCGCCGAGGGCGCGACCGTGCCGCTCAAGAGCGCGACGCCGAAGCCGGTCGAGATCGACGCCTTCTTCAACATGTTCGACAAGCCGACGCGCGACGCGAACCAGACCAACCTGCGCGAGTTCGGCGACGCGCTCGCCGGGCGCGGCCAGGGCATCAACCAGGCGATCGTCGCGCTCGACCCGTTCACGAAGCACGCGATCCCGGTGCTGCGCAACCTCGCCGACCCCAGCACGCGGCTCGTGGGGCTGTTCCAGGCGCTCGAGCAGACGGCGCGCGCGACCGCCCCGGTGGGGCAGCAGCAGGGCCAGCTGTTCCGCAACCTCGCGACGACGTTCACGGCGTTCGCCTCGGTGCTGCCCGAGCTGCAGGCGACGATCAGCGGCGGCCCCGCCGCGCTCGACACGGCAATCCGCTCGTTCCCGCTGGAGCGCCCGCTGCTGGCGAACACGGCCGGTTTCTTCCGCGAGCTGCAGCCGGGCGCCCGTGCGCTGCGCGCCTCAGCGCCGCTGCTGGCGGACGCCTTCACGATCGGCACCGACACCGTGCGCCGCGCCAGCTCGCTCAACACGCGCCTCACGAGCGCGATGCGCTCGCTGCAGCAGTTCGTCGCCGACCCACAGGTCCCGCTCGGCCTGCACGGCCTGCGCGGGACGGTCGAGGCGCTGACGCCGACGATCCAGCACCTCTCCGGCGCACAGGTCAACTGCAACTACATCGCGCTGCTGTTCAACAACGCCGCGAGCATCGAGAGCGACGGCGACCAAGGTGGCGAGGGCAAGTGGATCCGTTCGGCGGTCATGCCGCTGCCGGTAGGGGCCAACAGCGAGTCGCAGCCTTCAGTCGCGGGCGCAGACGGTGGCGGGGACCCCGGCAACTTCCTGCACTCGAATCCGTACCCGCTCGTCGGTGGCCCCGGGCAGGACAAGGTCTGCTTGGCGGCCAACGAGCGCTACATCCCAGGCCGGCAGGCGATCGGCAACCCGCCCGGTCAGACGCCTCGCACGACGAAGCGCCACCTGCCGCTCAAGCTGGACGCGGAGAACAACTGATGTCGCCCTCGACCGCACGCCGCACCGTGCCCGGGCAGCGGCCGCCCTGGAGCCGCTTCCGCGTCGGCCTGCTGGCGATCGCGATCATCTGCGTCGCGACCTACTTCGGCTTCGCGAAGGACATCCCGTTCACGCACGGCTACCAGCTGCATGCGGTCTTCGCGTCCTCCAACAGCCTGCGGCCGGGCTCGCCCGTGCGCATCGCCGGCGTCAACGTCGGCAAGGTCCAGAGCGTCGGGCGCTACAGGGACACGAACCTCTCCGAGGTCACGCTGGAGATCGCCGACGAGGGGCTGCCGATCCACCAGGACGCGACGCTCAAGATCCGGCCGCGCATCTTCCTCGAGGGCAATTTCTTCGTGGACCTGAAGCCTGGGTCGCCGTCGGCGCCGGAGGTCAAGAGCGGCGGCACGATCGGACCGACGCAGACCTCGCGCCCGGTCCAGCTCGACGAGCTGCTGACCTCGCTGCAGTCGGACACGCGCGCCGACCTCCAGCGCGTGCTCGACGAGTACGGCATCTCGCTCGCGACGAAGCCGACCGCCGCCGAGGACGCCGACCTGGATCCGCTGGTGCGCGGGCTGACCGGGGGCGAGGCGCTCAACAAGTCCTACCAGTACTCGGCCGCCGCGCTGAAGGGCGCGACGCTCGTCAACAGCGCGTTCCTGGGCACCCAGCCACACGACCTCTCGCGCATCATCAGCGGGGTCGCGCGGCTCTCGACGGCGCTGCGCGGCCACGAGTCGCAGCTGCAGAGCCTGATCGTCAACTTCAACACGACCGCGGGCTCGTTCGCGGCGCAGAGCGGCGCCCTGCGGACGGCGGTCGGCCTGCTCGGGCCCACGCTCACGAACGCCGACGCGGCCTTCAAGAGCCTCGATCGCTCGTTCCCCGGCACGCGCGCGTTCGCGCGTGAGCTGACGCCCGGGGTGCGGGAGACGCCCGCGACCGTGCAGGCGGCGTTCCCGTGGATCGCGCAGACGCGGGCGCTGCTGCGCAAGAGCGAGCTGCGTGGCTTGCTCACCCAGCTCCAGCCGGCGACGCAGGACCTCGCGCGCCTGCAAGGCCAGACACTCAAGTTCCTGCCGCAGCTCGACCTCGCCGACCGCTGCTTCGAGCAGGTCGTGCTGCCGACGGGCGACATCGGCGTGAAGGACGGCGCGTTCACGACGCGTCGTAGCGACGGCAGCATCGTCGAGAACTACAAGGAGTTCTGGTACAGCATGGTCGGGCTCGCGAGCGAGGGTGCCGAGTTCGACGGCAACGGCAGCTTCATCCGGATCGGTACCGGCGGCGGCTCGCACACCGTGGACATCGGCAAGAGCCAGAAGTCGAAGCAGACGGTGATCGGCAACACGACGTTCGCACCGCGAGGCACGAGTCCGCTCTATCCGAAGACGGCGCCGCTCTACAACCTGACGGCTCCCTGCTATCGGCAGGCGCTGCCCGACGTCAACGGTCCGCAGGCCGGTCCCGGCAAGGCGCCGGCGAGCACGATGGTGCCGACGCCGCCAGCGCTCGTGCGCACGACGACGACGCCCGCGCCGACGAGCACGACCGCCAGCGTCTCCTCGCAGGAGGGCGGCGGCTGATGCGCAGCGCGATCCGCAAGCACCTGCGCGACTTCATCGCGATCGTGGCGCTGGTGCTCGTCGCCGGCTTCACCGGGGGCTATGTGCTCATCCACCAGCGCACGCAGCTGCCCGACTGGGTCCCGTTCGCCGGCAAGCACTTCTTCACGCTCAAGGGCGAGTTCGCGACTGCGCAGGCGATCACGCCGGGACAAGGACAGACGGTCGACATCGCCGGCGTGCAGGTGGGGACGATCGAGAAGGTCGACCTCGTGAACGGGCGCGCGCTCGTGACGATGCAGGTGCAGCCGAAGTACGCCCACGTGCATCCGAACGCGACGATGCTGCTGCGGCCGAAGACGGGTCTCAAGGACATGATCGTCGAGCTCGACCCGGGCACCGCGGCGGGCGGGCCGGAGGTCAAGGACGGCTTCACCGTTCCCGTCTCGAACACGCAGCCGGACGTCAACCTCGATGAGATCCTCGGCGTGCTCGACGCCGACACGCGCGCCTACTTGCAGCTGCTGCTGAACGGCGCCTCGACCGGCCTCTCGGGGCAGGGCCGCGACCTCGCGCAGGTGTGGCGACGCTTCGCCCCGACTGCGCGCGACACGGCGAAGCTGACGCGCCTGCTGGCCGAGCGGCGCGACAACATCAAGCACGCGATCCACAACTTCGCTGCGTTCACGCATGCGCTCGGCGACCGCGACAAGCAGCTCGGCTCGTTCGTCGACGACTCGAACGACGTGTTCGCGCGCTTCGCGAACCAGGACGCGAACCTGCAGCAGACGATCGCGTTGCTGCCCGCCGCGCTGAGGGACACCAACGACGCGCTCGTCAAGGCGCGTGCGTTCGCCGACCAGGCCGGCCCCGCGCTGAACGACCTGCGCCCGTTCGCGCACAGCCTCAAGCCGGCGCTCGTCGCCACGCGGCCCTTCCTGCGCGAGACGACGCCGATCATCCGGAACCAGATCCGCCCGTTCACGCGCGCGGTGCTGCCGGTCGTCAAGCAGCTGCGCCCGGCGGCCGGCCAGCTCGCCGACGCGACGCCGAATCTGACGACGTCGTTCGGCGTGCTGAACGCGTTCCTCAACGGGCTCGCGTACAACCCGCCCGGCAAGGCCGAGGGCTACCTGTTCTACCTGGCGTGGCTCAACCACGTCTCGAACTCGATCTTCTCCGGGCAGGATGCGCAGGGCGCGATCCGTCGTGGCGTGCTCGTGGTGGAGTGCGGCAACATTGCGGGAGTCGCCGGCGTCAAGGCGAACAAGAAGAACACGCCGGCGCAAGCGGTGCTGGCGCTGCTCGCGCAGTTGTCGAACACGCCGGATGCCACGGCCAAGAGTCCGGGCCCCTACTGCCCCAAGAGCGAGTTCTGATCTAGCGATGCAGAAACAAGCTCCCACACTCGGTCGCATCCTCGTCATGGCGGGCTTCGCGCTCTCCTGCTTCGGCCTGCTCCTGTACCTCTGGGTCTCGTTCGGCGGCGGCTTCCCGCTGAAGGCGAAGGGCTACCGCTTCCACGTCCACTTCGGCGAGGCGACGCAGCTCGCCGACCAGGCGGACGTGCGCATCTCCGGCGTGCCCGTCGGCAAGGTCGTCAAGCTCCAGCTCGGCGCCAACCAGACGACCGACGCGACGATCCAGCTCGACGAGCGCTATGCGCCGATCCCCAAGGACGCCCACGCGATCCTGCGCGCGAAGACGCTGTTGGGTGAGACGTACGTCGAGCTGACGCCCGGGCACAAGGGCGGCGGCACGCTGCCGGAGGGCGGCACGCTGCCCGACTCGCACGTCGACAAGACGGTCGAGCTGGACGAGATCTTCCGCGCGCTCGACCCGCGCACGCGCCGCTCGTTCCAGGTCTGGATGCAGTCCGTCGCGCAGGGCCTCCAGGGCCGTGGCGCGGACCTCAACTACGCGCTCGGCCAGCTCGACCCGTTCGCGGAGGACACGGACCGGCTGCTCGAGGTGCTCAACGAGCAGCAGCCGGCGGTGCGCCAGCTCGTCAACAACACGGGCGCCGTCTTCAACGCGCTGAGCGAGCGCACGAGCGCGCTCACCGGGCTGATCCGCAACTCGAACACGGTCTTCGGCACGCTCGCCGACCGCAACGAGCAGCTCGCGGCGACGTGGCGCGCGTTCCCGACGTTCCAGCACGAGTCGATCCTCACGCTCAACCGCGTCAACCGCTTCGCGAAGACGACGAACCCGGTCATCACCCAGCTGCGCCCGGTCGCGCGCCAGCTGAGCCCGACGCTGCAGTCGCTCGGGCGCCTCGCGCCCTCGTTCCGCCAGTTCTTCGTCGACCTCGGGCCGCTGATCACCGCCTCGCGCACCGGCCTGCCGGCGTTCCAGCACTTCCTGCGCGACCTGCGCCCGGCGCTCGGCCAGCTCGATCCGTTCACACGCAGTCTCAACCCGTTCCTGATGTACGTTGCGCAGTATCTGCCGGAGCTCGACGGCTTCGTCGGCAACATCGTGGGCGCGACGCAGGCGGTGTCGGGCAACTCCGACCCGGCCCTGAAGAACACCTTCGCCCACTACCTGCGTACCGCCCCCGTGCTGAGCCCCGAGGGGCTCGGACTGACCCCGCGCCGGCTTGCGACGAGCCGCTCAAACCCGTACCGCACGCCAGGCTCGCTGAGCGATCTCGCGACCGGCCTCTCGACCTTCGAGGACCGCCAGTGCACGAGCGGCGTGCGACCGAACCCGATCTTGCCCGCGAACCTCGCCGACATCATCGGCGGCATCTACCCCGAGGCTGCGCAGCAGATCTTCGACCTGGTGTTCAAGGACAACCCCCAGAACGTCCCCGCCCCCGCCTGCCGCGTGCAGGGCGCGATCCCCGGCTTCGGGACCGACTACCCGCACGTGCTGGCGCAGCCGCCGGGCGCGAACGCAGCCGCGTCCCCGACGCCGTGAGGTGAGCGTGCGGGACGGCCTGGAGCGCGTCGCGCGGGCCGCCGCCGCCCGGCCGCTGCCCGTGCTGCTGGCGGTGCTGGCGCTTGCGCTCGGGGGCGGGCTGCTCGCGCTCGGCCTGCAGCCGAGCACCGGCGCCGACACGCTCGCGAGCGACTCCTCGCCGGCCGGCCAGGCGACCGCGGAGCTGCACCGCCGCTTCGGCGACGACGCGGTCGTCGTGCTGATCCGCGAGCCGGTCGCGAAGCTCGTGCTGACCGCCGACCTCGGGCGCACGATCCGCCTCGAGGGCTGCCTCGGCGGCAACGTGCCGAAGCAGGCGAAGCCGTACGGCGGCGCGCACAGCCCCTGCGCCGGCCTCGCCCAACTGAAGCCCGCACACGTCGTCTACGGCCCCGGCACGTTCCTCAACGAGTCGGTGCGGACCGTGCAGAACGCCGTGCTCGGCGAGCTGGGCGCCGCCCAGACGCGCGTCCAGCGCGCGGTCGCGGCCGCGCGCGCCAGCGCGCGCCAGCAGGGGCTCGACGCCGACGCGCGCAGCCAGCTCGTCGCCGCCGCCCGCGGCCAGGCCCAGCAGCAGGCCGCCAGCGACCTCCAGCGGCTCGCGCTCAGCTCCGGCATCCAGGGCGTTCCGCAGATCGACAGCAAGCCGTTCATCTCGCAGATCGTCTTCGATCCCGCCCGCGGCGCCGACGTGCCGAAGGCGCGCTTCGCCTACCTCTTCCCGAGCCGCGACGCGGCGCTGATCCAGGTGCGGCTGCGGCCCGAGCTGACGAGCGCGCAGCGCTCGCGCGCGATCGAGCTGATCCGCGCCGCCGTGCGGATGCCGCTGTTCGCCTCGCGCAACGGCGGGCGCTACACGGTCAGCGGGGTGCCGGTCGTCACGCGCGACCTGGCCGCGACCGTCACCGGCCAGGTCGGGCTGCTGCTCGGCGCCGCCGTCGTGGCGATGGCGCTCGCGCTGCTGCTCGTCTTCCGCGCCCGCCGCCGGCTGCTGCCGCTGCTCGTCGCGCTCGCCGCCACCGGCCTCACGTTCGGCGCGATGGCGCTGCTCGGCGCCGGCCTCACGATGGCCTCGCTGGCCGTCCTGCCCGTGCTGATCGGGCTCGCGGTCGACTACGCGATCCAGTTGCAGTCGCGCGTGGAGGAGCAGCGCGCGAGTGGGGTGGAGGGTCCCGAGGCGATCGCACGCGCAGCCCGCGCGGGCGCTCCTACCGTCGCGACCGCGGCGCTGGCGACGGCGACCGGCTTCCTCGTGCTGCTGCTCTCGCCGATCCCGATGGTGCGCGGCTTCGGGCTGCTGCTCGTGCTGGGGATCGCACTCGCGCTCGTCTGCGCATTGACGGCCGGCTCGGCGGCGCTCGCGCTCGCCCCGCCGGCGCGCCGGCGCACCCGGCCCACGCCGCTCGCCGGCGCGCTCGCCGGCGCTGGCGAGCTACTCGCCGACGCCATGCGCCCGTTCGCGCGCGCGGCGCTCGCCGCCGCCGAACGTCGCCCCGCGCGCGTGCTCGCGGTCGCGCTCAGCTTGGCCGCGCTCGGCTGGGTCGCCGACACGCAGACGCGCGTCGTCTCCGACATCCGCCAGCTCGTGCCGAGCGACATGCCCGCGCTGCGCGACCTCACGACGCTCCAGGACGCGACCGCCTCCTCCGGCGAGATCGACGTGCTCGTGCAGGGCGGCGACCTCGCCCGCCCGCAGGTCGTGCGCTGGATGAGCGCCTACCAGACGCGCGTGCTGAAGCGCTTCGGCTACGCCGACGGCAGGAGCTGTCGCGCCGCGACGCTGTGCCCCGCCTTCTCGCTGCCGGACCTCTTCCAGGCCGCGAACGCGAAGAGCGCCAAGGCGATCCACGCGCTGCTGCGCCAGGTGCCGCCGTACTTCTCCTCGTCCGTGATCACGCGCGACCGCACGGCTGCGACGCTCGCGTTCGGGATCCGCCTGATGCCGCTCGACGAGCAGCAGCGCGTCGTGCAGGCGATGCGCGCCGAGCTGGACCCGCCCGCCGGCGTGCAGGCGCGGCTCGCCGGGCTGCCCGTGATCGCGGCGCAGGCGAACGCCGACCTGTCCTCGCCGTGGCGGCGGCTGGGGACGCTCGTCGTCGGCCTGCTCGCCGTCGCGCTCGTGCTGCTGGCCGTCTTCCGGCGCGCCGAGCGGGCGCTCGTGCCGCTCGTGCCGATCGCGCTGGCGACCGGCTGGTCGGCGCTCGTGCTGTACGCCACGCGCGTGCCGCTGAACCCGATGTCGGCGACGCTCGGCGCGCTGGTGATCGCGATCTCGACGGAGTTCAGCGTGCTGCTGTCCGAGCGCTTCCGGCAGGAGCGCGGCGCCGGCCACGCTTCCTCGACGGCGCTCGAGCGCGCCTACCGCTCGACCGGCCGCGCGGTGCTGGCCTCGGGCGTGACCGCGATCGCCGGCTTCGGCGTGCTCGCGATCTCCGACATCCGCATGCTGCGGGACTTTGGCATCGTGACGCTCGTGGACCTGACCGTCTCGCTCGTGGGCGTGCTCGTGGTGCTGCCGTCGGTGCTCGTGCTGGCCGAGCGCGGCGCGTTCGGCCGCCTCGCGCAGCGGCGCCCGCGTCACCGCGCGCGCACCTCGGCCCCGCTCGCGTGAACGGCAAGCGCGGGTCCGGCTGGATCGTGACGCTGGTCGCGTTCGCGGTGCTCGTCTACATCACCGTCAACACGCTGCGCACGACCGGTCCGGGCTCGACCGGCCTGGCCGACGGCAGCCGCCTGCCGCCGTTCGCCGCGCCGCTCGTGCTGAGCGACCTCGACGGCGACGCGAACGTCGCGCTGCACGCGCACTCCGGCGCCGCCGGCGCGGAGCCGGCCTGCTCGGTGCGCGACCCGCGCGCGCTCAACGTCTGCACGCTCGCGCGGCGCGGGCCGCTCGTGCTCGCCTTCCTGACGGCCGGCTCGGACCGTTGCGTGCGCGAGCTGGACGCGATGGCCGCCGTCGCGCCGCGCCGCCCGCGGGTCGCCTTCGCGGCCGTCGCGGTGCGCGGCGACCGCGACGACCTGCGTGCGCTCGTGCGCAAGCACGGCTGGCGCTTCCCGGTCGCGCAGGACCGCGACGGCGCGGTCGCCAACCTCTACGGCGTCGCCGTCTGTCCGACCGTCGTCTTCGCGCATCGCGGCGGCCGCGTGCTGAAGACCGAGCTGGGCGACGCGGTCTCGACGCCCGCGCGGCTGCTGCGCGAGGTCGACGTGCTGCTCGGCCGCGCGCCGCGGAGGCACGCATGAGCACGCCCGCGCTCGCGCGCGGGTGGGTCGCCGAGCCGCTGCCGAGCGAGCTGCCGGGGCTCGCGCTCGTCAGCCTGACGCTGCCCGCGCCCGCCACCGCCCGCAGCCCGCGCGGCGTGCTGGAGCGGCTGGAGCTGCTCTCCAACCGCTTCCGCGGCGCGGACGCGCTGGTGCTGCGCCAGCGCCCGATCCCGCACGCCTACCGCGTCTTCTTCCGGCACGTGGGGCTCGACCCCGACGTGACGCGGGTGCCGGTCGAGGCGGCGGCGGTCGAGCGCCTCGTGCAGGGCGGCTTCGTCTCGCGTGGGCTGCTCGAGGACGCGCTCACGATCGCGCTGATGGAGACGGGCGTGCCGCTGTGGGCGCTCGACGCCGACACGGTCGAGGGCCCGCTCGGGCTGCGACTCGCGCAGGCCGGCGAGCGGATCGGCGACGAGGAGCACGCGCCCGCGCTGCCCGCCGGGCGCATCGTCCTCGCCGACGCGGCCCGTCCGCTCGCGTCGCTGTTCGGCGAGCCCGCGGCGCACGTCGCCGTCACGCGCCGCACCGCGACGCTGCTGCTGTTCGCGGTGTCCGTCGCGGGCGTGCCCGCGATCCACGTCGAGGAGGCGCTGTGGAGCTGCGTCGAGACGCTGACCACGTCGTGAGAAAGAACACCCGATCTCGGTGCGCCGGCCGGTAGACTGAGTGCATCGTGAGCGCAATCGCGCATCGCCCTGCTGCATCCGGCGCCGTCGAGGTGGGGATCGACGAGGCGGCGGCCCGCCGCACGCTGCGCGGCCAGGTCGCCAAGCTCGAGCGCGAACTGGCGGCGCTCGCCGTCAGCGCCTCGCCGCGCGATGCCATCGTCTGGTCGATCCGCACGCTCGCCGGTCCCCGTCTGCTCTCGCTCGGGGAGCTGGAGCGGCTGCGCGACGAGCTCGCCGAGCGTCTGCACGAGGTGCGCGAGCTGATCGCTGCGCGCGCGGCGCGTGAGGCGCGCATGCGCGAACTGCTCGAGCGGATGCTGCGCGACCCGGCGCGCCATCGCTTCCTGCGCATCACCCAGGCGGACGTCGGACAGCCCGGCTGCGGCGCCTGGCAGGTGCGCCCGCGACTCGGCCTGATCGGGATGCTGGCGGGCTGGTGGCACGTCAAGCTGTCCTCTGGATGTCCGCTAGCCGAGGGCCGCTGAGCCGGCCCTGACCACGAGCACCGCCGAGCGTCAGATGGGTCGCCGCAGCCGACAGCGCACCGCCACGCCCAGCGCCGCCGCCCCGCCGCCCTCGGTGGCGGCGCCCGGCCGCCGTGAGCGCGCGCCCAGCGCCCCCTGGGGCGCCTTCCCGCTGATCGAGCTGTGCGCGCTCGCGGCGATCGTGCTCGGCGTCTGGGGGCTGCTGCGCCACGACCGCACCGGCGGCATGCTGCTGACCGCGGCGGCGCTGCTCGGCTCCGTCGCGGGGCTCGAGATCTCGATCCGCGAGCACCTCGGCGGCTACCGCTCGCACACGCTCGTGCTGTCGGGGACGTGCGCCGCGGTCACGCTCGCGCTGCTCGTCTTCGCACAGCTGGACCGCATCGCGATGCTCACGATCGCTGCCGCGGTGCTGCTCGTGGCGCTCGTCGGCTTCGCGCTGCTGTTCCGGCGCCGCTCCGGCGGCCAGGTCTTCCGGGTCCGCTAGATCGATGCCGGAGGATCCCTCAGCGGCGTCGCTGCCGCGGATGCGGCTCGCCGGCCTGCATCACGTGACGGCGATCTGCCGCGACCTCACCGATGGCAACGTCGTCGAGCTCGCGACGCGCGTGCCGGGGTTCTGAGCCAGCCCCGGCAGCTGCCGGGGCTGGCTCAGCACCTCACGCGGTGACGAGCTCGCGACGACCGGCCTGCTCGATCGACGCATGCGCGTCGAGCTGCTTGGCGATCGCCGTCCGCTGACGCTGGGTGAGCGAGCCCACGGTCTTCGTCTCCGAGACCTGGAACATCGCAAGGAACTTGCGGCAGCGTGTGCCGCCCCAGCGGCGCTGACTCATGAGCACGTCCGCGATCGCCATGCTCTCCGCTTCCCAGGGGGAGGCGAGGATCACGTCGGCGGCGTTCAGCTCGCCGTCGGCGATGCGGCGCTTCAACTCTGCACGCGCCAGCCGAACGCGATTTGCGCGTTCGAGGGCGCGAAGATGCTGCGGCCCGGGGGATGTCATGGGCAACCCGTCCATCTGCACTTTTGCTCTCCCTAGCTCCATCGAGAAAGGCCGTCGAACTGCTGCCCGAGTCGAGGGACTCGGGCGCCTGAGGGATGTCGTCGGGACGGAGCTCTTTCCCGCTGCTCGGCTCCGGCTGGAGGTGCCGTTGCCCGAGTGAGTCCGTCCGGCGACACATCGGAAGCTATGCGAGCGACCCATCGGGGGTCAATGCCGAACCGTCCGCTTCGTGCGCTATGAGCGGCCTTTTCGTCGGCGCGCCGGTTGCCGGTGCGTCAAGCCGGGTCCGGCAGCGGACCATGCTCGGCGACGAACGTCCGCTTGATCCGCTCGAACGCGCCAAGCGCCTCGTCGAGCGTCGCGCGGTCGTGCGTCGCCATCACGCTCGTGCGCAGCAGCGCGCCGCCCGGCGGCACCGCCGGATGCAGCGCGACGTTGACGTAGACGCCGGCCTCGTAGAGCGCCTTCCACAGCAGCGCGGCCCTCCAGTCGTCGGCGACCAGCACCGGCACGATCGGGGTCGCGACGCGCGTCCCGTCGGGCAGCGTGACCGGGTCCACGACGTGGAAGCCGAGCGAGCGCAGGCCCGCGTTGAGGTACTCGGCGTTCTCGAGCACGCGTGCGAACAGCGCGCGGCCCTCGTCCGAGCGGCAGATGCGCACCGCCGCGAGCGCCGCGCCGACCGCGGCCGGCACGCCCGAGGCGGTGAAGAGGAAGGGGCGCGACTGGATCCGCAGGAAGTCGATCACGTCTGCGGGGCCGGCGATCACGCCGCCGCACGAGGCCAACGACTTCGAGAACGTCGCCATCCGCAGGTCGACGCGGTCCTCGACGCCGAGCAGCTCGCTCGCGCCGGCGCCGCGCGCGCCGAGCACGCCGAGCCCGTGCGCCTCGTCGACCATCAGGCGCGCGCCGAAGCGCTGGCAGAGGTCCGCGATCTCCTGGAGCGGGGCGACGTCGCCCTCCATCGAGAAGACGCCGTCGACGACGACGAGGATGCCGCCGCCGTCCTGCGTCGCCTGGCGCAGCCGCTTCTCGAGCAGGTCGAGGCGGTTGTGGCGGAAGGCGCGCAGCTTCGCGCGCGAGAGCAGCACGCCGTCGAGAATCGAGGCGTGGTCGCCGGAGTCGGCGATGACCGTGTCGCCGGGTCCGAGGATCGTCCCGAGCGCGCCGAGGTTCGCCTGGTGGCCGGTCGTGTAGACGAGCGCGTCCTCGGTGCCGAGCCAGTCGGCCAGCTCGGCCTCGAGCTCGAGATGCAGGTCGAGCGTGCCGTTGAGCAGGCGCGAGCCGGTCACGCCGGTGCCGTATCGGTGCACCGCGTCGAGCGCCGCCTGCACGACGCGCTCGTCGTTCGTGAGCCCCAGATAGTTGTTGGAGCCGAGCATGATCCGCCGCTGGCCCTCCATCTCCACGATCGGCGCAGCGGCCGACTCGAGGCGGCGGAAATAGGGCACGGCGTCGATCGCGCGGGCGGCCTGGAGCTGCGCCACGCGCTCGTGCGTCCGGGCCTTGCTGAAGACGTCGATGGTGGTGGGCATATAGTGTCCGCCGCGCATGGGTCTCGACGTCCGGCCGGTCGCCTCGAAGCGCGACCTCACGACCTTCATCAAGCTGCCTTGGCGGCTCTATCGTAACGAGCCCAACTGGGTGCCGCCGCTCGTCTTCGAGCGACGCCAGTTCCTGGACCGCAGGAAGAACCCCTGGTTCCAGCACGGCGAGGCCGAGTACTTCCTCGCCTGGCGCGACGGGCGGGCGGTCGGGCGCATCACGGCGCAGGTCGACCGCGTCCTCAACGAGTTCCAGGACAACAGCTGGGGGCTGTTCGGCTTCTTCGAGTGCGAGGACGACCCGGAGGCGGCGCAGGCGCTGCTCGCGGCCGCCGAAGCGTGGCTGCGCGTGCGCGGGCGCGACCGCATCGTCGGGCCGATGGACTTCACGATGAACGACGAATGCGGCGTGCTCGTCGAGGGCTTCGAGCGCGACCCGATCATCCTCACGAACTGGACGCACCGCTACTACCCGGCGCTGCTGGAGAGCACGGGCATGGTCAAGGCGATGGACACGCTCATGTGGGAGCTGGAGATCGCCGGGCGCGAGAAGGTCCACCCGACGATCTGGAAGGTCGCCGAACGCGTCGAGTCCAAGCACGGCATCACCGTGCGCCCGATGCGCAAGAAGCACATGCAGGCGGAGATCGACCGCTTCCTGACGGTCTACAACGCCGCCTGGGAGAAGAACTGGGGCTTCTCGCCGCTGACCGAGGCCGAGGTGCGCCACTACGCCAAGACGCTCAAGCCGCTGCTCGACGAGCACTGGGCCTTCATCGCGGAGAAGGACGGCGAGACGGTCGGCGCCGCGCTCTCGCTGCCGGACTACAACCAGGTGCTCAAGCACATGAACGGCCGCCTGCTGCCGATCGGCTGGCTGAAGTTCCTCTGGTACAAGCGCAAGATCGACCGCGTGCGCGTGTTCGCGCTCGGCGTCAAGCGCGAGTGGCAGCACACCGGCGTCGCCGCACGCTTCTACCAGCTGCACTTCGACTCGGCCGAGATCACGCCGCAGACGTACGGCGAGATGGGCTGGATCCTCGAGTCGAACTCCTCGATGAACCGTGCGATGGAGGGGATGGGCGGCACGGTCGTGCGCCGCTACCGCCTCTACGAGCGCCTGTTCGAGGACGGCGCCGGGGACACCGTGTCGATCGCCGAAGCGGTGCCCATCGGCGCCGGCGCTTCCGTCTGACCGGAGCCGCTGTCACGATGAACCGCATCGTGGCCAGCCCTGTCGAGCAGCAGCCGGAGCTTCTCGAGCCCGAGGAGACGGTCGACGGCGTCCCCGTGCTCGTCGCGGAGGTGCGCGCGCTCGAGCCGGCGCGCCGTGCGCTGCCGGCCACGCGCGCCGCTGCGGTCGCGGCGACCGGCTTCGTGGCCGGCGCGGCGACGGTCGTGGCGATCCATCGCCGCGCCACGCGCAAGCCCGCCGGCGGCAGCCGCCGCCGCAAGCGCGGCGGCGAGGCCCTCAACGTCGTCGGCACGCGCTCGTTCCTGCTGGACCTGCACCTGCTCGGCCGCGAGTGACGACGGAGCTGCGCGTCGAGGTCACGCCGGCGTGGCCGTTCCGGCTCTCGCGGGCGGGCGGCATGGACGGTGTGCTGAAGGTGCGCGGCGGCGTGCTGCACCGGCTGCTGCACCGCGGCGAGGAGCGTGTCGTCGTGCGCGTCGCGCAGACCGCGCGCGACCGCGTGCTGTTCGGCGCGCAGGCGCCGAGCCACGAGGCCGCGGCATGGGGGATCGAGCGGATGCGCTTCGCGCTCGGCGTCGACGACGACCTGCGCCCGTTCCACGAGCGCTTCCGCGACGACCCGCTGATTGGCGCCGCGGTGCGGGCCGACGCGACGGTGCGGCTGCGGCGCCGGCCCGAGCCGTTCGAGGCGCTCGCCTGGGCCGTCACCGAGCAGCTGATCGAGTACGTGCGGGCGGCCGCGATCCAGCGCCGCATCGTCGCGCGGCTGGGGCGCCGCTGCGCGGTCAGCGGCCTGCGCGACCTGCCGGCGGCGGCGACGCTCGCGGCTCAGGCGCCCGCGCAGCTGTGCGCGCTCGACCTCGCGCCCAAGCGGGCGCTGGCGCTGCGTCGCGTGGCGCAGGAGGTCGCGAGCGGTCGCGTCGACCTGTACGCCGATGATCCCGTGCCCGGCTGGCGGCGGCTGCGCGCGATCCCAGAGATCGGCAGCTGGACGCTCGCGCTGCTCGCGCTGCTCGGTCAGGGGCGTTACGAGGCGTTGCCGGCCGGCGACCTCGCCTACGTGAAGCTCGTCGGGCGGCTGCTGACGGGCGATCCGCGCGCCCGCGTGAGCGAGCAGGACGTGGTCGCCTTCTTCGCGCCCTACGGCGAGTGGGCCGGCCTGGCCGGCGCCTACGCGCTGCGCGCCGCCGCGCCCCAGCTGCGCGCGGTCGCGGCGGCGGCGTAGCCCGTCTGCCTACGATCCCTGGCCGGCGAGGAACTCGTTCGTCAGCGCCGCGCCGCCCGCGTTCGGCCGCACGCCGAGCAACCCTTGGTCGAACATCCAGTGCCCGTAGGCGTCCCACTGCGCCGGGTCCTGCCAGCCGAACGGCCTGCTCGCGTCGGTGGGAAAGAAGACCGGCAGAGACGCTTTCACGCTGGCGAGGGCGAACGCCGGGTCGAGGTCGGCGTCGGCCTTCACGAGCGCATCCGCGCCCGCCTGCGGGTCGGCCTTCGCGGCCGCGTAGCCGCGCGCGAGCGCCTGCACGAACGCGCGCACCTCGTCGCCGCGCTCGGCCAGCGTGTCCTTGCGCGCGACGATCACCAGCTCGTCGTACGTCGGCACGCCGACGTCCTCCATGTGGATCACGCGCGGGTGCCTGCCGGCGCGGCGCAGCTGCACGCCCTCGACGTTCCAGAACGCGCCGAGCGTCGCGTCGACCTTCTTCGAGAGCATCGCGGGCACGAGGTTGAAGCCGACGTTCGTCTCCTGCACGCGGTCCTGCGGGACGCCGGCGCGCGCGAGGATCGTCTTCAGATACGCGCTCTGGTAGGGGATCCCGGCCGTGCCGACGCGCCCGCCGCGCAGATCCTTGGGCGTCTTGACCTTGCGGGAGAGCGTCATCAGGGACGTCAGCGGACGCTGCACGAGCGCCGCGACCGAGACGAGCGGGGCGCCCTTGTCGCGCGCGGTCAGCAGCTCCGGCTCGTAGGAGATCGCGAGGTCGACCTTGCCGGCCTCGACGAGCTTCAGCGGCGCCGCCGGATCCGAGGGCACCTGGACCTTGACGTCCAGCCCCGCCTGCGTGAAGTCGCCGTCCGCGAGGCCCTCGTAGAGCCCGACGTGGTCGGCGTTCGGCAGGTAGTCGAGCATCAGCGTCAGCGAGCTGTGCGCGCCCGCCGGACCGACCTGGTCGTGCTTCTCGCCGCAGCCGGCGAGTGCGAGCGCGGCGACGAGCAGGGCGAGGGCGAGGGCGCGTCTCATGTGTCGGTTCCTCCTGGGGGATTGCGGGCCCACGGCACGACGAGCCGTTCGAGCAGCGTGAGCAGCGCGAACAGCGTGATCGCGAAGGCGGACAGGATCACCACGGCGGCGTACGCGCGCGCGGTCAGCAGCTGAGGGATGGCCTGCTGGACGAGGTGGCCGAGGCCGCTCGAGGAGCCGGCCTGCTCGGCGAAGACGGCGCCGATCACGGCGACCGTGACGCCGATCTTCGCGCCGCTGAAGAGTCCGGGGAGCGCGGCCGGAAGCTCGACGTGGCGCAGGATCTGGCGGCGCGAGGCGCCGAGCGTGCGCATCAGCTTGAGCTGGTCGGGGTCCACGCGGCCGAGCGCGTCGAGCGTCGTGACGGCGATCGGGAAGAACGAGACGAGCCCGATGATCACGAGCTTCGGCGCGAGGTCGAAGCCGAGCCAGACGACCAGCAGCGGGGCCACGATCGGGATCGGGATCGTCTGGGATGCGACGAGCAGGGGATAGACCGAGGCCCGCAGCGACAGCGACAGGTGCAGTGCGATCGCCAGCCCGAAGCCGATGACTCCGGCGACGAGGATGCCGAGCAGCACCTCGCCGGCCGTCACGCGGAAGTCGCTCCACAGCAGCGCGCGGTCGTGCCACAGCGCCTGCGCGACGTCGTGCGGTGCGGGCAGCAGCAGCGGGTCGACGGAGCCGAGCGCCGCGTACAGCTCCCACGCGCCCAACAGCGCGGCGACGATCAGCAGCGCGCGGATCACGAGCCGGCTCCCAGGGTCGCCAGCGCTCGCTCGCGCACTGCCACGACGTCCGCGTCGGTCCGCCGCCGCGGACGCGGCAGCTCCACCGCCAGCTCGGCGACGGCGCGCCCCGGGCGCGGCGACATCACGACGACGCGGTCGGCGAGCACGACGGCCTCCTCGACGTCGTGCGTGACGAGCAGGACGGTCCGCGGCTCCTCCGCGAGCGCATGCGCGAGCCAGCCCTGCATCTCCTGGCGCGTGAGCGCGTCGAGCGCCGCGAACGGCTCGTCCAGCGCGAGCACCGGCTTGCCCGCCAGCAGCGTGCGCACGAACGCCACGCGCTGGCGCATCCCGCCCGACAGCTCGGCCGGCCGCGCGGCCTCGAAGCCGGCGAGGCCGAAGCGCTCAAACCACGGCCGCGCCTGCGCGCGCGCCGCAGCACGCGCGACGCCGCGCACGACGAGCGCGAGCGCCGCGTTGTCGAGCGCCGAGCGCCACGGCAGCAGCAGGTCGCGCTGGGGCATCAGCACCGCCGGGTCGGCCACGACCTGGCCCGCGTCCGCGCGCTGGAGCCCGCACACCAGCTCCAGCAGCGTCGACTTGCCGCAGCCGCTCGGTCCGACGACCGCGACGATCTCGCCCGGCGAGACGCGCAGGCTCATCGCCTCCAGCGCCACCACGCCTGCACCGCGACGGCCGCGGAAGCTCCGCGTCACACCGTCGAGTCGTACGCCGATCATCGCTCCCTCCGCGGGCATTACCCCACAGGTTCGAAGGGTCAGCGCCGGGATCTCGAAGGCGCTATCTCAGCCGGCTACCGCCAGCCCCCCTGGTTGTCTCGCGACGATGCTAGCGCGGCTGTGCGCCGGCCTGCGTGCTCGTGAGCGCCTTCACGAACTCCTCCAGCTGCGCCGCCGTCCAGCACTCGAACGCCGTGCAGTGGCGCTCGTAGGCGGCGATCACGGAGTCGCCGTAGTTCCAGTACAGCCGCGGCTCAGGGTTGAGCCAGAAGGTGCGGCCGGCCTTCGCGGCGATCGCGGCGAAGACGTCGTCGCGCGGCGGGCGGCCGTTCGTGCGCGCGTCGCCGAGCACGATCACGGTCGAGCGGGGCGTGAGGTCGTCCTCGACGGCGGCCAGGAACTCGGTCCACACACGCCCGTAGTCGGTGTAGCCGGAGATGTCGGCGACGCCGGCGTCGCGCGCGATCGCCTCGTTCGCGGCGCGGAAGTCGCGCTCGCGCTCGAACACCTCCGTCACCTCCGAGATCCGCTCGATGAAGACGAACGAGCGCAGCTTGCGGAACGAGTCGTGCAGCGCGTGCAGCACGGACAGGAAGAAGACGCTCGCCGACGTCACGCTCGTCGAGACGTCGCACAGCACGAACAGCTCCGGCCGCCGCGGCCGCCGCGGGCGGTACTTGAGCACGACCGGCACGCCGCCCGTCTCCAGCGAGGCGCGCATCGTGCGACGCACGTCGACGTGCGCGTGGCGCCGGTGCCCGCGCAGCTCCTTGCCCTGCGTCGCCAGGCGCCGCTTCAGCTGCGCCACGACGCGGTGCACGGCCGCGAGGTCCTGGATCGGCCCACCCGGCAGCGCGCGGTCCAGCTCCGACAGCGGCCGCGCCGGCGGCAGCTGCTTCGTGCGCTCGATCAGCCCGCGTTCGAGCTCGCGCCGCAGCTGCTGCTCGAAGCGCCGCAGCTGCTCGCGCGGGACGCCCTCGCGCCGCGGGTCGCCCTCGGGGAAGTCGGGCTGCGGCTCTGCCCGCAGCCCGAGCGCGCGGCGGATCCGCTGCACGTCGACGCCGATCACGCCGGAGCCTTCGCCGCGCTCGCCGAAGGCCGCGATCGCCAGCCGCGCGAGGTCCTGCAGGGCGCCCTCGTCGCCGTCCTGCAGGGCCGCGGCGATCTGCTCGCGCAGCGCGTCGAGGTCGATCTGCTCGGCGCCGTCGAGGCCCTCGCCCTCCGTCACGTCGTGCACCACCGCCTGCGCCTCGGCCTGACGGAAGAAGAAGCGGTCGAACACCAGCTCGAACACGCGTCGGTCGTCGGGCGACTTCGCGAGCGTCGCCGCGAGCGCCTCCTTGAAGTCGCCGCGCTGCGTCCACGCGACCTCGTCCAGCGCCGCGAACGCGTCGAGCAGCTCGGAGGTGCCGATCGCGACGCCCTCGCCGCGCAGCTGCTCGGCGAAGCTCAGCAGCTGGCCGTCGAGCCTAGCCGCCGCGGGTCGACCCGAAGGCGGCATCGGGCGCCCCCTCCAGCTTGACGCCGACGCGCGCGGCGACGGTGTCGAGGTCGGTGCGGTGCTTGACGATCACGCTCATCGTCTCGCGGAAGGTCTGCGCGTCCAGGTCGTCGGCGCCGAGCAGCAGCAGCGCGCGCGCCCAGTCGATCGACTCGGCGATCGAGGGCGGCTTCTTGAGGTCCAGCTCGCGCACCTCCTGCACGATCGAGACGAGCTTGTGGGCGATCCGCTCGTCCAGCTCGGGCGTGTGCAGGCGCACGATCTCGAGCTCGTGCTCGTGCGCGGGGTAGTCGAGCCACAGGTACAGGCAGCGGCGCTTGAGCGCCTCCGTCAGCTCGCGCGAGTTGTTCGACGTCAGCAGCACGACCGGCTGCGTGCGCGCGTCGATGCGGCCCAACTCCGGGATCGAGATCTGGAAGTCCGACAGCAGCTCCAGCAGCATCGCCTCGAACTCCTGGTCGGTCTTGTCGATCTCGTCGATCAGCAACACGACCGGCTGCTCGGAGGCGATCGCCGTCATCAGCGGGCGCGCGAGCAGGAACTCCTCGCCGAAGATGTCCTCCTGCACGGCGTCCCAGCCGGTTCCGGAGGCCTCGGCCTGGATCCTCAGCAGCTGCTTGCGGTAGTTCCACTCGTAGAGCGCCTTCGCCTCGTCGAGGCCCTCGTAGCACTGGAGTCGCACGAGCTCGCGCCCGAGGTAGCGCGACAGCGCCTTCGCCAGCTCTGTCTTGCCGACGCCGGCGGGGCCCTCGACCAGCACCGGCTTGCCGAGCTTGGTCGCGAGGTAGGCGACGAGCGCGGTCGACTCGTCGGGCAGGTAGCCGGCCGCGCGCAGCCCGCTCGCGACCTCCTCGACCGATGTCGGCTCGATGCTCATCGACGGCGAATCATAGGGCGGCGCCGTCTGCGCTCCGCCGCCTCAGCCCGGCTCGTCGCCGGGCGGCAGCGGGATCGTCAGCTGATCCTCGGGCGCCGGCGCGTTCCGGCGGCGACGCCGCTCCGGCGGCAGCACGCGCGCGGGCGGGGGCACCTCTGTCGGCACGATCGGGCGCTCGCGGTGCAGCGGCGCCGGGGGCCTGCGCGCGCGGCGCATGCGCGAGCCGGCGTAGGCGAGCAGGCCGGCGGCGGCGAGCGCGAAGAAGATCCCCCACTGCACGCCGACGTTGACGCCGGTGCCCGCCACGGCCGGCTTGTCGAACAGGCGCCAGACGAGCAGCAGCGCGGCCCACAGGCCGGCGCCGAGCACGACCGTCCCGTCGCCGCCGGGCAGGTGGAAGGCGCGCCGCTCGGCGCGCGCGAACAGCAGCGCCAGCACGCCGAGCGCCACCAGCAGCACCGCCGCCTCGACGAACGAGAAGACCCCGAAGGCGGAGACGTCGTGGGGGACGATCCCGCGCGCGCCGACGACCGCGTTCTGCTGGTACCACGGCAGGAACATCGTCACGAACAGCGCCAGCGCCGCGAGCGCCGCGATGCGGCCCTCCGGCGTCAGCACGCGCCAGGCTCGCACGAGGCGCGCGAGCACCCCGTCGCGGGGCGGCTCGCTCATGAGCGGACCGCGGTCGCTGTCCCCAGGCGCTCGAGCAGCACCGCGGCGTCGTGCTCGGAGACTGCCCGGATCTGCCCCTGGAACGCCAGCTTCCAGTGCTCGCGCGGCCACTTGCCGATGTGCTCCAGCTCGCCGACGAGGGTCTCCGCCGGGAGGTGGCCGTCCTGCGCCAGCACGTGCTCCGGCTCGGTCGCGAAGCGCCACGGATAGGGATCGGCCTTGCCCGGCTTGCCCGGCCAGACCTTCGCGCGGTCCTCGTACAGCTCGCCCGTCACGCGGATGCTGGCGGCGAACGCCATCTCGCGCGTCAGGTAGAGGACGATGCGGTCCCCGGGCGCGATCTCCAGCGCGCGGTTGCGGTTGCGCTCCTTCAGCCCGATCACGCGGTAGCCGTGCTCGCGCGTGGCCGCGTAGTTCTCGGGCGAGCCGGTGAGGATCCAGGTCCGCTCCACGAACGGGATTCTACGGCCGCGCGCCGCCGCTTCCGGGCTTCGGCTGCGGCGGCTTGCGTCGCAGCACCTCGATCTGCCCCGCGGAGCTGGCGCTGTTGCCGGCCAGGTCGGTTGCGCTCAATGTCACGTCGTAGTCGCCGCGCACCGGCGGGACGCTCCACGCGTAGGCGTGCGTGCCGCGCGCGACCGTCGCGCTCGTCGCCAGCACCGTCGTGCCTTCGCGGCGGATCGTCATGCCGACGCGCGAGATCTTCGAGAGCGTGAAGCGCACGAGCACGGGCTGGCGGGCGCGCACGCGCTTCGTCAGCAGCGTCGTCGTCGGGGGCTCGCTGAGGTCGGCCGTGAAGTCGTCGGCGGTGTCGCAGTAGATCGCCGTCCCGGTGCGGTCGCAGAGGTTCTTGAGGAAGTCGCGCAGCAGCACGTGGTAGGAGAGCGTCGACTCGCCGCCGCCGACCGAGTAGAGCGACCACGCCCCGGTGTCGGAGGCGGCGACGTCGCTGCGCGCCTGGCGATCGCCCGCGCGGAACAGCCGCCCCGCGGTCGCGTCGTTCGTGAAGGCGGCGAAGTCGAACAGCCCGACGAGCGCCTGCACGAACGCGTTGACGACGTGCAACCCGGGGCTGAACGAGTAGAGCAGGTAGCGCGCGCCAGTCGGCGTCGCCTCGCGCACGCCCACCGGCGGCGCGAGCTGGAACAGCGGCAGCGCCTGCTTGGCGGCTTCGAGGTACACCGGGTCGCCGAGCCGCTCGGCGGCGCGCCCGAGCACCTGGATCGCGGTCGCCTGCGACAGTGCGCTCGTCCACGGCGGCCGGCCGCCGCCGAAGTCGAAGTAGTACTCCCATGCGCGCGCGGTGCCGCGCTGGACGGCGAGCGGGAGCATCTCGTCGAGCAGCGCGCGCAGCTGGTCGTCCTTGTGGGCCATCCACAGCCCGTTCGCCTTGCCGAACGTGCCCAGCACCTGCAGCTCGATCCCCTCGCCGGGATAGAACTGCCAGACGAGCTGGCTGTCGCTGAACTCGACGCGCTGGTCGGCCCCCAGCAGCGAGCCGGTCGTCCACCACTGGCGGTTGCGCTCGAGCGTCAGGCACAGCGCCGGCAGGCGATCGGGCGTGAGGGTCCCGCGCGCCGCGATGTCGTGGGCGTTGTCCACGACGCCCTGCAGCTCGACGCGCCGCGCACCGCTCAGGCGCTTGACGGTGCCGACGGCCGCGTCGAACGCGCTGCGGCAGCGCGCCTGGGTCGCGGCGTCGATGCTGCCGGCCGCCAGCATCCGCTTCAGCTCGCTGCGGAACGTTCGTGCCGGCGGCTTCTTCGCCGCCTTCGCGCTGCGCGCGCGGGCGGGGGGCGGGCGTCGGCCGGCGGAGCCGGCAGGCGAGCGGCTGGCGGCAGCGCGCGGTCGACGCGCGCGTGGACGTGGCCCGCGGCGTCCATCACGAGCACGCGATCGCGCGCCGCAGCGGGCGATGCGGAGCCGATGGCCACGGCACCTGCGACGATGAGCCCAGACAGGAACACGGGCAGGGAAGGCACGCGCATCGATCCTACGCGTGCGCAGCCGGCCGACACGCCGTACAAGGAGATTGCAGGTGCTTTTGACTCATCGTCCCCTCGAACACCGCATACGCGCCGTTGTCGCGCTGCTCGTCCTGGCGCTCGTCGCTCTCGGGCTCGTGGCCTGCGGCGGCAGCAATGGAGGCAGCGGCAGCGGCGGCAGCTCCGGCGGTGGCGATTCGGCCGATGCGCAGACGCTGCTGACGCAGACCTTCTCGGGCACCCACAAGCTCAAGAGCGGCAAGGTCGACCTGCAACTGAAGATCACCGCCGACGGCGATCCGTCGATCCGCGGCCCGATCCAGCTGGACCTCACGGGCCCGTTCCAGAGCGCCGGCGCCGACCAGCTGCCGAAGTTCGACCTCGCGCTCGACATCCACGCGCAGGGTCAGGGCTTCCAGGCCGGCGTCACCTCCACCACGGATCGCCTGTTCGTGAAGTTCGGCGGCACCGCGTACGAGGTTCCGGCCCAGACCGTCGCCCAGCTCAAGCAGAGCTTCAAGCAGCAGGGCTCCGGCGGCCAGAGGATGGATCTCGGCGGGATCGACCCGACCAAGTGGCTCAAGGACCCGACCGTCACCGGCGACGAGACGCTCGACGGCGTCGCCACGCAGCACATCTCCGCGCAGGTCGATGTCAACGCGCTGCTCGACGACCTCGACACGCTGCTCGGCAAGGTCCGCGGCCAGCTGCCCTCGAGCGCCGGCGCGCAGATCCCGGACAAGCTCTCGTCCGACACGCGCAGGCAGATCGAGGACGCCGTCAAGAGCGCGAGCGTCGACGTGTGGACGGGCAAGGACGACAAGACGCTGCGCAAGCTGACCGTCAAGCTCGCGATCGAGCCGCCCGCGAGCGCCAACGCGCCGAAGTCGATCGGCCTCGACTTCAGCGTCGAGCTGCAGGACCTCAACGCGCCGCAGTCGATACAGGCGCCCTCCAGCTCGCGTCCGCTCAGCGAGCTGACCGGCCAGCTGCAGGGTCTGCTCGGCGGCGCGCTCGGCGGCGGCGCGCTCGGCGGCGGCGGCAGCGGCTCCTCGCCGAACATCGACAAGTACACGCAGTGCCTGCAGAAGGCCGGCGGGGACGTGACGAAGGCGCAGGCCTGCGCCAAGCTGCTGACCCAGTAGGCGCCTGAACGACAGCTCGCGACCCCGTCTGCGCATCCGACGCGGGCGGGGTCGCGTATCGTTGCGCGCCGCATGCCGTCCGACCCCCCAGGGCGCCCCGGACTCGGCCGCCTCAAGCTCGGCGGTGGAGGCTGGCCCTACCTGCTCGTGCCATTCATCCCGCTCGCGGTCGTCGTCGACCTCGCGCACGCCACGCCGGTGCTCGTGTTCTTCTGCTCCGCGCTGGGCGTGATCCCGACCGCCGCGCTGATGGGCCGCGCGACGGAGGAGCTGGCGGCCCGCTCGGGCCCCGGCATCGGTGGGCTGCTCAACGTCACGTTCGGCAATGCGCCGGAGCTGATCATCGCGCTGTTCGCGCTGCACGCCGGCCTCCAGGAGGTCGTCAAGGCGTCGATCATCGGCTCCGTGATCGGGAACATCCTGCTCGTGATGGGGGCCGCGATGTTCGTCGGCGGCCTCGGCCGCGACCGCCAGCGCTTCAACCGCGCGAGCGCCTCGGCGCAGGCCTCGATGCTGCTGCTCGCCTCCGTCGCGCTGCTGATGCCCGCGATCTTCGAGCTGGTGGAGGGCAAGGGCCTGCCCGCACCCGGGGCCGAGCGGGTCGTCTACGGGGCCACCGTGGAGCACCTCTCGCTCGCCGTCGCGATCGTGCTGATCCTCTCCTACCTGGCGGGGCTGCTGTTCTCGCTGCACACGCACCGCGACCTCTTCAACCCGCCCGAGCAGGACGACGGGCACCGCGAGCCGTGGAGCGTGCGGCGCTCGGTCGCGGCGCTCGCGCTCGCCGGCGTCGCCGTCGGCGGCATGTCGGAGATCCTCGTCGGGTCGATCTCGGATGCGGCCGCGTCGATCGGACTGACGGAGTTCTTCGTCGGCGCGATCGTGGTGGCGATCGTCGGCAACGCGGCCGAGCACTGGGTCGCCGTGCTCGTCGCGCGCAAGGACAAGATGGATCTCGCCGTCAACATCGCGATCGGCTCCAGCGCGCAGATCGCCCTGTTCGTCGCGCCGCTGCTGGTGCTCGTGTCGTTCGTGCTGGGTCCGAGCGCGATGCCGCTCGTCTTCAACGGCTTCGAGCTGGGCGCGGTCGTGCTCGCGATCCTGATCGCCTCGCACGTCACGAGTCAGGGCGAGTCGACGTGGTTCGAGGGCGTCCAGCTGCTCGCGGTCTACGCAGTCGTCGCTTTAGCCTTCGCCTTCGCCTGACGGGCGCCGGCATCCCGACAGGCTGCGTCCTCGCCGCCTCGCGTACGAAGTACGCGTCACCGGCTGCGTCCTTGCCTGACGGGCGCCGGCATCCGTCAGGAGCGTCGCTGACCTACAGCTCCTCGACGCCTTCGTACTGGTCTTCGTCCTCGTCGGGCTCGAGCTCGTCCTCTTCGTCGTCGAGCTCGAGCTCCTCGTCCTCGTCGCGCAGCTTCGAGCCCTCGCCGGAGTGGTAGCGGGCCTGGAAGCCCTCCATCAGCTCGTCGCGACGCGCCTCGTCGACCGGCACCTCGTCGGAGACGAGCACCCAGTCGGCGCCGTCGGGCGCGGTCTCCTCGCCGTCGAAGATCGCCTGGTCGACCTCGGGCGTGTCGTCGACGACCACGAGCACCTCGGTCTCCGGGTTGAAGTACGTCCCGGGACGGAGAGTCAGCTCGTCGAGCTCGAAGCGGCGCTGGCGTGCCATCGGCGCTGAGCCTATCCGAGGGCGGCGGCGGAATGGCGCGCGCTCACTCGCCGCGCAGCTCCCGCAGCTCGCGCGCGACCTCGCTGGCGACGTCGAGCGGCGGCTCGCCGCGCCGCTCCCGGCGCTCGTTGCGCGCGATCACGAGCGCCCGCACCTCGTCCTCCAGGCTCTCGCGCACGGGCGGCGCGGTGTCCGGCTCCGCGAGCGCGCTGCGCCCGATCTGCTCGTAGGCGCTCCCGCGCCCGATCAGCGTCAGCACTCCCACGAGAGCCGCGAGCACGACGACCGCAACGACGACGATGCCGAACGAGTGGGCCATGCACGGACAGTCTGCGGGATCCCGCTTGTGATCTGCGGCAGCGGTTCGCTACCCTTCGAGGGAAGTATTGACTGACCAGTCAATCTAGTCTGCGCCACAAGGAGAATCACGGTGGTCGATTTCACACTGACCGACGAGCAGAAGAACCTGCGCGAGATGGCGCACGACTTCGCTGCGAAGGAGATCCGCCCGGTCGCCTGGGAGTTCGACAAGGACGGCACCTGGCCCGAGAAGATCATCGAGAAGGCGTGGGAGGTGGGTCTCATGAACACCCACGTCCCGGAGGAGTACGGCGGCCCCGGCGCCGGCTACCTCGACGGCTGCCTGATCGAGGAGGAGCTCTCGTGGGGCTGCTCCGGCATCCAGACCTCGGTCGGCTGCAACGGCCTCGCCTCCGCGCCGGTCGTGCTCGGCGCCTCCGAGGCGCTCAAGAAGGAGTACCTCGGCCGCCTCACGGAGGCCCCGCTGCTCGCCTCCTTCTGCCTCACCGAGCCCGACGCCGGCTCCGACGTCTCCGGCATGAAGACGACGGCCGTCAAGCAGGGCGACAAGTGGGTCATCAACGGCTCCAAGTGCTTCATCACCAACGGCGGCTACGCCAACTGGTACACCGTCTACGCGAAGACCGACAAGGACGCCGGCCATCGCGGCATCTCCGCCTTCATCGTGCCCCGTGACGCAGGCGTCGTGGTGGACAAGAAGGAGGACAAGATGGGCCAGCGGGCGTCGAACACGGCGACCGTCTCCTTCAACGACGTCGAGATCCCCGCCGACCACCTGATCGGCGAGGAGAACAAGGGCTTCAAGCTCGCGATGATGACGCTCGACCGCACGCGTCCCGGCGTCGCCGCGATGGCGACGGGCATCGCCCGCGCAGCGATGGAGTTCGCGATCGACTACTCGAAGGAGCGCGTCCAGTTCGGCGTGCCGATCGCGATGCACCAGGCGATCCAGTTCATGATCGCCGACATGGCGACCGACGTCGAGGCCGCCCGCCTGCTGACCTGGAAGTCCGCCGTGATGCTCGACCAGGGGCAGCGCAACACGCTGCTCTCCTCGCACGCCAAGCGCTTTGCCGCCGACGCCGCGATGAAGGTCGCGACCGACGCCGTGCAGGTCTACGGCGGCTACGGCTTCATCAAGGACTACCCCGTCGAGAAGCTGATGCGCGACGCCAAGATCATGCAGCTGTACGAGGGCACGGCGCAGATCCAGCGCCTCGTGATCGCCCGCGAGACGCTGCTTCCGCGCCGCGTCGACGAGCCGGCGACCGCCGCCGTCTAGTTCGTTGCGGCGCCGCGTGCGGGTCAGCCGGTGACCCGCACGCGGTAGCTGCGCCCGTCGAAGGGCGTGAGGATCGCGTTGCCACCGAAGTGCGTGTGCACGCGCAGCAGCTCGCGGCCGCTCGGCGGCAGCGCCTTCATCCGCAGCGAGAAGCTGCAGTGGCCGGGCTTGAGCTTCACGCTCGCCTTCGCGATGGTGCTGCTCTTCGACGTGAAGCGGACAGTCACCGTGCCGCCGCTGCAGCCCTGCGCGACCGACACGCCGGAGCCGAGCACGAGCTGGCCGTGCGTGACGAACCAGGGGTGCGAGCGCGGCTCCTTCCCCGGCCGCGTCCCGACGTTCAGCTGGCCGGGCGGGAAGGGACCCGTCTGCGCGAGCGTGTCGGGGCCGACCGTCGTGCCCGCCTTGTTCGAGGCCACCACGCGGAAGTGGTAGGTCGTGCGCGGCGCGAGCGACGCGATCCCGAAGCTCACCGACTGCGCGAGCACGCCCGCCGCGATCGACTTGCCGAACGTCTCGAGCCCGTACGCGGTCGAGGTGCCGTACTGGAAGCGGTAGGTCGTCACGGCGCCGTTGGGGTTCACGAGCGCGGTGAAGGTGAGGCCGCTGGCGCTGGGCGCGAACGGCGCGGTGCCGAGGATCGCCGGCGGCTTGGCGGGCGGCAGCGTCGTCTTGAGGCTGCGGTCGGCGCCGGTGCTCGTGCCGTCGGCGTTGGAGGCGATGACGCGGTAGTGGTAGCGCACGCCCGGCGTCAGGCCGCTCAGCTTGAGCGTGACGCGCTTGACGACCGTGCCGGCGCCGGCCGCGTGGTTGCCGGTCTGCGAGCCGTACGCGCTGCTGGTGCCGAACTGGAACGCGTACGTCGTCGCCTTGCCGTGGGGATCGACGTCGGCCCGCAGCGTCGCGGACTTCTGGCCGATGGCCGTCGCGCTCACGGTCGTGACGGTCGGGCTGGCGGCCGAGGCGCTCGCCGACGTGGCGAGGGTCAGCAAGAGGGCGAGCCCTCCGATCTTCGCGCGGTGTCGCATCGACCGTCTCCGTTCCGTTCGTGGTCTGCTGACCTCAACACCGCCCTGCGCGGCGAGTTTCGGCTGCCTCGTCCTACCCGCCCTCCGCGCTAGGGTCACGCCGATGCAACCTACCCCCGACGCCGGCTGGGACGACGGCCCCGTCAAGCTCGAGACGCGCGGCGCGGTCGCGATCGCCTGGCTCGACCGCCCGCCGGCCAACTCGCTCTCGCCGGACGCGATCGCCGCGCTCGCACACGCCTGGGAGCGCGTCGACGGCGACGCCGGCATCCGCGCGCTCGTGATCGCCTCCGCGAACGCGCGGCTGTTCTGCGCGGGGGCGGACATCAAGGCCTTCGCGACGATGGGGGAGGAGGGTGGCCGCGCGCTCGCGCACGACGCCCACGCGCTCTTCCGTGCCTTCGAGCGCAGCTCGACCGCGACGATCGCGGCCGTCAACGGGCTCGCGCTGGGTGGCGGCTGCGAGCTGGCGATGGCCTGCGACGTGCGCCTCGCCGCCGCTTCGGCCCGCTTCGGGCAGCCGGAGATCAAGCTGGGGCTGATCCCGGGCTTCGGCGGGACGCAGCGCCTCCCGCGGCTCGTCGGCGTCGCCAAGGCGCTCGAGCTGAACCTGATCGGCGACCCGATCTCCGCCGAGGAGGCGGCCGCGTGCGGGCTCGTCAACCGCGTCGTGGCCGACGAGGCGCTGCTGGAGACGGCACTGGAGTGGGCGCATGCGCTCGCCGAGCGGGCGCCGCTCGCCGTCCAGCAGATCAAGCGCGTCTCGGCGCGCGAGGATCTCGACGACGGGATCGCAGCTGAGCAGGAGGCGTTCGCCTCGGTGTTCGGCTCGCAGGACGCGCGCGAGGGCATCGGTGCGTTCCTGGAGAAGCGCGCACCGCGCTTCGAAGGCCGCTGATCTAAGTCTCAGGTCGAGGGTGAGACTGGAGCTGCTGCGTGCTCGCGCAGCAGCGCTTCGAGCCGTCGCAGGGCCTCGCGGAGCGTCTCGTCCGCGGGATCGGGGTCCTCGCCCGCCAGCACCGCGTCGGCGCGCCGCGCGATGTCCATCTGCACCTCGCGCAGGGCGTTGAGGCGCTGCGTGTCGCCGGTGCCGCCCGGCAGCTCCGCCAGCGCGGTCTCGATCGCGAGCCGCAGCTGCAGCGTGCCCTCGCGCGGCCGGCCCTGGTCGAGGTCGTGGCGCGCGCGCAGCGCGAGCTCCTCGCAAACGAGCGGGCTGACGCGCCCGCCCAGCAGCGCGGCGAGCCGCGCCTCGGGCTCCAGTGCGCCCCTGCGCCGGCGCGACCGTTCTGACGGCGCGGGCAGCTCCACCGCGGCCGTCCAGCGCCCGTCGGCGACCTGGTCCCCGACGCCGTAGCCCGCACGCACGACGAGCGCCTGCGCGAGCGCCGGCTCGCGCAGCGTCGGGTCGCCCGTCGCGAGCCGCTGTGCGCGGACCGCGCGCTGCACGGTCGCGAGCGCCTGCGCGGACGCATCTGCGCTCGCCTCGGCCAGCCACTGCGCGGCTGCCTCGGACGCGACCGGCGCGGCCTCGATCACGGTTGCGCGCGTGGTGCTGACCGGCGTCGGCGGGGGAGAGGGCTCGACCGTCTGCGGTCGGCGCCCGCCGCGCTGCAGACGCCGGTGCTCCGGCGCACCGAGCGTCGCGAGCACGAGCACGTGCGTCGCCTCCTCCGCGCCCGCGTCGCGCACGACGTAGCGCCCGTCGTCCGGCCCGAGCCCCCACGGGAACTCGAACTGGTGGAAGCGGAAGAGCCGCGCCCCCGGGGCGGGCTCGGCAGCCTCAGTCGCCGCGGCCGTCCTCGATCGCGTACTTCGACGGCTTCGTCGGCACGACCGGGTTGTCGATCGCGTCGAGCCGGTCGACGAGCTTCGTCCACTGCTCGGGCTTGAGGATCGCCGCGACCTGCTGGTCGAAGGCCGAGCCGATCGGGTGGAAGCCGACGTGGATGTGGTTCCAGTGGTCGCCGAGCGCGAGCGTGTTGTCGGTGCCCGGGTACGTCATCAGGCTGATGATCTGGTGCGGCTTCATCGCGCCCTGGAGCTCGAGCAGGCGGCGGATCGTGATGTCGGTGATCGAGCCCTCGCCCTGGTGCCCGGCGATCGGGATGCCGTTGACGGCCGCGATGTCGACCGCGTTGCCGCTCGAGTGCTCCGAGACGTTGCCCGACGCGGTCAGGTAGCTGTGGCCGCACTCGAGCGCGCTCACCGTCGGGCTCAGGCCGCTGGCGGAGAGGAACTCGAGCGTGGCGAGCACGCGCCGGTCGATCGCGCCGGTCTCGATGTCCTTGCGACCGCACGCGTAGATCTGCACGTTGGGGTCGGCCAGCACACGCTGCTGGAGCTCCTCCTTGCTCATCAGCAGCACCTGGCCGATCGACGGCGCGTCGGCGCTGGCGGCCTTGCCGAAGAAGGGGCTCTCGCCCTTCGCGCGGTAGACGGCGGTCGAGTCGAGCAGCTTCCAGCCGTCGAGGATCGGCTTCGGGTCGATCTGCGGCGCGCCGCGGCCGGCGGGCCGGATCGCGAACTCGACGTGCGAGGCGAGCCCGCCCTGCGGCGTGCCGACGCGCCCGATGATCGTGCCGGCGATCACGGCCGAGCCCTTGTGCAGCGGCTTCAGCAGGTAGTCGTGCGGGTCGAGGTCGAGCGCCGCGGTGAAGTAGCCGTGGAAGCTCGTCAGCTGCTCGCCCAGCGCGTCGAGCTGGCGCTTGCCGCCGTTGCGGTAGGCGCCGGGGCGCGAGGGGTGCGCGAACAGGCGCTGCTTCGCGCTCGTGCGGGCCGTTGTCGCGGTGACCCTGCCGGTCGCGTGCGTCCGCGCCGCGTGGGCGGGACGCTGCGTGCCGGCCGTCGCGGGCGCCGTCGGCGCGGCGTCGGGCTTCGGCAGCTCCAGCTCGTGCGCGACGTGCGCGGCGCTCACGTTGCGGGGCCGCGGCACGGGATGCTTGCGAGCGACCGAGCCGAGGTGGCTGTACGTGAAGCGGTTGCCGTAGACGTCCTGGAGGATCACGAAGCGGCCGAGGCGCTCGCTCCTGCCGAGCTTCACGATGCGACCGTCGTTGACGGCGATCACGGGCGCGCCGTGCTTGGCGAAGACGTTGATCGAGCGGCGCGAGGGGTCGCCCTCGACGAGCACCGCGGCGTTGGCGCCGTGTACGCGGCGCGTCGCGGCCTTGGCGTCGAGACCGTCCGCGTACGTCGCCTTCGCGGCGACCGGGAAGTGGCCCTGCGTGAGGCCGGTCAGCGAGCCGACGAGGTCGGCCGGCATGCCGCCGATCACGCGTGCGCGCAGCAGCACCGACTGCACGTACCAGTCGGCGTGGTTGTAGGCGAAGATCGCACGCGGCAGGTCGGTGTCGGCGCCGGCGGCCTTCAGGTAGCGGGCGGCCGCGAAGATCGCGTCGACCGGGTTGAAGGGGTCGCGGACCCCGTCGCCGTTGGCGTCGACGCCGTACATCGCCCAGCTGGAGGGCATGAACTGCATCCAGCCCAGCGCGCCGGCGCTGGAGACGGCCAGGTTGCGGCCGTAGTCGGTCTCGATCTCGTTGATCGCCGCCAGCACCTGCCACGGCACCGAGTACTGGATCCCGGCCGCCTGATAGATCGGCAGCAGGAAGGGCGGGATGCGGAACGAGTCGATGAAGAAGTTCGGCACGCCGATCGGCGCGGGCATGCTGGGGGCGACCGTGTAGCCGGGCGAGCCGGGCGTCGGCTGGGCGCCGGCGCCCTGGCCGGTCGTCGGGGCGACGTCCTCGATCGCGCCCTGGGTCGCTTCGTGGGTCGGAGTCGTCTGCGGCACGGCGACGGCTGAACCCTCAACCTGAGACTGACCCTTAGGCTGGACGACGCTTCCGATCGCGCTCGCGGTGGTGGTCGTCGCCGGCGTCGTGATCGTCGGCGTGGTGGAGGGCGCGACCGTGGTGGTCGGCGTCGTCGCGATCGTGGGGGTCGTGGCCGTCGTCGTGGCGGTCGTCGTGGCGACGGTGCTCGCCGGCGTCGCGGCGCTCGGCGCCTCCGAGACGGAGATGACCGGCATGCCCATGTCGGGCAACGGGATGCTGGAGGCCGACGCGCCGGGGGCTGCGTCGACGGTCAGCGTGACCTGCTTGCCGCCCATCAGCGTGACCACCAGCCGCCGCTTCTCGGCGACCGCGGGCCCTGCGAACAGGCCCACGAGGACGAGCGTGATGCCCGCGATGAGCGAGGCGATGCGGAGCTTCGTGGATGTCATCGGGCCGCCGTGGTCCTCCCGCACAGCCGCATCGCGCGGCGTCGAGGTACGTCCGCCGCGATGGCGGTCCTCAGGCAAGCTACCTGCTGATCTGGACGTTTGCAAAGAAGAACCCATGTGTTTGTAAATAGCGGCGACGTCCGTCGCACAGCTGCCATGACCATCGGCGCGGGCACCGACTGACTTGAGTACCACACCCTCACGTGCGAGACGGTAAACCCGCGGTGTAAAGGCGGCCGAAACCCGGCGTGGCGCCCGCGGGCCTGCGGTATCGTCCGCCGCGGCCACCGACCCGACCTGCAGGGGGCACGATGACGAGCGACAGCGCCAGCACCGACGGGCTCCGCGCCCGCATCTCCCGACAGAGCGAGGACGCGCTCGGCAAGCTCGCGCAGGAGCTGCTGGAGAGTCCGCTCGTCAGCGGCGCGCTCTCGCGCGCGTTCGAGGCGCGCGAGAAGGCCTCCCAGGCGCAGGAGGTGGCGATGGGCGCGCTCAACCTGCCTTCCGCCGGCGATCTCGAGCGGCTCACGCGCCGCGTGCGCTCGGTCTCGCAGCGGCTGGAGGGTGTCGAGGACGTGCTCGACCGGCTCGAGCAGCGGCTCGGCGCTAGCGGCGGCGGCGAGGCCGCCCTCGAGCAGCGTCTCGCGGCGATCGAGGCGCAGCTCGGGCGTCTCGCCGACGCGCTGCCGGCGCCCGCGAAGGCTGCGCCCCGCAAGCGCCCGGCCGCGAAGCCACGCCCCAAGGTAAAACCCTAACGCTCAACTCAAGGCTGAGGCTGCAATGCGGCCGGCCCGTGTTCCGGCGCTCACCAGCGCCTCCGCCTCGATCCGGCCGCGCCGCGTCCCGAGCAGGTCGCTGACGACGAGCACGCAGCCGGCCTGGATGCCCCGCAGCGTCCCGAGCCGCAGCACCGTAGCGGCCTCCATCTCGATCGCGAGCGCATCCGACGCGAGCGGATCCGCGTGCGCGCCCTCCGCGTCGTAGAAGAGATCCGTCGTCATGACTGCCCCGGTGTGCGCACCGCCGTCGGCCTGCGCCGCGGCCAGCAGGGCGGCGGTCAGCGCCGGGTCGGCGGGGATCGCCCCGGCGGCGCCGAGCGCGCGGGACGTGCCGTCGTCGCCGATCGCCGCGCTGACGACGATCGCGTCGCCCAGCTCGATCCCGTCGGCGAGCGCGCCGCAGGTCCCGACGCGCACGATCCGCCGTGCGCCGAGCTGCACCAGCTCCTCGACCACGATCGCCGCGCTCGGCCCGCCCATGCCGCTGCTCTGGATCGTCAGCGGCGCGCCGTCGGCCGCCGTGCCCGTGTAGCCCCAGAGACCGCGATTGTGGTTGAACATCAGCGGCTGCTCCAGCAGCTCCTGCGCGAGCAGCAGTGCGCGGCCCGGATCGCCCGGCAGCAGCACGCGCTCGGCGAGCTCGGCGGTCGGGTGCAGATGGAGTGTCGCCACGGGCGGGCGAGGATAGACTGCCCCGCACCGAGACGGGAGGCGGTCGATGGGAAGTTTCAAGTCGTCGAAGGAGTTCCGCGAGGTCATGAACCGCGTGTTCTCGCTGATGGACGAGGACCCCGAGATGGGTCCGCGCCTGCGCGACGCGGACGTGCCTCAGCGCTTCGAGTTCGACGATCTCGATCTCGTCGTGAACGTCCGCGCCGCACGCGCGGGGGAGGACTCGAACCTCGTGTGGGAGTGGAGCGACGACGTCGACTGGGAGCCGAAGGTGCGGATGGCGATGTCCTCGGAGACGGCCAACCGCTACTTCCAGGGCAAGGAGAACGTCGCGATGGCGATCGCCCGTCGCCGCATCAAGGCGGGCGGCGACGTGAAGGCCGCACTCGCGCTGATGCCGATCACGAAGCCCGTCTTCGGCCACTACAGCGAGCTCGTCGCGGCCGAGTACCCGCATCTCGCCGTCTGATTTCGCGGCCACGCACGAACCGCTGTCGTTGACAGGCCCGTACGCGAGGAGTAGGGCTTAGTACAGAGGCGACAGGTCGGAGAGTGGGCGTCCCGCCGGTCGAGCGGAGGGCGCGCCTGCAAGGCGCCGCCGCATCGCGACGAGCGCCTCCGGCCACCGCAGCGGGCCGCTTCGCCCGCAAGGCGGCGGGACTGCGAGCGCGGTTCCGCCGCCGCTGCGAGCGGGGTCGGTTAGCGTGAGGACGGTGACGCGCGGCGCCCCCGAGACGACCATCCTGACCGTCGCCGAGGCTGCCCGCCGCGCGGGCGTCACGCCCGCGAAGCTGCGTCGCTGGGCCGCCCAGGGCGTCGTCCCGCTCGCTGCCGGCGAGTGGACGCCGGCGGCCGCCGCGCAGGCGCGCATCGTCGCGCGGCTGCGCGAGCGCGGCCACTCGCTTGCCGAGATCCGCGCCGCCAGCGACGAGGGTCGCCTCGCGTTCGGCTACGTCGAGGAGCTCTTCCCGATGCCGGACGGCGGCCTCCCGCTCGAGCGGGCTGCGCGCGAGATCGGCCTCGAGCCGGCGCTCGTCGTGCGGCTGCTGACCTCGCTCGGCTACGACCGCGCTGCGCTCGAGTCGATCCCCGAGCAGGAGCTGGAGCTGCTGCGCCGCGCGCCGCAGGTGCTCGACGCCGGCTTCCCGCTCGTCGCGCTCTTGCAGCTGATGCGCGTCTACGGCCAGGCGCTCGCCGACATCGCCGACGCCGAGGTGCGGCTCTTCCACCTCTACGTCCACGAGCCGCTGATGCGCGACGGGGTGCCCGGGCTCGAGATGGCCGAGCAGATGGAGCAGCTCGCGCGCTACCTGCTGCCGCTCGCCTCGCCGCTGATGGAACAGCTGCACCGCCGCTTTCTGCGCCACTTCATCACGCAGGACGTGATCGGCCACATGGAAGCCGAGCTCGCCGACGGTGTCGGCGAGCTCGGCCGCCTGCGGATCGCGATCGCGTTCGCCGACCTCGCCGGGTACACGCGCCTGACCGAGGAGGTCGGTGAGGCGGAGGCGGTCGAGCGCGTCGACCGCTTCGTCGCCGCGGTCGAGACGACGCTGCCGGACGACGCGCGAATCGTCAAGACGATCGGCGACGAGGTGATGGTCGTCGCGCCTGACGCGGGCGCGCTGCTCGACTGGGCGGTCGGCTTCCAGGAGCTCGTGACGGACCGCCCGCGCCCGCGCATCGCGATCCACGCCGGCGACGTGCTCTACCACGAGGGCGACTACTACGGGCGTGAGGTCAACCTCGCCGCACGCGTCGCCGCCCGCGCGGCCGGCGGCGAGGTGCTGGCGACGCGGCCGGTCGTCGCGCAGGCCGGCGCCTATCTGGACGTCGAGCGCATCGGCGAGGTGCGGCTGAAGGGCTTCAACGAGTCGACCGAGCTGTTCCTCGTGCGTCCTGCCGGCGAGTGAAGGCCCCTACACTCGGCGGCATGGAGGCCGATCGCGTCCTCGCGCAGGCGCGAGCCGGCGGGCTGCTGGCCCCCGGCGCGCCCGTGCTCGTGCTGCTCTCGGGCGGCCGCGACTCCGTCTGCCTGCTCGACGTCGCCGTGCGGATCGTGGGTGCCGAGGCGGTCTCGGCGCTGCACGTCAACTACGGGCTGCGCGACGCCGCCGGGGAGGACGAGCGCCACTGCGCCGAGCTGTGCGCGCGCCTCGGCGTCGCGCTCGCGATCGAGCGCCCGCGCCGTCCCGAGGGCGCCCACAACCTGCAGGCGTGGGCGCGCGACGTGCGCTACGCCTGCGCCGCTCGGCTGGCGCTGGACCGCGGCGCGCTCGTCGCCGCCGGCCACACCGCCGACGACCAGGTCGAGACGATCCTCTACCGACTCGCCTCCTCGCCGAGCCGTCGTGCGCTGCTCGGCATGGCGGACCGCGACGGGCGCCTCGTGCGGCCGCTGCTCGCGTGCACGCGCGTACAGACGACCGCCTACTGCGAGGAGCGCGGGCTGGCGTGGCGCGACGACGCCACGAACGCCGGCGACGCGTACGCGCGCAACCGCGTGCGCCACGGGCTCGTGCCGGCGCTGGAGGCGATCCACCCGGCCGCCGTCGCCAACGTGCTGCGCACGGCCGAGCTGCTGCGCGACGAGGCGCAGGTGCTCGATGCGCTCGTCGTCGAGCAGCTCGACGGCGCGACGATCCCGCTGGAGCGACTTGCTGCGCTGCCCGCGGCGCTGCGCCGGCTCGTCGTGCAGCGGCTCGCCGACGGCGCGGCCGGGCGCCCGGTGCCCGGCGCGGCGCGCCGTGCCGACGCGGTCGCCGCGCTGGCGCGCGCCGGCAGCGTGCAGCTCGACCTCGGCGGCGGCGTGCGCGCGGTCGCCGAGTACGGCGTGCTGCGCGCCGAACGCAGCAGGCCGTCGTTGACGGCGCCGGCGGCGGTCGCCCTGCCCGTGCCGGGCGCCGTCGCGTTCGGCGTGTGGGAGGTCCGCTGCGAGGCGCTCGAGGCGGCGACCGTGCCTGCGGACGGCATGCTGGACCGCGACGCGCTCGGCGGCGGGGGGCTGCTCGTGCGCGCCTGGTCGCGCGGGGACCGGATGGCGCCGCTGGGCCTCGGCGGGACGAAGTCGCTGCAGGACCTGTTCACGGCCCGTCGCGTCCCGCGCGCGCGACGCGCGACGCTCCCGCTCGTCGTCTGCGACGGCGAGATCGCGTGGGCGCCCGGGGTCGCGACCTCGGCGCGCTTCGGCGTCACGGAGGCGACTCGCAGCGTCGTCCGGCTCACCGCCAGCGCGTCTGCGTAGACTGCCGGCCGATGGACGACGACGCGGCGATCGGCGAGGTCCTCGTCGAAGCGGATGCGCTGCGGCGCCGCGTGCGCGAGCTCGGCGAGGAGATCACGCGCGACTACGCGGGCAAGCAGCCGCTGCTCGTGTGCGTGCTCAAGGGCGCCGTCTTCTTCCTCTCGGACCTGATGCGCGCGATCGACCTGCCGTGCGAGGTCGACTTCATGGCGGTCGCATCCTACGGCTCGGCGACGCAGTCCTCGGGCGTCGTGCGGATCCTCAAGGACCTCGACGCGGTGATCGCCGAACGCGACGTGATCATCGTCGAGGACATCGTCGACTCGGGCCTCACGCTCCAGTACCTGCTGCGCAACCTGAAGGCGCGCGACCCGCGCACGCTCTCCGTCTGCGCGCTGCTGACGAAGCCCGAGCGGCTCCAGGTCGACCTCTCGCCGCGCTACGTCGGCTTCGAGATCCCGGACCGCTTCGCGATCGGCTACGGCCTCGACCACGGCGAGCGCTTCCGCAACCTTCCCTACGTTGCGGCGTTGAACGACACGTAGGCCCCGTCTGCGAGCGTCCAGGGCGCGGAAACCCAGATGCTACGCTTGGCAGCCCGTCCACCGTCGGCTTTGGCGCCGCGCGCGCCCGGAACGTCCACATGAGCAGGTTCTTCAAGAGCGCCGCATTCCCGATCCTCGTCGTGGTCGTGCTCGCGTTCTTCGCCCAGCGGCTCATCAACCCGAGCACCTCGGGTCCCGCGTACACGTACGCGAAGTTCCAGCAGGACCTCAGCCGCGGGGACGTCAAGTCCGCCGTCATCAAGACGAAGGACAACACGCTCTCGGTCACGCTGACGGACAACACGAAACACGAAGTCGGCTTCGTGCCCGACAACGGCAACACGCTCGTGACCTCGCTCGAGGACAAGAAGGTCGACTTCGACGTCCAGGGCACGAAGACCAACAGCTGGCTCTCGCTGCTGACGTACGTGCTGCCGTTCCTGATCCTGATGGGCTTCTGGATCTTCCTGATGAACCAGGTCCAGGGCGGAGGCTCGAAGGTCATGTCGTTCGGCAAGTCGCGCGCGAAGCGGCTCTCGGTCGACTCGCCGAAGATCACCTTCCGCGACGTCGCCGGCGTCGACGAGGCGGTCGAGGAGCTGCACGAGATCAAGGAGTTCCTCGAGAACCCCAAGAAGTTCCAGGCGCTCGGCGCGCGCATCCCCAAGGGCGTGCTGCTGTACGGGCCGCCGGGCACCGGCAAGACGCTGCTCGCGCGCGCGGTCGCGGGCGAGGCGGGCGTGCCGTTCTTCTCGATCTCCGGCTCGGACTTCGTCGAGATGTTCGTCGGCGTCGGCGCCTCGCGCGTGCGCGACCTGTTCGAGCAGGCGAAGCAGAACTCGCCCTGCATCATCTTCATGGACGAGATCGACGCCGTCGGGCGCCACCGCGGCGCCGGCCTCGGCGGCGGTCACGACGAGCGGGAGCAGACGCTCAACCAGCTGCTCGTCGAGATGGACGGCTTCGAGGCGAAGGACAACATCATCATGATCGCGGCCACCAACCGGCCCGACATCCTCGATCCCGCGCTGCTGCGCCCCGGTCGCTTCGACCGTCAGATCACGGTCGACCGCCCCGACCGCAAGGGCCGCGCGAAGATCCTCGAAGTGCACACGCGCGGCAAGCCGCTCGCGCGCGAAATCGACATCGACGCGCTTGCCGGCCAGACCCCCGGCTTCACCGGCGCGGACCTCGCCAACCTCGTCAACGAGGCGGCCCTGCTGGCCGCTCGCACGGGCAAGCGCGAGATCACCCAGGTGGAGCTGGAGGAGGGGATCATGCGCGTGATCGCGGGCCCCGAGAAGAAGACGCGCGTGATGAGCGACAAGGAGCGGCGCATCACGGCCTACCACGAGATGGGCCACGCGATCGTCGGCCACTACCTCGAGCACGCCGACCCGGTCCACAAGGTCTCCGTGATCTCGCGCGGCCGGGCGCTCGGCTACACGATCTCGCTGCCGGCCGAGGACAAGTTCCTCACCACGCGCGCGGAGCTGACCGACACGATGGCGATGACGCTCGGCGGTCGCGCGGCCGAGGAGATCGTCTTCGAGGAGATCACGACCGGCGCCTCCAACGACCTCGAGAAGGTCACGGCGACGGCCAAGCAGATGGTGATGCGCTTCGGCATGAGCGAGAAGCTCGGCCCGCGCGTCTTCGGCCACGAGCACGCGCAGCCGTTCCTCGGCCGCGAGTTCAGCTCCGAGCCCGACTACTCCGACGAGATCGCCCGCGAGATCGACGACGAGATCCGCCGCATCGTCGAGTCCGCGCACCAGCGCGCGAAGGCGATCCTGACCGACCATCGCGAGTCGCTCGCGAGGATCTCCGAGATCCTCATCAAGCGCGAGACGATCGAGCGCGACCAGTTCGAGGCGCTGTTGGACGGGGGCTCCGAGGAGGACGTCTTCGGCTCGGAGGCGCCTGCGCCGCCCGAGCTGCCGGTGGTGCCGCCTGCGCAGGCGGCGGGCAGCGGCCGGGAGGCCCCGCGCACGGTTCCACGCCCGGGGTTGGCCGGTGGGGCTGCTGAGACGCGCGGGTTAGACCTCCCCGAGAAGCCCGAACTCGCCTGAGCATCATCTCGCCGCGCCTGGCGGCGTCCTCGGTCGCTCGCCTGCGATTGCAGGCGACGCTCCCTGCGTCCTGGCCAGGCGCGACGATCTGACGCTCAGGTCGCGGCTGTGGGTCGGTTCTCGTTTGACGTGAGTAGCTCACATACAGTATGTATGTGAGCATGGACCATCCGCTCGGCGAGGCGAGGGAGCTGCGGCTCCCGCAGGGGACGATCCGCTATCGCGAGATGGGGGACCCGTCGCTGCCGTCCGCGGTGTTCGTGCATGGGCTGCTCGTCAACGGGCTGCTGTGGCGCAACGTCGTGCCGCCGCTCGCAGGCCAGCTGCGCTGCATCGTGCCGGACCTGCCGCTGGGCTCGCACGATCTGCCGCTGCCGCCAGGCGCCGACGTCTCGCCCGGCGCGGTGGCGGAGCTCGTCGCGGACCTGATCGCGGCGCTCGAGCTGGAGGACGTGACGCTCGTGGGCAACGACAGCGGTGGCGCGATCTGCCAGCTGCTCGTGACGCGGCGGCCCGAGCGGATCGGCCGGCTCGTGCTGACCTCCTGCGACGCCTACGACAACTTCCTGCCGCCTCTGTTCCGCTATCTGCAACTGCTCGCGCGCGTTCCCGGCGGCGCCGTCGTCGGCATGCAGATGCTGCGCGTGCGGGCGCTGCGGCGCCTGCCGATCGCGTTCGGCTGGCTCGCGAAGCGGCCGATCGAGCGCGCCGTCGAGGACGCCTACGTCGCCCCGATCCTGCGCGACGCCGGCGTGCGCCGCGACACGACCGCGTTCCTGCGCGGGATCGACAAGCGCGACACGCTCGCGGCCGCCGAGCGCTTCGGCGACTTCGAGCGGCCGGTCCTGATCGCCTGGTCGGCCGAGGACAAGGTCTTCCCGCTGCGCTACGCCGAGCGGATGGCGGCGGCGTTCCCGCACGCGCGCCTGGAGACGATCGCCGACGCGCGCACGTTCTCGCCCGAGGACCAGCCCGCGCGCCTCGCCGAGCTGATCGCAGGCTTCGCGAGCGCCTGAGCTGGCACGATGGGGCCCGTGGCCCCCTTCCGCATCATGGGCGTGCTCAACGTCACGCCCGACTCCTTCTCCGACGGCGGGCGCTATCTCGACGCCGCAGCCGCCGTGGCCCACGCGCACGAGCTGGTGCGCGAAGGGGCCGACATCCTCGACGTCGGCGGCGAGTCGACGCGGCCGGGCGCGACGCCCGTCGCCGCGGAGGAGGAGCAACGCCGCGTCGTGCCGGTGATCGAGCGCCTGCGCGCCGAGGCCACGCGCGCGCAGATCTCGATCGACACCTCGAAGCTCACCGTCGCGCAGGCCGCCGTGGCGGCGGGTGCGACGTACGTCAACGACGTCACCGCCTTCCGCGCCGACCCCGAGCTGGCCGGCTTCGTCGCCGAGCGGGGGCTCGACTGCTGCCTCATGCACATGCGGGGCGAGCCGCGCACGATGCAGCAGGACCCCGTCTACGACGACGTCGTCGCCGACGTGAAGTCCTTCCTCGAGGAGCGCCTCGCCGCCGCGGTCGCCGCCGGCGTGGCGGAGGAGCGCATCCAGCTCGACCCGGGCATCGGCTTCGGCAAGACGGCGGAGCACAACCTCGAGCTGCTGGCGCGCCTCGACGAGCTGCTCGCGCTCGGGCGACCGCTCGTGATCGGCACCTCGCGCAAGTCCTTCCTGGGGCGCATCGCGGGCGTGCGCGACGTCGCCGACCGCCTGCCGGGAACGATCGCGACGAACGTGATCGCCTTCGAGCGCGGCGCGTCCGTCTTCCGCGTGCACGACGTCGGCCCTGTCAGGGACGCGCTCGCGGTCGCGGCTGCTACGGTCCGACGCCGATGAGCGACCCCGCCGAAGACGACGACTTCGAGGAGCTGGACGAGGACCTCGACGGCGAGGAGCCGTCGGAGCCCGTCGTCACGATCGAGATCGGCGGCCTGTCGCTCTACACGCACCACGGCGTCACCGCCGCCGAGCGCGAGGTCGGCCAGCGGCTCGTGCTCGACCTGCGCCTCGAAGTCGGCGCCTGCGACGCGACGGTGACCGATCGCGTCGAGGACACGATCGACTACGGCGAGGTCTGCCAGTCGGTCGCGCTGGTGGCGCAGCAGCGCTCCTACAAGACGCTGGAGCGCCTCTGCACGGCGATCGCCGACCATCTGATCGAGCGCTACGACGCGGAGTCGGTCTGGGTCAAGGCGGCCAAGCCCGAACCGCCGATCCCGCTGCCGGTCGAGGAGGTCTCGGTCGAGGTCTTCCGCGAGGGCGAGTGATCGGCTATCTCGGCCTCGGCTCGAACGTCGGAGAGCGGCGCGCGCAGCTGAGCGCCGCCGTCGCGGCGCTGCCGGCGCACGGCGTCGAGGTGCTCGCCTCCTCGGCGACGTACGAGACCGAGCCGGTCGGCGAGATCCTCGACCAGCCGGACTTCCTCAACGCCTGCCTGCGGATCGAGACCGCGCACGATCCCGAGCAGCTGCTCGCCGCGTGCAAGGCGGTCGAGCGCGAGCTGGGCCGGACCCCGTCCCCACCCGCCCCCCGCCATGCGCCGCGCCCGATCGACGTCGACGTGCTGCTGCTGGGTGACCTCGACCACGCCTCCGCGCGCCTGCGGCTCCCGCACGCGGAGGTCACGAGCCGCCGCTTCGTGCTCGTGCCGCTGCTGGAGCTGGACCCCGAGCTGACCACGCCCGACGGTCGCCGCCTGGCCGACGCGCTCGCGGCGCTGCCGGCCGGTCAGCGCGTCCTGCGCGCCGGGCCGCCGCTCGTTTAGGAGGGTTTCCTAGGCCGGCAACGCGCCCGTCGGCAGGTACCCGCCGTACGCCGGGAAGAGCCGCTGCGCGAGCGCCCAGCAGGGGCGCCCCTCGAGCCGCGGGCGCACGTCGCCGAACGTGCCGAGGATGCGCAGGCTGGTCGCGATCTGGAGGTCGGCGGCGTTGGGCTGCTCGCCGCCGAGCACGCCCTCCGCGATCCACGCGTCGACCCGGTCGAACTGCGCCGGAAGGCCGGCCAGGTCGCGTCGCGCGCGCTCCACGCTGGCCTTGTTGCGCTTCGCGGCCAAGGCGCTGACCGACGGCGCGAGCAGCCGCTGCAGGCGCGGCGGGAACGGCAGCTTCGATCCTTCCCCATAGCTCACGATCGCCTCCGGACAGCGGCGGATGCCGGTCCACAAGAGGCGGCGCGGCACCGGCTGCAGCTCGCGGTCGCCCCATGCCTCGGCGGCCTCGACGCGTGCGCGCGCCTGCGCGTCGGCGGGCAGCAGCCGCGGCTCGGGCACGAGCTCGTCGAGCCGGTGCACGATCGCGCGCGAGCCGACGATCTGCTCGCCGCTGCCGAGCACGAGCGCCGGCACCGTCGTCTTGCGGAAGCGCAGCCACTGCACCGGCACGTGCATCGCCGGCGGCAGCTCGACGAGCTTGTAGGGCTGGCCCTTCAGCTGCAGGGCGCGCTCGGCGGTGACGCAGGGATGGGAGCCGTGGATCACGTACAGGGTGTGTGCCATCGCCCGAGCATAGGTGCGCCGGGACGCCCCTGCGCCGCTTCGGATGCGATGCTTCCGCCCATGCTCCTCGTCGTCGACGTCGGCAACACGCAGACGCACTTCGGCACGTTCGAGGGCACCGAGCTGACGCAGCACTGGCGCTTCGCGACCGTGCGCGAGTCGACCGCCGACGAGCTCGGCGCCAAGCTCGCGAACCTGCTCGCGCTGCGCGGGCTCGGCTTCGACCGACTCGAAGGCTCGATCGTCTCCTCCACGGTGCCGCAGCTGGGCGCCGAGTGGCGCCAGGTCGGCGAGCGCTACCTCGAGCACGAGACGCTGGTCGTCGGCCCCGGCATCAAGAGCGGGATGGCGATCCGCTACGAGAACCCGCGCGAGATCGGCGCCGACCGGCTCGTCAACGCCGTCGCCGCCTACGACAAGATCGGCGACGCCTGCGTCGTCGTCGACTTCGGCACAGCGATCACGTTCGACCCCGTCTCGGCCGACGGCGAGTACCTCGGCGGCGTGATCGCGCCCGGCGTCGAGATCTCGATGGAGGCGCTCACGGAGCGCGCCGCCGCGCTGCCGAAGATCGACCTCGTCGCGCCCCGCTCGGTGATCGGCAAGACGACCGTCGACGCGATCCGCTCCGGCGTCGTCTACGGCTTCGCCGGCCTGGTCGACGGGATCGTGCGGCGGCTGCGCGCCGAGCTGGGCCCCGAGACGGCGACGATCGCGACCGGCGGGCTGGCGGCGGCGATCGTGCCCTCGACGGAGGAGATCGACGAGATCGACGACCTGCTGACCCTGACGGGTCTCAGGCTCCTGCACGAGCGCAACTCTTCCTGAGGAAGCGCTCGAGCACGTCGTTGTAGTGCTGTCCGACCGTCGGGATCGAGTGCCCGCGCCCGGCGACGACGGCGCGCTCGGCGCCGATCTGCGATGCGAGCGCGTCGCAGACGGCGTCGAAGACGGGCGAGTGGCCGCCCGACAGCACGAGCGTCGGGAATGGCGCGCGGGCGAGCGCGTCGAGCGGCAGCTCGACCTCCCACGGCGGGCGCTCGTGCATCACGTGGCGCGCGCCGCGCTCCAGCCAGTCGGGCAGCTCATCCGGCGTCGCGTGCGCCGAGCCGACGCCGGAGCGGAACAGCAGCACGAAGTCGCGCGCGTCCAGCTCGTCGCGGTGGCGGTAGAGCTGCTCGCCGTGCGCGATCGTAGCATCGACGGCCGGATCGCCGGCCGCGAGCCGCAGCGCGCCCGGCTCGGAGACCGTCAGCGAGCGCACCGCGTGCGGCCGCAGCGCGGCCGCGAGCAGCGCGATGACGGCGCCGTAGGAGTGCCCGACGAGGTGCGCGCCGTCGCCCAGCAGCTCGGCGATCAACGGCGCCTCGGCCGCGAAGTCGCCGCGCGCCAGCGATGGGCTCGCGCCGAAGCCGGGCCGGCTCGGGACGACCAGCGACCAGTGCGCCGCGAGCACGAGCTGGTGGCGCCAGGTGCGCTCGGGCCCGACGACGCTGCCGTGCACCAGCACCACGGGCGGCCCCTCGCCGCGCCGCAGCACCTCGAGGTCGGCGGCGCGAAGCCCGGGCATCGGCCGGACCCTAGCCCTACCATGGGAGGCGATGCGCTCCCTCCACGACAGCTGGACGCTCGGCGGCGTGACGATCCCCAACCGGGTCGTGCTCGCACCGCTGGCGGGCATCGGCAACTGGTTCGTGCGCCTGCAGGCCAAGCGCTACGGCGCCGGCTTCGCGATCTCGGAGATGGTCTCCAGCCACGCGATCCACCACGGCAACGAGCGCACGTGCACGGAGCTGCTGCGGATCCATCCCGACGAGCGCGCGCAGGGGCCGACCTCGATCCAGCTGTTCGGCGGCGACCCGGAGATCATGCGCCGCGCGGCCGAGCGCGTCGCCGCGACGGGCGTCGACGTGATCGACCTGAACATGGGCTGTCCGGTGCCGAAGGTCTGCAAGACCGGCGCCGGCGCCGCGCTGCTGATCGACCCCGACCGCGCGGTCGCGGTCGCACGCGCCGCGCGCGAGGGCAGCGGGCTGCCCGTGACGGTGAAGCTGCGCCCCGGCCTCAAGCCCGGCGATCGCGACGGCGTCGACCTCGCCTACCGGCTCGTCGACGAGGCCGGGATCGCGGGCCTCTGCATCCACCCGCGCGTCGCCAAGCAGCGTCACGGCGGCAAGCCCGACTACGAGCTCGCCCGCCAGCTCGTGGAGGCGCTGCCCGTGCCGGTGCTGATCTCGGGCGGGCTCAGAGACGCGGCCGTCGTGCACGACGTGTTCGAGCGCACGGGCGCCGCCGCGGTGCTGCTCGCGCGCGGCTCGCTCGGCAACCCATGGCTGTTCGAGCAGGTGCTCGGGACGCGCGAGGGCGAGCCGACCCGCGAGGAGATCCTCGCCGAGATCGACTGGGTGCTCGTGCGCGCCGTCGAGCACCTCGGCGAGGGGCGGGCGGCGCGCTACCTGCGCAAGTTCTATCCCTGGTACGTGACGCGGCTCGGCGGCGACAAGGTCCTGCAGGACCGGCTCCAGCGCTCGGACTCGACCGCGGAGGCCCGCGACGCCTTCGGGATCGAGGCGCTGGCAGCCGTCGGCTGAGGGCGCGCCGAAAACCTCCCTGAGCGGCGCTATACTCGACCGCCGCCGGATCGGGCTGCTCCGGAACCCCGCCCTCGTGCGGGTTTTCCTTTGCCCAGCCGGCGAATTCGCTCACCCTCGCACTCGCAAGGTCACGCTCATGCCCAAGGACGTCATCCTCACGCCGGACGGCCTGTCGAAGCTGAAGACGGAGCTCGAGTTCCTCTCGACGGAGAAGCGTCGCGAGGTCGCCGCACGCATCAAGGAGGCGCGCGAGTTCGGCGACATCTCCGAGAACGCCGAGTACGACGACGCGAAGAACGAGCAGGCGATGCTGGAGGCGAAGATCGCCGCGCTCGAGGAGAAGCTGCGCGCCGCCACCGTGATCGACGCGAAGGATCTCGGCACCGACGTCGTCGGCGTCGGCTCGATCGTCCACGTCAAGGACCAGGACAGCGGCAAGAGCGACACGTACACGATCGTCGGCTCGGCGGAGGCCAACCCGGCCGACCGCAAGCTCTCGAACGAGTCGCCCGTCGGCAGGGCGCTGATCGGCTCCAAGCGCAACGAGGTCGTGAAGGTGCAGCTGCCCAACGGCAAGCAGCGCGAGCTGAAGGTCACGAAGATCGACGTCGGGCTGAAGTAGACGGCCGTCGTGGCCACCCCCGACGAAGAGCCGTCCCCCTCAGAGCTGCTCGCCGCGCGGCGCCGCAAGCTCGAGCGCCTGCGCGCCGACGGCATCGACCCGTTCCCGCACGCCTATCCCGGCGTCGAGGCGATCGCCGACGTGCGCAATGCCCACGAGCGGCTGGCCGACGGCGCCGAGACAAAGTCCTCCCACCGTGTCGCGGGACGCCTGGCCGCGCGCCGCGGGCAGGGCAAGGGCGCCTTCCTCGACGTCGTCGACCGCTCCGGGCGGATCCAGCTGCACGCGCGCGTCGACGTGCTCGGGGAGGAGGCCTTCGAGCGGCTGCTCGGGCTCGACCTGGGCGACATGATCGGCCTCGACGGCGTCGCCTTCCGCTCGCGCCGCGGCGAGCTGTCGCTGCGCGTCGAGCAGTGGGCGCTGCTCGCGAAGTCGCTGCGCCCGCCGCCGGAGAAGCACCACGGCCTGCAGGACGTCGAGACGCGCTACCGCCATCGCGAGCTGGACCTGATGTCCTCCGAGGAGGCGCGCGCGCTGTTCGTGGCGCGTGCGCGGATCGTCTCCGCGGTGCGCCGCTTCCTCGACGACAACGCCTTCGTGGAGGTCGAGACGCCGGTCCTCCAGCCGCTCTACGGCGGCGCCAACGCGCGTCCGTTCACGACCCACCACAACGCGCTCGACCGCACGCTGTACCTGCGGATCGCGACCGAGCTGTACCTCAAGCGCTGCGTGATCGGCGGGATCGAGCGCGTCTACGAGCTCGGCAAGGACTTCCGCAACGAGGGCATCTCCCACAAGCACAACCCCGAGTTCACGATGCTCGAGTTCTACGAGGCCTACACCGACGCCGAGGGCATCGCCGCGCGCGTCGAGCAGCTCGTCGCGCACGCGGCCGGGCAGATGGGCTACGCCGGCGAGATCGACCTCAGCCCGCCGTGGAAGCGCGAGTCGCTGCCGGAGGCGATCCGCACGCGCTGCGGCGTCGACATCCTCGCGCATCGCGGGGACCGCGCTGGCGACCGCGACGCGCTGGCCGCCGCGATGGCCGAGCGGGGGCTGACCGCGCCGCCCGGCGACACCTGGGCCCAGCTCGTCGACGAGCTCGTGACCAAGCACGTCGAGCCGACGCTGGTCGAGCCGACGTTCCTGTTCGACTACCCGATCGAGCTCTCGCCGTTCGCCAAGCGCCACCGCGACGACGACCGCCTCGCCGAGCGCTTCGAGGCCTACGTGCAGGGGATGGAGATCGCCAACGGCTTCACCGAGCTGAACGACCCCGACGACCAGCGCGCCCGCTTCGAGCAGCAGCGCGCGCACGCCGCCGCCGGCGACGAAGAGGCGCAGCCGTACGACGAGGCCTTCCTGCAGGCGCTCGAGCAGGGCATGCCGCCGACCGGCGGCGTCGGCATCGGGATCGACCGGCTCGTGATGGTGCTGACGGGCCAGCGCTCGATCCGCGAGGTCGTGCTGTTCCCCGCGATGCGCGACTAGAAAGCGGTCGGTCGCTATAGAGTAGGCGCCTCCGGGGGAGCGGCAGCAAGGGGGACGCGTGATGGGACGTGGCGCACGGCGCCGGTGGCTCGCGATGGTCGTGGCCGTCGCCGCCCTGTCGGGCTGCGGCGGCGGGCACGCGGTCGTACGCAGCTGGACCTCGCCGAACGGCGATCCGGCCAACACCCGGCACGTGCCGGGGCCGATCGACGCCGGTTCGGTCGCGCGCCTGCGCGTGGCCTGGACGCTGCCGATCGGGCTCTACGCGACGACGCCGATCGTGCGCGACGGCGTCCTCTACACGCAGGACCTGCTCTCGAACGTCTATGCGATCGACGTCGCGAGCGGCAAGCTGCGCTGGAGGCACCGCTACGACGTCGCCGTGATCGGACCCAACGGCGTCAACCTCGGCGGCGGGCGCGTCTACGGCGCGACCTTGACGGAGGCGTTCGCGCTCGACGCCAGGAGCGGGCGCGAGCTGTGGCGGCGCTCGATCGTGCGCAACCTGCACGAGGGCATCGACATGGCGCCGGGCTACGACGACGGGACCGTCTATGTCTCGACCGTCCCGGCGCGGCCCGACGTGCAGTACGGCGGCAACGGTCGCGCGACGCTGTGGGCGCTCGACGCGCGCACGGGCGCCAAGCGCTGGACGTGGGCGCAGGTCCCGCCCGCGCTGTGGGGCGACCGGCACGTCAACTCGGGCGGCGGGCTGTGGTACCCGCCGGCGTTCGACGGCCACGGCCACCTGTACGCGAGCACGGCCAACCCGGGGCCGTTCCCGGGCACGCTGCGGCGGCCGTGGGGCGGGAGCCGCCCGGGGCCGAACAGGTGGACCAACTCGATCGTCAAGCTCGACGCGCGCACCGGCAAGCTGCTGTGGGGCCGTCAGGTGCTGCCGCACGACATCTTCGACTGGGACCTGCAGGGGCCCGTGGTCCTGCAGCGCGCGGGCGGCCGCGAGCTGGCGCTCGTGACCGGCAAGCTGGGCTGGGTGTACGCGTTCGACGCGGTCACCGGGGCGCTGCGCTGGAAGCGCTCGGTCGGGCGTCACGACGGGCACGACCACGACAACCTGAAGGCGATGCGCGGCGAGCCGCTGCCCGCGCGCATGCGGCTGCTGCCGGGCATCTCGGGCGGCGTGATCACGCCGATGGCCGTCGCCGGCGGCACCGCCTACGTGCCCGTCACCAACCAGGCCGCGGTCGTGCGCGACCAGCTCGTGATCCCGACGAGCGAGCAGGCGAGCGGCGAGATGGTCGCGCTCGACGTCGCGAGCGGCCGCGTCAAGTGGGATCGCGCGCTGCCGGACGCCGTCTACGGCGGCGCCACGGTCACGAACGACCTCGTCTTCACGACGACGTTCGACGGCACGCTGTGGGCGCTCGACGCCGCCAGCGGCCGCACGCGCTGGAAGGCGAGGCTGCCCGCCGGCTCCAACGCGCCCGTCGCCGTCGCCGGCGACACGGTGCTCGCCGCCGGCAGCGTCGCGCTCAAGCGCAGCCAGAAGACGAAGATCGTCGCCTACCGCCTTGGCTGATAGGAGCCGCTGACCTACACCGAAGCGGTGTGTGGGCGGTTGATAGACTGACGTATGCCCGGCGAACGAACTCGTCCACTCAGTTTTCGACTGTCCGCGGTCGATGATCCGAGTGAGCGGGTGCGTTCGCATCTCCTCACACACGTCCTTCGCAGCAGCCTCCGGTAGGGAAGGAACGCAGGCCCATGTTCGAGCGATTCACAGAGCGAGCCCGCCAGGTGGTCGTCCTCGCCCAAGAGGAGGCCCGGACGCTCAAGCACAACTACATCGGGACGGAGCACATCCTGCTCGGCCTGCTCCGCGAGGAGGAGGGTCTGGCGGCGCGCGTCCTCGAGAGCCTCGACATCACCGTCGAGCGCGTGCGCGCGCAGGTCGTGCGCATCGTCGGCTCCGGTGAGGAGGTCACCTCCGGCCAGATCCCGTTCACGCCGCGCGCCAAGAAGGTCTTGGAGCTGGCGCTGCGCGAGGCGCTGAGCCTCGGCCACAACTACATCGGCACCGAGCACATCCTGCTCGGCCTCGTGCGCGAGAACGAGGGCGTCGCCGCACGCATCCTGCTCGACTTCGACGCCGACTCGGAGAAGATCCGCAACGAGGTCATCCGCATGCTGTCCGGTCCCGGCGGTCGCCGCCAGGGCAGCGGCGGCGGCGGCGCCGCGGCCGGCGCCGGCGCGGGTGCGCAGGGCGAGGGCAAGAAGTCCTCGAAGCTGCTCGACCAGTTCGGCCGCAACCTCACGAAGCTCGCCGCCGACGGCAAGCTCGACCCGGTCGTGGGCCGCGAGACGGAGATCGAGCGGATCATGCAGATCCTCTCGCGCCGCACCAAGAACAACCCGGTGCTGATCGGCGAGCCGGGCGTCGGCAAGACGGCCGTCGTCGAGGGCCTGGCGCAGCGGATCACGAACGCGGACGTGCCGGAGCTGCTGAAGAACAAGCAGATCTACACGCTCGACCTGGCGGCGCTCGTCGCCGGCTCGAAGTACCGCGGCGAGTTCGAGGAGCGCCTCAAGAAGGTGATGAAGGAGATCACCCAGCGCGGCGACATCATCCTGTTCATCGACGAGCTCCACAACCTCGTGGGAGCCGGCGCGGCCGAGGGCGCGATCGACGCGGCCTCGATCCTGAAGCCGGCACTGGCGCGCGGCGAGCTGCAGACGATCGGCGCCACGACGCTCGACGAGTACCGCAAGTACCTCGAGCGCGACTCGGCGCTGGAGCGGCGCTTCCAGCAGATTCGCGTCGACCAGCCGTCGACCGACGAGACCGTGCAGATCCTGCGCGGCCTGCGCGATCGCTACGAGCAGCACCACAAGGTCAACATCACGGACGAGGCGCTCACCGCCGCGGCGGATCTCGCCGACCGCTACATCTCCGACCGCTTCCTGCCGGACAAGGCGATCGACCTGATCGACGAGGCCGCCTCGCGCATGCGCATCAAGTCGATGACGTCCCCGCCCGTCTATCGCGAGCTCGAGGACGAGATCGAGGAGACGCGGCGCGCGAAGGAGTCCGCGATCGAGGCCCAGGAGTTCGAGAAGGCCGCGAACCTGCGCGACTCCGAGCGTCAGCTGACGCAGAAGAAGCGCGACCTCGAGGAGCAGTGGGAGTCCGGGGAATCGGGCGACCGCCCCTCGATCGGCGAAGAGGAGATCGCGGACATCGTCTCGATGTGGACGGGCATCCCGGTCTTCAAGCTGACCGAGGCCGAGACCCAGAAGCTCATGCGCATGGAAGATGAGCTGCACAAGCGCGTCATCGGGCAGCACGCCGCCGTCGAGGTCATCTCGAAGGCGATCCGCCGCTCGCGCGCCGGCCTCAAGGACCCCAAGCGCCCGACCGGCTCGTTCATCTTCCTCGGCCCCTCCGGCGTCGGCAAGACGGAGCTGGCCCGCACGCTCGCCGAGTTCCTGTTCGGCGACGAGGACGCGATGGTGCGCATCGACATGTCCGAGTACATGGAGAAGCACGCGGTCTCGCGTCTCGTCGGCTCGCCTCCGGGCTACATCGGCTACGACGAGGGCGGCCAGCTGACCGAGGCCGTGCGTCGCAAGCCCTACAGCGTGCTGCTGCTCGACGAGATCGAGAAGGCCCATCCGGACGTCTTCAACATCCTGCTCCAGATCCTGGAGGACGGACGGTTGACCGACGCCCAGGGCCGCACGGTCGACTTCCGCCACGCGATCGTGATCATGACCTCGAACATCGGCGCCAGCGAGATCGCGCGCAACACGCCGCTCGGCTTCGCCGTCTCCGACGACGAGACCGGGATCACGTACGACGACATGAAGAACCGCATCATGGGCGAGCTGAAGAAGGTCTTCCGGCCCGAGTTCCTCAACCGCATCGACGACGTGATCGTCTTCCACAAGCTGGCGAAGGACGAGATCAAGCAGATCGTCGAGCTGCTGCTGCTGCGCATCCGCGAGTCGCTGGCCGACCGCGGCCTGCAGCTGGAGCTGACCGAGGAGGCCCGCGACCTGCTCGTCGACAAGGGCTGGGACCCGGCGATGGGCGCGCGTCCGCTGCGGCGCGCGATCCAGCGCTACATCGAGGATCCGCTCGCCGACTTCGTGCTGCGCTCCGAGCTGACGTCGGGCGCGACCGTGATGGTCGACAAGGCGCCCGAGGGCGACGATCGCGAGGTCTCGATCGAAGTCGTGCAGCCGGCGGTCAAGACGCCGGTCGGCGTCGGCGCCAAGGGCGAATCGGAGGACTCGGACGAGGGCGAAGCCCCGGCCGAGGGCTCCGACGACGACAAGTAGCGCGATCGCGCCGGTGAGCGAGCCGGTCGAGATCAAGGTCCGCGACGACGGGCCGTACAAGGTCACGGGACCGGTGCGGCTCGTCGACGTCGACGGCAACGAGATCGCGTTCGACGCCGAGCGCCCGCTCGTGCTGTGTCGCTGCGGGCACTCGCGCACGAAGCCGTTCTGCGACGCCTCGCACAAGCAGGCCGGCTTCGAGTCCTGCGTGCGCGCGGGTGGCTGAGCGGGGCCGGGGCACCCGCGCGGTTCACGCCGGGCTGCCGCCCGGCGCCCAGGGCGAGCCGATCCTGCCCGGCCCCACGTTCGCCTCGCCCTACCACCTGCGGGGGGACGGGATCGAGGGTCACCTCGGCTACGGGCGCTATGGGAACCCGACCTGGAGCGGCTTGGAGCGGGCGATCGGCGAGCTGTACGGCGGCAGGACGCGCACGCTGGCGTTCCCGTCGGGATCGGCGGCGATCGCGGCCGTGATGATGGCGACGCTGAGCGCGGGGGCGAAGGTCGTGCTGCCGCTCGACTCCTATCCCGCCGCGCGCCACATCGCCGAGCGCAACCTCCGCCAGCTCGGGGTCGAGGCGCTGCTGGTGGCGAGCGACACCGCGGCGATCCTCGCGCAGGTCCCCGGTGCCGCGCTCGTGCTCGTCGAGTCGCCGTCGAACCCTGGGCTGGACGTCATCGACATCGCCGCGATCGCGGCGCAGGCGCGCGCGCACGGCACGCTGCTCGTCGTGGACGACACGCTCGTCACGCCGCTCGGGTCGCGGGCGCTGGAGCTTGGCGCCGACGCCGTGGTGCTGAGTGGCTCCAAACACCTGACCGGGCACAACGACCTGATCCTCGGCGCGGTCTCGATGCGCAGGCCCGAGCCCGGGGAGCAGGCGGGCGACGATCCCGACCTGTTCGCGCGGATCTTCCAATGGCGCACCGACGCCGGCGCGATCCTCGGCCCGTTCGAGGCCTGGCTCGCGCATCGCTCGCTCGCCACGCTGGACGTGCGCCTGGCGCGGCAGTGCGCGAACGCGCAGGCGCTCGCCGAGTGGCTCACGGCGCGCGCGGACCTGGGGCCGGTCCGCTACCCGGGGCTCGCGCACGACCCGGCGCATGCGCTCGCGGCCGAGCAGATGACGTGCTTCGGCAGCGTGCTCACGTTCGACCTGGACGACGGGGAGCGGGCGCGTCGGTTCCTGGAGCGCGTCGTCGCGCAGGGCGGCCCGATCATCGAGGCGACGAGCTTCGGCGGGATCCACACGACCGCCGAGCGCCGGGCGCGCTGGGGCCTGGACGACGTCTCGGAGGGGTTGATCCGCCTGAGCGCCGGGATCGAGGATCTCACCGACCTGCGCCACGCGCTCGCAGACGCGCTCGACGCCTCGGGCTGACACCGGCTGGCCGGCCAGCCAACTGGCGCAGCGAGGCGCGGACGCGCCCTAGCATTCGCAGCAGATGGCCGTCTCCGAGCATCCCGTCCCGATCATCGAGCAGCCGCTCACGCGTCGCTCCGCGATCGAGCTCGCCGCCGCGATCCGCGCCGGCGAGCACTCCGCGCGCGACGTCGTCGAGGCCCACATCGCGCTGTTGGAGCGCGTGAACCCGACGCTCAACGCGATCGTCGCCGACCGCTACGAGGCGGCGCGCGCCGAGGCCGACGCGGCCGACGCGCTGCTGGCCGCCGCAAGCGATCCGGCGGCGCTGCCCCCGCTGCTCGGCGTGCCGTGCACGATCAAGGAGTCGATCGCGCTCGCGGGCATGCCGAACTCGACCGGCCTCGTGGCGCGCGCAGCGGTGCGCTCGGAGGTCTCGGCGCCCGCTGCGCAGCGCCTCGTCGACGCCGGCGCGATCCCGCTCGGCGTCACCAACACGTCCGAGCTGTGCATGTGGATCGAGGCCGACAACCGCCTCTACGGCCGCACGAGCAATCCGTACGACGCGACGCGCATCGCCGGCGGCTCCTCGGGCGGAGAGGGCGCGGCGGTCGGCAGCGGCGGCTCGCCCGTCGGCCTCGGCTCCGACGTCGGCGGCTCGATCCGCGGCCCGGCCTTCTTCAACGGCGTCTTCGGGCACAAGCCCTCGCCCGGGATCGTGCCGATGACCGCCACCTATCCGCCGGTGGAGGCGGGCAGCCAGGTCGAGCGGATGCTCGCCAACGGGCCGCTGACGCGCTCCGCTGCCGACCTGATGCCGCTGCTGCAGGTGCTCGCGGGGCCCGACGCGGGCGACCCGGCGACGTTGACCGCACCGCCGCTCGGCGACCCGTCGACGGTGGCGCTGGACGGCCTGCGCGTCGTGATCAGCGACGACGCGTTCGTCAGCCCGATCGCGCGCGAGCTGCTCGCGGCGCGCGAGCGTGCGGCCGGTGCGCTGGCCGCTGCCGGAGCGCGCGTGGAGCGCGTCTCGATGCGCTCGATGCGGCGCATCTACGAGCCCTACCTGGCTTCGCTCGGCGATGGCGACGGGACGCTGCAGGAGCTGATCGTCGGCGAGGGCGCCGAGCCCTCGACGTGGCGGAGCCTGCTGCGCCGCGGCGGCCCGCACACCGGGCAGATGCGGCTGCTGCTCGGCGCCGAGCGGCTCTCCGCACGCGCACCCGCCAAGCGCGCGCGGCGCGCGATCGAGGCCGGGCGGGCGTTCGCGCGCGAGGTCGCCGAGACGATCGGCGACGGCGTGCTGCTGCACCCGCCCTATCCGAACGTCGCGCCGCGCCATGGCCGCACGGTCGGGCGGCTGTGGTGGATCCACCCGATGGCCGTCTTCAACCTCGCCGCCGTGCCCGTCACGCAGGTCCCGCTCGGGCTCGGCCGGGAGGGGCTGCCGCTCGGCGTGCAGGTCGCCGCCGCGCCCGGTCGCGACCACGTCTCGATCGCCGTCGCGCTCGAGCTGGAGCGCGTCTTCGGCGGCTGGGTGCCGCCGGCCTGAGACGTACGCTGGACGGGCGATGTCGCGCTCCGTCCACATCTGCTCCGACTGCGGTCACGAGTCCCTGCGCTGGGCCGGTCAGTGCGCCGGCTGCGGCGCCTGGAACACGCTCGTCGAGGAGGCCGTCGCGCGGCCCGTGGCGGCGCCGGGGCGACGCGGCGGCGGGGGCGCTGCGAAGCCGCTGGCGCCGGTCGCGCTCGGCGACGTCGAGGCCTCCGCGGTCGCGCGACTGCCGACCGGGATCGGCGAGCTCGACCGCGTGCTCGGCGGCGGGATCGTGCCCGGCTCGCTCGTGCTGATCGGCGGCTCGCCGGGGATCGGCAAGTCGACGCTCACGACGATGGCGCTCGCGAACCTCGTCGGCGCGGGGCGCAAGGCGCTCTACGTCTCGGCCGAGGAGTCGGCGGCGCAGATCAAGCTGCGAGCGCAGCGGCTCGCGAGCCCCGCCGCGCTCTCCATCCCCGTGATCGCCGAGACCGACCTCGGCGCCGTGCTCGCGACGCTCGAGCGGGAGCGGCCCGAGGTCTGCGTGGTGGACTCGGTGCAGACGCTGCACGCCGCAACGCTGACCGGCGCGCCCGGCTCGGTCGGGCAGGTGCGCGAGGTCGCGGGCGAGATCATGCGCGTCGCCAAGCGGCACGGGATCGCGGTCCTGCTCGTCGGGCACGTGACGAAGGAGGGCGCGCTCGCCGGCCCGCGCGTGCTGGAGCACCTGGTCGACTGCGTGCTGCAGTTCGAGGGCGAGCGCGAGCGCACCTACCGCACGCTGCGCTCGCTCAAGAACCGCTTCGGCTCCACGAGCGAGGCGGGCGTCTTCGAGATGCGCCAGGACGGCCTCGTGGAGGTGCTCGACGCCTCCGCGCGCTTCGTCGGCGAGGCCACGCGCGCGCCCGGCAGCGTCGTGCTCGCGGCGATGGAGGGTTCGCGCCCGCTGCTGGTCGAGGTGCAGGCGCTCGTCTCGCCCTCGGAGCTGGAGCCGCCGCGGCGCGTCGTGAGCGGGATCGACCGCAACCGTCTCGCGCTCGTGCTGGCCGTGCTCACGCGCCACGGCGGCGTCGCGCTCGGCGCGAAGGACGTGTTCGTGAACGTCGTCGGCGGCGTGCGCGTGGACGAGCCCGGCGCCGATCTCGCGATCGCGCTGGCGGTCGCCAGCGCCGCGCGCGGGATCCCGCTGGCCGACGGCGCCGATCCGCCGCTGGCCTGCTTCGGCGAGCTGGGGCTGACGGGCGAGCTGCGCACCGTCGCCCACCAGGAGCGCCGCATCGCCGAGGCGCGCAAGTTCGGGCTGCACGCGCTCGTCACGCCCGAGGCGGGGACGCTGCGGGCGGCGCTGCGCCCGCTCGCCGGGGCGGCCCGGGAGGCGCGCGCACAGGCGGCCTGAACGCGCTCGTTTTCCCGCATGCGCAAGGAACGTCGGCATTCGACGCGAAATCCCTGCGCACTGCCGAAAATCACAGGAAAACCCGGTAGAATGGGCTTGGTATGGCGCCACGTACCGGGGAAGAGCTCAAAGAGGAGCTCGAGTCTCGTCAAGAGCCCCGGCTCGTGAAGGCACTCGAGATGGTCGCCCCTGGCACCGCGCTGCGGGAGGGGATCGACAACATCGTGCATGCGCGCACGGGCGGTCTGCTCGTGATCGGCGACGCCGAGGATCTCTCCTTCCTGTTCTCGGGCGGGCTCAAGCTCGACATCGACTACACGCCCGCCTTCCTCTACCAGCTCGCGAAGATGGACGGCGCGCTGGTGCTGAACGCGAACGCGACGAAGCTCGTGTGGGCGAACGTGCAGCTGACGCCCGACCCGACGATCCTCACGCTCGAGACGGGCACCCGCCACCGCACCGCCGAGCGCATCTCGAAGCAGACCGACGCGCTCGTGATCGCGATCTCGCAGCGCCGCGAAGTCGTCTCGCTCTACGTCGACGGCGCCAAGTACATCCTCGAGGAGATCCCCGTCGTGCTCGCGAAGGCCAACCAGGCGCTCGCGACGCTCGACAAGTACCGCAGCCGCCTCGACCAGGTCTCCACCCGCCTGACGGCGCTCGAGTTCGAGGGCGGCGCGACGCTGCACGACGTGCTGACGGTGCTCCAGCGCGCCGAGCTGGTGACGCGCATGGGCGTCGAGATCGAGCGCTACATCGTCGAGCTCGGGGTCGAGGGCCGCCTGATCGAGATGCAGCTCGACGAGACGATGGTCGGCGTCGCCGGCGACAAGGCCGCGCTCGTGCACGACTACCTCGCCGAGGACACCGACGAGCTGTTCGCCGACGCGCTCGACCAGCTCGTGCGCCTCCCGCACCAGGACCTGCTCGACTTCGGCCGCCTCGCCGAGCTGCTCGGCTACGACCGCAAGGTCAACACGCTTGACTTCCCCGTCTCGCCGCGGGGATTCCGGATCCTCGGCCGCATTCCGCGCCTGCCAAGACTGGTGGTGCAGCGGATCGTCGAGGAGTTCGGCGGACTGGAGGAGCTGCTCGCCGCCAGCGACGGCGAGCTGGAGACCGTCGACGGCGTCGGCGAGATCCGTGCGAAGGACATCCGCGAGGGCCTTCGCCGCCAGCAGGAAATCAACCTCGTCGACCGTTATCTGCAGACCTAGGAGGCCCACCATCACCGAATTGACAGAAGAGCAGCTCGAGGACTTCGAGGTCGTCGTCGAGGTCGAGCACATCGACTTCGAGATCGGGGACAACGTCGTCTACCCGCATCACGGCGCCGGCAAGGTGCTCAAGAAGGAGCAGAAGGACGTGCTCGGCGAGAAGCGCGAGTACCTCACGATCAAGATCCTCCACAACGACATGACCGTGATGGTCCCGACCGAGAACGCCGCCATAGCGGGGCTGCGGCGCGTGATCGACGAGGAGACCGTGAAGAAGGTGCTCGCCGTCCTCCAGGACGAGTGCTCGGACATGCCGAAGAACTGGAACCGCCGCTTCAAGCACAACCGCGACAAGATCAAGACCGGCGACATCTACGAGCTGGCCGAGGTCGTGCGCAACCTCGCCATCCGAGAGGCGGAGAAGGGCCTGTCGACTGGCGAGAAGCAGATGTTCACGCGCGCCAAGAAGATCCTCGCCTCCGAGCTGATGTACGCGCTGGAGATGGGCGAGGAGGAGGCCGAGGAGCACCTCGACGAGCTGCTCACGTCCTCGGCGACCGGCAAGGTGGCCGTCGCCGCCGAATAGCAGCGGGAGCCTGAGCTTCAGATGGCGGTCGCCCTGCTCGTGGCCGCCGGTCGTGGGGAACGCCTTGGCGCCGAGGGGCCCAAGGCGTTCGTCATGCTGGCGGGCCGTCCGCTGCTCGAATGGAGCCTCGTCGCGCTGCGTGCGGTGCCGGCGATCGAGCGCATCGTCGTGGCGCTGCCGCCCGGTGCGGCGGCGCCGGAGGGCTGCATCGGCGCGCCGGGCGGCGCCGAGCGCTCGCACTCGGTGCGCGCCGCGCTGGCCGCGGCTGGGGACGGACCCGACGACGAGCCCGTGCTCGTGCACGACGCCGCGCGCCCGCTCGTGACGCCGGCGCTCGTGCAGGCGGCGCTCGACGCGCTCGTGGCCGGCGGCTGCGACGCGGTCGTGACCGCTGCGCGGGTGACGGACACGATCAAGCGCGCCGACGGCGACGGGCGCGTGCTGGAGACGCTCGCGCGGCGCGAGCTGTGGGCGGTGCAGACGCCGCAGGTCTTCCGCCGCGCGGCGCTCGCGCGCGTGCTCGGACTGCCCGACGAGGTGCTCGCGGCCGCGACCGACGACGCCGGGCTGGTCGAGCAGGCAGGCGGTCGGGTGCACGTCGTAGAGTCCCCGCCCGAGAATCTCAAGGTCACGACCCCCGTCGACCTGCGACTGGCCGAGCTGCTGCTGCGAGAACGATGCTGACCGACTACCACGTGCACCTGCGCCCCGACGGCGCCGACACGCCCGCCGAGCGCTACTTCACGCCGGCCAACGTCGAGACCTACCGCGCGGCCGCGGACGAGCGCGGCATCGCCGAGCTGGGCGCCTCCGAGCACGTCTACCGCTTCCGCCAGGCGCTCGACGTCTGGCAGCACCCGTTCTGGCGCGAGAACGCCGTCGACGACATCGACGCCTACTGCGAGTTCGTGCGCGGGCAGGGCCTGAAAGTCGGCGTCGAGGCCGATCTCGTGCCCGGCCGCGAGGACCGCATGGCGGCGCTGCTGGAGGCGCGCGACTGGGACTACGTGATCGGCTCCGTGCACTTCGTCGGCGAGCAGGCGGTCGACCATCCGGACTGGGACATCTGGTCGACCTCGTTCGAATCGCCGGAGAAGGTCTGGCGGCGCTACTTCGAGCTGCTCGCCGAGGCCGCGCGCAGCGGCCTGTTCGACATCCTCGCGCACCCGGATCTCGTGAAGGTGTGGGGCAGCGAGCGCCCGCACCCGGAGGGCGACCTGCGGCGCTTCTACGAGCCGGCGATCGAGGCGATCGCCGAGGCCGGGGTCGCCGTCGAGGTCTCCACCGCGGGCCTGCGCAAGCCGATCGGCGAGCGCTACCCGGCGGTGCCGTTCCTGCAGATGTGCCAGGACGCGGGCGTGCCGTTCGCGCTCTCCAGCGATGCGCACGTGCCCGACCACCTCGGCTGGGAGTACGAGTCGACCGTCGCCTGGCTGGACGAGCTGGGCGTGCGCGAGCTGGCCGTGTTCGAGCGCCGCACCCGCCGCCTGGAGCCGCTCGGTTGATCGCCACCGGCATCGGGTGGGACGTCCATCGCCTGGCGCCCGACCGTCCGCTCGTGCTCGGCGGCGTCGTCGTGCCGGGCGAGATGGGACTCGACGGACATTCCGACGCCGACGTGCTCACGCACGCCGTGATCGACGCGCTGCTGGGCGCCGCGGGGCTCGGCGACATCGGCGAGCACTTCCCCGACACCGACGAGCGCTGGCGCGGCGCGGACTCGATCGAGCTGCTGCGGGTGGTCGACGCGCTGCTGACCGAGCGCGGCGTGGCCGTGCTGCACGTCGACGCGACGGTGATGCTGGAGCGGCCCAAGCTCGCCGAGCACAAGGCGGCGATGCGCGCGCGCCTCGCGGAGGCGCTCGGGCTCGCGCCCGAGCACGTCAACGTGAAGGCGACGCGCGGCGAGGGGATGGGCTTCGTCGGGCGCGTCGAGGGCGCGGCGGCGCTGGCGCTGGCGACGGTCGAGCGCGCCTGAATCGAGCTGTGCGCAGGCGCGGCGCATCGGCGTCGCATGGCTCAGGGGCCCCGCCGCGGAGGGGCCGGTAGGGTCCGCGTGTGCGCGAGATCCGCATCCACGACACGCTGAGCGGCGAGCTGCGGCCGCTCGCTCCGCGCGACCCCGGCCGGGTCGGGATCTACGCCTGCGGGCCGACCGTGTACGGGCGCATCCACGTCGGCAACGCGCGGCCGTTCGTCGTCTTCTCGCTGCTGAAGCGCTTCCTCGCACACGAGGGCCACGCGGTGACGTTCGTCGCGAACGTCACCGACGTCAACGACAAGATCTACGACGCGGCGCGCGCGCTCGAGGTCGGCAGCGAGCAGCTGGCGCGCGACATGACCGCCGCGTACGTCGCCGACACCGACGCGCTCGGCCTGGGACGCCCCGACCACGAGCCGCTGGCGTCCGAGACGATCGCCGAGATCGTCGCGCTGATCGAGCTGCTGATCGAGCGCGGGCACGCCTACGCGGTCGACGGCGACGTCTACTTCGACGTGCGCTCCTACCCGGCGTACGGCGAGCTGTCGCACCGCCAGGTCGACGACATGGACCAGGGGGAGGGAGTGGAGGGCGCGGCGATCAAGCGCGACCCGCTCGACTTCGCGCTCTGGAAGGCGCACAAGCACGGCGAGGACACCGCCTGGGACGCGCCCTGGGGCCGCGGGCGCCCCGGCTGGCACATCGAGTGCTCGGCGATGGCCGAGAAGCTGCTCGGCGTCGGCTTCGACATCCACGGCGGCGGCTCGGACCTCGTCTTCCCGCATCACGAGAACGAGGCCGCGCAGACGGCCGCCGCGTGCGGCACGCCGCTCGCGCGCCTGTGGATGCACAACGGGATGGTGCGGCTCGAGGGCGAGAAGATGGCGAAGTCCGTCGGCAACATCTTCCTGTTGCACGAGGCGATCGCCGCGCACGGGCGCGACGCGCTCGTCGCGTACTTCTGCGCCGGCCACTACCGCCAGCCGATCGCGTACTCCGACGAGCGCCTCGCCGAGGCGGCGCGCAGCGTCGCGCGCATCCGCGAGGCGGGCCGGCGGCTCGTGCCGGGACCCTCGCCGGCCGAGCTGGCGCCGTTGCGGGAGGCCTTCCTCGACGCGCTCGCGGACGACTTCAACACCCCGCGCGCGCTCGCGGTCGTGTTCGACTGGGTGCGCGAGGCGAACCGCCGCAGCGCGCCGACCGGCGACGCCGACCTGCGCGCGATGCTCGGGATCTTCGCGCTGGAGGGGCTGCTCGACGCCGACGCCGACGGGCCCGACGCCGCGGCGCAGGAGCTGCTCGCGCAGCGCGAGGCGGCGCGTGTGGCGCGCGACTTCGCCGAGGCCGACCGCCTGCGCGACGCGCTCGCGGCGCTCGGCTGGGAGGTCCGCGACAGCGCCGGCGGGCCCTCGCTGGTGCCGCGCGGCTGATGGCCGAGCGCGGAGGCGCACGGGCGGGCGGGCCCGATCGGCGCCCGCGCGCTGCGGGCGGCGGCGCCGGCGAGGCGCGCGAGCCGGCCGGCCCGATGCTGCTCTACGGCCGCAACGCCGTGCGCGAGGCGCTGCGTGGGCCGCGCGCGGTCGCGCAGGTGTGGGCGAGCGAGCGGGCGGCGCGCGAGCCGTGGCTCGACGGGGTGCGCGTCGCGCAGGTGCGCGACGCGGCCGAGCTGGAGCGCCGCTGCGGCTCGCCCGAGCATCAGGGCATCTGTGCGGAGGTCGCGCCCTACGCCTACGCCGACGCGCACGCGCTGCTGGCCCAGCCCGACGCGCTGATCGTCGCGCTCGACGAGCTGCAGGACCCGCAGAACGTCGGCGCGATCTGCCGCACGGCCGAGTGCGCGGGTGCGAGTGGCGTCGTGCTGCCCGAGCGCCGCTCGGCGCTCGTGACGCCGGCGGTGTGCAAGGCCTCGGCCGGCGCCGTCGAGCACCTCGCGATCGCGCAGGTGCGCAATCTCGCCGACTTCCTCGGCGATGCGCGCAAGGCCGGCGCCTGGTGCTACGGCGCCGACGGCTCGGCCCGGGCCGCGCACACCGCGATCGACTATCGCGGCGCCGTGGTGCTCGTGATGGGCTCGGAGGGCAAGGGCCTGCGCCCGCGCGTGGCGCAGGCCTGCGACGAGCTGGTCGCGCTGCCGCTGAAGGGCCGCGTCGGCTCGCTCAACGTCAACGCCGCCGCCGCCGCGCTGCTCTACGAGGCCGTCCGGCAGCGCGGCTGACGGGCAATCGCGCCTTCGCACTTGACAGCGGGTGCATAACTTGGCATTCTGCGGCGCGCATAAGGGTGGAGTTGAGCTTGAGCCTCAATCTTCCGCCTCAAAATCGAATACAGGTGCGCGCCAGGGGAGGTGAAGCGCCACGGAGCAAGGGATCGCGATCTTCGCGACCCCATGAAAGGACACGCTCGTGGCTCGGATCTCCCAGAACTCTCAGTCTCAGCTTCAGGTCGATGATGGATTCCTCATCGCCCTCGCGAAGCAGGGCTACCCAGACGCCTACGACCGCCTCGTGCGGCGCTACTACGGCTTCGTGCGCCTCAAGGCCTCGTCGTACTTCCTCGCCGGGGGCGACAGCGACGACCTCATCCAGGAAGGGCTCGTCGGCCTCTACAAGGCGATCCGCGACTACCGCACCGACCGCGAGTCGAGCTTCCGCAACTTCGCCGAGCTGTGCATCACGCGCCAGATCATCACCGCCGTCAAGACGGCGACGCGCAACAAGCACACGCCGCTGAACCAGTACGTCTCGTTCTCCTCATCGCCGGCCGGCTCGGCCGCGGAGGGCGAGCCGACGCTCGACGAGATGATCCCCGGGCCGACGGTCCACGACCCGGTCAACCAGGTGATCAGCTCCGAGGAGCTGCGGGCGCTCGTCGCCTGCCTCTCGACCGTCCTCTCCGAGCTCGAGTCGCGCGTGCTGTCGCTCTACCTCGACGGCTACTCCTACGAGGACGTCGGCGGGAAGCTCGACTGCGACACCAAGACCGTCGACAACGCGCTCCAGCGCGTCAAGCGCAAGGTCGGCACGCACCTCGCCGCTCGCAACGTGATGCTGTAGGCCGCACCACTAGGATCTGCGGCTGTGTCCGTCGTGGCCATCGTCGTGCTCGCCCTGCTCGGCGTCCTGCTGCTGCTCGCGCTGGTCGGCGCCGCCGGCGCCTCGCGTCGCAACCGCGCCGGCGCGGAGCGCTTCTCCGCGAGCCTCGACGCGGTCGACCGCCAGCTCGCCGCAGCCGTCGCGGCGGACCGCGGCTGGCAGCGCGAGACGCTCGAAGCGTCCGCGCGCGAGGCCTTCGCCGCGCACCGGCCCGGCGCCGAGATCGCGGCGCTCGAGCTGACGCAGGTCGTCGACGAGCCCGGCACCGACCAGGACCTCGCGATCTTCCGCGTGCGCACGGCCGACGGCACGAGCCGCCTCACGCTCGGCCGCCGCGACGGCGCGTGGTACGCGGCCCAGGTCGAGGACGAGCGCTAGCGAGGCGCGCATGCCGCCCGCCGACGCCACCAGCGGCCCCCGGCCGCACGTCGCGCGGCTGCTGATCTCCTGTCCCGACCGGCGCGGCATCGTCGCCGCCGTCTCGCGCTTCCTGCTCGACCACGGCGCGAACATCCTCGAAGCGGACCAGCACTCGACCGATCCCGAGGGCGGAAGCTTCTTCATGCGCATGGAGTTCCACCTCGAGGGCCTCGACGTCGGCCGCGCCGAGCTGGAGCAGGCGTTCGCCGAGCGCGTCGCGGATGACTTCGCGATGGACTGGTCGATCGCGTACGCGACGCATCGCAAGCGGATGGCGATCCTCGTCTCGCGCGAGGACCACTGCCTGCTCGACCTGCTGTGGCGCTGGCGCAGCGGCGACCTCGACGCCGACGTCAGCCTCGTCGCCTCCAACCACGAGGCCGTCGCGCAGGACGTCGCGAGCTTCGGCGTGCCGTTCCTGCACGTGCCGGTCACGCGCGAGACGAAGCCGGCGGCGGAGGCGGCGCTGCTCGCGCTGCTCGCGGGCGCCTGCGACGTGGTCGTGCTCGCGCGCTACATGCAGATCCTCTCCGGCGACTTCCTCGCCGCCGTCGGCGCGCCCGTGATCAACATCCACCACTCGTTCCTGCCGGCGTTCGCCGGCGCCGACCCCTACCGGCGCGCGAGCGAGCGGGGCGTGAAGATCATCGGCGCGACCGCGCACTACGTCACCGAGGAGCTGGACGCGGGGCCGATCATCGAGCAGGACGTCGCGCGCGTGAGCCACCGCGACGACGTCGCCGCGCTCGTGCGGATCGGCCGCGACATCGAGCGCAGCGTGCTCGCGCGCGCGGTCCGCAAGCATGTCGAGGACCGCGTGCTCGTGCACGAGAACAAGACGGTCGTCTTCTAGCTCGCGGATGGCATACCGGCTCGACATCGCGGAGGCCCTCGCCGACACGGTGCGCGCGTGCGCGCGCGAACAGGTCGCCGGTGCGATCGCATGCCTGGAGGGCGCCGGGGAGGACCCGGTCGAGGCGATCCACGATGCGCGCAAGCACGTCAAGAAGCTGCGCGCGCTGCTGCGGCTGGCGCGGCCTGCGCTGGGTGCGAAGGCCTACCGCGCCGAGGGCGCGCGGCTGCGTGACGTCGGGCGTGCGCTGTCGGCCGCCCGCGACGCCGACGTGCTCGTGGCGACCGTCGAAGCGCTCGCGCAGCGCAGCGCCGGGCGCCTGCCCGCCGAGCGCTTCGAGCAGCTGCTTGCGGACCTGCGCGCCGACGTCGAGGGGCGCACGGACGATGCGGCCGTGCGCGCGGTCGCGCTCGCCGACCTGCGCGACGCGCTCGAGCGCGTCGGCGCCTGGCCGCTGCAGGGCGCGGGCTGGGACGTCGCGTGCAGCGGCATCGCACGCTCCTACGCGCGCGGCCGCGAGGCGGCCGCCGTCGCCCGCCACGAGCCGAGCACCGAGCACCTGCACGAATGGCGCAAGCGCGTGAAGGACCTCTGGTATCAGGAGCGGCTGCTCGTGGCGGTGTGGCCGCCGCTGCTGGAGGCGCACGGCAAGCAGGCGCGCGCGCTCGCCGAGCTGCTCGGCGATGAGCACGATCTGGCCGTGCTGGCGGAGTGGATCGAGCGCAGCCCGGCGCCCGCGGTCGACGTGCTCGGGCTCGTGCGCGAACGCCGCGAGCAGCTGTGCGGGCAGGCGCAGCGGCTCGGGCGCCGGCTCTACGCCGAGTCGCCGAAGGCCTTCGGGCGGCGGCTCGCCGCTTACATGCACGCGGCCGGCGAGCAGGACGGCGCGTGAAGCCGGTCTGGCTCGTCGGCGCGCTGCTCGCCTTCGCCTATGCGGCGTGGCGGCGCCGGCGGCTGGAGCCGCCGATGCTCGTCGGCCTCGTGCTCGCGGGCGCGGGGATGGCGGCCTACGGCGCGGGCGCGTTCGAGCTGCCGAACCTCGACAAGCTGCTGGAGGACGTCGGGCGCACGCTCGGCGCGTGGACCTACCTGCTGGTCGGCGCGCTCTGCTTCCTGGAGAGCGGCGCCTTCGTGGGACTGCTGATCCCCGGCGAGACGGCGATCATCGTCGGCGGCGTCGTCGCGGGGCAGGGCAAGCTCGACATCGTGCTGCTGATCGCGCTGGTGTGGAGCACGGCGGTCGCGGGCGACCTCTTCAGCTTCGCGCTCGGACGCCGGCTGGGGCGCGAGTTCCTCGTCGAGCACGGCCCGAAGGTGCAGATCACCGAGGCGCGGATCGAGCAGGTCGAGCACTTCTACGGGCGCCATGGCGGCAAGGCCGTCTTCCTCGGGCGCTTCGTCGGGCTGGTGCGCGCGATCTCGCCGTTCCTGGCCGCCTCCTCGGGGATGCCGCTGCGGCGCTTCCTGCCCTACGACGTGCTCGCCGCCGGCATCATGGGCACCGTCTTCTGCCTCGTCGGGTTCGTCTTCTGGCACTCGCTCGACCAGGTGCTCGCGGTCGCGAAGCGGGGCACGTTCGCGCTCGCGACGACGATCGTCGTGGTCAGCGCGCTCGTGGTGGCGATCCGCTGGCTGCGCGTGCCGGCCAACCGCCGCCGCATCGAGGCGTGGCTGGCGGCGCACGAGCGCACGCCGCTGCTGGGCCTGCTGATCCGCCTCGGGCGTGCGCTCGGGCGCCGCGTCGCCGGACCGGCGCGCTTCGCCTGGGAGCGGCTCACGCCCGGGCAGCTCGGCCTCGAGCTGACGACGCTGCTCGCGCTCGCGAGCGTCGGCGGCTTCGTCTTCTTCGGCTACCTGATCGCGATCGACCCGATCACCGAGCTGACGGCCGGCGACCGGCGCGGGATGCGCTGGGCGGCCGACGTGCAGGCGGCCTGGCTCGACCACGTCGCGAAGGGCGTCACGCAGCTGGGGACGCTCGCGGTCGCCGGCGGCGCGGTTCTGCTGACCGCGCTCGTGCTGCTCGTGCGCCGGCATCTGGCGGAGGGGACCGCGCTGCTCGCCGGGCTTGCGGTCACGTTCGTGGGCGTCCACGTCACGAAGGCCGCGTTCGACCGCCCCCGCCCGCTGCACCCGCTCGTCGAGGCGGCGGGGTCGTCGTATCCCTCCGGCCACGCCGCCTACGCCGTCTGCTGGATCGCGATCGCGCTGGCGCTGCGCCATGCGCTGCCGCGGCTCGGCGCGCGGGTCGTGCTGCTCGTCGCCGGCATCGCGATCGCCGTCGCCGTCGCGCTGTCGCGCATCTACCTGCGCGTGCACTGGTTCTCCGACGTGGCCGGGGGTCTCGGCCTCGGTGCGTTCGCGTTCGCGCTCGCCGGGACGGTGGCGCTCGTGGCGGCGTTCGTGCGCGGCGAGCGGCGCGCGGCGGCGACGCCTAGCGGCGGCTGAGCGTGCGGCGCAGCAGCAGCCCGCAGACGACCGCGAGGATCAGCGCGAGCACGGGGATCGTGCCGCCGACGACGCCGGCGATCGCGAGCACGATGCCGACGACTGCGACGAGCCCGAAGCCGCTGGTCGCGAGCGTGAGGCGGTAGGCGCGCTGCTCGCGCTGGCGGCGCGAGGGAGGCGAGCCGGGGGAACGCTGGAGATCGCTCATGTGCGAAGCGTACTCGCGAGCCGCTCGTCGTAGAGCGCGGCCAGCTCCGTGAACGTGAGCTCGAGCGCGCCGCCGATGCGGAACAGCAGGCCGACCGTGATGTTCTGTTCGCCGCGCTCGAGGCTACCGACCTGATTGCGGTGCAGGCCCACGAGGTGGCCGAAGTCCTCCTGCGAGAGCTCCCGTTGCGCGCGCAGCTGCTTGACGGTCCAGCCGAGAGCGGCGAGCTGAGGCGAGCGGGCGGGCATCGACCCGAGCACCCTCCAACACGCAAGAGCGGCGGTCTACAACCCCGAGGCGGCATTCTGCCGCCTATAAGCGGTAAAACGGTTAAGATCCGCTTACTGGTCAGCTGTGGCGAGTCCGTCCGCTGAACTTGGGGCGCCCCGGCCCAAGGGCCGGGGCGCCCGCCCGTTCCCCCTCGGCCGCAGCCTACCGGCTTCCGGTCAGACGATGTCGCGCATTCGCGCCGGCAGCTGGCGCAGCATCGCGGCCCCGTTACTACACTCCGCTGCGTGAGCTGGTTTGCCGTCCCGCGCGGCTGGATCGAGAGCTTCGGCGACATCGCCCGCTTCGCCGGGCAGTGCTTCCGCGAGGTCTACGGCGGGCGCGTGTTCCGCTTCTTCGGGGAGGCGCTGCGCCAGTCCGGCCTGCTGATCCTCTCCTCGACGATCGTCATCTGGGGCCTGGTGTTCATCATCGGCCTGCAGTGCGGCATCGAGGGCGCCTACTTCACGCGCGCGTCCGGCACGCCCGCCTACTCGGGCGTCTTCACGGCCTGGTGCGACCTGCGCGAGCTGGTGCCCTACGCGTTCGGCTACATGATGGCCGCGAAGGTCGGCACCGGCATCGTCGCCGAGCTCGGCTCGATGCGCATCACGGAGGAGATCGACGCGCTCGAGGTGATGGGCATCAGCTCGATGACGTTCCTCTGCGGGACGCGCCTGCTGGCTTCCTGGATGGTGCTGCCGTTCGTCTACATCGGCGGCGTCGGGGCGGCGTTCATCGCGTCGTACCTCGCGGTGGTGATCCAGATCCACGAGGTGTCACCGGGCGGCTATGACCTGATCTTCTGGGCCTTCCAGAATCCCACCGACCTGCTCTACAGCATGATCAAGGGCGCCTTCATGGCGACCGGGATCGTGGTGGTCGGCTGCTATTACGGTTACACCGCGAGTGGGGGACCCGTGGGCGTCGGCACCGCGACGGCGAAGTCGATGGTGCTGAACATCGTCTACGTGCACCTGATCGGCATGATCGGGACGCAGCTCTTCTGGGGCGCGAACCCGCGCGCGCCGATCGGCGGTTAGCGCTACCGTCGCGCTGCGATGCGCGACCGCGAGATCGAGCTGCGCCCCTTCGAGCCGTCGGACGCCCCGGCGCTCAACGCGCTGCTGGAGGAGCCCGAGGTCGTGCGCTGGTGGCCCGACCACGACTACGAGCAGGACAGTGGCTGGGTCGTGCTCGTGGACGGCCGTTTCGCCGGCTGGCTCCAGTACGAGGAGACGTACGCCTGGTACCCGAGCGTCGCGTTCGACGTCGCGCTCACGAGCGCGTTGCACGGCGGCGGCTACGGGCGCCGCGTGCTGCGGATGGCGATCGACCACTTCGTCGCCAAGGGCCACCACCGCTTCACGATCGACCCCGACCCGCGCAACGAGCGCGCGGTGCGCTGCTACGCGTCGGTCGGCTTCCAGGAGGTCGGAATCCTGCGCGCGTACGAGCGGCGGGTGGACGGCAGCGGCTGGAACGACGGGCTGCTGATGGATCTGGTCGTGGAGCCTGCGTCAACGCGAGCGACGTGAAGGCAGGCGTCCCGCCAGCGCACGATGTGGGCACTGCCGTCCGGTCGCCGTTCGGGGCGCGGCGCTCGGCTCAGTCGCGCAGCGCGTCCGCAAGCTGCCGGCGCGAGCGGATGCCGAGCTTGTCGTAGGCCGCGCCGAGGTGCGTCTCGATCGTCTTGACGGTCAGGAACAGCGTCTGCGCGATCTGGCGGTTGGGCATGCCGGCGGCGGCCAGCTCGGCGACGCGCCGCTCGCTCGGCGTCAGCGACTCGACGCCGATCGGCGTGTAGCGCCGCACCTTCTCGCCGCTCGCCAGCAGCTCGTCGTGCGCGCGCTTGGCGAGCACGGTGGCGCCGCACCTGCGTGCGAGCTCGAGCGCCTCCCGCAGCGGCTCGCGGGCCTGCGCGCGCTGGTTGGCGCGGCGCAGGGCGGCGCCCAGCTCGCCGAGCGCGTATGCGCGCTCGAGCCGCGCGGGGGAGCCGTCGAGCAGGGTGGCCGCCTCCTGCAGCAACGCGAGGCCCACCGTCCCTCCGCGCGTCAGGCCCAGCGCGCGCAGCGCGCGCGAGACGACGCTCGGCGCCCCCCACCGGCGTGCATGCACGAGCGCCGCCTCCGCCAGCTCGCGAGCCTGTTCGTGCTCGCCGAGGGCGGCGAGCGCAAGAGCGGCGTAGACGCCGGTCTGCATGAAGGGGCTCGCATCCGTTCCCGCGCACTCCCTGCGGCGCTGGAGCTCGACGAGGTCCTCCGCGGCCTGCTGCGGCCTGCCTTGCGCCAGGCGCAGGCGCCCGCGCGCGAGCAGCAGCGCTCCGAAGAAGGCGTGGGCCGGGACTGCGCCGGACGCCGTGCCGGTCGCGTCGAGTTCGGCCTCCGCCGCCTGCAGCTCACCGCGTTCGAGCAGGATCGTGACGAGCAGCGCCGTGAGCGTCAGCGCCGATGACATCACGCCGCGCAGGCGCGCGATCTCGGTGGCCTGGCGCACGTCCGCCTCGGCGGCCGCGAGGTCGCCGCGGGCCAGCGCCACGTGCCCGCGCAGGTAGAGGCCGCCCAGCAGCTCCCACATCGCCCCGCGCTGCTGCGCGAGCGCGAGCGCCTGATCCATCACTCGCTGGGCGGCGTCGAGCCGGTCGGTGAGGATCAATGCCCGCAGGACCTCGCCGGGGACGAGCAGCTCGGCCTGCTCGACGAAGATCCTGGCATCTCTGAGCGCGCGCTCGGCGAGCACGGCGGCCTCGCCGGCGCTCCCGTCGAACAGGGCCCACGCGGCGTCGAGCGCCGCCACGAGCCGTTCGCCTGCGCTGTCGGCGTCGACGCGGTCGCGATAGCGCATCAGACGCGTTCGCACCAGCGCCGGAGGCAGCTGGGCGATCGTGCTCAGCTGGCATTCGAGGTGGACGGCGCGATCGACGTCGTCCGCGCGATCGGCGACCTCGATCGCGCGTTCGAGCAGAGCCCTCGCCTCGTCGTCGCGTCCGTTGATCGCCATCCACGGCGTCACCTCGGCAGCCCACCGGCTCAACAGGCTCGGGCTGCGTTCGAGCTCGGCCACGACGTCCGCCTCGATCGCCGCGAAGACCGACCCGTCGACCTCGCGCAGGCTCGCGGTGATCAGCAGCTCGAGCACCGGCGCGCGCAGCGCCGCGGGCGGTGGCTCCGCGAGCGCCCTCATCAGGTAGGCGATCGCCGACTGGGCGGCGCCGCTCGCGAGCGCGCGCCTGCCCGCGTCGAGCAGCGTCTCGACCGTCGCGGGCCGGCCCTGGGCCGGAGCCGCCACCAGCTGCACGGCGAGCTGCTCGGGACTCGCATCCCGCTCGCGCAGCAAGTCCGCTGCGCGCTCGTGCGCGGCGCCGCGCTCGCCGGCGGGCAGGTCGGAGTACACGGCGGTGCGCACGAGCGGGTGAATGAAGCGCAGCGACGGCTCGGGATCGAAGATCGCATTGGCGCGGAGCGCGTCCGCGCCCTCGCGAGCCGCTTGCGCATCGAGGCCGGCCAGCGCGGCCACGAGGCGATGGTCGCTGTCGTCGCCCAGCACCGCGAGGGCTCGTGCGATCGCGCATGCGTGCGGCGAGAGTCGCGCGATGCGCAGCAGAACCGTGCGCGTGACCCGTTCGGGCGCCAGCTCGCGGACCGTCCGCGCCTGCGCGGCGGTGGGGCGGATCTCGTGCGCAGCGAGCGTGCGCGCCAACTCGCATAGATAGAAGGGGTTTCCGCCGCTGACCTCGTGACAGGTCGCGGCGAACGCCGCCTCGGGCTCGGCGCCGAGCTCGGCGGCGAGCAGCCCGGTCGCCGCGTCGCAGCTGAGCGCGCCAGGCGCCAGGCGGTGCGCGGCGGCGTCGGTCGCGAGCTGCGCGAGGCTGCGCTCCGCGTCGGCCTCGCCCGGACGACAGGCGATCACCAGCAGCAGGGGCAGCTCCTCCAGGCGCGGCAGCAGAAACGCGAGGTAGTCGAGCGATGCGGCATCCGCCCAGTGCGCGTCGTCGACCGCCAGGAGCAGCGGCTCGCGATCGGCCAGCGCGGCGGTCAGCCAATACAGCCCGTACAGCACGGTGAGCGCATCGCCCGTGCGCTGGCCGCCCATCCCGAGCGCGCCGAGCGCCGCTGCGCTCGCGCCTTCGAACAGCTGCTCGCGCTCGGCGTCGCCGAGCGCCGCGAGCTGCGGCCCGAACAGCTGGCGCACCAGTGCGAACGGGAAGTCGCGCTCGAGCTCGGTCGCGCGCGCCGCCAGGACGCGCAGCCCGGCGCCGGCCCCGGCCGTGCGCGCGGCCTGCAGCAGGCGTGTCTTGCCGAGTCCCGCCTGCGCCTCGATGACGACCAGGCGACCCCGCCCGGCGCGCGCCTCGGCGACCATCGCGTCGAGCTCCGCAAGCTCGCGCTCGCGCTCGAGCAGTGCGCTCATCGGCGGCCTTCGGGGTCGATTTCAGGGTCGTTCCCCCGTGGCGGCGCCCGTCGCGTGCGTCCAGACTCATGCCGCATGAACGTCGTCCTCCCACTCGAGCTGCGCGCGGCTGATGATGCCATCGACGGCCTGGAGCGAGACCCGCTTCGCGCCGGCCGGTGCGCGGCGGCAAGGAGCCTGCCGTGAGCAAGAAGGAGATGCTGCTCGTCGTCGCTGTGGTGGTCGCCTGTGCGCTGGCGGCCGCCGTGGCGGCGCTCGCCGCACCAGTGCAGCAGTTCGACCTGCAGGTGAGGAGCCCGCACCCCGACGGCCAGGTGGCGGTGCGCCTCCAGCTGCGCGCGTACGACACGACGGGGGCGGTGCCGCCCGAACCGACCTCGCTCTACCTGCGGCTGCCCGCCGGCGTGGCGGTCCGCCGGCAATTCCTCACGTCGCACTGGTTCTGCGACGGCCCGGCGCTGCGCGACGCGCTCGACCGGCATCCCTCGGGAATCCCGTTCACGCAGCGGATCGAGGACCTCGAGCCGTTCATCCGCTCGCTCGCCCACGACACCTCCAAGGCGGGCCGCGCAGCGCTCGCGAACGCTCGCGTGTGCGAGCGCGCGCGCCTGGGCGGCGGGACGGGCCTGATCGACGCGCGCGACGTCACGCCCGTGCTGGCGGACCCGATTCCCGTGAAGTTCACGGAGTTCCTCAGCCGCGGCACGGCGCCCGGCTCGGTGATGGGCTTCACGATCCTCGGCGCGGCCATCGAGAACGCGCCGATCGTGCACCGCTTTCCGGTCGTCGCCGGCGTGCACGCGGCGATCACCGACAGCCTGGTATCCGATCCCACGCCGGACGGCCTCTACGGCTACAAGCTCGTGTTCGACACGGGGCCGATCAGCGGCTTCAAGGTCAGCATCGCCGAGGCCGACACGACGGTGCACGGCCTCGAGCTCGCGAAGGGCGCGTGCCTGCGCCGCGATCGCCACGGCCGTTGCAGGGCGCGCCAGCGTGCGGACACGTACCTCTTCGGCGCGCCGGCCTGCCCGTCGTCAGGTCAGCTGAGCGCCCTGATGTTCTCCAGCTACGCCGCGCCGACGCCGAGCATCACGACGACGCTTCAGCTGCCCTGCCCGAGGTTCACGCCGTGAGCAGGACGGCGCGCGCCTCCGCCCAGACGCACGGCGCGCGCGACCTACGTGATCGACGGGGTCAGGCGCGGCTGCTCCGAGGCGCGGGACTGCCCGTGCGCTACAGCCGGATGTCGACCCCGACCTCGTACATCTCCACAGACACGCGCGAGCCGCCGTCGTCGACGCGCGGAGTCATGCCGCTGAGCGTCGCATCGCCCGTGCGCATGTCCTCCTCGGTCTCGAACAGCGCGATCGCGAGGCTGCGGCCGTTGTCGGGGTCGATCAGCATCAGCAGACCCTTCGCCGGCACGCCCGGAGGCGGCCCGGTCTCGTCGGCGCCGATCTCCCGAGCTGCCTGACGCAACTTCTCGCCGTCCGAGCCCTCCCACCGTGCGACACGCGCGTACATCGACCGCCTCCTCTTTTGGGTGGTTCGACGCTACGCGGGGGTGAGGAGCACGTCAAGCGGCGCGAGAGCCGGGAACGGGGATCGAACCCGTGACCTCCGCTTTACAAGAGCGGCGCTCTACCAGCTGAGCTATCCCGGCGTGCGGCCGAGTCTACGCGGCCGATTCAGCCGCTGCTCGACCTCCCCGAGCAGCGCGCCGAACAGCAGGTGGCGCCAAGCCGCCTGCCAGAATGCGCGGCGGTTGCCGGTCAGCCGTGGCAGCCGATCGCGCGCGGGATGGAAGCGGTCCGTCACCCGTCCCAGCGGCCACAGGCCGAAGTTCTCGACCATCGCGACGCCCACGCCGCGCGCCGCCCCGGGCCCGGGCAGCAGCGGCGCCAGCTGCGCGTAGACGGCCCCGAACGCGGCGCCGTTCTGCACGTGCAGGGCCCAGCCCGCCGTGCGCCAGCCGCGGCCGCGCGGGCGCACCGCGCGGCCGAGCAGTTCGACGTCGTCGTAGCGCGAGCCGAACGCCCGCTTGTCGAGCGGCTGCTGCGCCGCCCACACGCCCGCCGCGATCCCGCCCGCGAGCGCCCCGCGCAGCGTCCGTGCCCGATCGATCGCCATTCGCCCGACTGTAACGCGCCCATCGCGCGCGGGTACTCACTCCGATGGCGCAGGATCTCGACGCCCGGCACCGGCGCGCACGCGAACGCGGGGTCAACCCGATCGTCTACTGGCTCGTCCGGGCCGCCTTCCAGCCGTTCTTCCACCTGTACTTCCGGCTCTCGCGGATCGGGCGCGAGCACATCCCGCAGGAGGGGCCGGTCATCTTCGCGGCGAACCACCGCAGCTTCCTCGACCCGTTCGTGATCGCGACGATGGTGCGGCGCCCGATCTACTACGTCGCCAAGAAGGAGCTGTTCCGCAACCGCGTGCAGGCATGGTTCCTCAACGCGCTCGGCGCCTTCCCCGTCGACCGTGGGCACGCCGACCAGGACATGGTCGAGACGGCGAAGGCGATCCTCGCGCGCGGCGACTGCGTGCTGATCTTCCCGGAGGGCACGCGCGTGCGCCCCGGCCCGCTCGGCAAGGCCAAGCGCGGCGTCGGCCGCCTCGCGCTGGAGACCGGCGTCCCCGTCGTCCCGATCGCCGTCATCGGCACGACCGAGGTGCGCCGCGGCTGGCGCATCCGTCCGCGCAAGGTCCGCATCCGCGCCGGTCGCCCGCTCACGTTCCCGACTGTCGCGAACCCTTCGCGCGAGCTCGCCACCGCGGTCACCGACCGCATCTGGCCGTGCGTCGAGCTGCAGTGGGAGTGGCTCGGTGGACCCACGCCGCTGCGCCGCGCGGCCGTCATCGGCGCCGGCGCCTGGGGCACCGCGCTCGCCGTCGCGCTCGCCCGCGCGGGGCTCGAGGTCGATCTCGGCTGCCGCTCGCGCGAGCAGGCCGAGCTGCTCGCGAGCGCGCGCGAGAACGCCCGCTACCTGCCGGGCGTCGAGCTCCCCGAGCGCGTCCGCGTCGCGCCCGCCGCCGCGCTCGAGCTGGCCGGCCACGACCTCGTCTGCCTCGCCGTCCCGGCGCGCGAGCTGCCCGCGCTGCTGGCCGCGCACGGCAGCAGGATCCCCGCGCGCGCGGGCACGCTCGTCCTCTGCAAGGGCCTCGTGCCGCCGCTCGGGACGCTCCCGAGCGCCTACGCCGCCGAGCGCATCCCGTCGCGCGCGGTCGCCGTGCTCGGCGGCCCCTCGCACGCTGCCGAGGCGATCGAGCACGGCGCCTCGGTCGTGCTCGCGACCCACGACGCGGGCTTCGCGGCCGAGCTCGCGGCCGTCCTGCGACGCGCCGGCTTCGACGTCCAGTGCACGCGCGACGTGACCGGCGTCGAGCTCGCCGGCTGCGCGAAGAACGCCGCCGTGCTCGCCGCGGCCGCCGCGACCTCCGCCGGCTCGAACGCCGCCGGCGCCGCCGCCGGCAAGGTCTTCGCCGAGCTGGACCAGCTCGCGCGCCGCAGCGGCGGCGCACCCGACACGTTCGCCGGCCTCGCCGGCGCGGGCGACCTCGTCGCCACGATCCTCGCCGACGGCAGCCGCAACCGCCGCGCCGGCGAGCTGCTCGCGCGGGGCGTGCCCGCGAGCGAGATCGCGGCCGCGCTCGGCCACGCCGCCGAGGCCGTCGACAGCGTCCCGCTGCTCGCCGCGATGCTCGCGCAGGCCGGCGTCGCGGCGCCCGCGACGAGCGGGCTCGCCGCGCTCGTCGAGGGCCGCATCGCGCCGGAGGACTGGACGAGCATCGTCACCCAGTCCCGCCCGCCCGCGCGCACCACCCGGGCGGCCTGAGAAGGGGCATACTGCCGGTGCGGTGTCCGATCTCCAGCCCACGTCGAAAGCGGAGCTCGACCGCCGCTACTCCGAGCTGTACCGCACGCACCTGCGCGACGTGTACTCCTACGCCTACTACCGCGTCGGCAACCATCACGACGCCGAGGATCTCACCGAGCAGACGTTCCTGCAGGCCTACCGCCACTACGAGCGGGCGCTGCGCGAGTCCGACGGGCGGCCGCTGCGTCCCTGGCTCATCCGCATCGCGCACAACCTCGCGGCGAACTTCTACCGCGACCGCGCCCGTCGGCCCGAGTCGGCGATCGAGGACGCGGACGTGATCAGCTCACCCCACACGACCGAGGCGCTCGTCGAGGGTCGCGAGGAGCTGGAGCGGATCCTCGCCGGCGTGCAGCAGCTGCCCGACGACCGCCGCGAGGCGCTCATCATGCGCTTCGCGCTGGGGATGGACAACCGCGAGATCGCACGCGCGCTCGGGCGCACCGACGGCGCGACGAAGGTGCTGCTGCACCGCGCGATCAAGCAGCTCGAGGGGATCGTCGCCGTATGAGCGCGACCGACTTCGAGACGCGCCTGCGCGAAGCGCTGGCGCCCGTCGAGCCGCCCGAGGAGCTGGCGGTGCGCGTCGAGCGCACGCTCGTGAGCCTGACCGCGCTCGCCGCCGACGAGCTGGAGGCGTGGGAGCTCTCGGCGATGCGCGATCCGCGCAACTGGGCGCGTCCCGCCGCCGCCGTCGTCGTCGGCGCAGGCGCCGGCACCGCGCTCATGCTGCTGCGCGTGCGCGGGCGCCATCGCCGCCGCAGGGAGCAGTCGAGCAGCATGCTCGACCTCGCCGAGCGCACGATGCGAGATCTGGCCGACGAGGCTCGTAGGCTGCTTCCGAACGGCGACTGACGCGTCCGGCTGATCCGCTCCGCGGGGGCGCGCGTAGAGCTGTTGAAGCCTTATGGCGCGTTTATCTAGACCAGCCCGTTCATCGCTGCGCGACCTCGCCGACGAGGATCTGATGCAGCTCGTCCGGACCGCCGACGCGTCGGCGTTCGAGATCGTCTACGACCGCCACTCCGGCGCGTCCTTCTCGCTCGCCTACCGCATGTGCGGCGCGCGAGCGCTCGCGGAGGACGTCGTGCAGGAGGCGTTCCTCTCGATCTGGCGCAGCGGGGCCCGCTACGACTCCCAGCGCGGGAGCGTGCGCACCTGGATCCTCGGCATCACGCACCACCGCGCGATCGACGCGCTGCGCCGCGGCGTCGTGCAGGAACGCCATCGCGCCAGCGACGAGGGCATCGAGGAGCGGCTCGAGGCGGTCGAGCGCACCGATCTCGAAGTCGTGCGTCGCCAGGAGGCGGCGGAGGTGCGCGGCGCGCTCGACGGCCTGCCCGGCGAGCAGCGGCGCGCGATCGAGCTGGCCTACTTCGGCGGCTTCACGCAGAGCGAGATCGCCACGATGCTCGACGTGCCGATCGGCACGATCAAGGGCCGCATGCGGCTCGGGCTGGAGAAGATGCGCGGCCATCTCGACACGTCGACCGGGGTCCTCTCATGACCGACCGCTGCTCGCATGCCGACACCGTCGCGGCCTACCTGCTCGGCGCGCTGGTCGAGCAAGAGCGCCTCGGCTTCGAGCGCCACCTCTCCGGCTGCCCGACCTGCCGCGACGACGTCGCCGCGCTACAGCGTGTCGTCGACGTGCTGCCCGCCGCGGCCGAGGCGGTCGCGCCGTCGCCCGCGCTGCGTGGGCGCCTGATGGCGACCGTGCGCGCCGAGGCGGAGCTGCTCAACGCCGCCGGGCCGAGCGCCGACAAGCCCGTCAAGGTGCGTCGCGCCCCGCGGGTCGACGGGCTCCCGGCCTGGCTCGGGCGCCCGTTCGCGCTCGCCGGCAGCGCCGCTGCGCTGGCGCTGGTGGGCGTGCTCGCGGGCTTCGGCCTGCATGCCGCGACCGACAGCGGCAGCGGCCCGACGCGCACCGTCGTGCAGGTGCGCACCGTGGAGGCGAAGGTCGATCGCGGCGCGGCGCCGAACGGCAACGCCTTCGTGGTGCTGCGCAGCGGCGTCGCGACGCTGCGGGTCAAGGGCCTGCCGGCGCCGCCGCGGGGCTACGTCTACGAGGTCTGGTTGCTGAAGCGCGGCGCTGCCGCGCCGACGCGCACGGATGCGCTCTTCGGCGTCGACCACCACGGCAACGGTCGCGTCGCGCTGCCGAGCGTGCGCGGCTCCGAGGCGGTGCTCGTGACCGCCGAGCCCGACGGCGGCAGCTCGACGCCGACGAGCCAGCCGGTCATCACCGCGCCGCTTTAGGAGAGTCTCGCCAGACCCTTCTGGACCCCTCAGCTGGGCGAAAGGTCCGGCTGATACGGTCCGGCCGCACGATGCCGACCTGCTACCGCCATCCGACGCGCGAGACGCGGGTCTCCTGCTCCTCGTGCGGGCGTCCGATCTGCCCGGACTGCATGACCTCGACACCCGTCGGGATGCGCTGCCCGGAGTGCGCGCGCGATCGCACGCAGGTGCGGCGTCTGCGCACGTCCTCCTCGCGCCCGCCCGTCACGAGCGCGCTGATCGCGCTCAACGTCGCCGCTTTCTTGGCCGAGCTGGCCGGCGGCGGGACGCTCGGCAGCGCCGGCAGCGGCAGCGTCTTCGACCACGGCGCGCTGTACGGGCCGCTGGTCGCCGAGCACCACGACTGGTGGCGGATCGTCACCTCCGGCTTCCTGCACGCGGGGCCCACCCACATCCTCTTCAACATGTGGTTCGTGTGGGTGCTCGGCGCGATGCTCGAGCCCGCGATCGGCAGCGTGCGCTTCGCCCTGCTCTACGCGACCGCGCTGCTGTGCGGCTCCTTCGGCGTGCTGCTGCTGCAACCCGAGAGCGTGACGGTCGGCGCCTCGGGCGCGGCCTTCGGGCTGCTGGGCGCCGCGATCGTCGAGCTGCGCGCCCGCGGGATCGACATCTGGGCCTCCGGGCTCGGGTTCGTCGCCGTCTTCAACTTCGCGATGACGTTCGTGCTGCCGGGAATCTCGATCGGCGCGCACGTCGGCGGCTTCCTCGGCGGGATGCTCGTCGGCGCGCTCTACCGCGAGGCCGATCGCCGCCGGCTGCCCGAGCCGCTCGCGCTCGCGCTGTGCGTGGCGCTTGCGCTCGCCGCCTTCGCCGGTGCGATCGCGGTGGCCGGCTCGGCCGGCCTGCTGGGCAACTCGCACACCTCGCTGCTCTAGCTGCCGGCCCAAAGAAAAGCGCCGGACGGTCGAGACCGCCCGGCGCTTGAATGCTGCGAACAGCTGGCAGGCGTCGCCTACCGCTTGCAGGCGATCGTCCCGTCGGCGGGGATCGCCTTCGCCTGCACGTTCGTGACGGCGTCGGAGAAGTTGAGGACGCTGTGCACCGGAGCTTTGCCGCTCTTCGGGCACTTGATCCCCTCGATGTAGCCGCGCTTGACGCCCTTGACGTTGATGGTCGCGAACGTCTTGAGCTGGATCCGCTTCACGACGATCGGGCCGTCGAGAATCGTTTGCAGCTTCGGGGGCACCGAGACGGGCACCCGGTAGGCGTACTTGCCGCTCGTCTTGATCAGCTTGTTGCTGAACGACTCGTTGATCACGGCCGGGCGGATGATGCTGATGTTCGTGACGATGCTCTTGCCGCCGGGGCCGTTGAAGAGCGTGACCGCGCCGGTCGAGCTGACGCCGAGGTCGACGGCCGTGCCGTAGGCGGTGCCGCCTCCGATCTTCGAGCCCTTCGGACAGGCGGACAGGCGACCGTGCGCCTTGTTGAGGATCGCAACGGTGCAGGAGGGGAAGAGCTTGCCGTTCGCGACGGCGCCCTGCGGGAAGTCGTACTCGAGCGACTTCAGCACGTACACGGTGCCGCCGGGCTGCTTGATCTTCGTGTCGAGACTGAGGGCGATCGGCGTGCCATGGCCGTTGACAGGCGGGTTCTGCGCCTTGTTCGGCGAGATGCTGGCCGTCAATGTGGCGGTCGGCATGGGGGCGTCGGCTGCCGGAGCCGTGGCGGCGAGCAGCAGGGTGGCAACTCCAGCTGCGGACGCGATGCGTGCTACGCGATTTCTGAGCATTCCATCATTGTAAACGCAGGTGTCCGCCGACAAACCCGATTCTCGGTCAGAGCTCGACGGTGAGCGCCGTCCCCGGCGCGTCGGGCACGGCCTCGGGGTGCAGCACGTGCGCGAGCAGCTCGAGCCCGTCGACGAGTCGGGGCCCCGGGCGCGAGAAGTAGGCGGCGGCGTCGACCGCGACCACCTCGCCCGCTCCGACCTTCGCGAGCCGCTCTCCGAACAGCAGCGCCTCCGCGTGCGCGCGCGGCGCGTCGTAGCCGCACGGCATCGCCACGACGACGTCGGGCTCGGCCGCCGCGACCTGCTCCCACGAGCAGCGCTCCGAGTGCTCGCCGGGCATCCCGAGCACGTCGAAACCGCCCGCATACTCGATCAGCTGCGGCGTCCAGTGGCCGGCGACGTAGACGGGGTCGAGCCACTCCAGCGCAACGACGCGCAGCGGCCGCCGGCCGCGCACCGCCAGGCGCACGCGGTCGATCCGCGCGGCCGCCTCCTGCACGAGCGCGACGCCGGCGTCCTTGCGGTCGGTCGCCTGCGCGAGCGTGCGCGCGTCGCCCAGCACCTCGCCGAGCGTGTGCGGGTCGAGCGAGATCACGCGCGGGTGCGACTCGATCTCCTGCGCGATCGCGCGCACGTCGCCGAACGAGACGGCGCAGACCGCGCACAGCGCCTGCGTCACGATCAGGTCCGGCGCCAGCTCGTGCAGCGCCTCCGCGTCGAGCTCGTAGATCGCCTCGCCCTGGTCGGTGCGGGCGCGCACGGCGGCGTCGATCTGGCCGGCCGTGAGGTCGCCGGGCAGCGTGTCGCGCGTGACCTTCGGCAGCTCCAGCGCGGCCGGCGGCCAGTCGCACTCGTGCGTGACGGCGACGACCTCCTCGTCGAGTCCCAGCGCGAACAGCAGCTCCGTCGCGGAGGGGACGAGACTGACGATGCGCACGGCGGCTCCTCGGGTAGGGTCAGCGGCATGAGGACGATATGGCACTGCTGAGCGACGACGAGCTCTCCGCGCGGCTCGACGACGGCGACTGGCGCAGGGAGCAGGACACGATCGTGCGCGACTGGCGGCTGGCCGACTTCGCGGCTGCGATCGCGTTCGTCGAGCGCGTCGCGCAGCTGGCCGAGGACGCCGACCACCACCCGGACATCCTCGTGCACGGTTGGAACAAGGTCCGCCTGACGCTCTCGACCCACTCCGAGGGCGGCGTCACCGAGGCGGATCTCGCGCTCGCCGCGCGCATCGACGCACTCGCGTGAGCAGGTGCGGCGGTGACGCCAACCCCGACTGCTACGGTTCGCCGACCAGTCGATGAGCGACGACGACCTGTCTCGAAGTAGCAGCGCCCCTGCGGGGGCCGCACGATGACCGCGCTCCTGCTCGTCGGGCTGCTGGCGCTCGTCGCCATCAACGGCTTCTTCGTGGCCGCCGAGTTCGCGCTCGTGCGTGCGCGCCGCTCGCGCATCGAGGAGATGGCGCAGGACGGCGAGGCCGGCGCGGAGACGGCGCTGATCGAGCTGGGGGAGATCACCGAGTACCTGTCGGCCTGCCAGCTGGGTGTCACGCTCGCCTCGATCGGCATCGGCTTCCTGGGCGAGCCGGCGATCGCCAAGCTGATCGAGCCGGCCTTCGGCAACAGCATCTCGCACGGTCTCGCGGCGGCGATCAGCATCCTGATCGCCTACTTGATCGTGACCGTCGTGCACATCACGGTCGGCGAGCAGGTGCCGAAGGTGCTCGCGATCCAGCGCGCCGACGCGACCGTGCGCCGCATCTCGCGGCCGTTGCACGTCTTCGCGCGCGCGTTCCACCCGTTCGTCGTGATGCTGAACGGCGCCTCCAGCGGGATCCTGCGGCTGCTGCGCGTCGACCCGCTGGTCGGCGAGGACGCCGGCGGGACGCCCGAGGAGCTCAAGCAGCTGATCGCCGAGTCCTACACCGGCGGCAAGCTCGACGAGGGCGAGGCGGGCATGCTGGCCGGCGTCTTCCACCTGCACGAGCAGGAGGCGCGCCAGGTGATGACGCCGATCCCGGCGGTCGTCACGGTCGACGTCTCGGAGACGTGCGAGACCGCGCTGCGCCGCTGCGTCGACTCCGGCCACACGCGCCTCGTCGTGACCGAGGACGAGAACACCGACCGCATCCGCGGGCTCGTGCACGCCAACTCGCTCGTGCAGCTGCTGATGGGCGAGGGCCCGACGGCGACGATCGAGGGGCTCGTGCGCGACGCGCCGATCGTGCCGGAGACGAAGCCACTCGACGACCTGCTCGCGGAGCTGCAGCGGCTGCGCAGCTCGATGGCCGTCGTGGTCGACGAGTACGGGCGCACGGCCGGCGTCGTGACCGTCGAGGACATCATCGAGGAGATCGTCGGCGAGATCGCCGACGAGACCGATCCCGCGGCCGGCGGCGTGCGGCGGCTCCCCAACGGCGACTGGTTCGTGCGCGGGCACGTCGCGGTGACGGATCTCGAGGACTACGGGCTCGAGCTGCCGGTCGACACCGACGCCTACAACTCGGTCGGCGGCTTCGTCTTCGCCGAGCTGGGCCGGCTTCCCAAGCGCGGCGACACGGTCGCGGCGAACGGCTTCTCGATCCGCGTCGAGTCGGTGCGCGAGAACCGCATCGAGGCGGTGCGGATCTCCGAGCGCCGCGCCAGCCCGTAGGCTGCGCCGCGAACTTCCTCAAACCTGACCAGACCGCACGAAAGCTGACGACGCGCTACCTTGCGCGAACCAGCTGCTGGGCAGCGTCCGGCGGTTGAGCTGGAGGAGAGAGCAGGACGTGTGGACTCGGTGGGGTCCGTTCACGACGAAGCCGGCCCGCGTCCACGGGCCGGCTTCGTGCTTCTGGGAGGAGGTGCTGCTGTGAGGTACGTCGCGTGCTCAGTATGCGCTGCGCAGGTGAAGTGACGATAAGCAGCCCCTGAGATTCCTCTCATGTGGCCGGCTACGTGTAGTCGTGAAATCCGCGACCGGTCTTCTTGCCGAGGCGCCCGGCGGCGACGAGGTCCTGGAGCGGCTGCGGCACCGGCGACTCGATCGCCTCGCCGATCGCCTTCGAGACGTCGAGCCCGACGTAGTCGAGCAGCGCGAGCGGCCCCATCGGGTGTCCGGCTCCCAGGCGCATGCACGTGTCGATCGCCTCCGGCGCGAGGCCGGTCTCCTGCATGAAGTCGACGGCGCTGAAGAGGTACGGGAACAGCAGCCGGTTGACGACGAAGCCGGCGATGTCCGGCACCTCGACGGCAGTCTTGCCGAGCGTCGCGCACAGCGCGCGAGCGCGCTCGCGCACCTGCTCGACGGCGTCGGGCGCGTAGGCCAGCTCGACGAGCGCCATCTTCGGCACCGGGTTGAAGACGTGCAGTCCGACGAAGCGGTCGGCGCGGCCGCTCTCCTGTGCGAGCGCCGTGACCGACAGCGAGGACGTCGTCGTCGCGAGCACCGCGTCGGCGCCAGCCACGCGGCCCAGCTCGGCGAGCACGCCGGCCTTCGTCGCATGGTCCTCGGCGACGGCCTCGACGAGGAACGTCGCGGGCGCCAGCTCCGCGAGCGTCGCGACGACCGTCACGCGCTCGGCGATCGGGTCCTCGCTGAGCTTCCCGCACCACTTCGCGACGGCGCCGCGCGCCCGCTCGGCGGACTGCTCCGAGCGCGCCCACAGCAGCACCTCGCCGTGCTGCGCCGCGGTCGCGGCCAAGCCGCATGCGATCGCTCCCGAGCCTGCGATCCCCAGCCGTTCCTCCACCCGAATTGCTCCTTAGGTCGTCTCGTCGGTCGGGCGGAAGAGTACGGATCGGGCGCTCAGGGGCGCGCTGCCAGCTCCACGACGGCCCGCGCGGTGCGGCAGCCGCGCACGCGACCGGGCCGGACGCCGTGGTCGATGCGCACGACGCGGCCGTGGCGATCGAGCCATACGAGGTCCAGCGCGAAGCGCATCCCGAACGTGTGGATCGAGCGCGTCCGCGGCAGCAGCAGCGCGGCGCCCGCGGGCAGCTCGCGCAGCCCCGCGAGCCCGAGCAGGCGCGCGAGCGGCCCGCGCGCGCAGCGCACGTCGAGCCGGGCGAGCGGCAGCGGCAGCGCGACGGACGGCAGGCGGCGCAGGCGGGGCGGCACGCCGGGCGGAGGCGTGCGCCCCCGCTCAGTCGCCCCAGCGGAAGCCGGTCGCCGACGGCTGCGGCGCCAGCGGGCTCGCGGGCAGCCCGTCGCCCGGCTCGGGCTCGTTGTAGCCCGTCGGCGCGATGTCGTTCGGCGTGTCGGGGTGGAACAGCGACGCGAGGTACTGCGCCTGCCCGCGCCCGGGGCCGAGCTCGAACTGCCCGCCGCCGTAGGCGCGGATGCCGTGCTCGGCGCAGTAGTCGTAGCCGGCGCAGAGGCGCTCCAGGCCGCCGAAGCGCGAGGGCTTGACGTTGACCATCAGCGGTGCGAACGGCAGCGCCTCGATGTCGGCGATCGAGTGGATCGGCGCGTCCCAGGTGATGCGGTCGTGGTGGGGCGCGAGCACCTCCTCGATGCCGGGTGCGCTCAGGTCGGGATCCTCCAGCCAGGCGTCCGGGAAGCCCTCGGCGATCGCGCGGTAGCGCTCGGGGTCGGCCGGGTTGTCGACGACCGTGCCCTTGTAGTGGCCCTTGAAGTCGACCGAGTCGACGGCGCCGGTCGCCGCCAGCGCGGCGATCGTCCGCGCGTCCCACGCGGGCGTCGGGTCGAGCTTGAAGCGCAGCGTCGGGTAGCGCTCCAGGAGCCGCTCGATCGGCGCCACGTCGGCGACGCCGTCCTGCTCCGGCAGCCGTCGCGAGTTGACGAACGTGAGCGGGGCCGCGGTGCGGCCGAGCGCCTCGTGCAGCGAGCGGCCGGCCTGGCGCAGCGCGAGGTCGAGCGCGGCCGAGTGGAAGGCCCAGCGGCGGTACAGCCGCGAGACCTCGCCGCGCAGCGGCTCGACCGGGAACAGGTCGAGCGCGTCGATCCGCGCGCAGAAGTCGCCGAGCGTCGTCGCGCCCGCGAGGTCGAGGTAGGCGCCGGCCTGCTGGAGGTGGTCCTGGTCCTCGGCGTCGTAGACGACGTCCTCGCCGACGCCCTCCGCGCCCGCGCCGTGCATGTGGATGACCGTCGTCTGGCGGCGGAAGCCGGTCGAGACGTCCTGCGCGAGGCCCTCCAGCGCGTAGGACTCGATCGTCAGCGGCAGGCTGGAGAGGAGGTCGTAGGTGCCCATCGCCTCAGACTATGCGCTCGGCTCGGCGGGCGGCGGCTCCGTCGCGCCGCGCTCCAGCCGCGCGACCAGCTCGTCGAGGTGCAGCTCCTCCAGGCCCTTGCCGACCGCCTCCAGCTCGCCCGCGCACAGCTCGACCAGCCGGCGGCCCTCGGTCACCAGCTCGAGCGTCTCGCGCAGGCCCGCCTCGCCCGAGTCGAGCCGGCGGATGATCTGCTCGATGCGCGCGCTCGCCTGCTCGTAGGAGAGCGGCTCGGGGGACTCAGTCATGGCTCGCATCTTCGACGCTCGCGCGGACGCGACCGTCGTGGAAGCGCAGCGCGAGCGCGCCGGCCGCGCGCGCCTGCGCGGCCGACGTCAGCGCCTCGCCCGCGGGGTCCTCGACGATCGCGTAGCCGCGCGCGAGCGCGCGCTCGGGGTCGTGCGCGGCGAGCGCGAGCGCCAGCCGTTCGAGATCGCGCTCGCGCTGCGTCGCCGCGCTCGCGCCGCTGCGGCGCAGGCGCTCGGCGTCGTGCGCGAGCGCCGCCCCGGCGCGCGTGCCGGCAACCGCCGTCGCGGCCGCCTTGCGCCGCAGCACGAGCAGGCGCCGGTCGGTCTGCTCGCGCTCGCCGCGCCCGCGCCGCCGCGCGCTCGCGCGCAGCTCGCGCAGCTGCTGGTGCAGCCGCCGCTGGTGGCGCGCGACGTGCTCGGCGGGCGCGCGCGCCAGGCCGGCCAGCGCCCGCGCGCGCTCGAGCAGGGCGCGGCGGCCGTGCGCGTCGAGCCGCCGCGCCTCGCGCAGCAGGTCGGCGCGCGCGGCGTTGCAGTCGAGCGGCACCGCCGCCTCGGCCGCGTGCGTCGGCGTCGAGGCGGCGAGCGCCGCGACGTCGTCGATCAGCGTGCGGTCGCTGTGGTGCCCGACCGAGGCGATCACCGGCACGCGCAGCAGCGCGACCGTGCGGCAGAGCGTCTCGTCGCAGAACGCGAACAGGTCCGCGAGCGAGCCGCCGCCGCGCGCGACGACGATCACCTCGACCGCCTCGATCGCCGCCAGCTCACGCAGCGCCTGCGCGATCGCGGGCGCTGCGTGGCGGTCCTGCACCGGCGCGAAGCCCCAGATCAGGCGCCCCGCCCAGCCGCGGCGGCGCAGGCCCGCGAGGATGTCGTCGCGCGCCTTGCCGCCCTCGCCGGTGACGACGCCGATCGTGCGCGGCAGCATGGGGCGGGGGAGGTGCTTCTGCGGCTCCAGCAACCCCTCCTGCGCGAAGCGCCGCCGCAGCCGCTCGACCTGCGCCAGCAGGTCGCCCTCGCCGGCGACGCGCAGGCCGCTCGCGCGGAACGAGAACGACGGCGAGGAGGTCGCGCTGCCGGGGTAGTAGTCGCAGCCGCCAGCGAGCACGACCTGCGCGCCGTCGACCAGCTCGACGCCGAGCGGGTCGAAGTCGCTGCGCCACATCGAGCACGGCAGCGCGCCGCGCGGGTCGCGCAGTTCGAAGTAGACGGTCGTGCGGCTCGTGCGCAGGTTCCACAGCTCGCCGAAGACCTGCACGTGCGCGAACTCGCGCAGCCGCGCGCGCAGGCGGTCGGCGTACGCGCCGACCGGGAAGGGCCCGGGCAGCATGCTGCCGGGGATCCCGCTGGGCGCCGGCGTCGTCTCGCTCATCGCCGCCAGCGTAGCGACGGACTCGGAGCGGTCCTACGCGTCGTCGGCGACGCTCGCGAGCGTCGCCATGTCCGGCTTCGCCGGCTCGCCGCGGACCTCGCCGGCGAATGCGATCGTCTCCAGGCGCGCGATCTCGCGCTCGCCCTCGACGCGTGCCGGGTGATCGACCGGCAGCGGGCGGATCAGGCGGCGGATGCGCTCGCGGATCTGCAGCGCGAAGTGCGGCGTCGAGGCGCCCATCAGCTGGCGCACGTCCTCGACCGTGACGAGGTGCTCGGGGCGCAGGCGGTCGGGGCGCTCGAATTGGCTCATGGCGTGGGGCTGCTCGTGTCGATCGGCGTGACGTCGAGGAGGCTGTCGATGCGCGCCTGGGCGGCAAGTGAGATCGCGTCGGCGTCGCCGATCAGCCAGCCGTGATTGTAGACCGCATCGACCGGATCGCGCGTGTAGCCGGGCTGGATGTCGAGCAGGAATCCGCTCAGCGCCGACGGCAGCGCGGCGGCCTGCTCGACCAGCAGCAGCGGACCGTACGTCCCGCTCGCCGACAGCGGCGCGGCCGCCGCCGCGTCGAGCGGGCGATGCGCGCTGGCGAACACGAGCCCGTGGCCGGGCTGGTCGACGCCCCAGCCGAAGATCCCGTCGCTGAAGCGCGTGAACGCGATCGCAGAGCTGGCCGGATCGAGCCCTGTGATGCGCGTCACGCGACCGAGGCCGGCGAGCGCGCGTACGACCGCAGGGCCGATCGCGCTCTCGGGGCCGAGCACGTAGATGCGCGGCTTGTCGTGCGCCTGCAAGGCGGCGAACGTCGCGCCGGGGATCGTCGTGCGGTGCACGAACAGGATCGGCACGCCGCTCTTGGCGGCGTAGCCGGCCGCCGGCATCGCGTAGGCGGGGGCGTCGGCGGAGACGACCATCACCGCGCGCGACGCGCGCCCGACGGCCGGGCTCAGGAGGCGGCGGTCGATCGCGGCTGCGAGCGCGATCGGATCGGCGCCCGCGAGCGTGCTCGAGCGATAGCCGGCGGGGGCGGGGGCGTCGCCGATGCGGATCACCTGCGCGTCGCCCAGCTCGCTCGCGCCGCTCGGCGCCAGCGCCTTCAGCGCCTGCTCGCTGGCGGCCGGCAGCGTCGCGCCGTCGGACAGCAGCAGCGGCGCGCGCAGCGGCTTGCTCATCAGCACCGAGGCGGCGAGCGCCGCCTGCCACGAGCGCTGGTCGGCGAGCACGACCGCGCGCGGCTGCGCGCCCGGCACGCCGCCGGGGTAGACGGCGCGCGCCACGGCGGCGGCGTCGGCGACGGCGTCCGCCCCGCCGACGCGCGTCGTGTTCTTCGTCGCGAAGCCGGGGAAGCCGAGTTGGAGCGAGGCGTTCGACTGATCGCCGCGCTGTCCGATGCGGGGCGCGTCGAGGCCGCGCGGCTCGCCGCCGCAGCCCACGACGAGCAGCATCAGCAGCAGGCCGCTGAGGGGGATCCGGCGGCGGGGCATCGCGCCGCACGATAGCCCGCGAGCCCGCGGATCGAGCTACCGGCAGATGAACATGGACGTTCGCGCGGGCGCTACAATCGCTGGTTGACTGACCAGTCAATCTGCCGAGCAACGGGAGGGACCGTGGACTTTCGACTGTCCGACGAGCAGCTGGAGTTCCAGGCGCACTGCCGCCGCTTCGCGACCGAGGTCATCCGCCCGCAGGCCGAGCGCTACGACCGCGAGCAGGCCGTCCCCTACGAGCTCGTCGCCGAGGCGCGCCGCTGGGGCCTGCACGGCTTCGACCTGCTGACGAAGATGGCGACCGACGACCAGGGCCTGTTCGGCGTCATCTACGCGGAGGAGCTGCACTGGGGCTGCGCCGGCATCGCGCTCGCGATCTCCGCCTCCTCGCTCGCCGCCGCCGGCATCGCCGCCTCCGGCACGCCCGAGCAGATGCAGCGCTGGGTGCCCGAGTGCTTCGGCGTGGGCGAGCAGATCAAGTTCGGCGCCTACGCCGTCACCGAGCCCTCCGCCGGCTCCGACGTCAAGTCGCTGCGCACGACCGCCAGGTGCGACGGCGACGAGTGGGTCCTCAACGGCACGAAGGTCTTCATCTCCAACGGCGGCATCGCCGACGTCAACGTCGTCGTGGCGCTCACCGATCCCTCGATCGGCCACCGCAGCCAAGCCTCCTTCGTCGTGCCGAAGGGCACGCCCGGGCTCTCGCAGGGCAAGAAGGAGGACAAGATCGGCATCCGCGCCTCGCAGACGACCGAGGTCGTGCTGGAGGACTGCCGGATCCCGCTCGACCACCTGCTCGGCGGGATCGAGAAGCTCGAGCGCAAGCTCGAGCGCGCTCGCTCGGGGCAGAGCAGCGGCAGCTCCAACGCGCTGGCGACGTTCGAGATCACGCGCCCGCTCGTCGGCGCCGGCGCGCTCGGCATCGCCCGCGCCGCCTATGAGACGACGCTCGACCTGCTCGAAGGCCGCAGCGACGAGAACGGCCCGCTGCTGGAGCAGCAGCGCATCCAGCAGGTGATCGCCGACGTCGCGACGGAGATCGAGGCCTCGCGGCTGCTCGTGCAGCGCGCCGCCTGGATGGGGCGCAACGGCGTGCCGATGACCGGCGGGCAGGGCTCGATGTCGAAGCTGAAGGCCGGCGACGTGACGATGTGGGCCACGACCACGCTGATGGATCTCGTCGGTCCGGAGGCGGGCGTCGCCGGGCATCCGCTGGAGAAGTACTTCCGCGACGCGAAGATCTTCCAGCTGTTCGAGGGCACGGCGCAGATCCAGCGGCTCGTGATCTCGCGCATGCAGGTCGCCGAGCGCAAGCGACAGCTGGCCGAGGCGGCCGAGGTGCTCGCCGGCCTCGCCGAACGCGAGCGCGCGACGGCGCCGGCCTGAAGGAGCTGAGCCCCCGCGGGATCCCTCAGCGCAGCGCGGCGACGACGCGGACCGTCACGCGATCGTCGTCGCGCTGCGTCCCGACCGCGAGCGAGCGGTAGGGGCGCACGTACGGCAGCACCTTCGAGAGATCCGCGATGCCGATTTCGTCGATCGAGTCCAGCAGGTCGGCGATTGGCGGCGCAAGCAGCACGAGCGATGGCGTGAAGCCGTCGCCGAGCGTCGCGATCGCGGCCTTGCCGGCCGCGCTGTCGCCGAAGCGCTGCTGCGGGTCGAGCAGGTCGCGTGCGGAGGAGGCGGCGTAGCCGATCGCGATGCGGTCGCCCTTGCGCTGCGCGACGATCGGCTGCGGCGAGCGCGGGATCCGCACCTCGAAGCCGCTGCCGAGCGAGCGAGCGCCGAGCCCCGCGCCCGCGAGCGCCTGCAGGCGCGTCATCAGCTTCGCGGCGGTGTCGGCGCTGCCGAGCTTCAGCTCGATCCCGCCGCCGAGGTCGAGCACGCTGCTGCCGCGCGCGAAGGCGGCCAGCCCGCCGAGCGAGTCGAGCAGGTCGCGGTCGAGATCGAGGCCCAGCACCGCGCGCACCTGCGCGGCCGCCGCGTCGTGCACGCCGGCCTGCTGGATCGCGGAGCGGATCAGCGGGCCGAGCGCGGGCGTCGCGAGCGCGAGCCACGCGTCGCCGGGCAGGTCGGTGAGCGCGAGGCCGCCGTCGTGCTGCTCGCCGAACACGCCGCCGCTGCTGGCGTCGGCGCCGATCTCGAGCTTGATCTGGTCCGCGCGAGCGGTCAGCGCGAGCGTGACGGGATCGCCGTCGCCGAGCAGCTTCAGCATCCGCGCGACGTTCGGATCGGTGTCCGGCCCGTGGAACTTCGACTTGAGCTGCTTCGGGTCCAGGAACGCGAACGCGAGCCGGTCGGCGTCGAGCGTCGCGAGCGCCGCCTTGAAGCGCGCGTCGTCGGCGAGCGCGGCGGCCCCCTTCGCAGCGTCGACCTCGGCCTTGAAGCCGTGCAGCGTGCCGGCCACGTAGAAGTCGCCGACGATCCCCTCGTAGGTGCTGCGGTCATCGACGTCGCGGTCGTAGGAGAAGCCGCGGTACGAGCCGGCCGGACGCTGCTCGTGGCGTGCGCGGAAGCGCTCGATCGCGGCCCTGGCGGCGGACGCGTCGCGGATCGACACCAGCGCCGCCCAGTCGATGTCCGCCGTCGTGTTCGCAGGCGGGAGGGCGAACGCGGCGATGCGCGAGCCCAGCCACGGGTCGATGTCGCGCGCGAACGTGTCGCCGTGCTCGCTCGCGCTGTCGATCAGCCGCGCGATCTGCGCCCCGGGATTCGCGACCAGCGCGACCTTGCGGATCGCCGTGCGCACGCCTGCCGCGCTGGCGCCCTGGGGACGCACGACCGCCTCGCCGTACGCGAACGCGGCGGCGGGGACGACGGCTGCGGGATCGGGCCCGGAGGCAGCCGCGCCGCCACCGGCGGCGGCCGTGGCGCCGCCACCGCCGCCGCAGCCCGTGAGCGCGAGCAGCAGCAGGACCGACGCGAGGGGGAGTGCGCGCAGCGACATCGCGTGCATCGTATGCGGAACGTGCGGGAAAAAGCGCCACGTCGGCCTGCAGCCTGGCGTTCCGCCTGCCCTTTCGGCTAGGATGCCGCGCAACGCCGAATCCACGGTCCGAAACCGTGGACCGGGGGACCCAGATGTATGGGGCTAATCCCACGAGATGTTCGTGGGAGGCGCTGGCTCTTTCCGCGCTCGCCCGACAGCTAACCCCGGAGGCCGACGAAAGAGGAAGCTGTTGCGCGCAAGGACCCTTGTCGTGCTGGGTCTCATGACGTTCGGCTTTACCTGTGCCCCCGTGGCCGCCGATGCGGCGACCGGCGGCGCCGGCGTCCCGACCGCTCCCGCGAAGCAGACGTCGAAGCAGGCGGCCGCCGACCAGCCGCAGTCCTCGACGCTGGCCACCGCCACGCAGCCGGACGTCGCCGGCGGAGCCGCCTTCGGCTCGGTCCCCTTCATGCTCCACCCGACCGTCCCGGGCGACGTCGGCCAGATCAAGAACGGCGTCGCCTACGCGCCGCAGAACGCGCCGATCGAGGTGCAGCGCGCGATCTGGGCAGCCGACAAGCTGCTGCACAAGCCCTACATCTACGGCGGCGGGCACCAGAGCTTCCAATCGCGCGGCTATGACTGCTCCGGCACCGTCTCCTTCGCGCTGCACGGCGGCGGCCTGCTCGACAGCCCGCTCGACTCCGGCTCGTTCATGTCGTGGGGCCAGCGCGGCAAGGGCGCATGGATCACCGTCTACACGAATCCCGGCCACGCCTGGGCGATCATCGCCGGCATGCGGCTCGACACGAGCGGCGCGGGCGAGTCGGGTCCGCGCTGGCGCGTGGAGTCGCGCTCGACGCGCGGCTTCAAGGCGCGCCACCCCGACTCCTTCTGACGCCCGGCTCCTGGCTCGCGCCAGCGGCTCGGTAGGCTAGGCGGACCTGCCCCTCGAAGCTGCTGCAAGGAGGATGCGATGGCCGGTTTGTCCGGGCGCCTCTCCACCGTCGTGAAGGCGAAGATCTCGAAGCTGCTGGATCGCGCCGAGGATCCGTCGGAGACGCTGGAGTACAGCTACCAGAAGCAGATGGAGCTGCTCCAGAACGTCAAGAAGGGCCTCGCCGACGTCGTCACGGCGAAGAAGCGGCTCCAACTGCAGTCGCAGAAGCTCGAGCAGCAGGTCGTCAAGCTCGACACGCAGGCGCGCCAGGCGCTCGCGGCGGGCAACGAGCAGCTCGCGCGGACCGCGCTGGAGCGCAAGACGACCGTCCAGACCGAGCTCCAGGGGCTCGATCCGCAGATCGTCGAGCTCGAGGGCCAGCAGCAGTCGATGATCGACAACCAGGCGAAGCTGCAGGCGAAGATCGAGGCCTTCCGCTCGAAGAAAGAGGTCATCAAGGCGCAGTACTCGGCCGCCGAGGCGCAGGTGCGCATCTCCGAGGCCGCCACGGGCGTCGGCGAGGAGATGGCCGACGTCGGCCTCGCGATGCAGCGCGCGCTGGACAAGACCGAGAACATGCGCGCTCGCGCCTCCGCCGTCGACGAGCTGGAGAAGGCCGGCGCGTTCGAGGACCTCACGCAGCTCGGCGGCGGGCAGGACGACATCGACCGTCAGCTCGCGCAGCTCAGCAGCGGCACGCAGGTCGACAGCGAGCTGGACAAGATGAAGGCCGAGCTGGCGGCCGGCGGCGCCCCGTCCGCGGGTGAGCTGGGCAGCGGCGAGACCGCCACGGGCACGGGCGGCACGGAGCAGTCGGCATGATCGTGCGGATCGCCACCGAAGGTCAGTACGAGCTGTCCGACGACGCGGTCGCGCGCCTCAACGCGCTCGACAACGACGCGGTCGCCGCCGTCGAGGCGGGCGACGAGGCGCGCTTCGCCGAGCTGTTCGGCCAGATCATCGGGCTGATCCACGCCGAGGGCAGCGCGCTCGCGGAGGACGACCTGCGCGGCTCCGACGTGATCGTGCCGCCGTCCGACACCTCCTTCGAAGAGGCGCGTGCCGACTTCAGCGGCGAGGGCCTGATTCCGGGCTGACCGGGGCTTCAGGCCACGAGCGTCCGGAACAGCCGCTCGAGCGTCGCCGCCGGATCGGCGGTGAGGCCCGTGTGGACCTCCGACGGCTGGACGATCGTCGAGGACGGCGCGACGAGCCAGCCGAAGCGCTCGGACGGCGGCTGGGCGGCGAGCGCGCCGGCCAGCGGGTCGCCGGCGGCGACCCGCACGAGCGCGTCGAGCTGCGCGCGCAGCGGCGTCGCGTCGAGCTGCGGCGCGAGCGCCGCGAGCCGCACCGGGTCGAGCTGGGCCTGCAGCGCCAGGTAGTCATGCTGGCGGCAGAACAGCACGACGCCCACGTTGAGGCGCTCGCCGCGCTCGACCTGCGGCACGACGCGCAGCAGCGCGTACGCGAACGGTCGCGCGACTGCCTGCTGCTCAGCCGCGGACACGCTCCACCTCCTCGACGAACGCGCGCGGCGCCGCGAGGCGCGCGTGCAGGAATGCGGCGAAGTCGGCGCGCCGCGCGGCCGGGTCTGCGCCCAGCCACTCGTCCGGGACGCTGGTGACGGCCTCCTCGACGGCGGCGCCGGCGCGCTCGGCCAGCCGCGCGTCGGCGTCCGCGAGCGGCCCGGCGAGCGGCAGCAGCACGTGCTCCGCGAACGGCTGCTGCGGCAGCGGCGCATGCGCATGCGCGGCGAGCGGCCGCGCGCCGTGCTGCTGGTAGAACGCCGCGCCGTGGTCGATCAGCCACGTGCGCCGATGCCACACGAGCAGGTTCGGGTTGCCGTGCGTGCGGTCGACGTTCGTCACGAGCGCGTCGAACCAGACGACGTCGGCCGCCCACGCGGCGTCGCCCGGCGGGGAGGCGGCGAGCGCGAACGGCAGCGCGCCGGGCAGGAAGTCCATCCCGAGGTTCGCGCCGACGCTGCCGACCACCAGCTCCTGGATCTCCGGGTCGGGCTCGGCGCGGCCCAGCTCGGCCGCGACCTCGACGATCGCCAGCTCCGGTACCCCCAGGCCGAGCGCGCGCGCCAGCTCGCCCGCGACGACCTCCGCCACGAGCGCACCCTCGCCCTGGCCGGCAGCGCGGAACTTCGTCACGTAGAGGCCGTCGTCGTCGGCCTCGATCAGGCCCGGCAGCGAGCCGCCCTCGCGCAGCGCGGCGACGTAGCGGGTGGCGCTGACGCGGCGCAGCTCGGGCACGCCCGACAGCTTAGATCGGCGTCCCCCACAGCGGGAACCAGCGCTCCAGCTCGGCCTCGAGCGGCAGCTCGGCGCCGACCTGCGCCTTCAGCCGCAGCTCGCGCTCGGTGTCGCGCTGCTGCTCGCCCGGCGCCGGCACGAACGGATAGAAGGCGCCGCGCTTGTAGTTGTAGATCCAGTACAGCGGGCGCTTGCCCTCGTCCTGGAAGGCGAACACGGCGCAGAGGATGCGCTCGCCGTAGCCGCCGGCCTCGAGCGCGCCGCTGACGGCGTTGACGCCGACGACGAGGTCGTCGAAGTCCTCGTCGCGCAGCAGCATCCAGCGGTAGCCGTAGTCGTCGTCGCGCGTCTCGACGGCGGTGCCGCTGTCGCTCGAGGTGCCCTGGACGACCTCGACCATGTCCTTCGCGATCTGCTCGAAGTCGGCCGTCGCGAGCGGCTGGAAGACGATTCCCGCGACGCCGCGCGTCGTGATCGACAGCTCCGTCTCGAACGTGACGTAGGCGGTGCTGAGCGCGAACAGGCGGTCCGGCGCAGGCTTCGCGAGCTTGCGCCGGCCGCTGAGGACGTCGAACAGGCCCACTGCTAGGCGGCGCCCTGGAGCTGGGACTCGAAACGGCTGAGCGCCGCCAGCCGCTGCTCCAGCGGCGGATGCGTCGAGAACAGGTTCGAGAGCGACTGCTTCGCGCGCGGCGGGAAGATGTAGAAGGCGGCCATCTCGCCGGAGGCGCGCAGGTCGCGCTGGGGGATCCGCTCCATCGTGCCGCTGATCTTCATCAGCGCCGAGGCGAGCGCGCTCGGGCGCCCGGTGATGATCGCCGAGCCGCGGTCGGCGGCGAACTCGCGGTAGCGCGAGAGCGCCTGCAGCAGCACGAACGAGATCACGTAGACGGCGACCGAGACGAGCAGCACGACGGCGAACGACGGCCCGTCGTCGTCGTCACCGGACATGCCGCCCCCGAAGAAGAAGCCGAACTGGACGATGTAGGCGGCGACGCTCGCGAAGAAGCTCGCGATCGTCATCACCATCACGTCGCGGTTCTGCACGTGCGTCAGCTCGTGCGCCATCACGCCCTCGAGCTCGGCGGGGGAGAGCAGCTCCATGATCCCGGTCGTCGCGCAGACGGTCGCCTTCTTCGGCGAGCGGCCGATCGCGAAGGCGTTGGGCATCGGCGTGTTCGCGACCGCGACGCGGGGCTTGGGCAGGTTCGCCTGCACGCACAGGCGCTCCACCATCGCGTGCAGCTGCGGCGCCTCCTGCGGCGTCACCTCGCGCGCGCCCATCGCATGCAGCGCGAGCTTGTCCGAGGCGAACAGCTGGAACAGGAACATGCCGCCGACGACGAACAGCAGGAACGGCATCTTGGCGGCGATCACCACGCCGACGAGCACGGCGTAGACGAGGCCGAGCAGGAACATGGTGAGCGTCATCCGGAGTTGGAGTCCGGTGTCGCGGCCGAACGAGGTCGGGCGGGGCATGGTGGCGATCCTCCTGGGGATTCAGATACCAGGACTGATCATGGCAGACCAGCTGAGCCGGGCGTAAAGGCCGCGGCGCTACGCGTTAGGCCAGCGGACGCGGTTCGCCCCAGGCGAGCGTGCTGTCGTCCTGCGAGGCGGAGCCGAAGACGTCGTCGAGCAGCTCGTGCGGGTCGCGCACGCCGAGCTGGTCGCGCAGGTGGCGCTCGACGTCGGCGCGCGAGGAGCCGCCGACGGCCATCTCGATCGCGACGAGACGGGCGGCGCTGGGGACGTCGGCGGCCGGCGCTTCGTACGCGGGCTGGGAGTGCCCGTTCGCGGGCTCGGGCTCCGTGCGGCTCCACGTCGGCTCGGGCTCGCGCGGCGCCGGCGGGGGTGGCTCGGGCGCCGCCGGGGGAGCCGTGTCCGCGGCTGCTGCGGGCGCGGCGGCAGCGGCGGGCGGCGCCGGCCAGGGCGTGCGCGGCAGCTCCCGCGCGGCATCCTCGTCGGCGCGGCGCAGCTCCTGCGTCAGCGCGCCGGCGGCGTCGGACAGCTCGTCGGCGAGCCGCCGTGCGGCGCTGCTGAGCGCCTCCAGCCGGGCGGAGCGGGCGGCGGTCTCGGCGTCGACGTGCAGACGGGCGGCGGCGAGGTAGCGACGGACCTCCTCCTCGGCGCTGCGGCGCTGCTCGGCGATCGCGCGCTCGGCGGCCTGCGCCTCGCGCTCGGCGGCATGCACGATCGCCTCGACACGCGACGCGATGTCGCCGCTGAGTGGGCTTCCTGCCCGGTGCTCGGTGCTGTCGTGCTCGTGGGCTCCCATGCCTCTGTGTCACGAGATTACACAGCGCTGCGGAAAAAGCCCAGCACGCGGGCGGCTTTTGGTAGCCTGATCGGGCCGAATCTTCCGCATGCGTGCGGGAGAGCGGGGGACCCATCCAGTCCCCACGGGGCGAATCGCGATCTGGTGATCGCGTAGCGCGACGCGCGAGCCCGACAGCTAACCCCGCAGGCGCACCGACATGCGATCCATAACACTGAACCTGAGGTTGACCCTCATGCAGGGTCCCGCCTAGACTCGCGCGCCGGCATGCGTATCCGGATCCTGCTCGTCGCCCTCGCCGTGCCGCTCGCCCTCTGGGTGGCGCTTCCGCTCGTCTCCAGCGCGGAGCCGCAGGCGACCGTCAGCTCGCTGCAGGGCCGCATCGACGCCAAGCAGCAGAAGCTCCAGCACGTCAACGGCACGGCGCACGTGCTCTCGACGCAGGTCTCGGGCCTGACGCAGAGGATCGACGGCCTCCAGGGCACGATCACCACGCTACAGCGGCGCGAGAACGGGATCCAGTCCGACCTCGACGCCAAGCGCCGCGAGCTGGCGCGCACGCAGGTCGTGCTGCGGCGCGTGCGGGCGCACCTGGCCGCGCTGCGGATGCGCCTGCGCCATGGCCGCACGGTCCTCGCGCAGCGGCTCGTCGAGCTCTACAAGTCCGACCAGCCGGACCTCGTGACCGTCGTGCTCAACTCCGACGGCTTCGCCGACCTGCTGGAGAACGGCGCCTACCTGCGCCGCATCGGCCAGCAGGACCGCGACATCATCACCGCCGTCAGCGCGGCGAAGACCGAGGCCGCCTCCGCCGAGCGCCAGCTCGGCACGCTCGAGCAGCGCCAGCAGACGATCGCGGCGGAGATCTATGCGCGCCGCAACGCGGTCGCGCGCGTGCGCCTGTCGGTGCAGGGCAAGCGCGACAGCATCGACCGCGTGCGCGGCACCAAGCAGCAGCTGCTGAGCACGGTGCGTCAGAGCGCGCACGAGATCAACGAGGACATCGCGGCGCTGCAGAGCCAGCAGGCGTCGATCCAGGCGAAGCTGCTCGCGGCCCAGGGTGGCACGATCATCCCGGCCGGCCCGATCCGCGGCGGCGGACGCTTCATCTGGCCGGTCAACGGTCCGATCACCTCACCCTTCTGCGAGCGCCGCGCCTGGGAGGCCTGCCACCCGGGCATCGACATCGGCGTGCCGTCCGGGACGCAGATCCGGGCCGCCGGCAGCGGCACCGTCGCGATCGCCGGCTGGGTCAGCGGCTACGGCAACTACACCTGCATCGACCACGGCGGCGGGATCTCCACCTGCTACGGCCATCAGTCGCAGATCGAGGTCAGCGTCGGCCAGTCGGTCACGCAGGGCCAGATCATCGGCCTCAGCGGCTGCACCGGTCTCTGCTTCGGCCCGCACCTGCACTTCGAGGTGCGCATCGGCGGCGTGGTCACCAACCCGCTCAACTACCTCGGCTGATGCGACGGCCAACCCGCCCACCCGGGCGCTAGGCTCCCGTTCGTGCTGAAGCAGATCGACGTCCTCGGCCTGCACCTGCAGACGTTCGGGATCTTCTTCGCGCTCAACTTCCTCGCCTGGGCGGCGCTCGTCGCGCGGCGGCTGCACGAGCTGCGCCGCCCGATCGACTGGGCCTACGAGATCCTCTTCGCGGCGCTGATCGGCGGGCTCGTCGGCGCCCGCGCGTACTACGTGATCCAGAACTACGACGCGGTCAAGGACGACCTGCTCGGCAACATCTTCTCCGGCTCCGGGCTCGTCTGGTACGGCGGGCTGATCGGCGGTGTGATCGCGGTGCTGGCGTGGGCGCGCTGGCGCAACTTCCTCACGCTCGCGCTGATCGACCTCGCCGGGCCGGGGCTCGCGCTCGGCTACGCGATCGGACGGATCGGCTGCCAGGTCTCGGGCGACGGCGACTACGGCAAGGCCTCCGACCTGCCGTGGGCGATGGGCTACCCGCACGGCGCGGTGCCGACCGCCCCGGGCGTGACGGTGCAGCCGACGCCGCTGTACGAGACGCTCTCGATGGGATTGCTCGCGCTCGTGCTGTGGCGGCTGCGCGACGCGGTGCGCCCGGGCGCGCTGTTCGGGCTCTACGCCGTCGGCGCCGGGCTCGAGCGCTTCCTGGTCGAGTTCGCGCGCCGCAACGAGCACGTCGTGGGCTTCCTCACCGCCGCTCAGATCGAGAGCCTGCTGCTGCTGGCGGGCGGGCTCGCGTGGCTGATCGTGCTGTACCGCCGCCATGGCACGCTGCGCGCCGAGGGGCACGCCGCGCCGGGCGGCCGCGCGCGCCCTGCGACCGCCTAGGAGCGACCTCCCCACTTGCAGTCGTCCGGCGCATCCGCAAGAGTTGCGCCAGGTCAACTCTCGGGGGAAGCGGGGGACGCAGTGCGCTCACGGAAGGCGTTCATGGCCGGCATCGGCACCACGGGTGCGTTGCTGGCGGCGACGATCTGCATGTTTGCGGTCGTTTCGGCGATGGTGGCGTTCGACGGCTGGCCCAGTCTGCGGCTCGGGCGCGAGGCGACGACGCTAGACGACAGTGCGACGGCGATCGCGCCGACCGCCGAGCACGTCGCGGACGGAGCGGCGACGCATGGCGCTCGCGGCGCCGCGGTCGCGCACCGACGGCCGGCGCACGCGCCGCGCGGGGCCATCGAAGGCACGCATGCCGCGCAGCAGCTCGCGGAGGCGCCCCCGCGCGCGACCGCGCGCGAGCATGCGGACCGCGACGGCACGCCCGCGCCCGCGCCCGCGAGCCGATCCGCCGCCAGTGACGACGCGGCGCCGCTCCCCGCAGATGCGCCGCCGACGGCGCAGGCGCCGGCGACGCCCGCGCAGCAGCCGCCCGCGGGCGGCGACACGCCTGCCGCGCCGCCGCCCGCGGCCGGCGGGCTCCCGCAGGCGGTCGGGCAGGTCGGCGCCGGCGCGGGCACCGTCGTGACGCAGCTCGGTGCGAGCACCGGCGCCGTCGTCGCCGGCACGACCGGGCAGCTGGGGGCGGTCGTCGGTCAGGTCAGCCCCGCGCTCGGGCAGACGGTCGTGCAGACGGGCCAGACCGTCGCCGGGACGGTCGGCGCCACGACCGGTGCGGTCGGGCAGACGGTCGCGGGCACGACCGGCCTCGTCGGCGGGCTGCTCGGAGGGCTCGGTCACCGTCGCTAGCCACGCTCGCGCCGAGCCGGCCACTCGTGAGCCGGCATAATCCCGCGGCGATGGCCGCAATCCAGGAGCTCTCGCAGGTCCTCCCGCTCGGCAGCCGCGTCGACGCGCGCGGCCACCTCGAGGTGGGGGGCTGCGACACGGTCGAGCTGGCGCGCGAGTTCGGCACGCCCGCGTTCGTCGTCGCCGAGGACGACCTGCGCGCGCGGGCGCGCGCCTTCGTCGAGGCGCTGCGCGCGCGCCACGAGGACTTCGACGTGCTGTTCGCCTCCAAGGCGTTCCCGTGCACGGCCGTCTACCGCGTGCTCGCGGAGGAGGGGCTCGCCTGCGACGTCGCCTCCGGGGGCGAGCTGCACCTGGCGCTGCGCGGCGGCTTCGACCCGGCGCGCATCTATCTGCACGGCAACGCGAAGTCGCTCGCGGAGCTGGGCGAGGCGCTCGACGCGGGCGTCGGGCACGTCGTGCTCGACTCCTGCGACGATCTCGAGCGGCTGGAGCGCGTTGCGAGCGAGCGCGGGGTGCGCCAGCGCGTCCTGCTGCGCGTCACGCCCGGCGTCGCCGGCGACACGCACGCGAAGATCTCGACCGGCCAGGCCGACTCGAAGTTCGGCTTTGGTCTCGACGACGCGCGCGCGGCGATCGCGCGGCTCGGCGGCTCCGACGCGCTGGAGCTGGTCGGCCTGCACATGCACATCGGCTCGCAGCTGCTCGCGCTCGACGCCTACCGGCCTGCGATCGAGGCGCTGGCAACGCTCGGCGACTTCCCGGTCTACAACTTCGGCGGCGGGCTCGGGGTCGCCTACACGAGCGCGCAGCGGCCGCCGAGCATCGAGGACTACGTCGAGGCCAACGTGCGCGCACTGCACGAGCTGCTCGGCGCCGACAAGCGGCTGCTGCTGGAGCCGGGCCGCTCGCTCGTCGCGCAGGCGGGCGTCACGCTCTACACGGTCGAGACGGTCAAGCGCAACCTCTCGACATGGGTCGCGGTCGACGGCGGCATGTCCGACAACCTGCGCCCGATGCTCTACGGCTCGGTCTACGAGGCGCTGCTGGCCGACCGCGTCGACGCGGTCCCCAGGGAGCGCTGCCACGTCGCCGGCAAGCACTGCGAGTCGGGCGACGCGATCGTGCGCGACGCGCTGCTGCCCGACCCGCGCCCGGGCGACGTGCTCGTGACGCCCGTCACCGGCGCCTATGGCCACGCGATGGCGAACAACTACAACGGCATCCCGCGCCCGCCGGTGATCTTCTGCAAGGACGGCGACGCGCGCGTCGTCGTGCGGCGCGAGACCTACGAGGACCTGACCCACCGCGATGTCTGACCGAGCCTTCCGCATCGGTCTGCTCGGGCACGGCACGGTCGGCGGCGCCTTCGCCGAGCTGCTGCCGCAGCGCGCCGCGCGGATCGCCGCGCTGACGGGCCTGCGGCCCGAGGTCGTCGGCGTGCTCACGCGCTCACGCGGGGACTTCGACGAGCTGCTCGCCGGCTGCGACATGGTCGTCGAGCTGATCGGCGGGATCGAGCCCGCGCGCGACTACGTGACGCGCGCGATGCGCGCCGGCAAGCACGTCGTGACGGCCAACAAGCAGCTGCTCTCCCAGCATGGCGAGGAGCTGTGGGCGCTCGCGCGCGAGCAGGGCGTGCAGCTGCGCTTCGAGGCCGCCGTGGCGGGCGTCGTGCCCGTCATTCGCGTGCTGCAGGAGTCGCTCGCGGCCGCCCACGTCGAGCGCATCCACGGGATCGTCAACGGCACGACCAACTACATCCTCTCCGAGATGGCGCGCACCGGCGCCTCCTACGCGGACGCGCTCGCGCAGGCGCAGCAGCTCGGCTACGCCGAGGCCGACCCGAGCGACGACGTCAACGGCACGGACGCGGCCGCGAAGATGGCGATCCTCGCGCGGCTCGCGTTCGACACGCCGGTCCACCTCGACCAGGTCGTCTTCGAGGGGATCGAGCGGATCGCCCCGGACGACCTCGAATACGCGCGCGAGCTGGGGTTGGGGCTGAAGCTGATCGGCACCGCCGAGCGCGTCGAGGGCGGGCTGTCGGTGCGCGTGCATCCGGCCTTCCTCTACCCAGGCCACCCGCTCGCGTCCGTCAGCGGCCCCTTCAACGCCGTCACGGTCGAGTCCGACGCGATCACCGAGATCACGATGTCGGGCCCGGGCGCGGGCGGCCCGCAGACGGCCAGCGCCGTGCTCGGCGACGTCATCAGCGCGATGATCCCGCCGGCCTCGACGCCCGAGACGCAGGAGTCGCTCGCGATCGTCACCGACGTCGTCTCGGCCTTCTACCTGCACCTCGAGGTGACCGACGTGCCGGGCGTGCTCGCGCGCGTGGCCGGCGTGCTCGGCGAGCACGGGATCTCCGTCAAGTCGGTCGTGCAGAAGGGCCTCGGCGACAACGCGCGGCTCGTGATGGTCGTGCACCCGGTGCTGGAGTCGCACTTCTTCGCGGCGACCGCGCAGCTCGCGACGCTCGACGTGCTGCGCACCGCGCCGCGCGCGATCCGCGTGATCGAGGAGGAGTTCTCGTGAATCCGGACCCGGCCCACCCGGGGCTGATCGAGCGCTACCGCGACCGCCTGCCGTTCACCGACGGCGACCCGATCGTGACGCTCGGCGAGGGCTCGACGCCGCTCGTGCATGCACCCGCGCTGTCCGAGCGCGTCGGCGCGGAGGTGTGGCTGAAGCTGGAGGGCCTGAACCCGACCGGCTCGTTCAAGGATCGCGGCATGACGTGCGCCGTCTCCGCCGCCGTGCGCGAGGGCGCCAAGGCGGTCATCTGCGCCTCCACCGGCAACACCTCGGCGAGCGCCGCCGCCTACGCCGCGCGCGCCGGCATCCGCTGCGCGGTGCTCGTGCCGGAGGGCAAGATCGCGACGGGCAAGCTCGCGCAGACGCTGATGCACGGGGCGCGCGTGATCGTGCTGCGCGGCAACTTCGACCAGGCGCTCGCGATCGTGCGCGAGCTGGCCGAGCGCCACCCGATCTCGCTCGTCAACTCGGTCAACGAGTTCCGCGTGCAGGGCCAGAAGACGGCCGCCTTCGAGATCGTCGAGGCGCTGGGGGAGAGCAGCCCGCTGGAGGCGCTGTGCATCCCGGTCGGCAACGCCGGCAACATCTCCGCGTACTGGATGGGCTTCAAGGAGGTCGGCGCCGCGCCGCGCATGTTCGGCTTCCAGGCCGCCGGCGCCGCCCCGCTCGTGGAGGGCAGACCGGTCGCCAACCCGGAGACGGTCGCGAGTGCCATCCGCATCGGCAACCCGGCGCGCTGGGAGCAGGCGATGGATGCGATGACGTCCTCCCACGGCGGCGTGCAGGCCGTCACCGACGCGCAGATCCTCGACGCCTACCGCTTCCTCGCCGCGCGCGAGGGCGTCTTCTGCGAGCCGGCCTCGGCCGCCAGCGTCGCGGGGCTGCTGACGCACGGCGCGGGCGGCGCGCAGCGGATCGCGTGCGTGCTGACGGGGCACGGCCTCAAGGACCCGCAGACCGCGCTCGACCAGGCCGGCGCCGTCGTGCCGTGCGAGCCCGAGCTCGCGGCCGTCGAGCGCGCCGTGCTCGGGTAGGGTCGCTTCCCATGGACCGTCGCCGGCTCGTGCGCGTGCCCGCCTCCTCGGCGAACCTCGGTCCCGGCTTCGACGTGCTCGCGGCGGCGCTCGCGCTGCACCTCGAGGTCGAGGTGCTCGAGACCGGCAGCTTCGCGGTCGAGACCGACCTCGACGTCGCGCGCGACCGCCGCAACCTCGTCGTGCGCGCGTTCGAGCGCCTGCATCCGGCCGACGGCTTCACCTTCCGCATCGGCTCGCAGATCCCGCTGTCCGGCGGGCTCGGGTCGAGCGCGGCCGCGATCGTCGCCGGCCTGACCGCGGCCGACCACCTGTTCGAGCTGGACGCGGACCTGTTCGCGCTCGCCTGCGAGCTGGAGGGTCATCCCGACAACGTCGCCGCGGCGCTGCACGGCGGCATCGCGATCTGCGCCGACGGCGGCGTCACGCGGCTCGACCCGCCGACCGGCCTGGAGGGCGTCCTGGTGGTCCCGCACGAGGCCGTGCGCACCACGCAGGCGCGCGCGGCGCTGCCGGCGCAGGTGCCGATGGCCGACGCCGTCCATAACGTCGCGCACGTCGCGCTGCTGACACTCGGGCTCGCGCGCGGCGACTGGGAGCTCGTCGCCCGCGGCCTCGACGACCGCCTGCACCAGCCGCACCGCGCGCACCTCTACCCGCGCTCGGCGCAGCTGATTGCAGACGCGCGCGAGCTGGGCGCGCTCGGCGCGACGATCTCCGGCGCCGGGCCGAGCGTGCTCGTGTGGACCCACTTCGAGCAGACGGCGCTCGTGGCCCAGCGCCTGCGCGAGCAGAGCGACGGCTGGGCCGACGTGCTGCGCGTCCCGTTCGAGACGCAGGGCGCGGACGTGCTGGAGGTCTGAGCGCGCGGGCGCTCAGGCTCTGATCGTCACGACGGTGCCGAGCGGCACCGCCTGCACGATCCTGCGCGCCGCCGCCTCGGGCGCGCGCAGGCAGCCGAAGCTCGCGGCGGTGCCGATCGTCTGCGGCAGGCTCGTCGCGTGGATCGCGATGCGGTCGCCGCCGCCCCAGCCCTGCGGTGTGTTCGCCTGCTGCGCGCTGAGCGCGAGGATGCAGCAGCCGTACGGGGATGAGGGGTCCTGCGTGAGCAGCTTGTCGGTGACGGCGAAGCGCCCGGTCGGCGTCGGCGTGCCGGGCGCGCCGATCGCGACGGGGAAGCTCACGAGCACGCGCTTTCCGTGGTGCACGACGACGCGGCGGTGCGTCAGCGAGACGTCGATGCGGTAGGCCGAGCGGTACGTCTCGACGTGGGCATGCGAGGAGACCCAGCCGATCTTGCCGTTCGGCAGCAGGGGGCTGATCACGCCGAGCCAGGGCCCACGCACGCGCACGACGGGCAGGATCGTGTGCGAGTGGAACTTCGTCTGCGGCACGAGCTGCGCGACCACGCGCCCGCCGGGGCTTGCGTGCAGCGGCGTGTTGCGCAAGATCCCGACGGTCAGCTGGCCTGACGGCTGCTTCGCCACGGTCGGAGCCGGCGTCGTCGCCGGCTGCCCTGCGAGCGCGCCCCCGTCGGGCGAGTCCGCATTGACCGCGGCGCCGCCGCAGCCTGCCAGCGCGAGCACGGCCAGGAGGACCGACAGCGAGGGGAGGGCACGCAGCACGCGCAACAGGATAAGGCGCGCGGATTAAGGAAGCAGGTCTCGCACGCGCCGCTGGGCGCTCTTGCGCCCCAGCCGGCCGAGCAGCTCGCCGGCGACGTGCACGTAGTCGCTGCCGAGGTCGGGGCGGTGGTCGAGGATCGACTGCGCCCGCTCGGTCGACTCGGCGTATGCGATCGAGCTGCGGATCGTCTGCTCGAACAGCTTCTCGCCGACGTGCTCGCGCAGCGAGGCGTAGGCCTCGCGCGAGTGGCGCGTGCGCATGTCGGCGATGTTCAGCACGACGCCGAGCCAGTCCAGGTCGGGGTTGAGATTCTCGCGCGCCAGCTCGATCACCTCCAGCGCCTGCTCGACGCCCTGCATCGCGAAGTACTGCGCCTCGGCGCTCAGCAACGCGTGATCGGCGGCGACGAGCGCGTTGACGGTCAGCAGCCCGAGCGCGGGCGGGCAGTCGATCAGCACCACGTCGTAGTCGCCGGTGAGCTCGCGCAGCGCACGCCGCAGCGTCAGCTCGCGGCCCATCTTGCCGCTCATCGCCAGCTCCGCCTCGGCGAGCCCGAGGTTGGCGGGCATGATCCCGTCGTGGACCGCGTCGGCGGCCGCCGCGCGGCCGCTCAGCACGTCGCCGATCGTCGGGCTCGCCTGCGGGTCGACGTCGAGGTAGTCGGAGAGGTTGCCCTGCGGGTCGAGGTCGACCGCGAGCGTCGACAGGCCGACCCGCCGGAACACGTCCGTGAGGGTCCGCACCATCGTCGTCTTGCCGGTGCCGCCCTTCTGAGAGAGGACCGCGATCGTGTCCGCCATGCGCGTCGCGCACCTTAGCGGCGCGACGCGCGCCGACTCGCCGGTCGGCGGGTCAGCCAGCGAGCGACGTCGGCTCGCGGAGCCCGGCGCCGCGCGCCGCGGCCAGCTCGGGGCGATCGGCGAAGCGCAGGCGGTGGCGCCCGATCACCAGCTCGTCGCCGTCGCACAGCACCTGCCATTCGACCCGCTCGCCGTTCACGAACACGCCGTTGAGGCTGCGGTCGTCCAGCACGCGCACGCCGTCGGCCTGGCGCACGATCAACGCGTGGCGGCGCGAGACGGTCGGGTCGTCGAAGCGGATGTCGGCGGCGAGGCTGCGCCCGATGCGGGTCCACTCGCTGCCGAGCGCGTGGACGATCGCCTCGTCGCCTTCCTCGTAGATCAGGTACTGGCCGCTTTCGCCGAGCTCGGCGACGGTGTCGTCCAAGCGCACGACGTCATCTTCGCCGAAGAGCTCGCGCGTCTCCTCCGGCGTCACCGTGAACAGCGACGCGCGCACGAACGCCTCGCCCCCGCACCCGGGGCAGGGCGGCAGCGCGTCCGCCGCGGCGAGCGAGACGACGTAGTCACAATCGACGCACCGGTACGTCCCGCTTCCCATCAGGGTGCCTGCTGCGTGTGACTCCATGGCCTACCTCCAGGTGCCGCCGCTCGGGGCCAAGCGACGAACGAGTTCTCATGACGGGCACGAACTGCAACAAATCCTGCGCGGCAACACCTACCCATGGCTCGAAAGCGTGAAACCACGCCGGTTCGCGGGAAGGAGTCCGGCCACGCGACGACGAACACCTTCTCCATGCTCCGCACGACCACCGAAGCTCCCGACCTCGAACTGCACCTGCTGCGACGCGGCGTGCTGGCGCTCGCCGCCGGCGCCGATCGTTGCGACGGCTGCCACCGCACGCCGCTCGTCGGCGAGCGCGTACACGTCTACGACGGCGGCAGGACGCTCTGCGAGCTGTGCCGTCGCGAGCGCGCCGAAGCGCCGCTTCACTCGCAGGCGGTCTACGGCGCCGAGCACGGTCACACCGTCCGCGTGACGGACCAGCGCCGCGCCGCCTGACGAGGCCGCTGACGGCCCGGGCCGTGCTCTAGACTCCGGCCCGCCGTGGACCCAGTCACCGTCTCCATCAGCATCGCGCGGCCGCGCACCGAGGTCTTCGAGTACCTCTCGGACGTGGCGAATCACGCGGAGTTCAAGGATCACTTCCTGTCCGATTGGCACTTGACGCGCGAGGACAGCGTCGGGCGCGGCGCCGGTGCGCGCTTCCGCGAGCAGCTGCCGCTCAACCGCTTCGGCTGGGGCGACATCACGCTCGCCGAGGTCGAGGCGCCGTTTCGCATCCTCGAGCGCGGCCGCAGCGGCAAGTTCAATCGCGTGCGCGCGATCGGCACGTGGACGCTCGGCGACGCGCCCGGTGGGATGACGCGGGTCGAGTACGCCTACGAGACGCAGCCCGGCACGCTGAGCGACCGCCTGCAGGAGTTCGTCGCCGGCCGCGGCTGGCGGCGCCGCAAGCTGGGGCGCGCGCTCCGCCGCTTGCAGGGGATCCTCGAGGAGAACCGCGGCCGCGGCCGCCGAACGACGATCGCCGCCCGGTAGATCAATAGACTTCCCGCCGCTCATGCCCCGACTTCCGCGCATCCTCCTGGCGACCGGCACGGCGCTGCTCGCCGCCCTGGCGCTGGGCGCCTGCGGCGGCGCGAAGCAGCCGAGCGCCCACGGCGACAGCGAGGGCGCCTACGTCGAAGCCGGTCCGCTCGTCTACCAGGTGCAGCTCTCGCGCGAGCTCAACCCGCAGAACCGCGAGGACCGCGAGTACCTCGCGGGCCTGCCGCTCGGCACCCCGCAGCCGGCCGGCGACGAGGAGTGGTTCGGCGTCTGGCTGCGTGTCGAGAACGACGGCAAGGCCGCTCAGCAGGCCGCGCAGGACTTCCGCATCGTCGACACGCTCGGCGACGCCTACGAGCCGATCGCGCTGCCCGCCAGCAACGCGTTCGCCTACCAGCCGTCGCGCGTCGCGGGCAAGGATGGCCAGAACGTGCTGCCGGACCCCGAGAGCGGCGCTGGCGGCAGCCTCGTCCAGCAGGGCGCGATGCTGCTGTTCAAGCTGAAGACGGCGGTCTACGCGAACCGCCCGCTCGAGCTCGAGATCACGCCGCCCGACGGTGGCGAGGCCTCGACCGTCGAGCTCGACCTCTAGGAGGGGTTGGCGAGACCCTCGCGGCGTCTGGCGGCCCGCGACGCTGCGCGGATGCTGCGTCCTCGGTCGGCGCAATAGCTCCGCTATTGCTGCCTCCCTGCGTCCTTGCCCCGCTTGGTCGCGCGCCCGCCAGCCACTCGCGCGAGTCTCGCCAACCCCTCCTGGCCGCTCGCGTCTCAGCTGCCGCGCTTGCGCTGCAGCCCCGCGAGCAGCACCGGGCGCGCCGCCGGCGCAGCCACGTCGCCGCCCGCGCCGGCCTCGACAAGCAGCACGCCGACGACGATCCGCGGGTGCTGCGCCGGCGCGTAGCCGACGAACCACGCGTCCGTGTCGGGGATGTCCGGCTTCGGCGGCGCCGGATCGTCGTTTGTTGGCGTGGCCGTCGTCTGGTCGTCGGGCGCCACCGTGTCGGCCAGCTCGGCGGTGCCCGTCTTGCCCGCCACGTCGACGCCGGCGATCGCGGCGGCGGTGCCGGTGCCGTACTGCACGACGGCCCGCATCATGCGCGCCACCTCGCGCGCGACCGCGGGCCGCGTCGCCTGCGTGAAGCGCGGCGTGGCGCCGCGCTGCAGCGTCGGCGTCGGGCGCCGGCCGCGCATCGCGATCGTCGCCGCGACGGTCGTCATCTGCAGCGTCGTGGCCTCGACGAGTCCCTGCCCGATCGCGGAGGAGCCGACCGCGAGCGCGTCGCCGATGTCGCTCGCCGCCGGGATCGTGCTGGCCGCCTCGCCGGGGATCGCCGGCGGCGCGTTGAAGCCGAAGCGCTGCGCGACGTCGACCAGGCGCCGGGCGCCGAGCTGGGCGCCGAGCGGCGCGAAGACGGAGTTGCACGAGCGCGCGAAGGACTGCACGAGCGTGCCGCCGCAGTACTCGCCGTTGGCGTTCTCGAGCGCGACGCCCTCGAGCTGCGCCTCCGTCTGCACCGGGAAGCTCGTCGTCGGCTTCGCGAGGTGCGCGCCGAGCACGCCCGTCAGCGTGACGATCTTGAACGTCGAGCCAGGCGGCTGGAGCGCGGAGAAGGCGACCCCGGCGAGCGCGAGCACCTCGCCCGTCTGCGGCGCGAGGGCCGCCACCCCGCCGTAGCGCCCTGCGAGCGCAGCGATCGCCGCGCGCTCGACGCCGGGGTCGATCGTCGTGCGCAGCGGCCGCGCGGCGCGTGGCCGCGACTGCGCGAGCACCCGGGCGCCCGCCAGCAGCGTGCCGCCCGGACGTCCCGCGACCGCATTCTGGAGCGCGCGCTCGAGCCCCGAGGCGCCCACGAGCGCGCCGTCGGGATAGCCGAGCGCGCGCAGCGCGTGCTGCTCGTTGGTCGCCGCCGGACCGAGGTGGCCGACGATCTGCTCGGCGATGTCCTCCGCGCCCGCGGCGGGGGTGCGCTGCTCGCCCTGCGCGAGCACGGTCCCGTCGCGCGCTAGCAGCGTCGCGCGCGGCGGCAGCGTCGTCGTGCGCGTGAGCCGCTCGCCGGGCTGCACGCCGGGGAACGTCATCGTCGCGCGCCAGCCGATCCGCATCTGCTCGCCGCTGCCGCTGACGGGCAGCTCCAGCGTCCCGTGCAGCGTCCCGAAGATGCGCGTGTGCAGCGTCAATGCGACCGGGATCGCGCCGCCGTGGCGCGCGCCGACCTCGCCGACGTCGAGGTCGCGCAGCGTCGCCGTCTCGGCGCTCGCCTCGTAAGCGCGCTCGAACGCGCGCGCGTCGATCCGCGTGCGCGCGGCCGGCGTCAGCAGCGCGTACATCGCGGCGTAGTCACCGCGCGACCAGTCAGCGGCGTAGCGCGCCGCCGTGCGCTGCTCGCTGCGCCCGGGCCCGGCGCCGATCAACGACGCGATCGCGAACAGCGCGACCAGGAAGACGGCGGCCGCGGGCAGCGCTCGATGCAGCAGCCGGCGTCGGCGCTCGACGTCGGCGCGGGAGAGTCGCGGCGTCCCGTGCTCGCCGTTGCGGCCACCTGCCTCCACGTCCTGCTCCACGGTAGATCATGGCGCGGCGTGCGAGCCCGCCTGCCGGCGCGTCATGCTTGGCCGCAGTGACGACGCTCGACTGGATCATCGTCGCGTTCGCAGCGCTGCTCGCGCTCGCCGGCTTCCGCCGTGGCCTGATCGTCGGCGTGCTCGCGCTCGCGGGCTTTGGCGCGGGCGCGCTCCTGGGCGCGCGCTTCGGCCCGCTGCTGCTGCCCGACGGATCCCACTCGCCCTATGCGCCGCTGTTCGGTCTGGCCGGCGCCCTGATCGCCGGCGGCCTGCTCGCGAGCGGGTTGGAGACGCTCGGCGCGCGCGTGCGCCGAGCGCTGCCATTGCCCGGGCTCGGCGTGCTCGACGGCCTGCTGGGCGCGCTGCTGAGCGGTGCGCTCGCGCTCGCGCTGGCTTGGCTGGGCGGCGCCGTCGTGCTGCAGACGCCGGGCCTTGACGGCCTGCGAGACGGCATCCAGCGCTCGTTCGTGCTGCGCCAGCTGAACGCGGTCCTGCCGCCCTCGGGTCCGATCCTCAATGCGCTCGCGCGCTTCGACCCGCTGCCCGCGGTCACCGGCGCGGGCGCCGACGTGGCGCCCCCCTCGCGTGCCGTGCTGCGCTCGTACGGCGTGGTCGCCGCGGCGCCGAGCGTCGTGCGCGTGCTCGGGACCGCCTGCGGCCTCGGCGTCGAGGGCAGCGGCTGGGTCGCCGCGCCGGGCGTCGTCGTCACGAACGCGCACGTCGTCGCCGGCGAGCACGACACGATCGTGCAGCTCCGCGGCAGCGGGCCGCAGCTCGACGCGCGGCTCGTGCGGCTCGACGTGCGCGACGACGTCGCGGTGCTGCGCGTCGCCGGGCTCGTCGCCCCGGCCCTGTCGCTCGCCGGCGACCCGGCGAGCGGCACTGCGGGCGCCGTGCTGGGCTTCCCGCTCAACGGTCCCTTCGACGTGCGCGCGGCGCGCATCGGCGCCACCCATGCGGTCGTCTCGCAGGACGCCTACGGGCGCGGTCCGGTCACCCGCACCGTCACGCCGCTGCGCGGCCGCGTGCGCAGCGGCAACTCCGGCGGGCCGCTCGTCGACGCGCGCGGCCGCGTGCTGACGACGGTCTTCGCGGCGACCACGAGCGGACACCCCGGCGGCTTCGGCGTCCCCAACGCGGTCGTGCGCGACGCGCTCTCCGCAGCCCGCTCCGGCGGGACGGTCTCGAGCGGCCCCTGCACCGCCTGACGCGCCGTCGATCTCCAGGGCCGCTACGCTCCCGTCCCCATGAGCACCCTCGTCATCGCAGAGAAGCCCTCCGTCGGCCGCGACCTCGCGCGCGTGCTGCCCGGGCCGTTCCAGAAGCAGGAGGGCTACCTGGAGGGTCCCGAGCACGTGATCACGTGGGCGGTGGGTCACCTCGTCCAGCTCGCCGAGCCCGACGAATACGACGACAAGTACAAGAAGTGGCGCATGGCGGACCTGCCGATCGTGCCGGACAAGTTCAAGCTCGTCGTGCGCGACGAGCGCTCGAAGAAGCAGATGAACGTCGTCAAGCGGATGCTCGGCCGCGACGACGTCGAGACGGTCGTCAACGCCTGCGACGCCGGCCGCGAGGGCGAGCTGATCTTCGCCTACCTGTACGAGAAGGCCGGCTCGAAGCTGCCCGTGCAGCGGCTGTGGCTGTCCTCGATGACGAAGTCCGCGATCGAGGACGCCTTCACGCGCCTGCGCGACGGCTCCGAGATGGCCTCGCTCGAGGACGCCGCGCGCTCGCGCAGCGAGGCCGACTGGATCGTCGGCATGAACGCCACGCGCGCGGCCACGATCCGCCTGCGCTCCTCCTTCGACGGCGCCGTCTCGCTCGGGCGCGTGCAGACGCCGACGCTCGCGATCCTCGCCCGCCGCGAGGAGGAGATCCGCGCCTTCAAGCCCGAGCCCTACTGGATCGTCGACGCGACGTTCGCGGCGACGGGGGAGCGCGTCTACGACGGTCGCTTCCACCTCGGCGCGGGCAGCGAGATCGGCAAGGGCCCGCGCATCGCGGCGGCCGCCGAGGCGGCCGCGGTCGTCGAGGCCTGCCGGGGCCAGCAGGGCACGATCGTCAAGCTCGAGAAGAGCGAGCGCAAGGAGCGCGCGCCGCTGCTCTACGACCTCACCTCGCTCCAGCGCGAGGCCAACAGCCGCTTCGGCTTCTCCGCGCGGCGCACGCTCGGCGCGGCGCAGCGGCTCTACGAGGAGCACAAGGCGCTCACGTATCCGCGCACCAACTCGCGCTACCTGCCGAGCGACATGATCCCCGAGATCAAGCCGATCGCCGCGATCGTCGGCGGACGCCGCGAGTACGCCGCCGGCGCCAAGTACGTCACCTCGCTCGACGTGCTGCCGCTCTCGCGGGTCGTGAACAACGAGAAGGTCACCGACCACCACGCGATCATCCCCACGAACGCGCCGCACCCGGTCGACAAGCTCAGCGACGACGACCTGCGCATCTACGACCTCGTCGCGCGCCGCTTCCTGGCCGTCTTCCACCCCGAGGCCGTGTTCGAGAACACGCGCGTCGAGACCGAGGTCGCCGGCCACAGCTTCCGCACGCACGGCAAGGTCATGCTCGTGCCGGGCTGGCGCGGCGTCTACGGCGAGGAGGCCGACGCCGAGCGCTCCAACGCCGAGGAGGACGAGGGCCGCGAGCAGCACCTGCCGAAGCTGGAGCAGGACGAGGCCGTCGACACGCGCGAGATCGCCTCTGAGGAGAAGGAGACCAAGCCGCCGCGCCGCTACAGCGAGGGCTCCCTGCTGGCCGCGATGGAGACCGCCGGCAAGCTCGTCGACGAGGAGGAGCTGCGCGAGGCGATGAAGGACTCCGGCATCGGCACGCCGGCCACGCGCGCGGCGATCATCGAGCGCCTGCTGGCGGTCGGCTACATCGAGCGCGACGCGCGCGCCCTGGTCGTCACCGAGAAGGGCCTCAACGTCGTGCGCCTGCTCGACAACCACATGCTCACCTCGCCCGGCCTGACGGGCGACTGGGAGCATCGGCTCGCGCGCATCGAGACCGGGGAGGACTCGCGCAAGGCGTTCATGGCGGACATCGTCAAGTTCGCCGAAGGCACGATCGCCGAGCTGGACGAGAAGCTCAAGGACGTCCGCATCCCGCGCGCGAACCTCGGGCCCTGCCCTGTCTGCGGGCACGACATCGTCGAGAACCGCAAGGGCTACTCGTGCTGGTCGCGCGAGGATCCCGGCTGCGGGTTCGTGATCTGGAAGGCGAAGGCGGGCAAGACGCTCCCCGCGGTGGTCGTCAAGGAGCTGATCCACACGGGCCGCACGGAGAAGGCGGTGACCGGCTTCAAGGGCCGCTCCGGCCGCTCCTTCCGCTCCCGCCTCGCGTTGGAGCAGACGCCCGAGGGCCGCTGGCGCGTGGAGTTCGACGAGCCCTGGGCCCGCGAGGGCGCCAAGGCGCCCGAGGCGGAGGCTGGCGAGGCCACCGAGGCCGAGGCCCCGGCCGCCGCCGAATCCGCCGTCGCCTGACCTGACGCAAACCGCGCGAGTCCCGCGCGCGCTCGGGCGCCATCCTGCGCGGCGTGCCCGAACCGTGGCAACCCGCATACCTCAGCGGTAGTGAGGATTCCACGGATCGCCTGATCGCTCGGCTGGCGTCGGCGCAGTGGGGAGTAGTCGCTCGCCGGCAGCTGCTGGCGGCGGGGCTGAGTGAGCGGGTGATCCATCGCCGGCTGACCGTCGAGCTGCTCGTGCCGCTCCATCGTGGCGTCTACGGAGTGGGGCATGAGCGCCTGCGGCGGGAGGGGTGGTGGCTCGCGGCGGTGCTGGCGGTCGGGCCTGGGGCGGTCTTGAGCCATCGCGACGCCGCCGGCCTGCATGGGATCCGGCCGGCGAACCATCGGCGGCCCGACGTCAGCACCACCCGCCGGGTGCGGGTGGAGGGGATCGCGGTTCATCGCACGCGGGTGCTCGCTTCCGAGGACGTCACGACCGTCAGCGGCATTCCGGTCACCACGATCGAGCGCACACTGGTGGATCTGGCCGGAGTGGTCGCGTACGACCACATCGAGAGCGCACTCAGGCGGGCGGACGACCAGCAAGCGCTCGACCCACAGAAAATCAGGCAAGCACTCGACCGCACACGTCACCGCCAAGGCCCAGGCCACAAGCGCCTGACCACAGCCCTCGCCGAGCACGAGGCCCTCGCCACGACCCTCACCCGCTCCGCCCTCGAAGCCAGTTTTCAGCGGTTGATCAAGCGCGCACACCTGCCCCAGCCGCGAACCAACATCCGCATCGAGGGATACGAAGTCGACGCGGTGTGGGCGGACGCAAGGGTTGTGGCAGAGCTGGACGGCTGGGAGTTCCACAAGAAGCGCCACGCGTTCGAGCGCGATCGAGCACGGGACACCACCCTGGCGGCAGCCGGCTGGCACGTCATCCGTTTCACCCACCGCCAGATCGTCAGCAACCCCGAGCACGTCATCGCAACGCTCCACGCCCTGACACGCTGACCGCCGCGCGCGCGACCATGTCGAGCCCGTGCCGCTCAAGCTCGTCATCGGCCCCGCGAACGCCGCCAAGGCAGGCGTCGTCTTCGGCGCCTTTCGCCAACGCCTCCCGCGCGACCCCTGGCTCGTCGTGCCGACGGCGGCCGACGTCGCCCACTACGAGCGGGAGCTGACGCAGGCCGGTCCGCGCACGGGCGGCCGGATCGCCACGTTCGCCGATCTCTCCCGCGAGATCGCCTCCCGCGCCGGCTACGGCGCGCGCGTCGTCGGCCCGCTCCAGCGCGAGCGGCTCGTCGCCGACGCGATCGCCACCGCGGGGCTGGAGGCGCTTGCCCCCGTCGCTCACACGCGCGGCTTCCTGCACAGCGCCGGAGCGCTCGTCGCCGAGCTGGAGCGGGCGCTCGTCACACCGCAGCGCTTCACCGCGGCCGTACGTGCGTGGCCCGAGGCGCCCGCGAAGGCGCACGAGGCGGCCGCGATCTACGCCCGCTACGTCCGCCTGCTCGACGGCCTCAAGCGCGTCGACCGCGAGCTGTTCGCATGGCGTGCGCTCGACGCGCTGCGCGCCAGGCCGAGCGCGTGGGGCGCCACGCCGGTCCTGCTCTACGGCTTCGACGACCTCACGCCGCTGGAGCGCGATGCGGTCGAGACGCTCGCGCGCGTCGCCGACGCGGAGCTGATCGTCTCGCTCACCTACGAGCCAGGACGGGCCGCGTTTGCCGGGCGGGCCGCGTTCGCCGAGCAGCTGCGCCAGCTCGCGAACGAGGTCGAGGAGCTGCCGCCGCTGCCCGACCACTACGAGCCGAGCGCGCGCAAGGTCCTGCACCACGTCGAGCGCTCCTTGTTCGAGTCGGGCGCCGCGCGCGTCCCCGCCGACGGGGCGGTCGAGCTGCTCGTGGCCGGTGGCGAGCGCGCCGAGGCGGAGCTGGTCGCCGCCGAGCTGCTGCGGCTGCTGCGCGAACAGAACGTACCCGGCGAGCAGATCGCCGTCGTGCTGCGCAGCCCGCGCCGCGGCGGCGCGCTGCTCTCACAGGTGCTCGACGCCTACGGCGTCCCGCATGCGCTCGACCGCAGGCTCCCGCTCGCGCACACCGCGCTCGGCCGCGGCCTGCTCGCGCTCGCACGCTGCGCGCTCACGCCCGACCGCGCCCGTCCGGAGGACCTGCTCGCGTACCTGCGCACGCCCGGGCGCCTGGACCGCATCGAGCTCGCGGACCGCCTGGAGGCGACCGTCCGCCGCGCCGGCATCCGCGACCTCGCCGGCACGCGCGCGGCGTGGGAGGAGGCGCCGGGCGGCTGGCCGCTGCGCGAGCTGGACCGCCTGCGCGGCGCCGCGGCCGACGGGCAGGCGCCATTGCTGGCGGCGCTCGAACGAGCAGCGCGCGCGCTGTTCGCGGCGCCGCACCGCGGCCGCGCGCCGCTGCTCACGCCCGCGGAGGAGGTCGACGCCCGCGCGCTCGCCGTGCTGCTCGCCGCGCTGGAGGACCTCGCCGCGCTGGCGGCCGCGCAGCCGCGCCGCCCGGCCACGAGCGACCACGAGGCGCTGCTGGAGGCGCTCGCGGAGCTGGAGGTCGCGGTCGGCGAGCCGCCGGGCGGGCGGGCCGGGTCGGTGCTCGTCGCGGACCCGCTCGCGATCCGCGCCCGCCGCTTCGACACGGTGATCGTGTGCGGCCTTCAGGAGGGCGAGTTCCCGCGCCCGGCCACGACCGAGCCGTTCCTGTCCGACGAGGAGCGGCGCGCGCTCAACAGCGCCAGCGGGCTGCGACTGGAGCCGCGCGAGGACGTGCTCGCCGACGAGCGCCACCTCTTCCACGCGACCGTCTCGCGCGCCGCGCGGCGGCTCGTGCTGAGCTGCCGCGACGCGGACGAGGACGGCAACCCCGCGGTCCCGTCGTTCTTCGTCGAGGACGTGCGCGCGCTGCTGAGCGAGCTGCCGCAGGTGCACCGACCGCTGTCCGACGTCACCTGGCCGCTCGCGAGCGCGCCGACGCCCGTCGAACGCGCCCGCGCGCAGGCGCTCGCCGCCCCGCGCGCGACACCGGCGCCGATCGCCTCGCTCGGTCCCGAGGCCTGCGCCGCGCTGCGCCAGCGCGAGCTGCTGTCCGCAAACGGCCTGGAGACGTACGCCCGCTGCCCGGTCCGCTGGCTCGTGGAGAGCGAGCTGCGGCCCGAGCGCTTCGACCCCGACCCGGAGGCGCTCGCCCGCGGCAGCTGCATCCACCGCGTGCTGGAGCGCACGCTCGCGCAGCTCGAGCTGCCCTTGCGCGAGGAGGCGCTGCCCGCGGCCGAGGCGGTGGTGCAGGCCGTCGTGGCGCAGGAAGCGGAGCGCTTCACGCTCGCGCGCACCGCGGCGGCGCAGGCCGCGGCCGCGCACGAGATCGCCGCCGACGTGCTGCGCCTGCTCGCGCACGAGGCGCGCGCCGGCGGCGGCTTCGCGCCCGCGGCGTTGGAGCTGCGCTTCGGGATGGCGAGCGAGGAGGGGGAGCTGGGGCCGCTCGTGCTCGGCGACGGCGCGCTCGCGCTGCGCGGCGTGATCGACCGCGTCGACCTCGACGCGCTCGGTCGCGCGCTCGTGCGCGACTACAAGAGCGGGCGTGCGTCGAGCCGCTGGCCGGTCGCGCGCTGGACGCTCGACGACCAGCTGCAGGTCGCGCTTTACATGATCGCCGTGCGCGAGCTGCTGGGACGCGAGCCGGTCGGCGGCGTCTACCAGCCGCTGCGCGACCCCGACCCGCGCGCGCGCGGGATCGTCCGCGACGACGTCGACGCGGGCGAGCTGGTGCACGAGCGCGACCGTCGCAGCCGCGAGCAGCTGGAGGAGGCGCTCACAGCCGCCTCGCAGCGCGCCTGCGAGCTGGCGCTCGCGCTGCGCGGCGGTGCGCTCGTGCCGCTGCCCGAGACGTGCAGCCCCAACGGCTGCGCCCACCCCGGCGTCTGCAGGGTGGCGGACGCGTGAGCGGCGTCCCCTTCACGCCCGAGCAGCGCGCCGCGATCGACCACTCCGGCGGTCTGCTGCTGACCGCCAACGCCGGCAGCGGCAAGACCTCCGTGCTGGCCGAGCGCTACGTGCTCGCGGCGCGCGAGCAGGACGTCGGCGTCGGACGGATCCTCGCGATCACGTTCACCGAGAAGGCGGCGGCGGAGCTGCGCATGCGCGTGCGCGAGCGCTTCGAGAAGCTCGGCGACGGCGAGCGCGCGCGCGCGACCGAGGCCGCCTGGATCTCGACGATCCACAGCTTCTGCGCGCGGCTGCTGCGCACGCACGCGCTCGCGGCCGGGCTCGACCCGCGCTTCGTCGTGCTCGACGAGCGCGCCGCGCGGCGGCTCGCGCGCGAGGCCTTCGACGCGGCGCTCGACGCGCTCGCGCGCGAGCACGGCACGGCGGCGCTGGAGCTGATCGCGGCCTACCGCGCGGGCGACCTGTGGGAGGCGATCCTCGCCGTGCACGGCGAGCTGCGCAGCCGCGGCGTCGAGCAGCCGTCGCTGCCGCCGGCGCAGCCGCGGGCGCTGGCGCCGCGCCGCAGCGCGCTCGCGATCGCGCGCGCGCAGGCCGCGGCCGAGCTGGAGCACGCCAGCGACGGCAAGACGCTCGCGATCGCGCGCAAGCGGCTGGCCGACTGCGCGGTGCTGCTCGACCGCACCTCCGAGCAGCGCGCCCCGCTGCCCGGCGCCGTCGCCGCGCTCGCGCTGCCGCGCAACGGCAAGGCGCTCGCCGGGGAGGGCTGCGCCGCCTACCGCGAGGCGCTCGACGCGTTCGCCGACGCCTGCGCGGACGCTCACGCGATGCCGGTCCACGCGCTGCTCGACGCGCTCCTGCGCGCCTTCGCCAGCCGCTACGCGGCCGCCAAGCAGACCGTCTCGGCGCTCGACTTCGAGGACCTCGAGCTGCGCGCGAACCGGCTGCTGCGCGAGCACGAGCCGCTGCGCGCGCGCTACGCCGAGCGCTTCGCGCACGTGCTCGTGGACGAGTTCCAGGACACCAACCCGCTGCAGCTCGGGCTGCTGCAGCAGCTCGCGGGCGAGCGGCTGTTCGCGGTCGGCGACGAGCTCCAGTCGATCTACGGCTTCCGCCACGCCGACGTGCGCAGCTTCCGCGCGCTGCGCGAGTCCTCAGCGGCGCGCGACGCGGCCGCCACGCTCGCGACGAACTTCCGCAGCCACGCCGAGCTGCTGCGCGCGCTCAACCTCGCCTTCGCGCCGCGCTTCGGGGCGAGCTTCACGCCGCTCGTCCCCGGTCGCAAGGAGCCGCCGGAGGCGCCCGGATCCGAGCCCCCCCACCCGCGCGTCGAGCTGCTGATCGTCGACCAGAGCGCCGACTGGGAGCAGGCGCAGCTCGTCCCCGTCGGCACCGTCGCGCCCGCGCCGCTGTGGCGGATCGCCGAGGCGCGCCTGCTCGCCGCCCGCGTCCGCGCGCTGCTCGACGGCGGCCGGGCGGCGGGGGAGGTCGTCGTGCTGCTGCGCGCGACCGGCGACCTCGCCGTCTACGAGCGCGCGCTCGCCGACGCCGGCGTGCCGACGTACGTGATCGGCGGGCGCGGCTACTGGTCCCAGCAGCAGGTGCGCGACCTGGTCGCGTACCTGCGCGTGCTCGCGAACCCGCGCGACGGGCTCGCGCTCACGACGCTGCTGGCCTCGCCGCTCGTGGGCCTCTCCAGCGACGCGCTCGTGCTGCTGGCTGCCGCCGCGCGGGCGTCCGGCCGCGACCCCTGGTGGACGCTGATCGACGACGCCGAGCTCGTCGAGCGCCTCGCGCCGCAGGATCGCGAGCGCGTGCTCGCGCTGCGCAACTGGCTGCCGGCCGAGCGTCGCGCGCTGCCGCGCCACGAGCTGGAGGCGCTGCTGGAGCGCGTGCTCGTGCGCAGCGGCTACGACCTCGCGCTGCTGCGGCTGCCGGGCGCCGAGCGGCGCTTCGCGAACGTGCGCAAGCTGATGCGGCTCGCGCGTGAGTGGTCGGCCGAGCACGGCCGCGACCTGCGCGGCTTCCTCGACCTCGTCGGCAGCCTCGGCGAGCCGAGCGAGCGCAGCGAGGACGACCGCGAGAGCGAAGCGCCGGTCGAGGGCGAGGCGCTCGACGCGGTGCGGCTGATGACGATCCACCGCGCCAAGGGGCTGGAGTTCCCGGTCGTCTGCGTGGCGGACCTCGGCCGCGAGTCGCCGCCGGCCGGGCGGGAGCTGATCCGCGTCGGGCGCGACGGACGCGTCGGCCTGCGGCTGCGGACGCTCGGCGGCGGGCGCGGCTGGCCGGCGCTCGCGTACGCCGCGATCGGCGAGCAGCGCGCGCGCGACGACGCCGAGGAGGAGGCGCGCCTCTTCTACGTTGCGATGACGCGCGCCCGCGAGCAGCTGATCCTCAGCGGCGCGGTCGGCTGCCAGTCGTGGCCGGAGGCGAAGCCGGGCGCGGCGCCGCTGAGCTGGATCGCCCCCGCGTTCGTGCCCGACGTCGCCGTGCGCGCTCTCTCCGCCGAGCAGGACGGCGTGCTCGACCGCGACGGCGCACAGGTCGCCTACGCGATGGCGCGGCCCGAGCGGCTCGTGCAGTTGCAGGCCGTAGCACCGGCCGCGCCCACCGCGGCAGCCTCGACGCCGGCCCCGGCGCCCGTCGCGCCGGCGCCCGCCGCCGCGCCCGCGCCGCCCGTGGCGACGCTCAGCTACACGAGCCTGCAGGAGCACACTCGCTGCGGCTATCGCTTCTACCTCGAGCGCGTCTTGCGGCTGCCGCGCGCGGAGGGCCCCGACGCGGGTCGCGGCGCGGCCCCGCAGCACGGCCTCGACGCGGCGCTGCGTGGCACGATCGTGCACGCGCTGCTGGAGCAGCTCGACTTCGCCCGGCCGCAGTCGCCCGACGCGGAGGCCGTGCGCCGCGCGGCCGCGCGCGCCGGCGCGACGACGACGGTCGCCGAGGCGCAGGAGCTGGCCGCGCTCGTCGACGCCTTCGTCGCGAGCCCGCTGTGCGCACGTCTCGCCGCCGCCCGCGCGGTCCACCGCGAGCAGCCCTTCGCGCTGCCGCTCGCGCTGCCCGAGGGCGGCACGATCCCGCTCACCGGCTTCTTCGACGTGATCGCGCAGGAACCGGGGCGCAGCCTGATCGTCGACTACAAGAGCGACCGCCTCGACGGCGCCGACCCGGCCGCGTTGGTCGCGAGCGCCTACGGCCTGCAGCGCACCGCCTACGCGCTCGCGGCGCTCGCTGGCGGCGCAGGCGAGGTCGAGGTCGTCCACTGCTTCCTCGCACGCCCCGACCAGCCCGCCACCGCAACCTTCACCGCACAGGATGCGCCCGCGCTCGCGGCGGACCTCGCCACGCGTGCAGCCGCGATCCAGGCGCGGGAGCTGGACGTCGCGCCCGACCCGGGCCCGCGCATCTGCGACGGCTGCCCCGGTCGCGGGACGCTCTGCTCCTGGCCGCTCGAGCGCACGCGCGCGCCCGAGGGTCAGCTGCTCTGAGCGGGCGCGCGCCCCGACGCGACCAGCCGGTCGCGCAGCAGCGTGAAGCCGATCCCCGCCGAGACGACCGTCAGCAGCCGGGTCGCGTCCGCGTCCAGCTCGGCGGGCTCGTCGAACACGAGCAGCAGGATCCCGAGCGGCTCGCCGACGACGACGATCGGCACGGCGAGGCTGTGGAGGTCCGGCGCGACGCCGAACGCGGCGCCGGTGGCGGAGTCGAGCCAGCCGGGCGTGCCCGCGTGCAGCAGCGTCGCGAGGTCGTCGAAGCCCGTGACGGTCACGCGGTGGGGCGTCAGCAGGCCGTGGCTGGCGTCGGTCAGCGCAAGCTCGCCGGCGAGGTAGACGGCGATGCCCGCGTCGAGCGCGCCGAGCCCGAGCCCGACCGTGCTCGTGACGGTCGGCAGCAGCGTGGTGCCCGCGTCGCGCTGGAAGCGCTCGGCCAGCCGCGCCGCAAGCGCGAGCCAGCGTCCGCGGCGCCGGTCGCTGGCGCGGGCGCTCGCCAGCTCGCGCTGCAGCGCCTCCAGCTGCTCGCGCGCGCGCCGCTCCTGCGCGCGGTCGACGCCGACGAGCGCGACCGTCGGCGGCTCGCGCGGGGCGGGGGGGAGCCGGTAGGCGATCGAGCGCTCGACCCCGCGCTCGGCGCCCCACATCGGATGCTGGCACTCCAGTGTCGCCACGTCGCCCGCGAACAGCGCGTGCAGCGTGCGCTCGAGGTCGCTGCCGAGAAACCAGGGCAGCGCGCCGAGCCTCTGACCTGGCGCGAGCGCGTCCGGCAGCGAGCGCACCGCCGCGTTGACGTAGACGACGCGCAGCGGCTCCGGCCCGCTCACGAGCACGACCGGCGTCGGCGCGACGCCGACGGCGACGGCGAGCGTCGCCGCGGCCGGCGTCCGCGGCTCGCCGTCCGGCGCGGGCTCGGCCGCCGCGGCGATCGCCTCGGCCAGCGGAACCCCCTGCTGCGCCGCGCGTCGCACCGCGACGACGCGGGCGGCGTCGGCAAGCGCATAGCGGCGGGGACCTTGGCCGACGCGGATCGGCTGGGGAAAGCCGAAGCGGCGCTCCCACGTCCGCAGACGCTCGCGCGAGAGCCCTGTCAGCCCCGCGAACTCCGTCGCGCTGACGCTCTGCCCACCTCTGTCCACCTGCCTGTTGTACCGCAGCGGACACGTTCGCACCAGTGACCGCGTCTGCCCACCTTGCCAAGGAGAGCGCTTCAGGAGCATGGTTTCCAGGACCCGAGAATTTCACTCCAAGCGGGTCGTCTGACGGAAGGAGACGGTCCCCCTCGTGTCTGCCCTCACCGCCGTCCACCACCCGGTCGACGCACGCGTCGACGAGCACGAGCTGCTGCGTCGCTGGCACGAGGAGCGCGACGAGAACGCACGCAGCGCGCTGATCGAGCGGATGCTCCCGCTCGTGCGCTCGCTCGCCCGCCGCTACGCCAACCGCGGCGAGCCGCTGGACGATCTCGAGCAGGTCGGCTGCGTCGGGCTGATCAAGGCCGTCGACCGCTTCGACCTCACGCGCGAGCTGCGCTTCTCGACCTTCGCGGTGCCGACGATCCTCGGCGAGATCAAGCGTCACTTTCGCGATCGCGCCTGGTCCGTGCACGTCTCGCGCGGCCTGCAGGAGCTGAGCGCCCGCGTCGCCCGCGAGGTCGACCGCCTCTCGACCAAGCTCGGCCACTCGCCGACGATCGAGGAGGTCGCGCAGGCGACCGGCTCGACGCCCGAGCAGGTGCTCGAGGCGCTCCAGGGCGCGCACGCCTACTCCACCGTCCCGCTGGAGGAGACGATCGGCGACGACGGCGAGCCGGTCGCGCGCCTCGGCGGCGAAGATCCCGCCTTTGCGGTCGCGGAGGAGCGCATCGAGCTGAACGCGGCGATGCGCCCGCTGAGCGAGCGCGAACGCCGGATCGTGCTGCTGCGCTTCTTCGCCGGCCTCACGCAGCGCGAGATCGCCGAGCGCGTCGGGATCTCGCAGATGCACGTCTCGCGGCTGCTGCGGCGCGCGCTGGAGCAGATGGGCGACGAGCTGCCACTGCCGCTGCAGGCGCGCGTGCACTGACGCGCCCAGCGCTTGCCGTGACGGCCGCGAGGGTAGAGAATCGCTCTCATGCCAAGAGCGATCTGGACCGGTGCCATCAGCTTCGGGCTCGTCAACGTGCCCGTCAAGCTCTACTCCGCGACGGCGGCGAAGTCGGTGCGCTTCCATCAGCTGCATGCGAAGGACGGCGTGCGCATACAGCAGAAGCGCATCTGCCCCGCCGACGGCGAGGAGGTGCCCTACGACGAGATCGTCAAGGGCTTCGAGATCGCGCCCGAGCGCTACGTCGTCGTCACGCAGGAGGAGCTGGACGCGCTCGACCCGCGCCGCACCAAGACGATCGACGTCGAGGCGTTCGTCGAGCTGGCCGAGATCGACCCCGTCTACTACGACAGCGCCTACCAGATCGCCCCCGCGACGGGCGGTGCGAAGGCCTACCAGCTGCTGCTCTCGGCGATGGAGGAGACGGGCAAGGTCGCGATCGCGCGCTTCGTGCTGCGCACGCGCCAGCAGCTGTGCGCGCTGCGCCCGGCGGGCGGCGTGCTCGTGCTCTCGACGATGCTCTACGGCGACGAGGTCCACCCGGCTGCGCGGCTCGACGAGCTGGAGGCGCTCGGCGACGTCGAGGCCAGCGATCGTGAGGTCGCGATGGCGCGCCAGCTGATCGACTCGCTGTCGGCGCCGTTCGATCCCGAGTCCTACCGCGACGAATACCGCGAGCGCGTGCTCGCGCTGATCGAGCGCAAGGCCGCGGGCGAGGAGGTCGTCGTGCAGCCGGTCGCCGAGGCGCCGGCCGCCGCGCCCGACCTGATGGCCGCGCTCGAAGCGAGCGTCGCGGCCGTGCGCGACCGCGCCGCGGCCCCGGCGAGGAAGCCGGCGCGCAAAGCGCGCGCGAAGCCCGCCGCCCCGGCGAAGCGGCCGGCGCGCGCGAAGTCGCGCGACTGACGCGCGTCCGGATCGACCGCGCCCGAACGTTTCCCCCTGCAGTTGGAGCGATGCGAGGGGTCGCTTCGCTGGTACCCTTTGCCCTCTTCTCAGTGTTCGCGACGCCCACGGGAACACCAAATCCATGCAGACGATCAAGCCCCCAGAGGCCGTTGGCCTCTACCACCCTGAAAACGAGCACGACGCCTGTGGCGTCGCGTTCGTCGCCAAGCTGACGGAGGGCCCCGACCACGGCGTCGTCGAGCGCGCGCTCGTACGCGCTCGAGAACCTCGAGCATCGCGGCGCCGAGCGGCGCCGACCCCACCACCGGCGACGGCGCGGGCATCCTGCTGCAGCTGCCCGACGCGTTCTTCCGCGCGGTCGCTGGACGCGCCGCTGCCCGCCGGCCGGCCGCTACGGCGTCGCGGTCTGCTTCCTGCCGCCGGAGCCGGACGCGCAGGCGCCGAGCTCGCGCGCTGATCGAGCAGGTCGTCGCCGACGAGGGCCAGCGGCTGCTCGGCTGGCGCGACGTGCCGGTCGACGACGCGCACGTCGGCGTCGTCGCGGGCCAGACGGCGCCGTGGATCCGCCAGCTGCTCATCGGCGCCGCCGAGGACGTGGCCGACCAGGACGCGTTCGAGCGCAAGCTCTACGTGATCCGCCGGCTGATCGAGAAGGCGGCCGGCCCCGAGCTGGCGATCCCGAGCTGCTCCTCGCGCACGCTCGTCTACAAGGGGATGCTGACGGCGCCGCAGCTGCCGGGCTACTTCCCCGACCTCGAGCGACGAGCGCCTCGCCACGCGCCTCGCGCTCGTGCACTCGCGCTTCTCGACCAACACCTTCCCGAGCTGGGAGCTGGCGCACCCGTACCGCATGATCGCCCACAACGGCGAGATCAACACGCTGCGCGGCAACGTCAACTGGATGCGGGCGCGCGAGTCGCAGCTCGCCTCCGAGCTGTTCGGCGAGGACCTCGGCGAAGGTGATGCCGGTCGTGCGCCAGGGCGGCTCGGACTCGGCGACGTTCGACAACGTGCTCGAGCTGCTCGTGCTCGCGGGCCGCCCGATCACCGCACGCGGTGATGATGATGGTGCCCGAGGCCTATCGCGACCGCACCGACCTGCCGCCCGCCGTGCGCGGCTTCTACGACTTCCACTCGCTGCCTGATGGAGCCATGGGACGGCCCGGCCGTCGTCGCCTTCACCGACGGCCGCAGGTCGGCGCCACGCTCGACCGCAACGGCCTGCGTCCCGGCCGCTGGGTGCAGACGACCGACGGCTACGTCGTGCTCGCCTCCGAGACCGGCGTCATCGACGGTCGCGCCCGACCAGATCGTGCGCAAGGGCCGCCTGCAGCCGGGCAAGATCTTCCTCGTCGACCTCGAGGAGGGCCGCATCGTCGAGGACGAGGAGGTCAAGGCGCAGGTCGCCTCCCAGCGTCCCTACGGCGAGTGGTACTCGCGAGCGCGTCGTGCAGCTCGACGACCTGCCGGAGCGCGAGCCGCGCGCGCCGCGCGTCGAGCCGCTGCGCTCCAAGCAGCTCGCGTTCGGCTACTCGCAGGAGGACCTGCGGCTGGTGATCGCGCCGATGGCGGCCAACGGCGAGGAGCCCGTCGCCTCGATGGGCAACGACGCCGCGCTCGCGGTGCTGTCCGACCGCCAGCCGCCGCTGTTCGCCTACTTCAAGCAGCTGTTCGCGCAGGTCACGAACCCGCCGATCGACCCGATCCGCGAGAACGATCGTGATGAGCCTCGCGACGAGCGTCGGCGGCGAGCTGAACCTGCTCGCCGAGTCGCCCGAGCACGCCCACCAGCTCGTCGATGCGCCAGCCGATCCTGCGCAACCACGAGCTGGAGAAGCTGCGCCAGGTCTCGCACGACGTCTTCCACGCCGCGACGATCGACATCACCTGGCCGATCGAGGAGGGCGTCGAGGGGATGGAGCTGCGCCTGGCCGCGCTCTGCGACGAGGCCGCGCAGTGGGTCGAGCGCGGCGCGAACATCCTGATCCTGTCGGACCGCAACCTCGGCGCCGAGCGCGTCGCGATCCCGTCGCTGCTGGCGGTCGCCGCGGTCCACCACCACCTCGTGCGCGCGGGCACGCGTCTGCGCGGCCGGGCTCGTGATCGAGACGGGCGAGCCGCGCGAGATCCACCACATGGCGACGCTGATCGGCTACGGCGCGTCGGCGATCAACCCGTACCTGATGTTCGAGTCGCTCGACGAGCTGGCCGATCGCGGCCTGCTGCCCGTCGACCTCGACCGCGAGGACGGCCGAGCAGCGAATCGTCAAGGCGATCGGCAAGGGCCTGCTGAAGACGATCTCGAAGATGGGGATCTCGACGATCCAGTCCTACTGCGGCGCGCAGATCTTCGAGGCCGTCGGGCTCGAGCCCGAGCTGGTCGACCGCCACTTCACCGGCACCGCCTCGCGGATCGGCGGCATCGGCATCGACGTGCTCGCCAGCGAGGCGCTCGAGCGCCACTGCCGCGCCTATCCGCGCACGGGCCGCGAGGTGCTGCCCGTCGGCGGCGTGCTGCAGTGGCGCCGCGACGGCGAGCTGCACATCTGGAACCCGGACACGGTCGCGCTGCTCCAGCACGCGGTGCGCGTCGCAGAACGGCGAGCGGACTGCAGACCTACCGCGAGTTCGCGCGTCCGGTCAACGAGGACTCGGCGCGCAAGGCGTCGCTCCGCGGCCTGATGAAGCTGCGCACGCTCGAGCGAGCCGATCCCGCTGGAGGAGGTCGAGCCGGCGGAGCAGATCGTCAAGCGCTTCTCGACCGGCGCGATGAGCCTCGGCGCGATCTCGCGCGAGTCGCACGAGGCGCTGGCGGTCGCGATGAACCGGCTCGGCGGCGAAGTCGAACACCGGCGAGGGCGGGGAGGACCCGGCGCGCTTCGACGCGACGACGCGCCGCTCGGCGATCAAGCAGGTCGCCTCCGGCCGCTTCGGCGTCACGTCGCACTACCTCGTCAACGCCGACCAGCTGCAGATCAAGATGGCCCAGGGCGCCAAGCCCGGCGAGGGCGGCCAGCTGCCCGGCCACAAGGTCGACGACTACATCGCCTGGCTGCGCAACTCGACGCCTGGCGTCGGGCTGATCTCGCCGCCGCCGCACCACGACATCTACTCGATCGAGGACCTCAAGCAGCTGATCTACGACCTGCGCTGCGCCAACCCGACGCGCGGAAGTGTCGGTCAAGCTGGTCGCGGAGGTCGGCGTCGGCACGGTCGCCGCGGGCGTCGCGAAGGCCAACGCCGACCACGTCGTCGTCTCCGGCCACGACGGCGGCACCGGCGCCTCGCCGCAGTCCTCGGTGCAGGGGGCCGGGATCCCGTGGGAGATCGGCCTCGCCGAGACGCAGCAGACGCTGCTGCTCAACGACCTGCGCTCGCGGATCACGGTCGAGGTCGACGGCCAGATGAAGACCGGCCGCGACGTCGTCGTCGCGGCGCTGCTCGGCGCCGACGAGTTCGGCTTCTCGACCGCCCCGCTGATCGCGATGGGCTGCATCATGATGCGCGTCTGCCACCTCAACACGTGCCCGGTCGGGATCGCGACGCAGAATCCCGAGCTGCGCCGCCGCTTCGAGGGCACGCCCGAGCACGTCGTCAAGTACCTCTTCTTCGTCGCCGAGGAGGCGCGCGAGCTGATGGCCTCGCTCGGCGTGCGCACGTTCGACGAGCTGATCGGCCGCACCGACCTGCTGGAGCTGGACGGCGCGATCGACCACTGGAAGGCGCGCGGCGTCGACCTCTCGATCGTGCTTCGCGATGCCCGACGTCGCGCCTGACGCGCCGCGCCACCGCACGCGCGCGCCCGAGCCGGTGCTCGACGACGCGCTCGACTGGGAGCTGATCCGCGGCGCCGAGCCGGCGCTCGAGCGCGGCGAGCGCGTCCAGCTGACGACCGAGCGTGCGCAACGTCAACCGCACCGTCGGCGGAATGCTGTCGAGCGAGATCGCGCGCCGCTTCGGCCCCGACGGGCTGCGCCGAGGACACGATCGAGGTGGCGCTCACGGGCTCGGCCGGCCAGAGCTTCGGCGCCTGGCTGGCGCCGGGCGTGACGTTCACGCTCGCGGGCGAGACGAACGACTACACCGGCAAGGGCCTCTCCGGCGGCGTCGCTGACCGTGCGCCCGCCCGAGGACGCCGGCTTCCGCGCCGAGGACAACGTGATCGTCGGCAACACCGTGCTCTACGGCGCCACGCAGGGCCGCGCGTTCTTCCGCGGGCTCGCCGGCGAGCGCTTCGCGGTGCGCAACTCGGGCGCCAGCGCCGTCGTCGAGGGCGTCGGCGACCACGGCTGCGAGTACATGACCGGCGGGCGCGTCGTCGTGCTCGGCCCGACCGGCCGCAACTTCGCCGCCGGCATGAGCGGCGGGATCGCCTACGTGCTCGACGAGCAGCGCGACTTCGCGCGTGTTGCCAACACCGAGCTGGTCGACCTCGAGCCGCTCGGCGAGCATGACGAGGCCGAGTTGAAGGACCTGATCGCCGAGCACGCGCAGCGCACCGGCTCGCCGGTCGCGCGACGGATCCTCGACGCCTGGGACGAGGCCGTGCGAACGCTTCGTGAAGGTGATGCCGCGCGACTACAAGCGCGCGCTCGCGGAGCGCGCGGCCGCCGAGGCGGCTGCGACCCAGCCCACCGCCGAGCCCGCAGGGGCGTAGAGGTGGTCCCCCCGATGAACTCCCGCCCCGATCGGCGGGCCCCGATCGACGCCTGGCGGCGTCCTCGGACCTCGAAATACCTTTGGTATTCCTTCGATCCTGCGTCCTTGCCAGCCGCCGCCGTGACCTCGCCGTTCGAGACGCGAGCCCACCGGAGGAACCACTGATGGGAGAACTGGGCGGCTTCCTCAAGATCCATCGGGTCGGCTTCGACAAGCGCGATCCCGCGCAGCGCGTGGCCGACTACGACCAGTACTTCGAGCTGCAGCCCGAGGAGGAGCTGCAAGCGCCAGGGCGCCCGCTGCATGGACTGCGGCGTGCCGTTCTGCCACGAGGGCTGCCCGCTCGGCAACCTGATCCCCGACTGGAACGACCTCGTCTACCGCGACAAGTGGCAGCGACGCGCTCGATGCAGCTGCACGCGACCAACAACTTCCCCGAGTTCACGGGCCGCATCTGCCCGGCGCCGTGCGAGTCCGCCTGCGTGCTGGCGATCAACGACGACCCGGTCGCGATCGAGCAGATCGAGATGGCGATCGTCGAGCGCGGCTTCGACGAGGGCTGGATCGTGCCCGAGCCGCCCGACCGCCGCACCGGCAAGACGGTCGGCGTCGTCGGCTCCGGCCCGGCGGGCCTGGCGGTCGCCGCCGAGCTGAACAAGAGCGGCCACACCGTCACGGTCTACGAGCGCGACGAGGGCCCCGGCGGCCTGATGCGCTTCGGCGTGCCGGACGCGAAGCTGCCGAAGAACGATGATCGACCGCCGGGTCGCGCTGCTCGAGGCCGAGGGCGTGCGCTTCGAGTACGGCGTCGACGTGCGGGGGCGACGTCGGCGCCGACGAGCTGCGCGAGCGCCACGACGCGCTCGTCGTCGCGATCGGCTCGCGCGTGCACCGCGACGTCGAGGTCGCCGGGCCGCGAGCTGGAGGGCGTCCACTTCGCGATGGACTACCTCTACCAGCGCAACCGCTGGGTCGCCGCGCAGGAGGGCCGCCCCTCGCGTGCGCCCGCTCCCGGCACGGAGATCTCGGCCGTCGGCAAGCGCGTCGTCGTGATCGGCGGCGGCGACACCGGCATGGACTGCATCTCCAACGCGAACCGCGAGGGCGCTGCCTCGGCGCTGATCCTCGACGTCTACCAGCAGCTCGGCCCGGGCGGTCGCGACGCGCGCTCGCCGTGGCCGCTGCCGCCGAAGCGCACGCCGACGACGTACGCGCTCGAAGAGGGCGGCGAGCGCTGGTGGGGCAGCGAGGTGATCGAGCTTCGAGGGCGTCGACGGCACGGTCACGCGGGTGCATGCGCGCCGCGTCACCGGAACCTCCTCGCGCGACCTGCAGCCGGTCCCGGGCAGCGAGTTCACGGTCGAGGCCGACCTCGTGCTGATCGCGATCGGCTTCTCGCATCCGGAGCACGAAGGGCTCGTCGCACAGCTCGCGACCGACTTCGACCCGCGCGGCAACATGCGCACGCGCCAGACCTACCGCACCTCCGCGGCCGGCGTCTACGCCTGCGGCGACGCACGCATCGGCCAGTCGCTGATCGTCACCGCGATCGCCGAGGGGCGCAAGTGCGCGCGCATCGTCAACAAGGACCTCGGCGGCAGCCCGATGGACGCCGATCGCGAGCAGCTGGCGATCGGCGCCTGGAGCGGCGTGGAGGACCACACGCTGCGCCACGAGGCCGAGGCGGCCGGAAACGTACGCCTCGGTGACGACTTCTTTAGCGGTCCAGGCGGCCCGATCTAGGGCGAATCCTGAAAAACCTCGCATCGTGCACGGGTTCTGTTACACGAACCCGTGCGACTTGGGCCCTGCGACGCAGCGATATCCGGGTTTGCGAGGTATCCTTTCGCGCTGTGGGGCGCCGAGCGTCCTGCTCCGCCGGAATCGTCTCCCCCACGATTCCCGGCTGCGGAGGGCCCGGATGGATTCGGGCCCTTCCGCGCATCTGGGACCATGAGCGCCGTGTTCGCCTCGGTCGGCAGCGACGTCAGCCAGTTCTTCGACGCCGTCGGGACGTTCTTCTCGAACCTCGCGGGGCTCAGCTGGGGCCCGCTGCTGCTCGCGCTGCTCTGCTACGCCGGATACCTCACGCTGCGCTCGCGCGCACTGCTGAGCGCCGTGCAGGTGGCCTATCCGGCCGAGCACGTGCGCTGGCGCGAGGTGTGGGGGGCGTACGTCGCCGGCGTCGGCGTCAACCAGGTCTTCCCGCTCGGCGGCGGCACGCTCGTGCAGTACTTCCTCACGCGCATCTCGATCCCGGCCTCCAGCTACCCGGCGATCGTCGCGGCGATCTGGACCGGGCTCGTGTTCGACTGGTGCGTGAACCTGCTCGTGCTCGCGTTCGCGTTCACGCAGGGGGTCTTCCCGAAGCCGCCGGACTTCTCGAAGCTGCCGGCGTTCGACCTCGCCTTCCTCGCCTCGCATCCGCGCTTCACGCTGTTCCTGCTGACGGCGCTCGGCGTCGCGGTGCTGATTGGCTTCGCGCTCCTGTCGGCGCGCGTGAAGGCCTTCTGGGCGAGCGTGCGCCAGGGCTTCACGATCCTCGCCGACCGCCGCCGCTACCTGCGCGCGATGGCGAGCTGGCAGGCGGCGGCGTGGGTCGCGCGCTTCGCGACCTACTGGTTCCTGCTCGACGCCTTCCACATCGGCGGCTCGCTGCGCAACGTGCTGCTGGTGCTGGGCGTCCAGGTCGTCGCGCTGCTGGTCCCGTTCACGCCGGGCGGGGCGGGCGTGCAGCAGGCGCTCCTGCTGACCGTCTTCGCCCATGCCGCGACGAAGGCGCAGGTCGCAGCCTTCTCGGTCGGCCAGCAGATCGCGCTCGCGAGCGCGGCGGTCGCGATGGGCTTCGCGGCGCTGGCGCTGATCTTCCGCCTGCGCAGCTTCAGGGAGGTGATCCGCCGCGGGCGCGAGCACCGGCGGAGCGAGGATCCGGCGCTGATAAGGTGACGCCCCCGTCACTTTTGCGAGCGAGGAGGCCATCCGCATGACCGAGCTGCCGACCGTCTGCGTCATCGGAGCCGGCTGCTCCGGCATCGCCGTCGCGAAGGCGCTGCACGAGCGGGGGATCCCGTTCGACTGCATCGAGGCCTCCGACCGCGTCGGCGGCAACTGGGTCTTCGGCAACACGAACGGGATGTCCTCGGCGTACCGCTCGCTGCACATCAACACCTCGCGCGAGCGCATGGAGTACTCGGACTTCCCGATGCCGAAGTCCTACCCCGACTTCCCGCACCACGCGCAGATCGCCGCCTACTTCGACAGCTACGTCGACCACTTCGGCTTCCGCGAGCGGATCCTGTTCGAGACCCGCGTGCTGCGCGCCGAGCGCGGCGAGGACGGCGTCTGGTCGGTCGCGCTCGACACGGGCGAGACGCGGCGCTACGACGCGCTCGTCGTCGCCAACGGCCACCACTGGAACCCGCGCTGGCCCGAGCCGGCGTTCCCCGGCAGCTTCGACGGGGAGCTGGTGCACGCGCACCACTACATCGACAACGAGCCGTTCAAGGGCAAGCGCGTCGTCGTGCTCGGGATCGGCAACAGCGCGATGGACATCGCCGTAGAGTCGAGCTTCGTCGCCGAGCACACGATCCTGTCCTCGCGCCGTGGCGCGCACATCGTGCCGAAGTACCTGTTCGGGCGCCCGCTCGACCAGATCGGCGTGAACCGCTTCACCGGCGTGCTGCCGTGGGCCTTCCGCAAGGCCATCCTCCAGCGCTTCTACCGGCTCGGCGTGGGGCGCATGGAGGACTACGGGCTCCCGCGGCCCGACCACGACCTCGGCGACGCGCACCCGACGATCTCCGCCGACTTCCTCAACCGCGTCGCCCACGGCGAGATCGTCTACAAGCCGAACGTCGCCGAGCTGCTCGGCGATCGCGTGCGCTTCGAGGACGGCTCGGTCGAGCAGGTCGACACGATCGTCTGCTGCACGGGCTACAAGGTCACGTTCCCGTTCTTCGACGAGTCCCTGATCGCCGCGCCCGAGAACGACCTGCCGCTGTTCCGCCGTGTCTTCCACCCCGAGATCGACAACGTCTTCTTCGCCGGCCTGCTGCAGCCGCTCGGCGCGATCATGCCGCTCTCCGAGGCGCAGGGGCAGTGGATCGCGGCGCATCTGCGCGGCGAGTACGCGCTGCCCGCGCCGGCCGAGCTGCGCGCCGACATCGAGCGCGAGCGCGCGAAGATGTTCAAGCGCTACGTCGCCTCCAAGCGCCACACGATGCAGGTCGACTTCGACAACTACCTCTACGACCTGCGCCGCGAGCGCAGGGCCGGCGCGCGGCGCATGCGCGAGCAGGGCTACCGCCTGCCGATCCCCGCGCGCGCGGCGGTGCCCGCGTGAGCGCGCTCGCCGGCAAGCGCGAGCGCACGAAGCTCCAGAACCGCGCCGCGATCCTCGACGCGGCATGCGAGGTCTTCACCGAGATGGGCTACGGCGCGGCGTCGATCCGCGACGTGATCCGCCGCACGGACCTCGCCTCGGGCACCTTCTACAACTACTTCCCGGACAAGCAGTCGGTCTTCCGCGCGGTGCTCGACCAGCACACGACCGAGCTGCGCCGCCGCCTGCGCCAGGCGCGCGCCCGCGCCGACGACGTCGAGACGATCGTGCGCGAGGGCTTCGGCGTCTACTTCTCGTTCATCGTCGAGGATCGCGCGCTGTTCGAGCTGCTGCGGCGCAACGCCGGGACCGTGCGCGAGCTGTTCGACACGCCCGCGCTGCAGCTCGGGATCCTCGAGCTGCGCGAGGATCTCGCCGCCCGCGTGGAGCTGTCGCCCGCGCTCGACCTCGACGCGCTCGCGGCCGCGATGGGCGGCGTCGCGTTCGAGCTGGGGATCCGCCTGACGGAGCAGGACCCGCCCGACGTCGAGCGCGCGGCGCGCTTCGCGAGCGAGCTGTTCCTCGGCGGGATGGCACGGCTCGCAGCCGCGCCGTGACCGGACGACCTCAGTCGCTCCCGGCCTCCTAGACTGACGGCTGCGTGCCAACGTTCTGCCGTCACAACCGCTTCGAGGCGAACTGCCCGATCTGCCTGCGTGAGAAGGCCGATGCGGCCGCGCCTCGCCGGCCGGGGGTGCGCAGCAGCGGCGGGCCGGTGACACGATCGCGCAGCACGCGCCCGACCGCGCGCGGCGCCAGCACGCTGCGCGTCCGCCACGTCGCGCGCGAGCACGACGACGGCTTCCGCTCGCGGCTCGCGCCGGGCTTGAAGGCGAGCGGTGACGCCGAGCGGCTCGCCCGCGAGCTGGCGTTCGCCAATGCCCGCCTCGATGTCCTCGCGACCGCGCCGCCCGGGCTCTACGCCGAGGTCGCAGCTGCCGCCGACCGCGAGGAGGCGCTGTGGCTCGCGTTCCTGATCGCATACCTCTCTCCCCTGGAGGGCGAGGACCCGTTCGCGGGCGTTAGCGCCGCCCGCACGCCGTGGGCCTCGGGCGAGCTGCCGGCACTCGAGGACGCGGCGCTCGGCCCGCGCACGGCGCACGAGCCGGGGCGGGGTGACGCGACGCTCGTCGCCTACCGCGCTTGGACCTCCCGCGCCGGCGCGCAGGACGCGGGCTTCTCCGGCGAGCTGGGATGGACGCCGGAGCGGCGCTTCGCGCGCACGTTCGAGCGGCTCGCGCTGCCGGGGCTCTCGCGCGATGCGCGCTTCGACCTGCTGGTCACGCTCGGCGCGCTCGGCGTCCACGAGCTGCGACCCGGCGCGCTCCAGCTCGGCGGAGCGGACGAGACGACGGTCGCCGCCAAGCGCGTCTTCGGCATCGGCGACACGCTGCTGCTCGAACGCCGCGCCGCCGATCTGGCGGAGGCGTGCGGCCTGCCGCTCGCCGCGCTCGACCTCGCGCTCTGGAACTGGGGCCGGCCGAGCGCCCAGGCGCGCGCCACGCTCGGCGTGCCCGCCGCCGAGCCGGACGCCGATGCGTTCGTGCGCAGCGGCGACGCGCTCGGGCTCTAGCGCCACCTGAAACAACTCTGTTCCGTCCTCGCGACGGAACGCGCACGACAGCTCCTCGTGTGCTCTGTTCGACCGAACATGTGTCGAGGAACAACGTCGTTTATCTCTGCTATTTGCGAACTTTTCGCGGCCGAGTGGGGGTGAGGGGGCTGCGGTTGGCTCCTTCCACCGCCCGATAGGTGTGGCGTTGGCGACACCACGTGCCAGGGAGGGACCGGGATGGAGCAGACAAGCGAACGAGCGCGGAAGACGGAGGAGCGCACCTTGGCGCTCGTGCAGCAGAACGCCGCAGGGCTGCTGCGCTTCGCCTGCCGCTTCTCGTTGTGCGCCGACGACGCGCAGGACGCCTACCAGCGCAGCATCGAGATCCTCGTGCGGCGGATGCGCACGGACCCGCCGGACAACGTCCTGCCATGGATCAGGACGGTCTTGCGCAACGAGGCCCTGGCGGTCCGCGCGGAGCGCGAGAAGCTCGTCGGGCGCGAGGAGGTCGACTTCGACCGTCACCGTGCCGCCGAGCTCGAGGATCCCGCCGAGCGCATCGACGGCTTCGAGCAGCTCGCCCATGTCGCGGAGGCGCTGCAACGGCTGAAGCCGCAAGAGGTCACGGCGCTGGTGCTGCGTTCCGAGGGGCTGTCGTACAAGGAGATCTGTACCCGCCAGTCGTGGACGTGGACGAAGACCAACCGCGCCATCACCGAGGGGCGCCGCGCCCTGCGCAAGCGGCTGGGGGAGATCGAGTCAGGGGCCGAGTGCGAGCGCTGGCTGCCGCTCCTGTCCGCGCTCGCCGACGGCGAGGCGACGGCTCGCGAGCTGGCCGACCTGCGCCCGCATCTGCGCGCCTGCACGGCGTGCCGCGCGACGCTGCGCGACTTCCACGACGCGCCGCGCGCGGTCGCCGCGCTCGTGCCGATCGCGGTCGTCCCTGCGGGGATGGGCGATCCGGGCTCGCTCTCGCGGCACCTGGAGGCCGTGTTCCAGGCGGTCGCCGAGCGCGTGACGCTCACGGCGTTGCGCGTGCACGGCGCGCTCGACACGCTGGCGGGCACGAAGATGGCGGCGGTCGCAGCCTCGACCGCCGCGCTGGCCGGGGGAGGGGTGGCGATCGAGCACGTGGCCCACGCCTCGGCGCGCCCGGTCGCGCACGCGCAGCGTGCGGCGGCGGCGGGCGGCACGTCGCTGCTGTCGACGGCCACCCGCTCGATCGCACCGCGATCGGGCGCGTCCACGACCCCCGCCGCCACCGCCAGCCGCAGCAGCAGCGGGACCACGAGCGAGTTCGCCTTCGAAGCCACGGAGAAGTCACCGCGGCCGCCTCGCCACGCCCGCTCAGCCGCCACGACGACCGCGCTCTTCGCCCAAGCGTCGCCACGGCGCCAAACGTCCCCACCGCCGGCGTCCACCGGCGCCACCGCACCCGCCGAGTTCGCGGGCCCTTGACCGACACATCACCCACACGCATCCGGGAGGTCGCACTCGATGCAATACCGTCACATCGCACCCACATTCCTGCTCATCCTCGCCGCAGCACTCCCAGCCCCAACCGCCCACGCCGGAACATTCACCGTCCACTCATGCACCACCCCAAGCGGAGCATGGACAGGCACCGAAGGCTGGACCAGCTCGGCGAGTGCGCCGATTATCGGTCGCGATAACGGAAGTACGACTCGCTGCGCGGCCCCTGGCCAGCCGTTCTCTCTTCAGTACGGCACCACAGGTCTCCCAGTTGCACCCGGTAGTTGGGTCGCTTGGAACTTTTCAGCAGCGCCCGATACAACGATCACGTCCGGTCACGTGTGGCGCGCCTACGCACTTAGTTGGCCCACGGCACCGGGTGTGGCAAATCGGCCTTACGCCTACCACCTGTGGCATGACGATGATGAGAACGACGGTTTGCTCGACTTCAAGAGTCCGCTCCAAGGGGGGCAAACCCTCACACAAGGCATTCCGTCCGTTGTTGATGGCGAAGGGCAGACTTGGGATTCATTACATGTAAGCGTCCGCTGTTGGGGTGCGGTCGGATCCCTTGACTGTGGATCCGCTCCGATCCAAGTCACCATCCCCCGAGCCACAATCGGCATCAGCGACACAACTACGCCCACCGGCGTCGTCACCGGTGGCAACCTCGTTGGCACGGATCCGGTGCGTGGTTCAGGACGGGTGACGTTTCATGGGAGCGATCTGGGCGGTGGGGTGTATCGCTATGCGCTCTCCGTCGATGGCGATCGCGTTGCGCAGAACGTGGTCGACGATGCCGACGGAACGTGCGCCGACGTTGAGCCGGCGAACGACGATCCGTATGAATTCGGCGCTCCGCAGCCATGCCCGCTCGCTGCCTCCGGGGAGGCGAGCTTCGACACCGCGACGCTGCACGACGGCCCGCACACGCTCCACCTCACGCTCGAAGACGCGGCGGGCAACGTCGATCTCGTCGACGATGAAACATTCGACACCCACAACGCGCCGATCGCGCTCGCCGCTCCCGGCGTCGCGGGCACCGCGCGCGTCGGCAGCCAGCTGACCGCCGGCACCGGCCAGTGGGACGGCGCCCCCGACGCCTACGGCTACCGCTGGCTGCGCTGCGACGCTTCCGGCGGCCAGTGCGCGGGCATCGCGGGCGCCGACGACCAGGTCTACACGCCAACCACCGCAGACGCGTACCACCGTCTCGCGGTCGAGGTCACGGCCGGCAACGCCAGCGGATCGGCCACCGCCAGCGCGACCGGCTCGCTCGTCGCGGACACGGACGGACACCTCGAGCCGCCCGCCGGCGCTTCCGGCGCACCCCGAGACGCCCAACCGCAGCCCGCCACAGGCGGGATCGGCGGCCTCACAAACCCGCTCGGCCAGCTCGACGGCCACGTCGCCAACGGTTCGAACGCCGCCAGCGGCGCGCACATCGACCTCGGGTTCCGTCTGGCCGATGGCCGGCTCGTGCACCGCGCTCGCTCGCCGCGCTCGCATCACTGGGTGCTCGCCGGTCGGCTCACCGACGCGGACGGCCACGCCATCGCCCATGCGCGGCTCGGTCTCGCGTGGAAGGTGCTCGGTCGTCCCTGGGCCGCCCATGGGGAGATCCGCACCGACGCGGACGGACGTTTCGCGACCGCCCTGCCCGAAGGGCCGAGCCGGCTCGTGAAGGTCACCTACTTCCCGTTCTCCGACAGCCGCGGCTTCGCCGCCTCCAACGTCGTCCGTGAGGACGTGCTCGCACCGCTCACGATCCACGCCGACCGCCGCCGCCTCACCGGCGATCGCGTCGTGCGGCTGCGCGGCCACGTCGGCGGCGAGCTGCTGCCGCGCAGCGGCGTGCTCGTGACGTTGCAGGGCTATCAGGCCGGCTTCGGATGGCGGACCTTCCGCACCGTACGCACCTCGCGCAGGGGTGACTGGAGCACGCAGTACCGCTTCCGCCTCGCGAGCGGGCGCTTCGGCTTCCGCGCGCTCGTGCCGCAGCAGGGGAGCTTCCCGTTCCTCACGAGCCGCTCGTCGCCTGTCTACGTGACGGTCGGTTAGACGCCCGCATCCAGGGCGGGCGGGACGGTCCTACGTCCTGCCCGCCCGGGCGATGATCAGTGCCACGATCTCGGGCTCCAGACGCGAGATCCGTGTGATCTGATCGGTCGCGACGCCCGCCTCGTGCGCCGCCAGCACGCGCACCTCGAGCGCGGTCATCGCGCCGCGCACCTGCTGCAACTGCTCGACGTCGCGACGCACGCGCGGACGTTCCTCCTCGCCGAATTCGATCACGGCCTCGGCGGCGCCGAAGAAGTCGAGCGCGGCGTCGAGCAGTGCGCGCTCCTCCGGCAACCACTCGCCTTCGACGGGGTCCTCGTCGCTCACAAAGCAGCTCCAGATCGGGACGGACCCGTTTCATGAACGAGAACATTTCCCATCCTTGCAGCCGCGGCCGTACGACGCAAACGTCGTTTGGGCGCTGCTCAGGGGTGCTGTGAGACGGCTCCGGCGCTCGTGCCGGCCGGCGGCGGATCCGCCAGCTCCTCGGCACGGGCGAAGATCTGCGAGCAGGGGACGCTCAAGCCCGCGACGAGTCGCAGTAGCGTTCGCGCCGTCGGATTGCCGACCCCCGCCTCGATCTCCCAGATCCGTCGCTGTGGCACGCCGGTGAGCAGCGAGACCGCCTCTTGCGTGAGTCGAAGCTCTTCGCGACGTTCGCGGAGCGCCTGCCCGAGCGCGGTGAGGAAGCGGGTTGCATCCGGCATCCGGCCACCCTCCGTGGCGGCCAGAGGTTCTGCAACGACATTTACGTCGCGATCCGTCAACCAGTCGGGGACGTTCCCCCCGGCGCGTCGGCGCTCGGCTCCGTTTTGCCGTCCACACCGAGTCGTACAGTCCTTCTCGATCGAGTCCCCCCTTCTCGACTGCTACGCGGGAGTCGCGATGTCCATCTGCTTCATCGAGCCGCAAAACGCCATTCGCGTGATCGCCAGCTCCGTCGGTCGTGAGGCGCGTCGGCAGCTGTTGGGCGAGGTCGTGCGCGCTTGGGTCGACGAGATCCCCGACGCGGAGCTGACGTCGCACTACGCGAAGGCCGTCGCCGACCTCGACGAGGACGACCTGTCGATGCTCGCGGCCTGGCACGCCTCGCTGGAGGTCGGCCATCCGATCGCCAACCGCGAGTTCCTCGTCAACGTCTTTCCGTCGCTCGGCGACAATCGACGCGAGGCGCTGAAGATCGCCGCCGGCTTCCGCGGCGAGGACGCGTTCGAGGCCGGCGTCACCGAAGAGCAGTCGCTCGAGCTGGTGCTGCCGTTCCTGTCAGACGCCCGCTGCCGTGAGCTCGCGCGCGAATGCGTCGAGCTGTACTGCTGGGACCGGCTCGGTTCCCCGAACTAGGACGCGGGCGCGAGCAGCGCCTCGACGTCGGCGATCGCCTGCGCGGTCGAGCGGAACCACACCGCCTGCATCCCCAGGGCGCGTGCGGCGTCGCAGTTGACCTCCATGTCGTCCACGAACAGCGTCGCCTCGGCGGGGATCCCGAGCCGCTGCAGCGTCAGCTCGTAGATCGCGGGATCGGGCTTGCGCACGCCCACGAAGCCGGAGTCGACGACCAGCTCGAAGATCTCGTCGACCGGCAGCATCGAGCGCCACAGCGGCTCCCACTCGCGCACGTTGTTGGTGAGGATCGCCATCCGGTAGCCGCGCTCGTGCAGCGCGCGCATGAACGCGAACAACTCCTCGTTCGGCTTCAGGTGCTCGAAGAAGGTCGCCCCGAAGCCGTGCAGCTCGACCTCGCGGCCCAGCTCCTCGCGCAGCGCGGCGCCCAGCTTCGCGAGGAACTCGGCCTCCGTGATCGCGCCCTTCTCGAGCTCGAACAGGGGGTGTGCGCCGCCGTCGGCCTCCGCGGCGCGCGCCAGCGCCGCGCCGAGCTGCTCGAGCGGGATGCCGTGGCGCTCCTGGATGCCGGCGAACGCGTCGAGCAGCGGCGACGTCAAGACGCCGCCGAAGTCCGAGACGATCGCTTCGACGCGGCTCATGCGTGGCGCAGCACGTCGTAGCGTCCGACGCCCTCGCGCCCATCCATCCGCCACGTGAAGAAGGCCGCGTCGAGCCGCAGGCGGCCGAGCTCGAGCGTCGTCCCGCAGACCGCCTGACCCGCGACGTGGTAGGGGATCGCGTCCTCCTCGCCGACCCACAGCTCGAGGCCCGCGCGCAGCTGGCAGCCGCTCTCGTCGAGCGTGGTGGAGAGGCGGACGTCGTCGAGCGCCGCGGGCCGCTCTCCTCCGAGCAGCGCGGCGCGCGCGATCTCCTGCTCGTGCCCGCGCGCGTCGGCCGGCCGCACGGCCGCGAGCGTGAAGCCCTCGCCGTCCTCGAACCAGGCGGTGACGGTGCGGGCGAGCGCGAGCCGCTCCCAGTCGGGGGCGCCCCACTGATGCCCGCGCTGGCCGAGGCAGTCGAGCTGCCAGCGGCGCGCTCCGTGACGGAGGCTGCCGTGCACGCGGCACAGCTGCTCGTAGCCGTGCAGGTCGGCGGCGCTGTCGGTCAGCGCGCCCGCGCCGACCTCGGCCGGGTCGCCGCGCGCCTCGAAGCGCAGCTCGAAGCCGGCCTCGTCGCCGTCGTAGGTCAGCTCCCACGCGCGCAGCGGCTCGACGATCGTCGCGCGCAGGTCGCCGACGTCGAGCTGGCCCCAGTCGGCGTGCGCCAGCTCGATCGCGCCGGCCGCGTCGCCGACGATCGGCACGCCGGCGTGGAAGACGATCGCGAGCCCGCTCGCGCGCACGGGATCGCCCGGCACGAGCCCCAGCCGCACGCTGCCGAACAGCTCTTGGGCGGCGTCTCCGAACGCGTACGTGACGGCGTCGCCGAAGCCCTCGGTGCCGGACGCGGGCGTCCGGGCCGTCTCGTGCTCGGGGCCGATCATCGCCGCAGGTGCGAGGGATCGACGTCGTGCGCGCTGCCGTCGACGTCGGAGTCGCGGCCTCTGCCGCGGCGCCGGCGCGCGCCGGCCACGCCCATCAGCAGGCGGCTGCGCGCGTTGCGCAGGATGCCGCGGCGCAGCAGCGCACGCGAGGGCGGCAGCAGCATCAGCGCACCGACCGCGTCGGTGATGAAGCCGGGCGCGAGCAGCAGCGCGCCGCCGAGGATCACGAGCGCTCCGTCGACCACCTCGCCGGTCGGCGCGCGACCGCTCGCGAGCGCGCCCTGGAAGCGGCGCCAGACGATCCGCCCCTGCGAGCGCAGCAGCCACGAGCCGAGCAGCGAGTCCAGCAGCAGCAGGCCGATCGTCGGCAGCGCGCCGATCGCCTGGCCGACCTGGATGATCACGTACAGCTCGGCGAGCGGGACGACGATGAAGAGCAGCAGCAGCGGCAGCAGGAGCATCGCCGCACAGGCTACCCGTGTGCGGCTGCGCGCTACGCGAAGGCTGCGACGGGCGCCGGCGGGCGTTCGATCTGCACGCCCGGCAGGCGGTCGAGCCCGACCAGCTCCAGCAGCGCGACGATCTGCGGCTGCGCGCCGCACAGCGCGATCGTGCGGCCCTCGGCGCGCAGGCGCCGGGCCAGCACGACGATGTCCAGCATCAGCGAGGCGTCGGCCCAGGTCAGCTCGGCGAGGTCGACGACGACGTCGGTGCGCGCCTTGATCGCGCGGACGAAGGCCCTCCGCCGCAACGGCTGGGTCGCGCGGTCCTCATCTCCGGAGCACCGCAACGTCGGGGGATGTGCGGCGTACTCGACGATGGCGGCGAAACTAACGAAACCTCCACCGCTCCTGCAAGCAACTTAAGCAGACTCTCACGTGGAGGCGGCAGGGCGATCGGCCTCCGCGCCGACGGCGGCTACACTGGTCGGCATGCCCACCGTCGAGGACGTCAACGACGCGCTCGCGAACGTGATCGACCCCGAGCTGGGGCTCGACTTCGTCGAGCTCGGCCTGATCTACGACGTCGAGATCGACGGCACCACCGTGAACGTGACGTTCACGCTCACGACGCCGGCGTGCCCGATCGGGCCGCAGGTGAGCGAGCAGATGATCGAGTTCGTGGGCGAGCTGGACGACGTCCACGAGGTCAATCCGAAGATGGTCTTCTCGCCGCCGTGGTCTCCGGAGCTGATGAGCGAGGACGCCAAGTTCGCGCTCGGCTTCTAGCGGGCTGGAAGGTCTGAAAGCTCCAGCGCGCTGGAGGATCGCGCTAGGTGTCGCTCTTGCCGTTGCGCGAGGGCGCAGGGCGGCGGGCGCGCTTGCGCATCGACGCCGCCGGGCCGTTCGCGCGCGTCGAGGGGCCGCTCGGCAGCAGTTGCGGCTCGACCGCCGGCGTGGCCTTCGCGCCGGCCGCGGGCTTGGCGGCGCGGGTCGCCGGTCTGCGGCGCTTGGGCGGCTCGCTCGGCGTCGCCGGCGCGGGGGCGACGCGCGCACTCGCGGTGCGCGCCTCCTTCGCCTGCGCGGCGCGCTTGAGCTGCGTCAGCCCCTCGTCGATCCCCTCGGCGATCGTGTCGATGTCCGGCAGTGCGTCGTAGTCGCCGAGCAGGCCGAAGTCGATGCTGCCGTTGTAGGACATGATCGCGATCGCCAGCGCGTGGGACTTCGGCAGGAAGGCGATCGGGAAGAGGTCGCGCAGCTCGCGGCCCAGCATGTAGAGGGGGAACTGCGGGCCCGGCACGTTCGTCGTGATGAGGTTGAAGAGCCGCGTCGAGAACTGCATCCGCGAGGCCTGCGCGAGGATCGTCGGCGGCGCCATCTGCTGGACGTCCGCGAGCACCTTCGCGCCGACCGCCTGCTTGGACTCCTTCAGCCCGTCCATCGCCTGCTTGACGAAGCGCAGCCGCGCGACCGGGTCGCGGATGTAGACGGGCAGCGGGCCGCGCATCAGCACGATCTGGTTGCCGAGCTGGTGGCGCGCGTCCTGCGGGCGGATCGAGACCGGCACGAGCGCGCGCAGCTCCAGCCCCTCGGTGCGCACGCCGCGCGAGCGCAGCCAGCGGGCGAGCGAGCCGGAGACGACGGCGAGCACGACGTCGTTGACGGTGCCGCCCAGCACGCTCTTGACGTAGCGGAAGTCCGCCAGCTCGTTGCGCACGACCGCGTAGCGGCGGTGCGGCCCGATCTCGACGTTCAGTGGCGTTTCCGGCGCCGGGTTCAGGCCCGCCCAGGCGACTTCGCCGACGCCCTCGGCCGCGTCGCGCAGCGCGTCGAGCGCGGCGGTCGGGTTCGTGAGCGCGCCGAGCGCCTTCTCGGTCACGGTCAGCGCCGTCTTCGCGAAGCCGGTGATGCCGGCTGCGAGCAGCTCCGTGCTCGACGGCTCAGGGCGCGGCTGCCACGGGTCCGCGGACAGTTGCTGCGCCGGGTTGGCCTCGAGGTCGAACAGCACCGTGGCGAGGTCGACGCCGGAGACGCCGTCGACGAGCGCGTGGTGGGTCTTGAAGATCAGCGCGAAGCGCCCGTCCTCGAGCCCCTCGACGAACCAGCACTCCCACAGCGGCTTGGAGCGGTCGAGCTGCTGCGAGACGATGCGCGCGGCGAGCCGTTGCAGCTGCTGCTCGGTGCCGGGCGCGGGCAGCGCGCTGTGGCGCAGGTGGTACTCGAGGTTGAAGGTCGGGTCGTCGATCCACAGCGGCCGACCGCTCTCGAACGGGGGATAGGCCAGCTTCTGGCGGTAGCGCGGCACGTGGCGCAGCCGTGCGCGGATGTGTTCGAGCACGGCGGTGAACGGCGGCGGCGGGCCCTCGAAGATCGTGATCGCGCCGATGTGCATGTGCGAGGTCGCGTCCTCCTGATGGAGGAACGAGGCGTCCACGGCGGTCAGTCGATCGAGATGCTGCTGGGCCACGACGCTCTCCCGGGTCTCGCGGCGGTCGTCGCAAGCGTATACCGCCACGGCGTCGGCGCAAGCCGCCTGCCAAGCTGTCGGCGATGTCCGTCCGCCTGCTCGTCTGGGCGCTGGTGGTGCAGCTGCTGCTCGCGGCCGTCTTCGTCTACTTCGCCGTGACGGGCTTTCCGTTCCTGCCGCACGCCGCCGCGCCCGACCGCCCGCACCACTGCCGCGAGCTGTCTAGAACAGGCCGATCCGGTTCGGCGGCCAGTACGTCGCGAACGCCCTGCCGATGATCCACTTCTTCGGCACCGGACCCCAGAAGCGGCTGTCGTCGGAGCCGCCGCGGTTGTCGCCCATCATGAAGAAGCTGCCGTTGGGCACGGTTATCGTGCCGGGGAAGTCGCAGCCGGCGCCTTCGACCGCGCAGTCGCGGGTGAACGCGTCGGGCTCCTGCTGGCCGTTGCGGATGACATGGCCGTCGCGCACCGATATGCGGTCGCCGCCGACGCCGACGACGCGCTTGACGAACGTCTGGCTCGAGCGTGCGCTCGTGGCGACCGAGCAGGGGCGCGAGCTGCCGCCGCCCTCGTCGTCGGCGCCGCACTCGGCGGGCGTCGCGTCCGCGCCGGCGGGCGGGTGGAAGACGACGATGTCGCCGACCGACGGATCGCCGAAGTGCGTGCCGACGCGGTTCACGAGCACGCGCTGCCCGATCGCCAGCGTCGGCTCCATCGAGCCGCTGGGGATGCGGTAGGTCTTCACCAGCAGCAGCTGGATGAAAAACGCGAGCACGAGCGCGACGACCACGATCCCGACCAGCTCGACGATCGGGTTGCGGTCGCTGCGCGCCTTCTGCTTGGACGACGTGGCCACACAGGAGACCGTAGACGCTGGCCTACACTGTGTCGAGCGGCATGCCTCACGCTCCCGAGAAGATCCTGCTCGCTGCGCCTCGCGGCTACTGCGCAGGCGTGGACCGGGCCGTGCAGACGGTCGAGCGCGCGCTCGACCTGCACGGCGCGCCGGTCTACGTGCGCAAGGAGATCGTCCACAACAAGCATGTGGTCGAGCAGCTGCGCGCGCGCGGCGCGATCTTCGTCGACCAGGAGACGGAGGCGCCGGAGGGCTCGACGGTCGTCTTCTCGGCGCACGGCGTGGCCCCGAGCGTCCATGCGAACGCGGCGGCGCGCGCGCTGCAGACGATCGACGCGACCTGCCCGCTCGTCACCAAGGTCCACGTCGAGGCGAAGAAGTTCGCCGCCGAGGGCTACACGATCGTCCTGATCGGGCATGCCGGGCACGAGGAGGTCGAGGGCACGATGGGCGAGGCGCCGGAGCACATTGTCCTGATCGAGACCGAAGCCGACGTCGACCGCCTCGAGGTCGCCGATCCCGAGCGGATCGCCTACATCTCGCAGACGACGCTGTCGGTGGACGAGACGCGCGCGATCATCAACCGCCTGCGCGAGAAGTTTCCGCAGATCGTCGGGCCTCGCACCGACGACATCTGCTACGCCACGACGAACCGCCAGCTCGCCGTCAAGCAGCTCGCGCAGGCCTGCGACCTCGTGCTCGTGATCGGCTCGCAGAACTCCTCCAACTCGAACCGGCTCGTCGACGTGACGCGCGAGCTGGGCACCGACGCCTACCTGATCGACCACGAGGGCCAGGTGCAGGAGGCGTGGCTGGAGGGCAAGCGCGTCGTCGGCATCACCTCCGGCGCGAGCGCTCCCGAGGAGCTGGTGCAGCGGCTCGTCGGCTTCTTCCGCGAGCGCGGCACGCAGCACGTCGAGGAGCTCGAGGTGATCCAGGAGGACGTCCGCTTCATGCTCCCCAAGACGATCCGCCAGGCGATGGCGGCAAAGCCGGGATCGGGACCCGCCTCCGGCGGCCACATGGCCGCCTCCGGCACCCGTTGACGACGCTCGTCCTCTCCGATCTGCACCTCGGCGCCCGCGACGGCAAGGACCTGCTGCGCCGTCCGGCGCTGCAGGCGGCGCTGCTGGAGGCGCTCGACGGCGTGGAGCGGGTCGTGCTGCTCGGCGACGCGCTCGAGCTGCGCCAGGGCCCGGCGCGCGATGCGGTCGCGGCGGCGCGGCCGTTCTTCGCGGCCGTCGGGGCCGCGCTGGGGGCCGACGGCGAGCTGGTGCTCGTGCCCGGCAACCACGACTATGCGCTCGTCGCGCCGTGGCTGGAGCGGCGCCGGCGCGACGCGGCGCCGCCGCCACTGGGGCTGGCCGAGCTCGCCGCCTGGGAGCCGCACGACGCCCTCGCCGAGCTTGCGGCCGCCACCGCGCCGGCGCGCGTGACCCTCGCCTACCCGGGCATCTGGCTGCGCGACGACGTCTACGCGATGCATGGCCACTACCTCGACCGTCACACGACCGTGCCGACGTTCGAGCGTCTCAGCGCGGGCGCGATGGGCCGGATCGTCGGCGCGCTGCCGCCGCACGCCGACCCGGACGCGTACGAGGCGGCGCTCGCGCCGATCTACGCATGGTCCTACGCGCTCGCGCAGCACGCGAACGGCAGCGCTCCCGCGAGCGACGGCCTCGCCGTGCGCACCTGGCGCGCGCTCGCGGGCGAGGGGCACCGGCCGCTGCGCCGCCGCGCGCTCGCGGCGGCGTTCCCGCTCGGCGTGCTCGCCGCCAACCGCGCCGGGCTCGGGCCCGTGCGGGCCGAGGTGTCGAGCGCCGCGCTCGGCCGCGCGGGCGTCCAGGCGATGGCCGACGTGGTCGCACGGCTCGGCGTCGAGGCCGACCACGTGCTGTTCGGCCACACGCATCGCGCCGGGCCGCGCCCGCACGACGACGCGACCGCGTGGCGCACGCCCTCCGGCACGCAGCTGCACAACTGCGGCTGCTGGGTCCACGAACGCCACTTCCTGACCGAGACGCCGTACGAGAGCCCGTACTGGCCCGGGACGGCGCTGCGCGTCGGCGACGACGGACCGCCGGAGCGCCTGCACCTGCTCGCCGCGCGCGGGCACGCCGAGCTGCTGGCCGTCTAGAGGCCCGGCGTGAAGCAGACGGCGTGGCAGGTCACGCCGTCGTCCAGCTCCAGTTCGAGCACGCCCGCGGTGTGGCGCTCGTGCTCGATCAGGGGGTAGGCGCCGGGGTGCTCGACGGACAGCTCGCGCCCGTTCGCCCGCACCGTCCCCGCGCCCGACAGCACCGCCCACACGCCGCCCGCCTCGTACGGGCCGCAGTACGGGCCGGGCCGGTCCTCCGTCTGCGCGTGCAGCAGCAGGCCGGGCGCGTCCTCCGGGCGGACCGGCGCCACCAGCGGCTCGCCCTCGCGACGCAGCAGCTCCTGGATCGCCAGCTCGGTCTCGGCGTAGCCGCCCTCGCCGATCTGGAAGTCCGCGAGCCGGCCCTCGTCGTCCCACAGGTAGCGGCTCGGCCAGCCTTCGATCCCGTAGGTGTCCCACAGCGCCAGCTCCTGGTCGAGCAGGACCGGGTAGGCGATCCCCAGCCGCGCGACGGCCGCGCGCACCGCGTCGGGGTCGCGCGCCGGGTCGAAGCCGGGGCTGTGGACGCCGATCACGCGCAAGCCCGCCGCCGCATAGCACGCGTGCCAGGCCTTCAGGTAGGGCAGCGTGCGCAGCGAGTTGACGCGGCAGAAGTCCCAGAACTCGACGAGCACCGGGCGCCCGCGCTGCTGGTCCATCCGCAGCGGCGCGACGTTGATCCACTCTGCTTCGCGCGGGAACGGCGGCGCGATCAGGTCGAAGTCGGCGGGGGGGCGCATCGGCCGGCAAGGGTAGCCTGCACGGCATGGTCGTGCTCGCGCACTTCGGTCACTGGTACGTCTCGATGATCTACGCGGCGCCGGCGCTGCTGCTCGGCGGCGTGCTCGTCGTCAGCGCGCTGCGCGACCGCCGCCGGCGAGCGCGCGCAGATCGTCCGCAAGACCCTCCGGCGTGAGCTGGTCGGTCAGGTAGCCGAGCCGCTGGCGGCCGGTACCGTCGACGACGACGGTCGAGGCGGTGTGCTCGTAGCCGCTGCCCTGCGGCTGGATCCCGTACGCGCGCCAGATCGGTGCGAGCTGCGCGCGGGCGCCGGTCAGGTAGCGCATGCGGCCCGCCATGTGCTGCTGCACGAGGAAGCGCCGCACGTGCAGCGGCGTGTCCTGCGCGGGGTCGACGCTGATCGCGAGGACGGGCACGTCGCGGCCGAGCTGGTCGAGCGCGCCGCGGATCTGCTGCGCGGTCAGCGGGCAGGTGTCGCGGCAGGTCGAGTACATGAACGTGACGACGACGGTGCGCCCGCGGTAGGCGCGCATCGTCGCGGGCCGCCCGGCCTCGTCGTGCAGCGTGAAGTCGATCGCCCGCGCGCCCGGCGGTCGCAGCCCGCCGTGGAAGCCGGTCGGCCCGGCGCCCGCCACGTCGCTGCCGCCGCCGAGCAGGACGAACCCCGCGAGCGCGGCGAGCAGGCATGCGGTCGCGACGACGAGCGTCAGGCGCAGGCGGGCGGGCACCGACACAGGTTAGGCGGGACCCGGGACCTCACGCCTCCACGAGCCCGCGGCGGATCGCGTAGCGCACCAGCTCGACGCGGTCGCGCATCCCGAGCTTGCGCAGCACGTTCGCGCGGTGCGACTCGATCGTCTTCTCCGACAGGTGCAGCGTCGCGGCGATCTGCGCGTTCGTGTGCGCCTCCGCGATCAGCTTCACGACCTGCTCTTCGCGCGCCGACAGCCGCGCCTGCGGCTCGCTCGCCTCGTCCTCCATCCAGCGGCGGATCAGCGTGCGCTCGGCCGCGTTCGTGAGGAACGACTCGCCGCGCGCGATCGCGTGCAGCGCGGCCACGAGCGCCTGGTCGGCCTCGCGCTTGAGCACGTAGCCGGAGGCGCCGGCCTTCAGCGCCTCGAACAGGTAGCGCTCGTCGTCGTGCATCGAGAGGATCAGCACCTGCGTCTCAGGCAGGTGGGAGCGGATCTCGCGCGTCGCCTGCAGCCCCGTCATGCGCGGCATGCCGACGTCGAGCACGCACAGGTCCGGACGCGTCGCGAGCGCCTGCTCGAAGGCGGTGACGCCGTCGCCCGCCTCGGCGACGACCTCGACGCCGGGCTGGCGCTCCAGCAGCAGGCGGATCCCGCTGCGCACGATCGCGTGGTCGTCGGCGATCAGCGTGCGCATGGGTAGGTTCACATCGTCAGCTCGACGCGCGTGCCGCCGTTCTGCTCCGACCAGATGGACAGATGTCCGCCGGCGAGCGCGGCGCGCTCGCGCATGCCGCCGAGTCCGAGCCCGCCGTTGCGCGCCTCGGTGAAGCCGCGCCCGTCGTCGGAGATCCGCAGCACCGTGCGCCCGACGAACGAGAGCTCGACGCGCACGCGGCTCGCGGAGGCGTGGCGGGCGATGTTCGAGAGCGCCTCCTGCGTGACGCGGTAGAGCGCGAGCTGCTGATCGGGGCTCAGCGGCGTCGGGGTGCCGTCGTGCTGGAAGCTCGTGCGGATGCCGGTCTGCTCGCCGAAGTCGCGCACCTGCGTGTGCAGCGCCGGCAGCAGCCCGTGGTCGTCGAGCACGGCGGGGCGCAGCTGGCGCGCGAGCCGCAGCAGCTCCTGCATCGCCTGCGTCGCGAGCTGCTGGGTGCCGCGCAGCTCCTCCTGCAGCGCGGCGGGCGCGTCCTGGATCGAGGCTTCGAGGCGCAGCAGGATCGCCGTCAACGCCTGGTTGACCTCGTCGTGCAGATCCTGCGCGAGGCGCTGGCGCTCGGCCTCGTGCGCGCGGATCGAGGCGATGCGTGCGGTGCGCCGCTCGGCCTCGACGTGAGCGCGCAGCTGCTCGATCTCAGCCTGCTCGCGCGCCAGCGTCGCGACCTGGCGGCGCAGCAGCAGGCGCACGGGCAGCGAGGGGGAGCTCACCTCACCCCTATCGGCTGCGGGGCCGCCGCCATCAATCTGCGCTGGACGCGCTATCCTTTCTGAAGTCACGAAACCCGACCCGTTTTGAGGAGTTTTCGCCGATGACCCCCTCCGGAGCGGAGCTGCTCCGCCAAGTCAAGAGCCAGATCGAGGAGGTCGATCCGGCCGCCGTCCACGAGCACCTCGGCAACGGCGTGGTCCTCGTCGACGTGCGCGAGACCGAGGAGTTCGGCGTCGCGCACCTCCCGGGCGCCCGGCACGTGCCGCGCTCCTACCTCGAGACGCGCATCGAAGGCGTCGTCGCCGACCGCGACGCGCGCATCGTCCTCTACTGCGCCTCCGGCAACCGCTCGGCCTGGTCGGCGCGCACGCTCGCGCAGGACCTCGGCTACACCAACGTCGCCTCGATGACGGGCGGGATCGCGCTCTGGAAGGACCGCGGCTACGAGGTCGAGTCGCCCAAGGCGCTCACCGCCGAGCAGCGCGACCGCTACTCGCGCCACCTGCTGATGGAGGAGGTCGGCGTCGAGGGTCAGCTGAAGCTGCTCGACGCGAAGGTCCTTCTGCTCGGCGCCGGCGGGCTCGGCTCGCCGACCGCGCTGTACCTCGCGGCGGCCGGCGTCGGCACGCTCGGGATCGTCGACAACGACGTCGTCGACCTCTCGAACCTCCAGCGCCAGGTGATCCACACGACCGACCGCGTCGGCGTCTCGAAGGTCGAGTCGGCGACGGAGACGATCGCCGCGCTCAACCCCGACGTGAAGGTCGTCCCGTATCCGGTGCGGATCGACGCCTCCAACATCATGGAGATCGTCGAGGGCTACGACGTGATCGTCGACGGGCTCGACAACTTCCCGACCCGCTACTTGCTCAACGACGCCTCCGTGCGGCTGAAGATCCCGGTCGTCTCGGCCTCGATCCTCGGCTTCGACGGGCAGCTGTCGGTCTTCGCGCCCTACGAGGGCCCGTGCTACCGCTGCCTCTACCCGACGCCGCCGCCGGCCGAGCTGGCGCCCTCGTGCGGCGCCAACGGCGTGCTCGGCGTGCTGCCGGGGACGATGGGGCTGCTGCAGGCGACCGAGGTCGTGAAGCTGATCCTCGGCGCGGGCGAGCCGCTGATCGGGCGGCTGCTGCTGTACGAGGCGCTCGGCGCGACGTTCACGGAGCTGAAGGTGCGCCGCGACCCCGGCTGCCCGATCTGCTCGCGCGAGCCGGACTCCATCACCGACGAGGAGATGGGCGTCTTCCCCGACTACGAGGCGTTCTGCGCCGCCGCCGGATAGGGTCCGCTCCATGGCTACCGTGAAGATCCCACCCGTTCTGCGCCCGTCGGTCGGCGGCGAGAAAGAGGTCTCGGCCGACGGCGCATCCGTCGGCGAGGTGCTCCAGGCGCTCGTCTCGACGCATCCGCAGACGCAGTCGCAGCTGTTCTCCGCCGAGGGCGACCTGAACCGCTACGTCAACGTCTACCTGAACGACGAGGACGTGCGCGTGCTCGACGGCCTCGAGACGGTCGTCGGCGAGACGGATACCCTCGTCATCTTGCCGGCGATGGCTGGAGGCTGAGCCGCAGACCGCTCCCCTACATGTCGCTATACTTCGTGAAGCGATGGCTGGGGAGCGTCTCGAGAACAAGCCGTGCGGTGGTCGCTACGGCGACATCGTCCAGGCGATCGGCAACACGCCGCTCGTCGAGCTCAAGCGCCTCTCGCCGAAGCCGGGCGTGCGCATCTGGGCCAAGCTCGAGTCGCGCAACCCGACCGGTTCGGTCAAGGACCGCGTCGCCCGCTCGCTGATCGAGGACGCCGAGGAGAAGGGCCTGATCCGCCCGGGCCAGACGATCCTCGAGCCGACCTCCGGCAACACCGGCATCTCGCTCGCGATGATCTGCAAGCGCAAGGGCTATCCGCTGAAGGTCGTGATGCCCGACAACGTCACGCAGGAGCGCACGCAGCTGCTGCACATGTACGGCGCCGAGATCGTCTACTCCGACGGTTCGAAGGGCTCCAACGGCGCGGTCGAGCTGGCGCTCGAGCTGGCCGCCGCCGACTCCTCGTACTACATGCCCTACCAGTACGGGAACGAGGCCAACCCGCTGGCGCACTACAACGGCACGGCGCTGGAGATCCTCGAGGAGCTGGACGAGATATCGGCCTTCGTCGCGGGCCTCGGCACCGGCGGCACGCTGATGGGCAACGGCCGCCGCTTCAAGGAGGAGCTGGGCGACGCCTGCAAGATCGTCGCAGCCGAGCCGATGCAGGGCGAGCCGGTCCAGGGCCTGCGCTCGCTCGACGACGGCTTCATCCCGCCGATCATCGATCTCTCGCTGCTCGACCGCAAGATCTTCGTGACCAACCGCGACGCGATCATCTGGACGCGCAAGCTGCTCGACGAGGAGGGCCTCTTCGCGGGCGTCTCGACGGGCGCGATCGCCCGCGTGGCGGTGCGTATCGCGGGCGAGCTGGACGAGGGCAACGTCGTCTTCATCGTCGCCGACGACGGCTGGAAGTACCTGTCGTCCGGCATCTACACGCTGCCCGTCGACGAGGTCGAGAACCTCGACTCGACGGTCTGGTGGTGATCCGCCGGTAGTCCGCGCGCCGTAGTACCAGCGAGGCAACGACGCTGGGAGGCCGCGATGGACTTCGATGAGGTGCTTCGTGATGCACCGACACGCCGCGCGTTCATGCGCATGTCGGGAGTCACCGCGATAGGTGGGTCGCAGGTCGTCCCGGTCGCATTCGAGTCCGGGAACGCGAAGGCATAGCCATGCGCGCGCTCTCGGCCATCGCCCTGCTCGCCTCCTGGGTCGTCCTCGCCGCGTGCGGCGGGGGCGGGTCGGGCGGCGGCGGGAGCGTCACCAACGCTCCCGCCACGTCCGCGCCGAAGTCGGTGCACGTCCAGATCAAGGACTTCGACTACGCACCGAAAACCGTCACCGTCAAGGCTGGCGGGAGCGTCACGTGGACCAACCACGACGCCGCTCCGCACACGTCGACCGCAAAAGGTGACAGCGGCTTTGACACCGGTACCATCAACAAGGGCCAGTCCAAGCGCATTCGCTTCGACAAGCCAGGAACCTATTCGTACGTCTGCCTTTTCCACGCGTTCATGGTGGGCAAGGTCGTCGTCAAGTAAGGAGCAGAACACCTCATGTTCTCCCAAATCGGACCGATGGAGATCGTCCTCGTCCTCGTAGTCGCCCTGATCATCCTCGGCCCCAAGCGCCTGCCCGAGGCCGGCCGCTCGATCGGGAAGGGCATGCGCGAGTTCAAGGACTCGATCTCGGGCGTGACGAAGGACGAGTCCGAGGCCGAGCTGACCGCCGCACGCGAGCGCGAGGTCGTCTAGCCGCTGGTAGCCTCGCGGGCGATGCAGATCGCCCGCGAGCTCTACGGCCAGCTGATCGCGCACGCGCGCGCGGAGGCTCCCAACGAGTGCTGCGGCATGATCGCGACGCTCGCTGGGCGCGCGGTCGCGCTGCACCCGGCCGAGAACGCGGCGGCGAGCCCGCTGCGCTATGAGATCGAGCCGCTCCAGTTGCTGGAGCTGACGACGGCGATCGACGACGCCGGCCATGAGCTCGGCGCGATCTACCACTCGCACACGCGCACGGCCCCCGAGCCGTCGCAGACGGACATCAACCTCGCGTTCTATCCCGACGCGCTCTACCTGATCGTCGGCCTCGCCGACGAGCAGCCGGACGTGCGCGCGTGGCGGATCGTCGGCGGCGAGGTCTCCGAGGCGGAGCTGCTGGTCGACTAGCGATGGACCTGCTCGTCTGCCCGACCTGTGGGGAGGTCTTCGGGGAAGACGAGCGCTTCTGCGCGCGCTGTCACGTCCCGCTCGTGCAGGCGGACACGCGGCCGCCGGCGCGCGTCGACGCGCGCCAGGAGCACGCGCGCAAGATCAAGCCGCAGTACACCGAGGGCCAGCTCGTGCGCGTCGCGCATGCGCGCCACCAGGCCGAGGCGGAGCTGATCCAGGGTCTGCTGCTGGAGGAGGGGATCCCGAGCCTGCTGCGCCGCAGCATGGGCTTCGACGTGCCGGACTTCATGGCCGCCGGGCCGCGCGACGTGCTCGTGCCGAGCTCGGGGGCGGACGCCGCACGCGACGTGCTCGCCCCGCACGAGCTGCGCTCAGACGGCGGCGAGCCGCGCGAGGTGTGAGCGCGAGGCGCCCTCGCTGTGCACGAGCGAGCGCCCGGCGAAGGCCTCGCGCAGCGCCGCCTGCGGTCCGGCCGGGACGAAGCCCGGCCGACCGCCTGCCTGCTAGACCAGTTCGGGCGTGCGCCCGGCGACGATCCCGGCGATCTCCTCGGAGGCGCGCTCGAACTCGTCGTCGGAGAGCACCGGGGTGCCCTCGAACGGCAGGTCGCGCGTGATCTCCAGCCAGGAGCGGCATCCGCCGTAGTCGTCGCGCACCTTCACGGTGACGGGACGGGGGATGCGGTACGTGCGCAGCAGCACGACGTGGAGCGGATGGCGCCGCTTCCAGGCCAGCCGCTTCTCGGCGTAGTCCGTCGTCCAGACGTAGAACGGGGACAGCGCGTCGACGGCACGCGGATCGGTGATCGTCCAGTGGTCGGCGACCTCAGCCCATGCGCGGATGCGCACGCGGTCGGGTTGCGGGATCTCGCCGTCGCGGGTGAGCGCGTGCAGCGGGGGCTCGCCCTCCGGCCAGACGCCCTCCTCGAGCGCGCGCAGCAGCTCGGGCTGATGCGACTCGCGCACGAGGTCTTCGCGCTGGTGGTCGAACGTGGGGTACAGGAAGAAGCGCTCGTGCTCGAGCGTGAAGTGCTTGTCGGGCTCGCGAATGCCGCCTTTTCGAAGCGTGATGAGTTGCTCGCCTTCAGCGAGCGCACGCACGGTGACGGCCCATTCTTTGAAAGCAATCGGCATTGGGATTCCGGGGAGAGAGAGCGGATATAGCCCGCGCTGGTACATCGTCCAACGACCAGACGCGGGGAGAGGCATTCTACGCATTACCCTGGTATTTCCAAAATCTTCCTGCTATTTGCGTCATTTTGGATACACGCTGGTGGCGTATGTGCGCTAACTCCGTGCACCGCCGCCCGGTGTCTCGATGCGCAGACGCTGGCCGGGGACGAGCGTTCCATGCGCCTTCGGGCCCAGCGGAGCGCCGTCCAGCAGGTTGCGCCCGGGCGCGCCCGCACCGCCGCCACCGGCGCCCGGCGGCGCGTGGCGACGGCGCTCGGTGATGAGCGAGTAGGTCATCGGCGCGAGCGCCTCCAGCTCGCGGATCACGCCGTCGCCGCCCCGCCAGCGGCCCGCGCCGCCGGAGCCGCGCCGCAGCGCGTAGGTCGTCACCCGCAGCGGGAACTCCAGCTCGAGCGCCTCCACCGGCGTGTTGAGCGTGTTGCTCATCGCGACGTGGACGCCGCTGGGCCCGTCCGCGCCGGGGCACGCGCCCTGGCCGCCGCCGAGCGTCTCGTAGTAGCTGAAGCGCTCGTCGCCGAGCGTGAGGTTGTTCATCGTCCCCTGCCCGAGCGCATGGCCGAAGGCCGCGAGCACGAGGTCGGCGACGCGCGAGGAGGTCTCGACGTTGCCGGCCGCGACGGCCGCGGGCGAGCGCGCGTTCAGCAGCGAACCCTCCGGCGCGCGCACCTCGATCGGCCGGTAGGCGCCGGTGCAGGGCGGGATGTCGGCGTCGGTCAGGACGCGCACCGCGAACCAGCAGGCCGAGCGCGTCACGGCGAGCGGGCAGTTGAGGTTGCCGTCGTGCTGGGCGGCGCTGCCGCTGAAGTCCAGCAGCAGCCGCTCGCCCGCGACCGTCGCGGTGAGCGTCAGCGGCACGTCGCCGTCGGCGCCCTCCAGCACGTCGTGCGCGGTGCGCGCTCCGTCGGGCAGCGCGGCGATGCAGGCGCGCGTGCGCCGCTCGGCGTAGTCGAGCACCTCCGCCATGGCCGCCCGCAGCGTCGCGAGGCCGCTGCGCCGGGCGAGCGCGAGCAGCCGCTCGGCGCCGGCGCGGTTGGCGGCCAGCTGCGCGCGCAGGTCGGCGCGGCGCTGCTGCGGCTGGCGCATCTGCGCGACGAGCCGCTCGACCGCGGCCGCGTCGAGCGGCTGCGGAGGGATCACGACGCCCTCCTCGGCGAGCGTGCGGCTGTGCGCGGGCATCGAACCCGGCGTCGGGCCGCCGACGTCGGCGTGGTGCGCGCGGCTCGCCGCGAAGCCGAGCAGCTCTCCGTCGGCGAAGACGGGCGTCACGACCGTGATGTCGGGCAGGTGGCTGCCGCCGGCGTACGGGTCGTTGAGGACCCACGCGACGCCCGGCGCGTGCTCGGCGTCGCGCACCGCCGCGACGGCCGCCGGCATCGCGCCGAGGTGGACCGGGATGTGCTCGGCCTGCATCACCATCTCGCCCGCCGGGTCGAACAGCGCCGTCGAGCAGTCGCGCCGCTCCTTGATGTTGGCGGAGTGGGCGCTGCGCACGAGCACCGCGCCCATCTCCTCGCAGGCGGCGCGCAGCGCGCCGAGGATCACCTGCAGCTCGACGGGGTCCACGCTCATCGCGTCAGCTCCACGGCGCCGTCGGCGCGCACGACGCCGCTCCAGCCCGGCGGCACGAACAGCGTCGACTCGGGCAGCGGCACGACGTCCGGGCCGTGGATCGTTGTGCCGGGGGCGAGCGCGCCTGTCGGCGCCGCCGCCGCGGCGAGCGTCGGGCCGGGCACGCTGGCGCTGACGCGGATCGTCACCAGCTCGATCTGCTGCTCCGCGTCGCGATAGCCGTAGCGCTCCTCGTGCGCCGCCTCGAAGGCCTCTCGCAGCCAGTCGGGCTGCGGCGTGGGCGTGCCGGCGATCGGCAGCTCGAACGCCTGGCCGCGGTAGCGCAGCTCGTACGTCGTCGCCAGCTGCGCCTGCGGGGCGCCGAGCGCGTCGCGGGCGCGCTGCGCGAGCTGCTCGACGTCCTGCGCGATCTGCGCGGCGGTCAGCTCGGCGCCGCTGCGCAGCACGCTGCGCTGGGCGTCGCGGCGCAGCGGCGCGACGACCAGCCCGAGCGCCGCCAGCACGCCCGAGGCGCGCGGCGCGAGCACGCGCTCGATCCCCAGCTGCTCGGCGATCGCGCACGCGTGCAGCGGGCCGGCGCCGCCGAACGCGACGAGCGTGTGCTGACGCGGGTCGATCCCGCGCTCGACCGTGACGACGCGCAGCGCCTGCGTCATCTGCTCGTTGGCGACGCGCACGATCCCCTCCGCGCAGGCGCGCGGCGCCAGCCCGAGCGCGTCCGCCAGCGCGGCGATCGCGCGCTCGGCGGCGGCGGCGTCAAGCGCGACGCCGCCGGCCAGCGGGACGTCGTGGGGGAGATGGCCGAGCACGACGTTCGCGTCCGTCACCGTCGGCTCGCCGCCGCCGCGCCCGTAACAGGCCGGCCCCGGCTGCGCGCCCGCCGAGCGCGGGCCGACGCGCAGCGCGCCGCCGGCGTCGCGCCAGGCGATCGAGCCGCCGCCGGCGCCGACCGTGTGCACGTCGAGCATCGGCAGCGCGATCGGCCGCCCGGCGATCGTGCCGCCGCCGGTCTCCGCGACGGCGCCGTCGTGTACGACGCAGACGTCGCAGGAGGTGCCGCCCATGTCGAGGCAGAGCGCGCGCTCGACGCCTGCCGCACGCGCTGCGAAGGCGGCGCCGGCGGCGCCGCCGGCCGGGCCCGAGAGGACGGTCCAGGCGGCGTGTGCGGCGGCGCTCTCGACGTCGACGAGCCCGCCGTTGGACTGCATGATCGCCGGCTCGGGCAGGCCGGCGGCGCGGGCGCGCGCCACGAGGCGCCGCAGGTACCCGCCGAGCAGCGGGGAGAGGGCGGCGTCGATCTCCGTCGTGGCGGCTCGCTCGTACTCGCGGAAGGTGCCGACGACCTCGTGCGAGAGCGAGACGTGCGCGTCCGGTAGGACCGCAGCCAGCGCCTCACGCACGCGCAGCTCGTGCTGGGGATGGCGGTAGGCGTGCAGCAGCACGACCGCGACGGCCTCCGGCGCGGCGGCGGCGACGTCCTGCGCCAGCGCGACGGCGGCCTCGTCGGTCAGCTCCAGCAGCGGGCCCGCGGGCGTCATCCGCTCCAGCGCGCCGAAGCGCAGCTCGGGCGGCACGAGCGGCGCCGGGTGCTGCGCGCACAGGCGGTAGAGATCAGCGCGCGCCTGCCGGCCCAACTCGACGACGTCCGTGAAGCCCTCGGTCGCGACGAGCGCCGTCCGCGCCGCGCGGCCCTCGAGCAGCGCGTTCGTCGCGACGGTCATGCCGTGCGCGAACACGCGCACGTCGCCCGCCACGCGCCCCGCCCGCGCCAGCACCGCCTCGACGGCGGCGAGCACGCCGAGCGACTGGTCCTGCGGCGTCGTCGGCGCCTTCGCCGTGACGATCAGCCCGTGCTCGTCGACGAGCACGGCGTCCGTGAACGTCCCACCGACGTCGACCCCGAGCAGCACGGGGCGAAAGCTAGCGCGCTGACGCTGGTGAGCTGGCGAGCAGAGGTCGTGCCTGGCAAGGACGCAGGTCGCGTGGCCTGCGCACGCAGGCGAGCGGCCGAGGACACAGCCAGGCGCGAGCTATGCCGTCAGCTCAAGCGGCAGCGAGTTCTTCGAGCAGTTCCTCGGTCTCCGCGAGGTGTTGATGCGACGGGCAGTAGCCGTTGTGCGGCAGCGGCATGCGCTGGCACGGCGTGCCCTTGCGGGTCGTGGCCCGACACTGGAGCGGATTGCCCGCGAGGTCGAAGCCGGTCATCGGCTGGCGCGACAGGAACTCGTCCGCGCACGCGATGTAGCGCTCGACGACGCGATATATGCGCTCCTGCGCCGACATCGGGAAAAACGGCCGGATGTCGTTGAAGAGCGTCCGTGCTGGACGCGCGAAGTAGTGCCGGTCGGTGGCGAGCCGCTCGATCGCGGCCTCGCATGCCTTCAGGACACGCTCGTGATTGCTGGCTATCCCTGCCCCCGCAGGGGTTTCCTCGACGATCTCACGCGCAAGCTCGCGGTAAATCGCCCGACTGAAGCGATACATGACGGCCTTGCCCTCTCCTTCTTTGGTCCCCGTGCTCCCCTGAGCGGCCGCCAGTATCGCGCCAGGTTGTGAAGCTGAGAGCTCGTCTTCATTAACCGCGTGTTAAGTCGAAACGTTTGCGTTCAAAACCGGAACGCCGACGTTCGTCTGCTCACAGGACGGCTGATCAGCGCCAGCGCTCGAGCGCCGGCTCGGTTTCGGCGCGCACGACCGTGTGGTGCTCGTCGAGTGCCGGATCCAGCTGCGGGTGGTCGAGCCGCTCGTGCGCGCCGCGACTCTCCTCGCGCGTCAGCGCGCATGCGCCGACCAGTCGCACGAGCGGATGCGGATCCTCGAGCAGCAGTCGCAGCCCGTCCGCGTCGCGCTCGATCCCGGCGTGGCGCCACAGCGCCTCGCGGCTGGCGGCGTCGAGCTGCGGTCGCGGGGGGCCGTCGGGCGCCGACCGCCGCTCGCGCGCCAGCGCGGGCTCGTCGAGGCCCGCCAGCGCTGCGCGGCGCCCGAACACGAAGCATTCGCTCAGCGAGTTGGACGCGAGCCGGTTGGCGCCGTGCAGGCCGGTGCAGGCGCACTCGCCGACCGCGTAGAGGCCGGGCAGCGTCGAGCGGCCGTAGAGGTCGGTCGCAATCCCGCCCATCATGTAGTGCGCAGCCGGGGCGACCGGCACCAGCTCGCGCACCGGGTCGATGCCCGACTCGCGCAGCACCGAGACGACGTTGGGGAAGAGCGCCGGGTCGATCGCGCGCATGTCGAGGCTGACCGAGCGCGAGCCGGTCGCGTGCATCCGCCGTGCGACCGCCCGCGCGACCTCGTCGCGCGGCGCCAGCTCGTCCACGAAGCGCTCGCCGTCGGCGTCGAGCAGCAGCCCGCCCTCGCCGCGCACCGCCTCCGTCACGAGGAAGCCGTCCGCGCCGTTCGCGGTCGCGACCGCGGTCGGGTGAAACTGCACCATCTCGAGGTCCGCGAGCGCCGCGCCGGCGGCGTGCGCGAGCAGCATCCCCGCGCCGACCGAGCCGGCGGGGTTCGTCGTGCGCGACCACAGCGCGGCCGCGCCGCCGGTGGCGAGGATCGTCGCGCGCGCTGCGAGCGTGCGGCCGTCGTGGATCCGCAGCCCGCTCACGCGCCCTTCCGGCGCGAGCATGGCGACCGCGCGGCAGTCCTCCAGCACCTCGATGCGCGCGTGCTCGGCGACGAGCGCCGACAGCTGGCGCGTGATGCGCCGCCCCGTCGCCGCGCCGCCGGCGTGGACGATGCGTCGCGTCGCGTGCCCGCCCTCGAGGCCGAGCGCCAGGCGGCCGCGACGGTCGGCGTCGAAGCGCACGCCGAGCCGCTCCAGCTCGCGCACGCTCGTGGGCGCCTCGGCGCACAGCACCTCGGCCGCGCTGCGGCGCACCGTGCCGCGCCCGGCGCGCAGCGTGTCGTCGAGATGGCGCTCGACGGTGTCGTCGATCGCGAGCGCCGCGGCAAGCCCACCCTGCGCCCAGTAGCTGGCCGACTGCGCGAGCGGCGTGGCCGAGACGAGCAGCACGCGCGCGCCCTTGTGAGCCGCGACGAGGGCGGCGTAGAGGCCTGCGGCGCCGGCGCCGACGACGGCCACGTCCGTCTCGATCGTGGAGGGCTGCTGCATGGCGCAAGTACCGTACTCGGATGGGCTCGCCGGTCTACATCAGCCATCCCGCCTCGCTTGCGCACGACACCGGCGCGCATCCCGAGCGCGCTGCGCGCATCGTGGCGATCGAGGCGGAGCTGGTGCGACACGACTGGCTCGGGATGCGGCGGGTCGAGGCCCCGCGGGTCGTGCAGGAGACGCTGACGGCGGTCCATCCGGCCGCTCACGTGCGCGAGATCGAGCAGCTCTGCAAGGCGGGCGGCGGCTCCATCGACGCCGACACGATCGTCGTCGAAGCCTCCTACGAGGCGGCGCTGCGCGCGGCCGGCGGCGCGGTCGAGCTCGTCGACCTGCTGCTGAGCGGCGAGGCCGCCTGGGGCATGAGCGCGCTGCGTCCGCCCGGGCACCACGCCGAGCCGCAGCGCGCGATGGGCTTCTGCCTGTTCGACAACGTCGCGGTGGCGGCGCAGCACGCGCTCGACGCGCACGGACTGGAACGCGTGCTCGTGCTCGACTGGGACGTGCACCATGGCAACGGCACGAACGCGGCCTTCCACGCCAGCCGCGAGGTGCTGTTCGTCTCGCTGCACCAGGCGCCGCTGTATCCCGGCAGCGGCCCTGCGAGCGACGTCGGCAGCGGCGACGGGATCGGCTGCACGGTCAACCTGCCGGTCGCCGCCGGGGCCGGCGACGCGCTCTACGTCTCGCTGCTCGCACACGTCGTGGCGCCGCTCGTGCGCGCCTATGCGCCGCAGCTGATCCTCGTCTCCGCCGGCTTCGACGCGCACCGCGACGATCCGCTGGCGGGCGTCTGCCTGAGCGAGGACGGCTTCGCGACGATGGCGGGGATCGTGCGCGCGCTCGGCGAGGAGTTGGAGGCGCCCGTCGGCGCGGTGCTGGAGGGCGGCTACGACCTGCGCGCGCTGGCGGCCTCGACGGTCGCGACGCTGCGAGCGCTCGGCGGGCACGATGCGCCGGCGCCGGGCGAGGTCCCGGTCGCCGCGGAGGCTCGCGCGGCTGCGGCTCGGCTCGCGCAGCACTGGCCGGTGCTGGACGGCGCCTGAGCGGCGGCGTCAGTCGCCGGGGGCGCTTGCGCCGCCCGGTTCGGTCGTCGTGCTCGAGGGCGTCGCGATCGTCGGCACGGTCGGCGTCGTGGTCGTCGGGACCGTCGTGGTCGCGGCCGGCGTCGTCACGACGGGCGTGGTCGTCGTTGTCGCTGTGGGCGCCGGCGTCGCGGGGACCGTCACGGTCGTCGCCGCGGGCGTCGGCTCGGGCTTGTCGAGCAGCGCCACGAGCGCGAACGTGAGCGCGCCGGCGAGCAGCGCGAGCACGACCAGCGTCGTCGCGATCGGCAGCCGCCAGTTCGGCGGCGGGTGGACGCGCGTGCGCGCCGCGAGCCCGCACTCCAGGCACCAGCCCTGCTGCTCGTGCAGCGCGTTGCCGCAGCGCGGACACAGCAGCGCGCCCGGCGCGATCGGCGGCGGCCCCAGCGCGCTCACTGCTGCGCGCCGTCGGCGCCGCCGTCGGGCGCGGGCGCGGCGGGAGGCGGCACGGAGGGGGGCGGCGCCGGCGGCACCTGCGCCGGACCCTGCACCGCGCCGCCGAGCGCGGCGCCGCAGCTCGCGCAGAAGCGGTCGGTGCTGCCGTGGATCGCGAAGCAGCGCGGGCAGGTCCCGCCGATCCCGGGCTCGCGCACCTCGCGCAGCTCGCGGCGCTCGTCGAGCGCGAGCTCGAGCGCGCGCAGCTCGTCGTCGCACGCGCGGATGTGGTCGAGCTTCTGCGCGACGAGGTCGTCGCGCTTGCGCTCGAAGCGGCGCAGGTCGAAGACGAGGCCGCCGAGGTCGCGGACCTGCAACTCGCGCAGCCGGCGCAGGTAGCGCAGGCGCCGTCGCATGCGCCCGCGCTCGCGGAAGCCGGCGCGGGCGGCGGGGGCCGGCTCGGGATCGGGTGCGGGGGCCGCCGCCTCGGCCGGCGCCGGCTCGGCGACGACCGGCTGCACCGCCGTCGGCGCCTCGACCTCCGGCGTGAGCGTCGTATCCGGTGTCAGCGTGCGAACCGGCGGCGGCGCGACCTGCGGCGGATCGGTCTGCTCGGGAGCGACCTGCGGCGCGGCGTCGGGCGACGACTCGGCGGGCGGATCCGGCGTCACCGCATCGACCTGCTGCGTCGGCGCGTCGGGCCGCTGCTCAGGGGACCTGGCATCGCCCGGAGACTCGGCGGGGCGGTTCGCGATGCGTTGGAACAGGCCACTCATCGATCGGCGGACGGCGCATCCCCTGCCATGGCGGCGTCCGGGCGGCGAGTATAGCGACGCCTCCGGCCCGTCCCGGCGGCGACGGCGCGCCACGCGACCGCGACGCGCGCCGCCATCCGCTCGGCCGAGAACAGCTCGGCGCGCGCGCGGCCCGCGATCCGCGGCTCGGCGCGCGCGAGCGCCGCGCCCCAGCTCTCCACGTCGAACTCCCCGCAGTGCGCGCCGGCGATCCCGTCGAGCGCCAGCGGCGCGATCCCCACCGGCGTCGCGAGCACCGGCACGTCGCACGCGAGCGCCTCCAGCAGCGCCAGCCCGAAGCCCTCGCGCTCTGACGGGATCACGACCGCATCGGCGGCGTTGATCCAGTCCGGCACCTGCTCGGGCGCGACCTGCCCGAGCGTCAGCAGCTGGGCGCCGCTCGCAGCGGCGAGCGCCTGCGCGCGGTCGTGGCGCTTCTCGGGTCGCGCCGGGTCGGCCGGGAACAGCAGGTAGCGCGCGTGCGCGTCCAGCCCGAGCCGCGCTCGCGCGTGCGCGCGGCCGAGCGGCCGGAAGCGCGCGAGGTCCACGCCGCACGGCAGCACCGCGACGCGCCGCCGCACGCCTGCGCCGGGGATCCGCTGCGCGAGCGAGGCCGAGACGGTCGCCGCGAGCGCGAGCCACGGCAGCGCCGCGCGGCTGAGCGCGCCCGAGCGCGGGTGTGCGAGGTCGGTGCCGTGGAACGTGACGACGTGGGGGACCCCGCGCAACGCGAGCGCCGGCCACGCGCTGAGGCCGAAGTGCGCGTGGACGACGTCGAAGTCGACGCCGCGGAAGCGCCGTCGCAGCTCCCGCGCAGCGCGCGGGTAGGAGCGCAGGCCGGGCGGGAAGGCGAACAGCTCGACGTCGAGGCCCTCGATGCGGCGCAGCGCCTCGACCTGGTCCTGCACGAAGCGCCCGAGCGCCGGGCGCGCGGGCGTCGGATACATGTTCGTGACGACGAGCGCGCGCATCCGCCGGGCCAGCGTACCCGCGTGCGGCTTTCGTCGCAGAGGCGCGTCGACTCTGCGCAGGCCGCGCCCGAGAGTCGCCTCCCGTCCAACAGAGAACGAGGAGGACCGCATGGTCTACGGAGCGATCGGATGGCTGCACGCGCGACTCGCGTCGCAGCGAGGGCAGGGAACGGTGGAGTACGTCGCGCTGATCCTGCTCGTGGCGGCGCTGCTGGCCGGCGTCGTGGCGGCCACGAAGGGCACGAAGTTCGGGACCGGCCAGATCGCCGAGACGATCGTCCAGCAGATCCGCAACGCGCTGACGACGATCAAGTGACCGCGGCGGCGGGGTGCGGGACGCTCGTTTCCGCGCCCCGCTCTGCGACCATGGGCCGATGCGAGAGCGCCCGATCGCCGTCTTCGACTCGGGCGTGGGCGGGCTCACCGTCCTGCACGAGCTGCTCGTCAGCCTCCCGGGCGAGGACTTCCTCTACCTCGGCGACACCGCCCGCTTCCCGTACGGCGTCAAGTCGCAGGAGCAGCTGCAGACCTGCTCCCTGGAGATCGTCGAGCACCTGCTCGCAGCCGGCGCGAAGCTGATCGTGATCGCATGCGGCTCGGCGACTGCGGCCGCGCTGTCGCTGGTCGAGGCGCGGCTCGCCGGCAGCGGCGTCGACGTGCTCGGCGTGATCGCGCCGGCCGCCGAGCTGGCGGTCGAGGCGAGCGCGAGCGGCCGCATCGGCCTGCTGGCGACGCCGGCGACGGTCGCCAGCGGCGCCTTCCCGGCGGCGGTCGCCGCCTGCGACCCGGCGGCGCACCTGGAGAGCGTGCCCTGCCCGGACCTCGCGCCGATCATCCAGAGCGGCTTCCCGTTCGACGAGCGCGTCGTCGCGACCGCTCGTCGCTACACCGCGCCGCTGCGCGCGGCGGACGTCGACACGGTGATCCTCGGCAGCACCCACTATCCGCTCGTCGCGCCGATGCTCCAGCGGATGCTCGGGCGCGGCGTCCACCTCGTGACCTCCGGCGCCGGCGTCGTGCGCCGCGTCGAGGCGGCGCTCGCGGCGCGCGACCTGCTCAGCCGCCAGACCGGCGAAGGCGCCTACCGCTTCCACTGCACCGGCGATCCCGAGGCGTTCCGCGCGCTCGGGACGCGCTTCCTCCAGATGCCGCTCGGCGACGTCGAGCGCGTGACCCTGACCCCGATCGAGGTGACCGCATGACCCGCAGCTACGACCGTGCCCCGAACGAGCTGCGACCGGTGGAGATCGAGCCCGGCTTCGTGCGCAGCGCGACCGGCTCCGCGCTGATCTCGATCGGCGAGACGCGCGTCATCTGCACCGCCTCGGTGGAGGAGAGCGTGCCGCGCTGGATGACGGGCCGCGGCAGCGGGTGGGCGACGGCCGAGTACGGGATGCTGCCCGCCTCGACCGGGCAGCGCAAGGCGCGCGACGTCACGAAGGGCCGCGCCGACGGGCGCACCGTCGAGATCCAGCGCCTGATCGGGCGCTCGCTGCGCGGCGTGATCGACTTCGCCGCACTCGGCGAGCGCACGGTCTACATCGACTGCGACGTGCTGCAGGCCGACGGCGGCACCCGCTGCGCCGCGATCACCGGCGGGTGGGTGGCGCTGCGGCTCGCGTGCGAGCGGCTCGTCGCCGAGGGCAAGCTCGAGCGCGTGCCGCTCGACGGCGCGGTCGCCGCGATCTCGGCCGGGATCGTCGGCGGCGTGCCGCTGCTGGACCTCGACTACCCCGAGGACTCGACCGCCGAGGTCGACGCGAACGTCGTGATGACGGCGGACGGCGGCCTCGTCGAGGTGCAGGCGACGGCCGAGCGCACGCCGCTCTCGCGCGCGAACCTCGACGAGCTGCTCGCGCTCGCGGCGCACGGGATCGACGAGCTGCGCGCCGCGCAGGACGCGGCGGTGGCCGCCGTCGCATGACGCGACTGCTGCTCGCCACGCGCAACGCGCACAAGCTGCGCGAGTTCGCGCGGCTGGCGGGGTCCCATGCGATCGACCCGCTGCCCGACGACGTCGAGCTGCCACCCGAGGACGGCGACAGCTATGCCGCCAACGCGCTCGGCAAGGCGCGCGCGGCCGCGGCCGCGACCGGCCGTCCGACGATCGCCGACGACTCGGGGATCGAGGCCGCCGCGCTCGGCGGGCGACCGGGGATCCGCTCCGCGCGCTACGCCGGCCCGCGGGCGAGCGACGGCGAGAACCTCGACAAGCTGCTGCGCGAGGCGCCCGCGGGCAGCGCGCTCGCGTACGTCTGCGCGGTCGCGCACGTCGATCCGGCCAGCGGCGAGGAGCACGTCTTCGAGGAGCGCTGCACGGGCACGCTCGCGCCCGCGCCGAGCGGCGCGGGCGGCTTCGGCTACGACCCCGCTTTCCTGCCCGACGACGAGCCGAGCGCGCGCACGATGGCCGAGCTGACGGACGCCGAGAAGGACGCGATCAGCCACCGCGGTCGCGCCGTGCGCGCGCTGCTCGCCTGGCTCGACGGGCGGCCATGACCGACCTGCCGGTCGATCACGCCGCGACGGCGCGCAAGCGGCGCGCGGCCGCGCTCTCGATCGGCTCCAACTTCACGCTGATCGCGCTGAAGCTCGTCGCGGGCGTGCTGACCGGCTCGGTCGCGATCGTCACCGAGGCGGTCCACTCGGCGATCGACCTGCTCGCCTCCGTGATCGCGTACTTCTCCGTGCGCAAGGCCGGCGAGCCGGCGGACGAGTCGCATCGCTACGGCCACGACAAGATCGAGAACCTCGCGGCGGCGATCGAGGGGATGCTGATCCTCGTCGGCTCGGGCGTGATCGTGCTCGAGTCGGTGCGACGGCTGATCGCCGGCTCCGACGTCGAGCGGCTCGGCTTCGGCATCGCCGTCGTCGGCTTCTCGGCCGTCGCGAACCTGTTCGTCTCGGCCTCGATTGCACGCACCGCCCGCGAGACGCAGTCGCCAGCGCTGGAGGGCGACGCCGCGCACCTGCGCACCGACGCCCTGACCTCGCTCGCGGTGATGGCGGGCCTCGTGCTCGTGCAGCTGACCGGCGCGACGTGGCTCGACCCGGTCGCGGCGCTGCTCGTCGCAGGCGCGATCGTGACGGCCGGCGTGCGGATCGTGCTGCGCTCCTCGCGCGTGCTCGTGGACGAGGCGCTGCCGGCGGAGGAGCGCGCCGCGATCGAGGCCGAGGTGCGCGCGTTCGCGCCGCGCGGCGTCGCCGGCTACCACCAGCTGCGCACGCGCCGCGCGGGCGCGCGCCGCTACGTCGACCTGCACCTGCAGTTCCGCGCGGGCATGTCGCTCGAGCAGGCGCACGGGATCGCGCATGCGATCCAGGACGCGATCGCGGCGCGGCTCGACGGCGCCGACGTGCTGATCCACCTGGAGCCCGAGGACCGCGTGCGGCCCGGCACGGAGCTGCTGTCCGACGTCAGCGCAGATTGATCGCGGCCGAGCAGGCGACCGCGAAGACGACGCCCGCGTAGCCGTAGTAGCCGCTCAGAAGCAGCAGCGCGACGCCGATCAGGCAGCTGCCGACGGTCACGAGCCAGGCGATGCGGGTGAGCTGCACTCGCGTATTCTCGCGGTCGCGCATGACGGCTCCCTCGCTCACGCCCGCGCAGGCGCTCGCGCAGCTGCGGGAGCTGTCGCTCGACGTGCGCTCCGCGGTCGTGCTCGACGCCGCCGGCGCGCCGCTCGCGGGCGACGCGACACTGGCCGAGGAGGCCCGCGCCGCGCTGGCCCGAGGGGCCGGCGTCGTGCCGCACGGAGCCGACACGCTTGTGCTCGCGCGCGCCGCCGATGGGCTCGCGATCGCCGCTGTGGCGGGAGATCGGGCGCTGCTGCCACTGCTCCAGCACGATCTCGCGACCCTGCTGGGCGACCTGGCGGGGGCCTGATCGCCCACCGTCATTGGAAGAACCGCGAAGTGGAGTCTTGACCGCTCGGAGCGTCTGCACAGGTCTCCGCACGCCAGATTTCCCGCCCCGCCTGGCGATACGCGTTTGTTCCCGTCCGCCGGGGTTGTTAGCTTCGACCCTCCCCGACCTCGAAGGAGGAGCACCCGTGACGAAATCAGAGTTCGTCGATCAGGTCGCTGCCAACAGTGGACTGAGCAAGAAGGACGCCGGAGATGCGGTCGACGCCGTCCTCCAGACGATCGAGGACGCTCTCAAGCGCGGGAGCGACGTCACGTTCTCGGGCTTCGGCAAGTTCCACGTCGCCGACCGTGGAGCCCGCGAGGGTCGCAACCCCAGCACGGGTGAGCGCATCCAGATCGCGGCGTCCCGCGTGCCCCGCTTCACGCCGGGCTCCGGCCTGAAGAAGTCCGTCAAGGGCTAGAACGGCGCTTCGCGCGCGGCGCCGCGTCCGGTGGATACGGCGCGCGCGTTCTGGCCGGCGCGGCGTCGGCTGCGGACCTCAGGGGCCGCAGCGGGCGCCGCGCCGGACGTCGTTCCCGCGTGGGCGGGAACTGCCGGGTCCGAGGCGGGTGCGTGGGTAACATCGCCTCGCAATGGCCGAACGGAGTCCTGCGCGCCTGCTCGCGCCGCTCGCGCTGATCGTGGCCTTCGTCGCGATCGTGGCCATCGTCTCGACGTCGAAGATCGACAGGAGGGACGCTGTGACGCCGCTGCAGCGGACCACCACGACGCACACGGCGCACCACGCCAAGCCCAAGCACAGCTCGTACCTCGTGAAGCCGGGCGACAACCTGACCGCGATCGCGGACAGGACCGGCGTCTCGATCGACACGATCGAGCGGCTCAACCCGGATCTCGATCCGCAGGCGCTGCAGGCGGGCGCGCGGCTCAAGCTCACTCCGTGACGCGTCGCCGCGCGGCGGCGGCGCTGACGCTGCTGGCGCTGCTCGCCGGCGCCTCCAGCGCCCACGCCGCCCCGCCGCCCGCCGCGCCGTCGATCGTCGCGCCCGCGGCCGCCGTCTTCGAGGCCTCCACGCTGGAGCCGGTGTTCGGCCGCGCCGCCGGCCAGCGGCGGCTGATCGCGAGCACGACGAAGATGATGACGGCGCTCGTCACGGTCTCATCCGTGCACCTGACGAAGGTCTGCACTGCGCCGGCCTATCCCGCCTCGCCGCTCGAATCGCAGATCGGCCTGCGCGCCGGCGAGCGCATGACCGTGCACGACCTGCTGCAGGCGCTGATGCTGCCGAGCGCGAACGACGCGGCCGCGACGCTCGCCGTCTGCGTCGCCGGCTCGCGACCCGCGTTCGTCGCGCGCATGAACCGCCGCGCGCAGGCGCTCGGGCTGCGCCACACGCACTTCTCGACGCCGATCGGGCTCGACGACGCCGGCAACTACGCGACCGCCGCCGACCTCGTGCGGCTCGCGATCGCCGACCGCCGCAACGGCTTCCTGCGCCGCACGATGAACCTGCCGCGCGCGACGCTGAGCAGCGGCGACCACCGTCGCACGATCGTCAACCGCAACGCGCTCGTGGTGCAGGTGCCGTGGGTCGACGGTGTCAAGACCGGCCACACGAACGCGGCCGGCTACATCCTCGTCGTCTCGGGCACCCAGCACGGGCTGACGTTCGTCGCCGCCGTGCTCGGCGATCCGAGCGAGGCCGCGCGCGATGCGGACGGCCTGGCGCTGCTGCGCTGGGCTTTCGCGCGCTTCCGCATGGCCACGCCGGTGACGCGCGGCGCGACGTACGCGCGCGCCGAGGTCGCGCATCGCTCCGACGACGAGGTCGAGCTGGTCGCCGGCGCGGACGTGCGCCGGCTGGTCGACCGCGGCGCCCGCGTGCGCGTGCAGGCGAAGGCGCCGGCGCAGCTGACGGGCCCGCTGCCGCGCGGGACGAAGGTCGGGACGCTGATCGTGCGCGCCGGGAAGGAGACGATCGCGCGCGTCCCCCTGGTCACCGCGCGCGCGGTGCCGGCGGTCGGCCTGCTCGAGCGCGTAGCCCGGGGGGTCGCGCGACCGGGTAGCCTGGTAGCCGTCATGGCGTTGCTCGGAGGCGCGGCCGCCTTGCTCCTGCGCAGGCGCGGACACCAGCGCCGCCGCCGTGCCGACATGGAGGCAGCATGATCATCACCGTCACGCTGAACACGGCGATCGACAAGACGCTCGAGGTGCCGAACTTCCGCATCGGACGCCGCCATCGCTCCGTCGCGCAGGCGACGATGCCGGGTGGCAAGGGCGTCAACGTCGCGCGTGCGATCAAGCAGCTCGGGCGGCCCGTGATCGCAACCGGGTTCGCCGGCGGCGCGACCGGCACGCGCATCGTCGAGGCGCTGACAGCCGAATCGGTGCTGACCGACTTCGTGCGGATCGGCGAGGAATCGCGCACCAACACCGCCGTGCTCGATCCCACCAGCGGCGTGCAGACGGAGATCAACGAGCGCGGCCCGAAGGTCACCGAGCGCGAGATGGAGCTGTTCCGCGACAAGCTCCTGTACCTCGCGCAGGGCGCCGAGATCTGCGTGATCGCCGGCAGCCTGCCGCGCGCGGTCGATGTCGACGTGTACGCCGGCCTGATCCGCGAGCTGCGCAAGCTCGGCGTCACGACCGTCGTCGACACCGACGGCGAGCCGCTGCGCCACGCCGTGCGCGCCGAGCCGGACGTCGTCTCCCCGAACGTGCGCGAGGCGGAGGAGCTCGTCGGCCACGAGTTCAACGACGACGAGGAGCGCATGCTCGCGATCCCCGAGATCATCGAGCTGGGCGCGCGTGAGGCGATCGTGACGGCGCCCGACGGCTGCTTCGCTCAGGTCACGACGCCGAACGGGCCACAGCTGTACCGCGCCCGCATCGAGCAGCAGGAGGCGCGCGCGGCGATCGGCTCGGGCGACGCCTTCCTCGCCGGCTACGTGGCCGCCCGCTACAGCGGCGGCACGCCCGAGGACTGCCTGCGCTTCGGCGTCGCGTGCGGCGCGGAGTCGACGCAGCACTTCGGCGCCGGCGTGATCGATCCGCATGCGGTCGAGCGTCTGCTCGGCGCGGTCGAGGCGGTGCCGGTGGCGCTGCCGGCCGAGGTCTCGTAGCGCCAGTCCGCCCGGCCCGGGATGCGCCGGCTGCGCTGGTAGCATGGCCGTAGTCGGTGGTCGCCGCCCCACCTCGACGACGACTCCCTCCGACCCCGTTTCGCGGGGTCGTCTCGTCCGCCTCGACCCATACGGTGCAGTCACATGGAGATAGAGATCGGCCGTGGCAAGAAAGCCCGGCGCGCATACGGATTCGACGACGTCGCGATCGTCCCCTCGCGGCGCACGCGAGACCCTGAAGACGTCGACATCTCCTGGACGCTGGGCCCGTATCGCTTCGAGCTGCCGCTGCTCGCCTCGGCGCTCGACGGCGTCGTCTCGCCTGAGACGGCCGGCGTCATCGGCAAGCTCGGCGGCCTCGCCGTCCTCAACCTCGAGGGCATCTTCTGCCGCTACGAGGACGTCGACGAGCAGCTCGAGCGGATCGCCGAGCTGCCGCCCGAGCTGGCGACGCGCGAAATGCAGGAGATCTACCGCGAGCCCGTCAAGCCCGAGCTGATCGCGCAGCGGATCCGCGAGATCAAGGAGCAGGGCGTCGTCGTGGCCGCCTCGCTGACGCCGCAGCGCGTGCGCGGGCACTACGAGATCGCGCTCGAGGCGGGGCTCGACATCATGGTCATCCAGGGCACGGTCGTCTCGGCCGAGCACGTCTCGACGGTCGCCGAGCCGCTCAACCTCAAGGAGTTCATCCGCGAGATGCCGGTGCCGGTCGTGGTCGGCGGCTGCGCCTCCTACCACACGGGTCTGCACCTGATGCGGACCGGCGCGGCGGGCGTGCTCGTCGGCGTCGGCCCGGGCGCGATCTGCACCACGCGCGGCGTGCTGGGGATCGGCGTGCCGCAGGCGACGGCGATCGCCGACGTCGCGGCAGCGCGCTCGCAGCACATGCTCGAGACGGGCGACTACGTCCGCGTGATCGCCGACGGCGGCATGAAGAACGGCGGCGACATCGCGAAGGCGATCGCGTGCGGCGCCGACGCCGTGATGCTCGGCTCCGCGCTCGCGCGCGCCACCGAGGCGCCCGGCCGCGGCTACAACTGGGGCATGGCGACGTTCCACCCGACGCTGCCGCGCGGCACGCGCGTCAAGACGGTCCAGAACGCGTCGCTCGAGGAGATCCTGCTCGGCCCCGCGCGCGAGAACGACGGCATGTTCAACCTGATGGGCGCGCTGCGCACGTCGATGGCGACGTGCGGCTACCGCGACATCGCGGAATTCAACCGCGCCGAGCTGATGGTCGCGCCCGCGCTGCAGACGGAGGGCAAGCACCTCCAGCGCGATCAGCAGGTCGGGATGGGGTCCAACGGGCGAGCCGTCGCACTTGTCAACGACTGACCCGTCAGCGGCACGCCTCGCCGCGCCTGGCGGCGTCATCGGTCGCTCGCCTGCGGAGCAGGCCACGCTCCCTGCTTCCTTGCCAGGCACGACGATCCGTACCGCTGACACGCTTGCGGAGCCCGTCTCACAGCCCGCTGTCGCCGCCGAGACCGTCGTCGTGCTCGACTACGGCGGCCAGTACTCGCAGCTGATCGCGCGGCGTGTGCGCGAGTGCGGCGTCTTCTCGGAGCTGCTGCCGCATCACGTCGGCGCCGCCGAGGTCGCGCGGCGCGAGCCGAAGGGCCTGATCCTCTCCGGCGGGCCCGCCTCCGTGTATGCGCCCGACGCGCCGGTGCTCGATCCCGCGCTGCTGGAGCTCGGGATCCCGGTGCTGGGCATCTGTTACGGCATGCAGCTGCTGACGCGCACGCTCGGCGGGGAGGTGCAGGGCGCCGAGGTCGGCGAGTTCGGCCGTTCGACGCTGACGGTCTCCGAGCCGGGCCGGCTGCTCGCCGACCTGCCGCTGGAGCAGACCTGCTGGATGTCGCACCGCGACACCGTCTTCTCGCCGCCGCCCGGCTTCACCGCGCTCGCCTCCTCGACGGAGTCGCCGGTCGCCGCGCTCGAGTCGGTCGAGCGCGACATCTACGGGATCCAGTTCCACCCCGAGGTCGTCCACACGCCCTACGGGCAGGACATCATCACGCGGTTTCTGGAGGAGATCTGCGGCTGTGAACGAACGTGGAGCGCCGCCTCGGTGATCGACGAGCAGATCGCGCGGATTCGCGCCCAGGTCGGCGCCGGGCGCGTCATCTGCGGGCTCTCCGGCGGTGTCGACTCGTCCGTCGCGGCGCTGCTCGTGCACCGCGCGATCGGCGACCAGCTGACGTGCGTGTTCGTCGATCACGGACTGATGCGCAAGAACGAGGGCGAGCAGGTGATCTCCGCCTTCCGCGACCACTTCAAGGTGCCGCTCGTCGCGGTCGACGCGGAGGAGCGCTTCCTCACGCGGCTGAAGGGCGTCACCGAGCCGGAGGCCAAGCGCAAGGCAATCGGCGCCGAGTTCATCCGCGTCTTCGAAGAGGAGGCGAGCAAGCTCGCCGGCGGCGGGGAGGGCGCGCGCTTCCTCGTGCAGGGCACGCTCTACTCGGACGTGATCGAGTCCGGCGGCGGCACCGGCGCAGCGACGATCAAGTCCCACCACAACGTCGGCGGCCTGCCCGAGGACCTCGACTTCGACCTCGTCGAGCCGCTGCGCACGCTGTTCAAGGACGAGGTCCGCGCCGTCGGCGCCGAGCTGGGCCTGCCCGAGCGACTCGTCTGGCGCCAGCCGTTCCCCGGCCCGGGCCTCGCGATCCGCGTCGTCGGCGGCGAGGCGACGAAGGACCGGCTCGACACGCTGCGCGACGCCGATGCGATCCTGCAGGACGAGATCCGCAACGCCGGGCTCTACCGCGAGCTGTGGCAGTCGTTCTGCGTGCTGCCTGACGTCCGGACCGTGGGCGTCCAGGGCGACGAGCGCACCTACGGCTACGTCGTCGTGATCCGCGCGGTCACCAGCGATGACGCGATGACCGCCGACTGGGCGCGCCTGCCCTACGACCTGCTCGAGCAGATCGCCTCGCGCATGATCAACGAGATCCGCGAGGTCAACCGGGTGGTGCTGGACATCACGTCCAAGCCGCCCGGCACGATCGAGTGGGAGTAGCCGCCGCCAGCTAGATCACTGTCCTTCTGCGCATCGCATCGGTGCACAGAAGGACAGTGATGCCAGCGTCACGCCGCGAAGCGCTTCGCGCTGCGCTCGCGGGCCTTCTGGGCCTCGACCTCGCGGTCCTTCGGTGGCGCTGTGGTGACGAGGTCGTCGAGCAGGTGGTGGGTGATGTGGGCGATCTGGTCGACAGCGCGGTTGAAGGCCTCGGCGTTCGCCTGCGAGGGCTGCGTGGTCCCACTGATCTTGCGGACGTACTGGAGCGCGGAGGCGCGGACCTCGTCGTCCGTCGCGGCGGGCTCGAAGTTGTGGAGCGTCTTGATGTTTCGGCACATGCGCTCAGCCTAGCCGGGCGTGCGCCGGACGTCAGCTCGGGCGAGGCCGCTCTGACTTGTCCTCGTGCCGGGGCTCCTGGCCGTCCAGGTAGCCGCCCGGACGGCGCAGCCCCTCCGGATGCAGCAGCGTGAACAGCAGCACGAGCAGCGCCAGCGCGAGCACGACGAGGCCTGCGATCCCCAGTGCCGATATCGCCGCGATCGTCATCACGGACGAAGGCTACGCCAGCTCGCGGCTCAGCCGAGCGCGTCCCAACGCCGCAGCGTCGGGAGCGGGTCGATCGGCTGGCCGCCGGCGTACCAGCCGGGCGCGGTCCAGATTTCGAAGTGCAGGTGGCAGGCGGTCGCATCGCCCGTCTCGCCGACGACGCCGATCGGCTGGCCGGTCTCGACGTGCTGCCCGCGCTTGACGGTCGCCGGTGTGCGCAGGTGCGCGTACATGGTGTCCTGGCCCGTCAGCGGGTCGTGGATCACGAGGTAGTTGCCCGCGGCCGACTGCTGCGCGCGCATCGTCACGACGCCCCCGCGCGCGGCCACGAGCGGCGTGCCGCAGGCCGCCATCACGTCCTGGCCTTCGTGCATGTGGCCGGCCCGCCCGGCGCCGAAGCGTCCCGCGCCCTCGCCGAAGTCGTGCGGCCCGCGCACGGGGAAGACGGCGCCCACGAACGTGAAGCGCCCGACGCCGGCCGAGCCGGGCGGGGGAGCCATGCTCTCGGGCGAGGCGCCGCCGCCGCCGCTCACCTCCGGTGCGCTCACCGAGCTGGCGGCGATGCTGCCGCCGGCGATCCGCAGCTCGTAACGGCCGTCGAGCGCGACGCCCGTGGCGGTGCGCCCGCTCCAGACGATCGTCTGCGTCGCGCCGGGCGCGGCGCTGCGCTCGTCGTGGAAGACGGAGAGCCCGTCGGCGAGGCGCACGACGTCCACGCGCACCTGCAGCGCTGCGCCCGCGTGCGAGACGTAGCGCAGCGTGGCGGCGCTCGCGGCGCGCTTGGAGACCCTGCGCAGCGTCACTGCGGCGGCGAGCTGGGGGATGCCCGGGACCGCGGCGAGCACCGGCGCCGGTGCGACGAGCTTGCTCGCGGCCGGGAGTGAGAGCCCCGCGCCGCCGGTTGCGGCGTCGGCCGCCGGAGCCGACGCGAAGAGCGCGGCGATGACGACCATCGTCAACGTAGAGCGGACTCCGGGCCCAAGCTGCATCCTGGTCGATGCCCTTTCGCTGCGCCTACGGGGTTAGCTGACGGGCTCGCGCTTGAAAGGTCGCGCTACCGAGCGGCAGTGCTCGGATTCGCCCCCAGACGGGCCGTGTCATCGGCTCGTCGTTGGGTTCCCCGTTCCCTCCGCGATAGGAGGAACTCGGCTGGCTTATGGAACGTGCGGCAGTATATCCGCGGCCCGGATGGACGCCCGGGGCCCGCAGCCGCACGCGCCTCGCGTTTTCCCTATCATGGGCGACCGCTGCGGCCCCGTGGGGCGCGGCGTCCTTTCGTGCCATGAAGACCTACGTCGCCAAACCTTCCGATCGCGAGCGCAACTGGCTCGTCGTCGACGCGAACGGGCAAACGCTCGGGCGCCTCGCGACGCAGATCGCCGACGCGCTGCGCGGCAAGCGCAAGCCGACCTACACGCCGCACATCGACACCGGCGACTTCGTCGTCGTCATCAACGCGGAGAAGATCTCGGTGTCCGGCAAGAAGCGCACGGACAAGCGCTACTACCGGCACTCCGGCTACCCGGGCGGGCTCAAGTCGCGCACGCTCGAGGAGATGCTCAACCGTCGCCCCGAGGAAGTCATCCGGCTCGCCGTCAAGGGCATGCTGCCGCGCAACCGGCTCGCTCGCAAGCAGATCACGAAGCTGAAGGTCTACGCCGGTCCGGATCATCCGCACGTCGCCCAGCAGCCGCAACCCATGGAGATCGAGACCCCGTGACCGACGTCGAGCAGCCAGAGGACGAGCAGCGCACCCCGGAGGCCGACGTCCCGGCCGAGGAGCCTGCCGCCGAGGCCCCGACAGAGGACACCGCTGCGGAGACGCCTGCGCCCGCTGAGGAGCCCGCGCCTGCCGAGGAGTCCGCGCCCGCTGAGGAGCCCGCGCCTGCCGAGGAGCCCGCGCCGGCTGAGAAGCCCACGCCTGCCGAGGAGCCGGTCGCCGCCGAGGAGGCGCCTGTCGAGGAGCCCGCCCCGGTCGAGCAGCCCACCGCCGAGGAGGCGCCCGCGCCCGCGCCCGCCGCCGAGCAGCCTGCGGCCGAGGCCGTGCCCGCCGCTGCGGCCCCCGAGGCCGCGCAGCAGGAGGTCGAGGAGGAGCTCGTCGAGGAGACGCCGCGCGTCAAGCCCGAGATCCCCGGCGCCGACCTCGTGCCGGACATCGTCCCCGAGGGCGGCGACGCGCTCGCGGTCGATGAGCCGACGGAGGAGGAGGCCGCTGCGGCCGCCGCGCTCGAGGAGGAGCAGGCCACGACGCCGATCAGCGGCGCCGCCATCTCGCTTGCCTCCGGCGCCCGCTACACCGCCACGGGCAAGCGCAAGACGGCCGTCGCACGCGTGATCCTGAAGCCGGGAACCGGCGCCTACACCGTCAACGGCAAGACGCTCGAGGACTTCTTCCCGCGCCCCACGCTCCAGCGCAACATCCGGCAGCCGCTCGAGACGGTCGCCTACGAGGAGCGCATGGACGTGATCGCCAAGCTGCACGGCGGCGGCGTCTCGGCGCAGGCCGGCGCGCTGCGCCACGGCATCGCCCGCGCACTGCTCGAGGCCGACCCGAACCTGCGCGGCGAGCTCAAGCGCCGCGGCTTCCTGACGCGCGACGCGCGCGCCAAGGAGCGCAAGAAGGCCGGCCTCAAGAAGGCGCGCAAGCGTCCGCAGTTCTCGAAGCGCTAGCGCGTCGCTAGGCTTCCGCCATGGCTCGGCGCTTGTTTGGCACCGACGGCGTTCGCGGCGTCGCTGGCGAGTTCCTCACCGCTGAACTGACGCTCGCGCTCGCACGTGCCGCGACCGCGCGGATCGGCGTCGAGCGCCCGCGCGTGCTGGTGATCCGCGACACGCGCGTCTCGGGCGAGATGCTGGAGGCCGCGGTCGCCGCAGGCGTCGCCGCCGCCGGTGGCGTGGCGCTGCTCGGCGGCGTGCTGCCGACCCCCGCCGCGCCGCTGCTGATCCGCCGCTACGGCTTCGATCTCGGCGTCGTGCTGTCGGCCTCGCACAACCCCTACCGCGACAACGGCGTGAAGTTCTTCGGCGGCGACGGCGACAAGCTCTCCGACGACGTCGAAGCGCAGATCGAGGCGCTGCTGGAGCAGCCGCCGGCGATTCCTGCGGAACCTGGCGGCGTCGAGACGCTGCATGGCACGCTGGAGGACTACCTGCGCGAGCTGCACACGCGCTTCGCCGCGCTGGACCTGTCCGGCCGGCGCGTGCTGCTCGACTGCGCCAACGGCGCCACGCATCGCGCCGCGCCCGAGATCTTCCGCCGCCTCGGCGCGCACGTCGACGTCGTCGCCGACGCGCCCGACGGGCGCAACATCAACGACGGCTGCGGCTCGACGCACGTCGAAGCGCTCGCGGCGGCCGTCGTCGCCGGCGGGCATGACGTCGGCTTCGCCTTCGACGGCGACGGCGACCGCGTGCTCGCGGTCGACCGCAACGGCACGGTCGTCGACGGCGACGAGCTGATCGCGCTCGCGGCGCTGCACCTGCGCGCGGAGGGCAAGCTGCGCGGCGGCGGCGTCGCCGTGACGGTGATGACGAACTACGGCTTCCACACGGCGATGCAGGCCGCCGGCATCGAGGTCGCGACGACCGCGGTCGGCGACCGCTACGTGCTGGAGGCGCTGCGCGCGCGCGACTGGGCGCTTGGCGGGGAGCAGTCGGGGCACATCGTCGAGCTGGGGTTCGCGCCCTCCGGCGACGGCATCGCGAGCGCGCTGCTGACGCTCGAGGCGCTCGGCGGCGACGGCGACCTGGCGCAGCGCCGCGGGATGGAGAAGCTGCCGCAGCGACTCGTGAACGTGCGCCTGCCCGATCGCGCCGCCGTCGAGCGTGCCGCGGGCGATTCGGCGATGCAGGACGCGACGGCGCGCGAGCAGGCCGCGCTCGAAGGGCGCGGGCGCGTGCTCGTGCGCGCCTCCGGCACCGAGCCGCTGCTGCGCGTGATGGTCGAGGCGCCCAGCGACGAGGAGGCCGAGGAGGTCAGCGCGCGCCTCGCGGCGCTCGCCGAAGCGGCCGCCGCGGCGCCCGTCCAGTAGCGCCTCGCTCGGTCATTTCGCCTGCAATTCGCCGAGCGCTTGTGGCAAAGCGCGTTTCGGCCGATACCATCAACGTGCCCCACGAAGGGGCAACGCGAGCCGCGCCTCCACGCGGCTCTCGTCGTTCCCCACGGAGGTACTTCCCACATGTGCGGCATCGTCGGCTATGTCGGGGCGCGTCCTGTTCGCGACGTGCTCCTTGCCGGGCTCGAAAAGCTCGAATATCGCGGCTATGACAGCGCCGGCATCTCGGTGCTCGCAGGCGACCGCGTCGCCTCCAAGCGCGCTGTCGGCAACCTCGCCGCGCTGCGCGAGGCGTTCGCGGCCGAGCCCGCGGGCGAGCGGGAGGAGTCGGCCGTCGCCGTCGCCGAGCTGGGGACCGGCGTCGGGCACACGCGCTGGGCGACGCACGGCAAGGTCAGCGAGCGCAACGCGCACCCGCACACCGACGACGCGGACCGCGTGCACGTCGTCGTCAACGGCATCGTCGAGAACTACGTCTCGCTCAAGCGCCGGCTCGAGCAGGAGGGCTGCACCTTCTCCTCCGAGACCGACGCCGAGACGATCGCGCACCTGATCTCGCAGCACTACGACGGCGATCTGCCCGCCGCCGTGCGGGCCGCCTACGCCGAGCTGGACGGCCACTTCGCGTTCGTCGCGATGACCGTCGCCGAGCCGGGCCTGCTGGTCGGCGCGCGCCGCGAGTGCCCGCTCGTGGTCGGGCGCGGCGAGGGCGAGCAGTTCCTCGCCTCGGCCGTGCCGGCGTTCCTCCAGCACACGCGCAACGTGCAGTACATCGAGGACGGCGAGCTGGTCGTGCTGCGACCGGAGGGCGTCGAGTTCATGACGGCCGCGGGCGCGCCCGTCGAGCGCGAGGTGCAGGAGATCGACTGGGACGCGGAGACCGCCGAGAAGGGCGGCTACGAGACCTTCATGCTGAAGGAGATCCACGAGCAGGCGGACGCGGTCGCCGAGACGGTGGCGGATCGCACCGCGCGCGGCGACGGCATCGACCTCGGCGACCTCGGCACGATCGACGACGAGACCCTGCGCGCGGTCAAGCGGATCATCGTCGTCGCGTGCGGCACGTCGTACCACGCCGGCCTGATCGGTCGCTACGCGATCGAGGAGTGGGCGCGCGTGTCGGTCGAGATGGACGTCGCCTCCGAGTACCGCTATCGCAACCCCGTCGTGGGGCCGGGCGACCTCGTGATCGGGATCTCGCAGTCGGGCGAGACGGCCGACACGCTCGCCGCGATGCGCCTCGCGCACGGCAAGGGCGCGACCGTGCTCGCGGTCACCAACGTGATGGGCTCGCAGGCCACGCGCGACGCCGACGGCGTCCTCTTCACGCGCGCGGGCCTGGAGATCGGCGTCGCCGCGACGAAGACGTTCGTCAGCCAGGTGGCGGCGATGTACCTGCTCGCGCTGCGGCTCGCGGAGCTGCGCGGGACGCTCGAGCCGGCCCGCCTGACGCAGCTCGTCGGCGAGCTGAAGCACCTCCCGCACCACATCGCAGCGCTGCTGGAGGCCGGCGGCGCCGAGATCGAGGCGACGGCGAAGGCGCACTACCAGTCGGACTTCTTCCTCTACCTCGGCCGCCACGTCGGGCTGCCGGTCGCGCTCGAGGGCGCGCTGAAGCTGAAGGAGATCTCCTACATCGCGACGGACGCCTACGCGGCCGGCGAGATGAAGCACGGCCCGATCGCGCTGCTCGACGACAACACGCCCGTCGTGTGCGTCGCGACCGACTCGCCGGTGCTCGACAAGGTCGTCTCGAACATGCAGGAGGTGCGCGTGCGCGGCGCGCACGTGATCGCGATCGTGACCGAGGGCAACGACGAGATCGGCCATCACGCCGAGCAGACGATCGCGATCCCGGCGGTCGACTGGATGCTCGCGCCGCTGCTCGCGGTCGTCCCGCTGCAGCTGCTGGCCTACCACATCGCCCGCCTGCGCGGCCTGAACGTGGACCAGCCGCGCAACCTCGCGAAGACCGTCACCGTCGAGTAGCCTCGCGCCGGTGACCGGCGTGGGCATCGACCAGCTGGAGATCGAGCGCCTGGAGCGGGCGCTCGCGCGCCGTCCGCGGCTCGCGCTGCGGCTCTTCACGGAGGGCGAGCGCGCCTACGCCGCCGGCCGCGCGCGCCCGGCACAGCACCTGGCCGCGCGCTTCTGCGCGAAGGAGGCGGTCGCGAAGGCGCTCGCGCTGGAGGCCTGGAGCTTCACCGACGTCGAGGTGACCGGCGGGGGGGACGGCCCCCCGCGCGTGCTGCTGCACGGCGCCGTCGCCGCGCGCGCCGAGCAGCTCGGCGTGCGCGAGGTGCAGATCTCGCTCACGCACACGCGCCGCGACGCGGCGGCGGTGGCGATCGCGACGTGAGCCTGCCCGCCTGGCTCGATCCGCTGCCCGACGCCGGCGCCCAGCGCGCGCTCGACGGCTGGGCGATCGAGCAGCGCGGCATCCCGGGCCTGGAGCTGATGGAGCGCGCGGGCGCCGGGCTCGCGGCGCTCGTCGAACGCTGCGTGCCGCAGGGCACGATCGCGATCGTCTGCGGCAAGGGCAACAACGGCGGCGACGGGCTCGTGGCGGCGCGGCACCTGCGCACGGCCGGGCGCGAGGTCGACGTACAGCTGCTGTGCGCGCCGCACGAGCTGGCGGGGGACGCGCGCACGAGCTGCGAGCGGCTGCCGGGCTCGCCGCCGCGCCCGTTCAACCCCGGCTCGCTGTTCGAGGTCGCGGGGATCGTCGACGCGCTGCTCGGCACCGGCAGCGGCGGCGCCCCGCGCGAGCCGGTGGCGGGCGCGATCGAGGCGCTCGCGGCGGCGGCGCAGCGCGGCATCCCCGTGATCGCGTGCGACGTCCCGAGCGGCGTCGACGCCTCCAGCGGCGAGGTCGCGGCGATCGTCGTGCAGGCGGTCGCGACAGCGACGTTCCATGCCGCCAAGCCGGGGCTGTGGATCGCGCCCGGCAAGCAGCTGGCGGGGGAGGTCGTCGTCGTGCCGATCGGCATCCCGGACGACGAGCGGCCGCCCGCGGGCGAGGCGCGGATCGGCCTGATCGACGGAGAGGTGCTCGCGCAGCTGCCGCAGCGCGAGGCCGGCGCGACGAAGTTCGACGGCGGCAGCGTGCTCGTGTGCGGCGGCTCGACCGGCCTCACCGGAGCGCCGTCGCTGGCGGCCGAGGCGGCGATGCGCGCGGGCGCCGGCTACGTGACGGCGCTGGTGCCGGAGAGCCTGCACCTGATCTTCGAGCAGCGCCTGCTGGAGGTGATGAGCGCGCCGCTGTCCGACGACGGTGGTGCGCTCACGCCGGCCGCGCTCGACGCCGTGCTGGAGCGCTGCGAGCGCGCCGACGCGCTGGTGCTCGGGCCCGGCCTGGGGCGCGAGGAGGGCACGGCGGAGCTCGCGCGCGCGCTCGCGGCGCAGGCGCCGCTCCCGCTGCTGCTCGACGCCGATGGCCTCAATGCGCATGCGGGCGCGCTCGAGCCGCTCGCCGCGCGCACCGCCCCGACGGTGCTCACGCCGCACGGCGGCGAGCTGGCGCGGCTGCTCGACGTCTCCAGCGACGAGGTGCGTGCGCGGCGGCTGGCGTGCGCGCGCGAGGCGGCGCGGCGGGCGCATGCGATCGTCGTGCTGAAGGGCGACGACACGCTCGTCGTCGCACCCGGACAGGATGGCCTCGTCGCCGTCAGCCGCGGCGGCGCGCCGGCGCTCGCGACCGCCGGCACGGGCGACGTGCTGTCGGGCACGATCGGCGCGCTGCTCGCGCGCGGCGTCGAGCCGTTCACGGCCGCCTGCGCCGGCGTCGAGCTGCACCGCCGCGCCGGCCGCTTGGTGGGCGAGCGGATCGGCGTCGAGGGCGCGCTCGCGCACGACGTGATCGAGGCGCTGCCCGCAGCTCGTGCCGCCCAGTCCACCCGATAGTCTCCGCGGCCGATGCCCACCGTCGGCGACATCATGGAGCGCGACGTCGTCACCGTGCAGCCGCACGACACGGTCGAGACGCTGCTGCGGGTGCTGCGGGAGCACGAGCTGCCGAGCGTCCCCGTCGTCAACGAGGGCGGGCGCTGCGTCGGGATCGTGACCGAGTCCGACCTCGTGCTGCGCGACGAGGAGGAGGACCTGCGCCTGCCGCTGCACATCGACCTGTTCGGCGGGACCGTCTTCCTCGGGCCGGTCAAGCGCTTCGAGGAGCGCTTCAAGAAGGCGATCGCGGCGACGGTGCAGGACATGATGACGCCGGACCCGATCACGATCGGCGCCGACGCCGACGTGCACGAGGCGGCGCGCATGATCGCCGAGCATCGCCACAACCGCCTGCCGGTCGTCGAGCACGGCCGCCTCGTCGGCGTCGTCACGCGCCTCGACGTGCTCGCGGCGATCGTCGCGGAGTAGCGCCGTGCAGCGCGCGGTCGCGCGGATCAACCTGGCGGCGATCGAGCGCAACTGCGCGCGCCTGCGCGGCGAGCTGGACGGGCGCGGGCTGCTGTGCGCGGTCGTCAAGGCCAACGGCTACGGCCACGGGGCGCTCGCCTCCGCGCAGGCCGCCCAGGCCGGCGGCGCCGCCTGGATCGCCGTCGCGACGGCGCTGGAGGCGGCCGAGCTGCGCGCCGGCGGGATCGTGGGCCGCCTGCTCGTGATGGGCGCGCTCAGCGACGAGGAGCTGGCGCTCGCGCTCGAGGCGGACGCCGACGTGGTCGCCTGGAGCGAGTCGTTCGTGGCAGCGCTCGCGAAATCGGCCCCCGCCCGCCCACCTGCCCGCGTGCACGTCAAGCTCGACGTCGGCATGGGCCGCCTCGGCACGCGCGACGCCGAGGCGCTGCTGGAGCTTGCCGCGCGCGTGCACGCCGACCCTGTGCTGGAGCTGGCGGGCGCGACGACGCACCTGCCGTGCGCCGACGAGGATCCGGAAGCCACGCGCGCGCAGGTCGCCGCGTTCCGCGCCTTCGGCGAGCGCGTGCGCGCGCTCGCGCCGGCGGCGCTGCTGCACGCGGCCAACAGCGCCGCCACGCTCGGCGTCCCCGAGAGCCGCCTCGACATGGTCCGCTGCGGCGTCGCGATCTACGGCCTGGACCCGTTCGGGCGCGACGCGGCCGCGCAGGGGCTGGAGCCGGCGCTCGAGCTGCGCTCCTACGTCGCCGCGCACAAGCCGCTCGCGGTCGGGGAGAGCGTCGGCTACGGCTCGACGTTCACGGCGCGCGAGCCGACCTGGACCGTTACGCTGCCGATCGGCTACGGCGACGGCTACCGCCGCGCCTTCGCCGGCAACGCCGAGGTGCTGATCGGCGGTGTGCGCCACCCGCTCGTCGGGCGCGTGAGCATGGACAACGTGAGCGCCGACGTCGGCGGCGTCCCGGTGCAGGTGGGCGACGCGGCGATCCTCATCGGCGAGGGTCTCAGCGCCGAAGCCCTGGCCCGCCAGATCGGCACGATCAACTACGAGGTCACGACCGCGCTGACCGCGCGCGTCACGCGCAGCTACCACCGGGACGGCGTCGAGGCATGAGCGGCGACCCGCTCGCGCGCGCGCGCGCGGCGCTCGCCGACCGCAGCGTCTGGCTCGTCGGCGGCGCGGTGCGCGATCGCCTGCTCGGGCGGTCGACGACGCGGCAGGACCTGGACCTGGTGGTCGCCGGCGATGTCGAGGCCGCCGCCCGCGCACTCGCCACCGCGACGCGCGCGGCCGTCTTCCCGCTGTCGGAGGCGTTCGGCGCCTGGCGCGTCGTCTCCACGCGCGAGGGCTGGCAGGCCGACCTCGCGCCGCTGCTCGGCGAGCGGATCGAGCAGGACCTCGCGCAGCGCGACTTCACCGTCAACGCGATCGCCGAGCCGCTCGCGGGCGGCGAGCCGATCGACCCGACCGGCGGCCGCGCGGACCTCGCCGCGCGGCGTCTGCGGATGGTCTCGGCGCAGGCCTTCGCAGCCGACCCGCTGCGCGTGCTGCGCGTCGCGCGCTTCGCCTGCGAGCTGGGCTTCGTGCCCGAGCAGGAGACCGTCTCCGCCGCGGCCGGCGCCGCCGCCGGGCTCGCGGACGTCGCGCCCGAACGCGTCTTCGCCGAGCTGAAGCGCATCGTCGCCTCGCCCGATCCCGTCGCGGGGCTGGAGTGGGGCGAGCGCTGCGGCGCGCTGGCCGTCGTGCTGCCGGAGCTGGGCGCGCTGGCCGGCATCGAGCAGAACCACTACCACCACCTCGACGTCCACGACCACACGCTCGCGGTGCTGGCGGAGGCGGTCGCGCTGCAGCGCGATCCGGCCGACGCGGTGGGTGAGGAGCACGCCGCGGCCGTCGCCGCGCTGCTCGCCGAGCCGCTCGCCGACGAGCTGACGCGCGGCGACGCGCTGCGCTTCGGCGCGCTGCTGCACGACGTCGCCAAGCCGCAGACGCGCGGCGTCACGCCCGAGGGTCGCATCACCTTCTTCGGCCACGACAGGGCCGGCGCGGAGATCGCCCGCGACGTGCTCGCGCGCCTGCACGCGAGCGAGAAGCTGCGCGCGCACGTCGCCGCGCTTGCGCGCCACCATCTGCGCGCGGGCTTCCTCGTGCACGAGCGTCCGCTGCCGCCGCGCGCCGTCTACGGCTACCTGAAGGCGTGCGAGCCGGTCGCCGCGGACGTGACGCTGCTGTCGGTCGCCGACCGCCTCGCGACGCGCGGGCGCAAGGCGCCGGAGGCGATCGCGAAGCACCTCGAGCTCGTGCGCGAGCTGATTGGCCCGGCGCTCGCGTGGCACGCCGGTGGCGCGCCGCGCCCGCCGATCCGCGGCGACGAGCTGGCCGACGCGCTCGGCATCGCGCGCGGCCCGCAGCTGGGCGAGCTGCTCGCCGAGCTGGAGGCGGCCGCCTACTGCGGCGAGATCGCCACGCGCGAGCAGGCGATCGCGCACGCGCGATCGCAGCTCTCCTAGGAGGGTTTGACGAAACGATTGGCGAAACCGTTGCGCCGTCTCGCCGCAGTGACCTACGTTCGGCGGGTCCATAGAACGTAGGTGGCCCCCGCACCGCTTGCGACGGTCGGGGGCCTGGCACCCGGAGGTAAGTCCGAATGCAAGGTCAGGGTATCTCGGCGCGTGTCGCGCCGAACCTTCACGCGCTTGGCGCAGCGGTCCGTGAGGCGCGGGCACGTCACAGGATGTCTCAGGAGGTACTGGGCTTCGCTGCCAGCCTTCACAAGAACTACATCGGCGCTATCGAGCGCGGAGAGATCAACCCGACCATGAGGACGCTCGTGCAACTCGCGCACGGGCTCCGGGTCCCGCTCTCAGAGCTGGTGCTGCTCTACGAACGCAACGCGGCGGAACAGCTCGGATCTCGCCGAGGGCTGACGGACGCCTAATCGTCCATCGATTCGGTGAACTCCGGGTTGCGTGGCGACGGGTTCTCCTTGTCGCTCAATGCGACTCCCATCAGCCTGTGCAAAAAGCCGATCAAGCGCCAGAGACGGTCGACCGTCGCCGCTGTTGCCACTGCCGCGATCAGGCCATATACACACCCAAAACCAGCGTTCGATCCAACCGCGATCAGGCCGAGGTAGACGAACGTCGCAGCAGCGAGCGCCACGATGGCGCTGAAGAACACGAATCGCACATTGCGCGTGAACATCGGCTGCTTGTGCAGCCAAGCCATGCGTGGCCCCTGGCCGACTGTCAGCAGGACCGTAACGCCCGTAATGGCGAATCCCAGCAACGCAGCGGTGGCGGCTGATGCCGAGATGAACAGCGCTTGTCGGACCCCTGGATCGAGCGCTCCAAGAAGCGAGGGACCATCATCGATCCGATCCACAATGGCATACAGCCCCGCGACACCCGCCGGCACAAGCACCGCCCGCGCCCATGCACGCCTCTCAGCAGCGAGGATCTCAGCCTCGCTGGCCTCAGGCGAGGCCATCTCTGGGGATCTGGTCCTTAACCTCTTTGTAAGCCTGTTTGATGGCGTCGAAGGCGGCATCAGAGTTCAATGCCCGATGCCGCTCAGCTCGATACGGGATATCGACCGTCCGGTACATGCGCTCTGACAACAAGTCCAGTGAGGTGACCGCGCTATCCAACGTCGGCTGTCCTTGGATTTCGAGCTTGTCGAAGATCTCAACATCGGTCGTCCTTCGCTTGACGCCAAGCAGCAGGTCCTTGACCTTCTGCTTGAACCCATCGTCGTGACGCTCGGCCCGCAGCGTGATATCGGCATAGACATCCGCGCCATAGGTCGTGGCTGTCTTCATGGCTCCGTCGAGATTCGCCGCTGCCGCAGCCTGCTGTGAGGTCACAGAAGGACTGAACTTGATCCGCAACAGGCGGATATCGCTGAAATCCAGCGCCCGATCAATAACGTCGTTGCGGATCAGCTCGCAGACCTCAAAAGGCCCCAAGTCGAGCTTCTGGTTCAGGTAGCGCTCGAACCGGCTTACGCGCGGACCGTAGTAGAAGAACTCCGCGCCGATGATGCCGTTCTTGAACAGCACAAGATGGATCGCTTCGATCAGACCCGCCTCGTCGTCCAGGTCCAGATCAGCGCTGTCGCCCGCGCCGTCGTCAACGCCCGGCAAGTCGTCACGCCTCACCTTGGAGAACCGGATCTTGTGGGGCGCGACCGTGCTGATGACCTCAGCGCGGTTCACCTGATCGCCGTCATCGAAGTAAACATCGGGGCCTGTCAGCGCTCTGATCGCGTTGCAGACCTCTGCACGCTTCCACTCAGGACCGCCATCCGCAAGCGGTCTGACGCGGTAGAAGTACACCTTGCGCTGGGCTTGTCCGTACGCCACGGCGAGGGACCCTATATGGCGCATCGGAAACATCGCAACTACTAACAGTTTTTTATCGCCCCATCATTCGGGCGATGCCTGAGTGCTGGTGTGACATAGCTCGCGCCCGCTCAAGCGTCGCCGCGAGCTTCGCGAGAATCGTCAGATCAGCGTGGAGCTTCACGCGGTCGATGCCGCGTACCCGCAGCGGCAGAAGCGCCCACTCATGCTTGAGCCGTCCGAATTCCCGCTCGATGGCAGCACGGCGACGGTAGAGGCCCTTCCATCGCAACGTCTCGCGCGGGATGAGCGGGTGGAGGCGGTCGGCCTTGACCCACGTTGACGCGGGCGTGCATTCGCCGGTTGGGCAGCGCCACTTCGCTGCGTCGCGCTTGTAGTCGGATCCGGCGAAGCGCCACGGGCCGTGTTCGCAGCTCGGCGGCAGGTGGTCGCCGCGCACGATGGCGGGGGTGCGCTTCAACGGGACGATGGGCTGGCAGCCGCGTTCGATGCACTCGTCGTAGACGCGGTTGCTGTCGTACGCCTTGTCCATCGCGCAGGTCTCGACCGCGAACCCGCGTGCTTTCGCGGCATCGAGAAGGGAGGTGACGAAGGTGGACTCGTTCGCTCGCGCTGAGGCGACCTCCCACGCGACCGGGAGCCCCGTCTTCGTGCAGACCGCTGCTTGGAGCTTGAAGCCGTAGAACCCGCCGCCTCTACGGGTCGAGACCGACGACCGGTGGCCCCAGCTCGCGTCCGGGTCGGAGAACCGCTCGCGCTCCGGGCCGTTGTTGAAGCGGTAGCGCTGACCGTTCGCGTACGCCGGCATGTCGGAAGCGTCGATGGCGATATCGCGGCCGTAGTCGGGGAGGCGGCGATGCAGCTCGGCCGTGATCTTGCCGATGCAGGCGTCGAGCATGTCGCCGTTCTCGCGCAGCTTCTTCGCGAAGCGGTAGCAGGCCCACTGGCTCGGCACATCGCCCTCGCAGCCAAGCGCAGCCTGGAGCGCGGCGTGTTCCTCCACGAGCCGCACGAGCTTCGACCACGTTGGCAGCGCGTACATCGACTTCGCCAACGCCATCCCGACCATCGTGCGGATCCGGTAGCCGGGACGGCCCGTCCAACGGGTCTCATTCAGATGGTCGATCAGCCCCCGAATCTCCGGGGAACCGAGAAGCGCCGCGACCTCGGCGGATGCCGAGCGCGGTGCTACGTTTCGCGAGGCCAAGGAGGTACCACTCCGCGGTCCAGACCCCCGGCTGTTAGCGCAGCGCGGGGGTCGCTTTTCTCTAAGTAGGAGAGAGAAACCTACTCCCTTGACCGGACGGAATCCCCCGTGTTTACGGGCGATTTGGGGTGTTTGCATCCCCCCGTCGGCGCGCGCCCAGCCGCACTTGAAGCCGTCGGGAACATCCCATCCCAGACTGGGCAGACAGCGAATCTAACGCCGCCCAGCGGCCGGCGTGAACCCCTCCCCGCACGCTGCGGAAAACCGTCTCAACGGCCGCGATTCGGACGTGGGGTAGTCCACGCGAATCCGTGGGGTCCGGCAAAGAAATCAGCGTCCGCTACGCCCCGCCACTACAGGGCGTAGCGAGTTTCGCCAAACCCTCCTAGGCGGAGGTGGTGCGCGCGGCCGCGCGCGGGTCGGCGGCGGCCGCCACGCGTCGCGCGATCGCCGTGCAGAGCGTGACCGCGTCGGAGACGGTCTCGTGGTCGACGTTCTCGGCGGTGTCCGAGGGCCAGTGGTAGTTCGTCGGCACCTTGAGCCGGTTGACGGAGCCGATCGCGGTCGTCGGATAGCCGGCGCGCAGCGCGATCAGGCCGTCCGTCGCGTTGCGCAGCCGCAGCCCGCGGCGCAGGTGCACGCCGCTCTCCCGCGCGCAGTCGGCGACCAGCTCCTTGAAGTCGCCGGGGTAGTCGCGCATCCGCAGCATCCCCTCGCCCTCGATCAGCGTCAGCTCCGGCGAGCCGACGGTGTCCACGCACACGACGTGCGTCCGCTCGCGCGGCAGCGACGGGAAGTGCCGGCGCGCGAACGCCTGCATGCCCTCCATGAAGCCCTCCTCCGAGCCGGTCGAGACGAGCAGCACGCGCAGCCCTTCGAGCGGCTGCTCCGCCAGCTCGGTCGCGACCCCGAGCAGCGTCGCGACGCCGGTCAGGTTGTCGTTCGCGCCGGGGACGGCCCCGCGCGCGCCGATCTCCGCGAACGTCGCGGCCGAGCCGAGTGCGAGCACGCTGCCGATCGTGCGCACGCGGCGGCGGCGCGTCAGCGCCCCCAGCGCGACGAGCAGCGGCCCCGCGATCACCGGCGCCATCAGCGGGGGAGAGGTGTCGGTGCGCTCCAGCAGACCGGGCGCGAAGCGGTCCACCAGCGGCAGCACGCCGGGATGAAACAGCAGCCCCCAGTGCGCGGCGTCGTGGTGGGCGACGAGCACGAGCGTGCGCTCGGCGCTGGTGTCGCCCGTCTCGGCGATGACGTTCCACGTCGGGCGGCTCGGCAGGAAGCGGCGGCGGAACCACAGCGCGCCGCCGCCGACGTCGTCCCAGATCGCCGCCGCGGCGAACGCGCCGACGGCCGCCGCCAGCGCCCGCTCGCGGCGTCCGCCGCGATGCGCGAGCAGCCCGGCGAGGCCCGCGAGCGCGTTCGGGATCCCGAGCGGGAACCAGTAACCGCCGTGCGCGCGCTCCTCCTCGATCCGCACGTTGCAGCCGAACTCCGCCAACTGCGCGGCGATCCACTGCGCAGCCTCGTGCTCGCCCGGGGAGGCTGAGGGCCGGTCGATCGCAGCCAGATGGGCGATTGCGGTGCGGAGGTGGCTGCGGTCGGGCACTGGCCCCGCAGGCTACCGCTATGCTCGCGGCGTGTCCCCCGCTTCCAGCGACTGCATCTTCTGCAAGATCGTCGCCGGCGAGCTGCCCGCGACGCTCGTCGACGAGGACGAGCGCACGCTCGCCTTCATGGACATCAACCCGGCCACGCGCGGGCACGCGCTCGTGATCCCGCGTGCGCACGCGCAGGACCTGCACGAGATCGGCGCGGAGGATCTGCACGCCTGCATCGGCGCGGCGCAGCGGCTCGCCGGGCGCATGCGCCAGCGGCTCGGCGCCGACGGCGTCAACCTCATCAACTCGTGCGGCTCAGCCGCCTGGCAGACGGTCTTCCACTTCCACGTGCACGTCGTGCCGCGCTTCGTCGGGGATCCGCTGGAGCTGCCGTGGGTGCCTGCGCCCGGCGATCCGGACGCGATCGTCGCCGCGGCCGCGCAGCTGCGCGGCTGACGCCGTCGCGTCCCACTTGCAGAGGCGAGCCGTCTGCGGATAGCGTCTCCTGCGACAGATCGGGCTTGTCCAGTCCGGTGGAAACGCAGCTCCTCGGGGGACGCGCATGGCAACGGGAACGGTCAAGTGGTTCAGCGACGACAAGGGCTTCGGGTTCATCACGCCCGATGACGGAGGTCGCGACCTCTTCGTCCACTTCAGCGGCATCGCAGGCGACGGCTTCAAGTCGCTCGCCGAGGGTGCCAAGGTCTCCTATGAGGAGGAGCAGGGCGACAAGGGCCCCAAGGCCGTCAACGTCGCGAAGATCTAGCTCCGAACGGGGGGTCGGGAGCGCACCGGGCGCTCCTTCCGCCCCCGTCTCGTGTTGAATAGGCCGATGAAGCGCATCCCCCTTGGCGCGATCCTGGTCGCTTGTGCGATGGGCATCGCCGCCACACCCGCCTCCGCCAAGACCTACGAGTTGGGGTCCACGCCCGACACCGTCACCCCGAGCTGTCCCGACAGCTGCTTCGTGGTGACGCGGACGACCTCGCTCCAAGTCCGCTCCGGAGCGCTGAAGTACCCCACGACGGCTCCTGCGAGCGGTCGTGTCGTGGCGTTCACGCTGCAGCTGGGCTCGCTCAGCGACAAGCAGATCCACTTCTTCAACGCGACCTACGGCGGCACCTCACGCGTGCAGCTGGCGGTGTTGCGCGAGCAGCCCAAGCGCGTCTTCCAGCTGGTCGCGACGACCGGGATCTTCAAGGTCCAGCCGTTCTTCGGCACGACCGTCACGTTCCCGCTGAAGGCGACGCTGGCGGTGCGGAAGGGCGACGTGATCGCCCTGACCGTTCCCACGTGGGCGCCGGTTCTCGCCGTCAACCTGCCGCAGGAGAACGGTTGGCGCGCGAGCCGCGCGACCGGCTGCGGCGATCTGCTGACGGGGACGACGCAGACGACCGTCGGCGCCAACGCACAGTACAAGTGCCTCTACCAGACGGCCCGTGTGACCTACTCGGCGACGCTCGTCCCGACGCCGGTCGCGCCGAAGCCGCCTGCCAAGAAGAAGTAGCCGGGCTGCGCGCGTCGTCCGTCCTCGCGGACGGCGCGCGCGACTCAGCAGGCGCCGGGGTTCTGGTCGCAGAAGCTCTGGTAGTCCGGCGCCGCGCCGCCCGGGTTCGACGGCTGCGTGGTCGTCGTCGCCGGCGTCGTCGTGGTGCCGCCGGCGCTCGCGCCCCCGCCGCCCTGGGTCGTGGTGGTCGTCGCCGGCGTGGTTGCGGTGCCCGAGACGGCACCGCCCGAGCTCGTGCCCGTCGCGCCGTCGCTGGGGGTCGTGCTCGTCGTCGACGTCGTGTTGGTCGTGCTCGTGGTGCTGGTGCTCGGCAGCGGCGCGTCGCGGGTGTCGACGGTCAGCGGCGGGCGCTCGAGCGCCTCGGATGAGACCGCGCCGGAGCTGCCACCGCAGGCGCTGAGGCCCAGCGACAGGAGCACGCCGGCGGCGAGAGCGGTGAGCGCGTGCGTGCGCACCGGAGCCATGTACCCGCTAGCGGTCGATCGGAGCCATGCGACGGCCGCAGTTGGGGCAGTCGTTGAGGTCGCGCTGGGCGAACTGGTCGCACCAGTTGCACACGCGCAGGTTCTCGACGGCCCACGGCAGCTCCGACGGCGTCGGCGCGAGCGGCAGCAGCTGCGCGAGCACCTCGAGCGGCTCGCCGGTGTCGCGATCGACGTACGTCCGGCCGGGCTCCGCCTCCAACACGACCTCGCGGCCGGTGGACGGGGTGCGCATGCGATACCGCTGATGAGTTCTCACGCGCGGGATGCTAGCAACGGCGGCGGTTGAGGCGGCCTCCAGCGCCGCCGCGCAGTCCCTAGGCTTCCGCGTCCATGCGCGTGCTCATCTTCCACGGCTACCTGCTGAACGGCACCGGCTCGAACGTCTACAACGCGAACCTGGCGGCGGCGCTCGTGCGGCTCGGTCACGAGGTGCACCTGCTGTGCCAGGACCGCGCGGCGCACGAGCTGCCGTTCGTCGACGCCGTCGGCGACTGGGACGGCGGCGAGCTGGCGCTGCGCACGCTGCGCGAGCCGGTGCGCTGCACGGTCTACCGGCCCGCGCTCGCGGGCCTGCTGCCGGTCTACGTGGCGGACCGCTACGACGGGATCGAGGCGCGCCCGTTCTCGCAGCTGAGCGACGACGAGGTCGAGGCCTACGTCGCCGCGAACGTGCGCGCGGTGCGCGAGGTGGCGGCGCGGGCACGGCCGGACGCGGCGCTCGCCAACCACCTCGTGATGGGCCCGCTCGTGCTGGCTCGGGCGCTGGCGAGGGGCGCCGGAGCTGACCGGACGGCCGGCTCAGGCGGGTCCCCGGAGGCGGTCCCGTACGCGGTCAAGATCCACGGCAGCGCGCTGGAGTACACGGTCGCGCCGCAGCCCGAGCGCTTCCTGCCGGCCGCGCGGGAGGGATTGGCCTCCGCCCACGGCGTGCTCGTCGGATCGCGCCACACGGCCGAGCGGCTGTGGACGGTGCTGGAGGACCCCGAGCTGCCGGCCCGCACGCGCCTGGGGCCACCCGGGGTCGACGTCGAGCGCTTCACGCCGCGCGAGCCGGTGGCGGCGCGCGCGGGGCTCGCGCAGCTCGCGACGACGCTCGCGCAGCGCGCCCGCGAGGCGGGCCCCAGCGACGACGTCTCCGCGTTCGCGCGCGACGAGTCCGAGGCGGCCGCGGCGCTCGCGCAGCTCGCCGCCGCGCCGGACGATCGCCTCGTCGCGTTCGTCGGCAAGCTGATCGTCTCGAAGGGGATCGACCTGCTGGTCGCCGCCTGGCCGCTCGTGCTGGCGCAGGAGCCGCGCGCGCGGCTCGTCGTCGTCGGCTTCGGCGCCTACCGCGACGGCGTCGAGCGGCTGATCGGCGCGCTCGCCGACGGCGACCTCGACGCGGTCGCGGCGCTCGCCGCCGAGGGGCGCGCGGCCGAGGGCGGGCCCCAGGCGCCGCTCGTGCATCTGCAGGCCTTCTTCGACGGGCTCGACAGCGACGCGCGCAGCCGCTACCTCGCCGCCGCGCGCGGGCTGCGCGAGCGGATCGTGCTGACCGGCCGCCTCGACCACGAGGAGCTGGTCGACCTGCTGCCGGCGTGCGAGGCGCAGGTCGTGCCGAGCACGTTCCCGGAGGCGTTCGGGATGGTCGCCGCGGAGGCGGCCGCCTGCGGCGCGCTGCCGGTCTGCTCCGCGCACTCGGGGCTGGCAGAGGTCGCGGGGGCGCTCGCCGACGCCGTGCCGGCGCCGGTGCGTTCGTGGCTCTCCTTCCCGGTGGGGCCCGGCGCCGTCGAGGCGATCGCGCAGCGGCTCGTCGCCTGGCTCGCCGCACCGGCCGACGTGCGCGAGGCCGCGCGCGCCGCGCTCGTGGAGACGGTCCGCGAGCGCTGGTCGTGGGAGGGCGTCGCGCGCGGCGTGATCACCGCTGCGACGGGCGATCTGGACGCGCTGCCGCTTCCGCCGGACCCCGCGGCCGGCACGAACTGGCGCACCAGCCGCACGCTCGGATAGCATCGTCGCCGCAGATGGTGTTCTGGACTGCCCGGAGAGCAGCGGCGTCGGCCGCATTGGCTGCCGCCGCGACCCTTGCGGTCGCGCTCGCGGGCTGCGGCGGCGACGTCAAGGGCGAGCACGGCGACCTCGTGGCCGGCAAGCAGCTGTTCGTCTCCAAGTGCGGCGCCTGCCACACGCTCGCGCGTGCCGGCACGAAGGGCACCGTCGGTCCGAACCTCGACGACGCCTTCTCGCAGTCGCTCTCGGACGGGTTCAAGCGCAACACCGTCGCGGGTGTCGTGAAGAAGCAGATCCTCTACCCGAACACCCATGGCCAGATGCCGGCCAAGCTCGTGAGCGGCCGCCGCGCCGCCGACATCGCCGCCTACGTCGCCTACGCGACCGCTCGCAAGGGCGAGGACGAGGGCGCGCTTGCGGCGGCCGTCAAGTCGGTCAAGCAGCAGGCGGCGAAGGCCAGCGGCGGCAAGCTGGAGATCGACGCCGACCCGAGCGGGCAGCTGGCCTACCAGGTCGGCGACGCGACGGCCCCGGCCGGCGCGCTGGAGATCGACTCCAAGAACGCCTCCTCGACGCCGCACGACATCGCGATCCAGTCAGGCGCCGACGGCGCGATCATCGCGCAGGGCAAGATCGTCTCCAGCGGCGGCGTCTCGACGGTCTCGGTGACCTTGAAGGCGGGCACCTACACGTTCTTCTGCACGCTGCCGGGCCATCGCCAGGCCGGCATGCAGGGCACGCTCAAAGTCAGCTGACGCACGCCTCGGCGCCGGGGCACCGCCGGCGGAGCCGGTGGTCGGCGTCCTCGGTCGCTCGCCTGCGGAGCAGGCCACGCTCCCTGCGTCCTTGCCAGCGCCGCCGATTCGCGCGTCAGCGCGTCGTCGTGCTCAGCTCATGTGCGGTCAGCGGCGCCGATTCGAGCGCCAGCGCGCGGTCCTCGGCCTGCGAGGCCTGCCAGAAGAACCAGCAGACGGTGATCGCCATGATCACGATGTCGAGCGTCATCATCATGCCGCCCGCCGTCTGCTGGTCGGAGAGCGCGGAGATGCCCTCGCGCGGGCCGCTGCCGTAGAAGCCCTCGTACAGCACGCCGCGCGAGAAGACGAAGATCATGCCGAGGAACATCGTCGACATGCGCGCCGCGAAGATGTAGCCGATCTTCCACAGCTGCCCGCCCATGCGGCGGCGGTTGGGCTCGATCACCGACCACCACAGCAGCAGATTCACGCCGAGGAAGCACTCGTGCTCCAGGGCGTGCACGGGAGCGTGGCGCAGCGCGCCCTCGAACAGCGCCCCGTAGTGCCACAGGTACGTCGTCAGCACGTACACCGGCAGCGCCACGAGCGGATGACGCAGGCCGCGGAAGCCGCTGCGCAGCCAGCGCTGGCGCGCGAGCAGCACGAGCGCGGCGCGGGGGAGGTAGAACAGCAGCAACGGCGTGCGCAGCCCCGCGAGCAGGAAGGGCGGCGCGAGGTCGCCGATCAGCTGGTGCTGCCCCATGTGGGCGCTCAGCAGGTGCGTGTCGTACGCGTCCGGCGGGCCCAGCAGCGCGATCGCGAGCAGCCCCAGGCCGGTCCACCAGCAGGCCTGCTGCCCGCGCGAGACGCGCAGCCGCCGCCCCGCCAGCACGCGCAGCGCACGCACGTACAGCGCGGCCGCCAGCAGCAGCAGGGCGAAGATGACCGGATCGAACGCGACGAGCCGCACGTGGCCTTCAATGGTGCCGCGTCGGCGGCACGCGCGGGAGGATCACGTCAGGGCGCGCACGACGAGCACGACGACGACGATCGCGACGACGACGGCCGCGACGTACATCAGCGCGCGAAAGGCCTCGTCCTCGGAACGGAGCGGGTTGAGCATCTACAGCAGGTAGACGCTGCTGTAGACGATCACCCACATGACGTCGACGAAGTGCCAGTAGATGCCGGGGATCTCGACGCCGCGGTGCTGCTCGGGCGAGAAGTGGCCGCGGAACGCGCGGACGGTGACCATGCCCAGCATCAGCAGGCCGATGAAGACGTGCGCGCCGTGCAGCCCCGTGAGGCCGTAGAAGACCGAGGCCTGCGCGCTGTTGGAGGGCGCGAAGCCGATGTGCACGTACTCGTTGATCTGCACGAACAGGAACGTCGCGCCGAGGAAGAACGTCGACAGCATGCCGGCCTTGAACGCCGTGCGGTTGCCGCGCTTGATCGACTCGAGCGCCCAGTGGATCGTGATCGAGGACGACAGCAGGATCGCCGTGTTGAAGCCGGCGACCAGCTTCGGCAGCTCCGTGCCGATCGCAGGCCACGGGTTGTCGCCCACGACGCGGATGAAGAAGTACGCCGTGAAGAAGGCCCCGAAGACCATGATCTCGGAGATGATGAACAGCAGCATCCCGAGCAGCTGGGGCTCCACGCGCGAGCTGCGGTGGGCCTCCGGCGGGCCGTGGTGGTGATGCTCCTCGCCCGCGTGGTGCAGGGCTGCCGAGGCGGCCTCCATCAGGCGGCCTCCACCTTGTCCTGCACACCGGCGCCGTCGACGTCGACGACGACATGGTCGACCGGGGCGGCCGTCGCACGCTTGACGCGCTCGACGAGGTCGCTGCGCAGCCAGCGCGAGCGCATCTTCGGCAGCGTCGCGATCACGATCTCGTCGACGCGGTAGAACTGCAGCGCGTTCATCGCGGCCGTGAAGGGGTCGGGGTCGCCGATCCCGCCGGTCGCGGGTATGCCCTCGTCCTCGAGCCGCTGGAGCAGCGTCGCGAGCCGCTGGCGCGCCTCGGCGGTGTGCTTGCCGTCGCCGCCGTCCTGCGGTACGACGACCGTGAAGCGGTGGGGCGAGGCGCTCGCGCGCCGGCGCAGCTCCTCGAACAGCTCGCCGCCGGCCGTCTGGTTCGCGAGGACGAGCGTGTGGCGCGTCTCCTCGCGGTCGGCGTCGAGGTCGACGACGACGTGCTCGACGGGCAGGCCCGTGGCCTCCTGCACACGCTCGATCAGGTCGCGGCGCATCCAGCCGGAGCGCGTCTCCGGGTGCGTGGAGACGATGATCTCGTCGATCGCGTACTCGCGCACGGCGTCGAGCGTGGCGTTGTAGGGATCGGGGTCCATCACGTCGCCACGGGCCTCGATGCCGAGCTCGCGCAGCGCCGCGAGCGTCAGCTCGACGCGATTACGCGCGGCGTCGCGCACTGCCTCGTCGTAGATCACGTAGCCGGAGTGGGGCTTGTTCTGGGGCGCGATCACGACGAAGCGCGTATCGCCCTTGGCGGCGCGAGCCTGGATCGCCTCGACGAGCTTGCGGCCGCCGTGCGTGTCGTTGGCCACTACGAGCACGTTGGACATGCGCTCACCTCACTCCGCTGTCGGGGTCGCGTGCCCGCCGACGCCCGCGCCCGCGGGCACGGCCTCGGCCGGCGATTGGAAGATGCCGTGGACGGCGCCGGGCACGCCGTACTCGTACGGACCGCCGACGACCGTCGGGACCGCGTCGAAGTTGAAGATCGGCGGCGGCGAGGAGACCTGCCACTCGAGCGTCAGCGAGCGCCACGGGTTGGCGCTCGCGCGCGGCCCGCCGCGCCAGCTGACGACCATGTTGTAGAGGAACGCCAGCATGCTCAGACCGAGCAGGAAGCTCGCGATCGAGATCGCGAGGTTCATCGCCGCGAACTGGTCGGCGTAGTCGGCGACGCGGCGGGGCATGCCCTGGACGCCGATCACGTGCATCGGGCCGAACGTGGCGTTGAAGAAGACGAACGTGCACCAGAAGTGGATCTTGCCGAGGCGCTCGTCGTACATCCGCCCGGTCATCTTCGGGAACCAGAAGTAGATCCCGGCGAAGATCGTGAAGAGCGAGCCGCCGAACAGCACGTAGTGGATGTGGGCGACGATGAAGTACGTGTCCGACACGTGGATGTCGAACGGGATCATCGCCAGCATCACGCCGCTGATGCCGCCGAGCGTGAACGTCGTCAGGAAGCCGAGCGCGAACAGCATCGGCGTGTCCAGGTGCAGCACGCCGCGCCACAGCGTCGCGAGCCACGAGAAGATCTTGATGCCCGTCGGCACGGCGATGATCGCCGTCGTGATCATCATCGGGATGCGGATCCACGACTGCATGCCCGAGACGAACATGTGGTGGGCCCAGACGGTGAAGCCGAGGATCACGATCGCGATCAGCGAGAACGCCATCATGCGATAGCCGAAGATCGGCTTGCGCGACTTGACCGAGATGACCTCGCTGATGATCCCGAAGCCGGGCAGCATCATGATGTAGACGGCCGGGTGCGAGTAGAACCAGAAGACGTGCTGGTACATCAGCACGCTGCCGTTGCGACCCGCGCCCACGACGGCGTCGAAGAAGTGGAAGCCCAGCGCGTTGTCGAGCAGCACGAAGAACTGCGAGGCGGCGATGAACGGGGTCGCGATCACGACCAGCAGCGAGGTCGAGAAGTTCGCCCACACGAGCAGCGGCATGCGGAAGAAGCTCATGCCGGGGGCGCGCATCGTGATGATCGTCACGAGGAAGTTCAGCGCGGTGGCGATCGACGACGCGCCGGCGAACTGCACGCCGACGGTGAAGAACATCTGCCCGATCGGCATCGTCGTCGAGAGCGGGGCGTACGCCGTCCAGCCGGTCGCGAACGAGCCGCCGGGGGCGAGGAAGCTCGCCGTCATCAGCGTGCCCGCGAGCGGCAGCATCCAGAAGGACAGCGCGTTCAGGCGCGGGAAGGCCATGTCCGGCGCGCCGATCATCAGCGGGATCACGAAGTTCGCGATGCCGGCGAAGACCGGGATCACGAACAGGAAGATCAGCAGCGCGGCGTGGACCGAGAAGAGCCCGTTGAACGTGTTGCTGTCGACGAACTGCATCCCCGGCTGCGCCAGCTCCGCGCGCATCAGCATCGCGATCAGCCCACCGACGAAGAGGAAGAAGAACGAGACGCAGATGTACTGGATCCCGATCACCTTGTGGTCGGTGTTGACGCGCAGGTAGTCCTTCCAGCTGCGCGCGCCGTGCGAGGAGTGGTCCTCCGGACGCGTCGGGCGGCCCGAGGCCCAGTAGAACCAGTAGTCGAAGCAGCCGATGCCGACGAGGAAGAACAGCGGCACGGCGAGCAGCGAGACGATCGTGATCGCGTCGCCGTCGCTCCACGCGTCGGGGAAGTGCATCGCGGTGCGCACGACGCCGATGAGCAGATAGGAGAAGGCGAGCGCGAGCAGCGTGAACGCCGCGGCGCGGTACCAGCCGGGAGCGCGGAGCTTGGCGGTCATCGTCGGCTCTCCTTCATCACTTCGACACGGTACTGAGATACGCGACCAGCCCGTCGAGCTGCTGCTTCGAGAGCGTGTCGCCGAAGTTCTGGGGCATGATGCCGGCCTGGTAGCCGGAGGCGATCTCCGCGTTCGGATCGACGATGTCCTGGCGGATGTCGGCCTCGCTGGCGCCCTTGAGGACGACGCCGAGGTTGGGCCCGGTCGTGCCCGTCGCACCCGCGTCCGCGAGCGTGTGGCAGGCGGCGCAGCCGGCGTCGCCGGTGAAGGTCTGCTTGCCGAGCGCCGCCAGCTGCGCGGGGCTCGAGGCGGTCTCGCCGCCGCCGGCCGCCGCGGGCGGCGCGCTCCGCTTCGTCAGCCACTGCTGGAACTGGGCGGGGGAGACGACGTGGGCGGTCGAGCGCATGGTCGAGTGTCCGAGCCCGCACAGCTCCGCGCAGACGACGGAGTAGGAGCCGTTCTTGGTCGGCGTCACGCGGATGTGCGTCGTGATCCCCGGGACCGCGTCGATCTTCATGCGGAAGGCGGGGATCCAGAAGTCGTGCAGGACGTCCTCGGTGTGGATGTCGAAGCGCACCGGGCGATCCTTTGGCAGGTAGAGCAGATCGGTGTCGATCGGCTTGCCGCCGGCCTGCGGGTAGCTGTAGCTCCAGGCGAACTGCTGCGCGGTGACCTTCACGACCAGCTCGTGCTTGTGGACCTTCTCGATGTCGCGCAGGACCGAGTAGGCGTAGCTGGAGAGCGAGACGAGGATGATCGCCGGGATCGCCGTCCAGACGACCTCCAGGCGCGTGTTGCCGTGTATCGGCGGCCCGTCCTCGAGCTCCTGTCCGGGGCGCACGCGGAACGCGTAGACGGAGTAGAGGATGACTGTCATCACGACCACGAAGATCGGGACGGAGACGATCATCAGCACGTCGTAGAGCGTGTCGATCGGGGCGTCCTGCTTCGCCGCGTCGGCCGGGAACCAGTTGATCCACAGCGCCAGCGCGATGCCGATCGCCGACGCGAGCGCGCCGATGATGACCATCTGAATGATCGGGTGCCTACGCACCATTGGATCCTGTCGCGAGCACCCTCAGAAGACTCTCCGGCCGGGCATCCTATGCGACAGGCGGGACGACTCGCAAACCGCCTCGGGAGCGCCCCGGCTGACGGGCGTGCGGGGTCCGCTCAGGCGGCCTGCTGCGCGTCCGCGATGCTGCGGTGGGTGCGGGCGCGATAGGCCGAGGGAACGGCCCCCAGATGTCGGCGGAAGGTCTTCGCGAACTGCGCCGGCTGGCGGTAGCCGACGCGGCGCGCGACCTCGCGCACCGTCATCTCGTCGTTCGAGAGCAGGTTGGCGGCGCGCTCCATGCGCACGCGCGTGAGGTGCTCGCGGAAGGTCGTGTTGCCGATCTCCGCATAGGCGCGCTGCAGCTGGCGCCGCGAGGAGGCCACGCGGCGGGCGATCTCGTCGAGCTCGAGGTCGGAGGCGTACTCCGCCTCCACGATCCGCATCGCCTCCATGTAGAGCTGGGTGCGATGGCGGACGGTTCCTGGTCGTTGCATGGACAACCCATATACGTGGCACCGCGGCGATCGGATCTGCTGCGACGAAGCTGGCGCGTCGGCGCGCCCAGGATTCGGTCGTTCCGGATCTGGTTATGATTGAGGCAATCGTTGCAAGCTACCCCGGGGAGGCGGCCATGCAGGTGAGCGAAGGGATGTCCGCGACGTCGCTGACGGTCGGGCCCGACCACACGCTGCGCGAGGCCGCGGCGCTGATGCGCGAGCGCTCCGTCGGCTCGGCGATCGTGCTCGACCCCGAGCAGCCGGGCGCCGGCCTGCTGACCGAGCGCGACGTGCTCGACGCGATCGGCGCGGGACTCGACCCCGACGTCGCGCTCGTCGGCGAGCACCTCACGAGCGAGCTCGTGTTCGCGGCCCCCGACTGGTCGCTCGAGCAGGCCGCCACCGAAATGGTCCGCGGCGGCTTCCGCCACCTCGTCGTCGTGGACGGCGGCGAGCTCGTCGGCATCCTCTCGATGCGCGACATCGTGCGTGTCTGGGTGGGCGAGGGAGCGGCATGCGACGTGCCGGAGGGAATCGGCGCCACGAGGTAGGAGGCGGGACCTCGCCAGCGTGCGCCCGCTAGATGGCGAAGCCATCGTCGTGCCTGGCAAGGAAGCAGGGAGCGTGGCCTACCAGCGGTAGGCGAGCGACCGATGACGCAGCCAGGCGCGCCGAGGGCGAGCCAGCTAGTGGGCGCTGTGCTCTGGCGGCAACTGCGCGATGTCGCGGCGTGTGCTGACGATCCACTTGAACGTCGTGACGACGAACAGGACGAGGCCGACGGCGGTCAGGACCCAGCCGAGCGTGACGCCGATGATCGCGAGCGTGATGCCGACTGCGTTGAGAATCGGCAGCAGGCTGGGACCGGGGAGGTGGATCTCCTCGCCGACGGGCGGCGTGGTCTGGTCGGGCGTGCTCATCGCTACTGCAGGTAGATCGCGGCGGCGAGGAACGAGGCGCCGAACATGAAGACGCAGACGGCGGTGGCGATCAGCGCCGAGCGGATGTTCTTGCGGGCGAGGCGACGGTCCATGGGGGCGGGATCCTACAGCTTGACGTCGACGACCATCGCAGCGAACAGCAGCGCGAGGTAGAGCAGCGAGAAGAGGTAGAGGCGCAGCGCGCGACGGCGGTCCGGCGTGCGCTGGAGCCGCAGCGCCAGCCACAGGAACGCGCCGCCGAGCAGGCCGGCGGCGATCGCGTAGAGGCCGTCGAACAGGCGCCCGGCGAACGGCAGCAGCGTCACCGCCACGAGCAGCGCGCTGTAGAGCGTGATCTGGCGGCGCGTCTCGTCCTCCCCACGCACGACCGGGAGCATCGGGATGTTGACCTTCGCGTACTCGTCCTTCATGAGCAGGCTGAGCGCCCAGAAGTGCGGCGGCGTCCAGTAGAAGACGATCGCGAACAGGTAGAGCGCGGCGGGATCGAGCGAGCCGCGCGTGGCGGCCCAGCCGACGAGCGGCGGCACGGCCCCGGCGGCGCCGCCGATGACGATGTTCTGCGGCGTCGAGCGCTTGAGCCAGAGCGTGTAGACGAAGACGTAGCCGAGGAAGCCGGAGAGCGCGAGCAGCGCGGCGATCACGTTGACGGTCAGCGTCAGCTCTGCGAACGACAGCAGGCAGAGGACGATCCCGAACGTCAGCGCCGCGCGCGGGGAGACGCGCCCGGACGGCACCGGCCGCGTCGCGGTGCGCGCCATCTGCGCGTCGACGTCGCGGTCGTACCAGTGGTTGACGGCGCCCGCGCCGCCCGCCGACATCGCGCCGCCGAGCAGCGTCAGCAGCACGAGCCCGACGGACGGGCTGCCGGCGACGAGCATCGTCGCGACGGTCGTGAGCAGCAGCAGCAGCTGGACGCGCGGCTTCGTCAGCGTCACGTAGTCCGCGACCAGCTGGCGCACGCCGTGGGCGGCGAGCAGCGGCTTGGCGGGGGAGGGCAGGCGCGAGGCTTCCACGCGAGGCGCAGCCTAGCTCAGACGCCGACGGTCGGCTGCGGGGCGCGCTCGTGCTCGATGCCGGACTGGCGCTCCACCTGGCGGCGGATGTCCTTCATCGGCTCGACCGAGCGCACGCGCGGGATCACGTCGAAGTTGTTGACCGGCGGGGGCGAGGTCGTGAACCACTCGAGCGTGTTGCCCTTCCACGGGTCCGGCCCGGCGATCGCGCCCTTCGTGGCGCTGCGCATGAAGTTGATGACCGACAGCAGGATGCCGACGCCGAGCACGAACGAGCCGGCCGTCGAGATCTGGTTGTAGGCCGTCAGCCCCGCGTCCGCGGGGTACTGGTAGACGCGCCGCGGCATGCCCGAGAGGCCGGCGGCGTGCTGCACCAGGAACGTCAGGTTGAAGCCGATGAACATCAGCCAGAACGAGGCCTTGCCGAGCGTCTCGTTCGCCATCCGACCGGTGATCTTCGGGAACCAGTAGTAGAGGCCGCAGAAGATCGTGAAGACGGCGCCGCCCATCAGCACGTAGTGCAGGTGCGCGACGACGAAGTAGGTGTCCGTCAGCTGCCAGTCGACCGGGAAGACGGCGAGGAAGATGCCGGTGATACCGCCGATCACGAAGACGGCGATGAACCCGACGGCGAAGTAGAGCGGCGTCGTGAACTCGATCGCGCCGCGCCACAGCGTCGCGATCCAGTTGAAGATCTTCACGCCGGTCGGCACCGCGATCAGGAACGACGAGAGCATGAAGAAGCCGAGCACGACCGTCGGCACCGGCACGGCGAACATGTGGTGGGCCCACACGAGCGCGGCCAGGAAGGCGATCACGACGGTCGCGGCGGCGATCGCCTTGTAGCCGAAGATCGGCTTGCGCGAGAAGACCGGCAGCACCTCGGAGACGATCCCGAAGCCCGGCAGGATCATGATGTAGACCTCGGGGTGTCCGAAGAACCAGAACAGGTGCTGCCAGAGGATCGGCGAGCCGCCTTGCGAGGGATCGAAGAAGTGCGTGCCGAAGTTGCGGTCGGTCAGCAGCATCGTGACCGCGCCGGCGATCACCGGCAGCGCGAGGATCAGCAGCAGCGCGTAGATCAGGATCGCCCACACGAACAGCGGCAGGCGGCCCCAGCCCATGCCGGGCGCGCGCATGTTCACGATCGTCGCGTAGAAGTTCACGGCGCCCACGAGCGAGGAGATGCCGGTGATGTGGATCAGGTAGATCCACGCGTCCTGGCCGCCGCTCGGGGAGTAGAGCGAGCTGGAGAGCGGCGTGTAGCTGAACCACCCCGCCTCCGGCGGCTGCCAGAAGATCGATGAGTAGAAGACGATCCCGCCGAACAGCAGCAGCCAGTACGACAGCGCGTTGAGGCGCGGGAAGGCCATGTCGCGGGCGCCGATCATCAACGGCAGCAGGTAGTTCGCCAAGCCCGCCATCATCGGCACGACGAACAGGAAGATCATCGTCGTCCCGTGCATCGTGAACAGCTCGTTGTAGTGCTCGGGCGTGACGAAGTTGTTGTTCGGCACCGCGAGCTGGATGCGCATCATCAGCGCCTCGACGCCGCCGATCAGGAAGAAGGCGAACGTCGTGACCATGTAGAGGATCCCGATCTTCTTGTGATCGGTCGTCGTGAACCACTCGGTCCAGGCGGCGCGCGTCGGCTTGGCCGCGACCTCGTGCGCGATCACCTGGGGCGCAGGGCGCAGGGCGTAGTCGGTGGCGGCCATCGGTCCGGGTCCTTTCCTAGATCGCGCCGTCGCGCGTGAGCTCGTCGCGCAGGTCCTGCGCCTGCTTGTTGGCGTCCGAGATCGCCTGCTTCTGGTCGGCGAGCCAGGTCTGGTACTCGTCCGGCGAGACGACACGCACGCGCGCGGTCATGTCGGCGTGGCCGCGGCCGCACAGCTCGGCGCACTGACCCCGGTAGACGGCGCCGGCCTCGGGGGCCTTGAACCAGGTGTAGTTCTCGTAGCCGGGCACGGCGTCGAACTTGCCGCCGAGCTTCGGGATCCACCAGGAGTGGATGACGTCGGTCGCCTCGATGTCCAGCACGACCGTCGTGTCGGCCGGGACGACCATCTCCTCGTAGGAGTAGGGCAGGCCGAACGCGTTCTTCTTGCAGTTCGCGCCGTACGTGTAGCGCCACAGGTACTGGCGGCCGGTGACGCAGATCGTCAGCTTCTGGCCGTTGGGCGGCGTCGGCTCCGTCGTGGAGGCGGTCAGCACGCCGTCGGCGAGCGCGAGGCCGTTGGGGCCGCTGTTCGGCGGGTCCTGGATCGCGCCGAGCTTCACGAACGTGACGACCGAGAGCACGACGAGGATCAGCGCGGCGCCGACGGTCCAGGAGACCTCCAGGCGGGTGTTGCCGTGGATCTGGGCGGCGACGCGGCCCTTGCGCGCGCGGAACTTGAAGAGCGAGTAGAAGAGCGCGCCCTCGACGACGACGAAGACGACGATCGCGACGTACAGGACGAGCTTGTAGAGCGAGTCGATCTGGTCGGCGTTCGGCGAGCCGCCCGACTCGGGCGTCAGGAAGTCGGCGGACGCGGCGCCGGCGAGCAGCAGCGAGCCCAGCAGCGAGAGCAGCAGGGCCGCGAGCAGGCGGCGGCGGAGGGAAGGCGCGGGACGCAAGGCGGCGCGGATTCTACTCAGGACGCGGCGGAGCGCTGCGTCACATGGTCGGTGCGAGGACTCATCGGCCCGTGAACGAGGCCGGGCGCTTCTGCAGGAACGCCGTCACGCCCTCGACGAAGTCGGCCGTCTGCGCCTGCTCCTGCTGGATCGAGGCCTCCAGCTCGAGCTGCTCGTCGAGGCCCGCGAAGCACCAGGCGTTGAGCTGGCGCTTGGCGCCCGCGTAGCTGCGCGTCGGGCCGGCCGCGAGGCGCGCCGCGAGCGCGTCGGCGGCGCCCTGCAGCTCGCCGTCGGGGTGGACCGCGTTGACGAGCCCCCACTCGAGCGCCTGCGCGGCGGCGACGCGCTCGCCGAGCATCGCCATCTCGGACGCGCGCGCCAGGCCGGTGCGCGCCGGGATGAAGGCCGAGGAGCCGCCGTCGGGCACCAGCCCGATGTTCACGAACGCGAGCAGGAAGTAGGCCGACTCGGCCGCGAGGACCAGGTCGCAGGCGAGCGCGAGCGAGCAGCCGACGCCGACCGCCCCGCCGTTGACGGCCGCGACGACGGGCTTGGGCATCTGGCGGATCCCGGTGATGATCGGGTGGTAGCGCTCGCGCAGCGACGTCTGCAGGTCGGGGTGGCCGTCCGGCGTCGGGTCGAAGCCGGCCGCCAGGTCGGCGCCCGAGCAGAAGCCGCGACCGGCGCCGGTCAGCAGCACGGCGCGCAGCTCGTCGTCGCCCGCGACGCGCGCGAAGGCGGCGTCGAGGTCGCGCGTCAGCGTCGCCTCCCACGCGTTCATGCGCTGCGGGCGGTTCAGCTCGATCCGCGCGACGCCGTCGGCGCGCTGGAGGTTGACGGTCTCGTAGGCCTGCAGCAGCTCGTAGTCGCTCATCGCCGGGATGCTATGAGACCACCCTCATATACTGCGCCGGCTTTGCGCAAGCCGAGGGCCATCCGAGCGGCGGCATGGACGGTGGTCGCCGCCGGGCTCGCCGCTCCGCTCGTGCGCCGGCGGCTGCGGCTGCCGAAGCCGGTCGTGCTCGCGAGCGCGGCCGCCGCGCCGGTCGCGCTGTGCATCGCCACGCCGCGCACGCGCGCCCGCGACGTCGGCGCCTGCGCGCTCCAGATGTGGGCCTACCTGGCCGCGTACGAGATGCCGCACGACGACGCCGAGGCGCTGCGCCGGCGGGTGCGGATCGACTATCCGGTGCGCGTCGACCGCGCGCTCGGACTGGGGACCCCGCCGACCCTGCGGCTGCAACGGCTGCTGTCGGAGCCGGGCTCGCTGCGGCGCGTCGAGAAGCTGCTGGTGTGGACGCACTGGATCTGGTTCCTGGTGCCGCACGCGACGAGCGCCTACATCCTGATCCGCCATCGCGACCGCTTCGGGCGTGCGGCCGCGCTCACGTACGCGGTCTTCGACCTCGGCGTCGTCGTCTACTGGGTCCTGCCGACCGCGCCGCCGTGGTACGCGGCCGAGCAGGGACGCCTCCAGGACGACCGCCACGCGCGCGTGCGGCGGATGATGCCCGAGTACGGCGAGCAGTTCTGGAAGCACCGCTGGGGCCCGCTCTACAGTTTGCTGGGAGGCAACCCTCTCGCCGCGATGCCGTCCCTCCACTTCGCCACATCCGTGAACGCCGCCCACCTGCTCGAAGAGGTCGGGACGTTCGAGGGCGTGGTCGGCTGGACCTACGCGCTCACGCTCGGCCTGGCGCTCGTGTACCTCGGCGAGCACTACGTCGTGGATCTGCTCGCCGGGCTGGCGCTGACCGAGAGCGTGCGCCGGCTCGCGCCCCATGCGGCTCCGCACGCGCTGCGCGCCGCACGCATGGTGGAGTCGCTCGAGGCACGGGCGCGCGGGTAGTGGCGCGAATGGCCGGCGACGCAACCGACCGGCGCATCGCCGACCTCGAGCACGCGGCGTCGAGCGCACCGGTGACGGCGCCCAACGCGGAGGCCGACGACGACGAGGAGATGCCGCGCGTGCGGCTCACGCGTCGGCGCACGATCGCGTTCGTGCTGTTCGTGCTGGCGGCGATCGCGTTCCTGTACTTCGTGCTGCCGGAGATCAGCGGCGTGAAGGACACGCTCGACCGCGTCTCCGACGGCGATCGCCTGTGGCTGGCCGTCGCGCTCGGCTTCCAGGGGCTGGCGATCGTCAGCTACGTGGCGATCTTCCACGGCGTCCACGTGCCGCCGGAGTCGCCGCTCACGCATCGCGACAGCTACCTGATCACGATGGCCGGGCTGGCGGCGACGCGCCTGTTCGCGGCCGCGGGCGCCGGCGGCGTCGCGCTGACGGCGTGGGCGCTGCGGCGCTCGGGGATGGAGCGGCGCGAGGTCGCCGAGCGGATGATCGCCTTCCTCGTGCTGCTGTACGGGGTCTACATGCTCGCGATCATCGTCTGCGGGCTCGGCCTGCGCACGGGCCTGTTCCCGGGGCGCGCGCCGTTCGCGATGACGATCGTGCCGGCGATCATCGCCGTCGCCGGCATCCTGATCGTCGTGCCGCTCGCGCTGCTGCCCGACGACACCGAGCGGCGGATCGCGCAGCTCGCGGCGCGCCGGCCGCGGCTCGCGCGCTGGCTGCGGCGGGTCGCCTCCGGCCCGGCCTCGATGGGCGGGGGCGTGCGCTTCGCGCTCCGCAAGGCGCTGCATCCGGACGCGGCGATGATCGGCGTGCTGACGTGGTGGGCGTTCAACGTCGCGATCCTGTGGGCCTGCTTCCACGCGTTCGGCGAGCCGCCGCCGACGGCGGTGCTGGTGGAGGCGTTCTTCGTCGGGATGTTGGGCAACCTGCTGCCGCTGCCGGGCGGGATCGGCGGCGTCGACGGCGGCATGATCGGCGCGCTCGTGGCCTTCGGCGTGGGTGCGAACCTCGCGCTGCTGGCGGTGCTGACGTACCGCCTGTTCGCGTTCTGGCTGCCGACGATCCCGGGCGTGATCGCGTACCTCCAGCTGCGCCGGCGGGTGCTCCAGTGGCGCGGCCGGCGTGGCGTCGCGAGCGCGACGCCCTAGCTATACTTTGTGAAGTATTGACTGCGAACGGAGCCACGATGGCCAGCGACCTCGAGAACGTGATCATCATCGGCAGCGGCCCGGCGGGCTACACGGCCGCGCTCTACACGGCGCGCGCCAACCTCGCCCCGCTCGTGATCGAGGGCTTCGCCTGGGGCGGCCTGCTGCAGCAGACGACCGAGGTCGAGAACTACCCCGGCTACCGCGACGGCGTGATGGGGCCGGAGATGATGCAGGAGCTGCGCGACCAGGCCGAGCGCTTCGGCACGCGCTTCATCACCGACGACGCGACGCGCGTCGAGCTGAGCGACGGCGGCGTGCAGACGGTCTGGATCGGCGACGAGGCGCATCGCGCCAAGGCCGTCGTGCTCGCGATGGGTGCCCAGCACAAGAAGCTCGGCGTGCCCGGCGAGGAGCTGCTGTCGGGACGCGGCGTGAGCTACTGCGCGACGTGCGACGCGGCCTTCTTCAAGGAGCACGAGACGATCATCGTCGGCGGCGGCGACTCGGCGATGGAGGAGGCGATCTTCCTCGCGAAGTTCGCCGACAAGGTGACCGTCGTGCACCGCCGCGACGAGTTCCGCGCCTCGCCGATCATGCTCGACCGCGCCCGCGCGACCGCCAACATCGAGTGGCTGACGCCCTACGCGCCGGAGGAGTTCGTCGCGGGCGAGACGGGCGCGCTGGCGACGCTGCGCGCGCGCAACACCGAGACGGGCGAGACGCGCGAGCTGTCGGCGACCGGCGCCTTCATCGCGATCGGCCACGAGCCGCAGTCGGAGCTGGTGAGCGGGCAGGTCGACCTCGACGCCAACGGGTACGTTGCGACCGCGGGGCTCTCCACGCGCACGAACCTGAGCGGCGTGTTCGCGGCCGGCGACCTCGTCGACCACACCTACCGCCAGGCGATCACGGCCGCCGCGTCCGGCTGCAAGGCGGCGCTGGACGCCGAGTGGTACCTGCGCGACACGCCGCCCGACGTCGACGCGCGTCCGGCCTCCGAGGCGATCGAGGCATAGGGCGCCGCGCTGCGCGGGACGCGCGGCGCACTGACGCCCGACGCCGTTGCGGGCAGCGGTGTCTCGCCGGACCGGTTCTTAGGCGAACGTTCGTCCGGGGCGCGATTGACGCGCTCGGGGGCGAACGATATTGATGCGTCCCTCTGGAAAGTAGTCAGGGGATGCCGCGCAATGGGGTGCGCGGGACCGCTATCGACAGGGAGGCGCACGATGGCGCAGGATGCAGGCACCAAGAAGTACGGCTGGCGGCCGTCGCTGCCGGACCCGCGGGACATCCTGGCAGACGCGAGCGAGATCCCGATCCGCGCCGAGGTCGACCCGCGCGGGGAGTACATGACCCCGGTCTACGACCAGCTCCAGCTCGGCAGCTGCACCGCCAATGCGGTCGCCGCAGCGATCGACGCGGCGCGGATCGTCGACGGGCAGGAGGCGTTCTATCCGGCGCGCCTCGGGATCTACTGGCTTGAGCGCTTCATCGAGCACGCCCCCGCGAACGAGGACCGCGGCGCGATGGGCCGCGACGGCTTCAAGGCGGCGCGCAACTACGGCGTGATCCCGGAGCAGGACCTGCCGTACACCGACGACGCGTCAAGCATCGCGTTCACGGGCGATCCGCGTCAGAGCGCGACGTGGGCGAGCGACCACTGGAAGCTCGGCGACAAGTACAAGAGCGTGCCCCGTTCGGTGACGGCGTTCAAGCGGGTGCTCTCCAACCGCCAGACGATCGCGTTCGGCTTCACCGTGCCGCGCAGCTTCGAGGAGGGGGACATCGGCCAGACGGGGATCATGGAGTTCCCCGACGTCTTCGACCTCACGAACGACGGACACGAGGTATTGGCGGTCGGCTACCTGAAGTCCGAGCCGCACTACTGCCTCGTGCGCAACTCGTGGGGTCCGGGCTGGGGGCTCGGCGGCTACTTCCTGATGCCGTGGGCGTGGCTGATGGAGCCCGGTCTGACGGGCGATCTGCGCACGATCTACCGTCCGCTGAAGTAGGCAGCGCTAGAAGACGCTGAAGTCGATCTCCAACGTCGGGTCCACTGCGAGCGCCGCCTGCAGGGACCCGGCGAGCGCCGCGACGAGCAGCTCGCGCAGCTGCTCGGCGTCGAGGTCGCGGTGGTCGAGCCAGTCGAGGCTCGCGCCCTCGATGAAGCTGAGCCAGCCCTCGAGCGCCGCCCGCAGCGCGGGGGAGGGCTCGGGCTGGTGGGCGACGCCCGTGGCGATCAGGCGCAGGAACTCGGCGCGGTCGCGGTCGCGGATCGCGCGCACCTCGGGGTCGGAGCCGAGCCCGGCGAGGTGCAGCGCGCGGAAGCGCTCGGAGGCCTCGTCGACGAACGCCAGATAGGCGTCGAGCGTGCGGCGCAGGCGCTCGGCGGGCGGCAGCGCGGGGTCGGGCTGGGCCAGCTCCAGCAGCTCGTCGGCCTCGGCGCGGATCGTCGCCAGGTAGAAGCCGCGCTTGCTCTTGAAGTAGTAGTAGAGCAGGCCCTTCGCGACGCCCGCGGCGGCCGCCACGTCGTCGATCGAGAGCTCGTCGTAGGCGTGGCGTGCGAACAGCTGGCGACCGATCGCGAGCAGCTCGGCGCGCCGGTCGAGCGTGGGCTCGACGGGCGCGGCGGTCGAAGCCGAGGCTGTTTCTTGACTTCCGTTCAAGGTGCTCTCTATCGTACTCGCCATGAGCTTGAACGATGTTCAAACGGCTGCGCCGCGCACCGCCGCGGACCTGATCTCCTACGAGGACCTCTACGCGCGCTGGGAGCAGGGCAACTGGCGTGCGATGGAGCTGGACTTCACGGAGGACGCGCGCCAGTGGCGCGAGCAGTTCACGGACTTCGAGCGCAAGGCCGCGCTGTGGAACTACGCGCTCTTCTTCTGGGGCGAGGACGCCGTCGCCGACAACCTCTCGCCGTTCATCGACGCGGCGCCGCTGGAGGAGCAGAAGTACTTCCTCACCACGCAGCAGGTCGACGAGGCGCGCCACGCGATCTTCTTCAAGCGCTTCATGCACGAGGTCTGCGGGCTCGGCGACGGCAGCGCCAAGGGCGGCCTCGACGCGATCAAGCCGCAGCTGACGTGGGGCTTCAACAAGGTCTTCGGCCGCCTCGACACGATGGCCGACGAGCTGCGCAGGGACCGCTCGCCGGCGAAGCTGTCGGCCGCCGTCACGCTCTACCACATGGTGATCGAGGCGACGCTCGCGCAGCCCGGCCAGCACTTCATCACCTCCTACCTGGAGGAGCGTGACCTGCTGCCCGCGTTCCGCGAGGGGATGACGCAGATCGCGCGCGACGAGCAGCGCCACATCGCCTTCGGCGTGAAGCTGCTCGCCGATGTCGCCTCGCAGGACGAGCGCTGTCGCAAGGCCGTCGCGGACATCCTGCGCCAGGTCACGCCGTGGGGCGCGGCGGTGCTGCAGCCGCCCGGCTGGGATCGCAACTACACCGAGGTCTTCGGCTTCTCGCTGGAGGACATCGGCGAGGAGGGCGTCACGTCGCTGGCGACGAAGATGCGCAGCGCCGGGATGCCGATCGACGAGCTGCCGGGGCCGCCCGTCGTGCCCCAGGACCTGAGCCCGCGCGAGACCGCCACGCGCGGCCCGCTGCTGGTGCAGGCCGGCCTGCTCGGCGAGCGCCAAGCCGCGCCGCCGACCGATGCCGCCTCGATCGAGCTGGTGATGGACACGGTCGGGCGCCAGCTGCCGCAGAGCGGCGGGCCGAGCCTGACGGTGCAGCTCGACTTCAGCGACATCGAGCCGTGGGTGCTGCGGCTCGGCAGTGGCGCGACGCAGCGCGCGACGCGCGGGCGCGAGTCCAAGCCCGACGTGACGCTGCGCACGAGCTGGGTCGACTGGCTCGACGTCGCCAGCGGGCGGCTCGATCCGGGCCGCGCGGTGCTCACGCGCAAGCTGCGCCCGCGTGCGCGGCTGACGGCGCTGAAGGCGCTGCCGGCGGCGCTCGGCGGGCGGGCCTAGCGCCGCTCAGCTAACTCTGGCGGCGATCGTCGTCTCGCGAACGATCTTGCCCATCGTGTTCATGACGCGGACCTCGCCGCCGCCTTCGAGACGGGTCAGCTCGCGGGCGCGCGCGACAGCCTTGCGCTCGGTGTCGTAGTGCATCAGGGCTCGTCGGTGGCCCTCCTTCAGGATGTCCCAGCCGCCGTTCGTGTTCGGCTTCACGTATCGGTTGGTCGCCATGGCGACGGTCCTCTCATCGTCGATTCGAAGACAAGGCTACGCGGGGCCGCGGATGTCCTGGGTGGACGTCGTCAAGGTCGCGGCGCCAAGAGGATGGGTGCTCGCATCGAAGAACAGCAGCTGGTCGGTCTTCAGCCGACCGAAAAGCTCGGCTTGGCGTGCTGCGACTTCCTTTGGAGGACCGGGGCGCATCGAGATCGCGATCGGGCGAGACGGCTGCTCGTTGAGGGCCTCGACAAGATGATCGTCCTGAGCGCTGAGGCTGCTGCCGAAGGCGACCACCGGGAGCTCGACCGCCCGAAGACGAGCGAGGGCATGGCTTAGGTACGCGTTGTCCTCGATCGCGCGCAGCTTTTCCGCGGCGGACCCCTCGGTCACGAGCAGGGGACGAGCTTGGGGGTCGCCGTTGATGGGGTGTCCGAACTGCCGCAGCAGGCTGCGCAGCTCCGTACTGCGCAGTTTCCAAGTGATGCCGGTGCCACCGACGACGAGGTGCAGCGCGCCGTGGAGGAAGTAGACGGGGATCTGGTCCGCGAAGACCTCCGCTCGCCGCGGATCAAACTCGCAGCGATTGCCGTGCATGAAGGCATCGAAGAACGGCGTCCAGCCGTCGCAGCCCATTGCCCAGTAGAGGACGAGGTCGTACGACGTCGTGAAGATCCACTCGTAACGGAGCATCTCGCGTCGAATCGTCAGCAGCGTCGCGCGGGCGATCCGCGACTGGTTGACGTGCACCGCGCGAATCGCCTTGCCGAGTGTGACCTGGATACTGCGATAGCGATCGAGGATCGGCTGCACGTCGAGACCCAGCGCCCCGTTGACGCGCATCGCCGTCATCAAGTCGCTGAGCGCACGCTCGAAGTTCCGCGTCCCGTCGAACAGCGCACGATCGATCTCCGCCAGGCCGTCCTTCCGGGCGTGGTCGAACAGCGATCCATACGCGAACTGCGGCCAGAGGTTGATGCTGAGACCGTTGCCGAGCAGCAGCGCCGACCAGGCGTGCCGATCGGAGATCTCGGCCCAGGTGTGCAGCGAGCCGTCGATCGAGTAGGGCGCCATACGCGCTTCCTACCAACGGACGCGCGCCTGTTGCGCCAGCTCGGGAGGTTTAAGGCGTCAGCACGATCTTCAGCGCCTCGCGGGCGTCGTAGAGGCGGTAGGCCTCGGGCGCGTCGGCGAGCGGCATGTGGTGGGTCACGAGCGGCGTGGGGTCGAGCGTGCCGGCGGCCATCAGCGCGAGCACGCGGTCGACGTGGGCGATCACGTTGGCGAGCCCGAGCCGCAGCGTGAGGCCCTTGAGCCAGGCGAGCCCGAGCGGGACCTCGGCGCGGCCGGCGTAGGCGCCGATGCCCGAGACGGTGCCGGCGTCGCGCGTGAGGCTGACGGCCAGCTCCAGCGGACCGGCGTCGCCGACGGCGTCGACCGTCACGTCGACGCCGCGGCCGGTCGCGGCGCGGATCGCGCGCTTGGGGTCCTGCTCGGTCAGGTGCAGCGCCTCGGCGCCGAACTGGCGCGCCATCGCGAGGCGGTCCTCGACCGTGTCGATCGCGAACACGTGCGCGGCGCCGGCGGCGCGGGCGGCCTGCACGGCGCAGAGGCCGACGGGCCCGAGCCCGAGCACCGCGACCGTGTCGCCCGGGCGCACTCCCGCGTGGGTGACCGCGTGATACCCGGTGCCCATCACGTCGCCGGCGAACAGCGCGACGTCGGCCGACATGCCCTCGGGCACGCGCCGCAGCGTCAGATTGGCACGGGGAACGAGCAGCTGCTCGGCCTGGGCGCCCTGCAGGTCGCCGAGCTTGGAGCCGTGGCCGAACGTGCGCCCGCGCTCGCAGCGGTGATAGTCGCCGCGGATGCACGAGGTGCACGTCGCGCAGGCGGTGTGGAAGCAGCCGAGCACGCGCTCGCCGACGGCGACGCGCTCGACGTCGGCGCCGGCCGCGAGCACCGTCCCGACGAACTCGTGGCCGATCGTGAAGCCGCGCTCGACTGGCACGCGGCCGTGGTAGATGTGCAGATCGGAGCCGCAGATGCCGGTCGCCTCGATCCGCACGATCGCGTCGTCGGCCGCGCCCAGCTCGGGCTCGGGGCGCTGCTCCAGCGCGACCTCGCCGGGGGCCTGGAAGGTGACGGCGTGCATCAGTGCTCGCTCTCCTCGTCGTCGTAGCTGAAGAAGCCCTCGCCGGTGCTGCGGCCGAAGCTGCCCGCGAGCGCGAGCCGGCGCAGCAGCGGTGCGGTGCGGTAGCGCTCCTCGCCGGTCTCCCCGTGCAGCGCCTCGAGCACCGTGACGACGTGGTCGAGGCCGATCTCGTCGCCCCAGGCGAGCGTGCCGCGCGGGTAGTTGAGGCCGTGCACGACACCGGCGTCGACGTCGGCGGGGGAACCGACGCCCTCGCCGACCCCGAAGGCGGCCTCGTTGACGAGCTGACAGACGATCCGCCCGAGCACGAGCCCCGGCGCGTCGGCGACCCAGGCCGTGTGCAGCCCGAGCGAGGCGAAGAACGTCTCGGCCGCCTGCGCGGCGGCGTCGAGGCTGGTCGCGCCGCGCGTGCACTCGACGAGCCCGCCGCGCTCCAGCGGCGGCAGCGCGTGGAAGCCGATCGCGGCCCCCTCCGGATCGAGCGCCGCGAGCGAGCCGGCATGGCAGCAGACCGCCTGCGGGCCGCCCTGGAGCGGCGGGTCGTCGGCGTCGGCGCCGCAGTCGAGGATCAGGAACGGCAGCTCGCCCTCCGCCTCGGCGGGCGTGCCGGCGGGCCAGCCGGCCTCCAGCGCGCGCTCGAGCAGCAGCGCGGCGAGCGCCGTCTGCCCGGCGACGACGATCGGGCCGGCGTCGCTCGGGACCTGTGCGCTCGGCGCGGCCGGATCGTCGGGGCGATGGGGGCCGTCGCGGTAGTCGTAGAAGCCGCGCCCGGACTTGCGCCCGGTGCGCCCGGCCGCGACCATCCGCGCGCTCAGCGGCGAGGGCCGCCAGCGCGGCTCGCCGAAGCTCTGCTCGTGGAAGGAGCGCGCGACGTCGAAGCCGGTGTCGACGCCGACGAGGTCCATCAGCTCGAACGGCCCCATGCGGAAGCCGCCGCCGAGGCGGCAGATGCGGTCGACCTGCTCGACGCTCGCGACACGCTCGGTCACGAGCCGCAGCGCCTCCAGCGAGTAGGGGCGGTTGACGCGGTTGACGAGGAAGCCGGTGACGTCGGCGGCGTCGATCACGACCTTGCCCATCGCCTCGCCGGTCGCGCGGGCGAGCGCGAGCGAGCGCTCGTCCGAGTCCGCGCCGGCGACGACCTCCAGCAGCGCCATCAGCGGCGCGGGGTTGAAGAAGTGCATGCCGACCACGCGCTCGGGGTGCGTCGCGGCGGCGGCGATCGCGGTGACCGGGATCGAGGAGGTGTTCGTCGCCAGCACGCAGTCCTCGGCGACGATCTGCGACAGCCGCTCGTACAGATCGCGCTTGAGCTGGAGCGACTCGGGCGCGGCCTCGATCACGAGCTGACAGGGCGCGAGCGCGTCGAGCGCGTCGACCGGCTCCAGCCGCGCGGCGGCGGCCTGCGCCTCCTCCGCCCTCCAGCGGCCGCGCTCGGCGCCTTTCGCGAGGTTCGAGCGCAGCGCCGCGACACCTCGCTCGAGCGCCGCTCCGTCGGGATCGTGCAGCAGCGTTCGCGCGCCCGCGAGGCAGGCGAGCTGCGCGATCCCGTTGCCCATCGTGCCGGCGCCGAGCACGCCGACGATGGTCGGGAGGGTTTCGCTCATGTGAGCGCGTTGATCCCGGTCGCGGCGCGACCGATGATCAGCTTCTGGATCTGGGAGGTGCCCTCGTAGAGCGTCGTCACGCGCACGTCGCGGAAGTATCGCTCGACCGGGTGGTCATCGACATAGCCGGAGCCGCCGTGCACCTGGATCGCCGTGTTGGCCGAGCGCACCGCCGCCTCCGTCGTGAACAGCTTGGCGACCGACGTCTCCGTCGTGGAGGGGCGGCCCTTGTCCTTCAGGAAGCCCGCGCGCAGCACGAGCCCGCGGCCCGCCTCGGTGTCCACCACCATGTCGGCGATCATCGCCTGCACGAGCTGGAAGCTCGCGATCGGCCTGCCGAACTGCTCGCGCTCCTTCGCGTAGGAGACGGACGCGTCGACGCAGCCCTGGCAGATCCCGACGCAGCCGGCGGCGACCGAGTAGCGGCCGCTGTCGAGCGCCGACATCGCGACCTTGAAGCCCTCGCCGACCTGGCCCAGCAGCGCGTCGTCGCCGACCTCGACCTCGTCGAGCGCGAGCGAGGCGGTGTCGGAGCCGTGCAGCCCCATCTTGTGATGGATCTCCTGCGCCGAGAAGCCGGGGTGGCTCGTGTCGACGAGGAAGCAGGCGAGCCCGCGGTGCCCGAGCGAGGGGTCCGTCTGGGCGAAGATCAGCGCGAGCTTGGCGTGGTTGCCGAGCGAGATGAACATCTTCGAGCCGCTGATCGACCAGCCGCCGTCGATCTTCTTCGCGCGCGTCTTCTGGTTGGCGGCGTCGGAGCCGGTGTCGGGCTCGGTCAGCCCGAAGCAGCCGAGCCACTCGCCCGTGCACAGCTTCGGCAGGTAGTGCTGCTTCTGCTCCTCGGTGCCCCACTTGAGGATCGCCGAGCAGACGAGCGAGGTCTGCACCGAGATGACCGTGCGCATCGCCGAGCAGCCGCGGCCGATCTGCTCGACCACGAGCCCGTAGGTGATGTAGTCGAGCCCGGCGCCGCCATATTCGCGCGGGACGATCGCGCCGAGGTAGCCCTGGGCGGCGATCTGCTTGACCAGCTCGACGTCGAAGTGGGCGTTGCGATCGTTCTCGCGGGCGCGCGGGACGATCTCCTTGTCGGTGAAGTCGCGTGCGGTCTCGCGGATCAGGCGCTGCTCGTCGGTCAGGTCGAAGTCCATGGCGCTCGGGTCCTCGTCGGTAGGGAGGCGCGAACGCTACCGGCCGTGCGGGGTCCGATCCGCCGCTTCGACGGCAGCCGCCACCGCTCCCGACCGCGGGGGCATGATGCGGTCGGGAGGCGGGGGCCGTCGTCCGCGGCCTGAGCCGCGGACTTGCCGTGTGGGACTACGCCGCGGGATTGACCGTGAGCGTCACGGCTGACGAGACGCCGCGCTGGTTGACCGGGCCGCCCGGCACCAGCGTGCGGAACTGGACGCTGCCCGCCGTCTGCAGCGTGTGGCTGAGCGAGTACGCCGAGCCCGCGCCGACACGGCCGATCGCGACGCTGTGCCAGATGCCGCTGTCGAGCCGTTGCAGCACGATCACGTGGCCCGTCTTGTCAGGCTGGACGCTGCCCGTGAACGTGACGACATCGCCGACGGTCGCGGTGCTCGCGCTGGGCGCGATCGAGAGGACGTCGTGCACGCCGACGAACAGCGGCGCCGTGTGGCGGCGGGCGTCGGTCGTCGCGCGCACCTTGTAGATCGCGTTGCGCGTCGGGCTCTGCACGAACGAGTAGTTGCCGCCCGCGTCGGTCGTGCCCGCGGCGAGCGGGCGGAAGCGGCCGTGGTGCAGGGCGCGGCCGTAGAGCGTCACGGAGGTGGCGGCGCCGTCGGTCAGCGTGCCGGTGATCGTCGTGGAGCTGCCGAAGTCGATCGTCGTCGCGCTGGCGCCGATCGTGAAGCCGGGCAGCTGCGCCTGCTGCACGACGATCGAGATCGGGCTCGACTCGCCGCGCAGATGGCGACGGTCGCCGCGCACGATCACGCGCAGCGTGATGTCGTCGGGCTGGCGGAAGCCGTGCACGATCGCGTACGTCGAGCCGGGGCCGATGCGGCCGGCGTCGATCGTGCGCCAGCGGTCGCCCTCGAGGCCGACCTGACGCTGGAGAATCGCGCGATCGCCGACGCGGTCGGGCACGACGCTGCCGCTGAACGTGATCGGCGTGCGCGTGAGCAGGTCGCCGCTGGGCTGGTCGAGGGTGACGAGCGTCGCGAGCCGCAGCGGCGGCGGCAGACGGTGGTGGCGGTGTGCGAGCGCTGCGCTCGGCAGTGCGAGCGCGAGGGCCGCGACGAGCACGGCGAGCAGGGTCGATCGTTGACGCACGGGCGCCTCCATCTGTGGCTGGTGTGGACCCCGTTCGCGCTCCTCCGTCGATGTGCCGCGAACGGGTGGGACGCCTGCTTGAACACCGGCTCGCGGAGTGAGTTGCGGTGCTCAAGCGGCCTGTGTCGCCGACAAGCGCTGGACGCTGACCGACCTCGCCGGCGCTGCTCGACTAACGGCGCGCTTCCTATCGCGCCACAATATGGTCGGACGCATGAGCACGACCGCACCTCACGCGTCCGAGAAACCAGACCTCAACGAGCTGGTCGAGCAGATCGACTATCTCACCTCAGACATAGGCCGGATCGATCGCACGCTCCGTCACATCCGCATCGCGACGATCATCACCGCCATCGCAGCGATGCTGCCGATCCTCGCCTTCTCGGTCTGGTTCCTCCTCGCGCTCGTCAACCTCGGCCTCAACCTGTAGCGACCGCTCTGGGTCGAACTGACCCGCTAACCCCTGCCTGCGTCCCACTAGACTCGCTCGATGGATCCGTTCGCCGTCGTCATGCTCGGGATCCTCGCGCTCGGGCTGATCGCGCTCGTGTGGCTCGGTCTCCGCGCGCCCGGCTCCGGTGCCGAGCAGCTCGGCTGGCGCACGCCGGACGCGCTCGCCGAGAGTGAGGCCGCGGGCGACGAGGAGGATCTGCGGCAGCTGCTCGAGGCGACCAACCGCCGGCGTCGCGCGCGCGGCGAGCGCGAGTTCCGCGTCGACGAGTTGCCCGAGGACGAGCCGAAGTAGGCTGCCGCGCGATGGCGCGCGTGCTGATCGTCGGCTGCGGTTGCCGCGGGCAGGCGCTCGCGCGCGAGCTGCGCGCGCGGGGCCATGCGGTGCGCGGCACGACCCGCCGCGCCGAGGGCGTCGCCGCGATCGAGGCGACCGGGGCGCAGGCGTGGGTCGGGGACCCCGACCGCATCGCCTCGCTGAGCTACGCGCTCGACGGCGTCACGATCCTCTGCTGGCTGATGGGGTCGGCGACCGGCAGCGACGAGCACCTCGCCGACCTGCACGGCTCGCGCCTGACGATGCTGCTGGAGCGCACGATCGACACGACCGTGCGAGGGCTGCTGTACGAGGCGGCGGGGACGGTCGATCCGGCGCTGCTGGCGCGTGGCGGCGAGGCGGTGCGCAAGGCCTGCTCCTACTCGGAGATCCCGCACGCGCTGCTGGAGGCCGACCCGGCCGACCACGACGCCTGGCTGGCCGCGGCGCTAGCGCAGGTCGACGCCCTGCTGGCGTTCGAGCGCTAGATCCTCCTCGGAGGGAGGGCTCTATCCGCTTGCCGGCTCATGGTGCGGATCGCGATTTCGACCGCTTGCTGGGAACAGATAGCGGGCGACCGTGTGAACGACAACGACAACTTGGACGACCGTGGAGCCGAGCCAGACGTTCACACCAGCTACCGGAATGTGCCAACCGTTCTTAACGCCATAGAAGAAGAAGGCGGTGTCGGCGACCACGATCTGCACGGCCATGAGCCCCAGGGCTCCGAAGCCGAGCCACTTGCGCAGCCCTGAGTCGGTCTCTGCATCTTTCGCCCTCGCCTCTTTCGCCCTGGCCTCCGCCGATCGAACACGGTGATCGACCTCATCGGGCGAGACCTCTCCACTCGCTGCCTTGAGGCGAGGCAGCGACGTTGGCTCAGCGCCATCGTCGGTCACCTCAATCGAGATTGAGCGTGTCGAGTCGAATCTTCATTGCGCCCATCGAAACTCCAAATTTGACTGCCAGCCCTGCCGGACCGAGGTCAGAGGCGTATTTGCGGACGAAGTCGGCGGGCATCAGCAACGCTGCGGCAAACTGGTTCGCGAAGATCTCCTGGGGGTCTGTGCCTTGCGAAGCACTGGGGCCCCGGCGGTCGATATAGCCGAAGCTGTCATCTTCGTGCCCAGACACTCGCTGCACGTAGTGTCCAAGCTCGTGAGCGCAGGAAAAGCGCTGCCGAGCGTCACTGTCGCACGCGTTCACGTAGATCTCCGCGTCCTGACCCTCTCGCTTGGCGAGCATGCCAGACACATCTGGCTCAAGATACGCCTGATGCACCCTGAGCCCCAGGCGCTCTGCGATATATGTCGGGCTGACAGGGAGGGCGCAAATCTCCTCGTCCGGGTTGAAGCGCCAGGTCGTACTCAACAGATCACGGGCGGCCTGCTCAGCTTCTATCCGCGTCATGGTGCCTCACTCCTTTCAGTCCCGTCTGATGGGTGCGATCTTGTCTTCAGCTTACCCTTGGTACCGGAGGCTACGATCGCCGCCCTGGCCTGTTGGGACAAGCTCTGGCTGAGATGTTAGCGAACATGTGTTCGATAAGCGAAGCGGCTGGCGTCTCCTTCATTACGTCTGCTCGAGCAGCGGCGCCACGCGCTCCAGCAGCTCGCCGAGGATGCGCGCGGTCGCGCCCCAGATCAGGTGCTCGCCGACGACGTAGGTGTCGGTCTCGAACGTGAAGCCCCGCCGCGTCATCGGCCGCAGCGCGTAGCCCTCGCGCAGCGCGCGCAGCGGCAGCTCCATCACGAGCGCGACCTCGTGCGGGCTCGGCATCCACGGATGGCCCGGCTCGATCAGGCCGACGTGCGGGAAGATCACGTAGCCCGTCACGAACGTGCGCACGGGCGCGAGCGTCCCCAGCAGCTCGACGGCGGCAGCCGGCAGGCCGATCTCCTCCTCGGCCTCGCGCAGCGCCGTCGCCTCCAGCGACGCGTCGCCGTGGTCGCGGCGCCCGCCGGGGAACGAGATCTCACCGGGATGGCGGCGCAGGTCCTCGCGGCGCTTGGTGAAGACGGCGTGCAGCTCGTCGTCGTCGAGGAACAGCGGCACGAGCACGGCCGACTCGGTCTCGTGGTCGGCGACCGGGTCGCCGCCGGGGCCGGGCGCTGCGATGCGGGCGCGCAGCTCGTCGCGGATCGCCGTCATGCGGCGACCATCATCGCCGAGGAGGGTCCTAGCTGACGAGCTCGATGCGCTCGTCGAACATGACCTCGCCGTCGAGCGCGCGGTGGATCGGGCACTTGGCGGCGATCGCGGTGAGCCGCTCGACCTGCTCGGGCGAGAGCGACTTGGGCAGCCGCAGCAGCAACTTGAAGCGGGTGGGCGCGCCGCGCTCGGCGGGCGTGTACTCGGCCTCGACCTCGATGTCGCCGATGTCCCAGCCCTTGCGCTTGGCGTACATCTCGACCGTGATCGCGGTGCACGAGGCGAGGCTCGCGGCCAGCAGCTCCTGTGGATTCGGGGCAGCGTCGTCGCCGCCGAGATCGCGCGGCTCGTCCGCCTTGATGCGGTGCTCGCGCACGTCGATCTCGTGAGTGAACGTCCCGGTGCGCCGCGCGATCGCCTTCATCATCTGTGGTGGTTGCTCCGAGCTCCCGTGGTGGCCGCGGCCAATCGTAGCGATGGGCCGCTCCGACGGGCTACCAGGGGGCGCCGGGGGCCAGCCGGGGGTCGTTCCACAAACCCTGGTCCTCGCGCCCGAGGCGCCAGAAGCCGACGCCGCCGAAGCCATAGTCGGCCGCCAGCTGGATGCGGTGGCCGATCGTCGTCCCGTCCGGGTACCAGACGTCGTGCGCGACGCCGCCGGCCGTGTACGTCGCGTGCCAGGTGTCGCTGGCGCCGTCGAGCACGGTGCTCGCGCCGAGGCCGGGGAGGCGGTCCATGAAGTCGCCGTACTCGTAGGCCGTCGCGACGTGGCTCGGGCCACCGCCGGCGGGCCAGTCCATCGCGTAGAGGTTCGTGCCATAGACGAACTTGTGCTTCAGCGGCATCGTCGCGACGTACGCGGCGATCTGCTGGGTCCAGCTGGAGTCGTCCTGCGAGCCGGGCGCCGAGGTCGACCAGTGCAGGCCCCAGGCCATCACGAACAGCCAGTCGGCCGACTGCGACAGCACGGGGTAGTCGAAGATCCCCGAGCGCGAGTGGTTGGGGATGTCCTTCGCCTTCGGCGAGAGCGCGAGCGTCAGCAGCTTGCCCTGCGCGTGCAGGCGTGCGGCGAGGTCGGCGACGAAGCTCGACAGCGCGCCGCGGTCGCTCGCGGGCCCGGCCTCGAAGTCGAGCGAGATGCCGTCGTAGCCGTCGTCGGCGACGAGCCCCATCAGCTGGTCGAGCCAGCGCGCGCGCGTCGCCGGGTCGGTGAGGATCGTGTGAATCACGCCGGTGCGCTGGCAGTTCACGCGCGGCATCACGCGGACCTTGCGCGCGAGCGCCCAGTGCGTCACGAGCGGGTCGTCGTGGCCGGTCAGCGCGGCGCCGGCGTCGCACTCGTAGTCGGTCGGGTAGACGTAGCCGATCTCGCGGTAGTGGGCGCGGAAGTCGGCGAAGCTCTGGTCGGTCGTCGCGAGCAGGTACGCGTGCGCGGTGCCGGTCGTCGGGACCGGGTCCTGCGTGCTTGCTGTGACGGCGGCCGACGGCGCGCTCGTGTAGCCGAGGCTGTCGATCGCCACGACCGAGATCGCGTAGCGCGTGCTCGACGCGAGGTTGCCGAGCAGGAGCGAGGTGCCGTTGACCTGCTTGACGACGACGCCGTCGCGCAGCACGCGGTAGCCGACGATCTTGCCGCCGCGCAGCGTGCTCGGCTGCCACTGCACGCCCAGCTCGCTGTCGGAGACGGGGATCGCCTCGACGCCCGCGGGCGCGCTCGGCGCGCTGTGGCCGGTGACGGCCGTGACCGCGTTGCTCTGCGCACTCGCATGGCCGGCGCGGTCGACGGCGACGACGGTGAAGCGGTAGGTGTGGTTGGGGGTGGCGCCCAGATCCCACGCGGTCCTGCCCGTCTGCCCGAGCGTCGCGCCGTCGCGCAGCAGGCGGTAGCCGGCGAGCCTGCCGTCGCCGCGCTTGGACCTGCTCCAGCTCAGCCGCAGGCCGCCCTCGTCGCCGCTGACGGCGAGGTGCTGCGGCGCGCTCGGCATGCGGTAGGCGATGCGCATGCGCTTGGAGGCAGCGCAGCGGGTGGGGCGTCCGGCGGCGTCGAGCGGGACGACCGCGAAGCGGTGCGTGCGCTGGAGCGTGACGGGCACGCGCAGCGCGCTGCGTGTCGTCTGCCCGACGACCTGGCCATCGCGCAACACGCGCGCGCGCATGTGCGGGCGGGCGTGCCAGCGCAGCATCCCGACGGTCTTGCCGACTGCGCGGTCGAAGCGCAGCTGCGTCGGGCGCTTGCCGGCGCAGCCGGCGGCGGGGTGGGCGGCCGCGCCCGGCGCGAGCCCGAGCCCGAGCGCGGTCGCGAGCAGCAGGCGCTTCATCGCCGCACCGGACCGATCGCCGGGAACGCGGCCGGCGTGAGGATCGCCAGCGAGGCGGTGATCTGGGAGTGCTCGGCGGGCTGCGCGCGCAGCTCCCCGATCCGTTGGGCGACCGTCGGCGCGACGATCGGCGCGACCGCCACGAGCGGCAGCAGCGAGAGCGGCACGAGCGCGAAGCCGGCGGCGCGGCGCAGGCGGCGCATCATGCCGCGCTCTCCGAGGGCACGGCGGTCGGCTGGCCGCCGCCGTTGGAGGGTCGCGTGCCCCATTCGGAGCTGCGCGCCGTGAGGATCGCCCAGTAGGTCTGCCACAGCAGGAAGGCGAGGTAGAAGAGGCAGAAGACGACGCCGTAGATCCAGCGCGGGTCGTAGCGCGGGCGGCGCACGACGTAGTAGAGCCCGTAGGCGAGCGCCATCGTGTAGATCCCGACCGCGTAGATCACAGGGATGCCGCGGTCACCCGTGATGGGCAGCCACACGAGCGCGCGGATCGCGACGATCGGCGCCACCAGCGAGATCAGGATGCCGGCGTAGGACTGGATCGCCGCAACCGGATGCTTGCGCCAGATGAAGCTGGAGAGGATCAGCGACTCGCGCGTCCACGAGCGCTTCCAGCGCAATTGCTGGCGCAGGAACTGGCGCAACGTCGCGGGCACGGCCGTGTGCGAGATCGCGTCGGCGGCGTAGACGACCCGCCAGTCCTTCAGCACGCGGTTCGTGAGCGCGCGGTCGTCGCCGAACGTCGCCGCGGCGCCGAAGAAGGTCTGGTTCTCCCACGGCTCGAGGTGGGGGACGATCACCTCGCGGCGGTAGGCGGAGAAGCAGCCCGAGCAGCAGGTGACGCAGCCGAACAGCGACTCGGCCGCCTTCACGACGCGGAACGCGACGAAGTAGCGCACGACCTGCATGCGCGTGAGCCACGACTCGTCGACGTTCGCGACCTCGGCATGCCCGCAGATCGCGCCCACCTGCGGGTCCGCGAAGCCCTGCACGAGGCGGCGCAGCGCGTCCGGCTCGACCGTGCTGTCGGAGTCGACGAAGGCGATGATCTCGGCGTCGGTCGCGCGCATCCCGACGGCCATCGCGGCGCGCTTGCCGCAGTTGCTGCCGAGGTCGATCACGCGCACGCGGGGCGACTCCTTCGCGACCTCCGCCATCTGGGCGAGCGTGTCGTCGGTCGAGCCGTCGTTGATCGCGACCAGCTCCAGCTTGTCCTCCGGATAGTCGAGCGCGAGCAGCGAGCGCAGCGACTCGGCGATCACGCCCTCTTCGTTGAAGGCGGGCATCACGATCGCGACGTGCGGCTCGATGCCCGCGTCCGGCGGCGGCTTGTAGGGCAGCGAGATCAGGAAGCGGCTCGTGATGAAGGCCACCACGACGGCGCCGTAGATCGCGAACATCAGGTCGCCGGCGCCGGCGTCGAACCAGAGGCCGTGGTAGGCGATCGCGACGACGAGCAGGATCGTGAGGTAGAGCGCCGCGAGGATCCGCATCAGGCGGTCGGCGGGGCGGGCAGGGGCGTTGCGGTCGGTCAGCATGGCGCTAGGGCAGCTCGCACGAGGCGGGGCCCGCGAGCCGATAGGTGGCGTCGAGCACGTGGTCGCAGCGTTCCAGCCACGGCAGCGAGGTCTCGGCGTGCAGCGCGGCGACGATCACGAGGTCGGCGTCGCGCGGCTGGGGGTGGTCGAGCGAGCGCAGCTGCTCGCCGGCGGCGGTGCGCACCGACGGCACGTGCGGGTCGTGGTAGAGGACCTGCACGCCGGCGCGGGCGAGCCGCTCGGCGATCGCGAGGCTGGGCGACTCGCGCGCGTCGGCGATGCCGGGCTTGTAGGCCATCCCGACGATCAGCACGCGCGCGTGGGCGGGGACGAGGCGGCGGCGGCGCAGCAGCCGCAGCGCGCGGTTGGCGATCAGCGTCGGGCGCGCGTCGATCGCGGCCATCGCGGTGTCGGCGATCGGCGTGCGGACGCCGGCCTCGTGGGCGGGTTGCAGCAGGTAGTGCGGGTCCACCGGGATGCAGTGGCCGCCGACGCCGGGACCGGGGTAGTGCGCGAGGTAGCCGTAGGGCTTGGTCGCGGCCGCGTCGACGATCTCGCGCGGGTCGAGCTGGAGCTGCGTGGCGATGCCCGCGAGCTCGTTCGCGAGCGCGAGGTTGACGGCGCGGAAGGTGTTCTCGTGCAGCTTCGTGAGCTCGGCCGCCTCCAGCGAGGAGACCTCGTGGACGTGGGCGGTCGTCGTCTCCAGCAGGCTGCGGGCGGCGGCCGCGCAGCTGGGGGTCGCGCCTCCGAGCACGCGCGGTACGCGGTGCTGCTCGACGTTCGGGTCGCCGGGGAGGATCCGTTCGGGCGCGAAGGCGACGGCGACGTCGGCGCCGGCGTGCAGGCCGCGGCGGGCGAGCGGCTCGACCAGCAGCTCGCGCGTGGAGCCGACCGAGGTCGTGGAGGTGAGCACGATCGTCTGCCCGGGGCGGGCGTGGGCGACGGTGTCGGCGCAGGCTTGGCGGAGCGCCTGCGGGTCGGGGCGGCGGTCGGCGTCGACGGGCGTCGGGACGCAGATCACGACCGCGTCGGCCGCGGCGATCGCGGCCGGGATCGAGCCGATCCGCAGGCGCTCGCCGGCGAGCGCGTCGCGCAGCTCGTCGCGGTCGGCGGCGGGCAGGTCGACGTCCTGGGCGTGGATCGCCTTCAGCCGGCGTTCGCTGACGTCGATGCCGACGACGGAGGCGCCGGCGGCGTGGAGGGCGAGGACGGTGGGGAGGCCGACGTAGCCGAGCCCGACGACGGCGACGCAGGGGGCGGCGGCGATCGGCGCGGGGGATGCGGGGGCGGGGACGGTGCGGCGGCCGGGGGCCGGGGCGACCGCGAGCGCTTGCGCTTCGGGCACGGGGGATCCTCCATGGAAGGGGACAGCGGGGGTGCGGGGATGCGTGCGCCCGCCGCGGGGTGCATGACGGCTGCGGCGCGCTCTACAGGAGAGCTAATTCACGCAATTTCCGCAATGGGGTTAGGACCCTAGTTCAGCGGGTATTTCACGGGTTCGTCACAGTGAATAATTACTTATCTCAGCCTTTACCTGCCGATAGCTGATCAAAGCTCTACGTGCTCGAAGCGCGGGCGGTCCCACCATCGGCGGGCAGCTCGCCTTGTGCGCGGCCAGCTCGTGCGGGCCTGGCAGCGATGGATGCGGGGAGCTGCGTCGCCCGGCTCCATGGCACTCGACGAGTCCTACCCCGCCAAGCGGTCCCCCGCCCGCCCGTATACTCGACGCGACGGGGCGTAGCGCAGCCTGGTAGCGCGCCTGCTTTGGGAGCAGGAGGTCCTGGGTTCGAATCCCGGCGCCCCGACTGCTTTCAACCTGCAAAACGCAGGGTTCATGGGATCGGCCATGCGGCCGTACTCAAGTTAGCACTCAAGTTGACGGTGCGAACGGGGCTGCTTTGTGAAGCGCTCCGAGCTGAAGATCGGCGCACTCTCTCTGGACCGCGGCTCGACGTTCAAGGCCGAGCGCAAGCCGCTGGAGCGTCGCACAGCCCTCGCTGCCGTCTCAGCTCGGAGGCTCGCTGCGGCTGAGGCGCGTGGCGGGCAGCCGCGGCCGGCGTTGAAACAGACGGGCCGTCGTCGTCGCACGCCGACCGAGGCTGAGATCGCTCGCGAGTGGCACAAGCTCGGCTGTCGAGGCCGGCTGTGCGTGAAGTCCGGCGAGCCCGCCGGCCCGCATGCCCACCACTGCGTTCCGCAGCACTTCCTCAAGGGACTCGGCCTGCACGCCCACCTGTGGGACATCGACAACGCGGTGCCGGTGACGCTCGCGGCCCACATGAACCACGAGGCGAAAGCTGAGCCGATCACGCGAGCCGAGCTTCAGGCCGCCGGGATCTGGGATCGCGTCGTCCAGTGGGCCCGGATGCTCGATGCCCGCTGCTTCCCTGGCCGGGAGCCGGTGCTGGCACGACTTGAGCGGGACTACCCGGCATGAGCGCATGGGCCCGCATGATGCTCGCCGCGCCGTCGTGGCAGGCGCTCGACTATCCGGTGATCGAGGCGGACTGCTTCGACGCGCTGCACGCCCTGCCGGCGTGCAGCGTCGACGCGATCGTGACCGATCCGCCCTACGGGTTGGAGTTCATGGGCAAGGATTGGGATGCGCCGTGGAAGGGCGGCGAGGGCCGCGGCGTGGTCGATGCTGAAGCGTGGAATCAGGGCGAGTCGAATCCGTACAGTCGGGCGCGGATCCGGTCGGGGCGGGGCGAGTCGTATGGGGCGGCGAGTGCTGCTACAGGGCGTGCGTTTCAGGAGTGGTGCGAGGCGTGGGCGGTCGAGGCGTTGCGGGTGTTGAAGCCGGGCGGGCACATGCTCGTCTTCGGCGGCACGCGCACCTACCACCGTCTCGCGGCCGGGATCGAGGACGCGGGGTTCGAGATCCGCGACACGCTCGCGTGGATGTTCGGGTCTGGGTTCCCGAAGTCGCTCGACGTGAGCAAGGCGATCGACAAGGCCGCGGGCGCGGAGCGTAAAGACCTTGGTCCGAGCCGGACTCATCACGGTGGCGGGACGAACCACGTCTACGCGCAGGACGCCTGGACGAAGGCGAACTTTGCAGACAAGGCGCGGCTGACGGCACCCGCGACGCTCGAGGCGGCGCAGTGGGAGGAATGGGGCACGGCGTTAAAGCCCGGGTTCGAGCCGATCCTCGTGGCGCGCAAGCCGCTGTCGGGCACGGTCCCTGCGTGCGTGCTTGAGCATGGGACGGGTGCGCTGAACATCGGTGCTGCCCGGATCCCGGTAGAGGATCGCGCCCACTACGAGCGCAACCACTCCGGCGACCGCGGCCACGCCGGTACACGTCCGTTCGACGAGCGTGGCGCGACCGACCTGCGTCCTGGCGGCGGGTCCGCGGCTCAGGGCCGCTGGCCGGCGAACGTCGTCCTCGACGAGGCCGCTGCCGCCCTGCTCGACGAGCAGAGCGGCGAGCTCGTCTCGGGCGCGAACCCCACGCGGCGCAGTTCCGACAAGTTCCGGGACGTCTACAGCGGCTTTGTGGGTGAGGATGAGTGCGTGCCGGCGCGTGGGGTCGATCGCGGCGGCGCGTCGCGGTTCTTCTACTGCGCGAAGGCAGGGCGGCGAGAACGCAACGCGGGCCTGGACGGCTTTGAGCGCGGCGAGCTGTTGTGGTCGAGCGGGGCTGCGAACCCCGGAAGCTTCCAAAGCGCCGGCACAGAGCGCGCCGCCGCGAACCATCATCCGACGGTGAAGCCGGCCGCGTTGATGCGGTGGCTGCTGCGGCTGGTCGGGTCGATGCCGGACGCGGTCGTGCTCGACCTGTTCGCGGGCAGCGGCACGACGATCTGCGCGGGCGCGATCGTCGAGCCTGACGTCGGCCGGATCACGGTCGTCGGGATCGAGCGCGACCCGGGGTATGTCGCCATCGCGCGGGCGCGAGCGGCGTGGTGGGCGGAGCATCCTGAAGGCGTCGAGTTGCGCGACCGGCTGGCCTCTGAGGCATCTCGTCGGGCGCGTACGCAGACAGGACAGCTTGGGCTGCTGGATGGGGGAGCGGCAGCATGAGCGCCTTCCGTCTCTACGCGCCACACGAGCTGGGCGGCGATGGCTACCCGTCGGAGTGGCACGGGACTGTCAAGCACGCCGTCCGCGAGGAGGTAGGGCATCGCTGCGTGCGATGCGGCCACCCATACCTCTGCGGCAAGACGCCCGGCCAGTGGTCGCCGTGCGACGAGGACTGCACGCACGGCGGCCCACTGCGCGGGATCGACCTCGACGGGCCAGGCGTCGTGGTCATCACCGACGCCGATCTGGCGCGCGAGCGCGACGTAGCTCCTCGTCTCGGTCGCGCTCGGGACCAGTGGCTCGCTGAACAGCAGCGGCTGAAGGCCGAGGCCGACCGTCGCGAGCGCCAGCTCTTCAGGGCGAGAAAGCTGTTGGAGCATCGTGAGCTTCAGTTCCTTCGTGCTGCCGCGTCGGGTAGCCGGACGTACGCGAGGAAGCGGTCAAGGAAGCTGGACGCCGCCGAACGGATCATGCGCGAGGCAGAGGGACGGTGAGCCGCGTGTCCGCTTACTGGACCGCATCGCGAACGGAGGGCTTGCTTCCCGTTCGACGCTGCCTGCCGGTCGTTGGGGATCTGGCGTCAGCGCTCGCGCTTGAGCAGGCGGCCGGCGAGCGCGGGGCTGATTCCCATCTCGGCGGCGATCTGGCGGACGGTCATGTTGCCGTGTCGGTGGGCGGCTTTGATCGCGGTGATGCGCTCGGCGTCGGCCTGCCGGTGGTTGGCCGTTGCCGTGCCGTATTTGGCCGCGGCGGTTCGCAGCCATGCGGCGTAGTCGGTGGCCGTCATCCGCTCAGTCTACAGGTGTTGACAAACCCTACTCTGTCTACTACTGTAGACAACATGAGCTGCACGACTGAGGAGCCCGTCATGACGACCACCGGCCCGTTCATCGTCACGCACCAGCAGACGCGCGTCGAGCACGACGCCGACTGCTTCTGGAACCGCGCCCATCCGCCGGTCGATGGCGACGAGGCTGCTTGCTGCTCGTGTGGGGCGTACGCCGACGCTGCGGTGCCTCTCTACCGCGAGGCGTTCGCCACGCTGGAGGAAGCGGATCAGCACGTCGTGAGCATCGTCGCGGAGTGTGGGCACCCGACGGAACCATCAACCTTTCCCGCGAACAACGAGCGGATCAACCTCCCCGACGGGTCAGTGATAGAGGTTGAGGCGACCGAGTGGCGCGAACTGGTCGCGGCCCTGTCGCAGCATGTCAGCCTCCCGGCGCCGGGGTCGGTCGCTGCCCGCTGGCCGACCCCTGAGCAGAAGCACGCGATTCGCGCCGCCTGGAACGCGGAGCACAGCATCGGGCACCCCGCAGAGCCGCAAGCCCAGAGCGACGACGCGTGCTCGCAGTGCGCAGCCTCGCTTGCGGATGGTGAGGGCTACGACGGACTGTGCGGACCGTGCGCGGACCGGGCCGAGGTCGCGCGTGACGCAGCTCCGACGCACGGCATCGGGATCGAAGCCGGCGACAGCGAGGTCGACTGGAAGGACCGCTCGTTCGGCGAGCTGTCCGCGGACGAGCAGCGTGCTGTCATGAAGGACGCGAGCGGACGGCTGGAGCGCGAGCTGCGCGACAACGCCGACACGCTCGCGGAAGCGCTCGACGACGAGCCGGACGGTGGGCGATGACGCGCGCGGAGCACGGCATCGGAGTGGAGGGCGCTCGTGCCTAGGTTCGTGTGGCTGACCGCGGTTGCTGTCGAGGCGGCGACGCTCGAAGAGGCGGGCACGATCCTCGATGAGACGTACGGGTGCGAGGGATGGAACGCAACCGCGGTGGACGCCATCGCGGTGTGGACACCCGGCGGCGATCCGCACGAGATCTTGGAGGACGACGAGCGCGTCGGTGATCGTAGTTGCACGATTGCCAACTGCACCTGCCCGCCTGGGCTGGTCGAACGCGGCGGCTTTCGGAGCAGCTGCCCGGAGCACGGCACTGGACTGGAGGCACGCCAGACGGTTGAGGGGCGTGTCGATGAGGCGATTTTCCGGATCCGCGATTCGGATGCGGACTTCTTGACGGCTGACTCCGTTGCGATGTGGGCCAGTTCTACGGAGGCGGAAGCGCAGGCCGGTATCGACCGATGGATCGTTGCGAAGGCAACGCACCTGGCGGTCAACATCTCGCCGGCGGGTCAGCCGCAGCGCAACCTGCACTACGTGGCGTTGTGCGGTGCGGACCGCCGTGAGGGCGTGTCGCTCGCAGTATGGGCGCCGCACACGGTCACGTGCCCGCGCTGCATCGCGGTCGAGCATGCGAAGGGTGCGACCGTCGAAGTAGCGCGCGCAGAGAACGGACTGGAGGCACGGGCATGACTCCCGGGCCTTGGAAGGACGGGAAGCCGCGCGAGTGCATCGTCTGCGGGCACCCGACGTTCGACCTCGCTGCGGGGCCGGGCCGCAAGACGCCACGCTGCGAGGACTTTCAGCCGTGCGCTGACCGACGTGACGCTGGGCGCGCCCGGCCCCGCACCGAGGCCGGGCGTCGGCTCAAGGCCGATCTGCATGGACTGGAGGCACGGGCATGAGCGGCAAAGCGAAGCCGTGCCCGAACGAGGCGCAGCACACCCCGCATCCACGCGGCTACCTGGCGCATGGCGAATGGGCTGAGGGGATGGCGAGGACGCACCGGCAGGTCCGGTGCCCCGGCTGCGGGCTGTTCGCGATCTGGCTTCCGAAGCTCGGCATCGGCATCGAGAGGGAGGGGCGACATGGCAACTGATCGTGAACTGGCGATCTGGCGCGATGGGTTCGACGCCGCTGTCGAGGCGACGCGGATCGCTGCCTTCTTCACGAAAGGACAGAGCCAGGCGCTGAACGGGATGGTCAAGACGCTGGAGCGCACGCGCGACGACTTCGAGGCGAAGTGGGTCGCGCGAGCTGAGTTGGCGGAGTTGGCCGAGAGGGAGGCGAGCACGCGATGAGCCCTGAGCTTCCTGAGCACACGTGGGTCTCGCACGACGGGCATCCCTGGTTCCCGCATCGCGCCCACTGCTCGCTCTGCGGGTGGGTCGGCGTCCACAACGAGAGGGAGAGTGGCGCCCGGACTGATGCGCGGAACCACGCGCGGTGTAGCGCCACGCATCTGAGAAAGCTCGCCGAGGCGGTGCCGTCGTGACGTCTCCGTCCGTCACCCCCGAGCAGCGGATTGCCGATCTCGAAGTGGCTCTCGCGGAGGCTCGTGCGATGGTGGGGCGGGCGCTTCGCGGCCCGCTCGATGACTCCGAAGTCGTGGCGTGGAGCGCATGGCTCGATGAGCACCCCTTCGACCCACACGGGGCGATGGCTTCGCTTCGCAGATCGATGGAGGTTCCCGATGCCGTCGAGTAGCCGACTCTTCCGGTTCACGGGCAACTGCCCGGTGCGCCAGCACGCGGGCGACGGCACCTACGTCGGCCGATGCGACCACTCGACCTACGCGGATCGATGCCCGCTTCACGGCGACGTGGGTCGCTGGCTCGCGTCCGACTTCGAAGCTGACCTGAGGTACGCCGACGACCGGTATCTGCCTCCTCTCCACGAGCGCGACTTCGGCTCGCGAAAGCTGCGGAAGTTCCTGGCGGTGTCCCCGTGACGCCTTCCCCCGAACCCGACGCGGACGAGTTCAGTGACTTCGAGACGTGCGACGGCTGCGGCTCGGAATGGCCGCGGGACGAGCTTGACGACGATTGGCGCTGCCCGGACTGCGCTGGCGACGATGAGAGCGACGATGCCTGAGCCTTCCCCCGTCCAGGTAGACGCCATGCGCGACTACCTCGTTCGACGCTATGGCCTGTCCGTCGAGGATTGGACGGCGACGCGCCTCGCAGCATCCATCGGCTTCCGCTACCCCGGCGGTGTCGAGCAGTTCCTCGCCGACCACAAGGAGCAGGGGCGTGGTTGAGCTGACCAACAAGGAGCGCGTTGTCCTTGAGGCGGTGCGCCTCGAGTCCCGATCCGGCGAGCCAGCTAGGCCGTGGGAGGTGTGGTTGCAAGCGCGCTCGGCGGGCGGCTATGAGACGTACGACACGGTGCACAAGGCGCTCCGCTCCCTCGTTGCCAAGGGCGCGTTGACGCGGCCTTCTCGCGGCCGCTACCTCCCAGGAGACACCGATGGCTGAGCGCCCGGACTTCTTCACAGAGGACCCGACCGCGCAGGACGTGATCGACGCTCTTCGACTCGCGTTCATTGCGAACCCCGAACGGACCCGTCCGCTGGTCGAGACGCTGCTGGAGTTCGCGCCCGCGACGGACGGCAGTCGAGGGATTGACCTCCTGCTGCGGCTCATTGCCGAGGGCACGCTGCGCGTCGAGGTAGCGGGCGACCCAGCTGCCGACCACCCGGAGGAGAAGCCATGAGCCAGGCGGACAAGGAAACGATCGCCCACATGGCGCGCGACTGGAATCGCGACCACGACGAGTTGCAGGCCCGCATCGCCGAGCTTGAAGCCGAGGTGGTGCTGCTGGTGCTTGTGCGTGATCAGTTGTTGACCAAGATCGAGCGTCTCTCTAGCCGCCCCGACCTGACGCCCGAGCAGGTGGCGTACGCGGCCCGCCTGTTCGAGGCCCGGATGGCTGATCCGATCCTGAAGCGCTTCGCGTCCGAGGATGAGGAGCCGATCCTCGCCCATCTCCGTGCTGCTGCTGAACAGGAGGGGCGATGAGCGAGAGGGTGATCAAACCGGGGCAAGTGTGGGTCGCAGGAAGCCAGGCCCGCACGGTACTCCGTGTGGAGAGCGGCATCGTCGTCTTCAAGGAGCGCGTTGGTGCGCCGCCTTCCGAGCATGACTGGATGAGCGTCGAGGCCCTGTCCTCCAACTGGGTTCTCCGCGAGCAGGAGGAGACGAGCGCATGAGCGGCGAGGCGCAGAAGTTCTCGATGGTCCAGGCGACTGATCGCTCGGGCATCTACCGCGAGTACCGCGTGACGACGTTCGGACGCACCTACGTGCGCAACCTGCTGCCGAACGTCGACTTGAAGAACGTCGCCGAGCCGACCCCTGCGGGTGTGGCAGCACTGGACGAAGGAGGCGAGGGCGGTGCCTGACCCGTTCTTTGATGAGGGCGGGGTGCAGCTCTATCTCGGGGATGCGTTCGAGATCCTGCCTCAGCTCAAGAGCGACGTGGATCTCGTGATCGCGGACCCGCCATACGGGCAGTCCTACCAGTCGCAGCGTCGTCGCCAGCGTCTTGACGTGATCGCTGGCGATGACGGCTCATTCGCGACGGGCGAGCTGTTGCGGCTTTGTTGTCAGCGGCTGCGACGCGGCCGCCATGTCTACGTGTTTGGTCCTGACGATCAGCTCGACCAGGCGCCTTTGGCGGCCGCGTGCAGGCTGGTGTGGGACAAGTGCATTGTTGGCACTGGGGATCTGTCGTTGCCGTGGGCGTTGACGCATGAGCCGATCACGTTCGCGGTCTATGAGCCGTCGAAGGCGAATCGTGAGAAGGGGTACGGCAGGCTTGCTGCTCGGATGCGGCAGGGGTCGGTGCTTGTGGTGCCTCGTCGTAACGGGGCCGCGACTGGCCGGCATCCGACCGAGAAGCCGGTGCGGTTGTTGCGGATGTTGATCGAGTCGTCGTCGTGCATTGACGAGCTGGTCTTGGACCCGGTGGTGGGGTCGGGGTCGACGTTGGTCGCGGCGGTGCTGGAGGGCCGGTCTGCGGTCGGTATCGACATTGACGAGAAGAACTGCGAGATCGCGGCTGAGCGTGTGCGTCGCGCCGCGACGGCCGCAGCGAACTTGGAGGCGGCGGCATGAGCGATAGGGGCCGCCTCATCCATCGCCATCTCTGGACGCCGGTCCGTGTCCGTCATGTCCGTGACGCCGAGTTCGGCACGATGCGGACGGACGTGAACATGCGCTGCGAGAAGTGCCCCAAGGTGAAGCTGAAGTCGCTGAAGGGTGTCTGGCAGCTGGCCGATCTGCTGCCGCTGGACGAAGGAGGCGAGGGCTGATGTACCCGCACGAGTTCGAGATCCTGTGGTCTTTGGCCCAGGAGGGTCCATCGACCGCGGGCGAGCTGAGCTGGTGGGTTGCTCGCGACCATTCACAGCCAGCGCAGAAGGTCGGCAATCAGATGCGCCGGCTCGTCAAGGCCGGCTTCGTCAAGTCCGACGAGGAACGCGCCCCGATCTACCGCCTGACCGAGAAGGGACGTGCGTATGTCGACGCTTGAGCGACCTGGCCTGCGCGACTTCGTGCGCGAGAGCAACAGGATCGAGAACATCGTGCGTTCCCCGACGCGAGCGGAGATCGTCGCCCACGAGCGGCTGCTCGGGCTTGACGCGCTCGACGTCGATGACGTGGTTGATTTTGTCGGCGCTGTCTGTGGAGCGCCGCTCCGGGACAAGCCCGGGATGAACGTCAGGGTCGGGCCGCATGTCCCGCCGCCTGGCGGACCCGAGATCCACGAAGCGCTCGACAGTCTGCTGGGAGCTATCTCGGCGGGGGTCGAGGTCTTCACGCCCTTCGAGGCTCACTGCCGCTACGAAACGTTGCACCCTTTTCTCGACGGCAACGGCCGCTCGGGCCGGGCGATCTGGGCGTGGCAGATGCTCGACATGGGCCGCGACCCGTTCCTGCTGACCTTCTTACGCTCGTTCTACTACCAGGCGTTGGACGGCTTCCGTGCCTGATCCCCTCCAGGTAGACGACGCCTACACCCTGCGTCTCCGTCAGCTCGCCGAGGGCGGCTCGTGGGACGATCCGAAGGCGCTGCTGGCTCGGATGCTGTTGCAGGCCGAGCGTGAGGAGATGCCGTCCGGTGGGTTGCGCGCAGACGCAGAGGCGTTCCTGGGCGTGGCCGACATCTCGAAGATCAAGCCGGACGAGTCGCCCCTCCAGGTAGACGAGCGCGAGACCATCGCCCGTTCGTTCCATGAGCGGTACGAACGGTTGGCCGTCGACTTCGGCTACGCGACCCGCGAAGCGAGCGCGGTGCCGTGGTCGAAGGTGCCCGACCAGAACCGCCACCTGATGCTCGCGGTCGTTGGTGAGCTGCTGCGCGATGGCGTAGTCGTCCCCGTCTCTGTCGTGGCCGCACGCGACCGGCAGCTGCTCGAATGCGAGGAGGCGTTGCGCTCGACCACGGACGAAGCCAATGCCTTCCGCGAGACGATGGCGACCCCGCTGAACGAACGCGAGGGGCGCAGTGTCGAGTCGCTGTCGTGGGACGAGCTGTTCGCGGTGGCGAGTCGCAACCTCAACGCCGCGCTCGACGCGGAAACGCGGGTGGCCGCACGCGACGAAGAGATCGACCGGCTGCGGAAGCTCATCAGCGACACGGACGGTGAGACGAACGCGCGTCGTGACGAGCGTCAGAGAGTGCTCGGGGAGCTGCGGGGCATTGACCCCCAACCGATCGCGACTCGCATTACGTTGGTGATGCGGGAGTACGCGAAGAACGAGCGGACACGACGCTCGACCGTCATGGCGCTCGTAGCACGAGCGCTTGACGACGCTGCTTCTGTCCTGGGCTCCGAGGAGGGCGTTATGCCAAACATGTCGGGGCGCGATGCTGGCTCCGACAACATCGCGCATAACCCGGCTCCCGCGCCCGTCCGGCAGGAGGAGACGGGGACACGGGAGCGGCGATGGCTCGTATACAGCGAGGAAGACGACACCGGCGCCTACGACGCGCCGACCGCTGCCGAGGCCGTCGAGCTGTGGCGGCGCGGCTGCGATATCGAGGATGGGCAGACCATCACGGCCATGGACTGTGGGCTGATGCACGAGTTCACCGTCGAGCAGACCAACGTCGATCCCGACGGTGTGCTCGATGTCGAGCCGGAGTTCCGCATCACGCAGACGGATGGTCCACCCGCCGCTTCCCTGCCTTCAGGGGACGGGGAGCGATGAGCGGCGCAGCGATTGCCGGCATGTTCGCCGGGACGCACGTCGAGCTGGTCGGCGTTGAGGCCGATCCGAAGGGCGGCCTGCGCCTCTACGTCGGCTACCAGCCGAAGCGCATCTATGCCCACGTCGATGACCCGGCCGTCGTGGCGGAGATCCGCGAGGCGTGGGCCCGCACCTCGCAGCGCTTCACGATCCCGAAGCCACCACCTGACTGCCTGTTCTGCGACGAAGAGGAGGCCGTCCATGTCGGATGACGCCAACGCGGGCGACGTGGTCGCGATCCCGGCCGAGCAGGCGGCCTATCCACCTCGTCAGGTCTGGGCTGCGGCCGGCGCGCTTGCCGGCTTCGACCAGATCGACCTCGATGGAGCTGACGACGAGATCCGCGCCGCGTACTACGGGAAGGCTGAGGACGCGCTGATCGCCGCTCAGGACGCCGCCGCTTCTCCTTCAGGGGAGACAGGGGGCTATGCGATGACGCCTGGGGATTCGGCGTGGGAGCCGGGTGGCGACGAGTTCAAGGCGATGGAGGCCGAGCTGGCCGCGTGGATCGAGCAGGGTGCGCACCCGTGGGAGCTGCCGGCGTCCGCCGTCCACTTCGCGCTGGGCTGCCATGACGCCGAGGCGAACGCGGGCGGCACGAGCGACGCGCTCGCGGCGGTCAGCGACGAGTGCGACACCTGCTCCGGCGGTCGCTTTTACGAGGACGGCAGCGCGTGCGAGACGTGCGACGGCCACGGCGTCGTGCCGAAGCCCGCCTCGCCCGCCGGGGAGACAGGAGACGGGCGGGAGCTGTGGCTGGCGCGCGATGCGCGTGACGCTGCTGACGATCTGTCGACGTGGAGCGTGCCGCCCGATCCCGAGAACGCGAAGGCGCGCGGCGACGAAGTGATCCGCGTCCGCGAGATCCCGTCCGAGGAGGCGGGAACGTGAGCGCGGCGCGAAGCGTGGTGTTCGCGATGACGCCGACGGAGGCGCGAGCGGTCTGGCATGTGCTCGGGATGGGCGTCGATCTGATGGACGCGGTGAACGACGAGATCCCGTCGAGCGCGCCGCTGTTCGGCAAGCGCGACGAGCTGGTGGCGCTTGCGCGTCGGCTCGACCACGAGATCAACCATTCGGTGCCGGCTGGGTCCGAGGGGAGCGAGCGATGAGCGCGGCGCGCGATGTTCGCCGTCGCTGGCGCTTCCGGGCGCTGACGGCCGTCGTCGACTGGTCGCTCTACCGCATGGCTCTGCTCGCGAACCGTGACGGCGACCGACACGAGCTGCACCACATCGACGTGCAGATGGCGGCCGGCGAGACATCCGAGTGTGGTCCTGACTGTCCGCTGCGGCACGCGAAAGGGCGGATCAGATGGTCTCCGCCCGCCCCGTCCGAGGAGGTTCCTGGTGAGCACTGAGACACAAGAGCGCGAGCTGCTTCGTCGTCTGTGGAAGGCCAGCGACATCGACGCGATCGACTCGCCTGAGTGGCGTGATGCCGTCGTGGACGCCGGAGAGTTCCTGGCTTCGGAGGAGTCAGCCGAACCCGACGCGCGTGTTCTCTGTGACCGGTGCGGCGAGTACATGAAGGACTGCTCTTGCGGCGACGAGCCTGAGTTCGCAGACGGCGCTTCCAAGCGACACGAACCCACGCCCGCGTCAGCCGTACCCGTAGACGGGGACGAGCTGCGGAAGCTGCTGACGAGCCGTGAGGCGGTCGAGGAGGCCATGGACTTCCTCGACGCGTGGCGATTCTGCCCTGTATCCCGGTCCGACAACTCGCCCCGTGCGTGCCTTGAGGACGCCGCCGGGCAGTTCCTCGCCGCGGTCGCCGCCCGTCTGTCCTCTACGACGAAGGAGCAGAGCGATGCCGGAAGATGATCGCCACGCGGACTGCGGGTGCCATCCGGACTGGCGAGCGCCACGATCGAACGGGACGTGCGGGATGTGCGGCGGCTGGCTTCCTGGTCATCGGCCGACGCCGTTCTTCGGTGCCCTCGCCCCTACGACGAAGGGAGCCGGGGATGGAGCCTGAGCCGCGCACCTTGGCGAGGAAGCCGTTCTGGCTCGACGGCGGCTACGACCGTGCGTCGGTCGAGGCTTGCCCCTACCACCCCGCGCACAACTGGTGGACGTTTCGTCTCGGCGACGTGCTGGAGCCCGGCCGGACGCGCGATCCCGACGAGATGATGGTGATCTGCCGAGGCTGCTACGTCCCGCGCTGCGGGCACACGACGGAGGCGGACCCGTGCATCCTTCCGCGCCACCATCCTGAGCTGCACCTGACCGCCGCTGGAGTAGTCGAGGACTCGACGGTCTGGCCCGGTAGCCAGAAGCCGCCTCCACCCCGCCTGTCTTCCAGTGAGGGGAGCGGCGATGTCGACTAAGGCCCCGTGGGAGTTCAGCGAGGCGCCGGCCAGCGTCGAGGAGTCGGTGCCGAACGTGCCGACGCCCGAGGGCCGCTTGCTCGGTGCGCAGCTTGCGCGACTCTGCGATATCGAGGAGGCCCGAGTCCGCGAGAGGTTCCCCCAGCACCATCTCCGCTGCAACGACTGCGCGTTCCGGCTGGGCACCGATCCGAACGGCTGCCCGGAGACGCTGATGGACGCAGTGAAGGGGCTGGTCGAGCTTGTCCCGTTCTACTGCCACAAGAACTTCGACGTTGACGGCAAGCCGACGAAGCTGTGCGCCGGCTACGCGATCCTCTGCGGCAGCGACGCCCCGTTCGCCAAGTTCGTAGCGACCCTCCCGGCTCCCGGTGAGAGGACGGACGATGATGCCTGACGTGTCGCTCAGCGCGCGTGATCTGTCGGCGTTGAAGTTCGCCGCGCAGTTCATCAGGGGGTACGAGCAGTCGCTTGAGGAAGCTCATCCAGACGACGAGCGCCCGATCACGGGGACTCGTGACGGTGAGGCGACTTCTGACGTGCTGGCGGCCATCGTGGCGCGCGCGGAGATGCCATCCGGTGAGAGGACGGGACCGTGAGCCCGCACGAGATCCGTATCGAGACGGTGGACAGCTTCACCGAGGGCTACAAGCACGTCCAGGCGGTGTGTCGCTGCGGGTGGTCTGGACCAGAGCGCCAGACGCATGGCGAGGCGTCGATGGACGGCAACGCGCATCTTCCCCTCGCCGCCCCGGCTTCCATAGACCAGGAGGGCGGGTCGTGAGTCCGTGGCGTCTGTGCATGGTCCGCGAATCTTGGGCGTACTTCGCACGATGCGCGCCGACCGACATCTGGGGCGACGACTGGGAGGACACGCCCCACGAATGCAACGCCGGCGAGCCTTACGCCGATCGGGTCGAGGGCGGCATCCTCAAGGTCGCTTTCGACGGCGACTGGGAGATCGGCGGCACGCAGTGCTGTGTGCTGAACTCGAGCGGCCGGCCCTACGGCTACTCCGTCAAGGAGATCAACTCGGGTGCGATGCCGTGGCTCTACATCCCGCACTACGACGAGGACCGTTATCCCGAAGTGCGTCTTGCGATCAATGCTGGTGTGACGCTCGCAGAGTTCACAGAGGCGGTCGGGCTCGGTGACGGTCGTGTCTATCGCGCGCTGGAGGACGAGCGTGCCGTCTGAGGTGTCGCTGAACGAGCGGGCGGTAGCGGTCTCCGCTGCCGCGTCTGCGTTGGACGCGCTCGCCGCCGAGTGGTTGGAAGCACGCGCGAGCGGCAGCCTCAACCGGCTGGAGGCCGCGGGCCCTGCTCTCGATGCCGCTGTTCACGACTACCGGCGTGCACAAACCAAGCTGGCGAAGACGTTGAAACGGCTCGGCAGGCACGAGCTGGAACTGACCGAGGAGGTCTCATGAAGCGTTCTGGTTGGGGCGAACTGTTGTGGGAGCTCCTGACGCTTCCCGTGTTCTTGTGGCGCAGCTGGCAGCGAGCACGGGCGGCACGGAGGGCAGGAGAGTCGTGAAGCTCGCCGGGAGACTGCGCCGTTCGTTCTGGCGCCACGTCCGTCGCTACCACTTCGAGACGTGCGACGCCTGTGGTCGACCCGTGGGTCGGGCGCTCGGGTCGTACTGGCTTGCTGAGGATGTCCTGTGGAACGAGGTCGAAGGCAACGATTGGGAGATCAGGTGCCCGCGCTGCTTCACGGCTGACGCCGCGTCCGCCGGCGTCCACGTCTCCTGGCGGGCTGTACGCGACCCCTAGAACGCAGAAGCCCCACCGCTAGGGCAGGGCGTCCGCGCGATCTGACCGGATCGAACGTGGATGAAACCAGCCAAGCCGGATGGAGAACAGCGTGATCTTGGAGCCGAAGACGGTGGGTCTGATCCTGACCGAGAAGCGCACGATGCTGCGCCGACCTGTCGACGCGTCGGACCCGCGCTATCGCACGCCGAGAACGAAGAATGGCGCTCCGAAGCGTGGTCAGAGCCGCCAGTTGCAGACGCCGTGGACGCCGAGGGTGGGGGACGTGATCCCGATCCAGGACCGTGTGCGCGAGAACGGCGTCGAGCGGCTGGTCACAGCGTGCCGCGTGAAGGTCACCGACCATCGCCAGGAGCGTCACGGCGCGATCTCACTCCTCGATGCTCTCGCCGAAGGCGCACGCACGACCGTGGCCTACAAGGCCCGCTGGGTGCGTTGGCATGATCGGGTGTGGATCGGCCAGTTGAAGGACGGGATCGACGCGTTGGATGACGAGCAGCTCGTGCCGCGTTTCGACGCGCGTTGGGGTGAGCGCCAGGTGTACGTGATCAGCTTCAAGCTCGAGCGTTTGGAGTCCCGGTTCCTCGCTGCCGACCCGGCCGCTCAGCAGACCGACTACGTCACGTCAGCGTCGAGGGCGATGAAGGGCGAAGGCGCGCCGGTGCCCGAGGGCGTTCAGCAGCAGTACGCGAAGGAGGGCCTGGAGAAGCCGCGCGTGACGAAGCGCGAGGTGTGGGGCGAAGCGCGCGTCGCGATCGAGGACCAGATCGAGCGGTTGAAGGCGTCTGGGATGGGCCGGGACGTGGGCGCAACGCTGCGGCGCCTGGAGCGTGAGCTCGAAGTGCTCGACCGCAAAATCGACCAGGCGGCTTGACGTGACGCCGCCGAACACGCCATGATGCATGACGACGCCCCGAGTCGGGTCTCCGCCCTGATACCTGGCGGTGCCGCAAGCGGCGTCTCTTGTCGTGCTCGCACAGTACGACGCTTCTCTCCCATGAGCACCTCTTCTCCGGCGCAGGTCGTTCGGCTGCGCGTAGACACATGCGTCCAGCCGATCCCGGAGCCCGTCTGCACGGGCTCCTACACGTGCCCGTGCGCAGAGCACGTAAAGGAACGGGCACATGCGGTCGCTCAGGGCGTGCGGAGCAGCAAGCCGAACCCGTGGCAGCCGAAACCGTCACGCAGGCTCCGCGCGGCGGCGTGACCTGGAGCGAGCGTCTCGCCTGCCGCGACCCTGCGGTGCATGTGCTGCGTCTTCCGGAGACCGGAGCGGTGGTGGGCCATGTCCGCGTCGAGCAGCCGCCGGACGAGGGACCGCTCGCCGCCCTCATCGAACTCGGTGACCACCGTCACTGTGAGCGACCGGCTCTCAGGATGCCCGGGATCGTCAGCGTCGGCGACGCTCAGCACGTCCCGAGCGGCAGACCCATGTAGGAGGAGACCACATGGCGAACGAGACACGGAAGGCCATGGCACGGTGCCGTGCCCGGCATGGCCATGGCTGAGTTCTGCGGAGCGGAGAAGCGGAGCGGCGGTCCCTGCGAGCGGCCGGCAGGGTGGGGCACGAGCCATCCCGGCATCGGCTGCTGCAAGAACCATGGCGGCTCGACGCCGACGCATGAGCGTGCAGCACAGAAGGAGGTCGCTCGCCGTGAGTGTGCGACGCTCGGCATCCCGATCGAGGTCGATCCGGGCGATGCGCTGATCGGCGAGCTGTGGGAGACGGCGGGGAACGTCGCGTTCTACCGGCAGCTCGTGCAGCAGTTCCCGGCGCACCCCGAACCGGACGAGTGGGTTGAGCCAGAGCCGGACGAGGAGAAGCTGCTCGACGGGCCGCCGGACGAGGAGACGAAGGGCCACTGGCGTCGCGGCGCGCCGGGCGTCTACGGCCCGACCTACCACGTCTCGGGACTGCCGACGGGCGAGGCCAAGCCACACATCCTCGTCCAGCTCTACAACGACGAGCGACGCCACCTGAAAGACGTGGCCGCCGCCGCCCTGCGTGCGGGAGTAGAGGAGCGCCGCGTGCGGATGGCAGAGGCGGACGCCTCACGAATCCTCGGCGCTCAGGTCACGGCGCTCGTGGCGATGGGCATGGGCGATCGACTGGAGGAGTTCCGCGTTGCCTTCGTTGACGCCCTCCGCGCCGACGAGCCCCTTGCTCTCGGCGCTGCTCACACAGGCTGACCCGGAGGCCACGCAGGGCTGGGATCCATGGCCGTGGCAGGTCCCGCCGGCGGGGGTGCCGGGGATCGACTGGTTCATCTGGCTGATGCTCGGTGGTCGTGGCGCCGGCAAGACCGACGGGTGCGCGCACTACATGAACGCGCATGCGATGGGTCCCCCGTGCCTCCCCGGACCGGTGCCGCATCGGATGGCGATCGTCGCCCCGACACTCGGTGACGCCTCGGACGCCTGCGTCAACGGGCCGTCGGGGATCCGCGCTCACAACGAGACGATCCGCGAGGTCACGAAGAAGGGCGGCTCGTTCGCGCTCTGGCCCAACGGGGCTCAGGCCAAGCTGTTCGGCGCCTACACCAAGGAGGAGCCGGAGCGGCTGCGTGCCGGCGGCAACCGGTGCCTCGTGTGGATGGAGGAGGTCGCCGCGTGGCGCTACCTCGCCGACTGCTGGAAGCACATCAACCTCGGTCTCCTGCGTCTCGGTCCGCATCCGCACGCCATCGCTTCGACGACGCCGCGGAACCGGCCGACGATGAAGACGATCATCCAGCGGGCCAAGGCGACCAGCTCGGTTACGCACGGCACGACCGCCCAGAACACCAAGCTCGCCGCCCACATCCGCGCGGCGCTCTACGACACGTACGCCGGCACGCGCGTCGGCCGTCAGGAGCTTGACGGCGAGATGATCGAGGATGTCGTCGGCGCCCTGTGGAACGACGAGCAGATCGAGCAGTGCCGGATCGCTCCGAAGGACGCGCCCGCTCTGCGCGAGCGGCTCCTGATCGCGGTCGACCCGTCGTGGGGGACGACGAACGACGAGGTAGGGATCGTCGCTGGCTACCGGGGCCCTGACGGCCACGCTTACGTCCTCGAAGATCTCTCCGGCCTGTTCTCCCCGTCGGAGTGGGGGGCGGTCGTCGCGAAGGCGTACGAACGGCTCGCCGCCGACCAGGTGATCGCCGAAGGCAACTTCCAAGGCGAACAGGTCCGGCTCGTGATGAAGACCGCACACGCCGAGACCGGCGTGCTCGTCAACTTCAAGCTCGTCACCGCCAGTCGCGGCAAGGTCCTCCGCGCAGAGCCCGTCGTCGCGCTCTACGAGCAGAAGCGCGTCCATCACATCGGCCGCTTCCCCGGGCTTGAGCACCAGATGACGCACTGGGTGCCGCCCCGCAACAGCGACGGCTCCGGCATCGACACAGGCGACCCCGAGCAAGAGGCCCCGGAACCAGAGCCCGACGGCGACGCCGAAACCTCCGAGGAGCCGATGCCGTCCGACTACTCGCCGGACCGTGTCGACGCCTTGGTGTTCCTCGTGACCGAACTGCTGCTTGGGCCTGGTGGCCCGACCCGTCTCAGCGTCCCGCAAGGCACGCTGCCCGGCCGCATCGGGGGCGCCCGCATCACCCACCGCCAGATCCGACGAGGGCGCTAGCCCGCCCCTTACACACACAACAAGGAGGCAGTACCCATGGCGACGATCATCTGGTGCGACAAGGTCCGCCACGTCGTGCAGGAGTCGCAGACCGAGGTTGCCGACACCATCGAGCACATCCTGTCCCGCTCGCAGGGGACGAATGCTCCCAACGGCCTCGCGTCGGCGTCACCGTTCGTCTACTTCACGATCGCCGAGATCCGAGGCGAAGGGCTCCAGCAACGCGCGCTCAACGCCAACCTCATCTCCTCGTTCGAGGCGATGCCCGGCGACTCCGTCTAGAAAGGGACGAACCCCATGGCCGCAGGTCAGGACAACGCAGCTCAGCTCCTCAACAAGCTCTTCAACGAGGGCGAGGGCAACCAGGAGGCGATCACCACCCCGACGAGCGCGTCCGCGAACGTCGCGATCACCGACCCCGCCCAGGTCTCGATCACCGTCCTCACGCTCCACGGCGCGACGCCCGTGCTCACGCTCCCGGCCCCGGCGGTCGGGAAGAAGAAGCGCGTCGTGCTCGTTCAGGACGCGACCGGCTCGCGGATCCCGTCGTGGGCGTCCGCGTCCGGCGCGGTCAAGTGGGTCGGCGCCGCGGCTCCGACGTTGCAGACCGCGGCGAACTCGGTCGACATGGTCGAGTTCATCTCGTACGACGGCGTCAACTGGGTCGGCATCCCCGGCCTGCACATCGCGTAACCGAGGAGGTCATCATGAGCAAGGGCTACTGGTGCAAGCCGCAGTTCATCCACACGCGCGAGGGCGGCAACCTCGTGGTCGGTCCGATCCAGATCAACTGGTACAACCGCGGGCTCCGGCTCCATCTGACGTGGCCGCGGATCCACACGTTCACGCTGATCGGTCCTGCCTGACGCCGTGCTCAATGACGAGGTTCTGCGTCGCGATGTCTACCCGGCCGAAGTGCTCATGCCCGACGGGTCGATCCTGTCGGGTGTGCGCGCGTTCGTCACGTCGCATCGCGTCCTCGTCTACCGCACGACGGCAAGCAACCAGATCGAGCAGGCCGCCGAGCTGGAGCTTGCGATCCCGTGGTCGGTGCCGGCCGATCACAGCACGCTCCGCTCCGGCCAGCTCGAATGCTGCACGCCAGAGGGCACAGCATGGATCAACCGTGGCGCCGGCTGCGGCTGCGGCTCGCCGCTGAAGGCACTCGGCTCGCCAGTGCCATGGACCAGGAGGGGACGCTGATGATCGTCCGTATCACCATCGAGCCGCCATCTCGCTCGCTCTCGCAACTGTTGGCCGATCTGAAGTGGGCCACGCGCATCCAGGCCGCTGGCGGAGATCGGTACTGATGGGCGCCACCGCGATCGTCCTCAACGCGCTCGCCACGTACCGCCTGGCACGGCTCGTGACCGAGGACACAATCATGGAGCCGTTCCGGCGCCGCCTGTACGGGCATGTCGCGCGTCCGTTCACCGTCGCCGAGCAGGAGTTGCAGATCGCCGCGCGCCCTCGCGTCGCGGTGTTCATCACCTGCCCGTGGTGCGTCTCGATCTGGATCGCCGCGGCCGTCGTCGCGCTCCAGGCGCTCGTGCCGGGCCAGTGGTCCTACGCTGCGGCCGGTCTCGCATTCTCCGCCGCCGCCGGCCTCATCGCGGACAGGTAGACCCACCGTGGCCGCCCGGTCGCGCCGGCTCCGGCTCGGACGCCGCGCCCCGCAACGCATCCGCACGAGCCAGGACCAGCCTTCGCTGCGTGTCCTGACGGCCGCCGCGACCCGGCTGAACATGTCGGACAAGAAGCAGGCGCGCCGGATGCGGACGCTGCGCCAAGGCTGGCAGCTCGACGCGTGGGGGTACCGCGACGCGATCGGCGAGCTGCGCTACGCCACCCAGTTCCTTGCGCAGTGCACCGCACGCATGCAGCTCTATCCGGCCGCCTATCCGATGGACGGGCAGAGCGATAAGCCTGTGCGGCTCGCTGAGATCGCTGGCGTCCCACCCGAGGTCGCGGCAGTCGCGCACCGTGCGCTCGCTGATCTCGGCCGTGGCCGGCTCGACATCGGCGCGATGCTCAAGACGCTCTCCACAAACCTGACGATCGCGGGCGAGTGCCTGATGCTCGGCGAGCAGGACGAGCAAGGCGGGCCCGACCGTTGGTCGATCCGGTCTATCAGCGAGATCGTCGTCCAAGACGACCGGTACAAGCTCGTCGAGACGCCGAACGACACGCGCGGCGAGACGATCGACCTCGACCCTGGGACGACGTTCGTCTCGCGCATCTGGTCCCCGCACCCGCAGTACCGCCTCCTCGCTGACAGTCCGATGCGGGCGCTGCTCGACGACTGCGAGAGCCTGATGATCCTGCGGCGCATGATCCGCGCCACCGGCCGCTCCCGGCTCGCCGGCGCAGGCCTGCTCCTCATCCCGAGCGAGCTGTCGATCAAGGTTCCGAACAACGACGACGCCGACCCTGAAGCCGACCCTTTCACCGCCGCGCTCGGCGAGGCGATGATGACCCCGATCGGCGACGAGGGCGTCGCGTCAGCTGTCGTGCCGATCGTCGCGCAGGGGCCTGGCGAGTTCCTCGACAAGGTCCAGCACATCAGCTTCGCGTCGCAGTTCAGCGAGATGGACAGCAAGACTCGCGAGGAACTCGTCGGCCTGCTCGCCACCGGTCTCGACCTCCCGAAGGAGATCGTCACCGGCGTCGCCGACCTCAACCACTGGAGCGCGTGGCAGGTCGACGACAACACGTTCCGTCACCACGTCGAACCGCACGTCATCGAATGCTGCGACTCGCTCACCGGCGCGTACTTCCGTCCCTACCTCGAGGCGGCCGGTGTTGAGCCGGCATGGATCGAGCGGCTCGTCCTCTGGTACGACCCGACCGAGCTGGTCACGCACCCCGACCAGTCGAAGGATGCGTTCGAGCTGCACGACCGGCTCGCGATCAGCGACGAGGCGCTGCTTCGCATTACCGGCTTCGGCGACGAGGACAAGCCGACGAAGGCCGAGACGCAGCTGCGGCTGCTGCGCGAGCTGAAGAACTGGCCACCGAACCTCGTGATGGCGTTCCTGCACCAGTGGGATCCGACGATCATCGTGCCGCCGATCGAGACGGCAGGCACGATTCCCGGCATCAAGCCGACGGGCGTCGACGTCGGTGCACCGCCCGCGCCCGACATGCCGTCGGCCGCTCCGCCAGCACCGAATATCCCGGCTGGCCCCACGCACACGCCGGCACCCAGCGGACCCGTCGAGCCGGGGCCGCCGCCGATCACCGCAGCAGGCTCGACGGGCCGCCAGACGCGCCTGTCGCGCAAGCTGACAGCGATCGACCGCGACCTGCGCACGAGGCTCCAGACGGCAGCGAACGCGGCCATGTTGCGTCAGCTCGAGCGCGCCGGGTCGCGGCTCCGGTCGAAGGTCGCGAAGGACGAGACGTTGCGGTCCAAGATCGCGCAGCGCCCGAACGAGCGCGTCGCGGCGATCCTCGGTGAGGAGGCCGTCACCGCCGCCGCCGTCACAGCACAGGAGCTGATCGGCGGCGACTGGAGCAGCCTCAAGGACCAGTACTTCGACTGGACCGAGGCCGCGCAAAAACAGGCGCTCACGACAGCGATGCGGATCGGGTCACTCGCCGCCGACCACGAGGCAGTCCAGGCCGCGGAGACCGCTATGGCCACTGGCCGCGACGCAGGCTGGGACCTGCTCTCACGGTCGCTCACGGACCTCGGCCATCACCTGCTCTACAACCCGCACCCCGATGTCGGACCCGGCGACTGGGCGGACCTCAACCCCGACACGCTCGTCCCCACCGGCACGATCCGCGCCGTCCTCGGCGTAGTCGGCGGTGCCTCGCCCGACCGGATCACGACCGACGCCGCCGGTGCGGTGAACGTCAAGCTCGGCGACCCGGTCGGCCAGGTCGGGACCGGTTCGACGATCCACGACCTCATCACCGCCGGTGGCGGCGAGCGCGACGCCTACGAGTGGACACACGGGCCGAGCCTCAACGCGTTCGAGCCCCACGAGGGCCTTGACGGCATCGAGTTCCCGACCTTCGACGACGACGCGCTCGCGAACAACGACGGCTTCCCCGACAACGCGTACTTCATGCCCGGCGACCACAACGGCTGCACCTGCGACTTCACGCCGCTCTGGACGGGCGGCGACGGTAGCGCCAGCGAGGCGGCAGAAGCATGACCCCGGAAGGAACGGCATGAAGAAGCGCAAGCTGTCCGCGGCCCGCTCGCGCGCGGATCTGATCTCCACCTTCGAGTTCGGCGCTGCCGGCTCCACGCCCGTTGCCCTCGCCGACGCGGATCCTCCTCCGCCTCCCGTCGGCGGGGGCGACGACAACGGCTACCAGCCCGAGCCGTACTCACCCGATGCGGACGAGACGACCGTCTGTCCCGAGTGCTCGAAGCACAACGCACCCGACGCCTCGTTCTGCGACCAGTGCGGCTTCAAGCTCGCCGGTGCGCAAGACGTGACGACCTCCGCACCGGACGCGGGCGACGCACAACCGGCCGGCGAGGAGGACGCGCATGCCGGGAGGTCAGAGGCGTTCGCAGCCGAGAGCACGGAGCCGGGCGACGGCGAGCCGGGCGAAACTTCGGGCGAAACTTCGGACGCGGCTCCCGCTCCCCCGGCAGCGGACGACGTGACGGACGCCGCAGGCACGGACGTGAACGCGCCGCCCGAGATGGACGGCGGCGAGTCGATGGGCCCGGCATTCACGATCCCGGTCGCCGTGATCGAAGGTCAGCCGACCGGCGATGGGCGCAGCATCCTGCCCGGCGCGCTCACATGGCGCACCCCGCCCGTCCCGCTCATGGGCCTCTCGACGTCGACCCATGATCCGATGGGCTTCGACCAGAACGATCCGGCCGTCATCTGCGGACGGATCGACAGCTTCGAGCGCACTGCCGGAGAGGGCGGGACGCAGGTCGTCTCGGCACGCGGCTTCTACCTGCCCAACGACGACGGCATGTACTTCGCCGAGCTGAACGAGGCGATGGGCCGCATCGGCGTCTCGGTGGACGTGGCCGTCCAGGCGACCGAGATCACCAGCGTCGAGATCGACGAGACCGGGTTCCCGATCGACATGCAGAAGCAGCTCACCGAGGGCACGATCATGGGCGTCACCGTCTGCCCGTTCCCAGCGTTCGAGGGCGCCTACGTTGTCCTCGGCGATGGCACGGAGCAGCCGGAGGCGAAGGCGATCCCGCAGCAGGCCGAGGGCCCCCCGGTCATGGAGGCGCCGCCTGCGGCCGTCACTGCTGGCGGTCAGCTCATCCACCTCATGACCTACGAGGGTTGCGTGCCGTGCGACCTCGGCATCGAGCTCATCGTCGCGTCCGGCGCCGGCCCGACCAGGCCGCCGAAGGCGTGGTTCGCCAACCCGAACTTCACGGAGGGCGACGGCCGGCTCGTCGAGATCCTCGACCGTCGCGGACAGCGCGCGATCGGCGGCAAGTACGCCTGCCCGATCACCGTCACCGACGACGGGCGCGTGTACGGCCACATCGCCCCGTGGGGTGTCTGTCACACCGGCAGGGGCGGCCAGTGCATTCTCGCACCGCGGTCCGCGGTCGACTATGCGCACTTCAAGCGCGGCCAGCACATCGTGACCGCCGAAGGCGACCGTATCCGTGTCGGCGTCCTCACCGCCGACGCTCGCCATGCAGCGACCCGCGGGATCACGGCGACGCAGGCGATGGCGCACTACGACAACACCGCACTCGCCGCCGCTGACGTGAACGTCGGCGAGGACGAGTACGGGATCTGGGTGGCGGGCGCTGTCCGACCTGACGCCAGCGAGGAGCAGATCCGCAAGCTCACCGCCGCCTCGCTCTCCGGCGACTGGCGCAACATGGGCGGCCAGCTCGAGCTCGTGGCCGCGCTCGCCGTCAACCAGCCCGGCTTCCCGCTCGCCGTCGTCGCCTCCGGCCACGTCGAGTCGCTCGTCGCCGCTGGCGGCAACGTCATGCACCACCTGAAGCACCCGGCTGAGCAGCCTGCCGGCGGTGACTCCGCATTGCGTGCGGCACTCGCGCCGATGCTTGACAGCGCCAAAGCCATGGCGACCACTCGGATCGCCGCGCTCCGGTGAGCACAGCGCCCCACCAGGACTCGCTTGAGAGCCGGCTTGGTCGACTCGAGCAGAGCTACGCGCGCCTTGACCAGAAGGTGAACGACCTCATCTCCGACGTCGCTGGCTTGGTGCCGCTCGCTGTCGGCATGGTGCGGATGGAAGGCAAGATCGAGACGGTCGCCAGCAGCGTGGAACGCGTCCGCAAGGCGCTCGCGAAACGCGAGGAGGAGCATGCAGACGCGGAGAGGCTGCGCGCCGAGAAGGACGACCGCGAGTCGCGCGACCGACGCGCCGTGCGTCTCGCCCTGCTCGCTCTCGCCGGCACGATCCTCGCAGCGATCATCACGGCGTTGGCGATGATCGCTGCGTCCGGGAGGTTCTGATGCGGCGCCCCACAGGCACTCAGGTTCTCGCGAGCGCCCTGACGTTCGTGGGGATCGTCGCGATCACGCTCTGCGTGTGGACGTTCGTCCAGGTAGTCCGGCAGGTCCAGCGGATCGACGTGCAGGTGCAACGCGTCGATGACGGCCTGGCCCGGCAGAAGGCGGAGCGTTCGCACAACCAGCTCGTGCAGTGCGAGGAGACCAATCGGCGGCACGACAACGCGGTCGCGACCCTCGACCGGATCATCGACGGGCTCCCATCCGCTCAGCGCGCCCAGGCGCACACGAGCCGTGCCTTCACCGTCCAGCTCATCCAAGCGTTGGATCCGAAGATCGAAAACTGCCAGAAGCTCGCTGACCAGCGAGTCAAGTAGTCCCACCCGGCATAGCCGGTCCTCAAGGCGCACAGCGCCGCCCATAACCACACCCGCCTATGCCAGGGAGAAATCACCATGGATCGCATTCGTGAACTGCTCGGACGGCTTGCAGAGCTGAACGCCGAGGAGCTGGAGGAGCTGCGCGGCCTCGTGCTCGCCGAGGCCGACCGCCTCGAGGACGAGCCCACCACCCCCGAGAACGTCGCTCTCCTCAACGAGCTGGCCGAGGCCGGCGAGCAGGTCGTCGCCGAGGCCGGCGCCCGCGAAGCCGCCCAGGCCCAGGCCGAGGCCGACGCCCAGGCCGCCCGCGAGCGGATCGCTGTCGTGCGCGGCGGCAATGACGACGAGGAGGGGACCCCCGAGGCCGACGACGAGACGCCCGCCGTCGATGAGGTCGAGGAGACCCCGGAGGCCGTCGCCGCTTCCGCGGGGAGCGCGGTCGGTCGCATGGCCGCTCGCTCCGGCGCCCCGGCGCCGAGCCCCGAGGCCGAGCCGGCCGCCAACCGGGCCGTGCTCGTCGCGACCGGCCACCTGCGTGGCGTCGACCCGAACCAGCCGATCCAGGACCCTGACGCGTTCGCGGAGGCGCTCGCCGAGACCCTGACCCGGATGCCGCGCGACGGCGCCGGACGCGGAGACGTCGTCGTCGCCTCCGCCCGCTACCACTACCCCGAGGACCGGCGGCTCGGCCGCGACCCCTACGAGAACACGCGCCTGATGGAGGCCGCGTCCGGGCCGCAGGCGCTCCTCGCCTCCGGCGGGATCTGCGCGCCGACGAACGTCGACTACGCCATCAGCACATGGGCTTCCGCGGACCGGCCGCTGCGCGAGGCGCTGCCCGGCTACGAGGCCTCGCGCGGCGGCCTGCGGTACGTGCTGCCGCCGGACATCGGCGCTCTCGCTGGCGCGACCGGGCTCTGGACGGCCGCGACCGACGCGAACCCGGGCTCGGCGACGAAGCCGATCATCCAGGTCGCGTGCGGCGCCGAGGTCCAGACGTACGTCGAGGCTGTCTCGACGCGGCTCGGGTTCGGGAACATGCAGTCCCGCTTCGCGCCCGAGCAGGTCGCGGCGAACACCGATCTCGCAATCGCTGCCGCGGCACGGATCGCGGAGAACAACCTGCTGAACCTGATCGCGGCGGCCTGCACGGCTGGCGTCACGTCGGCGACGGTGCTCGGCGCGACCCGGGACCTGCTGACCGTCATCAACCAGGTCGTCGCCGGCTACCGCAGCCTGCATCGCATTCCGCGCTCGCAGGCGATCACGGCGATCTTCCCCGACTGGCTCAAGGATCTGCTCCGCGTCGATCTGGCGCGCGAGATCGGCCACGCTCAGACGAGCGAGTGGAACAGCCTCACGGTAAGCGACCAGCAGATCGTGGATCTCCTGCGCGCGAGCGGCATCAACCCGGTGTTCCACCTCGACGGGCAGCCGTCGAGCGTCGCCGGCGGGGTCGCTCAGACGTTTGCGGTCCAGGGTGCCAGCGGGGCGGTCAACGCGTTCCCGACCAAGCTCGTCTGGTACGTGTACGCCGAGGGCATGTTCCAGTTCCTCGACGCCGGCCGGCTCGATCTCGGCGTTGTGCGCGACTCGACGCTCGACGCCACGAACGACTACGAGACGTTCGTCGAGACGTTCGAGGGCATCGCGTACCGCGGCTTCACCGGCGGCGCGCTCCAGATGGTCTCGACGCTGTGCGCTAACGGCGGCAGCGCGGGGACGATCTCGACGGCCAGCGCCTGCGCCTAACGGCTCGGACGAGAGAGGGAGACCCACATGACCAACCATCAGGCGGTCGTCGTCCCGGCGATCCCTCCTCGTCCGCCGCAGCTGTCGCTGCTGCTCTCCGCAGTCAGGCCCGGCAACGGGTCTGACCCGGAGAGCCCGGTCTTCGAGATCGGGACGGACCAGCTCGCACTGCTCCCTGACGGTCTCCGCGAGGAGCTGAGCGCTCGTCGTGGTGACGCGTGGGTGCGTGGCATTACCTACGCACCCGAGAACCATTGGCCGGCGACTGTGCGTGACGCATGCGACGGAACGGCCGTCGACCAGACGACGCTGACGGCTCCGTTGGGGCTTGCGACCGCGCCGCACGCGACGGGCGGCAGCCTCGCGTCGGCGACATACAGCTACCAGGTCACGGCAGTCAACGCCAACGGCGAAACGACCGCGCTCGCACCCGTCACAGGCGTCGTCGTCTCGGGCGGCTCCGTGGGCTCGGTGACGCTCACATGGAACAAGGTCGCCGACAACGCCCGCTACCGGATCTACGGGCGTACGAACGGCTCTATCGGGCTGCTCGCGATCGTCGGCCCGTTCGACCACGACCAGGCCGCGACCTACATCGACACCGGCACCCCCGCGCCTGGCGCCGTGCCTCCGTCGTCGAACACCACCGGCGGCCCCGGCAGCTACACCAACCTGCCGATCGTCACCGCCATCCCGTACGCGATCCGCGTCCAGGACTCGTGCTCGTCATTCGGATTCTCCGAGCGCGACTTCAAGGGCCGCGCCCTGCGCCTCCTGGAGAACGCGACACCGCAGGCGATCGAGCGCGAGCTGTGGACCGGCGCGCTCGCACAAGCTGCCGGCTACCCGAACAACTACCTCACCGGTCCGGCCACGATCGATGTCACGCCCGGCAGCGTGCCGTCCGTCGCTCGCGGCCTCCAGATCCTTCAGGACTCGCTTCAGCAGTGCGGTTTCGGCGGCCAGGGCATGATCCACGTCCAGGCCCAAACCGCGCCGAACCTGCTCAGCGTTCGCCGGGTCGGCAACCTGCTGCTCGACCTGTTCGACAACATCGTCGTGCCCGGCGTCGGCTACCCCGGCACCGGACCCGGCGGCGTCGCACCCGACCCGGGCTTCGCATGGATGTACGCGACAGACCTCGTCATGGTGCGCGCCGAGGATGAGGGACGCGTGTTCCCCGACAGCTTCGCCGAGGCTCTCGACCGAGGCCAAGGCGGACAGCCGAACCGGATCACGTTCGAAGCCCAGAAGTTCGGCGTCGCCTACTTCGATGGCGCCTGCCAGTTCGGCTGCAAAGTAGCTCTCGCGACCTGAGCCGTGTCCGGCTCGCCCCTCTACCCCGGCTCGGACCTGTTCCCGGGCGCATCCACGTTCCCTCAAGGAGCCCCCATGGCACTGCCTGATGGTGCTGCGTCCGTCTGGGTCGCAGCCACCCGCATCACCGACCTCAGCCCCGACGGCTCCCCGTCGCCCGGGAACCCGTCCTACACCTCGAACGCGCTCATCAAGGCGACGATCACGCCCGTCACCGCGACGGGCGACGACATCGAGGTCAAGAACGCCAACGGCGACCTCGCCGTCTTCGCCAAGCACGGCGACATTCCCAAGTACGCGACCGTGTCGCTGGAGATGGCAACGCCCGACCCGGCCCTGGAGGCCGTCCTCTGCGGAGGCGTGCTGCTCTCCGATCTCGGTGTCGCGCTCGGCACTCCGACCGGGCTGGCCGTCACCCCGCAGGCGACTCTGGGCTCGCTCGCCGCGGCGACCTACGGCTACCGAGCAACCACCTATAACGCCTACGGCGAGACCACGCCGCAGACGACCATCACTGGTACGACGACCGGCACCACGGGCGCGAACGTCATCAGCGGCGTCGTGATCCCGGCCGGCGCTCTCGGCGCCCGCATCTACGGACGCACGATCGGTGGCGAGCAGCTCATCGGCACCATCCCGAACATCGGCTCGCAGGGGACATCTGCCGCGTCGGGCACGGCCTCTCCGACGTCGCTCGCGGTGACGGCGCTGACGAAGTCGATCCCGGCGGGCACGAAGTTCCAGATCGCCGGCGACACGAACACGGTGAAGATCGTGTTCACCACAACGGCGTTCGCGCCGGCCGGCGCCGTCGCGCTCCCCGTATCGGTCTCGCAGTCGATCACGACCACGATCGCCGCCGGCGCCATCGTGCCCGTCTTCGTCGACACCGGTGCGGTCACGCCGAACGGTGCGCTGCCGCCGGCCGACACCACCGCCGGTCCCGGTGCTGCTGTCGGCTACCAGGCGCCGGCGCTCGGCGTGGTCGCCAACCCCGATGGCGTCTCGCTCGAGTTCTTCGAGAAGGCGATCGTCGGCGGCTACCAGGCCGCGACGCTTCCGTACTGGCGATACGTGCTGCCGCGCGTCTCGAACTTTCACGTCATGCCGCGCGACATGACAAACGCGAACACCCAGTCGGTCTACGAGGGCCAGGCGTTCGAGAACCCGTCCTGGGGCTCGGGACCGTTCGGCGACTGGCAGTTCGACTCGACGAAGTACATCCAGCGTGCTCGCTGCGGCGCGCAGGTCGTGCCGGCGTCGAGCTTCCTGCCGACGCCCGCCGTCCTGTAGGGAGAGGAGGGGACGATGTCCTTCCAGGGCTCGTGGCACGATGGGCCGCAGGGCGGCACGCCGCTCGACGCGGGTCACCTCAACGCCGAAGAGTTGCGGCTGCACGATGCCGCGGTGGCGGACGCCGCCGCGGCAGAGTTGGCCGACGTGCAGCAGCGCGCGAGCTACGCGGTCGCGATCAAGCAGGTCGCGACCGATCGTCTGCGCCTCCTCTACGCGCTCGGCTCAGAGCGCTTCTGGGGCGTCGACCTCTGGCAGACGGCCTCTCTTCCCGGTGCAGGCGGGATCAGCGGCTACGTCGCCCCGAACATGCTCTCCAGGGCGGCCATCTACGAGCCGTTCCTGAACATGGGCTCCGGGGCGGTGACGCGCACCGGTACGTTCGTCGGCCCGACCGCGCAGGCTCTCGCGTCCGGCGGCTCGTACTACTACTCCACGACGGTCGGGGACAAGATCACTGCGACGATCCCGGCAGGCGCGACGAAGGTCGGTCTGCGGACTGTCCCGGCATCCAACGCCGGTCTGTTTGTGCCGGTCATCGGCGGCGACCGAACTCGCGCCAACCGGCTCCCGACAGCCGCGCAGCTTGTGGCGAGCGGGCGTCTCGCAGCGCTCGGCGCGCTGAACGCGACCGATCGCGTACTCGACCTCTATTCGGCCGCCTCGGATGCAGCCACGACGATCGACTACGACCGCCACTTCATCCTCGCCGACGGCGCCGGCCTCGGCGGTCAGACCATCGAGCTGGTCGTCGTCGCCGAGAAGAATTTCGCCTCCGCCGCCAACCGCGGCTATGTCTCGCTGGACCCGTTCACCTATGCGAAGGCGACGACGTCCCGTGGGACTGGTGGCGCGAGCCTGCTGGCGACTACGCGTCTGCTGTCCCACCTCGACTCCGCGTACGAGTACGCACACGAAGTGGGCATACCGGGGACCCCGACGTTCATCGGCAACGTCCACGGCTACGAGACCCAGACCGGGCTCGCCGTCCTCGCAGACGGACGCGTCGTGACGCTCAGCGTCGGCGACACGCTGTGGGCCAACCGGATCGACCTCACCCGCGACACGAACCTCTACCACCCAGCGGTCGGCTCCGGGAACACGGTGATCGGCAGCGTCAAGACGTTCTACACGCTGCGCTCCCTTGGCCTTGACGTCGTGCACCGCACCTCGTGGGCGCAGGCGGTGACGCTCACGCGCGACTACCCGATGATGTTCCCCGGCGACGGCGGGCTCCTGACCTTCGCAGTCATCAACGGCACCAGCTACCCGCTCGGGGCCAACGACGGCAGCTACAAGGGCCAGGTCCCGACCACACTCGCCCAGACGATCGGCGCCGACGGCGGCCTCGCGATTGTCCTCACGCTGTCGATCATCGACCAGGCGCTCAGCGTCGACAACTTCGCACTCTCCGCGCCGATGTACACCGCCGCGGAGGACCGGGCTCCGGTCGACGCGAACGTCGGCAACGTCAAGAAGATCTACGTCACCCGCGTGCATACGACCGGCGGTCCGCTCGCGCTCGCCTCCGGCGCCGTCCAGTTCTCCGCCGGCCGCTACACCGTCAGCGCGCAGTGACCGACCTGCGCAACGGGCCGTGCGCCGCATGGGTCGACGGCCCCGCAGTGAAGGACCAGGTGTGGGTGCAGGCCGCAGCGGCCAAGGCCGAGCAGGCCGGACTCGACGTCGACGCGCTCTGCGCGCAGTCGGCCGTCGCGGCCTCCGAGATCCTGTACGAGCTGTCGGGACGCGTCTTCACCGGGGCGTGCGGCCCCGTGACCGTGCGTCCGCTCGCGCGACCGACGGACATCGACAGCCGTGCCTGGGCAACGCAGCTCGCCGGCTGGGACGGCTCCTGGGGAGCGTGCCAGTCCTACGGCGCGCCGACCGGCGTCGCCTCGCACTTCGGGTGCAGCAACCCGCCCGAGATCGAACTCGGCGCCTACCCCGTCACCGAGATCGTGCAGGTACTGATCGACGGCGTGGTGATCCCTGCCGACGAGTACGAGCTGCGCAACAACCGCACGCTCGTGCGCCTGCGACCCACGGCCGCGAGCACCCCGACGGCCCAATGGGGCTGGCCGACCTGCCAGATCAACGACCTGCCCGACACCGAGCCCGGCACGTTCTCGGTCACCTACGACTACGGGCAGCCGCCACCGCAGAGCGGCATCCTCGCCGCCGGAAAGCTCGCCGAGTACCTCGTCCTCCCGCAGCTCGGCGACAACACCCGCTACCCCGCGCGCGTCACGAACGTCACGCGCCAGGGCGTCACCGCCAGCGTCGCGGACGTGATGGACACCGTGAAGGACGGCGGCACCGGCATCTGGGAAGTCGAGGTGTTCCTGAACGCCGTCAACCCGCACCGCGCCACACGACAGGCCGCCGTCTGGAGCCCCGAACTGGGCCGTCCGCGGCGCACCAACCCGAGCTGAAGGCAGGCAAGCCGTGGACTCCTCGCTTCATCACGACCCGTTCATCGCCGACGGCGACGTCCTCGGAGCCGAGGCCGCGGGCCCCAAACACGACCCCGACGTCCTGGAGAGCATCGCGAAGATGCTCGGCAAGACGCATCTGAACCGACACCGAAAGAGGGTGCAGGCCGTGTCCCTGACCGAGCCCGTTCTGCCAACCGACCGGATCGCCCGAGCGGGCGCGAACCCCTACGAGCTGGAGTGGATTCAGCAGACGTTCGACTCCTCCCCGTTCGAGGAGAAGCAGAGCCTCGCCACCAAGCTCGCCGGCGTCGCCGAGAGCGGCGTGCGCGACTGGCTTGAGGGCCTGCGCGACAGCGGCTACTTCGATGCCTCGAAGCCCGCCGCCGAGGCGCCCGAGGAGCCCAGTGCCGAGCCGGAGGCTGCGTTTGCGGAGGAGCCCGCCGCCGCTGAGGAGCCGACCGAGCCCGAGCCCGCTGCCGAGGAGCCTGTTGCCGCTGACGAGCCCGAGGCCGTTGAGGCCGAGGAGCCCGCTCCGGCTGAGGAGCCTGCGGCTGCTGAGGAGCCTGCGGCCGAGGAGCCGGAGGCCCCCGCCGAGGCGGAGCCCGAGGCCGTCGAGGACCCTGCGCCAGTCGTCGCGGCGTCGTCGTCTGCACGCGCGAAGCGCCAGCAGGGTCCGAAGGCGTAGCACCCCGTGGCGAGCCTGCTCGATCTTCCAGGAGCCGCCACACGGATCCTCGCGACCTTCACGACGCACCTCGAGGCGCTCGGGGTCGACGTTCCCGAGCGTCGCTATGTCGCGCCCGGGACGCTCATCCCGTGGGACGGCGAGCAGCTCGTCGTCAACCTCCAGCAGATCCAGCAGGGCCAGCCCGGCGCTGAGATCGGCACCACGTACGTTCCGCAGGCGACGAACCTGCAGGCGCAGTTCTCCGTGTCGATCGTGCGGCCGGTGCCGGCGCTGAACGCTGACGGCCCGCTCGTCGCGATGATCCCGGACAGCACTCAGATCGGGGAGGCCGGGACGGTCTTTATGAGCGATGCGGCGGCGCTCGTGCGTGCCGCCCTCGAGATCCACACCGCCTACGCGTTGACCGGTCCCGGCGAAGGCTTCGTCATCGGACCGTGCATCCCGCTCGGCCCTGAAGGCGGCCACGTCGGATACCGCATGCTCATCACCCTCAGCCTCTCGTGAGCACCGCTCTCGTCATCGACGGCGCGGAGATGGCGCGCCTTCTGCGGTCCCCGACCGGCCCGCTCGGCCGGCACCTGATCGAGCGCGGCACGGTGTTCCAAGCGGCCGCGAAGGCACAGGTCGGCCAGCACCGGCGCAGCGGCTGCCTGGAGGACTCGATCGTCAAGCGTGTCGAGAACCTCGACGGTGAGCTGGTGCTGCGTGTCATCTCCGACACCACACCGTGCTCGCCGAATCGCACGTCCTACTCGCTGCTCGTGCACGACGGCACCGAACCGCACGACATCGTCGCGCCCGAAGGCAAGGTGCTCGCGTTCTACTGGGCCAACGGACCCGACGGCGCCGGCATGTACTTCATGAGCGCCGTCCACCATCCCGGCACCCAGCCGAACCGGTATTTCACCGACAACCTCAAGCTCTTCGCGGCCTGAGACGCAGCACGCACCCGCCACCTCGCGTGGCTACACAGGAGGAGACCCATGCAGCTGGACCCCATCGGCCGGGTCGAGAGCCCGGACGGTTTCGACCTCGACCCGATCGTCATCCCGATCGTCGGCTACACCCTCGACCGCACAGAGGTCGTCGAGGAGATCCGCTTCCGCCCGATCCAGCCCGCCTGGGCCTCGCTCCAGGTGATCGAGACCACGAACGCGGCCGGGAACATCGACCTCAAGCAGGTCATGCACTTCCTCAGCAAGTGCGTGCTCGCCGAGGACGTCGAAAAGTGGCGTGAGTTCCTCGATCGCGACGATGTGATGTTCGAGCAGACGATCTTCGTCGAGCTGTATAAGGCGCTGTCGGCGGCCTATGCGCATCGCCCTACGATGCTGTCGTCCGTCTCGGAGGCTGGTGGCTCGCGAACGAGGCGGACGTCTCGGGGCGGTGCGCGCTCGCGGGCCTCCGCGGCCTCGACCGCGAGCCCCTCGACGTAGCCCTCGACGTCGTCTACGCGCTCATCATCGACGAGCGCGACGACGGGGTAACCAGGCGCGCAGCACGCGCCAGTATCGACGAAACGCTCGCCCGCCCGCTCGACCCCATCGCCGCTGCCAAGCACGACCGCGAGCAGTGGGGGGCCTCGGCTGAGGCCCAGGCCGCCGCAGCAGCCAAGGATGCCCTCTGGGGCGCCATGACCCACGGGGAGGACGAATGACGGTCGTTGGCACCGCAGAGATCGTCGTTCGACCCAACACGGCCGCGTTCGGCGCCGAGCTGAAGGAACAGACCACGCCGGCGTTCGTCGGCATGGAGAAGGAAGCTGAACTCTCCGGGACCGCGACAGGCGCCAATCTCCGCGACGGCGTCCGCGAGCACACCGGGAAGCTCGCAGGCGACCTCGAGGCCGACGGTAGGCGCGGCGGAGAGGCCCTTTCTCGCGGCGCCTCCGGTGGTCTTACCAAGCTCGGGACGCTGATCAACGGTCTCGGGCTCCCGCTCGACGGTCTCTCGAAGGGGCTGACGAAGTCCGGGCAGGCAATGGCGCTCACCGACTCGCGAGCGGCCGGTCTGGTTGGCACCCTCGATCATCTCGGCGAGGTTGCCTTCCTGGGTCTTGGGATCGCCGCGGCGGGCGTGGCCGCCGAGGGGATCCATCTCGCGACGTCAATGCAGACCGCCGACGCCACGATCGCATCGGCGGCTGGCACGACAGTTGCGAGCGCCACCAAGATCGGGGAGGCGTTCCTCGGCACCGCCGGCAAGAGCGAGTACTCGGCGCAGGAGATGGCCACCGCCTTCTCTGCCGTGGCCGGGCAGCTCAAGACGACCGAGGGTCATGCGCTGTCGGCCGCGGAAGCCATGGAGGTCATGGAGGCGTCCGAGAGCCTGGCCGTCGCGAAACAAATCGACCTCGCTAGCGCAACGGCGGCGGTCTCGACGACGATGCAGGCGTTTCACCTCGACGCGAAGGATGCGGCGCACGCATCTGACGTGCTGTTCCAAACCTCCAACGCGACCGGCCAAAGCGTCTCCGCGCTCTCGACGAAGCTCGGAATGATGCACTCGAAGATGGGCGACGTCGCCGGGTCGCTCACCGACATGTCGGCGTTGCTGATCGACATGACGAACCATGGCATCACCGGGCGGCCGGCGATGACCGGTCTCACCTCGGGTCTGAACAACCTCGGCAAGACCTCGGTCGCCGTCACGAAGGCGACGCAGGACCAGGACGCAGCGTTGTCCGCCATGGCGCCAAGCCTCCGATCGCTCGCCGAGCAGTACAAGTCCGGCGGCCTCTCGGCGAAGGACTTCGCGAAAGCGACCACGGATCTGTCCCCGCAGCAGGCTGCGCTCGCCACACAGTTCACCACCGCGACGCATGCCGTCGCGACCAGCAAGGCCGCCTACGCGAGCCTCGGCATCGACGTCTTCAACACGCACGGCAAGTTCGTTGGGATGGCTTCGGTCATCGACCAGCTGCACCCGAAGTTCGCGAAGATGAGCCAGGAGCAGCAGCTCGCCGCTGCCTCGACGCTCTTCGGTGCTGGCGCGGCCCGGCAGATGACAGCGATCATCAACGCTGGGCCGGCCGCCTACGACAAGGCTGCCCGCGCTGCCGGCAAGCTCGGCGCCGCGCACGAGGCCGCGGCCAAGCAGGACAAGACGCTGAGCCGCGAGACGCAGCTGACCAAGTCGGCGATCGAGGACGAGGTCACGGTGATCGGCGAGAAGCTCGTCCCGGTGGTCCTGAAGATGGTCACGGGCTTTGTCACCGGCACGAAATACGTGCTCGACCATAAGGCCGCGCTGATCGCGCTGGGCGTCGTGCTCGGCGGCCCGCTCGCGGTCGCCATGACGGTGTTCACCGTCAACAAGATGTTCGCGTTCGCGCAGTCGTTCCGCACCGCACAAGCCTCAATCATGGGACTTGTCACCCGCACGCCCGTCGCTGTCGCGAGCGTCGAAAGCATCGGCGTAGCGACCGAGACGACCGGCGGGCAGATGGAGATGTTCGGCGCCGCCGCCATGACCGCCAGCACGGAGGTCGAAGGGGCGATGGTCGGCACAGAGGCCGCTACGGTCGCGGCCGCCGGCGGCATCGACATTGCGCTCGGATCGACCGGCGTCGGCGCGATCCTCATCGGCCTCGGTCTTGCGGCCACGCTGCTGCTCACGCACTGGAAGCAGGTCTGGGGCGAGGTTCGCGCTGACGCGGCCGCGACCGTGCACTGGCTCAAGGCGCACTGGCAGCTGGTCGGCGCGATCCTCCTCCTTCCGCTTGAGCCCGCCCTTCTCGCCTACAAGCTGTTCGGCAAGCAGATCAGGGCTGCGTTCGGCGCAGCGGTCGACTGGATCGAGACTGCGTTCGACAACGTCGTCGGGTTCATCAAGGCAGCGCCCGGCAAGGTCGCTAGCGCCGCCTCCGGAATGTTCGACGGCATGAAGAACGCGTTCCGCTCGGCGATCAACTGGATCATCAAGGGCTGGGACAGCCTCCACTTCACGATGCACGTGCCGAGCGTCAGCTTCGGCCCGCTCGGCAGCATCGGCGGCGGCAGCTTCACCGTCGGCATGCCACACATACCCATGCTCGCCGCCGGCGGAATCGCGATGCGCCCCACCCTCGCGGGCGTTGGTGACGGAGGAGAGCCCGAGGCGGTCGTCCCTCTCAGCCGCTTTCCTGCGGTCGCGGCCGCCGCCGGCTTCACGCCGCGAGCGTCCGCCGCGTCGTCCACCGACGTCGGCGCCCAGGTCTTCAACTACTTCGTCGAGCACGGGCTCTCGAAGGCGCAGTCAGCCGGGATCGTTGGCAACCTCCAGCAGGAGTCGTCCCTCAACCCCGCCTCGTCCGGCGGCTACCTCGCACAATGGGGCGGTGCGCGCCTCTCCGGCCTCCAGGCGTACGCGGCCGCGCAGGGCAAGTCCGTCACGAACCTCGGCGTGCAACTCGACTACATGTGGAAGGAGCTGACCGGCACCGAGAATCGGTCGCTCAAGGCGTTGCGGCAGACCACGACGTCGACCGGTGCGGCCGCAGCGTTCTCGCAGGCCTACGAGCGTCCGGGGATCCCAGCGCTCAGCAACCGCGAGCGCTACGCCCAGGCGGCGCTGGTGCGCTACGGCAACAGCGTGCCCTCCCAGCACACCAGCTCCACAGCCGCGTCAGGCATGACAACGACGAAGCTAAACAACGAGATCACCCAGCAGCGAGCCGCGCTCGCGAAGAAGATCCTGCTCGAGCAGGACGCCGTCAAGCACGGCACCGACGCCCAGAAGCAGGCGGTGCGCGTCGAGGTGGTGCAGCAGAAGGCCGCGTTGACGATCCAGATCGCGAACGAGAAGGGCGCCCTCCAAGGTCAGACCAAGCAGCAGGCGACGGAGCTCAAGAAGCAGACGGCGGACCAGAGGACCGGCGCGTCGCTGCTGAAGTCGATGCTGACTGCGATCCACAAGGGATCGCTCACGGCACTGAACTCCGCACTGTGGAGCGCCCACCAGAAGGGCCTCTCGGCGATCGAGAAGCGCCTCAGCCACGACCACTCGACCGCGCTGGCCGCGTTGGCAAAGAAGCTGATCGCCGTCCACGAGAAGGCCGTGAAGGCGCAAGCCGCGCAGCAGAAGATCGTTGACGACAAGGCGGCGGCCGAGAAGGCCGCTGCCGACGATCGAACTCGCGCCGATCGGATCACCGCATCGACGCAGTTGGCCAACGACCAGGCCGGCGCGCAGGTGAGGGCGATCCAGGACGCGTCACGAGTGACGCTCGACCAGATGGCCGAAGGCGGTCTCTCGGGCCTTGACCTCGCCGCTGCGCAGGCCCAGACTGCTCTGGACCGGCTGATCCAAGGCGACGACCAGACGATCGCCGTGGCACAGCAGAACGTCGACTACGCCTCGAGCGGCACTGAGACCCAGAAGGCGCAGGCCGCCGCGGACCTCGCCTCCGCACAGGCGGCGACACAGATCGCCGAAGCTCAGCAGCAAGCGGCTGTCGACATGGCCAAGGCCACCGCGAGCGCGTCTGACGCTGCCGCCAGTGCCGATGCGGCGGTCTCGTCGTCCACGTCGACGGTCGGGCCTTCCTTCCAGTTCACGATCAACGGCGGAGGGATGACCGCAGCCGACCTCATGACCGAGGTTGGCTGGCTGCTCAAGACGGGCAGCCTGCCGCCCGCCGCGCCGATGGTCGTTCCGCCCGCCCCCGCACTGAGCGCTGCGTAGCCGCATGCCGTTCCCGGACCCGTCGCTCGCACCGCCGAGCCTCCAGCCCTGGCAGCTTTCCTACGGCGGCCTTACCTTCGGAGGAATTGTCCCCGCCGCCGCCTATCAGCTCCAGTCGATCGACTACAGCCCACCGGCAGTCCTCTCCGGTGACGCCCAGCGGCCGCTTGACCAGGGTGAGTTCGCGGGGCTCGATGTCCTCCCTGGCCGCGATACGGTCCTCACGCAGGTCGTGATTTCCGACGGGATCTCGCTCGACCATTCGCGGCAGGTGCTCGGCAGCGTGCTCGGCGTAGGCGCCGTCGAGCAGCCGCTCTACCTGCGCCTTCCGACGGGCCTGTATGCGTGCATGGCGCGGCCGCGCAAGCACCAGTACACGGCAGACATCACGACCGTGTTCGGCAAGGGCACTGTCGTCTCCTCGATGCTTCACTCGACCGATCCCCGGTGGTATGCGGCGCCGAGCAAGCAAGCGTCTGTCGGGCTCCCCGGCCCACTCGGCGGCCTGACCTTCCCGGCCACCTTCCCCGCATCGTTCGGGGGCGGCGGTGCCGGCGGCATCCTGCAGGTCCTCAATAGCGGTTTGTTCGAGATGCGGCCGATCTTCATCGTTCTGGGGCCTTGCACCAACCCGACGATCCAGAATCTGTCGCTGCCGGGCGCCCCCGCGCTCGGGTTCAACCTCATGCTCGGCGCGGGCGACACACTCGCCATCGACACCGACTTCCAGAGCATCGTCTACACGGTCGGCGGCTCGACGATCGGCAGTTCGCGACGTAACGCGCTGACCGCGACGAGCACGTGGTTCAACTTCCCGCCGGGCCTGAGCCAGATCGAGTTCACCACCACCGACAGCGCCCAGGCCGGACGGCTGACCGTCCAGTGGGCCGACGCCTACGTGGCCCTGTAGAACATGGTTGGCAATCCGTTCACCTATCCGGCGTGGGACCTCACCACGATGACGCAGCTCGACTCGCTGCCGTACGCCGGCGTCACCTTCGGGGAGGCGTTGAATCAGCCCGGGCCATGGCAGGGCTCCCTGCTGCTCACCGACCCCCGCATCCGGACACTGAGCTATCTCGATTCGTCCCGAACCGGGCGCACGCTGCTCTGCGTCGACCTCGCCGGAGTGCTCGTATGGGGCGGCATCATCTGGACACGGCGCTACCAGAAGTCGACCAAGCTCATGCAGGTCGGTGCGCAGGAGATCGGCTCCTACTTCCAACAGCGCCTCCAAGCCAACGACTACACCGCAACCTGGAACGGCGGCGCGGATCCCATGCTGATCGCACAGACCGTCATCGCCGACGCGCAAGCGATGGCTGGCGGTTCGATCGCGGGAGGAGTCACGCTCACGCTCAACCCCGCTACCGGCAGCGGCCAGAGCGTCTCGGCCTCCTATCCCGGCACCCAGCTCCAGACCGTCGACCAGATCGTCTCCACGCTTGCGCAGATGGGCTACACGCTCGGGTTCGACTACAGCTTCGACGTCGCCTACCTGCCCGGAACACGGACGCCCGGTGTGACGATGAACATCTGGTACCCCCGCCAGGGCCGCAGCGCCGACCGCTCCGGCATCGTCCTCCTCTCCCAGGACACCATCGACTGGACCTACGACGAGGACTCGACCAAGCAAGCCACGACCATCTGGGAAACCGGATCCGGCACTGGGAACCTCCAGCCGATCGAAGCGTCCGCGACCCTGCCCGGCTACCCGCTACTCGAGCAGACCTTCAGCCGGTCGGACGTAAACACCGAGAGCATCCTCGCCAACGTCGCACTGAACGATCTCGGCCTGTCCTGCTATCCGATCACAACGCCGACCATAGCGATCCCCGTGCCCGTGCCGGACGCTCAGGGCCGCCCCGATCCGACACGGCTGGGCTTCGGCGACTTCGGACTTGGCGACGACCTGCTCTTTCGAGTTGACCCAGTCGCGGGCGGCGGCCTGAACACCGACCCCCGCTTCCCGAACGGCCTCTACTTCGAGTGGCGCATCAACAACTGGACATGCACGGTGGCCGACAAGGGCGTCTCAACGATTCTCTTCGACCTTGGGGTGCCCCCGGTAAACACGATCCCTCCGCCGCAACCCCCGCTCTAGATGCCCGGCACGAATCCCCCGGGGCGACAGGCATGGCTCACCGAGATCGCCGCGCTCAAGCGCCAGGTAGCCGCCCTCCAAGGCCAGCAGAACCGGCCCGTGACATGGCTCCCGCTTCCGCTCGCGGCCAACTGGTCGAACTACAGCCCCGTGTCGAACGTCTTCACCAACGCGCAATACGCCCTCGACTCCGGCTTCGTCGTCGTTCGGGGCCTTATTCAGAAGAGTTCTGCATGGGCGAGCGGGGAGCTTGTCGCCACGCTCCCGGCCGGTAGTCGTCCAGCGGCTGGGCCTAACAACCAGGAGATGTTCCTCGGCGATGGGGCCGACGCAGGAGCAGGGCACGTCATCTTCCGCATCGACGTCTTCGCCGACGGCACGTTGCACCTCGAGGACGCTGCGCCGCAGGTGGCGACCCCGAGCACCGTCTCCTACCTCTCCTTGTCCGGCATCCGGTTTCCCTTAGGAGGATGAAGTCCGTGGAAAGCAGCCTTCTTCCCGGTGTGTGCGTGCTGTCAGGACCGGCCGCGACGACGACGAATTGTGTGCACGCACTCGTCGCGCTCGGGCTGAAGCCTGTCGAATCGGACGGTGCCGGGCTGCCGTCGCACACCGACCCGCTCACGGCTTACGCCGCGGGCGCCCCGAACAGCGGCCACACCCCGGGCACGTCACACCCCGAGACATTGGCCTTCACCGTGCAGGACGGCGACCACGAGCACTGCGAGAACTGCGAGCACGTCGGCTCCGTGGAGGAGCGACCCAACCCTCTCGCAGAACATGTCGGCTCCGACTACGAGCACGATCCGACAATCGCCTTCCTCGCGGTTGCTTGTGACGATCCCGACCTTATCGCGCGGACGATCGAGCCCACGGCATGGATCGTGCGGATGATCGTCGCGCCCGTTGAACGCGGAGGCGACGACGCCGGGATGGTGCTCGCATGACCGCCCAGTCGCCTCCATACGCACTCCAGGCCGGCTCGCACCCAGCAGAACTGTTCCGCCGCGCTATCTCCACGCTGATCGGCAGCGGCGGCGGAGTCGTCGGCGCCAACGACCTCCTCGTCACCCAGAACGGCGTGGCGAACATGAGCGTCAACGTCGCCGGCGGCCTCCCCGGCGGCGAGGTCTGGATCGACGGCACAACCAGCGCAGCCCAGGGCTACTACTACGCCTACAACGACGCCACCCTCAACCTCGCCGTCGCGGCGTCGAACCCGACGAACCCTCGGATCGACATCGCCGTAGCGCAGGTACAGGACGCCGCCTACACCGGCGCCGTCAACAGCTTCCAGCTCGCGATCGTCACCGGCACACCGGCCGGTAGCCCGGTCGCTCCCGCTACGCCCGTCAGCTCCTTGAAGCTTGCGAACATCGCCGTCGCAGCTCTCGCAACGACGGTGGTGACGGCCAACATCACGGATACGCGCTCGCGGATTAGCCTCGCACCACCCGCCTCTCAGTTCACCTCAACGCTCAATACGTTCCTGGGACTGAGCGACACCGCAGTGCGCCGAGGCAAAAGCATCATCGCCACCGAGGAGACGCGCAACAGCACGTCGTTCGGGTTAATGGCCACACCGGACAGGGTGTCGGGAATCACGCTTCCCACCGACGGCCTTATTTTCGTCGCGTACCAGGCACTCTGGAAGACTTCAGGGCAGGGCCAGGCGGCGATTTTCCTCAATAGCAACCAGGTGAAGATCCGCCCGGCCTATGGAGCAGGAGCGACGGCACCGATAGCTGGGCTGGCGACCACCGAAGCCGAGGCGAACGAATACGAGGGCTTGGCGAGTGGCGGCAGCGGGCTGATCGGGAGCCCTTCCGCTGGTGCTGGCGATCCACAGACGTCTGATGTAGCGACGGGCCAGGTTGTGGGAATCTTGGGGGGTGTGTTCCCCCCCGGCGGTCCGGCGTGCATATTTGCAGCGGCCGGAACATATGACGTGAGCGTCCAGTTCAAGGCGTCTGCCGGCACTGTCACGGCAAAGGAGCGGAAGCTCTGGGTCTGGACGCTTGGTTTCTAAGAGGAGGCGAGCGCTGAGGTAATCAATGCGCACGCTGCTCCCAGGCGTGTGGCGCTGAGACTTACGTCGAAACCGCCTTTGTAGCGGCCGCGTCGCCAGCGCCCGTCCGCGCCGAACCATCCTTTAACCCGGTAGAGCCGCTCGCGCGCGCGGCCCGCAGCGCACATGGCGAAGACCTCGGCGAACTTTTCTTTCGGCGCGTTCGGCCCGGTTTCCCAGGGCCGCTGATCGTCCACGCGTATGCCGAACGCCACGCGGGTTGCGTCGGAGATCAAGCGGCGGTCGACCCAGTGACCGATCTCGTGGTAGAGGGTTGCGCGCATCGCCGCTGGATTGGTCGCGGACAGGACGATACGTGGCTCCGGGATGTTCAAGTAGCAGGCTGACGCGCCTCCGCATAGCGCGGCAGCGTGGGCGTAGTCGGGGGCAAGCGTCAACGTGATCGCTCCCGCTGGAAGTGCGATCTCGCTCTGGCCCGCCCATCGTTGATAGCGCACGCTTGGCGTGTCGCCGTTGACCATGAGCGTCACGGCCTCGGCTGGCACTGGGAGCAGCGCGGCCAGTAGGAACGCGAGAGCCAGGATTCTCACGTCGCGAAGGAAAGCAGCGCACCGCGTCCCGACGCGCCGGTAGCCGGCGTACGAACGCCTCTCCGGCGCGGTTCGACCTAGGCCCCGTGGGGCTCCATACGCCAAATCGAAGGAGGGTGTCGTATGACGCCTAAGAGCCTCGCGGCCATAGGTGCCGCGGCGGTCGTTGTCGCCCTGGGCGGCGGTGTTGCCCTGACGGCCGACGGGTCGACGACGTCGTTCGCTGTCTCGCAGCGCGTCGCGGTTGCCGCAACCCAAGAACTCGGCACGGTCGCAGTGGTGGCCGACGCCGATCACGTCGTCGTCGCACTCGACGGGACGCGCGGGCCGGTGCTCTCGTTCAGGCCAGGCGATCTGGAGGCGGTCGTAGCGACCACGCCGACGACTCCTACCACCACGACGATCACGCCCCCGGTCACCACGACGACGCCAGCGGGATCCGCGAGCGGCTACAACGGGTTCGGCGTGAACGCCTGGCCGACCGCCGACTGGCGTCCGTACAGCCCGGCGTCACCGTTCAACCTGACCGTCTCCTCGACCACGGCGGCGCATGCGCGCTCGGCGGCGATGGTCTCCAAGGTGCTGTCCTGGGGTCAGCCGGGGAACCTGTTCGCCGGTGGTGCTGGCACCTCGAGCGACTACGGCCACCCGACCTACTGGGCGCAGCCCGGCGATCCGGTGTACACGCTGAAGGCGACCGGCTACAGCCCGGACGTGAACGGCCTGAAGATCGCGATCCCGAGCGCTGCCAAGGCAGCCGGCGGCGGCGACCAGCACATGACCGTCGTCGAGCCCGACGGGTGGGAGTACGACTTCTGGGAGGTTGCGTCCAAGCCTGCTGGTGGCGGCACGATGACGTTCGAGCTGGGCGGCCGCACGAGAGTCGACGGCGATGGGCTCGGCAGCAACGCGACCGCGGCACGGTTCGGGAACCTCGCGGGCGTGATCCGTGCGCAGGAGCTGATCTCCGGCCACATCGACCATGCGCTGTTCATCGTGCTGAAGTGCACCAGCTCGGCGACGACGTTCGGGTACGGCACCAAGACGGACAGCTCGAGCAAGAGCGCGTTCGTCTACCCGGCGCTCGCCGGCGGCGCGCGTTGCTCGAGCACGGATAACGCGGACGCCCCGCCGATGGGCGCGCGCTTCCAGCTCAACATGACCGACACGCAGATCAACGCGCTCGCGGTGCCGACCTGGAAGAAGACGATCCTCAAGGCGCTCGCGCACTACGGCGGCTACGTCGGGGACACCGGCGGGCCCGGCTTCGGGCTCCAGTTCGAGTCCGGGTCGACCTACACCTCGTTCGGCATCGGGGACCCGCTCGTGGCCTACGGCAAGGGGCTCGGGCTCTCGACGTACAACGGCATGTACGTGTTCCCGCTCGCCGCTGGCGTGGACTGGGCGAAGTACCTGCGGGTCCTGCCGCCGCCGACGTCATGAAGCTGCTCTACGCCGCGACCGCCCGGTGCCCATGTGGCGCCGGGCTCGCGTACGACCAGGACGAGGAGGGCGACGGCGTCTTTCGCGGCCCGTCGGCGTGGGAGTGCTCGGCGATCCTGATGGACGCTGCGATCCCGTCGGGCGCGCCGGGCGCCGTCCAGCACACGGATCGACTGCCGTTCGTGTTCTACGAGATCAAGTCCGAGGGGCAGCCCTCGGCAAAGGGCGCCACGACGCGACCCGCCTGACCCGTCACCGCGGGTGAAACACCATCTACAGGAGGTCCCGCCATGGCGGTCGATCACCCCTACCCGGGCAAGCCGCTGAAGTCGGGCTCGCGCGGCGCGGCCGTGCGGGCGTTGCAGTCCCGGCTGAAGCTGAAGGTCGACGGCCAGTACGGCAACGAGACCGCGCGAGCGGTCGAGAGCTTCCAGCGTCACCGCAAGCTCGGCACCGATGGCCTCGTCGACCATGTCATCTGGAACGCGATCTTCGGCCTGCCCGAGCCGGCTCTGCATCCAGGCCCCGGTCGTGAGACGACGGGCGACAAGCTCCGTCGCGTTCGGGTCGAGATCCTGCGACGCACCCGACAGCTGCGCCACCTGCGGCCAGGACGACGCAAGACGAAGGTTCGCGCACGTCGTCACGCCCTGATCGAGGCGGCGCGAGCGATCGTGCGTGCGAACGCCGGACCGCGAGTCGTCGGGCGCAACAAGGTCCGGGGCGGCACGCCCGGTGAGCGCTACCGATTCGCGGCCGAGGAGGCCCTGCGCCGCTACAACGCCGGCCAGCGGCCGTCGTTCTACTCACAGGCCGGCAAGTACACCGTGGACTACGCGCTGACGGGGGAGCCTCGCGGCGATCGTCAGGACTGCTCGCAGTTCATCGCCTCGCTGTTCAAGGCGTGCGGGTTGCCCGATCCCAATGGCCTCGGGTTCACCGCCGGGTTCACCGGGTCGCTCGCTGCGCACGGCCATGAGATCACGCGCGCGCAGGCCGACCGCGAACGCGATCGTCCCGTCGCCGTGATCTGGGACGCCAATGGCCCGTCTGGGCACGCCGCGGCCTACCTCGGTAACGACCGCACGATCGGCCATGGCTCCGCCCCGATCGCCGAGCACCCGCTCGAGACGTTCGCCTACAAGCCCGGCGGCCCGCGCTTCTACCGCTACTGAGCGACCGGCCACAGGCCGAGCCGTCGAGCGGCGAGAGCCAGGAGGCCCCACTCCTCGCCGTCCCGGCCGCGGCTCCAGAGCCATTCCAGGGACTCGCGTGTCTCGGTGCGGTCGCCGTCGTTCTCGTCGAGATGCGCAAGGCCCTCGATGACCCGGGCGAGCGCGGCGAGTTGGTCGCCTGTGACGCCCTGAATCCACTCCGCGCGTTCGCGCATCCAGGGCGTTGTGGTGCTCGTCTCCACGCTCGTCATGGTACGCCGCCGCGTCGGCGGAACGCTCCTCACGCTTCTCCCGGCCGCCCATCGTGCGCGGCCCGCCCTGTCCCCCACTGAGGCGGTGACCTCCTGCTGCGACTCCTCGTCATAGGAGCCGTGTCCATAGCCCTGTTCTCGCCGGCTTCAACACCGGCCCAACCAGCCTCCGGTATTCACGTAGACGGACGGTCGCTTCACTACTGCCCGCGCTCGTTCTCTCGCACGGACTTCCACGAGATCGCCGGACGCATCTTCGATCGGCCACGTCGAGCGACCGGCCACGAACGACGCGTCCTGCACCGTGTCATCGACTGCCAGCGCTCGCGGTCATCAAGGCCGATCGTGCGCATGCATCTCGGCCGCTATCGGCGTCACCACGACCGGCTGATCGAGCGCGCACGGCTGCTCGCGAGCGGGCCGCGCGGCATCGCCCTCGTGCTCCTGCGCGACCATGGCCTCGAAGACCAGTGGCCGTGCCTGCAAGCGATCATCGCGCGCGAGAACGCCGCATGGGATCCACTCCGGGCGAACGAGATCGGCGCCTATGGAATCCCACAAGCACTACCCGGCTCGAAGATGGCCGCTGCCGGCCCAGACTGGCGAACCAACCCCGCCACGCAGCTCAAGTGGCTGATCTTCATCTACGTCCCGCGTCGCTACACGACGCTCTGCAACGCCTGGGCGTTCTGGCTCGCCCACCACTACTACTGAGGAGCACCTCATGCCCAAGCAGAACGGAGCCAGTGTGGCTACGGAGAACATCGCCAGCATGGTCGGCACCCTGAAGGTCGCGCCGCAGCGCCTGACCGTAGGCATCTCGACGGTCCTCGGCGTCCTCGCCGGCATCGGTGCAGTGATCGCGGCCGTCCACGGCAACGACGTAGCGACAGCCGTCGGCGGCGCCGCTACGAGCATCACCATGGCCGGCCGCTACGGACAGGCGATCGTCCGCGAAGCACGCGTCGTCGCCCGCGGCGTGCTGCCGTACGTCGAGGCGGCTGCCGAGCTGCCCGATCCGCCCGCTCGGTGACCGGCCCCGAGGCCCCCTACGCGGCCGCCACGAACGTCGTGGTGGCCACATCTTCACGCGCCCTGGTCCCTCTGGACTGGGGCGCGTCGTCGTTAATGATCGTGCGCCCCGGCTCCCATCCCTTGGTCGCCGGAGCGCACGAACGGCCCGACGACAAGGGGGAAGTTGCGTCGGGCGGCGGGTCGCTCGAGCCTATGAGGGAACGTTCGACCCCTTCGAAGGGGGCTGATACCCCCTGCGTGACTGAGTATCGGTCATCCATGGGGTGGTGCGCAACCCCGAACCATTGAAGAGTTCGGGCGTGCCAAGCCTCACGCTCGCCGAACGACAGGCACTCGCGGCTGCCGCTCGCGAGATCCGCGCCCGACGCGGACTCGCTCAAGAGCAAGTCGCCGAAGCGGGCGATGTGGGCCCGAAGGCCGTGGGCATGCTCGAACGAGCCGAAGTCTCGCCGACCATGGCGACCCTCGTGGGCCTTGCCCGTGGACTCGGCGTCCCGCTCTCCGAGCTGATCCGACTCTACGAAGAGCGGCTCGGTGCTGGATCGCTCCGGTGATCTCGGCCGGGTGCCGGTTGTGCGGCTCCGTGCTAGCGGAACGGTCCGGCACGTTCGAGGCGTGTGACGATCTGACGGAGCTTCTGTGTCTCCTCGCGCATGCGCTCGACCTCTCCGTGCAGTTCTTCACGGAGCGCGCTGAGCTCGTCGCGCATCTCGTCGCGTCCGAGTGATCGTGACACCGCGTCGCGCACGTATTGCACAACGGGAACACCCTGCTTTTCGGCAGCGCGTTCGATATCGGCATCAAGGCTGTCGGCGAATCGAAGCGTCCTCCTGGGCATCAAGCGACGGTAGCGCTGCAATGGAGGAAACGAGAATGTCTGAGCATTCCGGCGTCGCGAGTGCCGGCGCCCGTGACGCCGGCGCTGGAACCTGCTCTTTGCCGTCACTGCGGGGCTAAGTTTTGCGCTGAGGGCTCTTGAGCGGTCGCCTCGTTTTTCGCCTTTCCGGAGATCAATGTCATATATGAATGGTCATGGTGGACATGACGCCCATGCGTCAGGTACGGTGCCGTCTACGGACGCGCGGGAGTCGGCCGCCGTCCGTGGTCTCGGGCCGGCGGGGGACGACGCGAGGAACGGTCGCCGGCCTGGGAGAGAGGGAAACGCGATGACCCAACCGCCTACCTTGGCGGTCCATCAGGGAGGGGACGTCGAGGAGGCCACGCGACGTCGTCGCGAGGCATGGGGGCTGATACGCGATGCCTATGACGACGCGATCAGCGTGCTGCGCCCGGGCGATCCCGACCGCGCACTGATGGCGCGTCAGCGGACGAAAGCTGGACTGCTCGCCGCTCTTCCCGCACTCGCTCTTCAAGCTCCGCTTCCAGCGCATCTCGAAGAGCGTCCGGCGTAACGTCGCCGAGCAGGTCGCTCAGCGCGACCACGCTCGTCTGGAGCATGTCAACGCTGGCTTGGAGTCGCAGCGCCCACGGCGGCGCGTCCGGTGCGACAAGTGCGCCCATCACGTCTGGGGAGCCGTCCGCTCTCTCCGGATCCCGCTCGTAGAACCAGGCGACGGGCTTTTCGAGAGCAGAGGCGAGCGCGTCCATGTTGCGTTCGTTCGGCTGGTGAACGCCGCGCTCCCAGTCTGAGATGCGCTGATTGTTGATCGCGTCCCCGCCGAGAGAATCGGCGAGCTGCCGCTGATTCCAGCCTTTTTCCGCGCGGGCACGACGGATGCGTTGCCCGATGCGCAGGGCCATTTCTCCAGCCATCAGTTGGACCCTAAGTGCGCTTAGGCGACTTGTCGTCCCGGAGTTGCTACTGGACTTGACACTAGCGGTCATAGCGGTATAGAGTAAGCGTATGTCCGCTAACGGTGCAACTAGCAACCTCGGCGCTATCTTCGCCAGCAACCTCCGGAGCGCCCGGAGGGCAGCCGGATTGACCCAGCACGAGCTGGCAGTCGCTCTCGGCCGCGGTGATGCAATGACGGTCAGCCGTTGGGAGCGCGCCGAAAACCGGCCCAATGACGAAAATCTGGTCGCTCTGTGCGAAGTGCTCCACCGCGAGCCCTCGTGGTTCTACGCAGAGCACAAGTCCTCGTCGGGGCGGGCCGCAGCATGAGCACTCTCGCTTTGCGCCGAGCGCTCGCGAACTCTTCAATCGTCGGTCCCGCATCGCCGCCACGCGGTGCTGAGACCGGCCGCCGGCGAGTCGCTTCCGCGATGGCCGCCTGCTCCCCCGACGGAGCGGCCCATGGCTCCCCCGCCGTGAGCGGTAGCGACTCGCCGGCCATCCCCCAGAACGTGGTGATCGCGTGAGCGCTCCGGGGCTGCTTCACAAGCCGTTGATGGACGCGATGGTGGCTGAGCGCCACCGCCGTCCCGAGCAGAACACTCCTGCGCGTTGGTGCTGGCGTCGGCGTCGACTTTGCGCGCTCGCAAGGAGGCTCGCATGCCCTGGGCGTTGACCGTACTCGCGTACTGGTGCGTCGCGTCGATCGTGGTTGGCCTGCTCATCGCGACCGTCTTCCGTGAGGGCAACCGTGCGGATCGCTTCGCGTCGCGGGCGCTCGGCGGGCGCCCGTGCCAGCGAACCGTGCCAACACGGCCGCGGCGCCCGTCGTGCGAGTCGGAGCGCCCCCAGCGTCGTGGGGGAGTGGCACGGTGAGCGCCGGGCTGTGCATCCTGGCTCTCGTCGGAGGCCCGCTCGTTGCAGCAGCCGTTCGGAAGGGGCGGATCTAGATGGCTGCGATGGGTCCCGTCTGGGTCGGTCAGGAATGGGCGAGCGATGGCCAGCGCGTCCACCTCGATCGTGAGGTCGTCCACGCGGCCGGGCGCATGTTCGTCGCGAGAGTCGTAGCCGGTCCGGGATCCCGATCCAACGGGACTCGCTACCTCTACGAGACTGAGCTTCGCGAGAACTGGGAGCGGATGTGATCGTCGCCCGCGAATGCACGTGCGGTCCCGAGTTCGTCGCTCTTGTCGGTCGGGTCAGTCCGTGCCCGCGCTGCGGCGGGTCCACGTTGCATCGGGTCGGGTCGGGTGAGAGCGCCAACGGTTCGTCATGGACATCGACGGGGGTCGAAGCGCCCGTCGGCGCTCTCACGCGATCCGCGGAGGTCTGCGTTGAGCTGGTTCGGGGCAGCGAGCCGCCGTCAACGGCGGTCGCAGCGCTCGCACTGCGACAGCACGCTGAACTCGGTCGGCTCCTGTCAGAGGCGACCGTGACCGAGCTTGCCGACACGGTAGCCGGCGCCCACGAGGAGATGGGGGATCTTCTCCGTTCGCTCGGCGCGTTCCGGCCAGGGATGCACGAGGACGAGGACGTCGACCTTCGAGTCGACGCGGAGCGTGGGAAGTGAGCGCCGAACTGCTCCAGAGCGTCGCCGCGGCGAAGGCCGCCCATGATCGGACCTGCCGGTACGGCGGGCGCGCGATCGAGGTCCACTTCAACCCGATCGACGCCGAGCGCTTGCGCGTCGAAGACGGCGAGGATCTCTGCGGCCTCATCGCTCGCCACGACCCCAAGGTCGACGCCGGGCGTCTGCGGATCTACTGCGACCTCGAGCTGGGCGGCGCGCCGCCGCAGGAGCGAGCGTCTCGGTCGACCTCGACTTCACTTCCCAGCAGACGGTCGACCCCGGTGCCTGTCGAGGCACCGCTCGCCGCACACGCAGCTTCCAACGAGACGGGCGGCCGGCCGATTGCGACGGCCGCCGCCCACGACCAGGACCAGTAGGAGGCCCTGATGGAACAGGACGATACCCGCCGCGCGGCGCTCGTGGCAGGTCTGCGCCAGCTCGCGGACTGGCTCGAAGCTACACCAGAGGTGCCAGTCCCCTACAGCGCTGCGGCGCGCGTGCACGTCAGCCGCGACGTGTTCGAGGGCGCGGAGGCCACGAGCGCCCTCTCCGGCCTTCCCCCCCGGGAGATCGTGAAAGGTGACGGCAAGGACTACGCCGAGTGCACCCGCCACTTCGGCGGCGGCGTCCACTACGCGGTGCAGACGAGCATCCCGCCTGCGCTGGCGGGTGAGGCGGCATGAGTGAAAAGCCCCAGGTCCGTCGCATCTACCCGGACCCGACAGACGACGAGAAGCAAGCCGCGTTCGACGCCGAGGCCGCTATCGCCGTCGAGGCGGCCGAGCTCCGGCGCGAGTCGACGGAGCTGACGATCGAACTGTGGACACGCCTGCGGCCCCTTCTGCTCAAGCCGTTCCACAGGGCGTTCATCGTCGCCTTGAGTGCAGGCGAGGGCAAGCCCTACGCCTCGGAGGGCATCCGCTCCGTCCACGTCCAGCAGCACCGCATGGACGGGGTGCTGACGCCGTTCTGGTGGCGCGAGGTCGTCGCCTACGAAGAGGGCGCGCGGGTCTGTCGCGTCGTCGTCGAGGTCGGCCCGAAGGACGCGCCGATCTTCTCGCGCGAGTCGCGCGGCGGCGTAGAGCGCGCACAGGGCCTTGGTAACCACTACAAGGGCAGCTACACCAACTCGGCGAAGCTCGCGTTCGCGAAGGTCGGCCCCGGCCAGCACGTCTACATGGGCGCCGCCGATCTCGACCCCGACACCGACGCCGACGCCGCCAAAAACCAGGCGGCCGGCGCCCCGCTCGATGCCGAGACGGTCCAGCGCGTGCTTGCGGGCCTCGCGTCCGTCGGTCTCAGCGACGAGGAAATCAGTAGGGCTCTCGCGGACGTTGGTCTCGACTCGCCCGATGGGATGGCCCGCACGCACGCGATGAAGCTGCGCGAGCTGGTCGACGTGCGCCCGGCCGGCGACGAGCTTGTCGCGCGAGTCCGCGAGGCCCGTCCCCTTGGCTGGGATGAGAGGCGATTCAAGCTCGCTCTCGCGAGCGTCGGAGTGAACGACAACAGCGACGTCGACGCCGCGCTGAAGAGCCTCACTGTCGGCGCGGCGGAAGCGCTGGTGCGGATGATGGAGGACGGCAAGTGACCATGCTCGCTACCCCGTCGACCGTCCCGGGCGCGATGGAGCGCACCAAGCGCCGAGACCTCCCAGACGGCTCTGTCATCGAGTTCGAGGAGGCGCCCGCCGGCTGGCTCACGCAGGACGGCAAGGTCCGCCAGCAAGACCACCGCGCCTACTACTACACGCCGGCCGCAAGCGACTGCGAGCCCTGCCGAGGCACGGGCCGGATCGAGGGCAAGACGGCGAAAGGGCGAAAGTGCTCGCTCTGCGACGGCTCCGGCAACGCGGGCAAGCGTGTCCGCCACCCGTCGGTCTCGACCATCCTCGACGCCGTCTGTCCGAAGGGTGGCCTGCCTTTCTGGGCCGAGGCACGCGGCATTGAGGGGGCTGTCGAGGCGGTCCGTCTCGGCGAGATCGACCCGCGGAACCCCGGCGATCCCGTGGGGACGGTGCGCCGGCTGCGGCTCGGCGCCGACCGGGCTCGCGACGACGCGGCCGACCGCGGGCTCAACGTCCACGACCTGCTCGAGGACTACATGCTCACGGGAGCCGCACCGAACCCCTCCCAGCATCCGGTCGGGCACCACGGCTACATCCGCGGTCTCACGCGCTGGCTCTTGCACGCCGACCCCGAGCCGCGCGCCGTCGAGGAGCTGGTCTGCTCCCCGGTCGACGGCTACGCCGGACGCATGGACCTCCGCGCCGTCATCGGCGGGCTCCTCACGGCGGTCGACCTCAAGACGCAGCAGAACGGCTGCATCTACCCCGGAGCCCACCTCCAGCTCAGCCTCTACGAGCGCGCTGTCGTGGCGTGCGGCGACGAGCCCGCGGACCGTCGCCTCGTCGTCGTGGTGGCAGAGAACGGCGAGTTCCGCGAGATGGCCGCCGACCACGACGCACGCATGATCGACGCGACCCTCGACTTCTACCTGAACGTGATGAAGCCGCTGAACAGTGTCTGCGAGCAGGCGAACCGGATCGAGCGCGAAGCACGAAAGGCAGTCGCCTGATGCCGGCCAAGCCCCGCAGCGTCCAGCTCGTCGGCGGCCCCTACGACGGCCGCTGGATGATCACGATCGGTAGCGGCACGATCGTCGTAGACGACGTCCGCACGCCCGACGGTGTCGTTGCCCGCTACAGACCTTCGTCGCAGCCTGATCGCTACACGTTCCGCGGGCTCGCGACCGTGCTCACGCGGACTCCCGAGAGGGCTGCTTGATGGCCTACGAGACGACGACGGTCAGCGTCGAGAAGAGTCAGGGCGCGATCCGATCGCTGCTCGTCGGACACGGTGCGAGCGAGTTCGGCTTCGGAGAGACCGCCCAGGCGGGTACGCGTTTCGCGGCCGTTAGCTTCGTCGTCGGTGCTCGAGCTGTGCGGATGAAAGTCCCGCACAAGCCGATCAGCCCGCGCGACCTGTCGACGAAGTACGGGCGGTCCCGCTCGCGCACACGCGAGGACATTGCCCGTGAGATGGAAGAGCAGGAAGCCAAGCGCATCTGGCGCGTGCTGCACTGGAACCTCAAGGCTCGGATGGAGGCGGTGCAGGAGGGCGTTGAGACGTTCGAGGAGGCGTTCCTCGCGCACCTGCTCGACGAGCGCACGGGGGAGACCGTCTACGAGACGCTCGTCCGCCACGGCTCGATCGACCTGGGCACGCCCCTGCTCCAACTCGGGGCTGGCGCGTCGTGAGCACCCTGCGTCGCCGTCGCATCGTCGCCGCGTTCCGCGAGCACGAGGACCACCTGACCATGGCGCAGCTCGCCGAGGTCGGCGGCTTCTATTGGTGGCGCGAGGTGCGCGCGATGCGCAAGCTCGGCTACCTGCTGATCGAGGAGGCCAGCGGCGACTGGTTCCTGGAGGACGTGCCCGACTCCGGGCGATCCATCGAGAGTGGCCCGCAGGCCGGTGTTGACTCGACAGCCCAAGCCTGCCCAGCGCCAGCATCACCTCTCGATGGATCGCCGGGCGCCGGGACCCTGTTCGACCTTCCCGCGCCGCGAGCGACGAGCCCGTACGACGTCGTCGAGGCCGCCTAGATGGCAAAGAGGAAGTTCGACTGTTTCATGCTCCACGTGAACGCCGGCACCAACGAGAAGCTCGCGACGCTCTCCGACAGCGAGTACCGCGCGCACGTCTCTGGGATCCTCGCGATCGCAGCGACTGCTCCTGTGCGCGGCCGTCTGCTCGTGGGGGAGATGGAGGCAGAGCCGGTCCAGATAGCTCGCAAGGCCGGCGTCACGCCGCAGGCCGCTGCGTCCGCCCTCGCGAAGCTGAAGAAGGTCGGCGTGCTCGAGCGCGATGAGGAGTTGGACTGCTGGGCGGTCCACGATTGGGGTGAGCTGAACCCCGAGCCGAAGAAGGACGCCACGGCCGCTGATCGTCAGCGGCGTTATCGCGAGCGCCGCAAGGCGCAACGTGACGCCGATGTCACGCTTGCCGTTACGCCAATGTCACGCCGTAACGCGCGTGACGGTCACGCCCCTAGTAACGCTCCTGTCACGCCCCCTGAAGTAGAAGGGGAAGGAGAAGAAGAAACTGCCGTTGCACTCCAACCCGTCATGGAACACGACCTTGGGCCGCGCGTCAGGACAAACGGCGCGGGCGAGCGCGAGCGCGTGGAACCAGATCCTGCTCTCTCGAGGGGAACGGCATGAGCACCCAGCGTGGCTATCGCTCCGCTCAAGGGTCGGGGGCTGCCGAGTGGGATCAGGCCCTCGCGCTCGTTGCCAGCGGTCAGCGGTGCCCGGGCTGCGGGCACATCTTCCGCGGCATCCACGCCCCAGACGCGATCCCCGTTGGACTGCCGGCCCGCAGCGGCGAGGGCCGCGTGTTGCGCGCCCTGGGCCTGGAGCCGACGGCAGTGCTGCTGGGGCGTCGCGTCGCCGAGCTGGTGCCGCCGTCGCTGTTCCCGCAATGGTTTGGGCAGCTCCGCCTTATCGACGCCACGGCCGGCATGCTCTGGCTCCAGGCGCCGCCGCACACCGCACGGTGGCTTCAGGGGCGGTTCCAGAGGCTGCTGGACGCGGCAGCGAGCGACTGCGCGGACGGGCCGATCCGCTGCCGGGTCGTCACGGCACCTCTCGTTGATGCGCGGACGCTCAGCGAGCTTCTGGACGCGGATGGCGGTGCGCCGTGAGTCAGGACCGCGACGCGCTCGCGCTCGCCAACCGGCGACGGCTGGCGGCGGCAGCGCTCCTGCGGGAGGTTCGCGCCCTTCCGGCACCGCTGGCGCGAGCGCGCGTCGCCCTCATCCTCGAGGATCCCGGCGAGGCTGCGGGGTCGATCCTGGTCGAGCGGCTCCTGATGAGCATCCACCGGGTCGGGGCCTTCCGCTGCGACAAGCTGCTCGCCGCTGCGGAAACGCGGGGCGGACGCCGGATTCGGGAGATCCCGCCGCTTCGACGCCGGCGCCTGGCGGCAGTCGTCGTCCGGCTCGGTGAGCGGGCAGCCGCGGCGTCTCGTGGAGACATGACGGCGTGAGCAGGGGCGACGAGTTCTTCGATGCGCTGGCCGAGGCCGTGGCAAGCAAGGTCGCCGCGAGCCTGCCGGCCCCGGCTCCGGGCTCGCCGTGGATGCAGGTCGAGGAGGCCGCCGAGTACAGCCGCATCGCGCTCGGCACGTTCCGGCAGCTCTCCGCGGAAGGCAAGATCCCGTCGCATAGCGCCGGCCGGCGTCGCCTGTATCACCGCGATGAGGTGGACGAGGCGCTCCTTGGTTACGCTCGCACGTCAAAGGTCACGACGCTGCGGAGGGCAAGCTGATGGCAAGACACAAGCGCAAGCGGGTCGAGCGCGGGCTGTACTTGACCGGAAGGGCGTACGAGGGCTGTGCCGCGGATCCCGCTGGAAAGATCCGATGGAAGTGGCTCGGCGAGTGCAGTATCGGCGAGGCCCGCGCCAGGCGAGAGCAGTGGGCAGTCCTGGTGCGCTCGGGCGGTGCCCCGCTCATCGACGAGGGATCGACGTTTGGAGAGGTTGCCGAGGCGGTGCTCGCCGAGTTAGCGGAGTTGGTTGAGGCCCACGAGCTCGCGCCTCGCACACTTGAGAGCTACCGCACCGGGATCGTGAAGCACGCCAACCCCACGTTCGCGTCGAGGCCGATCGTCGCCATCACCGCGGACGACGTGGCCATCTGGGTCGAAAAGCAGCAACGGACCGGTGCTGCCGACTGGTCGATCCGCGCACGCTGGACTGCGCTCCGCACCGTGTTCTCCCACGCCTTGCGCCATGGACTGATCCCGAGCTCGCCGGCAGACGTCTTGAAGCGTCGCGAGCGTCCCCGCCACGGCCGTTCCCGCCAACGGTTCCTGGACAGCAAAGAGATCCAGGCGCTGATCGACAACTCTGCGGCCGGGGTAGGCCTCCTTTACTCCAAGCGCCAGCCATGCGAGCACTACGCCGCCACGGTAGAGGCCGGGATCGCGCTCATGGTCTTCTGCGGGTTGCGCGTCTCAGAGGCGCTCGGACTGGCGTGGGACGAGGTCGACTTCGACAACGGGCATCTGAAGATCCGGTACCAGCTCAGCCGGGAGGGGGAGAGGGTCGCGATCAAGACGGACCGGCATTCGAATGCCGGGCGGCGAGACGTGGTCCTGATGGCGGCGCTGGCGAAGCGGCTGCGCACACTGAAGGTCTCGTGTCCGCCTGGGGCGGAGCTTGTGATGGTCTCACCGTTCGGTCGGCCAATTCAGTACCGCCGGTTCCTTGAGCCGTTCTCCGATGCTCGTGATGCGGCGAAGCTCGGGGGCGGCGTTACGCCTCACGCGTTGCGGCACACGTTCGCTTCGATCTTGATCGACCAGGGCCGCAGCGTGGAGTACGTGGCGCAGCAGCTCGGGCATGCGAACACGACGACGACGTGGGACACGTACGTGCATCTCTTCCGCAAGCGCGAGCAAGCGGAGGCTGCGCGCGACGGTCTTGACGAGGGCTTCGGCCGGATGCTCGGCGGGACGTGACCCGCACTCAAGTTGCACTCAAGTTGATGCCAGGAATGACCATGAACAACCGTGAAGTGAGCAGGTCGGAAACCGTGATGGAATCGGCAATCGGCTCTCGTCCAGTTACGTTCACGATGGCCCAGATAGACTTTGGGAGCAGGAGGTCCTGGGTTCGAATCCCGGCGCCCCGACTCAGGATTTGCGGGGGAAATACCTGCAAATCAGCACTTTCAGTTTTCCCGCTCATGCCGCACCACATGTCGGGGACCGGGCGAGGGAACAAACAGACCCTCGGAACAAGCAGGCATGTCGTGCGGTCCGGACGATCTCTGTTCACGAGCACCGTGGGCACGTCGATGCCTAGCGCCGACTTCACAGGCGATGAAGAAGGCAACCGCCGACGCCAGTCTTCGCGACGTCTCGGCCCACGTCCTGCGCCACACGTTCGCGAGCATCCTCATCTACCAAGGCCGCGACGTGGCATTCGTCGCCCGCCAGCTCGGACACACCACGCCGAGCACGACGTGGGACGCGTACATCCACCTCTTCAATGAGGCCAAGCAAGCCGACGAGGCCCGCGACCAGCTCGACGCCGAGTTCGGACCCGTACTCGAGGAGGAGGCACCCAGCCGCGCAAGCGAGACGGAGACCGATGACGGTGGACTGGTCGACGCCGCAGACCGCCTGGCCGTCCTGCGCGACCGCGGGGACCTGAGCGGCCGCGATATCGCCGCGGTGCTCGACGCCAGTCCGCAGACGATCTCGCGCTGGCAGACCGGAAAAGGAGAGCCCACGCAAGCTCAGCGGCCGACTCGGCGTCCTCGAGCAGATCGTCAACGACCTGGCCGCCTTCTACCCGCCCCACCGCATCCACGACTGGCTCTTCGCGCCCCACCGGCTGCTCGGCGACGAACTGCCCGCCGAGCGCATCCGCGCCGGCCGCGGCACGGATGTCCTCGCGCTCATCGCACGATTGCGTGACGGAGCCTTCAGTTGAGCCACGAGCGCATGAACCGGCAGCCGCCTTCGCTCCCCCTCGATGCGGTAGTTCGGCTGTCAGCCACTCGGAACGTTGACGGGGCGTTCGAGCGCCCTGGAAGTGCGTCAGGCCTCGGGCCCGATGAGCCGCTCGGGGGTTCCGATGCGTCGCAGGAACGCGGCCTCTGTCGGATGACGCGGCTTCTCGCGCTTGGCCGGTCCCAGGTAGGCAAGGACCTGCGCGCTCTTTGCGCGTCGCCTCGCCGAGTCGCGGCGCCACTCGTCAATGGTGATGGTTTGCGTCTTCATGACTGCTTAGAAGAGTACTCGGCACGCAGCGCTGCTCGGGCGATTTCGTGCAGCTCGTGGCTGGGCGGCACGTCGCCGCGGGCCGGGAGTTCGTCGGCGAGCCGACGCATCGCAGCGAGGATGGCGGTGACTCGGCGCTGCGATGCGCGAGCGTCGATGTCGGCTGTCTCCTCCTCGGTGAGGTCGACGAGCAGGACGAGGACTTGCTGGGCGACGAGTTGATGTCCCGTGGCCTGAAACTCGTCGAGGCGGTCGAGCAGGATGTCGGCGCGCGAGAGCACCCGCGCCGTCCGTCCGGAATGGAGCTTGACCTCGGTGACGCGTGCCCCGATGTCGAGGTCCGCGCTTGGTGCCTCCAGGAGCACTTTGGTGCCTTCGAGTTCCCAGTGACGACCGTCGTTGGTGCGCGTGAACCCGAGCTGCGCGAGGATCGCCGCGAGTGGGTCGGGCACGGCCATGACGACATCGATGTCGTAGGTGAGGAACTCGTCACTCTCGGTCCAGAAGTAGACGGCCATGCCGCCCACGAGGGTCGGATGGATTCCGAGCGGCGCGGCGGCCTCCTCGATCACCGCGACGACTTCGAGCGTGCGCTCGGTCAGGTCGTCGATCTCGGCTGCACGCCAAAGGGCCGCTCGCAACTCCGCCAGCGAAGGACTGTTCTCGCTCACAAGTCGAACTTATCGCCGGAACCGGCGTGCTCGTGTGCGAACAGCGCTGGCTCAAGCACCGCGTCAGGTCGCGCCTGGATCTTCAAGCCCGGAGATGAGCCGGGTGAGCGCGCGGTCATCTCCAGAGGCGATGCGGTCCAGCGGGCTACCACTGTCGAGCGCCGGTACTGGCTCCACCAGCCATGCGCTGATGAGCGACGGATCGACCACGCGCCCGAGCCGCTCGACAACGGACGAGAGTGCCCGGAGCAGCTGAGCCTGCTCGTCACTCGGCGTCGCTCGGCCTGCACTCCCAATCGCGCACGAGCTGGGCCGTCGTCTCTGTCGCGTGCGCGATGGCGCGATCGGATATCCAGTTGTCATGAAGCAGATGGGCAACCTCGGATTCTGCCTCGGCAGGACGCACGCCCGGAACCCTACGACCGGCTCGCAGCCGTCTGCGCAGGGTGAGGCCGCGCATTCAAATCCCGGCCTCTCAGAGGGGAACAAGCAGGGAACAAGCAGTTGCCGCAATTGGTGGCATCGGGTGACCACTGCTCAGGCGCCCCGACTTCGAGAAGCGCTGCTAATCGCAGGGGTTACGGCGCTTGGAGGGGGCTCCGTGGTTCCATTGCTTGCAAGCTTCGGCGGTGCCTGAGCATGGAGGCGGTCGGATCCATCGGCTGCGTGGGCGTTTGAGTCGCCCAATGGGGCCGTACGGCATAGCGCTCCGCCATGCTGGAGATCGTGCCGAAGCACGGCTGTGATAGCCTTACTTGCTCGTACAAGTAAGGAGATGTGATGGACGCTGCGGCACGATTGACTTCGAAGGGCCAGGTCACGATTCCGAAGTCGGTTCGCGACGCGCTTGACCTGCACGAGGGCGACGAGCTGCATTTCCGTGTGGAACGTAAGCAGGCGGTTGTCGCGAAGACCTCGAACTTCTTGGAGTTGGGGGGATCGGTCGCGGTTCCAGCCGGTAAGCGGGGAACCTCGTGGGATGAGGTGCTGCGTCAGACGCGTCGGGCTCGGGCGGAGAAGCGGCGCTGACGGCGTTTCTAGATACGAACGTCCTGATCCGACATCTCACGGGTGATCCGCCCGAGATGGCGGAGCGGGCGACGGCGGCGCTGGCTGGCGAGGAGCATCTGCTGCTAGCGGATCTGGTGCTCGCCGAGTGCGTCTATGTCCTCGAGTCGTTCTATGAGGTCGGACGGGTTCGTGTAGCTCAATTGATGCGGGCGGCTGTTGCCCTGTCGTCGATCGCGGTCGTCGACTCGCGGCTGTTGCTGCGTGCGCTGGAGGTCTACGAGGTGGATCGGCTCGACTTCGCAGACGCGTATCTCGTCGCGAGCGCGGAGGCGACTGGCGTGGGTGTGGTGATGTCGTTCGACCGTGGCATCGACCGGGCGGGGACAGTTAGGCGCGTCGAACCGTAGGGCGGCTCCAAGCGGTGTCGTCCACCATATTTTCCCCGGTGGTCGCCTGAGCGCGGCGCCCAGAAAAACGTTCGAATCCCGGCGCCCCGATCAGGCGATCGTCAACGCCGCGGCGATCCGCCGCTTCAGCGCGCGGCGTGCGCGTTCGATCGGCACGGGTGACGGCGCGATCACGAACATCTGGTTGGCGAGGATCAAATAGGCCTCGAGCTCGAAGGCGAGCTGCTCGGGATCCTCGGATGGGTCGATCGCGCCTTCGGCCTGTGCGTCGCGGACGGCTTGCTCCTGATGTCCGATCCACGCGCCGACGACTTGGATGGCGCGGTCGCGGACCGGGCCGAGGTGCGTGTCCAGCTCCGCGGCGACGGAGGCGAAGAAGCAGCCGCCCGGGTAGACGCTGTCCTCGACGTGCCGCAGGTAGTTCTCGCCGAGCGAGCGCAGCCGCTCGAGCCCGGTCGGGGCGCGCAGCGCCGGCTCGATCACGAGCTCGTCGAACAGCATGCTGGCGGTCTCGACGGTTGCGAGCTGCAGTTCCTCCTTGGAGCCGAAATGCGCGAAGAGGCCGCTCTTGCTCATCCCGACTGCGTCCGCCAGGCGGCTGATCGAGAGGCCCTCGATGCCCTCGACGGTCGCGAGCTGTGCGGCTTCGCGCAGGATCGCGTTGCGGCTGCGCTCTCCGTCGCTGCGGCGTTTGCGCGGGCGAGCCAGGGGGGCATCAGAGGACTTCGACGCGCTCATCGCTTGACAAGTTAGCACGAGCGGTCGTACTCTTCCAGCGCGAACGAACGATCGTGCTAACTACCAAGGAGGCTTTCATGCCCGCATCAGAGCTCAAGACGTACGTCATCCTGCGCCGGGGCGGCTGGCGCTCCCCCGAGGAGCTGCAGGCGGCTGCGGCCAAGTCGGCTGACGTCGGCGACAACGAGATGTCCGATGACATCCGCTGGATCCGCTCCTACGTCCTCGCCGAGAGCGACGGTGGGCTCGGGACCGTCTGCATCTACCAGGCGTCGAGCCCCGAGAAGGTCCGCGAGCACGCCACGCGCGCCGGCCTGCCGGCCGACGAGGTCGTCGAGGTCGCGGACACCGTGATCGTGCGGTCGGATCCGGAGCCCGCGGCGGCGTGAGCGCTGGGGCGCGACTCGCCTCGCGGGTCGCGCCCGCCTGCCACCACAGTTGTCACAGGCGTCGGACGTGTCGCGCTGCGGTGGCCGATGGCACGGCAATTGAGGCGCAGGGGCGTTCGACCTAGTACGACTTGCCCATGCGACTCCAGCGCGTGAGGACGGTCGGGGATGAGGCGCCGTCGGTCGCCGTCGAGCGCGACGGCGCGTGGATCGCGCTCGCGCCGCTGAGCGAGGAGCCGTGGGCGCGCGACCTGCTCGCGCTGCTGGCCGGCGGGGCTGAGCTGCGGGCACGGGTCGAGGCGCTCGTCGCGGAGGCGGAGCCGGCGCCGCTGCGCGACGATGAGACACTGCTGCCCTTCGCGCCCCGCTCGCTGCGCGCCTTCTCGATCTACCCCGCGCACGTCGAGCAGTCGGCGCGCGTGCTCGTGACGCGCTTCTTCCCGAAGCCGGCGGCGCTGGCGCTGCGCGCGTTCGAGCGTGCCACGCACCGCACCTTCCCACCGTTGAAGCCGAGCGCCGGTTTTCTCGCGCAGCCGGCCTTCTACGTCGGCAACCACACGGCCTTCCTCGCCGACGACGAGACGCTGCCGTGGCCGGCGCACACCGACGCGCTCGACTACGAGCTGGAGCTGGGCTTCGTGCTCGCCGCGCCGGTCGCCGACGCGACGCCGGCGCAGGGGGAGGAGGCGATCGGCGGCTTCATGCTGATCAACGACTGGAGCGCGCGCGACGTGCAGGCGGCCGAGTACCGCCACGGGATGTTCGGCCCCGCCGTGAAGGCGAAGTCGTTCAACAACTCGATGGGCTCGATCGTCGTCACGCCCGACGAGCTGCTCGCGCGGGCCGGCTCGCTGACCGCACGCGTGCGCGTCAACGGCGAGCTGTGGAGCGAGACCTCCACGGCCGGCGCCGCCCATCCGCTCGGCGCGCTCGTAGCGCATGCCAGCGCCGGCGAGCGGCTCGCCCCCGGCGACCTCTTCGCGACCGGCACGATCCCGCGCGGCAGCGGCCTGGAGCTGGACCGCTGGATCGAGCCCGGCGACGTGGTCGAGCTGGAGCTGGAGCGGCTCGGCACGCTCACCAACACGATCGGGCCGCGCGCGTGACCCGCCGCCGGCGCCGCCCCTTCCAGCCGCTCAACGCGATCGCCACGCTCGGCGCCGCCGCCCACAACGGCTTCGAGCGCTGGGCCGGCGTCGGCGTCTTCCTCGAGCCGTGGATCGGGCGCCGCGCCAGCAACGTGCTGTGGAGCGTGCTGCTGCCCGTCGGCTTCGTGCGCGCGCTCGTCGGCGAGGAGCGCCGCGACGGCCCGCTGCTCGCGTTCAACGCCGGCATCGCGATCGCCGGGATGGGCGTCCACTTCGCCGACTGGCCGTGGTCGCTGCGCGGCGGCGTGCTGCCCTGCCTCGACGAGGCGGAGGGCCTGACGCCCGCGCAGATGCCCTACTACAACGCGATCCTGTGGACCTGGCTGCTGGCGGGCGTCGGCAGCGTCGTGCTCGAGACTCGCCCCGGGCACCGCCGCTACGCGCTCGCCGGGATCGCGACCGCGCCGCTGCTGCTGGAGTCCGCGCGCCACCACTTCGCGTGGGCCAAGCAGCAGGCCCGCCGCGACCCGGAGCACTGGAGCGCATCGCTGCTCGAACCGGCCGCGCGATGAGCCCGCGGCCCTGGCCCGGCGGCGCCCGCGCCGCGCTCTCGATCACCGTCGACAACCTCGGCGAGGCGGCCGAGCTGGAGCTGGGCCTGCGCGAGCCCGGCGCGCCGCTGGGCGGCCACTACTCGGTGGTCACGGCGCTGCCGATCATGCTCGACGCGCTCGCGAACGCCGGCCTCAGCGCGACCTTCTTCGTCGAGGGCCTCAACGCCGAGGTCTATCCCGACGCGCTGCACGCGATCGCCGCCGCCGGCCACGAGTTGGGCTATCACGCGTGGCGCCACGAGGACTGGTCCGCGCTCGACGCCGACGCCGAGGTCGCCAACCTCGACCGCGGCCTGGCGGCGCTGCGCGCGATCGGGCTCGACCCGCTCGGCTTTCGCCCGCCCGGCGGCCTGCTGACGTCGCGCACGCTCGCGCTGCTGGCGAGCCGCGGCCTGCGCCACTGCTCGCCCGCGGGCACGGCGCCCGGCCTCGAAGGCGACCTCGCAGTGCTCCCCTTCGCGTGGCCGGCGGTCGACGCCTTCCACCACCTCCCGTCGTTCGCCGCGCTGCGCGAGCACGTCACGGGCAGCGCCGAGGCGGGCGGACCCGACGCGGTGCGGACGGAGCTCCTGCGCGCGGTCGAGGAGGCGCTCGCGAGCGGCGGCCACGCGACGCTCGTGCTGCACACCTGGCTGATCGAGCTGGAGCTGGACGCGGTGCGCGAGGTGCTCATGCGGGTGCGCGAAGCGGTCGACGCAGGCGAGCTGTGGGCGGTCCCGTGCCGCGACGTCGCCGCCTGGATGGGGGACCACGCTGCGAGCTTCGCCGGGCCGCCGAAGCTCGACGAGACCTCGTGGATGCAGCCCACCTGACTTTCGGTCAACTGACGCATGTTCAAACGTCGTGCGCCACCATCCAGGGCATGACCACCGAACATGTCGACGTCCTGATCGTCGGCGCCGGCCTGTCGGGCATCGGCGCCGCCTGCCACCTGCGGCGCGAGTGCCCGCGCAAGTCGTTCGCGGTCCTCGAGGGGCGCGAGGCGAGCGGGGGCACCTGGGACCTGTTCCGCTACCCCGGCATCCGCTCGGACTCGGACATGTTCACGCTCGGCTACTCGTTCCGCCCCTGGCAGGAGGCGCAGGCGATCGCGGACGGTCCGTCGATCCTGCGCTACATCCGCGAGACCGCCCGCGACCACGGGATCGAGCAGCGAATCCGCTACCAGCACCGCGTCGTGCGGGCGGAGTGGTCCTCGCCCGAGACCCGCTGGACGGTCGAGGTGCAGCGCGCCGACAGCGGCGAGACGCTGCAGATGACGTGCGACTTCCTCTTCGGCTGCACCGGCTACTACCGCTACGACGAGGGCTACACGCCGGTGTTCGAGGGGCAGGAGCGCTTCGGCGGCCAGATCGTGCACCCCCAGCACTGGCCCGAGGACCTCGACTACGAGGGCAAGCGCGTCGTCGTGATCGGCAGTGGCGCGACCGCGGTCACGCTCGTGCCCTCGATGGCGCCGCGCGCCGCGCACGTGACGATGCTGCAGCGCTCGCCGAGCTACATCCTCTCGCTGCCGGCGCGCGACCCGATCGCGAGCCTGCTGCGCCGCCGCCTGCCGGCCCGCGCCGTCTATCCGATCGTGCGCTGGAAGAACGTGCTGCTCGCGACCGCGATGTTCCAGCTCAGCCGCCGCGCGCCCGGCTTCGTCAAGCGCGTGCTGCGCAAGGGCGTCGAGAAGCAGCTGCCGGCCGGCTACGACGTCGACACGCACTTCACGCCTCGCTACGACCCGTGGGACCAGCGCCTCTGCCTCGTCCCCGACGGCGACCTCTTCAAGGCGCTCAGAGCGGGCGACGCGTCGATCGTCACGGACCAGATCGAGACGTTCACCGAGACGGGCCTGAAGCTCGCCTCCGGCGCCGAGCTGGAGGCTGACGTGATCGTCACCGCGACCGGCCTCAACCTGCAACTGCTCGGCGGAATGGCGATCGCGGTCGACGGCGAGGACGTCGACATGTCGCAGACCGTCGGCTACAAGGGCATGATGTTCAGCGGGCTGCCGAACATGGCCGTCACGCTCGGCTACACGAACGCCTCGTGGACGCTCAAGGGCGACCTCTGCGCGGAGTATGTCTGCCGCCTGCTCAACCACATGGACGCGTGCGGCTACCGCGTCGTCACGCCGCGCCGCCCCGATCCCTCGCAGCCGACGTACCCCTTCCTCGACCTCGCCTCCGGCTACGTGTTGCGCTCGATCGACACGCTGCCCAGGCAGGGCGAGCACACGCCCTGGCGGCTGCACCAGAACTACCCGCGCGACATCTTGATGCTGCGGCGCGGGCCGCTCGAAGACGACGCGATCGAGTTCGCGCGGGCCGCTCCCGCGGTCGTGCCGGCCGCGGTCACGGCCGTGGCGTAGGCGCGCGATCAATCTGGCGCATCAGCCAGCTCAGGGTGGCGAGGATCTCGGCGGCCTCCTGAGACTCGTAGGGCGGCAGATCGTGGGCGACGGGGTTCCGGACCGCCGCGACGAGCCCCTGGGCGATCATCAGCGTCCCACGCTGCACGTTGACGCCGGTCGACGTGGACAGGTCGCCCACCGCCAGCGCGGGGTTCGTGCCTCCGAACGCTCGTCCGACGAGCGCGTCGCCGTCGTCGTCCGTGCCGATGAGCTTGCGCAGACGGTCGCGGAGGGCGATCACGGCATGGTGGATGGCGTGGGCATGGTGGCCCGCCTCGAGCAGCGGCGTGCAGCCTGCGACCAGCATCGGATGCAGGAGATAGCGCGCGGCCCCCGGAGCCGGCACGGGCGCCGGCGAGGCCGGCGCGGCGCCGCCACCCGGTGCGCGCTTGGCGCCTGAGACTGCACTCTGCGCCTTCTGCAGCACCCGTGCGCGTGCCAGCAGCGCCTGCGCAAGGTTGACCAGGAAGCGGATGTTGTCGGGGTTGGATGCGGTCGCATAGGGCCCCGTGACGTTCGCCGCGATCACCGCGACGAGACCGCTGCGAACGTGGCTGACGGAGGCGAAGCCGGGCAGCGCGTCGTCGGTGAAGTAGTCCCCCCGCAGCGAGCGCTCCCTGGGTTGCACTGCCGCCAGGATGCCGCCGTCGCCCACCTGCGACAGCGCGACAGGAGCGAACGCGAGCAGTCGTCTTACGCCGTCGTAGACGCGACGAAGCTGCACGTCGACGGCGGTCATCTTCACGGGGTCCAGCGAGACCGTCGACATGCTGTCCTGGATCAAGTACGTCGGCGAGGTGAAGTCGGGGGCGCCGTCCGGCTGCCGCCCGTAGTGCAGTCGGACGCCGAGCAGGTCGCCCCAGTCCCACAGCGCCGATCCGATTCGCTGTGCGGCGTCGTGCCCAAGGTCGGGCAGGATGATGCTGGCGCCCGCCTCCAGCAGATCCTCAGCGATCGCCCGGGGGATGCGTGACATGCCGTCGGAGATGATGAACGCGTCCTCGCAGACGACCACGTCGTAGCGGCCCACGACCTGGTCGCCATACAGCGCGTCCCCGCTGAGCCCATCCTCGTCGAGGGCGCCCTGGGTCCGTTCGAGGAGGCACCACGTCACCATCACGTCCTCGGCGACGTCCTGAAACGCCGACACGAGCTCCGGGTTGAAGCGGGCGCCAGGAACGCTCGACGGAAACCGACTGAGATAAAGGACCCGCATCTGCGCTGGGGCAGTATGGCTCAGACGCCTGCTGCTGACAGGCGGTTCGTCTTCCCATGGCATGATCGCTCGATGGCCGACGAGCCGGATCCCGTCCGCGTGGACCTGTGGCTGTGGGCGGCGCGCCTGAGCAAGACGCGCCCGCTCGCGGCCGACGCCGTCAAGGGCGGGCACGTGCAGGTCAACGGGGTGCGCGTGAAGCCGAGCAAGGAGGTCCACACGGGCGATCGCGTCGAGGTCGTGCGCGGCGAGCTGCGCACGGAGGTGATCGTGCGTGCGACGTCGCGCCGGCGCGGGCCCGCGGCGGTCGCGGCGCTGCTCTACGAGGAGACGGCGGAGAGCCTCGCCGAGCGCGAGCGGCGCCTCAGCGAGCGGCGCTTGGAGGGGACGGAGCGCAGTGGCGCACGCCCGACGAAGCGCGACCGGCGGCGGCTGGACGCGACGCGCCGCGGGCGCGGCGGCTGAAGCGGCCGCCTCAGCCCACGGGGTCGAGCCGGCGGCCCTCGGCCAGCGCGGCCGGCACGCCGGTTGCGCGGATCGCCGCCTCCAGCTCGCCGCGCATGCGGCCCGAGCGGCGCCAGCCCGTGACCGCGAAGCGCTCGACGCGGCCCGGCTCGCCGACCTGCGCGGCCTCGACGATCCAGGGACGGCGCAGGAAGACGCGCCCGAGCAGCCCGGAGGAGACGAGCGCGACCACCAGCGCGAGCTCCAGCAGCAGCCCGAACAGCGGCAGCAGCACGAACACGAACAGCGCAAGCGCGACCGCGGCCGCGACCGCGATCGCGACGCCCGCGAGCAGGTCGTCCGAGCCCTCGCTGAAGTTCAGCGCGTCGAGCCAGCCACTGTCGTCGGGACGGCCGGGGCGGCCGGGGCGCCAGCGGAATTTGCGCACCGGCTCGTTCAGCCAGCGCCGGCGCACCTGCCAGCGGCTGCCGTCGGGAGCCGTCGTCTCACCGCGCGCCATGCGCGGCACCGTACCCGAGCGGTCGGCGCCGTTCAGTCGATGACGATGCCGACCGTGACGCGCGTGACCCTGCCGTGCACGATCGCGAAGTCGGTCAGGCGCGCGCCGGGCAGGAAATCATGCGTGTGGCAGGAGCGCGCGCCGGCGCCCGTCTCGCACCTGACGCCCGCGACCTTCGCCTTCACGGCCGCCTCCGTGGAGCCGACGCCGACGCCGCGCGCGGTGCGGTCGCCGAGGCCGCTCGTGACGACCGAGCTGACGTGCGCGGCGCCCTGGTAGAAGACCTCGATCCCGCCGCTGTAGCGCTCCTGCAGGTAGACGCCGAACTCGTTCCTCCCGCCCTTGGCCGAGGTCGGCGCGCCGAGCGCGGCGTGCACCTGAGCCTTCGTGTTGCCGAGGCGCACGCCGGCGATCCCACGGTCGACGACGATCTGCGCGGAGGCGATCGGGGCGCTCGCGAGCAGGGCCAGCAGGGCGGTGCAGAGCAGCAGGGGCAGGCGCATCTGTGCAGCTATACCGGGGCAGACCGCCGATCGCAAGGCGATCTGCGGGTTTGCGGATGCCTGGGGAGCGCGTACTCTCCTTGAGGCGCATCCCTCGCGCACACATCCCTCAGCCCCCGTAGCTCAGTAGGAGAGAGCGACTGCCTTCTAAGCAGTGGGTCGCAGGTTCGAATCCTGCCGGGGGCACTTTCAGCAGCACCGGCAACACCCTGACCCGCAGCCGATCTTCGGGAAGCTGGGGACAGAGCGGAAGCCGTCGTGGTCCCGGCTTGCGTACAGTGGCATCTGCCCATGGCCACCCGCTCGGATCTCCGCAACATCGCGATCGTCGCCCACGTCGACCACGGCAAGACGACCCTGGTCGACGGGATGCTGCGCCAATCCGGCGCGTTCCGCGCCAACCAGGAGCTCGTCGAGCGCGTGATGGACTCGATGGACCTGGAGCGCGAGAAGGGCATCACGATCCTCGCCAAGAACACCGCGGTCCAGTACGGCGCGACGAAGATCAACATCATCGACACGCCCGGCCACGCCGACTTCGGCGGCGAGGTCGAGCGCGGCATCACGATGGTGGATGGCGTGCTGCTGCTCGTCGACGCGAGCGAGGGCCCGCTGCCGCAGACGCGCTTCGTGCTGCGCAAGACGCTCGAGGCAAGACTGCCGGTGGTGCTCGTGATCAACAAGGTCGACCGTCCCGACGCGCGCATCGCCGAAGTGGTCGACGAGGTCTACGAGCTGTTCCTCGACCTCGACGCGGACGAGTCGCAGATCGAGTTCCCGATCGTCTACACGAACGCGAAGGACGGCTGGGCCTCGCTGACGGAGGGCGAGGAGGGCGAGAACCTCAAGCCGCTGCTCGACCTGATCGTCGAGCGCATCCCCGCGCCCGAGTACGACCCCGAGCATCCGCTGCAGGCGCTCGTCACGAACCTCGACGCCTCGCCCTACCTCGGCCGCATCGCGCTCTGCCGCGTGCGCCACGGCGTCCTCAGGCGCGGCGAGCAGGTCGCGTGGTGCCGCGCCGACGGCTCGATCGAGCGCGTCAAGGTCACCGAGCTGTTCGTCACGAAGGCGCTCGAACGCGTCGACGCGCAGGAGGTCGGGCCGGGCGAGATCATCGCGATAGCCGGCCTGCCCGACGTCACGATCGGCGAGACGATCGCCGACCCCGAGGATCCGCGCGCGCTGCCCGTGATCCACGTCGACGACCCCAGCCTGTCGGTCACGATCGGCATCAACAGCTCGCCGCTGGCCGGCAAGGAGAAGGGCACGAAGGTGACCGCCCGCCTGATCAAGAACCGCCTCGACGCGGAGCTGGTCGGCAACGTCTCGCTGCGCGTGGAGCCGACCGAGCGGCCCGACACGTGGGAGGTGCAGGGCCGCGGCGAGCTGCAGCTCGCGATCCTCGTCGAGCTGATGCGCCGCGAGGGCTACGAGCTGACCGTCGGCAAGCCGCAGGTCGTCACGAAGGAGATCGACGGCAAGCTGCACGAGCCGATGGAGCGGATGACGATCGACATCCCCGAGGAGCACGTCGGCGCCGTCACGCAGCTGGTCGCCAGCCGCAAGGGCCGCATGGGGCACATGGTCAACCACGGCACCGGCTGGGTGCGGATGGACTACGTCGTGCCGGCGCGCGGCCTGATCGGCTTCCGCACCGAGTTCATGACCGAGACGCGCGGCACCGGGATCCTCAACCACGTCTTCGACGGCTACGAGCCATGGCAAGGCGAGCTGCGGATCCGCTCGACCGGCTCGCTCGTGGCCGACCGCCCCGGCTCCGTCACCGCCTACGCGCTGTTCGGCCTGCAGGAGCGGGGGATGATGTTCGTCGAGCCCGGCGTCGAGGTCTACGAGGGGATGATCGTCGGCGAGCACACGCGCGCCGAGGACCTCGACGTCAACGCGGTGCGCGAGAAGCACCTCACGAACATGCGCACCTCGACCGCCGACGAGCTCGTGCGGCTCCAGCGCGCGAGAATCCTCACGCTCGACGAGGCGCTCGACTTCGTGCGCGAGGACGAGTGCGTCGAGGTGACGCCCGGCTTCGTGCGGCTGCGCAAGGCGCACCTCAGCTCGCACGATCGCGTGCGCGCGATGCGCGCCGGCAGACGCGACAGAGTCGCCGTCGGCTGAGCCGATCCGCGGCCCCGCTTGCGCGGGGACGCTCCCGTCGAATAGCGTGCACGAAGCACCATCTCTCGATGCGACGATCGTGGGGACCGCATGAGCGCTTCGGTGAAGATGAAGTCGACGGTGAACTGGGCGGTGCTCGGGCTCGTGATCGAGCGGCCGAGCTACGGCTACGAGCTGTTCCAGCGGCTCGGCCGCCGCTACGACGGCGTGCTGGAGCCTCCGATCTCGCAGATCTACGCGGCGCTCGACGCGCTCGAGCGCGCAGCGATGATCGAGCCGCTGCCCGATGCGCCCGTCGAGCTGGCCTCCGCCGAGCCAGCGCGCCCGCGCGCACGCCGGCAGCCGAAGATCCACTACCGCGCGACCGCGAGCGGCGCCCGCGCCTTCCGCGCGTGGGTGGCCGAGCGGATGCGCGACGATCCGCAGCACGTCGAGCTGCTGCGCCGCCTCGCGGCGGCCGCCGGCGCGGGCTTCGACCGCGTCGGCGTGATGCGCGAGCTGATCGACGACTACGAGCGCGGCTGCGTGGAGGAGGCCAGCCGCATGCCGCTCGCGCCCGCGCGCAGCAGCACGACCCCGGCCGCCGCGGGCGGCGAGCTGCTGGAGCGGCTGATGATCGCCGCGCGCCGCGGGCTGCTCGACGCGCAGTTCGTGTGGATCGACTACGCGCGCAAGGAGATCGACGCCTACGAGCAGCGCCGTGCGCGAAGCGATGAGTCTGCTCGCGCTTGACGGCGTCACGAAACGCGTGCGGCATGCACGGCGCGAGCGCGTCGTGCTGCGCGACGTCACGCTGCGCGTCGAGCCGGGCGAGCTCGTCGCGGTCTGGGGCGTCCCGCGCTCGGGCCGCACCACGCTGCTGAGGGTCGCGGCCGGCCTCGAGCGGCCCGACGCCGGGATCGTGCGCTTCGCCGGCGACGACCTCGCGCTCGCGCACGGCGACGGGCTCCACGCGGGCATCGGCTTCGCGCAGCCCGACGCGGCCGCGGCCGGTGGCCAGGCGACGGTCGACCACGTCGCGATGCCATTGCTCGCCCGCGGCGTACAGCCCGACCACGCGCGCGCCCGCGCCGCGCTCGAGCTGGAGCGCGTCGGCGCGAGCGCCTGCGCCGAGCTGCCCGTGCACGAGCTCGACGCGACCGAGCTGATGCGCGTCGCGATCGCCCAGGCGCTCGTCGCGGTGCCGCGACTGCTGATCGTCGACGACCCGACCCGCCACGTCGACCTGCTCGAGCGCGACGGCATCCTCAGCCTGCTGCGCGCGGTCTCCGCCACCGGGATCGCCGTGCTGATGACGACCGGCGAGGCGATGGGCGTCTCCGGCGTCGACCGCGCGCTGACGATCGGCGACGGCGAGCTGCGCACCGAGATCGTCCCCGCGATGGCGCAGGTCGTGCCGCTGCACGGCTCAGTCTCCGGGCTCGGCTGACGGCCGCTCGCCGCCGCTCAGCGCGCGGCGTAGTCGCAGGATGGCGAGCAGCGGCCGCAGCGGGCCGCCGATCGCGTTGCGGACCACTGCCACCGCGTCGCGGGCGGGTGCGGTCGCCGCTCCGCGGTGCGAGAGGTTCATCCCGACCATCCCCGCGAGCAGCAGGCTGTGACGCGTCGCCTGCGGCAGCCGCCGCGCATCGGCCACGGCATGCGTGGCGATCAGTCCGAGACGCACCGCGGCTTCGCGCGGCGAACGGTAGTGCGCCACAAAACTGTGGCCGCCGCCGACGTCGTCGGTCTGGTCGACGAGACTTTCGAGCAGCCATGACAGCGCCGCGATCCACGGCGAGTAGGCGCACTCGATGCGCGCGACGGCAGCGATGTCGGTCGCCCGACGGGAGGCGACGGCGGCGAGCGCAAAAATGCCCAACGGCGAGCCCGCACCGGCTGCCAGTTCCCACCAGCAGAGTCCGTCCTCGCCGCGCCGCTGCTGTCCCATCGCCCACTCGCGCAGCCGCCACTCCCCGTCCTCGCTGCTGGCGTGGTGAAGGCTCTGGGCCTCTCCTGCGCATCCGGCGAGGCGTGCGAGCGCCGGCTGCACCAGCGCATGGGCCGGCAGCTGTGCGAGCGCCTCCCGACAGGCGCCGATCAGGCTACGCAGGTATCCGCCGTCGTCACGTTGGGGATGGTGCGCGTAGTAGTCGGTCAGCGGCTCCTCGGGAGAGAGCGCGGTCTCGAGCGCACGGTACAGCGCGTGGTTGTTGGCGAGCACGTTCGCGACGGGCTTCTCGGCCAGCGCGTCGAGGTAGTCGTACATCACCTCGAAGGCGACGCACAGCCGCGTGACCGCGCCGCGCGCGCGAGCCGCCGCGAGGATCGCGAAGGCCGCCGCACCCTCGGCGGTCAGGTGCTCGGTGTGCAGCTTGTGGAGCGCCTGCCGGCGCAGCGTGGCGTCTGGGATCGTCTGCGCCTGCTCACGCCAGCGGCGCAGCTCACGACGGGCACACGGGAAGACCGTGAGCCAGTACAACGGCATGACCCATGCGACGGCGAGCGCGACGCGAATCTGCCATCCCGCCGACGCGGCGGTAGTACGAAGCGATCTCGGCAACGCCGGCCGGCGGCACGCGACCAGCGCTGCCCTAGTCCTGGAAGCTGAGCCGCGCTGAGACGCGGGCGGCGAACCACCCGACGACCGCGACGAATGCCCCCGAACCGACCGTGATGACGAGCAGCGTGACGAGCGTCCGCTCCGGCCCCGGCGAGAACGGCGCCGGGAAGCCCGTCGTGAGCTCGAGCCAGCGATTCCCGAGCAGGTGCCCATACCCACCCGCAACCGCGCCGACCGCGCAGCCGATCGCAAGCACGAGCAGTGCCTCCAGCAGCAGGATGCTGCGCAGCTGCCGCTCGCGGAAGCCCTGCACTTTGTACGCCGCGAGCCGTTGCCTTCGCTGCCAGACAGCGGCGCTCATCGCCGAGGCGAGCGCGAGCACGGCCGCGACGAGCATCAACGTCGAGATCTGACTCAGGCGCGCGAGCCCTTCGTGCAGCAGGCCGCGGAACTCGGCCTCGAGCTGACTGCGCGTCTCGACGTCGAGCGCGCGGTTGTCGCCGAGCGCGTGTGCCACCGCGCGCCGACCGTCGTCCCAGGCAACGCCGTCGCGCAGATCCACCTCGATCGCGGCCGCCTCGCTCGTGCCCCAGCCGCGCCGGTAGTCGTTCGTGTTGAGGATGATCGCTCCCGGTCCCCAGCTCAGGTTGGTCACGATCGCGGCGAGCTTGAGGCGCATGTGCCCCATCGGCGTCGGTGTCTCGAAGGACCGGCCGATCTGCAGGTGGCGTCGGTCCGCGATGGTGCGCGACACGGCCGCCCATCCGTCCTCCCGCAGCCGTTGCTGAGCCAGTTCGAGATCGCCCTCGACGAGCTGGCTTGGCGGCAGGATCGGTCGATCGGTGGGCGGGCGCGCGATGATCCAGGTGCGCTGGTCGCCGGTGTCGAGCATGCCGCCTTGGTAGACGCGCGCCGCGGCCACCTGCGGCAGCGCGCGCACGCGTGCCAGCTGGCGCTTGCCGATCGAGAAGTCGTCGGTCGTGAGGCTTTGCCCGGCGGTCGTGACCCAGACGTCCGCAGTGCTCAAGTGGTCCGAGTAGCCGGCCTCCAGCCCGCGTACGAGATCGTCCCGCGCACCGCCGATCGCGACGTTGCCGAAGACCGCGAGCGCCGCGATCGCGCCGACGGCGACTGAGCGCGTGATCGCGGAGCGGGCGCCCATGATCGCGACGAGCAGCATGTTGCGATGCAGGCGTCGCGCGAGCTGGTCGGCAAGCGGCATCGCGGCGGCGAACAGTGCGGGCATCATCAGGAGCGCTGCGACCGCCAGCGCGAGGATGCCCGCGATGGTGAGCCGTGGCGCGAGCGCGACCGCGAGACTTGTGGCCCCGAGCAGGACCACTGCGACGATCAGCATCGTGCGTCGCAGTCGCCAGTCGAGCCCCTCGCCGAGTTCGCCGCGCTCGGCATGGACCGCATCCAGCGGGCGGTGCGAGAGCAGGTCGGCGAGCGGACGACTCGCTGCCAGCAGCGAGGCGACGATGCCCGCGCCGAAGGCGATCGCGATCGCACCGGGCGTCACGATTCGTTGCGCGCCGATCGGGAAGGTGAACGCGAGGTAGGTCGGGAGCGAGTCGAAGACCGTCCGCGACAGCACGTCGCCGACGAGGATGCCGAGCAGCGACGCGGCGACACCGAGCACGAAGGCCTGGAACCCGAGCACGAGCACGACCTGCCGTGGCGTGAAGCCCTGCATGCGCAGCTCGGCGACGAACGCGCGCCGGTCGGGCATCGTCAGCAGCATCGCGTTGAACGCGAACAGCAGGCCGACCATCGCGCTGATCGCCGAGAACAGCGCCGACGACTGATCGTTCGGCGCGGCGGCGACACGCAGCCGTCGTACGACCGCATCGGCCGGCCCGACCTCGAGACGCCCGGCCGCGAGTTGCCGCAGCTCGGCGCGGACCGCGTTCTCCTTGCCTGGGTCTGCCTCCACGAAGACGCGTGAGATGCGGCTCGTCATGCCGGTCAGCTCCTGCGTGTAGGCAAGCGAGGCGATCGCCACCTGGCTGCCGACGAGCGAGCCGATCTCGCCCCTGTCCAGCGCCGCCGCGATCTGCGTGCTATGTGCACGACCGGCGACGAGGACGCTCACGGTGGAGCCGGGGACTGCGCCGATGAGGTGGGCGATGTCGACCGGCACGACGACGCCCGTACGCGGCAGGCGCAGCCCCTGCGGACCGAAGTCGTGTGTCACGGAGCCGCCCAGCGAGGCGAGGCTCGAGTCGACGCCGACGACCATCACGGCGCGCTCGCCGTTCGGTCCGGCGACGACACCTCGCCGGTCGAGCACGGGCGCGGCGACGCGGACGCCGTCGAGCAGGCGGACGGCTTCGATGAAGTGCGCGTTCATGCCCTGGTCGTCGCGCGCGGCCAGCTCGAGTTGGGCATGGCCTGTGATCGCGTGGACCGTCTGCGCCGCCGACCCGGTCATGCTCGTGTTGGCGATCTGGACGGCGAACAACAGCGCGACGCCGATCGCGATGCCGAACGCCGCGAGCAGCTCCTGCAGCGGGTGCGCGCGCAGACGCCAGCCGTAGAAGTACAGGAGCGTGCGCAGGCTCACGCGCAGGCGGGGTCGGACGGGGAGAGTGCGACCGGCGCATGGCCGCCACGCTCCGAGAGACGACCGTCGCGCAGATCGCAGACGCGATCGGCATAAGGGGCGGCATCGGGGTCGTGCGTCACGAGCAGCATTCCGACCGCGCGTTCGCGGCAGATCTGCGCGAGCAGTGTCAGGGTCTGACGGCTGCGCGCGCTGTCGAGGTTGCCGGTCGGCTCGTCTGCGAGGATCAGCTGCGGCTCATTGGCGAGCGCCCGGGCGATCGCGACACGCTGGCGCTCGCCCATCGAGAGCTTTTCGGGCGGGTGGTGGGCGCGGCCGGCGAGACCGAGCCGTGCAAGCCACACGCTCGCCTGCTGGCGTGCTCTGCCGGGGGAGAGGCCGTCGGCGAGCAGCTTGAGCGTCGCGTTGTCGATCGCCGGGACGGACGGCATCAGGTGGAACGACTGAAACACGAAGCCGAGTGAGCGTCGGTAGCGCGCACCGTCGTCCCGTGAGAGGCCGGCGACGCTGCGCCCGCCGAACCGCACATCGCCGGCATCGGGCGCGAGCAGCCCGGCGGCGAGCAGCAGCAGCGTCGTCTTGCCAGATCCGCTGGGGCCGTAGAGCGCGACGATCTCTCCCGGTTGGACGCTGAGCGAGACGCCGTCCGCGGCGCGCACCGTCTCCCCGCCGCTCTTGTAGTGCTTGACGACGCTGTGCAGTTCGAGCGCCGTCATGTGAGCGGCCCAACACGATCCAGCTGGCCGCCGGACGTGAGCGGGATCACCTGCGCCGGCTCGTCGAAGGAGCGCAGATGCCCGTCGTGGATCGTCAACACGCGCGAGGCGCCGCCCAGGCCGGCGATGTCGCTCGTCGTCAGCATCAGCGCGAGCCCGTCGTCCTGCGCCATCAGCGAGCGCAGGAGCGCGAGCAGCGTCTCGCGAGCTTCCGGCTCCGCGGTGGCGGCGGGCTCGTCGACCAGCAGCACCCGCGGCTCGCGCGCCAGCGCTCGCGCGAGCACGGCGCGCGCGAGATTCGCCGCACTCAGCTCGTGCGCGGGCGTCATCGCATGCTCGCTCGCACCGACGCGTTCGATCGCGGCGTGCGCCTTCGCCATCGCGGTGTGCAGCGGGAGCCCGTCGGCGAGCAGCGGCACGGCGACGTGGTCGAGCAGGGGCTTGCCGCTCGCGGCGCGCCATTCCTTTGGCGCGTAGCCGATGGCGCGCAGCCGGCGGGTGCGCTCGTTCGCGGACGTGTGCGTGACGTCCTGACCGGCGAGCCGGATCACGCCCGCATCCGGCGTCTCCACCCCCGCGGCGACCCGCAGCAGCGTCGTCTTGCCGGCGCGGCGGGGGCCGCGGATCGCGACGAAATCGCCCGGCCACAGCTCGAACGAGACGTCGTCAAGCACGGGACGCAGCTCGCGACCGACACGATGGCGACGGGTGACTGCTTCGAACGCGAGCAGTGTCATCGTCTTCGCCTGCACACCCTCTCCAGAGACACTAGAAAATGCTTCTGTCTCTGACACTAGTGAAGAAGTCGTGTCCACGACAACCCCAGTGAATACGGGGGAGTGCGATTACTCCCATTTAGAACGTTCGAGAACGGGACTACCGGTTTTCTGACCACCGCGGCAGGATCGAGCTCTGATGGTTCTGCGACGGTCCCGGGGCGAGCGACTTCGTCGTAGCCGCCCGTGGCGTGCGCCGACTGTCGCGCTGTGGCTTCACCGCCGTCGGCGCGGCTCTACTGCGGGGCGCAGGGATCGTTCGGACGCTAGGCGGTCCCGGTGCCCATCCCCCCTCGTGGCAACCGGGACCGCAGGCGTCCGCTGCACCGGCGCGGACGCGTGAGCGAGCTCGAGCCGGCCTGGTCGCTGCTGCAGGCCGCGGAGCTGCTGCGCGCCTGCGACCGCCTCGTGCTGCCTGCGCTGGCGACGCTCCACGGGATCGACGCGGATCGGCTCGTGCAGGAGGATCGAACACTGTCGGCCGACGACGTCAGCGCGCTCAGGCGCACCGGCGAGCAGCTCTACGACCTCGTCGAGCGGCTCCACCTGCTGCTGGAGCGGCTCCCGGACGAGGCCGTCGAGATCACGCACGCGGACGTCGCGCGCGCCGCGCGCGACGATCTCGCGGAGGGCGTCGTCGACGCCGCGCGGCTGCTGCTCGCCGCGCACGTGCTGCACGTCGGCCAGGGCTGGCGTGCGCTGGCGCGGTCGTTGCGCACCGCCGACGTGCACGGGGCCTGGGAGTGCCTCACGGCCGGCGAGCTGCTCGAGCGCTTCCACGGCGCCGACGCTGCGCTGGTGGCGCGCGCGCTCGCCGCCGCCGAGCTACCGGCCGAGACGCCGCTGGCGCGCTGCGACGGCGCGCAGCTGGCGCGGCTCGCGGCCGCGCTGGAGGAGCACGCACCGGCATAGGCGAGTACGTTTCCCGTCCACTGCCATTGACCAATCCTCCCCCAGAGTGTTGAATATGACTACACGCTGGTTGGCAGTCACCGGGAGGAGCGGCAATGACGCAGATCGCGTCGCACGGAGCGACCATGGCGGTCGACTGGGAGCAGCGGATCGACTACGCCCGTCTGCGCACGGATCGGCTCGCACGGGCGCAGGCGGCGCTGCGCGCCACCGACCTCGGCGCGCTGCTGCTGTTCGACCCCAACAACATCCGCTACGTCACCAGCACGCACATCGGCGAGTGGGCGCGCGACAAGAACGCGCGCTTCGTCGTGCTCCCGCGCGAGGGCGACCCGGTGCTGTGGGACTTCGGCTCGGCGGCGCGCCATCACCAGCTGTACGCGCCCTGGCTGCCGCCGGAGAGCTTCCGCGCGGGCGTCGCCGCGATGCGCGGGGCGATGCCCGACGAGACGGGCGTGCCCGACAAGATGGCCGCGATGGTCGCGGGAGAGCTGCGGGAGCGCGGCCTGCACGACGCGCCGCTCGGGATCGACATGACCGACATGGTCACGTTGCACGCGCTGCACCGTGCGGGGATCGAGACGGCCGACGGCTCGCAGGCGATGCTCGCCGCGCGCGCGATCAAGACGGACGAGGAGATCGCGCTGCTCGACCACGCGGCCGGGATCGTCGACGCCGTGTACGAGCGCATCTACGAGCTCCTGCGGCCCGGCATCACCGAGCGCCAGGTCGTCGCCGAGGCCCATCGGCTGCTGTTCGAGCTCGGCTCCGAGCAGGTCGAGGCGATCAACGCCGTCTCCGGCGACCGCTGCAACCCGCACCCGCACGTCTTCTCCGACCGGCTCCTGCGCCCGGGCGACCAGGCCTTCTTCGACATCATCCACTCGTTCATGGGCTATCGCACGTGCTACTACCGCACGTTCTCGGTCGGTGGCGCGAACCAGGCCCAGCTGGACGCGTACAAGCAGTGCCGCGAGTGGCTCGACGACGCGATCGCGCTCGTGCGCCCGGGCGTCACGACCGACCGGATCGCGGCCGTGTGGCCGACCGCGCAGCAGCTCGGGTTCCCCGACGAGGAGTCGTGCTTCGGCCTCCAGTTCGGCCACGGGCTGGGCGTCGGGCTCTACGAGTCGCCGATGATCTCGCGCGTGCACAGCCTCGAGCACCCGGCGACGATCGAGGAGGGGATGGTCTTCGCGCTCGAGACCTACTGCGGCGCGAGCGACGGCATCTCGGCGGCGCGGATCGAGGAGGAGCTGGTCGTGACGGCCGCGGGCAGCCGCATCATCACGCGCTTCCCGGCGCAGGAGCTGCTGGTCGCCGGGCGCGTCTACGTGCGCGGGGCCGACGTCGTCGCGGGCGGTGGCGTCGCGATCTGAGCGACGCTCAGATGCGCGAGTCGCCGAGGCGCCCGACGACGGTCCAGATCGCGTGCACGGGCGCCTGGTCGAGCGCGGCCAGGCGGTGCGGCTCGGTCGAGGGGAAGGAGATCGAGTCGCCCTCGCCGAGGTCGTAGTTCTCGAACCCGATCGTCACGCGCAGGCGGCCGCTGATGATGTAGCCGTACTCCTGGCCGGCGGCGTGGCGCATCAGGAAGCCTTCGGCGCAGGAGGCGCCGCCGGGCTCGTAGATCACGTAGAGGAAGTCGACGTTCGGGTCGGCCGAGGCGGTCAGCCGCTGCCAGCGCACGCCGGAGGCGAGCGAGATCTCCTTGCGCTCCTGCACCGTCACGACGGGGTCCTGCGCGAGCGGCGCCTCGCTGCCGTTGGCGGCCGGCTGCTCGGGCTCGCTGGCGGGCGCCGCCGCCTTCGGCGCGCCGGTCGGGTCCTCCATCCGCTCGGCGAACAGCGCGTCGAGCGACAGCCCCATCTCGGTCACGAGCGCGTACAGCGTGCCGACCGAGGGGCTCGCCTTGCCGTTCTCGATCTGCGAGATCAGGCTCGCCGAGACGGACACGCGGCGGCCCAGCTCGCGCACCGAGATGCCCATCTCGTTGCGGCGCGCGCGCAGGCGCCCGCCGACCTCTGTGGGGGAGGGTCCCGTCACGTCGCTGTCCTCGCCGGGCGCCTCACGACGGCGGACCGTACCATCTGGCTGCGCCCTGGCGCACAGCTGCGCTGAACGCGGACGCTCACGTCTCGTCGAGCGTCGGCGCGCCAGCCAGCAGGGCGGTGTTGCCCCACTCCCACGTGCGCGTGTAGCGCAGCACCTGGATCTTCCAGCCCTCGGGCGTGCGCGCCATGTCGTTGTCGTAGTGGCCGCCGTACTGGTGCACGTCGCCGCCCGGCGCGCCCCTGCGCATGCACGTCGTCTGCACGTACGCCTGGACACGCGCGCGGTCGCCGTCGATCGTCGCGCGATGGTCGCTGATCAGGTGGTAGATCGTGTCGAGCTCGCGCAGCGGCCCGCGCAGCCCGTGGACGATCGCATCGCGGCCCTCGTGGCCGCCGAGGTCGCTGTACTCGGCGCGCGCGTCGGGCGCGAACGCGGCCTCGACCATGTCCCACTCGTCGTGGTCCATGCCCCAGCCGTAGCGGAAGAGGGTGTCCTGGACGTCGAGTCGATCCTGCGCGTCGGACGCGGTCTGCCCAGCCATGGCGGCCTCCTTCGTGTCGTTCCGCGCCATAGTACAGAATTGAACACTTCGCCCATTGACATCGAACAAACGTGCAGTTAGATTGGACAGATTCAGGCAGCTTCGTGAGATGGGCCGCCTGCGCTGGCGTGATGCACCATCGAGAGGATGTGAGGCGCATGGACAGCAGCACCGAGCTCCAGACTTCGCAGCCTGGACTCTTCGTTCGGCAGTCGTCGGGCCTGGTGCGCGAGCTGGGCGTCCGCGACGCCTTCAGCATCGGCATCGGCGCGCTCGGCATCGGCTTCGTCGCCTTCGCCTTCTGGTCGGCGCTGCTGCTCTATCCAGGGCTGGACCTGCTGCCGCTGATCCTGATCAGCGGCGCGCTGCAGATCATCATCGTGGCGATCTACAGCCAGCTCGCCGCGACGCTCCCGCGCTCGGGCGGCGACTTCCTCTACATCAGCCGCATCATCCACCCGCTCGCCGGGACGGTGGTGCTCGGCGGCGTGCTCGTCGTGATCCTGTCGGGCACCGGCTTCGCCTGGCTCTACTTCATCGGCGCGCAGTTCCTGCCCCAGTTCGTGGACGCGCTCGGCGCGCACAGCTTCGCCACGACGCTCGGCGGCAAGGACACCGCGTACGCCGTCTCGCTCGTCACGGGCGTGCTCGGGATCGCGATCTGCTGCGTGCCGACGCGGGTCGTCACGCGCTGCGTCTTCTGGACGTTCATCGCCGGCTTCGTCGCGATCGGCGTGGCGATCGTCGTCTTCCTGGTCACCTCGCAGGGCTCCTTCGCGCACGCCTACGACGGCTTCGCGGGCAAGTCCGGCTCCTACGGCGGCGTGATCGCGTCCGCCAAGAGCGGCGGCGCGACGCTCGGCTTCGCGTGGTCGGCCGTCTTCAAGTCGCTCGCGTTCGCCTACTTCGGCTTCTGGGTCGGCTTCACGTGGTGCGTGTACGCCGGCGGCGAGGTGCGCCAGCCGAAGCGGACGGTCTGGCTCGCGTCGCTGATGGCGCTCGTGGCGGGCGTCGTGCTCGTCGGCCTCTGCTGGGTCGGCATGCGTCACGCGATGGGCCGCGACTTCATCCAGTCGGTCGCCTACCTGGCCTCCAACGACCCCGGCAAGCTGCACGGGGCGCCGGCCTTCACGCCGTTCTACGCGACGCTGATCAGCGGCAGCGGCTTCCTCAACGTGATCATCACGGGTGGGTTCCTGCTGGTCGCCTTCGGCGCGGTGCTGGCGCAGATCCTGGTCGCCTCGCGGCTCGTGTTCGCGGCCTCGTTCGATCGCGTGCTGCCGTCCGCGGTGGCGAAGGTCTGGCCGCGCACGCACGCGCCGGTGATCGCGGTCGTGATCTCGGGCGTGATCGCCGCGATCTTCCTCACCACCACGGTGTACTCGACCTCCGTGGCCAGCCAGTTCCGCAACGTCGTGCTGATCCTCGTGGCCGTGTACCTGGTGGCGAGCTTCGCGGTGACGATCCTGCCGTGGCGCCGGCGCGACCTCTACGAGGCCGGGCCGAAGATCATCAAGGGCCTGTGGTTCGGGCTGCCCCCGATCAGCGTGATCGGCGGCTTCTCGACGGTGCTGACGGCGGTCTTCCTGTACGTCGCCGCGACGCAGACGCAGGTCAACGGCGGATATGACACGACGTCGATCGTCACGCTGATCGCCGTCGCCGCGGTCGGGCCGATCGCCTACGTGATCTCCCGCGTCGTCGGCGGGCGCCGTGGCATCGACCTCGGCCTCGCGATGCGGGAGCTGCCGCCGGAGTGAGGCTGTTCGGCTCCAAGCAGGTCGCGAAGGACGCGCGCTATCGCGTGTTCTTCGCGACCGACGTGCACGGCTCGGATCGCTGCTTCCGCAAGTTCCTGGCGGCGGCCGACGTCTACGAGGCGCAGGCGCTGATCCTCGGCGGCGACGTCGGCGGCAAGGGCATCGTGCCGTTCGTCGAGGCGGCGCCGGGACGCTTCTCCTACGTCTCGCACGGCGAGCGGGTGACGGTCTCCGCCGACCAGCTGGAGGAGGCCTGCGGGCGCGTGGCGCTGGGCGGCCTCTATCCGCGCGTGTGCGGGCCGGAGGAGGCCGAGCGCCTCCGCGCCGACCCGCAGGTGCGCCGCGCGGCCTTCGAGGAGCTGATCGCCGAGCAGCTGCGCGGCTGGTGCGAGCTGGCGGCGCAGCGCCTGCCCGCCGACGTGCGCTGCATCATCACGCCGGGCAACGACGACCCGCTCGTGATCGACGAGGTGCTGCGCGCGGCGCCCCGGATCGAGTGCCCGGAGCTGGAGGTCGCGCGGCTCGGCCCGATCGCGCTCGCGAGCCTCGGCAACACGAACCGCACGCCGTGGGACACCGACCGCGAGTTCGACGAGCAGACGCTCACCGAGCAGATCGAGGGGATGCTGGCGGCCAACCCGTACGGCTCCGAGCTGCCGCTCGTCTTCAATTTCCACTGCCCGCCGTACGGATCGGGGCTCGACACCGCCGCCGAGCTGGACGGCGACCTGCGCCCGGTGATCCGCCACGGCACGCCCTCGCAGGTGCCCGTCGGCAGCACCGCCGTGCGCGACGCGATCCTGAAGCACCAGCCGGAGGTCGGCCTGCACGGCCACATCCACGAGTCGGGCGGCGTGCAGAAGCTCGGCCGCACCTCCTGCTTCAACCCCGGCAGCGAGTACGGCAACGGCGTGCTGCGGGGGCTGATCGTCGACTTCGCGTCCGACGGACGCCTCGCTGCGTATCTGATGACGAGCGGATGAGCGACCCCGGGAGCGCGACATGAGCGACGACTTCGACCTCAGCGGGCAGGTGGCGATCGTGACCGGCGCCGCGCGCGGCATCGGCCTCGCGACCGCGACGCGGCTGGTGGGAGCGGGCGCGCGCGTGCTGATCACCGACCTCGACGCGGACGCGGCCGACGCGGCCGTGCAGTCCCTGGGTGCGGACGCGGCCGCCGCGAAGGTCGGCGACATCACCGCGCCCGAGGAGCCGGCAGCGGTCGTCGCGGCGGCGATCGAGCGCTTCGGCCGCCTCGACATCGTCGTCAACAACGCCGGCTACGACTGGGACGTGAAGCTCGTCGACATGAGCGACGAGCAGTGGGAGGCGATGATCGCGATCCACGCGACCGCGCCCTTCCGGCTGCTGCGCGCCGCCGGTCCGCATCTGATCGCCGGCGGCCCGCACCATCGCAAGGTCGTGAACATGACCTCGGTCGCCGGCACGATGGGCGAGCCGTGGCAGGTCAACTACTCGGCCGGCAAGGCGGCCGCGATCGGCCTCACGAAGGCGCTCGCGCGCGAGTGGGCCGAGCACCGCATCAACGTCAACGCGGTCGCGCCCGGGATCATCGACACGCGCCTGACGCAGCTGGACGAGGGCCGTGAGCGGATCGAGATCGGCGGCCACCGGCTGCCGCTCGGGCTCGACGAGACCCGCCGCGCCGCGCTCAGCGACAACGTCGCGCTCGGGCGCACCGGCACGACCGCGGAGGTCTCGAGCCTCGTCTACTTCCTCTGCACGCCCGCCGCCGACTACGTCCACGGCCAGGTCGTGAGCGTCAACGGCGGGCTGCTGATGGGCATGACGAGCTGACGCTCGTCACAGCGCGATCTCCTCGGGATCGTTGCGCCACGGCACGCGATCGCCGAGCCGCGCGCGCCCGCGCCACTTGATGCCCTTGGGCGCGGCCGCGATCGCACCCGACAGCTGCTCGACCTGTGCGCTCAGGCGCGCCAGCTGCGCGGCGTCGAGGCCGAGGCCGGGGGCGAGCGAGGTCAGCTTCGCGAGGTTCTCGGTGGCGGTCCGCCACCAGCCCCAGTCGGCGGCGAGCACGGCGGTGCAGCGGCCGATGTCGATGCCGGCGTCGCCGGCGCTCAGCTCGTGGTCGAGCAGCAGCGCGACCGCGTCGGTCACGTCCTTCCGGTTGATCTGCGCGACCTGCAGCTTCGTCAGCAGCAGGTCGGCGAGCGTCAGCGTCAGGGGGCCCAGCTCCAGGCGCTGCTCCAGCTCCAGCACGTGGCACATCTCGAAGCGGTTGACGAACACGTCGACGTGCGTCTCGTCGCTCTCGAACAGCAGTCGCGCGCGGCCGTGCAGCGAGTTGAAGCGCTCTGCCGGGCGGTAGCCGAAGTCGGCCAGCACGCCGCCGAGCGCGCCGGCCGAGCGGCGCGTCGTGACGAGGTCGAGGTCGCCGTACTCGCGGCGCAGCGGCGCGGCGCGGGCGCTCGGGCACTGGAGCGCGATCGCGACGCCGCCGAACAGCCGCGCGGCGGCGCCCGCGTCCGTCAGCGCCTGCGCGATCCGCTGCCCCTGCTCGACGAGGTCCGGGCTCATGCGCGCACGTCGACGAGGATCTTGACGTGCGGGTTGTCCTTGGCGAGCAGCGCCTCGAACCCCTGCGCGACGGTGTCGGCCAGCGGGATGTGCGCCGTCACGACCTCCTCCACGGGCAGCCTGCCGGAGGCGATCTGCGAGGCGATCCGCGGCCAGTCGTAGACGGGGTAGCACCACGTCCCGCGGATCGTCAGGTCGTTCAGCGCCCACGTCATCGGGTCGACCTCGGCCGGCCCGACGTGCAGGCCGGTCTGCACGACGACGCCGGCGCGGCGTGTGGAGCGGACGCAGGCGTCGAGCGCCTGCGCGTTGCCGACGCACTCGATCGCGACGTCGACGCCGATCCCGCCCGTGCGCTCGTGCAGCTCGAGCGCGACGTCGACCTGCGAGGGGTCGAGCACCTCGGTCACGCCGATGCTGCGCGCCAGCGCGGCGCGCTGCGGGTTGGGCTCGGAGACGTAGAGCTCGCTGGCGCCGGCGGCGCCAGCCGCCATGATCGCGAGCGCGCCGATCGGGCCCGCACCGGTGATCAGGACCTTGTCGCCGGGCGCGACGCCGCCGCACGCGACGCCGTAGGCGGCGACGGCGGTCGGCTCGATCAGCGCGCCCTGCTCGTAGGTGACGCCGTCCGGCAGCACGGCGACCTGGTAGTCGCGCACGACGGCGAGGTCGGCCAGCCCGCCCCACGGGGAGCTGAGCCCGGTGCACCCCATCGTCTGGCAGAGGTGGTTGAGGCCGCGGCGGCAGAACCAGCACTCGCCGCAGAAGATCAGCGGCATGATCGCGACGCGGTCGTCGGCGCGCGCGTTCTTGACGCCGGCGCCGACCGCGACGACGTCGGCCGACAGCTCGTGGCCGAGCGTCTGGGGCAGCGTCGCGTGCGTCAGCGGGTGCGGCTCGACGGGGGTGACGATCGGGCCCGAGTGGTACTCGTGCAGGTCGGTGCCGCAGATCCCGCAGAGGCGCGGCGCGACGATCAGCTCGTCCGCGGCGAGCGTGCCCTCGTCGGGCTCGGCGACCTCCTCCAGCCGCACGTCCCGCTTGCCGTGGAACCGCATCGCTCGCATCGCATCTCCTTGCAGTGTCCAGCTGAAGTTAACGCTGGGCGAGAGGACTGTCAAACGGTCGAGATCCCTTTATATCAGGGTTTTCATGAGGATAGGCTGGACCTCTGTTCAACGTGGTGCTACGTTCTGGCGGCGATGGCGAGCGACCCTCGGCGGAGAGGAGCAGGCATGAGCGACAGCGCGTTGGTGGTTGGCGCCTCCGGCATCAGCGGCTGGAACACCGCGCGCCTTCTGCTGGACGAGGGCTGGGAGGTGCACGGGATCTCGCGGCGCCCCGCGCAGGGGCTCGAAGGGCTCGTGCAGATCGCCGTCGACCTCACCGACGGGCCGGCGGTCGCCGAGGCGCTGGCGGCCCTGCCCGTCACGCACGTCTTCTTCTGCACGTGGTCGCCGCAGGCCAGCGAGGCGGAGAACCGCGTCGTCAACGGCGGCATGCTCCAGCACGTGCTCGACGCACTCGCGCCGGCCGGCAGCGTGCGCCACGTCGCGCTCGTGACGGGGCTCAAGCACTACCTCGGCCCGTTCGAGTCCTACGGCAAGGTCCCGGTCGACACGCCCTTCCGCGAGGAGCAGCCGCGCGTGCCGTACGAGAACTTCTACTACGACCAGGAGGACATCCTCTTCGCCGCCGCGGCGCGCGACGGCTTCAGCTGGTCGGTGCACCGCGCGCACACGATGATCGGCTGGGCGCTGGGCAACGCGATGAACATGGGCGTGACGCTGGCGGTCTACGGCACGATCTGCCGCGAGCAGGGGCGCCCGTTCGTGTTCCCCGGCTCACCGCAGCAGTACGGCGGCATCACGGACGTGACGGACCCGGCGCTGCTGGCCGAGCAGCTCGTGTGGTCGGCGACGACGCCGAGCGGCGCCAACCAGGCGCTCAACGTCGTCAACGGCGACGTCTTCCGCTGGCGGCTGATGTGGGAGCACGTCGCCGCCGAGCTGGGCGTCGAGACGGGTCCGTATCCCGGCCACGGGCGCTCCCTGGAGCAGGAGATGGAGGGCGCCGATCAGGTCTGGCGCGAGCTCGTCGCCAAGCACGGCCTGCGCCCGACGGAGCTGAGCGAGCTGGCGTCGTGGTGGCACACGGACGGCGACCTCGGCCGCGAGCTGGAGACGTTCGCCGACATGACGAAGAGCCGCCGCCTCGGCTTCCTCGGCTTCCGCGACACGCGCAGCACGTTCGGCTCGCTGTTCGAGCGGCTGCGGGCGGAGCGAATCATCCCGTAGGTGCGGTTCAGAGATAGCGCGCGCGGCGCTGCGTGGCCACCGAGTTCGGCGTGGCCTCCCATCCGACCCAGAGCGTGTGGCGCGAGCCGGCGTCGAAGGTCGTGCCGGGCTTCTGCGCGAGCCGCTCGACGCGCAGCGTCCACGTCCGATGCCTGCCCGGCGAACGCTGCGGCTTGGCGGTCGACGCGGCCGCGACGAGGTGGTGGCGCCTCGTCAGCGGCTTGCCGTCGCGCATCGCGACGACGATCTGGCGGACCTTGCAGTGGCGCCTCGTCATCGCCTTGCGGGCGGTCCAGGCGAGCCGGCCCTTGACGTCGGGGATCGTGCAGTGGCCGGCGGGCGGCGTCTTCGATCCGCCGCCGCCTCCGGGCCCGGTCGGCGCCTTCGCCGGCGCCGACAGCGTGATGCGGTGCAGCTCGCTGCTCGCGTTGGTGACGTAGTAGAGCGCGGTCGTCCCGCCCTGCGTGAGGAACGTCATGTCGCTGATGACGCCGTCGGTCCGTGCGAAGGGGTCGGCGTAGTCGACCGCGCCGGCGCTCGTGCGCAGGAACATGCGCCCGCAGCCGCCGTCGGCGAACAGGTAGCCGCCGTCGTAGCTCGCGTCCCAGATGCCGTTGGGGACGAACGCCCCGGCGGTGATGAACGAGCAGCCGCTGCTGTGGTTGTAGACCGTCAGCGGGTCGGTGAAGCCGGCCGGCGTCGGCGGGCAGGCGGTCGAGGAGCCGTTGTTGCAGAAGCCCTCGCGGCTGTCCCAGCCGTAGTTGAGGCCCGCGCCGCCCTGGTCGACCTCCTCCCACGTGCTCTGCCCGACGTCGTCGATGAAGAAGCGGGTCGCGCTCGTGTTGGGGTCGAACGCGAAGCGGAAGGGATTGCGCAGGCCATAGTCGTAGATCTCCGTGCACTTGGCGTTCGTGGGCGCGCCGATGCCGGTGGTGGCGCAGGACTGCGCGTTCGCCGCGCCGACGAACGGATTGTCCGCGGGCACGCCGCCGGCGGTCGTGATGCGCAGGATCTTGCCGTTCAGCAGGCTGAGGTCCTGCGCGGCCGAGGGACCGGAGCCGCGCGGGTTCGTGCCGCCGTCGCCGACGGTGACGTAGAGATCGCCGTCGTTGCCGATGTGCAGGTCGCCGCCGTTGTGGTTGCCGGCGGGGATGTTCATGTTGTCCAGCAGCACCAGCTCGGAAGCCGGGTCGATCGTGTCGCCGGTCATCTCGAAGCGGCTGACGCGGTTGAAGCGGCCCGTGCTGCTGGCGCAGTTGCCGGCGTTGCGGGAGTAGTAGAGGTAGACGAAGCCGTTGCTCGCGAAGCCCGGGTCGGCGGCGGCGCCCAGCAGCCCCTCCTCGCTGTCGGTGCAGACGCTCAGCGTCAGCGCGTCGGCCGCGCGCAGCGTCCCGTCGGCGTTCAGCACGCGCACCGCGCCGCCCTTCTCGAGCACGAGCGCGCGACCGGTGGCGAGGATCGGCGCGATCGCCGTCGGCGAGCTGAGCGGATTCGCGGCCGGCGTCGCCAGCTTCGTGTCGACGAGACCGGCGGGCGCCGCGTCGGCAGTCGACGCGAATGGCACGGCGGCGAGGACGAGCGCCACGAGCAGCCGGATGTGGGGGAGTCCGCGCATGAGAAGCGGGGCACTGCGAGGGTGAGCGAGGGGACTCGAACCCCCGACCACTCGGACCACAACCGAGAGCTCTACCAGCTGAGCTACGCCCACCAGGATTCGGGATGGACTGTACCAGCGGGGGTTGCGAGGGGGCAGACGCACGTCAAGATGCACGGCGGCATGGTCCGCCGCTCTCGCCCCTCGCGCCCGCACCTCGCAGTGCGCCACCCGCATCGCCGGCTCGCGAGTCTGCGCGGGCGCCGCGCGGGCCTGCTCGCGCTGCTGGCGGTGCTCGGACCCGGGCTGCTGGCGGGGCTCTCCGACGACGACCCCGCGGGCATCACGACGTACTCGATCCTCGGGGCCGACTTCGGCTACCGGCTGCTGTGGGTGCTCACACTCTCGACGGCGGCGCTGATCGTCTTCCACGAGCTGGCGGCGCGCACCGGCGTCGTGACCGGCAAGGGCCTGATGCGGCTCGTGCGCGAGCGCTACGGCGTGCGCGCGACGACGGTCGCGCTGGGCGCGCTGGCGGTCGCGAACGTCGGCACGATCTGCGCCGAGTTCGCGGGCGTCGCGGCCGGCATGCAGGTGCTCACGGGCACGAGCAAGTACCTGACCGTCCCGTTCGCGGCGCTCGCCGTCAGCGCGCTCGTGCTGCGCGGCTCGTTCGGCCGCGTCGAGCACGTGCTGCTGGCGCTGAGCGCGATCTTCGTCGCCTACGTCGTCTCCGGCGTGCTCGCGCACCCCGACTGGGGCGCGACCGCGCAGGGGCTCGTGGTGCCGAGCCTGCCCGGCACGCGCCACGGGCTGCTGGTCATCGTGGCGACGCTCGGCACGACGCTGGCGCCGTGGGGACTCGCGTTCATCCAGTCCTACGCGGTCGACAAGCGCCTTGCGGTCAAGGACCTCGGCTACGAGCGCGTGGACCTCGTCAGCGGTGCGCTGCTGACCGGGATCATCGGCGTCTTCATCGTCGTCGCGTGCGCGGCGACGCTGCACGCGAGCGGGCGCCACATCCATGACGCGCAGGACGCCGCGGTCGCGCTGCAGCCGCTCGCCGGCAGCGCCGCGCGCACGCTGTTCGGGCTGGGGCTGGTCGGCGCCGCGCTGCTCGCGGCCGCGGTGGTTCCGCTCTCGACCGCCTACTCGGTCGCGGAGGCGTTCGAGCAGCGCGCCGACCTCAACGACTCGTTCGCGCAGGCGCCGCTGTTCTACGGCGCCTACGGCGCGAGCGTGCTGCTCGCGGTCGTGCTGGTGCTGATCCCGGGCGCGCCGCTGATCCAGATCCTGTTCCTGTCGCAAGCGCTCAACGCCGTGCTGCTGCTTGCGATCCTGCCGTTCCTGCGCGCGCTCGCGCGCGACCGCGAGCTGATGGGCGCCAACGCGCTCGGGCGCCTCGACAGCGTTGCGACGGCGCTCGTGATCGTGCTGGTGGCGATCTCGGTCGCGCTGCTGGGCGTGCTGAGCGTCTTCTGAGGCGCGCGGGGAGATCGGTCCCCCTCATCGGAGGCCGAGCGCGAGCGCGCGATGACGGGCCGTAGGATCTGCGCCGTGGAGCGCCTGCTCGTAGTCGAGGACGACGACAGCATCGCGACGCCGCTCGTGCGCGCGCTCGAACGGGAGGGCTTCGAGATCGAGCGCGTGGCGGCTGGGGAGGCCGCCCTCGCCCGTGTCGAGCAGGCCGCGTTCGACCTCGTCGTGCTCGACCTCGGCCTGCCGGACCTCGACGGCGTCGAGGTCTGCCGGCGGATCCGCGAGCGCCGTCCGCGGCTCGCGGTGATCGTCCTGACGGCGCGCAGCGGCGAGCTCGACGAGCTGCTCGGGCTCGACGCCGGCGCCGACGACTACGTCACGAAGCCGTTCAGCCTCGCGGTGCTCGTGGCGCGGATCCGTGCGCTGCTGCGCCGCGACCCGGCGCGCTCCGCCGCTGCGGTCGAGGTCGCCGGGCTGCGCGTCGATCCCGCCGCGCGGCGCGTCTGGCGCGACGAGCGCGAGCTCGAGCTCTCGCCGAAGGAGTTCGAGCTGCTCGCGCTGCTCGCGTCGCGGCCGGGCGAGGCGATCCGCCGTGAGGAGATCATGACCGCGGTCTGGGACGAGAACTGGTGGGGGCCGACGAAGACGCTCGACGTGCACGTCGGCTGGCTGCGGCAGAAGCTCGGCGAGCCGCCGCTCATCAGCACCGTGCGCGGGTACGGCTACCGCCTCGAGCTGCCGTGAGGCGCCGTCTGCTGCTGTCGACGTGCCTGATCGCGCTGACGGCGGTGATCGTGCTCGGCGTGCCGCTGGCGATCGCCGGCACCGACGTGCTGCGTCAGCGCGCCGAGATGCGCCTCGAACGGCGCGCCGACGCCGCTGCGCTGCGGCTCGTGCGCGCCGACGCGCGTGGAGAGCCGCTGCGTGCCGAGCTCGTCACCGGGCTGCTCGCGCCGCACGAGGCGCTGCGCGTCACCGGCGGCGGGCACGCGCTGACGTTCGGGCGCCCGCCGCAGGGCGACGTGGTGCGCGAGACCTCGGGCGCCGGCGGACCGCTGCGCGTGATGCTGATCGCGCCCGGCTCCGCACGCAGCGACGACGTCGGCGCGGTCTGGCTCGCGGTCGCCGGCTCGGGCCTCGTGGCGCTGCTGGCGGCGGCGGTGCTGGCGAGCGTGCAGGCGCGGCGGCTGGCGGCGCCGCTCGAGCAGCTCGTGCTGCGCGTCGCGCGCGTCGGCGAGCCGGGCTACGAGGAGGGGCCGGTCGTGCGGCGGCTGCCGGAGGTCGAGCAGCTGCGCGTCGCGCTCGGCGAGGCGGACCGGCGCATCGGCGAGCTGATCCGTCGCGAGCGCGAGTTCGGCGCCAACGTCTCGCATCAGCTGCGCACGCCGCTGACCGGTCTGCGCCTGCGCATCGAGGAGCTGGGCCGTCTCGCGGACTCCGCGCCCGCGGCGGCCGAGGCGCAGGCTGCGCTCGCGCAGGCCGACCGTCTCGCCGAGACGATCGAGCACCTCGAGCACGTCGCGCGCCATCGCGACGACGCCCCGGCCGCCACCGACGTCGGTCCGCTCGTCGCCGAGCACGTCGAGCTGGCCGGCTGGTCGCGGCGCTTCCGCGAGCGCGGGCGCGCGCTGACGGTTGCGAGCATCGCCGGGCTGCCGACGCGGGCACAGCCGGAGGCGCTGCGCCAGATCGTCGACGTGCTGCTCGACAACGCGCTCGTGCATGGGCACGGCACGACGGCGATCGAGGTCGTGGCCGACGCGCAGTGGGCGCGCATCCGCGCCAGCGACGAGGGCCGCAGGCCGGAGCCGGCCCGCGCCGCCGCCGTGTTCGCGCGCGGCGTCGGCACGCACAACGGCATCGGGCTTGCCGTGGCGCGCGAGCTGGCGCGCCGCTGCGGCGGCGACCTGCAGCTGGCGCGCGGGGAGACGACGGCGTTCGAGGTGCTGCTGCCGATCGCCGTGTGAGCGGCGCCTTTGCCAAACCTTGTCCTGGGCTTGCGCAGCCGTTGAGGTGCGACGCCCCAGCATGCGCCGCGCGATGCCGCACCTGTCCGAGCTGCACGGCGCCGCGACGCACCTTGCGGTCGTCGCGGTCCCGCTCTACGCGATCCTGCTGATCTGCGTCCGGCGCGACGTCGGCGGCGCGACCGTGCGCACGGCCGCCCCGTGGGCGCTGGGCGCGGCGCTCGTCGGCGTCGGCCTCGCGGGCCTCACGGGGCTGCTCGTGCACGGCGACTCGGAGACGACGCTGCGCGGCTCGCACGGCACGATCGGGACGCTGCACCTGTGGCTCGGGCCGTTGCTGGCGCTCGTGGTGGCTGCGCTCGTCGCGGCGACGGTGTGGGCCCATCTGCTCGCCCGTCGCGACGATCGGCCCGCCCCCTGGATGCTGGGGCTGGCGCTCGTCGCGACCGCGGTCGTGGCCACACAGGGCTACCTCGGCGGGCGCATGACGTACGACCGCGGCGTCGGAGTGCAGAGCGGGGGAGAGCTGGCGCAGAGCGCGCGTGGCGTCGCCGACCTCGAACGCGCGCTGGCTGGCGGGGAGCCGTCGGCGCAGGCGGGGAAGGTCGCCTTCTCGACGAGCGGGTTGGGCTGCGCGAGCTGCCACGGCGAGCATGCGCAGGGCGAGCGCGGCCCGCGCCTGGCGGGCGGGCGCGAGCTGGAGGAGTTCCGTCGCGTGCACGCGCACGGGCTGTTCCCGCCCCGCATCGTGACCGATCGCGACTTCACGGCGATCGACGCGTACCTCAAGACGCTCGCCGGCTGAGCCGGTTCCGCAGTCCGTCGCGAGGCGGTGCCGCAAAGCCAAGGGTCTCTCGCAGACAGCCTGGCTGCCGGAGGAGGACTCCGCCTGCCCGTTTCACGCGCGCTCAGCGCCACACGCCCTGCTCATGGTTGCACCGGATCTACGACAGGAGGTTTGTGTCGCGCACAGCGACACAAACCTCACCTCCTCCGGCCTGGCCCAGGGAATCGCGCACGCCGAGCCGCGGACCCGCACGGAGGAGCGGTGCGCGACCGAGGCTCAGCGGCGCGGCGCCGGCGGCCCGTGCCGGGTCAGCGTGAGCCCGCCCGGCGCGGTGGCAGCCGTCTCGGGCGACGGGAAGCTCTGCAACCGCTGGTGGAAGGCCTGCGCCACCCGCACCGCGTGGGCCTTTGCCAGCTCGGCCCGCTCGCCCGCGAACAGCTCGTCGACGGTCTCCTGCCACAGCGCGAGCCAGCGGCCGAAGTGCCCGGCGCGCAGGCCGACCTTCTCATGCAGCGCGGCGTGCGGGGCGAACGGCGTGCCGGAGTAGGACTTCGTCCCCAACAGGATCGTCTCCCAGAACGACGCGATCTGGGGCACGTGCGCCTCGACGTCGAGCTTCGCCACGTCGGTGAAGATCCAGCCGATGATCGGATCGGTGAGGGCACGGCCGTAGAAGGCGCGCACGAGCGCCTCGCAGTCGGCTCGCGTCTCGATGTCCGTACGCTCGTCCATCGACGTCAACTATGGCTGGTCCGCGCTCGAATCGGCGGCCGGCGGGTAGAGGATGGGCATGGACGCACGCATCGTGCATGACGACGCCCACTCGCTGACGTGGGTCGTGAAGGAGCCGATGGCCCGCGCCTCGCACGCGCTCGCCGCCGACGGACGCGTGTGGCTGCTCGACCCAGTCGCCTGGGAACCGGCGCTGGAGCGCGTCGCCGCGCTCGGCGAGCCAGCCGGCGTGCTGACGCTGCTGGACCGCCACAACCGCGATGCGGCCGCGCTCGCGCAGCGGCTCGACGTCCCGCATCTGCGCGTGCCCCGCGCGCTGCCCGGCACGCCGTTCGAGCTGCACGTCGTGCTCGACCGCCGCGGCTGGCACGAGCGCGCGCTGTGGTGGGAGGAGCACAAGCTGCTCTACGTCCCCGAGGCCGTCGGCACGGTGCCGTTCTTCACGCTCGGCGCCGGCGCGGTGGGCGTCCATGCGCTGCTGCGCCTGACGCCGCCGCGCTCGCTGGCGCGCTTCGCGCCCGCGCAGCTGCTCGTCGGCCATGGCGAGGACGTGCGTCAGGACGCCGCCGCAGCGCTGCGGCGCGCGCTCGACCGCTCGCGCCACGACATCCCGCGTGCGCTCGTGACGCTGCCGCGGCTGCTGCGCGGCGCCCGTTAGCGGCGTCTGCCGGCCGCGCCGGCGGACGCTGGCCCGGCCCTAAGAGCCGTAGCCTGCCGCGCGAAGCTCCGCGAGCGTGACCATCAGCGTCCGTGGGGTGGCGGTGTGGGCGCGAAAGCCGAAGTGCTGGTAGAAGCTGGCCGCACGGTCGTCGATTGCGTGGACGAGGACGGCGCGGACGGCGACGTCTTCGGCTGCATGGCAGACACGGTCGAGCGCGTCGGCGAGCAGACGTGCACCCAGCGCCTGGCCTTGGCTGCGCTGGTCGACTGCGAGCCGGGCGAGCATGACGACGGGGACGGGGAAGTGTCGCGACAGGCCCTTTCGGACGGTTGACGTCGCCTCCTCGTGCTCGACCTGGCCGGCGACGAGGGTGTAGTAGCCACGGACGGTTTCGCCATCCGGCGCCGCGACGAACGTCCGTGCGGCGTCGCGACGTTCGCTCTGTCCGGCGTTGCGCAGAAGCCAGCGGTCGAGCACCTCGTTGCCGCACGCGAAGCCGCTGACGTCATGGCTCGCCGGGTCGTAACGCGTGATGCGCGCGCCGGCGTGAGTCACGCGTGACGGCGCAGGCGGCGCAGCCGCGTGACGGATTCCTCGTCGATCCGATCGAGCGCGTCGAGGAACCGGATCGCCTCGTCGTCGGTGAGGGCGACGCGACGCTGGTCGGCGAGCACCTCCTCTGCGCGCGCACGTGCTGCACGACGGAAGAAGTCGCTCAGCGTCTCGCCGACAGCGGATGCGGCAGCGGCGTCGAGGTGACGCTCTTCGTCGGTGAGACGCAGCTCAAGCCTCTGGGCACGCATGCCCGGACATTGTACGGACGTCAGCCCTGGCAGTCGAGCCGGATCGACGCCGGTGCTCAAGCTATTCGCACACACTCGTGGCATCCTGGCGCCGCCGCGCCGCCACCTCAACACCACTTATCGTGGCTCGCCCACGATGCCCGCCACCACCGTCCACCACCCGCTCTTCGCCCGCCTCTACGCGCGCGTCCTGACGCCGAACGAGCCGGCGCAGATGACCGCCTGCCGCACGGAGCTGCTCGCCGGTCTGAGCGGGCTCGTGGTCGAGCTGGGGGCGGGGGCCGGGGCGAACCTGCCGCACTATCCGCCCGCCGTCGCCGAGGTGCTCGCGGTCGAGCCCGAGCCGTACCTGCGCGCGCGCCTGCGCGAGGCGGGCGCCGCCGCGCCCGTCGCGGTGACGGTGCTCGACGGCCACGCCGACGCGCTGCCGTTGGAAGACGCCAGCTGCGACGCCGCCGTCGCCTGCCTCGTGCTGTGCAGCGTCCCCGACCAGAGCAGCGCGCTGGCAGAGCTGCACCGCGTGCTCAGGCCCGGCGGCGAGCTGCGCTTCTACGAGCACGTGCGCGCGGCCACGCCGCGGATGGCGCGCTGGCAGCGGCTTGCCGACCGCACCTTCTGGCCGCGCGCCTTCGGCGGCTGTCACACCCATCGCGACACCACTCAGGCGATTGCCGCCGCCGGCTTCGAGATCGAGGCGCAGCGGCCGATCAGTGCGCCGCTGCCGCGCGTCGTGCCGGTCATTCCACACGTGCTCGGCCGCGCCCGCCGCGGTGCGGGCTGACCGCCAGGCGGCCGCGCCGGGCGGACTGGCTACAGTCAGTCTTTCGTCGTTCAACGAAGGGGGAATCCGATGCGACGGAAGCTGCTCGTGGTGGCGCTGGCCACCGCCGCCCTGCTCGTGCCCGCTGCGGCCGCGAGCGCTCACGACCCAATCCTGTTCGTCCATGGATATGCGGAGAACGAATCGCTCTGGTCGACGATGATCAGCAACTTCGAAAGAGAAGGCTGGACCAGAGAAGAGCTCAACAACTGGAGATACAACACCTCGCAGTCCAACGTCACGACCGCGAGAGAAGTGGAAAGAAAGGTCTCCGAAATTCTGACGAGAACCAGAGCCGCGAAGGTGGACATCATCAGCCACTCGATGGGCGGCCTCAACACGCGCTACTACCTCAAGAACCTCAGAGGCACCGAAAAGGTGGACGACTGGGTCTCGCTCGGCGGTCCCAACCACGGTACGACGATCGCGAACCTCTGCGGCGAAGCGTCGTGCGTGGAGATGCGCGTGAATTCGACGTTCCTCAGAGAACTCAACAGAGAAGACGAGACACCGGGCGCCGTCAACTACGGCACGTGGTGGTCCTCGTGCGACGAATTCATCAACCCGCACGAAAGCGTCCTGCTCACCGGCGCCACCAACACCGAAGCCGGCTGTGTCACGCACGTCGGCCTGACGAGCAACGCGACCGTCTTCGGTCAGGTGCGCAACTTCGTCAGATAGCTACGCGGCGTCGCGCACGAGCCGCACTCCGCGCCCCGGCACCAGCGTGACGCCGGTGGCGCGGACCGGCTCGGGGCGGCGCGAGGCGAGCCGCACCGACGTGCCCGCGAGCACGCGCAGGATCGTGGCCATCTCGAACTGCGCGAAGCTCGCGCCGATGCAGCGCCGCACGCCGCCGCCGAACGGCAGCCAGCCGTAGGACGGCACCTCGTCGCCGCCGGCGAGGAAGCGCTCGGGCCGGAAGCACCCAGGGTCGGGGAAGACGTCCTCGCGGTGGTGCGTGATCAGGATCGCGGCGACGAGGTCCGCGCCGGCGGGGATCTCGCGCCCGCCGATCTCGACCGGCTCCGTCACCGTGCGCCCGACCATCGGCACGACCGGGCGGATCCGCAGCGACTCCTTGCAGACGGCCTCGAGGTAGGAGCCGTCCTCGTCCGCGCGCACGCGCGCGAGCACGTGCGGGTTGCGCAGCAGCAGGTCCATCGCCCACGAGAGCGCCGTCGCGGTCGTCTCATGGCCCGCCAGCACCAGCGTCATCAGCTGGTCGCGGATCTCCGCGTCGCCCATCGGCGTGCCGTCCTCGTGACGGGCCTCGACGAGCATCGAGAGGATGTCGCCGCGCTGGGCGAGCTGTGCGGAGGGCAGCGCCCGGCGCTCGGCGATCTCCGCCAGCAGCAGCGCGTCGACCGCGGCGCGGCGCGCCTCGAACGTCGCCTGCGGGCGGATCGGCCCGATGTCGCGATGCACGACCGCGCCCCAGAAGACGAGCTGGCGCCCGCTCGCGACGAGCAGCGGCAGCAGCCGCGTCAGCTCATCCCTGTGCGCCTCGTCCGCGATCCCGAAGACGACCTCGAGGATCACCGCGAGCGTCAGCCGCTCCATCCGCGGGTGCAGCGCGAACGGCTCCCCGAGCGGCCAGCTGACGACCTCGCGCCGCGCGAGCTGCTCGATCAGCTCGCCATAGGCGCGCAGCCGCTCGCCGTGGAAGGGCGGCAGCAGCAGCTTGCGCTGGGCCATGTGCGGCGCGCGGTCGAGCGCGAGCAGCGACCACGTGCCGAGCACCGGCTTGATCGGCGCGTTCGCGAGGCCCGCGTGGAAGACGTAGGGGTCGCCCGTCACGATCGGCTTGACGAGCTCGGGCGAGCTGAACACGACGGAGGTGCCGAAGCCGGGGCTGCGCAGCGTGAACGGCTCGCCGTAGCGGTGGTGCACGGCCAGCGCGTAGCCGAGCGGGTCGCGCGCCATCCGCAGCGCCTGCACGAGCGCGGGCGCGCGCGGCCCCGGCGGCAGCAGCGCATCGGGCGGGGAGGCGGGCGCGACGAGCGTGGGGTCCAGCGCGACGGTGCTCATGGCGCCCGATGATGGCGCGCCCACGGCGCGCATGCGCCGCCTGGCTGCTCAGCCAGCTATCTCGCGCACGCGCCCCGTCTCGACCTCGTAGACGAAGCCGCGGATCGCGTCCCTGTACGGGAGGAACGGGCTGCTCGCCAGCCGCGCCACCGCGCGCCGCACGTCGGCCTCGATGTCGTCGTGGAAGGTCGTCGTCTCCCACGTCGGGCGCACGCCCGTCTCGGCCTCCAGCTCGGCCACGAAGCCGTCCTCGGAGAACGTCCGCATCGCGCAGCCGGTGTGCAGGATCACGGCCACCTCGCGCGTTCCCAGCAATCGCTGGGAGGCGGTCAGCGAGCGGATCGCGTCGTCGTTGGCGACGCCGCCGGCGTTGCGGATCACGTGCGCGTCGCCGACCGCGAGCCCGAGGATCTGCGCCGGGTCGATGCGCGCATCCATGCACGTCAGCACCGCCACGCTGCGCGCCGGCGTCGAGGACAGTCGGTCGTATCCGAAGCCCGCCGCATAGGCGGCGTTGGCAGCCAGCAGCTCGTCGATCGCGCCCATCGCCGGGACGCTAGCGAGCGGGACGGCGGCGTCGCCGCAGGCGATGGATCGCCCACCCGCTCCACGCGCGCGCGACGTCGAGCGCGCCCGCGAGCAGGAACGCGAGCGGCCCGGTCACGAGGCGAGCCGCAAGCCGAGAGAGCACCCCGCCACGGTATCGTTCGCCGCCCCCATGACCGCCGCCGTGAAGACGAACGTCACCGAGCTGCCCGAGTCGCGCGTGCGCGTCGAGGCGGAGGTGCCGGCCACCGAGGTCGAGAAGAGCCTCGAACGCGCCGCCAAGCAGCTCGCGCGCCAGACGCGCATCCCCGGCTTCCGCAAGGGCAAGGTCCCGCCGCAGGTCTTCATCCGCCGCTTCGGTCGCGAGTACGTGCTGGACGAGGCCGTGCGCACCTCGATCGGCGGCTGGTACGCGCAGGCGCTCGACGCGGCCGGCGTGCATCCGGTCGGCGAGCCGCAACTCGACCTCGGCGACCTGCCGCCCGAAGGGCAGCCGCTCGCCTTCTCGATCGAGATCGGCGTGCGCCCGACCGCGACGCTCGGCGACTACAAGGGGCTCGAGGTCGGCCGCCGCGAGGCGCAGGTCGACGAAGAGCGGATCGAGCAGGAGCTGGGACAGCTGCGCGAGCGCTTCGCGAAGCTGGAGACGGCCGAGCGCGCGGCCGCCGAGGGCGACTTCGTCGTCGTCGACTACCTCGGCACGCTCGAGGGCGAGCCGTTCGAGGGCGGCGAGGGCCGCGACCAGCTGATCGAGCTGGGCGGCGGGCGTCTGATCCCCGGCTTCGAGGAGCAGTTGACGGGCGCCAGCGCGGGCGAGGAGCGCACGGTCGACGTGACCTTCCCCGACGACTACGGCGCCGAGCACCTCGCCGGCAAGCCGGCGCAGTTCGCGATCTCCGTCAAGGAGGTGCGCGAGAAGCTGCTGCCCGAGCTGAACGACGAGCTGGCCTCCGACGCCGCCGGCTTCGACACGCTGCAGGAGCTGCGCGATGACATCCGCACGCGCCTGGCCGAGCAGGAGCAGCAGGCGATCGCCGCCGAGTTCCGCGAGGCCGTGCTCGACGCGGCCGTCGCGCAGGCGACCGTCGAGGTGCCCGAGGCGCTGGTCGAGGCGCGCGCCGCCGAGCTGTGGGACCAGATGCTGCACTCGCTCAGCCATCGTGGCATCAACCGCGAGACGTATCTGCAGATCTCCGGCAAGAGCGAGGCGGAGATCGTCGAGGAGGCCAAGCCCGACGCCGAGCAGGCGCTCAAGCGCGAGGCCGTGCTCGCCGCCGTCGTAGCCGCCGAGCAGATCGAGCCGAGCGACGAGGAGCTGGAGGAGTCGCTCGCGCACACCGCCGAGCACGAGCAGGTGGCGCCCGCGGAGCTGCTGGCGCGGTTGCGCAAGAACGGCGCGATCGACACGCTGCGCGAGGACGTCGCCACGCGCCGCGCGCTGGACCTGATGGCGGAGGAGGCGAAGCCGATCCCGCTGGGGCAGGAGGCGAGCGACAAGGCTCCGGCCAAGCCGGCCGCGAAGAAGCCTGCGGCCAAGCCCGCCGCCAAGGCTGCGGCGAAGAAGCCGGCCGCCAAGGCTGCCGCCAAGCCGGCCGCCGCGAAGCGCCCGAAGCCCAAGTCCTGAGCTCGTCCAGACCCGTCGGATCGCCGCAGGGCGGTTGCTATGCTCGCCCAACCGGACGGGCGCTGAAAACGACTCGGCTGAAAGCGGGCGGCGCGCGGAAGGATTCGAGCCGAGGAAGCGAAACAAAGCGAGGACTATGAGCCCCCTGGTACCGATGGTCGTGGAGCAGACGTCTCGCGGCGAGCGCGCGTTCGACATCTACAGCCGCCTGCTCAACGAGCGCATCGTCTTCCTCGGCACGCCCGTCGACGACCAGATCGCGAACCTCGTCGTGGCGCAGCTGCTGCACCTCGAGTCCGAGGATCCCGAGAAGGACATCTCGCTCTACATCAACTCGCCGGGCGGGTCGGTGTACGCGGGCCTCGCGATCTACGACACGATGCAGTTCATCAAGCCCGACGTGCAGACGATCTGCGTCGGCATCGCGATGAGCATGGGCGCGCTGCTGCTGTCCGGCGGTGCGAAGGGCAAGCGGATGGCGCTGCCGAACGCGAAGATCCTGATCCACCAGGTCTCCTCGTCCTTCCAGGGTCAGGCCACCGACATCGAGATCCACGCGCGCGAGATCATCGACATCCGCCGCCGGCTCGACGAGATCATCGCCCACCACACGGGCAAGCCCGTCGAGGCGGTCAAGGGCGACACCGAGCGCGACTACTTCATGAGCTCGGAAGAGGCGAAGGCCTACGGCATCATCGACCGGGTGATCACGCAGCACTAAGGTCGAGCCCCCCGGCTGCCGACGATTCGGGGAGAGCGAGAACTACATGGCACGTCCCACGGATACCAACGAACAGCTCCTCTGCAGCTTCTGCGGCAAGTCCCAGCGTCAGGTGAAGAAGCTGATCGCGGGCCCCGGGGTCTACATCTGCGACGAGTGCATCGATCTCTGCAACGAGATCATCGACGAGGAGCTGACCGCTCCGCCTTCGTTCGACATCGAGGACCTGCCCAAGCCGCGGCAGATCTACGACGTGCTCAACGAGTACGTGGTGGGGCAGGAGTCGGCCAAGCGCACGCTCTCGGTCGCCGTCTACAACCACTACAAGCGCGTCCAGATGCTGCAGAGCGAGGACGACGACATCGAGCTGCAGAAGTCCAACATCCTGCTGCTCGGCCCGACCGGCTGCGGCAAGACGCTGCTCGCGCAGACGCTCGCGAAGATCCTCAACGTGCCGTTCGCGATCGCCGACGCGACCGCGCTGACGGAGGCCGGCTACGTCGGCGAGGACGTCGAGAACATCCTCCTGAAGCTGATCCAGGCCGCCGACTACGACGTCAAGAAGGCCGAGACCGGGATCATCTACATCGACGAGGTCGACAAGATCGCGCGCAAGGCCGACAACCCGTCGATCACGCGCGACGTCTCCGGCGAGGGCGTCCAGCAGGCGCTGCTGAAGATCCTCGAGGGCACGACCGCCTCCGTCCCGCCGCAGGGTGGGCGCAAGCATCCCCACCAGGAGTTCCTCACGATCGACACGACGAACATCCTGTTCGTCTGCGGCGGCGCGTTCGCGAACCTCGACCAGGTGATCGAGCGGCGCATAGGGCACCAGGGCATCGGCTTCGGCGCGGCGATGGAGGAGCGCGAGGAGATCGACATGGGCAACGTCTTCGAGCACTGCCTGCCCGAGGACCTCGTCCAGTACGGCCTGATCCCCGAGTTCATCGGCCGCCTGCCGGTGATGTCGGCGGTCCACCAGCTCTCACGCAACGAGTTGATGACGATCCTCACCGAGCCGCGCAACGCGCTCGTGAAGCAGTTCCAGCGCTTCTTCCAGTTCGACGGGATCGAGCTCGTGTTCGCCGACGAGGCGCTCGTCTCGGTCGCCGACAAGGCGCTCGAACGCGAGACCGGCGCCCGCGGCCTGCGCTCCATCATCGAGGAGGTCCTGCTCGAGGTGCAGTTCGAACTGCCCTCGCGCCGCGACGTCAAGAAGTGCGTCGTCACGAAGGAGACGATCGAGCGCGGGCAGGCCCCGACGCTCGTCACCGAGGCCGTCCCACCCGAGGCCTCCGAGCAGGACGACGAACTCCAGGAGGAGTCGGCCTAACGGCCGCGGAGCCGCGCGATCGAGCGCAGCTCCTCCACCGCGACGAGGTCCTTCGGCCGCCCGGCGGCCGTCTTCATCGCGATCAGGTCCTCGACCGACGCGGCGAGGATGGCGAAGCCGTCCAGCTCAAGACGCTCGGCGTGCCTGCGCAGCGTTGCGTACCGCGGTGCGCCCGCCGGGTTCGCGAGCACGTCGAGGTTGCCCGCGTCGGTGCTGAGCGTGAGCACCTCGATCCGTCGCAGCGTCGCGCCGTCGGGAACGAACGGGACGTCGTCCGCGACGCCGCGCAGCTTGGCGTTGAGGTCCATCAACGCCTTGCCGAGCGCCGAGAGGTTCGCATCGTCGGTCGCGAAGCAGATGTCGAGATCGTGGGTGGTGCTCGCCGATCCGTGGAGCACGAGCGCGATCCCGCCGATGATCACGAAGTCGACGCCGCGAGCGGTCAGCCGCTCCAGGATGCGGCCGGCATCGAGCGCGGGCCAGTCGTCGTTCATGACGGCCGCCGGACGCGTGCGCGGAGGGAGCGGATGCTGTCGCGCGACGTCGTGAACGTGGCGAGACGCTCCGCGGGCGTGAGGCGCAGTCGCTCGACGATCTGGGACTCGTCGACGGTTGCCAACGGCTCGTGCTGGGCGTGCAGCTCGAGGCGATGGTCTGCGGCATGGAGCAGGCGCTCCATCGTGACGAAGGTGGGGTTGGCGGTCGCCTGCTCCAACCGCGCCACGACCGACTGCGTCACGCCCGCGCGCTCGGCCAGCTCGACCTGCGTCAGGCCGGCCTGCTTGCGGGCTTCGCGGATCAGGACGGAGGGCGACATCGAGCGCAACATACGCTCTGAACGATATCGCGTCTACAGCATAAAGTGGTGGATGCTCAGGGTGCGAGCGCGTCGAGCGCCAGCGCCAGCGCGCGCTCGGCGTCCTGCGCGCCGGCGGCGCCGCCCGTCGCGCCGACCATCCGCAGCAGCAGGCGGACGTCCTCGACGGTCGCGTCCGTCCGCACGGTGCCGGCCGCGCGCGCATCGCGCAAGGGCCCCTCGAAGACGGCCTCGAAGGCGTCGCGGCAGGCCCGGTGGGCGACCGGCGGCAGCGGGTTGGCGGACAGCACGTCGATCAGCGCGCGGTTCTCGCGCTGCAGCTGCGCCATGCTGCGGAACAGCGCGAACAGCGCCTCCGGACCGTCCCCGGCGCGCGCGCCGAGCACCTCGTAGTCGGCCGCGAAGTCGTCGACGACCGCCGCCACGAGCGCCTCGCGCGTCGGGAAGCGGCGATAGAGCGTGCCCTGCCCGACGCCCGCCCGCCGCGCCACCTCGCACAGCGGGGCGTCGATGCCGCCCTGCGCGAACAGCTCGCGCGCGGCCGCCAGCAGCGCGTCGCGGTTGCGGCGCGCGTCGGCGCGCAGCGGGGTCGCCTGCGTCATGCCACGAAGCATACGGACAGGGCTGTCCACTACGCTGCAAGCGCGATGAGCGCGGAGCCCGATCGACAGAAGCCGAACGTCACGCTCGCCGTCCTGTCGATCGGCGGCCTCGCCTACGCCCTGCTGCAGTCGCTCGTCGCGCCCGCGCTGCCGGACATCCAGCGCAGCCTGCACGCGAGCGAGAACGGCGTCAGCTGGGTCTTCACCGCCTACCTGCTCGCGGCCTCGGTCGGCACGCCGATCCTCGGCCGCCTCGGCGACATGTACGGCAAGGAGCGCTGGCTGATCCTGACGCTGCTCGGGCTCGCCGCCGGCACGCTGCTCGCGGCCGTCGCGCCCTCGCTGCCGGTGCTGATCGCCGCGCGCATCGTCCAGGGCTTCGGCGGCGGCATCTTCCCACTCGCGTTCGGGATCGTGCGCGACGAGTTCCCGCGCGAGCGCGTGGCCGGCGCGATCGGTCTGCTGTCGGGGATCATGGGCTTCGGCGCCGGGCTCGGCGTCGTGCTCGCCGGGCCGCTCGCGGACGGGCTCGGCTGGCACTGGCTGTTCTGGCTCCCGCTCGTCGCGATCCTGCTCGCGACCGTCCTGACGTGGCGGCTCGTGCCCGAGTCGCCGATGCGCATGCCGGGACGCATCAACTGGCTCGCCGCGCTGCTGATGGTCAGCGGCATCTCGGCGATCCTGATCGCGCTCAGCGAGACGACGGCGTGGGGGTGGGGCTCGCCGCGCACGCTGCTGCTCGTCGCGGCGGGGCTCGCGGTCGTCGGGACCTGGATCGCGGTCGAGCTGCGCAGCCAGGAGCCGCTCGTCGACATGCGCATGATGCGCCTGCGCGCGGTCTGGACGACGAACCTCTCGGCCTTCTTGCTGGGCGCCGGCATGTACACGTCGTTCGTCGTCATCCCGCAGTTCGTCGAGACGCCGCGCAGTCACGGCTTCGGCTTCGGCGCATCGGTCACGGGCGGCGGGATCTTCCTGCTGCCGACGACCGTGCTGGTGCTGATCCTCAGCGTGCTCGCCGGTCGTGTCGCGGCGCGCTTCGGCTCCCGGCGCGCGCTGATCGCAGGCTCCGCGCTCGCGGCCGCCGGCTACGCGCTGCTGCTCGTCGAGCACAGCGCACCGGCCCCGATCTACGTCGCCAGCGGCGTGCTCGGCGCCGGCATCGGACTCGCCTTCTCGGCGCTCGGGGCGCTGATCGTCAGCGCCGTGCCAGCGCACCAGACGGGCGTCGCGGCCGGCATGAACACGGTCCTGCGCACGCTCGGCGGTGCGCTCGGGGCGCAGCTCGCGGCGACCTTCATCGCCGGCAGCACGCGCGCGGGCGAGCCGACCGTGCACGGCTACCAGCTCGCGTTCGTCGTGATGACCGTCGCGGTGCTGCTGGCGGTCGTGGCCTCGGCCGCCGTGCCGCGTCGTCCGCGCGGCGCGTCGCCCGCGCCGGCGCCCGCGCTGGCCGCGCAGGAGGCCTGAGCGTTCGGCGGCGGGCTCGGCGCGAACGCCAATACACTTGCCTCGATGTCGGGGCTGGAGGACAGGACGCGCTGGAACGCCGCGGAGCTGGAGCCGCGGATCGTCCGTCGCTGGCTCGATTCGGGGCTGTTCCACACCGAGCCCGACGGCGACGCCGCCGAGAACTACGCGATCGCCGTGCCGCCGCCCAACGTCACCGGCGCGCTGCACATGGGCCACGCGCTCAACGGCTCGATCCAGGACACGCTGATCCGCCACCACCGCGCGCACGGCAGGCGCGTGAAGTGGATCTGCGGCACCGACCACGCCGGCATCGCGACCCAGAAGGTCGTCGAGCGCCAGCTGATCGAGGACGGCACGAGCCGCGAGGCGATCGGCCGCGAGGCGTTCACGGCGCGCGTCTGGGAGTGGCGCGAGCAGTACGGCTCGACGATCATCGACCAGTTCCAGCGGCTCGGCGCCTCGCTCGACTACGACGACGAGCGCTTCACGCTCGACGAGGCCTACGCCGACGCGGTCCTGAAGGTCTTCGTCGACCTCCACGAGAAGGGCCTGATCTACCGCGACCACTACATGGTCAACTGGGACCCGGGCAGCGGCTCGGCGATCTCCGACCTCGAGGTCGAGGACCGCGACGTCGTCGACACGCTCTACTCGGTCGCGTACCCGCTGGTCGGCGCCTCCGGCGGAGAGGAGATCGTCGTCGCGACGGTCCGCCCCGAGACGATGCTCGCCGACGTCGCGATCGCCGTGCACCCGGACGACGAGCGCTACGCGCATCTGGTCGGCCAGCACGCGCTGCTGCCGCTGGTCGGGCGCGAGCTGCCGATCATCGCCGACGACTACGTCAAGCCCGAGTTCGGCACCGGCGCGCTCAAGATCACGCCCGGCCACGACCCCAACGACTTCGAGATCGGCCGCCGCCACGGCCTGCCCGAGCTGTCCGCGATCGGCGAGGACGGGCGCATGAACGCCGAGGCCGGCGAGCGCTACGCGGGCCTGACCGTGCGCGAGGCGCAGGAGGCGGTCGTCGCCGACCTGCGTGAGCTGGGCGCGCTGCGCGCGACCGAGGAGTACCCGCACGTCGTGCCCTTCTCGCACCGCTCGGGCGAGCGCATCGAGCCGCTGATCTCGCTCCAGTGGTTCATGCGCATGGACGAGCTGGCGCAGCCGGCGATCGCCGCCGTGCGCGACGGGCGCGTGCGGATCCACCCGGAGCGCTGGTCGCGCGTCTACATGAACTGGATGGAGGGGATCCGCCCCTGGTGCGTCTCGCGCCAGCTGTGGTGGGGGCACCGGCTGCCCGTCTGGTACCGCGGCGAGGAGACGTACGTCGGCACGACGCCGCCCGCGGGCGAGGGCTGGACCCAGGACCCCGACGTGCTCGACACCTGGTTCTCCTCGGCGCTGTGGCCGTTCGCGACGCTCGGCTGGCCGCAGCAGACGCCGGAGCTGAAGGCCTTCTACCCGACGAAGGTGCTCTCGACGGCGCGCGACATCCTCTTCCTGTGGGTCGCGCGGATGATCATGATGGGGCTCGAGTTCGCCGGCGACGTGCCGTTCGAGGACGTCTACATCCACGCGGTGATCCAGGCGCCCGACGGGCGGCGCATGTCGAAGTCGCTCGGCACCGGCATCGATCCGCTCGACGAGATCGAGAAGCACGGCGCCGACGGCGTGCGCTTCGGGCTGCTGGCGATGTCCTCCTCGCAGGACGTGCGCTACTCGGCCGAGAAGGTCGCGCAGGGCGAGCAGCTCGCGAACAAGCTGTGGAACGCCTCGCGGCTGATCCTCACGCGCGTGGACCCGGAGGCGCGGGCAGCGGAAAGGCCGCAGGCGATCGAGGACCGCTGGATCCTCTCGCGCCTGGCCGCCGCGCGCGCGGAGGTCGAGGCGCGCATCGGCGAGTACGACTTCTCGCACGCCGCGCTCGCGCTCTACGACTTCGTCTACGGCGAGCTGTGCGACTGGTACCTGGAGCTCGTCAAGCCGCGCCTCTACGAAGCGGAGGGGGAGCAGCGCGAGGCGCTCTCGGCGACGCTGCTGCACGTGCTGAGTGAGACGGTCCAGCTCGCGCACCCGGTGATCCCGTTCGTGACCGAGGAGATCTGGTCGTTCGTGCCCGGTGCGGAGGGCCTGCTGGCCGCCCGCCAGGTCGACGCGCCGCCCGCGCGCGACGCCGAGGCCGAGCGCGCGATCGGCGCCGCGATCGAGACCGTGCAGGCGCTGCGCGGCTGGCGCGACGGCGTCGGCGCGGCCGCCGGCGCGCGCATCTCCGCGCGCTTGCAGGCCGACGGCTACGGGCAGACGGCCGAGCACGTCGCGCGGCTCGCGCGCCTGGACCTCAGCGGCGCCAACGGCTCCGAGCCGGTCGCCTCGATCGCGATCCCGGGTGGCAGCGTCGAGGTGTTCGCGAGCGAGGGTCTCGACCTCGGCGCCGCCGAGCGCCGCCTCGCCGAGCGCCGCGTGACGCTCGAGCAGGAGATCTCCCGCTGCGAGGGCAAGCTCGCGAACCAGGGCTTCGTCGCGAAGGCGCCGCCCGCCGTCGTCGAGGCCGAGCAGCGGAAGCTCGGGCGGCTGCGCGAGGAGCTGGCGGCGCTGTGAGCGGACGCGGCTGGGAACTCGACGACGCCGAGCGCTACCTCTGCTCGCTCGAGCTGTTCGGGATGCGCTTCGGGCTCGACCGCATGCACCGCCTGATGACGACGCTCGACCAGCCCGAGCGGCGCTTCGACTCGATCCACGTCGTCGGCACGAACGGCAAGTCCTCCACGACGCGGATGATCGCGGCGATCCTGCAGCGCCACGGGCTGCGCGTCGGCGCCTACCTCTCGCCGCACCTCGTCTCCTTCACCGAGCGCGTGCGCGTGCAGGATCTCGACGCCCAGCCGCAGGCGTTCGCGCACGCGGTCGAGCGCGCCGCCCACGCCGCCGCGCTCGTCGACCGCAGCCAGCGCGAGGACGACCGCGTCACGCAGTTCGAGGCGCTCACCGCCGCCGCCTTCTCCGAGCTGGCCGAGCAGCAGGTCGACGTGGCCGTGATCGAGGCCGGCCTCGGCGGGCGCTGGGACGCGACCAACGTGCTGCCCTCTCACGTGCAGGTATTGACGAACGTCGGCCTCGAACACACGCGCTGGCTCGGTCCGACGGTGCGCGACATCGCACGCGAGAAGCTCGCCGTGGTGCGCGACGGCGCGACGCTGGTGCTCGGCGCCGGCATGCACCCGGACGCGCTCGAGGAGGCCCACCTCACGGCCGAACGCCACGGCGCGCAGCTCGTGCAGGCCTCGCTCGACCCGGGCGTCGAGGTCGCCGCGCCGGGCACCTACCAGCAGCGCAACTTCGCGCTCGCGCGCGCCGCCGCCGCCGCCTACCTCGGCGAGCTGCGGCTCGACGCCGTGCGCGCCGCCGCCGCCGCGGTGACGATCCCGGGCCGCATGCAGGTCGTCGGCCACGAGCCGCTGACGGTGCTCGACGGCGCGCACAACGCGGAGGGGATCGCGGCGCTCGCCGAATCGCTGCCGAGCCTCACCGCCGGGCGCAAGCTCGTCGCGGTCGTCTCGATCCTCGACGACAAGGACGCGGCCGGGATGCTGCGTGCGCTGCTGCCCGCGTGCGAGCAGATCGTCTTCACGCGCAACCAGAACCCGCGCGCGCTGCCGGCTGCGACGCTGGCCTCGCTGTGCGCGCAGCTCGGCGGGGCGGGCGCGGGCGTGGCCGCCGAGCTGGAGTCCGACCCGCGGCGCGCGCTCGCGCGGGCGCGCGAGCTGGCCGGAGCGGCCGGCGTCGTGCTCGCGACCGGCTCGATCTACCTGATCGCCGACCTGCTGCGGCCGGTCGGCCAACGCAGCGCCTCGATCCTGTGAACGGCCACGACGGGCCGCGCTTCCTGTCGATGCTGGGGCTCGTCGCGGCGGTCGTCGCGATCGTCGTGCTCGTCTTCTTCGCGATCGGCTACGTGTTCGGGCGGCTGTTCCTCTAGCGAGCGGCTGGGGAGTCCGCCGCCCCGACCCATTACACTCGCCGATCGATGCTCCCGTTCGCCGTCTTCGGGATCGACAGCAGCGGCCTGAACCTCGCCGTGAACCTGGTGATCCTGTTCCTCGCCGTCGTCTGGCTCGCGCTCGTCTACTGGACGTACTCGGACGCCCGGCGCCGTGTCGAGGACTCGATGCTCGTGGCCTGCGCCACGGCCGCCTCGCTGTTCCCGTACGTGGGCACGATCGTCTACATGATCGTGCGCCCGCCGGAGTACATCGAGGACGTGCGCGAGCGCGAGCTGGAGATCCAGGCGGCCGAGGCGCGCCTCTCGCAGCTCGGCTTCCACCTCTGCCCGCACTGCGACTACGAGGTGGAGCGCGACTTCCTGCGCTGCCCGAACTGCCTGCGCAAGCTGAAGGACCCCTGCCACCACTGCGGCAAGCCGCTCGATCCGCTGTGGAAGGTCTGCCCGTACTGCGAGGCCGAGGTGGCCGAGCACGTGCCCGCCGCGCGGAGTCGTCGCCGGCGCGCCGAGATCGACCCCGAGCTGACGTCCTGACGACGTCGGCTGCGGATCGCTCACCCTCAACCTGAACCTGAAGGAGAACCCGTGGACCGGACCCTCATCCTGGTCAAGCCCGACGCCTTCGCGCGCGGCCTGACCGGCGAGATCATCGCCCGCTTCGAGCGCAAGGGCCTGCGCCTCGTCGCCCTGCAGCAGCAGACGCTCAGCCGCGAGACGGCGCAGACGCACTACGCCGAGCACAGCGAGCGCCCGTTCTTCGGCGAGCTCGTCGACTTCATCACCTCCGGCCCGCTCGTCGCGGCCGTCTTCGAGGGCCACGAGGCCGTCAGGGCCGCCCGTCAGGCGATCGGCGCGACCAACCCGCTGGAGGCCGCGACCGGCTCGATCCGCGGCGACTTCGCGCTCGAGGTCGGCCAGAACCTGGTCCATGGCTCGGACTCGAACGAGTCGGCGGCGCGCGAGGCGGCGATCTTCTTCCCCGACCTCGGGTAGTCCGACGCCGCTCGTCCTGGCATCGCGCTCGCCGCAGCGGCGGGCGATCCTGGAGCAGCTCGGGGTTGCCTTTGACGTCGTGGTCCCGGACGTCGAGGAGCTGATGGCGGGCGACCCGGTCGAGGTCGCCGTCGTCAACGCGGAACGCAAGGCCCTGGCCGTGCTGCGGGCGGGTCCTGTCACGAGGGCGAGCGAGGAGACGCCTTTCGGCGCCCCCTCGCCGACCCTCGCACCACCCGCCCGATCGGCGTCTGTGCCGCCGGCGGTTGCGCCCTCCACCTCCGCCGCGTTCCCCTCGATGTCCGCCGTTCTGGGCGACCCCGTCCTCGGCGTCGACACCGTCGTCGTGGTCGATGGGGCGATCTATGGCAAGCCCGCGGACGCCGCTGCCGCCCGCGCGATGCTCGCTGTGCTCTCTGGTCGCGAGCACCTGGTCGTGAGCGGGCTTTGCGTCGCTCGCGCTGGTGAGCAGCCGCAGACGACATCCGCCACGACCCGTGTCCGCTTTCGCGCGCTCGGCGATGCGCTGCTGGACTGGTACGTGGGGACGGGGGAGTGGCGGGAGCGGGCTGGGGGGTATGCGATCCAGGGCCGGGGCGCGGCGCTGGTGACGGCGATCGAGGGCGACTACCTCAACGTCGTGGGGCTGCCGGTGGCCGCGCTGCTGGAGTTGCTGCCAGGAATCGTGCAGGAGGCCGGCTAAGCGGCCGATTTGCAGCGGCTTCATGCGCGCGCGAGGGCCGCAGCCGCAGGGGCGGACTGCGTGCGTACGCTAGACTCCGGCGCGAACGGCGGCACCCGCCGGACCGCGCGCCAGACGTCTTGTCTCCCGGCCTCCCCGTTCGCCTCCCCCTCCACGACGAATGGGCTTCTTCAGCTACCTGACCGGGTTCGGCGGCCGCGACATGGCGGTCGATCTCGGCACGGCGAACACGCTCGTCTACGTGCGTGGCCGCGGCATCGTCTTGTCGGAGCCGTCGGTCGTCGCGGTCGACTCGCGCAGCGGCGAGGTGCACGCGGTCGGCATCGAGGCCAAACGCATGCTGGGCCGCACGCCCGGCACGATCTCCGCGATCCGTCCGCTGAAGGACGGGGTCATCGCCGACTTCGAGGTGACGGAGGAGATGCTCCGCCACTTCATCCAGAAGGTCCACCAGAACCGCTGGGCGCACCCGCGCGTCGTCGTCTGCGTGCCCTCGGGCGTGACCGGCGTCGAGAAGCGCGCGGTCGAGGAGGCCTGCCTGTCCGCCGGCGCCCGCCAGGCCTACCTGATCGAGGAGCCCATGGCGGCTGCGATCGGGGCCGGCCTGCCGGTCGGCGAGCCGACCGGGTCGATGGTCGTCGACATCGGCGGCGGCACCTCGGAGGTTGCGGTGATCTCGCTCGGCGGGATCGTCGTCTCGCAGTCGATCCGCATCGGCGGCGACGAGCTGGACGAGGCGATCATCAACTACGTCAAGCGCGAGTACAAGCTGCTGATCGGCCAGCAGACGGCCGAGGAGGTCAAGCTGGAGATCGGCTCGGCCTTCGAGATGGAGGAAGAGGTCCAGGCCGAGATCCGCGGGCGCGACATGGTCTCCGGCCTGCCGAAGACGGTCGTGCTCACGAGCGAGGAGATCCGCGCCGCGCTCGAGGAGCCGATCTCGCAGATCATCGACGCGGTCAAGGAGACGCTCGACCGCACCCCGCCGGAGCTCGCCTCCGACATCATGGACCGCGGCATCATGCTCGCGGGCGGCGGCGCGCTGCTGCAGGGGCTCGACGAGCGCCTGCGGCACGAGACGCAGATGCCGGCGCACCTGGCGGAATCGCCCCTGACGTGCGTCGCGGTCGGCTCGGGTCGCTCGCTCGAGGAGTTCGAGGCGATCCACCGCTCGCACAAGAAGGCAAGGAACAACCGGCGCCGGCGGTACTAGCCGCATGACGCAGGAGCACCAAGCTTTGGAGTCACTCCACCCGTGTACGACAAGCAAGTCCGTCGTCGCCGCGCAGTCCTCGCGCTGCTCGTCGCCGTCTCCCTGATCCTGCTCACCGCGTATTTCGGCGAGTCCGCCGGCAGCCCGCTGCACAGCGTGCAGCGCGGCGTCGTCGACGTCCTCTCGCCGGTCCAGGAGGGCGCCAGCCGCGCGCTCAAGCCGGTCCGCGACCTGTTCGGCTGGTTCGGCGACACGCTGCGCGCCAAGAAGGAGCGCGACCAGCTCAAGGCCGAGCGCGCGATGCTGTTGAAGGAGGCGGTCGGGAACCAGGTCGCGATCGCGGAGAACGCGCGCCTGCAGCGCCTGCTCGCGCTCGACGACTCCAACGACCTCAACCGCTACGAGCCACACACCGCGCGCGTCGTCGGGCGCTCGCCCAACAACCTGCTGAGCGACACGGTGCAGATCGACGCCGGCAGCGGCGACGGCGTGCGCGTCGGCCAGGCGGTCGTCTCCGGCGAGGGGCTCGTCGGCCACGTCAGCAGCGTCTTCGGCCGCGGCGCGTTCGTGACGCTGATCACCGACCAGCGGTCCACCGTCAGCGTGCACGTGCTCGACGGCCGCGACGAGCTGGGGCTGATGAAGCCCTCGATCGGCGACCCGCTCGACCTGCTCGTGCAGGACGTCTCGCCGACCGCGCCGGTCCAGGTCAACGACGTCGTCGTCACGTCCGGCTCGATCTCGAGCCGGCTGGAGTCGCTCTACCCGCCGGACATCCCGGTCGGGCGCGTCAAGATCGCCGACCCGCAGGAGCTGGACGACAACCAGCAGGTCCACCTCTCGCCGTTCGCCGACCTGCGCCACCTCGAGTTCGTGCAGGTGCTGGAGGGGCCCGTCGACGCGGGCGGGCAGCGCGCGCAGGTGGGCACGCCGTGAGCGACGGCTACCAGCTGCCGCTGCGCCTGTTCGCGCTCGGCTTCGTGACCGTCGTGGTGCAGATCTCCGCGATCTCCCAGATCACCGTCTTCGGCGTCAGCGCCGACGTCACGCCGCTGGTCGTCGCCTCGGTGGGGCTGCTCGTCGGCTCGCTGCCGGGCGCGATCTTCGGCTTCGCGGTCGGCCTGTTCGTCGACCTCGCGCTCGTGCAGACGCTCGGCGTCACCTCGCTGCTGTTCATCGCGATCGGCTACTGGCCCGGGCGGCTGCGCGAGCTGCGCGACCCGGCGCACGGGCTCGTGCCGCTCGCGGTCGGCGCGCTCGCGACGGCCGTCTCGACCGTCGGCTTCACGCTGATGCAGTTCCTGCTCGGCGTGCAGGCGCCCGTCAGCTGGCTGCTGCTGCGCCAGGTCGTGATCACGATCCTCGCCGGCGCGCTGCTGGCGCTGCCGTTCTACGCGCTGGTGCGTCGCATCGTGCAGGGCTCGCTGCCCGAGGACCCGCGCCGCCGCCGGCGGCGCGCCTACACGACCGGCGGCCTCTCGCCGCTCCAGCGACCCTCGGCTCGATGATCCAGTCGCCCGACGACCGCCGCGTCCCGATCAGCCCGCAGATGGCGGTGCGCGTCGCGATGCTCGGGGGCATCGCGCTCGCGCTGTTCGGGATCGTCTTCTTCCGCCTCTGGTTCCTGCAGGTGCTCTCGGGCGAGCAGTACGTCGCGCAGGCGCGGGTGAATCGCGTGCGCGAGGTCGCGATCCCCGCGCCGCGCGGCGAGATCGTCGACCGCAACAACAAGGAGCTGGTCGCCAACCGCCGCGCCCGCGCCGTCGTCGTCTCGCCGCCGCTGCTGCCGCAGGACGACGCCGCCCGCGGGCGGCTGTACGTGCGGCTGAGTCGTGTGCTCGGCGTCTCGACGCGCCCGACGCGCTGCACCGTCGGCAACGACAAGCTGCGTCTGATGGAGCTGCGCTGCCTCGTCGCGAAGGGCGTCTACCAGCTGCCCTACGCCGACATCACCGTCAAGACCGACGTCTCGCGCGCCGTCTACAGCTACCTCGCCGAGCGCGCGCAGCAGTTCCCGGGCATCTCGACCGAGCAGGTCTACCTGCGCGCGTATCCGCACACCACCGTTGGGGCGCAGCTGTTCGGGACGATCGGGCAGATCGACGCCAGCGAGCTGCACACGTCGCACTTCCGCGGCGTCAAGGGCGGCACGCTGATCGGCAAGTCCGGGCTCGAGTACACCTACGACCACTACCTGCGGGGCATCGACGGCGCCACGCGCGTGCAGGTCGACGCGCTCGGCCGCGCGAAGGGCCACCTGCATCGCCAGGAGCCGGTCGCCGGCAGCAACCTCAAGCTGTCGCTCGACCTCGGGCTCGAGAAGGCGGGCCAGGCCGCGCTGCAGACCGGCATCGCGCTCGCCAACACGAACGGTCATCCGGCGCGCGCCGGCGCCTTCGTCGCGCTCGACCCGCGCAACGGCGAGGTGCTCGCGATGGGCTCGGCGCCGAGCTTCGACCCGACGATCCTGACGCGCCCGATCAGCGAGCAGCGCTACAAGGACCTGCTCGGTGAGGCGCGCGACTACCCGCAGATCGACCGCGCGATCAGCGCCGCCTACCCGGTCGGCTCGACCTTCAAGATCGTCACCGCCGCGGCGGCGCTCGCGACCGGGATCGTCAGCCCGAGCACGACGTACACGGACACGGGCGAGTTCAAGGAGGGGCTGCTCGTACGCCACAACGCCGGTCAGGCGTCCTACGGGACCGTCAACCTGCGCGATGCCTTGAAGGTCTCCGTCGACACGTTCTTCTACTGGCTGGGGCAGCAGCTCAACGCCGATCCGAGCACGCACCCCGAGGGCGGCGCGCTGCAGACGTGGGCGCGCAAGCTCGGGCTCGGGGCCACGACCGGGATCGACATCGCCGACGAGGTCGCCGGCACGATCCCCTCGCCGCGCTGGCGCGACGGGCGCAATCGCGAGCAGGCCGCCTGCGAGCGCGACCACGCGCGCCACAGGAACCCCGCCAAGCAGCACTACAAGGGTATCTGCGCCTACGCCGACGGCACCAACCGCGGCTGGACCGAGGGCGACAACGTCAGCCTCGCGGTCGGTCAGGGTGACTTCCTCGCGACGCCGCTGCAGATGGCCGTCGCGTACGCGGCGATCGAGAACGGCGGCACGATCGTGCGGCCTCACGTCGGCATGCAGATCACCGATCGCGACGGCGGCGTGCTGCAGACGATCGGCTCCAAGTCCGCGCGCCACGTGAAGTTCACGAACCTCGACACGATCCGCGAGGGCCTGCACGCGGCCGCGAGCGAGACGGGCGGCACGTCCGCGGACGTCTTCGCCGGCTTCCCGTACCCCGTCTACGGCAAGACCGGCACCGCCTCGTTCACGTACAAGGCCGACCAGTCCTGGTACGTCGCCTACGTACCCGACGCCAAGCGCCCGATCGTCGTCGCCTGCACGATCGAGTCCGGCGGCTTCGGCGCCGAGGCCGCCGCGCCGGCCGTGCGGCTGATCCTCTCGCAGTGGTTCGGCGTGCAGAAGCAGGTCGTGACCGGAAAGTCGCACACGCTGTGAGCGCGAACCCGATCCAGCGCAGCGTCGAGGACGTGACCCGCGTGCGGGTCGGTCCGCGCCTGCTGCTCGACCCCTGGCTGCTGCTCGCGACGCTCGGGCTCGTCGCCTGCTCGCTCGTGACGATCAAGGGCGCGACGCGCAACGACATCCCCGGCTCGCCGCTGTTCTACTTCGAGCGCCAGATCGGCTACGCGGTCGTCGGCCTCGTCGCGATGCTCGCGCTGAGCCGCTTCGACTACTCGCGCCTGCGCGAGTTCAAGCTCGGCGTCTACGGCCTGCTGATCGGGCTCAACGTGCTCGTGCTCGGGCTCGGCACCGCCGCGCGCGGCTCGCGCCGCTGGATCGACCTGCCGTTCTTCCAGTTCCAGCCGTCGGAGATCGGCAAGGTGCTGCTGGTGGTGGCGCTCGCCGGCTTCGTCGTCGACCGCTCGCGCCGGCTCGGCGAGCGCGAGACGACCGCGCGCGTGATGCTGCTCGCGCTCGGCCCGGCGGCGCTCGTGATGATCCAGCCGGACCTCGGCACGGCGCTGGTCTACATCGCGCTGACGCTCTGCATCCTCTTCGTCGCCGGCACCTCCGGCCGCCAGCTCGGCGGTCTCGTGGGGCTCTTCGCCGTGGCGACCGTGCTCGTGCTCGTCGCCGCCCCGGCGGCCGGCGTGCACCTGCTCAAGCCGTATCAGGTCCAGCGTCTGACGGGCTTCGTGAACCCTTCTCACGACCCCGCCAACGCGACCTACCAGATCAACCAGTCGCTGATCGCGATCGGCTCCGGCGAGAAGACCGGCCGGGGCATCGCGCACGCGACGCAGACGGGGCTCAACTTCCTCCCCGAGCACCACACCGACTTCATCTTCAGTGTGGTGGGGGAGACCTACGGCTTCGCCGGCGCCGCGATCGTGCTGTCGCTGTACGCGCTGATGATCTGGCGCATCCTGCGCATCGTCACGTTGTCGAAGAACCTGTTCGGCGCTCTGATCGCCGGCGGCATCCTCGCGATGCTGATGTTCCAGGTCTTCGTGAACGTCGGCATGACCATCGGGATCATGCCCGTCACCGGCGTCACGCTGCCGCTGATGAGCTTCGGCGGTGCTTCGTATCTGACTACATTCCTCGCGCTCGGGCTGCTGCAGGCGATCCACGTCCAAGGACGGATCGCGCAGACGTCGAAGGGACGAGCGCTCGTCCTCTCATGAGAAGGCAACAACTGTGAAGAAGCAAGTGCTGGTCAGCGTCGAGCGCGGGGAGACCCGCGTCGCGCTGCTCGAGGCGACCGGAACGGTCGCCCCCACCAAGACGGCCTCCGGCCGCCGCCGCAAGAAGCCCGCCAACCCGGCCGCCGGCTACCGCGTCGCCGAGCTGTACCTGGAGCGCCGTGGCGGCCGCTCGATCGTCGGCAACATCTACAAGGGCAAGGTCGACAACGTGCTCGCCGGCCTGGAGGCCGCGTTCGTCGACATCGGCCTGGAGAAGAACGGCTTCCTGCACGTCGACGAGATCGTGCTGCCGGGCGTCGAGCAGGTGCGCCGCGGCCGCGGCACCGCGAAGGAGGGCCACAAGATCCACGACCTCCTCAAGCCCGGCCAGGAGGTCGTCGTGCAGGTCGTCAAGGACCCGCTCAAGACGAAGGGCGCGCGGCTCTCGATGGAGCTCGCGATCCCCGGCCGCTACATGGTCTACTCGCCGCAGGGCGAGGGCGTCGGCGTCTCGCGCCGGCTCGACGACAAGGAGCGCGACCGCCTGCGCAAGGAGGCCGCCAAGCTCGACCTCGAAGGCGGCGGCGCGATCATCCGCACGGCCGCCTACGGCGCCAAGCGGGCCGACTTCGAGCGCGAGCTGCAGTACCTCTTCAAGCTCAACGAGGTGCTGGAGAAGCGCGTCGCCGAGACGAAGGCGCCGGACCTCGTCTTCCAGGAGGCGGACCTGTCCGTGCGCGTCGTGCGCGACATCTTCTCCGAGCACTTCGAGCGCGCCGTCGTCGACGACCCGCAGCAGCACCAGCGGCTGATCTCGTTCTTCACGCGCACCGCGCCGGAGCTGGTCGACCGCGTCGAGCTGTGGGAGGAGGAGGCCTCGCTGTTCGAGCAGCTCGGCGTGGAGAAGGAGATCGAGGGCACGCTCTCGCGCAGGGTCGACCTGCCCAGCGGCGGCTACCTGATGCTCGACTACGCCGAGGCGCTGACGGTCATCGACGTCAACACCGGATCGTTCATCGGGCGCGGCAAGAGCGCGCGCCTGGAGGACACGATCACGAAGACGAACCTCGAGGCAGCCGACGAGGTCGTGCGCCAGCTGCGGCTGCGCGACATCGGCGGGATCATCGTCATCGACTTCATCGACATGGCCCGCGCGCGCAACCGCGAGGCCGTCCTGAAGACGCTGCGCAAGGCGCTGGACGAGGACCGCACGAAGACGTTCGTGGTCGAGATCTCGCCGCTCGGGCTGGTCGAGATGACGCGTCAGAACGTCACCGACGGCGTGCGCGAGATCATGACCCGGCCCTGCCCGACCTGCGACGGCGAGGGCGTGATCCGCTCGGAGGAGACGATCGCGATCTCGTTCGAGCGGCGCCTGCGGGTGATGGCCAAGCAGATCGAGCCCGAGGCGCTGCTGCTGCAGATCAACCCGCGCGTGAGCGCGGTCTTCACCGGCGGCGGGGCGCGGATCCTGCGCCAGCTGGAGGAGGAGACCGGCAAGTGGTTCCACTTCGAGGGCTCCGAGGGGCTGCCGCTCGACCACTTCGCGATCACGCTCGAGGGCACGCGCGAGGAGGTCGCCGAGCGCGCGCTGCCGTTCCGCGAAGGCGACGAGGTGCTCGTCAACATCGTCGAACCGCACATGTACAACGTCGACGACGCGGTCGCCAAGATCGACGGCTACATCGTCTCCGTGACCGGCGGCGGGCGCCACGTCGGCGAGAAGCGGCTGGTGCGGATCGACGAGGTCGGGCGCACCGCGGCGGTCGCGACGCTGGTCGGCAACGGCAACGGCCCGCAGGCGGACGCGGACGCGCCGGACGGCGGGGGCGACAACGATGCCGGGGATGGCGTAGAATCTCCGGCTCGGCGCCGAGGCCGCAGGGGCGGACGGCGCCGTTCCCGTGCCACGGCCGACGCTGCCACGGGCAGCACGACCGACGACGAGTGACGAGAGACGAAGCCAGCATGTACGCGATCGTGAAGACCGGCGGCAAGCAGTACCGCGTCGAGCAGGGCCAGACCCTGCTCGTCGAGAAGCTGGCCGAGGAGGAGGGCGCGAAGATCGCGCTCGAGCCCCTGCTCTACCGCGGCGACGACGAGATCCTCGACGGCGCCGACCTCGCGAAGGTCAAGGTCGAGGCGAAGATCGTCGAGCACACGCGCGGCCCCAAGCTGCGCATCGTCAAGTTCAAGCCCAAGCGCGGCTACAAGCGCCGCACCGGCCACCGTCAGGATCTGACGCGCATCGAGATCACCACGATCAAGGCGAGCGCGCGCAAGCCGGCGGCGAAGAAGGCCGACGAGGAGGGAGTCGAGGATGGCGCATAAGAAGGGGCTCGGCTCCTCCAAGAACGGCCGCGACTCGAACGCGCAGTACCTCGGCGTGAAGGTCTTCGCGGGCCAGACCGTCACGGGCGGCGAGATCATCGTGCGCCAGCGCGGCACCCGCTTCAAGCCCGGCAAGGGCGTCGGCATCGGCAAGGACGACACGATCTTCGCGAAGGCGCCCGGCAAGGTCGCCTTCACGTCGGGCTGGCGCGGACGCGTCATCTCGGTAGTGGCAGACGACGCCGCCTGACGGCTTCGACGCGCATGATCGAGCGCGTCACCGTGTTGGCCTCCGACCTGGCCGCGTCCGAGGGGTTCTACTCGACCGTGCTGGCCGCGCTCGGGCGCGCGCCGGAGACGGCGCGGCTCGTGCTGGAGCCGGCTGCGGACGCGCATGCGGTGACGTGTGGGCTGCACGTCGCGTTCGTCGCGCCCACGCGGGCGCACGTCGAGGCGTTCTGGCAGGCGGGGGTCGACGCGGGTCACCGCGACGACGGGCCGCCCGGGCCGCGGCCGCGCTACCTGCCCGACTACTACGGCGCGTTCCTGCTCGACCCCGACGGCAACAGCGTCGAGGCGGTGCACGGCGGCGACCTGCCGGAGGGCTCGCCGGCGAGCATCGACCACCTGTGGATCCGCGTCGCCGACGTGCGCGCCGCGCGCGAGCGCTGGCTCGGGCTGGCGCCGCGCGCCGGCCTGCGGCTGGGGACCGAGCGCCCCGACCGCGTGCACTTCGAGAGCGACCACGGCGGCGTCTCGCTCGTCGCCGGCACGCCGACCCGCGGCGCGCACGTCGCCTTCCGCGCGCAGGACCCGGCCGACCCCGGCGAGCTGGTGGCGGATCCGCACGGCGGCAGCCTCGAGCTGCTGCCGGGCGCCCGCGCGTAGCTCGCACCGCCGCTTGCGCCGCCGTGCAGGATGATGTCGGCGTGCTCTCCGATCGCGCGCGCATCGAAGTCCGGGCCGGCGGCGGCGGCGACGGCTGTATGAGCTTCCGCCGCGAGTCGCGCGTGCCGAAGGGCGGGCCCGACGGCGGCGACGGCGGACGCGGGGGGGACGTCGTGCTCGTCTGCGACGACTCGCTGCGCGACCTGCAGTTCTTCCGCCGCACGTCGCACTTCCGCGCCGATCGCGGCGGGCACGGCAAGGGCAAGCTGCAGTACGGCGCCGACGGCGACCTGCTGGAGGTGCACGTCCCGCCCGGCACCGTCGCCGAGCTGGAGGACGGCACGCGCCACGACCTCGTCGTCCCCGGCCAGCGCGCGACCGTCGCGCGCGGCGGCTCGGGCGGGCGTGGCAACAAGCACTTCGCGACCCCCACACGCCAGGCGCCGCGCTTCGCCGAGCGCGGGCTGCCGGGCGAGGAGGGCTGGCTCGAGCTGCGCCTCAAGCTGCTCGCCGACGTCGGGCTCGTGGGCCTGCCGAACGCCGGCAAGTCCTCGCTGCTCTCGCGCATGACGCGCGCGACGCCGAAGATCGCCGACTACCCGTTCACGACGCTGCAGCCGGTGCTCGGCACGATCGACGCCGACGACCGCCAGCTCGTGCTCGCCGACATCCCCGGCCTGATCGAGGGCGCCAGCGACGGCGCCGGGCTCGGCCACGACTTCCTCGCGCACGTCGAGCGCACGCGGCTGCTCGTGCACGTGCTCGACCTCGCGCCGATCGACGGCTCCGACCCGCTCGAGAACCACGCCACGATCGAGCACGAGCTGGCCGCGCACGACGCGCGCCTCGCCTCGCTGCCGCGGATCCTCGCGCTCTCGAAGGCCGACCTCGTCACGCCCGACGTCGCGCAGGAGGCCCTCGCCGCCTGGCGCGAGCGGCTCGGCGAGGACGTGCCCGTGCTCGTGACCTCCAGCGCGACGAGCGCCGGGCTCGACCAGCTGCGCGGCACGCTGCTGGAGCGCGTGCCGCTCGCGCCGCCGCTGGAGATAGCCGACGTCGCGGAGCTGGCCGAGCACCGCGTCTTCACGCCGGTCGCCAAGCGCGGCTTCGAGGTCGAGCAGCTCGACGCGGGCCCGCCCGCCCGCTTCCGCGTGCTCGGCGAGGGCATCGACCGGCTGGTGCTGCGCTACGACGTCGAGAACGAGGAGGCGATGGCCTTCCTCGAGCAGCGGCTGCGCTCGATCGGCGTGATCCGCGCGCTCGAGGAGGCCGGCTTCGAGGCCGGCGACGACGTCGAGATCGGCGGCGTCGAGTTCGAGCTGGACCCGTCGTGACGCCAGCGCAGGCGCTAGGTTGGGCCGCATGACTCCCACCGCGACGCGCTCCGGCACGTTCGAGATCGGCGGCGACCTGCCGGTCACGCGACTCGGCTTCGGTGCGATGCGCATCACGGGCGAGGGGATCTGGGGCCAGCCGGCCGATCGCGACGCCGCGCTCGCGCTGCTGCGACGCCTGCCCGAGCTCGGCGTCGACTTCGTCGACACGGCCGACTCCTACGGCCCCTACGTCTCCGAGCAGCTGATCCGCGAGGCGCTGCACCCCTACGAGCGCGTCGCCGTCGCGACGAAGGCCGGGCTCGTGCGCACCGGCCCGGGCGGGTGGCACGCCGTGGGTCGCCCCGAATACCTGCGCCACTGCTGCGAGCAGAGCCTCGTGCGACTCGGGGTCGAGCGGATCGACCTCTTCAAGCTGCACCGGATCGACCCGCAGGTCCCGCGCGAGCAGCAGTTCGAGCTGCTGCGCGCGCTCCAGGACGAGGGCAAGGTGCGCCACCTCGGACTCTCGGAGGTGAGCGTCGAGGAGATCGAGGCGGCCGGCGGGTTCTTCGAGGTCGCGACCGTGCAGAACCGCTTCAACCTCGCCGATCGCGGCTCCCAGGACGTGATCGAGCACTGCGAGCGCAACGGGATCGGCTTCATCCCGTGGTTCCCGCTCGCCGCCGGCGAGCTGGCGCGGCCCGGCGGCCCCGTCGCCGAGATCGCCGCCGCCCACGACGCCAGCGCCGGCCAGGTCGCGCTCGCGTGGCTGCTCGCGCGCAGCCCGGTCGTGCTGCCGATCCCCGGCACCGCCTCGCTCGCGCACCTGGAGGAGAACGTCGCGGCAGCCGAGCTGCGGCTGTCCGACGCCGAGCTGGCGCAGCTCGACGCGGCTGCATGAGCACGGTCGTCATCAAGCTCGGCTCCTCGATCGTCGCCGACGACGGCGGTCAGCCGCGTGTGGAGGTGCTCGCGCACGTCTGCGAGCAGGCGGCCGAGCTGCACCGCGGCGGGCGCGACGTCGTGATCGTCACGAGTGGCGCGATCGCCCGCGGGATGGGCGCGATGGCGCTCGACGGGCGTCCGCGCGCGATCGACGAGCTGCAGGCCGCGAGCGCCGTCGGGCAGGGCAAGCTCTACCACGTCTACGACGAGCTGCTGAGCGGGCACGGGATCGTGAGCGCGCAGGTGCTGTTGACGTTCCACGACATCAACGGCGAGCGCGAGCACTACCTGAACGCGCGCCAGACGCTGCGCAAGCTGCTCGACTGGCGCGTGCTGCCCGTCGTCAACGAGAACGACACGACCGCCACGGACGAGATCACGTTCGGCGACAACGACTTCCTCGCCGCGCACGTCGCGATCCTGCTCGGCGCCGAGCTGCTCGTGCTGCTGACCTCGACCGACGGCCTCTACACGGCCGACCCGCGGCTGGACCCGGCGGCCGAGATCGTCCCGCTGGTGGAGGACTTCGCCGCCCTGGAAGCGCTCGACATCCGCCAGACGACCTCCTCGCTCGGCTCCGGCGGGATGCGCTCGAAGGTCGTCGCGGCCGAGATGGCGACGGCCGCCGGGATCCCCGCCGTCGTCGCCAACGGGCGTACGCAGGGCGCGATCGCCGCCGCCGTCGCGGGCGCGCCGATCGGCACCCGCTTCCCCGCGCGCGAGCAGCGCTCGACGAGCTTCAAGCTGTGGCTGCGCTACGCCAAGGCCGCGCGCGGCACGCTCGTGGTCGACGCCGGCGCCGCGCGCGCGCTGCGCGAGGGCGGCACGAGCCTGCTGCCGGTCGGGATCGCCGAGGTGGTCGGCGAGTTCGACGCGGGCGACGCGGTCGCGGTCGTGCACGACGGCGGCGAGGTGGGGAAGGGGATCGCGAGCTACTCCGCGCTGGAGCTGCGCCGCGTGCAGGGGATGCAGTCGGCGGAGGCCCTGGCGTTGCTGCCGCGCGCGAGCGAAGAGGCGATCCATCGGGATTACTTCGTGCTGGCTTAGGCTGGCCTCGCCGCCGGCGCCGGTGCGGGCGCCGTCGAACGGCGGCATCGAGGGGAGGGGGCACGGGCCTTTTGCGCGTCTCCGTGGCTTGTTCTTGCGCGTTTCGGCCGCTGTCCGAGGAGGACGTGAGCTTTGTGCTCGCGTGCGCGACACAAAGCTCCTGTCGTAAATCCGGTGCAAGGATCGTGTGGGATGAGCGCGCGGGCGGTGGCACTCCTCCCGCCTCCCTCCCCAGCAAGCCGTTCGTCGCGGGGCTCGCAAATCCCCGGCGCCGCTACCCTCTCCAGAATCGCCACGACCGCCACATCCGTCGCCGACGTCTGCGCCGCCGCCAAGCGCGCGGCGCCGCCGCTGGCGGTGCTCGACTCGCGCGTGAAGGACGCCGCGCTGCATGCGATCGCCGACGCGCTGCTCGCGCGCACGCCGGAGATCCTGGAAGCCAACGCGCGCGACCTCGAGGCCGGTCGCGCGAGCGACATCGGCGAGGCGCTGCTGGACCGGCTCGCGCTCGACCCGGTGCGGATCGCCGCGATCGCCGACGGCACGCGCGCGATCGCCGCTCTGCCCGATCCCGTCGGCGAGACGATCGACGGTCACCGCCTGCCCAACGGCGTCGACGTGCGGCGCGTGCGCGTGCCGTTCGGCGTCGTCGCGGTCGTCTACGAGGCGCGGCCGAACGTGACGATCGACGCGGCTGCGCTGTGCCTCAAGTCGGGCAACGCGATCGTGCTGCGCGGCTCCAGCACCGCGACCCACTCCAACGCCGTGCTGGCGACGATCGCCAGCGCGGCGGCGAGCGCCGCGGGCGTGCCGGAGGGCGCGATCCAGCTCGTCGCCGGCGGCGGGCGCGAGGAGCTGGCCGAGCTGGCGACGCAGGACGGCGTCGTGGACCTGATCTTCCCGCGCGGCGGCGAGGGCCTGAAGGCCGCGCTGAAGGCGGTCGCCACCGTGCCGGTGATCTACGCCGCCTCGGGCAACTGCCACGTCTACGTCGACGCGGACGCCGACCTCGACGCGGCCGAGGCGATCGTGCTGAACGCGAAGACGCAGCGTCCCGGCGTCTGCAACGCGGCCGAGACGCTGCTCGTGCACGCCGACGCGGCGGCGGCCTTCCTGCCGCGCGTGCTGCGCTCGCTGCACAGCGTCGGCGTCGAGCTGCGCGGCGACGAGCGCACCCGCGAGCACGCGCCCGACGGCGTGCCCGTCGTGGCGGCCGACGAGCAGGACTGGGCGACCGAGTACCTCGCGCTGATCCTCGCGATCAGGGTCGTCGACTCCGCCGAGCAGGCGATCGCGCACGTCAACGCCTACGGCAGCGGCCACTCCGAGGCGGTCGTGACGCGCGACCAGGGCGTCGCGCGCGCCTTCCAGCTCGGCGTCGACGCCGCCTGCGTCTACGTCAACGCATCGACCCGCTTCACCGACGGCGGCGAGTTCGGGATGGGCGCCGAGATCGGCAACTCGACGCAGAAGCTGCATGCCCGCGGCCCGATCGGCGTGCGCGAGCTGTGCACGTTCAAGTACCTGATCGAGGGCTCCGGTCAGGTCCGCAGTTGATCGACGCATGCGCCTCGGCATCCTCGGCGGCACCTTCAACCCGCCGCACATCGGCCATCTCGTGTGCGCGCAGGAGGCCTGCGCGCAGCTCGGCCTCGACCGCGTCGTGCTGATGCCGGCCGGCCGGCCGCCGCACAAGCAGGTCGACGGCGACCCCGGCGGAGAGGCGCGGCGGGCGCTCTGCGAGCTTGCGATCGCGGGCGACGTGCGGCTCGCGGTGTCCGACCTGGAGCTGCGGCGACCGGGTCTTTCCTTCACGGTCGATACGCTGAGGGCCTTGCACGAGCACAGCCCTCAAGACGAACTGACGTTCATCGTCGGGGGCGACATGGCCCGCAGCCTGCCGAGCTGGCGCGAGCCGGAGGCCGTGCTGTCGCTCGCGACGCTCGCCGTCGGCGAGCGCGGGGACGACGACCGCACGGCGATCGCCGCCGCGATCGCGCCGCTGGCGGGCGCCGAGCGCATGCGCTGGTTCGACATGCCGCGCATCGACATCTCCTCCTCGCTGGTGCGCGAGCGCGTCGCGGCGGGCGAGCCGATCCGCGACCTCGTGCCCGACGCCGTCGCCGACGCGATCGAGCGCAACGGCTGGTACCGCGCATGAGCAGCGAGCTCCAGGGCGCCGAGATGGCCGCCGCGATCGCCGGCTTCGCAAGCGACAAGAAGGCGTTCGAGATCGTCGAGCTGGACCTGCGCGGGATCCTCGGCTACGCCGACTACTTCGTCATCTGCACCGGCAACACGGACCGCCAGGCGAAGGCGATCCACGACGGCATCCACTTCGGCATGAAGGACGAGCACGGGCTGCTGCCGCGGCGCGTGGAGGGACTGCCGCAGGCGCACTGGGTCTTGATGGATTATCTGGACGTGGTGGTGCACGTCTTCACGCCCGAGACCCGCGCGTTCTATCGGCTCGAGCAGCTGTGGGGCGAGGCCCCGTCGCGCGCGATCGAGGCGGAGCCGAGCGTCGGATAGCTCGATGGGCCGCAACCTCGCGAGCCTGCTGACCGAGACCGCTGCGCGCCGGCCCGCGCGCACGGCCTTCAAGCTCGACGACGTCGAGCTGACGTACGCGCAGCTGGACGGCGCCTCCGCGCACGTCGCCGGCCTGCTGGCGGCGCACGGCGTGGGCCCGGGCGACCGCGTCGGCCTGATGCTGCCGAACGTGCCGTACTTCCCGGTCGTCTACTACGGGATCCTGCGCGCGGGCGCGGTCGTGGTGCCGATGAACGTGCTGCTGAAGCGGCGCGAGGTCGCCTACTACCTGGGCGACTCGGGCGCGAAGCTGCTGTTCGCCTGGCACGAGTTCGCGGCCGACGCGCAGCCGGGCGCCGACGACGCCGGCGCCGAGCTGATCGCGGTCGTGCCCGGCGAGTTCGAGCAGCTCGTCGCCGCGGCGCCGCCACGCCCGGAGCTGGCCGAGGTGGCCGAGGACGACACCGCCGTGATCCTCTACACCTCGGGCACGACCGGCACCCCGAAGGGCGCCGAGCTGACGCACGCGAACCTGCGCGAGAACGCCCGCACGAAGGTCGAGACGCTGATCCGCCTCGGCGAGGACGACGTGATCCTCGGGGCGCTGCCGCTGTTCCACTCCTTCGGCCAGACGGCGGCGATGAACGCGGGCGTGCTCGCGGGCGCCTGCCTGACGCTGCTGGCGCGCTTCGACCCGGTCAAGGCGCTGAGCGTGATGGAGCGCGACCGCGTGACGATCTTCCTCGGCGTGCCGACGATGTACTCGGCGATGCTCGGGGTGCCGGCCGAGCAGCGTCCCGACACCTCCTCGCTGCGCACGTGCGTCTCGGGCGGGGCGTCGCTGCCCGTCGAGGTGCTGCGCGCGTTCGAGCAGCAGTTCGGGACCGCGATCCTCGAGGGCTACGGCCTCTCGGAGACCTCGCCGGTGGCGTCGTTCAACCACCCCGACCGCGATCGCAAGCCCGGCTCGATCGGGACGCCGATCCGCGACGTCGAGATGAAGGTCGTCGACGAGCAGGACGAGGACGTCGCGCAGGGCGAGGTCGGCGAGATCGTGATCAAGGGCCCGAACGTGATGAAGGGCTACTGGCGGCGCCCCGACGCGACCGCCGAGGCGATCCGCGACGGCTGGTTCCACAGCGGCGACCTCGCGAAGGTCGACGAGGACGGCTACTTCTTCATCGTCGACCGCAAGAAGGACATGATCATCCGCGGCGGCTACAACGTCTACCCGCGCGAGATCGAGGAGCTGCTCTACGAGCACCCCGCGGTCGCCGAGGCCGCCGTCGTCGGCATCCCGCACCCCGAGCTGGGGGAGGAGGTCGGCGCCGCCGTCGGCCTCAAGGCCGGCGCGAGCGCGACCCCGGAGGAGCTGCAGGCGTTCGTGAAGGAGCAGGTCGCGGCGTACAAGTACCCGCGCCACGTGTGGCTCGTGCAGGAGCTGCCGAAGGGTCCCACCGGCAAGATCCTCAAGCGCGAGATCGCGCGGCCGAGCGAACTGCACTGACCACTGAGGTACGTCTGTAGGGTCGGATCTCCGGCGCCCCATTTATCGGTCCGCCGACGGAGCGCACGAGGCGCAAGCACGCAGAGAGCCGCTGGGGGGCGCCGCTCTCGCCATGCCCGACCAATCCGCACAACATGCGTTGAACGACTTCCTGCTGCTGGAGCTGCTGCACAGCCTCGGCTCCTACGGCGTCGTCGCGCACTACCTGGCCAAGCTCGAGCAGCGCGTCCAGCAGGCGCCGCTGTCAGCGCGTCTCGTCTCGCTGCTGCCCAACGACGCGATCGAGGCGACGCAGCTCTTCAACCGCGATCTGCGCAACGAGCTGCACCGGCCCGCGCACCTGCGCAAGGACCGCTCACGGCTGCAGCGGGACGCCGACCCGCTCGCCGTCGAGGACCTCAAGCCGCCGCGCCATCCGGCGCCGGCGAAGCTGGCCTGCTTCCTCGCGCAGGAGTCGCACTGGGTCGTGGACTTCTACGCCTCCGCGGTCAGCGCGCTCGAGGCGGTGCAGCCGGACTCGCAGCACAGTGACGGCACGCCGCAGCAGGAGCTGGGCGTGCGGCTGAGCGTGATCCACGACCTCGGCCGGCGGCGCGTGTCCGGCGCAACCGACCCGGTGCTGCTCAAGGGCCGCCTGGATCGCAACCGCGCGCGCCTGGAACGGGCGGTCACGTCGCTCGGCTTCGAGCCGTCGGCGGACCGCTGGGAGGCCGTGCTGCACGACGACCTCAGCAGCACTGACGGGGACTCGCTCCACACGGCCGTCATCGGGGCCTTCGTGGAGGCGCACCTGCGGATGCACGACGTCGAGCACCTGACGTCGCACAACTTCGGCGACACGGTGCGCTTCCGCGGCGCGATCGACCCGATCGTCGCCGCCCACCTCGAGCGGAGCATCGTGCTCAACACGTTCGTCTACGTCGTGGCGCGCACCGTGCCGTGGATCTTCGCCGAGGACCCCGAAGAGCGTGAGTACGTCGTCGCGGGCTACGAGCGCTGCTGCGACACCGCGACGCCGACGTACTGCATGTGGATCTCGCATCAGCTGAGCCTGCTGGCGCTCCAGCGGCGCGCCTACACCTACTGGCTGCTGGGCCGCGCCGACGCCGCCTACCGCGACTTCTACAAGCTGCGGCGCTTCATCCGCGGCGTCGAGGGCAGGCTCGACCAGCGCGTCTCTCGCGCGCGCGGCTCGGACCTGTTCCTGACCGGGCTGGGGGCGCTCGCCGATCACCACACCGGGCGCATCTACCGCGTCCAGCACGCCTACAGACGGGCGGTGCGCTACTTCGAGCGCGCCGAGCGGCGGCTCGGGCGCCTCGAGCGGCTGAGCCAGGGGGAGCAGCACGACGGCGCACCCGAACCGGAGCCCGACGCGCGCGACGCGGTGCGCAACTCGCGCTGGCGCGTGGACCTGCTGCTGAGCGAGGGCAAGGCGCGCTACGAGTGTGGCCATGTGCTGCGCAGCCTCCACTCCTTCGTGCGCGCCTGGCGCGCGTTCCTCGACCTCGCGGTGACGGAGAGCCGCGCGGTCGTCGCGAACGTCGCCGTCGCGGACGGCCTGATCGACTGGCTCGGCTCGGTCGCGGACGAACCCGATCTCGACAAGGTCGAGCTGTCTCAGCGCTTCGCGCCGCTCGTGGACCAGTTCGCGATGGTCGTCGGCCCGGTGCACCTGCGGCTGCTCGCGGCCGAGGTGATGATGCGGCTCGGACACCTGCTGTTCGTGCTCAACCTGCCGGAGGCTCCGCTGACGGCGAAGGGCGGGCTGCGTGCAGATCACGCGCTCGCGTACTGCTGCTTGCAGCGTGCCGCCTGGCTGGATCCGTGGAGCACGCTCAGTGCCGCCGACATCCTCAAGATCGAGCGTGCGAGCAAGGAAGGCAAGGCCGCCCCGCTGCCCGTGCTGCCGCCGGAGGACCAGCCCCCGCCCCGGCGGATCGGCGACCAGTGGCCGGCCGGCGGCGAGCGCTACGAGGAGGGTGCGCACATCATCGAATACGGCCTGCAGACGTGGCTCGACGCGACGCACGCCGAGCAGGTCGGAACGACGGAGCGCTCGCACCGGGTCGCGCGCGACCTGCTCAACGAGTTCGTCGCGCACACCGACAGCAGCAACGTCAAGCTCGCACAGGTCTACCGCTACCTGACGAAGGTCGCGCGCCCGCCCGACGCCGAGGAGCGCGCGGGCGCGCCCGCGCTGGAGCTCGTCTGCATGCGCCGCTACAGCAGCTTCTTCCCGTTCCTGCCGCGCCCGTCGGCCTCGCGCGTGCTCGGCGGCGGCTACTTCGTGCGCGTGCTGGAAGCGAACGACCCGCCGTTCGGGATCGTGATCGACCCCGGGCCGAGCTTCCTCGACAACCTGTACCGCTGCGGCTACTGCCTCGACGACATCCACCTGATCGTCGTCACGCACGACCACGCCGACCACATCGCCGCGCTCGACGCGCTGCTGTCGCTGATGCGCTACCGCCGGATCCTCAACGTCTCGACGTTCACCGAGGAACGGAAGCTGGTGATCCTCGGCAACGACGGCGTCCACAACCGCTACAGCTTCCTCAACAGACTTCCGGGGCGGCGGGCGATCGTCGCCAAGCTCACCGACGCGGGCGTGCCGACGGCCGAGGCATACCCATGGCCGAGCAGCCTGCGCATCGAGCCGGTCGAGACGGTCGAGCACAAGGACGCCCGCGAGGCGATCGCCCAGGGCTTCCTGCTGCGGCTCGGCTCGGGGGAGGAGGAGTCGACGCTGCTGTTCACGAGCGACACCGGCATCGCGCCCGGGCTCGGCGGCGACCCGAGAGCGCCGCCGCCGCGCGATCCCGGCGAGGCCCCGCAGCGGCCCTTGACGATCGCGCTCGCTGAAGCGCATGTCGTGATGGCGCACGTCAGCTCGATCCCGCTGCCGGAGCTGCGCAAGCTCGCGGGCCTCGAGAGACCCTTGGGCAAGGCCGCCGAGACGATCGTCGAGCTCGAGCAGCTCTGGCGGCTCAGCCGCGAGCAGGCGCTCGACGGCGGGGAGGGCTCCAAGCGCGCGCGCCAGCAGGGCGACCTGCTGCGCCAGCTGCAGTTCGGCTTCCACTCGTTGTCGCGGGCGAGGGTCTCCGAACCGCGCGACTTCGCGGACCTCGACGTGACGCCGTTCAGCCCGCTGGACGCGTTCAAGCAGCAGCCCGACAGCCATCTCTACCTGACCGGACTGCTCGCGATCGCCGAGCGCATGCTGCAGACGCCGCGTGCCCGGTTGCTGCTCGTCGGCGAGCTGCGCGAGGAGCTGGGGACTTTCCGCACACGCATCGCGGGCGCCGTCAACGAGGTGCTGTTCCCGGGCCGCTCTATCAACGCGCTGACCGCCGACATCGGCCTGAAGGTGCGGGTGCGTCGCGGCGCCGTGGACGTGCTCTGCACCACGTGCGACCTCGACAACGACCTCGTGAGCAGCGAGCGCTTCCACGAACCGCAGCGCATCCACGAGATCTGCGTCAAGGGCGAGGACGAGGGCGTCTTCTACAACTGCCCGCAGCACGATCCGCGCCAGCAGCCCCACCAGATGTGGCTCGAGCGCGTCGAGCGCTACGACCCGTTCGGACCGTAGGGCTCCAGCAACCGCCCGAATCCGCCGAAAAGCCCCATGAGGGCTCATGTTGCTTCACCACACAGCGGACGTGCAGGCGCCCGCCCCCGATCGGCTGGCCGTGACGCACCGTCGCGGCCTGCTCGCGGTCGTGCTGGCGGGCGCGCTGGCGTTGACGCTCGTGGTGCGGCTGCCGAGCCTGCGCTTCGGCGTCGAGCGTCCGACGCTGCACGCGCAGATCGCCACCGCCGCCGCGCTCGTCGCGCTGCTCGTGGCGCTGCTCGCGGCCGGGCGCTACCGGCGCCGGCCGCTGCCGGGCGACCTGCTGCTGGCGCTCGCGCTCGCGGTGCTCGGCACCTCGAACCTGCTGTTCAGCGCGATCCCCGCCGCGACCGGCCGCGCGCCCGGCGCGTTCGCGACCTGGATGCCCGCCTCCGGGCGCCTGCTCGCGGCTGGGCTGCTCGCGGCGGCGGCGTTCGCGCCCCGTCGCGCGCTGCCGCGCCCCGCCCACGCGGCGCGGCTGGCCGTCGCGGGCTCGCTGACCGTGCTCGCGGTGGCCGCGCTTGCCCTGCTGGCGCTCGCGCCTGCGCTGGCGCCGCCCGAGCGCACCGGCGAGCTGCTGGCCGGCAACGCCGGCGCGATCGCGTTGAAGGCGATCTCCGCCGGCCTGATCGGGCTGGCCGCGATCGGCTTCGCGACGCGCGGGCGCCGCCGGCTCGACTGGTTCGCCGTGCTGCTGTCGTGGGGCACCGCGCTGCTCGCGTTCGGCTGGCTCAACTACCTGCTCGTGCCCTCGCTCTACGTCGACTGGTTCTACGCCGGCGACGTGCTCGGCCTCGGCGCCTACGTGCTGCTGGCGGCCGGGGCGGTCGCCGAGATCCGCTCCTACCAGCGCGACCGCACCCGCCTGGCGGCCAGCGAGGAACGCGGCCGCGTCGCGCGCGAGCTGCACGACGGCGTCGCGCAGGAGCTCGCCTACGTGTTGAGCCAGACGCGGCGCCTGCACCGCGAGCGGCCGACGCCGGCGACCGCGCAGCTGGTGAGCGCGGCCGAGCGCGCGCTCGACGAGTCGCGCTCGGCGATCTCGACGCTGCGCGCGCCGCTCGACGAGCCGCTGCACGTCGCGCTCGAACGCGCCGCCGGCGAGCTGGGGCGCCGCCTCGAGCTGGACGTGCGGATCGACGTCGAGCACTCCGTCGAGGTCACGCCGCCGGTGCGCGAGGCGGTCATGCGGATCGTCGGCGAGGCGCTCGCGAACGCCGCCCGCCACGGCGGGGCGCAGACGGCCGCGATCGAGCTGCGCGCGGGCGCGCCGCGCCGCCTGACGGTGCGCGACGACGGTTGCGGCTTCGACCCCGACCCGCTCCGCATCCCCGACGGCTCCTACGGCCTGCTGTCGATCCGCGAGCGCGTCGAGGCGTTCGGCGGGCGGCTCGCGATCCGCTCCGCGCCGGGCGTCGGCACCGAGATCGAGGTCGCGCTGCCGTGAGCGCCCACCGCGTCCTGATCGCCGACGACCACGCGCCCACGCGCGCGGGCGTGCGCGCTGCGCTGGAGGCCGGCGGCTTCGCCGTCTGCGCCGAGTCCGCCGACGGCCCGGCCGCGGTCGCGGCGGCGCTGGAGCAGCGGCCCGACGTCTGCCTGCTCGACGTGCACATGCCCGGCGGCGGCGGGATCGAGGCGGCCACGCAGATCGCCGCCCAGCTGCCCGGCACGGCGATCGTGATGCTGACCGTCTCGGCCGACGAGGACGACCTGTTCGCGTCGATCCGCGCGGGCGCGGGCGGCTACCTGCTGAAGGACGTCGACCCCGGCCGGCTGCCCGCCGCGCTGGAGGGCGTGCTGTCGGGCGAGGCGGCGATCCCGCGCCGGCTCGTCGGGCGCCTCGTGGAGGCGTTCGGCGACCGCCGCCGTCGCCGCATGCCGCTGGAGCAGCGCGGCGGCGCCGAGCTGACGACGCGCGAGTGGGACATCCTCGAGCTGCTGCGCACGGGCGCGAGCACGGCGCAGGTCGCCGAGCGGCTCGGCATCAGCCAGGTGACGGTGCGCCGTCACGTCTCCGAGGTGCTGCGCAAGCTGCAGGTGCCCGATCGCGGAGCCGCCTTCGAGCTGCTGGACCGCCTGCGCGGCCTCGCGCGTTCACCCGTCTGAACGCCGAAGCGCCCGCGCGGGCCATCGTCAAGCGCGACGCGGCGCGAGAGCATGCCCGTGTGGGTCCCACGCCGGAACAGCTCCAAGCCGACACCGACCGCCTGCTCGCGGAGCTGCGCGCCTGTACGCAGCACGCCGAGGAGGATCGCGAGCGCGCGGCCGACCTGCTGACGAGCGGCTACGCGGCCGCGCTCGCGCTCGAAGCGGCGCGCCGGCAGCTGCGCGCGCGGGCGCTCGGGATGGCCGGGCGCGAGCTGGCGCTCGCCGCGCAGGAGCAGGAGCTGCGCGACCTGCTCAGCGCGCTGCGCCTGCGGCTCGCGACGCCGCCGCTGCGCCCGCGCCGCTCAGCTCACGAGCCCGCGGCGCAGCGCCTGCACTGAGGCCTGCAGGCGGTTCTCGACGCCGAGCTTGGAGAAGATGCTCGCGACGTGGCGCTTGACCGTGTTGGTGCTGATGAACAGCTCCGCCGCGATCGTCGCGTTGTCGCGTCCGTCGACGATCAGCGCGAGCACCTCCTGCTCGCGCTCGGACAGCTGCTCCTGCTCGCCGGCCGGCGCCGGCGCGGCCGCCCGCAGCCGCCGCAGGATCTCCGGCGCGACCTGCGGCGGGATCACCGCCTCGCCCTGCGCGGCCGCCTCCACGGCCGCGACGATCCGCTCCAGGCTGGCGTCCTTCAGCACGTAGCCGGCCGCGCCCGCCAGCAGCGCCTCCAGCATCGAGGCGTCGTCGTCGGAGAGCGTGAGGATCACGACCTGGCTCGACGTCGCGCCGGCGACGATCGCGCGCGTCGCCTCGACGCCGGACATCGCCGGCATGCTCAGGTCCATCAGCACGACGTGCGGCGCCAGCTCGGCGGCGAGCCGCACGCCCGCCGCGCCGCCGCTGGCCTGGCCGACGACGTCGACGCCCTCGTCGCGCAGCAGCTGCGCGAGCCCGGTGCGGAAGACGTCGTGGTCGTCGACGATCAGCACCCGTATCGCATCCGCGCCCATGCGCCCAATGCTCCCAAGCGGCGCGGCGGCGTTCACACGACTGAACGTCGAATGCCCCGCGCGAGCCATTGAGCGGACCCTGCGCTGCCCGCAAGCTGCACGGCAAGCAGTTAGCCGCAGGGAGCGATCGCTCCAGGCAGGCACACCACGAAAAGGAGCATTGCCCTCATGCGGAAGCTCATGCACAAGCGGGTACTCATCCCCGTCCTCGCGATCGCCGCACTGGCGTTCGCGGGTGTCGCATACGCATACTTCACCTCCTCGGGCACCGGCTCGGGCACGGCCTCGGTCGGCACCGACGCGGGCGTGACGATCTCCCCGGTCACGTTCGACTCGACGCTCTTCCCGGGCAGCTCGACGGCGGTTCACTTCACCGTCAACAACACCTCGGCGGACACGTCGGCCAAGGTCGACAAGGTCGTCGCCGACGGCGCCGTGACCGGTCTCCCGGCCGGCTGCCTCGCGGCCGACTTCCATTTCGCCGACGTCTCGGTGGGCGCGACGATCGCCCCGGGCGGCACCGCCTCGGGCAGCGGGACGCTGTCGATGGACAACACGGCAGCGAACCAGGACGCCTGCAAGGGCGCGGCCCCGGTCCTCCACCTGAAGGTGGACAACAGCGGCATCTAGCGGCTGGAGCGGCAAAGGCAAGGGAGGGACGCCATGGACGGCGTCCCTCCCGACCGCTCCTCCACGACGACCCTCCTCCTCATGCACATGCGAAATCCCTTCAAGAGCACGACAGCGAAGAGCGCCCGGGCCAAGCGGTCCCTGACGCTGCTCGGTGTCATCGCCATCCTCGCCGCCGTGGGGGGCATCGCATACGCAGCGGCCGGTCCGGCCGTGCCGACGCCGACGATCAGCGCCGGGCCCTCGGGCGCGACCGGCGCCACCTCGGCCAGCTTCTCCTTCGCCGTCAGCGGCACGGGCTACACGCTCCAGTGCTCGCTCGACACGGCCGACTTCAGCGCCTGCACCAGCCCGAAGGCCTACGCCGGCCCGCTGGCGCCCGGCGCCCACACGTTCCGCGTCCGTGCCCGCCGCACCAGCGACGGCAGCGTCGGCTCGCCCGCCACGCGCACCTGGACGGTCGACACGGCCGCGCCGGTCATCACCTTCCTGCGCCCGCTCGACGGCGCCAGCTACAACGCCGCGAGCTGGGCCGCGAACTGCGCCAGCCATCCGGGCATGTGCGGCAACACCGCCGACCCGAGCGGCGTCGCCTCCAACAAGGTCTCGGTCCGCCAGGTTTCCACCGGCAAGTACTGGAACGGCTCGGCGTTCGCTTCTGCGACCGAGGTCTTCGGCACGGTCGACGGCTTCACCAGCTGGCGCTACGCGATGCCGGCGCTCCCCGCCGAGGGCAGCTACGTCGTGCACGCGCGCTCGACCGACGCCGTCGGCAACACGACCGCGCCGGCCGACCAGCTCAGCCTCACCTTCTCGATCGACACGCACGCGCCGGTCGCGCCGACGATCTCCGGTGGCCCCGCGAACCCGACCTCCGCCAAGCAGGCGACGTTCGCGTTCGCCGACGCCGAGGCGGGCGTGCAGTTCCTCTGCAAGCTCGACACGAAGGCCTACGAGGTCTGCAACGCGAGCGAGACGTTCAAGAGCCTCGCCGACGGCACGCACACCGTCTCGGTGCAGGCGCGCGACGCCGCCGGCAACGTCAGCCCGACGACGACGTACACGTGGCGCGTCGACACGGCCGCGCCGCCGAAGCCGACGATCACGCAGAAGCCGGCCGACCCCTCGGCCGCGCTCAGCGCGACGTTCGCATTCACCGACACGGAGGCCGGCGTCGTCTACGAGTGCCGGCTCGACGGCGGCGCCTGGGCGACCTGCGCGAGCCCCGTCACGTACAGCGGCCTCAGCGCAGCGAGGCACACGTTCGGCGTGCGCGCGCTCGACGCCGCCGCCAACGCGAGCGCGGCGACCGAGTACAGCTGGACGGTCTCCTCGCAGACGGGCCGGCCCTTCAACGTCGGCGGCAACCTCACGGGGCTGCTCGCGCCGGGCCTCTCGGGCACGCTGATCCTCACGCTCTCGAACCCCAACGGCGAGGCGATCCACGTCACGAGCCTCACCGTCACGGTCCAGCCCGGCAGCACCAAGGCCGGCTGTGACGGGCCCGCGAACCTGCAGATCACGCAGTCCAGCGCGTCCGCCGCGAACGAGCTGGTCGTGCCCGCCAACGGCAGCGTCACGCTCCCGAGCGGCGGCGTCAGCGCCCCGCAGGTGCTGATGCGCAACCTGCCGACGAACCAGGACGCCTGCAAGGGCGCGACGTTCAGCTTCTCCTACGGCGGGAGCGCGCACTCATGAGCCGTCGCATCCGCCGCATCGTCGCGCTGGCGATCGCGCTGGCGCTCCTCGTGGCCGCCGGCGCCTCGGCCTACTACACGGCCCGCGGCACCGGCAGCGCGGCCGCCAACGTCGGCACGCTCACGACGCCGACGATCTCGACCGCCACGCCCGGCGCCGCCACGGTCGCCCTGACGTGGTCGGCCGTCACCGCCCCCGACGCCGGCGCCGTCACCTACTACGTCAAGCGCGACGGCGCCGCGGCCAGCGCGGCCTGCCCCAGTGCAGCCGCGCCCACGAGCGTCACGAGCTGCACCGACACCGGCGTCACGACCGCCGCGCACAGCTACACCGTCACGGCCGTCTGGCGCTCCTGGACGGGCACCAGCGCGGCGAAGCCCGTCACCGTCACCTACGGCGCGGTCACGCAGCTCGTCTACACGACGCAGGCCGCGGGCGCCGTCGGCGGCGCCGCCTTCACGACGCAGCCGGTCGTGACGGCGCGCGACGCCGCCAACAACACCGTCGCCAACTACTCCGGCACCGTCACGCTCGCGATCAAGAGCGGCACGGGCACCTCCGGCGCCGCGCTCAGCGGCTGCAACGGCACGCTCGTCAACGGCGTCACGAGCTTCACCGGGTGCAAGCTCGACAAGAGCGGCACGGGCTACCAGCTGCGCGCCACAGACGGCACGCGCACGGTCGACGGCACCGCCTTCAACGTCACCGCGGGCGCGGTCTCCCAGCTCGTCTTCACGACGCAGCCCGCGGGCGCCGTCGCCGGCGCCGCCTTCACGACGCAGCCGAAGGTGACCGCGACCGACGCCGGCGGCAACATCGTCACGACGTACAACGGCACCGTCACGCTCTCGATCACGAGCGGCACCGGCACCGCCGGCGCGACGCTCGACAACTGCACGCGCACGCTCACCAACGGCGTGGCCTCGTTCAGCGCCTGCGAGATCAAGAAGAGCGGCGCCGGCTACCAGCTGCACGCCAGCGACGGCACGCGCACCGCCGACAGCACGGCGTTCGCCGTCACGCCGGGCTCGATGGTCTCGCTCAGCTTCACGACGCAGCCCGCCGGGGCCGTCGGCGGCACCGCCTTCACGACGCAGCCGGTCGTCACCGCGCTCGACTCCGAGGGCAACGTCGCGACGGGCTACGCCGGCACGGTCACGCTCACGATCAAGCAGCCCGGCACCTCCGGCACGCTCAGCGGCTGCACGCAGGCGCGCAGCAACGGCGTCGTCACCTTCTCCGGTTGCAAGATCGCCGAGACCGGCACCGGCTACAAGCTGCGCGCCAAGGACGGCTCCCCGCAGGTCGACAGCAGCTCCTTCGACGTGACGGCCGGCGCGCTCGCGCACCTGCTGGTCGAGAGCGCCGACACGACGCCCGAGGCCGGCGTGAAGGAGAAGCTGACGATCACCGCGATCGACGCCGGCGGCAACACCGTCACGAGCTACACCGGCTCGCACAGCATCACGTTCGGCGGCGCGGGCATCCCGTTCAGCGGCACCGCTCCGACCGTCTCCAACAGCAGCGGCACGGCGATCGCGTTCGGCTCGCCGACGGCGCTGACGTTCAGCAGCGGCGTCGCGACCACGAGCGGCACGAACAACAACGGCTACGTCACGACGACGAAGGCCGAGACGGTCACGATCACCGCGACCGACGGCCTCGTCACCGACGACGGCAGCCTCTCGCTCGCGACCCACGCGACCGACGACACCAAGGTCGCCTGGAGCAACGTGACGATCAGCTCCGGCGTGCTCGGCGCCTCCTGCTACTTCACGTGCACGGTGACGGGCATGAGCAACGCCGCGACGTTCAAGGCCAACGTGAGCATCACCGACACGTACGGCAACATCGTCAGCAGCGTCGGCAACGGCCACAACGTGACCGTCTCGCGCACCGCCGGCACCGGCGTCTTCACGCCCGGCAACACCAGCTTCACGACGCTCACGATGTCGAGCAGCGGCACCGCGACGACGGCCTCGCAGTTCACGTTCACCGTGCCCAGCACGCTGAACTGGACGACGAACACGCTCACCGCCGCCGTCAGCGGCGAGACGAGCGCGACCGCGTCGCTCAGCCGCTAGCGGCGGCGACGCTCACTGCCAGTACTTCTCCACGACGTCCGCCGAGCGCTCCGAGGCCTCGTCGGGATCGCCTCCCGCCTCGCGCAGCGCGGTGCGCTGGCGCAGGAAGTCCCACAGGCGGTCCAGCTCGACGCGGATCTGCTCCAGCCGCTCGCGATCGGCGGCGAGCGTGATGTCCTGCGAGCCCTCGCGCTCGCGCAGCGTCAGGCGCTCCTGCTCCAGCGCCTCGATCTGGGCCTGGATCTGCTCGTCGGTCGGCATGCGGTCTCCTCGCGGGTCGTTTGTGGGACTCATACCCCGGCGGCCGCTCTAGCCTTCGAGCGATGTTCAGCGCATCGCACCGCGGCGGCTCGGGGTCGCCGCTCGTCTGCCTGCACGGCTTCACGGACACCTGGCGCACGTGGGAGCTGGTGCTGCCGGCGCTGGAGCGCCAGCACGACGTGCTCGCGCCGACGCTGCTCGGCCACGCGGGCGGCCCGCCGCTGCACGCCGAGTTCGGCGAGACGTCGCTCGTGGAGGCGGTCGAGCGCGCGATGGACGACGCCGGCTTCGCGACCGCGCACGTCGCCGGCAACTCGCTCGGCGGCTACGTCGCGCTGCAGCTGGCCGCTCGCGGGCGCGCACGCTCGGTCGTGGCGCTCGCGCCCGCCGGTGGCTGGGCGGCCAGCGATGCCGCGTCCGTCGGGCAGACGCTCGGCCACTTCGCGACGCTGCACCCGCAGCTGCAGGCGGCCGCGCCGCACGCGGAGGCGATCCTCGCCGCGCCCGGCGGGCGGCGCCGCGCGACGCAGTTCACGAGCGCGAGCTTCGAGCACATCCCCGTCGAGCTGCTCGTCCACCAGTTGCGCGGCGCGGCGGCCTGCGACGTGCCGCCGCTGGTCGACCACGCGCGCCGCGAGGGCTACCCGCTCGACGCCGAGCGGATCGCCTGCCCGCTGCGGATCGTGTGGGGGAGGGAGGACCGGCTGCTCGCCTGGCCCACCGCCGCCGCGCGCTACCGCGACCTGCTCCCGCACGCCGATTGGGTCGAGCTGGAGGGCGTCGGCCACTGCCCGCAGCTCGACGTCCCGCTGGAGACGGCGCAGCTGATCCTCGGCTTCACGGCCCGCTGACGCGTTCCCACGCGCGCGTCATCGCGATCCGCCGCAGGATCGTCGGGTGGTCGCCGTCGAGCAGCTGCGCCCAGCCCGGCGGGTCGGGGTCGGCGAGGCTCGTCGTCGCGAGCCGGCGGAACAGCGCGCGGGCGCCTGCCGGGTCGTGCGTGGCCCGCAGCGCGCTCCAGTCGGCCTCGCTCTCCATGCGGCGCGTCGCGAGGTTGCGCAGCGGCAGCGTCAGCACGTTGCACGCGACCAGCACGAGCAGCGCGAGCGGCACCGCCTCCGGCAGCGCAAGCCCGCCGCGCCGCCGCGTCACGAGCGCGATCAGCGCCGAGACGGGCAGCAGGAACAGCGCCAGCCAGCCGACGCCCTTGAGCGTGTGGCGGTGGGCGAGATGGCCCAGCTCGTGCGCGAGCACGGCGCGGATCTCGCGCCGGTCGAAGCGGCCGTCGAGCAGCGTGTCCCACAGGATCACGCGCCGCTGTGAGCCGAAGCCGACCGCCTCCGCGTTGGGGGCGGTCGTGTAGCGCGCCACGTCCTGCACCTCCACGCGCGTCCCCACCACGCCCTCGGTGCGCGCGAGCGCGCGCGCGTCGGCGAGCTGCGCCGGGCGCGCCAGCGGATGCACGTCGGGGATCAGGTGGATCGAGAGGAACGCGAACAGCAGCGCGAGCCCGACGAAGAACGGCGCCGCGAGCGTCCACCACCACGTCCGCAGCACGCGCGCGAGCCCCATCGCGACGAGCAGCGCGAAGCTGATCGCCAGGAACGTCCCGCCGAGCCCGAGGAAGCCCTGCACGAGCGAGGCGACGTAGCCTTGGTGGGAGACGCCGTGACGGCGCTCCCACCAGACCGCGGCGAGCCCGAACGGCGCCTGCGCGAGCCACACGATCCCGAGCCCGAGCATCCCCAGCAGCATCCCGGTGCCGATCGGCCCGGCCGCCGACTCGCGCATCAGCCGGTGCCCGCGCCGCGCGTACAGCACGAGCACGGCGAGCAGCACGAACAGCGCGAGCAGCTCGTCGAGCGTCAGGAAGCGCTCGTAGCGCGCGCTGCGCGCGAGGAACGCGTCGCTGAAGTAGTCGTGCGCGTTGAGGCGCGGCAGCGTCAGCCCGTCGGGCACGCTCGACTGCCACAGCCGCCGCGCCGCCACGATCCACGCCGCCGCGCCCGCGATCAGCGCGGCGATGCCGAGCGGCCGCCGCAGCCGGCTCACGTCAGGCCGTCGGCCCGCTGTACGGATAGCTGCTCGTCAGCAGGTAGAGGTAGCCGTTGGCCTGCTGCGTGTAGCGCAGCGACAGCGCCCCGGCGTTGCGCAGCCCGCGCGGCATCCGCCCGCGCACGAGCGCCGCGAACCAGCCGAGGATCGCGCCCGTGAGCATCACGCCGCCGTATGCGCTGGAGATCAGCAGCGCCGGGATCGCCAGCAGCCCGCGGAACGCCACGCCCCAGCGGTTCTGCCGCTCGGGTCCCTCCACCACGAGGTTCAGCGGATAGCTGCCGGCCGCGCCGACGAAGCCGGGGAACGGGTTCGCGACCAGGTAGACGAACGCGTAGACGTGCGTCTGGTAGCGCAGGAAGGCGGCCAGGAAGCGGTGCAGCCACCCCGGCGTGCGGCCCATGATCAGCGTCGCGAACCAGCTGACGATCACGGCGAGCAGCGCGACCACCGTCCACAGCGACAGCCACACGAGGTGGGGGATGCTCAGCAGCAGGCGGAAGAAGACCGTCAGCCGCGAGCGCCGCAGGTCGTCCTCGAGCTCCACGACGCGGATCGGGTCGCTGCGCACGGGCGGGTCCGCCAGCGCCGCGCGCGGGTCGCTGTCCGGATAGCGGTCGGTGAGGATCAGCAGGTAGGCCGACAGCTGCGCGCTGTACGTGAGCGCGTAGACGCCGGCGTCGCGCAGCCCGCGCGGCATCCGCCCACGCACGACGGCCGCGAACCAGCCGAGCACCGCGATCGTCACGAGCAGGCCGCCGACGCGCGAGGCCTGGCCCTCGCCGATCCCGCCCGCCAGCGCCGCGCCCAGCAGCAGCGCCGGCCACACCAGCACGGCGCGGAACGCGACCGTCCAGCGGTTCTGGCGCGCCGGCGGCGCGACCGCGAGGTCGACCGGGTAGGCGCCGTCGCCGCTGAATGCGGGGTAGGGGTTCGCGAGCAGGTTGAGGTAGGCCGAGACCTGGATCGCGTAGCGCAGGTAGCGCACGAGGAAGGCGTGCACGCCCTGCGACGGGGTGCCCTCGATCAGCGTCACGAGCCAGTTGACGATCACCGCGAAGAACGCCCCGATGCCCCAGATCAGCAGCCAGGCGAAGTGCGGGATCGCGAGCAGGATGCGGAAGAAGACGGTGCCGCGGGTGCGCTGGAGGTCGTCCTCGACGATCAGCTGAACGGGATGGCTCATGTGCGCAGTCGTACCCGACCGCGCGGACGCCTCACCCGACCTGCGCGAGCCGCCGCTGCAGCAGGCGCCGCTCGGCCTCGTCGTGCGCGAGCGCGAGCGCGCGGCGGTAGGCCTCGCGCGCCTCCTGCGCGCGGCCGAGCCGCGCCAGCAGCTCGCCGCGCGTGGCGTGCAGGTAGCGGTAGTCGTCGAGCTCGAGCCGCTCGACGATCGCCAGCCCCGCCTGCGGGCCCTCGGCCTCGGCGACCGCGACCGCTCTGCTCAGCTCGATCACGGGCGAGCCGGCGAGGCGGGCCAGCTCGCCGTAGAGCGCCGCGATCTGCGGCCAGTCGCGCGGCGCGTCCGTGTGCAGCGCGGCGATCGCGGCCTGCAGCACGTACGGCCCGCGCCCGCGCAGCGCCAGCGCGCGGTCGAGCGCGGCCCGGCCGGCGGCGACCTGCGCGCCGTCCCAGCGGGCGGGCTCCTGGTCGGCGAGCAGCACCAGCTCGCCGTCGTGGAAGCGCGCCGGGCGGCGCGCCTCGTGCAGCAGCATCAGCGCGAGCAGCCCGTGCGCCTCCGGCTCGTCGGGCATCAGCTCGGCGAGCGCGCGCCCGAGCGCGAGCGCCTCGCGCGCCAGCTCCGCGCGCTCGCCGAAGCCCTCGTTGAAGATCAGGTAGACGACCGCCAGCACGGCGACGAGCCGGTCCGGCAGCAGGTGGTCGGGCGGCACGCGGAAGGGGATCCCCGCGGCCTTGATCTTGCGCTTGGCGCGCACCAGCCGCTGCGCCATCGTCGCCTCGCCGACGAGGAAGGCGCGCGCGATCTCGTCGGTGCTCAGGCCGCCGAGCGTGCGCAGCGTCAGCGCGACCTGCGCGTCGAGCGCGAGCGCCGGGTGGCAGCAGGTGAAGAGCAGCTCCAGCCGCTCGTCGCGGAACGTCGTCGTCGCGGGCACCGCGTCCTCCTCCACCGCCTCGGGCACGTCGAGCAGGCGCGTCTTGGCGGCGAGCGTGCGCTCGCGGCGGATGCGGTCGATCGCGCGGTTGCGCGCGGTCGTCACGAGCCACGTGCCGGGGTCGCTCGGCGCGCCGTCGCGCGGCCAGCGCTCGGCGGCGATCGCGAACGCCTCCTGCGCGGCCTCCTCGGCGAGGTCGAAGTCGCCGAGGAAGCCGATCAGCGCAGCGAGCACGCGGCCCCACTGCTCGCGGAAGGCCCGCTCGAGGATCGCTACCGCTCCACGATCGGACGGATCTCGATCGCGCCGCCCATGCTGGCCGCGGGGATCTTCGCCGCCAGCTCGATCGCGGCGTCGAGGTCGTCGGCCTCGAGGAAGCAGTAGCCGCCGATCGCCTCCTTCAGCTCGGCGAACGGGCCGTCGGTCGTGAGCGTGCCGCCGTCCTGCACGCGCACGGTCGTCGCGGTCTCCGGCGGCTGCATCTGCACGCCGGGCGTGAAGCCGGCGGTCTCGTTGACGGCCTTGTAGGCGGCGTACACCGCGCCCTGCTCGGCCTGCGAGAGCTGCTCCCACGCCTCCGTGCCCGGCAGCGGGGTCGTGCCCTGGTGGATCAACAGCATGTACTTCATCGCGTCCTCCTTCGGGAGATGATCCTCCTTAAGACGAACGGGATGCTGCTGGATCGACAGCGGCCTGCGGCGCGCGCACCATCAGCCGCAGCGGCGGGCTGCCGGCGAAGCGCAGCTCGCGCGTCACGCGGAAGCCCAGCCGCTCGTAGAGGACCGCGTTGCGCGGGCTCGAGGCCTCCAGGTACGCGGGCAGCCCCTCGGTGTCGCAGCGCTCCAGCGCGGGGCGCATCAGGCCGCTGCCGAGCCCCTGGCCCTGCGCGGCGGGGGCGACGCCGATGTAGGCGAAGTAGACGTGCGGCTCGCGCAGGTGGCGCCACTCCAGCGCCGTCAGCAGCCCGGCGGCGCGCGGCAGGCGCAGTCCGAACGGCCGGCCCTGCGGCACCGCCACGTGCGGGGGCGTGCGCCAGCGGCCAGGGGGGAGGGTCAGTGCGGCGCCGTCGAGCGCGTCGGAGGTCCAGACCTCTCCGCGCTTCAGCACGTGCCGCAGCTCGAGTCCGAAGAAGCGGCGCAGGCGCGCCGGCCGGCTCGCCGCGTCGGGCATCAGCCAGCCGAAGATCGGGTCGTCCTGGAACGCGGCCGCGAGCGAGACCCGCAAGCGGCCGAGATCGTCTGCCGTCGCGACGTGCATCGGGTCACGCTACGGCAGCCCGCCCGCGCCATGCTGCACGCGGGCGGGCTGACCGGTCGACTCAGCGTGGGTCGTGGACGAGCAGCTCGACGTTGCGATCCGTCGGCTGGCCGATCGCACCGAGTACGGCCTGCGGGTCGTTGTACGAGAGCGTGCGGCTGATCGCCGAGAGCTGTTCGGTCGAGAACGCGCTCGCGGTGCCGGCGGCCGGCACTTCGTACGTCGCCGAGTGGTCGATCAGCGTGCCGAAGATCGACAGCGTCCCGTCGGCGTTGTCCATCACCTCGAGCAGCCGGCTCTCCTGCGGCCAGTCGATCTCCGAGGCGGTGTTGACCTCCCACCAGTTGGCGCCTCTCGGGCAACCGGCTTCGGCGCCGCACGCCATCACGCGGTTCTCGTGCGTGTGGCCGGCGACGTAGGCGATCACGTTCGGGCTCGAGTTGAACAGCGCCTGCACGTCCGCGCCGAGATGGATCGGCGTGGAGACGCGCGGGTCGCGGTCGCAGCCCGGGTTGACGTCGTGACCGTGGCTGTCGTTTCTCGTGCACGCCGGCGCGGTCTCGTCGGAGACGTTCGCGGTCAGCGAGCGGATCGGGTGGTGTCCGAAGACGACGATCAGCTTTCTCGCCGCCGTCGCATCCGCGATCTGTCTTCTCAGCCACTGGTACTGCGGGTCGTCGAGGTTGCCGTCGGCGGAGGCGGCGATCACGCCGCCCTCGGAGACGGTGTCGAGCGAGATGAAGCGCACGCCTGGCTTCGGGTCCCAGGCGTAGTAGGAGGCGGCGCCGTTGGACGCGGTGTTCTGCGCCGCTTCGACGAGCCCGAAGCCGTGCCCGTCTCTCTGCACGCCGGCGGCGTAGACCGCCTTCAGCTGCGCCTTGTCGACATGGCGCCGATCCGGGTCGGGGCGCACGAAGAACGTGAGCGCTTCGAATATCGAGCCGAATTCGAGGCTCGGGACGACCGGCTTTATGCAGCCGAGCGCGATTTCCTCGATGAACGCGGTCGACACCTGGTTGCCCTGCACGAGTCCGTCGTGGTTGCCGTTGGCGATGTATGACGGGAGCATCGCGCCGCTCTTTCTCAGGCCCGTGGGCGTGAACGTCTGCTCCGAGCGGTCCATCAGGCCTCTCCATCTCGGCCAGTCGACGTATCTGCCGCTCGGCGAGTTCGGGTCGTAGAACGTCGAGGTGTCGACGGTCTGGTCGCCGAAGTCCTGCACGCCGGTGTAGATGGGCTCGTTCGGCAGTCTGCCGAGGAACTCTCTGCCCTGGAGCGCGAGTCTCGATATCGCGGTGCACTGCGAGTAGCTCGACTTGACGCCGCTGTTGGGATTGAGCGGCTGGCCGCCCTCGAGCAGCTGGCGGACCCAGACGTTCTCGTTGTACTGCTGGTTGTCGGCGTTGTCGCCGGTCGAGAGCGCGAAGTCCATGCTCGCGCGGGCGCCGCTGCCCTGCTGGACCGGGCTCGCGCTCGTGAACCCGTCGATCTGTCTGATCGCCGAGTTGATCTCGAACGGGCCGAGCGCCTCCTCCGGGCGCCACGCGCCCGAGGCGAGCGAGTCGGCCGCCTCGACGCGCGCCGGCGACTCCTCGTCGGCGAGCTGGAAGTCGGTCATCTGCGTGAAGTAGACGAGCGATCTGCGGCGTGTTTCGCGTCCGGACTGCGCCTGCCCGGACAGCAGTTCCCGCGTCACGCGCGCCCATCCCGGGCCCTGCTGGACCGTCAGGAAGCTCGGCTTCGCCGGGTCCAGCGGTCCGCCGGCGACGATCGAGCGTTCGACCGTCGTGAACCCTTCCGGCGAGGCGCCCTGCGCTGGCGCCGCCGCCATCAACGTCGTCGCAGCGACCAGCGCCACGAGTCCTCCTCGCACCTGAATGCGCATTAATTCCTCCCCCGTTTCCGATCCATCGTTGAATCGGATTCAAACGACGCTAACGAGCGCTTCGCGAGCGTGTCAAGAAGCGAGTGTCGGGGGTGTCAGCCGACCCTGCAGTCGACCTTCGCGTCGGACGTGACGGTCGCGGTCTGCCCGGTCGTCCCGTTGGTGAAGTCGAAGACGCCGTGCAGCGCCCGGTTGGGGCAGGTGCGCGCCTTGAGGAAGCTGTAGCGGACGCCGTGGGAGACGACGGCGCCGCTGATCGTGACGTCGAACTTCTGCAGCCCGACGAACACGCCGCTGAGGATCTCCTGGAGCGAATGGGGGACGACGAGCGTGAGCTTCTCGCCGTACGTGCCATGCAGCTGCGTGAGCGGGGCGTCGATCGACTCGTCGATGGCGGCGGGGTGCAGCGTCTGGATGTTGAACGTGATGCTCTTGCCGTGGTGGCTGTTGAACATCGTCACGCGGCCGCTGGCGGTGACGCCGAGCTGGAGCGCCCGCGCCTTGAGCGTCCCGCCGCCGATCTTGGAGCCCGCGGGGCAGCGGCTGACGGCGCCGTGGAAGCGCTCGATCTGCTTCGCGCTGCACGACGGGAACAGCGGTCCGTTCGTGCCGGAGTGGTCCGGGAAGTAGATGACGGCCTGCTGGATCGTGAACAGTCGCGCTCCGGGCGGGTCGGTCGAGAAGCTCGCCGTGACATGGAACCTGGCGGCGGCCGCGATGCTCTCGCCCACCGTCGCGAACCGCGTCAGCGACGCGCTGCCCTCGAGCTTCACGACGGGTGAGACCGGGTGCTCCGGTTCTGCCCGCGCGACTCCGCCCAGCCCGGCGATCGCCAGTGCGGCGATCATCTCCATCACGACCAGCGCCTCGACAGATCGCTTCATGGCACGCTCCTCTCGTGTCGCACGAGTCTCGAGTCCGCCGGCGGCGGTCGCTACGGGGCGAGCACCCTGAGATGGACCCTGAAGTCGCATGAGCGAGCTGCTGGAGCGCGAGCGGGAGCTGGCCGAGCTCGACGCGCTCGTCGCGGAGGCGTGCGCCGGCGCCGGGCGCCTCGCGGTGATCGAGGCGACCGCCGGCCTCGGCAAGACGCGACTGCTCCAGAGCGCCTGCGAGCGCGGCCGGCAAGCCGGCATGCGCGTGCTGAGCGCCCGCGCGACGGAGCTGGAGCGCGACTTCCCGTTCGCGCGCGTACGTCAGCTGTTCGAGCCGGTGCTCGCAGCGCTCGACGAGCCGGCGCGCAGCGCCCTGTTCGAGGGCGCAGCCGGCGCGGCGCGCGGCGCGCTCGGGATGCCCGAGGACGGGGACTCGCCCCCCGACACGTTCGCGGTGCTGCACGGCGTCTACTGGCTGGCCGCCGCGCTCGCCGAGCAGCGGCCGCTGCTGCTGGCGCTCGACGACGCGCACTGGTCCGACGCGGCCTCGCTCGACGTGCTCGCCTTCCTCGTGCCGCGGCTGGAGGAGCTGCCGGTGCTGCTCGTGGTCGCCTGCCGGCCGCAGGAGGCGGGCGCCCCGCGGAGCCTGGCGCGGATCGCGACCGACTCGCTGGCGCGCAGGCTCACGCCGCACGCGCTCAGCCCCGCAGGAGCGGCCGCGCTGCTCGGCGAGGAGCTGGAGCAGCAGCCCGAGAGCGCCTTCGCCGCGACCTGCCACGAGCTCAGCGGCGGCAACCCCTTCCTGCTGCGTGAGCTGGCGCGCACGCTCGCCGCCGAGCGGATCCAGCCCGCCGCCGCGCAGGAGCCGCGCGTGCGCGAGCTGGCGCCGGAGCGGGTGACGCGCACCGTGCAGCTGCGCCTCGCGCGGCTCTCGCCCGCGGCGCAGGCGGTCGCGCGGGCCGTCGTCGTGCTGGGCGACGACGCCGACCACCGGCTCGCGGGCGAGCTGGTCGGCCTCGACGAGGCCGCCGTCGCGCGCGGCGCAGACGAGCTGCGCGCGGCCGCGATCCTGAACCCGGACGCGGCGCTCTGCTTCGTCCATCCGCTCGTGCGCACGGCGCTCGACGCCGAGCTGCCGGCCGGCGAGCGCGCGGCCGCGCATGCGCGCACCGTGGAGCTGCTGCGGGCGCGCGGTGCGAGCGCGCAGCAGCTCGCGGCACATCTCGTGGCGACCGAGGCGCGGGGCGCGCGCGCGACGGTCGAGACGCTGCTGGCCGCGGCCGCGACCGCGCTCGCGAGCGGCGCCCCGCGCTCGGCGAGCGCCTACCTGATGCGGGCCCTGCGCGAGCCGGCGCCGCAGGACCTGCGCCCGGCGCTCCTCGAAGCGGTCATCGCCGCCGGCATCCGCGCGCCCGATCGGGCGCTGTTCGAGACGGTCCTGCCCGAGCTGCTGGAGCAGCTGGAGCGCGACCCCGGCCTGTGCGTGCGCTGGGGCCTCAAGGTGAGCATGTGGATGATCCTCAACGGTCGCGCCGACGATGCGACGCCGCTGCTGGAGCGGGCGATCGCGGTCGCCGGCGGGCAGGGGGACGTCGAGAGCGTGTTGCGTCTGGAGGCGCAGCTGAGCCTGGTCGCGCAGCGGCCGCTGCCCGACGCGCGGGCGCGGTTGACGCAGTACGGCGACCGGATCCGGCCCGACAGCGCGAGCGGGCGCCTGGCGGCCGCGCACGCGGCGGAGTGGCATGCCTTCGACGGGACCGCGGCCGACGCGACCGACGCGGCCCGGCGCGCGCTCGCTCGCGACGGGCGCATCTTCACCGAGCAGCCGGAGTTCTTCGCGCCCGGCCGCGCGCTGCTCGCGTTGATCCTCGCGGACGAGCTGGACGCGGCGCAGCGCGCCGCCGAGCAGGCGCTCGCGTACGCGCGGCAGCGCAACGCGACGCCCGAGCTCGTCGCCGCATGGTGGATGAGCGGCGGGGTGGCGTGGGCCCGCGGCGACCTCGCCGCGGCGGAGGCGGACACGCGTCAGGCGCTCGACGTCGCGCGCCTCGGCAAGCTGCGGTTCGCCGAGCTGCCGCTGCAGGCCGTGCTCACGGGCCTGCTGGTCGCCCGCGGCGAGCTCGCCGCCGCCAACGCCGAGCTCGAAGCGAGCGGCATGACGGGGGAGATCCCGGACGTGATGTGGTTCGCGCTGTCGCTGTTCGCGCGCGGGCAGCTGCGCTTCGAGCAGGGACGCTTCGAGCAGGCGGCCGCCGACTTCCTCCAGCTGGAGCGCCTTGCGAGCCGCTGGGGGGTGATCGGGATGCCAGCGCCGCCGGCGCGCATCTGCGCGGCCCGCGCCGTCGCCGCGCTCGGGGAGCGCGAGCGTGCGCGCGCGATGGCTGAGGCGGCGCTCGCCCACGCGCGGCACTGGGGCGCGCCCACGCTCGTCGCGCGTGCGCTGTGCACGCTGGCGATGACGCTCGACGGCGCCGAGCGGCTCACGGCGCTGGAGGAGGCGGTCGCGGTGCTCGACGGCTCGCCCGCGCGGCTGGTGCGGGCGGAGGCGCTCACCGACCTCGGCGCTGCGCTGCGTCGCTCCCGCCGTCGCGTCGACGCGCGTCCGCCGCTGCGCGAGGCGCTCGAGCTGGCACGTCGCTGTGGCGCCGGCGCCCTCGCCAAGCGCGCCTACGACGAGCTGTCAGCCACTGGCGAGCACGTCCGGCACCACACCCCGATCGGGGTCGAGTCGCTGACGCCGAGCCAGCGACGCGTGGCCGAGCTGGCGGCGAGCGGCATGACGAACCGCCAGGTCGCGCAGGCGCTGTTCTTGACGATCAAGACGATCGAGACGCACTTGGCCGCCGCCTACGACAAGCTGGGGATCCGCTCGCGCCAGCAGTTGCCCGCCGCGCTGAGCGAGCGGGCCGCGGAGGCGCCGAGGGTCGCGGATCCGGCCTGACGGCGGCGGCGCGGGCACTCAGCAGGCAGGGATGCCGGCGTCGAGCTGGTTCGCGACGGTGCCGTCGTGCGACAAGACACGTGAGGAGAATGTCCGATGAGTCATCGGCAAGGAGTGCATCCTGTGGCAATGTGCGGCAACCACGGGGTTTCGGCTTCACTGCCGGGGAGCGCGATGAAATCGTGTGATCTTCTGTCGCATCCTGGTGCTGCCAAAAATGCTGCCAAATCCGTGCCGTCTGAGTTTGTCATGTCTGTACTAGCGGTTTGGATGATCGGAGGCGTAAGGAGTCGGCCCTCCGCGCTGGCACTCACTGCGTGCGTGGTTCTCGCTCTTTCGACGGGTGCTGCCGCGGAAGCATTCTTGCCGTGGGTTGGTTTAACGATTCAACGAGGAGGCAATCATGAGTCACAATTGGGGGAGATCGCCGCCGAGGTGCACAGGACGCTGGTTGCGGTGGGGTGTGATGGGGACGGTGTCGCTGGCGGTGCTTGCGCTCGCGCTGCTTGCGGTAGCGCCGGGTGTGGCGCTGGCGAGAGATCCGAGAATCGTGGAAATCGAAGCGTTCGTGGCGACGCCGAGTCCGCCGGTGCCGACGGCGTCATATGCGTTCGCGCTGGAAGTGAGCTATGACGACTCGTTGCCGGGGTGGGTGACGGGGTCGGTGTTCGAGCTGGTCAGCGGGAGATGGAGATTGCTTGTGGAAGGCTGCTCTTACAGCACTTGCACCGCCAATGTCGAAGCTGACGCTCCGGAAGGTCTCTACAGCCCGCGGGATCGCACGTTCAAGGCCGTGCTCTACAACGAAGGGAGCGAGTACGACTCGAGAGCGCTCGTCGTGCACGAGCGCCGGCCGCATTTCACGATCGACGTCGACCTCGAAAGCTCGCCTGGCTACTTCACCACGTACATCGAAGAGTCGGAGGGAGGAACGGAACTGAGCACGGTGATCTATGAGGACGGTAGCGCCGTCGAAAGATGTGACATCTACTGGAGCTACTGCAACGCGGCAATGTCGACTGGCCATGTCTACTACGCCTCGGTGGAGGACCCCGAAGGCCATGTCTATGGCATCAGCCCCAGCTACCTGGCGACGTCCTCCACAACGGCAACAAAGGAGACGACGGACAAGGTCGACCTCGTGCGTCTTGGCGCCCTGTACGCGGGGACCTCCGACGTGTGCACCATGTTGCTCGGCTACGACGGCACGCATGTCGGGAGAAGTTCGGTCAGCGATCAGGAGCTGGCGTGCGAAGCCGCGGTCACGGGCAGAGAAACGATGTCCAACGTGCTGCGGGCGGTCGCGGCGGCCGGCGGGGGCACGGCGGTGCTGTGGTGGCTTGAGCACCAGGTCACGATCCAGACCCTCTCGCCGAGCTGGCCCACGACCCCGTGGCCCGACTATGACCTGCCGGCTCCCGGGGCGCTGCCGCAGGTCTGGCAAGGAGCGGTCATCAATCTCGCCGACCACTACATGATTCACAGCAAGGACCTGACGCAGACGGCGGCTGAGACGATCGCGGCGGCCTGCTTGTGGAACGGCTCGCGTATCACCAATGCTCGCGACGATTGCGCGAACCTGCCGATCTTCATAAGCGGCTCCGACGTGGAGGAGGCGACCAACCACGACCTCGAAGCGATCTCCGGGCTCAACGGCGCCACCCCGCACCCGCAGTGGGCCAAGCTCAACTACGAGGCATCCGGAGCCAAGAGCGGCACTCGGAACTGGTACAGATCCGTCGCCCCTTGCGACAGACTTGGAAGAACCGAACAGCAGTGCGACGAGTACCCATTCTGGGCGACCGAGCAAGGCGGACCCTTGGCGCCCGTGCAGCCCCACCTGAAATACATCAGCAGAAGCGACAACACCTACCAAGGAAGCCGTTACGGCAGCTTCGTTACGGTCTGTGGTCTGAGAACCGGCACGCCGCAAAGCGGGGCTAACGCGACTGGCGGCACGACGTTCTTGATGATCCCGATTCCACCGTCCCTCGGAATCCCGACTGGCTGGCTGTGCAACTGAGGCGCAACCCCCGGTAGGCTTTAGCTGATGCTTACCGAGCAACTCCTCGACCGGCTCTCTGCCACGTGGCGTGCGCACGACATACCGGTCGAGGAGACGCTCTTGCCGGGCAAAGAAGTCTCGGCGTTTACCTCTGATGACGGCAGCCTGCACGTCGAGCTGCCTGCGGAACTGCGCACGTGGTGGGCCTGGCACGACGGACACGACGAGAAGGCCGAGCAGGGATGGGCAGTCGGAGCACTGTTCATGCAGATGTCCTCGACAGCCTCGCGAGACTGGTGGCAGCGCTCGATGGCGATGGCGCAGGATGCCGCCACCGGCGCGCCGGGAACGCCGTTAGCCGATCCCGACTACTGGTGGCGTGAGAGCTGGGTTCCGCTTGCCAGTGACGGCAGCGGCTACATCGTCGCCGACTGCGGCCTCGGCGAACCTGACGTCACGCCGATCCGCCGCATCGAGTGGGGACCCGACCTCGACGTCATCGCGCGACCACGGACCGACTCGTTCGGCCAGCTGGTCGAGTGGTGGATCGAAGCGATCGAACGCGGCATCTGGAGCTTTGACCACGACCGCCACACCTGGACCCGGGCCTGGACCGACGAGGTCGAACAGCGATACCGCGGCCTCATCTGAGCCGAGACATTGGAACCGACCAGGGCGCCAGACGCCCGCTGATGCACACGGATTGAACGTAGTGTCGCTCGTCTCCGAACGATGCCGAGGCGGTGTCGGCACTGATCAAGCGGACCTCGGAGCGGTTCGTTGGGCCTCGCGCTACCTCGACGAGGACGACCACTAGAACCGCTGGGATAGTAGGGGCCCTGGAGTACCCTCCTGCGGAGACGCCCACGTCGATACACGCTGCCAAAAAGCGTTTTCGCGCCAACCAGAAACGCCGGAAGGTCCGCAGTGGCGGGACTTCCGGGCACATCTACTAGGGGCCAGCGAGGTGCTATTTGATGGCACGAGAGGATCGCGCCACGCCGGTTTGTGTGCGTCTCAGAGGTTCTTCGCACGGCGGCCTCGCCGACGTCGGCAGCCCATGAGCCGGCTCGACGTGGCGTTCGACGTAGCCGGCGAGGCGTGCGCCGGATGTGGATCTACGAGGCCGAGCGCGCCGGGCCGCAGCAGGGGTGCCCGGTCGTCGTCGCGATCGCCGCCGCCAAGCGCGCCCCACGGCGTCCTGCGCCTCTATCCCGGCGTCGTCACTTCGACATCTACGACGGTCCCGGGCACGAGGCGGTGATCGCGGACCAGCTGGCATTTCTCGAGCGCCACGTCCTCACCCGCGAGGAGCGCCGGCAGACATGAGACGGGCGGCGTCGATGCGACCGATCGGACGGGCATGTACGCTCGTCGGCGGATGAGCATCCGGAGGACAGTGATCGCGGTGGTCGCGGCGCTCATGGTGGTCGGAAATGCCGCCAGCGCCGGCGCGACGACGGTCACGCTCGGGCCGAGTTCGCTCACCGTCGGGGGCAGCGCGTTCTACTGCGATGCTCCCGCCCCCTGCGCTTCTCGCTCGTGGGTCCACCTCGCCGGCATGGGCGGAGCGCTCGTCAGCGCGGCCCGGGGGAAGGTCGTCACCTGGCGGGTGGGCGCCTCCGCCAGCGCGGGCAGCGCCGTTGAGTTGTGGGTCGTGCGAGGGACCGGCGCTGCGACGACTGCGGTCGCGGGCCCCAGCGTTGCGACCAACGTGGCGGGCGGCGACAACGCGGTGAACCCGGCGCTGCCGTTCGAGGCCGGGGACTCGATCGCGGTGACGGGCCTCCCCGGAGGGCCATCCGGCAGCGTCGGACTGTACGCCACGGCCGGCGGTTTCATGCGCATGTTCGCGCCCGGCTTCACTGCGCTCAACGCTCCGTTGACGACGTCGACCGACAACGCGTTTCAGATGCAGTTCAACGCCGACGTCGTGCTCGCTCCGATCGTGAGCGACAGCGGTCCTGCGACCGGTTTCAACAGCGGCGGGACGACCGTCACGATCAGCGGCAGCAACCTCGACGGTGCGACGGGCGTCAGCTTCGGCGGCGTAGCAGCGCCTGCGTTCAGCGTCATCTCATCCACGGCGATCGCTGCCACGGCGCCGCCCGGCGCCGCCGGTTCCACGGTCGACATCACGGTGACCGGCGTCGGAGGCGCGAGTGTCGCTGCACCCGGGGCTCGCTTCTCCTACGTCGCGCCGCCTGCGGGATCGGACACGACCGCGCCGGCGCTCACGCGGCTGGCGATCTCGCCGCAGACGTTCCTCGCCGGCAGCAGCGGCCAGAGCGTGAGCGCGGCCAAGGCGATCGGCGGCGTGGTCACGTACAGGCTCTCCGAGTCGGCCCGCACGACCTTCACGGTCAAGCGCAAGCAGGCTGGGGTCGAGGTTGGCCGAACGTGCCTGAAGGCGACCCGACGGGTGCGCTCCCAGCTCAGCGGCCGACCGCGCAGGTGTGACTTCCTCACGCCGATGAGGGGCAGCTTCGCGCACAGCGACGTGAAGGGCTCCAACCACTTCCGCTTCACCGGCCGGCTCGGTCACAAGGCACTGGCCGCCGGCAGGTACGTCCTCCTCGCCACACCCGAGGACGCCGCCGGCAACAGCGGCACGTCCCGAAGCGCCAGCTTCGAGATTCGGCGGCCGAAGCGCTGAGGGCTGCCGGTCCGCTGCTCCGCGAGCACCGGCAGCGCTCGTGGCTTCGGCGTGTCGAAGCGTCTACTGGGCCGGGCGATGCCGGTGGTGAGCCTTTCGGGGCTTCAGCTTGAATGTGAGGTTGACCTTGCGGTTGGCGGGGCTCGACCCGGCCCGTGGATTCGACGACTTGACGACGAGGGTCCGCCGCGGCTTGCCCTTCGGCTGGGTCGGCTTTTCGACCTTGCCGAGCTTGCAGTGGGCGGCCGTCAGCGCCGCCTTCGCCTGCGCCAGCGTCTTGCCGGCCAGCTTCGGGACGATGCAGGCAGGAGGCGGGGGTGGAGGCGGGCCGTCGGCCTTCGGGCGCGTGTACGAGATCGCCATCGAGCAGGCCGAGGTGTTGTGGGCTGCGTCGGTGGCGGTCGCCGAGAAGGCGGCGGCGATGCCTTCCGCCACGGTGACGGAGATCCCGGGCGAGCCGAGCTCGGCTGCGCTTTCGGTGGCGACCGGAGCGCCCGCGCAGGCCGCGCCCGCATAGACCTTCACGGTCGAGCCCGCCTCGGCGGAGCCGAGGATCCGCGGCGTGCCGCTCGCGCTCGGCGAGGCCGGGTCGGTGCTCGTGAGCTGCGGGGCCGAAGGGGGCGTGACGTCACCTTGCTGCTGGAGCCAGACGCCTCCCGGCCCGCCAATGCGATCGTCGACGGTGTTGCAGACGGTGGTGTCGCCTCCGGGTCCCGGGTCGACCGGCGTCGCGTGCATGTCGGTCCACTGCCCGGCGATCGCGCCCGGCCCGGTGAGCCGCGCGGCGAACGGCGCTCCGGAGCGCGGGCTCGCGCCGCCAGTGCTCCCCGCGGTCGTGAGGGTCAGGATCGGCGGATCCGTCGTGACGGTGCAGTGCTTCCCGTTGGCCGTCAGCGTCCCGCCGGCTGTGCCGCTCAGCGTGAGCGCGCCGGTCGCCTGGTCGTAGCTCCCGGAGATGACGCCGATGTCGAAGTCGACGGCGACGTCGGCGTCGACGGGGTCGGTGATGAACGTCGAGAACTCGGGAACCGCCAGACTGCCTGCCGTGATCGATCCGCTCCCGGCGTCGATCTGGGCCTGGAACGGCGCCGTGTCGGGCGCGGCGAACAGCGCTGCGTCAGAGAGCTGGACGCCGACGTTGGCGCGGGCCTCCGTGAACGTCAGCGAGAGTGGCTCGGCGCTTGCGGCCGAGGCGCAGAGGCCCAGCGCCAAGAGCGACATGAGCGCGATGGCTCGCATGGAGCTGCGGCTGACCGTTGCTGGGACCATCGATGTCCTCTCGCCCTCCTGCTTCTGGTACGGACGTGTTTCGCTACACCGTAGCAACCAGTGGGCTACGGTGAAGCGGTCCGTTGGGACTACGGTTCGACCATGCAGGAGCCCAAGCCCACCGAGCAATCGGCGAGGAAGCGGCGGCGGCTGTCGCCGGAGGGGATCGTCGAGGCGGCGATCGGTCTGGCCGACGCCGAGGGTCTCGACGCGGTCTCGATCCGGCGCGTCGCCGCCGAGCTCGACGCGCGCGCCATGAGCCTCTACGACCACTTCGCCAGCAAGCGTGAGCTGCTCGCTGCGATGACCGACGAAGGCGTCGGGGAGATGCTGGCCTCCCGGCCGCTGCCGAACGACTGGCGCGAGGCGGTCGCGGTCTCCGCACGGAAGATGTACGCCGCGTACGCCCGCCATCCCTGGATGATCTTCGCGGCCGCCGAGCGGGTGGGCCCGGGACCCAACGGCGTCAAGCTCGCCAAGCAGATGGCGCGCGCGCTCGCGACGCTCCGGCTCGAGCATGGGAATGTCTGGCAGGTGCAGGGGATCGTCAACGACTACGTCATCGGCTACTCGTTTCGCACGGTGGGAACGGTGGAGCCGGAGGACATGGAAGCGGCGTTCGCCGCCAGCGACACGGCCGAGTTCCCCGAGCTTGCAGCCCTGCCCGACAACCTGCGCAACCGCTCCGGGATGGAGCGCTTCGAACTCGGCCTGCAGACCGTGCTCGACGGCGTCGAACGGCGTTTCCTCGATCGCGGCGAGGCTGGTGAATGATGGAGCGGGCCATCGCGAGCCGTCTGACTGCTGCGGCGACGCCGGGCGGCGGCCGCGGCGTTGGTCGGATCGTCCCTGAGATTCATTGTGCTTGAGGACGTGTTGTGCGCTCCACCGACGTTGTGATCATCGGCGCAGGTGCCGCTGGGCTGATGTGTGCACTGACCGCCGCAAAGCGCGGCCGGCAGGTGCTGCTCATCGACCACGCCAACAAGGCGGGCAAGAAGATCCTCATGTCCGGTGGTGGCCGCTGCAACTTCACCAACATGTACGCGGACCCGGCGAACTTCGCATCGAAGAATCCGCATTTCTGCAAGTCGGCATTGGCCCGCTACACCCCGTGGGACTTCATCGCCATGGTCAGCAAGCACGGCGTGCCATATCACGAGAAGAAGCTCGGCCAGCTGTTCTGCGACAACAAGTCCAAGGACATCCTGATTATGCTCTTGGACGAGTGCCAGCAGGCTGGCGTGGACCTGCGCCTGGACACCTTGGTGCAGCAGATCGAGAAGACCGAGTCCGGATACCTGCTGAGCACCGAGATGGGGCAGGTCGCCTCGCCGTCGCTGGTGGTCGCCACCGGCGGCCTGTCGATTCCGACGCTGGGCGCCACCGGCTTCGGCTACGAGATCGCTCGCCAGTTCGGCCACAACGTGCTGTCGACCCGCGCCGGCCTGGTGCCGTTCACCTTCTCCGGCCAGCTCAAGGAGCTGTGCGCCGAGCTGACCGGCACGTCAATTGACTGCGCGGTCAGTTGCAACGGCGAGAGCTTCCGCGAGAACATCCTGTTCACCCACCGCGGCCTCAGCGGCCCGGCGATCCTTCAGATCTCCTCGTTCTGGCACCCCGGCGATGTCGTGGAGATCAACCTGCTGCCTGACCGCGACGCGCTGGAGTGGCTGCAAGCCCAGCAGGCCGCACGCCCGAACCGCGAGCTGAAGACCGTTCTGGGCGAGGTCTTCACGAAGAAGATGGCGACCCTTCTGTCCGATCACTGGTTCGCCTCCAAGCAGATGAGGCAGTACACCCGGGCCGGCTTGCACGACATCGCTGACAAGCTCGGCGCCTGGCAGGTGGTGCCAGCCAGCACCGAGGGCTACCGCACCGCCGAGGTCACCCTGGGCGGCGTCGACACCCGCGAAGTGTCGTCCAAGACCATGGAATCGCTGAAGAACCCGGGCCTGTACTGGATCGGCGAGGTGCTGGATGTCAACGGCCACTTGGGCGGTTTCAACTTCCAGTGGGCTTGGGCCTCGGGCCACGCGGCGGCGCAGTTCGTATGAGATCGGCGGTGGGCTGCATCACGGGCCACCAACGCCGACCATCCCGCTGACAGGTGAAGGGTCACGACATGCGCGGCCCACGACACCAGGGGACCACGACATCGACGAGGTCGTCGCCCGCCTGCGCGGCCACGGCGCCGAACTCGTGAGGATCAAGCCTCGATGCTGCTACCAATCCGGTACCATTATGGGATGAGCAAACAAATCGCTGTTCGCCTCTCAGACGAGCTGGTCGAGTTCGTCGACGAACTCGTGGGCGCCGGAACGGAGCCCAGTCGGGCGGCAGTGGTGACCCGTGCGCTTGAGCGTGAGCGTCGTCGCGCGATCGCGGCACGCGACGCCGAGATCCTTGCTCGAACGGGTCGGGATCCCGAGCTTGCCGGGCTTGCCGGGCACGCGCTCGGGTTGCCATCTGAGCTTGCCTGATGCGGCCGATCCACATCGCCCGGCTTGACAAGGCTCGGCCGGTGCTCATCCTCACGCGCGAGCTTGTACGCCCGCATATGACGGCCGTGACGGTCGCGCCGATCACCACGACCGTTCGCGGACTCTCGACCGAGGTTCCGGTCGGCATCGCCAACGGCCTCGTAGGACCCTCGGTCGTCAGCTGCGACAACATCACGACGATCCCCACTAGCGTCGTCGGCGAGCGAATCGGTGTGCTACTCGACCGTCAAGAACAGATCCTCAGCGACGCGATCCGCGCCGCGTTCGATCTGGACTGACCGCGCGCGTCATTGCGCGACGACCGTTCAGTGGAGAGAACTTGGCGTCGCAAACGCGTCACGCTTGCTGCCAACGCGCTTGGTCTGTGCTGATGTGGAGTTAGGCGGCTGCGGCGACGCCGGGGGGCGGAAGCAGCGTCAGCAGCTCGCGTGGGAGGGACGTACTGGCATGCCAGTACTCCAAGCCGACGACTCGTCCGGTGGAGGGGTCGATCTCCCGCAGACCCGTGTCGGTCTCCTCGCCGACAACGGTCTCGGGGTCATAGCCCTCGAAGCGCAGCCAGGCGATGTCGGCGTCGGGGTCGTAGTGGCCGTTGATGTGCATGTGCAGAAGGCTAGCGCCGGCGCCAGAGCGTGATGACGCGGGCGGTCATCGCGTCAGCGTGGTCGGGATGGTCATAGGCGATCACAAGACGGCCCACCGTGAGCAGCCAGTCAGCCGATCGAGCATTGCGGCGGCGTCGGTGATGGCGCTCGATCACGCGCTGCTCGACCTCGTTCCGGGGGACGCCGAGCAGCGTGGCCTTCTCCAGCGCATGGCTGGTCCAACGGACTCGTCGCGGAGCTGACGGCATATCCACGGGACTCTGCGTGCACTGCCTGTGACAGCGCTACGCCCACTGCAACGTTTCGCGCGCAACCCGGCGGACTTGCAACGGGTCTGCTGGAGCACATCCTGGCGCGAGATCGTCAGCGCCAACACGTCTGCCAACGCCGCTGTACCGCGAGATACCCTAAAACGACTTCCCCCAGGCGGGGGCGGTTTTCAGTGGAGAGAACTTGGCGTCGTACAAACCATGCGGTGCTTGTTGCTTCGGCGATCTGTGGTGCATGAGTCGGCGAAGCTCGCGTGGAAGGTTCAGGCGACTTCGCTTGGTGTCACGACCGGCAGTCCTGCCTCGATACCGCGTTGGCGCATGCCGCCGTCGTTGGTCATGACGATTCCGCCGACGCGGGTCGCCAGCGCAACGTACGTCGCGTCATAGGCGGTGAATCCGTGTGAGAGGGCCAGCGCGAGCGACTGTGCAGCCAGACTGCCGATGGGGTGGAACTGGATCGGCGCGGCGGAGAGGTCTGCGATGGCGGTCATCGCGTCCTGAGCGCGAAGTTCCTGGCGTCGCACGCGCTTCCACAGCACGTTCGCGACTTCGAGGACCACGAAGTCCGGGGCGTGCAGATCGTCGGCTCCGATCCGCGCCAGGGCGGCTTCGGATTGCTCGGTGGCTGGGTCATCGACGTAGAGCGCGGCGAGCACGCTCGCGTCAAGCACATAGGCGGTCACGACTACCGCTCGCGGTCAGCGCGGATCTCGTCAGCTACTGACACCGCTGCAGGTCGCACCGCGTGGGCACGGACCTTCCGAGCGCGTTTGAGCAGCTCGCCGATAGTCAGCTCACTCCGCTCGCGCAACTCGGCTTGAAGGATCTCGACTGCTGCTGCCCCGATCGAGCGACGCGATCCACGCGCCTCGTCACGCAGGCGAGCGTAGAGGTCCTCGGGCATGTCGCGAACGTAGAGTGTGGCCATAAAGTCGATGCTAGCGCACTGCAAGCAAGTTGCAAGCGAATGATCGAGTGCGATGCGTGCCGGCCCCGATCTGCGAAGTTCCAGCGCGCATGGCTCCTCGTCAGACGCCTGGGCAAGAGATCGACTCGACACCGCAGAGAGGCTGGAGGACGCATCCCGCCGCGTCTACACACTCGGCATGTGCATCCGCAACGGTTTGCGCAATGGAGCTAGTCGGGCTCGAACCGACGACCTTCGCGCTGCCAGCGCGACGCTCTCCCAGCTGAGCTATAGCCCCAAGCGCGCCTAGTGTATCGCCACAAGCGGGCGTCGGTCGCTCCGGGCGTAGGCCGCAAACACGGTGGTGCACGCCGCCGCGAGCAGCACGAATACGACCGCGTCGCTCGTCGCGCCGGCGAGTGCGCCGCCGCCGATCGCGCCGACCACCTGGCCGCCCGCCCACACCAGGTTGACGAGCGCGAACCCGAGCCCGTGGTCGAGTCCGGCGGCCTCGATGCCGTCGGAGAGCATCGTCATCGCGGGGGTGTTGATCGCCCCCGCGATGACGCAGCCGACGACGACGATCGGAGCCAGCACCCACGCCGACCCGGGCAACGGGAACACGAGCATGAAGCCGATCGTCCCCATCAGCGAGATGCGGATCGGGCGGCCGTGCCCGTGCCGGTCGCTCGCCCTGCCGACAAAGATCTGCGCGACCGCCTCGATGCCCGCCGCGATCAGGAAGGTCGCCCCGATCGCGATGCCGCTCGCTCCGAGCCGGTCGAGCGCCAGCGGCGCGAGCACCTCGATTGCGCCCATCACGAGCGCCGCCGCCAGCACGAGCAGCGCGCCGATCCGCACACGTCGCTCGCGCGCGAGGCCACCCAGCGGCTGGCGCACCGGCACGGTCGTTGGCGCCGCGTCGAAGCGCAGGGCGATCACGGTCAGCACAGCGCCCACCACCGCCACCGCGGTGAACGGCACCTTGGGCCCGACCACGCGCGCGACGCTCCCGAGCACCGGTCCGAGCAGCACGCCGGCCAGCGCCGCGCTCATCGCGGCGCCGATCGCCGTGCCGCGCTGCTCGGTCGGCGTAAGCGAGACGAGCCAACCCATCCCGCCGGCGAACGAGCAGGCGCCTCCGACGCCCTGCAGGAATCGCATCGCGTCAAGCAGGACGATCGACTGCGCGAAGCCGAATCCCAGGCTCGACGCCGACAGCAGCCCGACACCGAGGAGCATCGTCCGCCGCGATCCGAACCGGGTCGAGAGCCAGCCGCTCGGCAGCGCCATCAGCAGCGTCCCCGTCGCGCACGCGCCCGACAGGATCCCCGCGCCGGTCTTCGAGAGCCCGAAGCGCTCGACGTACTCGGGCAGCAGCGGCGTGATCGCCGCATAGAACATCGTGTCGACGATCAGGATCGCGCTGAACAGGATCCGCAGTCGCCGCATCCGATTGATCGTAGTCCCGCCCGGAAGCCTGGGGAGTCCGGGGCCGAGCCGCCCCGGTAACCTCATCGCCCGATGAGCGAGGCGCGCTACGAACCGCAGGCGGTCGAGCCCAAGTGGCAGGAGACGTGGGCGCGCGAGCGCACATGGGAGGTCTCCAACGAGCCGGACGGCCGCCCCTCCTACTACGTGCTGGAGATGCTGCCCTACCCGAGCGGCGAGCCGCACATGGGCCATCTCAAGAACTACGCGCTCGGGGACGCGGTCGCGCATTTCAACCGCCGCATCGGCCGCCGCGTGCTGCACCCGATGGGCTACGACGCCTTCGGCCTGCCGGCGGAGAACCACGCGATCAAGACGGGCGTGCACCCGCGTGAGTCGACGGCGGTCTCGATCGCCTCCTTCCAGCGCCAGTTCCGCCAGTGGGGGATCTCGATCGACTGGACGCGCGAGTTCGGCACGCACGAGCCGCGCTACTACCGCTGGACGCAGTGGCTCTTCCTGAAGCTCCACGAGCGCGGGCTCGCCTACCGCAAGGAGGCCGCCGTCAAGTGGTGCCCGAACGACCAGACGGTGCTCGCCAACGAGCAGGTCGTCGACGGCCACTGCGAGCGCTGCGGCGCGGAGGTCGAGGCGCGCCAGCTGGAGCAGTGGTTCTTCCGCATCACCGACTACGCCGACCGCCTGCTGCACGACCTCGCGACGATCGAGTGGCCCGAGCACGTCAAGACGATGCAGCGCAACTGGATCGGCCGCTCCGAGGGCGCCGAGGTGACGTTCCGCTGCGAGGCGCTGGGGATCGACTACCAGGTCTTCACGACCCGCCCCGACACGCTCTTCGGCGCGACCTTCTTCGTGATGGCGCCCGAGCACCCCGACGTCTTCAAGCTCGTCGCCGGCACGCCGCAGGAGCAGGCCGTGCGCGACTACGTCAACCACGCGCTGACCGAGGCCAACGAGGATCGCGGCGCCGCCGACAAGCCGAAGACGGGCGTCTCGCTCGGCCGCACGGTCGTCAACCCGGTCAACGGCGAGCAGATCCCGATGTACGTCGCGGATTACGTGCTGATGGAGTACGGGACCGGCGCGATCATGGCGGTGCCCGGGCACGACGAGCGCGACCACGCGTTCGCGCAGGCGTACGACCTGCCGATCCGGCGCGTGATCGAAGGCGGGGATGAGCTGCCCTACAGCGGCGACGGCCCGCTCGTCAACAGCCACGCCGACTTCGACGGGATGGGCAACCGCGACGCGCTGGAGGCGATCGTCGGCTGGCTCGACCGCGAGGGCAAGGGCCACGCCTCCGTCAACTACCGCCTGCGCGACTGGCTCGTCTCGCGCCAGCGCTACTGGGGCTGCCCGATCCCGATCGTCCACTGCCCGGCCTGCGGCACGGTGCCCGTCCCGGAGGACCAGCTCCCGGTCGAGCTGCCCGACGTGACCGAGTACAAGCCGAAGGGCAAGTCGCCGCTCGCCGCGGTCGAGGACTGGGTCAACGTGACGTGCCCGTCGTGCGAGGGCCCGGCCCGCCGCGAGACCGACACGATGGACACGTTCGTCGACTCCTCCTGGTACTTCCTGCGCTACTGCGACGCGAACAACGACGAGGCCGCGTGGGATCGCAAGGTCCTGCGCGAGTGGATGCCCGTCGACCAGTACATCGGCGGCGTCGAGCACGCGATCCTGCACCTGCTCTACGCGCGCTTCTTCACGAAGGCGTTCGCGGACATGGCGCTGCTCGACGCGAACGAGCCCTTCCAGGCGCTCTTCACGCAGGGGATGATCACGCGCGACGGCGCGAAGATGAGCAAGTCGAAGGGCAACGTCATCAGCCCCGCGACGTACGTCGAGCGCTACGGCGCCGACACCGCCCGCTGCTACATCCTCTTCATCGGCCCGCCCGACCAGGACGCCGACTGGTCCGACGAGGGCGTCGAGGGCGTGCACCGCTTCATCGCCCGCCTGTGGCGGATCGCCGGCGAGCTCGGCGAGGGCGACCTCGACCCCGTGGCCGCCGGCTCCGACGCCGATCGCGCCGTCGCCCGCAAGGCGCACTGGGCGATCGACAAGGTCACCGGCGACATGGCCGGCCGCTTCGCCTTCAACACTGCGATCGCGGCCGTGATGGAGCTGGTCAACGAGGTCTACCGCCACCGCGCGTCGGCCTCGCCCGCGGCGCTGCGCTTCGCGGTCGCGACGGCGGCCTCGCTCGTGTTCCCGTTCGCGCCGCACGTCGCGAGCGAGGCCTACGAGCTGGTCACGGGCGAGCGCGTGTGGGAGCAGCCGTGGCCCTCGGCCGACCCGGCGATGCTGGAGGTCGACACGTTCGAGCTCGTCTGCCAGGTCAACGGCAAGGTGCGCGACCGCGTCGAGGTCGCGGTCGGGGCCTCGCGCGAGCAGCTGGAGGCGCTCGCGCGCGCGCAGCCGAACGTGCAGGCGCACGTCGACGGGCACGAGGTCGTGAAAGCGATCGTCGTGCCCGGCAAGCTCGTGAACCTGGTCGTGCGCTAGAAGCGTCGCAGTCCGCGCGCCCGCTGTCGCGAGGGGCTGCGTAGCGTCGGGCGAGTGCCGACGCCGACCCGTCCCCAGCTCGCGATCTACGCCGCCTTCGCGGTCGCCGTGCTGCTGATCGGGATGCGCTTCCTGCGCTCCGAGCCCGGTGGCGGCGCCGCGCTCGCGCCGCTCCCGACGACCACGACCTCGCTGCCCGACGGCAGCGCTGAGGCGCCCGCGGCGGCCGGCGGCCGGCTCGTCGTCGACGTGAAGGGCGCGGTGCGCCGACCGGGCGTCTACCGGCTCGCGGCGGGCGCACGCGCGCTCGACGCGGTCCGGCGCGCCGGCGGCCTCGCGCACGGAGCGGATCGCATCGGCGTCAACCTCGCCGCGCGCGTCGTCGATGGCGGCGAGGTCGTCGTGCCCAAGCGCGGCTCCGCGCCGGCCGCCGCCCCCGCGGGCGACGCCCCCGCGGACGCGCCGCTCGCGATAGACCTCAACAGCGCGAGCGAGCAGCAGCTGGAGCAGCTCGACGGCGTCGGGCCGGCGACCGCCGCGAAGATCGTCGCCTACCGCCAGCAGCACGGCGCGATCGGGTCGATCGACGAGCTGGACGAGGTCTCGGGCATCGGCGCGGCCAAGCTCGCCGCGATCCACGCGCAGTTCGGCCGGTGAGCGATGCGCTGCGCGAGCACCCGCGCCACCTCGTGCTCGCAGCGCTCGTCGCGGGGCTGCTCGCGGCGCCGCTGCCCTTGCGGGTCGTGCTGCTGCTCGCGGCGCTCGCGTGGGCGCTCGGCGGTCGCGCGCTCGTCGGCGGGCTCGCGGCCGTCGCCGTGCTGGCGGGCGCGCTGGGCGCCCACGCGCGGCTGGCCGCGCTCGACCGCACTGCGCTGACGCCGCTGCTGGGCTCGTCCGTCGACGCGCGCGTCGTGCTGCTGGAGCAGCCGCACCCCGTGCGCTATGGCTTCACCGCGCTGGCGCGGCTGGACGGCGGAGCGGGGGAGGAGGTGATGCTGCGGATCGGCACGGCGGTCACGTGGCCGGCGCCCGCGACCGGCGCCGTGCTGCTCGTGCGCGGGCGGCTGCGCGCGCTCGGCCCGTTCGAGTCCTACTACGGCCTGCGCGGCGCCCACGCGGCGATCACGCTCGAGGCGGCGGAGGCGACCGGCGCGCGCCGCGGCGGCGCGCTGGGCCTCGTCGACGCCGTGCGCACGCGCGCCGAAGCGGCGCTCTCGCGCGGCCTGCCGCCTGCACAGGCGGCGCTGCTGTGCGGCATGGTGCTCGGTCAGGACGAGGCGCTCGAGGGGCGCACGCGCGACGAGTTCCGCGCCAGCGGTCTGAGTCACATCCTCGCCGCGTCGGGCGCAAACATCGCGCTGCTGCTCGCGCTCGCGGTGCCGCTGCTCGCCTGGCTCGGTCTCGGCCTGCGCGGGCGACTGCTCGGCGGGCTCCTGCTGATCGCGCTCTACGTCCCACTCGCCGGCGGCGGTGCGTCGATCCAGCGCGCCGGCGTGATGGGGGCGGCGGCGACGGTCGCCGCGCTCGCCGGCCGGCCCGCTTCGCGCTGGTACGCGCTGCTGCTCGCCGCCGCCGTGACGCTCGCCGTCAACCCGCGCGCCGACGCCGACATCGGGTGGCAGCTCAGCTTCGCCGCCGTCATCGCGATCGCGCTGCTCGCGCGCCCGGCGGCCGCCGCGCTGCGTCGCCGTCGGATCCCCGCCGCAGCCGCCGACGCCGTCGCGGTCAGCACCGCTGCGACGCTCGGCACCACGCCGCTGATCGCGCTGCACTTCGGGCAGCTCTCGCTCGTCTCGCTGCCCGCCAACCTGCTCGCCGCACCCGCGATCGCGCCCGTGATGTGGCTCGGCTTCGTGGCTGCGGCGCTCGGGCAGCTCTCGCCGGCGCTCGCGCTGCCGCTGAACGCGCTCAACGCCCCGCTGCTCGGCTACGTCGGCTGGGTCGCCCATGCCGCAGCAGGAGTCTGATGGACAGTTTGTCGCGCTCAGCGCGACAAACTGTCCATCGCCGCGCCCGCATCTAGACTCGCCCGCGTGCCCGCGTTCAAGCCCGCGTACCTGATCCACGGCGACGACCACGGGCGCATCTCCGAGCGTCGCGCGCGCCTGCGCGCGGTCGCGGAGTCGGAGAGCGGCGCGCAGGGGACGGAGGTCTTCGAGGGCGAGACGGCGACGGGCGAGCACGTCGCCGCGGCGCTGGCCGCGATGACGTTCGCGATCGGCCGGCGCTTCCTGATCGTCGACGGCGTCGAGCGCTGGAAGCAGGCCGACGCCGAGCTGGTGGCCGCGGCCCTGGCGGGGCTGGCGCCCGAGACGACGGTCGTCTTCTTCGGTCGCGAGGAGGGCCGCGCGAAGGTGCCCGACACGCTCGTCGCTGCGGTCAGGAAGGCTGGGGGCGACGTCAGCCAGGAGCTGACCGTCAAGCCGTGGGAGCTGCCGAAGTGGGCCAGCGCGCAGGCCGCGCAGCTCGGGCTGGAGCTCCACCCGTCCGCCGCACGCGCGCTCGTGGAGCACGTCGGCGAGCGTCAGCAGCGGCTCGTGCGCGAGCTGGAGAAGCTGCGGCTGCTGCTCGGCGAGGGCGCGCGCATCGACGCCGAGCAGGTCGCCGAGCTGACCGCCAGCTCCGCCGAGCGCAAGAGCTGGACGCTGGCCGACGCGCTCGTCGCCCGCGACGGACCGGCTGCCACGCGCACCTACCTCGAGCTGCGCGTGCAGGGCGAGCGCCTCGCCGGCCTGCTGTTCACGATCGCGCGGCGCCTGCGCGACGCGCTCGACGTCGCCACGCGCCTGGAGGCCGGCGAGTCGGCCGCGCAGGTGCGCCGCACGCTGCGGATGCCGCCGAAGGCGGCCGAGCGCTTCCTCGCCGACGTGCAGCGCACCGACGTCGCCGCGCTGCGCACCGCGCTGGGGATCGTCGCCGACCTCGAGCTGGCGACGCGTGGCGGCATGCGCGGCGGACTCGGCGAGGACACGCTCGCCGTCGCGGCGATCGCCGCGCTTGCAGTCTGACCGGGGGGTCACGGGTTCTCGCGCACCTGCCGATAAGGGTCGGGTGAACGTCGACACCATCCCCGCCGGACTGACCCCGCCGCAATCGCGCGGGCGCTCGAAGATGCTGATCGGCGAGCTGCTCGTCGAGCTCGGCTTCGCGACGCCCGACCAGGTGCACCGGGCGATCGGCCTCGGCCGCGAGTCGGGTCGCGCGACCGGCCGTGTGCTCATCGACGAGGGCATCATCACGCACGACCAGCTCGCCCAGGCGCTCGCCGCGCGACTCGGTCTCTACCACGTCGATCTCGCGCGCTTCCCAATCGACATGCGCGCCGCGAACCTGCTGGAGCCGGCCGTAGCGCGCCGCCACGGCGCCGTCCCGATCGGCTTCCTCGAGGACGACCGCGTCGTGCTCGTCGCGATGGCCGACCCGGCGAACGTGCTCGCGGTCGACGACATCTCGCTGCTGACCGGCCGCGAGGTGCGCCCGGCGATCGCGGTCCCGCAGGACGTCTCCGAGCTGATCTCCAAGCTCGACCACTTCGGCGAGTCGGCTGAGCAGACGATGTACGAGGCCTTCGACGATGAGGACGACACGCTCGACCAGCTCGGCGACATGGGCGAGGTCGTCGAGGAGGCGCCGGTCACCAAGCTCGTGCACTCGATCATCGCCCAGGCGGTCGAGCGCGGCGCCTCGGACATCCACTTCGCCCCGCTGGGGCGCGAGCTGCGCGGTCAGTTCCGCATCGACGGCGTCCTCTCCGACGCCTTCTCGGTGCCGGCGCGGATGAGCCCGCACGTGATCTCGCGCATCAAGATCATGGCCGACCTCGACATCTCGGAACGGCGCGCGCCGCAGGACGGCCGGCTCGCCTTCACCGTCGCCGGGCGCCCGATCGACGTGCGCGTCGTGACGCTGCCGCTGGTCGGCGGCGAGTCGGTCGTGATGCGCATCCTCGACCGCGGCTCGGGCACCGTCAGCCTCGACGACCTCGGCATGCTCGGCCCCCAGCGCGCGCGCTTCGAGGCCGCGATCCACCGGCCCTACGGCGCCGTGCTCGTGACCGGCCCGACCGGCTCGGGCAAGACGACCTCGCTCTACGCCGCGCTGCAGACGCTCAACACCGGCGAGCGCAGCATCCTCACGCTCGAGGACCCGGTCGAGTACCGCGTCGCCGGCATCAAGCAGATGCAGGTCAACGTCAAGGCGGGCGTCACGTTCGCGACCGGCCTGCGCTCGATGATGCGCGCCGACCCCGACGTGATGCTCGTGGGGGAGATCCGCGACCGCGAGACGGCCCAGATCGCCATCGAGTCCGCACTCACCGGCCACCTCGTGCTCTCGACGCTGCACACCAACGACGCGCCGACGGCGATCTCGCGCCTCGTCGAGATGGGCATCGAGCCCTTCCTCGTCGCGAGCGCGATCGACTGCGTCGTGGCCCAGCGGCTCGCGCGCCGGCTGTGCGAGCGCTGCCGCCGCCCCGTGCTGCTGACGGCCGACATGCTGCAGGCCAACGGCTTCAACTGCGACGTGGACGTGAACGCCTTCGAGCCCGTCGGCTGCGGGCACTGCAACAACACCGGCTACCGCGGCCGCATCGGGATCTACGAGGTGATGCCGATCAGCGACGCGATCGCCGCCCACGTGCTCGCCCGCGACCCCGCCTCGGCGATCGCCGCGACCGCCGTGGCCGAAGGCATGACCCGCCTGCGCGACGACGCGCTCGCGAAGATGCGCGAAGGCGTCACCTCCGCTGCGGAGGCTGCCCGAGTGACTGTGGCGGCCTGACGGCGCCGGCATCCCGCCAGGCGGCGTCATCGCCGGTTCATGTGCAAAGCACACTTCACCGACCACTGGCTTTGCCAGCGGTGCCCCTTCCTTGCCTGACGGGCGCCGAACGCCGTCAGCAACGTTGCCGGCGCTCTGCTACTTGCCGGAGCTGGCGAACAACCGGGCTGCGCGGGACTTCTTGCGCGCGCCGGTGTTGCGGTGCAGCGCACCGCGCTTCACGGCCTTGTCGACCGTCTGGACCAGCTCACGGTGCGTGGGGCCGGCCTGCTCGGCGTCGCCACCCTCGCCCACGGCGCCTTCGAGACGCCGGAAGAGCGTCTTGATCTTGGAGGTGTAGCGGCGATTCTCGAGCCGCTCACGCTCGGCGCGCAGGATGCGCTTCTTCTGGGAGTGGATGTTGGCCATGACAGCAAGTTGCCGCGGTCAGGGCCGCGGCGAGCCGTACTATAGCGCGCTCGTGCAGGTCGAGACCCCCGCCGACGCCGAGCCCCCGATCGAACCGGCGCCCCGCGGGCGGCGGCTCGCCCGCAACACCGCGATCTTCTCGATCGCGACGGGGCTCTCGCGCATCGCCGGGCTCGTGCGCGAGGTCGTCGCCTCCAGCTACTTCGGCACGACCGGGCCGTTCTCGGCGTTCACGATCGCCTTCCAGGTCCCGAACCTCGTGCGCAGCCTGTTCGCGGACGCGGCGCTGTCGGCGGCGTTCGTGCCCGTCTTCGCCGAGCAGCTCGAGCACGGGCGCAAGCGCGACGCCGCGCGGCTGGCCTCGACGCTGCTGTTCGTCATGCTCGCCGCGCTGGGTGCGATCACCGCCCTCTTCATCCTCTTCGCGAGCACGATCATGCCGCTGTTCACCGGCGACACGTTCGACGCGCAGCTGACCGGCCTCACGGTCGGACTCAGCCAGGTGCTGTTCCCGATCGTCGTGCTGCTCGGCGTCAACGGGCTCGTCGTCGGGATCCTCAACTCGTACGAGCACTTCGCGATCCCGGCGATCGCGCCGCTCGTCTGGAACGTCGTGATCGTCCTCGTGCTGATCGTGCTCAAGCCGCTGTTCGACGGTCCCCACGAGCTGTACGCCTACGCGATCGGCGTGCTCGCCGGCACCGTCGTGCAACTGGCGATGGCGCTGCCGATGCTCGCGCGCGTCGGCTTCCAGTTCGAGTGGGCGTTCGACTGGCGCGACCCGCGCATCGCGCGCGTCTTCCGGCTGATGCTGCCCGTGACGCTGGGGCTCGGCGTGATCAACTTCGACCTGTTGATCAACTCCTCGCTCGGCTCGCTCGTCTCCGAGCAGGCGCCGCGCGCGATCGACGCCGCGTTCCGCATCTACATGCTCCCGCAGGGGATGTTCAGCGTCGCGCTCGCGACCGTCCTGTTCCCGGCGCTCTCGCGCTACGCCGCGCGCGGCGACCTCGCCGGGCTGCGCGCGACGGCGGCGACCGGCGTGCGCCAGATCTACATGCTGCTGATCCCCGCGGCGGCGATCACGGTCGTGCTCGCGACGCCGATCACACGGCTCGTCTACCAGCGCGGCACGTTCGACGCGCACTCCACGCACCTCGTCGCGACCGCGCTCTTCTGGTTCTCCTTCAGCCTGCCGTTCGCGGGCGTGAACCTGCTGCTCACGCGCACCTTCTTCTCGCTCCAGCGGCCGTGGCTGCCGACGACGCTCGCGTTCGGGAACATGCTCGTCGACGTCGTCGTGAGCGTCGCGCTCTACAAGCCGTTCGGGATCGCCGGACTCGTGATCGGCACCGCCGTCGGCAGCATCGTGATGACGGTGGGCCAGACGTGGCGGCTGCGCGTGCTGCTCGACGGCAGCCTCGAAGGACGCCGCACGCTCGTCGCCGTCGCGCAGATGACGGCCGCCGCCGCGCTGCTCGCCGCCGCCGCGGGCGGCGTCTGGTGGGGGCTCGACGCGCTGCTCGGCCGCTCGCTGCCCGCGCAGGTCGTCTCGGTCGGCACGGCGATCGTCGCCGGCATCGCGCTCTACGTCGCCGTCGTGCTCGCGCTCGGGATCGAGGAGGCGCGGCAGATCCGCGCGCTCGTCGGAGGGCGGCTGCGGCGTACGGGCTGACCGGCAGGCCCGGGTGGGTGGGAGCCCCTACGCTGTACTCCGCCCATGGCCGACCAGGATCACATCCGCAACTTCTCGATCATCGCCCACATCGACCATGGGAAGTCGACGCTCGCCGATCGCATCCTCGAGCTGACCAAGACGGTCGAGATGCGCGACATGAAGGCGCAGCTGCTCGACTCGATGGACCTCGAGCGCGAGCGCGGCATCACGATCAAGGCGCAGGCGGTGCGGGTGCTGTTCGACGCCTCCGACGGCGAGACCTACCAGCTGCACCTCATCGACACGCCCGGCCACGTCGACTTCACCTACGAGGTCTCGCGCTCGCTCGCCGCGTGCGAGGGCGCGCTGCTCGTCGTCGACGCCTCGCAGGGGGTCGAGGCGCAGACGCTCGCGAACACCTACCTGGCGGTCGACTCCGGGCTGGAGCTGATCCCCTGCCTCAACAAGATCGACCTGCCCGGCGCCGAGCCCGAGCGCGTCGCCGGCGAGGTCGCCGAGCTGCTCGGCGAGCCCGCCGAGGGCGTGCTGCGGATCAGCGCGAAGACCGGGGCGGGCGTCACGGAGGTGCTCGACGCGCTGGTGCAGAAGGTCCCGCCGCCGCACGGCGACCCGGCCGCGCCGCCGCGCGCGCTGATCTTCGACTCCGAGTTCGACCAGTACCGCGGCGTGATCGCCTACGTGCGCGTCGTCGACGGCACCTTCACGAAGGGCGAGGCGATCCAGGCGATGGCCGCCGGCACGCAGGCCGAGATCGACGACATCGGATTCTTCAACCCGCGCATGACCTCCACGCCGCGGCTCGGCCCCGGCGAGGTCGGCTACGTCATAACTGGCGTCAAGGACGTCACGCGGCTGCGCGTCGGCGACACGCTCACGAGCAAGTCCAACCCCGCGAGCGAGGCGCTGCCGGGCTATCAGGACGTCAAGCCGATGGTCTTCTGCGGCCTCTTCCCGATCGACTCCGACGCCTACCCGGACCTGCGCGACGCGCTCGAGAAGCTGGTCCTCAACGACGCCGCGCTGTCGTGGGAGCCGGAGACCTCCGACGCGCTCGGGTTCGGCTTCCGCTGCGGCTTCCTCGGCCTGCTGCACATGGACATCGTGCGCGAGCGGCTGGAGCGCGAGTACGACCTCGAGCTGATGACGACGATGCCGAGCGTCGAGGTCGAGGTGACGCTCGCCAATGGCGACGTGGTGCCGGTCCACAACCCGACCGACATGCCCGACCCGAGCACGATCGTCGAGGTGCGCGAGCCCTACATCCGCGCGAGCGTCCTCGCGCCGAAGGAGTACGTCGGCACGATCATGGAGCTGTGCCAGGAGAAGCGCGGCGCGCACGCCGGCATGCACTACCTGTCCGCCGATCGCGTCCAGCTCGAGTACGAGCTGCCGCTCGCGGAGATCGTGCTCGACTTCTTCGACCAGCTGAAGTCGCGCACACGCGGCTACGCCTCGCTCGACTACGAGCTGATCGGACTGCGCGCCTCCGACCTCGTCAAGCTCGACGTGCTGCTCGCGCACGACGCGGTCGACGCGCTCTCGATGGTCGTGCACCGCTCGAAGGCGCAGGACATCGGCCGCGTGCTCGTGGAAAAGCTGCGCCAGAAGATCCCGCGCCAGCAGTTCGACGTGCCGATCCAGGCGGCCATAGGCTCCCGCGTCGTCGCGCGCGAGACCGTCAAGGCCTTCCGCAAGGACGTGATCGCCAAGTGCTATGGCGGCGACATCTCGCGCAAGCGCAAGCTGCTCGAGAAGCAGAAGGAGGGCAAGAAGCGGATGAAGCAGGTGGGGCGGATCGAGGTCCCGCAGGAGGCCTTCCTCGCGGTGCTTGAGCTGGGCGACGCGAAGTAGCGGGCGGTGCCCGGCCTGCTCGAGCGCCTGGGCGTGGCGCTGCCGGTCGTGCAGGCCGGCATGGGCGGCGGCCTCAGTCGCCACGAGCTGGCCGCGGCCGTCTCCGAGGCTGGCGGGCTGGGCACGATCGCCGTCGGCGGCGCCGGCCCGATCGCGCGCGAGCTGCGCGCGGCGCGGGCGCTGACGGGCAAGCCGATCGCGGTCAACGTGCTGCTGCCGTTCGCGCGGCGCGACTGGTTCGCAGCGGCCGCGCAGGCGGACGTGGTCGTGACCTTCTGGGGCGTCCCGCGCCGCCGGACGCCGGGCGTCTGGCTGCACCAATGCGGATCGGTGCGGGAGGCTCGCGCTGCCGCCGCGGCCGGCGCCGACGGGCTGATCGTGCAAGGCGTCGAGGCGGGCGGCCACGTGCGCGGGCGCACGCCGGCGCGCGAGCTGCTCGAGCAGGTGCGGGCGGCGCTGGGCCCCGGCACGCCGCTGCTGCTCGCGGGCGGGATCGCGGAGCGCGCCGACGTGGTCGCGGCGCTGGAGGCCGGCGCCGTGGCGGCGGTCGCCGGCACGCGCTTCCTCGCCTCGCCGGAGAGTCGCGCCCACCCGGCCTACCGCGAGCGCGTGGTGGCCGGGAGCGAGACGCTCCTCACCGAGCTGTTCGGGATCGGCTGGCCGGCCGCGCATCGCGTGCTGCCCAACGCCGCGACCGCGCGCTGGCTCGGCGGCGCGGACGCGCGCGGCCCGCTCGCCCGACGGGTGCTCAACCGCACCAGCGGCATCGGTGCGCGCTGGATCCCGCTCGCCGCGCAGGTGCGGCTCGCACGCGCCCAGCGTCCCGCCTCGCGGCTGCTGACGCCCACGCCGCCCACCGACGACGGTCCCGCGGGCCTCGTCGAGGCCGGTCCGCTGTACGCCGGCCAGACGGTCGCGCGCATCGCCGACGTGCGCCCGGCGGCGGAGCTGGTCGCGGCGTTGACGCCCTAGGGTTGGGAGCATGGACCTCGGCCTCGGCGGGAAGCGCTGCGTCGTCACCGGCGCCTCGCGCGGCATCGGGCGCGCGGTCGCCGACCTGCTGGCGGCCGAGGGTGCGCGCGTGCTGACGGTCGCGCGCGACCGCGACGCGCTCGCGCAGGGCGCCCCGCGCGACGCCGAGCTGCTCGCCGCCGACGTGACCGCGCCCGACGCCGGCGAGCGGATCGTCGGGGCCTGTGTGCAGCGCCTCGGCGGGATCGACGTGCTCGTCAACTGCGCCGGCGCGACCCGCAAGGTCGCGCTCGACGAGCTGACCGACGAGGACTGGGACGGCCAGTGGGCGCTCAACGTCCGCGGCCCGCAGCGACTGATGGCCGCCGCCGCGCCGCTGATGGCCGACGCGGGGTGGGGCCGGATCGTGACCGTCGCCTCCTCCTCGGGCCGGCGCCCGTCGATGCGCAACGCCGCCTACTCGGTCACGAAGACCGCGCAGCTCGCGCTCTCGCGCCACTACGCGGAGGCCTACGCGGGGCGGGGCGTGCTCGTCAACGCGGTCGCCCCCGGCCCGACCGCGTCGGAGCTGTGGCTCGCGCGCGGGGGCATCCTCGACCAGGAGGCGCGCGAGGCGGGAACCGACCGCGCGACGGCGCTGGCGGCGGCCGGCGCGAAGCTGCCGCTCGGGCGCCTCGGCGAGCCCGCCGAGGTCGCCGCGGTCGTCGCCTTCCTCTGCTCCGAGCGCGCTGGCGACGTGGCCGGCGCGACGTGGGCGGTCGACGGTGGCGCAGTGCCGCTGTTCCTCTGAGCCCTCCCTAGACTGCGCGCCATGCCCGTGAACGCCAGCGCAGTCGGAAAGCAATATCCGCCGGTCGTCTACGCGGTCGGCCGCGAGAAGGTCAAGGAGTACGCGAGCGCCGTCGGCGAGACCAACCCGCTGCACCTCGACGTCGCCGCCGCGCGTGCGGCCGGGCACGCCGACGTGGTCGCGCCGCCGATGTTCGCGGTCGTCTACCAGTCCGCGGCCGTGATGCCGGGGATCTTCGACCCCGAGGTCGGCATCGACTTCGCGATGATGGTGCACAGCGGGCAGGACTTCCGCTGGGAGCGCGTCGTCGTCGCCGGCGAGGAGCTGACGACGCAGGCGTCGGTCACGAACATCGAGGAGAAGGGCGGCATGGGCTTCTACGACTTCGAGGTCGTGACGCAGGACGCCGGCGGTGCGACGGTCTGCACCGGCATCTGGAAGATGATCGTGCGAGGGGTGTGAGCATGTCCGCGAGCTTCGCGCCGGGCGCCGAGCTGCCACAGCTGACGGTGCATCCCGATCGCTTCATCACGGTCCGCTACGCGGGCGCCTCGGGCGACTTCAACCCGATCCACATCGACGAGGCGTTCGCGACCTCGGTCGGCCTCCCGGGCCGCATCCTGCACGGCCTCTGGTCGATGGCGCAGGTCGCCCGCGCACAGACGGAGGCGGCCGGCGGTCCCGACAGGCTCAAGCGCCTGTCGGTCCAGTTCCGCGGCATGGGCGTGCTGGAGCAGGACGTCGTCGTGACGAGCACCGTGCGCTCCGTCGAGGACGGCGTCGCGACCGTCGACGCCGAGGCGCGCCAGGGCGAGACGCGGATCGTCCGCAACGGCGTCGCCGAGATCGCGCTCGGCTGAGCGGCTCAGCCCGCCGCCAGCAGCCGGCGCAGCAGCTCGGCGACGCCCGCGGGGCGTCGCGCCACGTCGTCGTGGGTGAAGCGCACGACGCGGTAGCCGGCTGCGGTGAGCGCGTTGGCGCGGGCGCGGTCGCGTTGGAAGGCGCGCTGGGAGCGATGGTAGTGCCAGCCATCCAGTTCGACCGCGAGGCTCGCCTGCGGCCAGACCGCGTCCACTTCCATGCCGTCGATGAGGACGTTGGTCTGGGGAGGAGGGAGGCGGTGGTCTGCGAGCAGCCGCTGGAAGCGCTCCTCCAGCTCCGAGCGCGTCAGCGTCGTGCCGAGCGCGTCGAGCTCCGCCAGAGCCACTGCGAGGATCGCGGGCCCGCGGCCGTGGCGCCCCCGTGTGCGTCGCTGCGCATCTGCGAGCGCGCGCATGTCGAGCCGCCCGAGCTGCGCGGCGGTGTCGAGCGCCTTCCTGAGGTGATCGGCAGGCAGCACCTGCGCGAGATCGACCAGCGTACGGGCGATCGTGGTGACCGGGATCCCAGCCAGGACGGTCACGTCGCCCCGTCGCAGCGCAGTGTGATGGACCTGGACTCCGGGCTGCCCGGTCACGCCTGCCCGCGGCGTGGCGACGTCGACCTGCGCCCCTGCCGTCGGCCGCACGTCGTGCAACGCGGCCGCGCTGCGATGGCTGAGCACCGCGCGCGGCCCAACCGCGAGGACGGCAGCGAGCCAATGCCCCTCCCGCCGCAGCCGCGCATGGCCGACCGCGTAGACGCCGCGGTGCAGCGGCACGAGCCATCCCGACCGCACGCGTCTTCTCACCATCGTCGGAGTGAGGCCGCTCGCGAGCAGCTGCCGCCGCGCGACGACGCCGTGCTGGCGGTGCGCGAGCGCTCCGATGACGCGATCCGGTTGAGGAGGCGAGGTCTGGGGGTCTGGCAGACCCCCAGATCGCGGGTGCTCGGTCATGGCCCGAGCCTCCCAGGCGTCCGCGCACGTCTGGCGCACGGTATGCGTCAAGTCCGCCCCTAGAATCACTCGGATGCTGACCCCCCGCCAGGAGCTGATCCTCCGCAAGGTCGTCGAGGGCTACCGCGAGGGCGGCGCGCCGGTCGGCTCGAAGGCGCTCGCGACCGCCGACGACGTCGAGTGGGGCCCCTCGACTGTCCGCTACGAGCTGGCAGTGCTGGAGGAGCAGGGCTTTCTCGCGCATCCGCACACCTCGGCCGGACGCGTCCCGACCGACTCCGGCTACCGCTACTTCGTCGACCGCCTGCTGCCCGACAAGGCCGCCGTGCCCGCGTCGCGCCCGCTCGCGCTGACGCTCGCGCGCCGCGAGGTCGACGAGGCGATGCGGCTCACGACGGAGGCGCTCTCGCAGGTCACCGACCTGCTCGCGATCGTCTCCGCGCCGCCGATCGAGACGGCCACGATCCGCCACGTCGAGGTCCTGCGCCTGCAGCCGCAGGTGCTGATGGTCGTCGTGATCACCTCCACCGGCGGCGTCACGAAGCGGATGCTCACGTTCGAGGCGCCGATCGACGTCGGCCTCGTCGACTGGGCCGCCAGCTACCTGAACGAGCAGCTCGCCGGCCTCGGGCTCGGCGCGCGCATGCTCCAGCAGCGGCTCGCCGACCCGCAGCTCGGCGCCGCCGAGCTGCGCTTCCTGCGCGCGATCGCGCCGGCCTTCACGGAGCTGACGGAGACGGCCGAGGAGACGCTCTACGTCGACGGCGCGGCACGGCTCGTCAGCAGCTACCGCTTCGAGGACGTCACGCAGCTCAACGACGTGATGGAGATGCTCGAACGGCGCGTCTCGCTGCTCGGCGTGCTGCGCGCGGCGCTCGCCGAGCGCGACGTCTTCGTGCGGATCGGGCGCGAGAACGAGGCGCCGGCGCTGCAGTCGCTGGCGCTCGTCGCGGCCGGCTACGGGCTGCCGGCGCGGCATCTCGGCACGGTCTCCGTGATCGGCCCGCTGCGGATGGACTACGGCCGCGCGATCGGCGCCGTGCGGGCGGCCGCGAGCGAGCTGTCGCGCTTCGTCGAGGACGTCTACGAGGCATGAGCGACTCCACGATGGCGACCGACTACTACGAGCGCCTCGGCGTCGCGCGCGACGCCGAGGAGGGCGAGATCAAGAAGGCCTTCCGGCGCCTGGCGCGCGAGCTGCATCCGGACGTCAACGCGCACGATCCCGAGGCCGAGGGCAAGTTCAAGCAGGCGGCGGAGGCCTACGAGGTGCTGTCCGATCCCGAGCGCCGCGCCACCTACGACCGCTACGGCGCGGAGGGGCTGCGCAGCGGCGGCTACCAGCCGAGCGGCTTCGGTTCCTTCTCCGACATCTTCGACGCGTTCTTCGGCGGCGACGCATTCGGCGGCGGGGGACGCGGGGGGCCGGCGCAGGGGGGAGACGTCGCCGTCACGGCCGCGATCGAGCTCGCCGAGGCGGCCTCCGGCGTCTCCGTCGACGTCGCCTACGAGGCGGTCGTGCGCTGCGCCACGTGCAACGGCAACGGCGCCGAACCGGGCACGCCGATCGAGACCTGCCAGCGCTGCGGCGGCAATGGCCAGCTGCGCGCCGTCACGCGCACGCCGTTCGGGCAGGTCGTGCGCGCGACCGTCTGCGACACCTGCCACGGCGACGGCCGCGTGCCGAAGCAGCCGTGCGCGAGCTGCCACGGACGCGGGCGCGTCGCGGATCGCGTCACGGTCCAGGTCGACGTGCCGGCCGGCATCGCCGACGGCCAGCGCATCCGGATCGGCGGCCGCGGCCACGCCGGCGACCAGGGCGGCTCTCCCGGCGATCTCTACGTGCTCGTGCGCGTCCGCGAGGACGAGCGCTTCCTGCGCGACGGCGACGACCTCGTGACCGTCGTGGACGTGCCGGCCCCGCTGGCGGCGCTCGGCACGAGCGTCGAGGTGCCGACGCTCGAAGGCCCGACCGCCCTGCAGATCCCCGCGGGCACGCAGCCCCACGACGCGTTGAGCATGCGCGGCAAGGGCATGCCGTCGCTGCGCGGCGGGCGGCGCGGCAACCTGCGTGTCGTCGTCAACGTCGTGATCCCGCGGCGGCTCTCGGACCAGCAGCGCGAGCTGCTGCAACAGCTCGCCGACTCGCTCGGCCCGGACAACATGGGCCCCGACGGCGGCGTCTTCTCGAAGCTCAAGCGCGCCTTCGGCGCATGATCCGCCTGGCGCTGCGCGTTGAGCGCGCGCACGCCGAGGTCGCGCTCGCGGAGCTGCTGGAGCTGGCGCCGGGCGGGGTGGAGGAGGTCGACCGCGGCGAGCTGGTCGAGTACGCGGTCTACGGGCCACCGGGTGAGCTGCCGACGCTGCCCGATCTCAAGGCCGCGGTCGGCGACGCGCTCGTGGAGGTCACGACGAGCGAGCTGCCGGACGACTGGTCCGAGCGCTGGAAGGCGTTCCACCAGCCGCTCGTGCTGGGTGAACGGCTCGCGGTGCGCCCTCCGTGGGAGGCGCCGATCGGCACGCAGATCGAGCTCGTGATCGACCCGGCGCAGGCGTTCGGCACCGGCTCGCACGCGACCACGCGACTGTGTCTGGAGCTGCTGCTGGAGCTGGAGGAACCCGTTCCCGCCCACCCGCTGCTCGACCTCGGCTGCGGCTCGGGGGTGCTCGCGATCGCGGCCGCCAAGCGCGGCTTCGCGCCGGTGCTCGCGGTCGACTTCGACCCGCTGAGCGTCGAGGCGACGGCGGCCAACGCGGCCGCCAACGGCGTGGCGCTCGAGGTCGCGCGCTGCGACCTGCGCCACGACCCGGTTCCGGTCGCGCCGACGGTCCTCGCGAACCTGCTGCGTCCGCTGCTGCTCGACTACGCGCGCGTGCTCGCGCAGCCGCCGCGCACGCTGATCGCCTCGGGCCTGCTCGTCCACGAGGCCGACGAGATCGCCGCCGCGTTCGCCGCCCACGGCCTGCGCGAGCGCGACCGCCGCGAGCGTGGCGAATGGGCGGCGCTGCTGCTCACGGCCGCGTGAGCCAGGCGAGCAGCCCGCCTTCGAGCAGCAGCCGCGCGAGCACGTCGTAGCCGCCGGCGGCGTCGAGCGCGGCGCACGACTGCGCCGACGCGACCCGCTGCACGCCGTCCTCGACCGTCGTGTCGTTCGCGCCGACGCAGACGACGACGCGGCGCTCCACGCCGGCCGGCAGACGCGGCTGCGCCTCGCGCTGCCAGCGCGTCGCGACGTCGACCGACGTCTCGCGCCGCACGCCGAGGTTGTAGGCCGTCAGCGGCTGTCCCGCCGCGAACGCTGCCGCCACGACGCGCCCGACCCAGCCCTGTCCCAGCGGGTCGCCGACGCCCGCCACGAAGGAATCGCCGAAGCACGCCACGCGCAGGTTGCCACTCATCGCGCACATCCCAGCAGACGACCGTCGGAGGACACTTTGTAACACGCTTGTGACATTGGTCTCGGGGGTTATCCCGTTGACGCAGGGCACGCCCTATACTCCCGTTTGTGGCAAGCCTTGCGAACGTGGCGCGCCGGATGGTTCATCCATTCCCGGCCGCCAATGAAACCGTGCAGGCATGCAGCATCGTGTTTAGCACCCTGGTCGGGTCTACGGCGCTGGGTAAGTAAGTAAGCGGGTTCGCGGGACTCTCGCTCATCCTCTTCGTCGTGGTCCTGCTTGCCGTCCGAGCTGCATGGGATCTCCAGCGCAGCCTGGATCACCAACCCCACCTTGGACTCCGGCTTGAGCCTGAGTACGTCCGCGCTCCGGCGTTCTGCGAGGGCATCAGCTACGGGGGTCCAGGTACCTACTACCGCGTGGTGTCGAGCGCCACCGGGAACGAGCCGGCGACAGGATGTGAGGCGTTCGTTGCCTCCTGCGAACAACTCGGCGCCGAGGGATTCACGAAGTACGCTGACTTCGTAGGCTCGGTCGATCTCGGCTGGCAGAAGGCCGTCGGCATTGAGACATCCGTGACCGTCGAACCGGACGTGGCGGAACTGCTGATCGTGTGCATGGGCCTCGCGAAGTCCAATCGCGTCTACCTCGGCCCGCACACAGGAATAGGTCTGAGCCCGCTGCCACACAGCGAGTACCGCATCTGCATCCGCATGCGAGCGTGGAACGCCCTCAACAAGCGGGCTGAGCTGTGGTTGCGTGTGGTTCATCGTGGTGATTGGGACGAAGTGAAGCTGTTGCCCGATGAGGGGCCTCCTAGCGACTCTCACGTAAGCGCGCCTCGTAGGTATCGATCAGCTCGCGCAGCTCGACGTTGAGCCCGCGAGCTACCCGTACGACTCCCTCAAAGGATGGGCGGCGCCTGCCCTGCTCCAGCTCGCCGAGGTAGCCGCGGCTGACGCCGGCCGCGTTGGCGACCTGTTCCTGTGTGAGGCCACGTCGTGCCCGCAGCTCTTTGACGGCGAGCGCGAGAGCGCGACGCTCGCGCGGGAGGGGATCGGACACGACCGGAACCCTTGCCGTCGTGGCCCCCGTTCTCCAGCGGCGGGGTTGTACGGGATGCCCAAACCAGCCGTATCAGCTACCAAAACGGGGGGTGTTCGCAGGGACGGGCGTCCGACCGGGGGAATGGTCAGACGCCCGTCTGCTGGGGTGCGTTCCGGGCCGAGGGGACAACGCCCGGAGGTGCAAGCACCCTTAGAGCAGTCGAGAGCCCGCCTTGTTTGGGGGAAATCCCGTCTGCTTTGTGCATCCTGACCAATCGAGCCTATGGCAGTCAAGCGGCAACCGCTCCAGGCTTCCCCACATGGCTCAGCCGGACTCCCGCAGGCGCCGCGCACTCGCGATCACCGTCCGCGAGCTGCGCGCCCGTCGCCAGATGACGCAGGAGCAGGTATCCGACGCGGCCGGGCGCTCTCGCGGGTTCGTGGCAGAGCTTGAGGGCGGTAGGCGCGGCGCGAGCTTCGAGGCAGTCGCCGCCGTCGCCGAAGCGCTCGACGTGCCGATGGAAGAACTCGGCCGCGTGTTCGACGCCCGCCTCGCCGAGCAGTGATCGACGTCGATGCGCGTAGCGGCGTACGACTGTCGTAAACGCTACAGTTTCCGGCCCGATGGTCGATCTACTGGAATACGCGCACTAGATGGCTACAACGACCGGCCGGTCGAATGGGCCTGCACAACGGGCGACCAAGCACGATGTCGCGCTCAAACAAGCCGAGTTGTCGATGGTGCGGGTCAAGTACGGCGCGTTCACGATCATGGCCGGTCTTGCTGCCCTGACTGCCGTATTGACGTTGCCACAGACTGTCTCCGCCATGGCTGGCAGGCGAACCGTAGTCGAGTTCAACACGTTCTTTACCGTGACCTTCGCAGCTTCGTTCGTGATCAACATCGCCTTGGCGATCACCTTGGTCAGCACCGTGCGGGCCGCGAAACGGGGAAGGGTCGCGCGTGACACCACCGAACGCTAGAATCCGTAGCAACGGACAGGAGGACTAGGATATGGCAACCATGGTGGCCGTACTCGGACTTCTGGTTGTTCCTGCTGTGGTCGCTGCTGCGCTGCTGACGATGCCGCGCTGGTCCGTTCGCACCATTCATCGCAACCAGCTTTGGACGATTCGCGACGAAGTGGTCGATGACATCGTTGTGGGACGCTTGCCAGGGGCACACAAGAGCGTGCAGACTCTCGTCTCGCAGCTCGAAACCGCGGCGGACGAGTGTCCCAGGTTCACCATGCTTGGGCTGTATGCCTATCGGCGCGCGCTTCGCAAGAATCGAGATACAGCACGAGTCATCGCGACCTCGTACATGCGTTCCAAGAACACAGACGGGCTTTCGCGTGACGAACGAGATCGAGTTGAGTCCTATCGGGAACGACTCCAGAACGTGCTCTACCGGAACCTGCTCTTGGGATCGTGGGTAGGAATGCTGTACTTCGCGATGTCGTTTCTTTCCGCGCTGACCCGCAGAGAACAGCCCCAGAGTGGAAGCGCCCCTCGCTCGCAGCCGATTCGCGGCGAAGGCAAGCTCCGTAAGGCTCCTCGCTCCGGAGGCCAGAGAACGGCTAGCGAGAACAGACACGCTGGCGACCGTGTCGACGAATGGGTAAACGACATCTGCCTTCCGGGCGTCGCGAATCGCGGTGCCGCGCGTATGCACGCGTTGCGTTAGCCGATGAGCATCGTCGTCTCGGTCTAGCCATCACTGCTGGGAAGCTGCCGCGCGGGCAGCAGCGTCTCGAACATCGTCCGGCCGCCGTCGCGGCGGTTCTGAGCGCTACCCGTTGCGTTCGGCGTGGCGGCGCTGGCGCTCCATCAGCCGGGCCGTCTCGCGAATGTGCGCGTCGTTGGCCTTGTGGTCGGGGCCGACCGGGACACGCTCGATCAGCTTCGCGTACGGCAACGCATCCCCGCCGAGCAGCACGAGCAGCGTGTCTCGGAACAGGAACGGGTTATCGCGCCGGTTGAAACGGAACTCCATCTCGTCCAGGTAGGCGGGAAGGTGCTTGACGCTGATGTGGTGATAGCTGCCGATGATGGACCGCTTCAAGAGCGACCACGCGCTCTCGACGGTGTTCGTGTGCACGTCGCCGCGCACGTACTCGTCAGAGGCGTGCTGCACCGTCTCGTGGCGAATGTTCTCGTCCGCGATCCCGTCATAGGACCGGAACTCGTCCGTGTGGATCGCTTCCGTCTCATCGCCGACGGTCGCGGAGATGAAGCCGTGCAGCGTCTCGCGTCTGCGGTTCGGGACCACGCGAAGGCGGATCTCTCCGCCGCGCTGCACCGCGCCCGCGACGGTGGCCTTGTTGCCGGTGTAGCCGGCACCGTAGCCGGGGCGCTTGCCGCCGATCAGCGTCTCGTCAACCTCCACGATCCCGGCAAGCAACGGTTGGTCATCGTCGCCCATCGCGTCACGGATCCTGTGCGACAGGTACCACGCCGTCTTGTAGCTGACCCCGAGCATCCGCTGGAGCTGCTTTGAGCTGACGCCCTTCTTGGACTCGCCCATGATGTAGATGGCAAGAAACCACTTCCACAACGGCAGATGGGAGTCATGGAAAAGCGTCCCGGCCGTCACGGAGAACTGGTAGCGGCAGGCGTCGCACTCGAACTGGTTGCGCTTCACGATCCGCGAGATCGTCCGACCGTCACAGCGGGGACACTCCACCCCGTCAGGCCAACGAAGTTCCTCCAGATACGCCCGGCACTTGTCCTCGCTGCCAAACTTCTCTATGAGCTTCGGAAGATCCATTAGGAGCGCACCATGCCCAGGCCCAAGAAGCCAGCGCACGAGCTGACCACACAAGAGGCATTGAAGAAGATGTTCCCGAAACCCGTGCGGGAGAAGATCACCGACGAGGCGAGAAACGCCCGGAAATCAGGGGATACGCCGACCATGAAACGGAACTCTAGCTAACGTGCAACCCTGTGTCAAGGGGATAATCCCCTTGGTCTCATCGCCGATCCGGGAGTAGGGTCGAGCGCATGGCCTGGGACATCGTCATCGCCGGCGGCGGCTTCGGCGGCTACAACGCGGCGCGCACGCTCGAACGCGCGCTGCCCGAGCACAGCGCGCGCGTGACGCTCGTCAGCGACGTCAACTTCCTGCTGTTCACGCCGCTGCTGCCGGGGGCGGCCGCGGGCACGCTCGAGCCGCGTCACGTCGTCGTGCCGCTGCGCGAGCAGCTCAAGCGCACCGATCTGTGGCTCGGGCGCGTCAGCGGCGCCGCCCCGGAGCGCGACGCGCTGCTCGTCGACTCGCTCGACGGACGCGAGCACGAGCTGCGCTACGACCAGCTGATCGTCGCCCTCGGCTCGACCTCGCGCACGCTGCCGATCCCCGGCCTCGTCGAGCACGCGATGGGCTTCAAGACGCTCTCGGAGGCGATCGCGCTGCGCAACCGCGTGCTGTCGCTGCTGGAGATCGCCGAGACGGTGCCCGACGCCGAGACGCGCGCCGAGTACCTGACGTTCGTGTTCGTCGGCGCCGGCTACGCCGGCCTCGAGGGGCTCGCCGAGCTGCAGGACTTCATGGCCGACGTGATCGGCCTCTACCCGCGCTGCCGCGTGCAGGGGATGCGCTTCATGCTCGTGGAGGCGAAGGAGCGCGTGATGCCCGAGGTCGCGCCAGCGCTCGCGGCCTTCGCCGAGCGCGAGCTGCGCGGACGCGGGATCGAGATCCGCACGAACACGACGATCGAGGAGGTCACCGATCGCTCGGTGCGCCTGAAGGGCGGCGAGATCGTGCCGACGCGGACCGTCGCCTGGACCGCCGGCGTCAAGCCGGTCCCGGTCGTCGCGCAGCTGGGCCTGCCGCTCGCGGCAGGCGGGCGGATCGACGTCGACGCGACGATGCGCGTGCGCGACCATGCGAACGTGTGGGCGATCGGCGACGCGGCCGCGGTTCCCGACCCGGCGCGCAAGGGCCAGCCCTCGCCACCGACCGCCCAGCACGCGATCCGCCAGGGCCGCCGCGTCGCGCGCAACGTCGCGGCTGAGCTGGGGGCGGGCGGCCGGGTGCGCCCGTTCGCCTACAAGACGCGCGGCGTGTTCGTCGACATGGGGCGCCACCAGGCGGTCGCCAGCACGATGGGGATCAAGTGGCGCGGCTTCCCCGCGTGGTTCCTGGCCCGCACCTACCACCTCGCGAACATGCCGGGCACGAAGCGCAAGCTGCGGTTGGTGGTCGACTGGACGGTGTCGCTGCTGTTCTCGCGCGACACGAGCGAGCTGGGCCAGCTCGGGCATCCGCCGGAGCTCGAGCGTCACGGGGACACCGTCGTTCGCGACGGCTCTGTCACGTCTTAGCGCCAAAATGCATGCGATGGCGCCAAAGTGGCGCTACACTGTGCTTCCATGCCAAGCGTGCAGATCAAGAACGTCCCAGACGAGGTCCACCACGTGCTGCGCCAGCGGGCTGTGTTGGCCAACCAGTCCTTGCAGGAGTACCTGCTCGCGCTGCTCTCCGAGCACGCGCGCAAGCCGACGCTCGGCGAGATCTTCCGCAAGCTCGAGCAGCACACCGGCGGCAGCCTCACGACGGCCTTCGCCGTCGAGGCGCAGCGCGCGGACCGCGACTCGCGATGATCGTCGTCGACGCGTCGATCCTCGCCGTCGCGGTCAGCGACGACGGCGAGCAGGGGCGTGCGCGACGCGAGCTGCTGGAGCCACGGGAGCTGCATGCTCCCGAGCTCGTCGACCTCGAAGTGACCTCGTATGTGCGGCGCGCGCAACGCGTCGGACATCTCGGTCCGGAGCGGGCGATCCAAGCGCTCGCCGGCCTCGCCCTGATGCCAATCGCGCGCGTCTCGCACACGCCGCTCCTGAGCCGCATCTGGGAGCTGCGCGACAAACTCACGCCCTACGACGCGGCCTACGTCGCGCTGGCCGAGGTGCTCGGCGCGCCGCTGCTGACCTCGGATGCGCGGCTCGCGCGCGCCCCGGGCGTCGCGTGCGAGGTCGTGCTGATCTCGTGAATGGCCAGCCCCGCGAACGCGCCGCGGCTATCCTTGCTGTGCACGTGACCGTCGCAGACCAGCTCAAGTCCGATCTCACCGCCGCGATGAAGGCGGGGGAGAAGGGCCGCGTCGGCGCGCTGCGGCTGATCCTCTCCGAGTTGCAGAAGGACGCGAAGGAGGGCGCGGGCGACGAGCTCGCCGTGCTGCGCCGCGAGCGCAAGCGCCGGCTCGACGCGGCCACGCAGTTCCACGACGGCGGGCGCGAGGAGCTGGCTGCGCAGGAGCAGAGCGAGGCCGAGCTGATCACCTCCTACCTGCCGGCCGAGCTGCCCGACGACGAGTTGGCGACGATCGTCGCCGACGCGATCGCCGAGACCGGCGCGACGACCGCGAAGGACACCGGCCAGGTGATGAAGGCCGCGATGGCGCGCGTTGCGGGGCGCGCCGACGGCAAGCGCGTCTCCGCCCAGGTGCGGGAGGCGCTCAGTTGAGCGTGAAGCGCCGCCTGGAGCTCGACAACACCGTCGCGACCGAGCTCGCGGGCACGCAGGACGCGGTGCTGCGCACGCTCGAGCAGCACGTCGACTGCCGGCTCTTCCTGCGCGGCAACGTGCTCACGCTCGAAGGCGAGGAGCAGGCGATCGAGGCGGCGGAGCATGTCGTGCGCGAGCTGTCCGAGCTGATCGCGCAGGGCCACGAGATCGCGCCGGGCACGATCGAAGCGGTGGTCGGCGCACTCGACCAGCACGAGTCGCCGGGGCGCATCCTCGACGACGTCGTGTGGCGACACCGCTCGACGAAGGTCGCCCCCAAGACCGTCAACCAGAAGCGCTACGTCGACTCGATCCGCGACAACACGATCACGTTCGGGGTCGGCCCGGCGGGCACCGGCAAGACGTTCCTCGCGGTCGCGATGGCCGCCGCTGCGCTCGCGCGGCGCGAGGTCAACCGCATCATCCTCACGCGCCCCGCGGTCGAGGCCGGCGAGCGGCTCGGCTTCCTGCCCGGCGACCTGATGGCGAAGGTCGACCCCTACCTGCGGCCGCTGTTCGACGCGCTGCACGACATGATCGATCCCGAGCGCGTCTCGGCGCATCTCGAGCGCGGCGTGATCGAGGTCGCGCCGCTCGCGTTCATGCGCGGACGCACGCTCAACGACAGCTTCATCATCCTCGACGAGGCGCAGAACACGAGCCCCGAGCAGATGAAGATGTTCCTGACCCGCCTGGGCTTCAACTCGAAGATGGTCGTGACGGGCGACATCACGCAAATAGACCTGCCCTCCGAACAGCAGTCCGGGCTCGTGGTCGTCGGCGACGTGCTCGAGCAGGTCGAGGGCATCGAGTTCATCCGCTTCGGCGGCGAGGACGTCGTACGCCACAAGCTCGTGCAGCGAATCGTCGCCGCCTACGCCGACCATCAGCAGCGGCTCGCGCCCGAGCTGCGTCCCGCCGACCGCCGCCGCGCGCAGTGAGCGAGGACGAGCCGGCCGGGCGGATGCTCGAGGTCGAGGTGATCGGGCTGGTCGACGGCGCGACGGCCGACGGGCTCACCTCGCTCGACGTCGAAGAGCTGTGCGCGCTCGCGTTCTCCTCGGCGGGAATCGAGGACGGCCACGTCGCGGTCGCGTTCGTCGACGAGGACACGATCCGCACGCTCAACCGCGACCACCGCGGCAAGGACGCTCCGACGGACGTGCTGTCGTTCCCGATCGACGGCGAGGAGCCCGTCGTCCCGGCCGCCGAGGGCGACCCGCCGCGCGAGCTGGGCGACGTCGTCATCTGCCCGCCCTGCACGGAGGATCTGAGCGCGGCCGTCGTGCACGGCGCGCTGCACCTGTCGGGCATGGACCACGAGGTCGACGACGGCGAGATGCTTGCGCTCCAGGCCGAGCTGCTGCGCTGGGTCCAAGAGTGACCCACCCACCCGCCCCCAAGCCGCCGACGCGCAGCGGCTTCGTCGCGCTCACCGGTCGCCCGAACGTCGGCAAGTCGACGCTCACCAACGCGATCGTGGGTCAGAAGGTGGCGATCGTCTCGGACAAGCCGCAGACGACGCGGCGCGCGATCCGCGGCGTCGCGACGACGCCCGAGCACCAGCTCGTGCTCGTCGACCTGCCAGGTGTGCAGCGTCCGCGCGACGCGCTCACCGAGCGCATGCAGCGGCGCGTGGAGAGCGAGCTGCGCGACGCCGACGCGGCGCTGATGCTCGTCAACGCCGAGCAGGGGATCGGCCCCGGCGACCGCTTCATCGCCACGCTGCTGGCGCAGGCGCCCGTGCCGGTCGTGATCGCCGTCAACAAGGTCGACCGTTGCACGCAGACGCAGGTCGTCTCGACGCTGCAGGCGGTCGCCGAGCTGGGGCTCGACGCGGAGATCTTCCCGATCTCGGCGCGCAAGGGCACCGGTGTCGGCGAGCTGGTCGCGCATCTCGTGGGGCTGCTGCCCGAGGGCCCCTTCTACTACCCGGCCGACGAGCGCTCCGACCAGGGCGAGGGGGTGATGCTCGCCGAGTTGGTGCGCGAGCAGGTCCTGCGACGCACGCGCCAGGAGGTGCCGCATGCGGTCGAGGTGCAGGTCGAGGACATCGAGCAGCGCCGCGACGAGCTGATCGCCGTGCGCGCCGTGATGTGGGTCGAGGCCGAATCGCAGAAGGGCATCCTGATCGGCGCCGGCGGCAAGATGATCAAGGCGATCGGCACCGCCTCGCGCCGCGAGCTGGAGCGCGAGCTGGGCTGCCAGGTGCACCTCGAGCTCGCCGTGCGCCTGCGCCGCAGCTGGCGCAGCGACGAGAACCTGCTCGACCGCCTCGGCATCGAGTAGGCGCCTCTCAGCGGAGCCGACCGGCGCTCGCCACCAGCACCACCACGCTCACGCCCGCGAGCAGCAGCGCAAGGCGGTGCAGCCCGGACGTCGAGACGCCGTCGGCGTAGACGACCCCGAGCAGGCTCGTCGAGAGCACCGCGCCGATGAAGCGGCAGGTCTGGAAGAGGCCGGCGGCGGCGCCCGTCCGCGCCGGGTCGCTGACCGTGTAGAGCGCCGACTGCAGCCCGAGGTTGTTGAAGCCGATCGGGATCCCGAGCACGACCGCGACGGCGAGGATCGCGACGATCGGCGTGCCGAGGTCGAACGTCTGCAGCAGCGACGTTCCCGCCACCATCGCGAGCGCGCCGATCAGCAGCGCCGGGCGCACGCCCGCGCGCGCGACGAGGCGCGCTGCCAGCGGCGTGCTGAGCACCGCGACGCCGGCGAGCGGCACGACGAGCAGCCCCGCCTCGCCGGAGCTGAAGCCGCGCGCGCCCTCCAGCCACAGCGGCACGCTGAAGTAGACGCCGAAGGCGACCACGTTCACGAGCAGATACTGCGCGCAGACGCCGAGCAGCCTGCGGTCGGCGGCGAGCATCCGCACGTCGAGGAACGGGTCCTCGCGTCGCCGCGAGAGCCACACCAGCAACCCGCCCGCGAGCACGGCGACGGGCACCAGCCACCACAGCGGCGAGCCGGCGAGCGACAGCAGCAGTGCGAGCAGACTCGCGAGCATCGCCGCGAAGGCGGCGATCCCCGGCAGGTCGACCAGCTCGCGCACGTGCGCGAGCCTCACGCCGGCGGCGTGCTGCGGGTCGCGCGGCAGCCAGCGCAGCGACAGCGGCAGCGCGATCGCCGCGACGACCGCGTTGACGAGGAAGATCGCCGGCCAGCTCGCGAGCGAGACGAGCAGGCCGCCGAGGACGGGGCCGAGCGCCGCCGTCGAGGAGCCGCCGATCGTGATCGCGGCGAGCGTTCCGGGCGACGGCGCGCGCCCGCCGAGCGCGTTGCGCAGCAGCGCCAGCCCGGCCGGGAAGCCCGCCGAGGTGCCGAGCGCCAGCAGCAGCCGGGCGACGATCAGCCAGCCGAAGCTCGGCGCCAGCGGGCCGAGCAGGCCGGCGACCCCGACCAGCACGAAGCCGACGCACTGCAACCGCCGCGGGCCGAGCTGGTCGGCGAGTCGCCCGAGCACCGACTGCCCGATCGCCGCCACCAGGTAGAAGCTGGAGACGAGCCACGAGAGCGAGATCAGCCCGACGTCGAAGTCGTGCCCGATGCGCACGAGCGCGACGGCGATCATCGACGAGTTGAGCGGGTTCAGGACCGTGCCGAGCAGGATCGCCGCGACGACGCGGGGTGGGGCGCCGACCGGGGTCGCTGCGGTCGAGCTCATCGCGCACGGACGGTATCCGTCGCGCGCCGCCTACAATTCCCCGACCGTGCCCAATCCCGCCATCGCGTTCGACGACCGCGGCCTCGCTCCGTGCATCGTCCAGGACTGGCAGACGGGCGAGGTGCTGATGCTCGCGTACATGAACGCCGACGCGCTCGCGCGCACGCAGGCGACGGGCGAGCTGTGGTTCTGGAGCCGCTCGCGCGCGGAGCTGTGGCACAAGGGCGCGAGCAGCGGGAACGTCCTGCTGCTGCGCGCGCTGCGCTGGGACTGCGACGCCGATACGCTGCTCGCGCTCGTCGATCCGGCCGGCCCGGCCTGCCACACCGGCGCGCGCAGCTGCTTCTTCACGGGCGAGCTGGAGCCCGCCGCGCCGCACGAGGTGCTGCCTGCGCTGGAGCGCACGATCGCCCAGCGCGCCGCCGAGCGCCCCGACAGCTCCTACACGGCCGAGCTGCTCGGCGACCCGGCGCTGGCCGGGGCGAAGGTGCAGGAGGAGGCCGAGGAGGTCGTGCGCGCGGTTCGCGAGGAGAGCGACGAGCGCATCGCCGAGGAGGCCGCCGACGTGCTCTACCACCTGCTCGTGCTGCTGCGCACGCGCGGCCTCACGCTCGCCGACGCCGAGCGGGTGCTCGATGCCCGCAGCCGCTGAGGCGATGGCGGCGCCGCACGTCACGCCCACGCTCGAGGAGGTGCGCGAGCTGGCGCGCGCGCACACGCTGATCCCGCTGCGCCACACGTTCGTCGACGACTGCGAGACGCCGATCTCGGCGTTCCTGAAGCTGCGCGGGGAGGGGCCCGCGTTCCTGCTGGAGTCGGCCGAGCAGGGGCGCGTGGGGCGCTGGTCGTTCATCGGCTTCCGCCCGCGCACGGTGCTGCGCTGGTCGCTCGGCGACGAGGGCGACCCCTACGCGCTGGCGGCCGCGGAAGTCGCGCGCTACCGCCAGGCGCCGCTGCCGGGGCTGCCGCCGTTCAGCGGCGGCGCGGTCGGGATGTTCGGCTACGACCTCGTGCGCACGGTCGAGCCGCTGGGTGCGCCCAACCCCGACCCGGTCGGGCTGCCGGACCTCGCGCTGATGCTGACCGACGTGCTCGTCGCCTTTGACCACCTGCGCCACGAGCTGACGATCCTCGCCAACGTCTACGCGGAGGACGAGGACCTCGACGCCTCCTACGCGGCCGCCGCGGAGGCGATCGCAGAGGTGCGCGCGAAGCTGGCCGGGCCGCTGCCCGCGGGGGCGGAGGCCGCCGGCGAGCGCAGTGCGCCCGAGTTCGCGAGCAACATGCCGCGCGAGCAGTTCGAGGGCATGGTCGAGCGGATCGTCGAGTACATCCATGCCGGCGACGCCTACCAGGTCGTCCCCTCGCAGCGCTGGTCGGCGCCGGTGCCGGTCGAGGCCTTCTCGATCTACCGCGGGTTGCGCGCGGTCAACCCGAGCCCGTACATGTACTTCCTCGACTTCGGCGACTTCGAGATCGCCGGCGCGAGTCCCGAGCCGCTCGTGACGGTGCACGGCGGGCGGATCGAGACGCGGCCGGTCGCCGGCACGCGCCCGCGCGGCGGCAGCGCCGAGGACGACGCGCGCCTGGCGGAGGACCTGCTCGCCGACGAGAAGGAGCGCGCCGAGCACGTGATGCTCGTCGATCTCGGGCGCAACGACGTCGGGCGCGTGAGCGAGTACGGCTCGGTCAAGGTCGACGGCTTCATGGAGATCGAGGCCTACAGCCACGTCATGCACATCGTCTCGCGCGTCTCGGGCGAGCTGCGGGCTGGCGTCGGGCCGCTCGACGCGCTGCGCGCGATCCTCCCCGCAGGTACGCTCTCGGGCGCGCCGAAGGTCCGTGCGATGCAGATCATCGACGAGCTGGAGCCCGTCAAGCGGGGCGGGTACGGCGGCGCGATCGGCTACCTCTCGTACACCGGCGACCTCGACGTGTGCATCCACATCCGAACGGTCGTCGTGAAGGACGGGCTCGCGCACGTGCAGGCCGGCGGTGGCACGGTCGCCGACGCGAAGCCCGACTACGAGTTCCGCGAGTCGCAGGCGAAGGCCGGCGCGGTGCTGCAGGCGATCGAGCTGGCGGTCTCGCAGCCGCAGTGGCCATGAGGGTCCTGGTCCTCGACAACTACGACTCCTTCACCTACAACCTCGTCCAGTACCTCGGCGAGCTGGGGGCGGAGGTCGAGGTCGTGCGCAACGACCGCGCGACGGTCGACGAGCTGGTCGTCCGCGGCTACCACGCGGTCGTCGTCTCGCCCGGCCCGTGCACGCCCGACGAGTCGGGCATCTCGCTGGAGGCCGTGCGGCGCTTCCCGGAGGCCGGCATCCCGACGCTCGGCGTCTGCCTCGGCCATCAGGCGATGGCGCAGGCGTTCGGCGGGCGGGTCGTGCGCCACGAGCCGATCCACGGCAAGACGTGCGCGATCGAGCACGACGGCCGCACCGTCTTCGCGGGGCTGGAGTCGCCGCTGACCGTCGGGCGCTACCACTCGCTCGTGGTCGAGGAGGCGTCGCTGCCGGATGAGCTGGAGGTCTCCGCTCGCGGCGCCGGCGTGATCATGGCGATCCGCCATCGCTCGCTGCCGGCCGAGGGGATCCAGTTCCACCCCGAGTCGGTCCTCACCGACCACGGCCACGAGCTGCTGCGCAACTTCCTCACGGCCGGCTCGCACGCGGCGGTCGGAGGGGTCGCGTGAGCGCTCGGCACGACCTCGTCACGCGCGCGATCGACGCGCTCGCCTCCGGCGAGGACCTCACGCGTGCCGAGGCCGCAGGCGTGCTCGCCGAGATCATGACCGGCAACGCGAGCGAGGTGCAGATCGCCGCGTTCCTGATCGCGCTGCGCACGAAGGGCGAGACGGTCGACGAGATCGCCGGCCTCGCGCAGACGATGCGCTCGCTGGCCGCGCACGTCGAGGTCGCCGCTGCGGACGTGCTCGACGTCGTCGGCACCGGCGGCGGGCGCCCGACGTTCAACGTCTCCACGACGGCCGCGCTGATCGCCGCGGGCGCCGGCTGCACCGTCGCCAAGCACGGCAATCGCTCCGCCACCGGCCTGTCCGGCGCGGCCGACGTGCTGGAGGCGCTGGGCGCGCGCATCGACCTCGCGCCCGAGGCCGTCGGGCGCTGCATCGAGCAGGTCGGCTTCGGCTTCATGTTCGCGCCGACGCACCACGCCGCCACGCGCTACGTGATGCCGGTGCGCAAGCAGCTCGCAGTGCGTACGATCTTCAACCTGCTCGGGCCCCTGACGAATCCCGCCGGCGTCACGCGCCAGCTGACCGGCGTCGCCGACGCGCGCTACCTGGAGCCGATCGCCGGTGCCTTCGCGCAGCTCGGCGCGCGCCACGTGCTGGTCGTCTGCAGCGAGGATGGGCTCGACGAGCTGAGCACCTCCGCGCCCAGCAGCGTGATCGAGGTGCGCGACGGCGAGCTGCGCCGCATGCGCGTGAGCGCGGCCGACGTCGGGCTCGACACGGCGGCGCCCGACGATCTCAACGGCGGCACGCCGGAGGTCAACGCGGAGATCGCGCGGCGGATCCTTGCCGGCGAGCGCGGCGCGCCGCGCGACGTCGCGGTGCTGAACGCGGGCGCGGGGATCTACGCGAGCGGGCGCGCCGAGACGCTGGAGACGGGCGTGCGCGCGGCCGAGGACGCGATCGACCGCGGCGCGGCGCAGACGGTGCTGGAACGCTATGTGGCGATGACGAAGGAGCTGGTGGCGGCGTGAACACCCTGGAGCGGATCGTCGACGCGACGCGACGGGAGGTCGAGCAGCGCCGCAATGCGGTCCCGCTGGCCTCGCTTGAGCGCGAGCTGGTGGCGCGGCGCGAGGACCGGCCCTTCACCGAGGCGCTCGTGCATCCGGGCATCTCGCTGATCGCCGAGCACAAGCGCCGCTCGCCCTCGGCGGGCGCGATCCGCGAGGGCGGGACGGTCGAGCAGATCGTCGGCGCCTACGAGCGCGGCGGCGCGGCGGCGCTGTCGGTGCTGACCGAGCGCCAGCACTTCGGCGGCTCGCTGGAGGACCTGCGTGCGGCGAAGGCCGCGACCGGGCTGCCGATCCTGCGCAAGGACTTCGTCGTCGACCACTACCAGGTGTTCGAGTCGGCGGCCGTCGGCGCCGACGCGATCCTGCTGATCGTCGCGGCGCTCGACCCACGCGAGCTGGCGCGGCTGCACGCCGAGGCGCTCGCGCTCGACCTCGACGTGCTGGTCGAGGTGCACGACGAGCGCGAGCTGGAGGTCGCGCTCGAGCTGGACGCCGACGTGATCGGCATCAACAACCGCGACCTGACCGACTTCAGCGTCGACCTGGCACGCACGTTCGAGCTGCTGTCCGACGTGCCGGCCGGCAAGACCGTCGTCTCGGAGTCCGGCATCACGACGCGCGAGCAGCTCGACGAGCTGGAGCGCGTCGGCGTCGACGCGGTGCTGGTGGGGGAGGCGCTGATGCGCGCGCCGGACGTCGAAGCCGCCTGCCGCGCGCTCACGCTGCACGAGGACGACATTTAGGCCTGGCAGCGCCGCTGTTTAGGTCGGGTTGAGCGCAGCGCGCGAACCTACGTCCTGTCGCATGAGCAACTCTCCCCGTTCCCCTCTCATCCTCGCCCTCCTCGCCGCCGTGCTCGGCGGCGGGGTGGTCGCGGGGTCGTTCGTCGCCTTCGGCGTCGCCGGCAACGACACGACGACCACGACGACCGTCGTCGGGCAGGCGCCGATGGCCTCCGCCAAGCCGGCCTCCTCGGCCTCGGCGAAGCAGGACGGGCTGACCGCGCACGACATCTACGTGCGCGACGCGCCGGGCGTCGCCTTCATCCGCTCGCGCATCGTCGAGCAGGTCTCCTCGCCGTTCGGGCTCACGCCGGAATCGCAGCAGAGCGAGGCGACCGGGACCGGCTTCGTGCTCGACACCGACGGCCACATCCTCACGAACTACCACGTCGTCGCGGGCGCCTCGCAGGTGACGGTCGGCCTCAGCGACGACAAGAGCATCGATGCGAAGGTGCTGGGGACCGACCCCAGCAACGACCTCGCGCTGCTGAAGGTGGATCCCTCCGGGCTCGACCTGAAGCCGCTTCAGCTCGGCAACTCGAGCACCGCCGAGGTCGGCGACCCGGTGCTCGCGATCGGCAACCCGTTCGGGCTCGACCGCACGCTCACGACCGGCGTCGTCTCCGCCCTGCAGCGCGAGATCAGCGCGCCCAACGGCTTCACGATCCAGCACGTGATCCAGACCGACGCCTCGATCAACCCCGGCAACTCGGGCGGCCCGCTGCTCGACGCTGCCGGGCGCGTGATCGGCATCAACTCGCAGATCGCGACGGGCGGCACGAGCAACACCAACATCGGCATCGGCTTCGCGATCCCGATCAACACCGCCAAGCGCCAGCTCGCCGCGCTGATGAAGAGCGGCACGGTCGCGCACGCCTACATCGGCATCACCGGCGTGACGATCGACTCGACGCTCGACGACCTGCAGCTGCGCGTGAACCGCGGCGTGCTCGTGCAGAAGGTCGAGCAGGGCAGCGCGGCCGACGACGCGGGCCTGCACGGCGGCACGATCGAGAGCCAGGTCGGCGGCCAGAAGATCGAGCTCGGCGGCGACGTGATCCAGTCGCTCGACGGCAAGCCGGTCGACTCGATGAGCGACCTCTCCGGGGCGCTCGCGGGGCGCAAGCCCGGTGACGAGATCCACCTCGGGATCATGCGCAGCGGCAAGCAGCAGGCGCTCACGCTGACGCTTGGGACGGCGCCCAAGCAGGCGCCGGGCCAGACGTCCACCCCCTAGCGCCTCTACGATGAGGGAGTGACCCCCGGCGCTCCCCGCATCAAGTTCTGCGGCGTCGCGCGTCTGGAGGACGCGGAGCACGCCGTTTCGCTCGACGCCTGGGCGGTCGGGATGGTCCTGTGGCCGGGCTCGCCGCGCTGCTGCCCGCGCGAGGAGGCGGTCGCGATCGGCAGCGCGCTGCACCGTCGCGCCGAGCTGGCCGGCGTGTTCGTGAACGCGCACCTCGACGAGGTCGCGGCGATCGCGGACGAGGTCGGGCTGACGCTGCTGCAGTTCCACGGCGAGGAGGGCCCGGTCTACTGCGGCGAGGCGGCGCGGCGCACCGGCTGCCGCGTGATCAAGGCCGCGCGCGTGCAGGGCAGCGCCGACGTGCGCGCGCTGCGCAGCTTCCACACCGACTTCCACCTGCTCGACGCGTACGTGCCCGACGCGCCGGGCGGTACCGGCATGACGTTCTCATGGGCGCTCGCGGCCGAGCTGCCGCGCGATCGGCCGCTGATCCTCAGCGGCGGGCTGGAGCCCGCCAACGTCGGCGCGGCGATCGCCGCGGTGGCGCCGTTCGCGGTCGACGTCGCGAGCGGGATCGAGTCCGCGCCGGGCGTGAAGGACCATGCGCGCATGGACGCGTTCGCCGCGGCCGTCGCCGCGACCGCGCAGGTCGAGGCAGCGCCCGACGCCGAGACCGACGCCGTCGTGCCGGAGCCGGCCGCATGAGCGCCGGGCTCGAGCACCGCTACGGGCCCTACGGCGGCCAGTACGTCCCCGAGACGTTGATGCCGGCGCTCGCCGAGCTGGAGGCCGCGTGGCTCGACGCGCAGCGCGACCCCGTCTTCACGAGCCGCCTGCGCGAGCTGCTGCACGACTACGCCGGGCGCCCGACGCCGCTCTACCTCGCCGAGCGGCTGTCGGAGGCGTGCGGGCGCACGGTCTACCTCAAGCGCGAGGACCTGCTGCACACCGGCGCGCACAAGATCAACAACGCGCTCGGACAGGCGCTGCTCGCCAAGCGGATGGGCAAGCCGCGCGTGATCGCCGAGACGGGCGCCGGCCAGCACGGCGTCGCGACCGCGACCGCGTGCGCGCTGCTCGACCTCGAGTGCATCGTCTACATGGGCACCGAGGACATGCGCCGCCAGAAGCCGAACGTCGAGCGGATGGGGCTGCTGGGCGCGACCGTCGCGCCCGTCGACGCCGGCACGCGCACGCTCAAGGAGGCCTGCTCGGCGGCGATCCGCGACTGGGTCACGAACGTCGCCACGACGCACTACGTGCTCGGCACGGCCGCCGGCCCCGCGCCCTATCCGGCGATCGTGCGCGACCTCCAGCGCGTGATCGGCGAGGAGGCGCGCGCGCAGCTGCTGGAGCGCGAGGGGCGCCTGCCGCAGCGCGTGATCGCGTGCGTCGGCGGCGGCTCGAACGCGATCGGCATCTTCACCCCGTTCACCGCCGACGCGGACGTCGAGCTGATCGGCGTCGAGGCCGCGGGGGAGGGGATCGAGACCGGCCGCCACGGCGCGCCGCTGACGGTCGGCGAGCGCCCGGGGATCCTCCATGGCGCCTACTCGGCGGTGATGCAGGACGCCGACGGGCAGATCCTCGAGGCGCACTCGATCTCGGCCGGGCTCGACTACCCAGGCGTGGGGCCCGAGCACGCATGGCTGCGCGACACCGGCCGCGCGCGCTACGAGGCCGTCACGGATCTCGACGCGCTCGCGGCGCTGCAGAAGCTCGCGCGGCTGGAGGGGATCATCCCGGCGCTCGAGTCCTCCCACGCGATCGCGTGGACGCTCGCGAATGGCGGCTCGGAGCTGGACCTGGTGTGCCTCTCGGGGCGCGGCGACAAGGACCTCGCCGAGGTGATCCGACGGCTCGAAGATGCCGGCTGAGGCGCTGGCGCGGGTCGCGCGCGCCTGGGATCGCGAGTACGCGCGCGGCCGCTACCGCGGCGAGCGCGCGCTGCCGTTCGCCGACGACGTGCTCGCCGCTGCCCGGGCGCGCGGGATCGCCGACGGGCTCTACGTCGGCTGCGGCAACGGGCGCAACTACCTCGCGCTCGCCGAGGGCGGACTGCGGCTGGTGGGCTTGGACGTCTCGGCGACCGCGATCGCCCAGCTCGCGGCGCGCGCGCCGCAGCACGCCGCCGAGCTGGTCGTCGGCGACCTCGACGCGCTCGCCGACGGGCGGGTCTTCGGGCTCGTCGCCGGCATCCAGGTCTTCCAGCACGGCGACCGCGCGACCGCACATGCCCACATCCGCCGCGCGCAGGAGCGGGTCGCGCCAGGCGGGTTGATGGCGGTGCGCGCGAATGCGACGGCGACCGTCGTGGAGCGCCGCCACGAGCTGCTGGAGGGAAGCGCCGAAGCGGGCTTCAGCGTGCGCTACCTGGAGGGCCCGAAGCAGGGGCTCGACGTGCATTTCTTCGCGCAGGCCGAGCTGGCCGCACTGTTCGCGGTCGGCTTCGAGCCGCTGCTCGCGCCACGCCTCAGCACGACGCAGCGAGCGGCGCCGGAGCAGGGCACGTGGTCGCAGTGGGAGGGGATATGGGCGCGTCGATGACCGGCGTCGAGCGGATCGCGGCGGCGTTCGCCGCGTGCGGCGAGCGCGCGGCGCTGATGCCGTACCTGATGGGTGGCTTCCCGGACGTCGCGACCTCGCAGGCGATCGGCGAGGCGTACATCGACGCGGGCGCGGACCTGATCGAGCTGGGCGTCCCGTTCTCGGACCCGCTGGCCGACGGCCCGGTGATCCATGCCGCGGGCGTGAAGACGCTGCGCGCGGGCGTGACGGTGGAGCAGATCCTCGCGGTCGGGACCGTGCTGTCGGCACGCGTGCCGGTCGTCTTGATGTGTTACGCCAACCTCGTCTACGCGCGCGGGCTGGAGGCGTTCGCGGCGGGGCTGCGCGACCACGGCATCAGCGGCCTGATCGTGCCCGACCTGCCGCTGGAGGAGGCGCCCGCCGTGCGCGCCGCCTGCGAGGGAGAGGGGATCGCGCTCGTCCCGCTGGTCGCGCCGACGACGCCGGACGAGCGGCTCGCACGCATCGCCGAGCTGGCGAGCGGCTTCGTCTACGCGGTCTCGCTCGTCGGCACGACCGGGGAGCGCGGAGCGCTCGACGCCGGGCTCGCGGACTTCCTGGCGCGCGCGCATGCGGTCGCGAACGTGCCCGTCGCGGTCGGCTTCGGGATCGCGACGCCCGAGCACGCGGCGGCGGCTGTCGCAGCGGGCGCGCGCGGGGTGATCATCGGCAGCCGGCTCGTGCGCGCGGCCGGCGAGGCGAGCGACCCGGCGGCCGAGGTGCACGCGCTCGTCAGCGCGTTCGCGCAGGCGCTGCGCGCGCCGTCCGCCGAGGCCATCCACTAGGATTCCGCGCCGAGATGGCCCTCGCATTCACTACGACCCTCGCGCTCTGCCTGTGGGTCGCCCTCTGGGCGGTCGGCGTCAAGGGCTTCGACGCGATCCTGCTGTCGCTCGTGATCATCATCCTCGCCGCGACGCTCAAGTCGCTCACGCGCTTCCTCCCGAACGCGCCGGCCAAGAAGCCTTCCGGCGGCTGGTAGCGCCGTCGGGCGCAGGGCGGACTCCGGTCCGTCGGCCGATGGTGCACCACTCGGTGGTACACTTCGCCGCGATGCCGACTCGCCACCACCGCATCCAGGTCACCGAGGACCCTGAGCTGATGGACGCGCTCAAGACCGCCGCGCCGCATCTGCCGGCGGGACTGTCGCGCTCGCGGCAGGTGCGGGAACTGGCGATCGCCGGCGCTCGTCACCTCGCTGCTGTCCCGCATGGCGAGGCCGAGCGTCGGGAGCTGCTGGAGCAGTTGGCGCGGCGGTTCGACGAGCCGGGAGACGAGGGCATCGACTGGGACGCGCTGCGCGAGAGCAAGCGCGATGCCTGGCCGCTCCGGTAGCGGTGGCGGCTGGGGCCAGCTGCCGCTCCTGATCGACACTTCCGCGTTCGCGCGGGCCCGGCATGCCGACGTCCGCGGGCCGTGGCAGGCGGCGCTGCGCGAAGATCGGCTGCGGCTGGCGCCGCCGGCGCGGATGGAGATCCTCTTCACAGCGCGCGACGGGTCGGCGTTCGACGTGCTCGCCGCGCAGCTCTCGGCGCTGCGCCCGGCGCCGCTCACGTCGGCGGTGCTGCGCGCGGCCGAGGATGCGATGCGCACGCTTGCGCACCGCTCGGCGGGCTCGCAACGGCTCCCGGTGATCGACTACCTGATCGCGGCTGCCGCCCAGGAGATGGGCGGTGCCGTGATCCACTACGACCGCGACTACGACACGCTCTCCGAGGTCATGGAGTTCGAGTCGGTCTGGCTCGCGCCGGCAGGCAGCCTGCCGTAGCGCCGAGCGTCCCGCGAGCCGCAAGGGTCAGCGAGGCCAGCCCCTCAGCCGAAAAACGTTTTGGCGATCTCCAGATAGCGAAGGTCGACCGTCTTGATGCCCTCGACCTCGTCGAGCGGCACGCTCGTCATCTCGGTCCCGTGCAGCGCGACCATGCGCCCGCTCTCGCCGGCCATCACGAGATCGGCGGCGTGGATGCCGTAGCGGGTCGCGAGCAGGCGGTCGGTCGCGGTCGGCGTGCCGCCGCGCTGGATGTGGCCGAGCGTCGTGACGCGCGTCTCGTAGCCGGTGCGCTGCTCGATCTCGACCGCGAGCGCGGCGCCGATCCCGCCGAGGCGCGGGTAGCCGTAGCTGTCGACCTCGTCGGAGGCGCGGATCTGGCGCCGCTCGCCGGTTGCGAGCGCGAGCTGCGCGCCCTCGGCGACGACGATGATCGAGAAGTCCTTGCCGCGCTCGTGGCGGCGCGCGATGCCGGCCGCGACGTCCTCGACGGTCAGCTCCAGCTCCGGGATCAGGATCGCGTCGGCGCCGCCGGCGATCCCCGCGAAGACGGCGATCCAACCGGTGTTGCGGCCCATCACCTCCAGCACCATCACGCGATCGTGCGACTGCGCGGTCGTGTGCAGGCGGTCGATCGCGTCGGTCGCGATCTGCACCGCGGTGTCGAACCCGAACGTGTAGTCGGTGCCGGCGACGTCGTTGTCGATCGTCTTGGGCACGCCGATCACGGGCAGCCCGGTCTCCTCCGAGAGTCGGCGCGTGATCATCATGGTGTGCTCGCCGCCGATCGCGATCACGGCGTCGAGTGGATCCTCGCGCTGGGCGGCGAGCACCAGCTCGATCCCGTCGGGCTCGCGAAACGGGTTGTAGTTCGAGGTCGAGAGGATCGTCCCGCCGAGGTGCAGGATCCCCGAGACGCTGCGTTGGTCGAGCACGACGCGGTCGCGGTGGGCGAGGCCGCGATAGCCGCGCCGCAGGCCGACCGGCTCGTGCCCGTGCACGAGCAGGCGCCGCGCGGCGGCGCGGATCACCGCGTTCAAGCCGGGGCAGTCGCCGCCCGCCGTGAGGATCCCGATCCGCATCGAGAGGTCACGGTAGCGTCACGCCACTCGGCGAGGCGGCCGATCGTGCCCATGGGCTGCATAGAATCGCCGCCGGTGGCCTTCCCTCGATCCCCCAGGTCGCGCGGCGCCCTTGCGGCGTGCGCGCTCGCGCTGCTCGGCGGCGGCTGCGGCGCCAAGCGCGAACAGCTCGACACGCCGCTGCGCGGCTCGCGCCTCGTCGTCTACGCCTCGGCGCCGTTGCACGGGCCCGACGGCGCCGCCGGCGCGCAGGTGCTGCGCGGCGAGCGGCTGGCGCTCGCGCAGGACGGCGGCCGCGTCGGCCGCTACCGCGTCGCCCTCGACGCGCTCGACGCGGCTGCGCCCAAGGCGGGAGACCCCGACGCGTCGCAGATCTCCCACAATGCGCGCGCGGCGGCCGCAGATCCCCGCACGATCGCCTACCTGGGCGAGCTGCGCAGCGGCGGCTCGGCGATCTCGATCCCGCTGCTCAACGAGGCGGGGATCCTCCAGCTCAGCCCGCTCGACAGCGCCCTGGGGCTGACGACACACAGCCCCGCGATCACCGGCTCGCCGGTGCGCTTCTACCCGAACGCCGCGCGCGCGGGACGCACGTTCGCGCGGCTGGGGCCGAGCGACGTCGGCCAGGCCGACGCGCTCGTCGCACGCCTGGCCGACGAGGGCGCGACGCGGCTGGCGGTGCTGATCGACGGCGACGCGGCCGGACTTGCGCTCGCGAGCGCCGTGCACGCTGCGAGCCACGCGCGCGGCGTCGTGCAGGTCACGCGCGACGAGGTGCCGCTGCGCTCGCAGGACCATCGGGGGCTGGTCGAGCAGCTGCTCCAGCGGCGCCCCGACGCGCTGCTCTACGCGGGCGGCCACCGCGAGCTCGCGGTGGGCCTGTGGCACGAGCTGTCGGCGGCCGCTCCGCGCCTGCTGCTGCTGGCCCCGGATGCGCTTGCGAGCCCGTCGTTCCTCGCGGCGATCGGCACGGCGGCGCCCGTGACGAGCGTCGCGAGCCCGCTGCTGCCGCTGCACGACTATCCCCCGGCGGCGCAGCGGATGGCGCGCGCGTTCGCGGCCCGCTACGGCGAGCAGCCGACCGCTGAGGCGCTGTACGGCTACGAGTCGATGCGCGTGGTGCTGGCGGCGATTCGCGCCGCCGAGCATGCTGCCGACGATGCGCCGGTCGCGCGCGAGGACGTCGTGCACGCCTTCTTCGCGCTGCCGCCGCGCACGAGCGTGCTCGGCCGCTACCGCTTCCTGCGCGACGGCGACAGCACGCTGGGCGGCTGGCGCGTCTACGACGTGCGTGACGGCGCGCTGCAGCTGACGCGCTGACCGGGCGCGGCGCTCACGCGAGCGCCGCGCGCAACGCCTCCTCCAGGTCCGGATGAGCGAAGACGTAGCCGCCCTCCAGCGCTGCGCGCGGGACGGCCCGCTGGCCGGTCGTGACGATCTGCTCCATCTCGCCGTACAGCAGCTTCAGCGCGACGCGCGGCACCGGCACGAGCGCCGGGCGCTTCAGCGCGCGGCCGAGCGCCTTCGAGAACTCGCGGTTCGTGACCGGCTCCGGCGCACTGGCGTTGACGGCGCCGCTCCAGTCGGCGCGGTCGAGCGCGGCGAGGTAGATGCCGACGAGGTCGTCGACGTGGACCCACGCCATGTACTGCTCACCCCCGGCGACCGGTCCGCCGACGCCGGCCTTGAACGGCGGCAGCATTTTCGCCAGCGCGCCGCCGTCGGCGTCGAGCACGACGCCGGTGCGCACGCGCACGACGCGCAGCCCGAGCTGCTCGGCCTCCTGCGCGGCGCGCTCCCAGGCGACGCAGACCTCGGCGAGGAAGTCGCTGCCGGGCGGCGTCGCCTCCTCGACGACCTCGTCGCCGCGCGGCCCGTAGTAGCCGACGGCGGATGAGGAGACGAGCGCGGCCGGGCGCGGCTCGGCCAGCTGCAAGCCGGCGACGAGGTTCGCGGTGCCGACCTCGCGGCTCGTGCGGATGCGCTGCTTGACGTCGGCGCTCCAGCGCTGCGCGACCGGCTCGCCGGCGAGGTGGACGACCGCGTCGCGGCCGGCCAGCGCAGCGGCCGGGGCCGCCTGCAGCAGCGGATCCCACGCGGCTGCCTCGACGCCGAGCCGCTCGCGGGCGCGGGCGGGGTCGCGCGAGAGCACCGTCACCTCGTCGCCGCGCTCGGTCAACGCGCGCACGAGCCGCGCGCCGATCAAGCCGGTCGCGCCCGTGATCGTGATCCGCATGCTGCCTCCTCGCATTGGACTCCCCTGGAAGAGAGTACGACCGGGACCGCGCAGCGGTCGGTCAGGCGGCGCCGCGGTGCAGCTCGTCGGTCGGCGCGTAGCCGACCTCGTTGCGCGCCTGCGCCTGGCCGCCGAGTCGCGCCTGCTCGGCGACCGCGGCCGCCACGGCCGGCGCCACGTCGCGGTTGAAGACGGACGGGATGATGTAGTCCTCGCGCAGCTCGTCCTCGGCGACGATGCCCGCGATCGCCTCGGCCGCGGCCATCTTCATGCCCTCGGTGATCTGCGTGGCGCGCACGTCGAAGGCGCCGCGGAAGATGCCGGGGAAGCAGAGCACGTTGTTGATCTGGTTCGGGTAGTCCGAGCGCCCCGTCGCCATGATCCGCACGTACGGCGCGGCCTCCTCGGGCGTCACCTCGGGGTTCGGGTTCGCCATCGCGAAGACGATCGGGTCCGGGCGCATGCGCCCCAGCGCCTCGGGCGGCATCACGCGCGCGCCGGAGAGGCCGATGAAGAGGTCCATGCCGTCGATCACGTCGCCGGGGCGGCCGTCGAGCCGCTCCGGGTTCGTCGTCTCGGCGTACCAGCGCTTCATCGCGTTCATCGAGCCGTCGAGGTAGTCGGCGCGCTGCGTGTGCACGGCGCCGCGCGAGTCGCAGCCGATGATCTCGGTCACGCCCGCGGCGTGCAGGATCTTCGTGACCGCGACGCCGGCGGCGCCGAGGCCGACGACCAGCACGCGCAGGTCGGCCAGGCTGCGGCCGGTCAGCTTCGCGGCGTTCAGCAGCGCGGCGAGCACGACGACGGCGGTGCCGTGCTGGTCGTCGTGGAAGACGGGGATGTCGAGCTGCTCGATCAGGCGCTGCTCGATCTCGAAGCAGCGCGGCGCCGAGATGTCCTCGAGGTTGATGCCGCCGAACGTCGGCGCCAGCGCCTTGACGATCGCGACGATCTCGTCGGGGTCCTTCGTGTCGAGGCAGATCGGGAAGGCGTCGACCTGTGCGAACTCCTTGAAGAGCACGGCCTTGCCCTCCATCACCGGCATCGCCGCGGCCGGGCCGATGTCGCCGAGCCCGAGCACCGCGGTGCCGTCGGAGACGACGGCGACCGTGTTGCGCTTGATCGTGTACTGGAACGCCTTGTCGGGATCGGCCGCGATCGCCTCGCAGACGCGCGCGACGCCGGGCGTGTACGCCATCGAGAGGTCGTCGCGCGTCTTCAGCGGGTGCTTGACGTGCTGCTCGATCTTGCCGCCGAGGTGCACCATGAACGTGCGGTCGGTGGTGTCGAGCACGCGCGCGCCGTCGAGCGCGTCGATCGCGCCCGTGATCGCGCCCCATTCCTCCTGGCCGGCGCAGAGCGCCGTGATGTCGCGCACCGTCGAGCCGTTCTCGATCGCGACCAGGTCGACCGCGCCGATCGTGCCGCCCGCGCCGCCGATCGCGCTCGCTACGCCCCCGAGCATCCCCGGGCGGTCCGCGATCTCGACGCGGATCGTGAGGCTGAACTGGGCGCTCGGAGTGCTGGACATCGGACTGGACGGCCTTCCTGAAGTTGGCGGAATGCGAAATTATATTGCCGCAGGACGGGCGATGATTTCCGCAGAACGGAATACCGTCCGCGCCGATGGTCCCCCTAGAGTTCCACGCGTGACGAGCGCAGGCGCCGGGTCCGGAGAGCTGTTCCTGATCGACGGCAACTCGCTGGCCTACCGCGCCTTCTTCGCGCTGCCCGAGTCGATCGCGACCTCGACGGGCTTCCCGACGAACGCGATCTTCGGCTTCGCGTCGATGCTCGTGAAGATCCTCACCGAGCACGGGCCGAAGGCGACGATGGTCGTGTGGGACGCGGGGCACTCGGGCCGCAAAGAGGTCTACCCCGAGTACAAGGCGCAGCGCTCCTCGCGCCCGGACCTGTTCAAGCAGCAGTGGCCGCACCTCGCGCCGCTCGTGGACGCCTTCGGCTACGCGAACGTCTCGGTCGAGGGCTACGAGGCCGACGACGTGATCGCGTCTATCGCCGAGCGGGCGAAGGCGGCGGGCGTCCCGGTCACGATCGTCACCGGCGACCGCGACTCGTTCCAACTGGTGGACGAGGGCGTCTCGATCATGGCGACCGCGCGCGGCATCACCGAGACGAAGCTCTACACGCGCCAGGGCGTGATCGACCGCTACGGAATCGCGCCCGAGCTGGTGCCGGACTTCATCGGCCTCAAGGGCGACACCTCCGACAACATCCCCGGCGTCCCCGGGATCGGCGACAAGACCGCCGCCCAGCTGCTGCAGGAGTACGGGACGCTCGAAGGCGTGCTGGAGCACGCGCACGAGATCAAGGCCACGAAGCGGCGCGAGAACCTGATCGCGCACGCGCAGGACGCGCGCATCTCCAAGCGGCTGGCGACGATGGTGCGCGACATCGAGGTGGATGTCGACGTCGCCGCCTTCGCGAGCGCCGAGCCGGACCGCTCGCGGCTGCGCGAGGTCTTCCGCGAGTTCGAGCTGCGCGACCCGCTGCGGCGGCTGGAGGAGGCGCTCGCCGACGGCCCTGAGGAGGCGGCGCCGCGGCCCGCCGCCGAGCAGGCGCTGAGCGCGCGCGTGCGCGCCGGCGCGCCGGCTGCGCTCGCGGCCTTCGGGGAGGGCGAGGTCGCGCTTGCGGCGCGCGCGCCCGAGACGCCCGAGGACGCGCTCTTCGGCGACAGCGAGGAATGGCGCTTCGGCGCGTACGCAGGCGGGCAGGAAGCGCTCGTGGGAACGTGCCAGGCGCCCGACGAGCTGGCGGCGGCGCTCGGCGAGCGCCCGGTGCTCGCACACGACGCGAAGGCGCTCGGCACCGTGCCGGCGGCGCTCGCGCACGACACGCTCGTCGCCGCCTACCTGCTCGACCCGGCGCGGCGCGGCTACCCGCTCGGCGAGCTGTGCGAGGAGCGCGGCGTCGCCGCCGAGCTCGACGACGCGGCCGGCGCCGACGCGCTGCTCGTGCACGCGCTCGCCGCCGCCCAGCGCCCGCAGCTGGCCGAGCGCGGGCTGGAGGCGCTGCTGCACGAGGTCGAGCTGCCGCTCGTGCGCGTGCTGCGGGGGATGGAGCGGGCGGGCCTCAAGCTCGACACCGCCCGCCTCGCGGAGATCCGCACGCGCGTGCTCGCGGAGGCCGAGGCGCTCGAACGCGAGATCTGGGAGCTGTGCGGGACCGAGTTCATGATCGGCTCGCCGCAGCAGCTCGCCGAGGTGCTGTTCGTGAAGCTCGGGCTGTCGAAGAAGCGCCGCGGCAAGACCGGCTTCTCGACTGACGCGCGCGTGCTCCAGTCGATCCGCCACGAGCACGAGGCGATCCCCAAGATCGAGCGCTGGCGCGAGCTGACGAAGCTCGCCTCGACCTACCTCGACGCGCTGCCGGTGCTGATCGACCCCGCCGACGGGCGCTTGCACACGACGTTCAACCAGGTGACGGCCGCGACCGGGCGGCTCTCCTCGATCAACCCGAACCTGCAGAACATCCCGATCCGCACGCCGCTGGGCCGCGAGATCCGCGCCTGCTTCGTGGCCGAGCCGGGCAACGTGCTGCTGAGCTGCGACTACTCGCAGGTCGAGCTGCGCGTGCTCGCGCACATCGCCGACGAGGAGGTCCTCAAGCAGATCTTCCGCCGTGGCGAGGACGTCCACACCGCGACCGCGGCGGCGATCCTCGGCGTGGCGCCGGAGCGGCTCGACGCCGGCTCGCGCTCGAAGGCGAAGATGGTCAACTACGGGATCGTCTACGGGCTCTCCGCCTTCGGCCTCGCCGACCGCCTGCAGATACCGCGCGAGGAGGCGCAGGAGTTCATCGACCGCTACCTCGCGGGCTTCCCGGCCGTGCAGGCGTTCATCGCCTCCACGATCGAGCGGGCGACCGAGCAGGGCTACGTCTCGACGCTGCTGGGTCGCCGCCGCCAGATCCCGGAGCTGCGCGCGCGCAACCGTCAGGTGCGCCAGCTGGGCGAGCGGCTCGCCGTCAACACGATCATCCAGGGGACGGCGGCCGACGTGATCAAGGTCGCGATGGTGCGCGCGGAGGCGGCGCTGGAGGATGCCGGGCTGGCGACCCAGCTCGTGCTGCAGATCCACGACGAGCTGCTGTTCGAGGGCCCGACAGGGGAGGTCGAGATGGCGAAGGAGCTGGTCTGTCGCGCGATGGTCGACGCGCTGGAGCTCGACCCGCCGCTCGTCGTCGACGCCGGCGTCGGCCCCAACTGGATGGAGGCGAAGTGAGCGTCGCCGCGCCCGAGCGCCCGCAGCCGCCGGTCCTGACCGCGCGGCTGATCGTGCGCACGGTCGTGCTCGTGGTGCTGGTCGTGCTCGCGCTCTACCTGCTGTGGCTGCTGCGCACGCCGATCAGCTGGCTCGTGATCGCGACCTTCCTGGCGATCGCGCTGTCGGGCCCGGTCAACGTGCTGAGCCGGCGGATGCCGCGCGGACTGGCGATCCTGCTCGCCTATCTGGGCCTGATCGCGATCCCGATCGGGATCGCCGCGCTCGTGATCCCGCCGCTCGTGAGCGAGCTGACGAAGCTCGCCGACCACGCGCCGAGGTACGTCAACGACGCGCAGGACTGGCTCAACCACAACCACCGCCTGCACAAGCTCGACCAGCAGTACAACATCGGCGCGCAGCTGGAGAAGAAGGCCAACGAGCTGCCGGCGCACATCGGCGACGCGGCCTCGACGCTGTCGAGCGTCGGCGGCACGATCGTCGGCTCGCTGTTCGCCGCGTTCAACATCCTCGTGCTGAGCGTCTTCATGGTCGCCAGCGGGCGGCGCTGGGTCGATCGCGCGATCGCGCTCGCGCGCCCCGAGCACGCGCCGCGAATCCAACGCGCGGTCGACCGCATCGGCATCGCGGTCGGCAACTACGTCGGCGGCGCGCTCGTGCAGGCGACGATCGCGGGCCTCACGACGTTCATCGTGCTGACGATCCTCGGCGTGCCGTTCGCCGCCCCGCTCGCGGTGGTCGTGGCGCTGTTCGACCTGATCCCGCTCGTCGGCGCGACGCTCGCGGCGATCCTCGTCGGCCTCGTGACGGTGTTCCAGGACTTCCCCGTCGCGACGATCGTGTGGGCGATCTGGGCGGTCGTCTACCAGCAGCTGGAGAACAACGTGATCCAGCCGCAGATCCAGCGTCGCGCGGTCGAGATCCACCCCTTCGCGGTGCTCGTCTCGGTGCTCTGCGGCGCCACGCTGTTCGGGATCTTCGGCGCGCTGCTGGCGATCCCGTTCGCGGCCTCGCTGCAGATCGCGCTGCGCGAGTGGTGGGAGTACCGCCAGGCGGCCGCGGTCGAGATGCCGCCGGGCGTGGAGCGCCCGGCGCCGCCGGAGGCGAAGCCGGGCGAGCCGATCGTGCGGATCGACCTGCCGCCAGGGGTCGAGGCGCCGTCGCCGCCCGAGCCCGGCGACGAGGGCTGAGCTACCAGCGCAGCTTGCCGGCGGCGCCGAGTGCAGCCGCCAGCTCGGCGTTCGTCGCAGCCGCGGCGGCGCGCGCGCCTTCGCGCACGCGCGTCAGGGTCTCGCCGGCCTGCTGCGCGCGCCAGCCGCCCGCGACGCTGCGCGACGCGGCCGCGAGCGCCCCGAGACCCTGCTCATCGAGGAACAGGGCGAAGTCCTCTGATCGCCCGCCCTGCGCGCCGAGACCCGGCACCAGCAGGTAGGCGTGCGGCATCAGCGCGCGCAGCGCCGGCGCCTGCTCGGGGAAGGTGAGGCCGGTCACGGCGCCGACGTCGGCGTAGCCGCTTACGCCGATCCCCGCCCTCCCAAGTGCATCGACCATCGCCGCGACGCGCGCGTGCAGCGGCGCGCCGTCGGGCGCTCCCACCGGCGCGTCCTGCAGCTCGCCCGAGCCGGCGTTGCTCGTGCGCACGAGCACGAACAGTCCCTTGCCGTGGGCGCGCGCGACGTCGATCATCGGCGCCAGCGACTCCGGCCCGAGGTAGGGGCTCACGGTCACCGCGTCGGCGTGGTGCACCGGCAGGTCGCGGTCGCCGAGCCGCAGCCGTCCGAGCGCGGCCGTCGCGTACGCCGCCATCGTGTTGCCGATGTCGCCCCGCTTGCTGTCCTCGATCACGAGCAGTCCCGCGTCGCGGGCGTGCGCCTCGACACGCTCCAGCGCCGCCACGCCCGCGGATCCGAACGCCTCGAAGAACGCCGACTGCGGCTTGACCGCGGGCACGAGGTCGGCGACGCCGTCGATCACCGCGGTCGCGAACGCCTCGGCCGCGCGCGCGGCGCCGGCGAGGTCGTGCGCGCCGTCGAGCAGCTCCGGCGGCAGCTCGCGCAGATCGGGGTCGAGCCCGACGACGAGATGGCTGCGCGTCGCCTCGACGCGCGCGATCAGCCGGTCGGCGAAGTGGGAGGGCGCCATCGCGCGGCGAGTCTAGTGATCGTGCCCGCCGCGACCGGGTTGGCCGGGGAGCCAGTCGCTCTAGGATCGGCGCGTGGGCAGCGGATCGCAGACGCGGCTGACGAGCGCATGGGAGCGCGCCGCGCTCGTCGTCGACGCGGGCAGCATCGACCAGTGGGACGCCGACGTCGTCTCCGACGACCCGCTCGGCTTCGTCGACACGCGGCCCTATCGCGAGCGGCTGGAGGAGGCGCGCGAGCGCACCGGCCTGGGCGAGGCGGTGCTGACCGGTCGTGCGCTGGTGGAGGGCCGCCCGATCGCGCTCGTCGCGGGCGAGTTCGGTTTCCTCGGCGGCTCGATCGGCGTCGCCACGAGCGAGCGGATCGCGCGGGCGTTCGAGCGCGCGGTCGACGAGCGCCTGCCGCTCGTCGCGCTGACCGCGTCCGGCGGCTCGCGCATGCAGGAGGGCACGCTGGCGCTGGTCGGGATGGCGAAGCTCGCGGCCGCGGCCGGGCGCCTGCGCGCGGCCGGGCTGCCGTACGTCGTCTGCCTCACGGATCCCACGACCGGCGGCGTCTTCGCCTCGTGGGGCTCGCTGGGGAGCGTGACGTTCGCGCTGCCCGACGCGCTGATCGGGTTCGCGGGGCCGCGGGTGGTGGAGCTGTTGAGCGGATCGCCGCTTGTCGATGGCGTGCAACGGGCTGAGGGGCTGCTCGACGCCGGGTTGGTCGATGCGGTCGTCTCGCCGCCCGCGCTGCGCGCAGCCGTGGGCTGCGTCCTCGCCGTCACGAGCTCCGCCCCGGCGGTGGCATCGCCCGCCGCGCTTGCCGGTGGCATCGAGGGAGAGGGTTTCGCGCGCTCGGCGCCGTCCGTCGCGCCGGCCCGCGACCTCGCCGCGCCGGCCCGCGACGCCTGGCGCTCGCTCGGCTTCGCCCGCGAGTTCTCCCGCCCCGGCGCCGCAGAGGTGCTCGCCTCCCTTGCCCTCGATGTCACGGAGCTGCGCGGCGACCGCGCCGGCGGCGGCGACGATCCCGCCTGCCTCGCCGCGCTCGCGCGCGTCTGCGGCGTCCCGGCGGTCATCGTCGGCCAGCGGCGCGCGGCCGACGGCAAGCCCGGCGCGATGAACGCGGCCGGCTACCGCAAGGCGCGCCGGGCGATGGCGCTCGCGGCCGAGCTGGGGCTTCCGCTCGTGACGCTCGTCGACACGCCCGGCGCCGAGCTGAGCGCGGAGGCCGAGCAGGGCGGGCTCGCGGGGGAGATCGCCGGCTGCCTCGCCGACATGGCCGCGCTGCCCGTGCCGACGCTCGCGCTGCTGCTCGGCGAGGGCGGCAGCGGTGGCGCGCTCGCGCTGCTCGCCGCCGACCGCGTCGTCGTCGCCGAGCACGCCTCGCTCGCCGTCATCGCCCCGGAAGGCGCCTCCGCGATCCTCTATCGCGACCGCGACCATGCCGCCGAGCTGGCGCAGACGCAGGCCGGCGCCTCGTGGGATCTCCTGCGCCACGGCATCGCCGACCACGTGGTGCCCGAGCCGCAGCCCGCGCACGAGGCGCCCGCCGAGTTCCTCGCCCGCCTGAGCGCCACCGTCGCCGACGAGCTGTCCGGCCTCAGCGCCCGCGACCCGGCCGAGCGCCTCGCGGCCCGCCGGTCGCGTTGGCGCTGATGAGCGGTCGTTTATCCCGGAATAGCCGGGACAAACGACCGCGCATCCGCTTCAGGCCGCCGCGACCGCCTGCGCCCGTGGCGCGCCGGCCGGCACGAAGTCCGGGTGCGCGATGTTGAGGTAGTGGCCGAAGGACCAGTCGAGGAAGCGCTTGGAGTTCATGCCGTTCACGGCGAGCCCGAGCAGTCGCGGCGGGATCCGCGGGATCAGGCGCTGCACGCGCAGCATCCAGTCGAACGCGTACGCGTGGCCGGCGTTGAACGCGTGGTATTGCGCGAGCGCCTGCTCGCGCGTCCGCTCGCCCGCGAGCACGGCGCGCAGCTGGCGCCCGCAGGCGATCCCGAAGTAGAGCGCGGTGCGGATGCCCTCGGCCGTGAGCGGCAGACAGTGGCCGGCGGAGTCGCCCGCGAAGAAGATCCCGTCCTCGGTCCCCGGGCGCAGCGCGTGCGGGATCCAGTTGCCCTGGAAGCGCACCGGCTCCGCCGACAGGTCCTCGGCCAGCCGCACCGTCGGCTCCTTGACGTGGAAGCGCGGGTCGAACGAGCCGACGCCGATCCGCAGCTCGTCGCCGGCGGGGAAGCTCCAGCCGTAGCCGGCGGGGACGTAGGAGCGGTCGATCCAGATCTCGAGGTCCTCGCCGCTGCCGTGGGGGTGGACCTCCAGCCCGCGCGAGAGCAGCGCGTCGGGCGGCTGCACGTTCTCGCCGGCGCCGAGGATCCGCCGCCAGCCGAGCGCGTCGACGATCAGCGGCGCGGTCACGTCGCCGCGGTCGGTGTGGACCGTGTCGCCGGTGCGCCCGTCGACCTTCGCGGTCTCGAACTCGGCGTCGCCCTGCTCCTGCAGCAGCCCGCAGAGCGCGCGGTAGTCGAACGTCGAGAACGTCCAGGGCAGCTCGTAGCGGACCGTCGCGTGCGGCGTGTGCATCACCAGCTCGCCGAACGTCTGCCGGTGGCAGCCCATCAGGTCGAGCCGCTCGAGCCAGCCGGTCGGAATCCCGCACGCGGACGTCTGGCGCTCGCCGACCTCGTAGCGGTCGATCATCAGCACGCGCGCGCCCGATCCGGCCAGCTCGCGGGCGATCGCGAGGCCAGCGAAGCTCGCGCCGCAGATCAGGACGTCGGCGTCGCGTTCGAGGGGTGTGCGCTCGGCGCCGCGTTTCGTCGCCCGCTTCGGCATCGGGCGCCATGATACGGCGACCCGCCGATCCCCCGGGTCAGCGCGACTCCGCTAACCTCTTCCGGCTCGCTTCTGTTCCCTACCGGTACCCCTATGTCAACGACCGACTCGCAGCCTGCACCCAAGATCGTCGAGGGCTCCAACGGCCTTCTGATCGAGGTGGACGGCCAGATCGTCCCGAACTACGACGCCACGCTCACTCCCTTCGCGGAAGGCGACGTCGTCACCGGCCACGTCGTCCGCATCGACAAGGACGAGGTCCTCGTCGACATCGGCTACAAGTCCGAGGGCGTCATCCCGGCCAACGAGCTTTCGATCCGCAAGTCGGTCGACCCGAAGGACGAGGTCGAGATGGGGGAGGAGGTCGACGCCCTCGTCCTCACCAAGGAGGACCAGGACGGCCGCCTGATCCTGTCCAAGAAGCGGGCGCGCTTCGAGAAGGCCTGGCGCAGAATCGAAGCTGCCGCCGAGTCGGGCGAGCCGGTCGACGGCACCGTCATCGAGGTCGTCAAGGGCGGCCTGATCATCGACCTCGGGGTGCGCGGCTTCCTGCCCGCCTCGCTCGTCGACATCCGCCGCGTGCCGCACCTCGACGAGTACATGGGCCAGACGATCGAGTGCAAGGTCATCGAGCTCAACCGCTCGCGCAACAACGTCGTGCTGTCGCGCCGCGCGGTGCTCGAGGAGCAGCGCCGCGAGGACCGCGAACGGATCCTCGACCGCCTGCAGCCGGGCATGGTCGTGGACGGCACGATCTCGAACATCGTCGACTTCGGCGCGTTCGTCGACCTCGACGGGATCGACGGCCTGATCCACATCTCCGAGCTGTCGTGGTCGCACGTCAACCACCCCAGCGAGATCCTCGCGATCGGCGACACCGTCAACGTCAAGGTGCTCGACATCGACCGCGACCGCCAGCGCATCTCCCTCGGTCTCAAGCAGACCCAGGAGGACCCGTGGCAGCGGGTCGTCGACACGTACAACGTCGGCGACGAGCTGGAGGGCAAGGTCACGAAGGTCGTCACGTTCGGCGCGTTCGTCGAGATCCTCGACGGCGTCGAGGGCCTCGTGCACATCTCCGAGCTGGCCCAGCACCACGTCGAGAACCCGCGCGAGATCATCCAGCCGGGCGACGAGGTGAAGGTCAAGATCCTCGAGATCGACTCCGAGCGGCGTCGCCTGTCGCTGTCGATCAAGCGCGTCGAGGGCCAGATCCTGCCGATGCGTCCGATCGAGGGCGAGACCGGTGACGACCTCGACGACGTGCCCGAGCTGGGTCTCTCCGAGGACGTCTTCGCCGGCGGCGAGAGCGCGCCGGCCGAGGAGGCCGCGGCGCCTGCCGAGGCTGAGGCCCCGGCCGCCGAGGAGCCCGCCGCCGTGGAGGAGCCCGAGGCCGCCGTGGCCGAGGAGCCCGCCGCTGAGGCTGAGCCTGAGCCGGCCGCCGAGGAGCCCGCTGCTGAGGCCGAGGCGCCTGCCGAGGCTGAGGCCCCGGCCGCCGAGGAGCCCGCTGCTGAGGCCGAGGTGCCTGCCGAGGCTGAGGCCCCGGCCGCCGAGGAGCCTGCTGCTGAGGCGGAGCCCGAGCCGGCCGCCGAGGAGCCTGCTGCTGAGGCGGAGCCCGAGGCCGCTGCCGAGGAGCCTGCCGCGGACGCCGACGACGAGCCCGAGGCCGCTGCGGAGAAGGCCTCCGAGGCCGTCGAGGACCCCGCGCCGCAGGCGTAGGCGTCTGAACGTCGAGCGCGTCCCCTTCGTTGGACTGACCGGCGGCATCGCCGCCGGCAAGTCCACGGCGCTCGAGGCGCTTGCGCGGCTCGGCGCCGCGGTCCTCTCGACCGACGCCGTCGTGCACGAGCTGTACGCATCGCCCGAGGTGCGCGACCTCGTCGTCGCGCGCTGGGGCGGGGAGGTCGCGCCCGGCGAAACGGTCGACCGCGCCGCCGTCGCGGCGCGCGCGTTCGCCGCGCCGCAGGAGCGCGCCTGGCTGGAGTCGATCCTGTGGCCGCGCGTCGGCGCGCGCGTCGCGGCCTGGCGCGAGCAGGTGCTGGCGCAGGAGCCGCCGCCGCCGGCCGCCGTGATCGAGGTGCCGCTGCTGTTCGAGTCCGGCATGGACGCCGGCTTCGCCACGACGCTCGCGATCGTCGCGCCCGAGCCGCTGCGCGAGCAGCGCGCCGGCGCGCGCGGCCACGCCGCCGTCGACGAGCGCACCGCGCGCCAGCTGTCGCAGGAACAGAAGGCGCAGCGCGCGACCCACACCGTCGTCAACGACGGCAGCGTCGAGCAGCTCGAACAAAGGCTGTCGGCCGTGCTTGCAAAGCTGAGGGCATGAGCTCGCGTCCCGCTCAGGTCCGGATGGCGCGCCGCCGCTCCGCGCGCCGCGCGACCCGGCGCCGGCGCGGGGTCTTCGGGCTGCTCGCGTTCCTCGCGATCGTCGCGTTCGGAGCGGTGCTGCTGCACCCGCTCTTCACGAACGCCGTGCGAGGCCTCGGGCTGCCGCTCGAGCACGAGGCGACGATCCGCCGGCAGGCGCAGGAGAAGCATCTCGACCCGGCGCTCATCGCCGGCGTCATCTACGCCGAGTCGAAGTTCAGCGACTCGACCTCGCCGGCCGGCGCGCTCGGACTGATGCAGCTACTGCCCTCGACCGCGCACTTCATCGCCGAGCGCTCCGGGGGCACCGCCTTCACGACCGAGGACCTCTCGACGCCCGAGATCAACATCGCCTACGGCAGCTGGTACCTGCGCTACCTGTTCGACCGCTACGACGACAACCGTGTGCTGGCGCTCGCCGCCTACAACGGCGGTGAGACGAACGTCAACCGCTGGCTCGCGGCGACGCATGCGCGCGGCGAGCGCTTCACGCTCGACGACATCCCGTTTGCCGAAACGCGCGCCTACGTGCAGCGCGTGCTCGACGCGCGCCGCGAGTACGCGACGACGTACGCGGACGAGCTGGGCCTCGGCTGACCGGGCGCGCCGCACGCGACGCGCCCGCACACGAGACGCCCCCCTTAGCGCTGCAGCGCCGGGTCGGGTGCGCCCAGCTCCGTCGAGGCCGGCCACTCGTACACGGCGCCGGGGACTGCGCCGATCGCCAGCAGGCGCAGCCCGTCGGGCCCGGGCAGGACCTTGCGGTCGGTGCCGGCGGCGACGCGCACGACGTGGTCGGCGTCGAGCGTGATGCGCTCGGAGCCGCCGATCTCGACCTCGCCGCTGCCGCGCAGCGCGAAGAAGACCTCCTCCTGGCCGTCGCCCGCGTGGTCGTGCGTGGGGTAGTGCTCGAAGTTGGGCGGCAGGTCGATGATCGCCATCCCGAACGAGGTCACGCCCAGCTCTGCGCGCGCCCGCTTGAACGCTCCGCCGTAGGAGCCCTCCATCTCGTCGATGTGCTTGACCGTGTAGTCCGCCATGTCGCCTCCCGGGTGTGAGTGAGCGCTTGAACATACAGAATGTATGTGAACTCGCGCGCTACTCTCGACGGGCAGCATGCGCCCCTTCCAGCTCGACGCCACCTACGCTCCGACCGCCGACCAGCCGCAGGCGATCGCCTCGCTCGCAGAGGGGATCGAGGCGGGCGAGCGCGCGATGACGCTGCTCGGCGCGACCGGTACCGGCAAGACGATGACGATGGCCTCGACGATCGAGGCGGTCCAGCGCCCGTCGCTGATCATCGCCCACAACAAGACGCTCGCGGCGCAGCTCTGCAACGAGTTCCGGACGTACTTCCCGAACAACGCGGTCGAGTACTTCGTCTCCTACTACGACTACTACCAGCCCGAGGCGTACGTCCCCAGCCGCGACCTCTACATCGAGAAGGACTCGGCGATCAACCAGGAGATCGAGCGCCTGCGCCACGCCGCCACCGCCGCGCTGTTCGCGCGCCGCGACGTGATCGTCGTGGCCTCGGTGTCGAGCATCTACGGCCTCGGCTCGCCGGAGACGTACGACCGCAACATGCTGATCCTCAAGCAGGGCGAGACGATCGACCGCGACGAGGTGCTGCGCAAGCTCGTCTCGATCCAGTACACGCGCAACGACATCCTCCAGCGCGGCACCTTCCGCGTGCGCGGAGAGACGCTCGAGGTCTTTCCGGCCTACGCCGAGTCGGCCTACCGCGCGACGCTGTTCGGCGACGAGATCGAGACGCTCTCGCACTACGACCCGCTCACCGGCGAGGTGCTGGAGGAGGAACTCGAGCACGTCGCGATCTGGCCCGCCTCGCACTACAACGTCGAGGAGGGGCGGATCGAGGGGGCCGTGATCGAGATCGGCCGCGAGCTGAACGAGCGCTGCGCCCAGCTGGAGAAGGAGGGCAAGCTGCTCGAGTCCCACCGTCTGCGCCAGCGCACGCAGTACGACATGGAGATGCTGCGCGAGATGGGCTTCTGCTCGGGGATCGAGAACTACTCGCAGATCCTCGACGGGCGCAAGCCCGGGGACCGGCCGTACTGCCTGATCGACTACTTCCCCGAGGACTTCGTCTGCTTCCTCGACGAGTCGCACCAGACGGTGCCGCAGATCGGCGGCATGTACGAGGGCGACCGCTCGCGCAAGCAGACGCTCGTCGACTACGGCTTCCGCCTGCCGAGCGCGATGGGCAACCGTCCGCAGACGTTCGACGAGTTCCTCTCGATCACGCCGCAGATCGTCTTCGTCTCCGCGACGCCGGGCCAGTACGAGCGCACGCACGCGACGCGGATCGTCGAGCAGATCGTCCGTCCGACGGGGATCATCGACCCCGCGATCGACGTGCGCCCGACGCGCGACCAGATCGACGACCTGATGAACGAGATCCGCCAGCGCGTCGACCGTGACGAGCGCACGCTCGTCACGACGCTCACGAAGAAGATGTCGGAGGACCTCTCCGGCTACCTGCTGGAGATGGGCTTCAAGGTCCGCTACCTGCACTCCGAGATCGACACGATCGAGCGCATCCAGATCATCCGCGAGCTGCGCCTCGGCGACTACGACGTGCTCGTCGGCGTGAACCTGCTGCGCGAGGGCCTCGACCTGCCGGAGGTCTCGCTCGTCGCGATCCTCGACGCCGACAAGGAGGGCTTCCTGCGCGGGGAGACCTCGCTGATCCAGACGATCGGCCGCGCCGCGCGCAACGTCGAGGGCAAGGTGCTGATGTACGCCGACAAGGAGACGCGCGCGATGCGCGCCGCGCTGGACGAGACCGAGCGCCGTCGCGTGATCCAGCGCGCCTACAACGAGGAGCACGGGATCACGCCCGAGACGATTGTCAAGGGCATCTCCGACATCGCCGAGTTCCTGCAGGCCGAGTCGAAGGTGCCGCGCGGGCGGCGCCGGCGCGAGCGCATGGACGCGGGCAAGCAGCTCCAGCCGGCCGAGCTGGAGAAGGCGCTCGTCGAGCTGGAGGAGGAGATGCTCGCGGCGGCGGAGGAGCTGCGCTTCGAGTACGCCGCGAAGCTGCGCGACGAGCTCAAGGCGCTGCGGCGCGAGCTGGACATCGCGCTCGCCGAGCGCCCGGCGCCCGCGCCGAGTGCCTGAGCCCGGCGCGCTGATCGGCGGCCGCGAGCGCCGCGAGATCGCGATCGCCGAGCACGACCCGGCGTGGGCGACGCGCTTCGAGGCCCTGCGCGACCCGCTCCGGGAGGCGCTCGCGGGCGTCGCCGTGCGCGTCGACCACATCGGCTCGACGTCGGTCCCCGGGCTCGCCGCGAAGCCGATCGTCGACGTGCAGGTCCACGTCTGGCCGGCCGGCGGCGAGGACGAGCGCCGGCGCCTGCTGTTCCGCGACTGGCTGCGCCGCACGCCCGCGGACCGCTCGCGCTACGAAGCGGTCAAGCGAAAGCTGGCGCAGCGCTCGTGGGAGGACATGAACGACTACGCGGCCGCGAAGACGAGGGTCATCGAGGAGATCGCAGCGCGCGCCGAGGCGTGGGCGCGCGCGGACGGATGGTCGAACGGCTGCTGGGGAGGGTCACGGTGAGCGTCGGCGCGCCGCCGTCGACTTGATCCCACACGATTCCTTGCACTCCTTTTACGTGGGGAGACTTGTGTCCTCATACGGTGCACAACTCTCCACACGTAGATCCGGTGCAAGGCATCGTGTGGGAGGAGCGCGCGCTGGCGCGTGCTCGCGCCCCCTCCCCGGAGCTGTTCGCGGACACCGCGGTTGCGACTAGGCTGCTGGCGATGCACCCCGACGCCGAGGCGATCCTCTCCTGGTACGCCGCCGTGCGGCGCGACCTGCCGTGGCGGCGCACGCGCGATCCGTACCGGATCCTCGTCTCGGAGGTGATGCTCCAGCAGACGCAGGTCGCGCGCGTCGTGCCCTATTACGAGGCGTTCCTGGCCCGCTTCCCGAGCGAGCGCGCGCTCGCGGACGCGCCCGCCGCCGACGTGCTGCGACTGTGGAGCGGGCTCGGCTACAACCGTCGCGCGCTCGCGCTGCAGGCCGCGGTGCGGGTCGTCGCGGACGCCGGCTGGCCGCGTGACGTCGAGGGCCTGCGCGCGCTGCCGGGTGTCGGCCCCTACACGGCTGCGGCGGTAGCGTCGTTCGCGTTCGGCGTCCAGGCGGCGGCCGTCGACACGAACGTGCGGCGCGTCGTCGAGCGGCTCGACCGGCGGCGACGGCGCCCCTCGGAGCTGGGGCGCCGGGCCGACGCGCTGCTGCCGCCGGGTGCGGCAGCCGACTGGAACCAGGCGCTGATGGAGCTGGGCGCGACCGTCTGCACGGCGCGCGCGCCGGCCTGTGAGAGCTGCCCGGCGGCGGCGTGCCGCTCGCGCGGAAGGACGCTGTTGGAGGGCGTGCGACGGACGGGCGAACGGATCCGCTTCGAGGACACCGACCGCTTCGTGCGCGGTCGGATCGTCGCCGCGCTCGCGCTCGGCGAGCCGCTGCCGAGCGGGCTCGAGCCGGCGCGCTTCGAGCGCGCGCTGGCCGGGCTGGCGCGCGACGGGCTGGTGGTGCGCGAGGGCGAGGACGTGCGCCTGCCGTAGCGCCCGCTGGTAGGGATACCCTGCCGCGCGTGGCGCTCCTCCTGATCGTGCTGCTCGCGGCGACGCTGCGCCTGCCGACGCTCGGCACGCAGAGCATCTGGTTCGACGAGGCCGCGACCTGGGACCTCGTGCGCCGCTCGCTCGGGACGATGCTCGGCCGCATCCCCGACGGCGAGAGCAACCCGCCGCTGTTCTACGTGCTCGAGTGGGGCTGGACGCGCGTCTTCGGCGACGGCGCGTGGGGTCTGCGCTCGCTCTCCGCGCTGGCCGGAATCGCGACCGTGCTGGTCGCCTACGCGATCGGCCGGCGCCTCGCCGGCCGCCGCGCTGGGCTCGCGACGGCTGTGCTCGTCGCCGTCAACCCGCTGCTCGTGTGGTTCTCGCAGGAGGCGCGCAGCTACGCGCTCGCGGTGCTGCTGAGCGCACTCGCGCTGCTGGCGCTGCTGCGCTGCGTGCAGGACGAGCGCCCGCGCGACCTCGGCTGGTGGGCGCTCGCCGCCGCGCTCGCGCTCTGCACCCACTACTTCACCGCGTTCGTGCTGGTGCCGCAGGCGCTGTGGCTGCTGTGGCGCCACCCGCAGCGGCGCGCGGCGGTGGCCGCGGTCGCCGCGGTCGCCGCGACGGGCCTCGCGCTGCTGCCGCTGCTGCTGTCGCAGCGCGGCAATCCCTACGAGATCGCCGGCACCTCGCTGGCGCTGCGCGCGGCGCAGCTGCCGAAGCAGCTCCTGCTCGGCTACCGCGGGCCGCTGGCCGTCCCGCTCGGGGTGCTGGGCGCGCTGCTCGCGGCGGCGGGCCTGTGGCTGCTGCTCACGCAGGTCGAGTGGCGAGCGCGCGAGCGCGCGATCGGGCTCGTCGCGATCGGGCTTGCCGGCCTCGCGCTGCCGCTTCTGGCGGCGCTGGCCGGGGCCGACTACGTCAACGCCCGCAACGTGCTGCCGGCGCTCGTGCCGCTGCTGGGCGCGCTCGGGGTCGGGTTCGCGGCCTCGCGTCGCGGCGGCTTGCTGCTGGGCGGGCTGTGCTCGCTGTCGCTTGCGATCGTCATCGCGGTCGCGAGCGCCGCGCAGTACCAGCGCGCCGACTGGGCCGGGCTCGCGCGCGCGCTCGGGAGCGCGCACACGACGCGCGCGCTGGTGATCTCGCCCGCGAACGGGGCGCTCGCGCTGCGCTACTACCGGCCGGAGCTGCGCACCTTGGGCGCGGTGGGCGCCACGGTGGAGGAGGTCGACGTGATCGCCGTCGCCACCGCGTCCGATCCCGGCAAGGCGCCCTCGCTGCCTGCATTCGTCGGCACGACGCTCGCCGTCCCCGGCTTCGGCGCGCCGCAGCGCACGCGCACCGCGACGTACGCGATCCGCCGCTACCGCGCGCTGCACGGGACCGTGACGGTGACGCCAGATCCGCTCGGCGCGGCGCGCTTCGGCGCGGCTCCCCCGCAGATCGGGCTGCTGCGCGCCGGCCGTTGAGGGGTGCAGGAGTCCTGGCCGCCGTGAGGCAAAGCCAGGACACCTGCTCCCGCACACGCGGGGGATACCCCTGACAGAACCCGGCAGTGGGGGAAGACGGCCGGGAAGATCGGACGGGGGTGGCGCGTGCGGAGTGCGCTTCGGCACGCTAGAGATCTGCCGCGCAAATCACCGCGATCGGAGGGGTCGGTTGCGCATCCGACACCGCATCCACCACCGGTCTGTGTCTTTCCCCATCCTCGTACGATCCGCGGCTACGTTGCCCGCGTGCACGAGACGACCGTCCGTTTCACCGACGAGCTGTGGGAGCGGGTCCAGCAGGCGAGCCGCCGTGACGGCACGTCGGCTGCGCAGTTCGTCAGGGACGCGACGCTCGCGCGGATCGCGGTCGACGCGCATCTCGCGCCGCTGCGCAAGGACGTCGAAGCGTCGATCGATACGCTCGGCGCGCGCATCGGCCGCATCGAAGAGACGCTGCGCCGCCACGGCCTGCGCTGAGCGCGGGTCGGGCGCCGTCAGTCCGCGAGGCCGTCGACGAACTGGCGCAGTGCGAGCGGGTCGCGCAGCGGCTTGCCGTGGCCGAAGCACACCAGCTCGGGATTCAGCCGCGCGAGCCGGCGCGCCGACTCGCGATTGCGCGCCGGGTCGGGCGTGAAGCGCGCCTTCGGCTCGCGCAGGCCGGGGATGCCGGTGTCGACGTCCATGTTGTTGAGCACGTCGCCGAGGATCAGCACGCGGTCGCGCTCGCGCCAGTAGGCGACGTGTCCGGCCGAGTGGCCGGGCGTCTCCAGCACGCTGAAGCCGGCGACCTCGTCGCCCTCGCGCAGCGCGCGCTCGACGTGGTGGGGCGGACCGGTCATCACGCGGTCGAACAGCGTGTTGATCGGATGGCGCGGCTGGCGCGCGCGGATCAGCCCGCGCGTCTGCATCGGCTCGACGTCGCCCTCGCCGCACCACAGCGGGATTCCGAGCGTCTCGCACAGCTGGTGGCTGGCGCCCTGGTGGTCGGGGTGGGCGTGCGTGAGCGCGTGCGCGCGCACCGTGCGGCCGCGCAGCTCGCGCAGGATGCGCCGCCCGGACCAGCGCGTCGCCGCGTCGATCACGACGTCGCCGATCAGGAAGACGTTGATCGCGTTCGGCGGAAAGCCGCCGCCGAGCTGCCAGACGTCCTCCGCGATCTGCTTCATCGCGGGAGCTTCGCCACCGCCGCCGCGAGCCTGCCCGGATCGTCACGCAGCGCCGGCCCGTGGCCGAAGCAGACGAGCGCGGGCTCGAGCGCCGCGATGCGGCGCGCCGAGTCGCGGTTGCGCGGCGGGTCGGGGCTGAAGGGCGGGATCGGCTCGCGGATCGGGCCGCCCAGCCGGAACGGATGCCAGCCCCACATCACGTCGCCGCACACGAGCGTGCGGTCCGACTCGCGCCAGTAGGAGACGTGGCCGGGCGAGTGACCGGGTGTCTCCAGCACGGTGAAGCCGGCAACCTCGTCGCCCTCGCGCAGGCGGCGCGCGACGGGCGCCGCGCGCGGCCCTGGGAGCTTGATCCCGCGCGGCCCGACGACCTTGCCGGCCTCGACCGCCTCCGCATCGTCGGCCCCGCACCACAGCGGGATCCCCAGCGCGTCGACGATCGCGCGGCTGGCGCCGTAGTGGTCGGGATGCGCGTGCGTGAGCGCATGCGCGTTGATCTCGCGGCCCGCGACCTGCTTGAGGATCCGCCCGCGGTCGAGCCGCATGCCCGCGTCGACCAGCACGTCGCCGATCACGTAGACGTTGACGCCGTTGCGCGGGAAGCCGTCGAGCTGCCAGACGTCGGGAGCGAGCTGCTGCACGGCGCGCAACGCTAGCGGGCGGCGGGCGTGGGACGCCGCAGTTCTGTTGCGAATGCGCGTGGAGCCGTGGCAGGGATCGGGGCGAGCGTGCCGGGGGTGGGGCGGCGCCAGCGACATACGCATTTCATCGGCATGTCCGTCGAGGAGATCGATCGGATCGCGAAGGACCGGAGCCGGCCGGCGGCCGAGCGGCTGAAGGCCGTTGCGGAGTTGAAGTATTGGAAGGCAAGGAACAGACAGAAGAGGGCGAAATGAGCACGACTGCCTCCTACAATCGAGCGATGGCCTCCTCGACGCCGATCGACCCGCTCATCATGGATCCCGTGCCGCGCCGTAGGCCGCGTTACGGCTGGCGCACCTGGATCCGCGGCCGCGTGCCGTGGGCGCTCGTCGACTTCTTCCCGCAGGGTCTCAAGGACTGCGGCCAGCACGAGTGGCACGCCTACGACGAGACGACCGATCGCTGCTGCCACTGCGTCGTCGGCGTACGTCCGCGCCAGCTCTGGCCGCCCGAGCGCTGACAACGAGCCGGGGGAACGTCTGTTCGCCCGGCTATCATCGTCAGGATGCCGCCCTCGGACAAGCTCGTCGTCTCCGGCGCGCGCGAGCACAACCTCAAGGACGTCACGGTCGTGTTGCCGCGCAACGCGCTCGTCGTCATCACGGGCCTGTCGGGCTCGGGCAAGTCGAGCCTCGCGTTCGACACGATCTACGCCGAGGGCCAGCGGCGCTACGTCGAGTCGCTGTCGGCCTATGCGCGCCAGTTCCTCGGGCAGATGGACAAGCCCGACGTCGACTCGATCGAGGGCCTCTCGCCGGCGATCTCGATCGACCAGAAGACGACCTCGCGCAACCCGCGCTCGACCGTCGGCACCGTCACCGAGATCTACGACTACCTGCGCCTGCTGTGGGCGCGCGTCGGGCATCCCCACTGCCCCAACTGCGGCAAGCCGATCGCCGGCCAGACGGCCGAGCAGATCATCGACCAGGTGATGGACCTGCCCGAGAGCACCCGCTTCATGGTGCTGGCGCCGATCGTGCGCGGGCGCAAGGGCGAGTACGGCAAGCAGCTGGAGGAGCTGCGCGGCGAGGGCTTCACGCGCGTGAAGGTCGACGGCGAGCTGCGCCGGCTCGAGGAGGAGATCGTCCTCGACAAGAAGTTCAAGCACGACATCGCGGTCGTGATCGACCGCCTCGTGATGAAGCCGGAGCTGCGCAAGCGGCTCGCCGACTCGATCGAGACCGCGGTGCGGCTGGCCGACGGCATCGTCGAGATCGAGCTGGTGGACGACCAACGCGTCCTCACGTTCTCCGAGAAGTTCGCCTGCCTCGAGTGCGGCATCTCGTTCCCCGAGCTGGAGCCGCGGATCTTCTCCTTCAACGCGCCCGCCGGCGCGTGCCCGCGCTGCACCGGGCTCGGCTCGCAGATGGAGATCGATCCCGAGCTGGTCGTGCCCGACGCGTCGCTGTCGATCGGCGAGGGTGCGATCGCGCCGTGGTCGGCGAGCGCGTCGAACTACTACGAGCAGCTGACGCAGTCGATCTCCGAGCGCTACGAGGTCGACCTCGAGACGCCGTGGCAGGACCTCCCCGAGGCGCAGCGCGACTTCTTCCTGCACGGGACGAACGGCGACAAGGTCACGGTCCGCTACCGCAACCGCTTCGGCCGCATGCGCACGTACACGACCGGCTACGAGGGGATCGTCCCGAACCTCGAGCGGCGCTATCGCGAGACCGACTCGGAGTGGACGCGCGAGAAGATCGAGGAGTACATGTCGGTCGTGCCGTGCCCGGAGTGCAAGGGTGCGCGGCTGCGGCCGGAGTCGCGTGCCGTGCTCGTGGCCGGCACGGCGATCCACGAGTTCACGGCGCTGCCGGCGCGCCACGCGCTCGCCTGGATCCGCGCGCTGGAGCTGAGCGAGCAGGAGCGGCGGATCGCGCGGCTGGTGCTGCGCGAGATCGAGGAGCGGCTCGCGTTCCTGGAGAACGTCGGCGTCGGCTACCTCTCGATGGCGCGCGCGGCGGCGACGCTGTCCGGCGGCGAGGCGCAGCGGATCCGCTTGGCGACGCAGATCGGCTCATCGCTCGTGGGCGTGCTCTACATCCTCGACGAGCCCTCGATCGGGCTGCACCAGCGCGACAACGAGAAGCTGATCGGGACTTTGCAGCGACTGCGCGACCTCGGCAATACGGTGCTCGTCGTCGAGCACGACGAGGGCACGATGCGCGCCGCCGACCACCTCGTGGACATGGGTCCGGGCGCGGGCGAGCACGGCGGCTACGTCGTCGCGCAGGGCACCGCGGCCGAGGTCGAGCAGGTCGCCGAGTCGGCGACGGGCCAGTTCCTTGCGGGCACGCGGCGGATCGAGGTGCCCGCGCGGCGCCGCACGCCGAGCGGCTACGTCGGCGTCGAGGGCGCGTCGCAGCACAACCTCAAGGAGGTCGACGTCGAGATCCCGCTTGGCGTCTTCTGCTGCGTGACGGGCGTCTCGGGCTCGGGCAAGTCGACGCTCGTCAACGAAGTGCTCTACAAGGCGGTCGCGAACCGCCTGCACCGCGCCAAGCAGCGGCCGGGGGCGCACCGCCGCCTCACGGGGCTCGACCAGCTCGACAAGATCATCGCCGTCGACCAGTCGCCGATCGGGCGCACGCCGCGCTCGAACCCTGCCACGTACATCGGCCTGTTCGACCAGATCCGCGACCTCTTCTCCAAGACGCCGGAGGCGAAGGCGCGCGGCTACAAGATGGGCCGCTTCTCGTTCAACGTGAAGGGCGGGCGCTGCGAGGTCTGCAAGGGCGACGGCCAGATCAAGATCGAGATGCACTTCCTGCCCGACGTCTACGTGCCGTGCGAGCAGTGCCACGGCAAGCGCTACAACCGCGAGACGCTGCAGGTGCGCTTCAAGGGCAAGTCGATCGCGGACGTGCTGGAGATGCCGATCGAGGAGGCGCTGCAGTTCTTCGAGCACATCCCGAAGATCCGCCGGCGCATCCAGACGCTGCACGACGTCGGCCTCGACTACATGCGGCTCGGGCAGCCGGCGACGACGCTCTCCGGCGGCGAGGCGCAGCGCGTGAAGCTCGCGGCCGAGCTCTGCAAGGTCGCGACCGGGCGCACGCTCTACATCCTCGACGAGCCGACGACGGGCCTGCACTTCGCCGACATCCAGCGGCTGCTGGAAGTGCTCCAGAAGCTCGTCGACCAGGGCAACTCGGTCGTCGTGATCGAGCACAACCTCGACGTCGTCAAGACCGCCGACCGGCTCATCGACATGGGCCCGGAGGGCGGCGACGAGGGCGGCTACCTGCTCGGCACCGGCACGCCCGAGCAGATCGTCGCGACGCCCGGCTCGGTCACCGGCGACTTCCTGCGCGAGCTGCTGCCGACGGCCGTCGCGCCGCCGAGGCGGCGCGCGCGCAAGGTCGCCGCGGCCGCGTGAGCGAGCTGGCCTCACAGGCGCGCCTGTGGGCGCAGAAGTGGCGCTGGTACGAGCGCAGCTCACTGCCCTGGAACCGTGCACGGATCCACTGGCACGCGCTGCGCAGCGAGGCGTTCGTGCGCTGGCCGGTGCACGGCAACGTGCGCGAGCTGCTGGACGAGGGTCGGCTGGAGCTGGGCGCCGGCGCGCTGCTGGAGCCGGGCGTGTGGCTGACCGCGCCCGCGCCCGCCCGCATCCGCATCGGCGCCGGCACGTTCCTGAACCTCGGCGTGATGGTCGCGGCCGTCGAGCTGGTGGAGATCGGCGCGCACTGCATGCTCGCCAACGGCTGCTTCGTGACCGACGGCAACCATCGCTTCGACGATCCTGGGAAGCCCGTGCCGTGGCAGGGCTTCACGACGAAGGGTCCGACGCGCATCGGCGACAACGTCTGGCTCGGCGCCAACGTCGTCGTCACGAGCGGCGTCACGATCGGCGAGCGCGCCGTGATCGGCGCCAACAGCGTCGTCACGAGCGACATTCCCGCGCATTCGATCGCCGCCGGCGCGCCGGCGCGCGTGCTGAAGCAAGTCGAATACCCGCCGCGCGACTGAGCCGCTACTTGCTCAACATGGTGGTGATCCCGAACACGATCGCGCCCAGGCACGCCAGCGCCGCGGCGGTCGCGAGCAGCGCGTGGGCGCCGGCGGCGAGCGCGCGGTCCTGCTGACGGCGTTCGCCGGCGCGCACGGCGCCGAGGATCACGAGCGAGAAGGCGATGCTGATGCCGACGCCGGCGACGAGCGCGGTCACGATCACGTGCAGCAGCTGGCCGACGTCGACGACCTTCGCCGCGAGCGCCATCAGGCGCCTTCCGCCGTCGTCATGACGGGTCCGCGCCGCAGGCGCCGCAGGAACACCGCGACGACGAGCGCGATGCCCGCCGCTGCGACGATCACGGGCCCGACGGCGCCGTTGCCGAAGATCCGCGTGATCCCGTAGACGAAGGCCCCGACGAGCGCCGCGCACGGAAGCGTCAGGACCCATGCGATCACGATGTTGCCGGCGACGCCCCAGCGCACGGCCGAGAGCCGCTTGGCGGCGCCGGCGCCCATCACCGCGCCGGAGATCGTGTGCGTCGTCGAGAGCGGGTAGCCGAAGTGCGTGGCGGCGAGGATCACGGCCGCGCCGGAGCCCTGCGCGGCGAAGCCCTGCGCCGGATCCATCTTGATGATGCGGCTGCCCATCGTCTTGATGATCCGCCAGCCGCCCAGGTAGGTGCCGAGCGCGATCGCCGTCGCGGCGCCGACGATGACCCAGGTCGGCACGCTCGCGTCGGCGGCGAGGTTGCCGTTGGCGATCAGCGCGAGCGTGATCACGCCCATCGTCTTCTGCGCGTCGTTGGTGCCGTGGGCGAGTGCGAGCATCCCGCCCGATAGGACCTGCCCGAGCCGGAACCCTCGATTCACCGGCCCCGGGGCCAGGCGTCCGATGATCCGGTAGCAGAAGAGGATCGCGATCCCCGCCACGACGAACGCGAGCACGGGCGCGATCAGCGCCGGGATCAGGATCTTCGCGGTCAGCCCGTCGAACTGCACGGCGCTCGTGCCGTGCGCGGCCAGCATCGCGCCGACGACGCCGCCGACGAGCGCGTGGGAGCTGCTCGAGGGCAGCCCGAAGTACCACGTCACGAGGTTCCAGACGATCGCGCCGACGAGCCCGGCGAAGACGATCGTCGTCGTCACGACCGACTGGTCGACGATGTCCTTCGCGATCGTCCCCGCGACCGCCAGCGACAGGAAGGCGCCGACGAAGTTCAGCAGCGCCGCGATCGTGACCGCCACGCGCGGTGGCAGCGCGCGCGTCGAGATCGTCGTGGCCACGACGTTGGCGGTGTCGTGGAAGCCGTTCGTGAAGTCGAACGCGAGCGCCGTCGCGACGACGATCACGAGGATGACGTCGGAGCCCATCAGCAGCAGCCCATCACGAGTTCTTGATGACGATCCCCGAGAGGATGTTCGCGACCTTCTCGGTCGCGTCGATGGCCTCCTCGAGTCGCTCGAAGAGGTCCTTCCAGCGGATCACGACCATCGGGTCGATGCCGTTGTCGAACAGCGAGGCGATCGCCTCGCGCGTGACGCGGTCGCCCTCGTTCTCGAGCCGGTGGATCTCGACCGTGAAGTGCGAGATGTCCTTGAAGTCGCGCATCCGCGGGATCGCCTCGGTGATCTGGCGCGCCGCCTGCATCAGGATGTGCGCGAGCCGCTGGGCCTGCTCCATCGGCGCCTCGACCTTGTAGAGGCCGAGGTAGTCGGCGACCTCCTCGGTGTAGTCGACGACGTCGTCGAGCGCCGAGGCCAGCTCGAGGATGTCCTCGCGGTCGATCGGCGTGACGAACGTCTGGTGCAGGCGGTGCACGATGTCGTGCGTGATGCGGTCGCCCTCCTGCTCGCAGATGAGGATGTCGCGCGCCAGCTCCTTCGTGTCCGGATAGTTGCGCAGCATCCGGTCGAGCAGGTCGGCTGCGTTGAGGATGTTCTTGCCGGCCTCCTCGAAGAGGTCGAAGAACTCGCGGTCGCGTGGGGAGAAGACCTGTGACAGGCGCACCATGGCGCGACCCTCCTGTGAAGCAAGCGTGAAAGGACGGTGAAGGCCGCGCCAGTGTAGAGGCTGGGGCGGCGAGCCGAGGCCCGCCGCCCGCTTTGCCTACCCCAGCAGGGCGCGGAACTGCGCCAACTCGTCGGGATCGATCGAGTAGGTGTGGTCCGGCGCCGGGTAGCGACCGCTGCGCACGTCATCCGCATAGGCGCGCACGCCGGCGGTCATCTCGGCCTGGATGTCGGCGTAGCGCTTGACGAAGCGCGCGCCGACGCCCTCGCGGATCCCCAGCAGGTCGTGGAACACGAGCACCTGCCCGTCGGTCGCGCTGCCGGCGCCGATTCCGATCACGGGGATCTCCATCCGCTCCATCAGCGTGTGCGCGACGGCTGCGGGAATCGCCTCGAAGACGATCGCGAAGCAGCCCGCCTCCTGCAGCGCGAGCGCGTCGCGCGCGACCTGGTGGGCGCGCTCGCCGGTGCGGCCCTGCGCGCGGTAGCCGCCCAGCTGGGTCGCCGTCTGCGGCGTGAGGCCGACGTGGCCCATCACCGGGATCCCCGCCTGCACGAGCGCGCGCGCCCGCGCGGCGCTGGTGCCGCCGCCCTCGAGCTTGACGGCGTCGGCGCCGGCCTCCTTGACGAAGCGCTGCGCAGTCGCGATCGCCTGCTCGTCGGAGGCCTCGTAGGAGCCGAACGGCAGGTCGGCGATGAGCAGCGGCGTGCGCAGGCCACGGCGCGTGGCGGCCGCCAGCATCAGCATCTCCTCGACCGAGACGGGCACGGTCGTGGGGTAGCCGAGCACGGTCATCGCGCCGGAGTCGCCGACGAGCACCATGTCGACGCCGGCCGCCTCCGCGACCTGGGCCGATGGGTAGTCGTAGGCGGTGACCATCACGATCGGCTCGCCGAGGCGCTTCTTCTCGGCCAGCTGGGGCAGCGTGATCGGCAGGCGCTCGCTCGGGGGCGAGACGTGCAGCGGGGTGGTGGACATGCTGGGATTCCTCTCTCGCGAACGGTTGGCCGGGTCGGCGGGCCCTATCGGAGGGTCGCCACCTCGCGATCGACGGTGACGATGCGGTTCCGACTGTCGACGTGGACGACGCGCGGCTCGTAGCGCTCCAGCTCGACGGTGTCGTATTGGGCGTAGGAGATGACGATGATCGTGTCGCCGTGGTGCACGAGGCGTGCTGCGGCCCCGTTGACCTTCATCTCGCCGGAGCCGCGCTCGCCGGCGATCGTGTACGTCTCGAAGCGGGCGCCGTTGTCGACGTCGACGACGGCGACCTGCTCGTGCTCGAGGATGTCTGCGGCCTCCAGCAGCTCGGGATCGATCGTGATCGAGCCGACGTAGTTCAGGTCGGCGTCGGTGACGGTCGCCCGGTGGATCTTCGACTTCAGCATCGTGCGATGCATGACGGTTTCAGGGTCTCCCGGTGGTGATGAGTGCGTTGTCGATGAGGCGGGCGGGGCCGACGCGCGCCGCGAGTGCGACGAGCACGTCCCCTTCGATCCGCTCGACGGGTGCGAGCGTGTCGCTGCTGACGAGCGCCAGGTACTCGGGCTCGACGTCGTAAGGCTCCATCGCTTCGCGCGCAGCGCCGGCGACGGCGCGGGCGTCGCGCTCGCCGGCGGCGACGGCCGCCTCGGCGGCCTCGAGCGCACGCCGCAGCGCGACGGCGCGTTCGCGCTCGGCGGGGGCGAGGTAGGCGTTGCGGCTGGAGAGCGCGAGGCCGTCAGGCTCGCGCACGGTCGGGCAGACGACGATCCGCGCCGGCATGTCGAGGTCGCGCGCGAGGCGGCGCACCACGAGCGCCTGCTGGGCGTCCTTCTGGCCGAAGTAGGCGGCGTCCGGCTGGGCCGTGTTCAGCAGCTTCGCGACGATCGTGGCGACGCCGTCGAAGTGGCCGGGCCGCTGGGCGCCTTCGAGCGGCTCGCTGACGCCGCCGACGTGCACCGTGGTCGCGAAGCCGGGCGGGTAGACCTCCTCGGCGGGCGGAGCGAACAGCACGTCGACGCCGGCGCCGCGGGCGATCTCGGCGTCGCGCGCCTCGTCGCGCGGGTAGGCGTCGAGGTCCTCGCCGGCGCCGAACTGCGTGGGGTTGACGAACAGCGAGACGACGACGACGTCGTGCTCCAGGCGCGCGCGCTCCATCAGCGAGACGTGCCCGGCGTGGAACGCGCCCATCGTCGGCACGAGCCCGATCGTCCGCCCGGCGCGGCGGGCGGGGGCGAGCTGCTCGCGCAGCTCCGCGACGCCGCGCACGATCCTCATGCCGGCGCCCCGGCCAGCTCGCGCGTGGTCGCGGCGAGCGCGTCGAACAATTGCAGCAGCTCGGGCGTGCGCTGCGCGACGGCGGCGCGCTGGCGCGCGACGGTCGCCTCGTCCCCGCGCGCGAGCGGACCGGTCAGCGCGCGCTCGGGGCCGAGCGCGGCCCAGTTCTCGACGCTCGCGCGCACGAGCGGGACGAGCGCGGCGCGCTCCACGCCGGCGGTCGCGGCCAGCCGCTCGGCGGCGGCCTCCAGCGCGATCAGGAAGTTCGAGGCGATCGAGGCGGCCGCGTGGTAGGCGGCGCGGTCCTGCTCGGCGACGGCGACGGGTGTCATCCCGAGCCGCTGCGCGAGCGCCTGCGCGAGCGCGTGGGCGCGCGGCGTCGTGCCGGCGACGGCTGCCGCCGTGCCCGCGAGCCGCGCCGGACCCTCGGGCGCGAAGGTCATCAGCGGGTGCAGCGAGAAGCCCTCGTGGGGCGCGAGCACGTCGAGCGCGGTCGCGCCGGAGCAGTGGCCGACGAGCGGGCCGGGGGCGATGCAGCCGGCGGCTGCGGCGATCTCGCCGTCGGGCACGCACAGCAGGACGACGTCGGCGTCGGCGCCGTCGAAGCCACGGCCGTGCGGGGCGCCGGCGCCGGGCAGGGCGGCCGCAAGCGCGCGGCCGAGCCGGCCCGCGCCGACGAGCGCGACGCGCAGTCGCGTGAAATCGGGGGTTGCGGTTTCCCGTTCCAGTTCCCACATGGGAGATACCGGTCGAGTCGGTAGGGGGTGCTGCGACGAAAACGAAGTCCGTCCCCGTAGGTGACGGCTGGCTCGAATGGTACCCGTCATTGCTCCTGAATACCATCGGCACCGTGAGCAACGCCCTGGAGCGCCGCGAGCAGCTGAAGGAGGTCTACCGCGTGGCGAGCGTGTGCACGCGCTGCGCGCTGTCGGAGACGCGCACGACCGTCGTCTTCGGCGCCGGCAACGCGAATGCAGACCTGATGTTCGTCGGCGAGGCGCCGGGCGCCACCGAGGACAAGCAGGGCCTCCCGTTCGTCGGCCAGGCCGGCAAGCTGCTCGACAAGCTGCTGGCGGAGATCGGCCTGGAGCGCGGCAGCGTCTTCATCGCCAACGTCCTCAAATGCCGTCCGCCCGGCAACCGCGACCCGCGCCCGCAGGAGATCGAGACGTGCAGCCCCTACCTGCACCGACAGGTCGAGCTGATCGAGCCGCTCGTGATCTGCACGCTCGGGAACTTCTCGACGAAGCTGCTGCGCGGCGACCCGACCGGCATCTCGCGCCTGCACGGCCAGCCCGAGGTGCACGTGATCGGCCCGCGCGCGGTGCGGCTCTACCCGCTCTACCACCCGGCCGCGGCGCTGTACACGCCGAGCATGGTCGAGACGCTGCGGGCCGACTTCGCGCGCCTGCCGGAGCTGCTCGCGCTGCCCGCTCCCGAGCAGCCGGAGGCGGTCCCTGAGCCGGCGGTCGAGGCGTCGGAGCCCGCGACCGAGCCGGCGCCGGTCGCCGAGGCGCCGGCCGAGCAGCCAAGGCTCTTCTGAGTGCGCGCGGAGCTGCCGTCAGGTCTGCTCGGCGCGCACCGCACGAGCAGCGCCGCCGAGACCGAGGCGCTCGCCGCGCAGCTCGCTGAAGTGCTCGACCCGGGTGACGTCGTGCTCCTGCACGGCGAGCTGGGCGCGGGCAAGACGACGTTCGTGCGCGGGGCCTGTCGCGCGCTCGGCGTCACCGGCCCGGTCACCAGCCCGACGTTCACGATCGGGCGCCGCTACGAGGGGCGCGTGCCGGTCTCCCACCTCGACCTCTACCGCCTCGGCGACCTCGCCGACGAGGACCCGGCGCTGCTGGCCGACTACCTCGGCCCCGAGCGCGTGGCGTTCGTGGAGTGGCCGGAGGTGGCAGGCGGCTCGCTCGGGCGGGTCGCCGCGCACGTGCGCCTGGCGCATGCACTCGGGGACGCGCGCGAGCTGGAGATCTCGCGCTAGCAGCGGGGCGTGAGGATCACACGGGCCCCGCCGGCGGGGGCGAGCGTCATCCCGACCAGGCGTGCGCGTTCCTCCGAGCGCGATGCGGGCTGCACGACGTAGCGGCGCAGCACGCCCACGAGCACGGCTTGCAGTTGCAGCCAGGCGAGCGCCGTGCCGACGCAGCGGCGGTTGCCGCCCCCGAAGGGGGCGTACGAATACGGGATCGGACGGCCGTTGAGAAAGCGCTCGGGCCGGAACTCGAGCGGGCGCTCCCAGAGGTCGGCGCGGCGCTGCGTGAGCGTCAGCATCGCGTTGACCATCGTGCCCGCGGGCACGTGGTGGCCGCCGAGCACGATCTCCTCCGTCGTCGTGCGCGGCACGTCGACGATCGAGGAGCGCATTCGCAGCGTCTCGCGAATCGTCGCGTCGAGATACGTCGTGCCGTCCGCCCGCAGCTCCCGAACCAGCCGCGCCTGCGCGTGCGGCGAGTGTGCGATCCGCTCCACCGCCCAGGCCAGCGCCGCCGCGGTCGTGTCGTGGCCCGCGAACAGCAGCCCGACCAGCTGGTCGCGCAGCTCCCGGTCGTCGAGCGCGTCGCCGTGCTCGTCGCGCTCGTCGACGAGCAGGGAGAGCGCGTCGTCGCGCTCGGCCCGGCGCGGATCGGCACGGCGCTGCGTCACCAGCTCAAGCAGGGTGCGGTGCACGAGGTCGCGTCGCCGCTTCAGTGCCCGCCCGGGGTTCAGGGGCCCGTCGCGCCGCCACAGCGTCGGGAACGCCGACATCAGCACGATCCCGGGGCTCAGACCGCGCGTGATCGCCTCGCGCAGCTGCGCGAGGCGGCCGGGCTCCTCGACGCCGAGCACGAGTTGGAACAGCACCTCGAGCGCGACCCGCCGCAGCGGCTCCCGCAGCGCGATCGGGCGCCCGGTCGGGAGCGTCGCCAGCTCGGCTTCGACGATCGCCTCCACGCGCCCGCTCCAGCGCTCGACGAGGTTGCGATGGAACGCGGGCTGGAGCACCTGGCGCTGGCGCGCATGCGCCGCGCCGGTCGTGAACATCAGCGCGGAGGGCCCCATGATCGGCTCGAACATGCGCACCGTTGTGGCGCCGCGGAAGCGCTCCGGCGCGCGGGCGAGGACCGTGCGCACGTCGGCCGGTTCGGTGACGACGACGACCGCTCCGAGGCCCTGGATGCGCAGCGTGAAGACGTTGCCGTGGCGCGCGGCGCACGCCTCCATGAACGCGATCGGCGTCAGCTGGTAGCGCGCGAGCTGCCATGTTCTGGGCAGTCGCGGCCCGGCTGGGAGCGCGGGGGAGGGCATCGGGCTAGGCGCGGCGCCGCAGCACGACACGCCCCCCGCGCGAGGGCGTGAGCGTGATGCCGGTCAGCCTCATCCGCTCCGTCGGGTTGGGCGCGGGCGCGACCTCGACGATCGCGAGCGCCGTCCTCAGCACCGTGCGCAGCTCCACGAGCGAGAGCGAGGCGCCGATGCAGTGCCGCACGCCGCCGCCGAACGGCGCGTACGAGTAAGGCGCCGGTCGGGCGGCGAGGAAGCGCTCGGGCTTGAACGCGAGCGGGTCGCTCCACAGCTCGGGGCGGCGGTGCATCGCCGTCAGCATCGCGCTCACGACCGTGCCGGGCGCGATGCGGTAGCCGCCCAGCTCGAGCTCGTCGGTCGTCGTGCGGACCGCGTCGATCACCGGCGGTCGCGTGCGCAGCGTCTCGGACACGACCGCATCGAGGTACTCGGTCCGTCCCTCGTGCAGCTCCGCGTCCAGCCGCTGGCGGGCGTGCGGGCTGCGCGACAGCCGCTCGAACGCCCATGTGAGGGCGTTCGCGGTCGTCTCGTGGCCGGCCATCATCAGCGCCAGCAGCTGGTCGCGCAGCTCCTCGTCGCCGGCCGGGGAGTCCTCTGCGTCGCCGGCCGAGACCAGTCGCGAGAGCACGTCGTCGCGCTCGCCGCGGGCCGGGTCGGCCCGGCGGCGCGCGATCTGCTCGTCGACCAGGGCGTGGATATGACGCCGTCGCGCCTGCAGCGGCCGCGCCGGGTTCAAGCGGCCGTTGCGTCGCCACAGCGTCGGGAACCACAGCAGCAGCGCGATCCGCGGGTCGATGCCGCGGGCGATCTCGTCCCGCAGCGCGGCGAAGTGCGCCTGCTCGTCGGCGCCGAAGAGGATCTCGCAGATCACGTCGAGGGCGATCAGGCGCATCGGCTCGCGCAGCGCGACCGGCTCGCCGAGCGGCAGCCGGGCGACGTGGCGCTCGGCGACGCGCGCGATCGAGGCCTCCCAGCGCTCGCCGACGCCGCCGTGGAAGGCGGGCAGCAGCTGCCTGCGCTGGCGCATGTGCGTCGCGCCGCTGCTGAGGATCAACGACGAGCGCCCGATCAACGGCACGAGCAGCGCGGTGGCGGCTCCGTCGACGAAGCGCGTCGTCGTCCCCATCAGCACGCGCTCGACGTCGTGCGGCTCGGTCGCCGCCACGAACGCGTCGAACGGCGGGATCCGCAGCGTGAAGAGCGGCCCGTGGCGGGCCACGCAGCGATCCAGGTAGCCGGCGAAATCCATCTGGCAGCGCAGCAGCTGCCATGCGCCGGGCGTCGCCGGACCCGGCGGCAGGTCATACGGCCCCCCCGCTTTCCCCATTAGCGGAGTATCGCTGAACCAAGAGTCGCCCGCGACCGACGAGCGCGTCAGCTCAATTCCGGCAGGCGCGCCCGCCAGCCCCGAAATCCACCGTCACCGTCCGCACCCGGCCGACTCCCCCGATCCCGTTCGGGACGCCGCGCACGACCGCGACCCCGACGTGCCGGAAGCCCGGGCGCAGGATGTTCGCGCGGTGGCCGGGGCTGCGCAGCCAGGCGGCGACGATCCAGCTCGCGCGCGCGCTCGGGCCCGCGCCCCAGGCGAGGTTCTCGCCGACGGTCCAAGCGCCCGCGCGCGGTTCGTAGCCGAAGCGGGCGGCGCGCTGCACGAAGCTGCGGCCGTTCGTGGAGCCGTGTGCGAAGTAGCGGTGGGCGACCATGTCGCGCGCATGGCGCTCGGCGCTGCGGTCGAGGCAGCGGTTGACGCGCAGCGGGCGCAGGCCATAGCTGCTGCGCACGCGGTTCATCAGGCACAGCACGGCGCGTTCGACATGCGCGCCGGAGGCGGTGCGCGCGAGCATCGCGTGCGGCGCCGGGCAGGCGCGCGATGCCTGCGCGGCGGGCGCGCCCAGCGCGGCGACGAGGCACGCCAGCAGCAGCGCGGCGGCGAGCGCGAGGCGGCGGTGGACGAGCATCTGCGTCGGGCCTTGGGGGCTCGGCGTCATCGTCGGCGACCCTACGCGATCGGTCGGCGGTCACGCCAAGGGCGATCTCCCGGATCTCCGCAATTTGCGGGGATCGTGGCGGCCGTCGCGGCACGCCCGGCGGGTGCGCGAGGATTCAAGCCGTGCGCATCCTCGCCTTCGACACCGCGACGCCCGCGACCGCGGTCGCGCTCGCGCTGCCGGGGGCTGCGACGCAGACGCGGCGCCACGTCCCGGCGGACGGCGAGCGCCCCGGCCACGCGACGCAGCTGCTGCCGCTCGCGCTCGAGCTGCTGGAGGAGGCCGGCCTGTCGTTCGCGCAGCTCGACCGGCTCGCCGTCGGCGTCGGCCCGGGCACCTTCACCGGGCTGCGGATCGGCGTCGCGACCGCGCGCGCGCTGAGCCAGGCGCATGCGCTCCCGCTCGTCGGCGTCTCGACGCTGCAGGCGCTCGCGAGCGCAGCGTCCGACCCGCAGCGCCCGACGCTCGCCGTCATCGACGCGCGTCGTGGCGAGGCCTTCGCCGCCGCGTGGACGCCGCACGGGGACGAGCTGCTCGCGCCGGCCGCGCTTGCGCCGGAGGCGCTCGCGGAGGCAGTCGTCGCGCTCGCGGCGGCCCCGCTGGCGGTCGGGGACGGGGCGCTAAGGTTTCGGGTGCAATTGGAGGCAGCCGGGGCCGTGGTCCCGGCGGACGGCTCATCGCAGCACCTGGTCGACGCGGCGGCCCATTGCCGGCTCGCCGCGACGGTCGAGCCGGCCGCCCGCGACGCGGTCCTGCCCACCTACCTGCGGCTGCCGGACGCCGAGCTGGCGCTCCGCAGCCGCTCCAGCAGCCCGTGAACCCCACGCCCGAGATCCGCCGGCTCACCTACTCCGATCTCCCGGAGGTGATCGCGATCGAGCGGCGTGCGTTCCCGACGCCGTGGTCGCTCGCGATGTTCGTGCTGGAGCTGTCGAAGCCCTCCGGCGTGTGCCTGGCGGCGCTCTACGAGGGTGAGCTGGCGGGCTACGTGATCTGCTCGCGCTACGACACCGTCTGGCACGTGATGAACGTCGCCGTCGATCCGCGCCTGCGGCGGCGCGGGACCGCGAGTGCACTGCTCGCCGCGCTGCTCGGCGAGGTCGACGACGGGGCGACCGTCGCGCAGCTGACGCTCGAGGTGCGTCCCACCAACGCGCCCGCGATCGCGCTCTACGAGCGCTTCGGCTTCCGCTCGGCCGGGACGCGCCCGCGCTACTACCAGGACAACGGCGAGGACGCCCTGATCATGTGGCGCACGCCCGCGACGCTCGCCGGTCGCTTCGACGACATCCCCAACGCCGACCCGGCGTCCGCGTGATCCTCGCGCTGGAGACGAGCTGCGACGACACGTGCGCGGCGGTCGTCACGCAGGACGGCGAGATCCGCTCCAACGTGATCTCCTCGCAGGGCGTGCACGACCGCTACGGCGGCGTCGTGCCGGAGGTCGCCTCGCGCCACCACCTGGAGCTGGTCGGCGCGGTCGTGCAGGACGCGCTCGCGCAGGCGGGCACCGAGCTGGCGGCGCTCGACGCGGTGGCCGTCACGCAGGGTCCGGGGCTCGTCGGCGCGCTGCTCGTCGGCGTCGCGACCGCGAAGGCGCTGGCGGCGGCGCACGGGCTGCCGCTCGTCCCCGTGGACCACCTGCACGGGCACGTGGCGGCGTCGTTCCTGGCGCCGGCGCGCTTCGAGCCGCCGTTCCTGATCCTGATCGCGAGCGGTGGGCACACGCTGCTCGCGCACGTGCAGGATCACGGACCGGACTGGGAGGTGCTCGGCTCCACGCACGACGACGCCGCCGGCGAGGCGTTCGACAAGGGCGCACGCATGCTCGGGCTCGGCTATCCGGGCGGCCCGGCGCTGCAGCGGCTGGCCGAGGACGGGGATCCGAGCGCGTTCGCCTTCCCGACCGCGCAGCAGGTCGCAGGGCTCGACTTCTCCTTCTCCGGCCTGAAGACGGCGCTGCTCTACAAGCTGCGCGAGCTGGGGGAGGACGAGAGCACGCGCCTCCGCGCCGACCTCGCCGCCTCCTACCAGCACGCGATCGTCGAGACGCTCGCGCGGCGCGTCGAGCGCGCGCTGGAGCAGACCGGGATCGGGCGCCTCGCGCTCGGCGGCGGCGTCGCCGCCAACGGCCCGCTGCGCGAGCGCATGCGCGGGCTCGGCGTCACGCTCGACATCCCGCCCGTGGCGCTCTGCACCGACAACGCCGCGATGATCGCCAGCGCCGCCCGCTACCTGCCGGCGCTGCCGTTCCCCGACTACCTCGCGCTCGACGCCTATGCGACGGGCGAGCGGGGGCTGTAGTCAGTCGGTCAGCTCCACCAGGCTGCCTTCGACCCGCTCGACGAAGCCGACCCGCTTGAACGCCGCGATCACTTCGGCGCCCGTCACGGTGAGGTCCAGGAAGACCTTGTGGACGTGTTCGCGTCGCATCGCGTCGAGTGTCGTCGCGAACTGCTCCTTCGTCGGCATCGCTTCGATGCTCGCGTAGGGGGCGACGTTCGAGAGCCCGAGGTCGTAGGCGACGCGATGTCCGAGCGGCGTCAGGATCGCGACGCGCTCGCCCGGCCTGGTCGCCGCGGCGACGAAGCGCAACGTCTTCGGCTGCTCGAAGACGAGCGTCGGTGTGCGCTTGCCGAGCCGGTCGAGCTGTTGCCACGGCGGCGGGATCTGGGCGATCGAGCAGACCGCGAGCCCGAAGCCTGTCAGGACGCTCAGCTCGGCGAGCGTGGGGAAGCGCCAGCCGTGCGCGGCGAGCGCACGCGCCACCGCGATCGTCAGCAGCAGCAGGGCGAGGGTCCAGGCCGAGAACATCGAGATCAGGTTCAGCGCTTCGGAGCGCCCTGCGAAGTAGCTGGAGGCGAGCAGGCCGAAGACGCCGCTCCACGCGAGCATGCCCGTCAGCACCGGCGCGTCGTCGTGCGGGCGCGTCGCGCGCAGGACTGCGAGCACGACGGCGGCGACGAGCGTCACGTACATCGCGAGGTGGAACCCCATCGGCGACATCGGCTCCAGCACCCAGCCGCCGCTGCCGTAGATTCGCGCGAACTCGATCAGCAGCTGGAAGCGGGGCAGCTCGCCGGTGCGCGCGACCGTCAGCAGCGCCACGAGCGCGGCGGCGCCGAGCAGACCGCCAGCTGCCTCGGCGGCGAGCCGGCCCGCCGCACGCGACGAAGCCACGCGCCGTCGCAGCGCCACGGCGACGAGCGTCCCGGCCAGCGCCGGCACGCCGAACTCGACGTTGTTGAGCGCCACCACGCCTGCGGCCAGGAACAGCGCCAGCGCACGCCGCGGGACCTCGCGGTCGAGGTGGCGCGCGGTCAGCCAGGCGAGCAGGTAGGGGCCGGCGTAGCGCAGCGGCCACAGGCTGAAGATCGCGACCGGGCTCAGGCGCACGGGTGTGGCGGGGTTGCCGATCACGAAGAAGCCGGTCGCCAGGAAGGGCGCGTAGGCGACGAGCGCGAGCAGCGAGCTGTGCAGGATGCGTCGGACGACGGCGTAGATCGCGAGCAGCGAGGCGCCGCTCAGGCACGTCATCGTGAGCGTCCAGACGCCGACCGACGAGCGTCCCGTCAGCGCCATCACGGCCGCCGCGAAGTAGGGCCACAGCTGCGCGTACTGGGAGTGGAAGTCGACGAACGGCGTGCGCCCGTCGAGCACCGCGAACGTCTCGCTCATGTCCCACGGGATCAGGTTGCTGGCGGCGGCGCGGCCGATCGTGTCCTCGAAGTTGAACGCGCTCAGCAGCCACGTCGCCGTCAGCGCCGTCGCCACCAGCAGGCAGGCGTGGCGGCGCACGCGCGTCTCGCGCGCGAGACGCGCAGCGGCGCGGTGGATCGCACCGACGCGGGCGAGCGCCAGCAGCACCAGCGGCAGCCCGGTCGCGAACGCGAGCGTCGGGCGCGAGAACATCGGGACCGGTATCTGCGGCGGGATGAAGGAGCGGAAGAGGATGTTGTGCTGGGCCAGCACCGTCAGCGCGAGGAACGCGACCAGCAGCAGCTGACCGCAGAGCGCGAGCAGGCGGCTCGTGCGTAGGCGCAGCGCCGGTCGATGGCGGGCGGCGAGCAGGGTCGCAGCGGCCAGGAGCGGTGCACCGCCGAGGACCGCGATCGCGAAGCGCGCGTGCTCGACGCCCTCGCGGTTGCCGGCCCCCTGGCTCGGCCAGAACGTCCCGTAGCCCGACGACAGCAGTGCGTGCCCCAGCGGCGGGCCGAGCAGCACGATCGCGGCGGTCAGCAGCAGCGCGCACGGGGGCGCGGCGATCCAGGCGAGCTGCTCGAGCTCGACCGCGCAGCGGGTCGGCGCAGCCGCCCCGGAACTCGCGTGCGGGGCGGTCGTGCTCACCTGAACGAACCTATCAATTGTCCATCATCTAGATGACCAAACCGCTATGATTCAGAGTGTCTTACTGCCTAGGGGGGAGGCAGCGCTAACGCCATGTCCATCGAGAGTCGTTTCGATGCGAGCGTGCCGCTCGTGTCCATCGTCGTGCCCGTGCTCGACGAGGAGCAGGCGCTGCCCGAGCTGCAGCGGCGCATCGACGCCGCGCTCGGCGCCGTCGGCTTCGACTACGAGGTCGTCTACGTCGACGACGGCTCGGTCGACGAATCGGCGGCGCAGATCGCCGCGCTCGTCGCCACGCGCCCGCAGGTGGTGCTCGTGCGGCTCTCGCGCAACTTCGGCATGGAGATCGCGATGTCCGCTGGCATGGACCACGCGCGCGGCGACTACGTCGCGCTGCTGCATGCCGACATGCAGGACCCGCCGGAGCTGATCCCCGAGATGGTCGTGCGCGCCAGAGCCGGCGCCGACGTCGTCTACGCACGGCGTATCGGACGCGACGAGAGCCTGCTCAAGCGCACGCTCGCGACCGCCTTCTACGCGGTGATGGAGCGCCTTGCGCGCACGCCCTTCCAGGGCCAGGCGGGCGACTTCCGGCTGATGTCCCGTCGCGTCGTGGACGTCGTGCGGTCGATGCCCGAGCGCCGCCGCTTCCTGCGCGGGATGGTCGCCTGGGTGGGCTACGAGCAGGTCCCGATCGAGTACCGCCGCGCCGGGCGCTACGCCGGCCACGGCGCCTCGTATCCGGCGCTGATACGGCTTGCGATCGAGGCGCTCACGTCGTTCTCCGACGTGCCGCTGCGGCTCGCCAGCTATCTCGGGACGGCGCTTTCGCTCGTGAGCGCGCTGCTCGCGCTCACGATCCTGCTGCTGACCGCGCTCGGCAGCGTCTCCGCCTCGCTCGGCGTGTGGATCCTCGTCTCGGTGCTGTTCCTCGGCGGTGCGCAGCTCGTGAGCATCGGCATCCTCGGGCGCTATCTCGCGCGCGTGCACGCGCAGGCGCTCGACCGCCCGCTGTACGTCGTCGCCGACGTCTCGCGCAACCGCTCCTCCGCGCCGGCCGACGTCGGCTAACGCAGCCGGTAGGCGACGATCGCCGCGTGCTGGCGTTCGTCGAGCGGGATACTGCCCGCCGTTATGAGCGTGTCGCCGGCGATCCCGACGGGCGTGTCAGTGCCGGCGGGCAGCTGCGCGCTCCACAGCGTCTCGCCGCTGCGCGCGTTCAGCGCCCACAGCCGCCCCTCGTACGTCGTCGTGAAGACGACGTCGTTGGAGATCGTCGCCCCGCCGTAGTCGGAGTGCGGCAGCTTGCGGTCCCAGCGCACTCTGCCGCTGGCGATGTCGAGCGCGACCAGCTCGCCCGTGCCCTGCATCAGATCCTGCTGCTCGGCCGCGGCCTGCGAGTGGTAGAGCATGTAGAGGTCGTTGACCGGCACGTAGACGGTCTTGCCGTCGGAGGCCATCGGCGTCTCGACGCCGCCCCAGTCGCCCGGATAGACCTTGAACGGCAGTCTCAGCTGTTCGTACTTGCCGCGCATCGCGAGCAGGTTGTCGTCGTCGTGGCCGTTGTGGATCCCGACCGGCCGCTTCCACAGCGGCGTGCCGTCGTCGGCGTCGAAGGCGTAGACGATGCCCATCTTGCCGGCGGCCAGCGCGATCCGTCTGCCGTTCGCGGCGGCGAGGATGACGGGGCACTCGAGATCCCAGTCGAAGATGTCGTGGGGGAGGACCTGACGCGCCCACTTCAGCCTTCCGGTGCGAGCGTCGAGCTTGACGATCGAGTTGTTCCAGCGGTTGGGCCCGGGGCGGCTCGATCCCCACGGGTAGTCGCTCGTGCCGGGGAACGGGAGCGGGTTCGCGATCCCGGCGTAGAGGTTGCCGCGATCGTCGAACGCGGGCGGATGCCACAGGCCGCCGCCGGAGTTCAGCTCTCTGTGCCCCCACAGGGCGCTGGGGACCTGCTGCCATCTCCAGCGCGTGTGGCCGGTACGGGCATCGAGCGCCCACAGCGTGCCCGCGGCCGGCGCGGACTGGACCGACGTCGAGACGTAGACGGTCCCGTCCTTGTAGCCGGGGGCCATCGTGATCGAGTCGCCGGCGAAGCGCAGGATCCGCTTGCTCCAGCGCTCGCGGCCGCTGCGCGCGTCGAGCGCGAAGACGCGTTCGCTCGTCGTGCCGTAGATCGTCCCGTGCGCGGCGGTCACGCCGTTGGGGCCTATGTCCGCGACTTCGTAGCGCTTGGTCCAGAGGCGCCGCCCGCTGTGCACGTCGATCGCGTAGACGTTCGATTGCAGGTCCTGCGTGAAGAGCGTGCGACCCACGACCACCGGGGTGGCGACGTAGCCGGCGGCGAGCGGGATGCGCCAGGCGACCCGCAGGCGCCCGACCGACCTGGAGTCGAGCCTGCTGGTGACGCGGCGCGTGTTGTGCAGGTCCGCGTTCGGCGCGGCCCAGCGCGGGCTCGCGCCCGGCGTTCCGACCGGCCCCGTGGCTGTGTGCTCGTCGGCGCCGCAGCCCCCGCCGATCAGCGCGAGCGCGAGCGTCGCTGCAACAACCGAGCGATGCACCTTCGTCCCCCGATCCCCCGTCCGTCATTGGACAGGAGAAGCGTATATCAGCGGCGAGCGGCGCCGCCGCACTCGCACTAGCGTGAGGCGATGCCCGTCGTGGTCCTCTACGGCAAGCCCGACTGCCACCTCTGCGACGACGCGCGCGCGCTGCTGGAGCGAGTCCGGGCGGAGCTGCCGTTCACACTCGTGGAGCGCGACATCGCGGCCGACGACGCGCTGCATCGCGCGTACCTGGAGCGCATTCCGGTGATCGCGCTCGATGGCGAGGAGCTGTTCGACTTCTTCGTCGACGAGGCCGAACTGCGGCGCCGGCTGGCGGGCTGATCGGGCAGGGCATCGACTAGAGTGGGGTCCGATGAGCTCCACGATCGAGCACGACGCCGAGACGGCGCTCGGCAGGGCTGGAGAGCGCCTCTCGCTTGGCGTCGCGGCGCGCCTCTCGCGCTATCTGCAAGTGCTCACGCAGGCCAAGAAGATGGGCAAGGAGACGATCTCCTCGCAGGAGCTGTCGGACTACACGCACGTCAACTCGACGCAGATCCGCCGCGACCTGTCCGGCTTCGGCAAGTTCGGCAAGCGCGGCGTCGGCTACAACGTCGACTCGCTCGTCTCGCAGATCCGCAAGATCCTGCGGACCTCCGGCCAGCACAACATCGCGCTGTTCGGCGCCGGGCACCTCGGCCGCGCGATTGCCAGCTCGGACATCTTCGCCGACCACGGCTTCAGGGTCGTCGCGATCTTCGACAACGATCCGGCGAAGGTCGGGGAGCTGGTCGGCACGCAGCCGATCCGCGACATGGGCACGCTCAAGCAGGTCGTCGACGAGGAGGACATCGTCGTCGCGGTGCTCGCGGTCCCGACCGCGGCGGCGCAGCCGCTCGCGGCCGACCTCGTCGCCGCCGGGGTGAAGATCATCTTCAACTACTCCGAGGCGCTGCTGCAGGTCCCGCCGGAGGTGACGGTGCACACGTCGAGCCCCGCGGTCGATCTGCTCTACGCGTTGTACTTCTACCTGACGTGAACCTCGACCACGCCTACGCGCAGTTCGCCGACGCGGCCGACGGCACCGTCGGCCTGGAGGAGGAGTTCGCGACGCTCGACCCGGCGACGCTGTCGCTGGCGCCGCACTACGAGCTGCTGCGCGACGCCGCCCAGTCGGACCCGCTGCTGGCGACCTCGATCGCCGGCGAGCTGATCTCCTCCGAGATCGAGATCCGCTCCGGGCGCGGGGAGGACCTCGCGGGCGCGCTCGCCGCCCAGCGCGAGCACCGCCGCCGCCTGTTCGCGCTCGCCGCCGAGCAGGGCGTCGCGCTCGGCGCGACCGGCACGCACCCGTGGTCGGACTACCGCGAGCAGCAGATCATCGACACCGAGCACTACCACCGCGTCGAGGACGGCCTCAAGTACGTCGCCTGGCGCAACAACACCTTCTCGCTGCACGTCCACGTCGGCGTGCGCGACGCCGACCGCGCCGTGCAGGTGTGCGACCGGCTGCGCCCAGTGCTGCCGCTGCTGCTGGCGATCTCGGCCAACTCGCCGTTCCTCGACGGCCGCGACGCGGGCCTGCACACGGCGCGCACGCAGAGCTTCACGAAGAGCTTCCCGCGCTGCGGGGTGCCGGACGCCTACGGCTCCTGGCAGGGCTTCCGCGACTACCTCGAGTTCCTGCTGCGCACGCGGTCGATCGTCGAGTACACGCAGGTCTGGTGGTCGGTGCGCCCGCACCTCAGCTTCGGCACCGTCGAGGTGCGCATCTGCGACGCGCAGAGCACCGCCGCCGAGTCCGAGGGCCTCGCGGCGCTGATCGTCGCGTGCGTCTCGCAGGCCGCGCGCGACGCCGACGAGCGCGTGCCGTTCGCCGATCCCGCGCCGCGGCTGGTCGAGGAGAACATGTGGCGGGCGATCCGCCACGGGCTCGACGGCCGCCTGATCGACCTCGAACGCGCCGAGGAGTACCCCGCGCAGGAGACGCTCGAGCGGCTGCTCGCGTGGACCGCGCCGGTGCGCGCCGAGCTCGGCATCGAGGTCGCGCTGCCTGAGCTCAACGGCGCCCAGCGCCTGCGCCGCCTGCTCGACGCGGGCGCATCCTTGGAGGACGTCTACGCCGCCACCGTCCGCGAGACCCGCGCGACGTATGCCCAGGAGGTCATCGCATGACGCCGGACGAGCACGACCACGCGCACGCCCACGAGCACGATCACCCGCACCCGCACGGCCCCGAGCCGACCGAGGAGGAGATGCGCGCGGCGCTGGAGGAGCAGCTGAAGCACGTGCGCGTCGAGCAGATCGTGACCGAGTCGACGATCTCGATCCTCAACGTCACGGTGCTGCGCGCGGGCCTCGTGCCGGGCGCGGAGGACAGCGTCGACCTCGACCAGGTGCGCGTCGGCATCGACGCCGTGCGCGCGCTGCTGCCGCTCGTCGAGCAGGCGGTCGGGGCCGAGCAAGCCAAGCCGGTGCGCGACGCGCTCACGCAGCTGCAGATGGTCTACGTGCGCGCCACCGGCGCGGCGCCGGCCCCGGAGGGGCAGGAGCCCGGGCAACCGCCGCAGCAGCCGCAGGCGCCGGGCGCCGACCGCGCCAGCCGTCTCTGGGTCCCGGGTCAGTAGCAGGGAGGGATCGGCGAAACCCCCGCGGCGCCCGGGTCTCGCCGATCCCTCCTGGCGGCGAGCAGCGCCTCGTAGCGCTCCACGCAGGCCGCGACGTGCTCGCGGAAGCCGTCGGTCGTCGGAAACGCGTCGAGCGGGGGGATCTCCTCCTGCGGCGCCTGCAGGCCGCCGCTCTCCAGCACCCGCCGGTAGAACGGGTCCTCGGCGCCCGAGACGGCGCTGAGCCCGGTCGCCGGCGAGGCGTCCCACGTCAGCAGCTCGGGCGCGTAGTCGAGCCCGAGCCGCTCGCAGATCTCGGGCACGACGCGCGAGGGCACCGCGCGCAGGTGGTTGGAGTCGACCACGAGGTGCTCGATCCCGTGCTCGCGGACGTGCGCGAGCTGGCGTTCGAGGTCCTCCCAGCCGGACTCGCGCAGCGGGAAGACCTCCGGCCGCTGGGAGCGGCGCAGCACGCGCATGCGCGAGGCGATCGAGAGGCGCGGGTCGCGGATCACGAACACGAGCGGGCGCGTCGCGAGCCCCGCCAGCAGCGGGAAGCGGTCGCCGACCTGGAAGGTCATCTCCTTGACGACGAGCGTGCGGCCCTCGCCGCGCCCGCCCAGCTCGCGCACGCGCGCCGGCGCCTCCAGCAGCTCCGCGGCCGACTCGGCGCCGGCGCCGCGGTAGTAGGTCGCCTCGAACGGCTCGTGGCTGTAGTAGCCGACGCTCGCGTGGTTCCACAGCACGCGCGCGAGCGCCGTCGAGGCGGTGCGGGGCGGCGCCACGATCGCCAGCACCTCGCCGTGGTGCGCGCGCACCTCCGCCAGGCGCCGCGCTACGTCAGGCTCAACCACGTGCCCGCTCCCCGCGCGAGCGCCTCGCGGTAGACCGCGGCCGCGCAGGCGACGTCCTCGATCGCCATCCCCATCGGGTTGAGCAGGATCCGCTCGTCGGGGTCGGTGCGGCCGGGCTTCTCGCCGCGCACGATCTCGCCCAGCTCGGCGTGCAGGTCCTCGCGCGTCAGGCGGCCGTCGAGCACGAGCCGGTTGATCGTCTTCTTCTCGCGGTTGCACTGGTCCCAGTCGTCGACGACGAGCTTGTCGACCTGGACGAACACGTCGGGCTCGACGTCCATGATCGAGATGTTGCTGACGAACGCGCCCGGCGCGAGCCACTCGAACGGGATGTAGGGCGTGTCGGCGACCGTGCAGGGCACGACCAGCTCGGCGCCGCGCACGGCCTCCTCGGCGCTCGCGCAGACGCGCCCGGCGACGCCGTGACGGGCCAGCTCGTCGGCGAGCCGCTGCGCGGCCGCCGGCTTGTGGTCGTGCAGGCGGATCTCCTGGATCGACGGGAACGTCTCCGCCAGCCCGAGCGCGTGCAGGCGCCCGATGAAGCCGCAGCCGATCAGCGCGACGCTCGCGAAGCCCGCGCGGGCGAGGTACTCGGTCGCCAGCACCGTGACCCCCGCGGTGCGCATGCCGCTGATCTCACCGCCCTCGATGACGGCGATCGGGAAGTGCGTCTCGGCGTCGTTGAGCACGATCACGGCGCTCGCGCGCTCGATCCCGCGCGCCGCCGGGTTGTCGTGCTTGGAGCCGATCCACTTGATGCCGGCGATCGGCTGCTCGCCGCCGACGTAGCCGGGCATCGCGATGATGCGGTCGGCGATGTGGCCGTTCTCGCGCCACTTCAGGTAGGGCTTGAGCGGCTGCGCCGTCTCGCCGCCGGCGTGCAGTGTGAGCGCGCCGCGCAGCGCCTCGACGTAGCGCGCGATCGAGTCGCCCATCGCCGCGTGCACGTCGCTGCGGCTGAGGTAGAGGAGGGCGCCCGGGCTGGGCGCCTGCGGGTGCGTCGCGCTCATCGCCGGCGCCTAGGGAGCGGTCACTAGTGCGAGCGAGGGCAGCGGCGTGGACTCCTCGACGGCCAGCGGACGGTGGGCCTCGACCCATGCGTCGTCGTAGACGGAGTCCATGTAGCGCTCGCCGCGGTCGGGCAGCACCGCGACGACTCTCGCGCCCCGCGGCAGCGTCGGCGCGAGTCGCTGCACGGCCGCGATCACCGCGCCGGAGGAGCCGCCCGCGAGGATCCCCTCGCCGAGCAGCAGCTCGCGGCAGCCGCGCGCGGAGTCGTGGTCGTCGACGTGCAGCACCTCGTCGACCTCTTCGTCGCGCAGCAGCTCGGGGCGGCGGCTGGAGCCGATCCCGGGCAGGTCGCGCGGCCCCGGCGGCGTCCCGAAGATGACCGAGCCGGCGGCGTCGACCGCGACCACGCGGACGTCCGGCCAGGCCTCGCGCAGGCGCCGCGCGGCGCCGAGCATCGTCGCCGTCGTGCTGACCGCGGCGACGAGCACGTCGACGCGCTCATCGCCGAGCGCCTCGACGATCTCGCTGCCGATGCCGTCGTAGTGGCAGCGCGTGTTGAGCTCGTTCGCGTACTGGTCGATCCAGTAGGAACCGGGGATCTCGGCGATCAGCTCGCGCACGCGCTCCAGGCGCGTGTGCAGGTAGCCGCCGAACGCGTCGGGGCGCGTGACCATCTCCACGCGCGCGCCGAGCTGGCCGAGGATGCGCAGGTTCAGCGGCGAGATCTTCGGGTCCACGACGCAGACGAAGTCGAGCTCGTAGATGCGGGCGGCCATCGCGAGCGCGATCCCGAAGTTGCCGGAGGAGCTCTCGACGATCGTCGTACCGGGCGCGATCGTGCCGTCGCGCAGGCCGCGTTCGATGATGTAGCGCGCGGGGCGGTCCTTCACGCTCCCGCCCGGGTTCAGCAGCTCGAGCTTTGCGAACACCTGCGGACCGTCTTGAAACAGTCGCCTCAGGCGCACCAGCGGCGTGTCGCCGATGCACTCAATGATCGACGCCGAGACCATGCGGTCGCGTCCCCCTCATCGGTCGGAGCGCCCATCCCCAGCGGGCGCTCGCATCGCGCCTAGCTTAGCGACCTCAGGGCGTCGTCGGGAGAACTTGACAATGCGGAAGCAGCCGCCATATCGTAGGCGGCGCTGTATTCGATGCGCCCGTAGCTCAAACGGTAAAAGGAAACATCGGGGGATCGCTGGATCTGTTGCGCGTTGGACGTCAAGCCGGCCCAGGCCGGTGTCCGACAGCCCTTGTGGCAGCGCGATGTCCGGCAACTCAGACCGTAAGTTTCCTGGAGAGTACTGGCCTTTCAAGCCAGAGATACGGGTTCGAGTCCCGTCGGGCGTACTTAAGAATTCAATCTTCGGGGAAGTGTGTAATTGGAGGGGGACATGCCGCCGGCGCCCGGTGGGCAATTCATTGCCGCGCCGGTCGACGAGCGCTGGCAGGCCGCATGGCGTGAGCAGCGCGCGTTCGCGACGCCGTCGACGCCGACGGACGCTCCGACGCGCTACGTCTTCCCGTCCTGCCCCTTCACCTCGGGCAACGCCCACCTCGGACACGCCCGCATCTACTCGATCGCCGACGCGTTCGTGCGCTATCGCCGCGCGCGGGGGGACGCCGTCCTCTTCTCGACCGGCTTCGACGCCTTCGGCCTGCCCTCCGAGCTGGAGGCGATCCGTCGCGGCATCACGCCCGCGCAGTGGGTCGAGCAGTGCTGCGAGAACTTCCGCCGCGACTTCTCCGGGCTCGGCGTCTCGTTCGACTGGGAGCGCTCCTTCGTCACGTGCGAGCAGCAGCACTACCAGTGGACGCAGTACCTCTTCCTGCTGCTGCTCGAGCACGACCTGATCTACCGCCAGACCCGCCACGTCGACTGGTGCGACTCGTGCCAGACGGTGCTCGCGCGCACGCAGGCGGAGGGTGGGATCTGCTGGCGCTGCGACAGCGAGACACGCTTCGTGGCGCTCGAGCAGTGGTTCTTCCGCGCGACGCGCTACGCGGCCGAGAACGATGACAATCTCGACACGCTCGCCGGTTGGGACGCCAACGCGCTCGGCGCACAGCGCTCGCTGCTGAGCCGGGTCGACGGGGTGGAGCTGGACGCCGTCACACCGACGGGCGCGACCGCAGCGGTCTTCTGCGCGCAGCCCGCGGCCGCGGCCGCGGCAGCCTTCGTGGCCGTCTCCCCGAACCACCCCTCGCTCGCTGCGTGGGTTGGCGAGCTCACGGGCGCCGAGACGCTTCGCGACATGAAGTCGATGGGCTGGCGCGCGGGCGATCGCGCCGGGACCGTCGAGGTCATCGAGAGCGGCCTCGTCGCGCGCGTGGCCGGCGTCGAGCGGCCGTTGCCCGTGCTGATCTCTCCGATCGTCGACGCCCGCTACGGCGCCACCGCCGCCCTCGGCATCCCGGCGAGCGACCCGACCGACGCGACGATCGGCGAGAAGGCGGGGATCGTCCCACCGCCCGAGGCCGGCGCCGCGATCGCCGGCCGTCCGGCGCGCCGCTACGCGATCAGCGACTTCTCCGTCGGGCGCCAGCGCAGCTGGGGCGCGCCGATCCCGATCGTCTACTGCGCCGACTGCGGGATCGTGCCGGTGCCGAAGGAGCAGCTGCCGGTCGTGCTGCCGACGGACCTGAAGATCGACGGGACTGGGCGACCGCTGGCCGAAGACGCGGACTTCGTCAACACGGCGTGTCCGACGTGCGGCGGCCCGGCCAGACGCGAGACCGACACGCTCGACTGCCACGTCGACGCGTTCTGGACCTGGCTGTCGATCAGCGTCCCGTACGCGGACCGCGCGCAGCGCATGTTCGACCACCCGCAGACGGCCACCTGGCTGCCGGTCACGAACGTGATCCGCGGCACCGACGGCGCCGGCTTCGTGTTCGACCAGCGCTCCTTCACGAAGATGCTGCGCGACGTCGGCCTGCTGAGCCACATCGCGGACGGAGAGCCGTTCACGAACCAGCGGATGATCGGGCTCGTCCGCTTCGACGGCAAGAAGATGAGCAAGCACCTGCGCAACACCGTCGAGCTCAAGCAGATGCTGGAGCAGGTCGGCGCCGACACGCTGCGCCTCGCGATGCTCTACGCCGCCGCGCCGAAGAACGACTTCCACTGGACCGACGAGCCGATCCGCTATTGCGCTCGGTTCGTCTCGGAGCTGTGGGACTACGCCGCCCCGCGCCTCGCGCGCTGGTCCGAGCTGGATGCGGAGGGGCACGAGCGCGTCGACGCCGGCGGCAAGCTGCGTCGCAAGCTGCTGACGTGGTGCGACGCCGCACAGATGCGGGTGGGGGAGGCGATCGACGCGCTGGAGATGAAGCGCGCCGTCGAGCACGTGATGGCGCTGCTCGGCAAGCTGCAGGAGTTCGAGCGGCGCGCGCGCGAACGCGACGCGGCCGACCACGGCGCGCTCGACACAGCCGACGAGGCCGCGCTGCTGCACGGCCTGCGGCTGCTCGTACAGCTGCTCGCGCCGCTGGCGCCGCACGTCGCCGAGGAGCTGTGGGCGCTGAGCGGCGAGCGGCGACTGCTCGCGACGCTGCCCTGGCCGGCGCCGCTCGCGCGCACCGCCCCGCCGCAGCGGGGCGAGCAGGGCGCCGCCGCCATCCGCTAGCCGCGATAGACTCGCGCCGCTCTTAAACCGGGGCCGGGCTCGGCATGCGCCGATTCGCCGGTCCCGCAGTACGCGGCGCGCTCCCCGGCGCGCCGTCGTGCGTTCAACGGAAACCCCCGGAGGCTCAAGTCTTGTCCAGCTTTCTGAGTGACCACGGCGTCGTCGTCGCGCTGGTATGCGCGGCCTGCGCGCTCGTCTACGGCGCGCTGACGGTTCGCTCGCTGCTGGCGCTCTCGCCCGGCAACGAGAAGATGGTGTCGATCTCGGCCGCCATCCAGGAGGGCGCGCGCGCCTACCTCAACCGCCAGTACACGACGATCGCAGGCGTCGGCGTCGTGCTGTTCGTGGCGCTCATCTTCGTGCAGGACCTGCGCGTCGCGATCGGCTTCGCGATCGGCGGCCTGTCGTCCGCGGCGGCCGGCTACATCGGCATGAACGTCTCGGTGCGCTCGAACACGCGCGTCGCCGAGGCGGCGCGCGGCGGCGTCGGCAAGGCGCTCAGCGTCGCCTTCCGCGGCGGCGCGGTGACGGGCATGCTCGTCGTCGGTCTCGCGCTCGTCGGCGTCTCCGGCTACTACGGGATCCTCACCGCCTGGGACAACCAGACCCCGAAGGAGGCGGTCGACGCGCTGATCGGGCTCGGCTTCGGCGGCTCGCTGATCTCCGTCTTCGCGCGGCTCGGCGGCGGCATCTTCACGAAGGGCGCCGACGTCGGCGCCGACCTCGTCGGCAAGATCGAGGCCGGCATCCCCGAGGACGATCCGCGCAACCCGGCCGTGATCGCCGACAACGTCGGCGACAACGTCGGCGACTGCGCCGGCATGGCGGCCGACCTGTTCGAGACCTACGCGGTCACGGCCGTCGCGGTGATGCTGCTGGGCGTGCTCAAGTTCGGCGTGCAGGACGCGACCAACGTCGCGCTCTACCCGCTCGTGCTCGGCGGCGTCTCGATCATCGCCTCGATCATCGGCACGTTCTTCGTGCGCTCCGCCTCCGGCAAGGTCGAGCGGGCGCTCTACCAGGGCCTCGTCGTCTCCGGCGTGCTCGCCGCGGCGGCCTTCTACCCGATCACGAAGTGGCTGATGGACGGCGTCGCGTTCAAGGACGCGACCGGCTCGACGCCGGGCGTCGGCGCCTTCTACCTCTGCTCGCTGATCGGCCTCGGCGTCACGGCGCTGCTGTTCGTGATCACCGACTACTACACCTCGACGCGCTTCGGCCCCGTCAAGAAGACGGCGAAGGCGTCGGAGACGGGCCACGCGACGAACATCATCCAGGGCCTCGCGCAGGGCTTCCAGGCGACGGCTGCGCCGGCGATGGTGATCGCCGCCGGCATCCTCTGGGCCGACCACCTCGCGGGCATCTACGGCATCGCGATCGCCGTGATGGCGCAGCTCTCGCTGACCGGCCTGATCGTCGCGCTCGACGCGTTCGGTCCGATCACGGACAACGCCGGCGGCATCGCCGAGATGGCGGAGCTGCCCGAGGAGGTCCGCGCCGTGACCGACCCCCTGGACGCCGTGGGCAACACGACGAAGGCCGTCACGAAGGGCTACGCGATCGGCTCCGCCGCGCTCGCCGCGCTCGTGCTGTTCAACGCGTTCAAGCTGGAGCTGAGCGACAAGCTCAACCTCCCGTCCGGCAAGCTGTTCGAGTTCGCGCTCGACGATCCGGCGGTGCTGGTCGGCCTGCTGATCGGCGGCATGATGGTCTACCTGTTCGCCGCCCTCTCGATGGAGGCCGTCGGCCGCGCCGGCGGCGCCGTCGTGGAGGAGGTCCGCCGCCAGTTCCGCGAGCACCCGGGGATCATGGACGGCACCGAGCAGCCGGAGTACGGCCAGTGCGTCGACATCGTCACGAAGTCGGCCCAGCGCGAGATGATCGTCCCGTCGCTGATCCCGATCGTCGTCACGCTCGTCGTCGGGCTGCTGTCGACGAAGGCGCTCGGCGGCATGCTGATCGGCGTGATCGTCGTCGGCCTCTTCATGGCCATCTCGATGACCGCCGGCGGCGGCGCCTGGGACAACGCGAAGAAGCTGATCGAGGACGGCGCGTTCGGCGGCAAGGGCTCCGTCGCGCACGCCGCGTCGATCACCGGCGACACCGTCGGTGATCCCTACAAGGACACCGCCGGTCCGGCCATCAACCCGATGATCAAGGTCGCGAACATCGTCGCACTCCTGATCATCCCGCTGATCACCTGATCCACTTCCCAAAGCGTCCGCCCCCTCACGGCGCGGACTGGGAATCCCTCGCGCACGGGCGGCCCTTCGGGGCCGCCCGTCGTGCGTTCCGGGGGGCGATCGCGCGGGATCACTGTCCATCTCTGCATCGCATGGATGCAGAGATGGACGGCGATCGGTGCGGAGTCGGCAGTATTGGCGGATGCGCGCCCGCACGTGGCTCCTGACCCTCGCCGCCGGGCTCGTGCTGGCGGACGCGTCGATCGTCACGCTCGCGCTGCCGCAGCTGCTGAAGGCGCTCGACACGACCGTCGAGGGCGTCGCCGCGGTGATCGCCGTCTACACGGCCGTGCTCGCGGCGGCGCTGCTGCCCGCGGAGCGACTCGCGCGGCGCTGGGGCGCGGCGCGGGCAGGGGCCGCCGGCTTCGCGCTGTTCGCGCTCGCGTCGGTCGTGTGCGCGGTCGCGGGCTCGCTGCCGGTGCTGCTGGGGGGACGCTCGCTGCAGGCGCTCGGCGGGGCGGCGGGCCTGGTGGCCGCGTTCGAGCTGATCGGCGGCGCGACCGTCGCGGGCCGCCGTCACTGGCTCGGCGCGGCGGTGCTCGCGAGCGCGTGCGGTCCGGCGCTCGGCGGCGCACTGACGCAGGCGTTCGACTGGCGGGCGATCTTCGTGGCGCAGGTGCCGCTCGCGGGGGTGGGGGCCTGGGCGGCGTGGTCCGCCGGCCGGGGCCCGACGCTGCTGCGGGCGGGTCCTGTCACGAGGGCGAGCGAGGAGACGCCCAGCGGCGCCCCCTCGCCGACCCTCGCCACCACCGGCTTCGCCGGCGGTGCCGCCGCCCGATCGGCGTCCGCCGACTCGGCCTCGGACGCCGCCCACTCCGCGTCTCCCTCGATGTCCGCCGTAACCGGCCGCAGCACCAAGGCAACCGCGCTGGACGCCGCCGCGCTCGCGCTCGTCTCCGCGTCGCTCACGGCGGTGCTGTTCGGCCTCGTGCTGCTCCTCATCGCCGGCTGGGCGATCGCTCCGCTGGCGGCCGCGGCGACCGTGACGGTGCTGCCGCTCGCCGCGCTCGCGGGCGCGCGGATCGGCGGCCCGGCGCGCACGCGCGCGGCGGGCGGGGCGCTGCTGATCGGCGGCGGCGTGCTCGCGCTGGCGTGGCTGCCGAGTGCGAGCGTCGCGTGGACGTTTGCGCCGCAACTGCTCGCCGGCCTGGGCATGGGCCTCGCGCTGCCGGCGTTCGCCGGCGAGCTGCTGCCGGAGCGCGACGCGCGCGAGGCGGCGCGGCTGCTGACCGTGCGCCACGCCGGCATCGCGCTCGTGCTGGTGGCGCTCGCGCCGCTGATCGCCCACCGCCTCGACGTCGTCACCGAGCGCGCCCAGCAGCAGGGGATCGCGCTCGTGCTCGACGCCAAGCTGCCGCCGCAGGACAAACTCTCGCTCGCGCCGGCACTGCTCGCGGGCGTCGAAGCCGAACGCCCGCGCGCGGAGCTGCGCGCCGCGCTCGCCGCTCGTCGCGGCGACTACGCGGGCGCCGAGCGCGCGACGTACGACCGCCTCGCCGCGCGCGCCGACGCGACGCTCGTGCACGCCGTCAGCAACGCCTTCCGCGGCGCGTTCGTGCTGGCGGGCGCGGTCGCGCTGCTGGCGGCGGCGCTGCTGCTCGTGCCACTGCGCCGCCGCACCGCGCCGGCGCTGCTCGCCGCCGCGCTGCTGGCGCTCGGCGCACCGCTCGCCTACGCCGCCCTGCACGCCGCCGACGCGCCGGCGCCGGTGGTGCTCGGAGATCCCTGCAAGCCCCGCAAGCTCCCGCACACCGGCGGGATCTCCGGCTTCCTCCAGGATCGCGCCCTGCAAGCGCTCGACGCCACCGCCTGCCGCCTGCACAGCTCCCGCGAGGAGCTCGTGCTCGGCCTCGCGACGGACGAGGGAGCCGCGCGCTTCGAGCAGCGCCACGGCGTCGACCCGCGCTCGGCGGGCAGCCTCCTGGAGGGTCTGATCTCCCCGTGAGCGCGCTGACGCAGCCGCCGGTCCGCACCGCCATCTAGCATCCGGGCGAAGCCACGATGGCCCAACGTCGCCTCCACGGCCTCGAGCGTGTGCTCGGGGTCAACGCACTCTTCTCGACCGCCTACGGAAACGTGGGCTCGTCGATCTACTACGCGCTCGGTCTCGTCGCGTCGTTCGCGCTCGGCCTGACGCCGGTCGTGTTCGTGATCGCGGGCGTGATCTTCTACCTCACGGCCTCGACCTACGCGGAGGCGACGGCGATGTATCCGGAGGCCGGCGGCTCCTCCAGCTTCGCGCGCCACGCCTTCAACGAGTTCTGGTCCTTCTTCGCCGCCTGGGGCCAGATGCTCAACTACGTGATCACGATCTCGATCTCGGCGTTCTTCGTGCCGCACTACCTCGGGTCGCTGTTCTGGGCCCCGCTGCGGCACTCGCCCGGCGACGTGGTCGCCGGCATCGTCGTCGTGATCGCGCTCGCGCTGATCAACGTCGTCGGCGTCAAGGAGGCGGCGCGGCTCAACATCTTCCTCGCCGTCGCCGACTTCGCCACCCAGCTGCTGCTCGTCGTGCTCGGGCTCGCGCTCGTCTTCTCGCCCGACACGCTCACCGGCAACGTCCACCTCGGGCTCGCGCCGACGTGGAAGGACTTCCTCGTCGCGATCCCCGTCGCGATGATCGCCTACACCGGCATCGAGACGATCTCGAACATGGCCGAGGAGGCGAAGGACGAGGCCACGACGATCCCGAAGGCGATCAACCGCGTCGTGATCGCCGTGTTCGCGATCTACGCGCTGCTGCCCGCCGTCGCGCTCTCCGCGCTGCCCGTCACCAAGCAGGCCGACGGCCACTACTCGACGCTGCTCGGCGTCAGCGAGGACAAGGGCGGCTTCGCGGGCGATCCGGTGCTCGGGATCGTCAAGCACCTGCACCTCGGCCCGCTGCAGGGCGTCGGCGAGGTCTACGTCGGCCTGCTCGCGGCGACGATCCTCTTCATCGCCACGAACGCCGGCATCATCGGCGTCTCGCGGCTGGTCTACTCGATGGGGATCCACCGCCAGGTGCCCGATCGCCTGCGCCAGCTGCACCCGAAGTTCCGCACGCCGTGGTTGGGGATCCTGATCTTCTCCGCGCTCGCGTGCGTTGCGATGATCCCCGGCAAGGCCGACTTCCTCGGCAACATGTACGCGTTCGGTGCGATGCTGTCGTTCACGATCGCGCATGCGGCGGTCGTGCGGCTGCGGCTGATCAAGCCCGACGAGACGCGGCCCTACCGCGGCCCCGGCACGCTGCGGATCGCCGGCCGGCCGCTGCCGCTGTTCGCGCTGCTGGGCGGCCTCGGCACCGGCCTCGCGTGGGTCACGGTCACCGCCCTGCACCTCGCCGTCGCCGGGGCGGGCATCGGCTGGCTGGCGTTCGGGATCGGGCTCTACATGCTCTACCGCCACCGCCAGGGGCTCGACCTCACGACCACGACGCGCGTCGCCGTCCCCAAGCCGGTGATCGACCACGAGGCCGAGTACGCCTCCGTGCTGGTCGCCTTCGACGAGCGCACGTTCGTGCCCGAAGTGATCGGCACCGCGATCCGCCTGGCCGCGATCCGCAGCCGCGGGATCCACGTGATCGTGACGATCACCGTGCCCTCGACTAGCCCGATCGGCGCCGCGATGCCCGAGCAGGAGCTGGCCGCGCAGTCGATCATCGAGCAGGCCAAGGTGCAGGGCGGGCGGCGCGTGACCGGGCACTGGGAGAAGGTCCGTCCGGGCCAGGCGGGGCGGCGGATCGTCGACGAGGCGCGCGAGATCGAGGCGCGCGCGATCGTGATGCCGTTTCCCCAGCGCGCGGGCGGCGGCTCGCTGTTCGGGCGAACGCTGGAGACGGTGCTCGCCGAGCGCCCCTGCCGCGTCATCATCGAGTCGGGTCGCGGGCAGCGCGCCGCGCCGCCCGAGCCGGCCGTCGTAGCCTGAGCGTCACGATGCCCGCGCCCGATCGGATCCACCGCTCCTCCACGCGCCTGCTCGCGTTCGCGATGATCGCGATCGGCGTGCTGCTGATCGTCCGCACCGTCGCCGCGGGCGGCGGGGCGCTGGCGATCGGCGTGCTGCTCGGGCTGCTGTTCGCGGTCGCTGGCGCCGCGCGGCTCTACCTGCAGGCGCGGGCCGGCCGATGACGCCGCGCACGCTCAGCGCGCGGACGCTGTTCGGGCTCGTCTACACGATCTCGATCAGCTCCGTCTACTTCGCGCTCGGGATCGTCGCCAAGCGCGCGCTGGGGCTGACGCCGCTCGTCTTCCTCGTCGCCGGCGTCTTCTTCGCGCTCGCCGCGATGACCTACGTCGAGGGCGCGGGCATGCACCGCGAGCGCGGCGGCTCCTCGGTCTTCGCGCGCTACGCCTTCAACGAGCTGGTGAGCTTCGTGGCCGGCTGGGCGATCCTGCTCGACTACGTGATCCTGCTCGCGGTCACGGCCTTCACGGCGACCAACTACCTCGCCGAGTTCTCCGACCCGATCGGCCACGGCCCGCTCGAGGTCGTCATCGCGATCGGGATTGTCGGGGTCGTCGCGCTCGTCAACGTGATGGGCGTGAGCGCGCTGCAGCTGCGCCGCGGCCTGCTCGTCGCGCTCGCCGACTTCGCCGTGCAGCTGCTCGTGATCGTGCTCGGGATCGTGCTGCTGCTGGACCCCTCGCGCCTGATCGACACGATCCACCTCGGCAGCTCGCCCTCCTGGCACGACACGATCTACGCGTTCACGATCGCGACGATCGCCTTCACCGGGCTGGAGGCGGCGGCGAGCCTCGCGGGCGAGACGCGCACCACCAGCAGCGGCCTCAAGCGGCTCGTCGGCCCCGGCGTCGGCTCGATCCTGCTCGTCTACGTGGGGATCGCGCTCGTCGCCGCCAGCGCGCTGCCCGTCGCCGGCGGCCCCAGCGCCTTCGGCGATCGCGACGTGGAGGCGCCGCTGCTGTCGGTCGCGAGCGCCTTCGATCCCGGCTGGCTGGCCTCGACGCTGCGCGTCGCGGTCGCCGTGACGGCCGTGACCGGCCTGCTGCTGGCCGCCAACTCGGCGATGCTCGGCGTCTCGCGCGTCGGCTACAGCCTCGCGACCAACCGCCAGATCCCCAGCGCGCTCGGGCGCCTGCATCCGCGGCGGGGCACGCCGTTCGTGCTGATCGGGCTGGCGGCGCTGATCGCCGCGGCGCTCGTCGTGCCGACCGACCTCGACTTCCTCGTCGGCATCTACGCCTTCGGCGCGACGCTCGCGTTCACGATCGCGCACTGCTCGATCCTCGTGCTGCGCTACCGCGAGCCCGAGCGCGAGCGCCCCTACCGCGTGCCGCTCTCGATCCAGGTGCGCGGCGGCTCGCTGCCGCTGCCGGCGCTGCTGGGCGCGCTGCTGTCCGCCGCCGCGTGGCTGAGCGTGCTCGTGCTGCACACGGGCGCGCGCTACGTCGGGCTCGCGTGGCTGCTGGGCGGGCTCGCGCTCTACGTCGCCTACCGCCGCATCGACGGCAACTCGCTGCTGCGGCGCGTGACCGTGCCCGAGAGCGCGCTGCGCCAGGACCAGCACGAGAGCGAGTTCGGCTCGATGCTCGTGCCGATCTTCGGCAACCCGCTCGACGACGACATCGTGCAGACGGCCGGCCGGCTCGCCGGCGACGTGCGCGACGACCTCGACGAGGAGGGCGCGACGATCGAGGCGATCTGGGTCTTCGAGATCCCGATGTCGCTGCCGCTCGACGCGCGCCTGCCGGAGGGTCAGCTGAAGCGAGCGCAGGAGGCGCTGCGGCGCGCGAAGGCGGTCGGGGAGGAGTACGAAGGCGTCCACGTCGCGACCGCGATGGTGCGCGCGCGCCGCGCCGGGCAGGCGATCGTCCACGAGGCCAGGCGACGCGGGGTGGAGGCGATCGTGCTCGCGGCCGAGGAGCCCTCGCGCGTGCGCGGCGGCGCGCTCTTCGGCGGCAGCGGCGGGCCGCTCGACAACTACGTCGGCGAGATCACGAAGTACGTGCTGCGCAAGGCCGAGTGCCGTGTGATCCTGACCGCGCCGGCCGCCGAGACGGCGGTCGCGGCTCCCGCGCAGACGCCGCGGTAACCTCCCGGCCATGTTCATCCTGATCGTCGGTGCAGGTCGCGTCGGCTCGGCCGTCGCCAAGCGCGCGCTCGAGGCCGGGCACGAGGTCTCCGTGCTCGACGAGGATCCGCTCTCGCACGAGCAGCTCGACAAGGACCTGCCCGACAGCTGGGAGGACGCGGGCGGCCGCTTCACGGTCGGCACCGCGCTCGAGGTCGACGCGCTGATCGAGGCCGGCATCGAGCAGGCGAAGGTCTTCATCGCCTCCACCAACGGCGACAACACGAACCTCGTGATCGCGCAGATCGCGCAGAAGCGCTTCGAGGTGCCGCGGGTCGTCGTGCGCGTGCTCGATCCGGCGCGCGCCACCTGGTACGCCGAGCAGGGGCTGCACACGATCTGCCCCACGCAGCACGCGATCGAGATGGTCGAGCAGGCCGCGCTGGGAAGCGCGGCGTAGGGGGCCTGCGATGTACGTGATCGTCGCCGGCGCCGGCAAGGTCGGCTGGAACCTCGCGCGGGAGCTGCTCGCGAAGGACCACGAGGTGACGCTGATCGAGGCCCAGCGCCGCCGCTACCTCGTCGTCGAGCAGGAGCTGGAGCACTCGGTCCAGTACGGCGACGCGACCGAGCTGTGGGTGCTCGAGCGCGCCGGCATCCAGCGCGCCGACCTCGTGATCGCCGTCACCGGCGACGACGAGGACAACATGCTGATCTGCCAGATGGCGAGGGAGAAGTACCTCTGCCAGCGGATCGTCGCGCGCGTCAACAACCCGCGCAACCTGCAGCACTTCCAGCTGCTGGGGATCCGCCCGGCCGTCTCGGCGACCGACCTGATCCTGCGCCTGATCGAGCACGAGGTACCGCAGTACGGCCTCGTGCAGCTGCTCGCGCTCGAAGGCGAGCGGCTGGAGATCATCGAGCTGGAGGTCGTCGAGGGCGCGCCCGCGGCGGGCCAGCGCGTCGACAGCGTCGAACTGCCCGAGGGCAGCCTGATCATCTCGGTGCTGAGGGGCGGCGCCGGCTTCGTGCCGAAGTCCGACACCGTGATCGAGGCCGGCGACGAGGTGCTGCTGATCCTCGACCCGGGTCTCGAGGCCGCGATCACGCCGCAGTTCACGCGCAACGGGGCAGACGCCGACTGATGGCCGACCGCGCCGTCGCGCACCTGCTGATCGGCGGCGGGCTGGCGAGCGCGAACTGCGCGCGCTGGCTGCGCGAGAGCGGCGCCGAGGGCGAGATCCTGCTGGTCGGGCGCGAGCCCGAGCCGCCCTACAACCGGCCGCCGTGCTCGAAGGGCTACCTGCAGGGCAAGGAGTCGCGGCAGGACGCTTACTTCCGCCCCGACGCGTGGTGGGAGGAGCAGCGGATCGACCTGCGCACGCGCACGAGCGTGCTCAAGCTCGACGCGGCCGCGCGCGAGGCGACGCTGTCGACGAAGGAGGTCGTCGCCTACGAGACGGCGCTGCTGGCGACCGGTTCCAACGTGCGGCGGCTCAACGTCGAGGGCGGCGAGCTGGAGGGGATCCACTATCTGCGCGCGCTCGGCAACGCCGACGCGATCCGCGAGGACGCGGCGGGCAAGCGCGTCGTGCTGATCGGCGGCTCCTACATCGGCTGCGAGGTCGCGGCGTCGCTGACGGCGGCGCACGGCAGCAGCTGCGCGATCGTGATGCAGGAGTCCGTCACGCTCGCGCGCGGCTTCGGCGAGACGGCGGGACGCTGGTTCCAGACGATCCTCAAGGACCACGGGATCGAGGTACACGGCGAGGACGAGCTGGAGCGCTTCGAGGGCGCCGACGGCCGCGTCACGCACGTCGTCACGAAGGCCGGGCTGCGGCTGGAGGCCGACGCGGTCGTGATCGGCGCGGGCGTGCTGCCGGAGGTGACGCTCGCGCGCACCGCCGGGCTCGACCTCGACGCCAAGCTCGGTGGCGTGCTGTGCGACAGCCACCTGCGGACCTCCGCCGAGGGCCTCTACGCGGCCGGCGACATCGCCTCCTACGACAGCGTCCCGAACGGGCGGCGGCTGCGCGTCGAGCACTGGGACGTCGCGTTCAGCCACGGCAAGACGGCGGCGCTGAACATGCTCGGCCGCGATGGTGCGCACGACGTCGTGCCCTATTTCTTCTCCGACCTCGCCGACTGGGCTTCGCTGGAGTACGTCGGCCCGGCGCCTGGCTGGGATCGCGAGGTCGTGCGTGGCTCGCTCGAGGAGGGCGCGTTCAGCGTCTGGTACCTCGACCACGGGCAGCTCGTCGGCGCGTTGAGCGTCGAGCGCTCCGACGACCTCGAGCACGCGCGGCGGCTGATCGCCGCGCGCACCGACCTGACGCCGCACGCCGACGCGCTGGCGGACGTCGACGCGGACCTCGCCGCGCTGTAGCGCTCGTGCCCGGCGCCGAGCAGGCACGCGAGCGGATCGCGCAGACGGTCGTGACGCTGCGCGCGTTCGCGAGCGCGGCCGGCGCGCTGCTGGTGCTGCTCGTCCTCGACCAGGGGGCGGAGATCCCGCCGCTGCTGTTCGAGTGTCCGGCGGCCGGGCCGGTCGAGCTGAGCGAGGGGGAGACGGTCGTGCAGCTCGACCCCGCGCTGCTCGCGGCGGCGCCGCTGGCGCTGCCGCGCGTGCACGCCCTGGCGCCGTTCGAGGTCGACGCGCTGCGTTCCGAGATCACCTCGCCGCTGGGCGGCGTCGAGCAGCTCGCGCGCGCGGTGCGCGAGCTGGTGGAGGCGTTCCCGGGTCGCAGCGTGCTGAGCGCGACGTTCGCGACGAGCGATCCGCAGGCGCCGTTGGAGCTCTCGGCGCGCAGCGGCGACCCGATGGTGCTCGCGCTCGGCGAGGAGCAGTACGAGATGGACCCCGCCTGGCCTTAGAGCGCAGGGCCAGCCGCTACGGAGTGAGCCTGATGCTGCCGTCCTCGCCGAGCGTCCAGTGGGGGTTGTGCGCGACCTCCCACGGGTGGCCGTCGGGGTCGACGAAGACGCCCGAGTAGCCGCCCCAGAAGGTCTCCGCGCCGTGGCGCGGGATCGTCGCTCCGGCCGCCTCGGCCTCCGCGATCGCGGCGTCGACCGCGGCCGGCGAGTCGACGTTGTACGCGAGCGTGACGCCGCCCCAGCCACCGCCGTCCCGCACGCCGCTGTCGGCCGCGAGCCGCGCGCGGTCCCACAGCGCCACGACCATCGCGCCGGCCTGGAAGAAGACGACGTCGTCGCCGGGCGCCGCGCCGCTGTGCCAGCCAAGCGCCTCGTAGAAGGCCCGCGCGCGCTTCAGATCGGCGACGCCGAGGGTGATGAGCGAGACGCGCTGGTCCATGCAACGATCCTGCCACAAGCCCCGGCGGCGTAACGCCACGCCCGCGAAGGCTCTATCCTGATCGGCCGATCCTTGCGGGATCGTCTAACGGCAAGACACTCGGTTCTGGTCCGAGGAATTGGGGTTCGAATCCCTGTCCCGCAGTGTCCCTAGGCGCCGAGCGACTCGGCCGTGCGGCGCGCCCAGTAGCGGAACCAGCGCTGGCCGTAGGGGACGTAGACACGGACGCGATGGCCCTCGGCGACGAGGCGGCGCGCCAGCTCGGGCCGCACGCCCAGCAGGACCTCGACGTCGGCGGGCCGGTCCGAGGCGAGCCGCGACAGGATCGCCGCGTCGTGCGTGGCGAGCGCATGGGGAGCGTCGAGCTCGCGCAGCCGCTGCGCGATCGCGACGTAGGCATCGTCGGTCGGCCGCCCCCATGGATGGGCGACGCCGCGCGGCTCGACGTAGGCGCCCTTCACGAGCCGGATCGGGACCCGCTCGCGCGCGAGCCGCTCGGCGTCGTCGACGCTGCGGCGCAGGTTGGCCTGCACGGTCGCCATCACGGCCAGCCCGTCGCGTGCGGCGGAGATCGCGATCGCGAGCGTCGCGTCGGTGCGCCGGCTCTCCTCGGCGCCGAGCTGCAGGCGCGAGCCCGCGGGCAGCGCCTCGGCGATGCGACGCACGCGCCGGGCGCAGCCGGCGGGGTCGCCGTCGAGGTCCAGATGCGAGCAGTCGAGCGACAGGTCCGTGGCGAGGCTCGCGTCCAGCCGTCGCGCCAGCGTCACGTAGCGGTCGGCGATCGCGTCCGCGCGGCCGGGGTCGCGCGTGCTCTCGCCGAACAGGTCGAGCGAGCTGGTGAGATGCTCGCCGGCCAGCGTGCTCGCCAGCGCCAACGCGGCGTCCTCGTCGAGGCCGGCGAGGTAGCGCGTGGCGCGCTGCAGCGCGGCGCGGCGCAGCGGCGGCGCCGCGAGCACGACGCGCTCCAGCGCGTCGCTGACGGCGAGGCGGAAGGCCGCTCGGCGAGCCAGCGCGCGGAGCGGTGCGAGGGCGGTCTGTGACATGGGAAGTGAGAATACCCTCTTGAAAAACTCGCCCGCAACCACCGCTTCGGGTACAGTAGATTTGAGAATCAATTCTCATATCTGCGATGGATGTACGACACCTGAAGAGCTTCGTCGCGGTCGCCGAGGAGCGGCACTTCGCGCGCGCCGCGGAACGGCTGCACATGGCCCAGCCGCCGCTCTCGCAGCTGATCCGTCGGATCGAGGCCGAGCTCGGCGTGCAGCTGTTCGAGCGGACGACGCGGCGGGTCGACCTGACCCCCGCGGGCGCGGCGCTGCTCCCGCGCGCGCGGCAGATCCTGGCCGCGCTGGAGGGCGCGATCGACGAGACGCGCCGCGCGGCCGAAGGGGAGGCCGGGTGCGTCGCGGTCGGCTTCACGGGCTCGGCGACGTACGCGCTGCTGCCCGCGGTGGCCGCGGCGCTGCGCTCCACGCTGCCGGGCGTGCGGCTCGACCTGCACGGCGAGATGCTGACGCCAGCCCAGGTCGCCGGCCTGCGCGACGGCGCGATCGACGTCGCGCTGCTGCGCCCGCCGGTCCGCTGTCGCGAGCTCTGCGTCGAGGTCGTCCGGCGCGAGCCGCTGATCGCCGCGCTGCCTGCCGCCCACCGGCTCGCGGCGGCCGCCACCGTGCGCGTCGAGGAGCTCGCCGAGGAGCCGTTCGTGGCCTACGTCTCACAGCATCGCTCGGTCCTGCACGACGCCGTCGAGCGCGCCTGCGAGCTGCATGGCTTCGCGCCGCGCGTGGCGGTCGAGGTGGCCGAGACCTCGACGCTCGTCAGCTTCGTGGCGGCGGGCATCGGCGTCGCGCTCGTCCCGGCCTCGGTCGCCTCGATGCACGTCGTCGGCACGGCCTACCGACCGCTCGCCGCGGCGGTCGGCGAGGTCGAGCTGGCGCTCGCGTGGCGGCGCGAGGACGACAGCCCCGTGCTGCTGCGCAGCCTCGCGGTGATCCGCGCGACGATCGCACCGGCGCCGCGGCCGGCCGGCGATCGTGACGGGATCGGTCTCGATTCGGACCGTCGGCGATCTTGATGGGACCTGCGGCAGGCCGCACGATCGCAGCGATGCAGATCAGCGCCGTCGAGGCGATCCCGTACTCGCTGCCCTACCGCCGCGCCGCGCGCTTCGCCTCGGGCGCGATCGAGCGCGCCGACAACGTGCTCGTGCGCGTGCACACCGACGAGGGGCTGGTGGGCCAGGCGGAGGCGCAGCCGCGTCCCTACACCTACGGGGAGACCCAGGCCTCGATCGTCGAGGCGATCCGCACGCAGCTGTCGCCCGCGCTGATCGGGGTGGACGCGCTGTCGGTGGAGCTCGCCGACGAGCGCTGCGCGGGACTGGCCGGCAATCGCGTCGCCCGCGGCGCGGTCGACCTGGCGCTCTGGGACCTCGTCGGCAAGGCGCTCGGATGCCCCTGCCACAAGCTTCTGGGCGGCTACGCGAACACGGTCGAGGTCGCCTACATGGTCGGGTTCGACACGCCCGAGGCGATGGCGTGCACGGCGCTCGCGTTCCACGAGACGCACGGGATCCGCAGCTTCAAGGTCAAGGTCGGCCGCGACGTGGCGCTCGACGTCGCCGCCTGCGAGGCGATCCGCGACGCGCTCCCTGAGGCGGAGCTGTACGCCGACGCCAACCGCGGCTGGAGCTACGAGCAGGCCCGCCGCGCCGGCGAGGCGCTCGCCGCGCTCGACTTCGTCGCGCTCGAGGAGCCCGTCGCCGCCGGCGACCGCGCGGCGCGGCTGCGGCTCGCCGAGCGCCTGCCGATGCCGATCGTCGGCGACGAGAGCTGCACGAGCCTGGCGGACGTCGTGCGCGCGCTCGAGGACGGAGCGATCCGCACGGTCAGCGTCAAAACCGCCCGCACCGGCATCACCGAGTCGCGGCGGATCCTCGACCTCTGCCTCGCCCGGCACGTCCCGGTCGTGATGGGCAGCCAGTACGAGACGGCGATCGGGGCGCTCGCCACCGCGACCTTCGCCGGCGCCTTCGCGCACACCGCCCCGCGCGCCGCCGAGCTGGCCAACGCGCTCGACGTCGACTCGCTGCTCGCGCAGCCGCTCGCGCTGCGCGACGGCCGCTTCGCGCTGTCCGACGCTCCCGGAATGGGGATCGCGATCGACGAGGAGAAGCTCGCCCACCACCGCCAGGACGGCCGCGTCCTCGGCGCCGCGTGAGGAGGGCCGCCGCGTGCTGTTCCTCGTCGAGATGACCGTCCGCCTGCCGCACGACCTCCCGGCCGCCGTCGCCGACGAGCTGAAGGCGACCGAGCGCGAGCGCGCCCGGGAGCTGCAGCGAGACGGCCGCTGGCGCCACCTGTGGCGGGTCGCGGGGCGCTACGCGAACGTCAGCGTCTTCGACGTCGCCTCCGCCGACGAGCTGCACGAGCTGCTCGGCGGCCTGCCGCTGTTCCCGTTCATGGACGTGCGCGTGACCGCGCTCGCGACCCACCCCTCGGCGCTGCCGGGGCCCGACAAGGAGGAGAACCGATGACCGATCGCGCCGCCGATCTCGTCGGTGGGCTGTTCACCCGCCTGCACGAGCTGATCGCCGAGCACGGCGTCAGCTACGACGAGTACCAGGCCGCCAAGCAGTGGCTGATCGACGTCGGCGAGGCGGGCGAGTGGCCGCTGCTGCTCGACGTCTTCGTCGAGTCCGCCATCGAGCGCGAGGCCGCGGCCGGTCGCAGCGGCTCGGAGGGGACGATCCTCGGGCCGTACTACCTCCCCGACGCGCCGGTGCTCGAGGCGCCGTTCGAGCTGCCGCGCCGCGCGGACGAGCGCGGCGAGCGGCTCGCGATGAGCGGCCAGGTGCGCTCCGTCGACGGCACGCCGCTCGCGGGCGCCGTGCTCGACGTGTGGCACGCCGACGCCGACGGCCAGTACTCGGGCTTCTCCGAGCTGCCGGCCGGGATCCTGCGCGGCAAGGTCGTGTCCGACGCGGACGGGCGCTACGAGCTGCGCACGATCGCGCCGGCGCCGTACACGATCCCCCACGACGGCCCGACGGGACGCATGATCGCTGCGTGCGGCTGGCACCCCTGGCGCCCCGCGCACATCCACCTGCTCGTCAGCGCCGAGGGCCACGAGACGCTCACGACGCAGCTCTACCTGGCCGGCAGCGACTACCTCGAGGAGGACGTCGCGAGCGCCGTCAAGGACTCGCTCGTCGTCCACCCCGAGCCGCGTGGATCGCACCTGTACTTCGAGTACGCGTTCGAGCTGGAGCCGGCCTCCGTGCCGGCGCTCGGCTGAGCACCCCAGAGGAGAGACCAGATGACCCCGACAGCGACCGAATCGGACAGCCGCAGTGCGCTCGCCGCGCTGCTGGAGCCCGGCCAGATCGGCAAGATGCGGCTGCGCAACCGCTTCGTGCAGTCGCCGATCTTCACGCAGTACGCCACCACGTGGGGCGAGGCCAGCAGCACCCTGATCGAGTACCACCGCGCCCGCGCGCGCGGCGGCGTCGGGCTGATCATCACGGAGAACACGTCGATCGACTGGGAGGTCGGCCGCACGACCGGCAATCCGATCCGACTCGATCACGACCGCTTCCGCACGGCGCTCGGCGAGCTGACCGAGGCGGTCCACAACGAGGGCGGCAAGATCGCGGTGCAGCTGCACCACACCGGCCGCCAGAACAGCCGCGCGAACATCGAGACCGGCGAGGCGCCGGTCTCCGCCTCCGACGGGCCGGCAAGCCTGTTCGGCGATCCGCCGCGCGGGCTGCGGCGCGACGAGATCCCGGGGATCGTCGAGAAGTACGCCTCCGCCGCGCGGCGCGCGATGCTCGCGAAGTTCGACGCCGTCGAGCTGCACGGCGCGCACGGCTACCTGCTCGGGCAGTTCCTCTCGCCCAAGACGAACTTCCGCGACGACGACTACGGCGGCTCGCTCGAGAACCGCGCGCGCTTCGCGCTCGAGGTCGTCGACGCGGTCCGCGAGCAGATCGGGCCCGACGTCCCGCTGCTGTACCGGCTGAGCGTCGAGGAGCCCTACGAGGGCGGCCTGCCGCTGGAGGACGGGCTGCGCTTCTGCGAGCTGCTGGAGCAGCACGGCGTCGACGCGCTCGACGTCAGCGCCGGCAACTACGACACCGTGCAGACGCTGATCCCGCTCGCCCCGCCCGGGTCGCTGATCCACTACGCCAAGGCGGTCAAGGAGCGCGTGAGCATCCCCGTGATCGGGGTCGGGCGGATGGTCTGGATCCTCGAGGAGGCCGCCGCGGCGGTCGCCGAGGGCGCGCTGGACTTCGTCGCGCTCGGGCGCGGGCAGCTCGCCGAGCCCGACCTCGTCAACAAGATCCGCAGCGGTCAGGGCCACCGCGCGCGCAAGTGCATCGCATGCAACGAGTGCATCGGCGTGATGTTCGAGGGGCTGCGCACGCCGTGCACGATCAACCCCGAGCTGGGGCACGAGGGACGCGTGCAGGAGGCGCGCCGCCCGGCGGTCCACGCCAGGCGCGTGCTCGTCGTCGGCGGCGGGGCCGCCGGCTGCCAGGCGGCGATCGTGGCGGCGCAGCGAGGCCACCAGGTCACGCTCGTCGAGCGGGAGCCGCGCCTCGGCGGCCAGCTCAACGCGTGGGCGACGCCCGCCTTCCGCCGCATGGAGATCGAGGGCCTGATCGCGCACTACGAGGCCGAGCTGGCGCAGGCCGGCGTCGACGTGCGGCTCGGCGAGCGCGTCGAGGCGGGAGCCGTCGGCGGCTACGACCAGGTGCTGCTTGCGACGGGCACCGTCGCGGCGGGCGCTCCGGCGGGCGCGATCGACGCCGTCGCGATGCTCGCGGCGCGCGAGCTCCCGGAGGCCGAGCGCGTGACCGTGCTCGGCGGCGGCACGATCGCGATCCACGCCGCGCTGTGGCTCTCCGAGCACGGCAGGCAGGTCGAGATCCGCTGTCCCGGGGAGGCGCTCGGCGCCGACGTCAACGTGCTGCTGTCCAGCTACCTGCTGGAGCAGCTGGAGGAGCGCGGCATCGCGGTCGCGACCGGCGCGGACGCCGGCGCTGCGACCGGGACCGTCGTGTGGGCCGGCGAGCGGGTCGCCTCCGAGGAGCTCGCGGCGCAGGAGGACGGGACGAGCGTCCTCGCCGTCGGCACGCGGGCGCGCGGCGGGCTGCTGTACGCCGCCACGCAGTCCGCGTACTGGGCTGCGGCCCGCATCTGAGAGGTGCGCGGCCGCCGGGCGTCCGGCGGCCGCGCGCCTGCGTCAGGCCGTCGCGCCGAGCTGCTCGGCGACGAGGCGCGTGACGGCCGCCGGCTGCTCGACGTTCGCCAGGTGCGCGGCGGGGGAGAGCAGCTCCACGCGCGCGCCGCGGATCCGCGCGGCGATCGCCTGCGCGTGCGCGGGCGGGGTGGAGGGATCCTCGCGCCCCGCCACGACGAGCGTCGGGGCGCGGATCCGCCCCAGCTCGTTGCGCGCGTCCCAGTCGCGCACGGCCTCGCAGCAGCGCGCGTAGCCCTCGGCGGGCGTGCCCGCGACCATCGCCTCCAAGCCGGCCGCGACGGCCGGGTGCGCGGCGCGGAAGGCGGGCGTGAGCCAGCGCGCGAGCACCGCGGCGGCGATCGGCGCGGCGCTGCCGGCGCCGCGCACGGCGGCCGCGCGCTCGTCCCAGCCCTCCGGCGGCCCCAGGTGCGCCGAGGTGCAGAGCAGCACGAGTCGCCGCACCCGCTCGGGGCGGTGGATCCCCAGCCACATCGCGACCATCCCGCCGAGCGAGAGCCCGCAGATCGACGCCTGCTCGATCCCCAGCTCGTCGAGCAGCGCGAGCAGCGGCTGCGCCAGGCCCTCGATCGAGGCCGGCGCGGCGGGCAGCGCAGAGCCGCCGTGGCCGGGATGGTCGTAGCGCACGACGCGATGGACGCGCGCGAGCGCCGCGACCTGCGGATCCCACATCTCGAGCGTCGAGCCCAGCGACCCGGACAGCACGAGCGCCGGGGCGTCCGCAGGACCGTCGACGCGGTGGCGCAGCCCGCTCGTCACGCCCGCTCGACGACGACGGCGATGCCCTGCCCGACGCCGATGCACATGGTGGCGAGGCCGAGCGCCGCGTCGGCGCGGCGCCGCAGCTCGTGGACGAGCGTCGTGAGGATGCGCGCGCCGGAGCAGCCGAGCGGATGCCCCAGGGCGATCGCGCCCCCGTTGGGGTTCACGCGTCCGTCCTCGGGATCGACGTCCCACGCGTGCAGGACGGCGAGCGCCTGTGCGGCGAACGCCTCGTTCAGCTCGAGCAGGTCGATCTGGTCGAGCGTCAGACCGGCGCGCGCGAGCGCCTTCGCCGTCGCGGGGATCGGCCCGATGCCCATGACCCTCGGCGGCACCCCGGCGATCGCCGACGCGCGAATCCTCGCCAGCGGCTGCAGGCCGTGCGCCTGCGCATAGTCGCGTGAGGCCAGCAGCAGCGCGGCCGCCCCGTCGTTGAGCGAGCTGGAGTTTCCGGCTGTCACGGTGCCGCCCGCGGCGAACGCGGGCGCCAGCGCTGCGAGCCGCTCCGGCGAGCTGTCCGATCGCGGCCCCTCGTCGACGTCCACGATGCGCTCGCCGTCGCGTCCGGCGACGGTGACCGGCGCCAGCTCGTCGGCGAAGCGGCCGGCGCTCGCGGCGGACAGCGCCTTGCGATGGCTGTGCAGCGCGAAGCGATCCTGCGCCGCCCGGCTGACGTCGTAGGCGCGGGCGGCGGCCTCGGCGCCTGCGACCTCGCCCGCTGGCCGATGACGCTCGGCGGCCAGGCGCTCGGCCGTCTGGCCGAGGGGGTCGGTGTGACCGAGCGCCTGCATGCGCGGGTTCACCATGCGCCAGCCGAGGCTCGTGTCGTGCATCGTCGCCGGGCCCGTCGCGAAGCCCTTGGTCGGCTTCGGCACGGCCCACGGCGCGCGGCTCATCGACTCGACCCCGCCGGCCACGTACAGCTCCCCGTCGCCCAGCATCAACGCCCGCGCGGCGACCGTGACCGCCTCCAGCCCCGAGCCGCACAGGCGGTTCACGGTCGTGCCGCCCACGTGCTCGGGCAGGCCGGCCAGCAGCGCCGCCATGCGCGCGACGTTGCGGTTGTCCTCGCCGGCCTGGTTGGCGCAGCCCAGCACTACGTCCTCGACGTCGGCGCCCTCGGCGCCGGTGCGCTCGATCAGCGCTGCGATCGCGGTCGCCGCGAGGTCGTCGGGCCGCACGCCGCTGAGCGCGCCTCCGAGCCGTCCGATCGGCGTGCGGATCGCGCCGACGATCAGGGCCTCGCCGCTCATGCGCGCGCATCCGTCAGCTCGACGCCCACCGCGAAGCGCGCCGCGGTGTGCTCGCGCACCCACGCGAGCGAAACGTCGCCGGCCAGCTCCGTGAGCGTGAGCCCATGCTCGCCGACCGCGAACGTCGCGTGCTCGGTCACGATCAGGTCCACGCGCCGCGTGGCGGTCAGCGGGAACGTGCACGCGCGCACGAGCTTGGGCTCGCCGTCCTTCGTCAGATGGGTGGTGGCCACGATCACGCGGCGGGCGCCGACGAGCAGGTCCATCGCACCGCCGACGCCGAGGATGCGACGGCCTGGGACCGCCCAGTTGGCCATCCGGCCGCGTTCGTCGACCTGCAGCGCGCCGAGCACCGCCACATCCACGTGACCGCCGCGGATCATCCCGAACGAGGCCGAGCTGGAGAAGTAGGCGGCGCCCGCCAGCTCGGAGACAGGCAGCTTGCCGGCGTTGACGAGGTTCGCGTCAACGGCGTCGGGCGCCGGGCTCGGGCCGACGCCGAGCATGCCGTTCTCGGTCTGCACGACGGCGCGGCCGCGGGGAGGGAGATGGTCGGCGACCGACGTCGGGATCCCGATGCCGAGGTTCACGACCTCGGCATCGGGGAGCTGGGAGGCAACGCGCCGGGCGATCGTCGCGGTCGCGCTCATGCGAGCACGAGATGGTCGACGAACAGGTGCGGGGTCACGATCGACTCGGGCGCGAGCTGACCGACCGCGACGATCTCGTCCACCTCGACGATGACGGTGTGCGCGGCGGTCGCCATGTCGGGATTGAAGTTGCGCGCCGTCTTGTCGTAGACGAGGTTGCCCAGCTCGTCGGCGCGGCGCGCGCGGATCAGCGCGACGTCCGCGTGCAGCGCCTCCTGCAGCAGGTGCGGCACGCCGCGGAGCTCGCGCACCTCGCGACCCTCCGCGAGCAGCGTGCCGACACCGGTGGGCACGTAGAAAGCCCCGATGCCGGCGCCGCCGGCGCGGATCGCCTCGGCCAGCGTGCCCTGTGGCAGCAGCTCGACCAGCAGCGCTCCCGCGGCGTGCGCGGCCACGGCGTCCGGGTTGCTGGTGAAGAACGAGCCGATCGCCTTGTGGATGCGGCCCTCGCGCAACAGGCGGCCGAGGCCGCGACCTGGCTCGCCCAGGTTGTTGGAGATGATCGTCAGCTCGCGCGCGTGCTCGTTCGCGCAGAGCGCCTCGACGAGCGCCAAGGGCTTGCCCACGAGCCCGAAGCCGCCGACCATGACCGTCGCTCCGCGACGCACGAGCGCGGCGGCGTCGCGGACGTCCAGCAGCTTGCTCACGGCGCCGCCCGGACCGCGACGGCGGGCGCGCCCGCGCCGAGATAGCTCTCGATCACGCGCGCATCGGAGCGCACCTGCTCGGGCGTTCCGCTCGCCAGCACGCGTCCCTCCGCCAGCACGTACACGCGGTCGCAGAGGTCGAAGACGAAGGGCAGGTCGTGGTCGATCACGACGATGCCGCAGCCGTGGCGCTCGCGGATCCGCTGGATCGTCGCGCCCAGCTCCTGCGACTCGCTCGCGTTCATGCCCGCGGCCGGCTCGTCGAGCAGCAGGAACGCGGGCGCGGTCGCGAGCGCGCGCGCGAGCTCCAGCCGCCGCTGGTGGCCGTAGGAGAGCGTCGAGGGGAAGCGCTGCGCGAGCTCCGCGATGCCGGCCTCCGCGAGCAGCGCCATGACGGCCTCGCCGTCGGCCGCGCCATGCGCGAACGCCGCCGCCTGGACGTTCTCGGCGGCCGTCAGGTGGTCGAACAGGCGGATGTTCTGGAACGTGCGCGAGATGCCCGCGCGCGAGATCTGCCAGGGCGGCTGGCGCGTCAGGTCCTGCGCTCCGAGCAGCACCGCGCCCGCGGTCGGCGGGAAGACCCCGGAGATCGCGTTCAGCAGCGTCGACTTGCCCGCGCCGTTGGGGCCGATCAGCCCGACGACCTCGCCGCGCGCGACCTCGAGGCTCGCGCCGGCGACGGCCACGATGCGCCCGAAGCGCACCTCGACGTCCTGCGCGCGCAGGACGTCGGCGTCGTCTCCGCGCCGTGCAGGCGTCGGCGCCGGCACGGGCGCCGCCCGCGGGGCCCGCCGCCGCGGCAGCAGCTCGTCCAGCTCGAAGCGGCCGAACAGCCCCTCGGAGCGCAGCGCCATCACGATCACGAGCGTCAGCCCGAGCACGAGCGTCGGCAGCCCGCCGATCGTCGGGAAGCGCACGAAGCCGAGGCTGGCGCCGTCGCCGAGCACGCGTGCGCCCTCGCTCGCCGCGGTGATCAGCAGCGTTCCCGCGACCGCGCCGGTGACGCCGGCGCTGCCGCCGACGATCAGCATCGCGAGCGTCGTGAACGTCAGCTCGAAGGAGAACTCCTCCGGCGTGATCGTGCCGAGGAACTGCGCCCGCAGCGCGCCGGAGAGCGAGACGAGCACGAGGCTCACGGCCCAGCCGGCGAGGCGCACGCGCACGAGCCGCACGCCGAGCGCGGCGGCGGCCAGCTCGTCGTCGCGGCCCGCCTGCAGCTGGCGCCCGACGCGCGACTCGCGGAACAGCCGCGCGAGCACCAGCGCGCCGAGCACGAGCACGAGCAGCAGCGCCCGCGAGCTGAAGGGCGGGATCCCGAAGAAGCCCTCCGCGCCGCCCGTGACCGAGGAGGCGTTCGTCAGCAGCGTGTTGACGACGATCAGCGCGGCGAGCGAGACGATCGAGGCCGCCATGCCGGACAGCCGCAGCACCACGAGCCCCACGAGCATCCCGCAGGCGACGCCGAACAGCACGCCGATCACGGTCGCCAGCGTCGCCGCCAGCTCGACATGCGCGAGCCCGAGCGGCGCGTCGAGCAGCACGCTCGCTTTCAGCGCCGCCGGCGTGCAGAGAATCGCCGTCGCGTAGGCCGCCAGCCCGGCGATGCCGACGTGGCCGAACGACAGCACGCCGGAGTTGCCGACGAACGTCTGCAGCCCGAGCACCGCGATCAGGTCGATCAGCATCAGCGTCATCAGGCGCGTGCCGGAGTCGCCCGCGAAGCTGCCGTAGGCCTCGGTGCCGAGCGCGAGCAGCGCGAACAGCGCGAGCGCGCCGGCCAGCGGGCGCCAGGTGGATGCCACGCGCCCGCTCATACCTTCTCCAGGACGCGCTGGCCGCGCAGTCCCTGCGGCCGCGTCACGAGCAGCAGCGCGACGAGCGCGAACAGCGCGCCGTTGGCGTAGTCGGCGACGCCGCCGGGCAGGTAGGCGCGCAGCAGCACCTCCGCGAGCCCGATCGCGAAGCCGCCGAGCACCGCGCCCGAGAGCGAGCCGATGCCGCCGATCACGCAGGCGACGAACGCGCTCAGCACCGGCAGGAACCCCATCGTCGGCGTCACCGACCCGGTGTGCGCGACCAGCAGCACGGCCGCGACGGCCGCGAGCAGGCCGGAGATCGCGAACGCCGTCGCGATCACCACGTTCGCGCGGATCCCCATCAGCCGCGTCGCGTCGAAGTCCTGCGTGGCGGCGCGCATCGCCACGCCGATCGTGGAGCGCTTGAAGACGAGCGCGAGCGCGGCGAGCGCGAGCGCGGTGATGCCGATCGTCAGCAGCTGGTCGACCTGCAGGCGCAGGCCGAGCAGCTCCAGCGAGGAGGTGATCCAGGCCGGGCGCGGCACGCTGCGCCCGCGCGCGGAGACGAACGAGGCGAGCGCGCTCTGGATCGCGATGCTGAGGCCGAAGGAGGTCAGCAGCATCGTCGTCGGCGAGGCGTGGCGCACCGGCCGGAAGGCCAGCCGCTCCATCGCGACGGCCGCCCCGGCGCCGGCGGCGAGGCCGCCGAGCACCATCGCCGCGAACGGCGCGCCGAGCACGTGCAGGCCGTACATCGCATAGCCCGCGAGCGCGAGCAGCTCGCCGTGGGCGAAGTTCACGAGCCCGAGGATCGAGAAGACGATCGCCAGCCCGAGCGCGAGCAGCGCATAGGTGCCGCCGAGCGAGAGCCCGTTCACGAGCTGCTGGATCAGCTCGTCCATGCCGCCTCCTCCGCCGCGGGGCTGCGCCCCAGGTAGGCCTCGCGCAGCCGCTTCTCGTCCAGCAGCTCGGCGACCGAGCCGGCCTCGTGGACGGCGCCGGCGGCGGCCACGTAGGCGCGGTCGGCGAGGTGCAGCGCGACGTGGGCGGACTGCTCGACGACGAGGATCGTGCGCCCGGCGGCGCGCAGCTCCCCGATCACGTCGTAGATCGCGGCGACGAGCTGCGGCGCGAGCCCGAGCGAGGGCTCGTCGAGCAGCAGCAGCCGCGGCGCGCTCAGCAGCGCGCGGCAGATCGCGAGCTGCTGCGCCTCGCCGCCGGAGAGGCTGCCGGCCGGCTCCTCGACGCGCTCGGCGAGGATCGGGAAGCGCTGCAGCAGCGCGTCGGTCTCCTGCGCGACGGCGGCGCGGTCGCGCCGCACGTAGGCGCCGAGGCGCAGGTTCTCGCGCACCGTGAGGCCGCCGAAGACGCGGCGTCCCTCGGGCACGAGCGCGAGGCCGCGGCGCACGATCGCCTCCGTCGCCAGGCGCGTGATCGGGCGCCCGTCGAAGACGATCGTGCCGGCGACCGCCGGCGCGAGGCCGACGGTCGCATTCAGGAGCGATGACTTGCCTGCCCCGTTGGGGCCGATGAGGGCGACCAGCTCGCCCTCGTCGACCCGCAACGTGGCATGGCGGACCGCCTCCACGACGCCGTAGCGGATCGTGACGTCGCTGATCTGGAGCAGCGGGCCCGCCATCGTGGTCACGGGGTCGGGACCCAGCTGGGCTGGATGTCCTCGGCCGGGACGTACTTCCCGTCCTGGATCTTCGCGATCGAGATCGGCAGCGTCGGCGAGCCGTCGGTGCCGGCGTACGTGCGCTTGCCGGCGACGAGCTGGACGTCCTTGAACGTCAGGATCGCCTTCGCGAGCGCCTTCGGATCGCTCGACTTGGCCGCCGCGGCCGCCTTCTGCAGCAGCTGCACCGCGTCGGCCCCGAGGCCGGCGTAGCCGTTCGCCTCCGGCGCCTTGCCGGTGTCGGCGGCGATGCCCGCGATCAGCTCGCCGAAGGGCGTGCCCGGCTCGGCGAGGCCGTGGGTGCTGAGCGCGACGCCCTCGGCGTCCTGCTTGGCGGTGTCGATGAACTCCTGGCTCTCGAACGCGTCCGCGCCGATCAGCGCCGACTTGACGCCGGCGGCGCGCAGCTGCGGCACGAAGATGCCGAGGTCGGGCATGAACAGCGCCGAGTAGATCACGTCGGGCGCCGGCTTGACGTTGGCGATCTTCGTGACCTGCGCGGAGAAGTCGGTCTGCCCGATCTTGTAGCTGACGTCGCCGACGAGCTTGCCGCCGCCGTGCTCGAACGCCTCGCCGAACCACTTCGGCGTGTTGGACGTGTAGGAGATGTCCTTCGACTCCACGAGCAGCGCGCTCTTGTAGCCCTGCTCGAGCGCGTACTCGGCGCCGGCGGCGGCCTGCACGTTGTCGCTGAAGCCGGCGAAGAAGACGAGGCCCGAGTCCATCACCTGCTTGGGCAGCGGCACCGTGTTGGTGACGAGGATCGTGGGGATCCCGCGCGCCGAGGCCGCCTCCGCGGTGGGGATCGCGTTGCCGGCGAGGCACGGGCCGAGGATCACCTGCGCGCCCTTGTCGATCAGCTCCTGCGCGACGCGTCCGGCGAGCGCGGGCTTGGACTGCATGTCCTCGCTGATCAGCTTGATCTGCCGGCCGCCGACGCCGCCGGCCGCGTTGACCTGCTTCACCTCGTACTTGATGCCCTCCAGGGCCGAGACGTCGCCCTGCGCACAGTCGCCGGTGAGGCCGAGCGCGGCGCCGACGACGAACGGCCCCTTCGCAGCGGCCGATCCGCCGGACGAGCCGGAGGCGGAGTCGCCTCCGTTCGACCCGCAGGCCGCGACCAGGCTCATGCACGCCAGCACGGCGACCATCGCCGGCAGCGCGCGGAGCCGCCTTCTCGTACGCATCCTCATCGCTCTTCCTCTTCCTCCTGATGTTCCGGCGTGGATCACCACGCCGCTGTCACGCGGGCCGGGCCTCCGGAGCCGTCCTCGAACGGCACCAGCCCGACGTTCGCGACGGCGCCGACCGCTGGCAGCTGACCCAGCCGCGCGAGTCCCTCGATGCCGTAGCGACCGGCGCTGAGCAGCGCCCGGTGCGCGGGATACGTGTCCGTCGGCCCGTGGTCGAGGCTGATCGTGTCGACGCCGATGCATACGACGTCGCGCTGCTCCAGCAGCCAGACGACGGCCTCGGCGCTGAAGCCCGGGCTGTGGAACCGGCCGTCCTCGCCGGCGTTCGGGAAGGCGGCGCCGTCGGCGGCGCGCACGTCCCAGCCGGAGTCCATGCAGACGCCCGCGTGCGGGGGCAGCTCGCCGTGGCGGCGCTCCCAGGCGCGCAGGTCGTCGACCGTGACGCAGGTGTCGGGGTCGACGGCGGCGCGCTCGCGCACGTCGACCACGGCGAGGTTGAAGACGAGCGCCTCGAGCGGGATCGCGGGCGCGAATGTGGCGCCCGCGTAGAAGTGGGCGGGCGCGTCGACGTGGGTGCCCGTGTGCTCCTGCAGCCGCCACGTCTGGCTGTAGTAGCCGTGCTCCTCGAAGCGCAGCGCCGGCTCGCGCGTGGGCGGGTCGAAGATCGAGACGGGGAAGCCCTCGCGCAGCACGTGCGTGAGGTCCAGGCGGTTGGCGCCGGCGAACGCCGGCGGCGGGCCGGCGGCGCTGCGCGCGGCGGGCCGGGACGCGTCGGCGCCGCCGCCGAGCGCGTGCTCGGTTCCGGGCAGGCACATGGTCAGTCGCCTCCAGTCAGGCTGACGGGGGAGGGCGTGCGCCGGGCGGCGAGCGCCGCCACGAGCTCCAGCAGGCGGTCCACCTCCTGCGCCGTGTTGTAGTGCAGCAGGCCCGCGCGGACGGCTCCTTCGATGCCGAGGAAGTCCATCAGCTCGAGCGCGTAGAAGTGGCCGTGCCAGACGTACACGTCATGTTCGCGCAACGCGGCCGCGACCTCGTGCGGCGCGAGCCCGTCGACGTTGAAGAGCACGGTGCTCGTGCGGCGCGGCGGGTCGCCGTAGACCGTCACGCCGGGCAGCGCGCGCAGGCCGCCGGCCAGGCGCGCGTGCAGCTGCGCCTCGTGTGCGGCGATCGGCGCGATGCCGGTCTCCAGCACGTAGCGCGCGGCGGCCTCGATCCCGGGCAGCTGCTCGAACGCGAGCGCGCCGCGCTCCCAGCGCTCCACGCCGGCCGCGGGCGCCTCGCGCAGGCGCTGGGGGTCGAGCTGCTCGATCAGCTCGGGGCTCAGCAGCAGCGCCGAGCCGTGCGGCCCGAACCACTTGTAGGCGGAGACGAGCAGCGCGTCGGCGCCCCAGCCGTCGAAGTCGATCGCCATGTGCGGCGCGGCGTGGACCGCGTCGACGACGACGCGCGCGCTGGCCGCGTGCGCGAGCGCGACGATCGCGGGGATGTCGGGCGCCGCGCCGGCGGCGTTGCTCGCGGCCGTGACGGCGACCCAGCGGGTGCGCCCGGTGAGCGCGCGCTCGACGTGCGCGACCGACAGATCGAGCGTCTCGGGGTCGGGGTCCGCGATCCGCAGGTGGGCGCCGCGCGACGCGGCGAGCTGGCGCCACGGGCTGACGTTGGCCTCGTGGTCCAGGCGCGTGCACAGCAGCTCGTCGCCGGCGGCGACGTCGGCGCCGGCGGCCGCGGCGAGCGCGTAGCTGAGCTGTGTCATCGAAGCGCCGAGGACGATCCGCTCGGGCGCCGCGCCGAACAGCTCGGCGATCGCGCCGCGCGCGCCCGCGACGATCGCGTCGGTGCGGTCCGAGGGTGGGAAGCCGCCGTGCGCGTTCGCGACCGGGGAGTGGACGTAGGCGCCGATCGCGGCCGCGGCGGTGTCGACGAGCTGGCTGCCCGCGGGGCCGTCGAAGCGCGCGACACTGTCGGACAACCCTGGAAAGCGTTCGCGGTTCATCGAGCGCTCCCGCTGACGTGCGTATTGCAGCCGATCGCCTGTGCTACCGCTATCATGCGCACCTCGTTCGACATCTTCTCAGTTCGCTCCATCTCTCAAACATGCGAAATGATTCTCAAGTTGGGATATTGTTAGCAGCCATGCAACCGCCCGTCAACTCCTCCGCCGACGCGCCCGCCGACGACGATCCGGGCCGCAGCCGCAACCGCGGCCGGCGCGTCGACAGCCGCGCCACGCGCAGCCGCCTGCTGGCGGCCGTCGGCCGGCTGCTGGACCACGGCCACGAGGACCTGACGCTGCAGGACGTCGCGGAGGAGGCGGGCGTCTCGACGGCGACGGCGTACCGCTACTTCGGCTCGGCCGAGGACGCGATCTTCACCTACACCGTCGGCTTCCCCGACGCCGTCGGGATCGCCTTCGCCGCGCGCGACGCGGGCGAGCGCGGCGTCGCGCGGCTGGCGCTCTACTGCTCCACCTGGGTCGAGCTGGTCGACGCCTGGGGCACGCCGCTCGTGCAGCTGCGCTCGACGGAGGGCTTCCTTGCCCGCCGCGCGGCCGGCGAGCGCGTGATCGAGGCCGTCTGCACGCACCTCGAGGAGCCGATGCGCCAGGCGCTGGAGGAGCTGGAGCTCGATCCGGGCACGCTCGCGTTCGCCCTGCTCAGCTGGAATGCGCTCTACGACCCGCGCGAGATCCTCGACCTGCGCCGCAGCGAGCGCTGGACGCGCACGCGCATAGAGCGCACGCTGCTCGACGCGCTGCTCGGCGCGCTCGTGCGCGCCGGCGCGCCGCAGCGCGCACGCCGCGCGTAGCGCTCAGTCGCCGACGTAGACCGTCACCGGCTCGCGGCGCCCCCGCAGCGCGACCTCGCCGTGCAGGCGCAGACCGTGCTCGCCGCCCAGCGCGGCGACCGTGGACGCCGCGACGAACAGGCGCCCGGAGCACCCCTCCGGGGATCCGCCTGCGCCGGCCATCTGGCCGGCTCCGGCGCCCCCGCGCCCCAACCCCTGCAACCGCGCCGCGACGTTCGTCGCGTCGCCCACCGCGGCGTACTCGACGCGCCGCTCGCTGCCCACGAGCCCGGACATGACGGGCCCCGTGTTGACGCCGATGCCGGCGTCGAGCGGGCCCTCGGCGAGCGCCTGCGCGCGCAGCCAGGCGTTGAGCGCCGGCAGCTGCACGCCGAGGATCCGCCGTGCGGCGGCCAGCGCCCGCGCGGCGTGGTCGTCCTGCGCCAGCGGCGCGCCGAAGACCGCCAGCACGCCGTCGCCCTGGTAGGAGACGACGGTGCCGCCATGGCCGAAGACGGCTTCGGAGACGAGCGCGAGGTAGCGGTTGAGGACCGCGATCACCTGCGTCGCGTCGAGCCGCTCGGCGAGCGTCGTGAAGCCGCGCAGGTCGCAGAACAGCACCGTCGCCTCGATGCGGCGGCTCTCCAGCCGCGGCGTGGCGCCGTCGCGGCCGAGCAGCTCGGCCGCCACGTCGGGCGCGACGAAGCGCTCGAACGTGGCGCGCAACTGGCGCCGCTGGCGCACCTCGCCGCCGTAGGTGAGCGCGACCGCGCCCGCGGTGCCGAGCGCGAGCGCCAGCAGCGGCGCGGCGAGCGGCACGATCCGTCCCGCGCCGAACGCGAGCTGCCCGCCGGCCAGCAGCAGCGCGACGCCGCCGGCCGCGGCCGCGAGCGCGAGCAGGATCGCCCGTTCGGGCAGCCCGCGCAGCGTCGCCAGCGGCGCCAGCAGGGCGGCGGCGATCGCGAGCAGCGCGGCCCAGAACCCGGGCGTGTCGCGCAGCGGGTAGCCGTCGAGCACGGTCTGGATCGCGTTCGCGTGGATCTCCGCGCCCGCCATCAGGCCGTCGCCGAACGGCGTCGGGTGGCTGTCCTGGAGGCTGGGCGCGGTCGCGCCGACGACGATGACCCTGCCGCGCACGCGCGCCGGGTCGAAGCGGTGCTGGACCACGTCGATGAAGGGGATCTCGTCGATCGTCCCCGGCGGGCCGGCGTAGGCGATCGGATGCGTGCCGGCGCCGGGATCGCCGGCGGCCGCGAGCACGGCGAGCGTCGGCAGGCCCTGCACGCGCGCCTGCATCTGGCGCCACACGCCGTCGTCGTCGACCGGCAGCAGCGTCGAGCCGGCGCGCCCGCCGTGCGCGAGCAGCTGGCGCGCGCCGATCACCGCCGGCAGGCGGTCGCGCCCGAACAGCTCCGCGGTGCCGAGCACCACGCGTGGGTCGCTCGCGGCGGCGATCAGCGCGCGGTCGTCGGCCGGGCGCGTGGAGGGTGTCGAGAACTGCACGTCGTAGGCGATCGCACGCGCTCCGGCCGCCAGCAGCGCCTCGATCGCCTGCGCGTGCAGGCGCCGCCGGAAGGGGAAGCCGAGGTCGGCCGCGCTGTCCTCGTCGATCCCGACGACCGCGACGTCCGGCGTGGCGTGCGTGCCGTGCACCACGTAGCGCGCGTCGAGCAGCGTCCGCTCGAAGCCGTCGAGCACGCCCGCGGCCGTCAGCGCGACCGTCGCGGCGAGCGCGAGCGCAGCGGCCAGGAGCGCGCGCAGGAGCCGGCGGGACATGCGCGGCAGTGTCGCGCATCCGACACGACAGGCGCCGAGTCTGCGACAGTGCCGCTGCACGGATCGCGCCAGGCTCTCCCTCGATGTCTTCCCGCCACCGCATCGCACCACGTCTGCTCGCCACGCTCGCGCTGCTCGCACTCGCAGCCGCGGCGGGCGGCGCCGGGACGCGGATCGACAGCGTCGCGGGCAGCGGCACGGGCGGCTTCGGCGGCGATGGCGGGCCCGCCACGAGCGCGCTGCTGACGAGCCCATCGGACGTCGCGCCGCTGATCGGCGGCGGCTACCTGATCGCGGACACCTCGAACAACCGCATCCGTCGCGTCGACGCGAGCGGTGTCATCACGACCGTCGCGGGCGCCGGCCCGGCGGTGGGCGGGACGGGCGGCTTCGCCGGCGACGGGCTGCAGGCGACCGCCGCCGCCGTGCGCCTGAACCAGCCGCGCGGCGTCGCGCCGCTGCCGACCGGCGGCTACCTGATCGCCGACACGGCCAACAACCGCATCCGCGAGGTCTCCGCGAGCGGGGTCATCACGACCGTCGCGGGCACCGGCACGGGCGGCTTCGACGCCGACGGCGTGCCCGCCACGTCCGCGAGCCTTAACGCGCCGGAGGGCGTCGCGGCGCTGCCCGACGGCTCCTACCTGATCGCCGACACCGGGAACAGCCGCATCCGGCTGGTGAGCGCGAGCGGCGTGATCAGCACCGTCGCGGGCGGCTTCAAGTCCGGCTTCGGCGGCGACGGGGGAGCGGCGACGGCTGCGGCCCTGAACCTGCCGGCGCGCGTCGCGCCGCTGACGGGCGGCGGCTTCCTGATCGCTGACACGGCCAACAACCGCATCCGCCGCGTGACCGCGAACGGCGCGATCGCGACGATCGCCGGCTCCTCCACGACGGGCGGCTTCGGCGGGGAGGGCACGCTCGCCACGCGTGCGCTGCTGAACGCGCCCGAGGGCGTTGAGGTCGAGAGCGACGGCAGCGTCCTGATCGCCGACTCGACGAACGACCGCGTGCGCGAGATCGGCATCGACGGGACGATCCGCACGCTCGCGGGCACCGGCACGGGCGGCCTCTCCGGCGACGGCGGCGACCCGGCCGCCGCGCAGCTGTCGCATCCGCGCGCGGTCGCGGCGACGGCTGCGCGCGTGCTCGTCGCCGACAGCTTCAACCACCGCGTCCGCGCGATCGGCACGCCCGCCACGACGCCTCCGGAGCAGCTCGACACGACGATCGTCCCGCCCGGCGTCTCGCCGCCGCTGCTCGGGCGCAGCGTCGTCGCCAAGCCGCGCATCGGGCCGGTGCTCGTGCGCCTGCCGGGGACGACGCGGTTCGTGAACCTGACGACGATCGCGAACCTGCCGATGGGCAGCGAGCTGGACGTCGGCGAGGGCAGCGTCGTGCTGTTCTTCCGCACCACCCGCGGCGGCAAGCGCGCGAAGGCGATCGTCACCGGCGGGCGCTTCGTCGTGCGCCAGCCGAACGCCTACGACCAGGGCCAGCGCCCCGGCGAGCTGACGCTCTCCGGACCGTTGGTCGGCTGCGCGCCGCCGGTCGCGCGCACGCAGCCAGCCGCGCATTCCGCGCGCCTCGCGGCCCACGGCCGCCGCCTCAAGGTGCGCGCGCGGGGACGCATCCGCACGCGCGGGAAGTACGGTGCCGCGACCGTGCGCGGCACGCGCTGGACGACCGTCGACCGCTGCCCCGAGCACCCGCGCCCCGGCACGCTCGTGGTCGTCTCCAAGGGCGTCGTGGCGGTGCGCTCGTTCGTGCTGCGCACGACGACGCTCGTGCCGGCGGGCCAGCGCCTGCTGGCGCCGGCGAAGCGCCTCTAGGGCTAGCCGAACGGACCGCGCGCGCGGCGCGCCAGGGCGGCCGGGTCGACGATCGTCGTGCGCCCGCGCGAGAGCGTGAGCGTGCCCGCGGCCTGCTCCTCGCGCAGCACCTTGTTGACGGTCGCGCGCGAGCTGCCGGCGAGGCTCGCCAGCTCCTCCTGCGTGAGCGGGACGACCGAGCCCGCCTGCGCCTCGCCGCCGTAGACGGCCGCGATCTCCAGCAGGCGCCGGCGGATGCGCGTCTCGGCCGGCAGGTGCAGCGCCTCCACGAGCTGGCCCGAGAGCCGCCGCACGCGCGCGGCGAGCAGCTCGACCAGCAGGGCGTCGGTCTGCGGGCGCTCGCGCCGCAGGCGGTCGAACTCGAGCTGGTGGATCGACAACGTCTCGGCGTCCTCCAAGGCGGCGACGGTCGCCGAGCGCGGCTCGCCGGGCGTCACAAGCGCCAGCTCCCCGAAGGCGTCCCCCGGCCCCACGACGTTGAGCGTCGCCACGTCGCCGAACTCCGTCGTCATCCGCACCGCGAAGCGCCCCCTGCGCACGAGGTGCACCGTGTCGCCCGGGTCGCCGGCGTGGAAGACCACCTCACCGCTCGCGAAGCGCCGCCGCCGCGCGCGCTCCAGCAACGCATCGAGCTCGGCCGGCGCAGCGCCCCGCAGCAAAGCGAACTCGTCGGGCATGCGGTCACGCTAGCGATCTGTGCGGACTAGTACCGGTTAGTCATGTACAAGTCCGCACGCATCAGGCGGCGGCCTGCGCCGCCCAGTCCTGGTACAGGCGCCAGTAGTGGCCCTCGGCGGCCAGCAGCTCCTCGTGCGTGCCCTGCTCGGCTATCCGGCCTCCCTCCAACACGACGATCAGGCCGGCGTGGCGGATCGTCGACAAGCGGTGGGCGATGACCACCGCGGTGCGGCCGGCGAGCAGGCGCCGCAGGCCCTCCTCGATGCGCGTCTCGGTGTGGATGTCGACGTTGGAGGTGGCCTCGTCGAGCACGAGGATCCGTGGGTCGGCGATCAGCGCACGCGCGAACGCGACGAGCTGGCGCTGCCCGGCCGACAGCTGCGCGCCGCGCTCGCCGACCTGCGTCTCGTAGCCGTGCTCCAGTTCCTCGATGAAGCTGTCAGCGCCGACCGCGCGGGCGGCGTCGGCGATCTGCGCGGGCGTCGCGTCGGGGCGCCCGAAGGCGATGTTCTCGGCGATCGTGCCGCTGAACAGGAAGCCCTCCTGCGGCACGATCCCCATCTGCGCGCGCAGCGAGGAGGCGGCGACGTCGCGCAGGTCGTGCCCGTCGACGCGCACGGAGCCCTCGGTCGGGTCGTAGAAGCGCGCGACGAGCTTCGCGAACGTCGACTTGCCGGCGCCCGTCTCGCCGACGAGCGCGACCGTCTGGCCGGCGGGGACGTGCAGCTCGACGTCGCGCAGCGCCCAGGCGTCCTCGCCGTAGCGGAACGAGACGCCGTCGAAGTCCAGCGCCCCGCGCACCCGCCCGAGCACGAACGCGTCCGGCCGGTCGACGAGCTCCGGCTCCTCGTCCAGCAGCTCGAAGATCTTGTCGAGCGCGGCCATCCCCGACTGGTAGGTCGTGTAGAGCTGGGAGAGCTGCTGGATCGGGTCGAAGAAGGTGTTGAGCGCGGCCAGGAAGCCGAACACGATGCCCGTCTGCGTGTCGCCGTGGATCGCCTCGATCCCGCCGATCACGAGGATCCCGACGGTCACGAGCGCCGACAGCAGCTCGACGCCGGGGAAGTACGCGGCGTTGAGGTAGATCGTCGTCATGTTCGCGTCGCGGTTGGCGTCGTTGAGGTCCGCGAAGCGCGCGACGTGGCGCCGCTCCTGGCCGAACGAGCGCACGACGCGGATGCCCGAGAGCGTCTCCTGGAGGTAGCCGGTGATCGCCGCGATCCGCTCGCGCGTGCGGCGGAAGGCGTCGGCGGAGGCGATCCGGAAGGCGAGCGCGGCGGCCGCCAGCAGCGGGATCACGAGGAACGTGTAGAGCGCCAGCTCGGCGTCCATCGCGAGCAGGATCACGACCACGCCGACGAGCGTCAGCGAGGACTGGAACAGCGTCACGATCCCGTCGCTGATCAGCTGGTCGAGCGCCTCGACGTCGTTCGTGATGCGCGAGATCACGACGCCGGCGCGCACGCGCGAGTAGAAGCCGAGGGAGAGCGACTGGAGGTGCTGGAACAGCTGTCCGCGCAGGTCCTGCAGCGCGCGCTGGCCGACCCAGCCGGTCAGGTAGGTCTGCGCTGCAGAGGCGCCCCAGGCGACGAGCGCCGCGGCCACGAAGATCAGCACGATGCGGTTCAGCGCCCCGCCGTCGTGGTGCTGGATGCCCTTGTCGATCGCCATCGAGGCGAGCGGGATCGGCGCGAGCGTCGCGGCGGTCGCGAGCGTCAGCGTCAGGAACATCAGCGCGACGCGGGCGCGGTAGGGCCGCAGCAGCTCGATCAGCCCGCGCACCTTGCGCCCGCGCCCACCGGTCTGGCGCAGGCGGCGGCGCAGGTCGGCGAGGCGGTCCTGCTCGCGCCCGGCGGTCGTGACGGAGCCGAGCGCGCCGCTGGCGAGCGCGTTGACGCCCTCCTCGCGCCGTGCCGGGCGGCTCGCGACGGGCGCGGCGTTCGCAGCCGCCGCGGCGAGCGCCGGGCGCGGGGTGGCGTGGGCGTCCTCGGCGACCGGCTCCAGCGGCTTGCGCGTCAGGAAGACCTGGTCGGGCAGGCCCTTCTCGACGATCTCGCGGTAGAGCCCCTCGTGCGCGAGCAGCTCGTCGTGCGTGCCCTGCGCGACGATCTCGCCGCGCTCCAACACGACGATCTCGTCGGCGAGCGCGATCGTCGAGAGCCGGTGGGCGATCACGAACGTCGTGCGCCCCTCCATCACCTCGGCGAGCGCGAGCTTGATCTCCTGCTCGGTCGAGGCGTCGACGGAGGAGGTCGCGTCGTCGAGCACGAGGATGCGCGGGTTCGCGAGCAGCGCGCGGGCGATCGCGATCCGCTGGCGCTGGCCGCCGGAGAGCGTCAGACCGCGCTCGCCGATCAGCGTGTCGTAGCCGTCGGGCAGCTCCCGCACGAAGCCGTCGGCGCGGGCGCGGCGGGCCGCCAGCTCGACCTCCGCGCGGCTCGCCTCCGGGCGCGCGTAGGCGACGTTGTCGTGCACGCTGGCGGAGAACAGGAAGGGGTCGTCGGTCACGACCGCGATCTCGCGCCGCAGCGAGTGCGGGTCGACGCCGCGCACGTCGGCGCCGTCGATCAGCACCGCGCCCTCGGTGACGTCGTAGAGGCGCGGCAGCAGCGATACGAGCGAGGTCTTGCCCGAGCCGGTGCCGCCGACGAGCGCGATCGTGCTGCCGGCCTCCACGACGAGGTCGACGTCGTGCAGCGCCGGCCGGGTCGCGCCCGCGAACGTGAGCGAGGCGCCGCGCAGCTCCACCCGCCCGCTGCCTTCCGGCAACGGCGGCGCATCGGCGGCGGCGACGATCTGCGGCGCGCGGTCGAGCAGCTGGAAGATGCGCGCGCCCGAGGCGGTCGCGCGCTGGGCCGAGTTGAGCATGTAGCCGAGCGTGCGCATCGGCCCCGTCAGCATCAGCACGTAGAGGTAGAAGGCGGTGTATGTCTTGAGCGCGACCGTGCCGTCGATCGCGAGGTGCCCGCCGACGAGCAGGATCGCCGCGAGCCCGAGGTAGGGCAGGAAGCCGATCAGCGGCGCGTACAGCGCCTGCAGCCTGGTCGTGTAGATCGCCTGCTCGAAGACGCGGCCGGTCTGGCGGCGGAAGCGCTCGAGCTGGAGCTGCTCGCGCGCGAACGCCTTCACGACGCGCACGCCGGAGACGTTCTCCTGCGCGACCGCGGTCAACTCGGCGATCCGCTGCTGCACCTCCTGCGTGGCGGGGCGCGAGCGGCGCCCGTAGCGGAAGGCGACGAGCACGACGAACGGCACCGGCGCCAGCGCGATCGCCGCCAGCGGAGGGGACCAGATCAGCATCGCGATCGCCGCGAACACGATCGTGAAGAACGACTGGCCGATGAACACCAGCCCGTAGCCGAGGAAGAAGCGCACCGCCTGCAGGTCGACGGTCACGCGCGACATCAGCTGGCCCGTCTGCTGGCCATCGAAGAAGCCCATCTCCAGCGACTGCAGGTGGCCGTAGAGCTGCGAGCGCAGGTCGTACTCGACCGCGAGCGAGACGCGCCCGGCGACGAGCCGGCGCCCGACGCTGAGGCCGAGCCGCAGCAGGCCCGCGACGGCGATCGCGCCCGCCGCGAGCACGAGCTCGTGACGGTCGTGGCGGCGGATAGCGCCGAAGCCGAGGCCGGTCAGCCACGGCACCACGACGCCCGCGCCCATCGCCGCGGCGGCGAACAGGAACGAGATCGTCACGCCCCTGCGGTGGGGGCGCAGGAAGCCGAGGAGGCGCAGGAACGTCTTCATGCTTCAAAAAGTATAGTGACGGTCGATGGATCGCCCGCCGCCCGCAGGCCTCTGCAACGGCTGCCGCCACCAGCAGCTCGTCCCGAACACGCGCGGCTCGGTCTTCTCGCTCTGCCGCCGCGCGAAGACCGACCCGGCGTTCCCGCGCTATCCGCGCCTGCCGGTGCTGGAGTGCGCGGGGTTCGAGCCCCGCACCGACGAGGGCGTCAGTCCAGGTTGATCGCCACGTACTTCGTCGAGAGGTACTCGTCGATCCCCTCGACGCCGCCCTCGCGGCCGAAGCCCGACTGCTTGATGCCGCCGAACGGCGCGGCGGCGTTGGAGACGAGGCCCTGGTTGAGCCCGACCATGCCGGTCTCCAGCGCCTCGGAGACGCGCAGCGCGCGCTTGACGTCCTGCGTGAAGAGGTAGGCGACGAGCCCGAACTCGGTGCGGTTGGCGGCCTCGATCGCCTCCGCCTCGCTCGCGAACGTCGCGATCGGGGCGACGGGCCCGAAGATCTCCTCGCGCAGCACGCGGGCGTCCTCCGGCACGTTGCCGATCACGGTCGGCGCGACGAAGTAGCCGGGCCCCTCGGGCGCCGCGTCGGGCCCGCCGAGCAGGCACGTGGCGCCCTTGTCGAGCGCGTCCTGCGTCAGCTCGTGGACCTTCTGGCGCTGCGTGTCGTCGATCAGCGGGCCGACCTGCACGCCGTCCTCGCTGCCGCGGCCGAGCTTCAGGCCGCCCATCCGCGCGGCGAGCCGCTCGGCGAACGCGTCGGCGACGTTCTCGTGCACGTGGAAGCGGTTGGCGGCCGTGCACGCCTCGCCGACGTTGCGCATCTTCGCGACCATCGCGCCGTCGATCGCGGCGTCGAGGTCGGCGTCCTCGAAGACGACGAAGGGCGCGTTGCCGCCCAGCTCCATCGAGATCCGCAGCAGCTGCTCGGAGGCCTGCTCCATCAGCGCGCGCCCGACCTCGGTCGAGCCGGTGAAGGAGAGCTTGCGCAGGCGCGGGTCGGCGATCAGCGGACCGGTCGTCTCGCCCGCCGAGCGCGCGGTGAAGACGTTCAGCACGCCGCCGGGCAGTCCGGCCTCGTCGAGGATCGCCGCAAGCGCGAGCATCGACAGCGGGGTCTGCTTGGCGGGCTTGACCACCATCGTGCAGCCGGCCGCGATCGCCGGGCCGATCTTGCGCGTGCCCATCGCGAGCGGGAAGTTCCACGGCGTGATCAGCAGGCAGGGCCCGACCGGCTGGCGCATCGTCAGCATCCGCCCGACGCCGTTGGGGGCGCTGGAGTAGCGACCGTCGATCCGCACCGCCTCCTCGCTGAACCAGCGCAGGAACTCCGCGGCGTACGTGATCTCGGCCTTCGACTCGGCCAGCGGCTTGCCCATCTCCAGCGTCATCAGCAGGGCCAGCTCGTCGAGCCGGTGCATGACCGTCTCGAACGCCCGCCGCAGGATCTCGCCGCGCTCGCGCGGGGCCGTCGCGGCCCACTCGGGCTGCGCGGCGACGGCGGCGTCGAGCGCCGCCATCGCATCCTCGGCGGTCGCGTCGGCGACCTCGCAGAGCGGCTGCTGCGTCGAGGGATCCTCGACGGCGAGGGTGCCGCCGCTGCTCGCAGCACGCCAGCGGCCGCCGATGAACAGATCCTTCGGGACGCGCGCGACGAGGGCCTGCTCCTGCTTGGGGGAGATCGTGGTCATGTCCCCAACGCTACCGCGCCGCGGGGGTTTCCCAACCCCCGCGGCGCGCGGCGTTCATCCTGTAGTCACGTCACGTTCAGAATCTGATCACCGGGTACTCGATTTCGGCGATCGAGTGCTGTCCTCTCTGACTCGGGTGGAAGTAGTCGTTCGTCGAGATCTCTCTCGCTTCGAATCTGTAGTTGTAGCCCGTGTTTCTGTCCCACTGGCAGTTCGCGTAGGTGGCGCAGACGGTTTCGAGCGCTCTGTTGAATTCGACCTCGCGTCTCTGCACGCGCAGGCGCCGTTCTTCGTCTTCTCTGGACGTCGAGGTGGCGTTTCTGAGCATCGACTGGCAGATGCCGAGCGTTCTCCACGTTTCGGTCGCGGATCTGTTCGTATGGAGCACCTGCCACAGCGTGTAGACGTTCGGGATCGAGCCGACGGCGACTCTGGCGCCCGGCAGTCTTTCTCTCAGGTCTCTGATCGCTCTTTCGAAGTTCGTCGTGAAGCTGGCGACCGACGTCATCGTTTCCTCGCCGCTGGTGCAGACGTCGTTGGCGCCCATCTCGATCACCACGAATTCGACTCTGTGTTCGATCGATCTGCCGACCTGTTCGGGCAGGTTGCTCATTCTCGCGCCGGATCTGGCGTCGCTGAATAGGTTGCCGGTGATGCCGGCGTTGACGGCTCTGATGCGCAGGTAGAAGCTGTTGACGGCCGCTTCGGTGCCGGTCGCCCACGAGTTCTGCGGGCAGTCGGTGAACGGGAACGCGCACGTGTTGAAGGCGCGCGTGATCGAGTCGCCGGTGGCGGCGATCGAGTTCGGGAAGGCGGCCTGCGCCGCGGGCGCGACGCTGGCTGCGACGCCCGCGCTCAGAGCGAGCGCGGCGATCTTCCGGCGGATGCCGGGCATGTCAGTTCCCCCTTGGTCGTGCCGGCGGCCCCCTGCCGGCCGGCTCGACGCTCAGGATGACGGAGCGTCGAGCCGGGGGTCAACCGCGAGCCGTCAGGCGCTCGTCGCCACGCGCGCCGGCTCCAGCGCGACCGCGAGCACCTCGTCGATCGACATCGCGGGGTGGAACGTCATCTGCTCGCGCACCTGCTCGGGGACGTCGTCGAGGTCGCCCCTGTTGCGCTCGGGCAGGATCACGTCGGTGAGCCCGGCCGCGTGGGCCGCGAGCACCTTCTGCTTGAGCCCGCCGATCGGCAGCACGCGGCCCTGCAGGGTGACCTCGCCGGTCATCCCGACCGTGTGCTTGACCGGGCGCCCGCTCAGCATCGACGCGAGCGCCGTGACCATCGTCACCCCGGCGCTCGGGCCGTCCTTCGGGATCGCCCCGGCCGGCACGTGCACGTGGAACTCGCCGTCGAGCAGCGCGGGGTCGATGCCCAGCTCCCCGGCGTGCCCGCGCACGTAGGAGAGCGCGATCCGCGCCGACTCCTTCATCACGTCGCCGAGCTGACCGGTCAGCACGAGGCCGTCCTTGCGCTCGCCGGGGATCCGCGTGGCCTCCACGAACAGCACGTCGCCGCCGGCGCCCGTCACCGCCAGGCCGGTCGCGACGCCCGGCACGGCCGTGCGGATCGCGGACTCCTGGAAGTGCTTCTGGCGCCCGAGCGCGTCGCGCACGGCGGGCAGGTCGACGACGACCGGCGCGCTAGGGGTGCCGGAGCCGGCCGCGTGGCCGGCGGAGGCGGGCCCCCGGGCGTTCTCGCCCGATGCGATCCCGGTCGCCGTCTTGCGCAGCACGGTCCCGAGCTCGCGCTCGAGCTGGCGCACGCCGGCCTCGCGGGTGTACTCGGTCACGACGGTCTGGAGCACCTCGTCGGAGATCTCGACCTCCTCGGGCAGCAGCCCGTTGCGCTCGCGCTGGCGCGGCCACAGGTAGTCGCGCGCGATCGCGACCTTCTCGGCGGTCGTGTAGCCGTCGAAGCGGATCACCTCCATGCGGTCCAGCAGCGGACCGGGGATCGAGTCCGCGACGTTCGCGGTCGCGATGAACAGCACGCCCGAGAGGTCCAGCTCGACGTCGAGGTAGTGGTCGCGGAACGAGTGGTTCTGCGCCGGGTCGAGCACCTCCAGCAGGGCTGCGCTCGGATCCCCGCGCCAGTCGGCGCCGACCTTGTCGACCTCGTCGAGCATGATCACCGGGTTGATCGTGCCGGCGTCGCGCAGGGCCCGCACGAGGCGGCCGGGGAGCGCGCCGACGTAGGTGCGCCGGTGCCCGCGGATCTCGGCCTCGTCGCGCACGCCGCCCAGCGACATGCGCACGAACTCGCGGCCGGTGGCGCGCGCGATCGACTCGCCGATCGAGGTCTTGCCGGTGCCTGGGGGGCCGATCAAGGTGAGAATCGCCCCGCTGCGCTTGTCGGCCTCGATCCCGCGCTCCTCGCGCAGCTTGCGCACGGCGATGTACTCGGTGATGCGCTGCTTGACGTCGTCGAGCCCGGCGTGGTCGGCGTCGAGCACCTCGCGCGCGTGCACGGGATCCAGCCGCTCGTCCGAGCGCTTGGACCACGGCACCGCGATCAGCCAGTCGAGGTAGGTGCGGATCGTGCTCGCCTCGCCCGACTGCTCGCCCATCCGCTCGAGCCGGCCCAGCTCCTTCTCGGCCTGCTCGCGCACGGCCTCGGGCATGCCGGCCTCGGCGATCTTCGTGCGGTACTCCTCGGCGACGGACGCGTCGTCCTCGCCCAGCTCCTTGCGGATCGAGTCGAGCTGCTTGCGCAGGAAGTACTCGCGCTGCTGCTGATCGGCGCCCGACTGGACGTCGTCGCGGATCCGCTGGCGCACGCTCAGCTCGGCGAGCCGCTCGCGCTGCAGGCGCACGGCCAGCTCCAGCCGCGCGGTCACGTCGAGCGTCTCCAGCAGCTCGACCTTCTGCTCGAAAGAGAAGTCGGGGGAGTAGCCGGCGGTGTCGGCGAGCGTGCCGGGCTCGCTGATCGCGCGCACGAACGCCTGGATGCGGCCGTCGTCGCCGCGCAGCTCCAGCAGCTCCTCGACGACGGCGCGGTACTCGCGCTCCAGCTCGCGCGTGCGGCCGTCGACGGGCTCGGCGTCGGGGTGGTCCTCGACCTCGACGTAGAGCTTTCCGTCAGGGGCGGTGTGGGCGGCGCCGGCGACGCCGCGGTGCAGCCCGGTCAGCACGACGGCGTGGCCGCCGCCCGGCAGGCGCACGCGGTCGCTGACGTCGGCGATCGTGCCGACGCTCGCGAACGCGCTCTCGTGGCGGGGCACGAGCAGGACGCGCTGCTCGTCGCCCACGTCGACGGTCAGCGTCAGCGTCATCGTCGGGAAGGCGACGACGTCCTCAAGGGGGACCAGCAGCAGTCGGCTCATGCGATGTTCGCTTCCACTAGGGACTTACGATTTGTAAGCGAGTATAGACCATGGCAGGAGATCTAAGTCTAGACGACTCATATCTGTGGATGCTGCGGTTGCCGCGAGCGGATCTGTCAGGATCGGCGGCGTGCTCGAAGTGCCCGCCGGACTGCTGTCGTGGTACGAGGACGAGCGCGCCCGGCTCGGCGTGCGCGACGTCGTCGACGTGCACACGCACGTGGGCCAGCACGACCCCGACACGATGCGCTGCACGCCCGCCGAGCTGCTGGCCGCGCTGGAGCAGGCGGACGCGCGCGCCGCCGTCTTCCCGTTGCAGGAGCCGGACGGCTACCGTGGCCCCAACGCCGACGTGATCGCGGCCGCCGCAGCCTCCGGCGGGCGGCTCGTCGCGTTCGCGCGGCTCGACCCGCGGAGCGGGCGGGTGGGAATCGAGTCCGAGCTGGAGCGCTCGCTGGCGGCCGGCGCGCGCGGCGTCAAGCTGCACCCGCGCGGCGAGGGCTTCACGCTCGACGATCCGGCCCTGGCCGGCGTGTGGGAGCTCGCGCACGAGCGACGACTGCCCGTGCTCGTGCACGCGGGGCGCGGGATCCCGGCGCTCGGCGTGCACGCGGTCGCGCTCTGCGAGCGCTGGGCGGGCGTACGGCTGATCCTCGCGCACGCGGGCATCAGCGACCTCGCGTGGATCGGGCCGGCGGCGCAGTGGCTGCCGAACCTGCTGTTCGACACCTCCTGGTGGGGCCCGGCCGACCTGCTGTCGCTGTTCGCGACGGTCCCGCCGGGGCAGCTCCTGTTCGCCAGCGACGCGCCCTACGGGCGGATCCCGAACGGGGCGCTCCAGACGGCGCGGATCGCCCAGCAGTCAGGACTCGACGACGCGCAGGTGCGGCTGGTGCTCGGCGAGCAGGCGGCGCGGCTGCTGGCGGGGGAGGAGCTGCTCGGCGGCGGCCCGCCGCCGGCCGGCGCGATGCGGACCTCCGTCGACGTGCTGCTGGACCGCGCGGCGACGTATCTCGTGGGAGCGTTCGCGCAGCTCGTGCGCGGTCACGACGGCGCCGAGATGCTGAGCCTCGCGAAGCTCTCCTGCGAGCTGGGCGCCGACGCGCCGCAGGCCGCGCACGCGCGCGTCGTCGCGCAGCTGATCGCGGCGTTCGAGGCGCTGCCCGCGGACACGCCGCGGTCAGGCCGCGTCCTGCCGGCGGGGCTCTCGCTGCTCGTGCTGGCGATGAACGTCGCGCGCACGCCGGACGTGCCGGTGCCGCTCGGCGGGCTTGCGCTCTCCTAGCGCCGGCGCGCGCGATCACTGTCCGTCTGTGCACCGATGCGATGCACAGACGGACAGCGATCGCAGCGGGCGCCGGTCAGCGACGGGCGCCGAGCGCGCGCTGCGCGGCGGCGACCGACCCGGCGAGCGAGACGTCGCGCGGGGCGGAGCCGATGCGCTCCACGCTCCAGCGCGGCGAGGCGGCGGCGAGGTCGCGGTGACGCAGGAGCACGTAACGGCGGATGGGGGATGTCTTGGGCATGTCCAGCATGATCGGCCGTGGGGCGCGCCGCGGCCTCGGCCGTGCGGCGCACGTTCGCGCAGCGCGCTGCTCCATCTGGCGCATGCCGCATCGATGAGGCGGGCAGGCTGAAAAAATCAACGACCCCGACCGGGAGGGATCAGATGGTTGCCCTTGTCGTACTGCTGCTGCTGCTCGCCGTACTCGGTGGACTCGGCTTCGCCGCCCACCTGCTCTGGTTCATCCTGATCGTGGCCGTCGTCCTGTGGCTGATCGGCTTCTTCGTCGGCGGCGCCGCCGACGTGGCCGGCGGCGGACGTCGCCGCGGCTGGTACCGCTGGTAGGCGTGGGCTGCGAGGGGCGTTGGGGGACGCCCCTCGTGACCTATCTCGGGACCTCGGACACGCTGCCGGCGTCCGCCGCGCGCGCCCGGATCGCCGTGAAGACCTCCACCACCCGCGGGTCGAACTGCGTCCCGGCACAGCGCTCCAGCTCGGCGATCGCGGCCGCCGCGGTCGCCGTCGGCTGGTAGGGCCGCAGGCTCGTCATCGCGTCGAACGCGTCACAGACGGCGACGATGCGGGCCCCGAGCGGGATCGCCTCGCCGGCGACGCCGTCGGGGTAGCCGACCCCGTCCCAGCGCTCGTGCGAGGCACGCACGAGCGCGCCGACCGGCTTCATCGCCGGGGCGGCGGCGAGGATCCGCTCGCCGATCACCGTGTGCTGGCGCATCAGCTTCCATTCGCGCTCGTCGAGCGGGCCGGGCTTGTGCAGGATCTCGTCGGGGATCGCGAGCTTGCCGACGTCGTGCAGCTCGGCCGCGCGCGCGACCTCGTCCAGCTGCTCGGCGCTCAGCCCCAACTCGCGCCCGACCGCGACGGCGAGCGCCGCGACCCCGCGCAGGTGCTGGTGCAGCTCCGGCTCGCGCTCGCGCAGCACCTGCAGCAGCAGGTCGCGCATCTGACCGCGGCTGGAGACGCGCGTCTCGTCCTTCGCCTGGTACATCCGCTGGTCGGCGAGTTGCAGCGCGTGCGTCGCGGTCGCGGCCTCCTCGGGGATCGCGACGGCGCCGCAGGAGGCGCCGATCAGGAAGCCCTCGCCCTGCTCGTGCAGCGCGCGGCTGCATGCGTGCAGCAGCTCGTCGCTCGCCTCGCGCCGCACGTTCAGCACCACGCAGAACTCGTCGCCGCCGAGGCGGTAGGCGCGCCCGGCCTCGCCGACGGCGTCCGCGAGACGACCGGCGAGGCGGTCGAGCAGCATGTCGCCGGCGTTGTGCCCGTACGTGTCGTTGTAGGCCTTGAAGCCGTCGAGGTCGAAGAACGCGAACGTCGCCTGCTGGCCCGCGCGGCCGGCCGCGACCGTGCGTTCGAGATCGGTCATCAGGCGGCGGCGGTTCGGCAGGCCGGTGAGGCCGTCCGTCAGCGCCTCCACGCGCGCGGTCCGCAGCAGTCGCACGTTCTCGCGGAAGGTGACGCTGGCGCGCAGTGAGGCGAGCAGCAGCGAGACGGTCGCGAGCACCGTCGCGGGCGCCGGGATCGAGGCCAGCTGGCCGTAGCAGAGGACCCCGATCGAGACTGCCGAGAAGAGCGTCGGCAGCGCGAACGTCTGGCGTCCGAAGCGGTGCTCGACGGCGCCCTCGGGCCACGGCTGCCAGGCGGCCCAGCCGCAGCACAGCAGCGCCGCCGGCCACATCGAGTCCACGAGCGAGCCGTCGCTGAAGCTGCCGAGCGCGTCCTGGTAGAGGTAGATCGTGTCGGCGACCGCGGTCAGCAGCACGCCGAGCCCGAGCAGCATCCAGCCGCGCCCGGGGCGCCACGCCTGGGTGCCGAAGGCGGTCAGCACGAAGCCGATCGCGACGAGGTCGGCGAGCGGGTAGGCGAGGTTGACGGCCGTCTCGGCGGTCGTGCCGTGCGTCGTCTGCACGATCGTCCCGAACGACAGTGCGATCGTCCCCGCCGCGACGGCGAGCCCGGCGATTGCGCCGTCGACCCACAGGCGCGCGGCGATGCGGTCGCGCCGCTGCGTCAGCAGCAGCGCCATCCCCGCGATGCAGAGCGGATAGAAGGCGAGGTACAGCACGTCGGCGACCGACGGGTAGGGCAGCGGCGCCGGCAACAGCAGGTAGGCGGCGTCGCCCGCGGTCCAGCAGACGAGGCTCGCGGCGATGCAGCCCCACGCGAGGCGGTGCTCGGGCCGCCGCACGACGCGCGCGCAGCAGATCAGCGCGCCGGCGGTCTCGAGCGCGAGGTAGAGCTGGTCCCGCATGAAGGCGTCGAGGCCGGCCCCGCCGAAGCCCAGGACGCCGTGGAGCGCCTCCGCGGCAAGTGCGACGGCGAGCACGGCCGTGAGCAGCGTTCGCATCTCGTGCAGGTATCGGCGGTTCGCGGCGATGCCTTGACGGGTAAGCCAGCACGCGAGGAGGCAAGCGGAGGAGGCGACGTGGCAGCGGTGACGTTCGACGGCGTCAGCAAGGTCTACGCCGACGGCACGCGTGCCGTCTCGGCGATCGAGCTCGACGTCGCCGACCAGGAGTTCATGGTGCTGGTCGGCCCGTCCGGCTGCGGCAAGACGACCGCCCTGCGGATGGTCGCCGGGCTGGAGGAGATCAGCGAGGGCACGCTGCGGATCGGCGAGCGCGTCGTCAACGAGGTCCCCTCGCGCGACCGCGACATCGCGATGGTGTTCCAGAGCTACGCGCTCTATCCGCACCTCTCGGTCTACGAGAACATCGCCTTCGGACTGCGCATCAAGAAGCTGCCGAAGGACGAGATCGACCGCCGCGTGCAGCAGGCCGCGAAGGTGCTCGACCTCGGCGAGTGGCTCCAGCGCAAGCCGCGCAACCTCTCCGGCGGCCAGCGCCAGCGCGTCGCGATGGGCCGCGCGATCGTGCGCGAGCCAGCGGCCTTCCTGATGGACGAGCCGCTCTCGAACCTCGACGCGAAGCTGCGCGTGCAGACGCGCGCGGAGATCGCGCGCCTGCAGCAGGAGCTCGGCGTCACGACGCTCTACGTGACGCACGACCAGGTCGAGGCGATGACGATGGGCGACCGTGTGGCGGTCATGCGCAAGGGCGTGCTGCAACAGGTCGCCGCGCCACAGGAGCTCTACGACCGGCCCGTGAACCTGTTCGTCGGCGGCTTCATCGGCAGCCCCGCGATGAACCTGCTGGAGGCGCGGCTCGAGCACGGCGCGGTGCGGATCGGCGAGCAGCGCCTCGCGCTCGCGCCCGAGCTGCTCGACGCGCGCCCCGCGCTGCACGCGTGGGAGGGCCGCGACCTGATCGTCGGCATCCGTCCCGAGGACATCGCGGACGCGGCGATGGCCGACGGCGCCCCCGCCGACCGGCGCCTGCGCGTCCACGTCAAGCTGCGCGAGTCGCTCGGCTCGGAGGTGATCGTGCACGCGACGATCCCCGGGCGCGCGGCCGCGACCGACGAGGTGCGCGAGCTCGCGGAGGACGCGAGCGGGCCGGCGCTCGGCGCCGGCGAGCAGGAGGCGCCGCTGGTCGCGCGCTTCGCGCCGCGCTCGCAGGTGGCCGCCGGCGCGACCGCGGAGGCCGTCGTCGACACCCGCACCTTGCACTTCTTCGATCCCGGGACTGGGCTCGGGATCTACGACGCACCAATGGCAGGAGGAACCGACTCGTGAGGTCACATCGTCCATATCTGGCCGCGCTCGCTGCACTGGCTCTCGCTGCACTGGCTCTCGCCGCCTTCGGCGGCTGCGGGGGCGGCAGCGACAACGGCGGCAGCGGCAGCAGCGGTGGGAGCGGGAGCGCCTCGTCCAAGGTCTCCGGCTCGGTCTCCGTCGTCGGGGTCTGGACCGGCGACGAGCAGAAGTCCTTCCAGGCCGTCATCGACAAGTTCAACGAGACCTATCCGAACGTGAAGGTGAAGTACACCTCCGCGGGCGACAACGTGCCGACGGTCGTCGGGACCGCCGTCGAGGGCGGCAACCCGCCCGACATCGCGACGATCGCCCAGCCGGGCCTGATCAAGGAGTTCCAGCAGAAGGGCGCGGTCAAGCCGATCGACTACGTCAAGTCGACGCTCGCCGCCAACTACTCGCCCGACTTCGTGAAGCTCGGCTCGATCGGCGGCAAGCTCTACAGCTTCGTCTACAAGGGCGCGAACAAGTCGACCGTATGGTTCAACGCGCAGGCGTTCAAGGACGCCGGCGTGAGCGCGCCGAAGACGTGGGACGAGTTCCTGACCGACGCCAAGACGCTGAAGGCCTCGGGCGTGCCGGCCTACTCGATCGGCGGCGCCGACGGCTGGACGCTCACCGACCTGTTCGAGAACGTCTACCTGCGCCAGGCGGGGCCGGACAAGTACGACCAGCTCACGACGCACGCGATCAAGTGGACGGACCCGTCCGTCAAGACCGCGCTCACGACGATGGCGCAGGTGCTCGGCGACACTTCGAACATCGTCGGCGGCACGGGCGGCGCGCTGCAGACGGAGTTCCCGGCCTCGGTCGAGAACGTCTTCCAGGATCCGCCGAAGGCGGCGATGGTGATCGAGGGCGACTTCGTCCCCGGCGTCGTCGCGAGCAAGACGAAGCTGAAGGCCGGCAGCGGCTACGGCGTCTTCCCGTTCCCGGCGATCGGCGGCGCGCAGAACGTCGTCGTCGGCGGCGGCGACTCGATCACGACGTTCCGCGACACGCCCGCGATCCGCGCGTTCGTGACGTTCCTCGCGAGCAAGGACGGCGCGCAGGCGTGGGCGCAGCGCGGCGGCTTCTCCTCGCCGAACAAGCAGGTCGACCCGAGCGTCTATCCGGACGACATCACGCGCACGCTGGCGACCGCGATCGCGGGCGCGCAGACGTTCCGCTTCGACATGTCCGACCTCGCGCCGGCGGCCTTCGGCGGCACGCCGGGCCAGGGCGAGTGGAAGATCCTGCAGGACTTCCTCTCCAACCCGAAGGACGTGAGCGGGACGGCGACGAAGCTCGAGGCCGCCGCGGCGAAGGCCTACGCGCAGGGGTAGCAGGGTGGAGGCCTCGGCCATCCGCGCAGGGACCAGCCGCCGCGGCAGGCGCCGCGAGCGGCTGATCCCGCTGCTGTTCCTCACGCCGGCGCTGCTGTTCCTGCTGGTGTGGATCGTCTACCCGACGGTCAAGACGATCGTGCGCAGCTTCTTCGGGCGCGACGGCTCGGACTTCGTCGGCCTCGACAACTACAAGGCGCTGTTCACGACCGAGACGCTCACGAAGGCGATCGAGAACAACGTCGTCTGGGTCGCGGTCGTGCCGGCGCTCGTGACCGCGATCGGGCTGATCTTCGCGGTCCTGACGGAGCGCATCCGCTGGGCGACGGCGTTCAAGACCGTCGTCTTCATGCCGATGGCGATCTCGCTGTTCGCGGCCGGCGTGATCTGGCACGTGATGGACCAGAAGGACCCCGCGCTGGGCACGCTCAACGCCTCCGTCAAGGCGGTCGGCGACACCTTCCGCTCCTCGGGCGTGCTGAGCGCGGCGCAGGGCTCGACGCCGACGCTGACCGGGAGCGCGTCGAAGGGCTTCGTGCTGCGCACGGCCGTGGCGCCCGGCGCCACGGCGCTGCTGGGGTTGACCGCGATCCCGCCCGCCGACATGCCGGCGGCGGCGAAGGCGGCGGCCGCGCCGGTCGCGAAGCCCGGGGCGATCGTCGGCACGGTCTGGCGCGACTTCAAGCCGGGCGGCGGGAAGGCCGGGGTGGTCGAGGCGGGCGAGCAGGGGCTGCCCGGCGTGACGCTGGACCTGCGCTCGGCCTCCGGGCAGACCGTCGCGAGCACGACGTCGGGCGACGACGGCCGCTTCTCGTTCGGCGGCGTGAAGGCCGGCTCCTACCGCGTGGCGGTCGCGGCGAAGACGTTCGAGACGCCGTTCGAGGGCGTCTCGTGGCTCGGCCCGAAGCTGATCCTGCCGGCGGTGATGGTCGCCTACATCTGGGTCTGGGCCGGCTTCGCGATGGTCGTGATCGCAGCCGGGCTGGCGGCGATCTCGCGCGAGGTGCTCGAGGCCGCGCGCACCGACGGGGCGAGCGAGTGGCAGGTCTTCCGGCGCGTGACGGTGCCGATGCTCGCGCCGGTGCTCTCGGTCGTCTTCGTCACGATGGTGATCAACGTCCTGAAGGTCTTCGACATCATCCTGTCGGTCGCGCCGCAGTCCTCGCAGGACGACGCGAACGTGATCGCGCTGGCGATGTGGCGCACCTCGTTCGGCGGCGTCAACGACTTCGGGCTCGGCTCGGCGATCGCGGTCTTCCTGTTCCTGCTCGTCGTGCCGGTGCTGGCGCTGAACATCCGCCGCTTCCGGAGGGAGCAGTGATGGAGGCCTCGGGCGCCGCCGTCGGCGGGACCGTCGCGCTTGCGCAGCCGCGCTCGCGCGGCTCGTGGGCGGTGCGGGTCGGGCGCGCGGCGACGCGCTGGCCGCTGCGGATCTTCCTCACGCTCGTGGCGGTGCTGTGGCTCGTGCCGACGCTCGGGCTGGCGCTGACGTCGCTGCTGCCGGCGACCGACATCACGCAGCAGGGCTGGTGGCACGTCGTCTCGCACCCGAGCCTCGGGACGTTCGAGAACTACCGGCAGATCTTCGACAACCAGGCGATCACGAGCGCGCTGTGGACGACGGTGCAGATCGCGGTCCTCAACACGCTGATCCTGGTGGTGGTGGCGGCGCTCGCCGGCTATGCGTTCGCATGGCTCGACTTCCCCGGGCGCGACTGGCTGTTCGTCGGCGTGATCGGGCTGCTCGTGGTGCCGCTGCAAGTCGCGCTGATCCCGATCTTCTCGCTCTACCAGAGCACGGGGCTGTTCGACACGGTGCTCGGGCTCGTGCTCTTCCACGTCGCCTTCGGGCTGCCGTTCGGCGTCTTCCTGATGCGCAACTTCTTCATCGGGATCCCGAAGGACATCCTCGAGTCGGCGCGCATCGACGGCGCCTCTGAGCTGCGCATCTTCACGCGGCTGATCCTGCCGCTCGGGTTGCCGGCGATCGCCTCGCTGGCGATCTTCCAGTTCCTGTGGACCTGGAACGACCTGATCGTCGCGCTGACGTTCGGGCGCGACACGCAGCCGCTGACGGTCGCGATCTTCTCCCAGACGCGCCAGTTCGGCTCGAACATCGAGCTGATCGCGCCGGCCTCGTTCCTCTCACTCGCGATTCCGCTGTGCGTGTTCCTCGCCTTCCAGCGCTACTTCGTGCAGGGGATGCTGGCGGGGTCGGTGAAGTAGCGGCCGGCGTACGCTGCCGGGATGGGCGAGTGGGCGACGCGGGCCGAGCTGGAGGCCGACGTGGGCGCTGGGGACGTGTGGCGCGGCGCGTATGCCGACGCGGCCGCCTGGCCGCGCTGGAATCCCGAGCTGGCGTCGGCGCGGCTCGACGGGCCGTTGCGGCTCGGCGCGCAGGCGCGCGTGCGCTTCGGGACGGGGCTGCGGCTGACGTTCCGCGTCGTCGAGTTCGAGGACGGGCGGCTGTTCACCGACGAGGCGCGGCTGCCCGGCGCGCGGATGGGGCATCGCCACGAGCTGGAGGCGCTCGGCCCGCAGCGCACGCGCCTGCGCAACACGATCTACGTGCGCGGACCGCTGTCGTGGCTGTGGGCGCGCGTGGTCGGACGCCGCGCGGCGGCGGCGCTGCCGGACGGGCAGCGGGCGATCGTCGCGCTCGCGCGCTGACGCGACCGTTGCGTGTGCAACGATTGCGCGGATGACCGAGTCCGCCGCACACCTCTTCTCACCGCTGCGCGTGCGCGGGGTGGAGCTGCGCAACCGCGTCGGCGTCTCGCCGATGTGCGAGTACTCGTCGATCGACGGGCTCGCCGACGACTGGCACCTCGTGCACCTCGGCTCGCGCGCCGTCGGCGGCGCGGGGCTCGTGATCACGGAGGCGGCCGCGGTCACCGCGGAGGGCCGCATCTCGCCGTACGACCTGGGGATTTGGGACGAGCGTCACGTCGCGCCGCTGCGACGCGTGACCGACTTCGTCGCCGCGCACGGCGCGGTCCCCGGGATCCAGCTCGCGCACGCCGGGCGCAAGGCCTCGACCGGGCGCCCGTGGGAGGACCGCGCGCCGGTCCCGCCCGAGCGCGGGGGCTGGGAGCCGGTCGCCCCGAGTGCGCTTGCTTACGACGAGGGCTGGCTCGTCCCGCATGCGCTGAGCGCGGAGGAGGTCGCGGCGCTGCCGGCCGCGTTCGCGGCCGCCGCGGAGCGTGCGCTGCGCGCCGGCTTCCGCTGGATCGAGCTGCACGCCGCGCACGGCTACCTGCTGCACGAGTTCCTCTCGCCACTCTCGAATGCGCGCCGGGACGCCTACGGCGGCTCGTTCGAGGCGCGGGCGCGGCTCACGCTCGAGGTCGTGCGTGCGCTGCGCGCGGCGGTGGGGGAGGAGATCCCGCTCGCGGTGCGCCTCTCGGCGACCGACTGGGCGCAGGGCGGCTGGAGCGACGCCGACACCGTCGCGCTCGCGCCGCTGCTGGGCGAGGCGGGGGCGGACCTCGTCGATTGCAGCTCCGGCGGGCTGACGCCGGCCCAGCGGGTCGCGGTCGGGCCTGGCTACCAGGTGCCGTTCGCGGAGGCGGTTCGGCGCGAGAGCGGGCTGTTGACGGCCGCGGTCGGGCTGATCACCGAGCCGGAGCAGGCGGACGCGATCGTGCGCGAGGGCCGCGCCGACCTCGTGCTGCTCGCGCGCGAGCTGCTGCGCCAGCCCTACTGGCCGCTGCACGCGGCTCGCACGCTCGGGCACGCGGCGCCGATCCCGGACCAGTACGAGCGCGCCTTCCGCTGAGTCGACAAGCTGACTGTCATCCTGTACGCTTGACAGTTATGACAGACAGCATGCCCTTGCGGGAGTGGGACGCGCCCGCCTACGACACGCTCAACGCGCCGATGAACGAGCGCGGCAACGACGCCGTCGCGCGGCTGGAGCTGCGCGGCGACGAGACGGTCCTGGACGCCGGCTGCGGCACGGGCCAGGTGACGGCGACGCTGCTCGAGCGCCTGCCGCACGGCCACGTCGTCGCGCTCGACGCCTCCGAGCGGATGCTCGCCGCCGCGCGCGAGCGCTTTGCCGGCGACGCGCGCGTGCGGATCGTGCACGGCGACCTCGGCGCGCCGCTGCCCGTGGCCGTCGGCGCGGTCGACGCGATCGTCTCGACCTCGACGCTTCACTGGGTGCGCGACCACGACGCGCTCTTCCAGCACCTCGCCGCGGTGCTGCGGCCGGGCGGTCAGCTCGTCGTCGACTGCGGCGGCGCGGGCAACATCGCGCAGGTGCTGCGCGCCCTGGAGGCGCTGGGCCATCCCGACCACCCGTGGACGTACGCCGGCATCGAGGAGACCGAGCGCCGTCTCGCGGCCGCCGGCTTCGTGGACGCGGACGTGCGCCTCGTGCCGCGCGTCTCGCAGCACGACGCCGACGGGCTCGCGCGCTTCCTCGCGAGCGTCGTGCTGCGCCAGCACGTGGCGAGCCTCGGCGAGGAGGCCGCCGCCGCGCTCGTGCGCGACGTCGCCGTCGCGCTGCCCGAGCGAGAGCTGCACTGGGTGCGGCTGGAGATCGTGGCGCGGCGCGGCTAACCGGCGGCCGCGGCCGCGCGCTGCTCGACGCGCGACCCGTCGCGGCCCTTGACGACGCGCACCTGCGCGGGGATGCGCTGGCGCAGCTCCGCGACGTGGGAGACGATCCCGACGGCGCGGCCGCCCTCGCGCAGGCCGTCGAGCACGTCGAGCACGGTGTCGAGCGTGTCCTCGTCGAGCGTGCCGAAGCCCTCGTCCACGAACAGCGTCTCCAGCCGGCTGCCGCCCGACTCGGCCGCGACGACGTCGGCGAGCCCGAGCGCAAGCGCGAGGCTGGCGGTGAAGGTCTCCCCGCCCGAGAGCGTCGAAGGCGCCCGCTCGCGCCCGGTCCAGCCGTCGACGATGCGCAGCTCGAGCCCGGCGCGGCGCTCGCCGCGCGCGCGCTCGTCGGTGTGGACGAGCTGGTAGCGGCCGTCCGACATCCGCTCGAGCCGCAGCGTCGCGGCCGCCGCGACCTCCTCCAGCCGTGCGGCGAGCACGTACGCGGAGAGCCGCATGTGCAGGCGGTTCGCGGCAGAGGAGCCGTCGACCAGCGCCGCCAGCTCGCGCACGCGCCGTTCGCGCTCGGCGACGGGTGCGTGCGCTTCGAGGGCGTCGTCGAGCTGCTCGGAGAGGGCGGTGAGGGCGGTCAGGCGCTGGGTGGCGAGGGTGTCGTGGCGGGTCGCCTCCTCGTCGGCTCGGGCGGTGGCGTGGGCGCTGGCTTCGAGGGTGGGGAGGTCGGGGGCTGGGGCCGCCGCGGCTGCTTGCAGCTCGGGATCCCCGGCGCTTGCGCGGCGCTCGGCGAGGCCCGTGTCGAAGTCGGCGATGCGCTGTTCCAGCGCGGCCTGCTGCGCCTCGTCGCGGATCGCCTCGCGGGCGGCGGCGAGCGTCGGGAAGCCGGCCTGCTCGGCGGCGTCGGTGGCGCGGGCGGTGGCTTCCGCGGTCGCGGCGTGGGCTTCTGCGCTGTCGGCCTCGCTGCGCAGGGCGGTGGCGCGGGCGGCGACCGTTGGGTGCTCGGCGCGGGCTTGGGCGATCCGGCTGCGGTCGGCTGCGAGGGCGGCGGTTCGCTCGGCGTGGGTGGCGCGGGCCTTGGTCTCGGTGGTCTCGGCGGTGCGGCGCTGCTGCTCGTGGCCTTCGACTGCGAGGGAGAGGGTGGCGAGAGCGCGCTCGGCATCGGCGAGCTTGGCGGCGGTGGCGTGCGTGGCGTTGCGCTCGGTGGCGAGCTGCGTGGCCTGCGTGGCGAGCTGTGCGGCCTCGGCGTCGCCGGCCACGGCCCGCGCGGCCGCGAGCTTTCCCTCGATGTCAGCCAGCGTACGTTCGGCGTCGGCGCGCGCCTGGGCGGCGCGCGCGTGCGCTCGCTCGGCCTCCTGCTCCTGCTGCGCCAGCGGTGCGTCGAGCAGCGAGCGCGCGGCCGGGGTGGGGTGCTCGACCGAGCCGCAGACCGCGCAGGGCTCGCCCGTCGCGAGGCCCTCGGCCAGCTCCGCGGCCATCCCGGCGAGCCGGGCCTCGCGGACGTCGAGCCACGTGGCGCGGGTCGTCTGCTCGGCGTCGGTCGCGGTGCGGACGTGGTCCCGCGCTCGCTGCTGCTCGGTCGTGAGCGCGTCCCGCTCGGTTGCGGCTTGCGCGCGCGCCACCGCGGCCTGGGCCTCGGCCGCGAGGCGCTCCGTGCTGTCGGCGGCGTTGCGCGCTGCCAGCAAGGCGCCATCGAGGGAAGCGCGGTCGTCGACGGCTTGCGCCAGCGCCCGCGTCGCCTGCTGCGCCCGAGCCCCAGCGTCGTCCGCCTGCCGCGCCAGTGCATACAGCTCCGCCTCATCCCGCGCCAACCGCTCCTCGACCGCCACCAGCACATCGAGCCCACCGGCCACGGCGCGCAGCTCACCCGCCCGCGCCCGCAGCTCCTCAGCGGATGCGCGGTCGCTTTTCCCGGCTATGCGAGGAAAATCGACCGCGCATGCCGCGAGCAGCGGCGCGACGGGGGCGGCGCGGCGGGCGGTGGCGAGCTCAGCGGCGGCTGCGGCGCGGGCGGGGGCGGCGGCCTCCCAGCGGGCCAGCTCCTGCGTGGCCGCCGCGTGGCGCGCGCGGCGGGCTGCCAGCTCGCGGCCGGCGGTGAGGGCTGCGTCGGCGGCGGCGCGGGCGCGTCGCGCGGCGGTGGCGCTTTCGGCCGCGGTCGCGGCCCCGGCCTGCGCGGCGACGCCGAGGTCGCCGATCCACGCGGGCACCTCGTCGAGCTCGGCGGGCGGCTCGACGCCGGCCGCCTGCGCGGCGCGCGAGAGCAGGTCGCGCACGACCGATCCCTGGTCCGCGAGCGCGGCGCTCGCGGCCTTGCGGCGGTCGGTGAGCCAGTGCTCGACGGAGGTGAAGCGGTCGGTCCCGAAGAGCCGTTCGAGCACCGCCTGGCGCTCGCCGCTGTCCGCCCGCAGGAACGTCGCGAACTCGCCCTGCGGCAGCAGCACGACCTGGCAGAACTGCTCGCACGACATCCCGAGCAGGTCGCCCAGCTCGGCGCGCGCCTCGTCGGGACGCGCGGCGAGCGTGACCCAGTCGTCGTCGACGAGCTGCTCGACGGTGCACGTGTGGACCTCCTCCGTGAGCCCCTCGCCGCGGCGCTTGGGCCGCTCCTGGCGGGGGCTGCGCACGATCCGCAGCCGCCGCTCGCGCAGCGTCAGCTCCAGCTCGACCTCGGTGCGCGTGGCCGGATCGGCGTGGTCTGAGCGCAGCCGCGCGTCACGCGCACGGGCGCCCGGCACGGTCCCGTAGAGCGCGAAGCAGACCGCGTCGAGCAGCGTCGTCTTGCCCGCGCCGGTGTCGCCGTGCAGCAGGAACAGGCCGGCCTCGGCGAGCGCGTCGAAGTCGACCGTCTCGCCGCCGGCGAAGGCCTGGAAGGCGGTCAGTCGCAGGCGGTGCAGGCGCACGGCGCTACGCGACCGACGCCGCGACGCGGCGCGCCGTGAGTGCGTCGCGCAGCAGCGCCAGCTCATCCTCGTCGGCGTCCTTGCCGCGCGTGTCGGCGACGAAGCGCTGCACGAGCGCGTCGTCGTCGAGCCCGCGCAGGCGGCGGTAGGAGTCGCCCGGCACGGGCGCGCCCTGCGGGTCGAACACGAGCGCGACGGCATGTGGGAAGCGGCGGCGCAGCCGCTCCATCGCATCCGCCGGGCGCACGGGGTCGGTCAGCGTCGCCTGCACCCACGCCTGCTCGCGCACGGCCAGGCGCGGGTCGGCGAGCAGCTCGTCGAGCGTCCCGCGCAGCGTCGCGAGCGGGCGGGGGACGGGGCAGGGCAGCAGCTGGACGTCGGCCGCCGCGCCCGCACGCACCTCGACGACCGCGACCGACTTGCGCTGGTGCGCTTCCGAGAACGAGAAGGCGAGCGGCGAGCCGGCGTAGCGCGCGTGCTCGCCGACGATCTGCGGCCCGTGCAGGTGCCCGAGCGCGACGTAGTCGACGCCCGCGAACAGCGACGCCGGCACGCTCGAGGCGCCGCCGACGGCGAGGTCGCGTTCGCTCTCGCTCGGCTGCGCGCCCGCGACGAACGCGTGCGCCATCACGACGAGCGGCCCGGCGCCCGCCGGCACGCGCGCCATCGCCGCGCCGATGGCGGCCGCGTGCGTGCGCTCCTCGACGCCGAGCGTCCCGCGCACGAGGTCGGGCTCCAGGTAGGGGATCGCGACCACGCGCCCGTCGCCGACCGGGATCGCCTCGCCGATCGCGCGCGGATCGGTGCGCACGTGCAGGCCGCCGCGCGCCAGCAGCGGCGCGAGGAAGCCGAGCCGGGCGGCCGAGTCGTGGTTGCCGGAGATGACGATCGTCGGCGCCAGCTCCGCCAGCCGCGCGAGCGCCTCGCCCGCGAGCCGGACGGCGTCGGCCGGCGGCAGCGCGCGATCGTAGAGGTCGCCGGCGACGAGCACCGCGTCGATCTGCCGCTCGCGTACGGTGGCCACGAGGAAGTCGAGGAACGCCGCTTGCGCAGGCAGCAGGTCCTCGCCGTGGAAGGCGCGACCGAGATGCCAGTCGGCGGTGTGGAGCAGGCGCACCCTCCCAAGATGGCGCGCGGATCGGATGGACCGCCGCGCGCGCCGCGACGGTCCACCCGAGTCGGCTCAGGTGCTGCTGCCGCTCGGGGCGGCCTGCTGGTAGCTGGAGCCCTGCTGGCTGCCGCTGCTGCCGCTGGGCGGAGCGCCCATGCCGGGGCAGCGGCCGCCGCGGCGACCCATCCGGCCGCCGGGGCCGGGGCCCTTGCCCTGCACGAGGTCGGCGACGTGCTGCTGCACGTCCTTCAGCAGCTGGTCGCGCTGCGCGGACGTCAGCCGGCCATCGCCGACGGCCTTGTCGAGCCGCGTCCTGGCGGCGTCGAGCAGCGCCTGCTCGAGCCCGTCGACCGTCTTGCCCTGCGCCTTCGCGACGTCCGCGAGCGAGTTGCCCTTCGCGAGCCGCTGGCGCAGCTGCGCGGGGGAGAGCCCGAGGTAGTCGGCGGCGCTGTCGAGGCCGAGCATCAGCGGCCCGCCGCGGTGGCCGCCGCGGAACCCGTCGGGCCCGGGGCCGCCGTACCCCGGCGCGTCGGGCGGCGCTGCATGGCGCGCCTGCGTGTCGCCGGCACCGGAGCTGGTCGAGGCGTAGGCGGCGCCGCCGCCGGCGACGGCCAGCAGCCCGGCGGCGCCGAGCGCGAGCAGGCGGGGTCTGCGGTGCATTGGCGTCCTCCTTGGTGGCGTGACGGAAGAACTGCACCGTCATGGCACCAGGCGAGCCTGAGAACGCCCTAGGAATCGCCCGAGAGGCGTGCGGGGCGGTCAGCTGTGTCGGCTCGGGCACGGCGACGCGCCCTGCTGCGGCGGGCCGTTTCGATGTTGAGGCCCTTGCGGGCTCCTGGGTGGATGATCATCTTCTCGTCCGGGAGCCATGACGCGTTGCGGTTGCGATACTTGAAGGTATAGAGCGGCTTGTCGTGGTTGCTGTAACTGACCATCCCGATCCCGCTGCATTCGAACAGCGCTTCGAGCATCGCCTCCAGATCGAGCTTCAGCTTGAGCTGCTGCATCTGATCGCGCAGCTGACCAAGCGTGAACTGCGGAGCGGAGAGCGTGTTGAGCAATCGAATCGCAGTGCTGATCTCCCCGTCATTGAGGTGGCCGGCCAGCTCGTTCTTGAGCTCGGGGATGAAGTATTCATTGGAGTAGCTGCGAATGCCCGCCATGGCTCGCTCTTGGGTCAGCGGTCCGTCGCCCTCTGCGTGCTGCTGGAGGCGACGCATCAGCTGGAGCATGTCGCGCGGGACGTGGCGTGTGTGGTCCAGGATGGAGAGGCGTGCGGGTCTGTTCGCGAGCTGCGGTGGGAAGAACTCCTTGAAGACGTTGACGTTGCGCTGCAGCGTCGTGCGCGCGCGCAGGTTCACGAGCCGCACCAGTCGTGTGTGCTCTGGGGTGCGGGGGTTGTCGTACCAGTCGAGCTCCATCGCGCTGTCCTGGCGGATCTTGTTCGTGTTGGCTCCGGGAAAGAGATCGAACATGTCCGTTCGGCACAGCACGACGACCTTGAACGGCTTGCCCTTGCTCGCGAACCTGTTGTTGAGGTTGTTGACCTCGTGAACGAGCGCTGCCTGCGATTGGAGCTGCAGCTCGCGTTGCGTGACGAGCGAGTCTAAGCCGTCGATGAAGATGACGTGGCGGCTGTCGGTCTCGAAGTTGCCGACAGCTTCGATGAGCAGGTCTACCATCTGGCGCATGCGCAGGTCTTGCGCTGACTGGACACGCTCGACGCGTGCCTCGAGGAAATGCGGCAGCGTTGCCTTGAAGCTCTTCTTGGAGGAATGCGTCACGAGCTGCCCCAACTCGGGGAGCGGCATCAGCCCGAGCTCGGCGAGGCCCTTAACGACGTTGGTGTAGCCGCTGCCCGAACGAGCGCAGCCCTCCTCGTCTTTCTGGAGCGAGTCAACGAGTGCCAGCAGCACCAGCCATCCCCAGGTCATGGGGTAGCGCGTCTGATGATCGCCTCCTCCACCAGCGGCTGTCTTGAAGTCGGAGTACGAGAAGTCCAGCAGTTGATGAACCGTTGCGAACAGCTTTGGGTTCTCGAGCGCCAGCAAGCGAGCGCGCTCGGCGATGGCCGTCTTGCCGGATCCCTTGTAGCCGAGGAAGAGGAACTTGTCGCCGTACAGCGCCGTGTCTACGACTTTGCTGTCGTCGAGGAACGCGCGCAGGAGCAAGTCAGGGGCCTCGGCGCTCTCCTTCTCGGCGCCGGCGTAGCCGAATTGAATGTCGCCGAATCCGGCGTGGAGGGTCGCTATCGCCATAAGGCCGAAAAACGTACCAATGATCGACGCGTAACTCGCCGGGTCCGGTCAGCTCACCTCGAGGGCTGCGAGAGCCGCCACGCGAACAGCACCGCCGCGACCGCCGTCGCGAGGTTCAGGCTGGAGACGCCGGGGCGCATCGGGATCGCCAGGCGGCGGTCCGCGCGCGCGAGCAGCTCCGCGCTGAGGCCGTGGCGCTCGGTCCCGAACGCGAGCACCGCGTCGGGCGGGAGCGCGCCGGGGCGCAGCGGCTCGCCCTCGGGGTCGAGCGCGAGCAGCGGGCGCGCACCGGCGTCGAACGCCTCCTCGCGTCCGACCGGCAGCGCGAAGTGCAGCCCCGCCGAGCCGCGCAGCGCGGCCGCGTCCCAGGGGTCGTGCGTCCCGCTCGTGAGCACGGCCGCGACGTCGGCCGCCGCCGCGACGCGCACGACCGCGCCGACGTTGCCGAGGTCGCGCGGGTCCTCCAGCAGCACGACGGGGCCGGCGCCGACCGGCCCGAACGGCGGGCGGCGCGCGATCGCGAGCACCTGCGTGCGCGGCGCGCGCGGGGCCAGCTGCGCCAGCACGCCCGCCTCGACGGGTTGCAGCAGCGTGGCCAGGCGCTGGCGCAGGTCGGGCGCGAGCGCGCGCGCGAGCTGCTCCAGCGCATCCACGTCGGCGGCCACCGCCAGCTCGACGTCGGCGCCGAAGCGCAGCGCATGCTTGAGCGCATGGAAGCCCTCCAGCACGACGCGCCGCTCGTCGGCGCGGGCGGCGGCGAAGCGCTGCGCGAGCGGCGCGCTCACGCCTGGTCGGTGCGCGGCAGCGCCGCGATCGTCGCGTCGCGGCTGACGGCGCGGACCTCGTCCGGCACCTCGCCGAGGCGCACCTTGCGGATCAAGTCCAGGCGCGCGCCGAGCGGCTTGAAGAAGTCGTCGTAGTGGGTCGGGACGACGACCCGCGGGTCCAGCCGCGGCAGCACGCGCTGCCAGTAGCGCGGCGTCACGCTGCGTCCCGCGACGCCGGCGAGGAAGACGTCGACCGGCTCCGGTCGCAGCGCCGCGTCGATCAGGTTCGCACTGCCCTGGTGGTAGAGGCTGATGCCGGCGACCTCGATGCGGATCCCCCACACCTGCCCGCAGCGATAGGCGCCGGGCGTGAGGCCGTGCAGGTGGTCGCACGTGAGCTCGCCGTCGAACGGGACCTTGCGTCCGAGGATCAGCTTCGAGTGCGCGCTGGGCGTGAAGCTGACGACGAACGGGCCCAGCTCGTAGCGGCGGTAGGGCTCGACCTCGACCGCCAGCCCGCCGAGCCCGTGCAGCCGCATCAGCGTCACGAGCGAGGCGGAGCCGTACGCGGGCGCCTGGAAGCGCCGGGAGATCGCGGGCGCATCGACGGCGTGGTCGAAGTGCGTGTGGCCGACGAGCACGCCCGCGACCGCGTCCCCGCCGCCGGCGTAGCGGTCGAGCAGCGCGGGGTCGGGCATCGCCGGGCGCCGCAGCAGCAGGCTGCGCAGCGGGACCCGCGACAGGTAGGGATCGACGAACAGCGCGACGCCCTGGTAGGCGATCCGGTAGCCGGAGACGCCGAGCCAGGTCAGCTCCAGGCCGGCGGGCAGTCCGAGCGGGACGGCCTCGAGGCTGCGCAGCGCGTCGGCGTCGTCGCGCGAGGCGGGCATCGGCGCGACCGTACCGCAGTGGCGGGTGGCGCGAGACCGCAGCACGCCTGGGAGACTCGACGGCGATGCGCCCCGCCGCGCGACTCGCCGCCGCCGCAGCCGCGCTGCTCGGCGCGGCGCTGTGGTGGCGCCGCAATCCCTCCGCCTGCCCGTACAACCAGCGCTTCTGGGTGCAGGCGCCGCATCCGCTGATCACGCGCCCGCGCCTGCGCGAGGCGCTCGCGCCGCAGCCGGGCGAGCGGCTGCTGGAGATCGGCCCGGGGACGGGCTACTACGCGCTCGAGGTGGCCGGCTGGCTGGCGCCGGAGGGCCAGCTCGACGTCTTCGACCTGCAGCAGCAGATGCTCGACCACACGCTGCGCCGCGCGCGCGAGCGCGGGATCGCGAACATCGTCCCGACGCAGGGCGACGCGTGCGCGCTGCCCTACGCGGATGCGAGCTTCGACGGCGCCTACCTCGTCACCGTGCTCGGGGAGATCCCCGACCAGGAGGCGGCGCTGCGCGAGCTGGCGCGGGTCGTGCGGCCGGGCGGGCGCGTCGTCGTCGGCGAGCTGGCGCTCGACCCGCACTGGGTCGGGCCGCGGGCGCTGGGGGAGCGTGCCGCTCGCGCCGGGCTGGCGCCCGAGCGGCGCGTCGGCGGCCCGCTCGGCTACTTCGCCCGCTTCACCCCGAGCGCCTGAGCTCACCGGTGCATGGTGCACCGGCGTCATGCGATGAGACCGGGAGGATCGCCGGTCGGGCGCCTACGGCCCGACCGGCTTGCTCTCGTCGTGCGAGGGCGTGACCGCCGAGCGCTGCTCGGCGGTCGCCCGGGCGGCGTCCTCGTGGGTCGGCGTCGGGCGCTCGTCGCGGGCGCCTCGGCCGGGCGGCGCGAACGCCTCGACCAGCGCGCTGAAGACGGCGTCGGGGTCGGCGACGCCCTCCTCCTCCAGCCGCGCCGCCACGCTCGGAGGCAGGTGCTCGATCTCCGTCGTCAGCTGCAGCGCTCCGATCGCGACGACGAAGGTCCCGATCGCATGCACGCCCAGGGCCAGCGGAAGGAACCACCAGGAGCCGGTCGCGAGCGATATCACGGCCCCGACGACGGCTGCGACGAAGAACGCGATCCCCAGCGTGACGCGGTTGGACGCCAACCCGACGACGAGCCCGGAGCGCCCGCCGTGGAGCTCGCGCTCGACGTGCGGGCGCCCGGTGGGCACCTCGACGACGTCGCTGCCGAGGACCTGGCGCAGCTCCTCGGTGAGGATGCGATTCGCCTCCGGCGACAGCGACGGATCCGCCGAGCGGACCTCGCGGCGCTCGATCGGATCGTGCTCTTCACCGCTCATGACGCTGGGCTACCGGTACGCGCCTATCCCGAGAGCCGTGCGCGCAGGAGCTCCTTGCCCTGCTCGGCGCCCTTCTGGCTGGCGGCCTGCGCGCGCCGGAGGAACTCGGCCAGGTCGCCGTCCTGGGCGCGCTCCGCGTCCTGGACGTACGTCTCGAGTCGCAGGACGTTGCTCAGGCACTGCTCGACGAACCAGATGAGGTTGTAGTCCTTGTCCGGCGTCCCCGTGACGCCTCCGGTCTCCTCGGCCATGGTCAGCTCCTTGTCGCTCGCGTGTGGATCGGTGTGTTCGATGTATGGCGTGCGCCGCTCGGGGATCGGGCCTACGCCGGGGTCGCCGCCCCGGACTCCTGCAGCCGCGAGACCGCGTCGAGCACGCCGCGGCGGCGCTTGTGCGCGTGCTCGTACGTGGCGACGTGGCGCAGCTGCGCCGGCGTCATGTCGTCGAGCTGGGCGGTGACCTCCTCGACCGTCAGCTCGTCATAGCCGGAGATCGGCTTGCGATGCTCCTCGCGCTCCTGCGTGGCGCTGAGCGTGCCCGTCGCGGTGCGCGCGGCGTGGACGGCATCCTGCGCCACCTCGCCGGCGGCGCGCTTGGTCGCGCGCAGTGCCTGGGCGGCGCCGGTGCTGCCGGCGTCGTAGCTCGGCTCGCCTCGCACCTCGGCTCCGACGACGGCGGCCGTCAGCGTCGGGATCTGCTCGCGCAGGGCCGCGAGCTGGCGCTCCTCGTCGGCGCGATGGCGCGCGGCGAGCTCGGCCGTGGCGTCGTCGCCGGCCTGTCGCGCGAGCTCCTCGAGCGCGTCGTAGGTGGCGATCTCGAGCGCCTCGCTCGCGCACTCGTCCTTGGCGTTCTTCAGCAGCTGCTCCTCGCCGCCGCTGCCGCGGACCATGTCCAGCGGCGCCTTGCCGAGCGCGAACGCCTGACTCACCAGCCGCTGCGCGATTCCGTAGCCCATGTCGATGAGTCCGGGGCCGTGGCCGAGATCCCTCAGCCGCCGCGAGACGCGCTCGGCGTGTTCGCGCGTCTCGGTCAGATGCCGGTCCAGCAGCGTGCGGTACTGCCCGGTGGGCGTTATCGCGCGATGGGCCTGCAGCGTGCGCACGAGCGCCAGCTCCATCGCGTGAGCCTCGTGGAGGTATTGAACGATCTTGTCGTGGGTGCTCGTCATTTCGTCGTCCTCGTGTTGGCGGCAAGTGTCACCGTCCGCTTCCCCGGCATTGGGGGACGGAAACAGGTGCGGTACGCATGGCAGCGTGTGAGGGCCGGTGCCGCCGGCGGGGATCCGGCCGGCGGCATCCGCTTCATGTGCTGCTCGTCGAGCCGACGTTCTCGCGGGCGTTGCCCGCCAGCTCCCGGCCCTGCTGCTGCGTCTCCTCGACGGCCGTCTCGGCGGCGCTCTGCGCGACCTGCTTGCCCCGCTCGAGCGCCTCCTGACCGGTCTCCTTGACCTGGTCCTTGACCTGGTCGGCCATCGGCCCGAGCTTCTCGTCCTCGACGCGGGAGCCGGGGATCAGCATTCCCGCCAGGAAGCCGGCCGCGACGGCGCCGACCGCGAGGCCGAGGGGGTTCTCCTGCGCCATGCCGGCAGCGCGGCGCGCGCCCTGCTTGACCTGGGCGGCGTCGGGCGTCGCGTCGCTCACCTTGCCGGATGCCATGCCGAGCCGTTCCTTCACCGTGTCCACCTTTCCGGTGATGTTCTCCTTCGTGCGTTCCTTCACGTCGGCCTTGTGGCCGAGCGCGTCGATCGTCTCGCCCATCCGCTCACGGGTCTGCTCTACCTCATGGCGGATCGCGTCCGGGTCTTGGCCCATTCGGCATCCTCCTTCACGTTCTCGATGGTCTTCTCGGGTGCGGGCGGGGTCGCCTTCCGCATCTGGTCGCGACCGCGCTGCGCCAGCACGCCGGCGACCGCGGCGTAGACGAGGGCGACGATCAGCGCCGCCAGCCACACGTGGTCGATCGCCGTCGCCAGCAGCGCGATCAGGCACGTGGTCAACGCGCCGAGGGCAAGCAGCCCGAGGGCGCCCGCGCCGCCGAACATCGCGGCGCCCTTGCCGGCGCTCCTGCCCTTCTCAGCGAGCTCCGCCTTGGCGAGCTCGATCTCCTGGTGCATCAGCGTGTTCGTCTCGGCGGCGAGCTTCTTGACGAGGTCGGCGATTCCCTCGTCCCGCAGATCCGCGCCGCCTTGGCTTCCGTTCGGGTCCATCGCGTCCTCCTCCTAGGGGCGAGCGCGCGGGTCGCTCGGCAGCGGCTCCGGGGCGATCCGGGCCGCCGCTATCTCGGGGGCGGCCACGCCCACGCTCGACGCGCCGAAGCTCCCGTCCGCTTCCATCTCCTGACGACGCCCGGCGACGGACGCGCCCTGCCGGCCCTCGTAGCGCGAGCGGCTCGAGGCCTTGAGAAAGCGCGACGCCGCGAAGCCGGCGGCGAGGCCGACCGCGGCGGTGGCCAGCGGCTGGCGGCGGCCGAAGTGCTCGACGTCGCCGAGGATGCGGTCCGCGTCGGACTCCCGCAGGTAACCGCCGAGGCGCTCGGCCTGGTCGGCCGCCCGCTCGGCGGCGCGCGCCGGGCCGTCCTCGCCCTTCTCACGCAGCTGCTCGCTCGTCGAGCGCAGCGCCTGCGCGCTTGCGGACACCTGCTCGCCGGCCTGCGTGGACCGCTGGTCGACCTGCTCCCGCAGGCGGGACTGCACCGTCCCGGCAACTTCCTTCACCTTCTCCTGAGCGACCTGGGCCTGTTCCTGCACCTGTTCCTTCGCGCGGTCGGTGGTCGACGTCGCTTCCATCTGCCTCCTCCTTACTCGTCACTTCGCTTCCGGTATGCGGGCACGCCGCCGCGAGCGCTCCGTCGAACTCGTGAGCTCGACGCACCGCGACTCGTCTTGGCATGTCCGGGACGCCGTCGCGATGCAGCGGCGGCGGGGTAAGGGCTACCCGGCGTCGGGAGTCCTAAGCAGGGGCCGTCCTCGGACGCGAGCCACGGCATCGTCTACGCCGAAGGACCGCGCTGTAGGCGCTCGCCTCACGGCGCCCACGTGGGTGGATCGGAGCTTTCGTGACGGTCAGCGTGCAGCGCCGGCGACGCCGTGCGTCTGCTCGGGCGCGGGGAGTGCTTCGAGAAGGTTGGCGGAGCCGCCACACCGAGACGATGCATCGAGGCGATCTTCGGGGACCTCGCCCCACCGCTTCGGCTTGCAGCGACAGCGGTCGGCGCGCGCTTGGGACTCGCACGAGGCCGCCGCCCTTCAGCGCCCGGGCGCTGAGGTGCGCAGGCCGGCGAGTCGTGCAGCTGCGCTCTGGCGTTCGTCGTAGCTGACGAAGGCGTCGATCGGAGTGAGGCCGATCGCGGCGGCGACGTGGATTGCGTCCAGAGCGCGCAGCGCTGGCTCTGCGAGGGCGCCGGCGGCGGCGAGCAGGGGGCGATCGAGCGGGAGCAGTGCGACGGCTTCGAGCAACTCGGCGGTCCGTTCGATGAGGAGGTCCGCTGGAAGCTCGGGGTCGTGCGCGGTGGCGCGACGAATCGCTCGGGGGACTTCCGTCAAGACGAGTTCGCTGGAGACGAGATCGGCTTCGTCGAGGTAGGCGCGAAGCCCGGTGCTCTCCGGCTCCTCGCGCACCAGCTTCACGAGCGCGGAGGCGTCGAGGTAGAAGAGGGCCACTGTCAGCGGTCGTTGCGGATCTCGTCGAGTGCGCGGCTGAGCGCGTGCGGGTCGCCGGTCAACTGCAGCGGCTCAGGCAGGCCGCGGCGGGAGGGACGCGAGACGCGCCCTTCGGCGATCAGCCGGTCGAGCGCCTCGCCGGTGCTCGAAGGGGGGCCGAGCTCCGCGACCGGCCGGTTGCGATCGGTCACGACGAGACGCTCGCCGCGGCCGACGAGCTGGAGGTACTTGCTGAGGTTCTGCCGCAGCTCTGCGACGCCGACGGTGGTCATGTACATAAAGGTAGCAGGTGGGCTGTCGGCCCCTGCTGAGCTGCACTGGCCACGGAAATAGCCACGAGACAACGCAGCAGAGGTGCGCGGGGCCGCGCGCCAGTGCGCAGCGCGACCTTCACAGCGAAGTTTCAAGTCGTCGCTATGACGCGAGCGAGCGATGACCTCGCCGTGCGAGGCTCTGCGCGCGCCCAGAAGGATGGGCTCGCACCCCGCCGACTCACAGGAAACTTTTTTGGAAAACCTTTCGTGGTCGGCGAGTCTCGCAGAACGCAAAAGCGCCCTTGTGGAGTGCTTTCGTGCGATGCCGGAGGAGGGACTCGAACCCCCGACACGCGGATTATGATTTCTGTGTAGGGGGCTTCAGTTGCGTGAAGTTGCCTGAAGATGCTGGAAGGCTGGGACTTTTCGAGACCGTTCCAGGCGACGAGGTCAGCAACTTTGTAGCAACGCGCGTTCGGGCGACGCGAGGGTGCGCGACCTTCAGGCTTTCTTCGGACGCGAGGCGCGCACGTCTGCGGGGTCGTAGGGGCTAGGAGGCCATCGCTCTGCGGCGAGATCCTCCTCGCCACGCTCGTGTAGCGGCAGATCGTTCGGGTCGACGGCCGCGCGTCCCCAGTAGGCAGCGAGCTTGACCTTGAGGTGGCGTCGTGCAGGCGCTTGGAGCTGCGCGACACGTCGCGGCGGCTCACGGAGCAGCTCGTCGGAGACGAGCGTGGGGCGGAAGAGGCACGCGACGTGCTCGCCCTCGAGGACGTTCGGCAGCGACGGGAGATACATGTACGGCGTGATGACGTCTCGGCTGCGCAGGAGGCCGATGCTCTTGTCGATCGCAGCCGTCTGCGCGACCACGATCTCGAGCGGCACGACGGGGACGAGCACGCGAAAGGGGTGCCCGGCGAGCTGCTCGCCGTGCTGCTCGGTCATGTCGCAGGTCGGCGTGGTCAGCAGTCCGTAGCCGAACGCGACCTCGCCGAGGAAGTGCTTGCCAGACGCCTCGCCCTGCTCGGGGGTGTAGAGCACGGGCTGGTCCCCGAATGGGATCGCCTCGAACAGGTCGCCGGCGAAGAGGGCTCGCGCCCACGGGCGCTGCCAGTACTTCTCGTCGTGTGGTCGATGCTCGCCGGGTCCCATGCTACGTCGAACGTCTGTTCGGACGCTGAAGCGTAGCCGGCGTGCCGGCGGGAAGGGGGGTCAGTCGACGGAGCGCGCGCGGACCGGCGTCACGTCGTCGTCCGCGGTCAGCGGGGCGAAGCCGCTGAACATCTGCTCGCGCATCTGCTCGATGTCCTCAGGCCGGAAGCGCCGGACACCGCTCGGCAGCCGGACGGCATGCAGCAACCCCCGCTCCTCCCAACGCCGGACCGTGTTCTCGTGGACCCCGAGGGCCTGGGCTGCTTGTCGGACTTGCATGAGTTGTGCCATCAGATCTCCTTTCGAGGTTGAGAGTAGCAATATTAGCGAGAAAGTGGAAGACGTTGAGATGGTAGACTTTGAAGGAGATTCTTCCGGATCCTGCTGCTTCCGAGCAGAGCCTGGAGCTCTCGGGTGGGTTTGCTGCACCGGTGCCAGCCCTGTCGTGTAAGGATTCGCTCGATGGCTGGCTACCGTCCCCCGAAGAAGCGCCTCCACCGTGAGTTTCTTTACCTCAATCACGACACGGTGCTGAACTCGCTCTCGGCACTGGAGGCTGGCAAGGTTGACGAGATCATCCAGAAGGTTGTCGAGGCGAAGGAGGGTGGCGTCGAAGCTACGCTCGGTACCGGCCCGGTCCGGGGCGGTGGTGGAAAGAAGAAGAAAGCCAGTATCGAAGAGGAGCTGGTCAAGACCCGTACGTGGTTTTCGGCGTTTGACGCCTGGTACGCATACCTGACGAAAGCGGAGTCCATCGGGACCTTCGACACATGGGATCAAGACGTTCGAGATGCTCTTTCTGTCGGCGATACCCTGGAGTTCTCAGCGCAGCTCCGCCTTTCGCCCGTCCACAAAGTGTTTCGAACGTTTTTATCGTTTGCCGCCAACGCCGCGAAGCCGGATCATGTCTTTGCTCAGAAAGGCACGGAGCTCGCGGAGACCAAACGGATGGCTCGGATGATGGCGGGCTGGATGGGTGAGCGCGACAAGTCGACGCACCTCCCGATGTACCTGCAGCCAGGTGGGGTAGCGGAGCCGCGAATCGTGGCCGGGTTGCAAGATGCTTACCTCGTCGGAGGCCACGAGAGCATCGAGGGAACCTTTACCGTCGTCGGACAAGTCGCGGCGCTCCTCTCAGCGGAGGAGGCCGAATCTCCTATTCGGATCATTCGGGACGTACCCCCGACCCAAGCCGAAGTCGACGTAATTAGTGAGGCTCTCACTAATTTCATCGAGCCCGCGCGTGAGTTGGGCGTTGAGATCGACGAAGACGACATCACCATCCGGGCCCCGGCCGTGATGCTACGTCCTATTGCTGTCTACCAGTAGTCGGTTCCAGCGGTTGGTTCAGATTCACAGATGACAGCGCGAACTCGGGATCCGAGGTTGGGGGCCGTTCCCGGTACACCCTTCATTGGGTTCCGCGATTCGATAGTACAGACCACATATCCGCATAGGACTGATCGATAGCAGCGAGCCGCTCGGTAAACATGATCTGAGGCGAGTGCTCCGGGTCCTCGGCGATCTCCCGGAACCCGAACAGGAAGCCAACCGTTTTCGCTGGAAGATCGGCAAGATCCCCAGGAGGAACTAGCGAGCGAGCGAGTGACGCCCAATCGCCGGTCAGGATACGCTCCACCGTATCCGGATGGTGGGCTTGTAGAAAGGTTGCGCTCGCCGCATTAGCGTCAGCCTCGATTGGCTTGAGGTTGTAATACACCCCGCTTCCTGGGAGGCCTCCAGCCTTCCAGCAAAGCACCATGTCAACGAGCCCGTTCAGTTGCGTAAGCGACTGGCCACAAGCGTCGCTTTGCTCTGCATGTCGAATCTCGTGGCGGAGCAATCCGCCTAGCGTCGCAAGCGCGTCTTCATCGTCTTCGTCGATGTCCTCGTAGATCGCTATCCGGTGCTTATCCCGATGCTCATCAGCGTTTGCTTCGTCGAGCAGCATGCCATGTAGAAGATCGTCTGGATCGTCGAGCAGATGGTCTCCCGGCGGATACCAAGCTGCCCGATTGGCGCCAGTCAGCGCTGCTCCAGGAACCGCGAGCAGGTGAAATCGGTCCGGATTGACGCCTGCGTAGGCAAGAACCGCATTCCAGACCTTCTCGATGAAGGGCTCGACCTCAGGCGAAACAGACACGTGCCGGAGCTTGCAGCAAGGGTCGCTGGAGCGCGCTGCTACCCCCAGTACAACTTCGCAGGCTGATCTTCGCCTGCGAGTGTCCGGCTGCGCTCCCGGACGCGCAATCCGGCGGTCGTGGGCGGCTTCACAGACCTTCTCGCGAGACGGTCAGAGAAAAGTGACGGATTGCAGGACTTTCTGACGCGTCATCTGTCGGAGCCGGCAACCGGCCCAGCAACTTCGTAGCAACGCGCCGCAACCACACCGGTTGCGAGGCAAGGCAAAACCGCCTGTTTGCAGCCATTGCGCGATGCCGGAGGAGGGACTCGAACCCCCGACACGCGGATTATGATTCCGCTGCTCTAACCGACTGAGCTACTCCGGCGGGGCCGGGGAAGTGTAGCGGCGGGCGCGTTAGGATCGGTGCTCGTGACGACGCTCTGCACCACCGGGCCGCGGCGCTCGAAGGGACGTGACTGAGGCACGCCGCGGGTCGCGGCCGTCCGCGTTCGCCGAGACCGTGCTGCGAGAGGCCGCAGCGTGCGAGGCCCGCATCCGTGCGGACATCGCGGCCACGTTGGCGGCGGAGGAGAGCGGCCGTGCCGCGCTCGCACAGCACGTGGGCGATATCACGCCGCTGGTCTGGACGATGCACGCCTGGGTCGAGGTCCAGGACGTGCGCTTGAGCGGGAGCTTCCCCGAGACGATCGCCCAGATCATCTTTCGCGACCCCGGCGACGCTCACTGCTACGGCTGGTCGCTGAGCCTGTGGGACGCGTCGGAGTGCTGGCGCGCCGGTCGCCCCGTCCCGCGCCCCGACCTCGATCTGTGGGGGATCTGGTTCGACGAGGACCGGGCGACGCGACGTCCAGCCACGCCCGATCCGGGCCCGGACGGCGTCACCTGGCTCGGACACATGGAGGTCGCGCCGGCTGAGGCGGCACGGCGCCTCGCCGTCCCGCTGTTCGTGCCCGCCGAGCTGCCGCTCGCGCGCGTGCGCTGCATCTACACGCCGTGCGCGGGCGCCAACCCGCCGGCGATCGTCGTGACCTGCCGCGACGACGCCGGCGCCGACATCGCCCACCTGCGCCAGTCCTCGCGCTGGCCCGGCTGGCTCGAACGGCAGGCGCGCTGGACCGCCCACGCCCACGGTGGCCGCGCCTGCGAGCTGCTGGACCAGGCGCAGGTCGAACAGCGCGGCGGCTTCGCGGTGCGGCTCGTCCACGAGGGGACGCACCTGGCAGCCGCCCCCGCCCGCGGCGTGCCGCTCGAAGACGTGCTCGATCTACTCGTCGAACTGCGCGCCGTCGCCCCGCGAGCGGGCTCGCTGGCGGACCGTCCCCAGGTCGCCTTCCAACATGCGCTGGAGCTGCGCAGGCTCGAACAGCTCGAACGGGCCGAGGCGGCCTTCGCGGACGCGGCCGCGAGCGGGCACCCGCGGTTCGTCGCTCGCTCCCACATGTGGGTCGGCCACCTGGCCCGGCATCGCGGCGACCTTCCCACCGCCGAGCACGCCTACCGGCTCGCCGCGAGCGACCCGCAGCAGCGCCAGCTCGCTGCCGAGGCCACACTGCGCCTGGCGCTGCTGCTGCTGGATCACGGCGAGCGCTCGCGTGCCGTCGCCGAGCTGCGGAGCGTGGTCGCGATGGACGACCCGGAGCAGGCTGCGCTCGCGCGCATCAACCTCGGCGTGATGGCCCATCACGACGGCGACGCGGAGACGGCGCAGCTCGAGCTGAGGACGGCCGCCGCGTGCGAGGTCCCGCGCATGGTCGAGGAGGCCGAGCGCCTGCTCGCGTTGATCGCGCCCCGCGAGTGAGCGGCTTCGCCGTGTAGCGTCCCGCGCGTGTCCGCCCCCGACCTCGAGCCCGCCCTCATCACGATCGTCGAGCGCTGCCTCGACGTGCGGGCCGGCGAGCAGGTGCTCGTGATCGGGGACTACGGCGCGGGCGGCAGCCGCGAGCTGGCCGAGGCGATGCGCGAGATGGCCGCGCGTCACGGCGCCGACGCCGTCCTCGCGCTGATGGACGAGCGTTCCAACGACGGCGCCGAGCCGCCGCCCGCGCTCGCCGCCGCGCTCGCCGCCTGCGACGTCTATCTGGCACCCACCACGCGCTCGCTCTCGCACACCCGCGCGCGCAAGGCCGCCTCCGACGCGGGCGCGCGCGGCGCGACGCTGCCGGGCGTCACCGCCGACATGCTCGCGCGCGTCATGGCCGTCGACTTCGACGCGCTGAAGGCCCGCACGCAGGCGATCACGCACCTCCTCGACGCGGCCGAAAGCGCCCACGTCTCCTGCCCGCGCGGCTCGGACATGACGTTCGACCTCGCCGGCCGCCGCGGCCTGCCCGACTACGGCGACCTCGCCGCCAAGCACGCCTTCGGCAACCTGCCCGCCGGCGAGGGCTTCATCGCGCCCGCCAGCGGCAGCGGCCACCTGGCCGCCACCAGCCTCGCCGCGCTCGGGATCTCGCCCGAGCCGGTCCTGCTGACCGTGCAGGACGGTCAGCTCACGACCGCGAACGGGCCCTTCGGCCCCGACTTCATCGCCCGCCTCCAGGCCCACGGCCGCCTGGGCACGAACCTCGCCGAGCTGGGCGTCGGCACCAACGACGCCGCCATCCTCACTGGCAACGTGTTGGAGGACGAGAAGATCCTCGGCACGGTGCACGTCGCCTTCGGCGCCAGCGCCGGCATCGGCGGAACCGTCGCCGTCCCGATCCACCTCGACGTGGTGATCCTGGACCCGACGCTCGACGTCGGCGGCACGCGCGTGCTCGACGCCGGGCGCTGGGTCCTCTAGCCGCGAACGCGCGTGCTGCTCGCCGTCCCCAACGTCTCCGAGGGCCGCGACCCCGCGACGATCGACGCGATCGCGCACGCGTTCGCGAGCGGCGGCGGCGGCGGCGACGCGCGCGTCGAGTTGCTCGACGTCCACCGCGACCCCGACCACAACCGCTCCGTCTTCACGCTCGCGGGCGAACCGGGGACGCTCGCCCCCGCGCTGCTGGCGGGTGCGCGCGAGGCCGTCGAGCGGATCGACCTGACCCGCCACGAGGGCGTGCACCCGCACGTCGGCGCGCTCGACGTCGCGCCGATCGTCTACCGCGACGCGTCCCAGCGCGGCGCCGCCTGCGCCGAGGCGCTCGTGCTGGGGGACCTGCTCGCGCGCCACCTCGAGCTGCCGGTCCTGCTCTACGGCATGCTCGCGCAGGGGCGCCTGCGCGCCGAGCTGCGCCGCGGCGGCCCGACCGAGCTGGCGCGGCGGATCGCCGCGCGTGAGCTGGCGCCCGACTTCGGCCCGCCCCGTGCGCACCCGCGCGCGGGCGTCACGCTCGTCGCCGCCCGGCCCCCGCTCGTCGCGTTCAACGTCACGCTCGCCCCGCCCGCCACGCTCGAACAGGCGCGCGCGCTCGCCGCGCGCATCCGCGAGGGGGGACCCGACGGCCTGCCGGGGCTGCGCGCGATCGGTCTGCAGCTCCCGCGCCAGCAGGAGATCCAGCTGTCGATGAACGTCGAGCGCCCCGACCTCACGCCGCTGCGCGACGTCGTCGCCGCGATCCGCCGCCACGCGCCGCTCGCCGCCGCCGAGCTGGTCGCGCTCGCGCCGGAGGCCGCCTTCGAGGGCTTCCCGAGCGACCTCCCGCTGCCGGGCTTCGACCCCGAGCGGCAAATCCTCGAGCGCGCGCTGGCGCGGACGTCAGCGAGCCGCTCGGACAGCTGATCAGGCGCGCGCTGGCTGAACGCTGACGTCCACGACGCTCCCTAGGGTGGCGCGATGACCATCCGACGACTCTCCTCATTCGCCGCGCTCGTCGCGGTCCTGGCGCTCGCCGCCTGCGGCAGCTCCAAGAGCAGCGGCCCCTCGGCCGAGGACGCGCGCACCGCCTACGCCCCCGTCAAGACGCAGATCTCCAAGCTCGGGGGCGACATCGGCGCCGCCGTCCAGGCGGCTTCCAACGAGACCGACGCGAAGCTCGCGACGCAGTTCGCCGCGCTCACGACGCGCGGGCGCGCGCAGGCCGCCGCGCTCGGCAAGCTCGACCTGCCGGCGAGCGCGACCGACACGCGCGACGCGCTGCAGGACGCGCTGCGCAAGGGCAGCGACGACCTCAGCGACATCACGACCGCGGCACGCGCCTCGGACGCCGCTGCCGCGCACGCCGCGGCGGAGAAGCTCGTCGCCGACTCCCAGCAGATCGAGACCGCGCGCGCCGCCTTCGAGAAGGCGCTCGCCGCCGCCAAGTAGGCCGCCTGCGGCGGGCCCGTCGCGCCACGCGCGGGACGGGCCCGCCGGATAAGCTGCTTGGTGGATGGCCCCCACCAAGAAGAAGCGTCAGACGAAGCACCGCGGCGACGCCACCGGCCGCGTCACGACGCGGGGGCGCACGGGTCGCAAGCCGACCGCCGGCGAGCGCAAGCTGTCCTCGCGCGAGGCCGCCCAAGCCCGCCGCACGGCCCGCTCCGACACGCCGCCGACGTGGCGCGGGGCGCTCAATCGCGCGCTGATCGCGGCCGGCGTCTTCCTGCTGCTGCTCGTCTTCTTCTTCCGCCACCAGCAGCTCGGCCCGAAGCTCGCGATCGCCGTCTTCATGCTCGCCGTCTACGTGCCGATGGGCTACTACACCGACGTCTACACCTACCGCCGCCGGCAGGCGAAGAAGCTGCGGGAGCAGGCCGCCAAGAAGCAGGGCTGAGATGCTCGAGGCGCGCATGCTCACGGTCGGGCCGGTGCAGGAGAACTGCTTCGTCGTGCGCGCGCACGACGAAGCCGAGCGCGCGGTCGTGATCGACCCGGGGGAGGAGGCGCCGCGCCTGCTCGCGGCGCTCGACGAGCTGGGCGTGCTCGTCGAGGCGATCCTGATCACGCACACGCACTTCGACCACGTCGGCGCGGTCGCGCCGCTCGCGAAGGCCACGGGCGCGCCCGTCTACTGCCCCGAGCTGGAGCGCGGCGTGCTCGCCGACATCATGAAATACGTGCCGTGGCCCGGCTTCGGCCCGTTCGAGAGCTACGAGGCCGACGTGCTCGTGAAGGGCGGGGAGCGCCTGGAGCTGGCGGGGCTGACGTTCGACGTCGTCTTCACGCCCGGTCACAGCCCGGGGCACGTCACCTACGCCGTCGTCGACGCCGCGCACGGCCCGGCGCTGTTCTCCGGCGACGTCCTGTTCCAGGGCTCGGTCGGCCGCACCGACCTGCCCGGCGGCGACCACGCGACGCTGCTGGCGTCGATCGCGACGCTGCTCGACGCCTATCCGGACGAGACGGTCGTGCACCCCGGCCACATGAGCCTCACGACGCTCGGCGCCGAGCGCGCCTCCAATCCGTTCCTGCACGAGCTGGCGTGAGCATCGGCAAGCTGCAGGCCCCCCGCGGCACGTACGACGTGCTGCCCGACGACGCGGCCCGCCGCGAGGCGATCGAGGCCGCCGCGCGGCGCGTGCTTGGCGCCGCCGGCTACCGCCGCATCGAGACGCCCGCGTTCGAGGCCACGGAGCTGTTCGCGCGCGGCGTCGGCGCCTCGACCGACATCGTCCAGAAGGAGATGTACACGTTCGAGGACGGCGGCGGGCGCTCGCTGACGCTGCGTCCGGAGGGCACCGCGCCCGTCTGCCGCGCCTACGTCGAGCACGGCATGCACAAGCTGCCCCAGCCTGTGAAGCTCTGGTACCTGTCGAGCTTCTTCCGCTACGAGCGCTCGCAGGCCGGGCGCCAGCGGCAGTTCTGGCAGGTCGGCACGGAGGCGCTCGGCTCCGAGGATCCCGCGCTCGACGCGGAGTCGATCCTGCTGCTCGCCGAGCTGCTCGAGGCGCTCGGCGTGCGCGAGCTGCGCCTGCGGCTCTCCAGCCTCGGCAGCCCGGACACGCGCGTCGCCTACCGCGAGGAGCTGCAGGCCTACCTGCGCGCGCACGCGGATCGCCTCTCCGACGAGGTGCGCGGGCGCATCGAGCAGAACCCGCTGCGCGCGTTCGACGCCGACCATCCCGGCACGCGCGAGGTGATGGCCGGCGCGCCGCTGCTGCTCGAGCGCCTCGCCGCAGCCGACGCGGAGCACTTCGCGACCGTGCGCGAGCTGCTGGACGGCGCCGGCCTCGCCTACGAGCTGGACCCGACGCTCGTGCGCGGGCTCGACTACTACGCGCGCACCGTCTTCGAGTTCACGAGCGACGCGCTCGGCGCGCAGAGCGGCGTCGGCGGCGGCGGGCGCTATGACGCGCTCGTGCAGCAGCTCGGCGGGCCGCCGACGCCGGCCGTCGGCTGGGCCGCGGGCGTCGAGCGGATGCTGCTCGCGGCCGCCGAGCATCCGGTCGGCGCGCCGGTCGCGGACCTCTTCGTCGCGTTCGCGGACCCCGCCCCGGCCGCCCGCGCGATCGCCTTCCAGCTGGCGAGCGAGGCGCGCCGCGCCGGGCTCGCCGCGCAGGTCGAGCTGGCGGGACGCTCGTTGAAGGGCCAGCTCAAGCAGGCCGATCGCCTCGGCGCGCGCTTCGTCGCGGTCGTCGAGCAGGAGGGAGTGACCGTGAAGGATCGCGAAGCCGGCTCGGAGGACCGCGTCAGCGCGGACGGGGCGATCGCCGCCGTGCTGCGCGGGCGGCAGCTGTCATGAAGCGCTCCCCGCGCCCCAACGGCTTCCGCGACGCCTGGTGTGGCGAGCTGACGGCCGCGCGCGCCGAGGCGCCCGCGCGCGTCGCCGGCTGGGTCCACCGCCGCCGCGACCACGGCGGGCTGATCTTCATCGACCTGCGCGACCGCTCCGGCATCGTCCAGCTCGTCTTCCATCCCGACCGCGCGCCGGAGGCCCACGCCGCCGCGCACGCGCTGCGCGCCGAGCACGTGCTGAGTGCCGCCGGGACGGTCGTGCGGCGCGAGGCCGCCAACGTCAACCCGAACCTGCCGACGGGTGAGATCGAGCTGACCGTGGCGTCGCTCGAGCTGCTCGCGGAGGCCGAGACGCCGCCCTTCCCGATCGACGAGGACGGCCCGGTCGACGAGCTGCTGCGCTTGCGCCACCGCGCGCTCGACCTGCGCCGCGGCGCGCTGCAGGAGGCGCTCGCGCTGCGCCACCAGGTCACGGCGACGATGCGCGAGGTCCTGAACGAGCGCGACTTCCTGGAGATCGAGACGCCGATCCTGACGCGCTCGACGCCCGAGGGCGCGCGCGACTACCTCGTGCCCGCGCGGCTGGACCCGGGCGCCTTCTACGCGCTGCCGCAGTCGCCGCAGCTGTTCAAGCAGCTGCTGATGATCGGCGGCTACGAGCGCTACTTCCAGATCGCCCGCTGCTTCCGCGACGAGGACACGCGCGCCGATCGCCAGCCGGAGTTCACGCAGCTCGACGTCGAGCTGTCGTTCGTCGCCGAGGACGACGTGATCGAGCTGATGGAGGCGATCATGAGCGCCGTCTGCGCGGCCGCGGGCTTCGCGGCCCCGCCGGCGCCATGGCCGCGGCTGGGCTACGACGAGGCGCTGCTGCGCTTCGGCGTCGACCGCCCCGACCGCCGCTTCGGGCTGGAGATCCAGGAGCTGGGGGAGGCGCTCGCGACCACCGAGTTCAAGGTCTTCGCGGGCGCGCTGGCTTCCGGCGGCGTCGTGCGCGGGCTCAACGCGGGCGTGCGCGAGCTGCCGCGCTCGGAGCTCGACGCGCTGACCGAGACGGCCAAGCGCCACGGCGCGAAGGGGCTCGTGTGGGCGTTCGTGCAGGAGGACGGCACGTGGCGCTCGCCGATCGCGAAGTTCCTCTCCGAGGCCGAGCTGGCGGCCGTGACCGAGCGCCTGGCCGGCAAGCCCGGGGAGCTGCTGCTGATCGTCGCCGACAGCGCGAAGGTCGCCGCCGCCTCGCTCGGCGCGCTGCGGCTGGAGCTGGCGCAGCGCTTCGCGCTCGTGCCCGCAGACGTCCACGACTTCGTCTGGATCGTCGACTTCCCGATGTTCGAGCGGACCGACGACGGCGGCTGGACGGCGATGCACCATCCCTTCACGGCGCCCGAGGGCGACCTCGACGGCGATCCCGGCGCGCTGCGCTCGCGCGCGTACGACCTCGTGCTCGACGGCAGCGAGATCGGCGGCGGCTCGATCCGCATCAACCGCACCGAGGTGCAGGCGCGCGTGCTGGAGCTGCTGGGGATGAGCGCCGAGGAGGCGCAGGCGCGCTTCGGCTTCCTGCTCGACGCGCTGCGCTACGGCGCCCCGCCGCACGGCGGGATCGCGATGGGGATCGACCGGATCGTGACGCTGCTGGCCGGCCGCGACTCGATCCGCGAGGTGATCGCCTTCCCGAAGGCGGCCTCCGGCGCGGACCCGCTGACCGGCGCGCCCGCGCCCGTGGACGCGGCGCAGCTGCGCGAGCTGGGGCTGCGGGCCGAGCCGCGCCCGCCGCGCGCATCCTGATCAGTTTTCGCCAGCGCTAACGCCCAGGGGGGTAGCTGCCGATGACGGGGGAGATGGAACAGGTCTCCCGTCCCATGCAGATCGCGTTGATCGCGGTCGTCGGCTTTGCGCTCGTGTGGTTCGTGGCGCTGCGCCCGAAGTCCTCGAGTGGCGGCGGCGCCGCCACTCCGGCCGCGCAGGCGCCCGGCGTGACCGGGCTCGGGAACGCCGTCGACAAGGCCAAGCAGGCCGTCGGCACGGCCAATGGCGCGAGCGGGGCGAGCACCGGCAGCAGCGCGGCCACCACGACCGCCACGCCGGCCCCCGCGGCCAGCGACGAATCCTCTTCCGCGACGGCGGCCAAGCCGGCGCACGAGCACGCGAACCGCCGCGCCGAGGCGGCCAGGCACGCCGACGCGCTCAAGCAGGCCGCGCACGTGCGGATCGTCCGCAACGCGGTGCGCGAGCACAAGGCGGTCGCGCTCGCGTTCGTCGACTCGAGCTCCGCGGACGCACGCGCCGTCGCCGCCGAGCTGCGCCACGTCAGCGACCTCCACGGCCGCGCGGTCGTGCTCTCCGCGCCGCTCGACGAGCTGTCCGCATACGGCTTCATCACGAACGAGGTGCAGGTCAGCACCGCACCCACGATCGTGATCGTCGCGCCCAACCGCAGCGCGACGACGATCGTCGGCTATGCCGACGCCACCGAGATCCAGCAGCGGCTCCGCAACGCGCTCGCCAAGCGCGGCGGCGCGTAGCACCTTCTCCCGATACAGGCATGTGTATGCTATGCACATGCTCAATCAACGTCTGCAAGTTCTCGTCTCGAGCGACCAGCGTCGACGGTTGGAGCGTGAGGCGCACCGTCAGGGCACGTCTGTCGCGAACGTGATCCGCGAGGCCGTCGACGCTCAGCTCGGCAGCGCCACATGGGATGAGCGGCGCGCAGCACTCGACGGGATCCGCATGCTGCACGGCGTCTTCGCTGCACCGGAGGAGTTGAACCGCCTCGTCGAGCAGGAGCGCGAGACATCGCTCGATCCGCTCGCGCATCCGAATGCGCGATGACCTTCTTCGTCGACGCGAACGTGCTGCTCTACGCGGCTGTCGAATGCGAGTACCGCGATGGCTGCATGCAAGTGCTGGAGGCGATCGTGGACGGAGCCGACGGCCGCACGTCGCCCGCGGTGCTCGAAGAGGTCTGGCACATCGAGCGCTCCGGCAGGCTCGGCGAGATCGGCGGGCTCACGGAGCGTGCGATCGAGATCTTCTCGCCGCTGCTGCCGGTGACCGATCGCGCGTTCACGCTGGCGTTCGCGCACAAGGCGAAGCGGCTCGGGACGAACGATCGCGTCCACGTCGGCACCTGCCTCGCGCACGGCATCGATGCGATCGTCACGGCCGATCGAGGCTTCGACGAGGTGCGCGACTTCCCGCGCGTCGACCCGCTCGACGAGCGTGCGCTGAAGCGTCTGCTCGCAGGCACGTGACCGGCGGGTGCGCCGGCTCTAGACTCGCCTGGTGGATCCCGAGCGCTTCGAGCACCATCTGACCTCGCCGCGCGGGCAGGGCCGGCTGCCGCGCGACGGCGCGACCGGCGTGGCGGGGACGAAGGCCTGCGGCGACGTCGTGCGCTTCGGCCTGGCGCTGAGCGACGACGGCCTGCGCGTCGCCGAGGCCGGCTTCGTCGCGGAGGGCTGCGGCGCGGCGGTCGCGGCTGCGAGCGCCGCCGTCGAACTGAGCGTCGGCGAGCCGCTGCTCGACGTGGCGCGCATCGGCGCGCAGCAGATCGCGCAGGAGCTGGGCGGCCTCAGCCCCGGCAAGTTCCACGCCGCCGACCTCGTCGCCGATGCGCTCGCCCGCGCGCTCGGGACCGCCTCCCACGCCGCCGCCGCGCTGGCCGAGCCTGTCGCCGGGCGCACGCTCGTGGCGATGTCCGGCGGCGTCGACAGCGCCGTCGCCGCGCTGCTCGCCGCGCGCGAAGGCGAGGACGTCGTGACCGTCACGCTGGAGCTGTGGGCCGACGAGCAGCACGACGAGGAGCGCTCCTGCTGCTCGGCCGCGGCCGTGCGCGGCGCCCGCGCGCTCGCGCACCGCATGGGGCTGCCGCACTTCACGCTCGACCTGCGCGCGCCCTTCCGCGCCGGCGTCGTGCAGCCGTTCCTGGCCGACTACGAGGCCGGCCTGACGCCCAATCCCTGCATCCGCTGCAACGGCCACGTGCGGCTCGACGCGATGCTGGACCTGGCGCAGCGGCTCGGCGCGCACGCGCTCGCGACCGGCCACTACGCGCGCGTCGCCGAGCAGGACCACGCCCACGGGCCGCTGTTGCGCGCCGCCGCCGACCCCGCCAAGGACCAGACCTACATGCTGGCCGCGCTCGCGCCCGACTCGCTCGCGCGCATGCGCTTCCCGCTCGCGGAGCTGACGAAGCCGCAGGTGCGCGCGCTCGCGGCCGAGGCGCAGCTGTCGGTCGCGTCGAAGGCCGACTCGCAGGACCTCTGCTTCCTCGCCGGCACCAACCGCGCCGACTTCCTGCGCCGCCACGGCGGGATCTCCGAGCGGCCGGGGGAGATCGTCGACCGCGCCGGGCTGGTGCTCGGCCGCCACCGCGGCCACCACGGCTTCACGGTCGGGCAGCGCAGAGGGCTCGGGCTCGCGAGCAGCGAGCCGCTCTACGTGCTCGGCACCGACGCGCGCACGAACCGCGTCATAGCCGGGACCCGCGACGAGCTCGCGACCACGCGCGTGTCGCTGCGCGGCGCGCGGCTCCAGCGCGAGGGCGCGCGCGTCGATCGCGTGAAGCTGCGCTACCGCACGAAGCCGCTGCCCGCGCGCGTGATCGGCGACGCGGACGCCGGCGCGCACCGCACGCTGGAGCTGGAGCTGGAGGAGCCGGTCGACGGCGCCGCGCCGGGCCAGCTCGCGTGCCTGATGGACGGCGAGCTGATCGTCGGCTGGGGCACGATCTGCACGCCCGCCGCCGTGCTCGCCGCCTAGACTGCGCAATCGCATGTCGATGACCTCGGACCAGATCCGCGAGACGTACGCGTCGTTCTTCGAGCAGCGCGACCATCGGAGGCTGCCGTCGGCCTCGCTCGTGCCCTCGGCGTTCGACCCCTCGGTGCTGCTCACGACCGCCGGCATGCACCCGCTGATGCCCTACTTCAAGGGCGTCGAGCAGCCGCCCCACCAGCGCCTGACGAGCTGTCAGAAGTGCTTCCGCACGGTCGACATCGACATCATCGGCACGACCCACCGCCACCTCACGTTCTTCGAGATGCTCGGCAACTTCTCGATCGGCGACTACTTCAAGCAGGACGCGATCGCGTTCGCGTGGGAGCTCTCGACGCAGGGCTTCGGGTTCGATCCGGAGCAGATCTGGGTGACCGTCTTCGGCGGCGACGAGCAGCTCGGCCTCGGCCCCGACGAGGAGGCGATCGCGCTGTGGCAGGCGATCGGGATCCCGCGCGAGCGGATCGTCGAGTGTCCGCGCTCGGAGAACTTCTGGCAGGCCGGGCCGCTGGGTCCCTGCGGCCCGTGCAGCGAGCTGTACCTGGACCGCGGGCTCGACTTCGGCGCGCCCGACGACCTGCCCGGCGGCGAGAACGAGCGCTTCCTCGAGTTCTGGAACCTCGTCTTCATGACGTTCGACCAGAACCTGCCGAACGTGCTCACGCCGCTGCCCGCGCGCAACATCGATACGGGCCTCGGGCTCAACCGCCTCGCGGCGATCCTGCAAGGCAAGGAGTCGGTCTTCGAGACGGACCAGTTCGCGCCGCTGATCGCGCTCGGCGAGGAGCTCTCGGGCGCGCGCTACGGCCAGCACGAGTCGAGCACGCGCTCGCTGCGGATCCTCGCCGACCACACGCGCGCGATGACGTTCCTGGTCGCCGACGGCGTCGTGCCCTCCAACGAGGAGCGCGGCTACATCCTGCGCCGCGTGATGCGCCGCGCGATCCAGCACGGCCGCTCGCTCGGGATCGCGCCCGGCTTCCTGCCGCGCTTCGCCGCGGTCGTGGAGGAGACGATGGGCGGCGCCTACGCCGAGCTGGGCGAGCAGCGCGACGCGATCCACAAGTGGCTCGCGAGCGAGGAGGAGGGCTTCGGCCGCACGCTGGAGCAGGGCACGCGCCTGCTCGACGACCTGATCGCCCGCGCTCGCGAGGACGGCGAGGAGGGCCTCGGGGCGCAGGACGTCTTCCAGCTGCACGACACGTTCGGCTTCCCGATCGATTTGACCCGCGAGATCGCCGCCGAGCACGAGCTGGGCGTCGACGAGCCCGGCTTCGAGGCGCTGATGGAGGCGCAGCGCACCCGCGCGCGCGAGGGCGGCACGCGTGGAGGCGGGGCCGACGAGCTGCGCACGCGCGCGCAGGAGCTCGCGGGCTCGGCCGGCGCGACCGCCTTCACCGGCTACGAGACGACCGAGCAGGCGACGCAGGTCGCGGCGCTGGACCAGGAGAACGGGCACGTGCTCGTGAAGCTGGTCGAGTCGCCCTTCTACGCGGCCGGCGGCGGCCAGGTCTCCGACGGCGGCTGGGTCGAGTGCGCCGACGGCGACTGCCGCGCTCGCGTGACCGACGTGCTGCGCGTGACTGGCGGCGCCGATCAGGTGCTCGTGCTGGAGCCCGAGCGCGGCGAGCTGAAGCCGGGCGAGGCGGTCCGCGCCGTCGTCGACCGCCGCGCCCGCCACGCGACGCAGTGCAACCACACGGCGACCCACCTGCTGCACGCGGCGCTGCGCGCGCGACTCGGCACGCACGTGCGCCAGGCCGGCTCGGCCGTGCAGCCGGACAAGCTGCGCTTCGACTTCACGCACGGCCAGGCGCTCACGCCGCAGGAGTTGCGCGCGGTCGAGGACGACGTCAACGGCTGGATCCTGGAGAACCACCGCGTCGCCGCGCGCGAGACCTCGCTGGCGGACGCGAAGGCGGCCGGCGCGATGGCGCTGTTCGGCGAGAAGTACGGCGACGTCGTGCGAATGGTCGAGGTCGGCGACGGCTCCTTCTCGCGCGAGCTGTGCGGCGGCACGCACGTGCGCTCGACGGCTGAGATCGGCCTCTTCCGCGTGCTCGCCGAGACCTCCAGCGCCGCGAACGTGCGGCGCATCGAGGCGTTGACGGGCCCGGCGGCGGTGGCGCTGGTGCGGGGGCACGACGCGGAGCTGGTCTCCGCTGCCGCTGTGCTGCGCGTGACGCCGGAGCAGGTGCCCGCGGCGGTCTCCGATCTCCGCTCGCGTGTGCGCGAGCTGGAAAAGGCGGCCAGGAAGGGGGGAGGGCCGGGCGGCGGCGTCGATGTCGACGCGCTGCTGGCGTCCGCCTCCGACGTTGCGGGCGCCTCTGTCCTCGTTGCCGCTGTAAGCGTGGAGGACCCGAAGGGCCTCCCAGATTTGGCCGACAAGCTCAGAGCGAAGCTCGGCGACGCGGCGATCGTGCTCGGCACGATTGCCGACGGCTCGGTCCACCTCGTCGCGACGGTCGCGCCGGCGCTCGTGGAGCGCGGCGTGAAGGCGGGCGCGATCGTGAAGGTCGCGGCCGAGGTGGCGGGCGGCGGCGGCGGCGGGCGTGACACGATGGCGCGCGCCGGCGGGCGCGACCCGGACAAGCTGCCCGAGGCGATCGCCGCCGCGCGGGCGGCGATCGAAGCGGCGCTCGCGGGTTGATGCGGGTGCTCGCGCTCGACTACGGCAGCGCCCGCTGCGGCTGCGCCCTGAGTGATCCGACCGGCACGCTCGCGACCCCGCTCGACGCCGTCGAGCGCCCGGGCACGCGCAAGGGGATGGCGCGGCTGGCGGCGCTCGTGCGCGAGCGCGAGGTCGAGCGCGTCGTCGTCGGCCTGCCGCTCGGGCTGTCCGGCGCCGACACGCCGCAGACGGGCGAGACGCGCGCGTTCGCGACGCGCCTGCACGACGCCGTCGGCGTCCCCGTCGACCTCTACGACGAGCGCTTCACGACCCGCATCGCGGCCGCGGTCGGCGGCCGCGCCGACGAGGACTCGCGCGCCGCCGCCGTCCTGCTCGAAGGCTGGCTCGCGCGCCATGCCTGAGCGCACGCCCGAGCAGCGCGAGGCGGACCGCCTCGAACGCGAGCGCCGCCGCGCCGGCAAGGAGGGCACGCCGCCACCGCCCGAGCCCGCCCCCGAATGGACATCTGGTCGCGCTGAGAGCGACGAAGTGTCCATTCCCGAGCCCGCGCTGGCGCCCGAGCCGCAGCCGACGCAGCAGTTCGACGTCTCCGCGGAGTGGACGGAGGAGCATCCGGTCGTCGCGACGACCGAGCGCGAGGTGCCGCTGGGGACCAGGCGCGTGGGGGCGCATGAGCGGGTGCGCGCGCCGCGGCCCGCGGCGCCGCCGGCGATGAAGCCCCCGCGCCCGCGCCGCCGCCTCGGCCGCCGCGCCGCGGCGATCGTGCTGCTCACGCTGATCGTCGCGATCGGCTGGTTCCTGAACGCGCTCTACCAGCCGTTCGCGGGCGACGGCAGCGGCCGCGTCGCGGTCAAGATCGCGCACGGGGCGACGGTCGGCGAGATCGGCGACGTGCTGGAGGAGAGGGGCGTCGTCGACTCGAGCTTCTACTTCCGCCTGCGCGCGAAGCTGTCCGGCAAGGGCGACGACATCAAGTCCGGCGCGTTCACGCTCAAGCGCGGCATGAGCTACATGGCCGCGCTCGACGCGCTCGCCAAGAACCCCGCGCCGCCGCCGGTGCTGCGCGTCACGATCCCAGAGGGGCGCTCGCGTGCGGAGGCCGCGCCGCTGATCCGCCAGGACGGCGTCACGGGGAACTACGTGCGCGCCAGCCGCGCGATCAAGGGCTTCGACCCGCACCGCTACGGCGCGCCGAAGGGCGCCTCGCTGGAGGGTTTCCTGTTCCCGGCGACGTACGAGCTGAAGCGCGGCGCGACCGCCAGGCAGCTGGTCGCGCAGCAGCTGATCGCGTTCAAGCAGAACCTCGCGGGGATCGACCTGCGCTACGCCAGGCGCAAGAACCTGACGACCTACGACGTGCTCGTGATCGCCTCGATGGTCGAGCGCGAGGTGGCGGTCGCCAAGGAGCGCCCGCTCGTCGCGGCGGTCATCTACAACCGCCTGCACGCTGGCATGTTCCTCGGCATCGACGCGACGCTGCGCTTCGGCCTGCACAACTGGACGCACCCGCTGAAGGTCTCCGAGCTGCAGAGCGACAACCCCTACAACACGCGCAACCACATGGGCCTGCCGCCCGGCCCGATCGGCAGCCCCGGCCTCGCCTCGCTGAAGGCTGCGGCGCACCCTGCGAAGGTCGGCTACCTCTACTACGTCGTCAAGCCGGGCACGTGCGGGCAGCACGCCTTCTCCTCGACCGACGCGCAGTTCGAGCGCGACGTCGCGCGCTACAACGACGCGCGCAACGCGGCCGGGGGCAAGTCGCCCACGAAGTGCTGATGCCCGTCTGCGGCGTGCTCGGCTGGCCGGTCGGCCACAGCCGCTCGCCGGCGATGCACGAGGCCGGCTACCGCGCGCTCGGCCTCGACGACTGGCGTTACCAGCTGCTGCCGGTGCCGCCGGAGCTGTTCGAGGAGACCGTGCGCGCGCTGCCCGGCGCCGGCTTCGTGGGCGCGAACGTGACGATCCCGCACAAGCAGGCCGCACTTGCGCTGGCCGACGAGGCGACGCCGCGCGCGCGGGCGATCGGCGCCGCCAACACGCTCACGTTCGCGGACGGGCGCATCCACGCCGACAACACCGACGCTCCAGGCCTGCTCGACGCGCTGCCGCGCTCGCCAGCCGGGCGGTCCGCGCTCGTGCTGGGAGCGGGCGGCAGCGCGCGCGCCGTCGTCTGGACGCTTCTGGACGCCGGTGCGGCCGACGTGATGGTCTGGAACCGCACCCGCGCGCGCGCCGAGCAGCTGTGCGCCGAGCTGGGTGGACGGGTGGTCGAGCGGCTCACGCCGGCTGACCTGATCGTGCATACGACGTCCGTTGGCCTGAGACCCACGGATGATCCGTTCAAGGCCCTTCCGGTGACCGCCGATCTGATCCGCGAGTGCTCATGTCTCGTCGACCTCGTATACGGAGCCGCTCCAACCGCGCTCGCGACGGCTGCCCGCGCGGCCGGCGTGGAGGTGGTGGACGGCCGTGAGATCCTCGTTCGGCAAGGGGCCCGGAGCTTCGAGCGATGGACCGGACGAGCCGCTCCGCTCGACGTCCTTCGCGCCGCCGTCGGGGCCTGACGGCTTCGATCCGTTCGCGACGCGTCGGCCCGACGGCGAGCTGCCGCCGCCCGAGTGGTCGGCGATGCGCTCGGGCGAGGAGGCCCCGCCCGACGAGCCGCGCGTCGTCGAGCGCGAGCCGGCCGCGTGGAAGCCGCCGACCGTCAAAACCGCCAAGCACCTGCGCGCAGTCGGCGCCGAGGAGCCACGCACCGAGGGCGCGCTCGCGAAGGCCTCGCAGCACGACGACTGGAACGGCGTCACGCCGCCGAGCCGCCGCGGCGGCTCCGGCCGCTTCCTGACCGACGTGCTCGTCGACCTCGGCTTCGCCGAGCGCGAGCGCGTGGAGGGCGCGATAGAGGCGGCGCGCTCGTCCGGGCGCACGCCCGAGCGCGTGCTGCTGGAGCAGGGCGTGATCGGCGAAGACCAGCTCGCGCGCGCGATCGGCGAGCGCTACGGGCTCGACCACCTCGACCTGACGAAGTTCAACATCGACATGACGGCCGCGAACCTGATCGAGTCGGGCGCGGCCAAGCGCTACGAGGCGGTGCCGGTCGCGTTCGCCGGCGAGCGCACGCTGATCGTCGCGATGGCGGACCCGGCGAACGTGCTGGCGGTCGACGACATCGCGATGCTGACGCACCTCGACGTGCGTCCCGCGGTCGCCTCGCGCGAGGACGTCGCGGCGCTGATCTCGCGGCTGGACCGCTTCGGCGACTCGGTCCGCGAGGCGGTCGGCGAGGACTTCGCGCAGTCCGACGAGGACGGCGAGGTCGTCGAGCTGCACGACACGGCCGACGACGCGCCCGTCGTCAAGCTCGTCAACTCGATCATCGCCCAGGCGGCCGAGCGCGGCGCCTCCGACATCCACTTCGAGCCCGACGGCCGCGAGCTGCGCGTGCGCTTCCGCATCGACGGCGTGCTGGCGCTGGCGACGACGATCCCGCAGCGGATGGTCGCGGGTGTGATCTCGCGCGCGAAGATCATGGCCGAGCTCGACATCGCCGAGAAGCGCCTGCCGCAGGACGGCCGCGTGAGCCTCACGCTCGACGGGCGCCACGTCGACATCCGCGTCGTGACGCTGCCGAGCGTGCACGGCGAGTCGCTCGTGATGCGCCTGCTCGACAAGGCGCACGTGAAGTTGAAGCTGGAGCGGCTCGGCTTCCCCGAGGACGCGCGCCTGCGCTTCGAGAAGGCCTTCTCGCAGGCCTACGGCGCGGTCCTCACGACCGGCCCGACCGGCTCGGGCAAGTCGACGACGCTGTACGCCGCGCTGTCGGCGCTCAACACGCCGGAGAAGAACATCATCACGATCGAGGACCCGGTCGAGTACCAGCTGGAGGGCATCACGCAGGTGCAGGTCAACCCGCGCGCGGGGCTGACGTTCTCGACCGGCCTGCGCTCGATGATGCGCGCCGACCCCGACGTGATCATGGTCGGCGAGATTCGCGACCGCGACACCGCGCAGATCGCCGTCGAGGCCGCCCTGACGGGCCATCTCGTGCTCTCGACGCTGCACACGAACGACGCCCCGACGGCGATGACGCGCCTAATCGAGATGGGGATCGAACCGTTCCTGGTGGCCAGCGCGATCGACTGCGTGGTCGCGCAGCGGCTCGCGCGCACGCTCTGTCCGACGTGCAAGAAGCGCACGATCGTCCCGGCCGACGTGCTGCGCGAGAGCGGCTTCCACGTGCAGCTCGACCTCGAGGTCTACGAGCCGGTCGGCTGCGGGCGCTGCGCGGGGATGGGCTACAAGGGCCGCCTCGGGCTCTACGAGGTGATGAGCGTGAGCGAGGAGATCCGCCGGCTCGTGCTCGCGCGTGCGCCGGCCGACGAGATCGGCGCGGTCGCGGTCGGCGAGGGGATGCGACGGCTGCGCGAGGACGGCCTCGCGAAGGTGCAGGCGGGGTTGACCTCGCTCGCCGAGGTCGCGCGCGTCACGGGAACCTCGTAGCGACAAGAAGTTCGCAAGCTTGCGAACTTCGCACTGAGTGCTACCATCGCACTCATGCAAGCTTCCGCCACCAGCCCCGCGCAGCTCGCCGGCGAGCTGATGCAGTTCGTCCAGCACGTGATGAAGAGCAAGCAGGACGAGTTCTTCAGCGTGATCGCCGAGCTGGACCTGACGATCGCCCAGATGCGCGCGCTGTTCGTGCTCGGGGAGGCCTCCGACCACGCGCTCGCGCTGACCGAGCTGGCGCCCCGCATGGGGCTCTCCGTCGCCGCCGCCGGGCGCGCCGTCGACGGGCTCGTGCGCGGCGGGCTGGTCTCGCGCGCGGAGGACGCCGCGGACCGCCGCGTCAAGCGCCTCGCCCTGACTGACGACGGCCGCGCCGCGACCGCACGCGTCGCCGGCGCGCGCATGGAGGGGCTGCGCCAGTTCGCCGAGACGCTCGGCGAGGACGGCCGCGCGCAGCTCTCGGGCGCGCTTGCGCCCGTGCTCGCGCTGCTTGGAGAGGACTGCGGAGCATGAGCGAGCGCAACGGCGGCTTCGACCGCGCCACGCTGACGATCGCCTCCGTCGTCGTGCTCGGGGCGATCATGTCGATCCTCGACACGACGATCGTCAACGTCGCGATCAACCACCTCGCGGAGGACTTCCACGCTCCGCTGGCGACGATCCAGTGGGTCGCGACCGGCTACCTGCTCGCGCTCGCGACCGTCATCCCGCTGACCGGCTGGGCGGCCGACCGCTTCGGCACCAAGCGCCTCTACATGACCTCGCTCGTGCTGTTCCTGGCCGGCTCGGCGCTGTCGGGCGCGGCCTGGTCGGCGCACTCGCTGATCGCGTTCCGCGTCCTCCAGGGCCTCGGCGGCGGCATGATCATGCCGGCCGGCATGACGATCCTCACGCACGCCGCCGGCCCGCAGCGCGTCGGGCGCGTGATGAGCATCGTCGGCGTGCCGATGCTGCTGGGCCCGATCATCGGCCCGGTGCTCGGCGGCTGGCTCGTCGACGACGTCTCCTGGCGCTGGATCTTCTACGTCAACCTGCCGCTCGGCGCGATCGTGCTGCCGCTGGCCTGGCGCGTGCTGCCGCGCGACGACCCGCAGCCGCGCCACCGCCTCGACGCGGTCGGCCTGGCGCTGCTCTCGCCGGGCCTGGCGGGGCTCGTCTACGGCTTCTCCGAGGTCGCCTCGCACGGCGGCATCGGCGCCCCGCAGGCGTTCGCGCCCGCGCTCGCCGGGATCGTGCTGATCGCACTGTTCGTGCGCCACGCGCTGCGCGCCGAGGCCCCGCTGATCGACCTGCGCCTGTTCGGCGGGCGCACCGTCGCCGCGGCCGGGCTGACGATGATGATGATCGCCGGGATGTTCTTCGGCTCGATGCTGCTGCTGCCGCTCTACTACCAGGTGGCGCGCGGGCAGTCGGCGCTGCACGCCGGCCTGCTGCTGATCCCGCAGGGGATCGGCGCGGCGCTGATGATGCCGATCGCGGGGCGGATCGTGGACCGCACCGGTGCGAAGCGGATCGTGCTGCCGGGGATCGGGCTGGTGCTCGCCGGGACGCTCGTCTTCACGCAGCTCGGCGCGAACACCTCCTACGTGCTGCTCGGCGCCGCCTCGTTCCTGATCGGGCTCGGAGCGGGTGCGACGATGATGCCGACGATGTCGGCCGCCTACCAGACGCTGCAGCGCGCGCAGGTCGCGCGCGCGACGACCGCGTTCAACATCATCCAGCGCGGCAGCGGCGCGCTCGGCACGGCGGTCATCTCGGTCGTGCTCGCGACGCAGCTCGCCAGCCGCCTGCCGGGCGTCTCCAACGCGAGCCAGGGGCTCGCGGCGGCCCAGCACGTGACGCCGCGGGCGCGCGCCCAGATCGCCCCGCTGATCGCCGATTCCTTCGCCCACGCCTACATCTGGGCGTTCGGGCTGATCGCGCTCGCGATCCTGCCGGCGCTGTTCCTGCCGCGTCGCAAACCCGCTCCACCCACCCCGCCCGCCGAGCCGCCCGTGGCGGCCGTGACGGAGCTGCCGGTGCCGGTCGAGGCGTAGGCCGGCGTCCAGCGCTCAGGGTTCGCCCCTCGCCTGCCGATATCAGGCGAGATGAACATCGACTTCTCAGAACTGCTGCTCGAGGTGATCGATCGGCGCGCGTCCGATCTGCACCTGACCGCCGGCGCGCCTCCGACCGTGCGCGTGCGCGGGCGCCTGCAGGCGGTCGAGGGCTACCCGACGCTCACGCCGGCCGACACGCGCGAGATCGTCTACTCGATCCTCTCCAACGACCAGCGCCAGCGGTTGGAGACGAACTGGCAGCTCGACTTCGCCTACCAGGTGCCGAGCTGCGCCCGCTTCCGCGTCAACGCCTACTTCCAGCGCTCGGCGCTCGGGGCCGCGTTCCGCCTGATCCCCTTCGACATCGCGCCGTTCGAGACGCTGGCGCTGCCGCCCGCGGTCGGCGAGATGGCCAACCGTCCGCGCGGTCTCGTGCTCGTCACCGGACCGACCGGCTCGGGCAAGTCGACGACGCTCGCCTCGCTGATCGACCTCATCAACGAGACGCGCGACGAGCACATCATGACGATCGAGGATCCGATCGAGTTCCTGCACCGGCACAAGAAGTGCATCGTCAACCAGCGCGAGCTGGGCACCGACGCGTCGAGCTTCGCCGAGGCCCTGAAGGCCGCGCTGCGCCAGGACCCGGACGTGATCCTCGTCGGCGAGATGCGCGACATGGAGACGATCTCGACCGCGATCACCGCGGCGGAGACCGGCCACCTCGTGTTCGCCACGCTGCACACGCAGGACACGCCGCAGACGGTCGACCGCATCATCGACGTCTTCCCCGCCGGCCAGCAGAGCCAGGTGCGCGTGCAGCTCGCGGTCAGCCTCCAGGGGATCGTGACCCAGCAGCTGCTGCGGACCGCCGACGGCTCCGGTCGCTGCGTCGCCGCCGAGGTGCTCGTCCCGACCCCGGCCGTGCGCAACCTGATCCGCGAGGGCAAGACGCACCAGATCTACTCGGTTCTCCAGACCGGCGGCGCGCAGGGCATGCAGACGATGGACGCCGCGCTGGCAGGGCTCGTGCGGTCCGGCAAGATCACGCGCCAGCTCGCCGAGTCGCGCTCGACGACGCCGGACGAGCTGCGGCGGCTGCTGGGCGGCGCAGGCGGCGTCTCGCTCGACTCGATGCTCACGACGGCCTAGCGCAGCACGATGAGCACGTACGTCTTCAAGGCGATGGACTTCGCCGGCGTCAGCGCCCAGGGGGAGGTCGAGGCATCCTCGAAGCAGGCGGTCGCCGACCAGCTCAAGTCGCGCGGCCTCGTGATCGTCGACATCGCCGACAAGCGCGGCGCGAAGGAGTTCAACGTCGCGCTGTTCGAGCGCGTGCGCGCCACGGACCTCACGATCGCCTCGCGCCAGCTCGCGACGATGGTCGCATCCGGCATGACGCTGCTGCGGGCGCTCTACGTGCTCGAGGAGCAGACCGAGTGCAACCCGCTGCGCGAGGCCATCATCACGGTCCGCAAGGACGTCGAGGCGGGCCTGCTGTTCTCGGCCGCGCTCGCGCGCCATCCGAAGATCTTCGGGCCGCTGTACGTCGCGATGGTGGAGTCCGGCGAGACCGGCGGGCGCCTCGACGAGGCGCTGCTGCGCGTCGCCGACCAGCTCGAGAAGGACGAGGCGCTGCGCCGTCAGGTGAAGGCCGCGATGGTCTACCCGACGGTGATCTTCAGCTTCGCCGCGATCGTGCTGGTCGCGCTCGTGGTCTTCCTGGTGCCGGTGTTCGCCAACGTCTTCAAGGAGTTCGGCGGCCAGCTGCCGGCGATCACGCGCTTCACGGTCGGACTCTCGAACTTCTTCACGCACCAGTGGTACCTGCTGATCGGCGGCGTGACCGGGATCGTGGTCGGTTTCCGCCGCTGGAAGAAGTCCTCGTGGGGACGCCCGCAGTGGGACGCGATGCGGCTGAAGATCCCCTTCAAGATCGGCCCGGTCGTGCAGAAGATCGCCCTCGCGCGCTGGTCGCGCACGCTCTCCTCGCTGATCGCGGCGGGCGTGCCGATCCTGCAGGCGATCGACATCACCAGCCGCACGGCCGGCAACGCGGTCGTCGAGCGCGCGATGGAGGAGGTGATGGCCTCGGTCAAGTCGGGCGGGACGATCGCCGCGCCGCTGCGCGAGTCGGCCGTCTTCCCGATGATGGTCTCGCAGATGGTGGGCGTGGGCGAGGAGACCGGCGCCCTGGAGACGATGCTCGCGAAAGTCGCCGAGTTCTACGAGGACGAGGTCGCGACCGCGGTCAAGGGCCTGACCTCGCTGCTGGAGCCGATCATGATCATCGTCGTCGGCGCGATCGTCGGCTTCATCGTCGTCTCGATGTACATGCCGCTGTTCAAGATCTACGACCAGATCAAGTAGGGCGCTGAGCGCTGCGCGGCGGCGCGCAGGTTGAGACATGCCACAATTCCGTCTGTGGCTGCGATGCCGGCAAAGCGTCCGTCCGAGGCGATCGAGGACTACGCGAAGGCGATCTACGCCCTGCAGCGGCGCGTGGAGGGGGCGCAGGGCGTCTCGACGAACGACCTGGCGGAGCGGCTCGGCGTCACGCCCGCATCCGTCTCGGCGATGCTCAAGAAGCTCGCGGAGCGGGGGCTGGCCGAGCACGAGCCCTACCGCGGCGTGCAGCTGACGCCGGAGGGCGAGCGCGTCGCGCTGGAGATCCTGCGCCACCACCGCCTGCTGGAGCTGTACCTGGCCGAGCACCTCGGCGTGCCGTGGGATCGCGTGCACGAGGAGGCGGAGGCGCTGGAGCACGTAATCTCGGAGGACCTCGAGGCGCGCATCGCCGCGAAGCTCGGGCATCCGACGCACGACCCGCACGGCGACCCGATCCCCGACGCGGACCTCGTGATGGACGAGCGCGACACGCTGCGGCTCGACGAGCTGGCGCCCGGCGACGGCGGGCGCTTCGTGCGCGTCTCGGACTCCGACCCGGCGATGCTGCGCTACCTCGACGAGCGCGGCGTGCGCATCGGCGACCGCTTCGAGGTCTGCGAGCGCCAGCCGTTCGGGGGGCCGCTGACGGTTCGCTTCGGCGAGCGCGAGCAGGTGCTGGGGGGCGCGCTCGCGGCGGCGATGCGCGTCGAGCTGGACGCCTGACGCGACTGCCGTCGGGGCGTTGCTAGACTAAGTCGCAGATCTTTCCAGCTTTGGGAAAGATTGCCGACAAGGAGTCCGCGATGTCCGCCCTGCTGGAGCCCCCGACGACCGACGCAGCGCTGCTGGAGCGCGCCCACGCGCTGGAGCGCGAGCTGGACGGGGCGCTCGCGCTGGAGCGCCCGGAGCTGGCGCTCGCGGCCGCACGTCGCCAGCGGATCGCCCATCGCCAGCGCCAGTTCGCCGAGCTGCGCGACGAGATCCTGCGGTTGGCGAAGAGCCCCGTATGGCGCGCCCACGACCTCGCCCGCGAGCTGCTGCTGACGCTTGAGGACCTGCGCGCCGCGATCGAGTCCGATCCCGACGGCGAGGATCCCGAGTGGCGCGAGCGCGAGGCGCTGATGCGCATGCGCGTCGTCGTGCAGGCGATGGTGCGCCAGCTCGACCACGAGGCGATCGACAGCCCGCCGGTCGCCGCCAAGCTCGTCGCCGAGACGCTCGCGACCGTCGAGCCGGCGGCCGTGGCGCGCCTGCTCGGCGCCACCGTCAAGTCGCTGGAGAACTGGCGCCAGGGCCGCGTCGAGCAGATCAAGCGCAACCCGGGCCGCGTCACGCTCGTCGGCCAGCTCGTCTACGAGCTGCGCAACTCGATGACGCCGCGAGGGATCCTCTTCTGGTTCGACCGCCCGCGCGAGCAGTTCGGCGGCGCGACGCCGCGCGAGCTGCTCGACGCCGACGTCGCGGACGCCGCCGGCAAGCTGCTGCCGCTCGCGCGGGGCGGGCGTGGCCAGCTGGACGTCTGAGCCGGCCGCCGTCGCCGGCGTCTGGGTCGCCTACCGCCACACCGCGCTCGGGATCCCGCCGCTGTGGTTCGGCGCCGGCGCGACGACGCTGCGCCAGGAGTCGGGCCGCTGGCACCGTGAAGGCGAAGGCGTGGCGCAGTACCTGTCGCTCTCCAGCGACGGCGCCTGGGCCGAGCGGATCCGTTACGAGGGCATCCGCACCGACGTCGAGCGCCAGGAGGACCACCGCTGCCTCTGGCAGCTGCTCGTGCAGGAGCAGCGCATCGCCGACCTCTCCAGCTTCGACGCCTACGCCGACTGCGGGCTCGACCCGGCGCTGGCGGTCGACGCGCACGGCCCCGCACGGGCGCTCGCGGACGAGCTGCGCGCGGCCGGCTACCGCGGCGTGCTGTCGCCCTCGGCGGCGCTCGACCTCGACGGCGCGGTCAACCTGACGCTGTTCGGCGAGCGGATCGAGCAGCGCATCGAGGGCGGGGCGCTGCCGAGTGCCCCGGTCGCGCCGAGCGCGCTGTGGCTGCCGGCGATCCTGATCACCGACAGCGGCGCGCCGACGCCCTTCGCGCTCGAGCACGCCTGCTATCGCAGCGGCGCGCACCGCACGCTGGCCGCGTGGCGCGCGCGTCTTCCGGAGGCGGCGCGGGCGCCACGCGCACGCCGCCCCCGGAAGAACCCCCTCACGAGACCGTAAGCGTGCCCTGCATGCCCTCGGAGCGGTGGTCGCCCACGGGGCAGTAGAAGGTGTACTTGCCCGGCTTGAGGTTGGCGGTGACGGAGCCGTCGCTGCCGGGCTGGAGCACCTCGGTCTCCTTCTCGACGCCGTTGCCCTCGATCTCGATCGCGTGCGGGAGGCTGTTCCCGCTCGGGTTCGACATCTTGATCGTGACGTTGCCGGCCTTCGCGGTCAGCGTCTTCTTCGAGAACGAGAGGTTCTCGTCGCCGCCCTCGACGGCCTGCTCGTCGAGCGACGTGCTCGCGCTGCCGCTCGGCGTGCCGCTCGCGCCGGCGCTGGAGGAGCTGGAGGAGTTGTCGCTGCTCGACGAGCCGCATGCGGCGAGCGTGCCGGCTGCGAGCAGCAGCGCGCACGCGGTTGCGGTCCAGCGGCGGAACGAGGGAACGAGCAGGGCCATGGGCGCCTCCAGAGATCGGGTTCGCCTGTTCAGACCCCGCGCGCCGCAGATCCTTCCCAGATCAGTGTCCATCTCTGCATTCATGTGCTGCAGAGGTGGACAGCGATCCCGCTCCGCGATGCGTCAGCGCCATCAGCGCCACGAAGGCGAGCGCGGCGAGCACGTTGAGGATCGCCTTGTAGTCCAGCTCGATCGCGCCGAAGACGTCGGCGTCGCTCGGGCGCGTCGCCGGGATCGCCCCGAGCGCGCCGAACAGGAGATCGATCGCGAGCGCCGCCAGCACCATCGTCGCGAGCATCAGCGCGCTGATGCGCAGCGCGAACGCGGTTCCGTAGAAGCTGCGGTAGGCGACGAGGATCGGCAGCACGATCAGGTCCGCGAAGAGGAACGCCATCACGCCGGAGAAGGGGATCCCGCCCGCCCACAGCACCGCCGCGAGCGGCACGTTGCCGACCGAGCAGACGAAGCTCGCCACCGCGATCAGCGGGCCGATCAGCGCCGCCCAGGCGACCTGCACGGCGGTCGGGGCGCCGGACAGGAAGAGGCCGTTGAAGACGTCGTCGCCGAGCAGCGCGACGAAGCCGGCGAGCACGAAGCCGGTCGTGATCTCCTTCCACAGCATCAGCCAGTCGGCACGGAAGCGCTGGGCGACCTGCGTCCAGCCCGCGAGCGAGCCCGGTCGGGCGGGAGCGGGCGCTGCGTGGTCGTGATGCGCGCAGTGCCCGGCGCCGGCGTGCTCGGCGGCGACCGCGTGCTCGCGTGCGCGCGCCTCCAGCGCGCGGCTCACGAACAGCCGCAGCAGCAGCCACATCAGACCGATCATCAGCAGCCCGCCGAGGTACTCGCCGAGCGTGAACTGCCAGCCGATCAGCACCCACAGCACGAGCCCCAGCTCCCACACGAGGTTCGTCGAGGCGAACTGGAAGGCGAGCGCGCTGGCGGCCGAGGCGCCCTTGGCGAAGAGGCTGCGGGCGATCGCGATCGCCGCGTAGGAGCAGGAGGAGGAGATCGCGCCGAGGCCGGTCGCGCGCGCGAGGGGGGCGAGGCCGTCGCCGGCGAGCGCCCGCTCCACGCGCTCGCGCGGGACCCAGGCCTGCACGATCGCCGAGATCGCGAAGCCGAGCACCAGCGCCCACCACACCTCCCACGCCATCAGCACCGCGTTCCAGAGGCCGTCGCCGAGCGTGGAGAGGATCTCGCGCATGCGCAGCAGCCTAGGTCGAACGCGCACGGCGCCGCGTCGCGCCGCGAGAGCCGCTAGCCTCGCGCGCCGAGATGGCTGAACGCGACGAGACCCGCGACGAGACGACGTGTCGGCCCTGCCGGGGCGCCGGCACCGTCATCTCCGGCCTCGGCGGCGAGCAGACCCAGCAGCCGTGCCCGTGGTGCGGCGGCAGCGGCGTGCGCGATCCCGCGCGCGACGCGCAGGCGGCCGCAGCCGCCGAGCGCGCCAAGGCCTGAGCGGCGTTGCGCAGGCGGGCGCGCTGCGGCGCGCGGCGCCCGCTGCTTGAGACGCGCTGCAAGGTTTCATCCAAACGTCCGCGGTCCCTCAACCCGGCGACCGCCCCTGCCGATAGCTAAGCATGCCAGAGCCGTGAGGCCCGCGCGGCCCCCGTCCAGCGATCTGGCGGAGAACGAACGGCCCAACGGTTCCAGGAGGAACTCATGCTGCAGACCATGCGTACCCGCATCAAGGACGAGAAGGGCTTTACCCTGATCGAGCTTCTCGTCGTCATCCTGATCATCGGCATCCTCGCCGCGATCGCCATCCCCTCCTTCATCTCGCAGAAGGACAAGGCAGGGGACGCGAGCGCCAAGAGCTTCGTGCGCAACATGGAGACGGCGCAGGAGACGTACTTCACCGACAACAACACGTACGCGACCACCCTCGCGGCGCTGCAGACGATCGAGCCGGCGCTGAAGGACCTGCCGGGTCCGACGGCCCCGACCGTCACCGGCGCCTCGGCGACGGGCTACGCGGTGGCCGCGAAGTCGAAGGCCAACGTGACCTACACGATCACGCGCAGCACGACGGGCATCGCGCGCACCTGCGCCCCCATCAACACCGGTGGCTGCAACAGCACCGGCAAGTGGTAGCGACTTCCTCTCACTAACACACCAAAAGCCAGTAGCGGTGAGCGGGGCGGGCCTTCGGGCCCGCCCCGCTCGCGTTCGTGGCCTGTCCGAACGTCCAGTCCGGTGCGGTCGTGGGCAGCGGACGCTCAATGAGCGGCGCGGATCCGCCGATGAAGGGAGGGTGAGCACGCTCTCGCCAGCTTCCGGTCTCTCGCGGCTCACCGATGCACGCGGTTTCGGCCTGATCGAGGTCATCGTCTCGGCGATGGTGATCGTGCTCGTCTCGCTCGGCGTCTACGCCGGCCTCGACGGCGCCTCGGCGAGCTCCGGGGTCAACAAGCACCGCTCGCTCGCCAGTGGGCTCGCGCAGCAGGACCAGGACCGCATGCGCGCGATGACGGTCGGCGAGCTGTCGAACTACCGCGACGTCACGACGCAGACGGTCGCAGGGGTCGATTACACGACGACGTCCGTCGCGAGCTGGGTCACCGACTCGACCGGCAGCGCCAGCTGCTCGGCCGGCAGCGCGCAGGCCAACTACCTGAGCATCTCCTCGACGGTGACGTGGGCCAACATGCCGATCGACCCGATCGTCATCCAGAGCATCGTCGCACCGCCGAGCGGGTCGTTCGGGAGCTCCCAGGGGTCGCTCGCGGTGCAGGTGCGCGATCGCAACGGCGTCGGCGTGGCCGGCGTGAGCGTCTCGCTCTCCGGGGCGGCCAGCTACGCCGACCTCACGAACGCGGCCGGCTGCGTGCTGTGGGGCTACCTGCCGGTCGGCAACTACAACGTCGCGGTCGCGAAGACGGGCTACGTCGATCCCAACGGCGTCACGAACCCGGTCAAGGCGGTCGGCGTCGTCGGCGCCGCGACCAACACCGTCGCCTTCGACTACGACCTCGGCGGCCGCATCACCGGGCAGTACCAGACGTGGAACGGGACGAGCGTCGTGCCCGCGAACGGGCTCTCGTTCACCGCCACCAACGCCAACCTGACCGTTCCGCTGGCGCCGTTCGGCGACGGCGCGGCGCACACCTCCTTCACGACCGGCCTCGTCTACCCGTTCACGGTCGGCTACGCGCTCTACGCCGGCGACTGCGCCGGCGCCGCGGTGCCGACCGGACAGCCCGCGCAGAAGGCGATCGTGACGCCCGGCGCGACGCTCACCGTGAACCTGCGCCAGCCGCCGGTGAACCTGCGCGCCATGAACGGCCTCACGCCCGTCGGCAACGCGACCGTCAAGCTGACCGCGACCGGCACCGGGTGCAGCGCGGTGACGACGCGCACGACCGCCGCCGACGGCTTCATGACGGATCGCTCGATGCCGTACGGCTCCTACAGCTACTGCGTCTCGGGCGCGGTCGGCGCGAGCACGCTGCGGCGGGTCGGGACGATCACCAACAACCTCGCGGCCGGCTCGGCGCTGCCGACCGACGTCGACCTCGCCGGCGGCGTCTCCGGAGCCTGTCCATGAGGCGCCTGCGCTCAGAGGAGAGCGGCTTCACGCTCGTCGAGCTGCTGATGTCGACGCTGATCGGCGTCGGCGTGCTGCTCGTCGCGTTCGCGCTCTCGGACAGCGTGCTGCACGCGCAGGTGCGCATCACCGACCGCACCGAGGCGATCGCCGGCGGACGCACGACGATGGAGCAGGTCGTCCAGCAGCTGCGCTCGCAGGTCTGCCTCGCGCCCGGCCAGCCCGCGATCAGCTACGGGGACGACTCCGAGGTCACCTTCTACGCGGATCTCGCGAACACGACCTTCGTGCCGCAGCGGCGCGACCTCACGCTCGCGGGCAGCACGCTCACCGAGCAGGACTACGACGGCGCGCTCGCCAGCTCCGGGACGGTCCCGTACACCTTCAGCGCGAGCCCGTCGCGCACGCGCGTGCTCGGCGAGGACCTCGGGCTGCAGAACGTGGGCGGCGTCAACGTGCCGTTCTTCAGCTACTACGCGTTCGACAACGCGACGCCGGTGCGCCCCTCGCGCCTGCTCGCGACCCCTCTGAGTGCGAGCGACGCCGCGCGCGTCGTGCGCATCGGCGTCAGCTTCGACGCCCACACCGCGCACAACGGCGCCACGATCGCATCGAGCGCCGAGCCGTTCACGGCCGACGTCTTCGTCCGCACCGCCGATCCCTCCGACCCCGACCACAGCCCGCTGTGCATCTGATCGTCCGACAGCTGCGGCGCCTGGCGCGCGAGGACGGCTTCACGATGATCGCCGTGGTTGGCGTCTCGCTTGCGGTGATGGCGATGAGCGTCGCCGCCTACACGGCCGTCGCCGGCGACGTGCACATCGCACGCAACGACCAGGACCAGAAGCGCGCGTACGCCGCTGCCGAGGCGGGCGTGCAGGACTACTTCTTCCATCTCACGCAGGACAACGCGTACTGGGCCAAGTGCACGACCCAGTCGCCCGCGCACCCGGCCCTCAACCAGCAGGGCGCCTCGCCGCTGAAGACGCGCACCGTCCCCGGCTCGAACACGACCTACGCGATCGAGCTGCTGCCCGCCAACGGCTACGCGGCCTGCGATCCGAACAACGCCGAGGCCTCGATGATCGTCGCCAGCGGTCAGCAGGCCGGGACCTTCAGCATCCGCTCGACGGGCTGGGCCAACGGCGTGCGCCGCAAGATCGTGGCGAGCTTCCGCCGACGCAGCTTCCTCGACTACCTGTATTTCACCGACATGGAGACGACCGACCCCGCCTGGTACGCGATCAGCACGAACGGCCAGGCGACGCGCAGCGGCACCGACGGCGGCGGGCCGTTCGTCCCCTCCGCCGCGCCCGACCTGCTGTCGTGGGCGAGCACCAACTGCACGCGCTACTGGCGCAACGGTCGCGGCAGCCAGTCCTATCCGGTCTCGCCCGACGACGCGTGGCAGCGCCAGAACGCGGACGGCTCGTGGGGCAGCACGAGCCACGGGAGCGTCGGCTGCACGGAGATCCAGTTCGTCAGCGGCGACACGATCAGGGGCCCGCTGCACACCAACGACGACATCCTGATCTGCGGCGCTCCGACGTTCGGCCGCAACGCGCAGGACAGCATCGAGGTCTCCGGCAGCGGCTGGCGTCAGGGCTGCGGTGGCGGTGGACCCAACGTCCAGGGCACCTGGAACCCGAACGCTCCGGTGCTCACGCCGCCGCCCTCCGACAACGCGCTCAAGCAGGTCGTCGCTCCCGCCTACCTGTTCAAGGGCACGACGCGGATCGTCCTGAACGGCAGCACGATGACCGTCTCCAACGCCAACCTGAGCCCCCCGACGAAGACGTTGCCGACGCCGCCCAACGGCCTCGTCTACGTCGACTACGACCCCGTGGCCGGCTGCTCGCAGACGGCGTACGCCCCGCTGCGGCCGTACGCCGACGACGTCGGCTGCGCGGACGCGTACGTGAAGGGAACGTACGGCGCCGACCTCACGATCGCCAGCGCGAAGGACATCGTCGTCAACGGCAACATCGCGCGCAGCGGCGACCGCATGCTCGGCCTGATCGCCAACAACTTCGTGCGCGTCTACCACCCGGTCCTGCCGGATCCGAGCGATCCGACCGACCACAGCAGCTGCGTCAACGACCCGACGACGCCGACCGATGTCTCGATCGACGCTGCGATCCTCGCGCTCAACCACTCCTTCACCGTCGACAGCTACTTCTGCGGCGCCCCGCTGGGCACGCTGACGATCAACGGCACGATCGCGCAGAAGTTCCGCGGGCCGGTCGGGCGCGGCAGCGGCACGTCGATCGCGAACGGCTACTACAAGAACTACCAGTACGACGATCGTCTGCGGCTGCGCGAGCCCCCGCATTTCATCGACCCGGTGCAGGCGGCGTGGCGGATCCAGCGCTACGCCGAGCAGGTCGGCTGAGCCGCAGGTCGAACTCAGCCGGTGATGCTCGCGCTCGCCGTCTCCGCGGCTGTCGGCGGCCTGCTCGTCGGCTCCTTCCTGAACGTCGTCGCGTGGCGCCTGCCGCGCGGCGAGTCGCTCGCGACGCCGGGCTCGCGGTGCCCCGCCTGCCAGCACCCGCTGCGCCCGTACGACAACGTGCCGCTCCTCTCGTGGCTGGCGCTGCGCGGGCGTTGCCGCGACTGCGCCGTGCCGATCTCGGCGCGCTACCCGCTCGTGGAGGCGTGCAGCGCGGCGCTCGCGCTCGGCGTCGTGCTGGCGCGCTCGGGCGCGCACGACGTGCTGCTCGGGCTCGTGCTCGTGGCGCTGCTGGTGCCGATCGCGCTGATCGACCTCGACCATCGCCTGATCCCCAACGCGCTGACCGCGACGGGCGCCGTTGCGGCGCTCGCGATCGGGCTCGCGAGCGACCCGGGCGGCGTGCCCGAGCAGCTGATCGCCGGCGCCGCAGCGGGCGGCTTCCTGCTCGCAGCCGCGCTCGCGCGTCCCGGCGGGATGGGGATGGGGGACGTGAAGCTCGCCGCCATGCTCGGCCTTCTGCTCGGCCGCGAGGTGACGGTGGCACTGCTGGCCGCGTTCCTCGCCGGCACCCTCGTCGGCATCGTCGTGATCGTCCGGCGCGGGGTGCAGGAAGGGCGCAAGACGGCGATTCCGTTCGGGCCCTTCCTCGCGCTTGGCGGCGTCGTCGCGCTGCTCGCCGGCCCGGCGCTGATCGACTCGTACCTGAGCGCCTTCTAGCGATTCGCCGCTGCAACCGCTCGTGCAGACGGGCGTTCACGCGCCAGCTGCATGCCGCGCGGAGGCTCGTGACGGCTCCGTCCGGATGACGCGAATCGCCCGTGAACAAGGGGATTTCGGGGCTTCGGGCGCTCGCTGCGACGCGTCGCGCGGCCGTGCGCGCGCGACGTTTCGCGCGCGCTCGCCGGACCGTTCATGCCGGCGCCGCTCAACCTGCCGCCCCCACCCGCCGATGTAGGGGGAGAACGCGGGCCCCACCAGCACGGTTCGGCTCGTCTCACCTGATCATGCGCGCAGCGACACGCACATCCGGCCGCACCTACGTCGGGCTCGACATCGAGCCGGGCCACGTCGCCGCTGCGCAGGTGCGCGTCGACGGCAACGGCATCGGGATCGAGCGCGCCGCCTGCATCCCGCTCGCGCCGGGCATCGTGCGCGACGGCGAGGTCGTCGACGTGGACGCGCTCGCGGATGCGCTGCGCGAGCTGTTCCACACGAGCAAGCTCGGGCGGCGCGTGCGCATCGGCATCGCCAATCAGCGCATCGTCGTGCGCACGCTCGACCTGCCGCCGATGACCAACGCGAAGGAGATCGCGGCGGCCGTGCGGTTCCACGCCCAGGACCACATTCCGATGTCGCTCGACCAGGCGGTCCTCGAGCACCAGACGCTCGGGCTCGTCGAGACGGTCGAGGGCCAGCGCACACGCGTCGTGCTCGTGGCCGCCCGCCGCGACATGATCGAGCACGTGCTCGCCGCCGCCCGCCAGGCCGGCCTGCGCCCGGAGGGCATCGACCTTGCCGCCTTCGCGATGATCCGCGCGCTGCATCGGGAGGGCGAGGGCGCCACGCTGTACCTGAGCATCGGCGGGATGACGAACCTGGCGCTCGCCGAGGGCACCACCTGCGTCTTCACCCGCGTCGTGCCCGGAGGCGTCGAGACGCTCGCCGCGACCCTGGCGGAGCGGCGCGAGCTCACGCTCGAGCACGCGCGCCAATGGCTCACGCACGTCGGTCTCGTGGCTGCGCCGGAGGAGCTCAGCGGCGACCCGGAGATCGTCTCCGCAGCTCGCGCGATCCTGCTGGAGGGCGTGCAGCGCATCGCCGACGAGGTCCGCAACTCGCTGGACTACTACCGCGCCCAGGTGGGCGCGCTCGCGGCCGCGCGCGCCGTGCTGACCGGTCCGGCCGTCGCTGTCCCCGGCTTCGTCGAAGCGCTCGGCGTGGCGATCGGACTTCCGCTCGAGGCCGGCGCCGTGCGTGGCCACGACACCGGCTCCTACGCCAACATCGACGCCAGCCGCCTGAGCGTGGCCGCGGGACTCGCGGTCGCCGAGGCGCCGGAGCAGGTCGCGGCATGAGGGCCGTCAACCTGATCCCGACCAACTCCGGCCACGGCGCCGGCGGACGTTCGGGCACGGGCGCCTTCGCGTTGCTCGGGGTGCTCGCCCTGCTCGTCGCCGGCACGACCTCCTACGTGCTCACGCACAACGCGGTCGTCGAGCATCGCGCCGAGCTCGCGGCGCTGACGACGCAGGCGCAGGCGGTCCAGGAGCAGGTCGCTACGACGCGGCCCTACCGTGAGTTCGCCGCGCTCGCGCAGACGCGCATCCAGACCGTGCGCCAGCTCGGCAAGTCGCGCTTCGCGTGGCAGCGCTCGCTCGCGGACTTCGCGAAGGTCGTGCCGAGCAACGTCTGGGTGACCTCGATGCTCGGGACGGTCGCCAACGGCGTGACCGTCGAAGGCGCCGGCTCCGGCACGACCGGGACGATTCGCACCGCGCTGCCGAACCCCGCGATCGAGCTGACCGGCTGCACCACCAGCCAGCAGAGCGTCGCGCGGATGATCTCGCGCCTGCGGCTGATGCGCGGCGTCCAGCGCGTCGCGCTGGCCGACTCCAGCAAGGACGGCGCCAGCAACGGCGGAGGCGGCGGCAGCGGCTGCCAGCACGGCGACATCCACATCCCGCAGTTCGACCTCGTGATCTTCTTCGACCCGATCGCCGGCCTGGCGACGAGCGCGACCACCGCTGTGGCCGTCACCACGAGCGACAGCTCGACGCCGCCTGCCAGCGGCGACGCCTCGACGGGGAGCAGCGTGCGATGAGCGCGCGCGACCGCATCGTGGCCGCCGTCGCGGTGGCCCTCGTGCTGCTCGGAGGCAGCTGGTTCCTCGTGCTCTCGCCGCAGCGCGAGCAGGCCTCCTCGCTCGCCGGCCAGGTCGTGGCGCAGCGCGCCGAGCGCGACACCGCGCTCCAGCAGCTGCGGGAGGGGCTGGCCGCCAAGCAGGCATACCCGCGCACGTATACGACGGTCGCGCGCCTGGGCACCGCGATCCCCGAGGACGACGGCGTCGCCTCGCTGCTGGTGCAGCTGCAGCAGGCCGCGCATGCGACGCAGATCGACTTCCGCACGCTCAAGATCGGTTCGAGCTCCGGCGCGGGGGCACAGGCGCCGCCGACCCCGGCCGACCCGACGCAGGCGACGACGGCGACGCTTCCGCCTGGCGCGATCGTCGGCGCGGCTGGCTTCCCGACGCTGCCGTTCACCTTCACCTTCACAGGAAACTTCTTCCACCTCTCGGACTTCGTCGGCCGGCTCGAGCGCTTCCTCGTCGTGCGCAACCGCTCGCTCGCCGTGAGCGGACGCTTCATGACGCTCGACGGCATCGCGCTGACGGCGTCTCAGCACGGCTTCCCGCGCATCAAGGCCTCGATCGCCGCGACCACCTACCTGGTGCCGCCGACGCAGGGCGTCACCGACGGCGCCTCGGCGAGCGGCCCGGCGACGGCCGCGAGCTCCGACGCAGCCGTCGGACAGACGGCCAGCAGCGGCGCCGCGTCCGCCAGCTCGCTCCCCACCGCCACCGCTACCCCGATCACGCCATGAGGCACGTCCGCGACGTCATGTCCGAGCTCGTCGAGCGGCGCCTGTGGCCGGTCGCGGCGCTGCTCGCGCTCGCGCTCGTCGCGGTGCCCGTGCTGCTGGCCAAGCCGGCCCCGCACGCCGCCGCGGACCCCCAGGCGACCGCCGCCGCACTCGCGGCTGCCAACGCGGCCGCGCCGGCGAGCGCCGACCAGCCGGTCGTGACGCTCGACGCCGATCGGCGCATCAGCGTCGCGCCACGGGGCCGCGCCAAGAACCCCTTCGTCCAGCAGCGCAAGGATGCCAGCTCGACCGATGCCGGCGCGAGTGCTGGCGCCGCCAGCCCGGCCAGCGGCGACACGGGCGCGGGCGTCGCGCCCGGCGCCGGCACGCCCGTGGCGCGCAAGCCCGACAGCGCGCCGACGTATCAGCTGGCGAGCGTCGACCTGCGCTTCGGCAAGGCCGTCGGCCCGCTGGACCGCCACCGCGACCTGCCGCGGCTCTCGCCGCTGCCCAACGCGGCGCACCCGTTGGTGATCTTCCTCGGCATGCGCAAGGACCTCAAGTCGGCCGTCTTCCTGCTGTCCTCCGACGTCCACGCCAGCGGCGACGGCACCTGCACGCCCTCGCGCAAGGAGTGCACGACGGTCGAGCTGCAGGAAGGCGACACCGCCTTCTTCGACGTGACCGGCTCCGACGGCCGCGTCACGCAGTACGAGCTCGACCTGACGGCGATCCACGTCACGCAGACGAGCTCGAAGTCCGACGCCGACGCCGCCTATGCGCGCGTCTCGCGGGCCGGTGCGCGGCTGTTCGCGCATCGTGGGCAGGCCTCGGCCGACGCGAACGGCCGCCGCGTGCGGATCCCGTACCGCTACGCGCCTGCGCGCGGGGTCCTGCACATCGCGCCGTTCCTCTCGCGCCGCGTCGGCGGGCGGCCGCACGCCGCCGGCGCCACGACGGCGGTGCACGCCGTCGCCGCGCCGTAGCGCGACGCCGTCTCCGCCCCGCGGCCCGTAGTCTCTAGGGCCATGGCGCTTCGTCTCATCACGGCCGGCGAGTCGCACGGCCCCGGCCTCACGTGCATCGTCGAGGGCCTGCCCGCCGGGCTGGCGCTCGAGCAGGACGCGCTCAACGCCGACATGGCGCGCCGCCAGCTCGGCCACGGCCGCGGCGGGCGCATGAAGATCGAGACCGACCGCGCCGACGTCACCTCCGGCGTGCGTCACGGCCGCACGCTCGGCGGCCCGATCGCGCTGTCGATCCCCAATCGCGACTACGCGAACTGGGAGGAGCGGATGAACCCGTGGCCGGTCGAGGCGGAGGTCGCCTCGGTGCACCTGCCGCGGCCCGGGCACGCCGACCTCGTCGGCACCTGGAAGTACGGGCTGGAGGACGTGCGCGACATCCTCGAGCGTGCGAGCGCACGCGAGACGGCCGCGCGCGTGGCCGGCGGCGCCGTCTGCAAGGCGTTTCTGCGCGCCCTGGGGGTCGAGGTGCGCTCGCACGTCACGCGCATCACGAGCGTCGTCGCGCCGCCGCGCGCGCGGCTCGCGCTGGCCGACTTCGACGACGTCGACGCCTCGCCTGTGCGCTGCCTCGACGCCGAGGCGAGCCGCGCGATGGTGCAGGAGATCAACACCCTGCGCAAGGCCAACGAGTCGCTCGGCGGGACCTTCGAGGTCGTCGCCTTCGGGCTCGTGCCCGGGCTCGGCTCGCACGTCTCGTGGGAGGAGCGCCTCGACGGCCGGCTCGCGTTCGCGATCTGCTCGATCCAGGCGATCAAGGGCGTCGGCATCGGTGACGGCTTCGACCTCGCGGCCGTGCCGGGCTCCCAGGCCCACGACGAGATCTTCTTCTCCGAGACCCGCGGCTGGTACCGCGAGACGAACCGCTCGGGTGGCCTGGAGGGCGGCATGACGACGGGCGAGCCGCTCGTCGTGCAGGCCGCGATGAAGCCGCTGCCGACGCTCACGAAGCCGCTGCGCTCGGTCGACACCGCGACCAAGCAGCCGGCCGAGGCGCTGCGCGAGCGCACCGACTCGTGCACCGTGCCGGCGGCCGGGGTCGTCGGCGAGGCGATGGTCGCCTACGTGCTGGCGGACGCCTACCGGCGGAAGTTCGGCGGCGACCACATCGACGACGTCCGCGAGGCCGTCCGCGCCTACGAGGAGCGGATCGGGTGGTCGCGCCGCCCCTGAGCATGGAAGCGCCGCTGCGCCTGCCGTCGGACCGCGCGCTCGTCTTCACGGGCTTCATGGGCGCGGGCAAGACGAGCGCCGCGCGGCGGATCGCGCGCACGCTCGGGCTCGAGCTGGTCGACGCCGACGCGGTCATCGCCGAGCACATCGGCATGCCGATCGACCGCTGCTTCGCCGAGCGGGGCGAGGCGGCCTTCCGCGCGATCGAGGCCGAGCTGATCGGCGAGCTGCTCGAACGTGCCCAGGGCGGGGTCTTCTCGCTCGGCGGCGGCGCGCTGCACTCCGAGCGCATCCGCGCCGCGCTCAGGCGCCACATCACTGTGCTGCTCGACGTCGACGTGAACGTCGCCTGGGAGCGCGCCGCCGGGCGCGGGCGCCCGCTCGCGCGCGACCCGCAGGACTTCCGCGACCTCTACCTGGTGCGCCGCCCGCTCTACATGGCGGCGGCGGACGTCGTGCTGCCGGCCGACCGCCGCGACCGCATCGACGACGCGCTGCCGTCGATCCTCGCGCTCGCGACCGCCGGTGGGGGGGCGGGGGGCGGCATGGGCGCCCGCCTGCTGTGGGCCACGAGCGCCTCGGGCGACTACCCCGTGTTCGTCGGGCGCGGGCTGTTGGGGACGCCGCTCTCGCCGGTCCCCGGCGAGGGCTTCTGCGTGACCGACGACCAGGTCGGGCCGCTGTACGTCGAGCGCCTCGGCGAGCTGGCGGCGCGGATCGAGATCCCGGCCGGCGAGCAGCACAAGTCGCTCGCGACGGCCGAACGCGTGTGGATCGAGCTCGGCGAGCGGGGGATGACGCAGAGCGACCACCTGGTCGCGCTCGGCGGCGGCGTCGTGGGCGACCTCGCGGGCTTCGTCGCCGCGACCTATCAGCGCGGCGTGCCGATCGTGCAGGTGCCGACGACGCTCGTCGCGCAGGTCGACTCGGCCTATGGCGGCAAGACCGGCGTCGACCTGCCGACCGGCAAGAACTACGTCGGCGCCTACCACCAGCCCTCGTCGGTCGTGGCCGACGTCGAGACGCTCGCCTCGCTGCCGGCGGAGGAGGCCGCGGCCGGCTATGCCGAGGTCGTCAAGACCGCCCTGATCGCGGGCGGGAACTTGTGGGAGAAGGTGCGCAGCGGGGCCGACGCCGACCCCGAGATCATCTTCGAGTGCGCGCGCACGAAGCTCGCGGTCGTGGCGATGGACGAGCGCGACAGCGACCTGCGCCAGGTACTGAACCTCGGCCACACGGTCGGCCACGCGATCGAGACCGTCACCGGCTACTCGCGCTACCGCCACGGCGAGGCGGTCGGGCTCGGCCTGCTCGCGGCGCTGCGGCTCTCCGGCAGCGACGCGCTGCGCACCGAGGTCGCGGCGCTGCTGGCCGCGCGCGGCCTGCCGACGCAGCTGGAGGAGGGGATCGACCCCGACGCGGTGCTGGTCGCGACCACGCGCGACAAGAAGCGCCGCAGCGGCGCGCCCGTGCCGTTCGTGCTGCTGGAGACGCCGGGCGCGGCGCGGCCGGGCTGCCAGGTGCAGGACGACGAGCTGCGCGCCGCCGTGCGGGAGCTGGTCGCGTGAGCGCCGGCAACGGCACCCGCTTCCGCGTCGTCGTCATGCATGGCGTCAACCTCGACCAGCTCGGCCGTCGCGACCCCGCGCACTACGGCCGCCTCACGCTCTCCGAGCTGGAGCGCCAGATCTCCGTCTTCGCCGACGAGCTGGGCCTGCGCGTGCAGTTCTTCCAGTCCAACCACGAGGGCCACTTCGTCGAGCACCTGCACCGCGCGCACGAGATGGCCGACGGGCTGATCCTCAACCCCGGCGCCTGGACGCACTACTCCTACGCGATCCGCGACGCGCTGGAGATCGCCAAGCTGCCGGCCGTCGAGGTCCACCTCTCCGACGTCGATGCGCGCGAGGAGTGGCGGCGCGTCTCGGTGATCCGCGAGCTGTGCGTCGCGACCGTCGCGGGCAAGGGCCCCGACGGCTACCGCGACGCGCTCGCGCACGTGCAGGGGGCGCTGCGCGCATGAGCACGGTCGAGCGCGCCGACCGCCTCGTGCAGCGGCTCGACGAGCGCGAGCTGGACGCGCTGCTCGTGGGCGACCTCGTGAACGTCCGCTACCTGACGGGCTACACCGGCTCCAGCGGCCTCGCGCTGCTGGGCGTCGGCGACCTGCGCTGCTTCGTGACCGACTTCCGCTACGTCACGCAGGCCGAGCAGCAGGTGCACGGCTACGAGCGGCGGATCGGCACCAATGACCTGCTCGGCGAGGCCGTCGCCGCGATCCCCGCGGGCGACGTGCGGCTCGGCTTCGAGGACCAGCACGTCTCCGTGCGCAGCTTCGAGCGCCTGCGCGAGCTGCTGCCCGTGAGCGTCGAGCTGCTGCCGGCCGGCGGCATCGTCGAGGAGCTGCGCGCCGAGAAGGACGTCGGCGAGGTCGCCCGCATCCGCGCCGCCGCCGAGCTGGCCGACGCGGCGCTGCAGCGCACCTTGCAGGACGGGCTCGCCGGGCGCAGCGAGCGCGCGGTCGCGCTCGCACTGGAGCACGAGATGCTGCGCCTCGGCGCGCAACGCGCGAGCTTCGACACGATCGTCGCGCACGGCGCGCACGGCGCGCTGCCGCACGCGAGCCCGCGCGGGGTCGAGATCGCGCCCGGCAGCCTCGTCACGATCGACTGGGGCGCGCAGCTCGACGGCTACTGCTCGGACTGCACGCGCACGTACGCCGCCGGCGCCGAGCCGAGCGCCCGCGCCCGCGAGATCTACGAGCTGGTCGCCGAGGCCCAGCGCACCGGCCTGGCGGCCGTCGGGCCCGGCGTCGGCGGCGCGGAGGCCGACGCGGCTGCACGCAAGGTGATCGAGGCCGCCGGCCATGGCGGCCACTTCGGGCACGGGCTCGGACACGGCGTCGGGCTGGAGATCCACGAGGCCCCGCGCCTGTCCGCCACCGCCACCTCGACGCTCGCCTCCGGGCAGGTCGTGACGGTCGAGCCGGGCGTCTACCTGCCCGGCGAGCTGGGCGTGCGGATCGAGGACCTCGTGCTGGTCACGGCCGACGGCTGCGAGCTGCTGAGCACGCTGCCGAAGCAGCTCGTGGTCGTCTAGCGCCGTCTAGCGGATCGGCTCGCCGACCGTCTCGGGCGCCAGCGCGGGGTGCAGCAGCGGTTCGGTGATCGGCTCCAGCTGGCCCAGCGCACGCGTTTCGGACGGCACCAGCGCGACCAGCAGCGCGAGCCCGCCGAGCACGCCGCAGACGCCCATCACGGTCTGCGCGTCGGTGCGCTGCGCGAGCCAGCCGACGAGCACGTAGCCGAGCGGCAGCAGCGCCCACGAGCCCATCCAGTCGTAGGCGGTCACGCGCGAGAGCGCGGCGGGGGGGATGCGCTGCGCGAGCGCGGTCTCCCACCAGATCTGGAACAGTGCGAGCCCGATCCCGGAGCAGAGCGCGAGCGGCAGCACGAGCGCGAGCGGTGCGCCGAGCGCGAAGCCGAGCAGCGTCAGCGAGAAGGGCATCGTGCAGAGGATCCCGAGCGCGAGCGGGTGCCGCGGGCGCCAGCGCAGCGCGAGCAGCGCGCCGGCGGCGGTGCCGAGCCCGAGGCTCGCGGCGATCCAGCCGAACGTGGGGGCGTGGCCGTAGCCGAGCTCCGCGACCATCGGCCCGAGCACGACGTAGGGCGCGAAGCCGACCACGAGGTGGAACGAGAAGACCGCGATCGTGACCCACACCCACGTGCGCGAGCGGACCTCCTGGAAGCCTTCGCGCAGCTCCGCCATGAAGGGCGCGCGTCGCGGCGCCGGGCCGCGCGGGCGCGGGTGCACGAGCGCCAGCAGCGCGGCGCTCAGCAGGAACGTGCCGGCGTCGATCGCGAACGCGGCGCCGGTCCCGAGCGTCAGCACGATCACCGTCGCGAGCGCCGGGCCCGCGAACTCGGCGATCGTCTGCGTGAAGCCGTTGAGCGCGTTCGCCTCCTGGATCAGGTGTTCGGGCACCGTCTGCGGCACCAGCCCGCTGTAGGCGGGGCGGAAGAACGCCTCGGCGGCGCCGAAGCACAGCTCGATCGCGATCAGCTGCCAGATCGCGAGCGTGTCGGTGAAGATCAGCACGGCCAGCAGCACGTGCAGCGCGCCGCGCACGAGGTCGGTGCTGAGCATCACGCGCTGGCGCGGGAGGCGATCGGCCCAGACCCCGCCGAGCAGCAGGAAGGCGACGAGCGCGAGCGCGTGCGCGGCGAGCACGAGCCCGAGGTCGACGGTCGAGCCGGTGCGCTGCGTCACCAGCAGCGCGAGCGCGACGAGCACGATGCGATCGCCCGTCGTCGAGATCGCCTGACTCAGGAACAGCCAGCGAAAGTCGGTGTGTCCCCAGAGCCGGGAGAGCCGTTGCACGGCCCGCAGGCTAGTGCTCTCACCAATCAGACGAGCCACGCCGCGCCGCGAGCGGCTGCTGCGCGCGCTCGAGCATGCGCAGCGCCAGCAGGAGCGCGGCGCCCAGCAGCGTCACGAGCGCGACCAGCGCGACGCACGCGCCGAGGAAGTTGTGCCCCGGCAGCGTCCAGTCGATGTCGCCGCCGCGGCGTGCGAGCACGGCTGCGAGCATCGCCACGTAGCCGGCTGCGAGCGCGAGCACGCCGAGCAGCAGGTGGCGCGGTTCGATCGCGGCCGCGCCGGGTCGCGGGGGCTCGGCGGAGAAGATCCCGGGGAAGCGGCGCGCGCTCGCGATCGCCACGAGCGCCGACCAGCCGGTCACGACGAGGTAGGCGCCGGCGACGTCGCTGGGCCGGTGCCAGCCGGCCGCCACGACGGCGATCCCGACCGCCGCCGCGTAGGCGATCGCGGCGCCGGCCACGGCGGTGCGCAGGCGCGGCGGCGCGACGAACGCGGCGGCGACGCCGACGGAGAACGCGACCGTCGTGTGCCCGCTCGGGAAGACGTTGCCGAACGGCTCGCCGTAGTAGAGCTGCGGGCGCGTGAGCGTGTGCTTGAGCAGCTCGGTGATGAGCGTCGAGCCGGCGACGACGGCGCCGCCGACGAGCGCGAGCGGCGGGCGGCGGCGCACGATCGCCTGCGCCGCGAGCGCCGCCAGCACGACGACGACCATGCCCGTGCCGATCGTCGTCAGCAGCGTGTGGATCGCGTAGCGCGCCGGCCTGCTCGCGAGCGCGCGGCGGTCGAGCGCCTGCTCGTCGAGGCGCTGGCCGGCCTCCGTGCGCTCCAGCGCGAGGTAGGCGAGTACGAGCGCGACGCCGCAGGCGGCGGCGAGTCCGGAAAGGGGGAGGGCCGCGTCGCGGTCGCGCATGGCCATCGACGGTATCAGCGCGCCCGAGGGGCGAGGCGCCTGGGCGCCTCGCCCCTCCAGGACTCACCATGCGCACCCTCGGGCGACGACGCCTCAGGAGATCGTCACCGTCTGGGTGGGTCTGACGTTGAACGTCGCGGCGAAGGTGCCGAACGATGGGCACAATTCACCACCGGACGACAACGGCAGTCTTTTTTCGGATAGGGCTTGGACCGCGCCGACGGTATATCTGCCCACCCCTTCCAACGGTGTCAGCACCACTAGGCCGGCGGCGTTGCCTTCGTATAGGCATCTGATCGCTTCGCCGAAGAGCGCGAGCTCGAAGCCGACTCTCTCGATCAGGAATAGGAAGCCTCTGAGATTTTCTCTCGTGAAGGCCGTCGGTAGGAAGGTTTCGAACTTGAGTCTCCACGGGAGAAGTAGGACTCTTTCGGCCACCCCGCCGCTGCATCTGCCTATTCTGACTTCGGTGACGGCTCCGAACTGATTGCCGCTTGCCATCGTTGCCGATCTGGCGAGCGTGCCGTTCAGCGTGACCGGGCAGCGGATCGTGAAGAGGCCTCCCGTGAAGGAGACTTCGCCCTGTGAGACCGCTTCGATCGCTTCGCCGGGCGTCGGCGTCATCGTGAGCGCTGCGGCAGTCGTGGACATCGCGAGCGCGAGGACGAGCGCCGCCACCATGGCCATGAGGAATTTAAGACGCATGACTGCTCCTCTGAATTTTGTGATGCGCCTGCCAAGAGGCGACAGGCAGAGACGTCGCTGTGCTGCTGTGCGGTCGACATCACCCCCCTCGGTGTTGCGACGTATCGGGTGCGCGGGGTCGAGCCCGCTGCCCAACTTACTAAAAGACGATTCAATAATAGCCAAAGTTTTGGACTAATGCAATCCGAACGATGAACGGCCCCGAGACCCCCGCTGGAACGGGGATGGTGAGCCTTGCAGCGAGAGTCATTCGCGTTTATCGTCATTTGCTGGATTCCGGATTGTCGGCGCACGACGGTGCTGACCGACAGCCTGAGCGAGAGGGCGAGGATGCACCGGTTCCGGCGGCGTGGCCGCCACGCGACGATCGGCGTTTCGTGCTGCCTCGCGCTGGCGGTCGCCGGCGCGGGGGCGGCCGCCGACGCCGTGCCGCGCCCACCCGGCGCGATCGACGGGCGCGGCTGGGAGCTCGTCAGCCCCCCCGACAAGAACCGCAACGCCGTGCTGGAGGGCGCGGCGGTCGCCTCCGAGGACGGCCAGCGGGTGCTGTTCGGGACCTTCGGCGGCGTGCCGATCGCGCCGGCCGGCGGGCGTCCGAAGCTGCTTGCGACGCGCGGCGCGGACGGCTGGAGCGTCACGAGCCCGCTGCCCGCACGCGTGCAGATGCTCGCCGACACCTACGCCGTCGCCGCCTACGCGCCCGATCTCGGCGGCTGGATCGCCTCCGCACAGGACAGCCTCGGCGCGACCGACTTCTCACCCGACGTCAGCCTCGTGCGCCTCGACGACGAGGGCCACCAGACGCTGCTGCACACGTTCCCTGTCTACTTCGGCGCCTCCGGCGTGGAGACCGTCGCCTCCGACGATCTCGCGCACGTCTACGCCGTCGTGCCCGAGCCGATCGATCCCTCACAGCTGCCCGGGACCGACGACGTCTACGACTTCGGCAGCGGCGCCCCGCGGCTCGTCAGCCGCATGCCGGCCAGCGGTCTCGCGCCGACGTGCGGCGTGCAGGAGGGGGTCGAGTTCGCCAACGCGCTGCCCGGCGCGACATCGCAGAACTGGAGCTCGCGCGACGGCGCGCGCGTCTTCTTCCGCAGCCGCGGCGACGACGCGCCGGCCTGCGACGACCCACCACAGCTCTACGTGCACGACAGCCAGGGCACGGACGATCCCGCGGACGACGCGACGACGCTGATCTCAGGGCCGCCGCTGCCCGGCGATTCCGACGCGGGCGCCGAGCAGTTCCTGCAGGCGACGCCCGACGGGTCGCAGGCCTTCTTCCGCACCGCCACGAGCCTCGATCCGCGCGACGACGCCGACGGCAGCGCCACCGACCTCGACATCTACCGCTGGTCGAGCGCGGAGGGCGACGTCTGCGTGACCTGCGTCGTCGGCGGCGCGAACGTGCTGTCCGGCGATCGCATGGCCGCGATCGCGCAGGACGGCGGACGCGTCTACTTCGCCTCGGCGGCGGCGCTCACTCCCGACGCGCCGCCGGCCAGCGACGCGCAGCCGGACGTCTACGTCGTGGCCGGCGCGAGCATCCGCTGGGTCGCCACGACGGATGCCATGGACGGCGTCACCGACCAGCCGCGCTGGGGCGGCGCGCTGACGCCGGACGGCGCGGTGCTGATCCTGCGCACGGCCGGGCCGGGCAGCGGCGGGAAGGCGCAGTTCTACCGCTACGACGACCGCGACGGCGGCATCGTGTGCATCTCCTGCCCGCCCACGGGCGCGACCCTGGACGTCCCGTCCGCGCTCGCCGCCAGCAACCAGGCGGTGCCGGCGCGCCTGCGCGTGCTCTCCGACGACGGCCGCATCGTCTTCTTCCCGAGCGACGAGGCGCTCGTGGCGGCCGACCTCAACCAGGATCGCGACCTCTACGAGTGGCACGACGGGGTCCTCGGGCTGATCACGAGCGGCGTCAAGCACTACACGAAGATCTCGCGGCCGTCGCTCTACACGACGACGGCCAGCGGCCGCGACGTCTTCTTCCGCGACAACGCCGCGCTCACGCCCGCGGTGCAGGACGCGACCTTCCAGCTCTACGACGCCCGCGTCGGCGGCGGCTTCGCGCCGACCGCCGCGCCGCCGGCGCCGTGCGAGGGAGAGGCGTGCCGCGGCCCGCTGCCGGCGGCGCCGCAGCTCGCGCGGCCGGCGAGCGCGCTGCTGCACGGCAGGGAGGAGCGTGCGACGCCGGCCCCGTGGATGACGGTGCGTGGGCGCGCGAGCGGCGCCGCGCTCGTGCTGCACGTGCGCGCCAGCGTGGCCGGCCGCGTCAGCGCCGTCGCGCAGGCGCGCCTCGGGGGCGCAGTCGAGCTCGTCGACCGCGCCGTCGCACGTGCGCGCGGGCCGGCCACGCTGACGCTGCGCCTGACGCTCTCGCGCCCGGCGCGCGCCTGGCTGGCGCGCACGGGCCGCCTGCGGCTCGTCGTCACGGTGCGCCACGCGCGCGTGCCGCGCGCGCGCCGGCTCGTGCTCGAGCTGAAGGCGGCGCGCCGTGCGCGCTGAGCGGATCGCGCTCGCCGCGCATGCGTTGGCGCTGGCGCTGCTCGCCCTGCTCGCAGGCGCGGCCGGCGCCGCCGCGGCGCCGGCCTGGCGCGTGACCTCGACGCACGGGCCCGAGCAGCTGCCGCCGGGCGCCCCCGCAGGCTTCGCGATCCAGCTCTCCAACGTCGGCGACGCGGACTCCGCCGGCCCCGTCACCGTGGTCGACACGCTGCCCGACGGCCTGATCGCGACCGCCGCGCGCGGCGCGGGCTGGCAGTGCTCCGGCCTCGGCGGCGGAGTCGTGACGTGCACCACCGACGCCGTCGTGGGCGCCCCGCTCGCGAGCGCGTCCCAGCGCGGGCTCGCGGCCACGCTGGAGATCGCCGCCGGCGTGCCGGCGGGCGCGAACGGCAGCGGCGTCAACGCCGTGACCGTGAGCGGCGGCGGCGCGCCCGCGGACGCCGCGGCGAGCGAGCCGGTGTCGTTCGGCACGAGCGGCGCCGGCTTCGGCGTCGCGCCCGGCAGCCTCGTCGCCGACGCCTTCGCGGCGCCGTTCCCGGGCGAGGATCCCGTGCGCCAGGCGGGCGCGCACCCGTTCGAGCTGCGCGTCGGCTTCGGCATGAACCTGACGCTGCGCGAGGACCCGGACGATCCCGTCGCGGGCGACATCTTCTACACGACGCCCGACGAGCACATCAAGACGCTGGAGGCGAAACTGCCCGCCGGCCTGATCGGCAACCCGCAGGCGACGCCGACCTGCCCGGCGGCGCAGCTCTACGGGACCGGTCCTGCGAACAAGGGCTCGTGTCCGCCCGACAGCCAGGTCGGCACGATCGACCTGCTGCTCAACAACGGCAAGCAGCTCCCGCCGTTGAACGACGTCACCGACGTGCCCGTCTACAACATGCGGCCGCCACCCGGCACGGTCGCGGCGTTCGGCTTCTCGTATCTCAGCAACACCGTCTGGATCGTCGTGACGCTCGACCCGGGCGACCACGAGGCCGTCGTTGCGCGCATCGACGACGCGATCGAGCTGCTGGCCGTGCGCGGTGCGACGCTCGCGCTGTGGGGCGTCCCCGGCGACCCGGCGCACGATCCGCTGCGCCTGGACACCGGCAACCGCGATCCCGACAGTGCGATGGGCACCCCGTTCCGTTCGCCGATCCGCCCGTTCCTGACGCTGCCCTCCCAGTGCGAGGCGGCGGGCGCCGTGCAGCTGCGGATGGACTCGTGGCAGCACCCGGGGGCCTTCACGCCCTGGCTGCCCGGCGCGCCGGCGCAGATGAGCGGCTGCGCCGACCCGCGCATGCGCTTCCAGCCGTCGCTGCGGGTGCAGCCGCAGGTGAGCACCCCGAGCACCCCGACCGGACTCGACGTGACGCTGAGCGTCCCGCAGAAGGACGACCGCGTGCCGAGCGCCGCGCAGCTCTACGCCGGCTCCGGCGACGACCGCGCGATCGCGACGCCGCCGCTGCGCGACACGATCGTGACGCTGCCCGCGGGGCTGGCGATCTCGCCCTCCGCCGCGAACGGGCTCGCCGCCTGCGCGCCGGCGCAGATCGCGCTGGGCAGCGACCAGCCGCCGAGCTGTCCGGACGCCTCGAAGCTCGGCGGCGTCACACTCACGACGCCGCTGCTCGCCGACCCGCTCGGCGGCGCCGTCTACCTCGCGACGCAGACGGCCAACCCGTTCGGCTCGCTGCTCGCGGTCTACCTCGCGATCGACGGCCCCGGCGTGCTCGTGAAGCTCCCCGGCGAGCTGGTGGCGGACCCGGTCAGCGGCCAGCTGACGATCTCCTTCCGCGACGATCCACAGCTGCCCTTCTCGACGCTCGCGCTGCACCTCGACGGCGGCCCGCGGGCGCCGCTCGTGACCGGCCCGGCCTGCGGCGTCCAGACGACGACCGCGCGGCTGACGGCATGGAACGCGGCGCTCGCGCCGGTCGACGTGACGGACTCGTTCGCGATCTCAGGCTGCGCGCCGGGCCGCTTCGAGCCGGGCTTCACGGCCGGCAGCGAGAACCCGCGCGCGGGCGCCTCCACGCCGCTGCTGGCGCGCGTCGTGCGCGGCGACGCCGACGAGCCGCTGGGAGCGCTGGCGGTGACGCTGCCGCGCGGCCTGCTGGGGCGGATCGCGGCGCTCCAGCTGTGCACGAACGCCGACGCCGACGCCGGCCGCTGCGGCGAGCGCGCCCGCATCGGCAGCGCGACCGTCGCCGCCGGCCCCGGGCCCGACCCGTTCTACGTGCAGGACGGCCGCGTCTACCTGACCGACGGCTATCGCGGCGGCGCGTTCGGTCTCGCGATCGTCGTGCCCGCCCGGGCGGGCCCGTTCGACCTCGGCGCCGTGACCGTGCGCGCGGCGATCCACGTCGACCGCACGACGACCGCGCTGCGGATCGTCACCGACCCGTTGCCGAGGATCCTGCAGGGGATCCCGCTGGCGCTGCGCGTCGCGCAGGTGCGCGTCGACCGCCCCGGCTTCGCGCGCAACCCGACCAGCTGCGCGGCCCAGCAGGTGCGGGCGCAGATCTCCTCCTTCGCTGGCAGCGTGCGCACGCGCACCGCCCGCTTCCAGCTGGCCGGCTGCGCCGCGCTGCCGTTCCACCCGCGCCTGACGCTGAGCACGCGCGTCGCCGGGCGCACGCGTCCCGGCGCGCCGCTGGCGCTGACCGCGCGCGTGACGATGGGCGCCGGGCAGGCGAACCTGCACGGCGTGTCGGTGACGCTGCCGGGCTCGCTGACGGCGCTGCTGTCGCTCGTCGAACATGCCTGCACGCACGCGCAGCTGGAGGCGGGGGATTGCGAGCAGGCGCGGATCGGCAGCGCGAGCGCCGTCACGCCGCTGCTGCGCGCGCCCGAGCGCGGCGGCGCCTACTTCGTGAAGAACCCTGCCCACAAGCTGCCCGACCTCGTGATCGCGCTGCGCGGGCAGGTCGACGTGGACCTCGTCGGGAGCGTGCGGATCGTGGGACAGACGCGCCTGGCGGCGGACTTCCGCGCGGTGCCGGACGTGCCGCTGCGCCGCTTCGCGCTGCGCCTGGCGGGCGGGCGTGGCGCGACCGTCGCCGCCGCGCAGGACCTCTGCGCGCCCGCCGCCCGGCGAGCGCGCGCGCAGGTCAGCTTCCGCGCGCAGAACGGCGCGCTCGTGCGCGCCGCTCCGCGGCTGGAGGTCTCTGGCTGCTAGGCCTCGGCGTAGGCCGTCGCGGCCTCGGTCTCAGCCTCGTCGAGCGGCGTGTGCGCCATCGGCGTCACCGGCTCGATCACGAGCGCCGCGATCACGAGCGCCGCCGCCACCAGCAGCGCGCCGATCAGCCATGCGAGGTGGTAGCCGCCCGTCAGCGCCGAGCCGAGCGAGTGCCCGGCCGCGCGCAGGTGGTCGCTGCGCCCGGATGAGACGGTCGCCAGCACCGCCAGCCCGAGCGCCCCGCCGACCTGCATCGAGGTGTTCACCAGGCCCGAGGTGAGGCCCGCGTCGCTCGGCGTGGCGCCCGACATCGCGATCGTCACGAGCGCCGGGAAGCAGGTCCCGCCGCCGGCGCCGAGCAGCAGCATCACGGGCAGCACGTGCCAGTAGGAGCCGTCGGCCGGCGCCTGCGTGAACAGCAGCAGCCCCGCCATCAGCAGCAGCATGCTCGGGAACAGCATCGTGCGCGCGCCGAAGCGCATGATCAGCTTCTCCGAGTAGCCGAGCGAGAGGATCCCCATCAGCAGCGTCGCGGGCAGGAACGCGAGGCCGGTCTCCAGCGGGTCGTAGCCGAGCACCTTCTGCAGGTACAGCGCGCCCATGAAGAAGAGCCCGAACATCCCCGCCACGAGCAGCACCTGGATCCCGTTCGCGCCCGAGACGTTGCGCGAGCGGAAGATCCGCAGCGGCATCAGCGGGTTCTTCGCGGTCGCCTCGCGCACGACGAACGCGGCCAGCAGCGCGAGCGCGATCGCGCCCAGCCCGAGCGTCGCGCCGGCGCCCCAGCCCTCCTCGGCCGCCGGCTTGACGATCGTGTAGACGCCGAGCATCAGCGAGCCGGTGATCAGCAGCGCGCCGAGCACGTCGACGCCGTCGCCGAAGCCGATCCCGCGGTCGTGCGGCAGCAGCCGCAGCGCGAAGACGACGGTCGCGATCCCGATCGGGATGTTGATGAAGAAGATCCAGTGCCAGTTGATCGCCTGCGTCAGCACGCCGCCGGCCAGCAGGCCGACGGACGCGCCCGCGGAGGCGACGAAGCCGTAGACGCCCATCGCCTTCGCCTGCTCGCGCGGGTCCGGGAACATCGTCACGATCATCCCGAGGATCACCGCCGAGGCCATCGCGCCGCCGATCCCCTGCACGAAGCGCGCGATCACGAGCATCGCCTGCGTCTGCGAGGCGCCGCACACGACCGAGGCGACCGTGAAGAGGCCGAGCCCGGCGAGGAACACGCCGCGCCGCGAGATCAGGTCGCCGAGGCGCCCGGCGAGCAGCAGCAGGCCGCCGAACGCGATCAGATAGGCGTTCACGACCCAGGCGAGGCCGGGCTGCGAGAAGTGCAGGTCCTTCTGGATCGAGGGCAGCGCGACGTTCACGACCGTGCCGTCGAGCACGATCATCAGGAAGCCGGTCGCCAGCACGACGAGCGCGATCCAGCGCGAGTTGTCGGGGGCTGTCTGCGAGTTCGAGGTCATGGTCTTTCGTCTCCTGAGGGGGCTCGAGAGCATGGTGTCGAATACAGGGACTCGATGCGTTCTCGAAACTCATCGCTCGGCGCCGCGGCGCGTCACCTCGGCGACGGCCGGGTAGGGGGAGGGCGTCCACGACTCGAAGGAGGACGCCATGCCACCACGCGGCGTCAAGCCCGGCACGAAGCGGGCGCGGCAGTACGAGCACGTGAAGCAGAGCGAGCGCGAGCAGGGCCGCTCGGAGTCGCGCGCGGAGGAGATCGCCGCCCGCACGGTCAACAAGGAGAAGGCGCGCGCGGGCGAGTCGAAGACCGCCTCGCGCAGCTCCACGCGGGACATCTCATCGGGCCGCCGCGGCGGCCTGCGCTCCGGCAAGCCCGGCCCGCGCGGGCGCACCCGCGACCAGCTCTACAACGAGGCGCGCCAGCTCGGCATCGAGGGCCGCTCGAAGATGAGCAAGGACCAGCTCCAGCACGCGATCGCGGGCAAGAAGAGCTGACCGCCGCCTAACGCGGCGCGGCGTCGAAGCGGCGGTGGGGGAGCCGCCGCACGCGCCCCTCCACGATCGCCTGCACGAGCGCGCCGCGGAAGCGGCCCGGGCCCCAGCGCCGCGCGCCGACCAGCTGCGCGAGCGCAGCGCGCTCGGTCGGACCCTGCGCGTCGAGCGCGCGCACGATCGCCTCGACCTCGCGCTCCAGCGGCGCCGGCGGCGTCGCGGCCGAGACCCACATCCCGGGCGAGACCGCGCGCCCGGGGCCGGGCCGGTAGCGCTCGCCGCGGCGAGGCGGATGAGGTGCGACTTTCGGGTCCCTGGGACCCGGAGAATGCTCGTCATCGGTCCCGTCCTCGGCGTCCTCGGCCGTCAGCGGCGTGGCGATGTCCTCCAGTGCGCGCCCCTCGGCCTTGACGCCGAACAGCAGCTCGACGATCCCGCCGATCGCCATCACGGCGGCGCCGAGGTAGAAGCCGAAGGCGACGTGGCCGACCTTGCCGGAGGCGATCAGGTGGCCGAACAGCAGCGGGCCGCTGATCCCGCCGATCGCGGTGCCGATCGCGTAGAAGAAGGCGATCGCGAGCGCGCGCGTCTCCATCGGGAAGATCTCGCTGACCGTCAGGTAGGCCGCGCTCGCGCCCGCGGAGGCGATGAAGAAGGTCACGCAGATCAGCGCCATGAACGAGCCGAGCCCGAGCGAGCCGCCCGCGAACAGCACCGCCGTCACCACGAGCATCGCGGCCGAGCCGAGGTAGCAGAGCGAGATCATCGGCTTGCGCCCCACGGTGTCGAACAGGCGCCCGAGCGTCAGCGGCCCGAGCAGGTTGCCGACCGCGAAGACGACGAACCAGTAGGGCACGCTGCTGGAGGCGACGTGGAAGTAGGTCGACAGCAGCGTCCCGAGGTCGAACGTGACGGCGTTGTAGATGAACGCCTGCCCGACGAACAGCGACAGGCCGAGCACCGCGCGGCGCGGATGGTCGCGGTAGGCGGTGCGGGCGATGCGGCTGAACGGGATGCGCTCGCGCTGGCGCACCTCGAGCGACTCGCGCGGCTCCTCCAGCGGCTCGTCGGACTCCTGCGCGACGGCGCGCTCGATCCCCTTCACGAGCTCCTCCGCCTCCTGCTCGCGCCCGTGGATTACCAGCCAGCGCGGGCTCTCGGGCACGTGGCGGCGCACGAACAGGATCGCCCCGCCGAGCAGCACGCCCATCCCGAACGCGAGGCGCCAGCCGAGGTCGCTCGCGAAGATGCTCGTGTCGAGGAAGAACAGCGCCGCGACCGAGCCGACGGCGGCCCCGAGCCAGTAGCTGCCGTTGATCATCAGATCGACGCGCCCGCGCACGCGCGCCGGGATCAGCTCGTCGATCGCGGAGTTGATCGCCGCGTACTCGCCGCCGATGCCCGCGCCCGTGAAGAAGCGCGCGGCGTAGAGGTACCAGGGGGTCCACGCGAACGCGGTCGCAGCGGTCGCGATCAGGTAGACGGCGAGCGTGATCAGGAACAGCTTCTTGCGCCCGAAGCGGTCGGTCAGCTGCCCGAAGAAGAGCGCGCCGACGCAGGCGCCGCCCACGTAGAACGCCGCCGCGGTGCCGATGTTGCTCGGGTCCAGGTGGATCCCGCTGCCGGCCTCGGTGAGGCGGCTGCCGAGCGCGCCGACGATCGTCACCTCGAGCCCGTCGAGGATCCAGACGGTCCCCAGGCCGATCACGATCAGCCAGTGGAAGCGCGACCACGGCAGCCGGTCCAGGCGCGCGGGGATGCGCGTCTCGACGGTCTTGCCTGCGGCAGCGCTCTCCATGGCGGGGGAGGTACCCCGGTGACCCCGGCGTCATGCGCTCGACGACCTCGATCGCGCCGTCCTCCGGGCCGACTGCCCGCCGACCCGCTTGGCGCGCGAGCGCCTGGGGTAGGAGCCGAGCGTGAAGGCGGTCGTCCTCAACTGCACGCTCAAGCGCTCGCCGGCGTCCTCGAACACCGAGCGGCTCGCGCGGGTCCTGATCGACGTCTTCGAGCGCGAGGGCGTCGAGACGACGCTGATCCGCGTCGTCGACGAGGACGTCCATCCGGGCGTCAGCTCCGACGAGGGCGATGGCGACGCCTGGCCCGCGATCCGCGCGCAGATCGTCGCCGCGGAGATCCTCGTGCTGGCGACGCCGACGTGGCTCGGACAGCCCTCCAGCGTCGCCAAGCGCGTGCTGGAGCGGATGGACGCGCTGATCTCCGAGACCGATCCCGCGGGGCGGCCGATCGCCTACAACCGCGTCGCGGGCTTTGTCGTGACGGGCAACGAGGACGGCGCCCACCACGTGATCGCGGAGCTGGCGCAGGGCGTGGTGGACATCGGCTTCACGGTCCCGGGCCAGGCATGGACGTACTGGAACATGGGGCCCGGGCCCGGCCCCGACTACTCCGAGACCGCTCACGGGCACGCGTGGTCGCGCCGCACCGGCGAGACCGCCGCGGCGAACCTGCTCGCGGTCGCGCGGGCGCTGGCGAAGACGCCGATCCCGGCGCCGCCGAACGCTGGGTGAACGTGTCCGCCGGTGCGTTGAGGACCGCGCCCTGCGGGGTAGGACCGGCGCCATGCCCGCACTCGCGCTCACGTTCGACGACGGGCCCAATCCGCGCTGGACGCCGCGCGTGCTCGACGCGCTGCGCGCGGCCGGGGCGCAGGCGACGTTCTTCCCGATCGCCGCGCGCGCGGCGTCGCACCCCGCGCTGATCGCGCGCATGCTGGAGGAAGGGCACGCCGTCGGCGTGCACTGCGACGAGCACGTGCGCCACTCGGCGCGCGACGAGGCGTGGGGCCGGCGCGACACGGCGCGGGCGCTCGCGCGGCTGGAGGCGCTCGGCGTACGAGCCGCGCTGTGGCGCACGCCCTGGGGCGACGTCGCCGAGTGGACGCCGCTCGTCGCGGCGGACGCCGGCCTGTGCGTCGTCGGCTGGACGCTCGACACGCACGACTGGCGCGGCGACAGCGCGGACGCGATGCTCGCCGCGGTGCGCGACGGGCTGTGGGACGGCGCGGTCGTGCTCGCGCACGACGGGCTCGGGCCGGGCGCGCTGCGCGACGGCTGCGCCGAGACGGTTGCGCTGATCCCGCGGATCGCAGCGGTGGCGCGCGAGCGGGGGCTCGAGCTGTGCGCCCTGGAGGCTGCCGGTCCTCGGGACATCGAGGCAGGAGGGGCCGGCTTGGCCGCTCGGGACGATGGAGCGCGGGCCGGAGCCGCCGCATGAGCGCGCTGGCGGACGGACGCGTGGCGCTCGCCGACGCGCTGGAGCAGGTCGCGGCCGGTGCGCGCGAGCGCGAGCGGCCGGCGGTGCCCGCCTTCCCCGAGGACGCGATCGCGCTGCTGGAGGGAGCCGGCGTGCTCCGCTTCAACGCCCACGCGGGCCCGCGCCCGCCGGCCGCCGACGAGCTCGCGCTCGTGCGCCGCGTCGCCGCCGCCGACGGCTCCGTCGGGCGGATCCTCGACGGCCACCTCAACGCGGTCGAGCGGCTGGTCGCGCAGGGGCCGCTGGAGCTGCGCGAGCGCGAGCTGCCGCAGTTCGCCGCCGGCCGGCTGCGCGGCGGCGTGTGGGGCGCCGACCCGGTGGCGGGGGAGGGCGAGCCGGCGGCCGTGCACGACGGCGCCGCGGGACTCGTGCTGCGCGGCGTCAAGACCTTCTGCTCCGGCGCGGGCGGCCTGCACCGGGCGCTCGTGCTCGCGCGCGACGGCGCTGCCGCGGGCCCACCGCTCGCCGTCTGGATCGACGTGAGTGACCGCGACCGCGTCGAGGTCGACGAGACCTGGTTCCAGGGCCACGGCCTGCGCGCGTCCGTCTCGCACCGCGTCGTCTTCCACGACGCTCCCGTGCTCGCGGTCTTCGGCGACGGGCCCGGTGCGCTCTCCGCGCAGCCGTGGTTCGCGCGCGACGCGCTGCGCACGGCCGCCAGCTGGGCCGGCATGGCCGACCGCGCCGGCGCCGGCGCCCTCGCCGAGCTGGCCGCTCGCCCCTCGCGCGGCGCGCTCGAGGGCCTCGCCGCCGGCCGCATCGCGACCCAGCTCGCCACGATCGAGCTGTGGATCGCCGAGGCCGCGCGCGCGATGGACGCGGCCGTCGGGATCTGTGCGGAGCTGCATACCTCCGCGGTACGCAACTCCGCACAGCTCGTCTCCGTCCACGCCCGCGACGCGATCGCGACCGCCTGCCGCGGGCTGCTCGACGAGGCCGCCCGCGCGTGCGGGTCGCGGCCGTTCGCGACGGCGAGCCCGCTCGACCGCGCGCGGCGCGATCTCGAGCTGTTCCTGCTCCAGCACCGGCTCGATCCGCTGCTCGCGCGGGCGGGCGGCGAGCGGCTGGACCTGGAGGCGGCGTCGTGAGCGTCGACTTCGAGGCGCGCTACCGGGCCGAACCCGACCCGTGGGGCTACACGCAGAGCGCGTACGAGCGCGACAAGTACGCCGCGACGCTCGACGCCTGCGGGCCCGGCCCGTTCTCGCGCGCGCTCGAGCTGGGCGGCTCGATCGGCGTCTTCAGCGCGCCGCTGGCGCCGCGCTGCCTGCTGCTCGACACGCTCGACCTCGCGCCCACGGCGGTCGCCTCCGCCCGCACGCGTCTCGACGGGCAGGCGCACGTGCAGCCGAGCGTCGGCGAGATCCCGCAGGACGTTCCGAGCGGCCCGTATGACCTCGTGGTCGCCTCCGAGGTCCTCTACTACCTGGAGTCCGAGCGCTTCGCGCGGACGCTGACGCGGTTGGCGGAGGTGCTCGATCGCGGTGGGCGGATCGTCGCGGTGCACTGGCGCCCGACCGGCCCCGAGCGCCCGCTCAGCGCCGCCAAGGTGCACCGCACGCTGCGCGCGCAGCCGTGGCTCGCCTCCCTGCGCGCCGACGCGCACCCGTCCTACCTGCTCGACGTGCTGGAGCGCCGGTGAGCGACCGGGTCGAGCTGCTGATCGTCGGCGGCGGGCCGGCCGGCCACGCGGCCGCCGACGCCTATCGCGCGGCGGGCGGGGAGGGCTCGGTCGCGATCGTCGCCGACGAGGAGCGGATCGCCTACCAGCGCCCGCTGCTCTCGAAGGAGCTGCTGCGCGGCGAGCTGGAGGAGTCCGAGCTGCCGCTGGAGGACGAGGGCTGGCTCGCCGCGCACGACGTGCGGCTGATCGCCGGCCGCGCGGTCGCGCTCGACGCGGACGCGCGCACCGTCGCGCTCTCCGGCGGGCGCACGCTCGGCTGGGCGCAGTGCCTGCTCGCGACCGGCGCGGAGCCCAAGCGGCTGCCGATCCCCGGCGCCGACGATCCGGGCGTGCGCGTGCTGCGCAGCCTCGACCACCTGCGTGAGCTGCGCGCGCGGCTGTCCGGCGGCGCGCCGGTCGCGGTGATCGGCTCGGGCTTCATCGGCTGCGAGATCGCGGCGTCGCTGCGCATCCTGGGCCATCCCGTGACGCTCGTGAGCGACGAGCCGGCGCCGAACGCCGCGCGGCTCGGCGACACGGTCGCGGCACGCATCGCCGGCTGGCTGGAGGACGCGGGAGTCGAGCTGCGGCTCGGCGCCGAGGTCGAGCGGATCGAGCGCGACGACGGCGGCTTTGCGGTGCACGCCGGCGAGCGGAGCGCGCGCGGGGCCGTGGTCGTGATGGCGACCGGCGTCGCGCCGCGCTCGGAGCTGGCGCGCGCGGCCGGCGCACAGCTCGCCGAGGACGGCGCGGTGCATGCCGACGCCGCGCTGCGCACGCTCGCTCGACGGCGTGCTCGTGGCCGGCGACGTCGCGCACGCCCGCAACGCGACGGCGGGACGCGCGCTGCGCGTCGAGCACTGGGGCGATGCGCTCGCGCAGGGCGAGGTCGCCGGGCGCGTCGCGGCTGGACAGGAGGCGCAGTGGGACGACGTGCCCGGCTTCTGGTCGACGATCGGCGCGCGCACGCTCAAGCACGCCGCCTGGGGCGACGGCTTCGACGACGTGCGCGTCGAGGACCGCGACGGCGGCGGCTTCGTCGCCTGGTATGGCGCGCACGGTCGCATCGTCGGCGTGCTCGCGCACGACGCCGACGCCGACTACGAGCGCGGCCGCGAGCTGGTCGCCGCAGGGGCGCCGTGGCGATGAGCGCTCCGCTCGCCGCGATCGTCGTCGTGCCCGCACGCGACGAGCAGCGGCGGATCGGCGGGTGCCTGGAGGCGCTCGCGGCGCAGCAGCTGCCCGGCGGCGAGCGCTTCGCGATCGTCGTCGTGCTCGACGGCTGCCGGGACGAGACCGGGCGGGTCGCGACCCGGGTCGCGGCGGCGCTGGCGCTCGACGTGCAGCTGCTCGACGGGCCCGGGCGCGGCTCCGGCCCCGCCCGTCGCGTCGGCATGGAGGCTGCGGCCTCGCGCCTGCTCGCCGCTGGCCGCCCGGACGGGCTGATCGCCTCGACCGACGCCGACACCCGCCCGCAGCCCGACTGGCTCGCGCGCCAGCTCGCGCACGTGCGCGACGGCGCGGCCGCGATCGGCGGACTGGTGGAGCTCGACGCGCGCGAGCTGGCGGCGCTGCCGAACGGCGTCGCGCATCGCCGCGCCGCGCAGGCGTCGGTGCGTCTGGCGCAGGTGCGCACACGCGAGCCGCTCGCCGAGCACCACCACTTCGCGGGCGCCTCGATCGGCGTCACGGCGCAGACCTACCGGGCGGTCGGCGGCCTCGAGCCGCTGCATGCGCTGGAGGACGAGGCGTTCGCCACGCGCCTGCGCGCACACGGCGTCGCGATCGCCCGCCCGGCAGACGTGCGCGTGCGCACCTCGGCGCGCAGCAGCGGGCGCGCCGCGCGCGGGCTGGCGCTCGACCTCGACCTCGCCGCCTGGGCCGAGCGCCGCCGCTGCGACGCCGCCGACTTCGACCTGGCGACGCTCCAGGCCGCGAAGGGCGCCACGACGGTGAGCGTGATCGTGCCGGCGAAGGAGGTCGCCGAGACGATCGGCGCGGTGCTCGCGCAGACGGTCGCGCCGCTCGCCGACGTCGGCCTCGTCGACGAGCTGGTCGTCGTCGACGCCGGCTCGGCCGACGGCACCGCCGCGGTCGCGGCGGCCGCGGGCGCGTGCGTGCTCCAGCAGGACGAGCTGCTCGCCGAGCACGGCCCGGCGCTCGGCAAGGGCGACGCGATGTGGCGCGCGCTGCACGCCACGAGCGGCGACGTCGTCTGCTTCCTCGACGCCGACACGGTCGACCCGGTCGAGGCGCACCTGCGCGGGCTGCTCGGCCCGCTACTCGCCGACCCCGCCGTGATGCTCGCCAAGGGCGCCTTCGAGCGGCCCTGGAACGGGACGCCATGCGCACGAGGGCGGGCGCGTGACCGAGTTGATGGCGCGGCCGCTGCTGAACCTCCACGTCCCGCGCCTGGCCGGCTTCGCGCAGCCGCTGGCAGGCGAGTTCGCGGGCCGCCGCGAGCTCTTCGAGCAGATCCCCTTTCCGACCGGTTACGGGGTCGAGATCGCCGTCCTCATCGACGCGCTGCGCCTGTACGGACTCGACGCGCTCGCCGAGGTCCAGCTCGGCACGCGCCAGAACCGCCACCAGCCGCTGCGTGCGCTCGGCGAGATGGCCTATGCCGTGCTCGCCGCGGTCGAGCGGCGCGTCGACCCGGACCGCAGCGCCGCCGGCGGTCACTACCTGCGACCGTGGCAAGACGGCGCAGTCGCCCACGTCCCGGTCGGCGAGCGTCCCCCTGTGCGCGCCGACCCCAACACAAGGAGCACGCGATGGCAGACCTGACGATCCTGGAGAGCAAGCTGGCCGAGGTGCTCGGCCTCTCGATGGCGGCGCAGGCCGCGACGAAGCACGTCCTCGGACTGCTCGAGGACGGCGACGAGGAGCTGCGCGAGACGCTCGAGCGGATGCACGCGGAGGAGCAGGAGACGGAGGAGCGCTGCACCGAGGTCGCCGGCAACTTCGACGGCAAGAAGACGGCGATCATCGAGGCCGCGCGCGAGACGCGCGACGAGGGCAAGCGGATGCTCGAGACCTACCTGGGCGGCGAGGACGACCCGCTGGAGGGCTTCGAGTTCCTCACGATGGCCGAGGCCGGCGAGGTCGGCCACTGGTCGATCGTGGAGAAGCTCAACGAGCGCGCGCGCGACGAGCACGTCGCCGAGCTGACCGCGTGGGCGCTGCCGGTCCAGCGCCGCCACCTCGGCGAGGTGCTGGAGGGCTCGGTCGAGCTGGCGGGCGCGAAGGACCCGGACGAGCTCGACGAGTAAGGCGCGGTCAGGTCAGGTCGTCCGCTTGCGGTCTGGCTCCGAGCGCGCGTCCAGCTGGATCTCGCGCTCGGCGCCGGGCACGCCGGCGGCCAGCTCGCGGCTGCGCTCGCGCTCGGCGTTGAGCTGCATGCCGAGCAGCAGCGCGAGGTTCGTGATCCACAGCCACACGAGCAGCGCGACGACGCCGGCCAGCGTGCCGTACGTCTTGTCGTAGGAACCGAAGTTGGCGACGTAGAAAGCGAAGGCCGCCGAGGCGACGAGCCACACCACGACGGCGAGGAGCGCCCCCGGCGTGACCCACTTGAAGCCCGGGAGCTTGACGTTCGGGGCTGCGTGGTAGAGCACCGCGAACATCAGGATCACGACCGCCAGCAGCACCGGCCACTTCGCGATGCTCCAGATCGTCACGGCGGTCGAGCCGACGCCGAGCGGGCCGGCGACCGCGTCGAGGACGGGACCGGTCAGCACGAGCGCCACCGCGACGAGCGCGAGCAGCACGATCATCGCGAGCGTGACGAGCAGCTGGAGCGGGCGCAGCTTCCAGAAGGGCCGCCCCTCCGGCGTCTCGTAGATCACGTTCGCGGCGCGCATGAACGCGCCCACGTACCCCGACGCCGACCACAGCGCCGCGACGAGGCCGACGACGAACAGCACCCCCGCGGTGCCGCGGTGGGAGGTGATCGACTGGATCGGGCCGGCGAACGTCTCGCGTGCGCTGCTCGGCCCGAGCCGCTGGACGATGTCGGTGATCGTCTTCGTCGTCGCGACCGGATCGGCGACCAGGCCGAGGATCGAGACGAGCGCGATCAGCGCGGGGAAGAGCGCCAGCAGTCCGTAGTAGGTCAGCGCCGCCGCCCAGTCGGTCATGCCGTCCTCGCGGAACTCCAGCACGGTGCGCTTGAGCGTGGCCCACGTCGTCGAGCGAGCGTCCGTCCCGACCGGGCGGTAGTCGGCCCGGCGCGGCGGGCCTTCGTGGCTGATGTGCTCGGGAGGCGTCATCGTCGGGATCGCTTACCCGGGGAGCGGCCTGCTCAACCCGCCTCGCTCCGGTCTGGGCGCCGCAGGCTGCGAACGCGCGCGTCGCCGCGCGTTCGCAGCCCGCCCGGGCGTCGGAACTGCCTCAGACGGTGCGTCCGCCGCGCCCGAACAGGAAGGCGGCGAGCGCGAGGATCGCGACCGCGAACAGGATCGGGTGAATGATTGCGCCGCCGGCGATCGCGATGATCAACAGGACGACTCCAACGATCAGCCAAAACATGCAGTCTCTCCTCGTAGTCGAACAGGTGCTGCCTCCGGTCGTACCCGCGAGCCGGCTCCGGCACGCGCGATCCCGCTCACGGCTTGAACACCACCTTGAAGGCGCCGTCCTCCTTCTTCTGGAACAGCTCGTAGGCGGCGGGCGCCTCGGTCAGCGGCACGTGGTGCGTGGCGAAGTCGTCGACGCCGAGCGGATCGCCCTCGCCGGTCAGCAGCGGCAGGATGTCGTCGACCCAGCGCTTGACGTTCGCCTGGCCCATCTTGAGCGTCAGCTGCTTGTCGAAGATCTGCAGCATGTTCAACGGGTCGGCGGTGCCGCCGTAGACGCCGGAGAGCGAGATCGTGCCGCCGCGCCGCACGATCTCCACCGCGGTCGAGATCGCGCTGAGGCGGTCCACGCCGGCCGTCTCCATCACCTTGCGGGCGATCGGGTCGGGCATCAGCCCGGCGAGCGTGTGGGCGAGCTTGCCGCCCGGCGCGCCGTGCGCCTCCATCCCGACCGCGTCGATGACCGCGTCGGGCCCGCGCCCGCCGGTCAGCTCGCGCACGGCGTCGGGCACGCTGTCGGCCGCGCTCACGTCGATCGTGCGCACGCCGTGGGCCTGCGAGCGGGCGAGCCGCTCGGGCACGAGGTCGAGACCGATCACCTCGCCGGCGCCTCGATGCTGGGCGATCCGGCACGCCATCTCACCGATCGGGCCGAGGCCGATCACCGCGACCGAGCCGCCCGGCGGGATCTGCGCGTACTCGACCGCCTGCCAGGCGGTCGGCAGCACGTCGGAGAGGAACAGGAAGCGATCGTCGGGCGGGCCCTCCGGCACCTTGATCGGGCCGTACTGCGCCTGCGGGACGCGCAGGAACTCGGCCTGTCCGCCGGGCACCTCGCCGTAGAGCTTCGTGTAGCCGAAGAGCGCCGCGCCCATGCCCTCCTCGCGCACCTGCGTCGTCTCGCACTGCGACTGCAGGCCGTGGTCGCACATGAAGCAGTGGCCGCAGGAGATGTTGAACGGGATCACGACGCGGTCGCCGGGCGCGATCTCCGTCACCTCCGCGCCGACCTCCTCGACGATCCCCATCGGCTCGTGGCCGAGCACGTCGCCCTCGCCGATGAACGGTCCGAGCACCTCGTACAGATGCAGGTCCGAGCCGCACAGTCCGCTCGACGTCACGCGGACGATGGCGTCGGTCGGATGCTCGATGCGCGGGTCTGGGACGTCGTCGATGCGGACGTCGCGTCTGCCATGCCACGTGAGCGCCTTCATGGATGAGCTCCTGACTTCTGTCGCTGTCGGGTGCGGTGACCCGGACGTACCCCGCGTCGTGCTGCCTAAGCGGCGGAGGTCGTCTCGGAGGCCACGCGTTTGCCGAGTGCGTCGCGAGGGGAGTAGAGAGAGATGAGCGTCGGCGGTCCAAGCGAGTTCGGTGCGCCCGCCCTCTCCGGTGCGGGCGAGGAGCACGTCGCCGAGGAGCTCGCGCCCGAGGGGCTCGACCCGCAGCGCGAGCCGAAGCCGGCCCACCGGCGCGGCGGGCTCGGCCTGCAGCTGGAGTCGGTGCTCGTCGCGCTCGTGCTGACGATCGGCATCATCGCGATCGGGGTGGCGCTTGGAGCGATCCTCGTCTCCCAGGACGTCGCAGGCTGGATCGTCGGCCTCGTGGTGGCGACCGTGAGCGTCGTGCTCAGCAGCATCCTCTGGTCCTCGCGCGGCCGCTGAGCCCGGCCGACCGCCGACCGCGCACCTGCGTCGCCTCAGACGTCCTGGAGGCACCGGGCGGCCGCGACGACCTCCGCGCGCATGTTGCGCGCCATCATCCGCAGCGCGGCTTCGCCCAGCTCGGCGTCGATGTGCGCGACCGCGTCGCGCGGGATGCGGATCTCGTAGTGGCGCACGTAGGCGTCGAGCGCGCTGTAGAGGATGCACTGCTCGGTCACCTGCCCGGCGAGGATCAGCGTGTCGATCGCGCGCCGCCGCAGCAGATGGTCGAGCGCGGTGCCGTAGAAGACGCTGTGGCGGACCTTCTGCAGGAACGCGCAGTCCTGCGGCGGGAGCACCGGCCGCACGAGGTCGGGGCGGCGCCCGTCGAGCGCGCGTTGGACGAGGTCGTCGCGGGTGGCGGCGAAGTCCTCGAAGTGGTCGTTGACGTAGATCGGCGTGACGCCGGCCGCGCGCGCCTGCGCGATCAGCTCGGCCAGCGGGCCGACGATCGCCTCCACGCTGGTGGCGAGCGCGTCGGCGTCCTTGTGCTCGTAGGGGTTGAGCATGTCGATCACGACGAGCGCGGTGGCGCTCGTCGTGTCCGATGAGGAGGAGGCCAAGGGCCTAGCGCGCGCTCGGGCGCAGCGACGCGGAGGCGCGTGCGCGTGCGCCGCTCTGGAGCCGGATCACCTGCTGGAGCAGCCGGTCGCGTCGGCTGACCCCGCGCGGCCTGGGGGGCGGCGCGTCCGTGCTGCGGACCGTCCCGGTCGTGGGGCCGACCGTCCCTTCGTTCGACATCGCGTCCTCCCTTCCGACGGCTCCGCTGTTTCGAGCGATCGGTACCCGCCGTCGCGGGGCGGGAAACCCGGCCCGCCTCAGGGCAGTCCGTCGAGCGCTCCGAGCAGCTCGCCGAGCGTCGCGAAGACGGCCACGGCGCCCGCCTCGTGCAGCTCGTGGCGCGAGAACCCGCCGCACAGCACGCCGACGGGCGTCATCGCGGCGCGCCGCGCCGCCTCGCAGTCCCACGTCGCATCGCCGACGACGAGCACCGCCTCCGCTGCGAGGTCCGGCGCGGCGCGCTCGTGCGCGAGGTGCAGCACGTCGGGCGCCGGCTTCGTCGTCTCGACGTCGCCGGAGCTGATGACCGCGTCGGGCAGCCCCTCGACGCCGATCAGCCGCAGGTAGCGCGCGATCTCCTCGGGCTTGCCCGAGGAGGCGAGCGCCACGCGCCAGCCGCGCTCGGCGCAGCCGACCAGCAGCTCGCGCGCGCCGTCCAGCGGACGCACCTCCTCGATCAGCTCGCGGAAGCGCGCGCCCTCCAGCTCGCGCAGCGCCTCGCCGTGCGCGGCCTCGACCTCGGCGCCGGCGAGGTCGGGCACGAGCCGGTCGCCGCCCTTGCCGATCTCGCGGTGGATGCGCCACATCGGGAGCTCCACCGCGTGCTCGCGAAACGCGCGCTGCCACGCGAGCGCATGGTGGTAGGTGCTGTCGACGAGCGTCCCGTCGACGTCGAAGATCGCGAGGCGCTTCATCGGCTCGCCGCGCGCTCGCGCTGCGGTGCGACCGTGTGGCGCGGGTCGCGCGCGGAGGCCATGCCGGCGTGGAAGATCGCGAAGCGCGTGCAGGCGGAGGCGGTCAGCAGCGCGGCGCCGGAGGCCGCGCCCGCGCGGCGGCTGCGGCGCGCGAGCGTCAGCGCGCCGAGCGTGCCGGCGACGCTGAGCGCCTTGCTGATCCGCATCAGCCGTCCCGGCAGGCCCTCGCGATAGGCCGCGCCGACGACGGGGCCGACGCGGCGCTCGAGCGCCTGCGAGGCGGCCAGCTCGCCGAGCGTGCCGAGCGCGGCCAGGCGGCGGGCGGGCGCGGTCTCGCGCGGGGGCGCCGTCAGCAGGCCCCAGCCGGCGGCGGCGCTGGCGGCCGAGCCGACGAACACGAACGGCAGCTCGCGATGGCCGTCGTGCCAGGCCGGCACGGCGGTGTTCGCGATCAGCGCCGAGGTGTAGGAGGCGACCGCGGGGCCGAGCAGCGCGGCGCCGCCGGTCGCCGCCGCGCCCAGGCCGGGCAGCAGGCCGCTCACGTCGCTGGCGGCGGCGAGCCCCGCCGCGGGCGCGTAGGCGGTGAGGATCCAGGTGCCCACGCTCATCGGCGAGGTCGGCTTGAAGACGCGCAGCATGTTGAGGAAGCGGCTCGGACGCCCGAGGTCGTGGATCAACGCGCCGAGCGAGAGCGAGATCGCCCCCAGCGCGCCGACCTTCGCGCCGCGCGCGAGCGCCGGGCGGCCGGTCGCCTGCGCGCCCGCGCCGAGCACCGAGGAGGCGCCCGCGAGCCCGCCGAGGAACAGATAGGCGGGGATGTCCGCCTTCCAGACCGGCGCGTTGAGGATCGGCTGGCCGTAGTAGGAGTCGCGCGCGCCCGGGGCCTGCGCGCCGTGCCCGTCGACGCTCACGGCCGGCGCCCCCCGAACGTCATCGCCACGCCCGCCAGCAGCCCCGCGCCCGCCAGCGCGACGTCGCGCCACATGCGCGGCAGGTCGCGCGTCGTCACGACCGGGTCCGGCGGCAGGCCGTAGACCTCGGGCTCGTCGAGCAGCAGGAAGAAGGCGCCCGCGCCGCCGACGCCGTCGTCGGGGTCGGCGCCGTACAGCCGCGCTTCCGGCCGGCCGGCCGCGTGCAGCAGCTCGATCCGCCCGGCGGCGCGCTCGCGCAGCTCGTCCAGCTCGCCGAACTGGATCGAGTCGGTCGGGCAGGCCTTCGCGCACGCGGGCTCCATGCCGTCGCCGAGACGGTCGTAGCAGAGCGTGCACTTGTGGGCGAGGCCGTCGTCCTCGCGGCGTCCGATCACGCCGAACGGGCACGCCGGCACGCAGTAGCCGCAGCCGTTGCAGACGTCCTCCTGCACGACGACCGTGCCGAACTCGGTGCGGAACAGCGCCCCCGTCGGGCAGACGTCGAGGCACGCCGCGTGCGTGCAGTGCTTGCAGACGTCGGAGGACATCAGCCAGCGCAGCTCGCCGGGCGCCTCGCTGCCGTCGGCCTGCGGGACGAGCTGCTCGACGAACGCGACGTGGCGCCAGCTCTCGGAGTCCAGCCCGCCGGTGTTGTCGAACGACATGCCGGTGAAGTCGAGCCCATCCTCGGGCACCTCGTTCCACTCCTTGCACGCGACCTCGCAGGCCTTGCAGCCGATGCAGATCGAGGTGTCGGTGAAGAAGCCCATCCGCGGCTGCGTCGCGCTCATCGCTCGATCCCCGTCCCGGCCGTGATGCCCGCGCGCTCGCGGTAGGCGGCGACGAACTGCGGCAGCGCGGCGCCGCGCGGGCGCCGGCCCGGCTGGATGTCGACGGTGAGCGCCTTGACCTCCTGGATGTGCACGTTGGGGTCCAGCGCGATCGCGGACAGCGCGTTCGTCGAGTCGCCTTTCGCGTAGCCGTTGGGGCCGAAGTGGAAGGGCAACCCGATCTGGTGGATCGTGTGGCGCTCGACGCGCAGCGGGCGCATCCGCTCGGTCACGAGCACGCGCGCCTCGATCGCACCGCGCGCGGAGACGATCGTCGCCCAGCCGCCGTGCTCCAGCCCGCGCTCGGCCGCCAGGGCGGGGGAGACCTCGCAGCACAGCTCGGGCTGCAGCTCGGCCAGGTAGGGGACCCAGCGGCTCATCCCACCGGCCGTGAAGTGCTCCGTCAGCCGGTACGTCGTCAGCACGTAGGGGAAGACCGGGCTGCCGGCCGGGTGGTAGCGGTTCTCCGGGTGCGGATAGGTCTTGCGCACCGGGTTCGACTGCTGGCCGTAGAGCGGGTTCGCGATCGGCGAGTCCTGCGGCTCGTAGTGCGTCGGCAGCGGCCCGTCCGCGAGCCCGGCCGGAGCGTAGAGCCAGCCGCGGCCGTCGGCCTGCATGATGAACGGGTCGGCGCCGCCGATCGCGTCGGGGCCCTTGGCGTCCTGCGGCGGGCGGTAGTCCGGCGGTTTGGTCGGCTCGAAGTCGGGGATGTCGGGGCCGACCCACCTGCCGGCCTCGGCGTCCCAGCGCGTGAGCGCCTTGCGCACGCTCCAGGGCTCGCCGGCGGGGTCGGCGGAGGCGCGGTTGTAGAGGATTCGCCGGTTCGCCGGCCAGGCCCACGCCCACTCCGGCGCGATCCAGTCCTGCTCGGTGTGCGGCTTGCGGCGCGCCGCCTGGTTGACGCCGTCGGCGTAGACGCCGCAGTAGATCCAGCAGCCGCACGCGGTCGAGCCGTCGTCCTTCAGCTCGGTGTAAGCGGACAGCGGCTTGCCGTCGGCGCCGCGGCCGTTGATCTCGGCCAGCACCGCCTCCGCGCTCGGCTCCTCGTGCGCGCCGTGCGTCGGGTAGTTCCACGTCAGGTCGAGCAGCGGGCGGTCCATCTCGTCGGTCGAGTCCGCCAGCTTCGCGCGCAGCCGGCGGCCGAGGTGGTACATGAACCAGAGGTCGCTGCGGCACTCGCCGTCGGGCTCCTTGGCGGCGTGGTGCCATTGCAGCAGCCGCTGGGTGTTCGTGAACGAGCCGTCCTTCTCGGTGTGCGCGGCGGCGGGGAAGAAGAAGACCTCCGTGCCGATGTCCTGCGTGCGCAGCTCGCCGCTTTCGATCTCGGGACCGTCCTGCCACCAGGTCGCGCTCTCGATCAGCTGGAAGTCGCGCACGACGAGCCAGTCGAGCTTCGCCATCCCGAGCCGCTGCAGCTTCGTGTTGGCCGAGCCCACCGCCGGGTTCTCACCCATCAGGAAGTAGCCCTTGCACGTGCCGTCGAGCTGCGCCATCACCGTGTCGTACGTCGAGTGGCTGCCGGTCAGGCGCGGCAGGTGGTCGAAGCAGAAGTCGTTCTCCTGCGTCGCCGCGTCGCCCCACCACGCCTTCAGCAGCGAGACGACGTAGTCGCTCGCGTTGCCCCAGAAGCCCTTCTCGGCCGAGTCGGCCGCGATGAAGGACTTGAGGTCCTCGTGCTCGTGCGCGTGCGGCATCGGGATGTAGCCCGGCAGCAGGTCGAACAGCGTCGGGATGTCGGAGGAGCCCTGGATCGAGGCATGCCCGCGCATCGCCATGATCCCGCCGCCCGGACGTCCGATGTTGCCGAGCAGCAGCTGCAGCACGGAGGCGGCGCGGATGTACTGCACGCCGACGGTGTGCTGCGTCCAGCCGACCGCGTAGACGAACGCGGAGGTGCGCTCGCGGCCGCTGTTCTCCGCCAGCGCGCGGCAGACGCGCTCGAACTGCTCGGGCGCCACGCCGCAGGTGCGCTGCACCATCTCCGGCGTGTAGCGGGCGTAGTGGCGCTTGAGCAGCTGGAAGACGCACCGGGGGTGCTGGAGCGTCGCGTCGCGCGTCGGCTCGCCGCCGATCGCCGCGCCGCCGGAGCCGTGCGACTCGCCATGGCCGGACTCGCGGATCGAGCGACCGTGGTCGTCGTTGCCCTGGTCGCGGTCGCCCGAGGCGGCGACGACCTGCGTGCCCTCGTAGGCCCACGAGTCGAACTCGTAGCCCGAGCCGTCCTCGCGCAGCCCGGAGAAGACGCCGTCGAGGTCCTCGGTGTCCTGGAAGTCCTCGGAGACGATCGTCGAGGCGTTCGTGTACGCGCGCACGTAGTCCTCGAACCAGGCGTCGTGCTCCAGCACCCAGTTGACGATCCCGCCGAGGAACGCGATGTCGCTGCCGGCGCGCAGCGCGACGTACTCGTCCGCGAGCGCGCTCGTGCGGCTGAAGCGCGGGTCGACGTGGATCACGGTCGCGCCGCGCGCCTTCGCCTCCACGACCCACTGGAACGCGACCGGGTGCGCCTCGGCCATGTTCGAGCCCTGGATCACGATGCAGTCGCTGTGCTTGAGGTCGCCGGGGAACGTGGTCGCACCGCCGCGACCGAACGAGGTGCCGAGCGCGGCGACCGTCGAGCTGTGGCAGATGCGCGCCTGGTTCTCGACCTGGACGATCCCCAGCGCCGTCCACAGCTTCTTGATCAGGTAGTTCTCCTCGTTGTCGAGCGTCGCGCCGCCGAGGTGGGCGAGCCCGAGCGTGCGCCGCACCCGGCGCCCTTCCTCGTCCTCCCACTGCCAGCCCTCGCGCCGCGCCTTCAGCACGCGCTCGGCGACCATCTCCATCGCCGTGTCGAGGTCGAGCCGCTCCCACTCCGTCGCGTGCGGGCGGCGACGGAGCACGTGCTGCTCGCGCTGCGGGCCGGTCGTCAGCTGAAGCGTCGCCGAGCCCTTGGGGCACAGGCGCCCGCGGCTGACGGGCGAGTCCGGATCGCCCTCGATCTGGATCACCTCGCCGTTCTTGACGTAGACGTCCTGCGCGCAGCCGACCGCGCAGTAGGGGCAGATCGACTTGACGATGCGGTCGGCGTCTGCGGTGCGCGGCCTCAGCGCGCGTGTGGTCGGCGAGGTGACCGCCTCGCCGCGGCCGAGCCGGTCAGCGCCGCGCAGCTGGCGCAGCAGCGGCCATGCGCGCAGATGTGGCCCGTCCTCCTTCGCCATCCACGTCTCCTCTCGCAGTGCAGGGTCGCTACCCGCGCCCGCGCACGCGAAAACGGACCGCCCGCTCCAGGGCGCGGCGCGGGCGCCCGGCCAGGGCCGCGCGCGCGGCGTTCGCGCCGGCGGCGCCGTGCACGCCGCCGCCCGGGTGCGCCGAGGCGCCCGCGAGGTAGAGCCCGCGGATCGGCGTCTCCGCGCGCCCCAGGCCGGGCGTGGGGCGGAAGACGAGCTGCTGGTGGATCTGCGCCGTCCCCGAGTTGATCGCGCCGTTGACGAGGTTCGCGTTGGCCGCTTGGAGCGTGGCGGGCGTGAAGACGTGACGCGCGCGGATCAGCGCTCCGAAGCCGGGCGCGCGGCGCTCGATCTCGCGCTCCATGCGGGCCACGAAGGCGTCCGTCTCGCGCTCGTCCCAGCGGCCCGTCAGCTGCTCGTCGCCCGCGTCCCCGGCGGTGCGCTGCGGGACGTGCGTGTAGGCCCACGCCGTCTCCTTGCCCTGCGGCTGGCGCGTCGGGTCGGTCATCGAGTACTGGCCGAGCACGAGGAACGGCTGGTCGGGGATCAGGCGGCGCGAGAGCTGGGCGGTGGTGCGCGTGAGCGCGTCGACGCCGTCGGCGACGTGGATCGTGCCGGCGCGGCGCGCGTCGGGCGCGGTCCACGGGATCGGCCCGTCGAGCGACCAGTCGACCTTCACGGTGGCGTTGTCGTACTGGAAGCGGCGCAGGCCCGCGATCAGGCTCGCCGGCAGGTGCTGCTCGCCGACGAGCTCGCGGTAGAGCGCCGGAGCTCCCGTCGAGGCCAGCACCGCCCTCGCCGAGATCTCCTCGCCGGCCGCGGTGCGCACGCCTACCGTGCGCTCGCCGCGCACGAGGATGCGCGCGACGCGCGTGCCGCATGCGAGCTCCCCGCCGTGCGCGCGCAGGCGCGCCACGAGCGCGGCCGTGAGCGCGCCGGCGCCGCCCTCGGGAACGGGGAAGCCGTGCTGTTGGCCGAGCCCGCACAGGACCCAGCCGAAGAGGCCGCCGCCGGCCGAGTCGGGCGTGAGGTCGGCATGGAGCGCGTTGCCGGCGAGCAGCCACGCGCCGCCCTCGCCGCCGAAGGTCTCCTCCGCGAGGCGGCGGACCGGCAGCAGCGCCAGCCGCGTGAACTGCAACAGGCCGCGCGGGCCGAGCGCGGCGGCAAGGCGCGCGCTGCCCCTGAGCGGCGGGAACGGGCGCAGCAGCGCGTCGATGAAGGGGTCGCCGGCCCGCTGCCAGTAGGCGTAGAGCTCGCGCCAGGCCTCGCCGTCGCCGGGCGCGAAGCGCTCGAGCGATGCGGCCGTCTCCTCCACGTCGAGCGACAGCGAGGCGCAGCGTCCGTCGGCCTGCGGATGCGCGACCGCCAGCGGCGCGCGCCGCCAGCGCAGGCCGTGGCGCTCGAGCTCGAGCGCGCGCAGCGCGGGGGAGGCGACGGCGAGCGGATAGAACGCGCTGAAGAGGTCGCTCGTGAAGCCAGGCTCGGTCAGCTCGCCGCTCTTGACGGCGCCCCCAGGTTGCTCCTGCTCCTCGAGCACGAGCACGCGCCAGCCGCGCTCGGCGAGCATGTTCGCCGCCACCAGGCCGTTGGGGCCGGCGCCGACGACGACGGCGTCCACGTCTCCTCGCACAGTGCCGGGCATACCCGGTCGCCAGGAGCCGAAGCGGTTTCGAGTCCGCGTCGCCGGGTAGCGAAGCACCGTGGCCACGAACGAGCGGTTCATGCCGGTGGCGCCCGAGGCGGTGTGGGCGGCGCTTGCCGATGCCGGCGGCTACGGCTACTGGGTCGTCGGCTCGAAGCTGATCCGCGACGTCGACCCGCACTGGCCGGCGGCTGGGTCCCGCTTTCACCACACGGTCGGCGTCGGGCCGCTGCAGGTCGACGACCACACGGTCTCGCTGGAGGCCGAGCCGCCGCGGCTGCTGCGCATGCGCGCGAAGGCGCGTCCGTTGGGGACCGCGATCGTGACGCTGACGCTGGAGCCGGAGGCCGGGGGCACGCGCGTGCAGATGCGCGAGAACCCGGCCGGCCTGACCGCCCTGCTCGGGCTCAACCCGCTCGTCCAGCTGCTCGTGCACCTGCGCAACGCCGAGTCGCTGATGCGACTGGAGGAGCTGGCGCTGCGCCACGCGGCGCAGGGCGCGACGTCGCAATCCGGGAAGCGAGCCGAGGCCGCGTGAGCGTCGAGACGGCTCAGCGCACGTCCCTGTGGATGGCGAGCGGGCCTCAGCCGCCGGCGCTGCCGGAGCTGAGCGGCGACGTCCACGCCGACGTCGCCGTGCTCGGCGGCGGCATCGTCGGCATCACGACGGCGCTGCTGCTCAAGGAGGCCGGCGTGCGCGTCGTGCTGCTCGAGGCCGATCGCCTCGGCGGCGGCGTCAGCGGCTACACGACGGCGAAGGTCTCCTCCCAGCACGGTCTGATCTACGCGCGGCTGCGTGCACGCTTCGGCGCCGACGCCGCGCGCACCTACGGGCAGGCGAACGAGACGGCGCTGGCGTGGATCGCCGCGCGCGTGGCCGAGCATGCGATCGAGTGCGACTTCCGGCGCCGGGACGCGTACGCGTACGTCGCCTCGCAGGAGCAGCGCGGGCAGATCGAGCGCGAGGTCGCGGCGGCCGTCGAAGCGGGACTGCCCGCGACGCTCGTGGAGACGACCCCGCTGCCCTATCCGATCGCGGCGGCCGTGCGCTTCGCCGAGCAGGCCGAGTTCCATCCGCGCGCGTACCTGCTCGCGCTGGCCGAGCAGCTCTCCGGCGACGGGTGCCACGTGTTCGAGGGCTCACGCGCGGTCGAGGTCGACACGCACGGCGAGTGCCGCGTCAAGACGCCCGGCGGGCGCGTGTTCGCCGACCGCGTGGTGGTCGCGACGCACTATCCGTTCCTCGACCGCTCGCTCGCGTTCGCGCGCGTGCATCCGCAGCGCTCCTACGCGATCGCGTGCCGCATCCGCGGGCGCCCCCCGGCGGGCATGCACATCAGCGGCGATCAGCCGACGCGCTCGATCCGCGCCGCGCCGTTCGAGGGCGAGGAGCTGCTGCTCGTCGGCGGCGAGGGCCACAAGACGGGCGCAGAGGTCGACACCGAGGAGCGCTACCGGCGCCTGGAGCGCTTCGCGCGCGAGCACTGGGATGTCGAGTCGGTCGCATACCGCTGGTCCTCGCAGGACGGCGTCACGGTCGACACGCTGCCCTACGTGGGCCGCATGAGCCCGTGGTCGGACCGCGTCCTGATGGCGACCGGCTTCGCGAAGTGGGGCATGACGGGCGGCACGGCGGCGGCGCTGCTGCTGGCCGACCTGCTGCTGGACCGGCCGAATCCCTGGGCGGCGCTGTTCGACCCCAACCGCCTGACGCCGCGCGCCTCCGGCCGCCGCCTCGTGGAGGAGAACGTGCACGCCGGCGCGCGCTTCGTCCGCGACCGTCTCGCCCGGCCCGGCGGCCGCGCACTGGAGGACCTGGCGCCCGGCGAGGGCGCGATCGTCGAGCACGAGGGCAAGCGGGTCGCGGGCTTCCGCGACGAGGACGGCGCACTGGTGGCGGTCTCGCCCCGCTGCACGCATCTCGGCTGCCACGTCGCCTGGAACGCTGCCGAGCGCAGCTGGGACTGCCCCTGCCACGGCTCGCGCTTCGCGGCCGACGGCACGGTGCTGGAGGGCCCCGCCGTGCACCGCCTCGAGCGCAGGCCGCTGCGCGACTAGCTTGCGTCGGCCGGCCGCGCGCGCAGCCTAGGCCGCGGTCGGCCCGTCGCGGACCACGATGCGCCCGTCCTCGATGCGCACGACCAGCTCCCACGCGACGATGTCGCCTTCGTAGACGGCGGGTCCGTCCCCGCCCACGAGGCGAGCGATCAAACCGCCGCGGCCCAGGATCAGGCCGGTCAGCGTCCAACCCTCGCCGTCGAGCTGCGCGCGCAGGTCGTGGACCTTGCCAAGCCGCTCGCCCGACTCGGTGTGGACCTGACAGCCGAGGAGGTCGCTTGCGCAGATCATGAGCTCGGAAGCTTCTCGACCACAGTCCGCGCCTCGCCCATGTCGCCCTGCCCCAAGCCGAGCTCGCGCGCCTTGGCCTTGAGCGCGATCGTGGAGCCGATCGTGTCGACCTGCTCCCACGGAACTTGGATCACGTCGCGCCCCAGCACGCCGGTCCCGAACAGGCGGGCGCCGAGCGGGCGCAGCGGGCGTGGCAGCCGGCGGTGCCAGCTTCCCGAACCGCTGAGGATCGCCAGCAGTCGTGGCGGAGGCCCCACGCCACCGTCGAACAGGAGGTCGTCGACGCGACCACAGCGTCTGCCCTCGACGTCGACGAGCTGCTCGTCGAGCACGCGGTAGGCGAGGTCCATGCGGGCTTCGGGCATCAGCCGACGCCTCCCTGGGTGATCAGCAGGAGCGGGATCGCGGCGAGCGAGACGACGAGCAGGATCGCGAAGTAGAGCCAGCCGAGTGCATTGGCGAGCACGCCGTTGACGTGATCGCCCATGAACGTCCGGTCGCGGGCGATCAGCAGCACGGGCAGGTACGTGAGCGGGAGCGCGACGACGGAGAAGATCACCGCATACTCCGTCAGGAGCACGGGGTCCACGCCGGTCTCGACGATCACGAGCGCGAGCGCGAAGAAGATCAGCCAGGCGAGCGTGAAGCGGGGCGCGTCGCGCGGGCGACGGTACTTGCCCCATTCCCAGCCCGCGAACTGCGCCAGCGTGTAGGCGCCGGAGAAGGCGCACTCGACCGCCGCGCCGCCGACGGCGAACAGCATCCCCAGCAGGGCGAGCAGCAGACCGGTCTCCCCGAACGATCGCTCGGCGCCGAGCGCCGTCGTGCCGAGGTAGCCGGGGTCGACGTGCAACGGCGCGAAGACCTGCGCGGAGACCACGATCAGCGCGATCGAGAGCACCCCGCCCAAGCCGAAGCCGAGCACGACGTTGGCGCGGTTGAGACCGAGGTCCTTCACGCCCCAGCGGTCCTCGATCGCGCCCGAGGAATAGAAGTAGACCTCGTAGGGGACGAGCGCGGCGCCGACGACGCCGACGACGAAGTAGGCGTACAGCGCCGATCCGTGCCAGCTCGGCACGAGCCCCCGCGCCACGTCGTGCCAGACCGGCCCGAGGTGCACCGCCGCCGCGACGTAGACGAGCAGCGCGCAGCCGAGGTAGCCGAAGATCCGCTCCAGCCCGTCGAACGGGACGAAGTAGACGATCGCGGCGAGCCCGATCGCGCCGAGCAGGATCGTCGTCCCGATCTTCACGTCGAACAGCAGTTGCAGCACGATCGCCACGCCGCCGAGCTCCGCCGCGAGCGTGATCAGGTTGATCAGCAACGAAGCCGTCAACGTCACCAGGCCGACGCTCAACCCCATCCGCATGCGAACCACGTCGAACACCGGGCGTCCGGAGACGGCCGCCACGCGGCCGGTCATCTCGGCGAAGACCATGATCCCGATCACGCCGACGACCACCGCCCACAGCAGCTGATAGCGAAATACCGCTCCGGCCTGGACGTTGAAGACCAGCTCGCCGATGTCGACGAAGCCGCCGACCGCGGCGATGATCCCGAGCGCGAGCTGTGTGACCTTCTTCATGGCAGCGTCTGCGCAAGCGTGTTCGCCTTGTCGGCGGCCCGCTGCAGCTCGCGCTTCGCAGCGCGCGCCTGCGCGCGGTCCTGCGGGGAGGTGCGCACGTCGTCGATCGCGCTGCCGACGTCGGAGGCGATCGTGATCGCAGCTTGGATGCGACGCTCCAGAGCGGGTGGCACCGGATCGTCGGCGAGCTTCTCCGCCTCGTGCTGCGCCTGCGCGCTGAGCTCCTCGCCATGCACGCGCGCGAAGGTCACCTTGGTGCGCGCCCGCGCGACGTCGTCGGCCACCAAAGCGCCCTCGGCGGCGATCGACGCGAGCTGCTCGACTCCCAGTCGCACCTGATGGGCCCGCTCCTGCCCGCACCCCGACTGCACGACGGGAATCGCGGCGATCACGAGCAGGCGTGCGACGAATCGGCCTCTGCTCCGCCGCGACATAGCCGCACCTTCCCCGCACATCGAGGATCGCTAACCCCGCTGCGCGCCGCTGCGGCGGGCGCAGCGCCGCCCGATGCGCGCTGCTGCAGCGCACGATCGGGCGGCTTGGATCTCGTGCTAGGCGACCTCGCCGGTCGGCTTCTTCGGCAGGCCGGCGGTCTCGCGCAGCTTGGCCGCGATCTGGGCGATCTCCTCGGGCTCGGGTCCGGGCGCGAAGACGGCCGTCTGCGGCGGCAGGTCGTTCGCGGGGGCGCCCTCGGGGTGTGGCTCCTCGGCGACGACGAGCTCCTCGCCGGTCTCCGGATGGGGGCCGTTGAAGACGGCGGAGATCTCCTTGAAGTCGTCCTGGGAGAAGCGGTAGAGCTTGAGGTGCTCGCCGCGCTTGATGTGCGGCTGGCACTCGGGGATCTTGTCGGTCGGGATCCGCGGGGAGGGGAACAGCTTCATCAGGTCGGCGCCGGTGAGGCGCTCGAGTGCGCGAGCGTAGGCGACCTGGTGCACGCCGCCGCGCACGAGCAGGTAGCCCGTCAGCGCGCGGGCGGCGGGATGGTCGACCATCTCGTAGACGCGCAGCTTGCCGCTGCGCGCGCCCGTCTCGAGGAAGAAGTTGTGCGTGAGATCCTCGATCAGGTCGCCGGAGGAGAAGACGTAGTCGCCGTTCCAGGGCTTGCCCATCGAGTCCTGCACGAGCGCGCCGGCGCCGCCGGGCGCGAGGTAGTGCTGCGTGTTGCGCGCGTCCTTGACGTCGGCGAGCGAGCCGCTCTTGCCGGGCTCGCCCGAGGCGGCGCCGGTGAGCATCGTGTTGATCGTCGCGGAGACGAGCTCGATGTGGCCGAACTCCTCGGCGGCGATGCTCGCGACGAGGTCGTAGAACGGGCGTGCCTGCTGGCGGGAGCGGAAGTTGAACGACTGGTACGTGTAGTTCATGAACGTCGACATCTCGCCGAACTTGCCGCCCAGCAGCTCCTGCACGGCGGCCGCGCCGGCGGGGTCGGGATCGGATGGCGGCGGCAGCTCGGTCTGGAGGCGGTCGATGCGGAGGATCACTGCGAGCTCCCTCGGTTCGGTGGCGAGCCCCACAACTGCCCTGTCGGGCACCCCGCAAACCGAGCGGGTCAGCCGCCGTCGCGCTCGAAGCCGCCGGCGGTCGTGCGGCGCACGCGCCCGCCCGACCGCGCCGAGCGTCGCCGCGACGATCACTGTCCATGTCGACAGCGGATGGATGCACAGACGGACAGTGATCGAGCGCAGCGCCCGCGTGCGATAGCGCTGTGCTGTTGCCCCTAGCCGGAGGAGCGCCGCACGCGGGCGAGGCTCGCCTCCAGCGCCGCCATCAGGTCAGGCGCGGGGGAGGGCTCGGGCTCGATCTCCGGCAGCTCGACCTCGCCCGTGCGGCGCTTGCGCGCGATCAGCTTCAGCAGCCGGCTGCGGTGGCAGTCCTCGTAGCGCGCGGGGTCGAAGTCGCGCGCCATCGCCTCGATCACCTTCGCCGCCTGCGCGACCTCGCCGCGGCGCGGGGCGTGCGCGCGGCCGGAGGGGATCGCCGAGACGTCCTTCGGATCGCGCAGCTCGTCGGCGAAGCGCATCGTCGAGAGCGCGAGCAGCTCGTCGCGCTCGCGCACGGCGACGAGGTACTCCTTCGAGCGCAGCACGACGCGGCCGATCGCGACCTGCTCGCTGCGCGCCATCACGTCGCGCAGCAGCCGGTAGGCGCGCACGATCCCCTCCGCGCCGCCCTCGGGCACGAGGTAGTAGGGATGGTCGAAGTGGGCGGGGTCGATCTGCTCCAGCGCGACGAACTCCTCGATCTCGATCGTGCGCGTGCGCTCGGGCGCGGCGGCGGCCAGCTCCGCGTCGGAGAGCACGACCTGCTCCCCGTCGAGCTCGTAGCCGTGGCCGACGTCCTCCCACGCCACCTCCCTGCCGCCCTTGGCGCAGACGCGACGCAGCTCGATCCGCTGCCCGCTCTTGGCGTCGACCTCGTGGAAGTGGACGTCGCGGTCGCGCACGGCGCTGACCATCCGCACCGGCACCGCGACGAGCCCGAAGCTGAGCGTACCGGACCACAGCGAGCGCGCCATCAGGCCTTCGCCTTCGTCCGCGGCTTCGCGCGGGTGCGGCGCGTCTTGCGCTTGGAGCCGCCGCCGAGGCTCGCCTTCAGCGCCGCCGCGAGGTCCTCCGCCGGCGCGGGCGCGGGCGGCGCGCTCGTGTCGATCTGCTCGCCCTTCGCCTTGCGCTCGATCAGCGCGTGCACGGCGGCGCGGTAGCGGTCCTCGTGGCGCGCCGGCTGCCAGGGGCGCGCGAGCGTCCGCACCAGCTGCTCGGCCATCTTCAGCTCCTGCGGGGAGGGCTGGCGCCGCAGCGCGGGCACGTCCAGGTCGGCGCGGTCGACGACCTCGTCGGCGAAGCGCATCGTGTGCAACGTCAGCGCCCGGCCGCGCGGGCGCAGCGCGACGAGCTGCTCGCGCGTGCGCAGCACGAAGCGCCCGATCCCCACGCGCCCGGTCCGCTCCAGCGCCCCGAGCAGCACGCGGTAGGCGCGCTCGCCGCCCTCCTGCGCGCCGAGCAGGTACGCGTGGTCGTAGTAGACGGGGTCGATCTGCTCGGCTGCGACGAAGTGCTGAAGCTCGATCACCTTCGGCCGCGAGCCGCGCGCGGCGGCGATCTCCTCGTCGCTCAGCAGAACCTGGTGGCCGCGGCTCGTCTCGTAGGCCTTCGCGACGCGCGCGGCCGGCACCGCGCGCCCCGACTCGGCGCCGACGCGACGGTGCTCGATGCGGCAGCCGTCCTTCAGCCGCACCTCGTGGAAGTGGATCGAGCGGTCCTGCGTCTCGGGGAACAGCTTCACCGGCACGACGACCTCGCCGAACGTCAGCGTGCCGTTCCAGATCGAGCGCGGCGCCATCAGCCGTTCAGCTCCGGCAGCGACTGCTGGAGCGAGAGCACCTCGGCGAACAGGTCGCCGTGCTCGGCGACGCGCGCGAGCACCTGCTCGGGCCCGAACGCCAGCAGCGCCGGGTCGTCGTTCTCGCGGCAGGCCTCGACCTCGTCCCACGCCAGCGGGGTGGAGACGCTCGGCGTGGCCTTCGCGCGCAGCGAGTAGACCGAGACCGTCGTCTTGTGCTCGTCGTTCTGGCTCCAGTCGACGAAGACCTTGCCGCCGCGCTCGGCCTTCGCCATGCGCGCGAGCACGAGTGACGGATGGCGCTGCTCCAGCAGGTCGGCGACCGCGTGCGCGAACGGCTTCGTCGCCGCGTACGTCGTCGTCTCGTCGTTGAGCGGCACGTACACCTGGAGCCCCTTGGAGCCCGACGTCTTCGCGAACGCGCGCAGCCCGAGCTGCTCGAACAGCTCGCGCAGCGCGAGCGCCACCTCGCAGCACTCCACGACGCTCGCCGGCGCGCCCGGGTCGAGGTCGAAGGCGAGCGCCGTTGGACGCTCGATCGCCGGCGCGCGCGCGAGCGAGGGGTGCAGCTCGAGGTCGGCGAGGTTCGCCAGCCACACGAGCGTGGGCAGGTCCTGGCAGAGCGTGTAGTGAATCTCGCGCTTGCTGTGCTCGCTCCACACGCACGTCGTCTGCACCCACTCCGGGCGGTGCTTGGGCGACTGCTTCTCGTAGAAGGCCTTGCCCTCGACGCCGTCGGGGTAGCGCTTGAGCGTGAGCGGGCGGTCGTGCAGGTGGGGGAGGAGCGCGGGCGCGATCGCCACGCACCAGTCGACGAGGTCGCGCTTCGTGAAGCCGCTCCGCGGATACAGCACCTTGTCCGGGTTGGAGAGCTTGACCGTGCGTCCCTCCAGCTCCAGCTCCAGCCCGCCGCGCACGCGCCTGCCGGCCGGCGCCGCGGGCGGCGCCTCGGCCCGCTCGCGCACGACCGCCCGCGCCGGCTTGTCGTCGCGCAGGCCCTTGTAGCGCGCCTGGCGCAGCAGGCCCTGCTTCGTCCACTCGTTGAACTCGACCTCGCAGACGAGCTGCGGCGCGACGAAGTGCGCGCCGCGCGGCGGCTGGCGGCCCTCGAACGGCGAGTCCTCCTGCGCGAGCGGCTCCAGCAGGCCGGCGAGGCGCGCCAGCTCGGCCTCGTCGAAGCCCGTGCCGACGCGCCCGGCGTAGCGCAGCGAGCCCTCCTCGTGGACGCCCAGCTCGAGCGCGCCGATGCGCTGCGCGCGGGCGCCCTTGCCCTCCGTCCAGCCGCCGACCACCAGCTCCTGGCGCTGGACGTGCTTGACCTTCAGCCAGCTGCCGTCGCGCCCGCCGGCCGCGTAGCGCGAGTCCAGGCGCTTGGCCACGACGCCCTCGATCCCCTGCTCGCGCGTGGCCGCCAGCAGCGCGCCGCCCTCGCCGACGTGGTGGGCGGGCACGTGCCAGCGCTCGCCTTCGAGCTCCAGCTCGGCGAGTCGCGCCCGGCGCTGCTCGTACGGGAGCTCCATCAGCGAATGGCCGTCGAGCCACAGCAGGTCGAAGACCATGTAGGTGACCGGCGTCGCCTCGGCGCGGCGCCGCACCGCCGTCTCGCCGCGCAGGTGGATGCGCGGCTGGAGCGCCTCGAAGCTGGGGCGCCCGGCGTCGTCGAACGCGACGATCTCGCCGTCGAGCAGCGCGCTGTGCGAGCCGAGCGCGCGGTTGAGCGCGCGCAACTCCGGATAGGCGGGCGTCACGTCGTTGCCGTTGCGCGTTATCAGCTCGATCCGTCCGGGCTCGGAGCGCGCGAGCGCGCGCACGCCGTCCCACTTGACCTCGAAGGCCCAGCGCGACTCGTCCGCGGGCAGCGTCGAGAGCTTCGCGAGCATCGGCTCGACGAACGCCGGCAGCTCGGTGGCGGCCGGATCGGCCGGCGGGTCCATGCGGTGGATCATCCAGTCCCGCTCCGCCTTGCCGGCGTGGAACAGCGCGTAGCGCCCGCGCAGCCGCTCGCCCTCGAAGACGACGACGACCTTGCCGGCCTCCCACTTCTCGCACGCATACGTGCCGCGGTCCCAGATCGTGACCTCGCCGGCCCCGTAGCTCCCGGCCGGGATCGTGCCCTCGAAGCCGATGTAGTCGAGCGGATGGTCCTCGACGTGGACGGCCTTGCGGTTGTGCTTGGGATCCTCCGGGATCCCGTTCGGGATCGCCCACGAGGCGAGCGCGCCGTCGTGCTCCAGGCGCAGGTCCCAGTGCAGGCGCCGGGCGTGGTGCTCGTGGACGACGAAGCGGGAGCCGGTGCCGTCGCGCGCCGCCGCTCCCGACGGCTCCGGGGTCGCCGCGAAGTCGCGCTTGCGGCGATACGCCGACAGCTCGGCCAGCGGACTACTCCATCTCGCCGCTGCCGACGAGCTCCGTGTGCTCCTTGGCCGGCGTCGTCGGCTCGGTGTGGATGAGGATCGCGATGCCGCCGGTCATGGGCGATCCCTACCCGCCCGCGCCGACGTCAAACGGCCGCGCCGTCGAAGCGCAGCGCGACGATCGCGACGTCGTCGCGCTGGGGCCCGCGCTGGAAGGCGTCGAGCGTCGCGGCGAGGTGGGCGATGAGCTGCTGCGGATCGCGCGCGGGCGCCGCGCCCAGCGCCGCCAGCAGGCGCGGGGCGCCGAAGCGGTCGGCCTCGCCGGCGACGTCGAGCACGCCGTCGGTGTAGAGCAGCAGCACGTCGCCGGCGTGCAGCTCCACGCGCGTCCCGTTCCACTCGCCCTCGTCGAACGCGCCCGCCATCGGTCCCGGCTCGCTCAGCTCGCGCGGCTCCTCGCCGGGGCGCAGCAGCAGCGGCGGGGGGTGCCCGCAGTTGGCGAGCGTCGCGCTCGCGCGCTCGCCGTCGCGGTCGAAGTGCGCGCAGACGGCGGTGCAGAGCGACAGCTGCCCGACGTCGCGCAGCGTCGCGTTGAGCTGCGCCACCGCGCGCGCGGGGTCGCCTGTCAGCTGCCCGGCGCTGCGCAGCGTGTAGCGCGCGAGCGCCGTCAGGGCGGCCGCCTCGGCGCCGTGGCCGGCGACGTCGCCGACCACGAGCGACCAGCCCTCCGGCGTCGTGAAGGCGTCGTAGAAGTCCCCGCCGACCTCATTCAGCTCGCCCGCGGCGCGGTAGAGCGTCGCGAGCGAGAAGCCCGGCGCCGGCTGCAGCTCGGGCGGGCGCAGGCCGCGCTGGAGCGTCGCGGCGATCGCCGAGTGCTCGGTGTGGACGCGCGCGTTGAGGACCGCCGTCCCGGCCCGCCGGCCCAGCTCCTCGGCGAGCTGCAGCTCGCTCTCGTCGAACGCGCGACCGCGTCCGCTGCGCGCCAGCGTGAGCGCGCCGAGCGTCGTGCCGCTGGCGACGAGCGGCACGACCATGACCGAGGCCATTCCCGCCGCGCGCAGCATCTCGAGGTGTTCCTCGTCGCGCGCGTAGGCGACGAGGTCCTCGTCCGACAGCTCGGCGACGACGATGCCCGGACCGCCCGCGATCACGCGCGCGAGCCCCTGCTCGTCGTCGAGCCGCACGGGGTAGCGGCTGCGCAGCCGCCGCGCGAGCGCGACCTTGTCGGGATCGACGTGCGCGACCGCGACCGGCTGCACGAAGCCGTCGCTGCCGGGCAGGTCGACGCCGCACCAGTCCGCCAGTCGCGGGACCGCGACCTCGGCGACGCGCTGCAGCGTGCGCTCGTAGTCGAGCGAGGAGGCGAGCGCCTCGCTCGCCTCCGCCAGCAGCCGCTGTCCCAGCTCGACGCGCTTGGCGGCGGTGACGTCCTCGATCACGTTGACGATCCGCACGATCCGTCCGGCGCCGTCGAGGATGCTCGTCGTCTTGTTCAGCAGCCAGCGCTCCTCGCCGGTCGCCTTCACGACGTTGCGCACGAGCAGCGGGCCGGGGTCGCGCTCGCCGGCGAGCACGCGGTAGCCCGGCAGCTGTTCGAGAGCGACCTCCGCGCCGTCCTCGTCGTAGACGGCGAAGCGGTCCATGGTCTGGCCCGGCTCGGCGTCGAGCAGGTCGCTCGGGCGCTCGAGCTTCAGCAGCGCGAGCGCGGCCTCGTTGGCGTAGACGGGGCGCCCCTCGGCATCCATCACGGTGACGGCCTCGGCGAGTCCCTCCAGCACCGCGTCGAGCTGCCGTTCGGCGGCGTCCAGCTCGCTCGTGAGGCCGGCGTTGTCGAGCACGACCGCGGCGCGGCCGGCGAAGATCTCCGCGAAGGCGCGGTCGGAGCGCGAGTAGCTGCGCCACGACTCGAGCAGCAGCATCGTGAGCGTGCCGATCGCGCGGCCACGGGCACGCAGCGGGATCGCGATCGTGGTGTGCGGGTCGGCGCGCCGCTGAGCCGTCTCGGCCTGCGCGCGGTCGGCCTCGCGCGGGCGCATCCCGAGTCGCTGCTCGGAGCTGTCGAGCGGCGCGTCGAGCAGGCTCACGTCGGCGAAGGCGGGCGTCAGCATGTCGAGCAGGCGCGCGACCGCGTCCTGGAGCGTGTCGGCCTCGTTGCCGACGTGCGCGACGGCGCTCAACAGGCCGAAGCGCTGGCTGCTGACGGCGGCGGCGGCGCGCAGCAGCGCGACGAGCACGGCGAGCGCGCCGCCCACGCCCACGACGACGATCGCGATCAGCTCCGCGGTGCTCGCGCCGCCGTCCCACAGCATCCCCACCAGTGCGAGCGCGACGCTTGCGCCCGCGACGGCCGCGGCGTCGGCCCAGCGACCCAGCAGCGCGACCGCAATCGGTGGCAGCACGAGCAGGCTCGCGAGCGCGGCCGCCTGCCCCAACGCGACGTCGAGCGCGGTCAGCCCGGCCGCGAACGCGAGCCCGATCGCGAGCCACCGCGAGAGCGGCTCCGGGGCGAGCGCCGAGCGCACGCCCTCCAGCGGCCCGGTGGCGCAGAGGGCCTCGCTCGCCGGTGCCGGCGGCGGGCCCGGCCGGTCGAGCTCGAACCACACGCCCTCGTCGGCGTCGACGCCCCAGCGGGCGGCGAGCGTGGAGACGAGGTTGAGGCCGAAGCCGCCCTCTGCGCCGGCCGCGGCACGGCGCCGCGGCCGTGCCCCGCCCGCGTCGTGCACCGCGACGCGGGCGCGGCGCTCGTCGACGTCGAGCGTCAGCGCGATCTCGCCCTCGCCGTGCTGGAGCGCGTTCGTGACCAGCTCGGAGACGAGCAGACGGGCGGTGTCGAGATCGTCCGGCGCGAGCAGCGCCGCGTGCGCCTCGATCGCCCGGCGGGCCTGCGCGGGCGCGCTCCCGTCGCGCGGCAGCGTGCTGCGCTGCGAGGCGACGGCGGCCGTCACGCCTCCGCTTCGCCGACGTATGGCAGCCGCTCGCTCACGCGCGCGGCGGCGAGCACCGCCTGCACGCGCGCGGAGCCACGCGTGATGCGGAAGCTCCAGCCGGTGCGTGTGGCGTCCTCGCAGAGGCCCAGCAGCAGGCGAATCCCGGTCGAGTCCATGAACGTGAGCGCGTCGAGGTCGAGCACGACAGGGCTCTGCGCGTCGCGCAGCTCCGCGAGACGCTGCTGCACGCTCCCGACGTTGCCGAGGTCGAGCTCGCCGGCGAGCGCGACGACGACCGCCGCGCCGTCGCTGTGCTCCGACATCTCGAAGATGTCGCCCGGTTGGAAGCTCCTCGTGTTGATCATCGGCGTGCGTCGCGGCGTTCGAGGGCGCAAGCTTAGAACAGCGGACGCTCCTGCGCAGGATGCCCAGCCGCGGCCGCGAATCACGGGCGGTGAGGCCATGACCGATCTGTTCGCGGAGATCGAGCCCGAGCCGGCGCGGCGCATCGGGCGCGACGCGCCCTGGCTGCGGCGCGCGGTGCTGGCGGCCTTCGCCGCGCTCATCGCCGCGGTGCTGGCCGGCGCCATCGGACAGGTCTCGGGCAGCTCCTCCGCGCAGAGCGCGGCCGCGAGGATCGAGCTGACGGCGCCGCACACGGTGCGGGGCGGGCTGCTGTTCCAGGCGCGCGTGCGGATCCACGCCACGCAGGCGATCGCGCGTCCGACGCTCGTGCTCCAGCGCGGCTGGCTGGAGGGCATGCAGGTCAGCTCGATCGAGCCGCAGCCGGCGCAGGAGACGGGGGAGGGCGACACCGTCTCACTGTCGTACGACAAGCTCGACGCGGGCGCCGCGCTCACCGTCTGGCTGCAGTTCCAGGTCGACCCCACGACCGTCGGGCATCGGCCTGCGGACGTCGCGCTGCTCGACGGTACGACCCCGCTGGTGCGCATCGACCACACGCTCACGATCCTGCCCTGAGCCATGGACCTCGTCCTCCGCGCCTCCTTCGTCTTCTTCCTGATCCTGCTGGTGACGCGCGTCGTCGGCCGGCGCGAGCTCAGCTCGCTGGAGCCGTTCGACCTGATCCTGCTCGTCGTGATCGGGGACCTCGTGCAGCAGGGCGTGACGCAGAGCGACTACTCGCTGACGGGCGCCACGACCGTGATCGTGACGCTCGGGCTGCTGACCGTGATCACCTCGTGGCTGAGCTTCCGCGTGCGCCGCGTGCGCCCGCTGCTGGAGGGCGAGCCGATCGTGCTGATAGCCGACGGCCAGCTGCTCGAGCGCAACCTGCGCCGCGAGCGCATCACGCACGACGAGCTGGCCGCCGAGGCGCGCCTGGAGCAGATCGGCTCGCTGCGCGACGTGCGCTTCGCCGTGCTGGAGACGAACGGGCGCATCAGCTTCTTCACGTCGTAGGTTTGTGCGTCCCGGCCGGGTGGTAGCTGGACAGCCATGTCGGCTTCGCGGGTCGAGACCCCCGTCGGCGGGCCCCCGCCGCTCCCGGCGCGCCCGACGCTGCCGCGCCTGGCCGAGGCGTTGCAGACATGCCGCGCCTGCGAGCTGTGGGCGGATGCGACGCAGGCCGTGCCCGGCAGCGGCCCGCGCCGCGCGGAGCTGCTGCTCGTGGGCGAACAGCCGGGCGACCGCGAGGATCGCGAGGGCGAGCCGTTCGTCGGACCCGCCGGGCGCATGCTCGACCGCGCGCTGGCCGACGCCGGCATCGTCCGCGAGCGCACGTACCTCACGAACGCCGTCAAGCACTTCCGGCACGAGCGGCGCGGCACGCGCCGCATCCACCAGCGCCCGGAGGCGTCCCACGTTGCGGCGTGCCGGCCGTGGCTCGACGCCGAGCTGGCGCTCGTCAAGCCGCGCGTGCTCGTCGGTCTCGGCGCGACGGCGGCGCAGGCGCTGCTGGGACGCGGCGTGCGGGTCACGCGCGATCGCGGCCGACCGCTCGACTCGCCGCTGGCGCCGCACGTGCTCGTGACAGTGCATCCCTCGTCGCTGTTGCGCGCGCCCGACGCCGAGGCTCGCCGCGCGGCCTACGAGGCCTTCGCGACGGACCTGAAAGCGGTTGCGGCCCTGCTCGACGCGAACGAGTGAGGCGCTCGTCGCGCGGGTAGCGATGAGGGCACCCGACGAGAGGCAGACGCGATGCCGTTGACACTGGAGATCCCCGACCCCGGCCCGCCCGAGGCGCCCGTCACGGAGCCCGGCCCGACCGTGCCCGATCCCGTTCCGCCCGAGCAGCCGGGCGAGACGCCGCTGGGTCCCGACGTGCCCGATCCCGAGCTGCCGCAGGAGCCCGAGCCCGAGGGCCCGAACGTCCCGACCCCGGACCCGCGCGGGCCCGAGACGCCGGACCCCGTGCCGCCCGACCCCGAGCAGGAGGCCTGACCGCCATGGACGACGAGACCCCGATCAAGACCTCCGACCAGCTGCCCGAGGAGGCGCCCGCCGACCACGTCCCCGACGACGTGCCCGACGCCGACGAGGGCGCCGCCCGCGAGGCCGGTCGCGAGCACGCCGGGCAGGAGGCGCAGCGCACGAGCGACGCCGGCTATCGAGGCACCGAGGAGGAGCGCGCCTACGAGCACGCGAAGGACAGCGGCGATTGAGTCGCGCCCGGGCGGGCCTCAGCGCCCGCCCGGCATCACCCCCGCCAGCTTCTCGCGCAGCGCGTTGCGGATCATCCGTCGCCGTCCGACGTCGCCGTGCGCGACCGCGGAGGCGAACGCGTGCGCCTGCGCGAGCGTGACGTGCGGTGGCAGCGGCGGCACCTCCGGGTCCGTCACGACCTCGTAGACGACCGGCACCTCGGACGCCAGCGCCTGCTCCCAGCCGGCGCCGACCTGCTCGGGATCGTCGACGCGGATCCCGCGCAGGCCGATCAGCTCGGCGAAGCGCGCGTACGGGAAGTCCGGCAGCTCCTGCGCGGCGACGAGCTTCGGGTCGCCCGCCAGCGCGCGCTGCTCCCATGTCACCTGGTTGAGGTCGCGGTTGTTGAGCACGAGCACGATCAGCCGCTGGTCGGCCCACGTGTCGCGGTACTTGGCGACCGTGATCAGCTCCGCGAGCCCGTTCATCTGCATCGCACCGTCGCCGGCGAGTGCGATCGCGGGCCGCGTCGGGTGCGCGAACTTCGCGGCGATCGCGTAGGGGACGGCGGCGCCCATCGAGGCCAGCGTCCCCGACAGCGACGCCATCATGCCCGCGCGCAGCTGCACGTCGCGGGCGTACCAGTTGGCCGCCGAGCCGGAGTCGGCGGCGAGGATCGCGTCGTCGGGCAGGCGCTTGGAGAGCTCGTGGAAGACGCGCTGGGGATTGATCGGCTCGGCCGGCTGCATGGCGCGCGCCTCCACCAGCTCCCACCAGTCGGCGACGCCGCGCTCGATCCGCTCGCGCCAGCCGCGGTCGGCCTTGCGCTCCAGCAGCGGCAGCGAGCGCGCGCAGCGTCAGCGCGCTGTCGCCGACGAGCCCGACCTCCATCGGGTAGCGGATCCCGAGCATCCGCCCGTCGAGATCGATCTGCACGCCGCGCGCCTGCCCCTCCTCGGGCAGGAACTCGGCGTAGGGGAAGCCGGAGCCGATCATCAGCAGCGTGTCGCAGCGCTGCATCAGCTCCCAGCTCGGCTCCGTGCCGAGCAGGCCGATCGACCCGGTCACGTACGGCAGCGCGTCGGGCAGGACGGCCTTGCCGAGCAGCGCCTTCGCGACGCCCGCGCCGAGCAGCTCGGCGACCTGCGCGACCTCCGGCCCGGCGTGCAGCGCGCCGGCGCCGACGAGGATCGCGACGCGCTCGCCGGCGTTCAGCACGTCGGCGGCGTGCAGCAGCTCGGCCTCGGAGGGCTCCACGCGCGGCGGCGTCCAGCCGGCGCTGGAATGGATCGTCCCGTGCGCGTGCGCGGGCGTCTGCACGGCCTTCTCGAGCTGCAGGTCGTTCGGCACGATCACGCACGTGACGGTGCGCTCGGAGAGCGCGATCCGCATCGCGCGGTCGACCAGGTGGCGGATCTGCGAGGCCGTCGTCGCGGTCTCGCAGAACTCGTGCGCGACGTCCTTGAAGAGCGTCTGCAGGTCGACCTCCTGCTGGTAGCTGCCGCCGAGCGCGGCGCGCGCCTGCTGGCCGACGATCGCGACGACCGGCTGGTGGTCGAGCTTGGCGTCGTAGAGGCCGTTGAGCAGATGGATCGCGCCGGGCCCGGAGGTCGCGAGGCAGACGCCCGCCTCGCCGGTGAACTTCGCGTGCGCGCAGGCCATGAACGCGGCCATCTCCTCGTGGCGCACCTGCACGAACTGCGGGCGCGGACCGTCGTGCCCGAACGCGCCCATGATCCCGTTGATGCCGTCCCCCGGATAGCCGTAGACGCGCTGCACGCCCCACTCGCCCGCCAGCCGTTCCAGCAGGTGGTCGCCGACCGTCATCGCCATCGCTCGCTCCCGTCCTCGTTCATGCCTCGATCAGCTCCAGGACCGCCCTGCGCACGCGCTCCCCGATCGCCTGGCTCGCGACCGCCTCGCCCAGCGCGGGCTCCGAGCGCGCGGCCAGCCGCGCCTCGATCGTCGCGCCGGCGTGGAAGCGGTCGATCACGCGCGGGTCGACGTAGGACGCGCGGCAGACGGCCGGCGTGTTGCCGAGCATCACCGCGACCTCGCCGATCGCCGCGTTGACGGCGCGCTTGCGGGCTGTGGCGGAGGTCGCGGCGGGCGCGCGCACGGCCAGCTCGACGGCGCACAGCGCGGTCGCGTTCCAGGTGCGGAAGTCCTTGGCGCTGAAGTCGCCGCCGGTCGCGGCCTTGAGGTAGGCGTTGACGCCCTCGGCCTTGACGTCGACCCAGCGGCGGGGATGGGCGGGATCGCGATGGGCGAGCAGCTCCCGGCCGCCCCCGCGGCGGCGCTTGAGCGGGTCCAGCACCGCGCGCACGTCCTCGTCGAGCACGAGCTGGCGGCGGCGCTGGCCCGACTTGGCGGGGAAGTCGAAGCGCAGCGCCTCGCCGTCGATCCGCACGTGGGCCTTGAGCAGCGTCGTGAGCCCGTAGCTGCCGTTCTGCGCCGCGTAGCTCTCGCCGCCGACGCGGAAGAGGCCGACGTCGAGCAGCCGCACCGCGCAGGCGTGCACGCGCGCGGCGTCCAGCTCCCGCGAGGCGTGCAGGTCGCGCGTGACGCGACGGCGCAGCGGCGGCAGCGCCTGCGCGAACGCGACCATCTGCTCGAACTTGGCCGCGTCGCGGCGCGTGCGCCAGTCGTCGTGGTAGCGGTACTGCTTGCGCCCGGCGTCGTCGATCCCCGTCGCCTGGATGTGCCCGCGCGGGTCGAGGCAGATCCACACCTCGCGCCAGGCGGGCGGGATCGCGAGCGCGCGGATCCGCTCCAGCACGTCGGCGTCCGTGACCCGCTGGCCGTCGGTGTCGAGGTACGCGAAGCCGCCCCCGCGACGGTGGCGGGCGATTCCGGGAGCGGTGCAGTCGGCGCGGCGCGTGCGCGGCATCGAGCGCATGGGTTCCCGCTGCGGGCGGGTAACGAACGGAGATGACCTCTTTCTTCTATGCCGCCACGCACGAGCAGTTCCCGCCGGACGCCCTCCTTGAGCACGCGATCGAGGCCGAGCGCGCCGGCTTCGAGGGGATCGCGTGCAGCGACCACGTCCAACCGTGGTGGGAGGGCGGCGAGTCCGGCCACGCGTGGGTCTGGCTCGGCGCCGTCGGCCAGGCGACGCGCCTGCCGCTCGGCACCGCCGTCACGCCCGCCGGCCCGCGCTACCACCCGCTGCTGATCGCGCAGGCGTGGGCGACGCTGGAGCTGATGTTCCCCGGACGCCCGTTCCTCGGCTTCGGCTCGGGCGAGTCGCTCAACGAGTCGCCGCTGGGCGCGCCGTGGCCGCCGGTCGGGCAGCAGATCGAGCGCATGGAGGAGGCGCTGGAGCTGATCCACCGCCTGTTCGACGGCGAGCGGATCACGCAGCGGGGCCGGCACTTCGCGACCGACGGCGCGGTCCTGCACAGCCGCCCGGAGCGACGCCCGCCGATCTACGTCTCGGCGTTCGGCGAGCAGGCGGCGGCGGTCGCGGGGCGCTGGGGCGACGGGCTGTGGACGCTCGCCGACCCCGAGCAGGCGCCGGCGACGATCGAGGCCTACCGCGAGGCGGCGCGGGCGGTCGGCCGCGAGCCGGGGCCGATCTTCCTGCAGGCGGCCTTCTCGTGGGCGCCCGACGACGCGGCCGCGCTGGAGGGCGCGCGCGTGTGGAAAGGCGCGCAGCCGGACGAGTTCTACGTCGAGGACTGGCACGACCCCGCCGCGATGTACGCCGAGGGCGAGCGGCAGGTCAGCGACGAGCAGTTCGCGCAGGCGACGATCGTCTCCGCCGATCCGCGCGAGCACGTCGCGCGGATCCGCGACGTCGTCGCGCTCGGCGCCGACACGGTCGTGCTGGCGAACAACAGCGGCGCGGACCCGCTCGCCGCGATCCGCGTCTACGGCGAGCAGGTCCTGCCGGCGCTGCGCGGAACCGCTTAGCCGCCGTTCTGCGCCGGGTCGTGGCGGCCCTCGGCGAGCTCCTCGACGAGCTTGGCGCAGAAGGCCGGCAGGTCGTCCGGCTTGCGACTGGAGACGAGGCCGTTGTCGACGTGGACCTCCTCGTCGACCCACGTCGCGCCGGCGTTGCGGATGTCGGTCTGGAGGCTCGGCCACGAGGTGATCGTGCGGCCCTCCAGCACGCCCGCCTCGACGAGCGTCCAGGGGCCGTGGCAGATCACGCCGACCGGCTTGCCCGCCTGCACGAAGGCGCGCACGAACGCGACCGCGTCGGGGTCTGCGCGCAGCATGTCCGGGTTGGCGACGCCGCCCGGCAGTACGAGCCCGTCGTAGTCGCCCGCGTCGGCGTCGCCGACGGCGCGGTCGACGGGGAACGTGTCGCCCTTGTCGAGGTGGTTGAACGCCTGCACCTCGCCGGCTTCGAGCGAGATCAGCTCGGCCTGCGCGCCCGCCTCGCGGACGGCCTCCAGCGGCCGCTCCAGCTCGACCTGCTCGACGCCCTCGGTCGCGAGGAACGCGATCCGCTTGCCCTCCAGCTGCTGTGCCATGTCGGCCTCCTGATTCGATCGTGATCGGTCCTCGTCAGGTACCCGTTTGTCGGCTGCGCACGCCGGGCATCCGTCATCGCATGCGCGTCCTCGTCAGCACCGCCGAGCCGATCTCCGCCGAGCTGCTGCGCAGCGTCGTGGGCCGCACCGGCGAGGAGCTGCCGGACGACGCCGAGGTGCTCGTCGTCTCGCCCGCGACGACCGGCTCGCCGCTGCGCTTCTGGGTCTCCGACGTCGACAAGGCGATCGCCCACGCCGAGGAGGTGCAGGCCGAGACGGTCGAGCGGCTCGCGGAGGACGGCCTCGACGCCGCCGGCGCGGTCGGCGACAGCGAGCCGCTGCAGGCGATCGAGGACGCGCTGCGCACCTTCGCCGCCGACCGCATCGTCGTGATCGCGCACGAGCGCGACGAGCGCGACTACCGCGAGGACGGCGACCTCGCCGCCCGCGCACGCGAGCGCTTCGGGCTGCCGGTCGACGTCGGTCTCGTCTCGCGCTAGCCGCGTCCCAGCCCCGCCGCCCGCTCCAGCAGCAGCGCCCCGTGCGCGCGCGTTCTGCCGTCAACTCCGCGGCGCGCAGCAGCTCACGCCCACGCGCGCGGCCGCGAGCGTCTTCTTCGCGCGCACGATCCGCTGCGCCAGCGGCGCCTCCGTCGCCAGCAGCCTGCTAGCATTGCTGTCATTGAATGCAATGCCTGAATCGTGAGGCGAGATGTCGACCTTGACGGTGCGAAACTTGGATGATGGGCTGAAGGCGCGCTTGCGGGTGCGGGCGGCGGAGAACGGTCGCTCGATGGAGGCGGAGGCTCGCGCGATCCTGCGCTCCACGCTGGTTGGCGGAGCCGGGGCGGACGATCGCCTGGGCAGCCGGATCCACGAGCGCTTCGCAGGTCTCGCCGGCGACAAGCTCGAGTTGCCGCTGCGCACCGAGCTGCCGCGCGCCGCTGATCTGCGCGCATGATCGTCCTGGACACGAACGTTCTCTCCGAGCTGATGCGGAGTCGGCCGGCGGCGCATGTGGTCAGATGGGTTGACGAGCAGGACGCGAGTGCGCTGGCGATCACTGCGGTGACTGCTGCCGAACTGCTCTATGGAGTCGCGCGGCTAGCGGATGGGGCGCGCAAGACCAAGCTGGCCGCGGCTGTCGATGCGCTTGTGCGGCAGGACTTCGCTGGTCGGGTGCTGCCGTTCGACGCCACGGCGGCGGAGCACTACGCCGAGCTTGTCGTCGAACGCGAGCGGCAGGGCCGGCCGGTCAGCGTCTCGGATGGCCAAATCGCGGCGATCTGCCGCCTTCACGGTTCGATCCTGGCAACGCGCAACGTCCGCGACTTCGACGCGATCGCAATTGCAGTCGTGGATCCCTGGACCTCAGCTTGAGCGGCACCGGCTAATCGGACGGCGCGAGCGGCTCCGGCGGCGGGTCCTCCGTCGCCGGCAGCAGCCGCAGCTGCCACCAGCCGACGTCGCGCCACGCGCCGGCCTTCCAGCCGATCCCGCGGTAGACGCCGACCGGCTCGAAGCCGAGCGCCTCGTGCAGCGCCACGCTCGGCGCGTTGGGCAGCGTGATGCCGGCGAGGGCGACGTGGAGCCGCTGCGCCCGCAGCCGCTCGAACAGCGCCGCGTAGAGCGCGGCGCCGAGCCCGCGGCGGTGGTGTGCCGCATCGACGTACACGGAGACCTCGCTCGCCCAGCGGTACGCGGCGCGCTCGCGGTGAGGGGAGCCGTACGCGAAGCCCACCACGACGCCGTCCCACTCGGCGACGAGCCAGGCGTGCGTCGCCGCGTACGCCGTGATCCGCTGCCCCAGCGCCGCCGCGTCGGGCGCCTTCTGCTCGAACGAGACCGTGCTGTCCGTCACGTAGGGGGCATAGATCTCCGCGCAGCGCGCGGCGTCGCGAGCGGCGTCGGCGAGGCGGATCACGGCGCCGCGTGCGCCGCGGCGTGATGCGCGGCCGCTGGTCCGGCGGTCGCGGCCATGAGGCACCCGGCGCACATGCGGGCAGCGTAGCGCCCGCCTGGATCGCCATTTGACATGTGACCAATAGGTCACCTATAGTCGCTCGCGTGGCCGACGACGACCGCGTCTTCAAGGCGCTCGCCGACCCGACGCGCCGCTTCCTGCTCGACCTCCTGTTCGAGCGCGACGGACGCACGCTCACGGAGCTGGAGTCCGAGCTGGAGATGACGCGCTTCGGCGTCATGAAGCACCTGCGGGTGCTGGAGGACACGGGCCTCGTCGTGCCCCGGCGCTCGGGGCGGGAGAAGCACCACTTCCTCAACGCGGTGCCGATCCGCCAGCTGCACGACCGCTGGATCGACAAGTACACGGAGCGCCGCGTCGCGGTGCTCACGGACCTCAAGCGAGAGCTGGAAGAGGAGCGGTGACGATGGAGAAGGTCTACGAGATCTACATCAAGACGAGCCCCGAGCGGCTGTGGGAGGCGATCACGAGCAGCGAGCTGCGCCGCCGCTACACGTTCGGCGTCGGCATCGAGAGCGACTGGACGCCCGGCTCGCGCTACCTCGCCGCCCATCCGGCCGGCCCGACGCCGATCTCCGAAGGCGAGAACCTCGAGGTCGAGCCGCCGCGCCGGCTCGTGCAGACGTTCGCCGCGCGCTGGAGCGAGGAGGTCGAGGCGGCCGGGCAGTCGCGCGTGACGTGGGAGATCGAGCCCGTCGGCGAGGACTCCTGCCGCCTGCTCGTCACGCACGACCGGCTGCCCGAGGGCGTCAACGCGCAGATCTACGGCGGCTGGCCGATGATCCTCTCCGGCCTCAAGACGCTGCTCGAGACGGGCGAGGATCTCACGACCCCGGGGTCGCTGATGTACGCGCAGCAGGGCATCGGCGACGATTGACACACCGGAATTCGGCAATCGGGTAGCGTGCGTGGCGTGGAGGTGCGGCAGCCCGGATCGGCTGGCAGACGCAGTCGCGGCGGCATCGTGGCCGCCGCGCTCGCCTGCTGCGCGTTGGCGGTGCCCGCCACGGCGTCCGCGGCGACGCTCGCGGTCGCGTCCGGGCCCGACCCGGCCGAGTCGATCACGACGCAGGTGATCGCCACCGGCGCGCTCGAGACGGACACCCAGCGGCTGGACGTCACCGTCAAGCCGGTCGGCGGGTCGGGGTGCGCAGCCAACGTGGACGCCGACGACGGCAGTCGCGCGATGAGCGTCTTTCCGGGCGTCGGCCCGTACGCCGAGACGCGCAACTGGACCTTCCAATCGGCCGGCTCCTACCTGCTCTGCAGCTGGATCACGGACACCGCGCCGCCCGGCGATCCGGTGATCGCCTTGGCCTCGCAGACGATCGTGGTGCGCCAGCCGCACCTCTCGCTGACGATCGCGGCGCCGGCGAAGATCCTGCGCGGTCGCACGTTCCAGGTCGTCACGACCGCGCAGGCCGAGACGGAGCGCGATGTGCGCGTGCTGCTGCTGAAAGACACCGGGCGCGGCTGTCCCGCCAACTCCGGGGCCGCCTACGTGACTGCGGGCGAGGTGAGCCTCGTGAGCGTCAGCATGACCGGCGGCCCGACCTCCCAGACGGTCAACGAGCGGCTCGCGGCGACGGGCCGCTACCTGCTGTGCGGCTACTTCGACTACGGGAGCCAGGTGGCGCCGGAGGCGACCGCCGCGGTGACGGTCGCGGTGCTGGCGCCGTGCCTCGTGCCACACCTGCGCGCCGGCACCTCGCTGGCGAAGGCGAAGACCCGGATCGTCGCCGCCCACTGCACGGTCGGGCGGGTGCTGCACGCGCACAGCGCGAGCGCCGCACGGGGCACGGTGATCGCGTTGAGCCCGCGGCCGGGCAGCGGCCACGCGACGCACGCGCCGGTGCAGATCACGCTCTCCAGCGGACCTCCGCGGCACCGCCGCCACTAAAACACAACAAACCGCATCGGTTTTGTAGACTTTGCCTCGTCCGGTCGCTCGACCGGGATTCCGCGCGTCCGAAGCGCGCCGAGCGGTCCACATCCACCAGGAGGATCCGATGAGGTCCATCACCACCACGCGCGGCGCCGGCGCGCTCGTCGCGCTTGCGCTCGTGCTCGCGCTGCCGGCGGGCGCCGCAGCCGTCCCGAACGTCACCAGCGTCGTCGCCAAGACGGGGGACGCGGGCGTGACGTTCCTGACCGACCCGACGGGCGCGTCGCTCACCACCACCGCCACGCAGTACGTCGTGGCGACCGACGGCTACGCGATCGGCTCCACCGAGAGCAACACGGTCAGCGGCGGGGGCGTGCTCGACTACTCGCAGTTGCCGAGCGCCTACCGCGCGCCGATGACGGCCGAGCAGAAGCGCACCTACGGGCCGGCCCAGACCGACCTGCAGGCGCACGCGACCTGCTCCGGCGTCGCCGCGCTGGCCAGCGGGCCGAACATCCTCGCCTGGCAGACGAACGCCGGCAACGACCCGTACTACGACTACATCCCGTGGCAGAAGACGTCCGCCGGCCTCGGCGACGACCCCGCCAAGTGGATCCCCGTCGTCAAGACGGCGACGGGCGTCGACCTCTCGACGCTCTCCACGACGGCGGCGTTCACGACCGCCTGCACGGGGCTCGGCGGCACCTACCACGCGGCCGACACGGCCGCGGCCACGGGCATCGCCAGCACGCTGATCACGAACGCGACGACGCCGCTGCAGAAGCAGGTCACGACGCTGACGACGTCCCTCGCGACCCAGACCGACGCGCGCAAGCTCGCCGAGGCGGCCTACCAGGCGCTCTTCACGAAGCCGATCACGCTCGTGCTCGCGGCCAAGCGCTTCGCGCCCGACGCCGGCGTCGTGATGGTCACCGGCTCGCCGACGGACCCGGTCGAGGTCACGCTCGAAGTGACGCAGAAGCAGAAGCACGCGCTCAAGCTGCCCTCGCGCCTGCTCGCGACCGCGGATGGCGAGCTGAGCGCCGACGGCGGCGTGCTGCTGACGCTCAAGCCCGAGAAGTCGGTGCTGAGGAAGCTCGCGAAGCAGCTCGACCAACCCAAGCGCAAGCACAAGCGCTCGATCGCGGTGAGCATCCTCGCCGTCTCCGGCGGCAACGAGGCCTCGGCCACCGCCACGCTGACGCGCTGAACCGCCGTGCACCTGCATCGCCCGCCGGCCTGGCGGGCGGTGCAGGTCAGTGGTGGAAGCCGGTGCGGTCGCCCGGCGTCAGGCGTCCGCCGCCGCCGTCGCGCAGCGCCTGCATCACGGCGCGCAGGTCGCGCAGGAAGAGGCCGGCCATGTCCTGGCTGAAGCCGTTGCGCACGACGATGCGCAGCACGTGCACGTCCTCCATCCCCTGCGGCATCGCGTAGGCGGGCACGATCCAGCCCTTCGCCCGCAGGTTCTCGGAGACGTCGTAGACGGTCCAGTCGGCCTGCGGATCGGCCGCGCCGAAGGCGCACACCGGCAGCTGCTCCCCGCGCGAGAGCAGCGTGAACGCGCCGAGCCCCTCGATCTCGCCGGCGAGCCGCGTCGCGACGTCCCGGCACTCCTGCTGCACGCGCCGGTAGCCGGTCCGGCCGAGGCGGATCAGCATGTAGTACTGGGCGATCACCTGCGCGGCGGGGCGTGAGAAGGTGAGGCCGAACGTGGGCATCGTGCCGCCGAGGTAGTCGACCTCGAAGATCAGGTCGCGCGGCAGCGCCGCGCCGTCGCGCCACAGCGCCCAGCCCACGCCGGGAAACACGAGCCCGTACTTGTGTCCCGAGGCGTTGATCGACTGCACGCGGGGGAGGCGGAAGTCCCACACGAGCTCGGGCTCGAGGAACGGCGCGACGAAGCCGCCGGAGGCGGCGTCGACATGCAGCGGGACGTCGATCCCGCGCGCGGCCTGCAGATCGTCGAGCGCGGCGGCGATCTCCGCCACCGGCTCGTAGGAGCCGTCGAACGTCGAGCCGAGGATCGCCACCACGCCGATCGTGTCCGCGTCGCAGGCCAGCGCGGCGCGCTCGGCGGTCAGGTGGGTCGCGCCGTCGCCGACGGGGACCTGGCGCGGCTCGACGCCCCAGTAGCGGCAGAACTTCTCCCAGCAGACCTGGACGTTGGCGCCCATCACGAGGTTGGGTCGCGCGATCGTCTCGCCGCGCCGGGCGCGCCAGCGCCGCAGCAGCGCGATGCCGCCGAGCATGCACGCCTCGCTCGAGCCGCTGGTGGAGGTGCCCGTCGCCTGCTCCGCGCCCGAGGGAGCGTGCCAGAGGTCAGCGAGGATGCTCACGCAGCGCTGCTCCAGCTCCGCGCTCTGCGGATACTCGTCCTTGTCGACGAGGTTCTTGTCGAGGCATTCGAGGATCAACTGCTGCGCCTCGGGCTCCATCCACGTCGTCACGAAGGTCGCCAGGTTCAGGCGCGCGACGCCGTCGAGCAGCAGCTCGTCGTGGACCACCTGATACGCCGCACGCGGGTCGATCGACTGCTCGCCCAGCCGCCGGCGCGGGATCTCGACGCTGTCCTCGAGCTCGAGCTGCGGCCGGATCGCGAGCGTGTCGTCGTCGGGGGACACATGGACAGCATGACGAACGCCGAGATCCGGGCCATGGGCTCAAGCTCGGCGGCCCGCGCGCCGATGCAGCTCGGACACTCAGAGCAGCGTTCTTGGCACGGGCATCCTCCTCGCGAGCAGGGTCGAAGCCGCGGGACTCCACCGGAGTCCATTGGAGACTGCTCGTCCATCAGGGAGGACATCCATGTCCAACCCCATCCAGAGCAATGGCGCTCGACGTGTCGTCGCCCTACTGGCTGCGGGCTGCGCGCTCGCGGCCGCGCCTGCTGCGGCGCAGGCCGCCCCCGTCCGGCTTGCGACCGTGGCGCCCTTCGTGGTGCTGGGGGGCGCCACGGTCACGAACACCGGGCCGTCCGTGCTGAACGGCCAGCTCGGGGTCGCGCCCGGCACGGCGCTCGTGGGCTTCGGTCTGCCTGCGGTCGTCAACGGCGCGACGCACGACAACGACGCCGTCGCCACGCAGGCGCAGGCCGACCTCACAACCGCCTACGACGTCGCAGCCGGCCAGCCGGTCGCGCCCGCCAACGACCTGACGGGCACGAACCTGGGCAACCGCACGCTCAGGGCGGGCGCGTATCGCTTCACCTCCTCCGCGCAGCTGACGGGCGCCCTCACGCTCGACGCCGAGGGCGACTCCGACGCGCAGTTCGTCTTCGAGATCGGCTCGGCGCTGACGACGGCGTCGGCCAGCTCGGTCGTCCTGAGGAACGGCGCCTCCGCGTGCAACGTCTACTGGCAGGTCGGCAGCTCGGCGACGCTCGGCACCACCACGGCGTTCCAAGGCAGCCTGATGGCGCTCACGAGCATCTCGCTGAACGACGGCGCGACGGTGATCGGGCGGATGCTCGCGCGCAACGGTCAGGTCAGCCTGATCGACAACGTGCTGAGCGCGCCCGACTGCGGCACAGGTTCCGCATCGCCCGGCGGCAGCTCGGGCTCGTCCGGATCCGGTTCGTCCGGCTCGTCCGGTTCGCCGACCGCAGGCGGGCAGGGTCCGCTCGCCGGTCGCAACGGCAACGCGGCCTTCCGGCGCGCCTCGTCGGCCGGCGCGCCGAACGCGGTGACGGCGCCGCGCGAGCGCTGCACCGCCGGGTTCCGCGCGATCGTCCGCGGCCACCTGATCCGACGGGTCGTCTTCCGCCTGGACGGCCGGCGGATCGGCAGTCGTGCCAGCTCGCCGTTCCAGGTCTCGGTGCAGGCGGCGCCCGGACGCCACGCGGTCAGCGCACGCATCACGTTCAAGGACGCCACCCGCGCCAAGACGCGAACGCTGCGCTACCGCGCCTGCGCGGCGGCCGTGCTCCAGCCGCGTCCGGGCCCCTCGCGCTTCACCGGATGAGCTCCGCACCCGTGCCCACCGTCCCGCGGCTCCTCGGCGTGCGCCGGGGAGCCGTCGTGGTGGCGGTGGCGCTGCTCGCCGGCGGCGGCGCTCCCGCGCGTGCCGCCGCCACCCACGTGCCCGCGAGCCAGTCGCTCGTGGTCGTGCTGCGCGACCACGTCGTCCAGGTGCGCCCGCGCGACCAGGCGCGCCGGATCGAGTCCGTCGCGGCGCTGCGGCCGCTCACGGGCGTGCGAACCGTGCTGCCGGTGCTCGGTCGCGCGACGAGTCGCGGCGGGAAGCGCTGGGTGCACGTGCGGCTCCCCGGCCGGCCGAACGGGCACACTGGCTGGATCGCAGCGCGCCAGACCCGGCGCGCCTCCACGCCCTGGCGCCTGGCGATCAAGCTCTCCACCCGCGTGCTCGTCGTGTTCCACGACGGCCGCGTCCAACGGCGCTTCCCGGCGGTGGTGGGCAAGCCCTCGACGCCGACGCCACCTGGCCGCTTCTTCGTCGAGGAGGCGCTCGCGCTCACCTTCCAGGTCGGCGGCCCGTTCGCGCTGGCCACCAGCGCCCGCTCCAACGTGCTGCAGGAGTTCGAGGGCGGCCCCGGTCAGATCGGCATCCACGGGACGAACGGCCTCGCGGGCGCGCTGGGGACCGCGGCCTCCCATGGCTGCATCCGGCTTGGCGCGTCTGCCATCACATGGCTGGCGAGCCGCATCGGCAGCGGCGTGCCGCTGTCGATCACGCCTTGACGAGCGTGCGGTCGAGCACGGCCAGCGCGTCGCCGACGGAGAGACGCGGACGGTAGCCGCAGCGGTAGGCAGTGCAGCTAGGCGCGGTGCGCCGTGCCCTGGGGCCACCACTCGTGGCCGTTCTCGCAGCAGCAGACGAGCGCGGGCTCGCTCGCATCGTTGAACCCTGCCGCCCCCGTGGCCTTGTCTGCATCCGGCCTTCTACGACCGGTCTCCGGCTCCCCGCAGGTCGGGCATGTCGAGCGCTGCGGCTCGTGCTCCTGCTCTACGGGTTCGTCGTCGTGAGTCACTCCTCCCATCCTAGTCCGCGGCGGGCCCTGGGAGGATGCGGTGGGCGTCCTCGACGGCGGTGGCCAGGTCGATGAGCTTGCGATTGTCGCGGCGCGCCCGCGAGCGCAGCAGCTCGAACGCCGCGTCCGCGTCGATCGAGTGACGCTCCATCAGGACGCCCTTGGCGCGCTCGATCGTGGCGCGTCGCCCGAATGCGCCCTGGAGGTCGTGGAACTCCGCGAAACGACGCAGCACGATGTCGATCGAGCTCTGCCAGTCCTCGACGTCCGCGTCGCTGATGTGGGCGAAGACGCCGCGCTTGGACGCTTCACGGATGAAGGCGGGATCGCGCGCATGGAGCAAGACGATGACCGGGCACGCAGCTTCCTGCACGATCTGGTCGATCAGCTCGAGCGCATGCGTCGAGCTGTCGCCGAGTCCGACCAGTGCAACGTCGGGCCGCTCCCGCGCGGTTGCGGCAGCGACGTCCGTGACCTCGATCTCGCGGGCGATCACCTCGTGTCCCAGCGCGACGACGATCGGCGCGACGAGGGCCAGGCGATCCTTGCGCTCGTTGGCGATCAGAACCCGCAGATGCTCGGGCTCGCGCTGGCTCGTCTTCGCATCCACCAGGGCCGAGTCTATCCCGGCGCGAGTGGCGTGACTCGGCCCCGATGGCGGCGGCTGTGGGCTGTGCTGTGCGGGTCAGGCGCTCGCCACCGGGGAGCGGCGACGCAGGTTGACCTGCCAGTTGGCCAGCGGCAGCAGGAACAGGAGGGCGCCGGCGACGATCAGGAGGATTCCGGCGATCGTCGCGATCGTCGCGACGACGGACCAGCCCCAGGCGCTGAGCAGGAGTCCGCGCAGCGTCTCGCCCTGGAACAGCGCGGTCTTCTGGCCCGTGAGCGCGGCGTTCGTCGGGTCGGCCTGGGACTTGGCTGCGACCTGGGCGTACGTCTGCCCGGCCGCGATCTTCTGCACGTGGACGCCGATGAAGTCGTTCGCGTAGGCCTTGGCCTGCGCGCCGGTCAGGAGCTGCTGTCCGGCGTACTGCTTGACGCCGGGAAGCAGCCCCGGGTCCCCGGCGGCCGGGAAGAAGATCTTCTGCGGCGCCAGCTGGTCGTGGACGACCTGGTTGGTGTAGCTGCCGCCGATCAGGGCGACGACGCCGAGGACGACCATCGCAGCGGAGGCGACCATCGTGACCGCGGTCAGGCTCGTGAGCCTGGCCAGCAGCCGGTTGCGGGGGGCCGGATGGCTCGAGACGAAGCCGTTGCCGGCGAGGGCGGTATCGGGTGCGTGTGTCGTGGACATCTTGTTCTCCTTAAGCTGAATTGACGGTCATGACCGCGTCGCGTCGCCGTTGGCCGCCACCGGAGGGGTCGGCGGCGCGGGTGGCGTGGGCGCCGCCGCGGCGTTCTCTCGGCTGAGGAACGCGCCGAGCTCGCCGATCGTGCTCATCAACGGCGCGGGGAAGACGATCGTGGAGTTCTTGTCCACGCCGATCTCGACCATCGTCTGCAGGTTGCGAAGCTGCAGCGCCAGCGGGTGGGCCATCATCACGTCCGAGGCACGTCCCAGCTCGCCGGCGGCGAGCGCCTCGCCCTCGGCGGCGATGATCTTCGCGCGCTTCTCGCGCTCGGCCTCCGCCTGGCGGGCCATCGCCCGCTGCATGCTGTCGGGGAGCTGGATGTCCTTGAGCTCGACGACCGTGACCTTCACGCCCCAGTCCTCGGTCTGCACGTCGAGGATCTCGCGGATGTTCTGGTTGATCGTCTCCGTCTCCGACAACGTCTCATCGAGCGTGTGACGTCCGACCACGGCGCGCAGCGTGGTCTGGGCGATCTGGTCGATCGCCGCTGCGACGTTCTCGATCGCAACGACCGAACGGACCGCGTCGTCGACGCGGTAGTACGCGACGGCCGAGACGTCGACGCTGACGTTGTCACGCGTGATGATCCCCTGCGACTGAATCGGCATCGTCACGATCCGCAGCGAGACGCGGTGCACGTGGTCGACGAACGGGACGATGAAGATCAACCCGGGTCCGCGGGCCTCCTCCTTGACGCGCCCGAGACGGAACTGCACGCCCCGCTCGTACTGCTTGAGGACCCGTACGCTCGTGGCGAGCCCCAGCAGCACCAGGACGCCTGCGACGAGAACTCCATAGACAACGATCATGTTCTCGCCTTTCCAGAGACCGGCGTGCTCGTGGCGAGCGCCGACGATCGCGTCGATCGCAGCTGCTTCGCATGTGGATGGGTCAACTCGGCTCCTGGGGTCGCGGAATGACACGGGCCATTCAGGTCCGTGCAGTCGAGCCAGCCGAGAGTTGGAGCCGGGAACGCGTGACGCGCCGAGATCTTGAGGCGGGTCACATAGGACTGTACTCCTGATGCTTCGAGGCGCCTGAGCGACCATTGTTGTCGTCGACAAGCACAAGTCTTGATCTCATGCGTCTCGCATGGCATTATGTGAATAACATGACTGTGATGATCCAGATCCGCAACGTTCCTGACGAACTGCATCGGGACCTCAAGGTGCGTGCTGCACGTTCCGGCATGACCCTCTCGGACTTCCTGCTGGCCGAGTTGCGCGGGCTGGCAGTGCGCCCGACCATGCACGAGTGGCTGGACCGCAGCGCCACGTGGGAGCCGGTCGAGGTGAGTGAGTCGCCAGCTGAGGCGCTTGCAGCCGAGCGTGGCCGCCACGCCGCGTGATCGTCGCTGACGTAAGCGCGGTCGTGGAGTTGCTGCTCGCGCGTCCGCAGGCGGAAGCGGTCCGGGTCGCTTTGGCGCCACATCCGGAGCTGCATGTGCCCGAGCACTTCCATGTCGAAATGCTGTCGGTGTTGCGGCGCTACTCGCTTCGCAGGGAGCTGAGCGAGCGTCGGTCGATTGTCGCACTCGCCGCGCTGGAGGACCTGCGTGTAGTGCGCTACCCGGTGATGGAGATGGCCGACGTGGTGTGGGACTTGCGTGCCGGCTTGACCACGTACGACGCCGCCTACCTGGCACTTGCGCGGCGCCTCGACGTGGGGCTGATCACGCTCGATAAGGGTCTAGCTGCCGCCGCTGCGGCCGACGGCCGACTCGTCGCGCTGCCAGCGTGAGCTCGATCGCCTGGGCGAAGTACACTCCGCCCCGAGGCTTTCGACAACCACAATGCTTTTTACCTGCAAAAGGGACTGATTCGTACGATCTCTACGAACCAATTCTGTTTGTGGGAGAAGTGATCATCGACACGGCCGCAGCTAGGCCGCCCGCCACTCGCGAAGCTCGGTAGTAGTGGCCTGCCGCGACGCCGACCGGCGATGGGTTGATCCGACGACGGCACCTCGCAGGCCTGCGCGAAGCAGGTCGGCCGACGTCACGACCACGATGAGTCGCTACGCCGCCACGTACCCCGGGAAGCTGGCCGGCTGCGGCATAGCGAGTCCTTCCGAGCGGAGCACCTCAACGTGTGCCTCGACAGCCTCGTGCATGAGCTGCTCGACCTCATCACGGGATGACGCGACGGCGGTGCAGCCGGGAAGGTCCGGGGAGTACGCGCCCCAGGAGTCGTGGCCCTGCTCGTAGATCACGAGGTATTGCGTCATCGGAGTTCCTCCAGTCCGCTCGTCCGGCGGATGCTTCCCAGGGTACCGGGCGGAACAGTGGTGTTGGGCTTGCCGGCGAGCGTGACGACGAAGGGTACGTCCGGATGGCGGAAGTGGCGGTGGCTGCCACGCTGACGGACCAGTGCCCAGCCATGGCACTCAAGCACCGCGATCACTTCTCGGACTTTCATGCCCATGGGAACAGATGTTCGGAGGCGGGTCGGACGGAACTGGTGGGCGTGCGGGGCGTCGGCCGACAGGCCGGCGAAGTAGACTCCTGCCTGACGCTTTCGGCAACCACAGCGGGCAACCACCATGCTTTTTACCTGCAAAAGGGACTGATTCGTACGATCTCTACGAACCAATTCAAGAACGGCAACCACATCGACGTCGACGGTGTGATCTTCAAGATCCTCGAGTTCCAGCACGTCAAGCCCGGCAAGGGCGGGGCGTTCGTGCGGACGAAGCTGCGGCGCGCGAGCGATGGCGCGGTGATCGACCGCGCGTTCCGCGCCGGCGAGAAGTTCCGTGCGGTGCGGAGCGAGGTGCGGAAGATGCAGTTCCTCTACAGCGACGGCGCCGACGCGCACTTCATGGACAGCGAGAGCTTCGAGCAGATCGCGATCCCCGAGGCGACGCTCGCCGACGCGCTCAAGTGGACGCGCCCCAACGACGAGGTCGAGCTGCTGTCGATCGACAACGTGCCCGCCGACCTGCAGCTGCCGAGCGCGGTCGACCTCGAGGTCACCGAGACCGAGCCCGGCCTGCGCGGCGACACCGCCTCCGGCGGCGGCACGAAGCCGGCGACGCTGGAGACGGGCGCGCAGGTGCAGGTGCCGCTGTTCGTCAACATCGGCGACAAGGTGCGCGTCGACACGCGCTCCGGCGACTACGTCTCCCGCGCGTAGCGCCGATCTGTGTCCCGCCGCAGCGACCAGCGACGCAAGGCCGTCTTCGCGCTCTACCAGCACGACCTCACGGGGCGCCCGCTGGAGCAGACGCTCCCGCGCGACGTCGCCGTCTTCACGCGCACGCTCGCGGAGGCGGCGCTGGCCCGCCAGGCCGAGCTGGACGAGCTGATCGGCCACTACGCGCAGGGCTGGTCGCTCGACCGCATCGCCCCGCTGGAGCGCTCGATCATGCGCGTCGGACTGCTGGAGATGCTGCACCCCGAGGAGCTGCCGGGCGAACAGCCGATCCCGCCCGAGGGCGCGATCGACGAGGCCGTCGAGACTGCGAAGGCCTACTGCGGCGCCGAGGCGCCGGGCTTCGTCAACGGGATCCTGGCGGCGGTGCTGCGCGCGCGCCAACCGCAGCCGGAGCAGGAGGGCTCGCCGACATGACCGGGATCGACACGCTCAAGGATCTCACCGACCGCCTCGCGCAGACCGCCGCCGGCCTGCGCGCCGGCGAGCTGGAGCCCGAGCAGGCCGCGCGCCAGGTCGAGGAGTGCGCACGCCTCGCGGGCGAGGCCGCGACCGAGCTGGACCGGCGCGCCCGCGCCGCCGCCGACGCGCCGTCGGGCCAGGGCGAGCTGCTGCCGTGAGCGACCTAGCGCCCGCCTACCCCGACGACCTGCGGGCGCAGGCCGAGACCTACCTCGCCGCGCTCGAGTTCGCCGAGCCGGGCACGTCCGGCGTCGACGGCCTGGAGGAGGCGATGCGCTACTCGCTGCTCGCCGGCGGCAAGCGGATCCGGCCCGTGCTCGTGCTCGCGACCGCGCGCGCGCTCGACGTCGACCCCGCGCACGTGCTGCCGCTCGCGGCCGCCGTCGAGCTGATCCACACCTACTCGCTGATCCACGACGACCTGCCGGCGATGGACGACGACGACCTGCGCCGCGGGCGCCCGACCTGCCACAAGGCGTTCGGCGAGAACGTCGCGATCCTTGCCGGCGACGCGCTCTACGCCGAGGCCTTCCGCCACGTCCTCGCGCATCAGCAGGGCGATCCGGCGGCGCTGCTGGCCGCCGTGCGCGAGCTGGCCGCCGCGACGGGCGTCAACGGGATGGTGGGCGGGCAGTATCTGGACGTGACCGATCGCGCTCCGGCCGGCGCAGCCGGCCTGCGCCACCTCCACGAGCTGAAGACCGGCGGTCTGATCGCCGCTTCGATCCTCTGCCCGCTGCTGCTCGCGCGCGCCGGCGAACGTGCCAGAATCAAGGCATTCCGTGACTTCGCGAGCGAGCTAGGCGTGCTGTTCCAGATCGTCGACGACATCCTCGACGTGACCGGGACCGATGACGCGCTCGGCAAGACGCGCGGCAGCGACGAGCGGCTCGGCAAGCGCACCTACGTGAGCGAGTTCGGGTTGCCGCGGGCGCGTGAGCTGGCGCAGGAGTCGCACCGCAACGCGCGCAGCGCGCTCGCGACCGCCGCCCCCGGCGGCGCACCCGAGCTGGGCCAGATCACCGACTTCATCTTCACGAGGACGTCATGACCGCCCGCCCGACGATCCTCCCTCGCATCGACCGCCCGCAGGACCTCCACGGCCTCGCCGAGCCCGAGCTGCAGCAGCTCGCGCAGGAGGTGCGCGAGCACATCATCGACACGGTCGGCGAGATCGGCGGGCACTTCGGCGCGAACCTCGGCACGTGCGAGCTGGCCGTCGCGCTGCACTCGCTGCTGGACTCGCCGCGCGACAAGGTCCTGTGGGACGTCGGCCACCAGGCCTACCCGCACAAGGTCCTCACCGGCCGCCGCGATCGGCTGCCGACGATCCGCAAGTACGGCGGGCTGACGCCCTTCTGCGCGATCGAGGAGTCCGAGCACGACATCATGGGCGCCGGCCACGCCTCGACCTCGATCGGCTACGCCGTCGGCCTCAAGGAGGCGATGCGTCGCGGCCAGGGGCAGGACGGCAAGGTCGTCGCGGTGATCGGCGACGGCGCGATGACCGGCGGGGTCGCGTTCGAGGCGCTGCACCAGGCGGGCGGGCTCGGCACGCCGATGGTCGTCGTGCTGAACGACAACGGCATGTCGATCGCCCCCAACGTCGGCGCGCTCTCGCGCTACTTCAACCGCGTGCGGCTGAACCCGAAGCTGTGGCACGCGCGCGAGGGCGTCGAGGGCGGCCTCACGAAGCTGCCCGCCGGCCTCGGTGCGCGCTTCGAGCGGCTCGGCCCGCAGCTGAAGGAGTCGATCAAGGCCTTCTGGGCGCCTGGCCTGCTGTGGGAGGAGCTCGACTGGGCCTACATGGGCGTGATCGACGGCCACGACGTGCACGCGCTGCGCGAGGCGCTGCGCGAGGCGCTCGCCGCGCAGCGGCCCGTGGTCGTGCACATCGCGACCGTGAAGGGGAAGGGCTTCGCGCCCGCCGAGGAAGGCGGCCTCGAAGGGATGGAGAAGTGGCACGCGGCAAAGCCGAAGTCGATCGCCAACGGCGCGCCCGCGCCGTCGCAGCCGGCCGTCGTGCCGGCGAAGCCGCCGCAGTACACGCAGGTCTTCGGCGACGCGCTCGTGGCCGAGTGCGAGCGCGACGAGCGGATCGTCGGCATCACGGCCGCGATGAACACCGGCACCGGCCTCGACATCCTCCAGAAGGCGCTGCCGGACCGCTACTTCGACGTCGGCATCGCGGAGCAGCAGGCGATCCTGTTCGCCTGCGGGCTCGCGCTGCAGGGCTGCAAGCCGGTCGCGGCGATCTACTCGACCTTCCTGCAGCGCGCGTTCGACCAGATCGTCCACGACGTCTGCCTGCAGAAGCTCAACGTCGTCTTCGCGATGGATCGCGCCGGCCTCGTCGGCGACGACGGCCCGACGCACCACGGCGCCTTCGACGTCGCCTATCTGCGCCCGCTCCCGAACATCGTGCTGATGGCCCCGCGCGACGAGGCGATGCTCGTGCACATGCTGCACACGGCGCTGCGCTACGAGGAGGGTCCGGTCGCACTGCGCTACCCGCGCGGCGAGGGCGTCGGCACGCCGCTGCCGGCCGCGCCCCGCGTGCTGCCGATCGGCACCGGCGAGATCCTGCGCGAAGGGCGCGGCAGCAAGGTCGCGCTGCTCGGCTACGGCAGCGGCGTCGGCAGGGCGCTGGCCGCCGCCGAGCTGCTCGCCGAGCACGGGGTCGAGGCGACCGTCGCCGACGCGCGCTTCGCCAAGCCGCTCGACGCCGGCCTCGTCGCTCAGCTGCAGGCCGAGCACGAACTGCTCGTGACGGTCGAGGAGGGCGTGCTCGCGGGCGGCTTCGGCTCCGCCGTGTGGGAGACGCTCTCCGATGCCGGCCTGCCCTCGCGGATCCTGCGCGTCGGCCTGCCCGACCGCTACGTCACGCACGGCGCGCCGGCGCTGCTGCACGAGGAGGTCGGCTTCACCGGCGAGGCGATCGCCGCCCGCGTGCTCGCCGCGATCGGCGCGCCGCACTCGGTCGGCGCCGCCTGAGCGGTCCGAGGACGTGAGGTCTGTGTCGCGCAGCGCGACGCGAACCTCACGTGCTCAGCGGATGCGGAAGTCCGCGTTGGCGATCAGGCTGAGCGCGTAGCCGACCCAGAAGGTCCCGCTCGGCGGCGGGTTCGGGGTCGCGCTGCACGCGCCGGCCGAGCGGCCGGGGTTGCCGACCCAGGCGAACGCGTCGAGGTGGGCGTATCTGCCCGGCACGCTCGTCGTCGGCTTCGGCCCGAGCCCGCGCCCGGGCGGGTTGCAGTGGATCGTGTTGCCATGCGCGACATGGTCCTTGGGCCGCAGCGGCCCGCGCCCGTTCGTCGCCGTGTTGACGATGTAGCGCAGCCCCGGCACACGCCCAGCGAGCGCCTCGCCGTAGCCGATCTCCTTCGAGGTCCAGTCCTGGTGCGTGCTGTTCGTGAAGATCCCCTCGATCCGCCCGACCCCGAGGCGCCTGAGGATGCGCGCGTAGAAGCGCACGTTGCCGACGTCGGCTGCGGCGCCGTCCACATAGGTCAGCGCGTTGGGAGCGCTCGCCAGCGAGCCGATCGCCGAGCGCAGCTCGGCCACGCGCACGTCGAGCCCGTGGTGGGAGAGGCAGCGGGCCGTCATCAGCGCGTCGATCTCCAGGAACACGACGACGCGCCGCGAGCCGATCCCCTGCGCGAAACGGCGGTACCAGTCCTCGTAGCTCGCGACCGCAGCCGGCGAGTCGGCGCTCCCGCCGCAGGACGTGTGCTCCAGCCGGTAGGTGCCGACGAGCGGCACCGAGCCGGGCTGCTGGGACTGCGCCCGCGCGAGGTACTGCGCGATCGCCCTGCCGGGATCGTCGTCGAAGGAGCCGAAGCGCTTCGTCTCCGGCTGCCGGGCGATCGTCTCCAGCGCACGGGCGGCGTCGGGCTGGCGGGAACGGATCTGCTTCATGACGGTCCCGGCGAGGTTGCCGTCGGGGTCGGTGAAGAAGCGCGCGCCCGCCAGCGGGCTGCCGGCCGCGCTGGCGATCGTGGGCAGCGCGGCCAGCAGCAGGAGCGCGAGCAGCGCGGCGGTCTTCGTGCGCCACACCATCAGCGGATCCTGAAGTCGGCGTGGCGCACGAGCGAGATCGCGTAGTCGACCCAGAACGTGCCGGTCGGCGGGGGGTTGGGGGTCTTCGAGCACGTGCCGGCGGAGCGGCCGGGGTTGCCGATCCAGATCAATGCGTCGAGGTTGCGGTAGCGCGCCGGCAGCGTCGTCGTCGGCTTCGGGCCGAGCCCGCGCCCGGGCGCGTTGCAGCGGAACGAGTTGCCGAAGCGCACGCGGCTCGACGGGATCAGCGGCCCGCGCCCGTTCGCGGCCGTGTTGATCACGTAGTGCGGAACCCCGTGCAGCAGCCGCACCAGCTCACGTCCGTAGGCGATCTCGTGCGTCGTCCAGTCCTGGTGCGTGGAGTTCGTGAAGAAGCCCTGGATGCGCGCGACGCCGACGCGCCCCAGCAGGTGCGCGATGAACAGCGGCGCGTGCGCGTCGCCGGCGCCCGCGTCGACGTAGACGACCGCGTGGGGGAGCCGCGCGAGCGCGTCGACCGCCGAGCGCACCTCGGCCACGCGCACGCGCACGCCCTCGTGCGAGAGGCACTTGGCGGTGATCAGCGCGTCGATCTCCAGGAACACGATCGCGCGGTGGTTGCCGATCCCCTCGGCGAACTTCTGGTACCAGCGCTTGTAGCGCGCCGCCTCGGCCGGCGCGTCGGCGACGCCGCCGCACGTCAGGTGCTTGAGGCGGTAGGTCGCCAGCAGCGGCACGCCGTCCGGGTCCTGCGCGTGCGCGGTCGCGAGGTACTGCGAGACGGCGAGCCCCGGCTGCGAGTTGAACGAGCCGAAGCGCTTGGTCTCCGGCTGCTGGGCGATCACGTCGAGGATCCGCGCGGCCGTCGGGCGCGCGTGGCGGATCTGGCGGATGACCGTGCCCGCGAGGTTCGTGCGCGGGTTGCGGAACAGCTGCACGCCCTGAAGCGGGTTGCCGTTGGTGGGCGCGGGGTCGAGCGCGAGCGGGTTGAGCGGGTCGCGCACGGTCGAGACGACGTCGTTGTCGAGGATCGTCAGCGTCGCGCGGTCGGGCGTGCCGAGCTTCTGCGGGTAGGCGCCGTAGATCCCCACGACCGCCGTCTCGGCGCCCTCGACGTCGTCGTCGTCCGCGATCGGGACGCGGAACGTCGCCTGCGTCTGGCCGTCCTCGAAGTCGATGCGGCCCGTGACGGGCGTGTAGTCGAGGCGGTAGTCGGCCGTGCGGTGGTAGACGGCGTAGCGGACCTCGCCGTGGCCCTGCGCGGTGTCGCGCACGACCGCGATCGTGGCCGCCCCGTCGCCCTCCCGCACGCTGAAGGCGTCGGCGGCGAAGCGGACGGTGCCGGCGGCGCTCGCGCTCGCAGGCAGGAGCGAGAGCGTCAGCAGGGCGAGAAGCAGAACGGGACGGGACACGACCGTTCATGTACCCGGCTCCTGCGATCCCATCGGACGATGGAGCTTTCGCCGCACTTGCGGGGCGGAAGCTCTACGTGATGCGAAAGTCCGCGTTCTGGATCAGCTCGAGCGCGTACGCGACCCAGAACGAGCCGGTCGGCGGCGGGTTCGGCGTCTTGCTGCACGCGCCGGCGGAGCGGCCGGGGTTGCCGATCCAGATCAGCCCGTCGAGGTTGCGGTACTTGGTCGGCACGTCGCCGGTCGGCTTGGGGCCGAGCCCGCGGCCGGGAGCGTTGCAGCGGTAGGAGTTGCCGTCCTTGACGCGGCTCTTGGGCACGAGCGGGCCGCGTCCGTTGGCGGCGGTGTTGATCACGTAGTGCGGCGTTCCCCCGAGCCGGCGCACGAGCCAGCGCCCGTAGTTGATCTCGCGGTGCGTCCAGTCCTGGTGCGTGGAGTTGGTGAAGAAGCCCTGGATCCGCTCGACGCCGATCCAGTGCAGCATCCGCGCCATGAAGTCGTGGCTGTGCGCGTCGGCGGCGCCCGCGTCGACGTAGACGACGGCGTGGGGGAGCGCGGCGAGCGAGCCGATCGCCGCGTGCAGCTCGTCGATCCGCACCTTCAGGCCGGTGTGCGAGAGGCACGGCGCGGTGATCAGCGCGTCGATCTCGTAGAAGACGACGACCGGGTGGTTGCCGATCCCCTGCGCGAACTCGTCGTACCAGCGCTTGTAGGCGTCGGCCTCGGCCGGCGAGTCGCTCTGGTGCCCGCACGCGAGGTGCTTGAGGCGGTACGTCGCGACGAGCGGGATCGTTCCCGGCGCGCTCGCGGCGGCGCGCTGCATGAACGTCGCGATCTCGTGCTTCGGGTTCGGCGTCCAGGAGCCGAAGCGCTTCGTCTCCGGCTGGTCGGCGATCACGCGCAGCCTGCGCGCGACGCTCGGCTGGCTGTGCTGGAGCGAGTGCGCGACGCGGTTCGCGAGGCCCCACTCCTCGTCGACGAAGAAGCGGGCGCCTTCGAGCGGGTTGCCGTTCGTGGGCGCCGGGTTCAGCCCGAGCGGGTTGAGCGGGTCGCGGGTGCCCGAGATGCTGTCGTCGTCGACGATCGTCAGGTGCGCGCGCGAGGGCTCGGCGAGCTGCATCGGATAGGGCCCGTAGATGCCCAGCTTGACGGTCTCGTCGTCCTCGACGTCGCTGTCGTCGTGGATCGGGATCTGGAAGCTGGCGGTGTCCTGCCCGTCCTCGAAGTCGACGATTCCGTTGACCGGCTCGTACTCGCTGTACGGCGTCGCGGACTGGTCGTACCAGACGCCGTAGCGCACCTCGCCATGGCCGACGGTCGTGTCGCGCACGACCGTGATCGTCGCCGCCCCGGCGTTCTCCTGGACGCTGTACCGGTCGGAGGAGAGGCGCACCGTCGAGGCGGATGCGGCGGCGGGGGCGAGCAGCACGGCGGCAACCATGGCGAGAGCGAGACGCATGGACGTTGCATCGACCGTACCGTCGGGCGGGTTGAGCGGCCATGGACGCTGTCCGGACAGATGTCCTTAAAAGGAAACGGCCCGCCGAGGCGGACCGTTTCCAGGAGGAGAGATGTGTCTATGTGGTGATGCTGGTGTGTGTGATCGGTGGGGGAAGTTTGGTCAGGCGCGTGCGCTGTAGCGCGTGGCGCCGTTGAGGCCCAGCTGGGCGAGCCCGAGCGCGCCGAGCGTCAGCGCCGCGGCGGCGTCGCCGGCGATCGCGAGCGCGAGCGCGACGAGCACCGCGCCGAACGCGAGGCCGTAGTCGAAGGTGTGGTGGGCGTTGACGTGACTGGGCTGCGCGGCGTCGAGCGCGAGCCCGACGGCGCAGGCGCCGATCAGCACCGAGACGACCGTGCCGGCCGGCGTGAAGCCGAGCACGAACGGCAGCACGAGCGCGACCAGTCCGGTCAGCAGCTCGAGCGCTCCGTGGAGCGGGAGGGAGATGGTGGGGCGCAGTGCGGTCATCGCACGAACCATGGTGGGGGTTCGCCCCACGAATGTGTGTGAGGTCGCGCACAGATGTCACCGGCATGCGCGACCATTCAGTCGGTATGGCCGTGACAAAGAGTCGAGTGACCAAAGCCGGCGCTGCTCTACGCTCGCACCGCCTTGGGAGTGAGCGGCTAGTTCCCCTCAAGTATGTGCGGGAGCGTGCTGTCGTGGAGGAGTTCCGCGCACTCCATGCACAAGCTCTCACACGGGTCGCGGCAAACCTGCGCTACTACGTGAAGAGCGAGGCGGATGACCGCCCCTGGAGCGTCGGGCAGCGTCTCAAGGCCATGCCTACGATCCTCGACAAGCTCACCCGACATCCTGAGATGCAGCTGGCGCGCATGCACGACATCGGCGGATGTCGTGGGATCCTGCCCGACCAGCACGCCGTCGATCGCGTCATCGAGCGCCTGAGGAGCCAACGGCGCTGGCAGCTGCGCGACAAGCTGTGGGACTACGTGGCTGCACCAAAAGACGACGGCTATCGAGCAAAGCACCTCGTTGCCATCAAAGACGGCGTTTTGATCGAGATCCAGCTCCGCACCAGCATTCAGCACCGGTGGGCAGAGCTGGTCGAGCGCTTCGATCGAACGCACCGGCTCAATTTGAAGGCCGGACGGGCCGATCAAGCGATGCGCGATCTCTTCTCAGAGATTTCCTTGTTGATGCGCCTTCAGGAGCACGGCGAGCTATCCGAGATAGAGTTGAGGCGACGGATGGCCGCGCTAGCCTCCCGACCCAACCCCTTTGTGAGCTCATGAGCCGCGGACCCACCAACTACTTCATCCTCACGTACAACCTCTCGACGAGAAACGTCGAAGTGGAGGAATGGTTCTCCGACGATGTCGGAGCGGCTGCTGCCTATTCCGAGCGAGAGCAGATGTACCAGGAGGTGGACGACGTTGAGGTCGTGCTGGTGGGCGCCGACTCGCTTGACACCGTCAAGCTGACGCATTCTCACTACTTCATGCAGACGACTGGCGATCTGCTTGAGGAATTGGCACGAGAGCTCCTTTCGGGGTTCTCCCAGCGTCGTCCCTAGTGCGCAGCTCGTTTGGGCGTGATCGCCCGGTGCCGGTACGTTTCCCCCGGTGAGCACGAAGATGCGACTCGACACGCTGCTCGCGGAGCGCGGCGTCTTCGCCTCGCGAACGCGTGCGGCCGCGTCCGTGATCGCCGGCGAGGTGCTGCTCGGCCGCGAGCGCCGGCGCGCCGAGAAGCCCGGCCAGCTGGTGGCCGACGACGTCGAGCTGGCGGTCACCCAGCAGGACGACTACGTCTCGCGCGGCGGGCGCAAGCTGGCGAACGCGCTCGACGCCTTCGGCCTCGACGTCGACGGCCGTCGCGCGCTCGACGTCGGCGCCTCGACCGGCGGCTTCACGGACTGCCTGCTGCAGCGGGGGGCGACCCACGTCGTCGCGCTCGACGTCGCCTACGGCGAGTTGCACTGGCGCATCCGCACCGATTCGCGCGTGACCGTGCTGGAGCGCCGCAACGCGCGCGCGCTCGATCCCGCCGAGCTGCCCTACCAGCCCGACCTCGTCGTGGTCGACGTCTCGTTCATCGCGCTCGCGAAGGTGCTGCCGGCGGTGCTGGCGACGTGCGCGGAGCGCTTCGACTGCCTCGCGCTCGTCAAGCCGCAGTTCGAGGTCGGCCGCGGGCGCGTCGGCAAGGGCGGGGTGGTGCGCGAGCCGGCCGAGCGCCGCGCGGCGCTCGTTGCCGCGGCGCAGGCCGCGCGCGAGCTGGGCGCGGCGATCCTGGGTTTCACATCCTCCGGCCTGCCCGGTCCGAAGGGCAATCAGGAGAGCTTCGTGTGGCTCGCCGAGGCCGCCCGGCCCGGTGCGCGCGAGGACCTCGAAGCCGCGGCGCGAGAGGTCGAGCCATGACGCAGGTCGCCACCGTCTTCACCCACCGCCGTCGTGACGACACCGTCGCGGCGCTCGTGCAGCTGCGCGAGGCCGCTGCCCGCGCCGGCTGGACGCTGCGCTTCTCGCCCGAGGAGACCGCGAAGCACGCGCTGGAGCCGGCCGACGGGCTCGTGCTCGACGCGCCCTTCGAGCAGGCCGTCGACCTCTGCGTCGTGCTCGGCGGCGACGGCACGATCCTGCACGGCCTGCGCGCCTATGCCGGCACGCCGGTGCCCATCTTCGGCGTCAACTTCGGCGAGGTCGGCTTCCTCGCGACGATCGACCCCGAGGGCATCGCAAGCGGGCTCGACCGCGCCTTTCGCGGCGACTTCGACACGCTGGCGCTGCCCGGCATCGAGGTCAGCGCCGGCGGCCGGACGCACCTCGGCATGAACGACGTCTCGTTCCACCGCAAGCAGGGCCTGCGCGTCGCCGACCTCGCGTTCGCCGTCGACGAGGACGAGGTCGGGCGCGTGCGCTGCGACGGGCTCGTGATCGCCACGCCGGCCGGCTCGACCGGCTACAACCTCGCCAACGGCGGCCCCGTGATGGCGTGGGGCGTGGAGGGGTTGGCGGTCTCGTTCATCGCGCCGCACTCGCTGACCGCACGCGCGCTCGTGGTCGCGCCGCAGGATGCGATCCACGTGCGCAACGGCTCGCGCGAGGAGTCGGTCGACGTCAGCGTCGACGGGCGCCCGCTGCACGAGCTGGCGCCTGGGGAGAGCGTCTCGGCGCGCTTCCGGGACGGCGTCGGCACGCTCGCGCAGACGCACGACGCAAGCTTCTACCACCGTTTGCGCGAGAAGTTCGGACGTCTCGCCAACGGCGTCTGATCCAGCGCCGGGTCCGACCGCTGCGCGCGCGACACTGGCGTGCATGCTCCTCGAGCTGCGCGTCGAGAACCTGCTGCTGATCGAGCGGGCCGAGCTGCGCCTCGGGCCGGGCCTCAACGTGCTCACGGGCGAGACGGGCGCCGGCAAGACGATGCTCGCGCACGCGCTCGACCTGCTGCTCGGCGGCAAGGCGCGCAGCGGGATCGTGCGCCCCGGCGCCGCCGAAGCCTACGTCGAGGGCGCCTTCGCGCTCGACTCGCGCGTCGTGGAGCTGCTCGGCGAGCGCCTGCCGGACGACGCCGAGGAGCTGGTGCTCGCGCGCCGCGTGTGGCCCGACGGGCGCACGCGCGCCTACCTCAACCACCGCGCCGCGACCGTCGCCGACCTGCGCGACGTCGGCGGCGAGCTGCTCGCCTTCTACGGCCAGCACGAGCACCGCCGCCTGACGCTCGCCTCCGCGCAGCTGGAGATCCTCGACGGCTTCTGCGGCCCACAGCAGCGCGAGCGCCGCGCGCGCGCGGCCGCCGCGCACGCGCACGCCCGCACGCTGACGCAGCGGGCGCAGGAGCTGGGCGCGCTCGACGGCGCGCGCGAGCGCGAGCTGGACCTGCTCGAGTTCGAGCTGAAGGAGATCGAGGAGCTCGACCCGAGCGAGGCCGAGCAGGCCGAGCTGGCTGCCGAGCGCGAGCGGCTGCGTCACCTCGACGCGCTGCGCGGGGCCGCGCTCGGCGGGGCGGAGGCGATCGCGCCGGAGAGCGGTGAGGCGGGCGCCGGCACGCTGCTCGCGGCGGCCGGCCAGCAGCTGGATGCGCTCGACGGCGTCGACGCCGAGCTGGACGCGCTCGCCGCGCGCATGCGCGCGCTGTCGATCGAGGCCGACGACCTGGCGCGCGAGCTGCGCGGCTACGGCGAAGGGATCGAAGGGGAGCCCGGCCGGCTCGAAGAGGTCGAGGCGCGCCTCACCGCGTTCGCGCGGCTGGAGCGCAAGCACGGCGGCACGCTTGCGGCCGTGCTCGCGCATGCGGAGACCTGCCGCGCGCGCCGCGACGAGCTGACCGGCGCCGAGGCGGCACACGCCGAGGCGCTCGCGGCGCTGGAGCGCGCGCGGTCGGACTTCGCGGCGGCTGCGCAGGAGCTGCGCGCCGCGCGCGCGGCGGCCGCGCCCGGCCTCGCGGCGGCGGTGCAGGAGCGGCTCGCGGAGCTGGCGATGCCGGGGGCGAGCTTCGAGGTCGCGCTCGACGAGCGCGAGGAGCCCTCGCCGAGCGGCGCCGACACGGTCGAGCTGCTGATCGCGGCGAACCCGGGCGTGCCCGCCGGCCCGCTGCGCGAGATCGCCTCCGGCGGCGAGCTGTCGCGCGTGATGCTCGCGCTGCTCGGGGTCGCCAACGCGGACGCTGCGACCTCCGCCCGCCTGCTCGTGTTCGACGAGGTCGACGCCGGCATCGGCGGGCACACCGCGCGCGCCGTCGGCGCGCAGCTGCGCGCGCTCGCGGCCGAGCGCCAGGTGCTCTGCATCACCCACCTGCCGCAGGTCGCCGCGCACGCCGAGCGCCACTTCCGGATCGAGAAGGACGGCGCCACCACGACCGTCACCGACCTCAGCGGCGACGCCGTGCTCGGCGAGCTGGTGCGGATGCTCGGCGCCGACGAGGGCGACCGCGCGGCGCGCCAGCACGCCAGGGAGCTGCTCAAGGCCGCCTGAGGCGGTCCGCACGCCCTCGTCAGGCAGCCTGCGGGCCCGTAAACTGGCTCCGCACGTGGCCGTCACACCCACCACTGCGTCGTCCCCTGCGGTTCCCGAGGTCGCCGGCATCGCGCGGCTCGGCAAGCGCACGAAGCACCTCGTCAAGCGCCTGCGCCCGGGCGACGTCGCGATCATCGACCACCGCGACCTCGACCGCGTCTCGGGCGAGGACCTCGTCGCCTGCGGCGTCGCGGGCGTCGTGAACTGCTCGCCGTCCTCGGCCGGCAGCTATCCGAACATGGGGCCGCTGCTGCTCGTGCAGGCGGGGATCCAGCTCGTCGACGTCGCCGGCGACCAGCTGTTCGACGTGCTGCAGGACGGCGACCCGGTCGTGCTGCGCGGCGGCGGGGTGTGGCGCCGCGACGAGCTGCTGACGCGGGGCGAGCTGATGGAGCCCGCGCGCGTGCAGGCCGACACCGACCGCCGCCGCAGCGAGATCGGCAAGGCGCTGGAGGCCTTCGCCGCCAACACCGTCCGGTACATGGTCGAGGAGCGCGACCTGCTGTCCGGCAGCATCGACCTGCCGCGCTTCGACACCGACTTCCGCGACCGCCCGGTCCTGATCGTCGTGCGTGGCGTCGATCACAAGCGCGACATCAAGGCGCTGCGGCCCTACATCCGCGACATCCGGCCCGTGCTCGTCGGCGTCGACGGCGGCGCCGACGCGCTGCTGGCGGAAGGCTTCAGGCCGGACATGATCGTCGGCGACATGGACTCCGCCGCCGACGCGACGCTCGGCTGCGGCGCCGAGCTGGTCGTGCACGCCTACGCCGACGGCCGCGCGCCCGGACGCGACCACCTCGAGACGCTGGGACTTCCGTACAAGACGATCCCGGCACCCGGCACCAGCCAGGACATCGCGATGCTGATCGCGGCCGAGAAGGGCGCCGAGCTGATCGTCTCCGTCGGCTCGCACTTCAACCTCGTCGAGTTCCTCGACAAGAACCGCCGCGGGATGGCCTCGACCTTCCTGACGCGGCTGAAGGTGGGGGAGATCCTCGTCGACGCGAAGGGGGTCAGCCGGCTGTACAACCCGCGTCCGGGGCTCGCGCCCGTCATGCTGCTGGCCGCGGTCGGCGTGCTCGCGCTGGTCGCGGTCGTGATGGCGACGCCGGGCCTGCACGACGTCGCCGACCTGCTGTGGCTCAAGCTGCAGGTGCTGCTCGGCATCAGCGCCTGAGGGCGGGCGGGACCGAATCTTCCGATGCTGAACTTCCGCTATCACGCCCTCTCGCTCGTCGCCGTCTTCCTCGCGCTCGTGATCGGGCTGCTGCTCGGCGTCGCGATCGGCGACCGCGGGCTCGTCTCCAGCGCCGAGAAGGACGTCCGCGCCTCGCTGCGCGGCGACGTGCGCCGCGCACAGGCCGAGCGCGACGACGCGCTCGACGCGCTGCACGCGCGCGCGCGCTTCGAGCAGGCGGCCTACCCGGCGCTCGTCGCCAACCGGCTGGTCGGGCGGCGGATCGCGCTCGTCGCGCTCGGCGGCGACGCCGACCACATCTTCGACCTCACGCGCGACGCACTGCAGGGCTCCGGTGCGCAGCTGACGTCCGTCTCGGTGCTCGGGCGCCCGCTGAACCTGGACGAGCTGGCCGCCGCGGCGAAGGGCACGCGCTACGAACGGCTCGCCGACGACTCCGACCTGCTGCATCCGTTCGGCACGCGCATCGGCATCCAGTTCGTCGCCGGCGGCGCGCTGCTGAAGGCCGAGCGGCGCGACCTGCTCGTGCAGGGCAGCGGCACGCTGTCGGGCGCCGACGCGGTCGTCGTCGTGCACAGCCCGCTCGACGAGGACGCCGACGGCGCGGATCTCGTCAAGACGTTCGAGGACGGCCTGATGCGCGGCCTGCGCAGCCATGACGTGCCCGTCGTCGGCGTCGAGACGACCGACGCGGACCCGTCGCAGATCGGCTGGTTCAGCGACGAGCAGGTCTCCTCCGTCGACGACCTCGACGACCCGATCGGCCGCGCCGCGCTCGTCTACGCGCTCGCCGGCCAGCGCGGCGCGTTCGGCGTCAAGGCGAGCGCCGACGGCGGCCTGCTGCCGCCGCTGCTGCAGTGAGCGCGGCGGGAGCGGCGTCCGATCGCGCCGCTACCTTGCAGCGGTGCAAGCCCTCCCGACCGTCGTCGCGCTCGCGGCGGCACTCGTCCTGACGCCCGCGATCCTGCGGCACCTCGGGGCCGGGGGCTTCACGCGCGAGAACTGGCGCGGGGCGGCGCTGCCGTTCCCCGGCGGGATCGCGATCGTCGCAGCCGCGCTCGTCGCACTCGTGCCGCTGGCCGCGCTCGCGCAGCTCGCCGACGCCGACGTGTTCCGGCCCGAGCTGGGGATCGTCGTCGCCTACGCGCTCGGCGTCGCACTGCTGGGGCTGATCGACGACCTGTTGGCCGGCGCCTCGCGCGGCTGGCGCGGGCACGCTGCCGCGGTTCGGGGCGGCGGCTTCAGCACCGGCGCGCTGAAGGCGGTCGGCTCGCTCGCGCTGGCGCTGCTCGTGCTCGGCGGCCACCGCTACGGCAACGGCCGCTACCTGCTCGCGGTCGCGCTGCTCGTGCTCACGACGAACCTCTTCAACCTGCTCGACCTGCGGCCCGGCCGCGCGGTCAAGGCGTTCGCGCTGCTCGGCCTGGGGCTGACGCTCGGCGCCTGGGACGCCCGCCCGCTCGCCGTGCTCGGCCTGTTCGCCGCCCCGGCGCTCGTCGCGGGCTTCTTCGACCTGCGCGAGCGGGCGATGCTCGGCGACACCGGCGCGAACCTGATCGGCGGTCTCGCGGGCCTCTGGCTGGTGCTCGCGCTCGGCACGCTCGGGCAGGCGATCGCCCTCGCGGTGGTTCTCGGACTGACCGTCTACGGCGAGTTTCGCTCGCTCTCTGCACTCATCGAACGGACGCCGCTGCTGCGGGAGATAGACTCGATCGGAAGGAATGGCACGCATGCCTGAGGCCCCAACGAACGGCACGACCCGCTTCATCTTCGTGACGGGGGGCGTCGTGTCCTCGCTGGGGAAGGGGATCGCCGCCGCTTCGATCGGCCGACTGCTGGTCGCGCGCGGGCTGAGCGTCCAGCTGCAGAAGCTGGATCCGTACATCAACGTCGACCCCGGCACGATGTCGCCCTACCAGCACGGCGAGGTGTTCGTGACGGAGGATGGCGCCGAGACCGACCTCGACCTCGGCCACTACGAGCGCTTCACCTCCGCCAACGCGCGCCGCGGCTCGAACGTCACCGCGGGCGGGATCTACAACTCCGTCATCAAGCGCGAGCGCCGCGGCGACTACCTCGGCGGCACCGTCCAGGTCGTCCCGCACATCACCGACGAGATCAAGGCGCGCATCAAGCTGATGGCCGACGCGAGCGACGTCGACGTCGTCATCACGGAGATCGGCGGCACCGTCGGCGACATCGAGTCGCTGCCGTTCCTGGAGGCGATCCGTCAGTTCCCGGTCGACGTCGGCCGGCGCAACTGCATGTTCATCCACCTCACGCTCGTGCCGTACATCGGCCACGCCGGCGAGCTGAAGACGAAGCCGACGCAGCACTCCGTCAACGAGCTGCGCCGCATCGGCATCGCCCCGGACATGGTCATGTGCCGCTCCGAGGAGCGCCTCTCGAAGGACATCCGCAAGAAGATCGCGCTGTTCGCGAGCCTGCCGATCGAAGCCGTCGTCTCGGCCTACGACGTCGACAACATCTACAAGGTCCCGCTCGGCTTCCACGCCGAGGGCGTCGACGACTTCGTGCTCGACCAGCTGCGGATCGAGGCGCCGGCCCCCGACCTGTCGGAGTGGGAGTCGCTCACGCGCCGCGCCGCGGAGGCCCGCGAGCACGTGAAGATCGCGCTCGTAGGCAAATACGTGCGGCTGGAGGACGCCTACCTCTCGGTCGTCGAGTCGCTGCGCCACGCCGGCGTCGAGCACGGCGCGCGGGTCGAGGTCGACTGGATCGACTCCGAGCAGCTCGACGTCGAGGAGGCCGAGGCGCGCCTGCGCGACGCCGACGGGATCCTCGTGCCCGGCGGCTTCGGCGGGCGCGGGGTGGAGGGCAAGATCGCCGCCGCGCGTGTCGCGCGCGAACGCGGCATCCCGTACCTCGGCATCTGCCTCGGCATGCAGGTCGCGGTCGCCGAGTTCGCCCGCCACATGGCCGACATGCCGGGCGCCAACTCGACCGAGTTCGACCCCGAGACGCCCTATCCGGTGATCGACCTGCTGCCCGAGCAGAAGGAGATCTCCGACCTCGGCGGCACGATGCGCCTCGGCGCCGACCCGGTGAAGCTGCACGAGGGAACGCGCGTGCGCGAGCTGTACGACGAGGCCGTCATCTACGAGCGCCACCGCCACCGCTACGAGGTCAACAACCACCTGCGGCGCCGGCTCGAGGCGGCCGGGCTCGTCTGCTCGGGGACCTCCCCCGACGACCAGCTCGTGGAGGCCGTCGAGCTGCCCGCCGACGTGCACCCGTTCTTCGTCGCCTCGCAGTACCACCCGGAGTTCAAGTCGCGCCCCGAGCGGCCTGCGCCGCTGTTCCGCGGCTTCGTGCGCGCCGCGCTCGACCGCGCGCTCGAGCGCGAGCCGGACGGCGCGCGCTCGGCCGCATCGGCGTGAGCCGGGCGGACGCGGCCGAGCGCTCGGCGCTCGGTGCGCTGTTCGCGGAGCTGTGCGCGGTTAAGAGTCCCGTCGGGGCTTGAGGATGCGTGTGCCGATCGCGTCGTCGGCGAGCTGGCGTCGTTCGGCATCCCCGCCGTTCCCGACGCGGCCGGCAACGTCTTCGCCTCGTTGCCCTCCGTGAACGGCGGCATCGAGGGAGGGGTCCTGTTGTGTGCGCATCTCGACACGGTGCCGTTGACCGGGCCGGTTTCGCCGGTCTGTGAGGACGGGGTGTGGTCCAACCGCCATGACGCGATTCTGGGGGCGGACAACAAGGCGGCGGTGGCGGTGATGCTGGTGGCCGCGCGGCGCTGGGCGGCTGCGCCGCCCGCGGTACCCGTCGAGCTGTTGTTCACGGTCCGCGAGGAGGACGCGCTGGCGGGCGCGAAGGCGTTCGACGTCTCGCGGTTGCGCAGCCGCTTCGGCTACGTCTTCGACCATGCCTCGCCGATCGGCGAGGTGGTGATGGCCTCGCCGCACTACCACCGCATCGTCGCCGAGTTCATGGGGCTCGCCGCCCACGCGGGCATCCGCCCGGAGGCCGGCCGCAGCGCGATCTTCGCCGCCGCGCGGGCGATCGCGGCGATGCCGCTGGGACGCATCGACGCCGAGACGACGGCGAACGTCGGCACGATCGCGGGCGGCGCCGGGATCAACGTCGTGCCCGCGAGCTGCCGCGTCGAGGCCGAGGCGCGCAGCGTCGACGCCCTGAAAGTCGAAGCGCTCGTGACGGAGCTCGTCGACCACTGCCAGGACGGCGCCAATGCCGCCGAGTGCGATCTCGACGTGACCGTCGAGCGGCTGTTCGAGGGCTACCGCGTGAAGCCGGGCGCCCCGCAGGTGCTGGCGGCCGAGGTCGCGCTCCGTGCTTGTGGCTACGCGCCGCGCCACATCGTCACCGGCGGCGGCTCGGACGCGAACGCGCTGGAGGCCGCCGGCTTCCCCTGCCTCAACCTCGCCAACGGCACCGAGCGCAACCACCAGCCCGACGAGTCGGTCTCCGTCACCGCGCTGGAGGGGATGCTCGACGTGACGTTCGCGCTGCTCGAAGCGATCGCCGCCGGATGACTGTCCATCTCTGCATCGATGTCATGCACAGAAGGACGGCGATCGCGTGCTGAAGCTCCGCCGAGGCACCGTCCTGAGCGCCGACCCGCCTATCGCCTGGCAGACGCTGGAGGTCGAGGTGGCCGGCGAGCGGCGCCCGGCGCACGCGGACGTCCGCCTCGTCGGGCCGTGCGAGCCGGGCGACGAGGTCGTCGTCAACGTCGCGGCGCGCGACCTGAAGCTCGGCTCCGGCGGCTTCGACCTCGTGCACGTGAACCTCACGCGCGGCCTCGACGGCAAGGGGCTGCCTGGCGCGCACGTGATGAAGCTCAACTACAGCTCGCTCCAACATGCGGTGCTGCCGGTCGAGGGCCGCGACCTGCGCGTCCCGCTCGGGCGGCCGGTCGGCGTCTTCCAGCTGCACGGCCAACTGGCGCCGGTCGCATGGGCGCTGCACGAGGCGCGGCCGCACGCGAAGGTCGGCTACGTGCAGAGCGCCGGCGGTGCGCTGCCGGGCGGCATGTCGGACACGGTCCGCGCGCTGCTGAGCCGCGGCCTGCTCGCCGGCCACACGACGGCCGGCCCCGCCTACGGCGGCGGCCAGGAGGCGATCACCACGGCAGGTGCGCTGCACGACGGGATCGCCGAGGAAGGCTGGGACGTCGCGCTCGTCGGGCCCGGCCCGGGGATCCTCGGCTCCGGCTCGGCGCTCGGCCACGGCGGGATCGTCGCGCTCGACTCCGCGCACGCGGCGCTCGCGCTCGGCTGCCCGACGGTGCTGACCGCGCGCATGTCGAGCGGCGACCCGCGCGAGCGCCACCGCGGCCTCTCCCACCACACGCGCACGGTGCTGGAGCTGCTGCTCGCACCCGTGACGCTCGCGGTCCCGCCCGGCATGACGCTGTTCGCGGAGATGGACGGGATCGGCGCAGCGCTCGACGCCGCGCGCGCCGCCGGGCACACCGTGACGGAGGCGCCGATCGACGTCGAGGGCTACCGCGCCAGCGGCCTGCCCAACCGCACGATGGGCCGCACGCTCGACGAGGACCGGCTCTTCTTCGCCGCCGCGCTCGCGGCCGGCGGCGTGCTCGCGGAGCTGGCATGACGTCGTTCGAGCGGATCGGCAGTGAGACGATCTGGAGCGGCCACATCGGCACGGTCAAGGTCGAGCGCTACCGCCACGCCGACGGCGAGGAGGTCACGCGCGAGGTCGTCGCGCATCCGGGCGCGGTCGCGATCGTCGCCTGCGACGAGCGCCACGTCTGGCTCGTGCGCCAGCCGCGCGAGATCTGCGGCGAGCGGGCGCTGCTGGAGCTGCCGGCCGGCAAGCTCGACGTGCCCGGCGAGCAGCCGCTCGCCGCCGCCGCGCGCGAGCTGGCGGAGGAGGTCGGCAAGGCGGCCGACCGCTGGGAGCCGCTCACGCAGATCTACACCAGCCCCGGCTTCACCGACGAGCGCATCCAGCTCTACCTCGCGACCGGCCTGCGCGACGTCCCGCGCCCGCCGGTCGAGGACGAGCGGATCGAGATCGTCGCCTGGCCGCTGGCGCGCCTGGACGACGCGATCGCGTCGTGCACCGACGCGAAGTCGCTCGTCGGGCTGGCGCTGCTGGCGCTGCGCGGCTGAGAGCGCGCCTGCGCCGGCAGGAGCCGACGGCCGCGACGCCGAACCAAGCAGACGGAAATGTCTGCGATCACGGCCACCCGCACGCGCTCCTTCGAGGAGCACCTGCTCGACTTCATCGCCTACCTCGAGCTCGAGCGGGGGCTCTCGCGCAACACGCTCGAGGCCTACCGCTCCGACCTCCTGCAGTACGGCGCATGGTTGACCCGCGCACGCGTCGACGCGCTCGACGTCTCGCACAGCGACCTCGCGGCGTTCGTCGGCGAGCTGGCCGAGGGCGGCGAGGGCCGCGCGCCCGCCGCCGCCACGACGATCCAGCGCAAGGTCGCGTGCCTGCGCTCCTTCTACCGCCACCTGCGCCGCGAGGAGCTGCTGCTGCGCGACCCGACCTCCGAGCTGAAGGGCCCGCCGCGCGGCAAGCGCCTGCCGCAGGTGCTCTCGCGCGACGAGGTCGCGCTGCTGCTCTCCCAGCCGCAGGGCGAGAGCCCCTCCGCGCTGCGCGACCGCGCGCTGCTGGAGCTGATGTACGCCTGCGGCCTGCGCGCCTCCGAGGCGGTCGGGATCGCGCTCGAGGAGCTCGACGTGGAGGAGGGGATCCTGCGCGCCAACGGCAAGGGCAACAAGGAGCGGATCGTGCCCGTCGGCAGCAAGGCGCTCGCCGCGCTCTACGCCTACCTGACGCTCGGGCGCCCGCAGCTCGTCGGCCTGCGCGACGAGCGCGCCGTGTTCGTGAACCGGCGCGGGCAGGGGCTCACGCGCCAGGGCCTCTACAAGATCGTCCAGCGCCACGCGCGCAGCGCCGGGCTCGCCGACAAGATGAGCCCGCACACGCTGCGCCACACGTTCGCGACGCATCTGCTCGCGGGCGGCTGCGACCTGCGCTCGCTGCAGGAGATGCTCGGCCACGCCGACATCGCCACGACGCAGATGTACACGCATCTCTCCGCCGACCGCCTGCGCGACGTCTACTTCCAGGCCCACCCGCGCGCGACGGTCGAGCGCAGCGAGCGGTGAGGCGGCGATGAGCCGTCGCGCGCTCGTTGTCGTGCTCGACGCCTGCGGCGTCGGCGCGCTGCCCGACGCGGCCGACTACGGCGACGCCGGCACGAACACCCTCGCGCACCTCGCGCAGGCGGCCGGCGGGCTCGACCTGCCGGTGCTCGGTGCGCTCGGGCTCGGCTCGATCCTGCCGCTGGACGGCGTCCCACCGGCGGCTGCGCCGGCGCTGCACGGGCGCCTGCACATGCTCGGCCCCGGCAAGGACTCGACGGCCGGGCACTGGGAGCTGATGGGCGTCGTGGCGCCACGTCCGGCGCCGACCTTCCCCGACGGCTTCCCGCCTGAGCTGATCGCGCTCGTGGAGCGCGTCGCGGGGCGACGCGCGATCGGCAACGTCGTCAGCGACGGGCTCGCGGCGATCGAGACGCACGGCGCCGAGCAGCTGCGCGACGGCGGCGTGATCGTCTACACCTCGCAGGACTCGGTGCTGCAACTGGCCGCGCACGAGGCGGTCCTGCCGCGCGCCGAGCTGCACGCGATCTGCGCCGCGCTGCGGGAGCAGCTGCGCAGCGGGCCGTTCGCGGTCGGGCGCGTGATCGCGCGGCCGTTCGCCGGGGAGCCCGGCGCGTTCGAGCGCACGAGCGGCCGGCGCGACTTCGCGCTGGCGCCGCCCACGCGCAGCCACATGCAGGAGCTGCAGGACGCGGGCGTGCCGGTGCACGCCGTCGGCAAGGTCTCCCAGCTGTTCGACGAGGTCGGGATCGACGCCGCCCACGCGGGCGCGACGAACGCGGAGGCGATCGCCGCCACGAGCGCGCTGCTGCGCGAGCTCGACGGCGGCCTGGTCTTCACGAACCTGATCGAGACCGACCAGGTCTACGGCCACCGCAAGGACGTCGAGGGCTTCCACGCCGCGCTGCGCGAGATCGACGCGGCCGTCGCCGGCTGGCAGGCGCAGCTGGGGGAGGAGGACCTGCTGATCCTGACGGCCGACCACGGCTGCGACCCGCTGCACGCCGGCAGCGACCACACGCGCGAGCACGCGCCGCTGCTGGCCGCCTTCGCCGGCCACGGCGGGCGCCGCCACGACGGGCCGCTCGCGGACGTCGGCGCGAGCGTGCTGCGCTGGCTGGCGGGGCGGGACGCGCCCGACCTGCCGGGGACATCCTTCATAAGCTGAGGGCATGCCGGAGCTGCCCGAGGTCGAGACGGTCCGGCGCCAGCTCGCGCCGCGCCTCGAAGGCCGCGCGATCGTCGCCTACCGCGTCAGCGACGAGCGCTGGACCGCGCCGCGCTCGCCCAGCGAGACGATCGGACCGCTGCTGGGGCGCCGCGTGCAGGCGCTGCGCCGCCGCGGCAAGTACCTGATCGTGGAGTTCGAGGACGAGCTGTTCCTGCTGATCCACCTGCGCATGACGGGCAACCTGCTCTACGACGCGCCCGACGGGACGCCCTACACGCGCGCGCACCTCGGTCTCGACGACGGCCACGACGTGCGCTTCGTCGACCCGCGCCGCTTCGGCACCGGCTGGCTGGTCGCGGGCGAGCCGGCGCTGGACGCCTACCTCGACGCGCGCCTCGGCGTCGAGCCGTTCGACGCGGCCTTCACGCCCGCGCACCTGCGCGAGCTGGCGCGCGGCGTGCGCGCCCCGATCAAGGCGTTCCTGCTCGACCAGCGCCGCATCGCGGGGATCGGGAACATCTACGCCGACGAGGCGCTCCACCGCGCGAAGGTCCACCCGCTGCGCGAGGCCGGCAAGCTGACCGGGCCGCAGTGGGCGCTGCTGCGCGAGACGATCGTGGAGGCGCTGCAGGCGGGCATCGACGCGCGCGGCGCGACGATCGACGACTTCCGCGACCTCGACGGCGCGCGCGGCTCCTTCCAGGACCGCTTCCTCGTGCACCGCCGCGCCGGCGAGCCATGTCCGACCTGCGGCGGCCCGATCCGCAAGCTGCTCGCGGCCGGGCGCGGCACGTACGTGTGCGAGCGCTGCCAGCCGCGTCCGCGCGGCGCGCGGATCGTGCCGATGGCGCGTTAGGCCCGGCTACGCCGCCTGCCGCTCGCCGGCGACCTGGATCGCCTCCGTCAGCGCGTCCTCCCACAGGCCGACGTTGGCCGGCAGCGTCTGCGTCAGCGCCCACTTCTGCCCGCGCTTGGTGAGCTTCTTGCGCCCGCGCTTGTCGAGGATCAGGCGGTCGAGCTCCTCGAACCAGTCGTCGTCGGCGACGAGCCGGCCGCCCTCATCCTCGCCGTGCTCGGCGTAGGGGCCGACGGGCGAGGCGAGCCACGGCACGCCGGCGACCGCGTACTCCTTCAGCTTGATGTCGGAGCGCCCGTGGTTGCCGGGGACGTCGCTGAGCGGGGCGATCGCGATGTCGAAGCCGGCGACGATCGCGGGCAGCTGCTCGAACGGCTGCGCTTCGATGTGGCGGTAGCGTTCGCGCGGGAACTCGAAGTCGAGCGGGCCGACGGTCTCGACGCGCAGCTCGTCGTGGTCCTCCAGCAGTTCGTTGATCGTCTCCTGCAGCCCGAGCCGCTCCCAGTCGGCCTGGTGGTCGACCCAGCCCATGTAGCCGAGCACGAGCCCGTTGTGCGGGCGGCGCGGGGTCTCGAGCGCGGTGCGCGTGACGAAGTTGGGCAGCGCGACGGCGTGGTGGGCGCCCTCCTCGAGGAAGCGCTCGGCGAGTCTCTCGTTCGTCGTCGTGACGACGTCGACGATCTCGAGCATCGTGCGGATGTTCGCCATGTATCTGACCGACTCGTCGTCGGTGCGGTCGCGGCGGGAGGCGAGCACGTCGTCGTCGAAGTCCCACGCGAGCGGGACGCCGGCCTGCGTGAGGCGGCGTGCGAGGCGCTGCGCGGCCGGTTCGCTGTAGCGCGCCATGAAGGCGACGTCGAACGTCTCGGAGATCTGCCTGATCTCGGCGTCGGAGGGCGCCAGCTCCTCCGGCGTCGTGTGGATGGCGACCATGTGGCCGCGCCGCGTCAGCTCCATCAAGGGCTGGTAGGCGCGGTACTGCGAGCTGGGATGCTCCTCCCAGGCGAAGGCGATGATCTGCATGCGTTCCCCCAAACGCCGAGCGTCGGGGCTACGCTACCAGCGCCTGCAGCCGCCCGTTGCGGTCGGCGGCGGCCAGCGCCTCGAAGCCGCCGAGCGCCTCCTCGCCGATCAGGACCTGGGGGAAGGTGAGCATCCCGGTGCGGGACACGAGCTCGGTGCGTCCGTCGGGGTCGCGTGAGAGATTGATCTCCTCGTACGGCAGGTCGCGCTGCGTCAGCAGCGCCTTCGCGCGCAGGCACGAGGAGCAGTTGTCGGTGGTGTAAAGCTTGATCGTCCTCATTACTTCACTAAGTATAGCGAGGCCTGGCTGATGCCCGGCTCGCTCCGCACGGAGGCGATCGTGCTGCGCTCGATCCGCTACGGCGAGGCCGACCGCATCCTCCACCTCTACACGCCCGAGCATGGCCGCGTCGGCGCGATCGCGAAGGGCGCGCGGCGCACGCGCAGCCGCTTCGGCGCGCGGCTGGAGCCGTTCTTCCACCTCCAGACGCTGCTTTACGAGGGCAGAAGCGACCTCAAGACCGTCACGAGCGCGGACACGCTCGACGCGCACGGGCCGCTGCGCGAGCGCGCCGAGTCGCTCGACGCCGCCGCGCGCGCGTGCGACGCGGTCGCGCGGATGTTCGAGACGGGCGACCCGAGCCCGCCCGTCTTCCACCTGCTCGCGAACGAGCTGCGGCTGCTCGACGCGCACGAGCGCTATTCGGGCATCGCCGCCCAGCTGGCGTTCCGCCTCAAGCTGCTCGTCGCGGGCGGCTTCACGCCGCAGCTGGCGGCGTGCGCGACGTGCGGCGAGTCGGACCACCTGACCGGCTTCTCGGGCGCCGCCGGGGGCGTCGTGTGCGGCGCCTGCGAGGCCTCCTCGTTCCCGCTGAGCGAGGAGGCGCACACCTTCCTCGTGGACGCGCTCGGGCAGCCGCTGTCGCACGCGCCGAGCGCGGGCGAGCGCGCACTGCGCCAGGCCGAGCGGGCGATCGTGGAGACGGCCGAGCACCACGCGCACGTGCACCTGCGTCCGCTCGCGCCGCGCCGCTGACGCGGAACGGGCGTTCCACCGAAGGCTCCCTACACTGCGGCGATGCCACGCTACGTCTACGACTTCGCGGAGGGCTCGCGCGAGCTGCGCGACCTGCTCGGCGGCAAGGGCGCGAACGTCGCCGAGATGACCCGCATCCTCGGCGCCGCGCGAGTACCCGCCGGCTTCACGATCACGACCGAGGCCTGCGTCGCCTATCTCGACGCCGGCGGCTCGGAGCCCGAGGGCCTCGCCGACCTGGTCGCCGAGGCCCTCGCGCGTCTGGAGGCCTCGACCGGCAGGCGGCTCGGCGACGCGGACGATCCGCTGCTGGTGTCCGTCCGCTCGGGCGCGCGCGAGTCGATGCCGGGGATGATGGACACGGTCCTCAACCTCGGCCTGAGCGACGTCGCCGTCGAGGGGCTGGCCGCCCGCACCGCCAACCCGCGCTTCGCGTGGGACTCCTACCGGCGCTTCGTGCAGATGTTCGGCAACGTCGTGCGGGGGCTGCCGGGCGAGCGGCTGGAGGCGGAGATCGCCGCTGTCAAGGCCGAGCAGGGCGTCGCGCTCGACACCGAGCTGGACGTCGCGGCCCTGCAGGACCTGACCGGCCGCTTCAAGGCGCTCTTCCGCGAGCACACCGGCGAGGACTTCCCGCAGGACCCGCGCGAGCAACTGCGCCAGGCGATCCGCGCCGTGTTCGACTCGTGGATGGGGGAGCGGGCGGTCGCCTACCGCCGCATCAATCGCATCCCGGACGCGTGGGGCACGGCCGTCAACGTGCAGCAGATGGTCTTCGGCAACAAGGGCGAGACGTCCGGCTCGGGCGTCGCGTTCAGCCGCGACGAGGTGACCGGCGCGCCCGAGCCTTCGGGCGACTTCCTCCAGAACGCGCAGGGCGAGGACGTCGTCTCGGGCGTGCGCAACACGCGCGACATCGCCGAGCTGGCGGACGTGATGCCGGAGGCGCACCGCGAGCTGATGGAGATCCTGCGCACGCTCGAAGGGCATTACGGCGACATGCAGGACACGGAGTTCACGATCGAGGAGGGGCGCCTCTACATGCTCCAGACGCGCAACGCGAAGCGGCCCGCGCAGGCGGCCGTGCGCTTCGCGGTCGATGCGGTCGCCGAAGGGCTGCTGGACCGCGAGCGCGCGCTGATGACGATCGACGCCGACAAGCTCGACGCGCTGCTGCACCCGACGTTCGACCCCGCGTACGAGATCGACGTGCTCGCGAGCGGCGTCGCCGCCTCGCCGGGCGCGGCGGCGGGGGAGGTCGTCTTCACCGCGCAGGAGGCGGTTGAAGCGGCCGCACAGGGGCGCGACACGATCCTCGTGCGGCCGTTCACCGAGGCCGACGACGTGGCCGGCTTCCACGCCGCGCGCGGGATCCTCACGAGCGAGGGCGGCAAGGCCTCGCACGCGGCGCTCGTCGCGCGCGGGATGGGGCGCCCGTGCGTCTGCGGCGTCTCGGCGCTGGAGGTCGACCTCGTGGCCGAGACGGCGCGGGTGGGCGACGTCACGATCGCGCGCGGGGACCGCATCGCGATCGACGGCTCGGTCGGGATCGTCACGCGCGACGACGTCCCGCTCGTGGAGGCCGACTGGAGCGAGCAGTTCGAGAGCGTGCTCGCATGGTGCGACGAGCTGCGCCGGCTCGGCGTGCGCGCCAACGCCGACGGGCCCGAGGATGCGCGCCGCGCGCGCGACTACGGCGCCGAAGGGATCGGCCTCTGCCGCACCGAGCACATGTTCATGGCCGCCGACCGCCAGCCGAAGATGCGCGCGATGATCATGGCCGGCGACGAGCCGGCCCGGCGCGCAGCGCTCGCCGAGCTGCTGCCGCTCCAGCAGGAAGACTTCGAGGGCCTGTTCGAGGCGATGGCGCCACGGCCGGTGACGATCCGCCTGCTGGACCCGCCGCTGCACGAGTTCCTGCCGAACCGCGCGGAGGTCGAGCGCGAGCTGGAGCGCAACCCCAGCGAGGAGCTGGAGCGCACGCTCGAGCGCGTGGCGGCGCTGGAGGAGACGAACCCGATGCTCGGCACGCGCGGCTGCCGGCTGGGGATCCTGCACCCGGAGATCTACGAGATGCAGGCCGAGGCGATCTTCCGCGCTGCGGTCGCGGTGCGCGAGCGCAGCGGCGCGGCGCCGCACCTCGAGGTGATGATCCCGCTCGTCGACTACGAGACGGAGCTGGAGCTGATGCGCGCGCTCGTGCTCGGCGTCGCCGAGCGCCACGGGCTGAGCGTGGGGGAGGACTTCCTCGTCGGCACGATGATCGAGCTGCCGCGCGCGTGCTTCCTCGCGGACGCGATCGCCCGCCACGCCGACTTCTTCTCGTTCGGCACCAACGACCTGACGCAGACGGCGCTCGGCTTCTCGCGCGACGACGTCGAGAGCAAGTTCCTGAGCGTCTACCTGGAGCGCAAGATCGTCGACCGCTCGCCGTTCGAGACGATCGACGCGCCCGGCGTCGGGCAGCTGCTGCGGATGGGCGCCTGGCTCGGGCGCACGACGAAGCAGCAGCTCAAGCTCGGCGTCTGCGGCGAGCACGGCGGCGACCCCGAGTCGATCGACTTCTTCCACCACTCGGGGATCGACTACGTCTCCTGCTCACCCTTCCGCGTGCCGGTCGCGCGCGTGGCGGCGGCGCAGGCGGCGGTACGGGAGCAGCCCCAGACTGGCTAGAGGTCTTGGCGCCGGGATCGGCGCCGCGGACGTTCCTTGTGCACGGGCGCGCCGCTGGCGGCATGCCGGCCCCGAATGTGAGCCTCGACATCCTCGGAGTGCTCGTCCAAGTAGGTCTCGACATCGAAGGCGAGGTTGTCGGTCAGCTCGGCCCAGCGGACGTACCGCGACGGGTGCTCTTCTTTGACGGCTCGGAGCGTCAGGGTGAGAAAGCGCACCTCGAATGCGGCATTCCACTTCGGAATGACGACGAACGCCAGCATGGCGACCCCTCCGAGGACCATGCCAGAAACAACATTTGGTGGATCAGTGAGCTTGAGCAGGAGGGTAGCCAGCATGGTGCAGAGCCACAGGAACACGAGGCCCCGCACGCTGATTGCATCCCAGACCCCTAGCACGAGGCTCTTGCCCTTTGGCTCTGGTTGTGCGGAAGACATGCTCATGCCTGCATGATGATGTACATGCCGACGGCGAAGAAAGCCGGCGACGAACGGCGCCCAGATGGAGGCCGCTCCAAACCATCTGGTCATCGACGGAACATCGGATTCTCGAAACACCGCGATCGTCCCAAAGACCATGATGAAAAGGAACGTCCACGCACCTTCGAGCTGAGAAAAAGGTCAAGGTCCAAAGTGGATGAACGGTATCGATCATCTGTTGGTCTCGCGTTTGTTCCTGATTCTCGACAGCGTGCCACCCTAACTGTAGGCGCGATGGCGAGGCGGAAGCTCGACCGACGGTGAAAGGTGACCTTGAAGACGAGCTTGGTCGTCGCAACGTTGCATTCGCTGGACCACCAGATGCGATCGCAACGCTCGGTCTCAGGTGGCGCGAATGCCGCGTCGCGTGGCGTGGTCGCGTGGTGCGAGAATCGATCGCGTGAGCGTCGCGACGCATCCCCATCCGAGCGGCCCCGTCGCCGCCGCGTTCGCCGCGCGCGTGCGGGAGCAGGAGGCCACGGCGCTCGCGCCCGCCGCCACGCACTCCTACCCGGCCGCGCGAGCACGACCCGAGGACGACTGCGGGCTGCGCACGCCCTTCCAGCGCGACCGCGACCGGATCGTGCACAGCAAGGCGTTCCGGCGCCTCAAGCACAAGACGCAGGTGTTCGTGGCGCCCGAAGGCGACCACTACCGCACGCGCCTCACGCACACGCTCGAGGTCACGCAGGTGAGCCGCACGGTCGCCCGCGCGCTGCGCCTCAACGAGGACCTGACGGAGGCGATCGGGCTCGGGCACGACCTCGGCCACCCGCCCTTCGGCCACATCGGCGAGGCCGTGCTCGACGCCTGCCTGCAAGCGCGCTTCGGCCGCGCCTTCCGCCACCACGAGCACTCGCTGCGCGTCGTGGAGCGCCTCGAGCGCGACGGCGCCGGCCTCAACCTGACCGAACCGGTGCGCGACGGGATCCTCGGCCACTCCGGCCGCGCCGCGCCGCCGCGCACGCTGGAGGGGCGGATCGTGCGCCTGCTCGACCGCGTCGCCTACATCAACCACGACATCGACGACGCGCTGCGCGCGGGCGTGCTGGACGAGGCGCAGCTGCCGCGCGAGCCGCTCGCCGTGCTCGGCGCGACCGGCTCGCAGCGGATCGACGCGCTCGTGCACGACGTCGTCGAGCAGTCCGAGCGCGCGGGCGACATCGTCCAGGGCGAGCAGGCCGGCGCGGCGATGGCGGCGCTGCGCGACTTCATGTTCGCCCACGTCTACCTCGGCCCGGCGGCGCGCCGCGAGCACGTCAAGATCGAGATCGCCGTGCGCGCGCTGTTCGACCACTACTGCGAGCATCCCGAGGAGATCCCGCCGCTCGACGCGGGCGCTGACCTCGCCACGCGCGTGACCGACTACCTCGCCGGCATGACCGATCGCTTCTGCATCCGCCGCTTCGAGGACCTCGCGGTCCCCCGCGCCTACCCGTCGTGAGCCGCTACACGCCCGACTCGAAGGAGCGCGTGCGCGACGCGGTCGACATGATCGCGCTCGTCTCCTCGCGCACCGAGCTGCGCCGCGCCGGCGTCAACAGCTACTTCGGCCGCTGCCCGTTCCACGACGAGCGCACCGGCTCCTTCCACGTGCGCCCGGCCGAGAAGCACTACCACTGCTTCGGCTGCCAGGCCTCGGGCGATCCCTTCTCGTTCGTGATGGAGCTGGAGGGGCTCGACTTCAAGGGCGCGCTGGAGTCGCTCGCCGACCGTTTCGGCGTCACGCTCCAGGTCGAGGACGAGGACCCAGCCGCCGTCGCGCAGCGCGAGCGCCGCGAGCGGCTGCTGAAGCTGCTGGAGCGTGCCGCGACCTACTACGCGCGCTACCTGTGGGACGCCAAGGAGGCGGAGGGCGCGCGCGCCTACCTGGCCGGTCGCGGCCTGAAGGAGGAGACGCTGCGCACCTACCGCGTCGGCTACGCGCCGAGCGCCTGGGACCGCATGCTGCTGGCCTCGCGCCAGAGCGGCTTCAGCGAGGAGGAGCTGCTCGCGACCGGCCTCGCGCAGCGCAGCACGAAGGGCCGCTCCAGCCTCTACGACCGCTTCCGCGAGCGGATCATGTTCCCGCTCGCCGACGCGCGCGGGCGCGTCGTCGGCTTCGGCGCGCGCGCGATGCGCGAGAACCAGCCGCCGAAGTACCTCAACACGAGCGAGGGTGAGGTCTTCCACAAGGGCAGCCAGCTGTTCGGGATCGACCTCGCGCGCAAGGCCGCCGCGCGCGCCGGCACGATCGTGCTCGCCGAGGGCTACACGGACGTGCTCGCGCTGCACCAGGCGGGCACCGAGAACGCGGTCGGGATCATGGGCACCTCGCTGACGGAGGAGCAGGTGCGCGAGCTGGAGCGCACCGCGCGCACGCTCGTGCTTGCGCTCGACGCCGACGGGGCGGGGCAGGAGGCGATGATCCGCGCGGCGCGGATCGCGGCCGGGCGCAACCTCGAGCTGCGCGTCGCGGCGCTGCCGCCGGGCAAGGACCCGGCGGACCTGATCCAGCAGGACGGGCCGGCGGCGGTGCGCGAGCGGGTGGAGCGCTCGGTCCCGTTCGTGTCCTTCCACGTGGACCGCATCCTCGAGCGCGCGGAGCTGGGCGACGCCGAGGGCAAGGACCGCGTGCTGGCGGAGCTGCGCCCGGTGCTCGGGCCGCTGGCGCCGAGCGTGCTGCGCGAGGAGCTGGTGCGGCGGGTCGCGAGCCGGCTGGAGCTGTCGGACCAGCTCGCGGCCTCGCTGCTGGAGGCCGGTTCGTCGGTGGCGGCGCCCGCGGCGCCGGCCGCCGCGCGCGCGATGGCGCCGCCTGCGCCGATGCCCGTCGCCGCGCTCGCGCTCGACCGCCGCGACCGCGCCGAGCGGACGTTCCTCGCGCTCTGTATCGCATTCCCCCAGGAGGGCACGACCGCACTCGCGCGCGCGGTGCCCGACCAGCACTTCTCCGGCGAGCTGACGCGCCGCGCCGCCGCCCATCTCGTCGTGCACCTGGACCACCCGCTCGACGGGCTGCCGGACGACGACGCCGAACTGTCCGCGCTCGTCTCCGAGCTGGACGCGCGCCGCGCCCGCGGCGGCGTCACGCCCGAGAACCTCGAGCACGCCTGGCTGTCCTTGGAGCTGGCGCGCCTCGAGCGCGCGATCGACGTCGCCCGCGCCGCCGAGACCGGCGACGTCACCGCCCTCTCCCGCGAGCGCGAGCAGGTCCGCACGACGCTGCGCGCGCTGAGCGGGCGGTTGCAGGGGGCCTGAGCGCCGTCAGCCGGCGCTGTGGCCGACCACGACGGGGCGGTCAGGCGCAGCGAGCGCCGAGCGCGCGGCCGCCTGGATTCCCTCGCCGTCGAGTCCGTACCGCTCTGCAGCGCGGGCGAGCAGGTCGAGATGCTCGCGCGGGGCGATCAGCTCCACGTTCACCGGCCGTCCGTCCGCGAACAAGACGGTGCAGTAGTCGTCGTCGACGCCCTCGCCGCGATCCCAGCGCGTCGCCGGCGCGAGATCGATCGAGAGCGCGTCGGCGCGGCTGTCGTACTCGGCGCGCATCAGATCGCCGGATCATCAAGATCGAATTCGAGCGGGTCAACACCAGATGCCTGGCAGGCATGACGACAACGGCGCTAGTGTTCCGCCCGCCATGCGCCTCGCGTCCGCCGTCCCTGCGTCGCTGCGCGGCGCCGCCCTGATGCCGGCGGCCGTGCTCGGCGTGCACCAGCTGCGCTACGTGCTCGCGTACGGCGACGGCGCGCATGCGCAGCTCGCGGCGCAGGGCCACCAGTATCTGTTCGCCGCCACCCCGTGGCTCGTGCTGCTCGCCTCGCTCTCGCTCGGCGCCTCGCTGGGGAGCCTCGCCCGCCGCTGGGCGCGGGGCGGGGGTGGACGCACGCCCGCCGGCCTGCGCGTGTGGCTGCTCGCGAGCCTCGCGCTGTTCGCGCTCTACAGCGGTCAGGAGCTGCTGGAGGGCGCGCTCGCCGCCGGTCACGCCGCCGGGATCGCCGGCGTCGTCGGCGATGGCGGCTGGTGGGCGCTGCCCGCAGCGCTCGCGATCGGCGGCGTGCTGGCGCTCGCGCTGCGCAGCGCCGAGGCCGTCGTCGCCGCCGTGAGCGCCCGCGTCCTGCTGCAGCTGCGCGCACGACCGGCGCGCCCGTTCGTGCAGCGCCCCGCGCCGGCGCCCGCGCGCCGGCTCGCCGCGCCGCTTGCGTGTGCCGCGGCCGGCCGGGCGCCGCCCGCGCTGCGCCCCCTTCCCCTGCACTGAGCCCCCTCGCGACGGCACGGCGCCCGCGAGCCGGGCATGCCAACGTCGATCCATTAGGAGCTGCCATGCGCATCACCGCACCCTGGCGATCCGTCGCGCTCGCGACGGCGCTGCTCGCCGCGTCCACCGTCCCCGCGGTCGCCCACGAGGGCAATCCGCACTACCGCTCGGAGGTCACGAGCGTCACGCCGCACGTCGCCGACGTGCAGGTGCGCGTGCTCGACCACGACGACGCGCTCGAGCTGACCAACCACAGCGACCGGGACGTGCTCGTCTACGGCTACGAGCACGAGCAGTTCCTGCGCGTGCGCGCCGACGGCAGCGTGCAGGTCAACCCGGCGTCCGCCACCTGGAAGGAGGTCGAGGCCGAGGAGGCCGCCGAGCACGGCGGCGGTCACGACCACGCCGCGGCGGGCTGGGTGCTCGTCGCCGACAAGGGCCCGATCGCCCACATCGCCGGCGACGGGATCGCGTGGCAGACGCTCGACAAGACCGGCCGCTACGCCTGGCACGACAACCGCATCAAGTACCGCGCCAAGCCCGTCCCGCCGCAGGTGACCGACCAGTCCAAGCAGACGAAGGTCTTCGACTGGAGCGTCCCGATCCGCGTCGGCGCCACGCCCGGCACGATCGCGGGCACGCTGCTGTGGGTCGGCGACGGCAGCGCGGGCGGCGGCTTCTCGGGCGGGGCGGTCGTCTCGCTCGTCGTGCTCGCCCTGCTCGCGATCGGCGCGGTCGTGCTCGTGCGCCGGCGCCGGCGGCAGGCATGAGCGCGCGCTGCGCGCGGCGGGCCGGGGCGCTCGGCGCCCTGCTCGTCGCGCTCGCCGGGGCCTGGCCCGAGGGGGCCGCCGCGCACGGCATCGCCGGGCGCACCGACCTGCCGATCCCGCCGTGGCTGTTCGCGTGGGCGGCGGCGATCGTGCTGATCGCGTCGTTCCTCGCGCTCGGGGTCCTGTGGCCGCACCCGCGGCTGCAGGAGCCGCGCGTGTGGCGCGTGGGCCGCATTCCCGCCGTCGCGCGCGAGCTGTGCGGCATCGTCGGCGTGGCGCTGTTCGGGGTCGTCGTCTACAGCGCCTTCGCGGGCACCCCGGTGCCGACCGCGAACCTCGCGCCGACGGTGATCTACGTCGCCTTCTGGGTCGGGATCCCGATCCTCAGCGTGCTGTTCGGGAACCTCTTCGCCGCGTTCAGCCCGTGGCGCACGCTGTACCGCTGGATCGCGGCGCTGGCGCGGCGCGCGAGCCCGTCGCTGGGGGCCGAGCCGCTCGCCTACCCGGCGTGGCTCGGCTACTGGCCGGCGGTCGCGGGGCTGTTCGCGTTCGGCTGGCTGGAGCTGGTCTACGTCGACAAGGACGTGCCCTCGACGCTCGGGGCGCTCGCGCTCGCCTACGCGTTCGTGCAGATCGTCGGGATGAGCCTCTACGGCGAGCGCACCTGGAGCGAGCGCGGCGACGCGTTCGCGGTCTGGTTCGGGCTGTGCGGGCGGCTGTCGGCGTTCGAGGTGCGGGGACGGGAGCTGTTCCTGCGCTCGCCGCTCGGCGGGGTTCCGCGCCTGACGGTGCTGCCGGGGACGGTCGCGCTGCTGTGCACGCTGATCGGCGTGACGACGTTCGACGGCGCCTCCAACGGGGCGCTGTGGGTCGAGGCCGAGCCGGGGATCCAGGGCCGCTTCGCGCAGCTCGGGTTCGGGCCCACGCCCGCGAGCGAGCTGGCGTTCACGGTCGGGCTGCTGTTCGCGATCGGCTTCGTCGCGTGCGTCTTCTGGTTCGGCGTGCTGGGGATGCGGACGGTCGACCCGCGCCGCAGCGCACGCGAGCTGGCGCGCAGCTTCGCGCACACGCTCGCGCCGATCGCGTTCGCCTACGCGCTGGCGCACTACTTCTCGCTGTTCGTGTTCCAGAGCCAGGCGCTCGGCTACCTCGCGTCCGACCCGCTCGGGACGGGCGCGAACCTGTTCGGGACCGCGACCTGGCAGGTCGACTACCAGCTGATCTCGGCGACGGGCATCTGGTACGTGCAGGTGGCGGCGCTCGTCGCCGGGCACATCGGCGGGCTCGTGCTCGCGCACGACCGCGCGTTGACCGACTTCCAGGGCGACAAGCACGCCGCGACGCGCTCGCAGTACTGGATGCTGACCGTGATGGTCGGCTTCACGTGCCTTGGGCTGTGGCTGCTCTCGGCGGTGAGCACCTGATTTTGGTGTAGCGTCGTCATGGGATGGCCGGAGGGCAACAGCTGGCTCAACGCATCGACGCGATCGCGCGCAAGCTCGACGAGGAGCGCCTGCGCGACCTGCTGAGCCGCGGGCTCGACTACGGCTGCCGGCCCCACGTGCGACGGGCCGAGGACGGCTCCTACTCGCTGCTGGTGATCGGCACCGCCGCCCAGCTGGAGGGCCTGCGCCGCGACGGCTTCGAGCTGGAGCCGGGCGCCCCGCCCGATCGCTCCCGCTACGTCGTGGGCGAGGGCGATCGCTTCGCTGGCGCCGACGCCGTTCCGCGCGGCCTCGGCGAGAAGCTGATAGAGCCGACGCGGCGGCCGGACCGGGCATGAGCTACCTCAACGTCGACGAGGTCAACTCGGCGCTGAGCGCCCTCGCCACGACCTACCCGGGCCTCACCGAGCTGATCGCGCTGCCCGACGCGTCGGTCGAGGGCCGTCGCTCCTACGCGCTGCGGATCGGCATGAACCCGAACACCGACGGCGTGCTGTTCACGGGCTGCGCGCACGCGCGCGAGTGGGGCGGCGCCGACGCCTGCGTGTACTTCGCCGCCGATCTGCTCGAGGCGTACACGCAGGGCACGGGCCTCCAGTACGGCACCCGCTGGTTCGCGCCTGCGAGCGTCAAGAGCATCGTCGAGCGCATCACGGTCGTCGTCTTTCCCTGCGTGAACCCGGACGGGCGCGCATTCGACCAGCAGCACGACGCCTTGTGGCGCAAGAATCGCAACCCGGCCGCGGCGGGTGGGGATCCGAGTCGCATCGGCGTCGACGTCAACCGCAACCACCCGTTCCTGTGGGACTTCCGGCGCAAGTTCGCTCCCAACGCGAACCCGGGCACGCTCGCCTCCGACGACCCCGCCAACGAGCTCTTCCACGGCGCCGCGGCCAACTCCGAGCCGGAGACGCGCAACGTCCATTGGCTGCTCGACCGCTACCGCTTCATGCGCTGGTACGTCGACATCCACAGCTTCGACGGCGACGTGCTCTACGCGTGGGGCGACGATCTCGATCAGAGCACGACGCCGTCGATGAGCTTCCTGAACAACGCCTACGACGGTCAGCGCGGCGTCGCGGGCGGCTACGGCGAGTACATCGCCTCGGCCGACCTGACGATCGCGCGCGGCGCCGCGCAGCGCGTCGTCGAGACGATGGGCGCCGTACGTGGCAAGCCGTACGTCGCGACGCAGAGCGTGTCGCTGTGGGGCTCGCAGGGCAGCGTCTCCTACCCGGTGTCCGGGACGGCGGCCGACTATGCCTTCAGCCGTCACAGCGCCGACTGCACGAAGCGCAAGGTCTACGCGTTCACGATGGAGTTCGGCTTCGAGGCCGCCAGCAGCCGTGACGGCTTCCATCCGCCATGGCCGGAGATGGCGGAGATCGTCAAGGAGGTCGACGCAGGCATGCTGGAGCTGTGCCTCGTGGCCACGCCGGCCTGGGTCCCGCCCTGGAAGATCCTCTGGCGCCGATTGTTCCCGTGGCAGATCTGGGATCCGATGGTGCGGGCCATCGGCGGCGCGATCCGCGAGCTGTCGGCGCGGCTGCACGTGGGATCGCGCGTGCGCGGGCGAGCGCCGGCGCGGACCTGACGCCGAGCGTCGGCGATCGACGCGACATCCGCACGGTGTAGCGTGCCGCGCCGATGCGCACGTCGGAGCCACCGCTGGACCTCGCGCGCCGGCGCAACGTCGGGCAGCTGCTCGATCTCACGTTCAAGCTGTTCGGACGCCATTCGGGGCTGTTCCTGTCGGTGACGCTGCTCGTCGTCGCGCCGGTCGTCGTGCTCGTCGACGGGGCCTGGGGCGGGCAGCTCGAATCCGGCCCCGACGCGCATCCGGCCTCCGGCGTGCAGGCCGTCTCGCTGCTGCTGACGCTCGTGATGCCGGTGCTCGTGACGGCGATGCACGCGGTGATCGTGCGGGACATCGGCAACGGCCGGGTCCCGGAGGTGGGGACGGCGCTGCGCGCGGCGGCGCCGCGCTTCCTGCCGGCGCTGGCGGCCGTCCTGCTTTACACGATCGGGTTCGCGATCGGGCTGCTGCTGCTCGTGATCCCGGGGATCATCGTGTGGGTCCGCTGGTACTTCGCAGCCCAGGCGGCGGTGCTCGACGGGGTGGGGCCGGGCGAGGCGATCCGGCGCAGCAGCGCGCTGGTGGAGGGACGCTGGTGGGAGGTCTTCGGGGCGCTGCTCGTGAGCGCGATCCTCCTCGGCGGCGGCACCGCGCTGCTCGCGCTCCCGGTCCACTTCGTGCACGAGGGCATCGCCTACGTCACGCTCTCCGCGGTCGTGGAGTCGATCGGCCTGTCGCTGGCGGCGCTGTACGGGACGCTGCTGTTCTTCTCGCTGCGGGTGCCGGCGTCGCAGTTGCCGGCAGGGTCGACGGCGGTGCGTGATGCGTGATGTCTCGCTGCCCGTCGGGGCTGTCCTAGATTGACGCGAGGTGGCGCGGCCATTCAAGGGGCGTGGGCAGTTCAGCGACGAGGTCGTTGACGTTCTGGAAGCGCTGTGACGCGCGCGTATGCGTACAGCGCTCGATGATCTCCCGCATCCTGCGGTCTGGCACCAGCTGCGACGAGAGCTCCGATGCCCACATCGCACCGAGCGGAGGTGACGCCTCCGCGATCAAGTAATAGAGCAGCTTCCCTAGGCTGAAGATGTCTGCGGTCGGGTGGGCAGGCGCACGAACCTCGAGGAGCTGCTCTGGTGCAGCGAAGTGCGGCGTACCGAGGGCGGCGCTCGACACGGACATAGTCGCTGCGAAGGTGAGGTCCGCGATGTCGAAGTCGGTGAGGACCGCGTTGCCTTCGCTATCGAGCACGATATTCGCGGGCTTCACATCACGATGAACGATTCCGTCGTTGTGAGAGAAGCTGAGTGCCTTCGCTACGGAGAGGAACACCCGACCCTTTTTCTCAGGACTCCATGCCCAGCGCCGCAGCTTCGTCAAGTCGCCGCCCGGAAGGAACTCCATCGCAAACGCCAGGCGATCTGGGGCGACCTCGCCGATTCGGCAGATGGATCTCGGGGCGACCCGGTCCAGGTTCGTCAGGTGTTGCATGGCACGTATTCCGCGTTGGAAGCGCCACAGCATCACGCCCAGCGCGATCTTGTCGGGGTCGAAGATCTTGACCGCGATCGATTCTCCGCTCTCGCCATGTGCCTCCCAGACGGTTCCGAAGGTGCCAGCTCCGGCGACTCGGTCCAAACGTGCCCCGCAGAGCGTGTCGCCCGAGCGAGGGCGGCGATTGGGGCGCGCGATGCGTGCGTGATGGTCCAGACGCTGCTGAAGCGCATGACGATCTTCTGGCGAGATGTCCTCGTCGACGAGGCGTACTGTCAAGTTGCAGACCGCAGCCACGCTGCTGGCCCGGTCGTCGGCGCTTTCGAAGTCGATGATCTCAGTTGAGAGATCGATGCACTCATCGCAGATATGCGTGTGATTAGGACCCCTGATGATCTTCCTGACCTGCTGCTGAGAGCGTCCGCAGAAGTCGCAATGTACGGGCGACGCGGGGGATGGCGGTTCATCGGTCGGCGATCCGAGGCCGAGCCACCTGAGAGAGGCGCCGATCACTGCAATGCCGCCGCCCGGGGCCAACCATCCCTTGTTCTCGTCCAACCACGCGAGGAGCGACACGGTCAGAAGAATAGTGTTTCGCTGCCTGCATGACTCGGCACGTGCCGATCTGGACCGACTCAGCGGGCTACGAGGGTCCGCCACCGGCGGCGTCGAAGCCGACCGGCCGACCTGACACGGCTGTTGGGGTGGGGGGTCCCGATCGCGTGCTACGCCTGGGCCAGGCGAACTCCCCGGGTTGGACTCGAACCAACAACCCTTCGGTTAACAGCCGAATGCTCTGCCAATTGAGCTACCGGGGAAGGCGAGGCGGCATTCTACTGGGCGGCAGGGGTGGAGCGGGCCCGCGCCTCGGGTCGTAGGCTTGCCGGACCCGACGAGAGGACCCGCGATGAAGCTCTACGTCTGCTGGGGCACGTTCCCCGTGCCGGTGCGCCCGGGCGGCCACCCGTGCGCGAACGCCTACCACGCGCTGCGCGACGCCGGCCACGACCCCGAGGTGGTGAAGACCTACGGGCTCGCGCCGCTGCCGGATCTGACGTCCGGGCGCAAGGAGGTCAAGCGCCTGACGGGGAAGTCGTGGGTGCCGGTGCTCGTGCTCGACGACGGCGAGGTCGTGGAGGACTCGAAGCAGATCGTCGCCTGGGCGAAGGCCCACCCGGCCGGCGCCGCGGCCGCCGCCTAGCGCGACTCGCCTGCCAGCCGCTCGACCAGCTCGGCGGCGCGCTCGGCGCCGTCGTGCGCGCGCGCCCACGCCGCCAGCTCGCCGGCGCGCGCCGCCACGCGCCCGTCGCTCAGCGCTCGCCGCACCGCCAGGCGCACCCCGGTCGGCGAGGCCATCCGCCACGGCAGCCGCACGCCCGCGCCCGCCCACGCCAGCCGCGCCGCGTTCTCCGACATGTCGCCCGTGAACGGGCACGCGACGACGACGCTCCCCGACGCGATCGCGCGCACCATCGTCCCGTGCCCGGCGTGGCACACCACGACCGCGCACTGCGGCATCGTGCGCGCATAGGAGACCCACTCGACCAGCCGCGCGTTCGCGGGCACCGGCGCCGGCTCGACCAGCGCCCGCCGGTTCCACGAGGCGAGCACGCGCACCGGCTCCTCGGCAAGCCCGGCGAGCACAGCCCGCAGCAGGCGGTGCTCCTTGTCGTGCGCGGTCGAGGGCGCGACCAGCACGAGCGGATCGTCTCCCGGCGGCAGCTCGACGTCCGCCGCCGGCGGCTCCCACAGCAGCGGTCCGACGATCTCGACGCTCGGATGCCACGCCCGCGGATACTCGAGCTGCGGGAACGTCCCGACCAGGCACAGCCGCTCGCTGATCCCGCCGTGCACCCGCGACACGGGCTCCAGCCCCAACTCCCCCCGCGCCCAGTTCAGGTCGTTCCGCCCATGCTCCAACCCGCGGGCCACCAGCGGGTCCAGCCGGCTCCACAGCCGCCGCCCCAGCGCCGTGCGCGGCATCCGCGCGCCGAACGAGTAGGGCGGCGCGCCCGGCGGCATCGCCGGGTGCACGTGCGGGATCAGCGTCGCGAACGGGACGCCCTCCAGCTCCGCCGCGAACGCCGGCGCGAGCGTGATGATGTCCGCCACGACGGCGTGCGGGCGCAGCTCGCGCACGAGCGCCCGCGTCTCGCGCGCAGCCAGCACGGCCGCCTCGTACGGCCCCATCGGCCGTCCGGGCGTAGAGAACAGCGGGTACTCGGGCGCGGCCGCGAATCCCAGCCCCGCGGCCTCGACCTCCGGGCGCCAGCGCTGCCACGTCTCCAGCGTCACGGCGTGCCCCCGGCGCGCCAGCGCGACCCCCAAGGCGATCATCGGGAACGTGTGCCCGGGGTCGCCGAAGGCGCCCAGCAGCAGGCGGCGTGGAGGGGCCGAAAAGGCCATCAGCAGGGCTTAGTAGCTTTGATGAGCTTTAATCAGCTTCCGGAACAACGCCAAGGACGACCCGACGAGCCCAAGGATGGACGAGACGGAGATCCGCGAACGGCCGCGAGAATACGGCGACGGGACGTCGCCAGGCGCCGCCGCACGCACCAGATCGCGCACGAGCACGGCCCTGGCGGTCGGCGCGCTCGTGCTGCTCGCCTGCGCCGCGGGCGCGCTCGTCGTGCTCACGTTGCTGGGCCGCCACGACGCGGCCGAGTCGGCCGTCGGGATCGTCTCGGGCGTGCTCGCGCTTGGCGCGGCCGCCGTGCTGCTGACGGTCCTGCTGAACCTGCGCCGCGATCGCACGCAGCTCGTGCGCCGCGAGGAGGACGCGCTCAGGATGGCCGAGCACGACGACCTCACCGGGCTCGGCAACTACCGCATGTTCACGCGCCAGCTGGCGGCCGAGGTCGCGCGCTCGCGTCGCTACGAGGATCCCTTCTCGCTCGTGCTGCTCGACCTCGACGGCTTCAAGGAGATCAACGACGAGCACGGACACCTCGCCGGCGACGACGCGCTGCGGCTCGTCGCCGCCGCGCTGCGCGGCGCGCTGCGCGAGGAGGACGTCTGCTGCCGGCAGGGCGGCGACGAGTTCGCCGTGATCGCCGTGCGGGCGGGCGAGGAGGAGGCCCACGAGCTGGCCGAGCGGCTCGTGCGCGCGATCGAGGCGACGCCCTTCGGCGGCCACGACCGCAGACTCGGCGCGAGCGCCGGGTGGGCGACGTTCGGGCGCCCGGCGCGCAGCGCCGACGAGCTGATCCTGCGCGCCGACGCCGCCCTGCGCGAGGCCAAGCGGACCAACGGTGGCGCGATGCAGGCCAGCTCCGGCGGTCCGCGGCCGCGCCGCGAGCGCGGGCGCCTGGGCCGCACCGAGACGGCGCGCCTGGCGCTGCTGTCCGGCCTCGCCCGCGCGCTCGCCGGCGCGCGCGACGAGCGCACGCTGGCGGAGACGACCGTCGCCTTCCTCGCCGGCGGCTATGACGTCGTCGGCGCGGCGGTCGTCGCGACCGGCCCCGACGCGGGCGTGCGCTTCGCCGCGCTCAGCTCCGGCGATGCCTCCGCGCACGCGTTCGACGACCAGCCGCTCGCGCGCCGCGCGCTGGCCGCGGGCGGCACCGCCGTCGTCGAGGACGACGCCGCCGGGCGCTGGGTCGACGGCGCGATCATGCGCGCCCAGCTCGCCGTCGCGGTGATGGACGAGGGCCTGCCGTGGGGCTACGTCGTGCTGGCGGCCGACCGCTCCCACGCGTTCGAGATTGGCGAGCGTGCGCTCGCGGAGGCGATCGCCGACCAGCTGGGGCGCGCGCTCAGCTGCCGGCGTCTGTTCGACCGCCTGCGCGAGGCCGGCTTCGGCGAGCTCTACCGCGTGGCAGTCGGCAGCGCGGCGGCCGGCGAGACGGAGTCCTGGCGGATCGCCGAGCTGGCGTGGCAGGTCGGGCGCGCGCTCGGGCTCCCCGACGCGGACCTGCGCGCGCTCTACCTCGCGGCGCTGTTCCACGACGTCGGAACCGTCGGCGTGCCCGCGGTGCTGCTCGCGCACCCCGGGGACCTGCACGAGGAGGAGCGCGCGGTGCTGCGCGAGCACGCGCCGATCGGCGAACGGCTGCTGCGCGCGATGCCGCTGCTGCGCGAGGCCGCGCCGATCGTGCGCCACGAGCACGAGCGCTTCGACGGCGCCGGCTACCCGGACGGGCTCGTGGGCGAGGAGATCCCGCTCGCCGCGCGGATCCTGCTCGCGTGCGACACGTTCGTCTCGATGACCTCGGTGCGCCCCTGGCGCCCGGCGCGCTCGGCCGAGGTCGCGCGCGCCGAGCTGGAGCACGTCGCCGGCTCGCAGCTCGACCCGCGCGTCGTCGCGGCGCTGCTGGACGCGCTCGAAGCCGGGCGCGGCGAGCGCGCGCCCAGTCCCGCGAACGCCTAGGACTCCGCCAGCTCCGCGATCGTGCGCAGCTGCGACACGCGCTCCTCCGCGCTCCACGCCATCGGCGTGACCATCAGCGTGCCGACGCCCGCGTCGCGGTAGACGGCGAGCCGCTCGCGCACGTGGTCCTTCGGGCCGCACAGCGTGACGAGGTCGATCAGCTCGTCGGGCAGCGCCGCGCCGGCCTCCTCGCGCTTGCCGTCGAGGTAGAGGTCCTGGATCTCCTTCGCCGCGTCGGCGAAGCCGTAGCGGACCGCCAGGCGGTTGTAGAAGTTCTGCTCGCGCGAGCCCATCCCGCCGATGTAGAGCGCGAGGTAGGGGCGCATCGCGTCGCGCCCGGAGGCGATGTCGTCGGTCACCAGCACGTTGACCGTCGGCGCGATGTCGAAGCCGTCGAGGCTCTTGCCGACGCGGTCGGCGCCCTCCTGCAGGTGGGTGCGGAACTCGGCGACGTGCTCGGGCGCGAACAGCGTCGGGATCCAGCCGTCGGCGATCTCGCCCGCCAGCGCGGTGTTCTTCGGCCCGATCGCCGCGAGGTAGATCGGGATCCGCTCCTGCACCGGCGCGATCGTCAGCTTCAGCGAGCGGCCGGGCCCGTCGGGCAGCGGCAGCTCGAGCGTCTCGCCGTGGAACTCGACGCGCTCGCGCGCGAGCGCCATCCGCACGACCGCGACGTACTCCCGCGTGCGCTGGAGCATCTTGCCGTAGCGCTGGCCGTGCCAGCCCTCGGCGACCTGCGGGCCCGAGGCGCCGATGCCGCAGCGCATGCGCCCGCCTGAGAGCTGGTCGATCGTGGCCGCGGTCATCGCCGTCATCGCGGCGCTGCGGGCGGGGATCTGGAAGATCGCCGAGCCGAGCCCGATCGTCGTCGTGCCGGCCGCCAGCCAGGCGAGCACCGTCGCGGTGTCGGAGCCGTAGGCCTCCGCGGCCCACACGGAGTCATAGCCGATCCGCTCGGCCTCCTGCACGATCTCCAGCTGCTGGGCGGCGGTCAGGCCGAGGCCCCAGTAGCCGATGTGGACCCCCAATTTCACAGCGCATCACCCGGCCGCTCGAAGATGATCTCGGGGATCAGACAGGCGGGGGAGACCTTCAGCAGCAGCCGCACCGACTCGGCGATGTCCTCGGGGCGGATCATCTGCTCGGCCGGCACGCCGCCCTGCTTGGCGAACTCGGTCATCGGCGTGTCGACGAAGGCGGGGCAGAGCGCGCAGGACTTGATGCCCTCGCTCGCGAGCTCCTTGTTCATCGCCTCCGTCCAGCCGACGACGCCGGCCTTCGTGGCGGAGTAGACGCTCAGCCACGCCTGTCCGCGCTTGCCGGAGATCGAGGAGGTGTTGACGACCTGCGCCGTGCCGTGCTCGGCGGCGGCTGCGCGCAGCAGCTCCACGCACTCGCGGTAGAAGAGGACGATCGTGCGCAGGTTCACGTCGAGCTGCATGTCGAGCTTCTTCGAGACGATCTCCGCGACCGGCGCGCCGATCCCGACGCCGGCGTTGTTGACGAGCACGTCGAGGCGCCCGTAGCGCTCCGTGTGCGCGGCGACGACGGCCTGCACCGCCTCCTCCTCGGCGAGCGGCGCGGCGACGTCCTGCACCTCGTAGCCGGCGTCGCGCAGGCCCTGCGCAGCCTCGGCCAGCTTCTCGGCGCGGCGTGCCGCGAGCGTCAGCGCGTAGCCCTCCTCGCCGAGCATCCGCGCGATCGCCAGTCCGATCCCGCTCGATGCCCCCGTCACGATCGCCGCCCGTTGCGCCATGCTTTCCGACCCTCCCGCTCGTATGAACGACCACATCCAATCACGCAGCCGCTCCTCCGCTCGCCGCACCCCGGAGCTGGTGCTGCTCGCGACGATCGTCGTGCTCGGCGTCGCGGGCGCGCTGCTGGGCCCGCACGGCGGCGGGTCGTCAGCGAGGTCGCCGGAGGTCTCGTCGGCGCACATCGCGCTCGTGGAGCGACGCGTCGAGGGGCTGCGCGGCCTGCGCTTCCTGCATCCGGTGCCCGTCTCGGTGCTCTCGCCCGCGGCGACGCGCCGCTACGGCGTCGCCGAGCAGCAGCACGACGTCTCGGCCGCCCGGCAGCGCGCGCAGGTCGAGCTGATGGAGTTGCTCGGGCCGCTGCCGCCGGGCACCGACTACGCGGCGATCACAGGCGCCATCTACGGCGAGCAGGTCGCCGGCTTCTACGACCCGAGGCGCAAGCGGCTCGTGCTCGTGCGCGGGGCGGGCGTCGACGACGTGACGCTCTCGCACGAGCTCACGCACGCGCTGGAGGACCAGCATTTCGACATCGACCGCGCGGAGCACGTCGACGACGACGCCTCGAATGCCGCCACGGCGCTGGTCGAGGGCACGGCGACCGAGGTGATGACCGAGTACGTCCAGCGCTATCCGTCGGCCTCGCCGGGCCTCGGTGAGGCCTTGAAGGAGCTGGGCGACGTGACGAGCGGGACGCCGTTGCCGCCGGCGGTGCTGCGCGAGCTGACGTTCCCGTACTTCGCCGGTCAGGCGTTCGTGCAGGCGCTGCGCCACGGGACCGGCAGCTGGGATTTGGTCAACAATGCCGAGCGCTACCGTCCGCCGCTCTCGACCGCCCAGGTGATGCGGCCCGACCGCTGGTTCGGCGTGCAGGGGCCGGCGCCGGTGGCGCTGCCGCCGGCGCCCGGCCCCGGCTGGCGGCGCCTGGCGGCCTCGACGTTCGGGCAGTTCGACACGCAGCAGGTGTTGTACGGGACGAGCGGGGCGCGGGCGGCGGCGCGGATCGCGGCCGGCTGGCTCGGCGGGCGCTACGCGTTGTGGCGGCAGGGCTCGGGCGCGTGTCGCGCGCCGTGCCGGGGGCGGGATGCGCTCGTGGCGGGATGGAGGGTCTCGAACCCTGGTGCGCTCGGTCGCGGGCTCTCGCGTTGGCTGCGGGACGGGCTGCATGCCCGGCGGGGTCGCCTGCCGGATGGGTCCGCCGCGCTCGTGCGGGTCGGGCATCGAGGGGTGCGCTTGGCGCTGGCGCCGACTTCGGCGCTCGCCGCAAGGCTCGCCAGCTGAACTGTGGTAACGAGCACACCGTGGAGGTGTGCTCGTTACCACGGTTCGCTCATCCGGCGGCGGCCGTCGCGGTGTCGGCGGGGCTTGGCGGCTCGGGCGTCGCGTCCGTGGAGAGGGTCTCGCCGAGGAAGTCGGCGATCTCGCGCAGCGCGGCGCGCGCGGCGGGGGTCCCGCCCCACAGGGGTGGGACGTGCGGCTGGCGTTCGAACACGTGCAGCTCGGCGCGCCCGCCCGCGCCCTCGATCCGCGCGGCGACGCGCCGCGCGTCGTCGAGCAGGACCTCCGTCGAGCCGACCTCCAGCAGCGTTGGCGGCAGTGCCGGCCACAACGCGTCTGGTGCGAACAGCGGCGAGGCGCGCCAGTCGCGCGCGTCGAGGCCGGCGAGCGCGGTGCGGGCCGCGCGGGCCAGCGCGATCGGGGGCAGGAAGGGATCGAGCGCGGCGTTGGAGACGTAGGAGTCACCGCTCAGCGTCAGGTCCACCCACGGCGAGAGCAGCACGAGCGCGGCGGGGCGGGGGAGTCCGGCCTCGGCCGCGGCCAGCGCCGAGGCGAGTGCGAGCCCGCCGCCGGCCGAGTCGCCGGCGAGCACGATCCGCTCGGGCGGGCGCGCCGCGTCGAGCAGGTGGCGGTAGGCGCCGAGCGCGTCCTCCAGCGGGGCGGGGAGCGTCGCGACCGGCGGCAGGCGGTAGTCGAGCGAGAGCACCGGCAGCCCGCTCACGTGCGAGATGCGCGAGACGAGGTTGCGGTGCGTGCGCGGGGAGCCGAACACGTAGCCGCCGCCGTGCAGGTAGAGCACGACCGCGCTGTCGTCCGGCGCGCTCAGCGCGCGCGGTCCGCGCACCCACTCGGCGGGGCGCCCGGCGACGGTGAGCGGCTCGACGACGCTGCCGCGCAGCACGGGCACGCGGCGGCGCGGCGGCTCGGTCATGCGCTGGAGCAGCCGCACGCCGCGCGGCGTCATCCGCCAGTTGCGCGCGACCGGGAGCCAGGAGCGGCGCAGCGTGGCCTCGAGCGCGCGCGTCTGCCGGGAGGTCTCCATTGCGCGGACCGTAGTCGGCCACCCCCGGCGGGGTCGCGGTTCAGATGCGGAAGATGCGCTCGGCGTTGCCGGCGAAGAGCGCGCGCTGCTCGGACTCCGAGAAGTCCGCGACGATCTCGGCGTAGGCGTCGAGCACGTCGGGGTAGGAGCTGTAGAGCCGGTCCAGCGGCCAGTTCGTGCCGAAGAACGCGCGGTCGGCGCCGAACGCCTCGATGCACGCCAGCACCCACGGCCGGATCGACGCGACCGTCCAGGTGTGGTCGGTCATGCCGAGGCCGGAGATCTTGACGACCGCGTTCTCGGCCTCGGCGAGCGTGCGCAGCGCCTCGCGCCAGCGCGCGAAGTACGCCTCGCCGCGCTCCATCGGCATATTCGCGTGGTCGACGGAGAGCGTGACCTCCGGGTGCCGCCGCACGACGTCGCGCGCGAGCGCCGCGTGCTCAAGCGGTGGCGCGTCGCAGAGGACGAGGCCGCCGTGGCGCGCCAGCAGCTCGACGCCGGTCTCCCAGCGCGGGTCCGGCCAGTAGTCGTCGAAGCGGTAGTCGCGGAAGCCACGCAGGTTCGGGTATTCGGCGTGGCGCGCGAGCTGCTCGGCGGCGTCGTCGGCGGTGAGCGTGAGCTGCGCGACGATCCCCTGCGGGAGGCCGAGGCGGTCGGCGAAGGCCTGCAGCCAGCGCGTCTCCAGCACCGGGTCCGCGGTGTCGATCGCCGCCTGCACGTGCACGACCTTGGTCACGTTCTGGAAGCGCGTCTCGGCGATGAAGTCCTCGGCCCAGTAGCGCTGCGCCTTGATCGCGCCGAGCGGGCCGTTCGGCGGCTCCTCGGGACTGTCGGGCTCCAGCCACGAGTAGCGCAGCCCCGGCTCGTGCATGTCGAACAGGTGGATGTGCGTGTCGACGAAAGGGAGACGGGACATGGCGACCGCCCGGCATTCTGACGCGTTCCGAAGCCCCGTGCGTGCTGGGGCATTCGCGCCTCGCCGGCTCTGGTAGCGTCGTCCGTTCGCGGCCCTGTAGCTCAGTTGGTTAGAGCAGCAGACTCATAATCTGTTGGTCCTAGGTTCGAGTCCTAGCGGGGCCACTCGATCGAGGTGCAGCACCTTGGGTGTGGTGCTACACTTTGGTCATGCCGACGGCGCGACCCCGCCATTCCATCACCGAGACCGACGACGTCGCTCGTGCGCTGCAGGCGGCCGCGCGGCGATGGCCGGACGATCGCGACCGTCCCGGGAAGCTCTTGCTCGACCTGCTTCGCGAGGGACACCGTGCGATCACGGGCGACGCGGAGGGCGCGAATGCGGATCGGCGCGCGGCGATCGCTCACACCGGCGGTGCGCTCACCGGGAGCTATCCCGCCGACTGTCTCGAGCGGCTCCGCGGCGACTGGCCCGCGTGATCGTCCTCGACGCGAGCGTGCTGATCGCGCACCTCGACGAGCGCGACGCCCACCATCTGCTGGCGACCGAGCGGCTGCTCGGCGCGGCCGACGAACCATTCGGAGCCAGCCCGATCACATTGGCGGAGATCCTCGTCGCTCCAACGCGCGCCGGTCGCCAAGCCGACGCACACGCAGCGCTGCAGATCCTCGCAGTCGCCGAGATCCCGCTCCCGCTGAATGCCGCACCGCGTCTTGCCGCGCTCCGCGTCGAGACGTCCCTGAAGCTCCCCGACTGCTGCGTCCTGCTCGCAGGGCAAGAGTCGGCGGGCAGCGTGCTCACGTTCGACGAGCGGCTCGCGCGCGAAGCCGCTCGGCTCGGCCTGAGCGCCTAGCGCGAGACGGACGCGCGCGACCTGGCCTAGAGGTCCTCGACGCGCAGCTCCGGCGCGCGCTCGCGCAGCAGCTCCGCGATCACGCGCCGGTGGCAGTGCGCGGGCTCCGCCTCCAGGCACAGCAGCGCGGTGCGGGGCGTGGCGGGATCGGCGAGCGCGGTGGCCAGCTCGTCCAGCTCGCCGGCCGCGGTCTGCTCGACGTGGGCGCGGAACGCGGTCGCGCCCCGACGCGTCGCGCCGCTGCGGAACAGCGGCCGGAGCTCCGGCGGCGTGCCGAGCGAGCGGCGGTTCTCGTAGGCGATGCCATGGGCGGCCAGCAGACTCCCGAGCTTCGTCTTCGACATCCCCGGCCGCCGCGACTGCGGGCGGAAGCGGACGTCGAGCACGCGCTGCACGCCGGCCGCCGTCAGCTCGGCGACGAGCGCGTCGGGCGCCAGCCGCTCATAGCCGATCGTCCACAGGGTCGCCATGTGTGTGACCGTAGCCGAGCGCCGTCGGCGCCGCCGTCCCCGAAGCACTCTAGATTTCCGCTGTATGCGGATCGTCCGTGCGCTCGGCAGCTGGTTCCTGCGTCTCCCGCTCGGCCGGCAGTACGGGGTCGTGATCGGCACGGGCGTCGCGCTGATCGTCCTGCTCAGCCTGCTCGGCGGCGGCGGCAAGCATACGGCTCCCGCAACGACCTCCGCGCGTGCGCAGCACCACCGCGCTCAGCTGCTGGCGGCGCGCGACGCGCAGGAGGCGGCCGCCCATCGCCGGGCGCTCGCGCGTCGGCGCGCGGTGCTGCACGCGCGTCACGTACGCCATGTGCGTCACGTACGCCATGTGCGTCACGTACGCCACGTGCGTCACGTACGCCACCTGCGTCTGGTGCGTGCCCGCGCCAGGGCGGAGGCCGAGGCAGCGGCCGAAGCCCAGGCAGAGGCGGATGCCCAAGCCCAGGCCGAGGCGGACGCGCAGGCCGCGCCCACCTCCGACTGCGACCCGAACTACAGCGGCGCGTGCCTGGATCCGAACGCCTCCGACTACGACTGCGCGGGCGGCTCCGGCGATGGCCCGCTCTACACCGGGACTGTGACCGTCGTCGGGAGCGACGTCTACGGCCTCGACAGCGACGGCGACGGCATCGGCTGCGAGTCCTAGCGGCGCTGCGGGTAGCACCGGGTCATGGACCCGCACGAGGACGCCGAGGCCCGCGAGCAGCGCCAGCTCGGCGAGCTGCTGCAGGAGCTGCGCGTCGCGATGCCGGGCGTCCAGCTGCTGTTCGCGTTCCTGCTCGTGGTGCCGTTCAACCAGCGCTTCGCGGACACGACGCAGGCGCAGCGCGGCATCTACCTCGGCGTGCTGCTGTGCGCGACGCTCGCCTCGGCGCTGTTCATCGCGCCGACGGCCTACCACCGCATCATGTTCCACCGCGGCGACCGGCCGCGGCTGATCCACAGCGCGACGCGGATGGCGCTGGCGGGCCTGGTCTTCCTCGCGCTCGCGATGACCGGGGCGGTCCTGCTCGTGACCGATTTCCTCTTCGGTGCGGCGACGAGCGCGGTCTGCACGGCGCTCGTCGCGGCTGCATTTGCATGGCTGTGGTTCGGGCTGGCGCTCACCCGCCGCGCAACCGGCTCGCGCCTGCGCCACGACGACTAGCCTCCGGCCGATGCGAGCAGTCGTCATCACGAAGTACGGGGACCCGAGCGTCCTGAAGGTCGAGGAGCGGCCCGACCCGCCGATGGCCCCGGGTCACGTGCGCGTCGAGGTCAGAGCCGCAGGCGTGAACTTCGCCGACACGATGGCCCGCACCGGGCTCTACGCGGATGCGCCAAAGCCGCCGATGGTCGTCGGCTACGAGGTCGCGGGCACCGTCACCGAGGTCGCGCCCGACGTCACGGACGTTGCGGTCGGCGCGCGCGTGATGGCCGGCACCCGCTTCGGCGGCTACGCCTCGCAGGTGGTGGTGCCGGTCGCTGCCGTCGTGCCGCTCGCCGACGCGCTCAGCTTCGAGCAGGGCGCCGCGATCCCCGTCAACTACTCAACCGCCTGGGCCGGCCTGATCGGCTTCGGCAGCCTGCAGGCCGGCGAGCGCGTGCTGATCCACGCGGCCGGCGGCGGCGTCGGCATCGCCGCGACCCAGATCGGCAAGCGCTACGGCGCCGAGCTGCACGGCACCGCCTCGCCCGGCAAGCACGACGCGATCCGCGCGCAGGGCATCGCCGTCGCCCACGACTACACCCGCGAGGGCTGGGAGCAGGGCCTGGAGAACAGCTGCGACATCGTGCTCGATGCGCTCGGGGGCGCCTCGTTCAAGCGCTCCTACAAGCTGTTGCGGGCCGGCGGACGGCTCGTCGCGTTCGGCGCCTCGAGCGTCCAGCAGGGGGAGAAGCGCAACCTCCTGAAGGCCGCCCCGCAGGCGCTGTGGATGCTGCGCGGCTTCGACCTGATCAAGCAGATGTCGGACTCGAAGGCCGTGATCGGCCTCAACATGCTGCGCCTGTGGGACGACCGCGGCTCGCTCCAGCCCTGGACCGACCCGCTCGCCGCGCTGATCGAGGACGGCACGATCCAGCCCGTCGTCTCCGACGCGATCCCCTTCGATCGCGCTCCCGACGCGCACCGCATCATCGCCGAGCGCCGCAATGTCGGGAAGGTCGTGCTCGTTCCCTAGTGCGCGCTCGCCGGCCGTCGCGACGCGCGCGCGGTCGCACGCGGACCGCCAGCTCCACCGCTACGCGCGCAGCTTGTAGCCGGTGTGGAAGAGGCGCCAGTTGAGCGCGAACAGCGCCGCGACCGCGACCGACAGGAACGCGAGCGAGAGCCCGATGTTCGCCTCGGTGTAGCCGAGGAAGCCGTAGCGCACGAGCCCGATCATGTAGTAGACCGGGTTGAAGTGCGTGAGCGTCTGCCACGGCTCGGGCAGCAGCGAGCCGGAGTAGAAGACGCCGCCGAGGAAGATCAGCGGCTGCAAGACGAACGTCTGCGCGACCGCGACGTCGTCGAACTGCTCTGCGCGCACGCCGATCAGCACGCCCAGCTGGGCGAAGAAGAAGCCGACGAGGAAGAGGCCCGCGACCAGCACGAAGACGTGCTCGACCGGGAAGTCGGAGACGAGGATCGAGGCCGCGACGAACGTCAGCAGCGAAACCGTCATGCCACGCAGGAAGCCGCCGAGCGAGAACGCCAGCAGCAGCTCCAGCGGCGAGGCGGGGGAGGACAGCTGGTCGTCGATCGAGCGCTGGAACTTCTGCTGCAGGATCGAGGAGGCGTTGTTCGAGAAGGCGTTCATCGCCCACGCCATCATGATCAGGCCGGGGATCACGAAGACGATGTAGCGGTAGCCGTGCAGCGTGTGGATGCGCGAGCCGAGCGCGGCGCCGAAGACGGAGATGTAGAGGAAGGTCTCCAGCATCGGCGCGCCGATCGTCTGCCGCTTGATCTTCATGAAGCGGTTGCACTCGCGCCGCACGAGCGCGAGGAAGCGGATCTGGCGCGCGCTGAGGCTCAGGCGGCTGCGCGTGCGCTGCGGCTGCGTCTCGGCGACGGTGGTGCTCACGCGACCTCCTCCACGCCGACCTGGGCGCGCGACAGCTCGCCGCGCCCGACGAGCGCCAGGTAGGCGTCCTCGAGGCTCGAGACGGCGTACTGCGCGGCGAGGTCGTCGCTCGTGCCCTCGGCGACGATCTCACCGCCGTTGATGAAGGCGATGCGGTCGCACAGCTGCTCCGCCTCCTCGAGGTAGTGCGTCGTCAGCAGGATCGTCGTGCCCTCCGCGTTGATGCGCTGGACGTAGTGCCACAGCTCGAGGCGCAGCTCGACGTCGACGCCGGCGGTCGGCTCGTCGAGGATCAGCAGCTTGGGCCGATGCATCAGCGCCCGCGCGAGGATCAGCCGCCGCTTCATGCCGCCCGAGAGCGTGCGCGTGCGCTCGTTGCGCTTCTCCGTCAGCGAGAACGTCTCCAGCAGCTCCTTCGTGCGGATGCGGCGCTCTTTGCGCGGCATCCCGAAGTAGCCGGCGTGGTAGTCGAGCGTCTCCTCGACGGTCAGGAACCAGTCGATGTTGAGGTCCTGCGGCGCGAGCCCGACGGCCAGCCGCGCCTGCTCGTAGTGGTGGATCGCGTCGTGGCCGAAGACGCTGATCTGGCCCGAGGTCGGCTGCGCCAGCCCGGTCGTGCAGTGGATGAGCGTGGACTTGCCGGCGCCGTTGGGGCCGAGCAGGCCGAAGAACTGGCCCTCCTCGATCGAGAGCGAGACGCCGCGCAGCGCCTCGACGCCGGTCGGATAGCGCTTGTAGAGGTCGGTGATCTGAAGCGCCATCGGCCCGGAAGGGTAGCGGCTAGCATCCGCCACATGCCCCGCGCGGCTGAGCAGCTGCGACATTCCGAATTCCGGCTCGTCGATCCTGCGGGATGGACGCTCTACCTCAGCCACGAGCAGCCCAAGCGCCTGGTGGTGTTCGTCCACGGCTTCGGCGGACGCGCCGTCGCGAGCTGGATGAGCTTCCCCTTCGGGCCGGAAGCGAGCGCCTGGTGGGACCGTGCCGACCTGCTGTTCGTCGGCTACAACTCGGCGCGCGACGGCATCACGGGCGTCTCCCACCGGCTGCTGCGCGAGCTCGAGCGCTTCTACCCGCGCCCGCCGGCGGAACTCGTCGAGCTCGACGGCGTGCGCGTGCGCGAGCCCATGGACGAGCCGTACCGCGAGCTGGTCGTGGCCGGGCACTCGCTCGGCGGCGTGATCGTGCGCCACGCTCTGTGCGAGTCGGCGGATCGCTGGATCGCGAGCGGCAAGGGCACTCCTCGGCCGGCCCTGCTCGAGGCGAAGGTGCGCCTCTTCAGTCCCGCGAGCGCGGGCTTCGATCCCAGCGGTTGGCTCGGCGTCGCACGCGCGAGCTCGACGTGGCACGCGCTCGAGATGGTGCTGCGGCGCTCCTCGGCCTATCGTGACCTGCAGGCGGGGTCGCAGGTGCTCACGGCGCTGGAGCGCCGCACCGAGGAGCTGGTCAAGCGGACGCGTCTCCAGGCGCTGCGCGCGGCGGTCGTGTGGGCCCAGCCCGACGACGTCGTCGTGGCCAGGCGCTACGCGTCGGATCTGCCCGACGATTCGATCGACGGCAAGAACCATCGCTCGGTCTGCAAGCCGAGCGGGCGCTACACGGATCCCTGGACCTTCGTCGAGACGGGCAGACGCCGATGAGCCCGGCGCCGGTCGTGGATCCAGCCCTGTTCCGGTTGCGCGCGTTCGAGCGCGGGTCGGTCCGCCCGCTGCAGGTCGCCCTGGGGCTGCCGGAGGGGCCGTTGGAGGACGATCCGTTCGAAGGGTTCCAGCCCCGTTCCGTCGTGCAGCTGGCGGCGCTGCTGCTCGTCGAGCTGGACGCATGGATCGCCGTCGGTCAGGAGAGCGGCTACTTCGCGCCGTGTCCTGAGGATCGCTCGCCCGACTCGCCGTTGGGGCTGGAGTCGCTGCGCGAGCGCTTCGCTCCCTTTGTGCCCCTCGCACGCCCGGACGAGCGCTTCTCGGCTGAGACCTTCGCGCAGATCCTGGGCCCGACGCTCGACGACCTGACCCCGGCTCGGCGCGGCTATCTGTGGCGGCTGCACTTCGAGGGCGACGACGCGTGGCATGTGCAGCTGCGTCGCGTGCAGAGCGTCGCGGAGGAGCTCGCCCGCCGTCCTGGGCTCAGCCTCGACACCGCGCAGGCCGACGCGATCGCCTGGGCGCTCGACGGCGCCGAGTCGGCCGTCGGACCGATGGGGCTGCCGTCGGACTGGCGGGCGGGCATCACGGACTCGCAGACCGCGTTCACGGTGCCCAGCTGGCGCGAGCAGGGACGGCGCTACTTCTTCCTCGCCGCGTTCAAGCACACGCCCGAGACGCTGGAGCGCCTCGACGAGCTCGCGCAGGTGCGCGGGCAGCTGCTGCGCGCCGCGCAATGGATCGCCGAGGACGAGCTGACCTCGGCGCAGCTGCGCACGGCAGCCGAGCTGCGTCGCGACCGCGGCGAGGGCGCGTATCCCCGCGAGGAGACGCGCTGGTCCGGCGAGTCGCAGCAGCTCGACTGAGCGCCGCGCCCCCGCTCAGGCGACGACGCCCAGCTCCGCCAGCCGCCGGAACGCCAGCGCCGCCGCCATCGCGCCCTCGCCCACGGCGCCGCCGACGCGCTTGATCGAGCCGTGGCGCACGTCGCCGGCGGCGAAGACCCCGGGCAGACTCGTCTCCAGCGCGAGCGGGTCGCGGTGCAGCGGCCAGTCGTCGGGGCGGCGACCGTCGGTCAGCAGGTCGGGGCCGGTGAGGATGTAGCCCGCGGGGTCGGTCGCGATCCCGACTTCGCCCGTCCAGGCGGTGCGCGGCAGCCCGCCGATGCAGAGGAACAGCGCCCGCGCCGGCAGCGTCTCGCGCGTGCCGTCGGCGTGTTCGACCGTGACGGCCGTGAGCGCGTCGTCCTGCTCGTGCACGTCGCGCACCTGCGTCTGGAGCCGCACCTCGATCAGCGGGTGCTGCTCGATCCGCTCGACGAGGTAGTGGGACATCGTCTTGCCGAGCCGATCGCCCCGCACGAGCATCTGCACGCGTGCGCCGGCGTTGCCGAGGTTCAGCACGGCCTGTCCCGCCGAGTTGCCGGCGCCCACGACGACCACGTCGTCGCCGTCGCACTGCGCCGCCTCGCTGCGCCCGGCGCCGTAGTACACGCCGCGGTCGAGCAGCCGCTGGATGCCGGCGCAGTCGACGTGGCGCCACTCCATCCCCGGCGCCACGAGCGTGACGGAGGCGCACACCTCGACGCCGCCGTCGAGCAGCAGCGTGACGCTGTCGCTCGCGGCGTGGCGGCTGCCGCGCACGCCGCGCAGGAACACCAGCTCCGCGCCGAAACGCTCGGCCTGGCGGCCGGCCAGGCGCGCCAGCTCGGCGCCGCCGATGCCCTCGGGGAAGCCGAAGAAGTTCTCGATCAGAGAGGTGTGCGAAGCCTGCCCGCCCGGCACCTCGCGCTCGATCACGACGGTCGAGAGGCCGTCGGAGGCGGCGTAGACGGCGGCCGCGAGCCCGGCCGGCCCCGCGCCGACGATCGCGAAGTCGTAGTGCTCGGTGCTCGGCGGCTGCGTGTGGCCCCAGCGCTCGGCGATCAGCTCGAGCGTCGCGCCCGCGATCACCTCGGCGCCGTCGATCACGATCGGCAGGGCCGGGTCGGCGAGCCCCAGCGAGGCCAGCAGCTGCGCGCCGGCGTGGTGCTCGACGTCGAGGAACTCGTGCGGCTGCGCGGTGCGCGTGAGGAAGTCACGCAGGCGGTGCGCCGCCGGGTCGAGCCGCCGCCCGAGCAGCTGGACGGGTGGGCGGGCCGGGCTCATCCGCTCGCGAGGCGGAACATCAGCTGGTCATCGAAGCACCACGACCAGTCCTCGCCCGGCTCGATCGAGCGCATGATCGGGTGGCCGGTCGCCTCGTGGTGCGCGCTCGCATGGCGGTTCGGGCTGCTGTCGCAGCAGCCGATCTCCCCGCACGTCTGGCACATCCGCAGGTGCACCCAGCGCCCGCCGATCGCGAGGCATGCCGCACAGCCGGCGACCGAGCCGTCGGGCTCGAGGTACGCGACCTGGTCGAGGTGCGAGCACTGCTGCGCCATCGGGGTGGAGCCTACGCGCCGGGGGCGGGGGACGCGAGAAGATCCTGGAGTGGACGCGGAGGAGCGCTACGCGACGGGCATCGAGCGGCTGCCAAAGGGGACGCATCTGCACGCTGTGCATCCGGCCAGTGGGTTGACGGCGAGCGACGAGGACCGCTGGCCTTCTCCGTCGAAGGCCAGCGACCTCGACATCGCCTGGCTGGCACGCGAGCGCGAAGAGCAGCGCGAGGTCCATCGGGCCTACCTCGCCGGGCTGGCGCAGTGGATGTGCGAGCGCGACGCCTGCTCGTTCACGGCAGAGCTGCCGGATGCGCACGAGCGCGCCGAGCTGCTGCGACTGCCCGGGGTTGCGCCCGTGCGCGACGCGCCGAAGAAGGTCGAAGGACGGTTGAGCGTCGCCGTCGTCGAACGCCTGCTCGACAGTCGCGTCGGGGAACTGCTCACGTTCGAGCGACAGCAGCTGCGCCTCGTCGCGGACGGCTGGACGGCCGTCGGGATCTGGCTGACGGACGACGAGGCGCGCGAGTTGCGGTTCCGGCTCGCCGACGTCGTCCGGCCACACGGGGAGCCGTCGGTCTGGCGCCGACGCGGTGCGCGCGTCTATCGCTGCTGGCAGAGCGGGGGCGATGCCGCTGCGGGTGCGCTGCTGGCCTTGGCGGTCGACGAGCGGACGAAGCAGATCGCGCCGGCGACGTTGCGCTGGACAGTGCTCATCGCAACGCTGGTGCTGGTCGGCGCAATCTGGGGGACGATCGGCCGGCGTATCCGCAACCGCTGGTTCGGCATGCCGATCTGACGGTCGCGGCCGATCGGCGAGGCAACCGCCCGACCTGATGTGATCCACGCATGACCGTCCTGCTCGTCGGCCTCGGCGGCCTCGTCGGGGTGCTCTCTCGCTACGGCCTCAGCGTCGCGATCCAGTCGATCTGGACGGTCGTGGCGATCAACCTCGTCGGCTCGTTCGCGCTCGGGCTGCTCGTGCACGTCGGGGCGGACTGGTCGCACGACGTGCGCAACGGCCTCGGCGTCGGCTTCCTCGGCGGCTTCACGACCTTCTCGACGTTCACCGTGCAGATCGTGCTCGAGTCCGACGGCGGGCGGCCGGGCACGGCGGCGCTGTACGGGCTCGTCACCGTCTTCGGAGGCCTCGCCGCCGCCACGCTCGGCTACGTCGTCGGCCGCGCGCTCGCCTGAGCAGAGGGCTAGCGTCCGTGACATGAGCGCGAGCGCCGAGCAGCCGGGTCTCGTCGCGCACGAGCTGCGCCTCGCACGCGGCGGGCGCGAGATCCTGCGCGGCGCTTCCGTCACCGTGCCGAAGGGCGCCGTGACGGTGCTCGTCGCGCCCTCCGGCGCCGGCAAGAGCACCTTGCTGCGCTGCCTCAACCGGCTGCTGGAGCCGCAGGCCGGCACGATCCTGCTCGACGGCGCCGACGTTGCCACGCTGGAGCCGTGTGCGCTGCGCCGCCGCGTCGGGCTGCTCGCGCAGCGCCCGACGATGCTGCCCGGCAGCGTGCGCGAGAACCTCGCCTATGCGCTGCCGCAGCTGCCCGAACCGGTGCTCGCCAAGGCGCTCCACGACGCCGGCCTCGACGCCTCCTACGCCGAGCGCACAGCGGACGCGCTGTCCGGCGGCGAGCAGGCGCGCGTCGGGCTCGCGCGGGCGCTCACGCGCGCGCCCGAGCTGCTGCTGCTGGACGAGCCGAGCGCCTGGCTCGACGCCGCCACCGCGCGCCAGCTCGCCGCAACGCTGCGGGCGCTCGTCGCGGCCGGGCTGGGGATCCTGCTCGCCACGCACGACCGCGCCTTCGCGGCGGCGACCGCCGACCGCGTCGTGACGCTCGCAGACGGCCGCATCCACGACGGCACGACCGCCTCGCTGCACGAGGCCGCACCGTGAACCGCCCGCTCGCGCAGCTGCTCACCGCCGGCGCGTTCGTGCTCGCCACGCTGGCGCTCGCGCGCCGCCACCGCCTCGGCCTGGAGCGTCAGCTGATCGAGGCCGCGGTGCGCGCGACCGCGCAGCTGGCCGCCGTCGGCGCGCTGATCGCGCTCGTCTTCCGCGTGCCCGAGCTGGCCGTGCTGTTCGTCGTCTCGATGGTCGCGACGGCGGCGCTCACGGCCGGCGGCCGCCTGCGCCCGCTCCCGCGCCGCCGCCTGCTCGCGATCGCCGCGATCGCGCTGCCGGCGCTCGGCGCGGTCGGCGTGCTGCTCGCGGTCGGGGCGTTCGCCGCGACGCCGCGCGCGACGATCCCGACGGCTGGGATCCTGATCGGCGGCGCGATGGTCGCGGTGACGCTGACCGGCCGGCGCCTGCTGGAGCAGCTCTCCAGCGCCCGCGACGAGCTGGAGACGCGCCTCGCGCTCGGCGACCGCGCGCGCGACGCGCTCGCGCCGCTGACGCGCCAGGCGATCGTCGGGGCGCTCGTCCCGACGATCGACCAGACGCGCAGCGCCGGGCTCGTGACGCTGCCTGGCACGTTCGTCGGGCTCGTGCTCGGCGGCGCCTCGCCGGCGACGGCCGCGCGCCTGCAGCTCGTCGTGCTGCTGTCGCTGCTCGCCGTGCAGCTGTGCAGCGCGCTGCTCGCGGCGGAGCTGATCGTGCGCGCATGCACGGCTCCCGGCGAGCGGATCAGGCTGCCGGGCGAGGAGCCCGTCTGAGCAGGCGCGCGTCGAGCCACAGCGCGCCTGCCGCCAGTCCCACCACGAGCACGCCGATCAGCACGCTGTTGAGCAGCACGACCGGATACCCGTGCCTGTCCACGTTCACGAACGGATACGGGTAGAAGCGCACGACCGGGCCGCGGATAAGCACGAACGCGAGCCATCCAGCCGGGAACGCGAGCACGCGCGGCACGAGCCGGGGCGCGCGCAGCCCGCGCGGCCCGAACGCCAGCCAGCCCAGCACCGTCGCGACAGGCACGAGCGCATGCGCGATCAGGCTCCCCGCGAGGCTCCAGGCCGGCAGCGAGAAGTCCGCCAGCAGGGCGTAGTAAACGGTCCCGGTGACCGTGATCGCGACGAGCCCGGTCATCCGCAGCCACGCGAACGCGCGCGAGGAGCGCTCCAGCCGGATCGCCAGCAGCAGGCAGCCGAGCCCGGCGAGCAGGTTCGACTGGACCGTGAAGTAGCAGAAGACGTTGAAGACACGGCCCGTCGCGGTGTGGAAGCGACCGCCGTCGGCGGAGGCGGCGACCGCCACCTGGATCGTCACCCCGGTCAGCACCGCGAGCGCGGTCAGCGCGAAGCAGATGCGCGCCGCACGGGGCGCGGGGGAGGGCGCGGACATCGGCGCCCGCAGCCTAGCCCGCCGGCCGGCGGGCACACGCGCCGCGAGCTGTGATGAGCCCCGGGTTCCGGCCGGCGAGCTCGCGGGTATCGGTCACTATCCCAGCTCGAGCGTCCCGCCCTGCTCGCCGCGGCGCTCGACGACCTGCTCGCGGAGATCCCATGACCCCAGCCGCATTCGACGTGATCGTGATCGGCGCCGGCCCCGCCGGCGAGGTGATCGCCGGCCGCCTCGCGGAGCGCGGCAAGGCGGTCGCCCTCGTGGAGCAGGAGCTGGTCGGCGGCGAGTGCAGCTTCTGGGCATGCATGCCGTCGAAGGCGCTGCTGCGCCCGGGCGAGCTGCTCGACGAGCTGGCGCGCGTGCCGGGCGCCACCGCCGCGGGGCTCGACGTCGCAGCCGCGCTCGCGCGCCGCGACGAGGTGATCCACTCGCTCAGCGACGACGCGCAGATGCCGTGGCTGGAGCAGCGCGGGATCGCGCTGCTGCGCGGCCGCGCGCGGCTCGACGGCGTGCGTCGCGTGCGCGTCGGCGACGACGTCCACGAGGCGCGCGAGGCGGTCGTGGTCGCGGTCGGCTCGGGCCCGCTGCTGCCGCCGATCCCCGGCCTGCTGGAGTCCCAGCCCTGGACCAACCGCGAGGGGACGACGAGCAGCGAGGTCCCAGAGCACCTCGTCGTGCTCGGCGGCGGCGTCGTGGGCGTCGAGCTGGCGCAGGCGTGGCGCTCGCTCGGCGCGCGGGTGACGGTGATCGAGGCCGCGCCGCACCTGATCGCGCGCGAGGAGCCGTTCGCCGGCATGCAGGTCGCCGCGGCGCTGCAGGCGCGCGGCGTCGAGCTGCGGATCGGCGCGAAGGCGACGCGCGTCGCCCGCGACGGGGCGCAGACGACCGTCGCGCTGGAGGACGGCGACGCGGTCAGCGGCGATCGTCTGCTCGTCGCGATCGGGCGCGAGCCGCGCACGCACGAGCTCGGGCTGGAGTCCGTCGGCCTCACGCCGGGCACGTCGATCGAGGTCGACGACGCGCTGCGCGTGCCGGGCCACGACTGGCTCTACGCGATCGGCGACGTCAACGGCCGCGCGCTGCTCACGCACATGGGCAAGTACCAGGCGCGCATCGCCGCCGACGCGATCCTCGGCGGCAGCGTGCGGATGCGCCCGCAGGCCAACGGCGCCCAGTCCCCGCGCGTCATCTTCACCGACCCGTCCGTCGCCGCCGTCGGCCACACGCTCGCGAGCGCGCTGGACGCCGGCATCGCCGCGCGCGCGGTCGACCTCGACACCGAGGGCACCGCCGGCGCGAGCTTCCATGGCCACGGCGCCGGGGGCACGACCCGCTTCGTCGTCGACGAGGCCAACGACCGGCTCGTGGGCGCCACGTTCGTCGGCCCCGACGTCGCCGAGCTGCTGCACGCCGTGACGATCGCGATCGCCGCGCAGGCGACGCTCGCGACGCTCGTGCACGCCGTCCCGTCGTTCCCGACGCGCAGCGAGCTGTGGTTGCAGCTGCTCGACGCGACCGGGCACTGAGGCTAGGGTCCGGCGCATGGGCCAACGCACGCAGCACACACCAGGGACGTTCAGCTGGGTCGACCTGACGACGACCGACCAGCAGGGCGCGAAGGACTTCTACGCAGGGCTGCTCGGCTGGGACTACGACGACCGGCCGATGGGCGACGACGTCTACTACTCGATGGCGCGCCGCGACGGGCTCGACGTCGCCGCGATCTCGCCGCAGCCCCGGCAGCAGCGCGAGGCCGGCGCGCCACCGCTGTGGAACAGCTACGTGACGGTCGCGAGCGCCGACGACGCCGCCGCCCGCGCGGGCGAGCTGGGCGCGCACGTGCACGCGCCGCCGTTCGACGTCTTCGACGCCGGGCGGATGACCGTGATCCGCGATCCCCAGGGCGCGCACCTGTGCCTGTGGGAGCCGCGCGAGAACATCGGCGCCAAGCTCGTCAACGCGCCCGGGGCGCTCTGTTGGAACGAGCTGATGACGCCCGACGTCGAGGCCTCCGCGGCCTTCTACGGCGACCTCTTCGGCTGGACGACGGTCCCGTTCGAGGACAGCCCGGCGGCCGGCTACCGCGTGATCCAGAACGGCGAGCGCGGCAACGGCGGGATGCTGACGCCGCCCTCCGGCGCGCCGACGTCGTGGCTCGTCTACTTCGCGGTCGGCGACCTCGACGCCGCCCAGGCCAGGGTCGGCGAGCTCGGCGGCACCGTCCACGGCGGGCAGATGGAGCTGCCGATGGCGAAGCTGCTGGTCGCGCAGGACCCGCAGGGCGCGATGTTCGCGCTCTACGCCGGCAAGCTCGACGAGTAGGCACGCGGCCTTGACATCGCGGTCGAGCGCCCTATTGTTAACCACATGGCTAACAATGCGACGCTCGACCGCACCTTCGTCGCGTGCGCGCACCCGCTGCGCCGCACGATCCTCGAGCGGCTCGCCGAGCGCGAGCTGACGGTCGGGGAGGCGACGCACGACTTCACGGTCTCCAAGCCGGCGATCAGCAAGCACCTCAAGGTGCTGGAGGAGGCCGGGGCGATCGTGCGCGTGATCGACGGCCGCACGCACCGGCTGCGGCTGCGCGAGAACCCCTTCGACGACGCCTACGACTGGATGGCGCGCCAGCGCGCGCTGTGGGAGCGCAAGCTCGACGTGATCGACGAATACCTCAAGGAGGAGCAGAGCAGATGACCCCTGTGGACACCGGCACGGTCCGGTTGGAGCGTGCCTACGACGCGTCCCCGGACCGCGTCTTCGCAGCCTGGACGAACCCCGAGGTGCTGCGGCGCTGGTGGGCGATCAGCGACTCCTTCGCGGCGTCCGAGGTCGAGGTCGACCTGCGCGTCGGCGGCCGCTACCGGCTCGCGATGCGCGACGCCGACTCCGGCGAGGGCCACGTGGTCTTCGGCGAGTACCGCGAGGTCGACCCGCCCGACCGCCTCGTCTACACGTGGGCGTGGGAGGGCACCGGGCCCTACGCGGGGCACGAGAGCGTCGTGAGCGTGCGCTTCCAGCCCGAGGGCGACGGCACGCGCGTGGTGCTCGAGCACAGCGGCCTGCTCGACGACGACTCGCGCGCCTCGCACACCCACGGCTGGACCGGCGTGCTCGAGATGCTCGAGCAGCGCGGCATCCACGTCTAGCTCGAACTCGAACACCCCCACCAAGAGGAGCAACGCATGGCGAAGTACGTGCTGGTCTACAAGGGCGGCCAGATGGCGGAGACGGAGGAGGCGCAGCAGGCTGCGATGGCGGCGTGGGGCGGCTTCCTCGGCGGGCTCGGCGACTCGCTCGTCGACGCCGGCAACCCGTTCGGCGAGCGCACGGCCGTCGGCGGCGGCACGCCCGACGCGTCCGGCTACACAATCATCACGGCCGACAGCCTCGACGCGGCGTCCGCGAAGGCGCAGGGCGCCCCGGTCATCGCCTCCGGCGGCAGCGTCGACGTCTACGAGACGCTCGAGGTGATGTAGGCAGCAGCCTGAGGAGCGGGGCCGCGGCAGTACGCTGAGGCCGATGCCGCGGCCCGTCTCCTCGCTGCTGCTGCCCACGACGCGACCCTCCGCGCGCGCCGGCGCGCTCGCGGCGCTCGCCGCGGTCGCGCTCACGACGTTGCTGATCTACCCGCTGCGCGCGGTCGTGCCGGTGCTCTCGACCGGCGTCGTCTACCTGCTCGCGGTGCTGCTCGTCTCGACCTGGTGCGGCCTGCGCGCCGGGCTCGGCACCGCCGTCCTGAGCGCGCTCGCGTTCAACTGGTTCCACATCCCGCCGACCGGCCGCTTCACGATCCAGAAGCCGGAGAACTGGGTCGCGCTCGGCGTCTTCCTCGCGACCGCGGCGATCGTCAGCTCGCTCGCCGAGCTGGCTCGCGCCCGTGCACTGGAGGCCGAGCAGCGCCTCGCCGCCTACCTCGACGGCGAGGCCGAGCGCGAGCGGCTGCGCGAGGAGCTGATGGAGACCGCGGCGCTGCGCCACAGCGACGAGCTGAAGACGGCGCTGCTGCGCGCCGTCTCGCACGACCTGCGCTCCCCGCTGACGGGGATCGTCGCGGCCGGCGAGGCGCTCGCCTCCGCGCGCATCAGCGAGCAGGAGCGCGGCGAGCTGGCGGACGCGGTCGTGAGCGAGGCCTCGCGCCTCTCCCGTCTGGTCGACAAGCTGCTTGACCTCTCGCGCCTGCAGGGCGGCGCGGCGCCGCCGCGGCCCGAGTGGTGCTCGGTCGAAGAGGTGCTGCGCGCGGCCGTCGAGGAGACCCCGCACGCGCCCGGCTTCGACGTCGCGATCGATCCCGAGCTGCCGCTGATCCAGGCCGACGCGGCGCAGCTGGAGCGCGCCTTCGCGAACCTGCTGGAGAACGCCGCGCGCCACGGCGCCGGGCATCCCGTCGCGGTCCGCGCCCGCGCCGTCGGGCAGCGGATGCTCGTGCGCATCGTCGACCGCGGCCCCGGCATCCCGCGCGCGCAGCTGGAGCGGATCTTCGAGCCCTTCCAGCGCGGCGAGGAGCCCGACGGCCACGCCGGCTCGGGGCTCGGGCTGGCGGTCGTGCGCGGCTTCGTCGAGGCCAACGGCGGGCGCGCGTGGGCCGAGTCGCTGCCCGGTCAGGGCGCGACGTTCGTGGTCGAGCTGCCGCTCGCGCCCGCGCAGGTGCCGGCGTGAGCGGCGAGCGGATCCTCGTCGTCGACGACGAGCTGCAGATCCTGCGCGCGCTGAAGGTGATCCTGCGCGAGGCCGGCTACGAGCCGCTCGCCGTCGCGACCGCCGAGGAGGCGCTCGACGCCGCCGCCACGCGCCCGCCCGACGCGGCGATCGTCGACCTCGTGCTGCCCGACGGCGACGGCATCCAGGTCTGCCGCCAGCTGCGCGGCTGGAGCGCGATGCCGATCCTCGTGCTCTCCGCCGTCGGCGAGGAGGAGCAGAAGGTGCGCGCGCTGGAGGCCGGCGCCGACGACTACGTGACGAAGCCGTTCGGGGCGCGCGAGCTGGTCGCGCGGCTCGCCGCCGCGCTGCGCCGCGCCGGGCGCAGCGCCGACGAGCCGGTGATCGCGCTCGGCACGCTCGAGCTCGACCTCGCCCGCCGCGTCGTCAAGCGCGCGGGGCAGGAGGTCCGCCTGACGCCGATCGAGTACGACCTGCTGCGCACGCTCGCGCGCAACCGCGGCCGCCTGCTGACGCACCGCGCACTCCTCACCGAGGTCTGGGGCCCCGCCTACGCCGAGGACGTGCGCACGCTGCGAACCCACATCGCCAACCTGCGCCGCAAGCTCGACGCGCCCGACGACGCCCCGCTGATCCGCACCGACCCGGGAGTCGGCTACCGCCTCTCCGGCTGATCAGCGACGTTTTCCGGGTCCGAGGGACCCGGAACTCGCACCTCATCGCGATCTTCACACGATCTTGATGGCGCCCCGCCGGATCTTGATCCGGCCTGGGCGCGCGGCGCCGCACGATCCCTGGCATGGACTTCCAGGGCTGGCTCCAGATCGCCGCCTTCTGCGCGCTGATCGTCGCGATCACGCCGCTGCTCGGCGGCTACATGGCGCGCGTCTTCACGGGCGAACCGGTCCTGCTCTCACGCGCGCTCGGGCCCGTCGAGCGCGGCTTCCACCGGCTGCTCGGCGTCGACCCCGCGCAGGAGCAGGACTGGAAGGCCTACGCCCGCTCGCTGCTCGCGTTCAGCGTCGTCTCGTGGCTGGCGCTCTACGCGATCCTGAGCCTCCAGGGATCGCTGCCCGCCAACCCGTCCAACTTCGGCGCTGCGCCCTGGGACGTCACGTTCAACACGACCTCGTCGTTCGTCACGAACACGAACTGGCAGTTCTACGCGGGCGAGATGACGCTCTCGAACTTCAGCCAGATGGCGGGCCTGGCGGTGCAGAACTTCGCCAGCGCGGCGGTCGGGATCGCCGTCGCGATCGCCGTCATCCGCGGCTTCGCGGCGCGCAGCACGGCGACGCTCGGCAACTTCTGGAACGACCTCGTGCGCTGCCTGCTGTATGTGCTGCTGCCGCTCTCGCTGCTCGCCGCGCTCGTGCTCGTCTCGCAGGGCGTCGTGCAGTCCTTCGCGGCGCCCCGCAGCTTCACGACGCTGCTCGGCGCCCACCGGACGCTGACGCTCGGCCCCGTCGCCTCGCAGGAGGCGATCAAGCTGCTGGGCACCAACGGCGGCGGCTTCTTCAACGTCAACAGCGCGATGCCGCTGGAGAACGGCAGCGGCCTCTCGAACCTGGTCGAGCTGCTGCTGATGCTGTCGATCCCGGCCGCGCTGACGGCCACGTTCGGCCGCATGACGGGCAGCCGCCGCCAGGGCTGGGCCATCTTCGCCGCGATGTCGGCGCTGTTCGTCGCGGCCGTCGCGATCGTCTACGCGGCGGAGGCGCACGGCACGCCGGCGCAGCACCTCGCCGGCATCGCCGGCGCCAACTTCGAGGGCAAGGAGACGCGCTTCGGGATCGCCGGGTCGAGCCTCTTCGCGGCCGTCACGACCGTCACCTCCAGCGGCGCCGTCAACGCCGCGATGGAGTCCCTCACCGGCCTCGGCGGCGCGGTCCCGATGGCGAACATGGTGACCGGCGAGGTCGTCTTCGGCGGGGTCGGCTCGGGCCTCGCGGGGATGCTGCTGTTCGTCGTGCTGGCGGTCTTCATCGCCGGCCTGATGGTCGGGCGCACGCCCGCGTACCTGGGCAAGAAGCTGGGCGCACGCGAGATCCGGCTGACGCTCGTCGGGACGCTCGCGGTGCCGCTGCTCGTGCTCGTCGCGAGCGCGACCTCGATCGCCTCGCGCTACGGCGCGCCCTCGCGCGCGGTCGCCGGCCCGCAGGGCTTCTCCGAGACGCTCTACGCCTACGCCTCCCAGGCCAACAACAACGGTTCCGCTTTCGCCGGCTTCACGGGCTTCGTGCAGCCGCACGCGCCCGGCAACGCCGGCTCGTTCGGGATCACGTTCGCGGACCTGCTCGGCAGCGGCGCGATGCTCGCCGGCCGCTTCCTGCCGCTGCTGGCGGTGCTCGCGGTCGCGGGAGCGCTGGCCGGGCGCCGCGTCGCGCCGGCCGGGCCGGGCACGATGCGCACGGACACGCCGACGTTCGTCGTGCTGCTGGTGGGGACGATCCTGCTCGTCGCGCTGCTGACGTTCGTGCCCGCGCTGCTGCTCGGCCCCGTCGTGCAGGCGATGAGCGGGAGGCTCCTCTGATGCGCGCGCTGCGCCGCGACCTGTCCGCCGCGCTCGTCGCGATCGTCGTGCTGACGCTCGCGCTCGGGCTCGCCTACCCGCTGCTCGTCACCGGCGCGGCGCAGCTCATCTTCCCGGGCCGCGCCGCCGGCAGCCTCGTGCACGCCGACGGTCGCGTCGTCGGCTCGCGCCTGCTGGGGCAGGACTTCAAGGGCGCCGCGCGCTTCTTCCAGTCGCGCCCCTCGGCGGACGGCTACGACCCCTCAGCGACCGCCTTCTCCAACGCCGGCCCGAACGCCGCCGCCACGCGCGCGGCGATCGCCACGCGGGCGGCCGCGTACTTCGAGCGCGAGCGCCCCTACGACCCGGGCCTGCGCCGCGCGGCGATCCCGCCCGACGCGGTCCAGACCTCGGCCTCCGGCGTCGACCCGCACATCTCCCCGGCCGACGCGGCGATCCAGGCGCATCGCGTCGCCGCCGTCCGCCAGCTGCCGCTCGCGCACGTGCGGCAGCTGATCGCCGCCCACACCGACGGTCGCGGGCTCGGCCTGTTTGGCGAGCCCGGCGTGAACGTGCTGGAACTGAACCTGGCGCTGGAGGGATCGCGATGAGCGAGCGCCCCGGCCGCTCGCTGCTGGAGCCGGCGCTGCTGCGCGCCGCGCTGCTGGACGCCGCGCGCAAGCTCGACCCGCGCGCGATGGCGCGCAACCCGGTCATGCTCGTGGTCGAGATCGGCGCCGTGCTGACGAGCGCCGAGTGGCTCGCGCAGCTGTGCGGCGCGACGCTCCCGGGCGCCGGCCACGACCCCGCCTGGTACACGCTGACGGTCGCGATCTGGCTGTGGCTGACGGCGCTGTTCGGGAACCTCGCCGAGGCGCTCGCGGAGGGCCGCGGCCGCGCGCAGGCGGCTGCGCTGCGCGCGCTGCGCAGCGAGACGACCGCGCGCCTGGCCGACGGCACGACGAAGCCCGCCGGCGAGCTGCAGCCAGGCGATGTCGTGCTCGTGCAGGCCGGCGAGCCGATCCCCGGCGACGGCACCGTGATCGAGGGGATCGCGTCGGTCGACGAGTCCGCGATCACCGGCGAGTCGGCGCCCGTGATCCGCGAGGCCGGCGGCGACCGCAGCGCCGTCACGGGCGGCACGCGCGTGCTCTCCGACGCGATCGTCGTGGAGATCACGCAGCGGCCGGGGGAGAGCTTCCTCGATCGCATGATCGCGCTCGTGGAGGGCGCCGAGCGGCGCCGCACGCCGAACGAGATCGCGCTCGGGATCCTGCTCGGCGGCCTCACGCTGATCTTCCTCGTCGTCGTCGTGACGCTGCGCCCGTTCGCCAGCTACGCCGGCACCGACACGTCGCTGGCGACGCTCGTCTCGCTGCTCGTGGCGCTGATCCCGACGACGATCGGCGCGCTGCTGTCGGCGATCGGGATCGCCGGCATGGACCGGCTCGTGCGCCGCAACGTGCTCGCGACCTCCGGTCGCGCGGTCGAGGCGGCCGGCGACGTCGACGTGCTGCTGCTCGACAAGACCGGCACGATCACGCTCGGCAACCGCCAGGCCTCGGAGTTCGTGCCGATGCCGGGTGTCAGCGTGCGCGAGCTGGCGCAGGCGGCGCAGCTCGCCTCGCTCGCCGACGAGACGCCCGAGGGCCGCTCGATCGTCGTGCTCGCGAAGCAGCAGCTCGGCCTGCGCGCGCAGGGGCTGGCCCCGCACGAGGCGCGCTTCGTGCCGTTCACGGCGCAGACGCGCATGAGCGGCGTCGACTACGACGGCACGCGCCTGCGCAAGGGCGCCGGCGACGCGATCGCCGGCTGGCTCGCGCAGGAGGGCGGCAGCGAGCCGCCCGAGCTGCGCCGCGCGCTCGACGCGATCGCGCGCGCCGGCGGGACGCCGCTCGCGGTCGCGCGCGACAACCAGGCGCTCGGCGTCGTGCACCTGCAGGACGTCGTCAAGGACGGCATGCGCGAGCGCTTCGACCAGCTGCGCGCGATGGGCATCCGCACCGTCATGGTCACCGGCGACAACCCGCTGACGGCGGCGAAGATCGCGCAGGAGGCCGGCGTCGACGACTTCCTCGCGCAGGCCACGCCGGAGGCGAAGCTCGCGCTGATCCGCGAGCAGCAGGCGACCGGCCGGATGGTCGCGATGACCGGCGACGGCACCAACGATGCGCCCGCGCTCGCGCAGGCCGACGTCGGCGTGGCGATGAACACCGGCACCCAGGCCGCGCGCGAGGCCGGCAACATGGTCGACCTCGACTCGAATCCGACGAAGCTGATCGAGATCGTCGAGGTCGGGAAGCAGCTGCTGATCACGCGCGGCGCGCTGACGACCTTCTCGATCGCCAACGACGTCGCCAAGTACTTCGCGATCCTGCCCGCGATCTTCGCCGCCACCTACGCGCCGCACGGCTCCGCGACCGGTCCGCTCGACGCGCTCAACGTGATGCGGCTCGGCTCGCCCCACAGCGCGATCGTCTCGGCGATCGTCTTCAACGCGCTCGTGATCCCGCTGCTCGTGCCGCTCGCGCTCCGCGGCGTGCGCTACCGCCCGCTCGGCGCGACCGCGCTGCTGCGGCGCAACCTGCTCGTCTACGGCCTCGGCGGCTTGATCGCCCCGTTCGCGGGGATCAAGCTGATCGATCTCGTGGTGCACAACCTGCTCGGAGCGTGAGGCGATGGCCGGGCGCCTGAAGGTCTTCCTCGGGATGGCGGCCGGCGTCGGCAAGACCTACCGCATGCTCCAGGAGGGGCAGGCAGAGGCGGACGCGGGCCGCGACGTCGCGATCGGCTGGTTGGAGCCGCACGGCCGTGCCGAGACGCTCGCGCAGGCGGCCGGGCTGGAGCTGATCCCGCGCCGGCGCGTGACCTACCGCGAGACGGCGCTGGAGGAGCTCGACCTGCCCGGGATCCTCGCGCGCGCCCCCGGGCTGTGCCTGATCGACGAGCTCGCGCACACGAACGCGCCCGGCGTCGAGCACGCCAAGCGCCACGAGGACGTCGCCGCCGTGCTCGCCGCCGGCATCGACGTCTCCACGACTGTCAACGTCCAGCACCTCGAGTCGCTCAACGACCGCGTCGCCGAGCTGACCGGCACACGCGTGCGCGAGACGATCCCCGACGAGGTGCTCGCGCAGGCCGACGAGATCGTGCTGATCGACCTCCCGCCGGAGGCGCTGATCGAGCGCCTGCGCGCCGGCAAGGTCTACCCGCTCGAACGCGTCGAGACGGCGCTGCGCAGCTTCTTCCGCATCGAGCACCTGTCGGCGCTGCGCGAGGTCGCGCTGCGCCAGGTCGCGGAGGAGGTCGAGGCGCGCCGCGCGCTCGCGCCGCCGCGCCGCGGCGCGAGCGGCGAGCGCCTCGCCGCGAGCAGCTCGCAGGCGGTCGGCGAGCGGCTGCTCGCGCTCGTCACGCCGGCGCCCTCCTCCCAGCGCGTCGTGCGCCGCGCCTGGCGTTCGGCGCAGCGGCTCGGCGCCGAGCTGGACCTGCTGTGGGTCGCAGACTCCGCGCCGGACGCGGAGCAGACCGAGCAGCTGGAGGCGCTGCGCCGGCTCGCGACGATCCTCGGCGCGCACCTGCTCGTCGAGCGCGGGGAGGATGTCGTCGCGGTCGCGCGGCGCGTCGTGCGCGAGCGTGGAACGACGTATCTGTTTATGGGCCGCCCAGCTCACCGCAACCTGCTGCGCCGCGCACGCGGACCGTCGCTGCCGAGCCGGCTGCTGGCCGCGCTGCCGGGCGTCGACGTGCGGATCGTCGCCGACCGCGCGCAGCGCGACGGCGACGAGGACGCGGGGGAGGGGCGATGAGCGTCACGCTCGGCGCGCTCGTGCTCGCCGCCGCGCTGGCATGGCTCGCGCGCGGCTGGCGCGCACACCGCGCGCTGCCCCGGCGCGGGCCGGCGCGCGTGCTGTTCCCGTTCCTCGGCCGCGCGCTGTCGAGTCCGGCGCTCGAGGCGGCGCTGCGGCTCGCCCGCAGCGACGGCGCGACGCTCGTGCCCGTCTACCTCGCCGAGGTCCCGCTGCACCTGCCGCTCGACACGCCGCTGCCGCGCCAGAGCGCGCAGGCGCTGACCTTGCTGGAGGCGGTCGAGCAGCGCGCCCAGCGCTGCGGGGTGCGCGTCGACGCGCGCATCGAGCGCGGCCGCGACGCACGCCACGCGCTGCGCGAGCTGCTCGCGCACGAGCGCTACGACCGCATCGTGCTCGCGGCGGCAAGCGACGGGGAGGACGGCTTCGGCGCGTCCGAGACGGCCTGGCTGCTGGACCACGCGGCCGGCGAGATCGTCGTGCTGCGCCCGCGCCGGAGTTAGGCGGGCTCGGCGTCGGCCGCCGCGGCGGCGGCTTCCGCGGCGTCGGCCTCGCCCTGACGCTGCTCGGCCTCGTGCACGGCGGCCTCGGCGGCCTCGTGCCCGATGTACGGGACGAGCGCGCAGAACAGCAGCTCCGGCAGCATCTCGACCAGCTCGTGCGCGGCGTCGCGCAGCAGGCGCGTGTAGATGATCTCGTAGATCCCGCCGATCACGACGTCGCCGGTCAGCGACGGGATCGTCACGCCCTTCGGCGCTTCGGCACGGCCCGGTTCGAGGAAGTCGACGAAGACGCGCATCGCGGCGTCGCGCCGCGCGCGCGCCTCGGCGCCGGCCGCGACGACCTCGACGATGCACATGCGCGCGAAGGCCGGCTCGGCGGCGAGGCCGGAGAGGAAGGTCTCGAGGCCCGCGTGGACCTTGGCGGTCCACGTCGTCTGCTCCTCGTAGGCGTGTCCGACCGCGGACAGCAGCTGCTCGACGACGGTGTCGTAGGCGGCGAGGAAGCACTCCTCCTTGTCGGAGAAGTGCTCGTAGAAGGTCCGCCGCGAGAGCCGCGCGCGGGCGATCACGTCGGCGACGGTGGTGGTCGCGTAACCCTGCTCGGCGACCGCCTCGGCGACCGCGAGCAGCATCCGCTCGCGCTGGTTGTGCACGATGAAGCGGCGCGGGAGCCCGTGTCGGCCTCGCGGGAGGCGCTGCGGGACGCGATCTTGGGCGATCGGCATCTCGCGACCATAGACGCGCTCAGGAAACATCCTCGTCCTCGCAGTGACGCCGATGCGCCATCACGTGCTGCGGGCGACGCCCAACAGACGCAGCTTGCAGAAGTCCCACGCCGCGACAGTAAACGTTGAGCGCGCGGTTGACAACAAAAGACGCCATTGTTTACAGTGATTAAGGCGCACGACGATTACTTCACGCCGCTGTTTCGCGGCGAGGAGACCCGTGCGGGGCATCGTGCCAGCCTCGCACGCCGACGCGGCCGGGGCGTGCGGATGGGATCCGCCCCGGCCGCGTCATTTACGCGTGGGTGTCTAGATCGACGCGATCGCCCGCGGCGGGAACGACGGGACGACGACGTCTTCGCCGATGCGACCGTTGAGGTCGATCTTGCGCAGCATTCCGATCAGTCGCCCGTCGTCGATGACGGGCATCCGCATCACGTCGTGCTCGACCATCTTCGACCAAGCGTCGTCGATCGAATCGTCGGCCTCGACGACCGCAACCGCGCCGGCGGTCAGGCGCCCGATGCGTACCGCATCGGGATCGCGCCGCTCGGCGACGATGCGCACCACATCGCGCTCCGACAGCATGCCGAGGACGTTGCGGTCCTCGCCACAGATCGGGAGCGCGTCGACGCCGAGTTGCGCGAGCTTGCGCGCGCCCTCGAGCACCGTCTCGTACTCGCTGACGCAGTCACCGACGCCGGTGACGAACTCCCGTGCCGTCTTGCACATCTGCTCCTCCTGTGTTGCGCCCCCCGAATGGCAGGTCCTGACCCTTGACGACGTGCGGCTCTCCTCGTGCGAGGCGTCCCCTGCCTCGCGTGCCGCACACCGCCGCTCTGCGGGTGGTGTGGATGGCGCGGCCTCCTCCAGATCGTGCGGATGCGATGACCGCAGCTTCCCAGCATGGCCGTCAGCGTTCAAGTGGCAACCGTCGCAAGCGGACCCGAAGGTCGCCGTGCGAACCTACTCCGGTTGGACGCTGAGCAGCGAGAGTTCCGAGATCGCGGCGCGCGTGGCGCCGCTCGGCAGGCCCGTGACCCACACCAGCACGTAGCGGTAGGCGCGGTCCGGCAGCTTCAGCTTCGTGACGGCGTCGAGGTCCGCGCGCGTCGCGAGGTGATCCCAACCGTCGTCGGTGATCGAGTCCGGCGGCCCGGTGCGGGCGCCGTAGACCTCGATGCCGATCCCGGGCGTGGGCGTGCGGACGATCAGCTTGCGCACCTTCTCGGGGCTCGCGAGGTCGACGTAGACGCCGGCCTGCGGACTGACGCTCGAATCGGTCACGGCCGGCGTCTTCCAGGCCGTGCGCGTCGTGCCGTCGACGACGCGGCTCGGGTCGCCGAGGTCGACGTCGTCGCCCGCGTACGGCGCGTAGGCGACCGCGACGGCGCCGAGCGCGATGTCGGTCAGCGCGTACTGCGGCGCCACCGTCACCGGGGTCCCGCCCGCATCGGCGTCGTTGCCGTTCACGCTCGTCGTGCCGTCTGGCGCGGTCGTCGTGACGGTCGGCGTCGTCGCCGTCGTGTGCGTCGCGCCGCCTATCGACCCGGCCGTGTTGGCGCCGTCGTGGGTCGAGGGCGTGTAGTCGAACGACGAGGAGGGGGGCGGCGTGTAGGTCGACGGCTCCTGCGTCGCAGCCGGCGGCGTCGTGGCGGGCGGCGCCTGCGCGACCGTCTGCGCGGGCGGCGGCGGCTGCTTGCCGTCCTGCAGCAGCGTGTAGCCGCCCGCGGAGGCGGCGCCGATCAGCAGCGCGAGCGTCGTCACGATCCCGACCGTCGGGCGCAGGCCGGCGCGACGGGGCCGGCGCAGCTCGGCGCCGCACTCCAGGCACCAGCGCTGGTCGGCGCGGGCCGGGGCGGCGCAGCTCGGACAGGGGTGCTCGGCGGGGGACTCCATGCCTCGCAGCGTACCCAATGCGCCCGCCGGGTCCTCCAGCTCGACGCGTCCGCGCCGCCCGCTTCGGTACGCTTCCGGACGTGCTCGCCCTCGCAGCGATCAACGCGAAGTTCACGATCGGACTGCTGATCACGTTCCTCGGGATCGGCGTCGTCGCCAACGTGCTGATCGTCTACGCCGTCGCCCAGGTCTTCGGCGAGCGCGCCGAGAACCAGAAGTACCGCGACGGCGCCGACGACGCCTGAGCGCGCCGGCCGGCGCTCAGAACAGCAGCTCGGGCGCCAGCTCCGCCAGCAGCGGCGCTGAGGTGTCGCGCTGCGAGACGATCCGCTCGGCGCCGCCGGGCCATGCGATCGCGACCGCGGGATCGTCGAAGGCGAAGCCGTGCTCGAGCGCGTGGTCGTAGTAGGTCGAGCACTTGTAGACGACGTCGGCCGTCTCGCTGCGGACGTAGAAGCCGTGCGCGAAGCCGACCGGCACGTACAGCTGGCGCATCGCGAGGTCGTCCAGCTCGAAGCCCTCCCAGGCGCCGAACGTCGGCGAGTCGCGGCGCAGGTCGACGACCACGTCGAAGATCGCCCCGCGCGCGCAGCGCACGAGCTTCGCCTGCCCGGCGCCGACCTGGAAGTGCATCCCGCGCAGCGTGCCGTGCTTGGAGCGCGAGTGGTTGTCCTGCACGAAGCCGACGTCGACGCCGGCCTGCGTCCAGTCGTCCGCGCGGTAGGTCTCGGCGAAGAAGCCGCGCGCGTCGGCGAACGTCGCCGGCTCCAGCAGCAGCGGTCCGTCGAGCGCGGTCGGGATGGTCGTCAGTGGCATCGCGGCGTGAGGATAGAAGGAGAGGGCCGGCGGCGCGTCGAAACAAGCCGCTGCCCATGAAGCGAGCTACCGCCACCCCCACTGCGCCGCAGCCTCACGGCCGCCAGGCGCTCTCCGACTACATCACTGCGCGCTTCGAGGAGTTCTCGCGCTCGCAGAAGGACGTCGCCCAGTACATCGTCGATCACCTCGACGAGGCCGCCTTCCAGACGGCCGAGGAGCTGGCGCGACGCGCCTCGACCTCCTCCAGCACCGTCGTGCGCTTCTCGCAGGCGCTCGGCTTCGAAGGCTTCCCCGAGCTGCAGCAGGCGGCGCGGGAGGAGTACCGCCGTCGCGTCGGCCAGGGTGGGGGCGGGGGCGAGACGGTCGCCGCGGCGCCGCTCTTCTCGCTCGACCAGACCGAGTTCGAGACCGCGCTCGCGACCGACCACGTGAACGTGGAGGAGACCGCGCGCAAGCTCTCGCGCCGCGACATGGAGGCCGCGATCGAGGCGATCGCCACGGCCGAGAAGGTGCTGATCGCCGGCACCGACCAGATGGCCTTCTTCGCCAGCTATCTGCGACACCTGCTGATGCTGCTCGACATCCGTGCGGAGGTCGTCGCGAGCCCCTCGCAGGAGGCGCTCGGCCGGCTCTCGCGGATCGACGAGACGACGCTCGTGATCGGGCTCTCGGCCGGACGTCCGCACCCTTTGATCGCGCGCACGATGAAGCTCGCGCGCCACCGCAAGGCGCCGACGCTCGCGATCACCGACGCGACCCTCTCGGAGGTCGCGCGGCTGGCGCGCATACGGCTCTACTACTCGTCCAACAGCCCGGCGTACGTGCGCTCGCACGTCGCGCTGCTGTCGATGATCCAGGCGCTGGCGTACGGCGTCTACGCGCGCGACACGCAGCAGTACGAGCCGAGGATCAAGGCCTTCAGGCTCAAGTGACGTCGCCCGCAGGTCGCCGCTTGCGGTGACCGGAGGGCGAAACACGGCGTCGCAGGTCGCCGCTTGCGGTGACCGGAGGGCGAAACTCAGCGTCCTGCGACGTAGAGCGCCTGCTGCGCTCGCCCGACGCGCCCACGCTCGTCGAACAGCACGCTGTCGCTCAGCCCGCTGCCCTGCGCGCTCAGGCGGGACTCGGCGTCGAGCCCGATCCACTCGCCCGCGGGCAGCTGCTCGACGTAGAGCGTCAGGTCGGGGTTGATGAAGACGTGCGTCGCCCACGACACGGCGGCCGCGATGCCGTTGCCGAAGTCGGCCGCCGCCGCGAGTCGCTGCAGGGCCGTCGGCGCGCCGCCGGCCACCACGTCGCAGCGCAGGCGGAACCACGCGAACGAGGGTCCGACCTCGAAGAAGCTGCCGCGTGCGAAGCGGATCTCCATCGCGTCGCGCGCGAACGTCGGGGGTCCGCCCGGGCGCATCTGCAACAGCTCGCTGTCCTGCGGCGGGTGTGGCGGCGCAAGGGCCGGCTGCGGCGCCGGCGCGGGCACGTCGTCGCGGCGGATCCGCAGCGCGCGCGCCTGCACGACCTCGTCCTCGCCGGCGTGCAGGGAAGCTTCGAGCAGCTGGACGCGCCGCCCCGGACGCGCGATGCGCGTGCGCAGCGTCAACGGCGTGAGCGGCACCGGGCGCAGGAACTCGTACGTGAGCCGTACGATCGCCATCGGCGCCTCGCACGGCAGCGCCGCGAGCGCCCCTGCCAGCAGCGCTGCTGGGGCGCCGCCGTGCTGCGCGTCCGGGTCCCAGGGGCCGCGCGCGAGGTCGGTCGGCAGGAAGCGATCGGGCCCGTCGGGCTCGTAGAGGGCCGCGCTCACGGGGCGCGATGCTAGTCAGACGGCGGCGAGCTCGCGCCGGGGCTATATTCAGCGCAGATGCGCGACGAGGCGACGTTCACGGTCAAGGCAGGGCTCGCGGAGATGCTCAAGGGCGGCGTCATCATGGACGTCGTGACGCCCGAGCAGGCGAGCATCGCCGAGGCCGCCGGCGCCTGCGCGGTGATGGCGCTGGAGCGCGTCCCGGCCGACATCCGCCGCGATGGCGGCGTCGCGCGCATGTCCGATCCGGAGATGATCAAGGGCATCCAGGAGGCGGTCACGATCCCCGTGATGGCGAAGGCGCGCATCGGCCACTTCGCCGAGGCGCAGGTGCTGGAGGCGCTCGAGGTCGACTACATCGACGAGTCCGAGGTGCTGACGCCGGCCGACGAGGCGCACCACATCGACAAGTGGGGCTTCAAGGTGCCGTTCGTATGCGGCGCGACGAACCTCGGCGAGGCGCTGCGGCGGATCGGCGAGGGCGCGGCGATGATCCGCTCCAAGGGCGAGGCCGGCACCGGCGACATCGTCAACGCCGTCACGCACATGCGTCGCATCACCGGCGAGATCCGGCAGCTGGGCGCGATGGACGACGCCGAGCTGGCGACGGCCGCCAAGCAGCACCAGGCGCCGCTCGACCTCGTGCGCGCGGTCGCGCAGCGCGGCAAGCTGCCGGTCGTGCTGTTCTGCGCCGGCGGGATCGCGACGCCCGCGGACGCCTCGCTGATGATGCAGCTGGGCGCCGAGGGCGTCTTCGTCGGCTCGGGGATCTTCAAGAGCGAGGACCCGGAGCGCCGCGCGAAGGCCGTCGTCGAGGCCACCACCCACTTCGCCGACGCCGCGCGCGTCGCCGACGCCTCGACCGGGCTGGGCCAGCCGATGATGAGCCTCGAGTCCTCCAAGCTCGAGTCCGAGCAGCTGCTCGCCCGACGCGGCTGGTAGCCGCGGTGGCGCAGACCGTCGGCGTCCTCGCCCTGCAAGGGGACTTCGAGGCGCACACGCGCGTGCTGGCGGCGCTCGGAGCGCAGGTCCGGGAGGTGCGCGTGCCGGCCGACCTCGCCGGCCTCGACGGGCTCGTGATCCCCGGCGGCGAGTCGACGACGATGACGCTCGGGATCGAGCGCGAGCAGCTTGCGCAGCCACTGCGCGAGCTGGCGGCGGCGGGCACGCCGATCTTCGGCACGTGCGCCGGCCTGATCGTGCTCGACCGCGACCACCTCAGCGTGCTCGACGTGCGCGCCGAGCGCAACGCGTTCGGGCGCCAGGTGCGCTCGTTCGAGGTCGATCTCGACGTCGCGGGCATCGCCGGCCCGCCCGTGCGCGCGATCTTCATCCGCGCGCCGTGGGTCGCGGAGCGCGGGGCCGGGGTGGAGGTGCTCGCGGCGGTCGACGGGCATCCGGTCGCGGTGCGCGAGGGGCGCGTGCTCGCGATCGCGTTCCATCCGGAGCTGACGGGCGAGCAGCGCCTGCACGAGGCCTTCCTCCAGCTCGTGCGCGAGGCGGCCGGCTAGGAGGCGGGCTGGCGCTCGCGTTCGCGTGCGTAGCTGTCGAACGCGCGCTCGAACGCATCCCAGTCGCTCGGCCCCAGCCGCGGGCCGCGCCCGCCTCCGCCGCCGCCCCCGCCGTCTTCGTCGTCGTCCTCGGCTTCGGGGGCGCCGCCGCGGCCGAGCCAGCCGGCGGCGCACAGCAGCCCGCTGGCGGCCACCAGCACGAGCGCTCCGAGCACGAGCGCGTCAGCGCTGAGCGCCGCGACGGCTCCCACGTATCCGGCCAGCCCGCAGCCCAGCAGCAGCCCGCGCAGCGACACACTCGCGCGCCGCGAGGGCGGTGGGCCGAGGTAGGCCGCCAGCAGTGCGCCGAGCAGCAGCAGCGCGAGCAGGAGCTTGACGACGGGCGCCATGCCCATCCGTGTACCCGGATCGCCGCGTGCTCAGGCGCGCGCCGCGCGTGCCGCCTTCGCGGGCCCGACGAACGGTGCGAGCGCGCAGTAGAGGAGGTCCGGCAGCAGCTGCGGCAGCTCGCGCGCACGGCCGGCGGCGACGCGGGCGCGCACGACCTCGTACAGCGCGCCGGCGACGGCCTCCGGCATCAGCTGCGGGATCGTCACGCTCGCAGGGGCGGCCTCATAGCCCGGCTCGAGCAGCTGCGCCAGGCGCGCGAGGGCGTCGTCGCGGCGCTGCAGCGCAGCCGGCCCGGCGGCCAGCGCCTCGACGAACAGGACACGCGCCTCGCACGGGTGTGTCGCGATCGCCTCGAGCCCGCTCGCGAGCAGCTGCTGCAGGCGGCGCGGCCAGGCCGCCTCACGGGTCGCCAGCTCCTGGCTGCGCACGGCGCCGAGCGTGCGCGCGAGCACATCGTCGAGCGCGGCCACGAAGCAGGTCTCGCGATCGGCGAACTGCTCGTAGAAGGTCTTGCGCGACACGCTCGCATGGGCGATCACCGTCGACACGGTCATCGCCGCGTAGCCGTCGCTGCCGGCGACGTGGGTCGCCGCCGCGATCAGGCGTGAGCGCTGCGAGGCGATCACGACCTCGCGCGGGAGCCCATGGCGTCCGCTGGGCAGTGGGGCGGCGATTCGGGCGGCCTGCTGCGTGCTCATCGGACCATGCGCCTCACCGGGGCCGGACGCTAACACACGCCCTTACCGCGCCTGGGCCGGCCGCGACTAGGCGGGATCCCGTGTGACGCCGAGCAGCATGTAGGTGTAATGCAGCAGCTCGCCCGCGAGCGCGGGCAGCGCCTGCGTCTCGCCGCGCACGATCCGCGAGTAGACGAGCTCGTAGATGCCCCCGGCGATCGCCTGCGCGACGAGCGCAGGCGGCACGACGGCGGTCTCGGCACGGGCGCGCGTGTCGTCGACGAAGCGCATGAACTGGCGCAGCGTCGCGTCGCGACGCTCCAGCGCGCGTGGGCCCGCGGCGAGCACCTCGACGATCCCCAGCCGTGCGAAGTCGGGCTCGGCCGCGAGCGCGGCGAGCAGTGCGGCGTACGCGCGCGCAAGTCCGGTCTCCCAGTCCGCTTCCGCGCGGTAGGCCGTCGTGAAGCGCTCGCTGCAGAGCTCCGCGATCGCGTCGTAGGCGGCCAGGAAGCAGTCTTCCTTGTCGACGAACTGCTCGTAGAAGGTGCGCCGGGAGATCCGTGCGACGTTCAGGACGTCGGCGACCGACGTCGCCGTGTAGCCGCGGCGGCTGACCGTCTGGGCCATCGCGTCGAGCAGCCGTTCACGCTGCGAGACGGGATGGAGCAGCCGCGCGGGAGGGCTTTCGCCCTGTGCCGATCCGTTCGATGCTTGTGCCCCCATGAAGCTGTTCCTTCACGACTCCGGATACGACAGCGTTTACGGTACTCGATCGGGCGTCAGAACGTGGAGAGCCTTCGGTTCTGAACGCTCAAGAGTGTTTGAGCGCTCGTCCGCACGAAGCCTGGAAACCCCAATGAACACGGGATCTTCACGCGGATGAGGAAACAATCCTCATGCTGGACATGCAAATGGGAGTCATGTAAGTTTCCAGTGCTGGCTGGCGTTCCGGTTGGCCCTCGAAGACGAGTGCGCACCGGGACCGACCGGGTCTTGCACGACCCGGATGCCGGCGGCCATTCGAGAGCCGAGGGAGAGGGGACCAGACGTGCCTCGATGCGACCTGCCGGGGACCCGGCAACGACGACAGTGGTCACCGGACGCGCGTGCGCTCGGGATCGTCGGCGACCGTTGGATCATGTTGATCGCGCGCGAGCTGGCGTTCGGCGCGCTGCGGCTCTCGGAGCTGCAGCGGACCTTCCCGGGCATGTCGACGGGTGCGCTGGAGCAGCGGCTCAGCCGCATGACGGCGGAGGGCCTGATCACGCGCCATCGCTACGCCGAGGTGCCGCCGCGCGTCGAATTCGAGCTGACCGATGCGGGTCGCGAGCTGCTCGAGATACTGGCGCCGATGGTGCGCTGGGCGCTGCGGTGGGCCTGGTCGGAGCCGCAGCCCGACGAGTGGGTCGACGTGACCGCGATGTTCCGGCTCGCCGGCTGTGTCGTCGAGCCGCCCGTCGAGCTCGACGCGGAAGTCGAGCTGATCGTGGAGGACGAGCATGAGGTCGCGCTCGATCTCTACACGCTGCGGCTGCGCGACGGCGCGGCGACGGTCGTGCATCGCCCGGCCGCGAGAGCGGACGCCGTCATCAAGGCCACGCGCCACGCCTGGACCGGCGCGCTCGGGCCCGGGCACGCCGTCGAGGCGCTGCGCACGAGCGGCGACGATCGCCTCACGGAGCTGTTCCTGTCGAGCTTCGAGACGGCAGCGGAGCGCCCCTGGCAGTGAACGGGCGCGCGATGAGCTTGGGGGACGGGCGCGGGGGACGGGGGACCCTCGCGCCACGCTTGCCCACGGCGGCAGCGCTCGACTTCCCGCAGATTGCGGAGGGGTCGGGCGCTCCCCGCCGCGGCGTGTGGTTCACTCGCACGATGTCGCTCACGAGCCCTCCGCTCGACTGCCCCTACGGCGCCTGCGGGGGCGACGGGATGATCGTCGACCTCGCGGCCAACACGACGTATCGCTGTCAGTGCTGGCCCGAGCAGGTGGCGCGTCGCCGCGCGAAGCGGCTCTCGCGCGAGGTACCCAAGCGCTTCCGCAACCTCGGCTTCGAGCGCGAGCCGATCCCCTCGATCGCGCAGGTCGCGCCCGACGCCGTGCGGGCCGTGCGCCGCTACTGCGATCGCGTCGGCGAGATGCTCGAGAAGGGCGAGGGGATGTGGTTCCTCGGCAGCCCCGGGACGGGCAAGAGCCACCTCGCCTACCTGATCTCCCAGCACGCGCTCGCGGCCGGGCGCTCGGTCGCGATCTACACCGGCCCGCGCCTGCTCGACGAGATCCGCCGCACCTACGGCGAGGACGACTCGGGCAGCACGCTCGACCTGATCGACCGTCTCACGAGCGTCGAGCTGCTGCACGTCGAGGACCTCGCGGTCGCGCGCCCGACCGACTGGGTGCTGGAGCAGCTCTACAACATCGTCAACGGCCGCTACGAGAACGAGCGCTCGATCGTCTTCACGTGCGACCTGACGGCCGAGCAGGACGAGGGTCCGCTCGTCGACCCGGGGCGCCTCGCGCAGCACATCACGCCGCGCAACTTCTCCCGCCTGATGGAGATGTGCGGCGACCCGTTCGTGCTGATGGGCGCCGATCACCGCCGCGAGCAGATCCGCCGGCCCGCCTACGACGAGCTGGCCGGCTAGCCATACTGGTCCTGTGACCGACGCACAGGACCGCCGCGACGACGACGCACAGCGTCCGCTCACGCCCGACGAGGAGCTGCTGGACGCGCCCGTCGACGCGATGACGGATCCGATGCGCCTGCAGCGCATGCGCCACGAGCTGGAGACCGGCTTCGCCGCGCTGGCCGACGTCGAGCATGCGGTGACGATCTTCGGCTCCGCGCGCACGCTGCCCGGCGATCCCCAGTACCGCCACGCGCTCGAGGTCGCGCACCGGCTCGGGGAGGCCGGCTACGCGATCATCACGGGCGGCGGCAGTGGGATCATGGCGGCCGCCAACCGCGGCGCGCGCGAGGTCGACGCGCTCTCGATCGGGCTCGCGATCGACCTGCCGTTCGACGAGCCGGAGAACCCCTGGATCGACCGGCCGCTGCACTTCCACTACTTCTTCACGCGCAAGGTCATGTTCGTGCGCTACGCATCGGCGTTCGTCGTCTTCCCGGGCGGCTTCGGCACGCTCGACGAGCTGTTCGAAGTGCTGACGCTGATCCAGACGCGCAAGATCCGTGGCTTCCCGCTCGTGCTCGTCGGGCGCGACTACTGGGAGCCGCTCGTCGACTGGCTGCGCGACCACGTCCTGCGCGACGGCAAGATCTCGCCCGACGACCTCGACCTCTTCCGGCTCGTCGACGACGCCGACGAGATCCTGCGGGTCGTGACGGCGGCGACCGAGCGGCGCTCGGCCCGCCTCGGCTAGCGGCGGGCCTCGATCGAGACGACGCCGCCGAGCAGCGCGCCCAGCCAGCCGCCGGCGGCTTGGCCCGCGAGCAGGCGGTCGGCGTCGAGCAGGTGGTCGATGCGCTCGATCCGCAGGTCCAGCGCGTGCAGGCGGTCGAGCAGCGTCTGGGGCGGGATGTCGACGCGCTGGCGCGGCAGCTCGCGCGTGCGCCAGCGCTCGCCGAGCGCGCGCGCCTGCCGGTGCGCCACGCTCGGCTGCGCGATCGCGAGCATGCCGCCCGGCTTCAGCAGCGCGACGGCATGTTCGAGCGCGGCGCCGGGCGTGCGCAGGCGCCCCAGCGACTGCCAGAAGACGATTGCGGCGTAGCGCCCGCCCAGCTCCGTGATCTCGACGTCGCGCATGTCGCCGCGCGGGGCCGGCCGGGCGATGCCCGTGACGAGGCGTCCGGTCGCGCGCAGCGCGTCGAGCAGCAGCCCGTCGCCGCTGCCGACGTCGAGCACCGGCCCGGGCGGGGCGACGCGTGCGATCCGCACCGCCAGGCGCCGGCGCGCGTGCCGGCGGGCGGCCTCGCCGAGCGAGCAGAGGCGCCGCTCGTGCTCGCTCGTCGCGCTGTCGCGCGCCAGTCGTGCGAGTTCCGCGTCACTAGGCCAGGCGGTCGCCGTCGTCGCGCCGCACGCGTCGCAGCGGGCACGCCCCGGCATGCGCGCGAGCGCATCGGGCAGCGGCGTCTCGCACCAGGCGCAGAGGGCCGCGACCAGCGTCGCGTCGGGGGATTCCGCGATCACGCTGCGCACCGTACTCCGCTGCGACGGCGGCGCGCGCCGCTTACGCGGAGACGGCTGCGAAGCGCGCCACGCCGTCGTCCTCGCGCTCCACGACGGTGCCCTCGACGCACAGCAGATCGAGGTGGCCGAGCACCTCCGAGAGCGTCAGGAACGCCTGCGTGACGGCGACGTTGCCCCACATCCGGTGAGCCAGCTCGTGCGCGGTCGCGGGCGCGTCGCCGAGCAGCCGCAGGATCTTGCGCGCGCGCCGCTCTGTCAGCGCGAAGCGCTCGCCGATCAGCGCCGCGTGGCCGGTCACCGGCTCGCCGTGGCCGGCCAGCACGATCCGCGCCGGCAGCTCGCGCGTCGCCTCCAGCGAGGCGATGTAGGTGCGCAGCGCGTGCGGGCGCTCGTCCGCTTCCTCGTCGGGGCCGAGCGGCCGCGCGACGAGCGGGTTGGAGGAGATGTGCCCGATCAGGTGGTCGCCGCCGAGCAGCAGCTCGCGCTCGGCGTCCCAGAAGACCGTGTCGGAGGGGCTGTGGCCGGGGCGGTGCATGACGTGCAGCGTGCGGTCGCGCAGCGCGAGCGTGGAGCCGTCGGCGAGCGGGCGCGTGACCTCGGTGCCGCTGCCCCAGCCGCGGAACGCGCCCGAGACCGCGCGCAGCGCGGCGGCGACGTCGGCCGGCACGCCGTGGCGCAGCATCAGCTCGACCGCGAAGGCGTCGTCCAGTTCGGTCGCGCGGCGGTAGTCGCCGAGGTAGGGCGCGAGCCGGTCGAGCGCCGCGACCTGCGCGCCGGAGCGGCGCGCGAGCACTTCCACGAGCCCGATGTGGTCGATGTGCTGATGCGTGATGACGATCAGCTCGAGCTCCTCGATGGCGTGCCCGTGCGCGGCGAGCTGCTGCTCCAGCTCGTCGAGCGCCTTGCCCGAGTTGGGCCCGCAGTCGACGAGCGTGAGCGGGTCGTCCTCGATCAGGTAGCAGTTGACCCGTCCGACCGCGAACGGCGTCGGGATCGGCAGGCAGTGGATGCCGGCGGCAGCCGCCTCGGCGAGCGCCTGCGCGGCTGCGGGCGCCGCGCTCACGCGCGGATCAGCGCCAGCACTTCGTCTCGCCGCCGCTCCATGTCCTCGTGCGAGACGAGCGACTCCAGGCACAGGCGCAGCAGCGGCTCGGTGTTCGACGGGCGCACGTTGAAGTGCCAGTCGTCGTAGTCGATCGAGATGCCGTCGAGGTGCGTGATGCGCGCGTCGGAGTAGCGCTCCTGCAGCTCGGCGAGCTTGCCCTGCTGGTCGGCGACCTCGCTGTTGATCTCGCCGCTGATGAAGTAGCGCGAGCGCATCGCGGCGAGCAGCTCGCTGAGCTTCCGGCCCTCGCGCGAGAGCAGCTCCAGCAGGTAGAGCGCTGGCAGCGTGCCCGAGTCGGCGTTGTAGAACTCGCTGAAGTAGTAGTGGCCGGAGACCTCGCCGCCGAAGACGGCGCCGGTCTCGCGCATGCGCGACTTGAAGAAGGCGTGGCCGACGCGGTTCATGAGCGCGGTGCCGCCGGCGCGCTGCACGACGTCGGCGACCGCGCGGCTGGCGCGCACGTCGTAGAGGATCGTCGAGCCGGGCTGCTTCTTCAGCACGGCCTCGGCCAACAGCGCGGTGAGGAAGTCGCCGTCGACGAACGCGCCCGCGTCGTCGATGAAGAAGCAGCGGTCGGCGTCGCCGTCCCAGGCGATCCCGAGGTCGGCGCCCTGCTCGACGACCTGGCGCATGATGAATTCGCGGTTCTCCGGCAGCAGCGGGTTCGGCTCGTGGTCCGGGAAGGTGCCGTCGGGCTCCCAGTAGGCGGTCACGAGGTCGAGGCCGAGCTGCTCCAGCAGCGGGCCGACCATCGGCCCGGCCATGCCGTTGCCGCCGTCGGCGACGACGCGCAGCGGTTGGATCGCGGCGGCGTCGACGCGCGCGAGCGCGACCGCCTGAAAGCGCGCGTAGAGCTCGACCTGCTCGACGCTGCCGGGCTGCGCAGCCGGCGCGGGCAGGCCCGCCTCGATCAGCCGGCGGATGTCCTGGATGCCTTCGTCGCCCGAGAGCGCGAGCGCGCCCTCGCGCACGAGCTTCGCGCCCGTGTACGCCTTCGGGTTGTGCGAGGCGGTGCACATCAGGCCGCCGTCGAGCGCCTGCTCGCCGACGAGCCAGTAGAGCATCTCGGTGCCGACCGGCCGGCGTCGAGCACGTCCACGCCGGCGCTCACGAGGCCGTCGCGGTATCGCCCCGCCAGCTCCGGCGCGCTCAGGCGCATGTCGCGGCCGAGCCCGACGCGCAGCTGCTCGACGGGCTTGCCGGCAAGTCCCGCGAGCACGTGCGCGAACGCGACGCCCGATCGCCTGCGCGACGTCGCCGTCGATGTCGCGGCCCGCGATGCCGCGAATGTCGTACGCCTTGAAGATGTCGGGAGCGACGTGCGGCATCGAACGGCGGATCCTACGTAACATGGCCCGCGCATGAGCCCCGCCGAGCAGAGCGTCGTGATCCTCTGCGGCGGGCGCGGGACGCGGCTGCAGGAGCGCACGCAGTCGATCCCCAAGCCGCTCGTGGAGATCGGCGGGCGGCCGATCCTGTGGCACGTGATCGGGATCTACGTCGCGCACGGCTTCCGCAACTTCGTGCTGTGCACCGGCTACAAGGGCGAGCTGATCGAGCGCTTCGTCGCGCAGCAGCGCTGGCCCGAGGGCGTCGCGGTGCGGTGCCTGGAGACCGGCGTCGACACCCCCACCGGCGGCCGCGTGCTGCAGGCCGCATGGGCGCTCGGCGGCGAGCCCTTCTGCGCGACGTACGCCGACGGCGTCGCCGACGTCGACCTGCCCGCGCTGCTGGCGGCGCACCGCGCGCACGGCGGGATCGCGACGATGACCGTCGTGCAGCCGCAGCTGCAGTTCGGCGTCGCCGAGCTCGATGAGACGGACCCCGCCCACCCCCGCGTGCGCGGCTTCCGCGAGAAGCCGCGCAGCGAGCACTGGGTCAACGGCGGGTTCTTCTGCTTCGAGCCCGGCGTCGTGGCCTACCTCCAGCCCGACAGCGTGCTGGAGCGCGCGCCGCTCGAGCGGCTCGCCGCGGCCGGGCAACTGCACGCCTTCCGCCACGCGGGCTTCTGGGACTGCATGGACACGTACAAGGACGCGGTGCTGCTGAACGACCTGTGGACGCAGAACCGCGCGCCGTGGAAGCTGCGCGTGCCGGCGTGAGCCGCTCGGTGCTCGTGACGGGCGCCTACGGGCTGCTCGGCTCCTGGCTCGTGCGCGCGCTGCTGGCGCGCGGGGACCGCGTCGTCGCGCTCCAGCGCGACCGCGCGCCGCGTTCGGCGCTGCTGCTCGACGGCCTCGCCGCCCAGCTCGACGTCGTGCACGGCGACCTCGTCGAGCCGGGGCTGATCGGCCGTGCGCTCGGGGAGTACGAGGTCGACACGGTCTTCCACCTGGCCGCGCAGACGATCGTCGGCACGGCGAACCGCTCGCCGCTGTCGACGTTCGAGTCCAACGTTCGCGGCACCTGGACGCTGTTGGAGGCCTGCCGGTTGCACGGCGCGCCGCGCGTCCTCGTGGCGGCCTCCGACAAGGCCTACGGCGCGAGCGCGACGCTGCCCTACCGCGAGGACCAGCCGCTGGATCCGCGCTATCCCTACGACGTCAGCAAGGCCGCGACGGACATGATCGCGCGCTCCTACTGGCACACGTTCGGGCTGCCGGTGGCGGTCACGCGCTTCGCGAACCTCTACGGCGGCGGGGACCTCAACCGCTCGCGGCTGATCCCCGAGGCGATCGCGGCGGTGCTGGCGGGGCGTGCGCCGGTGATCCGCTCCGACGGCTCGCCCGAGCGCGACTTCCTCTACGTCGAGGACGCGGTCGCGGCGTACCTGCTGCTGGCCGACGCGCTGGACGGCGACGCCGCTCGCGGCGAGGCGTTCAACGCCGGCGGCGGTGCGCCCCACGCCGTGCGCGACGTCGTCGCGACGATCTGCCGCCTGGCGGGGAGCGACGTCGAGCCCGACATCCGCGGCGCCGGCACGCCCGCGGGCGAGATCGACCGCCAGTACGTCGACGCGGGCAAGTTGCGGGCGTTGACCGGCTGGACGCCGCGCGTCGGGCTGGAGGAGGGGCTGCGGCACACGCTGGAGTGGTACCGCAGCCATCCTCGGGCGCTCGCCTGAGCGAGCCGCGCAGCGCCTACTTTTCGATCTGTATGCGGCCCTTCATGCCGGGGTGCACGCTGCAGACGTAGTCGATCGCCCCGACCTTCGTCGGCGTGAATGTGAACGTGTGGTCCTTGCCGAACAGCGGCGAGTCGATCTTCTCGCCGTCGGTCGACTTCACGTCGTGCTGGACGGAGTCCTTGTTGACCCACGTGATCTTGGTGCCGAGCTTCACGATCGTCAGCGGCGCGACGAAGCTGATGTTCTGCATCACGATCGTCGCGACCTTGCCGGTGTTGATCGGCTGTGCCTTGGAGCTGTCGGTCGTGCCGACCGAGTTGTCGCCGCCCGCTTCGGAGGCCTTCGAACCGCCGCCGCAGGCGACGAGCGTGGCGCAGAGCGCGAGGAGCAGCAGGACGGAGAACGTGCGACGCATGGGTGGACCCCCGTTGTGGATGGGCGCACATACAATCACGTCATGGCCGGACATTCGAAATGGGCGGGCATCAAGCACAAGAAGGCGATCGTCGACGCCCGCCGCGGCGCGCAGTTCACGAAGCTCGCGCGCGCGATCACCGTCGCCGCGCGTGAGGGCGGGGGCGACCCCGACATGAACGCGGCGCTCGGGAATGCGGTGCAGAAGGCGAAGGACGCCTCGATGCCGAAGGACAACATCGAGCGCGCGATCGCGAAGGGCACCGGCGCCGGCTCCGATGCCGACGCGATCGAGGAGGTCCTCTACGAGGGCTACGGCCCCGGCGGCGTCGCGCTGCTGATCGAGGCGCTCACCGACAACCGCAACCGCACCGGCGCGGACGTGCGCCATCTGCTCTCCAAGCACGGCGGCAACCTCGGGGAACCGGGCTCGGTCGCCTACCTGTTCGACAAGCAGGGCGTGATCGTCGTCGACGCCGAGCGCTGGAGCGAGGACGACCTGATCGTCGCGATCGACGCCGGGGCGGAAGACATCGAGCAGGACGAGGACGTCTTCGAGGTGCTGACCGCGCCCTCCGAGCTCGCGGCCGTGCGCGCCGCGCTGGAAGCGGCGGGGATCGAGATCGAGAACGCCGAGGTGACGCAGCGCCCGAAGACGCGCGTCGAGGTCGACGAGGCGCAGGCCGGCAAGCTGCTGCGCCTGATCGACGCGCTCGACGAGAACGACGACGTCGGCGCGGTGCACGCGAACTTCGACGTCGACGCCTCCGTGCTCGAACGCCTCGCGGGCTGAGCGAGGGGCGCTGCTCCTCGCCTGCCTCGCGCTCGCGGCGCTCTCGCTGCTGGCGCCCTCGAGCCCGAGCTTCGACCCGTTCGCGTGGCTGACGTGGGGGCGGGAGCTGGTCGGCGCGGACGCGTTCGGGCTTGCCGGCGGGCCCTCGTGGAAGCCGCTGCCGGTGCTGCTGGACATGCCGCTCGCGCTCGCGGGCGGCGCCGCGCCCTCGCTGTGGCTGCTGCTCGTGCGCGCCGGAGGGCTGCTCGCGCTCGCCGGCGCCTACCGGCTCGGCGCGCGGCTGGCGGGGCGCACCGCCGGGCTCGTGGCGGCGCTCGCGCTGCTGCTGCTGGACGACTTCGTCTCGCTCGCCTGGCGCGGCGCCTCCGAGCCGCTGCTGCTCGCGTCGATCCTGTGGGCGATCGAGCGCGCGCTCGCGGGGCGCTGGCGCGGCGCCTTCGCGCTCGGCGTCGCGGCGGCGCTGATCCGCCCCGAGGTGCTGCCGTTCCTCGTCTTGTTCGCGGCATGGCGCTGGCGGATGGGCGGCGCGGGTGCACGCGAGCGCATGCTGCTGCTCGCCGGGCTCGCGCTCGTGCCGCTGCTGTGGCTCGGCCTGCCCGGCTTCGCGGGCGACCCGCTGGCGGCCAGCGCGACGGCGACGCAGGGCCACGCCCTCGCGCATCCGGCCTGGACGGCGCTGCGCCGCGGCCTCGCGCTGCCGGTCGCGCTGACGTGGGCGCTCGCGCTCGCGGCGCTGCTGCTGCGCCCGCGCGACCGCGTCGTGCGGGCGTTGGCGCTCGGCGCGCTGGCGTGGCTCGCGCTCGTTGTCGCGATGACCGCGGCCGGCTACGCCGGCGTGGCGCGCTACATGCTGCCCGCCGCCGCGCTGGGCTGCGTGCTGGCGGGCGTCGGCGCGGCAAGCCTGATCGCGCGCCTGCCGCGCGCGGGCCGCGGCGCGTTCGCACTCGTGCTGCTGCTTGCGTGCGCCGCGCTCGCGCTGCCGCGCGCGCTCACGCTCGACGACCAGGTGCGCGCGGGGGTCGACGTCGCGCACGCGCAGTCCGAGCTGCGCGCCGCGATCGACGCCGTCGGCGGAGCGGCTCCGCTGCGCGGCTGCGCGCTCGGCGGCTGGGTCGCGGTCAACCGCAGCACGCAGACCGCGCTCGCGTGGGAGCTGCGCCTCCCGCTGGACCGCGTCGCGCGCACGATGAGCCACCCCGGGATCGAGCTGCGCGGCCCCCACAGCGCGACGCTCGGGACGCCCGCGCCGATCGCGCTGGGGGGCGCCCCGCAGGTGCAGGAGCGAGCACATGCCGGACGCTGGCAGGTGCTCGCGGTGCGCGCGTCCGGCGGCGCCCTGCCGCGCGCGTGCGACGCCGTGGGAGGCGTCCGGTCGCGCACGCAGAATCACGTCGCATGACCGTCCTCGGGATCGATCCCGGCACCGCCAGCACGGGCTACGGCGTCGTCGCGCCCGATCCCGCCCGCCCGGGTCGGCTCGTCGCGCTCGACGGCGGCGTGATCGCGACGGCGCCGGGCCTGCCGCTGGAGCGCCGCCTCGACGCGATCCACGCGCGCGTGGTCGAGCTGATCGACGAGCACGCGCCCGTCGCGCTCGCGGTCGAGGACCTCTACTTCGGCGCCAATGCGCGCTCCGCGCTCGCCGTCGGCCAGGCGCGCGGGGTCGTGCTGCTCGCCGCCGGCCAGCGCGGGCTGCCATGCGGCTCCTACACGCCGCAGCAGGTCAAGGGCGCCGTCTGCGGCAGCGGCCGCGCCGAGAAGCTGCAGGTGCAGGAGATGGTCCAACGGCTGCTCGGCCTCGCCGAGCTGCCGCGGCCGGACCACGCCGCCGATGCGCTCGCGGTCGCGATCTGCCACCTCAACCGCGCGCCGCTGGCGGCCGCGCTGGTGGCGACGTGATCGCGCTCGTGCGTGGCGAGGTCGCCGGCCGCCGGCCGGCGCAGGGCGAGGTCGTCGTCGACGTCGCCGGCGTCGGCTACCGCCTGGCCGTCTCGGGCGAGACACTCAAGCACGTACCGGCGATCGGCAAGCCGGTCACGCTGCACAGCCACCTGATCGTGCGCGACGACGCGCTTCAGCTCTACGGCTTCGCGACGGAGGAGGAGCGTGACCTCTTCCTGATGCTGCTCGGCGTCCAGTCGGTCGGCCCGAAGGTCGCGCTCGCCGTGCTCTCCGGCGGCACGCCGCGCGAGCTGCTCGGCGCGCTGGCGGGCGGCGACACGGCGCGCTTCCAGGCGGTCCCCGGGATCGGCAAGCGCACGGCAGAGCGGATCATCGTCGAGCTGCGCGAGAAGGCCGGCGTGACGCTGCCCGAGGACGCGATCGTCGTGCGCGCCAGCGACGACCCGCGCATGCTCGCGCGCGACGGCCTGCTCGGGCTCGGCTACAGCCTCCAGGAGGCCGACGAGCTGCTCGACGGCGCGCCCGGCGAGACGCCGGAGCAGCTGATCGCGCACGCGCTGCGGACGGCACGCCGATAAATGAGCACCCCGCGAATCCAGACGCCCGCTGTGCTGCCGGAGGACGAGCTCGACCGCTCGCTGCGCCCGCGCCGGCTCGACGAGTTCGTCGGCCAGGAGGCGGTGCGCGAGCAGCTCGCCGTCTCGATCGCCGCCGCCGCCGCGCGCGGCGACGCGCTCGACCACGTGCTGCTGGCCGGCCCGCCCGGCCTCGGCAAGACCTCGCTCGCGCAGATCGTCGCGGCCGAGCTGGGCGTCCCGTTCGTGCAGACGGCAGGCCCGGCGCTGGAGCGCAAGGGCGACGTGGCGGCGTTCCTGACCGCGCTGGAGCCGCGTGCCGTCTTCTTCGTCGACGAGATCCACCGCCTGCCGCGCGCGCTGGAGGAGACCTTCTACCCGGCGATGGAGGACGGGCAGCTGCCGATCACGGTCGGCCAGGGCGCCGGCGCGCGCATCGTGACGCTCGACCTGCCGTCCTTCACGCTGATCGGCGCGACGACCCGCGCCGGCCTGCTGAGCACGCCGCTGCGCGACCGCTTCGGCATCCAGCACCGGCTCGAGCACTACGACGCCGACGACCTCGGCCGCATCGTGCGCCGCTCGGCCGCGCTGCTCGGCGTCGAGGTGGAGGAGGCCGGCGCGCGCGCGATCGCCGCCCGCTCGCGGGGAACCCCGCGCGTCGCCAACCGCCTGCTCAAGCGCGTGCGCGACTACGCCGAGGTGCGCGGCGACGGCATCGTCAGCGAGCAGCTCGCGGCGCACGCGCTCGACCAGCTGCAAGTCGACCACGAGGGCCTGGACCGACTCGACCGCGAGCTGCTGCGCGCGCTCTGCGAGCTGTTCGGCGGCGGCCCCGTCGGCCTCTCGACGCTCGCGGTCGCGGTCGGCGAGGAGCAGGACACGGTCGAGGACGTCTACGAGCCCTACCTGCTTCAGCGCGGTCTGCTCGAGCGCACGCCGCGCGGGCGCGTGGCGACCGTGCGCGCCTGGGCGCATCTCGGGCTCGAGCCGCCTGCGCACGCCCGGCGCGCGAGCGACCCGCTGTTCTGACCACGGCGCGCCCATCGCCCCTGAAGGCCGAAGATCGCCGCCGCGCGGGCCTCCGCGCAGGGGCGGCAAGATCTTTACCCACGGCTGAGCGATCTCGCGTAGCGTGCGCACGATCGATGGTCGCCCGCAGGGGGTGGGCGACTCGTATCCTTCTCTTTCGCATGTCGCATCTCTTCATCTGTCCGAATTGCGGTGCGCGCTCGACCGCGACCGATCGCACCGCCGGCTTCCGGCGCGTGCCGAGAGGCTGTGAGAAGTGCGGCTTCGGCTTCCTCTTCGAGCTGCTCGACGACTACTACCCGGCGCCGAACGCCGCCTTCTTCGTCTGCGACAACGAGGGCCGCGTGATCGGCTGCGGCCGCGGCTCGTTCGAGCTGACCGGCCTCGACGACGAGCGCGTGATCGGCCGCTCGGTGCGCGAGGTGCTCGGCCTCGACTTCGGCGCGGAGGCCGAGGATCCGGTCGGGACCGTGCTCGAGTGGGGCGTGCGCGCGCTAAACCGCCCCGTCACGGTCAACGCCGAGGGCGACCTGCCGGCGCCCGCCGTCGCCGACCTGTTCCCGGCCTACGACGACGACGGCGGACTGCTGCTCGTCCTGACACCGGCTCCGGCCAAGTAGGATCGCGCAGCCATGACCGACCGCCGCCGCAACGGCTTCATCCTGCTCCTCGTCCTCGGGCTGCTCGCCGCCTCGGCGGTCGCGATCGCGTTCAAGACGACGCGCCTCGGGCTCGACCTCAAGGGCGGCGTCGAGCTCGTCTACCAGGGCGAGCCCTCGCCGCAGGTGCCGAAGGTCACGCCCGAAGCGCTCGACCGCGCGGTCGACATCATCCGCGAGCGCGTCGACCAGCTCGGCGTCGGCGAGCCGGAGATCCAGCGCTCCGGCGACAACCAGATCTCGGTCGGCCTGCCGGACGTGACGAACATCGAGCGCGCCAAGCAGCAGGTCGGCACGCCCGCCCAGCTGTACTTCTACGACTGGGAGGCGAACGTCCTCGACAGTCATGGCAAGCCGGTCGCCCCGCAGCTGAGCGCGCAGGATCCGCAGGCTCAGGCGCTGAGTCAGAGCGCGGGCAATCCGGCCCAGGGCCAGCCGCTCTACGACGCCGTCAAGCTGGCCTCCAAGCTGCCCGCGATCGCGAACGACAAGACGGGCTCGCGGCTCGGCTTGGCGTACTACCTGTTCGGGTCCCAGCACAAGTGGCTGGCCGGTCCGGAGCGCTCCCAGAAGGACATCCTGACGGCGATCGACAAGAAGGCGCTGCCGCCGAAGAGCCTGCTGCTGACCGTGCCGCAGGGTTACGTCGTGCTGGAGGCAACGCCCGGCACGAACAGCACGACGCAGGTCGCGATCAGCGCACCCGAGGCGCGCTTCTACGTGCTGCGCGACAACGTGGCGCTGTCCGGGAAGGACCTGCGCGATCCGTCGCAGGCCTTCAACGAACTCCAGCAGCCCGACGTCCAGTTCACGTTCACGGACTTCGGCAAGAATGCCTTCCAGACGATCACGCGGCGGATCGCGCACCGCGGGCGTGACCTGACGCTCCCCGGCGTCGACCCGGCCGCCGTGCAGCAGCACTTCGCGGTCGCGCTCGACGGCAAGCTGATCTCCGTCGCCTCGATCGACCCGGTCCGGCTGCCCGACGGCATCGACGGAGAGAACGGCGCGGTGATCGAGGGCGGCTTCACGATCCAGAGCGCGCAGGACCTCGCGAACCTGCTGAAGCTCGGCGCGCTGCCGATCGGCCTCAAGCCGATCTCGCAGTCGCAGGTCTCCGCGACGCTCGGCAAGCAGGCGCTGCACGAGGGCCTGATCGCGGGCGCCGCCGGCCTGCTCATCGTCGCACTCTTCCTGATCGCCTTCTACCGCGCGCTCGGCGTGGTCGCGACCGGCGCCCTCGGCATCTACGCGGTCTACCTGTTCGCGCTCATCAAGCTCGTCCCGATCACGCTCACGCTGCCGGGCATCGCCGGCCTGATCCTCACGATCGGCGTCGCGGCCGACGCGAACATCGTCATCTTCGAGCGCGTGAAAGAGGAGCTGCGAGCCGGTCGATCCGTGCCCGCGGCGATCAGCGCGGGCTACAAGAAGGGCCTCACGGCGATCATCGACGCGAACGTCGTGACGGTGATGACGGCGTTCATCCTCTTCATGCTCGCGACCGCGGGCGTGAAGGGCTTCGCGTTCACGACCGGCGTCGGCACGCTCGTCTCGCTCTTCACGGCGGTGATGGCGACGCAGGCGATCCTCGCGACGATGGGGCGCTCGCGCACGCTCGCGCGCCCGGCCGCGCTCGGCGCCCACGTCGCCGGCGCACGCTGGCGCTTCGACTTCATGGGCGCCTCGAAGTGGTTCTTCTCGATGTCCGGCGTGATCCTGCTGATCGGCGCGCTCGCGATCGGCGGCAAGGGCCTGAACTTCGGCATCGACTTCACCTCCGGCACGCGCATCACGACGGCGCTGACGCAGCCCGTCGACGAGGCGAAGGTGAGCTCGGCGCTCGCCACCGTCGGCGTCAACGACGCGAAGATCCAGCGCGTCTCGAACAAGGCGCTGGGCGCGAACGTCGTGCAGATCTCGACCGACCAGCTCCAGCTCGACAAGGTGCAGACGCTGCGCACGCAGCTCAACAAGGACTTCGGCGGCACCAGCAACTTCTCCAGCACGTCCGTCGGCCCGACGTTCGGGCAGACGGTCGCGAAGAACGCGCTGATCGCGATCATCGCGTCGCTGATCGTGATCTCGGCGTACATCGCGCTGCGCTTCCAGTGGAAGTTCGCGGTGCCCGTGCTGATCGCGCTGATGCACGACATCCTCATCACGGGCGGCATCTACTCGTTGACGGGCCGGGAGGTGACGTCAGCGACTGTGGCCGCGCTGCTCACGATCCTCGGGTACTCGCTCTACGACACCATCATCGTGTTCGACCGCATCCGCGAGAACATGCCGCGGATGCCACGAGCCGCCTACTCGCAGATCGCGAACCGCTCGATGTCCGAGGTGCTGACGCGCTCGCTGGCGACGTCCTTCTCGACGGCGCTGCCGCTGCTCGCGCTGCTGCTGTTCGGCGGTGACACGCTGCGCGATTTCGCCTTCGCGCTGCTGGTCGGCGTGATCTCGGGCGCCTACTCGTCGATCTTCATCGCGACCCCGGTGCTGACGCACTGGAAGGAGCGCGAGCCGGTCTACGAGGCGCGCCGTGAGCGGATCGAGGCCGAGAACGGCGGCGTCGTGCCGGCCTATGCGGTCGCGACGGTCGCCGGCGAGGCTGTCGACGTCGAGCCCGAGCAGCGCAGCCGGCGCCCACGCCGTCGCCTGACCGCGCCGCAGAACCCGGACGAGATCTCCGAGGACGAGTTCGAGGAGCTCAAGCGGGGCCTCGGCGTCGAGGAGTCGTCGGCTGCGCGTTCGACGACCCGCCCCGCGCGCACCGCAACGGCGCCGGCGGCTCCGAAGCCGACGAAGCAGCCCGAGGCCGATCCGTTCGGCCGCGCGCCCGACGAGGCGGAGAACGACGGGATGGTCCGTGACACGCCCAAGGCGTCCCGCAACCGCAAGCGCCGTCACGGAAGGAGCCGCTGAGGTGGCCCTCCTCGCGACGTCCCACCCCCGACGGCGGCTCCGGATGACCGCCATGCAGCGTCCTCGCTCGGGGCGATGGCGCTGCCATCGCACCCTCCCTGCGTCCTTGCCTGGCGGCCCCCGGACCTCGCCGTCGGCGGCGTCCCGTCGCGAGGAGAACCACTGATGGGCATGCTCGCCTGGGTCATGATGGGCCTCGCGATCTGGCACTTCACGATATTCCTGCCGGACCGCTTCTGGGGCGGCATCGTCGGGGCCTTCCTCGGCGCCCTCTTCGGCGCCGTGATCGTCGGGCTGATCGTCAACGGGATCGGAATCCCGGGCCAGCACGACACGCATCTGCTGACCGCGCTCGAGGGCGCCCCCGGCGCGGTGATCGGCATCGCGCTCGTCTACTTCGAGGGCCTCCGCCGCGAGCGCATCTACGCCGAGCTCGCCTGACGTGAAGATCACTGTCCATCTCTGCACCCATGCGATGCAGAGATGGACAGTGATCGCCACTGCGGTTCCGTCGTTCTCGCCTCGTAGCCTGGCTGTGTGACGGCGCTCGCGATCCCGCAGGGCCAGGCCCCGGCGGTGGAGCCGGATTCGCCGCGCCGGATCCAGCTCGCGCCGTGCGATCAGCTCGCGGTCGAGGCGCTGCGCGCCGCGCTCGGCGTCAGCCGCACGTTCGCGCAGGTGCTCGTGCGCCGCGGCCTTGCCGACCCGGCGGCTGCGCGTGCCTTCCTGGCCGCGGACGAGGCGCACGATCCCCGCCTGCTGGGCCCAGACCTGGAGGCGGCGCTCGCGCTGCTGCTGAGCCATGTGCGCGCGGGCACGCGCATCACGGTGCACGGCGACTACGACGTCGACGGCGTCTGCTCGACGGCGATCCTCGTGCGCGCGCTGGGGCGCCTGGGCGCCGACGTCGACCACTACCTGCCGAGCCGCAGCGAGGACGGCTACGGGCTCGCCGCGGCGACGGTGCAGCGGCTCGCGGCGCGCGGGACGCGCCTGCTCGTGACGGTCGACTGCGCGATCACCGCGGTCGAGGAGGTGGCCGCGGCGCGCGCCGCCGGCCTTGACGTCGTGGTCACCGACCACCACCAGCCGCGCGCCGACGGGACGCTGCCGGACGCGCCGCTCGTGCATCCCGGGCTCGGCGGCTACCCCTGCCCCGACCTCTGCGCCGCGGGCGTCGCCTACAAGCTCGCGCAGGCGCTGGCGACCGCCGCCGGCGCCGACGCGACCGCCGTCGAGCAGGACCTCGACCTCGTCGCGCTCGCGACGATCGCCGACCTCGTGCCGCTGCGCGGCGAGAACCGCCGGCTCGCGCGCGAGGGGCTGCGCGCGCTCGCGCACACCGCGAAGCCGGGGCTGCGCGCGCTGATGCGCATCGCGCGCGTCGATCCGGGCGAGCTGGACGCGAGCGCGGTCGGCTTCCGGCTGGCGCCGCGCATCAACGCCGCCGGGCGCCTGCGTCGCGCCGACGCCGGGCTGGAGCTGCTGCTGACCGACGACGAGACCCGCGCCGCCGCCGTCGCGCAGGAGCTGGACGCCGCCAACGCCGAGCGTCGCTTCACCGAGCAGCGGATCCTGTTCGAGGCCGAGGCGCAGGTGCGCGAGCTCGGCCCACGGCCCGCGTACGTGCTCGAGGGCGAGGGCTGGCATGCGGGCGTGATCGGCATCGTCGCCTCGCGCATCGCCGAGCGCACCAACCGGCCCGCGATCCTGATCGCCCTGGATGAGGGCGGCGCCACCGGCACCGGCTCGGGCCGCTCGATCCCCGCGTTCGACCTGCTCGGCGCGCTGCACGCCGCCGCGCCGCTGCTCGAGCGCTACGGCGGCCACCGAGCCGCTGCCGGGCTGACGATCGCGGGCGAGCGGGTCGAGGCGCTGCGGGCGGCGTTCGAGGCGCACGCCGCGCAGGTGCTCGCGCCCGAGGACCTCACCCCGCGCGAGCGCGTCGACGCGGTCGTCGGCGGCGGCATGCTGGGGCTCGCGCTGGCCGACGAGCTGGCACAGCTGGAGCCGTGCGGGATGGGCAACCCGCAGGTGCGGCTGCTTGTGCCCGGCGTGCAGCTGACCGACGTGCGGGCGATGGGGCAGGAGGGCCGCCACGCGCGCTTCACCATCGAGGCCGGCGGCGCGCGCTGCCGCGCCGTCGCGTTCGGCTGCGACGGGCGCCTGCCGGTCGCGGCCGGCGTGCCCGCCGACGCGATCGTGCGGCTGGAGCGCAACAGCTGGAACGGCGCCGTCGAGCCGCGCCTGCTGCTGCGTCACGCCGCGGCGAGCGAGCCCGCGCCGATCGCGCTGCTCGGCGAGCCCGACGAGGACTCCTGGCTCGCCGCCGTGCTCGACGAGCTCGCCCGCCTGCGCGCGCCCGCCGCCGCGCCCCCGCCGAACGAGCGCCGCACGCTGCTGGACCGGCGCGGCGAGGGCGCCGTCGCGCTGCTGGCCGAGCTGGTCGCCGGCGGCGAGCGTGTCCTCGCCGTCTGCGCCAGCGTCTCGCGCCGGCGCGAGGGCCTCGCGACCCGCGTCGGCGGCTTCGCGCTCTGCTCCCACCAGGCGCTGGCGGGCCAGCGCCTGCTCGCCGACGGCTTCGCCCACCTCGTCGTGCTCGATCCGCCGGCCCATCCCGACGAGGACGCCGCGATGCGCGCCGGCGACCCCGGCACGCTTGTCCACCTGGCGTGGGGGAGCGCTGAGCTACGCTTTGCAGAGCAGATCCATGCGTCGGAGCACGACCTGCGTGCTCCGCTCGTGTCGCTCTACCGGGCCCTGCGGGACCGCGGCGGAGCGGCCGGCGGGGAGCTCGGGCGCCTCCTTCGCGGGGACGGGCCGCATGGCCGCTCGGCGTCGCTCGCCGCCCGGCTCGTGGGCGTCCTCGAGGAGCTTGGGCTCGTTCGCCTCGACCGGGAGCTGCAGGCCCTGGCGATCGCGGGCGCCGAGCGGACCGAGCTGCAGCGCTCAGCGATCTTCCGGGATGCGACGATGAGACAGGAAGACGGCAAGCGATTCCTCGCGACAGCGACATGACCGACATCGACGACACCACCGCCATCCAGGCCGAGCGCCAGCCGGTCGACCGGCTCGACCGCCCCGCGGTCGCGGCGCCGGTCGAGCGCGCCGACCTGACGCCGACCGAGCGCGGCCTGCTCGGCGACCTCTTCGCGATCGTCGAGGAGCACGCCGCCGAGAGCCAGCTGGCGATCGACCGCGCCCAGGTCGAGCGCGCCTTCGTCTACGCCTGCGAGCACCACGCCGACCAGCGGCGCAAGTCGGGCGAGGAGTTCATCATCCACCCGGTCGGCGTCGCGAAGATCTGTGCGGGCATGCGGCTCGACACCGAAACGCTCGTCGCCGCGCTGCTGCACGACACCGTCGAGGACACCTCCGCCTCGATCGAGGACGTGCGCGAGACGTTCGGCGAGGAGGTCGCCTCGCTCGTCGACGGCGTCACGAAGCTGACGGGCCTGACGTTCTCCTCGCGCGACGAGGCGCAGGCTGAGAACTACCGCAAGATGATGGTCGCGATGGCCTCGGACATCCGGGTCATCCTGATCAAGCTCGCCGACCGCCTGCACAACATGCGCACGATCGGCGCGATGCCGAAGCAGAAGCAGATCGAGAAGGCGAAGGAGACGCTCGACATCTACGCGCCGATCGCGCATCGGCTCGGCATCCACGCGATCAAGTGGGAGCTGGAGGACCTCGCGTTCGCGACGCTGCACCCGCGCCGCTACAACGAGATCAAGGGCCTCGTCAATCAGCAGCGCACCGAGCGCGAGCGCTACGTGACGGAGGCCGGCTCCTACCTCGCCAGCGAGCTGGAGACGCTGGGGATCCGCGCCGAGATCTCCGGCCGCGCCAAGCACTTCTACTCGATCTACTCGAAGATGACGAAGAAGGGGCGCGAGTTCAACGAGATCTACGATCTCACCGCGATGCGCGTGATCGTCGACTCGGTGAAGGACTGCTACGGCGCCGTCGGCGTCATCCACTCGCTCTGGAAGCCGCTCCCCGGCCGCTTCAAGGACTGGGTCGCGATGCCCAAGTTCAACATGTACCAGTCGCTCCACACGACGGTGATCGGGCCGGAGGGGCGCCCGCTGGAGATCCAGATCCGCACGTGCGAGATGCACGACATGGCCGAGTTCGGGATCGCGGCGCACTGGATCTACAAGCAGGACCCGACGGCGGCCGACGGCGACGGCAAGCTCAAGTGGCTGCGGCGCCTGCTGGACTGGCAGCAGGAGCTGTCGGACCCCAAGGAGTTCATGGACACCTTGAAGGTCGACCTGTTCGAGGACGAGGTCTTCGTCTTCACGCCCAAGGGCGAGGTCAAGTCGCTGGCGGCCGGCGCGACGCCGCTGGACTTCGCCTACGAGGTGCACACGGACGTCGGCCACCGCTGCGTCGGCGCGCGCGTGAACGGCAAGATCGTTCCGCTCTCCTACGAGCTGAAGTCCGGCGACATCGTCGAGGTGCTGACGTCCAAGCGCGAGCGCGGACCCTCGCGCGACTGGCTCGCGGTCGTCAAGACGACGCGCGCCCGCAACAAGATCCGCCAGTTCTTCAAGAGCGAGTCGCGCAAGGACACCGAGCACTCCGGCCGCGAGCTGCTGCAGGACCACCTCAAGAAGGCGGGCCTGCCGGCGCAGCGGATCGTCGGCGCGCCGCTGCTCGCCGACGTGATCCGCGAGATGGGCTTCCGCAAGGGCGACGAGTTCTACATCGCGCTCGGCGCCGCGAAGATCTCGCCGAAGGTCGTCGTCAACAAGGTGATGCAGCGCCTCAAGCAGGGCGAGGCGGCCGAGGGCACGGCGACCGCGGCCGACGACCTGCTGAAGACGACGCCGCAGCGCGAGCGCCGCCCGACGACGTCGTCGACGCAGTTCGGGATCGTCGTCGACGGCGTCGGCGACGTGATGCTGCGACTGGCGAAGTGCTGCCGCCCGGTGCCGGGCGACTCGATCGTCGGCTACGTCTCGCTCGGGCGCGGCATCACGATCCACCGCGAAGACTGTCCCAACGTCGAGGTCCTGCGCAAGGACCCCGACCGCTTCACGCCGGTCTCGTGGGACGGCGAGTCCGCGACCGCCTTCAAGGTCGAGCTGCACATCGACGGCTGGGATCGGCACCGCCTGCTCGAGGATCTTTCCCGCACCTTCTCCGAGGCCGGCGTCAACATCGTCGAGGCGCGCTGCACCTCCACGCCGCCGATGATCAAGAACCGCTTCGTGATCGAGGTCCCCGACACGAAGACGCTCGACTCGACGATCAACCGCCTGCGCAACATCGAGTCCGTCTTCGACGCCTACCGCGTCACGCCGGGCGCCGGGGCGTAGTCACGACCTCGAAGTCGCTGCCGCTGAGGCGGTCCAGCGCGTGCAGCTGGTCGTTGTCCCAGCCGGGGTTGGGGGCGCCGCTGACGTACCAGGGCGAGCCGTTGTCGGCGAGGATCAGGCCGTAGCGCTTCATCGCCGTCGCGATGATGCGCGCCTGACGTGGCAGGCCGCGCAGGCTCACTGACTTCTTCAACCGCACTCTGAGCCCCATCGGGGGCAGCGAGGGGGAGGAGCTGTCGCCCGCCTCGTGGCGGGCTGGCCAGATGAAGCTGGTGCGCGTGCGGGGGGCGGTGAACCGGAGCGCGTGGTGGATCGCGCCGTGCCTGACCTCGTCGTAGCGGGCGAGGCCGGGGAAGATGGGGAGGCCGGCGGCGTCGGCTGACGTCCATCCGCTGGGCCTCAGCCGGTCGGAGCGCAGGTCCCACGTGGCTCCGCTGCCGGCGTGCCAGGAACGGCCGGCGTCGAGAGGGTGGGCGTCGTAGAGCTCGTAGAGCTTGCAGGCGGCCTTGTCGACGATCAGCACGTGACGGTCGCCGTCGGCGTTGCGTCCGCCCTCGATCGGCGCGTTCGGCGGGATCGGGTACGGGCCCTTGTCCGACTCGTCCGCGTAGTCGAACGAGACGGGCACGCGCTTCTGGCTGTCCGCCACGACCTTGAACGGGATCCCGATCGGCCCGCCGTCCCACGTGCCCGAGCCGAAGTCGGCGTGGAAGTGGGAGCTGAGCCCGATGCTCGCGATCAGGGTGGCCGAGTTAGACGTGACGGGGAGGCTGTCCACGCGCCGGTTCCAGGCGTTGTCTTCAGGGAAGACAGGGCAGCCAGCCACGCTGGCGCGCGCTGCGGGCGCCACTGTCAGGACTACGAGGAGAGCGAGGGCCCAGCGCACGCCGCGAACCCTAGAGGCTTGATGTGGGTTTAGCGTCCGTCGTAGGTGGCGAGGGCGCGTGCGGGTCGGTCGGTGAGGGTGTTGAGGAGGATGCCGAGTGTGAGGGCGAGGAGGCGTTGGGCGACGCGTTGGACGAGGCCGGGGAGGGTCTTGGCGAGGTGGGTTCCGAGACGCATCTGGCCTTTGAGGTTGGCGAAGACCGATTCGATCACGAGTCGGATGCGTGCTTTGGCGATCTCGGCCGGTGGGCGCTGGCCGAGGCGGTGGCGCTCGGGCGTGATGATGTCGACGTTGATGAGGTTCATCGAGGCCTGGTATTCGCGGCCCCAGAAGCCCTTGTCGGCGAACAGCACGCTGCCGGGATGTGCGGCGGCGAGCTCGAGCGCGCTCTCGCGTTCTTGGCCGGTCTTTGGTCCGACGAGGTCGTAGCCGACCGGGACGCCTTTGCGGTCGCTGATGAGCACGAGGCGCATGCCCCACACGAACTCGCTCTTTGACGGGCAGTAGCCGTAGCTGGCGTGTCCCGCGAACTCGCTCTTGGATGCGCAGCCGGGGTAGTTCGCGCAGGAGATCAACGTGCCGTCAACGAGCCGGACGTGGCCCTCCGCGATCAGCTCTGAGACCATCAGCTGCGTGGTCGTGATCCACGGCGTCAACCGTCGCAGCCGCCGGTTGTATTGCGACTGATCCGGCAGCCGCGGGAACCACCCGGGCAACAGCCGGCCGATCATCCCGAGGAACTGGCGATCAGAGCACAACCCGGTCGCGGCCTGCGCGACAGCAAGCGCAACCAACTCCGGATCAGTGACCCTGCCCGGCGGGCCCGGTCGAGGGATCGAGAACGACGCAGCAAACACGTACGCTGCAACAACCAGGGTCTCCAGCGAAGCGGACATCTCGTGCTCCAATCACGAGGTTGCCGGGCTGGAGACCCTGTTCTTATGTCACCGGCCAGCTCCTGCACACCAACCGAACCCACATCAAGCCTCTAGGCGTCCCGTCGGCCACCAAGCCGATCCGTGGAACTCTACGTACCGCAGCGGTACGCAAAGCTCCACGGATCCGCTCAGGCGACGACGAGCAGGGCGCCCGGATCGGCGCGCAGCTCCGCCTCGGGCACGTCGCCGAGGTGGTCGCCGTCGACCTGGAGCGGCAGCGGGCGGTCGTCGAGCGAGCGGATCCGCACCGCGGTCGCGCCGTGGAAGCCCTCGACGCGACGGTGGCGCAGGATGCGGGCGCGGGGGGAGAGCGCGCGCCAGGTGACGGTCGGCATGTCGAGCGGGGTCGCGCGCTGCAGGACGACGCCGGCGATCGTGCCGTCGTCCAGGGCGACGCCTTCGGCCAGCTCGATCGGCCGCGAGGCGAAGTAGGTGTAGGGCGTCGTGTTCTGGACGATCGCGGTGACGCCCTCGATCGTCTCGCCGCCGGTCTCGACCACCAGCCGCGGCGGGCGCACGACGTACTCGCGGTTGAACGCGCTCACCGCGGCGGCGGCGTAGAACCACGGCCCGAGCCGCGCCTTCAGGCGCGGACTGGCGTCGACCCGCTTCGTCACGCTCGCATCGAGCCCGAGCCCGGCCGTGAAGAGGAAGCGACGGTCGTTGACGACGCCGAGGTCGATCCGTCGCGGCTGCCATTCGTCGGCCATCGCGAGCAGATGCTCGGTCGCGTCGATCACGTCGTTGGGAATCCCGAGGATCCGACAGAAGACGTTCGTGGCGCCGCCCGGCAGGCACGTCAGCGGCGTGTCGGAGCCGGCGAGCCCGTTGGCAGCCTCGTTGAAGGTGCCGTCGCCGCCGAAGGCGCAGACGACGTCGTAGCCCTCCTGCGCGGCCTCGCGGCACAGCTCGGTCGCGTGGTTGCGCGCCTGCGTCTCGACCGAGTCGACCTCGTAGCGCCCGCGCAGCGCATAGACGACGAGGTGCTTCAGCCGCTCGGAGACGGTCGTCGCATACGGGTTGACGATCACGAGCATCCGCTTGCTCGGCGCTGCGGCGGCGGACGACGATGCGAGGCGCTCGAGCGCCTCGAGAGATGTGGCGGCCACGCTTTCTTCTACTCCACCGCGTGGACGGCGTTACGGCTCACAGCCAGTTGCGCCGGCGGAAGAACGCGATCATCCCCGCGCCGATCGCGACCATCGCGACGATGATGATCCAGAACGGCAGTATGTGATTCTCGCCCGGCACGCGCACGTTCATCCCGAAGATGCTCGCGATCAGCGTCAGCGGCAGGAACACGACGCTCAGCACGGTCAGCGCGCGCAGCACGTCGTTCAGCTGGTGCGTGAGCACCGACTCGTTCGTGACCTCGAGCGCCTCGACCGTCTCCTTGTACGTCTCCAGCATCTGCCAGACGCGCTCGGAGGCGTCGTTGATGTCGTCGAAGTAGACGTCGAGGTCGTCGGCGAGGTAGCGCTGCTTGGTGCGCTCCAGGTCGCTGAAGACGGCGCGCTGCGGGCGCACGACCTTGCGGAAGTTGATGATCTCCTGCTTGACGTTGGAGAGGTCGCGCACGACCTCCTTCGAGCGCCCCGCGAAGATCTCGTCCTCGATCCGTTCGAGCTTGTTGCCCATCTTCGCGAGCATCGGGAAGCTCGCGTCCACGCACGCGTCGATGATCTTGTAGAGCAGGTAGCCGGTGCCCTTGGAGAACCACTGCTCGCGCAGCTCGTCGTTGCCGCGGCAGCGCTCGAACAGGTACTCGACCGGTTGCAGCGGCGCGTTCGGCAGCGTCACGAGGAAGTCCGGCCCGACGAACAGGTCCAGCTCGGCCGCGTTCAGGCGCCCGACGTGCTTGTCGAAGCGGGGGAAGTAGAGGACGATGAAGAGGTAGCTGTCGTACTCGTCGATCTTCGGTCGCTGGTTGCGCGAGAAGACGTCCTCGTAGTCGAGCGCGTGGAACTCGAAGCGCTCCTCCAGCCAGGCGCGGTGGCTGTGGCGCGGCTGCTCGATGTTGACCCAGCGGAAGCCGGCCGCCTCGGCGACCTCGGGCGCGATCGCCTCAGGCTCGACGAAGGCAGGCGCGACCGAGCCGCGGCCGCGGACCGTGCGCACGAAGCGTGGCTTGGGCAGGCTGGGCATGCCGGGGACTTCGCGGTTCGTCCGTCAGCTGATCGGTCGTCTGAGGCGCCATGATGGGGATTGTAGCCCGAAAGCGCGCGCAATCCGCTCAGGGCGTTGCGATTCCGTTGCGTTGCTGGCTATACTGCTCGGCACATAGCAGTACGCATCAAGAGCGGTGGAGGGAATGGCCCTTTGAAACCGCGGCAACCACCCGCAAGGGAAAGGTGCCAATTCCATCAGGCAACGAGCAACAAGCCTGGGAGATGTGGAAAGCGGTTTTCTCGACCTCTGCCACGGACCCCGGCGGAGGTTTTTTCATGCCGCCAGAGTCGCTGACATGCAAAGAATGCAAGACCCCGTATCCGCTTGACGCGAGCTACGTCTGCGAGCGCTGCTTCGGCCCGCTCGAGGTGACCTACGCCGCGCGCACGGACGTCGATCCCGAAGCGCTGCGCCGGCGCATCCAGGCCGGCCCGCACTCGATCTGGCGCTACCAGGACTTCCTGCCGCTGGAGGCGCCGCCGCGCGGCACGCTGCCGGCCGGCTGGACGCCGCTGCTGCGCGCCGACCGCCTCGCCGAGCGCCTCGGCCTGCGCGAGGTGTGGATCAAGAACGACGCCGCCAACCCGACGCACTCGTTCAAGGACCGCGTCGTCGCCGTCGCGCTCGCGCGCGCCAAGGAGCTGGGCTTCACGACGATCGCGTGTGCCTCGACCGGCAACCTCGCGAACGCGGTCGCCGCGCACGCGGCCGCGGCCGGCCTGGAGTCCTACGTCTTCATCCCCGCCGACCTCGAGGAGCCGAAGATCCTCGCGACCGGGATCTACGGCACCCACCTCGTCGCCGTGAAGGGCAACTACGACGACGTCAACCGCCTCTGCACCGAGGTCTCCGGCGAGTACCCGTGGGCGTTCGTGAACGTCAACATGCGGCCGTACTACGCCGAGGGCTCCAAGACGATTTCCTACGAGATCGCCGAGCAGCTCGGCTGGCAGGTGCCCGACCGGATCGTCGCCCCGATCGCCTCCGGCTCGCTCTTTACGAAGATCGCCCGCGGCTTCGAGGAGTGGATCGAGCTGGGCCTCGTGAGCGGCGCCGTGCCGACGATGAACGGCGCGCAGGCGAGCGGCTGCGCGCCCGTCGCGACCGCGTTCGCGGACGGGGTCGACGTCTGCCGGCCGGTCAAGCCGGACACGATCGCGAAGTCGCTGGCGATCGGGAACCCGGCCGACGGCCCCTACGCGCTCGACCTCGCCCGCCGCACCGGAGGCGCGATCGACGCCGTCAGCGACGACGAGCTCCGCGCCGGCATCAAGCTGCTGGCCGAGACGACCGGCATCTTCACCGAGACGGCCGGCGGCGTCACGACGGCGGTGCTGAAGAAGCTCGCCGAGCGCGGCGACATCGAAGCCGGCGAGCGCGTCGTGGTGATCATCACGGGCGAGGGTCTGAAGACGATCGACTGCGCGCGCGGGACGTTCGAGACGCACGAGGTGGAGCCCTCGTTCGAGGACTTCGAGGCGCGCCTGGCGCCCGCCGGGCGCTCGACGGCGGTGCCGGCCTGATGGCGGTCACGGTCAAGATCCCGACGCAGCTGCGCGCCGCCGCGGGCGGCGCGTCCAGCACGAGCGTCGACGGCGGCACGGTCGGCGAGGTGCTCGATGCGCTGTATGAGCAGTTCGGCGAGCTGCGCGAGCGGATCGCCGACGACGGCGGACTGCGGCGCTTCGTCAACGTCTACATCGGCGGCGAGGACATCCGCTTCCTCGACGGGCTGGAGACCCCCGTCGCCGACGGCGACGAGGTCACGATCCTGCCGGCGGTCGCGGGCGGCTGAGCCGCCTCCGGGCGCGGTTGGCGCCTCTGCGATCTTTTGCGCAGGAAAATCTCAGTAAAATTTCCGTTTCCCGCGGTGTGGGCCGCGGGGAACACACACGTGGATCTCAGCATCCACAGGACGGGCAGAGGTCGGGCCTTCCCGTCACGTTCGGCGGGGAGGCCCTTCCGTCTCCGCGGCGCGTGCGCTTGACGTCTTGGCCTAGGATGCAACGCGTCATGCAAGCCGGTCGCACGTTCATGTCGCTTGCGCTCTCGCTGGTCGCCGCCGGTGCGGCGACCGCCGTGGCGCTCGCCGCGCAGGCGCCGCAGGAGCCGGTGCTCCAGCCCGACGTCGCGCGCGTCGCGGCGGGCGGCACGCTCGTGCTGCACGGGCACGGCTTCCCCGCCGGCGCGCACCTCGTGCTGCGAGCCGGCGAGCGGGGCGGAGCGACGCGCCGCATCGGCAGCGCCGACACCGGTCGTCGCGGCACGTTCGTCGCGCGGATCGCGATCAACCGGCGCGTGGGCCGCGGGCACTACGTCGCGGTCGTCTGCCAGCAGCACTGTCGGGTGAAGGCGAGCACGTCCTTCCGCGTCGTGCGCCGCTGACGAGCGATCCCCGAGGCAGCATGGGAGATACCCGCTTGACCGGGGATGATCCACGCTCCCGAGCGTGGATTGACAACCCTAGGCATTGAAGGGTTGCAACGTGCCGGATGCGATGGGACGAGAGCGACGGGCCTTGGCGATCGCCGTGCGCGAACTGCGCGTGCGCAAGTCGCTCAAGCAGGAGGAGGTGTGCGAAGCCGCCGGCCTCGGTCGCAACTACCTCACGACGCTCGAGAGCGGGCGCACGAACCCGTCGTTCGAGGCGCTCGTGCGCGTCGCGCGCGGACTCGGCGTGACGTTCGCAGAGCTGGTGCGCGTGTACGAGGAGCGGCTCGCGGACTGAGCCGCGACGCGGCCCGCTAAGCTGCTCGGGCCTAGCGCCCGTAGCTCAGTGGATAGAGCGCTCGCCTCCGGAGCGAGAGGTCGCAAGTTCGAATCTTGCCGGGCGCGTCGACGGACACACATCGCTCGATGGACCTCTCGATCTTCTTCGCCGGTACCGCCGGCGCCGTGCCGACCGCCCGCCGCGGGCTGCCCGCCGTGCTCGTCTGCCGCGGCGCCGATCGGATCCTGTTCGACTGCGGGGAGGGGACGCAGCGCCAGCTGCTGCGCTCGGTCGGTCTGATGGACCTGACCGACGTCTTCATCACGCACTTCCACGCCGACCACTGGCTCGGCCTGCCCGGGATGCTCCAGACCTTCGACCTGCGCGGGCGCGAGCGGCCGCTGACGGTCCACGGCCCGCCCGGGCTGCGGCAGCTGCTCGACTCGACGCGCCGCGTATGGAGCGGGCTCGACTACGAGCTGACGATCGAGGAGCTGGAGCAGGACGCACTCGTCGAGCGTGGGGACTTCGCGATCGAGGCCTTCCCGGTGCGCCATCGCGGGGGCGCCTACGGCTACGCGCTCGTCGAGGACGACCGGCCGGGGCGCTTCGACGCCGAGCTGGCGCAGCGGCTGGGCATCGCGCCCGGCCCCGACTTCGGGCGCCTGCAGCGCGGGGAGGTCGTCGACGGCGTCAGCCCGGAGCAGGTGATCGGGCCCGACCGGCTCGGGCGCAAGGTCGTGATCTCGGGCGACACCGCGCCGTGCGACGAGCTGATCGAGGTCGCGCACGAAGCCGACGTGCTCGTGCACGAGGCGACGTTCACGCGCGAGGAGGCGGCGCGCGCGAAGCAGACCCTGCACTCGACGGCCGAGCAGGCCGCGAAGGCCGCGCGGGAGGCGGAGGTGCGGATGCTCGCGCTCGTGCACCTCTCGACGCGCTACGGCGGACGCGAGATCCGCGACGAGGCGCGCGCGGTCTTTCCCGAGACGGTCGTGCCGCGCGACTTCGACGCGATCGAGGTGCCGTTCCCGGAGCGTGGCGAGCCCGTGCTGGTGCGCTGGTCCGAGCAGGAGGCGGCGCGCGCGCTCGCCCGCGAGGCGCAGCAGAGCTGACCAACGCGCCTGCTACGCTGCGCGGCGTCCGTTCCTTTAACCCGGTCCCGAGAGGCCAGGAAGGTTCGTGTTGGAAGCCGAGAAGGTCGTCCTCGACCGCGATGACATGCGGCGCACGCTCGTGCGCATCGCTCACGAGATCGTCGAGAAGAACCCGGACCGGGCGCTCGCGATCGTCGGCATCCACCGGCGCGGTGCGATCCTCGCGCGCCGCCTGCACGCGCTGATCTCCGAGCTGAGCGGCGAGGCCGTCCCGCACGGCGAGATCGACATCGCCTTCTACCGCGACGACGTCGCGCTGCGCCCTGCGGCGCCGGTCGTGCAGGCCTCCCAGCTCGACTTCGCCTTCGAGCGGCGCACGCTCGTGATCGTCGACGACGTGCTCTACACCGGCCGCACCGCGCGCGCCGCGATCGAGGCGCTGTTCGACTACGGGCGCCCGGCCCGCGTGCAGCTGGCGGTGCTCGCCGACCGCGGCCATCGCGAGCTGCCGATCCGCCCCGACTACGTCGGCAAGAACCTTCCGACGGCCCGCGAGGAGCGCGTCAACGTGCGGGTCGAGGAGCTGGACGGCGTCGACGAGGTCACGATCTCCGACGCCGTGGAGGCGACGCTGTGAACCTGCTCTCGATCGACGACCTCGACCGCGCCGGGATCGAGCGGATCCTCGACCGCGCCAGCTCGTTCGCCGAGGTCGCGGGGCGCGAGATCAAGAAGGTCCCGGCGCTGCGCGGGCGCACGGTCGTGAACCTCTTCTACGAGGCCTCGACGCGCACGAGCAGCTCGTTCGAGCTGGCCGCCAAGCGGCTCTCGGCCGACGTCGTCTCGATCCGCGCCGCCAGCTCCTCGGTCACGAAGGGCGAGTCGCTCAAGGACACGATCCAGACGCTCACCGCCTACGACCCGGCGGCGCTCGTGATCCGCTCGCCGCACGTCGGCGCGGCGCGGCTCGTCGCCGGCTGGACGGGCGCCGCCGTGATCAACGCCGGCGACGGCAAGCACGAGCATCCGACGCAGGCGCTGCTCGACGTCTACACGCTGCGCGAGCGGCTCGGCGCGCTCGACGGCAAGCGCATCTGGATCGTCGGCGACGTGCTGCACTCGCGCGTGGCGCGCTCCGACGTGCTCGCATTCGTGCGGATGGGCGCGCACGTGACCGTGTGCGGCCCGCCGACGCTGATCCCGCGCGGGATCGAGGCGCTCGGCTGCGACGTCGCGCCGACGCTCGACGGACTGGGAGAGGCCGACGTCGTCTACGTGCTGCGGATGCAGCACGAGCGCATGAGCGAGGCGTACGTGCCCTCGCTGCGCGAGTACGCGATGCGCTACCAGGTCAACGCGGCGCGCCTCCAGCCGCACCAGCTGCTGATGCATCCGGGCCCGGTCAACCGCGGCGTCGAGCTGTCGGCCGACGTGATCGACTCGCCGCAGGCGCTGATCGCCCAGCAGGTCGAAGCGGGCGTCGTCGTGCGGATGGCGGTGCTGTACGAGCTGCTCGCGGGCTCCGGCGCCGTCGCCGAGCTGCCGGCGCCCGAGGGCGAGGCGCTGCTCGCATGAGCACGCGGCGGCTCTTCCATGCGGCGGGCCCGCCGGCCCAGCTGCTGCTGCGGGGCGTGCATGCGCTCGACCCGCGCGGCGAGCTGGACGGCTCGTTCGACGTGCTCGTGCGCGGCGGCGAGGTCGCGGAGCTCGGCTCGCCGGGCGCGTTGGAGGCGCCGGAGGGGGCCGAGACGATCGCCGCCGAGGGGCTGACGCTCGTGCCGGCGTTCTTCGATCCGCACGTGCACCTGCGCACGCCCGGCCAGGAGCACAAGGAGACGCTCGCGAGCGGCACGGCTGCGGCTGCGGCCGGCGGCTTCTGCGCCGTCATCGCGATGCCGAACACGACGCCGGCGATCGACGACGCCTCGATCCTGCGCGCCCAGTGCGACGCCGCGATGCGCGAGGCGCGCGTGCCCGTCGGCTTCATGCCCGCGATCACGCGCGGGCTCGACGGCGCGCAGCTGACGGACATGGCGGAGCTGCGCGACGTCGGCGCGCTCGGCTTCACCGACGACGGGCGCCCGGTCGTCGCGGCCGGCATGCTGCGCCGCGCGCTGCAGTACCAGCGCCTCTGCGGCGGCGTGCTCGGGCTGCACGAGGAGGATCCCTCGCTCTCGGGCGCGGGCGTGATGCACGAGGGCGCCGTCTCGGCGCGGCTCGGACTCGCCGGGATCCCCTCGATCTCGGAGTCGACGATGGTCGCGCGCGACGCGGCGCTGGCCGCCTACGAGGGCGGGCGCGTGCACTTCCAGCACCTCTCCTGCGTCGAGTCGGTGGAGGCGCTCGCGGCCTGGAAGGCGGCCGGCGCGCGCGTCAGCGGCGAGGCCAGCCCGCACCACCTGACGCTCACCGACGAGTCGGTGCACTCGCTCGACGCCTCGCGCTTCAAGATGAACCCGCCGCTGCGCACCGAGGCCGACCGCCAGGCGCTGATCGCCGGGCTGCGCGACGGCACGATCGAGTGCGTCGCGACCGATCACGCGCCGCACGCGCGGCACGAGAAGGAGGTCCCGTTCGAGCAGGCGCCGATGGGCGTCACGGGGCTGGAGACGGCGTTCGCCGCGCTCTACACCGAGCTGGTGCTGCCGGGGATCCTGCCGCTGGCGCTGGTGCTGGAGCGGATGACCGCGGGCGCCGCGCTCTACGAGCTGCCCGTGCCGCGCATCGCCGTCGGCGAGCCGGCCAACCTGACGCTGCTCGACCTCGAGGCGAGCTGGGAGGTCGGCGCCGCCGGCTACGCCAGCCGCTCGCAGAACTCCTGCTTCCACGGCCGCACGCTCCAGGGCGTCGTGCGCATGACGCTCGCCGCCGGCAGCGTCGCGCACCGCCTCGCCGAGGTGCCCGCATGAACCGCACGCTGCGGCGCGACCGCGCCGCGCTCGTCGTGGTCGACGTGCAGGAGGCGTTCGCGAAGGCCGTCGAGCGCTTCGAGGAAGTCGCGCGCCAGACGGCGATCCTCGCCCGTGGCGCGCGCGTGCTCGGGATGCCCGTCGTCGCGACCGAGCAGTACCCCCGCGGGCTCGGCGAGACCGTGCCGCAGGTGCGCGAGGCGCTCGGCGAGACGCCGCGACTGGAGAAGACGGTCTTCTCGGCCGCGCAGGCGGAGGGCTTCGACCTCGGCGGACGCGAGCAGGTCCTGCTGTGCGGGATCGAGACGCACGTGTGCGTGAGCCAGACCGCGCACGACCTGCTCGCACGCGGCGTCGAGGTGCACGTCGCGGTCGACGCGGTCTCCTCGCGCACGGCCGCCAACCGCGAGCTGGGGCTGGCGAAGATGCAGGCGAGCGGCGCGATCCTGACGTCGGTCGAGACGGCGCTGTTCGAGCTGCTCGGCGCCGCCGGCAGCGACGAGTTCAAGACGATCCAGAAGCTGGTGATATGACTTCCACAGACGCCACCGCCTACGTCCTGCTCGAGGACGGCGAGCGCTTCGACGGGCTCGCCTGCGGCGCCTCCGGGCACGCCGTCGGCGAGGTCGTCTTCACGACCGGCATGACCGGCTACCAGGAGGCGATGAGCGACCCGAGCTTCGCCGGTCAGCTGATCACGTTCACGACCGCGCACGTCGGCAACTACGGCGTCAGCGCGGCGGCGATGGAGTCCGACCGCGTCCACGCGCGCGCGGCGATCATGCGCGCGGCGACCAACCGCGAGGACGCGCCCGGCGCCGAGGGCGGCTGGCTCGACTGGCTGCGCGACTGCGGCATCCCCGGCATCACGGACCTCGACACGCGCGCGCTCGTGCGTCACATCCGCGACGCGGGCGCGATGCGCGGCGGCGTCTTCCCGGCCGCGATGGGGGAGGACGAGGCGCGCGCGCTGATCGCCGCGGAGCCGTCGATGGACGGCCGTGACTTGGCCCGCGAGGTGACTCCGGCGGCGCCCGTCACCTTGGAACCGCTCGGCGAGGGGGCGGGCGGGAACGGTGTCCGCATCGCGATGCTCGACACCGGCGTGAAGGACTCGATCGTGCGCAACCTGCGCGAGCGCGGCGCGACCGTCGAGCTGCACCCCTGCACGGCGAGCGCCGAGCAACTGCTCGCGCGCGACGCCGACGCCTTCTTCCTCGCCAACGGCCCCGGCGACCCGGCCGCGCTCGGCTACGTCGTCGAGACGGTGCGCGGCCTCGTCGGCAAGAAGCCGGTCTACGGCATCTGCCTCGGCCACCAGCTGCTGTGCCGCGCGGTCGGGCTGGAGACGTACAAGCTGCCGTTCGGCCACCGCGGCTCCAACCACCCGGTCAAGGACCTCTCGACCGGCCGCGTCGAGATCACGAGCCAGAACCACGGCTTCGCGGTGCTCGGCCCCGGCGGCGCGCGCACGCTGGCGACGGACGAGCCGGTGCGCTGGGAGACCGACTTCGGCGTCGCCGAGCTGACGCACATCAACCTCTACGACCGCACGGTCGAGGGGCTGACGCTGCGCGACGTGCCCGGCGCGACCGTCCAGTACCACCCCGAGGCGGGTCCGGGCCCACACGACTCGCTCTACCTGTTCGACCGCTTCGTCTCGGAGATCGCCGCCCATGCCTAAGCGCGAGGACATCAAGAAGATCCTGATCATCGGCTCCGGCCCGATCGTGATCGGCCAGGCGGCTGAGTTCGACTACTCCGGCACGCAGGCCTGCAAGGTCCTGATGGAGGAGGGCTACGAGGTCGTGCTCGTCAACTCGAACCCGGCGACGATCATGACCGACCCCGAGATCGCGACCGCGACGTACGTCGAGCCGCTGCTGCCCGGCCCCGTCGCGCAGGTGATCGAGCGCGAGCGCCCCGACGCGCTGCTGCCGACGCTCGGCGGCCAGACGGCGCTCAACCTCGCGAAGGCGCTCTTCGAGGACGGCACGCTGGCGAAGTACGGTGTCGAGCTGATCGGCGCCAACTACGACGCGATCGACCGCGCCGAGGACCGCGACCGCTTCCGCGACACGATGGCCGAGGCCGGGCTGCGCGTGCCCGCCTCTGAGATCGCCACGAACATGGACGAGTCGCGCGCGGCGATCGAAAAGCTGGGGCTGCCGCTGATCATCCGCCCGGCGTTCACGCTCGGCGGGCGCGGCGGCGGGATCGCGCGCAGCGTCGAGGAGGCCGAGCGGATCTGCGCTCGCGGCCTGCAGGCCTCGCCGATCGGCCAGATCCTGATCGACGAGTCGGTGCTCGGCTGGGGCGAGTTCGAGCTGGAGGTGATGCGCGACACCGCCGACAACGTCGTGATCGTCTGCTCGATCGAGAACCTCGACCCGATGGGCGTGCACACGGGCGACTCCGTCTGCGTCGCGCCGCAGCAGACGCTCACGGACAAGCAGTACCAGAAGCTCCGCGACCAGGCGATCACGGTGATCCGCGCGGTCGGCGTCGAGACGGGCGGCTCGAACGTGCAGTTCGCCGTCAACCCGGCGACCGACGAGATCGTCGTGATCGAGATGAACCCGCGCGTCTCGCGCTCCTCCGCGCTGGCCTCGAAGGCGACCGGCTTCCCGATCGCGAAGATCGCCGCGCGGCTGGCGGTCGGCTACACGCTGCAGGAGATCCCCAACGACATCACGCGCGCCACGCCCGCGTCCTTCGAGCCGACGATCGACTACTGCGTCGTCAAGTGGCCGCGCTTCGCGTTCGAGAAGTTCCCCGGCTCCGACGCCGGCCTCACGACGCACATGAAGTCCGTCGGCGAGGCGATGGCGATCGGGCGCACGTTCAAGCAGGCGTTCGCGAAGGCGCTGCGCTCGCGCGAGCTGGACCAGCAGATCGCATCGCCCGAGGACGAGGCGGAGCTGCTCGACGCGCTCGCGCACGGCGGGCCGGAGCGCTTCGACCACGTGCTGGAGGCGCTGCGCCGCGGCGTGAGCCCGGAGACGCTGCACGCGCGCACGCAGATCGACCCCTGGTTCCTGCGCGAGCTGCAGGAGCTGGCGCTGGATCCGGAGGCGGTCACGGCGGGCGAGCGCACGTTCAAGTCGGTCGACACCTGCGCCGCCGAGTTCGCCGCCAGCACGCCCTACTACTACTCCTCGTACGAGCGGCCGCGCAAGGCCGGCGCCGACCACGAGGTCGTGCGCGGGGAGCGGCCGAGCGTCGTGATCCTCGGCGCCGGCCCCAACCGCATCGGCCAGGGGATCGAGTTCGACTACTGCTGCGTGCACGCGGCGATGACCGTGCGCGAGCTGGGGCGCGACGCGGTGATGGTCAACTGCAACCCCGAGACCGTCTCGACCGACTACGACACCTCCGACCGTCTCTACTTCGAGCCGCTCACGCTCGAGGACGTGCTCGCGGTCTGCGAGATCGAGCAGCCGGAGGGCGTGATCGTCCAGTTCGGCGGCCAGACGCCGCTGCGGCTCGCGGCCGGTCTGGAGGCGGCGGGCTTCCCGATCCTCGGCACGGGCATCGAGGCGATCGACGCCGCCGAGGACCGCGGGCGCTTCGGCGCGCTGCTGGCGCAGCTCGGCTTCGAGGCGCCGCCCTACGCGACCGCGCACTCGCCGCAGGAGGCGCTCGAGCGCGCCCCCGACGTCGGCTTCCCGCTGCTCGTGCGCCCGAGCTACGTGCTCGGCGGGCGCGCGATGGAGATCGTCTACTCGCTCGACGGGCTGGCCGACTACCTCCAGCGCGTCGGCTCCGCTCACGGCAGCGGCAAGCAGATCTTCCTCGACCGCTTCCTCGAGGACTCGATCGAGGTCGACGTCGACGCGCTCTGCGACGGCGAGGACGTCTGGATCGGCGGGATCATGCAGCACGTCGAGGAGGCCGGCATCCACTCCGGCGACTCGGCCTGCGTGCTGCCGCCGCACACGCTCGGCGAGGAGGCGCTGAACCAGATCCGCTCGCACACGGCCGGGATCGCGAAGGCGCTCGGCGTGATCGGGCTGATCAACGTGCAGTTCGCGATCGATCGCGCCGGCACGCTGTTCGTGATCGAGGCCAACCCGCGCGCCTCGCGCACCGTCCCGTTCGTCTCGAAGGCGATCGGGCTGCCGCTGGCGAAGCTCGCCTGCCGCATCATGCTCGGCGAGCGGATCACGGACATGGACCTGCCCGAGGACCCGGTCGGCGACGTCGTCTGCGTCAAGGAGGCGGTGCTGCCGTTCGACCGCTTCGCCGGCGCCGACTCGCTGCTCGGCCCGGAGATGCGCTCGACCGGCGAGGTGATGGGGATCGCGCACGACTTCCCGACCGCGTTCGCGAAGGCGGAGGCGGCCGCCGGCGCGCAGCTGCCCGACGGCGGGACGGTCTTCCTGACCGTCACCGACAGCGACAAGCCGACCGCCGCCGGCGTCGCGATGGCGTTGCACGGGCTCGGCTTCAAGATCGTCGCCACCAGCGGCACCGCGCAGGCGATCAAGCGGATGGGGATCCCCGTCGAGCCGTTGCGGAAGATCGGCGAGGGCTCCCCGAACGTGCTGGAGCTGATCGAGCGCGGCGAGGTGCGGCTGGTCGTCAACACGCCCGTCGGCACCGGCGCGCGCGCCGACGGCTGGGAGATCCGCTCGGCCGCGGTCGCGAACGGGATCCCGTGCATCACGACGATGACCGGCGCGATGGCCGCGGCGCAGGCGATCGCCTCCGCAGGCCGCGGCGAGCCGAGCGTGATCTCCCTGCAGGAGCTGCACCGCAAGGCCGCTCCGCAGGCGGCGACGACGCCGGTCGCGTGAGCGCCCTGGAGCGCCGCACGCTCGCCCCGCCGGCGCGCCGGCGCGTGGCGGTGCTGACGCGCCGCAGCTACGGCGCCTACGTCGTGCTGCGCGTCGCCGACCCGGGGCCGCCGCCGCGCCCCGGCCAGTTCGCGATGCTCGCGGCGGCCGAGCGCTGGGGCGGGGGGGACGGCGAGCGCCCGTTCCTGCCGCGCGCGTTCAGCGTGATGCGGTGGCGCGGGCACGTCGCGGAGTTCCTGCTGGAGGACGTCGGGCCGGGGACCGAGCGCCTGTGCGAGCTGGATGCGGGCGACGGGCTGTGGCTGCTGGGCCCGCTCGGGATCGGCTTCGCGCCGCCCGAGGACGGCCGCCGCGCGCTGCTCGTCGGCGGTGGCGTCGGGATCGCGCCGCTGGCGATCCTGCAGGACGAGCTGGCGCAGCAGGCGCCCGCGCTGCTCGGCTTCCGCGACGCCGCCCACGCGGCCGGCGCCGAGCTGCTGCCGGGCGCGCGCGTGGCGACCGACGACGGCTCCGTCGGCCATCGCGGGCTCGTCACCGAGCTGCTGGTCGAGGAGCTGGAGCGGGATCCTGCCGCGCAGGTCTACGCGTGCGGGCCGCCGCCGATGCTGGAGGCGGTGCGCGCGCTCTGCGCCGTGCGCGAGGTGCCGGCGCAGCTCGCGCTCGAGTCCGGCATGGCCTGCGGCTTCGGCGCCTGCTTCGGCTGCGTCGTGCCGACGCGCGAGGGCTACGTGCGCCTGTGCGTCGACGGGCCGGTGCTCGACGCGGCGAGCCTGGAGACCGCGCTCGTACCGGGGGCGGGGCATTGACCGCCGTCGACTTCTGCGGCATCGAGTTGGCTCACCCGATCGTCAACGGCTCCGGCACGTTCGACGCGATCGCCGCGCGGCGCGCCTTCGGCGACGTGCTGCTTGAGCAGTTCCCGTTCGCGGCGTTCGTCTCCAAGACCGTCACCGTCGAGCCGCGTCAGGGCAACCCGCCGCCGCGGCTGTGGGAGCTGCCGGCCGGGCTGATCAACTCGATCGGGCTGCCGAACAAGGGCCTGGAGGGCTACCTCGCGCACGACCTGCCGCAGCTCGCGCAGCTGCCGGTGCCGCTGATCGTGAACGTGATGGGCTTCACGCGCGATGAGGTCGCGCGGCTCGTCGAGGCCTTCGACGCGCGCGACGAGGTCGCCGCGCTGGAGCTGAACGTCTCCTGCCCGAACGTCGAGACGGGCCTGATCATGGGCGCCGACCCGCGCGAGACGGCTGCGCTCGTGACGCGCGTGCGCCCACTCACGCGCAAGCCGCTGATCGTCAAGCTGACGCCGAACGCGAGCGACCCCGGCGCCGTCGCCGAGGCCGCGCAGGAGGCCGGCGCGGACGCGCTCTCGCTCATCAACACGGTGCGGGGGATGGCGCTGCACCCGCGCACGCGCGAGCCCTGGCTGGGCGGGCGCACCGGCGGCGTCTCGGGCGCGACCGTGCGCGCGATCGCGCTGGCGCAGGTGCAGGACGTGGCCGCGCGCGTCGCGCTCCCGCTCGTCGCGATGGGCGGCGTGCAGCGCGGCCGCGACGCCGACGATCTGCTCGAAGCCGGGGCGACGCTCGTCGCGGTCGGGACCGAGAGCTTCCGCGAGCCGCTCGCGGGCGCCCGCATCGCCGCGGAGCTGGCGGATCTGCGCCGGCGACCCTGAGGCACCGCCCAAAACTCCTGCAAAGCAATCACATCGTGGAAGTGAGCCTCGATTTAGCTCGACCTCAAGTTGAGGTTGAGGCGAATTCGCGGGTTGCGGCTTGAACGACTCCGCGCAAGATGTAGACTCGCCGCCGATGCCGCCGGCCGCCAGCGAATCGCCCACGAAGCACGCCACTGCGCCGGAGCGCTCTCGCGATCAGCGGATGATCGCCCTGGTGCGTGCGAACGAGATCCGCACCAAGCGCGCGCAGCTCAAGCGCGACCTCAAGGCGGGCCGCGTCGCGATCCACGAACTGCTGACGGAACCGCCGACCTACGTCGAGACGGCGAAGGTCTTCGACCTGCTGATCGCGGTCCCGAAGTACGGCCGCGTGAAGGCGAACAAGGTGCTCACGCAGTGCCGCATCTCGCCGAGCAAGACGATCGGCGGCCTCTCTCCGCGCCAGCGCGCGGAGCTCGTCGCCCTCCTGCGCCGCTAGCGGCGCAGCCGGCCCGCGCGTGGCTCGCGTCTTCGTCATCACCGGGCCCTCGGGCGTCGGCAAGGGCACGCTGATCCGCGGCCTGCTCGCGCGCGTCCCCGAGCTCGAGCTGTCGGTCTCGGCCACGACCCGCGCGCCGCGGCCGGGCGAGGTCGACGGCGTCGACTACCACTTCCTCGGCGACGAGGAGTTCGACCGCAAGGTCGCCGCGGGCGCCTTCGTCGAGCACGCCGCTTACTCCGGGCGGCGCTACGGCACGCTGCGCTCCGAGCTGGAGCGGCGCACCGGCGCTGGCGTCCCGGTCGTGCTGGAGATCGAAGTGCAGGGCGCGCGCCAGGTGCGCCAGACGCTCCCGGGCGCGATCCAGGTCTTCATCGTGCCGCCGTCGGATCAGGCGCTGCGCGAGCGGCTCGTGGGGCGGGGGACGGACACCCCGCAGGACATCGAGCGGCGCCTGCACGTCGCCGAGCAGGAGCTGGCGGCGCAGGACGAGTTCGACCACAAGGTCCTCAACGACCGCCAGGAGGACGCGCTCGACGCGCTCGAGCGGCTGGTGCGCGATTCGCTCGCGGGCCGCAGCGACTAGACTGCTAGGTCAACGAAGCGAAAGGCCGGACTTGATCTCTCCCCGCATCGACCGTCTGCTCACGCACGTCGACTCCGACTACGCGAGCGTGATCGTCGCCGCCAAGCGCGCGCGGCAGATCAACTCGTACTACCACAACCTCGGTGAGGGGACGTTCGACGAGTTCCCGCCGCCGATGGTCGAGACGCGCTCGAAGAACTACCTCACGATCGCGCTCGAGGAAGTCGCCGCCGGCAAGATCAAGTACCACTACCGCTAAGCGGCGCGGTAGGGGTTCGCGCCGCGGGCGCGAAGGAACCGCCATGGCCAGGGTGCTGCTCGGGGTCAGCGGTGGGATCGCGGCCTACAAGGCGCTGGAGTTCGTGCGCCTCGCGACGAAGGCGGGCCACAGCGTCCGCGTGATCCAGACGCCGACGAGCGAGCGCTTCGTCGGCGCCGCCTCGTTCGAGGGCATCACCGGCGCGCCGGTGCTCCTCAGCGAGTTCGCGCGCGACCCGCTGCGCGGCGCCTTCCCCGGCGACCCGCTGCCCCAGCACGAGCCGATCAGCCACCTCGAGCTGGTCGCGCGCGCCGACGTCTTCCTGGTCGCGCCGGCCTCGGCCAACACGCTCGCGAAGCTCGCCGCCGGGCTCGCAGACAACCTGCTCACGAGCGCCGCGCTCGCGGCGCGCTGCCCGCTCGTCGTCGCGCCCGCGATGAACGACGCGATGTACGAGCACGCTGCGACGCAGGCAAACGTCGAGCTGCTGCGCGCGCGGGGGGTGCGCGTCGTCGACCCCGGCGTCGGGCTGCTCGCCTCCAGGGGCGAGCACGGCGTCGGGCGCCTGGCCGAGCCGCCGGTGCTGCTGGCCGCCTGCGAGGCGGCGATCGCGGCGCCGCAGTCGGCGCTGAACGGGCTGCGCGTGCTCGTGACCGCCGGCGGCACGCGCGAGCCGATCGACAGCGTGCGCTTCGTCGGCAACCGCTCGTCGGGGCGGATGGGCTTCGCGCTCGCCGAGCGTGCGGTGCGGCGCGGCGCGAGCGTGGTCGTCGTGGCGGCGAACGTCGCGCTGCCGCGCGCGCCCAACGTCGACTACCGCGACGTCAGCACCGCCGCCGAGCTGGCCGACGCCTGCGGCGTCGAGTTCCCACGCTGCGATGTGCTGTTGATGGCGGCCGCCGTCGCCGACTTCCGCCCGTCCGCGCCCGCCGACCGCAAGCTCAAGAAGACGGCCGCCGACGCGCCGAGCGCGATCGCGCTGGAGCCGACGCCGGACGTGCTGTCGGCGCTCGCGGCCTCGCGCCGAGCCGACCAGACGCTCGTCGGCTTCGCCGCCGAGCACGGGGTGGGGGCGCTCGAGTTCGCGCGCGAGAAGCTCGCGCGCAAGCGCCTCGACGCGATCGTCGTCAACGACATCTCGCAGCCCGGGATCGGCTTCGACGCGAGCGAGAACGAGGTCACGATCGTCGCCCTCGGCGCCGAGCGGCCGGTCGCACGCGCTTCCAAGGACGCGATCGCCGACGCGATCCTCGACGAGGTCGAGCGGCTGCGCGCCGCGGCGCCCGCGTCCTGACAGCAGCGGTCGGAAACGCCGCCGCGGCGGCCTACACTGAGCAGATGGCCGACGCGTATCTGCTCTTCCAGCAGGGCACCGCGCTGCTGGAGGCCGGCGACCACCACCAGGCGGTCATTCCCCTCACACGCGCGCGCGACCTCGCGCCCGACAAGGCGTCGGTCCGCGAGGCGCTCGGCCGCGCGCTGTTCCACGTACAGCGCTATGAGGACGCCGCGGCCGAGTTCGCCGCCGTCGCCGAGCGCGCTCCCACGAACGACTACGCGCTGTTCTGCCTCGGCCGCTGCCTCCAGCAGCTCGGCCGTCACGCCGAGGCGCGCCGGCCCCTGGCGCAGGCCGCGGGGCTGCGGCCCGAGCGCGGCGACTACCGCGCGTACCGCGATCGATCGCGGGCTGCGGCTTCGCGGCGGTGAGCGCGTCGGCGTGACCGGTCGGCTCGTGGCGCCGCTGGCGCCCGCCCCGCGCGCCCACGGCGGCTACGAGGGAGAGCATGCGGCCGGGTTGGTGCGCCGGATCGCCACGCGCGTTCGAGGAGGTGAGGTTTGTGTCGCTCGGCGCGACACAGACCTCACCTCCTCGGCCGGCGGCGCCCAACTTGCGCTCCGCGGCAGACCTGCAGACGACGACGCCTCCCTCGTAGCCGCCGTTCGGCACGTGCTCGATAGCCGGTGGCGCCCCGAACGGAGCGCCACCCGCGCTCACGCCGACGCCGAAGCCGGGGCCGCCTGGCGCGCCTGCGTCGCGCTCAGCACGAGCAGCCCGAGGAAGCGGTCCAGCTCGGCGGGGGAGATGGCGCTCAGCGGCAGGTCGCCCTGGATCCAGACCTCGCCCTCGCGGGTGTGCCCGAAGCGCACGAACGGCACCTGGCGGTTCCAGCGCAGCAGGTCGTGCGGGTCGATGCGCCCGGCTTCGACGACCTGCGCCTGCGCTCGCAGCACGCCATCGCGGATCGCCACGCCCACGTGCAGCGGCCAGCCCGCGGCCTCGACCGTGACGCCCCATTCGGCGAACGCGACCTGACGCGCCTCGCCTTCCAGCGAGGCGATGTAGTCGGCGACGACGGCACGTGCATCGGGCTCCATCGGGGGCACAGGATTGCATGCAGCAGTCCGGCGCAATGCGACAGCGGTGCTAAGATCCTGTGACAGCTTTCGCGCCGGGTTCGCCCGGCGGCAGTTCCGAAAGTGGGCGCACGCCCACTTTTTTTGTTGAGAAAACGGCTTTCCCCCGATGAGCACGCTCCAGACCGACATCGAAGCCCAGCTCGCCACGTGCGAGCCGGACGTCGAGGTGCTGCTCGCGGAGCTCGTCGGCGGCTCGACCTTGCGTCTCTTCATCGACCATCCGGACGGCGTCACGCTCGAGCTGTGCGAGCGCGTGACGAAGCAGCTGGTCGCGCTGCGCGAGCGCTACTCGCTCGAGGTCTCCTCGCCCGGCAGCGAGCGCCCGCTCACGAAACCGGCCCACTTCCACCGCTTCCTCGGCCGCCGCGCCCGCGTTCGCACCCGCGACGCGCACGGCGCGCACGGATCGTTCACCGGCGAGCTCGTCGGCGCGACCGACGCCGAGGTGACGATCGCCGCCGAGACCGGCGTCGTCTCGATCCCGTACGACGCCATCGCCCGTTCCAACCTCGTCCCAGGGGAGTAGTCGCATGTCGAAGGAGATCCTGGATGCAGTCAGGGGCCTCGCGGATGAGAAGAACATCTCGAGCGAGAAGCTCATGCTCGCGCTCGAGGACGCGCTGCTGTCGGCTTTCAAGAAGACGCCCGGCGCCGCGCCCTACGCGCAGGTCACGATGGACCGCGACCTCGGCGACTTCACGGTCTGGGAGCTGAAGATCCCGCCGGAGCTGCTCGAGCAGCTGCTCAAGGAGCAGGAAGAGGAGCTGGAGGCCGCCAACGAGGGCGAGATCGCGAACGTCGACCCGGAGACCGGGGAAGTGCGCGAGGAGGTCGTGCCCGAGCTCGACCTCGAGAAGCTGAAGGAGCACGAGGCCGAGATCGAGCGCGTCGACGTGACGCCCGACGACTTCGGCCGCATCGCCGCGCAGACCGCGAAGCAGGTGATCCTCCAGCGCATCCGCGAAGCCGAGCGGGACATGATGTTCGAGGAGTACCGCGACCGCGTCGGCGAGCTGATCACCGGCATCGTCCAGCAGTCCGACTCGCGCTACACGCTCGTGCAGCTGCGCGAGCGCGTCGAGGCGCTGCTGCCGAAGTCCGAGCAGGTCGACGGCGAGCGCTACGACCACTCGCAGCGCATCAAGGCCGTCATCAAGGACGTCTCCGCCTCCACGAAGGGGCCGAGCATCATCGTCTCGCGCCGCGATCCGGAGCTGATCAAGTCGCTGTTCGAGCTCGAGGTGCCGGAGATCGCCGACGGCCTCGTGGAGATCACGAACGTCGCCCGCGAGCCCGGCTACCGCTCGAAGATCGCCGTCGTCTCGCACGTCGACGGTGTCGATCCGGTCGGCGCCTGCGTCGGCCCGCGCGGCTCGCGCGTGCGCATGGTCGTCTCCGAGCTGCGCGGCGAGAAGATCGACATCATCCCCTACAACGAGGAGCCCGCCCGCTTCGTCGCGAAGGCGCTCTCGCCCGCGCGCGTGCGCGAGGTGCTCGTCGACGACGAGGCCAAGCAGGCGACCGTGATCGTGCCCGACGACCAGCTGTCGCTGGCGATCGGCCGCGAAGGCCAGAACGCCCGTCTCGCGGCGCGGCTGACCGGCTGGCGGATCGACATCCGCTCCGAGACCGAGTTCGCCAAGGACGAGTCCGAGCACGGCTACGACGAGGAAGAGGTGCAGGGCCGCTGCGCGGCGATCCTCTCCAACGGCCGCCGCTGCCCGAACGCCGCGCTGCCGGCCTCGCGCTACTGCGGGCTCGAGACGCACCAGGCGCTCAACGAGATCGAGGGCGACGAAGTCGCCGCGCTGACGGGCGACGTGACCGAGCACGTCGAGGAGTCGGCAGAGGGCGCGCCGTCATAGCGCGCGAGCCACAGCGCCGCTGCGTCGGCTGCGGGAGCATCGCCCCGAAGCGGACGCTCGAGCGCTACGTCGTGCGCGACGGCGCCCTCGTCGCGGATCCGGCGGCGCGGCTGCCGGGCCGCGGCGCCTACACCTGCAGTACACCGGCGTGCATGCAGCGCGCCGGCGAGCGCGGCGGCTTCAGCCGCGCCTTCCGCCAGCCGGTCCGCATCGCGCGGCCGGCGGCCCCCGCCAACGAGAACGTACACTGGGATCAGGCATGAGTAGAAAGCGCGTCAACGACATCGCCAAGGAGCAGGGCATCTCCGCACGAGACCTGCTCGTCAAGCTGCAGGCTGCGGGCATCGACGCGGCCGCGCCCTCCGCGACCGTGGAGGAGGCCGACGCGCTGCGCGTGCTCAACGGCGACGCTGCCGGCAAGCCGGCCGCCGCCGCCGACGCGGCCGCCAAGGACGGCGACCCCAGCAAGCAGCGCCCCACCCGCGACTCGCTCCAGGGCGAGCGCACGCCCGGCGCGGCCGGCAGCCGCCGCCGCGTCGTGATCGACTCGCAGGCCTCGCGCCGCGCCCCCGGGGGCGGCGGGCCCGGCGGTGGGCCCAACCAGCCGCCGCGCCGCCAGCGTCGCGGCCGTCGCCGCCGCGGCACCTACGAGGAGCCGGCCCCGCTCGAGACGCGCCAGCAGAGCGGCCCCGAGACGGTGCGCGTCAACTCCGGCTCGACCGTCAAGGACGTCGCCGACTACCTCGACGTGCCGATCCCCGAGATCATCAAGAAGCTGATGCAGCTCGGCGAGATGGCGACGCTCACGCAGACGCTGTCCGACGATGCGATCCAGCTCTTGGGCACCGAGTTCGAGACGACCGTCGAGATCGTGCACGCGGCCGACGACGTCGACGCCGAGCCGGTCTACGAGGACGCCGACGGCTCGCTCGTGGAGCGCCCGCCGGTCGTCACGATCATGGGCCACGTCGACCACGGCAAGACGTCGCTGCTCGACGCGATCCGCGACACCGAGGTGACCGCGGGCGAGGCCGGCGGCATCACGCAGCACATCGGCGCCTACCAGGTGCACCACAGCGACAAGGTCGTCACGTTCCTCGACACGCCGGGCCACGAGGCCTTCACGGCGATGCGCGCCCGCGGCGCGAAGGTCACCGACATCGCGGTGATCGTGGTCGCCGCCGACGACGGCGTGAAGCCGCAGACGCAGGAGGCGGTCGACCACGCGAAGGCCGCGAAGGTCCCGATCCTCGTCGCCGTCAACAAGATCGACAAGGAGGGCGCGCAGCCCGACCGCGTCCGCACGGAGATGACGCAGCTGGGCCTGCAGCCGGTCGAGTGGGGCGGCGAGACCGAGTTCGTCGACGTCTCCGCGAAGACGAAGCAGGGGCTCGACAACCTGCTCGACACGATCCTCGTGATGTCCGAGGTCGAGGAGCTGAAGGCCAACAAGGACACCGAGGCCTCCGGCGTGATCATCGAGAGCAAGCTCGATCCGGGCCGCGGCGCCGTCGCGACGGTGCTGATCCAGCGCGGCACGCTGCACGTCGGCGACGCGCTCGCCGCCGGTCCTCACTGGGCCCGCGTGCGCGCGATGAACGACTTCCTCGGCAACCGCGTCAAGAAGGCCGAGCCGGGCGAGCCCGTCGAGGTGCTCGGCTTCGACACCGTGCCCGAGGCCGGCGAGTTCGTGCGCGTCGTCGAGAACGACCGCAAGGCCCGCCAGCTCGCCGGCGAGAAGGCCAACCGCCTCAAGACCGAGCAGCTCGCGCGCCGCTCCGGCAAGCGCATTTCGCTGGAGGCGATCTTCAAGAGCGAGCTGCAGGAGCTGAACCTCGTGCTGAAGGCGGACGTCGCCGGCTCGCTCGAGGCGATCGAGGACGAGATCGCCAAGCTGCCGCAGTCCGAGATCTCCGTCAACGTGATCCACCGCGGCGTCGGGGGCGTCAACGAGTCCGACGTGATGCTCGCGGCGGCCTCCGACGCGGTCGTGCTCGCGTTCAACGTGCGCCCCGTCGGCGACGCCCGCCAGGTCGCCGACCGCGAGGGCGTCGAGATCCGCTCCTACGCCGTCATCTACCGCGCGATCGAGGAGCTGCGCGCGGCGATGGAGGGCATGCTGGAGCCGGAGGAGGTCGAGGACCAGGTCGCGACCGTCGAGGTGCGCCAGATCTTCCGCGCCTCCAAGATCGGCGTGATCGCCGGTTCCTACGTGACCGACGGTAAGGTCGTGCGCGGCTCGAAGGTGCGTCTGGTGCGCGACGGCACGGTCGTCTACGACGGCGAGGTCGCGAGCCTGCGGCGCTTCAACGAGGACGCGCGCGAGGTCGCCTCCGGCTTCGAGTGCGGCATCGTCCTGAAGGACTTCGCCGACGTCAAGGAGGGCGACGTGCTCGAGGCCTACGCGACCCGCAAGGTCGAGCGCGAGCTCGCCTAGCGCCGGGCGCCTCCCTGGAGGCTCTGACCAATGAAGCTGCGATCTGTCGCGAATCGTGCGCGAGGGCTAGGATGAGCGCCCGCATGCGCCGCGTCGACGAGGCGGTTCGTGCCGTCCTCAGCGATGCCATCACGCAAGACCTCAAGGATCCGCGCGTCGGGTTCGTGACCGTGACCGCCGTCCAGACCAGCCCAGACCTGCGCTACGCCCGCGTGTTCGTGAGCGTGCTCGGCGACGCGCAGGAGCGCGCCGACTCGCTCGTCGGCCTCGAGTCCGCGCACGGCTACCTGCAGGGGCGCGTGGCCAGCGCCCTGCGGCTGAAGCACACGCCGGCGCTGACGTTCGCCTACGACGAGTCGATCGACCGCGGCCTGCGCATCGGCGAGCTGCTCGCCAACGAGGCGCCGCCCGAAGGGGAGCCCGGAGCGTGAGCGAGAACGGCAGCCGCGCGACGCGCGATCAGGTGCTGGACGAGATCCGTGGGGCCGAGCGCTTCATGCTCGTCACGCACGAGCACGTCGACGGCGACGCGCTCGGCTCGCTTGTCGCGATGCACGAGGTCCTCACCGCCTTTGGCAAGGACTCCGTCATGTTCATGGACGACGACGAGCTGCCGCTGCCCTACGAGTACCGCTTCTTCGCGCTCGACGAGCTCGTCGGCGAGCTGCCGGAGGACATCGCGCAGCGCACGATCGTCTTCCTCGACTGCGGCAACATCGACCGCAACCCGGCCGACGCGCTGCAGCTCGAGGGTGCGCACATCCTCAACCTCGACCACCACCACGACAACACGCGCTTCGGCACGGTCAACCACGTCGTGCCCGAGGCCTCGTGCACGGCCGAGATCGTGTGGGACCTGATGCGCGGGCTCGGCGTCGAGCCGACGCGCTCGATCGCCGAGGCGCTGTACGTCGGGCTCGTGACCGACACCGGCAAGTTCATGTACGAGAACACCGGCACGCGCGCGCACCAGATGGCGGGCGAGCTGATCGAGGCGGGCGTCGACGTGCACGACATCTACCGCCGGATATACGAGGGCGTCCCGTACGGCAAGGTCGCGCTGCTCGCGCGCGGGCTCTCGCGCATCGAGCGCTTCGACGAGGGGCGCCTGACGCTCACGCGGCTCAGCACCGACGACTACCGCGAGACGGACGCGCAGGAGGGCTTCTCCGAGGGCGTCGTGGACCACCTGCGCGCGATCGAGGGCACCGCCGTCGCAGCGCTCGTGCGCGACCGCGCCGGCGCCAGCGCGGGGACGCAGAAGGTCTCCCTGCGCGCCAGCGACGAGCGCGTCGACGTCTCCGCGATCGCACGCGAGCAGGGCGGCGGCGGCCACCGCCAGGCCGCCGGCTTCTCCACGACGCTGTCGTGGGACGAGCTCGTCGCGTTCCTGCGCGGCGCGGTCGACGGTCAGCTCCGCGAGGCCTCCGGCCCCGCGGTCTGAGATCGCGCTCGGCATCACGCCTCGCGAATTGTCTGAGCGGCTCGCGTAGGCTGGCGCCGTGGACGGCGTGATCCTCTTCGACAAGCCCGCGGGGGAGACCTCGCACGACGTCGTCGCGCGCGTGCGGCGCCGCCTCGGGCGTGGCGTCAAGGTCGGCCACGCCGGCACGCTGGACCCCTTCGCGACCGGCCTGCTGCTCGTGCTCGTCGGGCGCGCGACGCGCGTGCAGCGCTTCCTGATGGCGCTGCCCAAGCGCTACGAGGCCGTCGCCCGCTTCGGCGCCGTCTCGACGACCGGCGACCCGGAGGGCGAGATCGCCGAGACCGGACGCATACCGACCGGTGAGCTGACGCTGCCCACGGGCGCGATACGCCAGCGCCCGCCGGCCTACTCGGCGATCCGGGTCGACGGCGAGCGCGCCTACAGACGCGCGCGCCGCGGCGAGGTCGTCGAGATCCCCGAGCGCGAGGTGCAGGTCTACGAGTTCGAGGAGCGCTGGCGCCGCGGCGCGCAGCGCGCGTTCGCGATCCGCTGCTCCTCGGGCACGTACGTGCGCACGCTGGTCGCCGACCTCGGCGACGCCTACTGCGAGCAGCTCCAGCGCACCGCGATCGGCGGCTTCCTGCTCGCCGACGCGGACCCCGAGCGGATCGTGCCGCTGCACGAGGCGCTGGCGTTCATGCCGCAGGTGCGGCTGGCGGGGGATGAGGCGCGGCAGGCGTTCCACGGCGTGGCGGTCGCCGGCGGGGGCGAGGGCCCGGTCTGCCTGACCGACGACGAGGGCGTGATCGCGATCGCCGAGCCGCGCAGCGGGCCCGACGGCGAGGCGCTGCTGAAGCCCATCGTCGGCTTGCGCTGAGCAGGTCACTACTCTTCCGCGCGATGCGGATCACCCAGCTTCCCGACGTGGCGCCGCGCCCGCGCCGCGTCGCCGTCGGCGAGTTCGACGGCGTGCACCTGGGGCACCGCGCCGTGATCGACGGCAGCGACACGGTCCTGACGTTCGACCCGCACCCGCTCGCGATCATCAGACCGGAGGCCGCGCCGAAGCTGCTGAGCACGGTCGAGCAGAAGGCGGAGCTGGTCGCCGCGCTGGGCGTCGAGGAGCTTGTCGTGATCCCGTTCGACGCCGCGTTCGCGCAGCGCAGCGCGCAGGAGTTCGTCGAGCAGGTGCTCGTCGAACGGCTGAACGCAACGTGCGTGTCGGTCGGCGACAACTTCCGCTTCGGGCACGGCGCGAAGGGCGACACGACGCTGCTGCGGGCCGACGAGCGCTTCGAGACGCGGGTCGTGCCGCTCGTCGAGGTGGAGGGCGAGGTCGTCTCCTCCTCGCACGTGCGCGGGCTCGTGCTGGCTGGCGAGGTCGACAAGGCGGCGGCGTTCCTGGGCGCGCCGTTCGCGATGCGCGGGGAGGTCGTCGGCGGCGACCGCCGCGGGCGCGAGCTGGGCTTCCCGACCGCGAACCTCGTGCCCGACCAGACGCTGATCCAGCCCGGCCACGGCATCTACGCCGCCCGCGCGCGCTTCGACGGGCAGGAGCGCTGCGCGGCCGTCAACGTCGGCGTGCGACCGACGTTCAAGACCGACCTCGTGGTGCTCGTCGAGGCGTTCCTGCTCGACTTCGACGGGGACCTCTACGGCACGCAGCTGACGATTGAGTTCCTCACGCGGCTGCGCGGCGAGCGCCGCTTCGACTCGGTGGATGCGCTGGTGGAGCAGATGCACCGGGACGTCGAGGGTGCACGGGCGGTCTGCGCGGCGCAGTCTGCTACGGTTCCCCGCCGATGACCACCCTCACGAGCGACCAAAAGCAAGAGCTGATCACGAAGTTCGGCAAGGGCGACACGGACACCGGCTCCGCCGAGGTCCAGATCGCGATGCTGACGCAGCGCATCAGCGACTTGACCGAGCACCTGCGCACGCACAAGAAGGACCACCACTCGCGGCGCGGCCTGCTCATGCTCGTCGGTCGTCGGCGGCGCTTCCTCAACTACCTGGAGCGCAACGACCTCGAGCGCTACCGCGCGCTCATCAAGGAGCTCGGGCTTCGCAAGTGAGCCCGGTCGCGGCCGGGGAGCAGGTCCCCGAGTTCTCGCTCCGACGCGGGGACCACAGCCGCTTCACGCAGGACGACATCGCCGGCCAGACGGCAGTGCTCGTCTTCTACCCCTTCGCGTTCAGCGAGGTCTGCACCGACCAGTTCAACCTCTACGAGGAAGTGCTGGGGGAGCTGACGGCCAGGGGCGCCACGCTCTACGGCGTCTCCTGCGACGCGGTCCCGGCGCAGCAGGCCTTCAAGCAGCACCTGGGCGTCAGCATCGAGATGCTGTCGGACTTCGAGCCCAAAGGCGCGACCTGCCGCGCGTTCGGCGTCTATCACGAGCGGGGCGGGATGGCGCAGCGCGCGCTCGTGGTCGTCGATCCCGACGGGACGATCCGCTGGAGCTACCAGGCCGACTCGCCGGGCGACCTGCCGGGCGCGAACCTGATCTTCGACGCGCTCGCGTGAGCGACCTCGGCAGCGCGCCGCTGCCGACGGTCGGCGTTGACGATCATGTCTTCGGGGTGGTCCCCGCCGTGGCCGTGATCGTCTACGCGGACTATGAATGCCCCTATTGCGCCGTCCTCTGCGCACGGCTGGCATCGAGGGAGGGAGGCTGGGCCTTCCGGCACTTCCCGGTGCGGTCCAAGCACCCGCGCGCGTGGGCGGCGGCCTGCGCGGCCGAGGCCGCGGGCCTGCAGGGCGCGTTCGCCCCCATGCACGCCGCACTGTTCGCCGACCAGGCGCGTCTGGAGGACCCGCACCTGTGGGAGCGCGCCCGCTCGCTCGGCCTCGACGTCGAGCGCTTCGACGTCGACCGCCGCTCCGACGCCGTCACCGCCCGCGTCCGCCGCGACTTCGAGTCCGGCATCCGCGCCGGCGTCGTCACGACCCCGACGGCGTTCGCCGACGGCGTCGCGCACACCGGCCCCGACGCGCTCGGCTGAGGATCGGTGTCCATCTCCGCATCTATGCGATGCAGAGATGGACAGTGATCAGGTCGTCTGTGCAGGCGGTTTTGCGCTCAATCGCTACGATGACCGGGTTCGGATACAGAAATAGCATCGAGACGCACTCCGCCAACCGACGGGCGGAGACAAAGGAGCACTTATATGTCTGACCCCGTTACACGGGTCTCCGTGGAGATCGCCGGCAAGGAGATCTCCTTCGAGACGGGCAAGATGGCCAAACAGGCCTCTGGCGCCGTCGTCGTTCAGGCCGGCGAGACGATGGTTCTCGCGACCGCCACCGCGGGCAACCTCCGCGACGTCGACTTCCTCCCGCTCACCGTCGACATCGAGGAGCGGATGTACGCCGCGGGCAAGATCCCCGGCTCGTTCTTCAAGCGCGAGGGTCGCGCCGGCGAGAAGGGCACGCTCACGGCGCGCCTGATCGACCGTCCCATCCGTCCGCTGTTCCCCAAGGGCTGGCGTCGCGAGACGCAGCTCGTGTCGATCCCGCTGTCGGTCGACCACGTGAACCCGTACGACATCCTCGCGATGAACGGCGCCTCCGCCGCGCTGATGGTGTCGGACATCCCGTTCCCGACCCCGGTCGGCGCGGTGCGCATCGGCAAGATCGACGGCAACTTCGTCGTCAACCCCGACGAGGCCGACCTGCTCGACAACACCGACCTCGACCTGATCGTCGCCGGCACGGACGAGGCCATCCTGATGGTCGAGGCCGGTGCCAACGAGATCCCCGAGGCCGAGATCCTCGATGCGCTCGACATCGCGCACGACGCGATCAAGAAGCTGTGCGACGCGCAGCGCGAGCTGCAGAAGAAGGCCGGCAAGGAGAAGTCGGTCGTCGAGGTCCCGCAGGTCGACGAGAAGCTCTTCAAGCTGATCGAGAAGTCGCACGGCAAGAAGCTCGACGCCGCGACCTCGATCCAGGACAAGCTGGAGCGCCAGGACGCGACCAAGGCCGTCGAGGCCGAGGTGCTGGAGAAGTACGCGACGGAGGACGACGCGTCCGAGGCCCAGCGCGCCTTCGACAAGCTGGAGAAGACGCTGATCCGCGAGCGCATCGCGATCAAGAAGGTGCGTCCTGACGGGCGCGGCGCGCAGGAGATCCGTCCGATCTCGATCGACGTCTCGGTCGCCCCGCGCACGCACGGCTCCGCGCTCTTCACGCGCGGCCAGACGCAGGCGTTCAGCGTCGCGGCGCTCGGCACCACGCGCGAGGAGATGCGACTCGACACGCTCGGTCTCGAGACGTCGAAGCGCTACTTCCACCACTACAACTTCCCGCCGTTCTCGGTCGGGGAGGCGGGCTTCATGCGGGGTCCGAAGCGGCGCGACATCGGTCACGGGGCGCTCGCCGAGCGTGCCCTCGTGCCGATGATCCCGTCGCAGGAGGACTTCCCGTACGTGATCCGCGTCGTCTCGGACATCTTCGAGTCGAACGGGTCGAGCTCGATGGCCTCCGTCTGCGGCTCCTCGCTGTCCCTGATGGACGCGGGCGTGCCGATCAAGCGGCCGGTCGCCGGCATCGCGATGGGCCTCATCAAGGAGGGCGACGACTACATCGTGCTCTCCGACATCGCCGGCGTCGAGGACCACCTCGGCGACATGGACTTCAAGGTCGCCGGCACCTCGGAGGGCATCACCGCCCTCCAGATGGACATCAAGATCACGGGCGTCTCGTTCGAGATCCTGCGCGACGCGCTCGCGCAGGCCAAGGAGGGACGCACGTTCATTCTTGGCAAGATGGCCGAGGTCATCACGGAGCCGCGCGAGGAGCTGTCGAAGTGGGCGCCGCGCATCTCCACGATCAAGATCGACCCCGAGAAGATCGGCCTGCTGATCGGCAAGGGCGGCGAGACGATCCGCGCCCTCTGCGATGAGTTCGAGTCCCAGATCGACGTCAACGACGAGGGTCAGGTGCTCATCTACGCGCAGAACGGCGAGCTGGGCGACGCCCTGGCCGACCGCATCCGCTCGATGACCAAGGAGGTCGAGATCGGCGACGAGTTCGCCGGCAAGGTCGTCAAGACGACGACGTTCGGCGCCTTCGTCGAGCTGGCAAAGGGCACCGACGGGCTCCTGCACATCTCCAACATCGCCCCGGGCCAGCGGCCCTCGACGGTGGAAGAGGTGCTCAACAAGGGCGACGAGATCAAGGTCCGCGTGGTCGAGGTCGACCGTGAGCGCGGCCGCATCGGCCTGCGCCTCGCCGACGACCCGGAGATCGCCGGCAAGTCTGCGGCGGATCTGGTCGGCGTCGGCACCGGCGGCGGCGGCGACCGTCCGCCGCGCGGCGACCGGCCGGACCGCGGTCCGCGCGGCGGCGGCGATCGCAACGGCCGCAGCGGCGGCGACCGCGGCGACCGGGGGCGGCGTCCGCGCGGCGACCGCGACCCGGAACGCGGCTAGCCGTACATCACAACGGTGACCGACCACCGGATCACCGAGCTGGACTCGGGCGTGCGGATCGTGACGGAGGCAGTTGCCTCCGTCCGGTCCGTCTCGCTCGGGTACTGGATCGGCACCGGCTCGCGCGGCGAGACCGACGCGCAGGCCGGTCTCTCGCACCTGATCGAGCACCTGCTGTTCAAGGGCTCCGATCGCTACGCCTCGTTGGAGATCGACCAGATCTTCGACGCGATGGGCGCCGAGCTGAACGCCGGCACTGGTAAGGAGACGACGTCCGTCTATGCGCGCGTGATCGACGCGCACCTCGCCGACGCGTTCGACGTGATGAGCGAGATCGTCTGGCGCCCCGCCTTCCGTGACGTCGAGTCCGAGCGGGAGGTGATCCTCGAGGAGATCGCGATGTACGAGGACGATCCGCAGGACAAGGTCTTCGACGTGCTCGGCGGCGCCGTCTTCGGCGCGCATCCGCTCGGGCGCTCGGTGATCGGCAGCGCCGACGTCGTCGCCGGCACGCCGGTCGAGCAGATCGCCGCGTTCCACGCCGAGCGCTACGTGCCCGGCAACGTCGTGATCGCAGCCGCCGGCGCGGTCGACCACGACGCGCTCGTGGAGCTGGCCGCCGCACGCGTGCCCTCCGCCCCCGGCGCGCAGGCGCCGCAACCCGCGTCCGCCCCCGGCGTGCAGGAGCGGACGGTCCGCTTCGAGCGCAAGGACACCGAGCAGTACCACGTGTGCCTCGGCGGCCCCGGCCTCGCGCGCGACGACGAGCGTCGCTTCGCGCTGCGCGTGCTCGACACGATCTTCGGCGGCACGTCCTCCTCGCGCCTCTTCCAGGAGGTGCGCGAGCGCCGCGGCCTCGCCTACGCCGTCTACTCCTTCACCGGCCACTACGCCGACAGCGGCCAGGTCGGCCTCTACGTCGGCACGCGCGCCGACAACTTGACGGAGGCGCTCGCGGTCGTCGGCGAGCAGCTCGGCGAGCTGCAGCGCGAGCCGGCCACGGCGGACGAGCTGGCCCGCGCGAAGGAGAACCTCAAGGGCCGCATCGTGTTGTCGCTCGAGTCGACCGGCGCGCGCATGAACCGCCTCGGCTCGCACCTGCTGGCGGACGTGCCGCTGCTGTCCGTCGACGAGGTGATCGCCGCGATCGACGCGGTCACGCGGGAGGACCTGGCCGCGCTCGCGCACGAGCTGTTCCTGCCTGCGCAGCTGTCGGTCGCCGGCATCGGTCCGGACGAGGACGCCTTCGCGGCTGCGGCGGCGTCGCTGGCCGAGGCGGTGGCGGCATGATCCGCGTCGCCGTCGCGGGCGCGGCGGGGCGCATGGGCGCGACCGTCTGCGCCGCGGTCGACGGCGCGCCCGACATGGAGCTGGTCGGCCGCGCCGACCCGGCGCTCGGCACGACGCTCGCGCAGGTGCTGCCCGAGGCCGACGTCGTCGTCGACTTCACGCGCCCGGACACCGCGCTCGCGAACGCGCTGGAGTGCGTCGCGGCCGGCGTGCACGTCGTGATCGGGACGACGGGCTTCGACATCGAGCCGCTGCGCGCGGCGCGCGGGGCCAACGTCTTCTTCGCGCCCAACTTCGCGATCGGCGCCGTGCTGCTGATGAAGTTCGCGGCCGAGGCCGCGCAGCACATGGCGAAGGCCGAGATCATCGAGCTGCACCACGACCAGAAGCTCGACGCGCCGAGCGGCACCGCCAAGCGCACGGCCGAGCTGATGGCTGCGGCGACCGGAGCGGAAGAGCCTCCGATCCACTCGGTGCGCCTGCCGGGCCTTGTCGCGCACCAGGAGGTGATCCTCGGTGACCTCGGGCAGACGCTGACGATCCGCCACGACTCGATCGACCGCGTCTCCTTCATGCCGGGCGTGCTGCTGGCGGTGCGCAAGGTCGCCGGCCTGACGCAGTCGCCGCTCGTGGGCCTCGAGCACCTGCTCTAGTGCTGGTCGCCGTCACCGACCATGCGGTGGAGCGCTTCCGCCAGCGCGTCGCCGCTCGCAGCGGCGCGCTCGACGCGCGTCCCGAGATAGCGACCCGCGTCGGCGACGCGTGGGCGGCCGGGCGCTGGAGCGAGACGCCGCCCCCCGGCGCCAACGCCGCGCGCGGGTCGGTCTATGTGCGCGACATCGTCGATCGCGACCTGCTGTTCGTCTGCCGGCGCGACGCTCACGAGCTGGTTGTGATCTCGCTGTGGGAGGAGGGGCGCATCGGCGAGCCACGCGTCCCGCGGCGCTTCACCGACGCCCTGCGATAATGCCCGCGATGCCCCAGCTCGGAACGGTCCTCACCGCGATGGTCACGCCCTTCGACGCGCAGCTGCGCGTGGACGAGGAGGCGACCGTGCGCCTGATGCGCCACCTCGTCGCGCACGGCTCCGACGGGCTCGTGATCTGCGGCACGACCGGCGAGGCCGCGACGCTGGACGACGAGGAGCACCTGCGCGTCGTCGAGCTGGCGGTGCAGGAGCTGGGCGGTCAGTGCACGATCGTCGCGGGCGTCGGCTCCAACGACACGCGCCACGCGATCAAGCTGACCGAGCGCGCGACCGCGCTCGGCGTCGACGGGCTGCTGCACGTCACGCCCTACTACAACCGCCCGAACGAGCGGGGGATCGCGGCCCACTTCAAGGCGTGCGCGGCGGTCACCGACAAGCCGATCATGCTCTACAACATCCCCTTCCGCACCGGGCGGGACATGTCGAACGACTTCATCGCGCGGCTCGGGCAGGAGATCGACAACGTCGTCGCGGTCAAGCAGTCGAACACGGACGCGATCGCGCCGATCGACGGGCTCGACCTCTACGCAGGCGACAACGAGACCTTCTGCGACGTGCTCGAACTCGGCGGCGCCGGCGGCGTGCTCGTCGCCAGCCACATCGTCGGGGACGAGTTCCGCCGCATGGTCGACGAGCCCGAGCGCCGCCGCGAGCTGCACGACGGCCTCAGCGACCTGTTCGAGGCGCTCGCCGTCGCGCCGAACCCGATCGGCATCAAGGCCGCGCTGAACCTGCTCGGCCACGACGTCGGCGGCCTGCGCCTGCCGATGGTCGAGGCCGACGAGCACGAGCTCGACGTCATCCGCGGCGCGCTCGAACGCCACGGCCTGCTCGCGACGGTCTAGATGGTCGATCCCACACCCACACCCACACGCGCACGGATGACGCCCGGATACCTTCGCTGGATCGGGGTCATCGGGCTTGCCAATACCGCCTGGTATTGGCTGCGTCCTGCTTCCCCCGCCCAGCTCGGTCCCGCGCGTCCCCGTGCACGCGCGGGCGCAGAATCGGCCATCTTCGCGTGAGCAACGGGACCCTGCGCGTCCTGCCGCTCGGCGGCCTGGGCGAGATCGGCAAGAACATGACCGTCGTCGAGTACGACGGGCGCATCGTCGTGGTCGACACGGGCCTGCGCTTCCCGACCGCCGACATGCTCGGGATCGACCTCGTGCTGCCCGACTTCACCTACCTGCGCGAGCGCGCGGAGGACATCGAGGCGATCGTCATCACGCACGGCCACGAGGACCATCTCGGCGCGCTGCCGTGGGTCCTGCGCGAGCTGGGCCGCAGCGGCGACCTGCCGCCGATCTACGGCGGCCCGCTGCCGATGGCGATGGCGCGCTCGAAGCTGGACGAGCACCGCATCAAGGACGCCGAGCTGGAGGACGTCGCCGACGGCGAGACGATCGAAGCCGGCCCGTTCGACATCGAGCTCGTGCACATGACGCACTCGATCCCCGACTCGAACGCGGTCGCGCTCACGACCGAGCTGGGCACGATCCTCATAACCGGCGACTACAAGTTCGACCAGACGCCCGTCGACGGGCGCCCGGCCGACATCTCGCGGCTCGCGGAGCTCGGGAGAGAGGGCCTGCTGCTGCTGTGCGGCGACTCCACGAACGCCGACCGGCCGGGCTTCTCGCCCTCCGAGGCGCGCGTCGGTCCGCACCTGGAGGAGGCGTTCGCACGCTGCGAGGGCCGCATCGTCGTGACGAGCTTCGCGTCGAACATCCACCGCGTCCAGCAGGTCGTCGACGCGGCCGCCGCGACCGGGCGCAAGGTCGCGCTCGTCGGGCGCTCGATGCGCAAGAACGTCAACATCGGGCGCACGCTCGGCCACATCGACGTGCCCGAGGGGATGCTCGTGCAGCCACGCGAGATCGACGACTTCCCCGACCACAAGATCGTCATCATCTCGACCGGTTCGCAGGGCGAGCCGCTGTCGGCGCTGCGGCGGATGGCCCACAACGACCACCGCCACATCAAGCTGCACGACGGCGACACGGTCGTCTTCTCGGCGACGCCGATCCCCGGCAACGAGCGCGCGGTCAACGACACGATCGACCGGCTCTACCACATCGGCTGCGACGTGATCACGACGAGCGACGCCCCGATCCACGCCTCGGGCCACGGTTACGTCGAGGAGCTGAAGCTGATGCTCAACCTCACGAAGCCCCGCTACGTGCTGCCGATGCACGGCGACTTCAAGCGCATCCACCTGCACGCGAAGCTCGCCGAGTCGGTCGGGATCCATCCGGACGCGATCTTCCGCGGCGAGAACGGCCTGCCGCTGGAGATCGACGCGCGCGGCGCGCGCTTCGGCACGCCCGAGCAGTCGGGGATGATGTTCGTCGACGGCGTCGACATCGGCGACCCGGCCGACGTCGCGCTGCGCGACCGCCGCATGCTCTCGGGCGACGGCATCTTCATCGTCGTGGTGACGATCTCCGAGCAGGACGGCCACTCGGTCGTGCCGCCCGAGGTGATCTTCCGCGGCGTGCCCTTCCTCGAACAGGCGGACGAGCTGATCGAGGAGATCCGCGGCGCCATCGAGGCCTCGCTCGAGCGCGCCGCCACCGACGGCATCCGCGAGGTCGACCTGCTCCAGCAGGAGCTGCACGACGACCTCGCCGCGTTCGTCTACGACAAGCTGAAGCGCCGGCCGATGGTGCTGCCCGTAGTCGTCGAGGTCTAGCCGCCGGCCGGCTGACATCGCCTCGCGGCGCCGGATCGCGCGGCGATGCCGTTCACGGGCAACCAGCCCGCTCACTGCATCGCCGCACGCCCGGCATCCACGATTCGGCGCCATCCGCCTCCGGCGTCGCGTACGGCGGGGTGCGTCTTAGCTGACGATGAACGTCGACTTCGGGTCCGTCACGATGGCGAGGACCTCGGGCTTCGTGAGGCTCTTGTCGAACGCGCCGAAGGGCGTGATGCCCTTGTCGCCGGGGATGTGCCCCATGATCGCGGCGATGGCCGCGGCGTGGCGGGCCTCGATCGTGAGGATCGAGACGGCCGCCATCACGACGGCGGCCTGCTTGATGTTCGTCGCCTGGCCGGAGTAGGCCTGGACGCCGGTGTTCTCGAGCGCGAACGCGGTCGCCTTGAACTTGGCCTCGTCCGTCGTCGTGTCCCTGAAGTCGAACTTCGGCGACTTGACGGCGGCGTGACCGAGCGCCTTCTTCAGGTAAGCGACGTGCGCCGCCTCGTGGGAGGCGACGAGCTGCGCGAACGCGCCCACGCGGCCCTTGAACTTGCCCCTGTGGACGGCCTCCTTGTAGAACGCCGCCTCGAGGTACTCGAGCGTGAGCGCGTAGTTGAGGATCGCGACGTCGTTCTTCTTCGACGGCTTCGCGGCGGCGAGCGCCGGCAGGCCGCCGAACAGCACGCCGCTGGCCAGCAGCGACCCGCCGGCGATGCCGGCCTTGCGGAACAGGTCTGCACGCGTGTCGCCGGCGACTGCGTCGCCGGTCTCGCGCAGCGCGCCGTCGCTGTCGAGCGTCTCGATGGAGATGAGATCAGTCAGCGATTCGGGCACAAGCGGCTCCTTCACGTAGAAGTGGGATCGCCGTGTGTTGCGCGCCCGGAGCGCGCGCGGATCAGTCCGCGAAGGGCTCGAGCGACGTGGTGACAACCGTGTGATCCGCCGCGGTTCCGCGCGCGAACACGGTGTCTTCGGGCAGGCGCACGACGAAGCGCGAACCGCCGCCTGAGGGCGCCTCGAGCGTCACCTCGCCGCCGTGCGAGTGCGCGACGGCGCGCACGATCGAGAGCCCCAGCCCCGAGCCGCCGCCGGCGTCGCCGCGCCCGCGCACGAAGCGCTCGAACAGGCGCTCGCGCAGCTCCTGCGGGATGCCCGGTCCGTCGTCTTCGACCGTCAGCAGGACGGCGTCGGGCATGCGCGAGACCTTCGCCACGATGCGCGTGCCGGGCGGCGTGTGGCGCAGCGCGTTCTCGATCAGGTTCAGCGCCAGCCGGTGCAGGTCGTCGCGCGCGCCGCGCACGACCGCCGGCTCGTGCGCCACGAGCGCCAGCTCGTGCTCGCCCGCGACCGGCTCCAGCTCCGCAGCCACCTCCAGCAGCACGGCCGACAGGTCGGTCGCGCCGTGGGGGACGGTTCGCCCGGCGTCTGCGCGGGCGAGCAGCAGCAGGTCCGCCACCAGCCGGCGCATCCGCCGCGAGGAGCGCAGCGCCGAGCGCGCCGCCTCGCCCTCATCGCCGTCGAGCTGCTCGGCCAGCAGCTCGAGGTTGGCGAGCACGCTCGTCAGCGGGGTGCGCAGCTCGTGCGAGGCGTCGGCGACGAACTCGCGCTGGCGCGTGAGCGCGACCTCCGTCTCGTGGCGCGCGGCCGCGAGCGCCTCCAGCATCCCCTCCAACGTGCGCGCCAGCTCCGCCACCTCGTCGTCGGCCTCCGGCTGGGGCATGCGCCGCGAGGGGTCGCGCGTGCGCTCGACCTCGCGCGCGCTCGCCGTCAGCGCGGCGATCGGCGCCATCGCGCGGCGCGCCACCATCAGGCCTGCGAGCAGCGCGAGCCCGCTGCCGCCGAGGATCCCCAGCAGCAGGAAGAAGCGCACCTTCGCGGCCGTGCGGTCGATCGCCGACAGCGGGCGCGCGTACAGCACGATCGCACGCCCGACCGGGTTGACCGGGACCTCGCGCGCCTCGACGCGGTAGCCGTGCTGCACGTTCGGGAAGGTGCGGTCCAGCGTGAAGTGCGGCTGGAGCGGATGCTTGCCGCCGTAGGCGCACATCAGGTCGCCTGATTCCTCGTAGATGACCCGCAGCTTCGCGTTCTCGCCGCTTGCGAGGTCCGGCAGGCGCCCGCAGCTCGGCTGGCCGTTGCCGACGTTGAAGCTGACGTCGGAGTGGTCGATCGCGTGGCGCTGGAGCGCGTTGGCGGAGGTCCGCACCGAGTCGTCGAACTGGATCCGCACCTGGTGCGTCGTCAGCAGCCCGACGATCGCCGCGAACCCGCACAGGATCACGAACGTCAGCGCGGCCGATCCCCCCGCCAGCCGCCAGCGCGTCGGCAGCCGCCGGTAGGCGCGGCTAAGCGCGGAGGACGTAGCCCGCGCCGCGGATCGTGTGGAGGAGTCGCGGCTCACCGTCGGCCTCGAGCTTCCGTCGCAGGTTGGAGACGAAGACCTCGATCGTGTTCGTGGTCGAGAAGGGGTCGTAGCCCCACACCTCGTCCAGCAGCCGCTGGCGCGAGATCACGATCCGCTCGTTGCGCATCAGGTACTCGAGCAGCTCGAACTCGCGCTGCGTCAGCTCGACGCTGCGACCACCGGCTCCGCCGGCGGCGCCCCCGCGCTCGACCTCGTGCGTGTCCGGGTTCAGGCGCAGGTCGCCGACGACGAGCGAGGCGGCGCCACGCGGGGGGCGGCGGCGCAGCAGCGCGCGCAGGCGCGCGAGCAGCTCCTGGCGCTCGAACGGCTTGACGAGATAGTCGTCGGCGCCGGCGTCGAGCCCGTCGACGCGCGACTCGAGCCCGTCGCGCGCGGTCAGCATCAGGATCGGGACGTCGTCGCGCTCGCGCAGCGCCTTCGCGACCTCGACGCCGTCGAGGCGGGGGAGCCCGAGGTCCAGCACGACGAGGTCGGGCAGGAACGTGTGCGCGTCGTCGAGCGCCGCGACGCCGTCGCCGGAGATCCGCACCTCGTAGCCCTCGAGCCGCAGCGAGCGCTGCAGCGCCTGGGCGATCTCGTCGTCGTCCTCGACCACCAGGACGCGTGCGGGGCGCGCGACGTCACTCATGCCGATGATCCTAGACATCCCTCTTACGCAGGGGTAAACGGCTCCGTGTCGAAGCAGGTGACCCGAGATGGCATCGACCCGTCGCAGCCCCGCCAAACGCCCGCCCGCGAAGCGCTCGCGCAGCGCCGCGCGCAAGCCGCCGGCCCGCCGTGCGCGTGCCCAGCGCGCGCCCGCGGCCGCCTGGGGGCGCCCGCACCTGCCGCAGCTCTCGCCGCACCAGCTCGACGTGCTCGGGCTCGCGCTCGTGGCGCTCGGCGTCTTCCTCGCCTTCGTGATGTACCTCGGCTCGGCCGGCGGCTCGGCCGGCGACGGCGCGCAGGACGCGCTGCGCTTCCTGCTGGGCCAGGTCGCCTACGTCGTCCCGGCCGCGCTGGTGCTCGGCGGCGGCCTCGTCGTCGCGCGCACGCTGCTGCCCGCGACGCAGCCGCTGCGCGTCGGCGCCGCGCTGCTGTTCGGCTCGCTGACGCTCGCGCTCGCGGCCGGCACGCTCGGCATCGACGGCGGCGTCGCGCGCCAGCGCTTCTGGTCCACGCACGTGATGCAGGCGCGCGGGGGCATCGTCGGCGAGACGCTCTACTGGATCTCCTCGACGCTCTTCTCCGACGTCGGCGCACACATCCTCGCGGTCTTCCTGTTCCTCGCCGGCCTGCTGCTGCTGAGCGGCGTGACCGTCGCGAGCGTGCTGTCGCAGGCCGGTCGCGGCGTCGCCGAGACAAGCCGCCGCACGGTCGCACGCACGCCGCGCCCGGCTGCCGCGCCGGAGCGGCTGCTGCCGCCCGAGCACGACAGCGAGCCGGTCGTCGTGCGCGCGACGCACGTCGAGGCGCCATCGCTCGACGGCAGCGAGCGCTACCCGGACCTGTACGAGGACGAGCAGCCGGCGCCGCTCGCGGACGAGCCCGCGACGGCCGAGCACGACGCGATCCCCGAGCTGGAGCTGGAGGAGCCGCAGGAGGCCGGCGTCACGACCGGGGGGGACGACGTCGACCCCGCCGACCTGACGCCGCAGGGCCGCTACCGCGCCTCCGTCACCGACGACCCCTCGTTCGTGTGGAAGATCCCGTCCGGGCGCTTCCTCAAGCGCTCGACCGCCGACCAGTCGCGCCCCGACACGGCCGGGCAGGAGAAGATCGCCGCCCAGCTGGTCGAGGCGCTCGGCCACTTCGGCGTGGAGGCGAAAGTCGTCGGCATGACGGCCGGCCCGCACATCACGCGCTTCGAGCTGAAGCTCGCGCCGGGCATCAAGGTCGGCAAGGTCGCGCAGCTGAAGGACGACCTCGCCTACGCGCTCGCCGCGACCGAGATCCGCATCCTCGCGCCGATCCCCGGCAAGCAGGCGGTCGGCGTCGAGGTCCCCAACGCGCGCCGGCGCATCGTCCACCTCGGCGACGTCTTCCAGGATCCGCCGGCCGACTGGTCGCCGCTGACCGTCTGGCTCGGCAAGGACGTCGCCGGCCGCGCGATCGGCGTCGACCTCGCGAAGATGCCGCACCTGCTGGTCGCGGGCACGACCGGCGCCGGCAAGTCCGGCTGCGTCAACGCGATGCTGTCGAGCATCCTGCTGCACGCCGACCCGCACGAGGTGCGCCTGGTGCTGGTCGACCCCAAGCAGGTCGAGCTCAACCACTACGAGTCGATCCCGCACCTGCTGACGCCCGTCATCACGAGCCCGCGGATGGCGGCCAACGCGCTCCAGAACCTCGTCAAGGAGATGGAGCAGCGCTACGGGATCATGTCGCTCGCGCGCACGCGCTCGCTGCCGGAGCTGAACAAGTACCGCGTCGAGCGCGGCGACCAGGCGCTGCCGTACATCCTCTGCGTGATCGACGAGCTCGCCGACCTGATGATGGTCGCGCCCGCCGACGTCGAGGACTCGATCATCCGCCTCGCGCAGAAGGCGCGCGCGGTCGGGATCCACCTCGTGCTCGCCACGCAGAGCCCGCGCGTCGACGTGATCACCGGCATGATCAAGGCCAACGTCCCGTCGCGCATCGCCTTCGCCGTCTCCTCGCAGACCGACTCGCGCGTGATCCTCGACCAGAACGGCGCCGAGTCGCTGCTGGGGCAGGGCGACATGCTGTTCTCGCCGGTCGGCACCTCGAAGCTGCAGCGGATCCAGGGCGCCTACATGGACGAGGCGCAGATCGCCGAGCTGACCGAGCAGTGGCGCAAGCAGGGCGAGCCGGAGTTCAAGCAGGAGCTGCTGGAGGAGGTCCTGGATGAGAAGGACGCCGGCGGCGAGGACGACGGCTTCGACCCCGACGAGGACCCGTTGCTGGAGGAGGCGATCGGCCTCGTCGCGCAGATGGGGACGGCCTCCACGAGCATGCTCCAGCGCCGCCTGCGGCTCGGCTACACGCGCGCCGGGCGCCTGATCGACATGCTCGAGCGCCGCGGCATCATCTCCGGCTACGAGGGCTCCAAGCCGCGCCAGGTCCTGATCACCGAGGCCGACGTGCCGCGCATCATCGTGGCGCTCGCCGAGGGCTCGGGCGGCTCGCGTCCGGCCGAGGAGCCGGCGACCGTGCCCGCTCTGGAACCCGGCGCGGCGCTCGACGAGGACATCTAGACTCGGCGGCGTGCCGCACGCCGACTGCAACGGGCAGCGCCTCTACTACGAGATCCACGGCGAGGGCGAGCCGCTGCTCTGCATCCACGGGCTCAGCGTCGACACGCTGGGCTGGGCGATGCAGGTGCAGCCGTGGTCGCAGCGCCACCGCACGATCGTCTTCGACAACCGCGACGTGGGCCAGTCCTCGCGCGCGACCGGGGAGTACGAGATCGCCGACATGGCGGCCGACGCGCTCGCGCTGGCCGACGCGCTCGAGCTCGAGCGCTTCCACCTGCTCGGCCTCTCGATGGGCGGCACGATCGCCCAACGGGTCGCGCTCGCCGCGCCCGAGCGCGTGCAGTCGCTGACGCTCTGCGTGACGTTCGGAGGCGGTGGGGCCTGGGGTCGCAAGCAGGGCGAGATGTGGTCGCAGCGCACGCTCGCGATGACGCGCGAGGAGCGCGTCGACGAGCTGATGCTGCTGTGTTTCTCCGAGGCCTTCTACGAGCTGCCGGAGCAGGTCGCGTTCCTGCGCCAGGCATTGCTGGCCAACCCGCATCCGCAGGAGCCCGAGGCGTTCGGGCGCCAGCTGCTCGCGACCTCGCGCCACGAGGCGCGCGACCTGCTCGGCACGCTGTCGCTGCCCGTCCACGTGATCGGCGCCGAGCAGGATCTGCTCGTGCCGGTGTGGAAGTCGCGCGAGCTGGCGCGGCTGATCCCGGGCGCGCAGCTGACCGTGCTGGAGGGCGCCGCGCATGGCGCGAACCTCGAGAACGCACAGGTCTTCAACGCCGCCGTGCTCGAGTTCCTCGCAGGCGTCGTACCGTCGCCGGCCTAGCCGTTGGCGGGCGCTGGACGGCGCCGATAGCCTTCTGCCGCATATGTCGGATATCGGGTCCAGCCTCCGTGAAGCGCGCATGCGCGCCAAGATCGACATCACCGAGGTGGAGCAGGCGACGAAGATCCGCGCCAAGTACCTGCGCGCGCTCGAAAACGAGGAGTGGAACCTGCTCCCCGGCTCCACGTTCGTCAAGAGCTTCCTGCGCGAGTACGCGAAGTTCCTCGGCCTCGACGCGCGCCATCTGGTGGACGAGTACAAGCTGCGCTACGAACGCCCGAGCGAGCACGAGCTGGCGCCGATCAGTCCCGCCGCGCTCGGCGGCCGCGATCGCCGCGGCGGCGGCGGCGGCGGGGCGGGCGGCCCGGTCGCGCCGCGCTGGGCGATCGTCGGCGGCGTGCTGCTGCTGGTCGTGGCGGCGCTGTGGGCCGTCGGCTCGCTCGGCGGCGGCGACAAGGGGGCCGACGCGACGACGACGCCCACGACGGGCACGCACACGACGCCTGTGCAGCGGCATCGCCGCACGACGGCTGCGAGCACGCCGACGCGCACGACTCTGCGGATCGTGCCGACCGGCAGCGTCTACGTCTGCCTCGTCGACCAGACCGGCAAGGTGCTGATCCCCGGCAGCACGTTCGCGGCCGGGCAGACGGTGCCTGTGCAGCACGCCCGCGGGATGCGGCTCACGCTCGGCAACAACCAGGTGCAGCTGCGGCTCAACGGCCACCCGCTCGCGGTCGCGGCGTCCTCGCAGGCGATCGGCTTCAAGCTGACGCCGAAGGGCGCCCAGCCGCTGGCCGCCGACGCCGCGCCCACCTGCTCGTGAGCGTTCGCGCCGGCATCGTCATCACGGGAACCGAGGTCCTCAGCGGGATCATCTCCGACCGCAACGGGCCCTGGCTGTCGGAGCGGCTGCGCGCGCTGGGCGTCGAGCTGGCGCACATCACGATCGTCGGCGACCGCCGCGAGGACATGGCCGCCGCGCTGCGCTTCATGGCGCAGGACGGCTGCGAGCTGATCGTCACCAGCGGCGGCCTCGGGCCGACCGCGGACGACCTCACGACCGAGGTCGTGGCCGAGTTCGCGGGGCGGCCGATGGTGCTCGACGAGCCGCTGGAGCAGCGCATCACGGCGATCATCGCCGGCTTCATGCAGCGCTGGCCGAACGTCGACCCCGCGGCGATGGCGCAGGGCACGCGCAAGCAGGCGCATGTGCCGCAGGGCGCGACCGTGCTGGAGCCGGTCGGCACCGCGCCGGGCGTCGTCGTGCCGATGGCGGACGGCTCGGCGCCGACCGTCGTCGTGCTGCCGGGCCCACCGCGCGAGCTCCAGCCGATGTGGGAGGCGGCCTGCGCGACGGACGCCTTCCAGGCTGCGACGCGCGGCGCCACGCCCTACGAGCAGGCGATCATGCGGCTGATCGGGATGCCGGAGTCGGAGCTGGCGGAGACGCTGCGGGTCGCCGAGCGCGAAGGGCTCGAGCTGGGGCCGCTGGAGATCACGACCTGCCTGCGCCGTGGCGAGATCGAGATCGCGACGCGCTACGCGCCCGACGGCGCGGGCGCTTACGCCGCGTTCGCCGCCTTCGTGCGCGCGCGCCATGGCGCGCAGCTGTTCTCCGACGACGGCTCGACGATCGACGACCAGGTCGCGGCGCTGCTGGCCGGTCCGCCCCCGCGCACGGTCGCGGTCGCCGAGTCCTGCACCGGCGGGCTGCTGGTGGCGCGCCTGACCCATCGTCCCGGCTCCTCGGCGTACGTGCTCGGCGGCGTCGTCGTGTACTCGAACGCGGCCAAGACGGCGCTCGCGGGCGTCGAGGCGGCGCTGATCGAGCGCTGCGGCGCGGTCTCGGCGGAGGTCGCGGACGCGCTCGCCGACGGTGCGCTCGCACGCTTCGGCGCCGATCTGGGGGTCGGTGTGACGGGCGTCGCGGGCCCGGGTGGCGGCAGCGAGGAGAAGCCCGTCGGTCGCGTCCACGTGGCCGTCGCCGCGCGCGACGGCGCCCGCATCGCCCGCCAGCTCGATCTGCCCGGCGGCCGGCCCGACGTGCGCGAACGCACGACCACCGTAGCGCTGCACCTGCTGCGGCGGCTGCTGCGCGGCGAGCTCGACGGGCCCGGATGACCACCTGACATCGTCGCCGCGTGAGCGCTGGCGCAGTCGTGCGCTGAGGCGTGGCACCTCGTCCTCTAGGCTGAGAACACGTGTTCGGTTCCGTCCGGGGCCGAGCCTACTCTTTTCCACAACCCCAGTCAGGAGCTTCGAGGACATGAGCGAGCAGGACAAGGCCGCGAAGGCACGTGACGCGGCCCTCCAGGGCGCGTTGACCCAGATCGAGCGCCAGTTCGGCAAGGGCACCGTCATGCGCATGGGCGATCCGGGCGCGCAGGTGCGCGTCAACGCGATCCCCACCGGCGCGCTCTCGCTCGATCTCGCGCTCGGCATCGGCGGCGTCCCGCGCGGGCGCATCATCGAGATCTTCGGCCCGGAGTCCTCGGGCAAGACGACGCTCGTCTACCACATCCTCGCGGAGGCGCAGAAGCTGGGGGGCACGTGCGCCTTCATCGACGCCGAGCACGCGATGGACCCGCTCTACGCGAAGGAGATCGGCGTCGACATCGACTCGCTGCTCGTCTCCCAGCCGGACTACGGCGAGCAGGCGCTCGAGGTCGCGGACATGCTCGTGCGCTCCGGGGCCGTCGACGTCGTCGCGGTCGACTCGGTTGCGGCGCTGACGCCGCGGGCCGAGCTCGAGGGGCAGATGGGCGACCAGACGGTCGGTGTGCAGGCGCGCATGATGTCGCAGGCGATGCGCAAGCTGACGGCGAACCTCAACCGCACGCAGACGCTGTGCGTCTTCACGAACCAGATCCGCGAGAAGATCGGCGTGATGTTCGGCTCGCCGGAGACGCAGCCGGGCGGTCGCGCGCTGAAGTTCTACGCCTCCCAGCGGCTCGACATCCGTCGCATCGAGACGATCAAGGACGGCACCGAGGCGGTCGGCAACCGCGTGCGCGTGAAGGTCGTCAAGAACAAGGTCGCGGCGCCGTTCAAGCAGGCGGAGTTCGAGATCGAGTTCGGGAAGGGCATCTCGACGACCGGCTGCCTGATCGACCACGGCATCGAGCACAACATCGTCGCGAAGTCGGGCTCGTTCTTCTCCTACGGGGAGGAGCGGCTCGGTCAGGGCCGCAACAACGCGAAGGCCTATCTGGCAGAGCATCCCGAGGTCGCGCGCGAGATCGAGGAAAAGATCTACGCGGCGCTCGGCATCAGCCGCGACCTGGTCGCGCCGATCGAGCCGAACGAGGCTGCGATCGCGGTCGAGGACGCATTGGAACCGGCTGCGGCGTAGGGGGCTAGGGCGGCTCGGTTCGGGCGATGGTCGATGAGGACACGGCGCGGGTGCGGGCGCTCGATCCCGAGGTCGTGCGCCAGCAGGCGCTCGACTTCGCCTTCCGCTACCTCGAGCGCCGCGATCGGACGGTGCTCGAGATGCGGCGCTACCTGGAGGGCAAGCGCGTCGAGCCGGCGACGATCGAGCACGTGCTCGCGCAGCTGGCCGAGCAGGGCTACCTCGACGACGCGCGCTTCGCGCGCCAGTTCGCCGAGGACCGGCGCCTGCTGGACGAGTGGGGCGCCGACCGCATCGAGCGGCGCCTGACGGCGGTTGGAGTGCCCGTCGAGTTGGTGCGCGACGCCGTCGCGGTGCGGGATCGCACGAGCGAGCTCGATGCCGCCCGCGCGCTGCTGCAGCGGCGGTTCCCGGTCCTGGACGAGGACCCGCGCGAGCGCCGCCGCGCGCACGGCGTGCTGGTTCGCAAAGGCTACGAGCCCGAGCTGGCGTGGGATGCGGTGCAGGCGCATCTGCGCGACAGCGAAAGCTGAGAAGCGCGCGGCCGGCGCGCCGACGCGTCGCGATTGCGCCCCTGCTGCGGCGGTACTACGATCCAGGGCAGCGAACGACTGGCCCGCAAGGGCATGAAACGCCAGCAAATCCCCTGAATCTCTCGGAGCGAGAAGCCTTCCCAGTCACTTCCGCCTCAGCACGCGCGCCACTCCAAGCGGACCGGCGTCTCGTCAGTTAGGCATCGGCCGACCCGGTGCCGACGGTGGCCTGCCACCGCAGCTCGCGGCCTTCGTGCGCTCGCACGGCCCGTCTCTCGCTACCCATAGGACTGTGACCAGCGCGGCGCACGCCTGCGCTGAGGAAGAGGAACGCACCATGGAGATCGTGATCGCGGCGGCGCTGCTGGCAGTGGGGCTGGTGCTCGCCGCCGTGCTCTCGGGGCGCGCCGGCGGCGGCCGTCCGCAGCGCGACGAGATGGCCATCGACGCCGACGTGGCCCTGCGCGAGCGCCGCGCCGAGATCGTCCGCATCGAAGAGCGCCTGCTCGCCAAGGAGGAGGCGCTCGACGCCCATCGCGGCGACCTGGCCCGCCGCGAACGCACGCTCGAGGAGAACGGGACGCGCCTCGCCGCCGAGCAGGACGCGCTCGCGCACACGCGCGGGGAGCTGGAGCAGAAGCTCGAGCGCGTCGCCGGCGTGACCGCGGCGCAGGCGCGCCATCTGCTGCTGAAGGAGCTGGAGGACCAGGTCCGCCACGACTCCGCCAAGCTCGTACGCCAGATCGAGGAGGAGACCAAGCGCGACGCCGACCGGCGCGTGCGCAACATCCTCTCCGCCTGCATGCAGCGGATCGCCGCCGGTCATGCGACGGAGACGACGGTCTCCGTCGTGCAGCTCGCCTCCGACGACATGAAGGGCCGCATCATCGGCCGCGAGGGCCGCAACATCCGCGCGCTGGAGAACCTCACCGGCGTCGACTTCATCATCGACGACACGCCGAACGCGGTCGTGCTCTCGGGCTTCGACGGCGTGCGGCGCGAGCTGGCGCGGATGACGCTCGAGAAGCTGCTGCAGGACGGGCGCATCCACCCGGCCCGCATCGAGGAGATGTACTACCAGGCGAAGGGCGAGCTGGAGGACCACATCGTGGAACTGGGGGAGACGGCGGTCTTCGAGGCCGACGTGCAGGGCCTCGACCCCGAGCTCGTGAGGCTGCTCGGGCGCCTCAAGTTCCGCACGAGCTACGGGCAGAACGTGCTCGCCCACTCGGTCGAGTGTGCGCAGCTCGCGGCGCTGATGGCGAACGAGCTCGGCGCCTCGGCGAAGACCGCCCGCCGCGCCGCGCTGCTGCACGACATCGGCAAGGCCGTCTCGCACGAGGTCGAGGGCCCGCACGCGCTCGTCGGCGGCGAGATCGCGCGCCGCCACGGCGAGCCGGAGGCGGTCGCGCACGCGATGGAGGCCCATCACAACGAGGTCGAGCCGCAGACGGTCGAGGCCGTGATCGTGCAGACGGCCGACGCGCTCTCGGGCGCGCGGCCGGGCGCGCGCGGCGAGTCGCTCGAGTCCTACGTCAAGCGCCTGCGCGAGCTGGAGCAGATCGCCACGCGCCACGACGGCGTCGACAAGGTGTATGCGATGCAGGCCGGGCGCGAGATCCGCGTGATGGTGACGCCGAGCGCGCTCGACGACGACGGCGCGGCGCTGCTGTCGCACACGATCGCGCGCGAGATCGAGCAGCAGCTCGAGTATCCGGGCCAGATCAAGGTCACGGTCATCCGCGAGTCGCGCGCGACCGAGTACGCGAAGTAGTGGGCCCCGGCTACGCTTCGAGCGCGATGAGGAGCTACCACGTCACGACGTTCGGGTGTCAGATGAACGAGCACGACTCCGAGCGCATGAAGGGCATGCTCGAGTCGCTTGGCTACGTCGAGTCGCCTGAGCGCGAGCAGGCGGACGTGATCCTCTTCAACACCTGCTCGATCCGCGAGGCGGCCGACAACCGCTTCCTCTCGCACCTCGGCGTCGCGCACCGCGTCAAGCGCGAGCGCCCGGGGACGATCGTCGGCGTCGGCGGCTGCTGGGCGCAGTCGGTCAAGGAGGAGGTGTTCGAGCGCTTCCCGTTCGTGGACGTCGCCTTCGGGCCCGGCCAGGTGCACAAGCTGGCGGAGTTCCTCACGAGCGACTCGCTCACGGCGCAGGGCTACTTCGAGTTCGAGGGCTTCAGCGGCGCGCTGCCGGAGAAGCGGGCGCGTACGTTCCAGAGCTGGCAGCAGATCTCCGTCGGCTGCAACATGGTTTGCTCCTACTGCATCGTGCCCTCCACGCGCGGGCGCGAGGTCTCGCGGCCGCTGGCCGAGCTGGTCGCCGACGTCGAGCGCCAGGCGGCGGAGGGCGTCAGCGAGGTCACGCTGCTGGGGCAGAACGTCAACGCCTACGGGCGCGACCTCGCGCGGCGCGGGCACCCGGCCGCGACGTTCGCAGAGCTGCTGGCGGCGGTCGACGCGGTCGAGGGGATCGAGCGCATCCGCTACACGAGCCCGCACCCGCAGGACATGAAGGAGGACGTCGTGCGCGCGCACGCCGAGCTGGGTGCGCTGTGCGAGCACGTGCACCTGCCGCTCCAGTCCGGCTCCTCGCGACTGCTGAAGGCGATGCGCCGCACCTACACGCGCGAGCGCTACCTCGACCGCGCCGCGCTGCTGCGCGAGCACGTGCCCGACTGCGCGATCACGACCGACGTGATCGTCGGCTTCCCGGGCGAGACGGAGGACGACTTCGCGCAGACGCTGTCGCTCGTGGAGGAGGTCGGCTACGACGGCGCGTTCACGTTCGTCTACTCGCCGCGTCGCGGCACCGAGGCCGCGACGCTGCCGGACCAGATCCCGCACGCGGTCAAGGTAGAGCGCATGGAGCGGCTCGTCGAGGTCGTGCAGCGGCGCGCGCGCGAGCGCGCGCAGCGCTTCGTCGGGCGCGCGGTCGAGGTGCTCGTCGAGGGACCCTCGCGCACCGACCCCACGCGCCTGCGCGGCCGCACGCGCCACAACAAGGCGGTCAACTTCAGCGGGCTCGCGCAGCCGGGGGAGTACGTGCACGTCGAGATCGCCAGCGCGACCAGCCAGACGCTCGCCGGCGAGGAATCGCTGCTCGCGCGCGCCGGCGCGCGCTGAGCCCGTGGCGGGCGCGGGGACGGGCGCGGCCGGTCCGTCGGCGGCCATGAGCAGCTCGCCGGCGGCAATCGGCGGCTCGCCCGCCACCGGCGGCCCGCCGGCGGCAATCGGCGGCTCGCCCGCCACCGGCGGCCCGCCGGCGGCAATCGGCGGCTCGCCCGCCACCGGCGGCCCGCCGCCGGCCGGGCTCGTGATCTTCGACTGCGACGGCGTGCTCGTCGACAGCATGGGGATCGACATGCGCGAGCTGACGCGGGCGATCGCGGCGGCGGGCGGCGACCTGGCCGAGGCGGAGGTGCATCGCCGCTTCGCCGGCATGCCGCTGGAGGCGATCGAGGCGGCCGTCGCCGCGCACCTCGGGCGCCCGACGCCGCCAGGCTGGCTGGACGGCTGGCTGCACGCGCGGCGCGAGGCGTTCGAGCGCGAGCTGAAGCCGGTCGACGGCGCCGCCGCGGCCGTGCACGCCGTGCGCGCGCTCGGCTTTGCGACGTGCGTCGCCTCGCAGGGGCGGATGGAGAAGATGGAGCAGACGCTGCGGGTGACCGGTCTGGAGACGCTGTTCGCCGCCGAGCGGATCTTCTCCGGCACGATGGTCGCCCGCGGCAAGCCGGCGCCCGACCTCTACCTGCTCGCGGCCGCGCGTTGCGGCTTCGCGCCGGAGCACTGCGTCGTCGTGGAGGACAGCCCCACCGGCGTGACCGGCGCCCGCGCCGCCGGCATGCGCGTGCTCGGCTACGCGGCCCACGACGACGGCGCGTCGCTCGCTGCGCTCGGCGCCGAGGTCTTCCACGCGATGCCCGAGCTGCCCGCGCTCCTGCGCGCTCAGAACAGCGACGCCTGAGCCGGCGCGCGCGCCAGTGGCCGTGATCGCTCGGGCCGCCGCTCGCTCACGCTCGCGCGCCACGGCCCCGCCGGGATCCGCTCGCGCGGCGGATAGCGCGCCCGCGCCGCCCGCAGCACCCCGCCGAGGCGCGCCTGCTCGGCCTTCGGGGCGTACGCGCCGCGCGCGTAGAGCTGCTCGTAGCGAGGCACGAGGTCCGGCCGCATGCTGCGCAGCCAGTCCATGAAGACGCCGCGCACGTCGCCGCGCAGGTGCAGCGCGATCCCGCCGATCGACGTCGCGCCGTTGGCCGCCGCCAGCTCGAGGATCCGCTCGACCTGCTCGGGCGCGTCGTTGATCCCCGGCATCAGCGGCGCCACCAGCACGCCGCACGGCACGCCCGCGCGGTTCAGCTCCCCGACCGCCTCCAGCCGCGCGCGCGGGTGCGGCGTGTGCGGCTCGGTCGCCCGCCACGCCTTCTCGTCCAGCGTCGGCACCGACAGCGCCGCGCTCACGTCCGTCACCGTCGCCAGCTCGCGCAGCAGCGGCAGGTCGCGCAGCACCAGCGGCGACTTCGTCAGCACCGAGCAAGGGTTGCGCGCGTCGCGCAGCGCCTCCCAGATCCCCGGCATCAGCTTGTAGCGGCCCTCGACCCACTGGTAGGGGTCGGTGTTCGTGCCCATCGCGACGTGCTCGCCCCGCCACGACGGTCGCGCCAGCTCCGCCCTCAGCACCTCCGGCGCGTTGACCTTCACGACGATCTCGCGCTCGAAGTCGCGCCCTGCGTCGAAGCCGAGATAGGCGTGCGTGGGGCGGGCGAAGCAGTTGTGGCTGACGATCCCGTTGGCGATGAAATCGCCCGTGCCCGTCGTGATGTCGTACAGGCACATCGCGAGTCCGAGCGGCTCAATCGCCACGACCCGTCGCGATCCGGCCGTCTTCAGCGCCAGCCCGTCGAGCGATCGCTTGCGCGTGATCGCCGGATCGGTGAGGTGCATGAAGCGCAGGCGGGCGCGTACGCCGCCGAGCAGGCGCACGCAGCGCAAGCGGTTCGGTTGGTGGCGATCCTCGACCACATGGTCGAAGCCGAACGCGTCCAGACAGCGACATGTCCACGCGAGGATCTCGTCGTCGGTGTTCGCGATTCGCAGGACCTGACTGCACGACCCCTCGGCGTCGAAGATGCCCGCGAGGAAGCCTTTCTGCCAGTCGTCCGTGGGATCGTGCGGCCAGCGGATCAGCTCGGAGATGCGTTCGACGTGCACGCGTCGCTGCGTGCGGATCGCGCGGATCGGCCGGCGGGCGGCGCTCCCAGTCGCGAACGCGAAGGCGTCGGTCGCGACATCCTCGTCGCGCAGATACGCCTGCACGCGATCCGACGCCTCCAGATCGGCGAGTGCCAAGCGAAAGCGGTGGACGTCGCCACGCGTGCGACCGGGACGCTCGTAGGCATACGTGCCGAGATGGCCGTCCCCGCGGATCGCTCCGCACAGATAGCCGATGCGGTAATCCGCACCGGCGGACGGCGGCGAGGCGAACGCGCCGCTGCCCAGCAGCTGGTCGTTGAGCGTCAGATGCGGGCGACGCAGCGCTCCCTGCTCGGCGCCGGTGACGTGCTTCCAACCGCGCTGCGTGAGAAAACGATGATCGGCGCTCGCGACCAGCTCCGTCCCGTCCGCGAGTCGGATCCGATATGCCGGTTTGACGCTCGACCAGCGGTCGTGTACCTCGGTCGTGACGTAGCGCCGATACCGACCCTCCCGCGCGGTGCCATAGACCCTGTCGCCAGCCTGTATGTCGGCGAGCTGCTTCGTGCGTCCGTCCGCCATCAGGATCGGCGTGTCGCCGGCAAGGCAGTAGACGCACGCATGGCTGCAACCTCGATATGGGTTGACCGTCCAGCGGAACGGCACGCGCGAGGACTCCGGCACGCGGTTCAGCGCGGACTTCGCGCGGACCTCGTAGAAGCGCGTCTGGAGCGCCTCGGGCGCGTCGAAGCGGCGCACGACCGCGTCCTCGCGGTAGCCGGGAAGACGGGCCTGATCGGCGTCGGTGGTGAGGTTGTCCCATCGCACGAACGTATGTTCGCATGAGCTGCGGACGTTGTCGATAGCGGCCCGGCGGGTACCAGCTGTGTGACCCGACGCACGGACGCCACGCGCATTCGACGCTTGGGTGGAGGTGATGCGCACGCACTTGAGACGCAGCCGCGAACGCGCGCTGGAGCGGATGCTCCAGACGCGCTCCCATGCCTGGGAGGAGGTCGGCCTCGCGCGCCAGCTCGGCTCACGCGCCGCCCGCCGCGCACGGCGCCAGGCGCTCGTGCTGCTGCCGCTGCTCGCGGGGGTGCTCGTCGTCTACGCCCACCGCGACCAGCTGTTCGGAGCCGCGCTGGACACGCCCGTGCGGATCCTCACGGCGGTCGTGCTGGTGATCCTCGGCTGGACCTTCGCGCGCGACGTCGGAGCCGCCGTCGGCCCCGACCTGTTCCGCCGCATGGCGCCCAGCACCGCCGGCACGCTCGGCTTCCTGCTGCGACTCGTGACGATCCTCGCGGTCACGATCGTCGCGCTGCGGATCGCCGGCATCACGCCGCAGACGCTTGCCGTCGGCGGCGCCTTCACGGCCGTCGTCGTCGGCCTCGCCGCGCAGCAGACGCTCGGCAACCTGATCGCCGGCACCGTGCTGCTGAGCGCGCGCCCGTTCCGCGTCGGCGAGCGCGTGCGGCTGCAAGCCGGCGGGCTCGCGGGCCAGACCGAGGGCGTCGTCAGCTCGCTCGGCCTGCTCTACACGACGCTCGCGCGTGGGGAGGACCGCATCATGGTCCCCAACAGCGTCGTGCTCGGCGCGGCCGTCGTACCGCTGCGCGAGCCGCAGTCCGTCGACCTGCGCGTGCGCCTGACGCGCGACGTGCGTCCGAGCCAGCTGCACCGCCTGCTCGTGAACGCGATCACGGTCCCGCTGCGCGGCGCGCCGAACGTCGGCCTCGAGGAGCTGGACGGCGAGCAGGTGGTGATGCGGATCCAGGCGACGCCGGAGTACGCGCGCGACGGCGCGCGGCTGGCGGACGAGATCCTCGACGCGATGGCGGCGGTCGGCCGCGAGCAGCCCGTCGCGGGCTGAGTCTCAGCGCTGCTCGCGCTGCGCGGCCGCGAGGTTCGACGCGATCCGCTCGGAACCCAGGCGGCGGCTCATGCGCCCGGACAGCTCCGGCCGCAGGCCCGCGAAGGCGGCGCCGAGCCGCATGTCCAGCGGGGCCACGTCGATCTCCGAGCGGTTGCGCTCGATCGCCTGCACGACGGCGCGCGCGACGTCGTCGGGGGTGCGCGTGCGCACGCCCCGCGGCAGCGCGACGCCGGACTTCGCGAACATCCCCGCGTCGCGGATGAAGCCGGGATAGATCGTCGAGACGCCGACGTTCGCGTCGCGCAGGTCCTCGCGCAGGCTCAGCGCGAAGCCGCGCATCCCGAACTTCGTCGCCGAGTAGAGCGCGCTGCCGCCCGCGGCCGCCTTGCCCGACAGCGAGGAGACGAAGACCATGTGCCCGCTGCCTCGCGCGACCATCCGCTCCGACAGCAGCTGCGCGAGCACGATCGGGGCGCGCAGATTGACGTCGAGCGCGCGGTCGATCTGCTCGGTCGAGTAGTCGTCGAGCGTCCCGCTGGCCGGCAGCGCGGCGTTCGCGACCAGGATCTCGACGTCGCCGGCGGCCTCGACCAGCTGCGGCACGGCGTCGCGGTCGGCGAGGTCGAGCGCGAGCGCGCGGGCGCCCAGCTCGGCCGCGAGCGGCTCCAGCACGTCGGCGCGGCGTCCGGTCAGCACGAGCCGCGCGCCGCGCGCCGCGAGCGCGCGGGCGATCGCGTGGCCGATGCCGCCGCTGGCGCCGGTCAGCAGGACGGTTCCCTCGATCTCGGTCATGTCGCGCAGCCTGTCACAGCGGCGCATGGGGAGCGTCGCTCAGGCGGCGAACAGCGCGATCGTCGCCGTGAACGCATGCATGAAGCTGACGCCGCCGACCGGCCCGATCTCGCCCGCGGCGAAGAACCCCGCGGAGGGCGCGCCGAGCAGCTGCTCGGCCAGCGCCCCGGCGTCGTGGTCGGCGACGCCGAACATCTCGCGCCCGCGCGAGTGGCAGGAGAAGGCGAGCGCGCCGGCGGGCGCGCCGCCGAGCGCGGAGACGCGGATCCGCAACTGCTCGAGCAGGTCGCGGTCGGCCGAGGCGGCGTCGCGCGCGTGCAGGCGCAGCACCTGGCCCTCGCTCATCGGCGCGGCGACCGCGAGCGTGCCGGAGACGGGGTCCGCGCTCAGCAGCTGGCGCACGAGGAAGTCGCCGTGCTCGTAGTCGGGCCGGCCGCCGCCGACGACGACGCCGACGAGCAGGCCGCCCGCCACGAGCGTGCGTTCGCGGGGGTCCAGTTCCTCTATGACCGCGCGTATGCGGTCGAGCGCCGGGCGCCCGGCCAGCTCCTGGATCACGTTGCCCTCGGCGGCCGTGACCGTCATCTCGGGCCCGACCGGCACCGCGCCCTGCGAGACGCACGGCAGCAGCTCGACGCCCTCGAAGCGCACGCCGACGGCGCCGCTGTGCTCGACCTCGGCGCCGTGGAAGAGGATCGTCGTGTCCTCTCGCGTGCGCGCGCTCGCGAGCCCGCCGACGATCGGCACGCCCGGCGCGCGCTGGGCGAGGTCGCTCAGCAGCGGGTCGGTGGGGAAGGAGAAGGGGTCGGGCAGCAGGATCGCGCCGGTCGCGCCGGCGAGGTCCTCCATCCCCATCACGGTGACCATGTCGTCGCTGACGCTGGCGGTCGCGTGGAACGTCTGCGCGCGGCCGTCGCCGAGCGAGGCGGCCCACACCGCGACGGCGGTCTCGCCGTCCTCGTGCTCGGTGCCGCAGCCGAGCACGCCGCCCGCGCCGCAGCCGATCAGCGCCGGTGGGCGCAGCGCCTCGTGGATCCCCTCGAGCGTCGCCTCGGGCGCGTCGAGGTGGGCGCCGGAGGCGAACATCACGACCAGGTCGACGCTCGCGCCGTCGAGCGCGCCCTGCGCGGCCTGCGCCGCCTCGATCGCGCCGACGCGCGCATCCTCGTGGGTGGAGATCCCCGTGCCGATTCGCGCGCCCATCGTCCCACCATACTCCGCCGCCGCACCGCTCCCGACCGCTCTCTCGGGCCATACTCCAGGGGTGGCCGCCGCGCGCGTGATCGCCCTCTTCGGGCCGACCGGGATCGGCAAGACGGCCGTCGCCGTCGCGCTCGCTCAGCGCCTGCGCGCGGCCGGCGAGGACCCTGTGGCGATCTCCGCCGACGCGCTCCAGGTCTATGCCGGCCTGGAGCTGCTGACCGGCGCCGCCAGCCATGCGCAGCAGGCGGCGCTGGAGCACCGGCTGCTGTCGTTCCTGCCGCTCGACGCCAGCTTCAGCGTGGGCCAATACGCGGCGCTCGCGCACGCCGAGATCGACGGCGCGCTCGCGGCCGGCCGGCGGCCGCTCGTCGTCGGCGGCACCGGGCTCTACCTGCGCGCCGCGCTCACGCAGCTGGCGCTGCGTCCCCCGCCGCCGGAGGGCGCGCGCGAGCACTGGCAGGCGGAGCTGGACCGCCATGGGGCGCCCGCGCTGCATGCCCGCCTGGCGCATCGCGCGCCGTGGGCGGCGGAGGCGATCGAGCCGCACGACCGCCAGCGGATCGTGCGCGCGCACGAGCTGCTGGACGCCGGCGAGCTGGAGCCGCCCGAAGGCCCCTCGCAGCTGTGGACCGACGAGGTCCGCCATCCGACGCTGCTGGTCGGGCTGACGATGGAGCGGGAGGCGCTCTACGCGCAGATCGAGCAGCGCGTCGACGCGATGGTGGCGGCCGGGGTGCGCGAGCAGGTCCAACGCGCGCACGCCGCGGGCGCCTCCGAGACGGCGCGCAAGGCGCTCGGCTTCGAGGACCTGCTCGCCGGCGACGTCGAGCGGATGAAGCGCCGCACGCGCAACTACGCGCGCCGCCAGCTCACCTGGATGCGCAAGTTGGCGGGCGTGTGCGTGCTCGACGTCACCGGCCGCGACGCCGAGACGGTCGCGGCGGAGATCGAGGCAGTAGGCTCCGACGCCGCATGAAGTTCGAGAAGTGGCAGGCGCTCGGCAACGACTACGTGATCGTCGAGTCCGCAGATCTCCCGTTCCCGCTCACGCCGGGACGCATCCAGCGCATCTGCGACCCGCACCTGGGCGTCGGCTCCGACGGGATCCTGCTGCTCTCGCCGCCCGACGAGCCGGGCTACGTCGCGCGCCTGAGCATCTACAACCCGGACGGCTCGGAGCCTGAGCTGTCGGGCAACGGCGCGCGCGAGGCGATCCTCTACCTGCGCACGCGGGGTTGGACGGACGCCGACGTCTTCTCGCTCCAGACGCTCGCGGGGGAGGTGCGCCCGACGATCACCGGGCCCGACACCTGCCGCGTCGACATGGGGCGCGCGAAGCTGACCTCGAAGGACTACCCCGACGGCGCGGCGGACGGCGCCGGCACGCTCGCCGCCGGCGGGCGCATCTGGGCCTTCCAGCACGTCTCGATCGGCAACCCGCAGTGCGCGATCCGCGTCGAGTCCGAAGCCGAGCTGACGGCGCTCGACCTGCCCGCGATCGGGCCGGCGCTCGAGCACCACGCGATGTTCCCCAACCGCACGAACGTCTCCTGGTACGCCGAGCTGGCGCCCGACCGCATCCGCGCGCGGATCTTCGAGCGCGGGGTGGGCGAGACGCTGTCCTCGGGCACGGGCGCGACCGGCGCCGCCGTCGCGCATGCGCTGCGCGGGGGCGACTCGCCGGTCGTCGTCGTGCTGGACGGCGGCGAGCTGGACGTCGAGGTGGGCGAGGACCTGCACGTGAACCTGACCGGCTGGGCGGTCCCGGTGTATGCCGGAACACTGTCCGAGGCCATGCTGAAGGAGCTGGATTCGATTGACTGAGAGCCTCGCGATGGCACCGAGCAAGCGCCTGGAGCAGATCCCCCCGTACCTGTTCGCCCAGCTGGAGCGCAAGATCGCCGAGAAGCAGGCGGCGGGGATCGACGTGATCTCGCTCGGGATCGGCGATCCCGACATGCCGACGTATGCGCCGATCGTGGCGGCGGCGCAGCGGGCGGTCGCCGACCCGGGCACGCACCGCTACCCGACGAACCGCGGGCGGCCGGAGTTCCGCGGGGCGGTGGCGGACTTCTACGCGCGCCGCTTCGGCGTGAGCCTCGATCCCGAGACGGAGGTGATGGCCGCGCTCGGCGCGAAGGAGTGCATCTTCAACCTCAGCCTCGCATTCCTCGACCCCGAGGACGTCGCGTTGGCCTCGGACCCCGGCTACCCGGTCTACACCGCCGGCCCGCTGCTGTCGGGCTCGCGCGCGGTGCTGATGCCGCTCGTGCCTTCGCTCGGGTTCGCGCCCGACCTCGACGCGATCTCGGCCGAGGACGCCGCGCGCGCGAAGCTGATGTTCGTCAACTACCCGAACAACCCGACGGGTGCGGTCGTGCCCGACGGCTTCTTCGAGCGGGTCGTGGCGTTCGCGCGCGAGCACGACGTCCTGGTGGTGCACGACAACGCCTACAGCGAGACGACGTACGACGGCTACGTCGCGCCGTCGTTCCTGGAGACGCCGGGCGCCAAGGAGGTTGGCGTCGAGGTCTTCTCCTTGTCCAAGGGCTACTGCATGACCGGCTGGCGCTGCGCCGCGATCGTCGGCAACGCCGAGGCGATCGCGCAGTACTGGCGACTGAAGTCGAATATCGACTCGGGTCTGTTCGAGGCGGTCCAGCTGGCGGGCGCGGCGGCTTTGGCGCCGGAGGTCGACGCCGAGGTCGCCGCGATGAACGAGGTCTACCGCCGCCGTCGCGACCTCGTCTGCGAGGCGCTGCTTGCTGCGGGTGTCGAGGTGACGCCGCCGAAGGGGACGATCTACGTGTGGGCGCCGGTGCCGGCGGGCTACGAGAGCGCCGCCGCGTACTGCGAGCACGTGCTGGAGGAGGCCGCCGTCGTGATCTCGCCGGGCGGCGCCTACGGCGCCTCGGGCGAAGGCTTCTTCCGCATCGCGCTCACGGCGCCGGAGGAGCGGATCGCCGAGGCCGTGGCGCGGCTGCGAGCGCTCGGCTGATCCGCGCGGCGACGTCCGCGGGCCGCCGCGTGACGTCCTCGTAGGTGAAGCGATAGACGACGTAGCCCGCGTCGTGCAGGTCGTTCGCCTTGGTCCGGTCGCGCTGGAAGGCGCGCTGGGAGCGGTGATAGGCGTACCCGTCGAGCTCGACCACGAGCCGCGCGTGCGGCCAGCACGCGTCGACCTCCATGCCCTCGATGCGGCTGTTCACGAGCGGTCGCGGCAGGCCTTGGGCATCGAGGAGTGCGACGAAGCGGTCCTCCAGCTCCGAGCGGGTGAACGTCTCGGCATGGGGGAGCGCCGTGCGCAGCGCCCTGGGCGCTTGTGTCAGCTGCGACGCGTCCAGCTTCCCCTGCCGCTCCGCCTCGCTCACCGCGGCTTGGAGCTGATGAGCCGGCAGCATTGCGGCGAGGTCGATCAGCGTGCGCGCGACCGTGGTCGTCGGGATCCCTTTGACGATCGCGAGCTCCGCGGCATCGAGGGCGCGGCGGGCGTAGAGCTTGATCCCGGCGCCGCGGGGCCGCGCCGGCGTCGTCACCTCGATGCGCGCGCCGCTGATCGGCCGCAGCCCGTGCAGCGCCGCCGCCGCGCGGTGGCTCAGCGCCGCCCCGGGCCCGGCGGCCAGCACCGCCGCGAGCCACCGGCCCTCGACCCGCAGCTCCGCGTGACCGACCGCGTAGACGCCACGATGGAGCACCACGAGGTGGCCGCTCTCAACACGACGCGCGACGATCCAGCGGTCGAGGCCCGCTTCGAGCAGCTGCCGACGAGCCACGACGCCGTGCTGCCGCGTGGCAAGCGCTCCCATCACCGCGTCGATGGACAGTTTGTCGCGCTGAGCGCGATCAGTTGTCCATTCGCCGGCGGCCATGCCCGAACGATCGCGCCGCGCCTGTCACGGCGGGCGCGCGGTTCGCGTCTAGACTCAGGCGCGTGAGCGAGAACAACCGTCACGGTCGCACGACGCCGACGCCGAAACCGTCCGCGACCCCTCCGCAGGGACGCGCGCGTCAGCGTGCGGTGGCGATCGGGGTGCTCGACGACGTGGAGGAGCTCGCGGAGCTGCAGGAGCTGCTGCACACCGCGGGCGTCGCAACCGTCGGGCGGCTGGTGCAGCACCGCGAGCAGCCGCATCCGAACACGTACCTCGGCTCCGGCAAGCTGGAGGAGTTGAAAGCGGCGATCGAGGCGTGCGACGCGAACGTCGTCGCCGTCGACGACGAGTTGACGCCGCGCCAGGGCCGCAACCTGGAGGAGGCCGTCGGCAAGCCGGTCGTGGACCGCACGGCGATCATCCTCGACATCTTCGCCGGGCACGCGCACAGCGCCGAGGGCAAGCTGCAGGTCGAGCTGGCGCAGCTTGAATACAACCTCGCGCGGATGCGGGGATTGTGGACCCACCTCGAGCGGCTCGGCGGCGGCGTCGGCACGCGCGGACCGGGCGAGACGCAGATCGAGACCGACCGCCGCCTCGCGCGCAACCGCATCGCCGCGCTGAAGCGCCGGCTCGAGCGCGTCAAGGGCGCGCGGACGGTGATGCGCGCCGAGCGCTCACGCGCGCAACTTCCGACGGTCGCGCTCGTCGGCTACACGAACGCGGGCAAGTCGACGCTGCTGAACGCGCTCACGGGCGCCGAGGTGGGCGTGCGCGACCGCCTCTTCCACACGCTCGATCCCGCCACCCGCGGCTGGCGCCTGGGCGGGCGCGACTACCTGCTGACGGACACCGTCGGCTTCATCCGCAAGCTGCCGCACCAGCTCGTCGACGCCTTCGGCGCAACGCTGGAGGAGACGCGCCTGGCCGACCTGCTGCTGCACGTCGTCGACGCCGCCGCGCCGGAGGAGGACCTCGCGCAGATGATGGCCGCGGTCGACGCGGTGCTCGGCGACATCGGCGCCGAGGAGGCGCCGCGCCTGCTGATCCTCAACAAGGTCGACGCGCTCGACGAGGATGGCCGCGAGGACCTCCACTACCGCCACCCCGACGGGATGGCTGTCTCCGCGCTGACGGGCGAAGGACTGGAGGCGCTCGGCGAGCGGATCGAGACCGAATTCGCGCGCGCGCTGCGCGACGTCGAGCTGCTGCTGCCCTACCGCGACGGCGCTCGCCTCGCGGAGCTGCACGAAGTCGCCGGCGACCTCACCCGCGAGGACACGCCCGACGGCGTGCTCGTCAAGGTCCGTCTGCCCGCGACGGTGGCGGCGCGCTTCGAGCAGTACGCGGTGAACGGGCGGCCGGCGTGAGCGGGGCGGAGCTGCGCGAGGCGTTGGGGACGGCGGGCATTGAGGGGCGGCCGGCGTGAGCTTGGTGACGCCGCGCGAGGCGCCGGGAACAGCTGGCATCGAGGGAGGCGTCCGCGTGGGCGACCGCGCGACCGCCCGTGGCGCAGCAAGAGAAGACCGCGGATGAGCGCTACCAACGCCAGCGCCCCCCTCGCAGTCCGCCGTTTGCATCCCGACGCGATCCTGCCGAAGCGGGCGTACGAAGGCGACGCCGGGCTCGACCTCCACGCGACCGAAGCCGTGACCATCGAGCCCGGCGCGCGAGCGTCGGTCGGCACCGGAATCGCCATCGCCATCCCCGCGGGCCAGGCCGGCCTCGTGCTACCGCGCTCCGGCCTCGCCGCCCGCAGCGGCATCGCGCTCGTCAATGCGCCCGGGCTGATCGACGCCGGCTACCGCGGCGAGCTGCGTGTGCTGCTGCTCAACACCGACCGCGAGGCGCCGTGCGGGATCGCCGTCGGGGACCGCATCGCGCAGCTGGTACTGATCGAGGTCCAGCTTCCCCAGACCGTCGAGGTCGAGGAGCTGCCGAGCAGCGACCGCGGCGCGGGCGGTTTCGGCTCCAGCGGCTCCTAGCTCGCCTCCAGCAGCGCCCGCAGCCGCCGCGCGTTGCGCGGCGCGAAGCGCTCCCAGTCGTTGTTGAAGTACGCGTAGACGTCGACCGTGCGCGACCACTCGCGCAGCCGGTCGGCCCACTCGCGCAGCTCCGTCTCGGAGTAGTTGCCGCGCCGGCCGCGGTGCCCATGGTGGAAGCGGACGAGCGTGAAGTCGGCCGTCAGCGCGTGCGTCTGGAACGGCCGCTTCGGCGTGTCGCCGATCACGAGCGCGGCGCCGTGGATGCGCAGCAGCGCTTCGACCTCGGGCGCGAACCAGCTCGGGTGGCGGAACTCGAACGCGTGGCGCCCGGGCGGCAGCTCCGCGACGCGCTCCAGCGTGCGCGCCAGGCGCTCGTCGTCGCGACGGAACGTCGCCGGCAGCTGCCAGACGATCGGGCCGAGCCGCTGCGCCTCCACGAGCGGGGCGATCGAGGCGTAGTAGCGCTCGACCCCGCGGTCGAGATCGGTGAGGCGCTTGACGTGCGTGAGGTAGCGGCTCGCCTTGGCCGCGAACAGGAAACCGGGCGGCGTCTGCTGCACCCAGCGCGCGGCGGCGCCCGGGCGCGCGAGGCGGTAGAAGGTCGAGTTGAGCTCGACCGTGTCGAACACGCCGGCGTAGTGCGCGAGCCAGCGCGCCTGCCCGAGACGCGGGGGATAGAACGACGTGCGCCAGTCGTCGTAGACCCAGCCCGAGCAGCCGATGCGGATCGCGTGCGCCACGCTGGGTGACCTACCCGGCGTGGCGCATCGCGACTACCCCAGATCGTTGGCGGAGAGGAACTGCTGCGCCACGTCCTTCGGCGACTTCTTGTCGAGCGCGACCGCGGCGTTCATCTGCTGCATCGCGGCCGTCGTCAGCTTCTGGCTGACGGCGTCGAGCGTCTGCTCGAACGCGGGGCCCTCGGCTTCGAGCACCTTCGAACTGACGACCATCGAGACGTTCTGGAAGCCGAAGACGTTCTTCGGATCCTTCAGGACGGTGTACTTGCCGCCCTGCAGCTGACCGTCGGTCGTGAAGACGTCGGCGGTGTCGATCTTGCCGTCGTCGAGCGCCTGGTACTGGAGCCCGATCGTCAGCGGCGAGAACTTCACGTCGGTGATGCCGTAGACGCGGGCGAGCCCGACGAGGCCCGTCTCGCGCTGGCGGAACTCCGGCGGGGCGCCGACGCGCAGGCCCTTGATCTGCTTCAGGTCGGCGACGCTGCTGAGGCCGTGCTTCTGCGCGAACTCCGGCGTCACCGCGAGCGCGTCGACGTCGGTGAACGGCGTCAGCGGCAGCAGCGTGTAGCCGTGCTGCTCGGCATAGGTCTTGCCCGCGTCGAACGCGTCCCCGACCGTCGCGTAGGCCTTGTTGTCGCCCGCTACGGCGGTGTCGAAGATGCCGATGTACTCGGGGTAGAGGTCGATCTGCCCGCTGCGCAGAGCCTTGTCGGCGATCTCCGTCGAGCCGATGTTCTGCTTCAGCTCGACGGTGAAGCCCTTCGCCTCCAGCGCTTGCTTGTAGAGCTGGCCGAGCACGAACTGCTCGGTGAAGTTCTTCGTGCCGAGCGTGACGGTCGGTTTGCCCTTGCCGGGCTGCGCGGAGGAGCTGGTGGTGCTCGCACTGCTGTCGCTCTTGCTGTCGCTGCCGCAGGCGGTCACGCCGACTGCCAGCGCGAGCGCCAGCAGCAGGCCGAGGATGGCTCTCGATGTTCCCTGCTTCACGTGGTCCTGGTCCTTTCCGGATTTGACGTCCCCCACAGCACTGCCTCCCGCCCGAGCTGCAGGCCGCGCGGGGTCACGGCGCGCTGAAGCGCGGCGAAGCCCAGCTCGGCCAGCAGCGCGAGCACTGCGACGCAGATCGCCGCCCCGAGCACCCCGGGGAGGCGGTAGGTCGCTTGATCGACGATCACGTCGCCGAGGCTGTGGCCTCCGGCGACGGACGCCAAGGTCGCGGTCGCGATCACGTAGACGACGGACGTGCGGATCCCGGCGAACAGGAGCGGCAGCGCGAGCGGCAGCTCGACCTTGCGCAGCACCTCGCCGGGCGTCATGCCCATCCCGCGCGCGGCCTCGACGGCGTCGCGATCGACCCCGTCGACGGCCACGTAGGCGTTCGTGAGCACGATCGGGAAGGCCAGCACGACGAGCGCGATCAGCACGTTCGCGAAGCCGATCCCGACGAACGCGACGCCGAGCGAGATCAGCGCGAGGCTGGGCAGCGCGCGCCCGACATTGGAGGCGTTGATCGCCACGAACGAGCCGCGGTGCAGGTGCCCGAGCCAGACGCCGAGCGGCAGTCCGAGCGCGAGCGCGATCCCGACCGCCGCGCCGCTGAGCGCGAGGTGGTCGAGCGTCAGCTGACCCAGCAGGCTGAGGTGCTCGCCGATGAAGCGGAAGGCGTCGAGGAAGTCGTGCACGGTGTCAGGCTCTCCGCGCGGCGCGCGCCCACGGCGTCAGCGCCCACTGCACGCCGACGAGCAGCGCGTCGGCGGCGAGCGCGAGCGCGACCGCCAGCAGGCCCGCGGCGAGCAGCTCGGTCTTGAACGTCAGCTGGAGCCCCTCCAGGATCGGCTTGCCCAGCCCCTCGTCGACGACGAACGCGGCGACGGTGCCGAGGCTGATGACCGTCACGGTCGCGATCCGCAGGCCCGCGACGATCGCCGGCAGCGCGAGCGGCAGCTCGACGCGCCACAGCAGCTGGCGCTGCGTCAGGCCCATGCCCTGCGCCGCGTCGCGCACCTCCTCCGGCACGCCCGCCAGGCCCGCGAGGATGTTGCGGAAGAGGATCAGCAGCGTGTAGGAGACGAGCGCGATCTCCGCCGTCGTGCGCGAGAGCCCGGTGAACGGCACCAGCAGCTGGAACAGCGCGAGGCTCGGGATCGTGTAGAGCAGCCCGGTCACGAGCACGACCGGCGTCTCCACCCGCCCGTGACGATGCGCGAGCACCGCCAGCGCGAACGCGATCGCGAAGCCGATCCCGACGGCGATCAGCGTCAGGTCGACGTGCTGCGTCAGCGCCGGGTGCAGCGTGTCGCCCCAGTGGTCGCCGATCCAGTCCCAGCAGAGCGCGCCGTTGTCGCGCACGCACGAGCTGCCGCGGCCGAAGTCGGGGATGACGGGGGCGGAGGCGGCGGCGATCACGAGGCCGGCTTGCGGTCGAGCGCGGCGCTGATCAGCTCGAGCGTCACGAGCCCCTGCGGGCGCCCGTCGCCGTCGAGCACCGTCAGCGGGCGGTTGCCGTCGGACAGCACGAGCGAGAGCGCGTCGCGCAGCGAGGTCTCGCGCGTGACGGTCGCGCCCGGCTCGTGGCCGTTGACGGGCAGCAGCTCGACGTCGCCCACGCGCGTCAGCGTCAGGCGCTTGAGGCCGCGGTCGGCGCCGACGAAGCGGGCGACGAACTCGTCGGCCGGCGCCGCCAGCAGCTCGTCGGGCGTCGCATACTGCGCGAGCACGCCGCCCTCGCGCAGGATCGCGATGCGATCGCCCAGCTTGATCGCCTCGTCGATGTCGTGGGTGACGAAGACGATCGTCTTGCGCACCTCGCGCTGCACGCGCAGCAGCTCGTCCTGCAGGCGCTCGCGGTTGATCGGGTCGATCGCGCCGAACGGCTCGTCCATCAGCATCAGCGGCGGGTCGGCGGCGAGCGCGCGCGCCACGCCGACGCGCTGGCGCTGCCCGCCCGACAGCTGCGCCGGGTAGCGGTCGGCCAGCTCGGCCGGCAGCGAGACCAGCTCCAACAGCTCCTGCACGCGCCGCTGCGTGCGCTCACGCGGCCAGCCCAGCAGCCGCGGCACCGTCGCGACGTTCTGCGCGATCGTCTGGTGCGGGAACAGCCCGACCTGCTGGATCACGTAGCCGATCTCGCGCCGCAGCTCCGCCGGCCTGCGCGCCATCACGCTCTGGCCGTCGAGCAGGATGTCGCCGGAGGTGAGGTCGATCATGCGGTTCACGAGCCGCATCGCGGTCGTCTTGCCGCAGCCGGAGGGCCCGACCAGCACGCAGATCTCACCGGCGGGGACGGTCAGCGAGAGGTCGTCGATCGCCGGGCTGGGCGCGCCGCCGTAGTGCTTGCGGACGTTGCGCAGCTCCAGCGGGGCCGCCTGGGGGTAGGCGTCAGGCCCCTCGTCGTGGGCGGTGTGCTCGGACGTCACGCAGAAAAGGTCCCGGCCGGGAAGGTTCGATCTTAGCCTTCACCCAGGCGCATCGCGCCAAACGAAGGTCAGACGCCGGCGGCGCGCCGCGCCTCCGCGTGCGCGGCCGCCTCGAGCGTGTCGTCGAGCGAGGGGAGGGGCTCGGTGCGCCCCAGCGCGCGGGCGATCAGCCAGTCGGCCAGCCACACGTTCTTCGGCAGCAGCGGCCCGTGCATGTACGTGCCGATCACGTTGCCGGCGCGCACGCCCTCGAAGCCGTCCTGCCCGTTGTTGCCGTGCCCGCGCAGGACGCGGCCGAGCGGACGGGCGCCGGCGCCCAGCCGCGTGCGCCCGCCGTGGTTCTCGAAGCCGGCCAGCACGCGTCGCTCGCCGTCCAGCTCGACCTCGATCGCGACGTTGCCGATCAGCCGCGGGTGGGCGGGGTCCGATCCCCGTACCGTGCGCAGGTCGGCGAGGCCGACGCCGGGCAGCGTCTCCGCGCCCAGCTCGTAGGAGTGCCCGAGCAGCTGGTAGCCGCCGCAGACGGCGAGCATGGAAGCCCCGCGCGCGGCCGCCGCGTGCAGCCCCTCGCGCTTGACCTCGGCGAGATCGACCGCGCACAGGCGCTGGTCGCGATCCTGCCCGCCGCCGATGTAGAAGAGATCCGCGGCGTCGGGATCCAACGGCTCCCCGAGCGTGCTCGCGCGCAGCTCGAAGCCGATCCCGCGCCACTCGCAGCGGCGCTGCAGCAGCAGCAGGTTGCCGCGGTCGGCGTAGATGTTCATCAGCTCCGGATAGAGCGCGCAGACGCGCAGCGTCTCAGGCACGCAGCAGCACCACCTCGGAGCCGACGTGCTCGTCGGTCATCTCGACGAAGCGCCGCCCGGCCACGTGCAGGCCGGCGGCCACGCCCTCGGCCTCCAGCGTGTCGCCGTCGAGGCGGTCGAGCCGGATCACGTCGCCCTCGGCCGTGCGCCGCCCGTCGGGCGCGACCGTCTGGCGGATCCGCTCGATCACGCTGCCGCGCTCGTCGAGCCGGATCGCGACCGGCTGGCTCGCGTAGACCCAGCCGTCACGCTCCAGCAGGTCGGGCAGCGGCGGCTCGGTGTGCTCGGCGTCGAACGCCTCCATCGCGTCGGCGAGCGCGAGCGCGAGCAGGCCGCCCGGGCGCAGGTGCGCGCGGGCGGCGGCGAGCATGGAGGCGCGGCCGTCGGCGCCGTCGAGCAGCTGGATCGTCTGCATCGGCGCGATCACGAGCGGGAAGCGGAGGTCGAGCGCGAAGCGGCGGGCGTCGGCGTGCGCGGTGCTGACGGGCAGCGCGCCGGCGCGGGCGCGCAGCGCCTCCAGCAGCGTCGCGTCGAGGTCGAGCGCGACGACCTCGTGCCCGGCGGCCGCGAGCGCGAGGCTGACGCGGCCGGTACCGGCGCCGAGGTCGAGGATCGGAGCGCCCTCCTCTGCGGCCAGCTCCAGCCACAGCGGCAGGTCGGCGACGTAGCGGCCGCACTCGAGGTCGTGCCAGAGGACGGCGAGGTCGCTCATCGCCAGAACTCCGGCGCCGCGCCGCGGCGCGCGAGCAGGTCGCGCAGGGCGAGCAGCGCGGTGTACGTGGGCAGCGCGTAGAGCGGGCCCTCGCCGCCGGCCCGCGCCGCGCTCAGCGCCGCGTCCAGCTCCGGCACGACCGCGAGCTGCGCCGGATCCAGGCCCGCGTACTTGAGCCGCACCGCCAGCTCGCCGGCGCGCGTGCCGGCGCAGGTGACGCGCGCCACGCGCCCGGCCAGCAGCTCGAAGTCGGCGTCCCACACCCACGAGACGTCGCGCCCGTCGGCGATCGCGTCGTTGAGCACGATCAGCAGGTGCAGCGGCCCGTCCTCCAGCGCGAGCGTGCGCAGCACCTCGTTCGCGCCGGCCGGGTTCTTGATCAGGAGGATCGACAGCGGGCGCCCGTCGAGGTCGATCGTCTCGGCGCGCCCGAAGGCCGCTTCGACCGCTCCCAGCCCCTCCGCGATCTGCGCCAGCGGGACCCCGAGCGCGTGGCACAGCGCCGCCGCGCCGAGCGCGTTGTAGACGTTGTAGAGGCCGGGCAGCGGCAGCTCGACCGGCGCCGTGCCGAGCGGCGTGTGCAGCTTGAAGGAGGCCCCGCGCGTGCCGTGCAGGACGATCCGCTCGGCGACGACCGCCGGTTGCGGGCGCTCCTGGCCGCACTGCGGGCAGCGGTAGCGCCCGAGGTGCCCGAGGTAGATCGCCTCGTATGCGTAGGCGTGCCCGCAGCGGCGGCAGTGCTTCGAGTCGGCCGCGTGCTGCATCTGCGCGAGCGCCATCGCGTCGTCGCCGACGCCGAAGTAGGTCACGTGCGCGCGCTCGCGGCCGAGGTCGGCGACGAGCGGGTCGTCGGCGTTCAGCACCAGCTGCGTGCTCGCCGGCTGGGCGGCGACGACCTCGGCCCAGCGGTCGGCGATCGTCTCCAGCTCGCCGTAGCGGTCGAGCTGGTCGCGGAAGAGGTTGCCGAGCAGCAGCGCGCGCGGCTCCAGCTCGTCGGCGAGCTGGGGAAGCCAGAACTCGTCGACCTCGAACAGGCCCAGCTCGCCGTCGATGCCGCCGCCGTGCGCGGCGCCCAGCAGCGTCGAGGCGATCCCGCCGGCCATGTTCGCGCCCGCGCGGTTGTGCACGAGGCGCGTGCCGTCGCGCTGGAGGATCGCCGAGACCATCGCGGCGCTCGTCGTCTTGCCGTTCGTCGCCGAGACGATCGCCGAGCCCTGCGGCAGGCGCCCGGCGAGCGTGCGGATCGCGTGCGGATCGAGCCGCATCAGCAGCTTGCCCGGCAGGCTCGTGCCGCCGCCGCGCCCCGCGCGCCGCGCGACGCCGCCGACGGCGCGTGCGAGCGCGAGCTTCGGCCCGATCGCGCTCACGGCGCGAGCACGCGCACGGCGCCGGGCAGCGTGCGCACCGTCACGGGCAGCGTGGCGATCGGGTCGCCGTCGGCGTACAGGTCGAATGGCCGGTCGGCCGCGATCGTGACCTCGCTCGCCCGCTGCACCGCGACCTCCGGGTTCGCCACGTGCGTGCCCTTGAAGACGCGCGGCAGGCCGCGCAGGAAGCGCGCCTTGGAGACCTGCGCGACGGTCACGACGTCGAAGCGGCCGTCGTCGAGCTGCGCATCCGGTGCGATCCGCATCCCGCCGCCGTACTGGCTGCCGTTGGCGACCGCGACGGTGTAGCCGACGTGCGTGCGGGCGACGCCGTCGAGCGCGATCTCGAAGCGCGCCGGCTGCCACGCGGCGAGCGCGCGCAGCGCGGCGTAGAGGTAGGCGAGGTCGCCCGGCACGCGCGTCGCGTTCGCGATCCGGTTCGCGTCGGAGTCGAAGCCGCAGCTGGCGATCCCGACGAACGCGCGCCCGCCGACCTCGCCGAGGTCGATCGCGCGCTCGCGCCCGGTCGTGATCGTCGCGCACGCGCCCTCGCTGTCGCGCGGGATCCCGAGCGAGCGCGCGAAGTCGTTGCCGCGCCCGCCGGGGAGGATCGCCAGCAGCCCGTCCGTGCCGCGCAGCGCGTCGGCGACCGCGCCGACGATCCCGTCGCCGCCGCAGGCGGCCGCGATCTCGCCGGCCAGCCCGGCGGCGTGCGCGAGCGCGCGGGCGTGTTCGAGGTCGCGCGTGCGCGCGACGTGCACGCGCACGCCGCGCATGCGCAGCGACTGCTCGTAGCGCGGCAGCTCACGCAGCGCGCGGCCCCCGCCGGCGGAGGGATTCACGATCAGGGCGACGTCCCGCGGCATGCGCTGCACAACGCTACTAGTCGGATCGGGGCCCTACGGTCACGCCCGCTCGGGCAGGTGGGTATCCTTCCGCGCCGTGCCGCGTCGACTCCGTTCCCTGCTCGTGCCGCTGCTCGCGCTCGCCCTCGCCGGCGGCGCGCTCGCCGGCTGCGGCGGCGACAAGAAGAAGGCCAGCGCCGCGCAGCCGACGACGACCGCATCCGGCCCCTGCAAGAAGGTCGCGGCGCCGACGCCGAAGGCCGACGGCAGCCTCGCGAAGCCGAAGCTGAAGCTCGACCCGTCGAAGACCTGGACGGCGACGCTCACGACCAACTGCGGCAGCTTCACGATCACGCTCGACGTCAAGCGCGCGCCGAAGACGGCGGCCTCGTTCGCGTCGCTGGTCAAGAAGGGCTTCTACGACGACCTCACCTTCCACCGCATCGCCCCGGGCTTCGTGATCCAGGGCGGCGACCCGCTCGGCGCGGGCACCGGCGGCTCCGGCTACACGATCGTCGAGGCGCCGCCGAAGAACCTCCAGTACGTCCACGGCATCGTCGCGATGGCGAAGACGGGGACCGAACCCGACGGCGCCTCCGGCAGCCAGTTCTTCATCGTGCTCGGCGAGGACGCCGGGCTGCCGCCGCAATACGCGCTGGTCGGCAAGGTCACGAGCGGGCTCGACGTCGTCGACGCGATCGGCGCGGTCAAGCTGCAGTCGGCCGATCCGCAGGGATCGGCGCCGGTGGATCCCGTCGTGATCCAGTCGGCCACGGTCAACGGCAGCTAGCAGGAGGACGCAGCATCCGCGCAGCGTCGCGGGCCGCCAGACGCCGCGAGGGTTCCGCCGAGCCCTCCTTAGAAGAGTCCCTGCTGCTCGGGCTCCGGCGTCGCCTCGGCGAGGCACTCGGGCCCGTCGTAGCGGGCGTCGTTGACCGCCTTCGAGACCGCGCGCGCGTGCGTCTGGGCGACCGCGAGCGGGTCCATCAGCTCGTGCAGCCGGCCCGGCGGCGTGGCGGGGTCGAGCCAGTCGTCCTCCTCGGCGGGGTCGAGGATCACCGGCATGCGCGGGTGGATCGCGGCGATCGCCTCGTTCGCCCGCGTCGTGACGATCGTGCAGCTGCGCAGCCATTCGCCCTGAGGATCCTTCCAGGCGGTGCGCAGGCCGGCGAACGCGAATGACGCGCCGTCGTCGCGCGTGATGTGGAACGGCTGACGCGCCCCCTCGCGCTGCCACTCGTAGAAGCCGTCGGCGAGCACGAGGCAACGGCGGCGCGCGAACGCGTCCCGATAGGCCGGCTTCTCGGCGACCGTCTCCGCGCGCGCGTTGATCATCTTGAAGCCGACGGAGGGGTCGTCCGCCCACGGCGGCACGAAGCCCCAGCGCAGCAGCGCGCCGGTCGCAGCGCCCTCGCGCAGGACCACCGACAGCACCTCGTCGCCCGGCGCGACGTTGAAGCGGCGCCGGATCTCGACGCCCTCGCCGAGCGGCCAGCGCGCCCGCAGCTGGTCGGGCGTCGTGTTCGCGAGCGTGTAGCGGCCGCACATGGCGGGCGCCGGGGTCAGCCGCGGGCGGCGCTCGCGGCGGCTTTGGCGCGCGCCTGGCGGCGGCGGCCGAGCGCTGCGAGCACCGCGAGCACGGCGATCACGATCAGGAAGCCGAGCAGGATCCCGCCGAGCAGCGAGACGCCGCCGAACGGCAGCGACACCAGCTCGGCGATGCCGAGGCCGGCCAGCAGCAGCACGACGACGAGCCCGAGGATCAGCGCGATCCCGCGCAGACGCAGCGCGAGGCTGGCGCCCGGCGGCGGCGCGACGAGGCCCATGAAGCGCAGCAGCAGCAGCTGGCGATCGCTCGGCGGCGTCTGGCCGAGGCGCGTGACGGCCTCCTTCAGGTCGCCGGCGCGGCGCTCGGCGAGCGCGATCGAGGCATCGGCCATGCGGCGCAGCTGCTGGCGCTCCTGCGGCCGCGCGGCCGCGAGCGCGCGCTGGAAGTAGGCGCGGGTCGCCTTTGCGTCATAGCGTTCGGCGGCGCGGGCGCCGAGGATCGCGAGCGCCGCGGCGCGCAGCTTCGTCTCGTTCTCGAGCTCCTCGTCGCTGCGCGACTCGAGCGCCTGCATCGCGGCGAGGCTGCCGCCCTGCATGACCTTCATCGGGCGTGGCTTGGGCTGCTTGGGCATCGGCGCACAGTCTAGAGCGCGCGGGCCGGGGAGCGCCCCTACGGAGCGCCCGCGCCGCCGCCGCTGCTGGCACCCGAGTGGTCCGAGCCGCCGCTGCCACCGGCGCCGCCGGAGGGGTCCGACGGCGGGGGACCCGGGTCGGCCGGGGGCGAGCCGGCGTGCGGCGCGTCCTTGCCGGCCTTGACGCCGGGCGGGATCACGTAGATGCGATCGCCGGCGAGCGAGCCGGCGCCCGCGAACGGGCTGGCGGGCGGCGGGCGGTAGACGTCGACGTGGCGCCCGACGATCGCGCCGCCGACGTCGGCGGCCACGAACCAGCCGTGGCCGGCCGTGTGACGGTAGGCGTCGATGTAGACGCGGCTGCCGAGCGGGATCAGGTCGGGATCCACGGCGATCGAGCGGTAGTACTGCAACGGCTTTGAGGCGCCCGGCGCGAACGTCACGCCGGGCAGCTGCACATAGCGCCTGCCCTTGCCGTTGGACCAGCCGCCGGCTTCCAGCGGGAACGTCAGCTCGTGGCCCTTCGCGAGCCAGTAGGCGCCGGCGCGCCAGTACGGCGGGCCGCCGGCCCAGCCGCCCTTGCCGGCGATGCTCGGGCGTCCCTTGTCGGTGACCCAGCCGCCGGAGCCGAGCGCGTCGATGTGGACGAGCGAGCCGTCGAGGGCGATGCCCGTGCCCTGCATCGAGACGCCCTGCGCGGAGTACAGCCAGTCGACGCGGTGCTTCGTCGTCAGCCCGGGGACGGCGACCGGCTTGCCGACGAACCACGCTTCCGGCACCGGGTAGTACTCGGTGACGGCGACGTCGCCGAGCCAGCGCGCCTTCGCGATCGGCTTCGCGGCGGCGCCTGCCGGCAGCAGGAGCGCGGCGGCGAGGGCGAGCAGCGCGAGGCGGGGACGGACCACGAGGGATTGCATCGGCGGCTTCAACACAAGCTTGAGCGCTGGGTCGCGTACTGCGGTCAGCATGCGAACGACCGGACGAATCGTTGCAGGCGGCGTGGCCGGTAGGGTCTGCGCATGCGGATCCGCGCCGCCGTGCTGGAGCAGTTCGGAGCGCCGCTCGTCGTGCAGGAGGTCGAGCTCGCGGAGCCCGGGGCGGGGGAGGTGCTCGTGCGCCTCGTCGCCTGCGGCGTCTGTCACACGGACCTCTACACGGCCTCCGGCGCCGATCCATCCGGCTATGCGCCGACGGTGCTCGGCCACGAGGGCGCGGGCGTCGTGGAGCGCGTCGGTGCAGGCGTGAGCCTCGTGGCGGCGGGCGATCACGTCGTGACGCTGTTCTCGCCGCAGTGCGGCGAGTGCGTCCACTGCACGAGCCCGCGCACGAACCTCTGCCTGGCGATCCGCGAGCAGCAGAACAAGGGCTTCCTGCCCGACGGCACGACGCGCCTGGCGCGCGAGGGCGAGCCGCTGCGCCACTTCATGGGCACCTCGACGTTCGCCGAGTACACGGTGATGCCGGAGATCGCGCTCGCGAAGGTGAATCCGGAGGCGCCGCTGGAGGGCGCGGCGCTGTTCGCCTGCGGGCTCTCGACCGGCCTCGGCGCCGCGCTGCGCACCGCGCAGGTGGCGCCCGGCTCGACGTGCGTCGTGTTCGGGGCCGGGATGGTCGGGCTCGGCGCTGTCGCCGGCTGCCGCCTGGCGGGCGCGGAGCGGATCGTCTGCGTCGACCTGTCGGAGGATCGGCTCGCGCTCGCGCGCGGGCAGGGCGCGACCGAGACGCTGGCCGGCGGCGAGGACGCGGTCGCGCAGATCGTCGAGTCGACGGGCGGTTTCGGCGCCGACTACACGTTCGAGGCGACCGGCCGCGTCGACGTGATGCGCCAGGCGGTCGAGGCCGCGCGGATGGGCTGGGGCCTGTGCACGGTCGCGGGCGTCGCGGGCAAGGGCGAGACGCTCGACGTGATCCCGCGCTGGCTGATCCAGGGGCGGCGCATCGCCGGCTCCTCGTTCGGCGGCCTCAAGGGCCGCGAGGACGTGCCCGCGCTGATCGACCGCTGGATGGCCGGCGAGATCGACGTCGAGCCGTTCATCTCCCACCGCATCTCGCTCGACGAGGTCAACCGCGGCTTCGAGCTGATGGAGGCCCAGGACGGCATCCGCAGCGTGATCGGCTTCTAGCGGTTCGCCTTGCGGCGGCCGCGAGCGGACCGCCTGCGGGCGACGTCACACGCGCGCCGCTAGGCGCGCTCCTCGACCCCGTGCGGCGCGCCGTACGCGGCCAGCAGGTCGAGGAAGGGGACGGCGTCGAAGGCCTCGGGGCCGAGCACGCCGCTGGCGCTCCAGCTGCCGTTCGACAGCAGCTCCAGCGCGATCACCGGGTTCAGCGCCGTCTGCCAGACGACCGCCTGGCTGCCGTACTCGCGCATCGTCGTCTCGTTGTCGGCGACGTGGTAGAGGTAGGTGCGCCGCGGCTGGCCGTCCTTGCCGGTGCCCGTGACGTACGTGCCCGCGCAGGTGCGCCCGGACATCCGCTCGCCGAGCGTCGCGGGATCCGGCAGCGCGGCCGCCACGACGTCGCGCGGGGCGACCTCGACGCCGCGCACGCGCACCGGGTCGGTCGCGTCGAGCCCGAGCTTGTGCAGCGTCTTGAGCACGTCGATGAACTCCTGCCCGAGCCCGTACTTGAACGTCACGCGCTCGCATTCCACCCAGCGCGGGATCAGCAGCACCTCCTCGTGCTCGACGTTCACGCACTCGATCTCGCCGATCCCCGCGGGGAAGACGAACAGCTCCGGCTCGGAGAACGGCGCTGTCGTGTACCAACCGCGCGTGCGCTCCCAGATCACCGGCGGGTTGAGGCACTCCTCGATCGTCGCCCAGATCGAGAAGGTCGGGGCGAACTCGTAGCCCTCGACGACCAGGTCGGCGCCGTCGCGCACGCCGACCTCGTCGATCCGCTCGAACAGGTGGTCGGCCGCGTAGCGCGCGAAGACGTCGGACATGCCCGGCTCGACGCCGACGCCGACGAGCGCCAGCAGGCCCGCGTCCTCCCATGCCTGCGCCGCGGCGAACTGGACGTCGCCGAGCTTCACCCCGGGCTCCTCGAAGGGCCGCACGGGGTGGGGGTGGGAGAGCGTCATCGCCATGTCCAGGTACGTCGCGCGCGCCGTCAGGCAGGCGCCGAAGATCGGCTCGTTGAAGCGCGGGTCGGTCGCGTTCAGGACCGCGTCGGCGCGCGACTCGCGGATCAGCTGCACGAGCGCTCCCTCGTCGCCCGCGTCGACCTGCGCGGCGCTGAAGCGGTCCGGCTCGCCAAGGCGGTCGACGACCGCCTGCGCACGCTGCGGCGAGACGTCGGCGAGCGTCATGTGCGACCAGAAGCTGCGGCGCTGGGCGATCGCCGCGGCCGCCGCGCCGACGCCCCCGACTCCCACGACGAGGATCCGCATGTCGGCGACCTTACCCGCCCAGGTGGGGGGCGCGGGAAAACCTCTGCCGGATCGCACAGGATGGCGTGACCGCTTTGGCCACGGCGATCTTCGCGATTCGGTGGATCGTTCATCGCAAACGAGATGAATTGGCAGGCGCTTGCTTAATAAATTGCCCGATGCGATGCTCGGCTGCGTGCGTATCACCGCGCTCATTCCGGAGGCGATAGTCAATTCGATCTATCGCTCGCTCGTGCCGATGCAGGCGCTCGCCTACCGCGGGCACAGCATCCACGTCGAGGAGCGCAACGAAATCGTCGACGGCAAGCTGCTGTTCGAAAGCGACGTCGTGCACTTCCTGCGCTTCAACCACCGGCCGATGATCCGCATGGCGCGCGCGCTGCGCGAGGCCGGCGTGGCGGTCGTGTGGGACAACGACGACAACCTGATGGCCTCCCAGAGAGGCAACCCGAACTACCGCCACCACAGTGGGCTGCGCGGGCAGGCGCTGTTCACGCAGATGACCGCGATGATGCGCGCCGCGCACATCGTCACGACGCCCAGCACCTTCCTCGCCGACCTCTACGAGCGCGCGAGCGGGGCGGAGGTGCGGCTGATGCCCAACCACCTGCCGCCGACGTTCACGCGGCCCGAGCGCGTGATGCCGCACGCGGGCGTGCGCGTCCTCTGGGTCGGGGCCCTGGAGCACCAGCGCGACGACGAGCAGCTCGCCATCCGCAGCGTGCTGGAGCGGATGCTGATCCGCCACCAGCACGTCGAGGTCGGCACGGTCGGCCTGAACCTCGGCCTCACGAGCCACCGCTACTCGCACTTCGGGATAATTCCATACGGCGAGCTGGCCGAGATCATCGCCAACTACGACATCGCGATCGCCCCGATCGCCGAGAGCGAGTTCAACCGCGGCCGCTCGGACGTGAAGCTGAAGGAGTACGCGGCCGCGGGCACGCCGTGGCTGGCCTCGCCGATAGGGCCCTACGCGGGCATGGGCGAGGAGCAGGGGGGACGGCTGGTGGCCGACGACGCCTGGTACGAGGAGCTCGAGCGGCTGATCCTCGACCCGGACGACCGCCGCCGCCTCGGCCGCCGTGGGCGCATGTGGGCGCAGGGGGAGACGATCGACGCGCACGTCGAGGAGTGGGAGCAGCTGTTCGAGGACGCGGTCGAGCGGGCCCGCTCGCCGCACGCCGTGGGCTGAGCCTAGGAGGGTTCTGCGAGATCCCTGCGGCGTCTGGCGGCGGTCGACGCTGCGCGGATGCTGCGTCCTCGCCAGGCGGCAATAGCGTTGCTATTGCTCGCCTGCCTGCGTCCTTGCCCCGCTTGGTCGCCCATCCACCAGCCACTCGCCCGGATCTCGCAGAGCCCTCCTAGCGCACGAGCAGCGCCGCGCCGAGCGCGCCGCCGAGGTCGCCGAGCGCGACCGGCCGCACCTCCGGCGGATGCTCGTCGCCGAACAGGTGCGGCATCATCGCCGCGCGGATGCGCTCGACGTAGGGCTCGCCGAAGCGCACGCCGAGCCCGCCGCCGATCAGCACCGTCTGCACGTCGAGCAGGTTCACGGCCGAGGCGACGCCGGCGCCGAGCGCCTCGACGGCCTCGTCCAGCAGGTCGAGCGCGAGCGCGTCGCCGTGCTCGACCGCGCGCGCCCAGATGCCGCTCGTCAGGCGCGTGTGGCCGTGGCGCTCCATCAGCTCGAAGAGGTCGGTGCGCTCGCCCTGCTTGTGGCGCTTGCGGGCGCGCGCCTCCATCGCCGCGCGCCCGGCGTAGGCCTCCAGGCAGCCGCGCCGGCCGCAGGGGCAGCGCCGCCCGCCGCGCTTGACGACGACGTGGCCGATCTCGCCCGCGCTGCCGCGGCCGAGGTAGGGGCGCCCGTCGATCACGATCCCGCCGCCGACGCCGGTGCCCCAGAAGACGCCCAGCAGATGCGTGCGGTCGCGCCCGGCGCCGAGCGCCAGCTCCGCGTCGGTCGCGACCTGCACGTCGTTGCCGAGCGCGATGCGCGTCCCGAGCGCCTCGTGCAGCGCGCCGGCAAGCGCGAACTCGCCGTCCCAGCCGGGCAGGTTGCGCGCACCCGCGACGGTGCCGGCGTCCGCGTCGACGATGCCCGGCGAGCCGACCCCGACGCCGGCGAGCGCCGCCGGCTCGACGCCGGCGGCCTGCGCGGCCTCGCGCAGCGCCGTCGCGAGCGCGTCGGCGACGTCCTGCGGACCGCCGTGCGTCGGCGTCGGGTGACGCGCCTGGCCGAGCACCGCGCTGTCGTCGTCCACGACGATCGCCTGGATCTTCGTGCCGCCGAGGTCGATCCCGCCGCGCGCCGTCATCGCTCAGCGCACGAGCTGCTGCTCGGCCCAGCGCTCGACCAGCTGGCGCTGGAGCGGCGTCAGCGGCGGCGCGTCGCCGGACTCGATCCGGCGCGCCGCCTGGCTCAGCGTCAGGCCCGTGCCCGTGAGCACGCTGCCGACGAGCGGCGGCGCCTCGGCGGCGCAGACGCCGCTGGGACAGGTCGGATCGCTCATGGTGCGAGGGTAGCGACTGCGCGCACGGTCGCCCTCTCTCCCATATCGGTCTACATAAGATCGATTATCGAGCATTGAAGACGCGCGGCCGGGCGACGGTCGCGGTCCTTCCCCCGCAGGCGAGTGGCGTGCGCTGTCTACGCGGCGCCGGCGCCAGCGCTGCCGCCGCCGTCGCCATCGCCGAACGGCGCGCCGGGCGGCGGTCCGCTGCGCTGGCGTGCGCGGCTGGCGGCTGCGTGACGTCGCGCGGCGCGACGCGACTCGTCGCGCACGCGCTCGCGCAGCGGCTGGTCGCCGCCGCTCGTGCGCTGCTCGCGACGGTGCGCGAGCTCGTCTACGAGGTTGGAGCTGTCCTCATGCGATGACATGCGTTCCTTGAATCGGCAGGTGTCGGGGACAGCTTGAGCGATTCGCCGGCGGCCGTCCAGGCCCTGCGGACGCAATGACCGCTTCAGCCGCTGCGATCCCGGGCACCCTGCCGGCATGACCATCGGATCCAGCCTCTTCCTGATCGCCGTCGGCGCGATCCTCAAGTACGCGGTCACGGCGACCCTGGCGGGCGTGAACCTGCACACGGTCGGCGTGATCCTGATCGTCGTGGGCCTCGTCGGGCTGCTGATCGGCCTCGCGATGTACATCTCGGCGCGCAGCGCGATCGACCGCGGCGCACCGCCGCCGCCCGGCGCCTATTAAGGAGGATTTGGCGAGGCCCGGGCGCGTGGCTGGCGGATGGGCGACCAAGCGGGGCAAGGACGCAGGCAGGCTGGCAATAGCGGCGCTATTGCCGCCTGGCGAGGACGCAGCATCCTCGCAGCGTCGACCGCCGCCAGACGCCGCAGGGGTCTCGCCAAACCCTCCTAGCCGCTAGGCAAGCGTGAACTGACCGAGGAGCCGGTCGAGCTCCTCGGCGGTCCGCGCCAGCTCCAGCGCGGAGGCGGCGACCTGCTGGGTCGCGGCCGATGTCTGCTGCGTCGAGGCCGAGACCTGCTCGCTCGAAGACGACGACTGCTCGGCGACCGCGGCCACCTGCGCCATGCTCTCCTGCATCTGCGAGGCGCCGCCGGCGATCTGCTGGATCGCGGCCGCGATCCGCTCCACGCGGTCGCTCATGTCGCCGACGGAGGCGCCGATCCGCTCGAACGACGCGCGCGCCTGCTCGACCGTCGCGGCGCCGTCCTCGGTGCGCTGCGCGCCCGCCTCGACGATCTCGACGACGCGGCCGGTGTCGCGCTGGATCTCGTCCACGAGCGTGGAGATCGTGGCGGCGGCGCGCTGGGACTCCTCCGCCAGCTTGCGCACCTCCTCGGCGACGACCGCGAAGCCGCGGCCCTGGTCGCCGGCGCGTGCGGCCTCGATCGCGGCGTTGAGCGCGAGCAGGTTCGTCTGCTCGGCGATGCCCGTGATCGTGCCGACGATGCCGCCGATCCGCTGCGACTTCTCCCCCAGCTCGCGCATCGCGCCGGTCGCCTCGTTGGAGACGTCGCGCGCGGCGCGCATCGCCTCGGTCGCGCGGGTGACGGTCGTGGCGCCCTCTTCGGCGACGCAGCGCGCCTCCTGGGCGGCGCTGGCCGTCTCCTGCGCGTCGCCGGCGCTCTGCTGCGTGGCGGCGGCGACCTGCACGGTCAGCTCGCGCGCGTCGGCGACGGAGCGGACCTGGCGCTGGGCGCCCTGGGCGACCTCGCCGATCGTGGTGGCGATCTCGCCGATCGCTCTGCCGGTCTCCTCCGAAGTGGTGGCCATCTGCTGGGAGGCGGCCGCGACGCTCGCGGAGCTGTGCGCGATCTCGCGCAGCATCTCGGCGACCTTCGCGCGCATGCGGTTGTAGGCCTCGAGCGAGGTCAGCGTGGTCGCGTGGATCGTGTTGATCGCGAGCGAGATCTCGCCGATCTCGTCGCTGGAGATGCGCTGGATCGGACGCGTCGAGGTGCGCACCTCGACCGTCATGTCGCCGTTGGCGATCGCCGTAAGCCCGTCGGCGAGTCCCTTGACGTCGTCGTCGCGCAGGTGCTGGAGGCGCGTGAGCGCGCGGCGCACGCGCATCCGCAGCGCGAGCGTGATCCAGGCCGACAGCGCGCCGGCGAGCAGCGTGCCGACGATCGCCGCGACGACGATCAGCGTGCGGGCGCTCGCGAGCGTCGAGCCGAAGTCGTCCTTGACGCCCGACAGGTTGAAGGTGCCGGCGGCCTTCACGACGCGCTCGTGGTCGCGCTCGAGCGACGCGAGCGTGACGAGCGCGACGACGGCGACGCCGATCAGGAACAGCGAGACGGCGCCGAAGGCGAGCCCCAGCTTGCGACCGACGGTCCAGCGAATGCCCATCCAGCCCTTCACGCGTTGCCTCCCGATCCGTGGGCACCGCGGCGGCAGGCGCCGACGCGGTGTCCTCCTGCCCGGATCAGTCGGCAGCGGGCCGCCGATCTTTACCGCAGGACGGTCGCCGGCCCCACGTACGCCGTCCCGCCGGGGCTCGTCCCGCGCACGCGCCAGGCGCGCCCCTTCTTGGCCGCGACGCCGCGCGTCCAGTAGCCGCTGGCGCCGTAGCGCTGGGCGCCGACGCGCTTCCAGGCGCCGCGGCTGCCGTCGCGCTGCTCGATCGTCAGCGAGCCCGCGAGCCCGTGCGCCGGGCGCACGAAGCCCCACAGCGTCGCCCGGCTCGCGCTCCTGCCGGCGAGCACGACGAGCGGCAGGCGGAAGCTGATCAGCGCCGGCTTCGGCTTCGAGCCCTTGTACAGGAACAGGCCCGACTCGAACGCGCCGTAGCCGCCGGCGATCGTGCGGTCGTCGCGCAGCAGGTACTGCGAGAACGACTTCACGCGCGGGTTCTTGTAGGCGATGTACTCGGCGAGCGAGCGGTAGTCGGACTGCGCGTCGAGCGGCACGCCCGAGATGCGGTCCGGGTAGCTCTGCACGCCGAACTCGGTCACGTAGACGGGCAGGTGGGCCGGCAGCGCGCCCGCGTGGGCCGCCCTGTCGAGCGCCTGCGTCAGGCGCGAGAGCACGCCGATCGTGACGTCGTCCTTGTTCGGCGGCGCGTAGCGCGGGCCGACCGCGGTCGTGTAGGGGTGCATCGCGAAGCCCTGCGTCGGCAGCTTCGCGCAGCCCTTGCCGACGCGCCGGTAGCTGTTGTCGAGGCACAGCACGGCCCGCAGGAACGCGAGCGGGTGCAGCGTGCCGGTGTCGGGGAAGGAGTTGCCGATCGGCGCCAGCTCGCCGAGCAGGATCGGCGCGCGCACGCCCGCGCCCCGCAGGCCCTCGTACGCCTTCAGGTAGAGCGCGCGGTAGACCTTCGCGCTCGCGAGGCCCTTGATCGGCTTCAGCAGCTTGCCGAGGTTCGGCTCGTTCCAGATCGAGAACTGCGCGACCTCGTCGCGGTAGCGGCGCCCGACGGCGGTCGCGAACTTGCCGAACGCGGTCGCGTTCGGGTTCGTGAGCTGGTCCCTGCGGCTCGCCGTCGCCCAGCGCGGCGCCGGGCCGGCGAGCGTCAGCAGGACCTTCAGCCCGCGCGCCCGCGCGCCGTCGATCGCGGCGTCGTAGCGGGTCCAGCTGCCGGCCGGGTAGGCGTTCGGATCGCTCTGGTTGAAGCTGGGCGCCGTGCGCGCGTCGGCGTTGGGCGCGACGAGGCTCCACGCCATCTGGATCCGCACCGCCGTGGCGCCGAGATCCTGGATCTGGTCGAGCGCGGCGTCCGGTGCGCCACTGAACAGCAGCTCGTTCGGAGCCTCGACCGTCGTGAACTGGCGTGTGCTCGCCTGTGCGCTCGCGGTGAGCGCGAGCAGGGCGAGGCAGACGATGACGACGAGCAGGATCCGTTGGCGCACGTGGGCGTCTCCTTCGGCTTTGCTGACAGGGCTGCCGCGACAGCGACACGGCGGCGAGGACCGGCGGGGGCCGGGAAGGTCCTCTGCGGTGCTAACGCATCGAACGCGGCAAGGTAGCGGACGTTGTAGACAGCTCGGGCAGCGCATCCCCCGCCGAACGGGGGGATGTGGGCGAGCGCACGGCCGCCGCGAGCTGCTCGTCGCTGACGTTGAGCGGGTGGTGGCAGGCGGCCGCGCGGCCGTCCGGGTACTGCGTCAGCGGCGGCTCGACGGCGGCGCAGAGGTCGGTCGCCCTTGGGCAACGGGTGCGGAAGCGACAGCCGCTCGGCGGGTCGATCGGGTTGGGCGGCTCGCCGCCCAGCACGGTGCGCGTGCGCGCGCGGCTGCGCGGCGGGTCGGGGATCGGCACCGCGTCCAGCAGCGCCGCCGTGTACGGGTGCACCGGATGCGCGTAGAGCGCGTCGGCCGGCGCCGTCTCGACCAGCTTGCCGAGGTACATCACGGCGATGCGGTCCGAGACGTGGCGCACGACGGCGAGGTCGTGCGCGACGAACACGTAGCTGAGGCCGAGCTGGTCCTGCAGCTCCTCCAGCAGGTTCACGACCTGCGCCTGGATCGAGACGTCGAGCGCCGAGACCGGCTCGTCCAGCAGCAGCAGGCGCGGCTCGACGGCGAGCGCGCGGGCGATCCCGATCCGCTGGCGCTGTCCGCCGGAGAACTCGTGCGGGAAGCGCGCGGCGTGCTCGCGGTGCAGGCCGACGCGCTCCAGCAGCTCGCCCACGCGCGCCTCGATCTCGCTGCGCGAGTGGCGGCCGCCCATCTGGGTGCGCAGCGGCGCGGCGACGATCTGCGCGACCGACTTGCGCGGGTTCAGCGACGCCTGTGGATCCTGGAAGACCATCTGCAGCTCGCGACGGATCGGCTGCAATGCCCGGCGCCCGGCATGCGCGATGTCGTCGCCGCGGAAGCGGATCGCCCCGCTCGTCGGCTCGTTCAGCCGCGCGATCGTGCGCACGAGCGTCGTCTTGCCGCAGCCGGACTCGCCGACGACGCCGAGCGTCTCCCCCTCCTCCAGGCGCAGCGAGACGTCGTCGACCGCGTGCACGACACCCACCGTGCGGTCGATCAGCACGCCGCGCTTGATCGGGAAGTGCACGACGAGGTGCTCGAGCTCCAGCAGCGGCGCGCTCATGCGATCACGGTCCCCTCGGTGGCGAGGCCGAAGCCTTCCCCCACCTCGCGCAGCTCGCGCTTGCGCTCCGGCGCGAGCCAGCAGCGGTCGCAGTGACCGGAGCCTCCCCCGCGCTGCTCCAGGGGCGGGACCTCGCCGCACTGCTCGAACGCGTGCGGGCAGCGCGGGCGGAAGTGGCAGCCCTGCGGCGGGTGCAGCAGCGAGGGCGGCGTGCCGGGGATCGCCGGCAGGCGCTCGGGACGGTCGCGGTCCAGCCGCGCGATCGAGCCGAGCAGCCCCCACGTGTAGGGGTGCTGCGGGTCGGCGAACAGCTCGTCGAGCGTGCCCGACTCGACGATCCGCCCGCCGTACATGACGGCGACGCGGTCGGCGACGTCGGCCACGACACCGAGATCGTGCGTGATCAGGATGATCCCGGCGCCCGACTCCTGGCGCAGGCGCTTGACCTCCTCGAGGATCTGCGCCTGGATCGTGACGTCGAGCGCGGTCGTCGGCTCGTCGGCGATCAGCACGCGCGGCGAGCACGACAGCGCCATCGCGATCATCACGCGCTGGCGCATGCCGCCGGAGAACTGGTGCGGGAAGGCGCGCAGGCGCTCGCTCGCGCGCGGCACCCCGACGCGCTCCATCAGCTCGACCGCGCGTGCCAGCGCGTCGCGCTCGGAGACGTCCTCGTGCGCGCGGATCTGCTCGACCAGCTGCGGGCCGATCCGCTGCACCGGGTTCAGCGACGTCATCGGGTCCTGGAAGACCATCGCGATCTGCGCCCCGCGGATGCGCCGCAGCTGCGCGCCGGAGGCGGTCACGAGGTCGGTCTCGCCGAACATCGCGGTGCCCTCGAAGCGCGCGTTGGGGCCGCGCGTGAGGCCCATCAGCGTCATGCCCGTGACCGACTTGCCGGAGCCGGACTCCCCGACGATCGCGAGCACCTCCCCCGCGTCGAGGTGCAGCGAGACGTCGTCGACCGCCTGCACGACGCCGTCCTCGGTGCGGAAGGCGACGCGCAGGCCCTGCACGTCGAGCAGGCGTTCGCCGCTCATGAGCCCGACAGTCGGATTCGCGGGTCCAGCAGCGCGTACACGACGTCCGTCACCGCGCTCAGCACGACGACCGCGAAAGCGCCCAGCATCACGATCACGAGCACCGGCGGGACGTCGAGCTGGCCGATCGAGTTGGCCGCATACTGGCCGACGCCCTGCAGGTTGAAGACCGACTCGGTGAGGATCGCGCCGCCGCCGATCACCTGCGCGAAGTCGAGGCTCCACAGCGAGACGATCGGGATCAGCGAGTTGCGCAGGACGTGCCGGACGATCACGCGCCGCTCCGAGAGCCCCTTCGCGCGCGCCGTGCGCACGTAGTCGTCGCTCATCGCGTCGAGCATGTTGGAGCGCAGCACGCGCGAGTAGATGCCGATGAACAGCACCGACAGCGCGCTCCACGGCAGGATCATGTGCTTGAGCCACTGCACCGGATCCTTCGTCAGCGGCACATAGCCGCCGTTGGGGAAGATCCGCAGCTTGAACGCGAGGAAGTACAGCATCACGGCGCCCAGCAGGAAGACGGGCGTCGAGACGCCGACCAGCGCGAGCACCGTCAGCGCGCGGTCGACGAAGCCGCCCGCGCGCAGCGCGCTCAGCACGCCGAAGACGATCCCCAGCGCCAGCCAGATGACGCCCGCGCCGAGCGCCAGCGACAGCGTCGCCGGCAGGTCGCGCCCGATCTCGTGCAGCACGTTGACCTGCTGGCTGTAGGAGATCACGTCGCCGGTGAAGATCTTCTTCATCGTCGTCAGGTACTGCTGGTAGATCGGCTGGTCGAAGCCCCACGTCTTGCGCACGGCGGCGACCGTCTCCGGCGTCGAGAGGCGCCCGGCGAGCCGCTGCGCCGGGTCGCCGTTGGGGATCGCCTGGAAGATCAGGAACGTCATCACGCTGATCGCGAACAGCACGAGCACCATCGAGATCAGCCGTCGCACGACGAAGCGGGTCATCCCTCCGTCTCCATCCGCACCTTCGCGTGCGGGTCGAGCGCGTCGCGCACGCCGTCGCCGAAGACGTTGATGCCGAGCACCGCGAGCACGAGCATCGCGCCGGGCACGAACGTCAGGTGCATCGCGCTCGGGATCAGGCGGATGCCGTCGGAGATCATCGTCCCCCACGACGGGTTGGGCGCCTGGACGCCGGCGCCGAGAAACGACAGCGCCGCCTCCAGCAGGATCGCGTTGGCGATCATCAGCGGCACGAACACGACGATCGTCGAGGCCAGGTTCGGCAGGATCTCCACGCGCATGATCCGCCACGAGCTGGCGCCCTGCACGCGCGCGGCGTCGACGAACTCCTGCTCGCGCAGCGTCAGCACGCGCCCGCGGATCGGCTTGGCGACGTACGGGACGTAGACGATCCCGATGATCAGCGCCGGCACCATCAGCGAGTTGCCGCGCAGGTGCAGCGGACCGACGTCGATCCCCCCGAGCGCGAGCGAGGTGCCCAGCGCGATTCCCAGCAGCACGACGGGATAGGCCCAGATGAGGTCGAGGATGCGCGCCAGCACGCCGTCGACGAAGCCGCGGAAGTAGCCGGCCATCGTGCCGGCCACGATCGCCAGCAGCATCGTCACGAACGTCGCGACGATGCCGACCTCGAGCGAGTTGCGCCCGCCGTAGAGCAGCCGCACGGCGATGTCGCGGCCGTTCTGGTCAGCCCCGAGCATGAAGCGCCCGTGCCACGTCGGCCCGATCGGCTGGCCGGTCGTCGAGACGACGTCGCGCCCCCCGACCGTGTCGGTGACGTGGTTCTGGTTCGGACCTGTGTGCGCGACGTGCGACGCGTACAGCGGCGCGCACAGGCACAGCACCACGATTACGAGGAACAGCAGCCCGAACGCGAGCGCGACCTTGTTGCGTCGCAGCCGCCGCAGCCCCAGCCGGTAGGGCCCGATGCCGGCTGGGGCGGTGGTGGCGGTCGCGCTCACGTGGGCCCTATTGGTTCAATTGCAGGGTCGACCAGTCGATCAGGTAGGTCGGGTGGAAGACGGCCGAGGCGAAGTCGAGCCGGTCGGAGAAGAACTTCGGCATCGACTCCTCGCCATAGGCGGCGACGTAGGCCTTCTGCCCGACGTACTCGTCCAGCGCCGACCACTGGTCGCCGACGCTCTCCAGCTTCGTCGCCGGCACGGGGTTGAGCTTCTGCAAGGCGGTCTGGATCTTCGGGTCGTCGACCTTGCTGAAGTTCTGGTTGTTCGTCGGCTGGATCGAGCGCCCGTCCATCAGCAGGTAGAAGTCGGACGGGTTGGGGAAGTCCTGGATCCAGTCGGCGAAGCCGGTCTGCGGGTCGGTCTCGCTGCTGCCGATCGTCGGGAAGTAGACGGTGTCGGCGATGATCTTCTCGGTCGCCTTGAACCCGATCTTGTTGAGCAGGTCGGTGTAATAGTCGACGTACTCGCGGCGCGGGCTGCGCTGCTGGCCCCACACCGTGATCGGCGTGCCGGCGAGGCCGGACTGCTGCACGAGCGACTTGGCCTTCGCCAGGTCCGGCTTGTCACCGTACGGGCAGCTCGCGGTCGGATGGCCGACGATGCCCTCGGGGATGAACCAGCAGGTCGGCTTCAGGAAGCCGCTCGCGAGCCGCACGAGCGCGTCGCGGTCGATCGCATAGTTGACCGCCTGGCGCGCCATCAGGTTGTTGAACGGCGCCTTGGTCGTGTTGAGGAAGAAGTAGTAGGTCGAGGGGATCGGCTCGCGTGCGAAGCGATCCTTCGCCTGGCTGGTGATCTGCGGCAGCAGCGACGGCGGCAGCGTGTCGCCGGGGTCGAAGATGTCCGCCTGGTTGCTGAGCACCTGCTGCGCCTCGGACTGGGTGTTGGAGACGATCTTCACGTCGATCTCGTCGACGCTGCCGCTCGGGATGTCGGGGATCTTGAACGCCGCGAAGCGTGGGTTCCTCTTCACGGTGAAGCCGCGGTTGGGGACCGCCTGCGTGATCATGTACGGCCCCACGCCGGGCGGCGGGTCGGCCGACAGGTTCTTCATCGCGGTGCCCGTCGGGACGAGGCCGGCGGAGGGGAACGCGATCACGTTGCCGAAGGCCCCGTAGGGCTGCGTGAGCGTGATCGTGATCTTGCCGCTGGCGTCGTCGGTCTGGATGCCGGAGATCGACGTCGCGCTGCCCTTGTCGTACTCGGTCGCGCCCTTGATGTAGGTCGTGAAGAACGACTTGCCGCCCCAGTTGATCTTGATCGCGCGCTCGATCGTGTAGGCGAAGTCGCTCGCCTTGACCGGCTTGCCGTCGGAGAACGTCAGCCCCTTGCGGAGCGTCAGCGTGTAAGTGAGGCCGTCCTTGGAGATCTGCGGCAGGTCCTCGGCCAGGCCGGGGATCAACTGACCGCCTTCGGTGCCGTTCGCGTGCTTGTAGGTGAGCAGCCCCGTGTAGCTGATCCACGTCGCCTCGGCCGACTGCGTCGTGTAGCCGAGCTGCGGGTCGAGATAGTCCGGAGCGGTGCCCATCAGCACCGAGACGGTGCCGCCGGACTGTCCGCCGTCGTTGCCGCCCCCGCCTGCTGCAGTGGTGCTGGAGCTGTCGCTGCCGCCGCATGCGGCGAGCCCGCCCGACAATGTCAGGGCAAGCAGCGGCACGCCCACGAACCGTGCGCGAATCCTCATCTGAACGCCTCCTCTTCGTTGAGGGAGGTGTTCCCGAACGGCGAGCGCTTACACCTTTTCGTCCTCGACGCTGGACGCCGCGTCGAACGTCACCTCGACGCGCTCGCCAGGTCGGCGCTCCTGCACCTTGGCCGCCAGCCGCAGCGCCTGCACGTCGGCGGCGGTGACCGGCTCCAGCAGCCCGCGCGGCCACAGGCCGAGTGCGCGCACGACGTTCGCCTCGGCGGCGTAGAGCACGAGCTGGGCGCCGATGTAGAGCCACGACAGCAGCCCGAGCACGATCGCGAAGACGCCGTACGTCGCCGGCGTGTGGCTGACGACGCGGCCGACGTAGATGCCGCCGAGCGCCTGCAGCAGCGCCCACCCGATCGCGGCGATCACGATTCCCGGCATGAGCTGGCGGGTCGGGATCTCGGGCGCGGTCAGCAGCCGGAAGGCGGCCCAGAACAGCAGCACGTCGAGCGCGACTGAGATGGCGAAGCCGGCGACCTTCAGCGGCGGGCTGCCGAACCCACCGGCGAGCAGCCCGACGACGGTCGTGATCGCGACGTTGAGGCCGCCCAGCACCAGCAGCACGAGCAGCCCGCGCAGGCGCGCCGAGAGGAAGTCGCGCCGCTCGCGCAGCGGGATCCCCCACACCTGGTCCATCGCCCGCTGGCTCGCGAGCGTGACGCCGAGGCCCGCCCACAGCGCGCCGGCGAGGCCGATCGCGAGCGCCACCGCCGAGCCCTTCAGCGCGTTCACCTGCAGGTCCTTGCCGATCACCGGGAACTGCCCGAGCGCCCCGTCGACGACGCGCCGATAGAGGTCCGGGTCGCCCCGCAGCACGAAGCCGAGCCCGGTCACGAGCACCAGCAGCAGCGGGAACAGCGCGAAGAAGCCGTAATAGGCCAGCAGCGCGGCGAGGTTGCCGGCGTGGTCGTCGGCGAACTTCTTCACGACCCCGAGCGGGAACCCCAGCAGCCGACGGCGGCGCTGCAGACGGTCGAATGCGCGCAGTGGGGCGAGCGGGTCCACCGCGCAGTTCTACCCGCTGCCGCGGACCTCCCACGGCACGCGTGGCGGCAGATGCGCGAGCTTGTCCGGATTGGAGACCAGCAGCACGCTGCGAATCAGCTCGCCCGGGCCGACGTCGAGCACGAGGACGACGAGCGTCGCGCCGGTCGCCGCGCTCGCGATCGCCAGGCCCGGCACGCCGTTGACGTCGACGAGGTGCGGCTGCACCGGCTCGGGCGCGCGCTCGGGGCGCGTGATGCCGACGAACAGGCGCGCGACCCTGTCGCCGCCGTAGATCGGCTTGCGCGCCGCGCGCGCCTTGCCGCCGCCGTCGGTGTAGGCGATCGCGTCTTGCGCGAGCAGGCCGACGAGCGCCGCCGTCTCGCCCTCCACGCACGCCTGCATGAAGCGCGCGGTCAGCTCCAGCTGGCGGGCGCGCGTGACGGCCACGCGCGGGCGCTCGGCCTCCAGGTGGCGCCGTGCGCGCGTCACCAGCTGGCGGCAGTTGGCCTCGCTGCGCTCGAGCGTGGCGGCGATGGCGTCGTAGGGGAAGTCGAACACCTCGCGCAGCAGGAACGCGGCGCGCTCGACCGGCGCGAGCCGCTCCAGCACGTGCAGCAGCGCGAGCGAGAGCGCGTCGGCCAGCTCCGCGTGCGCGCCCGGGTCCTCCTGGGGATCGGTCACGAGCGGCTCCGGCAGCCACGGGCCGACGTACGTCTCGCGGCGCACGCGCGCCGAGCGCAGGTGGTCGATCGCGAGCCGCGTCACGACCGTCGACAGGTACGCGCGCGCGGAGGCGATCTCGACGCCCTCCGCGCGGGCGCGGTGGTGGCGCAGGAACGCCTCCTGCACGAGGTCCTCCGCCTCCCCCACGCTGCCGACCATGCGGTAGGCGATCGCGAGCAGCAGCGGGCGCAGCCGGGCGTAGTCGTCGTCGGGGCTCATCGCGCACATCCGTCATACCTCGTGACGAGATGGCATGCGCCGTTGTGACAGCCGTGCGCATCTGCCATATTCATCTATAGTTAACTTCTAACTACCGGATGATAGTAGGATTTAGCACTGAATTGAACTGTAGACCTCGGCCGCAACCCGTTCCAGAATTGGCGCATCATGGATCGGGCAATGCACTCATCGGAGCACGCGCGCCTCGGCCGCGCCGTGCGGGAGCTGCGCGCGCGGCGCGGCCTCTCCCAGGAAGAGCTCGGCAACCGCGCCGGGCTGCATCGCAACTACGTCGGCGCGATCGAGCGCGGCGAGATCAACCCGACGTTCCGCGTGCTGCTGAAGATCGAGCAGGGGCTCGCGCTGCCGCTCTCGGAGATCATCGAGCTGTGGGAGCGGCGGGCGCACGAGCCGCCTTCGCTGCAAATGCGCCGGCGTCGTCGCCGGCGCCCGCCGCCGCCCGAGGAGGCTGAGGCGACGTAGGCGGCGTGCGCGTGTTCGAGGTACCGCGAGCGGGTAACCACCCAAGCGACCGGGACCACGACGAAGGAGACGCGATGACCGTCCGCTCAAGCTCTCAAGGCATCCTCTCGGACGAGCAGTCCGGCAAGCGCGAGGAGATCCTCGAGCTGCTCACGAAGGCGTACTGGATGGAGCTCGAGACCGTCATGAGCTACCTCGCGAACTCCATCAACCCGGACGGCGTGCGCGCACAGGAGATCGTCGAGTCGCTCCAGCGGGACATCCAGGAGGAGCTGGGCCACGCGCAGCAGTTCGGCAAGCGCATCAAGGAGCTGTACGGCGTCGTCCCGGGCACGCAGGAGTTCCAGGCCGAGCAGACGTATTTGCAGCCGCCGACGCACCAGACGGACATCGTGCACGTCATCAAGGGCGTGATCGAGGCCGAGACCGGCGCGATCGAGCACTACAACCACGTCATCGAGGTGACCGACGGCGTCGACTGGGTCACGCAGGACATGGTGATCGCGATCCTGCGCGACGAGGAGGGCCATCGCCGCCTGTTCGAGGGCTACCTGCGCGAGTACGAGGCGGAGGGGCTCGCCTGACGCCGCGGCTGCGGCGGCACGCGCGCGGTGCGAGGCGCTATCGTGCGTCGTAGATGAATCTGCTCGAGCTCACGACCGTGACCGACGGCGCCACGGTCCACATCGCGCTGACGGGCGAGCTGGACGTCGCCAGCGTCGACCAGGTCGAGCAAGCGTTCGCGCAGGCCGAACGCGATGCGCCGCAGATCGTCGTGCTGGACCTGCGCCAGCTGGCCTTCATGGACTCGACCGGATTGCGGACCGTCGTCGCGGCCGATGCCCGCCTGCGCGAGCAGGAGCGTCGCCTCGTGATCGTGCGCGGCCCCGACGCGGTGCAGCGCATCTTCGAGATGACGCGGCTCGACGAGCGGCTCGAGATCGTCGACGATCCGGCCGCCGCGCAGGCCTCCTAGGCGCAGCCCCCGCGCCGCGCCGCGCCGCGCGCGTCGTGTCGCCTCTCAGCGGTCGTCGTCGGGGCGCGCGCTGCTGTGCGCATGGTCGCCGTCGGCGTCCTGCGCGGTGCCGGCCTGCTCGGGCCGGCCCTGATGGTGCGAGATCGCGTGCGCCGACTGCTGATCGCCATGCGTGGCATGCTCGATCAGCTCCTGCTCGGCCAGCTCGAAGCCTTCGGCGACCCCGCCTCCGCCCTCGCTCACGGCGCGCTGCGCGGGATCGAGACCTTCGTCGCCCGCGATGCCGCCGATGCGCCCCGCCTCGGCGGCGGCCGCATCGACCTCGTCCTGCTCTGAGCGCGGATCGGGCGTCATCACGATCTGCTTCTCCCCGCCCAGGGCGGGCCGCAAACGCCCGTCCGATCGGGCACGTCACCGTTTATATGTTTATTGGTCAAGACGGTTGCACGCAATGAACGTTCACCTTTGACGGCAACTTCCACCCCACTTTGTTCACCTTTTCACTTGGCACAGGGGTATGACTGCTTTACGGTGACATACATGAGCGGCAATGTGACAAGTCTTGCTGGGCAGCTCGGCCCCGCCGGGCTCGCCTGCGACGAGGCGGCGCAGCTGCTCGACGTCGCCCCCGCGGCGCTCGTGCAGTGGTCGCGCCAGTTCGGCTTTCCGGCGGACGTCGGCGACGGCTCGCCGCGCTTCCGCCGGGAGGAGATCGACGTGCTCGCGCGCACGCTCGTGAACGCGCACTCGATCGAAGGCGCGATCCAGGACGCGCGCAACCGCCTCGGCCACGACGGCTGAGCCGGCGCCTCAGGCCAGCCGCGAGCGCAGGCTCTCGGCCTGCTCCTGCTCGACCTCGGCCAGCGTCAGCGCGGGCTCGCGCCGGTGCGCGAGCGTGACCTCCGCCGCCGAGGGCTGGTCCGCGGCCGCCGGCCACGAGGCCGGATCCCACAGCGCCGAGCGCACGAAGGCCTTCGGGCAGTGCGCGTAGACCTCGTCGGCGGCGACGACGATCGCGCTGCGCGGCGGCTTGCCGACGGGCGTCAGGCGCTCCAGCACCTCCGGCGCGGTCGTGACGCACGCGCGCCCGTTGACGCGCAGCGTCTGGTCGCGGCCCGGGATCACGAACAGCAGGCCCGCGTGGCCGGTCGCGACGACGTTCGCGAGCGTGTCGAGGCGGTTGTTGCCCGTCGCGTCGGGGATCGCGACGTGGTCGGCGTCGAGCGCCGTCACGAAGCCCGGCGGCCCGCCGCGCGGCGTCACGTCGCAGCGGCCCGCGGCGTCGTGCGTCGCGACGAGCACGAACGGCGTGAGCGCGATCAGGCGCTCGGCGAGTGCGTCGAGGCGGTCGAGCTGCTTGCGCAGCGCGCGCTCGTGCGGCGGCTGGTACAGCGCGCGCAGCTGCGTCTCGTCGGCCAGCGCTCCGTCGAAGGGATCAACGGCCATCCGCTCATGATTGCAGCCACCCCAGCACCTCGGCGGCATGCCGATCGGGCGGGAAGACCGGGTAGAAGACGTGCGCGATGCGGCCCTCGCGCACGATCAGCGTGATGCGCTGGTACCAGCGCATGCCCGGCAGCTCGAACGTCGGCAGGTGCAGCCCGGAGGCGAGCCGCAGCGAGGGATCCGCCAGCAGCGGGAACGGGATCTGCTCGCGCGCGGCGAACTCGGCCTGCTCCTCCGGCGTCTGCGCGCTCAGGCCGACGACGCGCGTGCCCAGCGCGGCCAGCTCCGCGTGGCGGTCGCGGAAGGCGCAGCTCTCCGGCGTGCAGCCGCGCGCGCCCGGGATCTGGTCCCAGCCCTCGGGCGAGGGCACGCCGGGCACGCCGGTGCGCGGATAGATGTAGAGCACGAGCGTGGCGGCGTCGCGCGCCAGCTCCTTCAGGTCGAGCGTGCCGCCGCTCGTCGCCGGCAGCACGAGTCGCGGCAGCGGCAGGCCGCTGAGGTGGTCGGCGGCGCCGTCGTCCAGCGGGATCGGCAGCTCCGGTGGCAGCGTGCGGTGGTCGATCATGTGCGCATCAGCTCCGTTCGGGCGGCCAGGTCGGCGACGATTCGCGACAGCTGCCCGCCCTGCCAGGCGAGCGGGGACTTGCCCGGCTCCTCCGTCAGGACGCGCGCACCGGGGATCGCGGCCGCGTAGCGCTCGCCGACGGCGAGCGGGTGGCCCGGATCGGCGTCGTCGCGACTTGCGACGACGACCGCCGGGACGGCGAGCGTGTCGAGCTCGTCGAAGGACTCGAACGGACGCGAGCGCGGGACTTCGCGCAGCGCCTCGGCGACCGCGTCGAGGTGCTCGTGCTGGGCCATCCGCTGGTGCAGCACCGTGCGGATCGTCGCCTGCCACTCGACCGGCATTCGCTCGACGTGGTTGGCGGCGACGAAGCCCTCGACGCCGTCCTCGCACAGCCCCGTCGCGAGCGCGTCCCACGACGCGAAGTCGCGCGCGGCGGTGGGATCGAACGCGGGCGTGACGAGGACCAGCCCGCTCACGCGCTGCGGCGCGTCGAGCGCCGTGCGCAGCATCGTGTGGGCGCCCATCGAGGCGCCGACGAGCACCGCCCGCTCGACCTCGAAGGCGTCGAGCACGGCCAGCAGGTCGGCGGCGAGGTCGGCGTAGTCGTAGCGCGGCGCCGGCGTCGAGCGGCCGTGGCCGCGCGCGTCGTAGGAGATCACGCGATGGCCGCTGCGCTCGAGCGCGCGCGAGCCCATCACGACGTAGCGGCGCGTCGCGGTCAGCCCGTGCAGCAGTACGACGGGGATCCCCTCCCCGGCCTCCTCAGCCTCCAACCGAACGCCCTCGCGCTCCACGCTGCGTTCGTTCATCACTACAGGGTGATACTCGACCTGGGCGCGCGGCGTCGCCTCCCGCTGCCGTACTACCCTCACGGCACGATGATCTTCGACGTCGCCGAACACGATTTCGAGACCCAGGTCGTCGACCGCTCGCGCACGCTGCCGGTGCTCGTCGACTTCTGGGCCGAGTGGTGCGGACCCTGCCGCCAGCTGACGCCTGTGCTCGAGGCGGCTGTCACCGCCCGCAACGGCGCGGTCGCGCTCGCGAAGCTCGACACCGACGCCAACCCGACGATCTCGCGCGCCTTCGGGATCCAGGGGATCCCCGCCGTGAAAGCCTTCAGGGACGGCCGCATCGCCGCCGAGTTCACCGGTGCGCGCCCGCGCGCCGAGGTCGACGCGTTCATCGAAGGGCTGCTGCCCTCCGAGGCCGACGCGCTCGTGGCGGCCGGCGACGAGGACTCGCTGCGGCGCGCCGTCGCGCTGGAGCCGAGCCGCGCCAACGCGGTCGTCCCGCTCGCGCGGCTGCTGCACGCACGCGGCGAGGACGAGGCGGCGCTCGCGCTGCTGCACGAGGTCCCCGGAGACTTCGGCGCCGCCGGCCTGGTCGCGCGGATCGCGCTCGAGCGCGCTGGCGAGCCGAACCTCAGCGACGCCTTCGCGGCGCTCGACGCCGACGAGCACGAGCGCGCCCTTGACCTGCTGCTCGCCGCGCTCCCGAGCGCCGACGGCGCGAAGGACGACGTCCGCAAGGTCGTCGTCGGCCTGCTCGACTCACTCGGCGTCGAGCATCCGCTCGCGCGCGAGGGCCGTCGGCGCCTCGCCACGGCGCTGTACTAGCTCAGCGGCAGCGCCAGCTGGTCGCGGGCCGCGGCGCGCGCCTGCGCGGCCGCTTCGGCCTGCTCCTCGAACGACGCCACCCGCACGCCCAGCAGCCGCACCGGCCGCGCCGGCGCGTAGGCGCGCAGCAGCTCCAGCGCGACCGCGGTGACGACGTCCACGTCGTGCGTCGGGGCGTCGAGCGTGCGCGCCCGCGTCACGTTCGTCCAGTCGTCCAGGCGCACCTTGATGCCGATCGTGCGCCCTCGCTTGCCGCGCGCGGCGAGGCCCTCGCAGAGTCCCTGCGCGAGCCGCCGCAGGACGATCTCCAGCTCCGCCAGGGAAGCGACGTCCTCGTCGAACGTGACCTCGTTCGAGCGTGACTTCAGCACCTGCTCGGTGACGACGGGCGAGTCGTCGTGGAACCACGCTCTGGCGCGCAGCTCGCGGCCGTGGCGCGGGCCGAAGCGCGCTGCCAGCCGCTCCTCCGGGATCGCCTGGAGTGCAGCGATCGTCGCGATGCCCAGCTCGCGCAGGCGCTCGGCCGTCTTCGGGCCGATCCCCGGCAGGCGGCTCGGGGGCGCGTCCGCGAAGCGTTGACAGGCCTCCTCGCGGCCCATCGCGACGAAGCCGGCCGGCTTGCCGAGGTCGCTGCAGATCTTCGCGATCAGGCGCGAGGGCCCGACGCCGACGGAGACGACGATGCCCGTCTCCGCCTGGACCTCGGCGACCAGCTCGCGCAGCACCCGCAGCGGCTTCTCGACGCCGGTCAGGTCCGCGTAGGCCTCGTCGAGGCCGAGATGCTGGAGCGCGCCGAGGCGCTCGCGCACGATCGCCCACAGCGCCTGCGAGGTTGCGCGGTAGGCGGCGAAGTCGGGCGGCAGCACGATCGCCTGCGGGCACAGGCGCCGCGCGCGCGAGGCCGGCATCGCCGAGCCGACGCCGAAGCGGCGCGCCTCGTAGGAGGCGGTCGTGACGACGGCGCGCGGGCCCGAGCCGGCGACGATCACCGGCTGCCCGCGCAGCTCCGGGCGACGCTGCAGCTCGACGGAGACGTAGAAGGCGTCGCAGTCGAGGTGGGCGACGACGCGCTTGGGCGGCGGCGTATCCATCGAAGCGAGGGTACGCCGTCGCCCGGACGCGAACAAGTGTTCGCTAGCGCGTGCTCCAGATCACGCCCGCCCCGCCGAAGCCGAGCCGGCGCGCGGTCGCGCCCGTCAGGTCCCATTCGCGCCCGCCGGCGTAGGGGCCGCGGTCGATCACCGGCACCGTCAGCTCGCGGCCGCGGTAGCGCAGCGTCACGAGCGTCCCGCACGGCAGCGTCTTGTTCGCGACGCCGAGCGTCTCGTAGCCGAGCGTCCCGCCGCAGGCGGTGCGCCCGCCGTACAGCGCGTACCACGACGCGAGCGTCGCGCGGAACGTCTGCAGCTCGCCCGCACGGGCTCTCACGCCGGCGTTGCGCTCATCGCCCGCGAAGCGCACGCGCAGCCGCTCGCTGCCGAGCGCCTGCGCCACGACGCGCGCGTCGAAGCGGCCGTGCGCGCGGGTGCGCACGCGCGCGAGCACGTGCCAGTGCCCGTTCGCGCCCGCCTCGACGGCGACGCGGCGCCCGCTCCAACGCGGCAGCAGCGTGCCGCGCACGTGCACGACGTCGCCGGCCTGCACGTTGCGGTCGCTCGCGTGCGTCGCCACGCGTGCGGCGACGACGACCGTCCGGCTTGCGCTCGGCGGCCCGCTCGCGGCTGCGACCGCGCCGTCGGTGGTGGCGGTCGGATGCAGGCTCACGCGCAGCGCGCCGGAGGAGCGCAGGCGCGTGGAGAAGCGGTAGCGGCCGTCGGCGGCGACCGTCGTCGTGGCGAGCGGGCGCCAGCGCAGCCCGCGCGGGCGCAGCTCCAGCACGACCTGCGCGCCCGCCGCGTCGGGCGCGAGGCGGCCTTCGACGCGCGCCCGCTGGTCGAAGCGCAGCCGTGCGTCCTGCACGAGCGGCGCCGGCGGGCGTAGGGAGGGCTCGTCGGGGGTCGCTTCCGCGAGCGCGAGCGCCGTGGCGGACAGAGAGGTTCCAAGCACGGCCACGCCGATCGCCGCATGCTGCGGCCGGACGCGCGCCGCGAATCGCGAGCGCAACAGGGTGTGCCTCCTTCGATTCGACCGTGTCGCCTACGGAGTTAGCTGACGGGCTCGCGGTGCGCGTCTCGATGCCCCGGCCGCTTGCGCGACTCGGGGCGACGGCATCGCTACGGCGGCAACAGCCGCCGATTCGCCCCCGGCCGGACCGTCGGATGACGGAAGGTCCGACCCAGTGGTTCCCCCGTTCGCCCGCGCTCCGAGCGCAGGCGATTCGGCAGGTCGATGACCGGAGCAAGATACAGGAACCGGCGGTGTGAATTGTGTGCGCGATCTCACACTTGGCCGGCCTGCCAGAATGAACGGCGATGGCCAACCGCGACCGCCTCTCCGGACTCGACGCCTCGTTCCTGCATCTGGAACACGACGCCGCCACCCACATGCACGTCGCCTCGTGCATGGTCTTCGACGGCGAGCCGCCGACGCACGACGAGCTGGTCGCCCACGTCGAGGCGCGCCTGCACCTCGTGCCGCGCTATCGCCAGCGGCTCGCGTTCGTGCCGTTCGCGCAGGGCCGGCCCGTGTGGGTCGACGATCCTCACTTCAACACCCGCTACCACGTGCAGCAGCACGCGCTGCCGCCGCCGGGCAGCGAGGAGCAGCTCAAGCACCTCACCGGGCGCGCGTTCTCGCAGCAGCTCGACCGCAACAAGCCGCTGTGGGAGCTGTGGCTGGTCGAGGGGCTCAAGGACGGCGGCTTCGCGATCCTCGGCAAGACGCACCACGCGCTCGTCGACGGCATCTCGGGCGTCGACATCACGACCGTCCTCTTCGATCTGACCCCCGAGCCGGCGCCCGTCGCGACGCCCGAACTGCCGTGGGTCCCGCGCCCGCTGCCGAGCTCGGCGCAGCTGCTCGCCGACGCGCTGCTGGAGCGCGCGACGGTGCCGGCCGAGGTCGCGCGCGGGATGCGCGCCACGCTGCGCACGCCGCGGCGGGTCGCGCGCAGACTGCTGGACGACGTCGCGGCGATCGGCTCCTTCACGCTGCCGGGCGTGCGCGGCGTGCCCGACAGCCCGCTGAACGTGCGGATCGGCCCGCATCGCCGCTTCACCTGGGTCTCGGAGGACCTCGACCGCGTGAAGGCGGTCAAGGACGCGCTCGGCGGGACCGTCAACGACGTGATGCTCGCGACCGTCGCGGGCGGCCTCGGCCGCTACCTGCGCGCCCAGGGCCACCCCACGATCGACACGCTGCTGCGGGCGATGATCCCCGTCTCCGTGCGCGCCGACGTCGAGCGCGGCGCGCTCGGCAACCGCGTCGCGGCGGTGTGGGCGAGCCTGCCCGTCGGCGAGACCGACCCGGTCGAGCGGCTCGCGCTCGTGCGCGGCGAGATGGAGGGCCTGAAGGAGTCCCACCAGGCGGTCGGCGCGCGCCTGCTGACCGAGCTGACGGGCTTCGCGCCGCCGACCGTGATGGCGCAGGCGGCGCGTCTGCAGGCGCGCCAGCGCTACTTCAACCTCGTCGTCACGAACGTGCCGGGTCCGCAGTTCCCGCTCTACGTGCTGGGCCGGCGGATGCGTGCGATCTACCCGATGGTGCCGCTCGCGCAGAAGCTCGCGCTGGGGATCGCGATCATGAGCTACGACGGGCGCATCGCGTTCGGGCTCAACGGCGACTACGACGCGCTGCCGGAGCTGGAGCAGCTCGCGGCGCACCTCGGCGAGGCGCTCGACGAGCTGGCGGTCGCCGCCGGCCTGCCGCGCAAGCGCACGTCCGCCGCGCGCCGCCGCGGCGCGAAGGCGCCGCGGGCCAGCGAGCGCAGCGGGGCGCCCAGCTAGCGTCCGTCGGGTCCGCCTGGCATCGTGCGCACGAGTCGCATGCCGCCTGCGTCGTCCTCGACCCCCTCGCACCCCCGTGTCCGCCGGCTGCTGACCGGGCTGCTGACGTTCGCGATCGCGCTCGGCGGGGTCGTGCTCGTGCTCGTGCTGTTCGAGGGTCGCGACCACTCGCAGCTGCGCAACGACGCGGCTCCCGTGGCCGGGCCGGGCCGGCTGCTGGCGGATCAGGGCCACGCGCACCTGCAGGCCGGGCAGCGGCCGGACAAGCCCTACGAGTCCGACCCGCCGGCCAGTGGCGCGCACGTGCCGGCCACGATCGGCGCCGACGCCACCGCGTTGAGCGACGACCAGATCCTCTCCGCGCTGGAGGTCGGCGACGTTGTGCTGCTGTACGGCGGCGCGCGGCCGCCGGCGCCGCTGCGAGCGGTGCAGCGGCGCGTCGCGGGTCCGTTCGACCCGTCGCTCGCGAAGGTCGGCCAGGCGGTCGTGCTCGGCCGCCGCGCCGGCACGCAGGGCGTCGTCGCGCTCGCCTGGAGGCGCGTGCTGCGCGTGGGCGACGCCGGCGACCCGGCGCTGGAGCAGTTCGCGTCGTTCTGGCTCGGGCGCGGCGCGAGCGGCGGCTGAGCGCGGCGCTGCGCGCCGGCTCGTCAGAATCCACGGCATGGCCCTCCCCCTGCGCCTCGCGCTCTGCCAGCTGAACGCGACGGTCGGCGACATCGCCGGCAACGAGACGGCGATCCGCGACTGGATCGAGCGAGCGCGCACGGCCGGCGCGCAGCTCGCCGTCTTCCCTGAGCTGGCATTGACCGGCTACCCGCCGGAGGACCTGCTGCTCAAGCAGCACTTCCTCGCCGACGCCGCGGCCGCGCTGGAGCGGCTCGCCGCCTCGACGCGCGGGATCGGCGCGCTCGTCGGCTTTCCCGAGCGCGAGGGCGGCGCCACCTACAACGCGCTCGCGGTGCTCGCGGACGGGGCCGTGCAGGCGATCTATCGCAAGGTCCACCTGCCGAACTACGGCGTCTTCGACGAGCAGCGCTACTTCACGCCGGGCGACGGCGGCGCGCTGCTGGCGCTCGGCGAGGCGTGCGTCGGCCTGACGATCTGCGAGGACATCTGGCTGCCGGGGCCGCCGGCCTCGGATGAGGCGGCAGCCGGCGCGCGCGTCGTCGTCAACGTCTCGGCCTCGCCCTACCACGCCGGCAAGGGCCAGGAGCGCGAGCGGATGCTGGCCCAGCGGGCGCGCGAGCACGACTGCGCGATCGCCTTCTGCGCGCTGGTGGGCGGGCAGGACGAGCTGGTCTTCGACGGCCACTCGCTGGCGCTCGACGCGCGCGGCGAGGTGATCGCGCGCGCGGCGCAGTTCGAGGAGGAGCTGCTGCTGGTGACGCTCGACGCGACGCCGCGCGAGGCGTCGCCCGGGGCGGGCGGGCTGCCGACGCTCGCGCGGCTGGCGGGCGGGACCGCATCCGCGCCCGACGCCGCGCCGGGTGGCCCGATCGCGCCGCTGCTGGAGCCCGCGGCGGAGGTCTACGGCGCGCTCGTGCTGGGCCTGCGCGACTACGTGCGCAAGAACGGCTTCGCGCGCGTCGTGCTCGGCCTCTCGGGCGGGATCGACTCCGCGCTCGTCGCGTGCATCGCCGCCGACGCGCTCGGACCCGAGCAGCTCGCGGTCGCGGTGATGCCCTCGCCGTTCTCCTCGCAGGCGACCCAGGACGACGCGCGCCTGCTCGCCGCCAACCTCGGCGCCGAGCGCTTCGAGTTCGCGATCGCGCCGGTGATGGCCGCCTACGAGGCGACGCTCGCCGACGCGCTCGCCGGCCGCCCGCCCGACATCACCGAGGAGAACCTGCAGGCGCGCATCCGCGGCAACCTGCTGATGGCGCTCTCGAACAAGTTCGGCTGGCTCGTGCTCGCGACCGGCAACAAGTCGGAGATGTCGGTCGGCTACTCGACGCTCTATGGCGACCTCGCAGGCGGCTTCGCGCTCATCAAGGACTGCTCCAAGACGGTCGTGTACGAGCTGTCGCGTCATGTCAACGCGGTCGCCGCCGGCGAGCGGATCCCCGCCTCGATCGTCGATCGCGCGCCGAGCGCCGAGCTGCGCCCCGACCAGCGCGACGAGGACTCGCTCCCCCCCTACGCCGTGCTCGACCCGATCCTCGACGGCTACGTCGAGCAGGACCTCGGCCGTGAGCAGCTGATCGCGCAGGGCTTCGCCGCCGCCGACGTCGAGCGCGTGATCGCGCTCGTGGACCGCGCCGAGTACAAGCGTCGCCAGGCCCCCCCGGCGTCAAGCTCACCCCGCGCGCGTTCGGCCGCGACCGCCGCGTGCCGATCACGAACCGCTACGGCGGATGAGCGTGAAGTTTCCGTCGCTCAGCGACGGAAACTTCACATCGCTCACGGCTCGCGCGGCGGCCGCACTGCGATCGTCATGCGCGTGATGGCGCAGGCGCGGCCCTCGTCGTCGGCGCAGGTGACGTCCCACAGCCAGGTCGTGCGACCGCGGTGGATCGGGCGCGCCTCGGCGTGGATCGTGCCGGCGAGCAGCGGGCGCAGGAAGCTCGTGCTGTTGGAGAGGCCCATCGCGTTCAGGCCCTGCTCGTGGACGCCGAGGAACGTGCCGAAGGAGGCGAGCGTCTCGGCGATCGCGGCGAACACGCCGCCGTGCACGAGCCCGAAGGGCTGGAGCAGCTCCGGCCGGACGGGGACCTTGACGCGCAGCACGCCGTCCTCCTGCTCCCAGTCCTGCATGCCGATGAGGGCGCCGAAGCCGCCCTCGGGAACCGGGATCTGAAGCGGCTCGCTCATCGCGCGCAACGATAGCCGGCGGGCCGGAGAGGGCGGTCCTCTACGCTTCGGCACGTGAGCGGGCTCGAGACGCTTCCCCCCGACCAGCGCGCCGTCCTGCAGCTGATCCTCGTCCAGGGTCGCAGCTACGCCGAGCTCGCCGGGCTCCTGCAGATCGACGCCGCCGCGGTGCGGGCGCGCGCGCAGGCTGGCGTGGAGACGCTCGGCGCGGCGCAGGCGCAGGCGCCCGAGGCCGCGCAGCGCGCGCAGATCGCCGACTACCTGCTCGGCCAGCAGGACGAGGGCGAGCGGATCGTCACGCTCGCCTCGATCGGCGACTCGCCCGAGGCCTGCAGCTGGGCACAGCAGCTGCGCGAGCGACTCGCCCCCCTGGCGCAACACCCGCTGCCCGACGTGCCGACGCCGAGCGCAGGCAACGGCGGCGCCCCGAAGGCGCCCGAGCGGCCAGCCGCCGCCACGGCGCCTCGCGCGATGGCGCCACCGCCCCCTTCCCCCTCAGTGCCGCCGTCCCCGGCAAGCGCGCCCACGGCGGCCACGAGGGAGGCAACAACGGTGGGGCCGACGCCACCAGGCGCTTCCCGCCGCAACGGCGCCATCCTCCTCGCCGTCGTCGCAGCGCTGGCGATCGCGCTCGTCGTCGTGCTCGTCACCCGCGGTGGGGACGACGACGGGACCCCGGCGGCAAGCGCCACCACCCCCACCACGACCGGCACGACGTCGACCTCGACCACCGCGACCGCCCAGCCGCTCGCGCAGGTCAACCTCAACGCGACGCCGGCCGGCGGCGGCGCGGTCGCGATCGGGGTCGTGGAGCGCACGTCCGCGAAGCAGCTCGTGATCGCGATCCAGGCGACGAAGCTGCCCGCCAACGGCGCGCAGGACATCTACGCCGCCTGGCTGCAGGGCTCCCCGGGCTCCAAGCTGCTCGGCTTCGTCCCGCACCAGGTCACGAAGGCGGGCGGCCAGTTCACCGTCAGCGCGTCGCTGCCGGCCGACGCGGCCGGATACGGCACCGTCCTGATCACGCGCGAGTCGGTCCGCAGCGGGGCAGTGCCGACGCAGCCCGGCGAGACGATCCTCAGCGGCTCGCTGTCGCTCTCGTAGCTAATCGACCACGACGCGCTCGAGCCCGTCGAGCGCCTCGCGCAGCTGCGCGCGCGCCGCGCGGCGGAACAGGAACGGCACGAGCCGCGACCAGCCGCGCAGCTGCTGGTCCAGCTCGATCGCGACGTGGGTCCCACCGGCGTCGACGGGCGCGAGCGCGACGGTCGTCAGCGCGGCCGTCAGGAGACGGTCGAACGGCGTCCCCTCCAGCAGCTGGGCCCACGTCAGCCGTCGCGGCGGCTCGATCGCGCGCAGCTCGTAGTCGGCGCGCACGCCGCGGCCCTTCTCGGTCATCAGCACCTGCGTGAAGCGGCCCTCGCCGACGTCCTCCATGCGCCGCACGCGCGGCCACCAGCGCGGCTGGTGATGCGGGTCGGCGACGAGCGACCAGATCGCCTCGGGCGAGGCGGCAAGCGTGCGCTCCACGCGCGTCGTCGGCACGCGCCGAGCCTACGCGTCAGCCGGTGATGCTGCGCAGGTCGCGGATCAGCAGCAGGTGCTTGAGGTACGTCGCGACGGCCGCGAGGTTCTCGAGCGTCTCGACGGCCTCCTTGCGGCGCTCGGGATTGCGCGAGCGCAGCGACGGGGCGAGGATCTGCTGCAGCAGCGCCGACTCGCGATCGGCGGAGGTGCGGAAGACGCGCAGGTTGCGTCCCGCCACGCCGTAGCGGGCCAGCTCCGTGACCGCGCGCACGATCTCGCGCTCGGTCTCGTCGTAGTAGCGCACGCCCGCGCGCGCCTCGCCCTTGATGACGCCGTACTCCTCCAGCTCGCGTACGAGCTTGGGGTCGGCGCCGGTCTCCTCGACGACCTCCTCCAGCGAGTAGAGCGCGCCCGGACCGGTGACGGCGACGGCGACGCGGCGCAGGTGGCGGATGTCGGGCTTGCTGGTCGGCGGCGGCGTCAGCTCGCCGTCGGTGCGCCCGCCCGCCAGTTCCTGGCGGATCACCCGCAGCGGCAGGAACTCGTCGCGCTGCAGGCGCAGGATCGTGCGCAGTCGTTGCACGTCGTTCTGCGTGTAGACGCGGTAGCCGCCCTGGGTGCGCCGCGGCGTGAGCAGCTTCTGATCCTCGAGGTAGCGGATCTTCGAGATCGAGATGTCGGGGAACTCCTGCTTCAGCGCCTTGCAGACGGCCCCGATCGTGAGCGACTTCTGGCGCGTGCGCAGCGCCGGCTCCTGCTCCGCCGCCTCGGGGCCGGGCGTCTCGACGTCATGCTCGGGAACGGTCGCCATCAGCGCGCGAGGTAGGCCAGCTTGTACTTGCCGATCTGCAGCTCGTCGCCGTCCTGCAGCCGGTGGGACTCGATCCGCGCACGGTTCACGTAGGTGCCGTTGAGCGAGCCGCAGTCGTCCAGGTACCAGTCGGAGCTGCGGTGCACGAGCAGCGCGTGGTCGCGCGAGACGGTGACGTCGTCGAGGAACACGTCGCTGTCGGGCCGGCGGCCGATCGTCAGGCGCTCGCCCTCGATCGCGAAGCTCTCGCCCGCGCGCCCGCCGCCGGAGCGGATCACGAGCGCCGCGCCGCGCGCGACGACCTCTTCCAGCTCGACCGCCTCGATCTCACCCGTCTCGCCGATGCGATAGGTCGCGGTCGTCTCGCTGCCGCCGCTCTCGGAGGCGGCCAGGAACGCGCCGCAGCGCTGGCAGTAGTTCGCGCCAACGGCGTTCGCGTAGCCGCATTCGGGGCAGTGGAGCGCCACGTGCGGCCTGTGCCCTACTCCGCCTCGTCGGACGCGTTGACGCGGCCGGCCAGGATGTCGGTGAGCTTCTCGACGTCGGCGCCCGAGATGATGTCGCGGCCGCCTTCGTGGCCCTTGCGCAGGCGGTTCACCAGCTCGGCGCGCAGGATGTCGATCTTGCCGTGGAGGATGCGGCGCTTGTAGGAGACTTCGAGCTCCTCCTCCGTCAACTGCTGGATCAGGTCCTTCAGCTCCTGATCGCTCAGGGAGCCGAGGTCCGGGAAGGTGTCCATCACGCTGGGTCTCCGTTCCTCAGGGCACGCGGGCTCGCGAGTATAGACGCTCGGGCGCATCGGTCTCAAGCTGAGCTTGAGGGTCAGTCGGTGTGCAGACGCCGCCGGCCCTCGCGCAGGTACAGCGCGGTCGCGCTCAGCGCCAGCGCCAGCCCGACGTACAGCAGCACCTCGCCGAGCGTGTGCAGGCCGGTCATCGGGAAGAACAGCCCGCCCATCACCGGGGCGACGGCCAGCCGGCCGGGCCAGTTGATGCGCAGGTCCACCCCGCGCGCGAGGCCGTAGCGGGCGATCGCGAGCATCGCCAGCTCGCGCGCGACGAGCACGCCGAGCGCCCAGCGCGGCAGCAGCAGGAAGTGCCAGCAGACGACGACGCCGCAGATCACGAGCAGGCGGTCGGTGACGGGATCCATCAGCGCGCCGAGGCGGCTGTACTGCCGCGTCACGCGCGCGGCCATTCCGTCCGCGTAGTCGCCCCAGCCGATCACCGCGAAGAGGATCGCCAGCGCCGCGCCGACGCCGTCGTCGTCGCCGAGCGCGACGACGAGGAAGACGGGGATCAGCGCCAGCCGTACGAAGCCGATCGCGTTCGGCAGCGTCCAGGGGTTCAGCGGCGCGCCCGCCTGCGTGGCGGCCGGCGGTGAGCCCGAGCGGTCGAGCCCGAGCAGGCGGCGGACCGTCAGCGGCCGCGGCGCCTCGCCGTCTACGGGAGCGTCCGCCACAGCTCGAGCACCGCCTCCGCGGCTCCCTCCAGGGGGACGCTGCGCGTCTCGCGGCCACGGCGCACCTGCAGCTCGACCTCGCCGCTCTCCAGCGTGCGCTTGCCGATCGTCACGCGCAGCGGGCAGCCGAGCAGCTCGGCGTCGGCGAACTTCATGCCGGGGCCGCCGTCGCGATCGTCGTAGAGCACGTCGGCGCCGAGCGTCCGCAGCTCGTTATAGATGCGCTCGGCGAGGGCGGCCTCGTCCGTGCCGGGCTTGCCGAGGCCGACCAGCTCGACGTCGAACGGCGCGATCGCGCGCGGCCAGGCGATCCCCTGCTCGTCGGCCGTCTGCTCGACGGCGGCGGCGGCGATGCGCGCCGGGCCGATCCCGTAGCAGCCCATCACGATCGGGTGCTGGGCGCCGGCCTCGTCGAGGAAGCTCGCGCCGAGCGGCTCCGAATAGCGCGTCCCGAGCTTGAAGATGTTGCCGACCTCGATCGCCGCCTCGATGCGGATGGCGTGCCCCCCGACGAGGTCGCCCGCCTCGACGCTGCGCACGTCGGCGCGCTCGAACGCGAAGTCGCGGCCCGGCTCGACGCCGCGCAGGTGGAAGTCGGCGCGGTTGGCGCCCGTCACGTAGCCGCCCTCGCCGACCGCCGTGTCGAGCAGCACCGGCGAGTTGGCGCCGACCGGGCCGAGGTAGCCGGCGGGCCCGACCTTGCGCGCGAACTCCTCCGGCTTGGCCGCGCGGCAGTCGGCGCCGAGCGCGTTGCGCAGCTTGATCTCGTTGACGCGGTGGTCGCCGCGCACGACGACGAGCACGAGCCCGCGGCCCTCGACCATCACCGGGTAGGACTTCAGCAGCGCGCCCGCCGGCAGGCCGAGGTTGCCCGCCACCTCATCGACGCTCGTGAGGCCGGGCGTGTGGACCTCGGCCGGCTGCGGCAGCGGCGCCGGCAGCGCGACCGGCTGGGCGTCGGCGCTGGCGATCTCGACGTTGGCGGCGTAGCCGGGCGCGAGCGCGACCTCGTCCTCGCCCGCGGCGCAGGGCGCCATGTACTCGTGCGCGCCGGAGCCGCCCATCATCCCGACGTCGCTCTCGACGCGGTACCACTCGATCCCGCTGCGCTCGAAGATGCGGTCGTAGGCGGCGACGTGCTTGTCGTAGCTGACGGCCAGGCCCTGCTCGTCGCGGTCGAACGAGTAGGAGTCCTTCATGATGAACTCGCGCGTGCGCAGCACGCCGGCGCGCGGACGCGGCTCGTCGCGCTCCTTGACCTGGAAGTGATAGAGCATCAGCGGCAGGTCGCGGTAGGAGCGCACGAGCTGCGCGACGTGCGTCGTGACGACCTCCTCGTGCGTCATCGCGAGCACCATCTCGGCGCCCTTGCGATCCTCAAGCTTGAACAGCTCGTCGATCTCGATGCGCCCGGTGCGCCGCCACGGCTCGGCCGGGTTGAGCAGCGGCATCAGCAGCTCCTGCGCGCCGATCGCGTCGAGCTCCTCGCGGATGATCCCGGTGACGCGCTGGTGCACCCGCCAGCCGGCCGGCATCCACGTCCACAGCCCAGTGCCGAGCTGGCGGATCAGGCCGGCGCGCACCATCAGCTTGTGCGAGATCGCCTCCGCGTCCGCGGGGGCCTGCTTCTCCGTCGGCAGCAGGTAGCCGCTCAGGCGCGTCATGCGGTCCGCGACGCTACCGGAAGGCGCTGCGATGCGCTTCGAGCACGTCGTAGACCGGGCGCGGCAGCCCGTGCACGTCGAGCACGCCCGAGTCCCAGCGGTTCGTCGGCGAGGACGCGAACCACTGGTAGAGATAGATGCGGTCGACCTTGCTGCGGTAGCGGTCGGCCTGCGCGAAGATCGCCTGCATCGCCCGCTTCTGGCGCGCGAGGTCGGGGCGGAAGGACTGGCGCGCGTTCTGCGGCTGGAAGCGGAAGAGGCCGGCCGTCTCGGTCAGCCAGATCTTGCCCGGCAGCAGCTTCGCGGCCTTGCGCATGCTGCTGTTGGCGTCCTTCACGAAGCGGTTCGTGTCGGTGTAGTTGTGCAGGCCCCACAGCTGCGGCTTGAGCCGCTGCGCCTTGAACAGCGCGAGCAGCTGCTGCGTGTAGGGGACCATGTTCGGCAGGTCCTGGATGTCGGCGCCGATGATCTTGCAACCGGGGCAGACCGAGCGCACGATCCGGTAGTAGGCGACGACCGCCTCGGGGTGGTGCGCGGTCGGCTGCGTGAGGTTGTTGACCTCGTTCCACGGCTGGACGATCCGCACCTGCGGGTAGCGCTTGTGGAAGGCCGTGAACGCGGCCCGGTAGCGAGCCGTGCTGACGGGCTTGCACGCGGTCGCGCGGCCGATGTTCGGGCATTTCATCGTCGCGGGCGGGTTGAACGCGACGACGACCTCCATGTCCGCCTGGCGCGCTGCGTCCATCCAGGCGTCGACGGTCGCGCGGCTCTTGAAGACGGAGTCGTACGGCGTGATGTAGCGCGTGCGCAGCGGCGCGAGCTGCGTCAGCTGCGGATCGGTGAAGAAGGTGGGGTTCTGGTCGGCGATGCCGACGACGTAGGCGGCGCTCGGCGCCGCCAGCGCAAGCGCGGCGAGCAGGGCGATCAGCAGGCTTGAGAGCAGACGGCGCGAGGTCACGGCGGAGTTCCTCTTTCTCCGCCGGCGGCGGGTTCCCTGCCGAGGGTAGCGGCGGCGGCCGCTCGGCTGAGGTCATCCTGTGAACCCCGGCGCGTCGTCGTGCCGCTCAGGCGCTCGCGGCGAGCAGCAGCGCGGCGACGGCGGCGGGATCGTCGCTCATCGGCACGTGGCCGCAGCCGGGCAGCGGCAGGTGGCGGGCGCGGGGCAGCGCGACGCGGGCCCGCTGCGCCTGGCGCGGGATCAGCAGCCGGTCGGCCGTGCCCCAGCCGATCGTCACGGGGACGTCGAGTCCGGCGTCGTCGCGCACGTGGAAGTCGCGGATCAGCGGCAGCGTCTCGTCGAACGCGGGCGAGGCGCGCAGCGCGGCGATGTCGGCGGCGGCCTCCGCCGGGTCGCGCCGCCGCGGCTTGCCGTACGTCATCCCGAGCAGCGCCTGGCGTCCGGCGGGCGACTGCACGGCGCGGATCATCTGGTCGCCGAGGTGGCGGGCGAGCCAGCGGCTGGTGCGCAGCACGACGCGTCCGTAGGGGATCTCCCAGCCGTCCCAGAAGCCGATCGGCGAGAGCGCGGCGACGCTGGCGACGGCGCCGCGGCGGCCCAGCTCGAGCGAGATCCCGCCGCCCATCGAGTTGCCGGCCACGTGCGGGCGCTCGAGCCCCTGCTCGGCGAGGAAGGCGACGACGGCGTCGGCCAGCGCAGCGATGTTCGGCGCGACCCCCGCCGGCAGCGGCGGCGAGTCGCCGAAGCCGGGCAGGTCGAGCGCGATCACCTCGCGCTCCCGCGCGAGCGCGGCCACGACCGGCTTCCAGACGCCGCGGCGGCTGCCGATCCCGTGCAGCAGCACGAGCGGCGGGCCGGACCCGAGGCGGTCGTGCGCGAGCTGCATGCGCGCGAGGCTAGCGGCCGGCGGCGCGCCGCAGCGCCGGTCTCAACGTCCCGTGGGGTCGATCCACCAGTCGGCGTCGAGCCGCGTGAAGAGCGCGGCGCCCTGCTGGATCGCGGTGATCGGGGCGGGGTCGCTCGGCGTGCGCACGAGTGTGAAGCTGGTCTGGCGCAGCAGCGTGCGGCGCGCTGTGATCGCCGGCAGCAGCGGTGCCTCCAGACGCCCGCGGGCGGCGATCGCGCCCAGCTCGCGCACGTGCGCGAGCTGGGACTCCAGCACCGCCGGAAGGTCCTCGGGGGCGGCGATCACCTGCATCGACTGCGCGATCCCACCGGGTGGGACGAGGCTGACGTGCCAGCCGATCACCTCGCCGCCGCGGCGCACGAGCCGGGCCGCCAGCGCTCCTTGCGGGTGATGGTCCGCGAGCTGGGCGAGCAGCCAGGTCAGGAACGGCAGGTCGTAGTCGGGCCGCAGGCGCGCCCACGCGGTCAGGCGCTCGAGGTGCTCCATCATCGCCTCGGCCGTGAGCGGCTCGTCGCTCAGGCCGCGCCCGCTCAGCGCCGGCGTCGCGCGCGAATGCGCGAGCAGGCGATCGACGGGCAGCGCGAGCGCGCGCCCGAGCCGCTGTGCGCGCCCGTTTGCGAGCGCGCGCTCCTGCCAGTAGGCGGCCGGGCGCAGCACGCTCGTCCACTCGAGCGATTCGAGGTGCAGCGGGACGAAGCCGAGGCGCTCGATCATCTGGCGCGCGCGGTCGGGCGCGCCGTCGGTGAAGGAGATGTCCTTCGGTATCTGGATCGAAGCGCGGATCAGCGCCCGGCCGCGCTCATGGCCCTGCGCCGCGGGATCGACGATCACGTTGCTGCCGCACAGCGCGCGCAGCGGCTTGCCGTCGAACAGCAGGCGCCGCGGGCAGGTCAGCAGCAGGCCGATCAGGACGTCCTCGCCGTCGAGCAGCGCGAGCGAGCGCAGCTCGGGATCGCTCCACGGATCCTCGAACGCGACCGCCCGCAGCAGCCGCTCGATGCCCGCCTGCGAGGAGCCCGTGCCGATCGCGCGTTCGAGCACGCCGGCGGCCGCCGGCAGGTCCGCGAGCGCGAGCGGGCGCACGACGTCGTCCGCGTGGTCCCGTGGCGGCGTGCTGCTCGTCGTGTGGTCCGTGGAGGCCACGCACTCCTTATCGGCTGTTGTCAAGCGCGGGTGAAGCGGCGGCCGGCGGTCGGCGAGGCGGCCTCGTCCAGGCGGGCGCGCTCGGCCACCGTCTGCAGCAGCGCGCCGGACATCTCGTCGGCCTGCTCGGCCTGCTTGGCCTTCTCGAGCGCGGCGAGCCGCTCGGGCGTCATCTCGCCGGCGTTCTCGTCCTCGATCGCCTGCAGCCAGGCGGCGCCCTCGGCGGCCTGGGCGGCGTCGACGTCGATCCGCTTGGAGCCGACGTACTTGTCGATCTCGGCGAACAGCGTGTCGACCAACTGCTCGGTCGGGACCTTGCGCAGCGCCTTGCCGCGGCTGAAGATCAGGCCCTCGTTCTTGGCGCCGGTGATGCCGAAGTCGGCGTGCGAGGCCTCGCCGATGCCGTTGACCGCGCAGCCGAGCACGGCCACCTCGATCGGGTCCTCGTAGGCCTCCAGGCGCTGCTCGATGTCCGCCACGACGGTGTCCATGTCGAACTGGAGACGGCCGCAGGTGGGGCAGGCGATCAGTACCGGGCCGCGCTCGCGCAGCTGGAGCGCCTTGAGGATCTCCCAGGCGACCTTGACCTCCTCCTCGGCGTGGAAGGTCGACAAGGAGATGCGGATCGTGTCGCCGATCCCGTCGGCCAGCAGCGTGCCGAGGCCGACCGCGCTCTTGAGCGAGCCCGACCACTTCGTGCCCGCCTCGGTGATGCCGAGATGCAGCGGGTACGGGATCCGCTGCGCCAGCAGGCGGTTGGAGGCGATCGTGTTGGGCACGTTGGTCGACTTGATCGAGACCTTGAAGTCGTCGAAGTCGAGGCGCTCCATCAGCTCGACGAACTCGGCGCCGGCGCTCACGAGCGCCTCGACGGAGTTCTCGCGCTCGAGCGCGTGCAGGTGCTTGGGCAGCGAGCCGGAGTTGACGCCGATGCGCAGCGGGGTGCCCTTCTCCTTCGCCTTCGCGACGACCTCCGCGACCTTGTCCGGGCCGCCGATGTTGCCGGGGTTCAGGCGCACGCAGTGGGCGCCGGCGTCGAGCGCCTTGAGCGCGAGCGTGTGGTTGAAGTGGATGTCGGCGATGACCGGGATCGGCGACTCCTTGACGATCGTCTTCAGCGCCTCGACGTCCTGCTCGCGCGGCACCGCGCAGCGCACGATGTCGGCGCCGGCCTCGGCGACGCGATGGATCTGCGCCATCGTCGCGGCGAGGTCCGCGGTCTCCGTCTTCGTCATCGTCTGCACCGCGACCGGGGCGCCGCCGCCGATCGGCACCGCGCCGACGTGAATCTGCCGCAAAGAGGCCATCTCTTAGGAGTGTACGAGACTGTCCCGGCGCTTCGCGGGCGTGGTCTCAGCTGCTTCACATGGCCCATGGCCCGAGCGCTTACTGCTGCTGGGGAGCGCGGTGGCTGAAGTGCAGGCGCTCGTGCGCTCCCTCCAGACGGTCTGCAACCCGAGGACAGGAGATCTGTGTATCGCTGGCGAGCACAGATCTCCTGTCGTAAATCCGGTGCATGCGAGCGTGTGGGATGCCGCGGCCGGTGGCGCGCGGCGACCGCTCACCCCCTTGCTAGCCGGCTGTTCGGCGGCCCAACGACCCGCGCGCTACGCCCGAGCGGAGCTCAGCCGTCGGCGTACAGCGCCTCGATCACAGACGCATAGCGCGCGGCGATCGGGCGGCGCTTGAGCTTCATCGTCGGCGTCAGCTCCTCGCCGCCGGGCAGCCAATCGCCCTCGATCAGAGCGAACCGCTTGATCTGCTCGACGCGCGAGAGCGTCGCGTTGGCGGCGTCGACGCCCCCCTGCACAGCCGCGCGGACCGCCGGATCGCGTGCGAGCGCGGCCAGCTCGCGCTCCTCCAGGCCCTGCTGCGCCGCCCACGCCGGTGCGAAGTCGGCGTCGAGCACGATCAGCGCCGTGTTGTAGGGGCGCGCGTCGCCGATCGTGCAGGCCTGTCCGATCAGCGGGCTGGCCGCCTTCAGCGCCGCCTCGATGTTCGCCGGCGACATGTTCTTGCCGGCGGCGTTGATGATCAGCTCCTTCTTGCGGTCGACGATCGTCACGTACCCGTCGTCGTCGATCGTCGCCACGTCGCCGGTCGCGAGCCAGCCGTCGGCGTCGATCGCCTCGGCCGTCTGCTCGGGCCGGTTGCGGTAGCCGCGCATCAGGAACGGTCCGCGGATCAGCAGCTCGCCGTCGGGCGCGAGCTTCAGCTCGACGTGCGGCGCGGCCACGCCGACGGTGCCGATCCGCACCGCGCCCGGGCGGTTGGACGTGCCGACCGCGCACGTCTCCGACATCCCCCACAGCTCCGCCAGCTCGATCCCGAGCGCATGGAAGAACTCGATCACCGGCGGCGGCGTCGGCGCCGCGCCGACGTTGACCGTCACGACCTGGTCGAGCCCGAGCATCGCGCGCAGCGGCGCGAACAGCTCTGCGTCGGCTTTCGCCACGCTCGCGGCCAGCTCGGCCGGCACCTCCTCCCCGCGCTGCCTCAGACGCACCGCCGCCGTCGCGGCCTCGATCGCCCGCTCGACCGGCTCGCGGCGCTCCGGCGGCTGGCCCGCGAGCATCGCCTCCAGTCCGGCCTTCAGCTTCTCCCACACGCGCGGCACGGCGAAGAACCAGGTCGGGTGGACCTGCGCGAGCACCTCGGCGATGCGGCGCGGGTCGGGGCAGATCGCGATCGTGCAGGCGTAGACGACGGGGATCACGTGGTGCGCGTTGCGCTCGGCGATGTGCGCGGCCGGCAGCCACGAGATGACCTTCGAGCCGGGCGGCAGCTCGATCACCTCCATCAGGCCCGCGACGGCGCTCAGTGCGCTGCGGTGCGTCAGCTCGACGCCCTTCGGCGGGCCGGTCGTGCCGGACGTGTAGATCAGCGTCATCACGTCCTCGGGGCCGACGGCCGCGAGCGCGCCGTCGACGTCGAACGCAGGGTTGGCGCCCTCGACCTCGGCGAGCGCGAGCGTGCCAGGTGCGGGCTCGCCGCCATCGACCACGATCACGTGCTCCAGCGCCGGCAGCTCGCGCCGCGCCTCCAGCAGCGCCGGCAGGTGCGCGCGCTCGACCAGCACGACGCGTGCCTCGGCGTCCTGCATCACGTAGCGGATCTGCTGGGGGCTGGAGGTCTGGTAGATCGAGAATGGCGCCGCTCCGAGCGTGACCGCGGCGAGGTCGGCGACGTGGAACTCCGGGCGGTTGCCCATCAGCAGCGCGACCGTGTCGCCGCGGCCGACGCCGAGCCCGGCCAGGCCGGCGGCGAGCGCGTCGACGCGCTCGCGCAGCTCGGCCCACGTCAGCACGACCGCGTCGTCGAGCGTGCGCACCGCGACGATGTGCGGATGCGCCGCGGCCGTGCGCCGCAAGGCCTCGCCGAGCGTCGGCTCCTCGACGGCGCGGAGCTGCGCATCCTCCATCGCGCCGACGATAGCGGCGCGGGGTCAGCGCACGTCGAAGCCGCCGTGCTGCAGGCGGTGGATGTCGTTCGTGAGCCCGACGACGAACAGCATGATCACGAGCAGGAAGCCGACGGCGCTCGCGCCCTCCATCACCGACAGCGGGATCGCGCGCCCGCGCACCTTCTCCGCCAGCGCCCAGAAGATGTGGCCGCCGTCGAGCGGCAGGAACGGGAACAGGTTGATGATCGCGAGCGAGAGCGAGATCAGCGCGAGCACGGCGAGCGCCTGCGAGGTGCTGAACCCGAACGACTGGCGCGTGACCTCGTAGGCGCCGACGGTGCCCGACAGCTGCTTGCGCTCCTTCGCCTGGAACAGCTTCGCGACGCGGCTGACGGTCGCGGTCGTGACGTCCCACATCGTGCTGACGCTGACGCTCGCCGCGTGTCCGGGGCCGACGCCGCGCGTGCCGGGCGAGAACTCGACGCCGAGGCGCATGTGCGCGGGCTTCGGGCTGGCGATGTACTGCGGCCGGATCTCGAACGCGAGCCGCTTCCCGCCCCGTTCGACGACGACGTGCGCGGCGCTCGTCGCCTTGCAGCCGTCGACCGGCTTGCCGACGCAGCGGTGCTTGCGCACCTGCCTGGCGATCGTCGCGTAGCCCCCGGCCGCGCCGTCGACGCTGACGATGCGGTCGCCCGGCTGGAGGTAGCGGGCGGCCGGCGCGACGAGCCCCTGGCTGTCGACGCGCGTCGTCGCGACGCCCTGCCCGTTGACGAGCAGCAGCGCCCACAGGATCAGGAACGCGAGCACGACGTTGACGGCCGGCCCGGCGGAGATCACGACGATCCGCTTCCAGACCGGCTGGCGGTAGTAGGCGCGGTGCTCGTCCTCCGGCGCCAGCTCCTCGCGTGGGTTCATGCCGCTGATGCGCACGTAGCCGCCGAGCGGGATCGGGCCGATGCCGTACTCCGTTTCGCCGCGGCGGAAAGAGACGAGCGGCTTGCCGAAGAACAGCATGAAGCGCTCGACGCGCATGCCTACCGCCTTGGCCGCGACGAAGTGGCCTGCCTCGTGCAGGACGATCAGCACGGCGAAGCCGGCGAAGGCGAGCAGCCAGCTCATGCCGCGGCGCGCTCCTGCACCAGCGTGCGCGCCGCCTCGCGCGCGGCGTGGTCGGCGCGGTAGAGCGTCTCGAACGCGTGGATCGTCCCGCTCGGGACGGCGTCGAGCGCGTGCGCGATCGCGTCCGCGATGTCGCTGAAGCGCAGCTGGCCGGCGAGGAAGGCATGTACGGCGACCTCGTTGGCGGCATTGAGGATGCACGGCGCGGTGCCGCCGGCGGCGGCCGCCTCGCGCGCCAGGCGCAGGCACGGGAAGGCCTGCTCGTCCGGCTCCTCGAAGTCGAGGCGCCCGAGCGCGACGAGGTCGAGCGGCTCGACCGGCAGCGGCATCCGCTCGGGCTGGTGCAGCGCGTAGGCGATCGGGATCCGCATGTCGGGGTAGCCGAGGTGCGCCAGCGTCGAGCCGTCGCACAGCTGCACGAGGCTGTGGACGATCGACTGCGGGTGCACGACCACGTCGATGCGCTCGTAGGGCGTGCCGAACAGGTGGTGGGCCTCGATCACCTCGAGGCCCTTGTTCATCAGCGTCGCCGAGTCGATCGTGATCTTGCCGCCCATCGCCCACGTCGGGTGCGCGAGTGCCTGCTCGACCGTCACGTCGCGCAGCTGCTCGGCGCTGCGCCCGCGGAAGGGGCCGCCTGAGGCGGTCAGGACGAGCTTGTCGACCGCGCCCGGCGGCTCCCCTGCGAGCAGCTGGTGGATCGCCGAGTGCTCGGAGTCGACGGGGACGATCTGCGCGCCGGTCGCCTCCGCCAGCTGCGTCACGAGCTCGCCGCCGACGACGAGCGACTCCTTGTTGGCGAGCGCGAGGTCGATCCCCTCGCCGAGCGTCGCGACGGTCGGGCCGAGGCCGGCGGAGCCGACGAGCGCGTTCAGCACGAGGTCGGCCTCGGACTCGACGACGAGCCGCACGAGCCCCTCCGCGCCGCTCAGCACGAGCCCGTCGGTCCAAGCCTCGGCGGCGCGCGCGGCGGCGTCGGGGTCGCTCAGCGCGATCCGCGCGACGCCCAGCTCGCGCGCCTGCGCGACGAGCGGCTCCCACGAGCTGCCGGCCGAGAGGCCGACCAGCTCCAGCTCGTCCGAGCGCGCGACGACGTCGAGCGCCTGCGTGCCGATCGAGCCCGTCGAGCCGAGGATGAGGAGGCGGCGGGGCATCGGGGCTCCTCATTGTAGGTGGGCGCCTTTGCGGTGCCTCAAGACCAGGGGTTCCGTCCGGCCCGTGCGAGATGGTTATGTGTTCACCAATGCGACAAGGAGGCCCATACGGCGATCACGCTCACACCCATCACAGGACACTGCCACCTCAGAGCCCACACGAAGCGCGGCTCTGCACCTGGTCGTCCGAGTAAAAGGACCTTGGTATGGACATTGCCACAGCTTCCGTGATCATCGCCGGCACGAATGCTTGCATTCGGGCTTCGCGCCCGGCTCTCTATCTGGCAGTCGCCCACGTGACGCGCCGGGACCCGATCACGAAGTTCACCTGCGACGCCGACGATCTTCGCACGAAGATCTGCGTCACCTATGCGACTCCGTCCGACTCGACTGCCGGACAAGGACTGAACGAGAGCGCGTCGCCGGCTGCTCCGCCCAGGCTGACCGTGCTCCAGAGCAGCCGTCCGGCCGCCGGCTCGCCGCACAAGCCGTAACGCGACGCGAACACGCCGGCAGATCGTCAAGCTTTTCGACCGTGGGGCTCCTGGACAGGAGCCCCACGGTCGCCTTCGAGACCTCCCGCGACCCGCACAAGGAGCCAACATGGCCACCATCGTCACCGGCGTCGACTTCGTCTTCCTGCCCGTCACCGACTTCCCGGCATCCGAGGCCTTCTACGGCGGCGTGCTCGGGCTGCCCTGCTCCAGCCGCTACGAGCGGATGCCGGGCGGCGAGTTCGAGACGGGCACGCTGACGCTCCAGCTGCTCGACACGGCCGCGATCGGCCGGCCCTTCCAGCGCAACGGCGGCGCGATCGCGCTGCACGTCGAGGACGTCGCCGCTGCACGCACCGAGCTGGAGTCGCGCGGCGTCGAGTTCACCGGCGAGACGATCGACAGTGGCGTCTGCCACATGGCCTTCTTCAGCGACCCCGACGGGCACCCGCTGCTGCTGCACCACCGCTACGCGCCGCGCAGCGACTGAGCGCTACGCCAGCGCATACCAGACGTAGTACCCCACGACCGCCGCGAACAGCGCCGCGTCGACGCGGTCCAGCGCGCCGCCGTGGGCGCCGAACGCCTTGCCGCTGTCCTTGATGCCGACGTCGCGCTTGACGAACGACTCGAACAGGTCGCCGATCGGCGCGGCGAGCGCGACGCCGAGGCCGAGCAGCAGGGCGTCGCCGCTGGAGAGCCAGTCCTGGTAGAGCCCGGCGACGAAGACCGCTCCGAGCGCGCTGATCAGCCCGAACACGAGCCCCTCGACGGTCTTGTTGGGCGAGATCCGCGGGGCCAGCGGCCGGCGGCCGAACGCGCGCCCGCCCAGGTAGGCGCCGGTGTCGCCGACGAAGGTCCCGACGAGCACGTCGATCACGATCGCGTCGCCGTGCGGCAGCTCGCGCAGCAGCACCGCGTGCGCGAGCGCGAAGCCGATCCAGTAGACGCCGAGCACGGTGCTCGCCATCGCGAGCGTCGCATGCTCGCGCGGCGGGCCCCACGCCGTCAGCGCGAACAGCACCGGCATCACCGAGACGGCCGCCAGCAGGACGTGGAACTGCGTCCCGTAGAGCGCCGCCGCCAGCAGCCCGGCGAGTCCCAGGAAGCCCGCCAGCCGCACCGGCCTGACCGCTCCCAGCAGCTCGAACAGCTCGTGCAGGCAGACGCAGCCGACCGCGAGCAGGCCGAGCGCCCACAGTGGCCCGCCGACGGCGTTGACGACGATCACGACGAGCGCCGCCGGCACCGCCACGAGGATCCGCGCGCCGAGGTCCGAGCCGCCGTTGCGGCGCGCGGTGCGACGGGCGCGGCGTGCGCTCGGCGGCGGCCGTCTGCGCCCGCTCGCGCTCACGCCGTGCGCCCCCCGAAGCGCCGGCGCCGCGTGCCGTACGTCGCGAGCGCGGCTTCGAAGGCTGCGCGGCCGAAGTCCGGCCACAGCTCCTCGCTGAAGACCAGCTCCGAGTAGGCGGTCTGCCACAGCAGGTAGTTCGACAGCCGCTGCTCGCCGCTGGTGCGGATCACGAGGTCGGGGTCCTGCATCCCGGGCGCGTAGAGGTGCGCGCGGAACTCCTCCTCGGTCGTGCCCGTGAACGAGCGTGCGGCGTCGACGATCTCCGCCCGCCCGCCGTAGTTGAAGGGGATGAAGAAGGTGATGCGGTCGTTGGCCGCCGTCAGCTGCTCGGCCCACTCCATCTGCTCGACGATCTTCGCCGGCACCGGCGGGTCGCGGCGGCCGATGAAGCGCAGGCGCACACCCTCCTCGTGCAGCTCCGGCGTCTCGCGGTCGATGTACTCGCTGAACATCTTCACGAGCGCCTTGACCTCCTCGATCGAGCGCGCCCAGTTCTCCGTCGAGAAGGCGTAGATCGTGAGCTGCTCGATGCCGAGGTCGACGGCGTCGCGCAGGCGGGCCTTGACGTTCTCGGCGCCGGCACGGTGCCCGTCGGTGACGGACAGGCCCTCACGCTCGGCCCAGCGTCCGTTCCCGTCGGTGATGATCGCGACGTAGCGCGGGCCTTCCTCCGCCTGGCCGGCCACTAGACCTCGAGGATCTCGTCCTCTTTGTGCTTCAGCGCCGTCTCGAGCGAGGCGACGCTCTCGTCGGTCAGCTTCTGCAGCTCGCCCTCCGCGCGGTGCTCGTCGTCGGCGCCGGCCTCGCCGGCGTCGCGCAGCTCGCGCAGATCGTGCATCACGTCGCGGCGGACGTTGCGGATCGCGATGCGACCCTCCTCGGCGATCCCGCGCACGACCTTGACGAGCTGCTTGCGCCGCTCCTCGGTCAGCTCGGGGATGCCGAGGCGGATCAGGTTGCCGTCGTTGTTCGGCGTGAGGCCGACGTCGGACTCCAGGATCGCCTTCTCGATCGCCTTGATCGAGCTCTTGTCGTAGGGCTGCACCGACAGCAGCCGCGCTTCCGGCGCGTTGATCGTCGCCATCTGGTTCAGCGGCGTCTGCGCGCCGTAGTAGTCGACGACGATGCGGTCGAGCAGCGCCGGCGTCGCGCGCCCGGTGCGCACGGAGCCGAACTCGTGGCGGGTCGACTCGACCGACTTCAGCATGCGCTCGCGCGCATCGACAAGCAGCTCTTCGATCATGACCTCACCAAGGTTCCGACGCGATCCCCGCACACTATCCGGTCGATGTTGCGCTCGTCGCCCATGTTGAAGACGACGATCGGGACCTTGTTCTCGGCGCACAGCGTGAGCGCCGTCGTGTCCATCACGCGCAGGCCTCGCTGCACCGCCTCCATGTGCGTGATCTCGGGGATGAACGTCGCGTCGGGGTCGGTCGCCGGGTCGGCCGTGAAGACGCCCTCCACCCCGTTCTTGGCCATCAGGATCACTTCGGCGTGCATCTCGGTCGCGCGCAGCGCCGCCGCCGTGTCGGTCGTGAAGAACGGGTTGCCGGTGCCGGCCGCGAAGATCACGATGCGGCCCTTCTCGAGGTGGCGCATCGCGCGGCGGCGGATGTACGGCTCGGCGACCTCGGAGATCGAGATCGCCGACTGCACGCGCGTCGGCACGCCGGCCTTCTCGAACGCGTCCTGCAGCGCGAGCGCGTTGAGGACGGTCGCGAGCATGCCCATGTAGTCGCCGGTCGCGCGGTCCATGCCGGACGCCTGCGCGGCCAGCCCGCGGAAGATGTTGCCGCCGCCGACGACGACCGCGACCTCGACGCCGCGCGCGTGCACCTTCGCGATCTGGCGCGCGATCGCGGCGATCCGCTGCGGGTCGGCGCCGTACTCCTGGGTGCCCATGAGCGCCTCGCCGGACAGCTTCACGAGCACCCGCCCGAAGACGGGGGCGGACGGGACGGGTCCCGGTTCGGGTGGCTCAGTCGCCGACGGCAAACCGCGTGAAGCGTCGGATGACGACGTTCTCGCCGGTCTTCGAGGCGAGCGCGGCGCGCAGCTCCTCGATCGTCCGGCCCTCGTACTTCTCCGTGTTGACGTGCGGCTGCTTCAGCAGCACGACCTCCTTGAGCCAGGAGTCGACCTTGCCCCTGACGATGTTCGGGCGGATGTTCTCCGGCTTGTCGGCGAACTGCTCCTCGGCGATGCGCGTCTCGCGCTCGACCTCCTCGGCCGGCACGCCGCTCTCGTCGACGGCGACCGGGGCCGCGGCGGCGATGTGCAGCGCGAGGTCTCTCGCGAAGCCGGTGAAGTCGTCGTTGCGGGCGACGAAGTCGGTCTCGCAGTCGACCTCCACGAGCACGCCGATCTTGCCGTTGGCGTGGATGTAGGACTGCACGGTGCCCTCGCTGGCCGTCCGCTCGCCGCGCTTCTCGGCCTTCGCGGCGCCCTTGATGCGCAGCGCCTCGATCGCCTTCTCGATGTCGCCGTCGGCCTCCACGAGCGCGTTCTTGCACTCCATCATCCCTGCGCCGGTGCGCTCGCGCAGGGCCTTCACGTCCTGGGCGCTGATGCTCATGCTGCGGGCTCCCCCTCGGTGGCCGCCGGCGTCTCGCCGGCGGTGGTCGTCGCTGCGGGTGCTGCTGCGGGCACGGGCTCGGCCGGCGGCGCAGCCGGTGCGGCGGGCGCCTGCGGTTGGGCCGGCGCGGCCTGGGCCTGCTGCGGCTGCGGCGGGGCGGGAGCCGCGGCGGCCGGCGGCTGTGCGGCCGCGGCCTGGGCCGCGGCCTGCTCGGCGGCGGCGGCGCGCTTGGCCTCCTCGGCCTCCTTGCGCGCCAGCTCCTCGGCCTCGCGCTTGGCCTGCTCCTCCGCTTCGCGCGCGGCGCGCGCCTCGGCCTCGATGCGGGCCTTCTCCTCGGCCTCCTTGCGCGCGCGCTCCTCCTCCTCGCGGAAGATCCTGTTGCCCTGGCCGATCACGTCGCCCAGCGCATGCGCGATCGCGCCGCAGGAGCGGATCGCGTCGTCGTTGCCGGGGATCACGTAGTCGATCCCGTCCGGGTCGCAGTTGGTGTCCACGAGCCCGATGATCGGGATCCGCAGGCGGCGCGCTTCGGCGACCGCGATCGCCTCGACCTTGAGGTCGATCACGAACATCGCGTCGGGCACGCGGCCCATGTTCTTGACGCCGCCGAGGTTCGCCTGCAGCTTCGCGAGGTCGGCCTGGGCAGCCATCCGCTCGCGCGTCGGCAGCAGCGCCAGCTGGCCCTCGGTCTCGTAGCGCTCGAGGTCGTGCAGGCGTTGGATGCGGTTGGAGATCGTCTGGAAGTTCGTCAGCAGCCCGCCGAGCCAACGGTGGTTGACGTACGGCTGGCCGGCCGCCTCGGCGGCTTCCTTGACGGCGTCGCGCGCCTGCTTCTTGGTGCCGACGAAGAGGACGCTCCCGCCGCGATGGGCGAGGGCCGATGCGAACTCGCTCGCCTCCTTCAGCAGCGCGTCCGTCTTCAGCAGGTCGATGATGTAGATGCCTTCGCGCTCTCCGAAGATGAAGCGCCGCATCTTGGGGTTCCAGCGGCGCGTCTGGTGGCCGAAGTGGACGCCGGCCTCCAGCAGCTCCTTGATGCCTACTTGAGCCACGGTTGCTCCCTTTGGTTTGGTGGTGCGTATCCCGGCCGAGGACGCCGCGAACCCGGCTCAGATGCCGGGCAGGGGCGCGAGTCCTTGGACCGACCGGGGTCGGGGACTTGCGATCGACGCTCGATTCTACGTGGTTTGCGCATCCAGGCTCGCGAGCACGTCCGCGAGCTCGGGCGGCAGCGGCGAGCGCACGTCCAGCGCCTCGCCCGTGATCGGGTGCGCGAAGGCCAGCCGGGCGGCGTGCAGGAACTGCCGCTCCAGCCCGAAGCGGCCCGCCGTGCCGTACTCCGGGTCGCCTGCGACGGGATGGCCGATCGCCTTGAGGTGCACACGGATCTGGTGCGTGCGGCCGGTCTCCAGGACGACCCGCAGGAGCGCGGCGCCAGGCAGTGCGCGCTCCAGCGTGAAGTGGGTGCGCGCCTCGCGCGGCTCCTCGGTGTCGGTCGACATGCGCGTGCGCACGCGGCGGTCGCGCCCGATCGGCGCGTCGATCGTGCCGCTGCGCGCGGGCGGGCAGTCCTCGACGAGCGCGAGGTACTCGCGGCGCACGTCGCGCGTGCGGATCGCCTCCTGCAGGCGGCGGTGGGCCTCGTCGGACTTCGCGACCACGAGCAGGCCGGAGGTGTCGCGGTCGAGCCGGTGGACGATCCCCGCGCGGGCCGGGTCCTCCCCGCCGACCGCGCGGCCGGCGAGCGCCTCCGCGAGCGTCGCGCCGCGATGACCGCGCGCCGGGTGCACGACGACGCCGGCCGGCTTCTCGACGACGAGCAGGTGCTGGTCCTCCCAGGCGATCTCGAACGGCACCGCGGCGGCGTCGGGGACCGCGCGCGCCGCCTCCGGCGTCACCTCGACGCGCTCGCCCGCCGCGACGCGGTGGCGCTTGGGCTGGGGGACGCCGTCGACCGTCACGCGGCCGGCGTCGATCGCCCGCTGCGCCTGCGCGCGGGAGCCCAGCGGCGCCGCCAGGAACTGGTCCAGGCGCTCCCCCGCGGCTTCCGCGGGAACCTCAAGCAGCGTCGGCGCGGGCACCGTGCTCCAGCACCAGCACGAGCACGACGACGCCCGTCGTGATGCAGATGTCGGCGACGTTGAAGGTCGGCCAGTGCGGCAGGTGGATGAAGTCGGTCACGTGACCCTGGTGCAGGCGGTCGATCAGGTTGCCGAGCGCGCCACCGAGCAGCAGCCCGGTCGGCAGCCACAGCAGCGAGCGCTCGGTGTGGCGGGCGAAGTAGCCGACCAGCAGCGACAGCGCGAGCGCCGTGACGATCAGCACCGGCACCCCGCCACCGCCGAGGAAGCCGAACGCGACGCCGCTGTTGTGCACGTCGCGCAGCGACAGGAACGACAGCAGTCTGTGCTCCTCGCCCGGGTCGATCGAGCCGCGCACGAGCGCCTTCGTGAGCTGGTCCGCCGCGATCACGAGCAGCATCACGACGCCCGCGCGCAGCCAGCCGCTGGAGCGACGGCCCATCAGGTCGCGATCAGGCTCACGACGACGCGCCAGACGATGATCAGCACGAACGTCGCGACCATCGGCGTGAGGTCGAACGGCCCGAGCATCGGCAGGAAGCGGCGGAAGATCCGCAGGTACGGCTCGACGACGTCGCGCAGGAAGCTCATCAGCGCGTTGGACCAGCGCGCGTACGGCGGCCGGATCCCGACCGAGAGCATGATGCTCATCACCACGTAGGCGAAGATCAGGATCAGGTAGACGGTGAAGAGCGCATCGACGTAGCGGGCGATGTCGTTGCGCGCCGTGGCGAGCACGAGCGCCGCGGCGCTCACCGCCCGCCTCCGTGCACGACCGCCTCGGCCGCGGCCTGGAAGGCGTCGCGCAGGCCGCCGCGCTCGAGCGCGGCGAGGCCGCGGGCGGTCGAGCCGCCGGGCGAGGTGACCATGCGGCGCAGCGCGAGCGTGTCGTGCCCGTGGCGCTCAAGCAGCTCGGCCGTGCCGACCGCGGTGGCGGTCGCCAGGCGCGCGGCGAGGTCGGGCGCCATCCCGAGCCGCACGGCCGCGTCGACCTGCGCCTCGATGAAGAGCGAGACGTAGGCGGGGCCGACGCCCATGATCGCGGTCGCGACCTCCATCAGCTTCTCAGGGACGTCGACGACCGTCGCTGTTCGGGTGAGCAGCTCGCGAACGCCTTGGATCTCGTCGCTCTCCTGCGCGATGCAGATGACGCCTTTGCCGACCTCGACGGCGACGTTGGGCATCAGGCGCATGACCGGCTTGCCGGGGTACGCCTGGCGCAGGGCATCGAGGGGGACGCCGCCGAGGATCGAGACGATCGCCTTCGCGTCGGCCGCGATCTCGTGCGCCACGTCTTCGAGCTGCGTCGGCTTGTGGCAGAGCACGACGACGTCGGCGTTGGCGGCCAGCTCGGCGTTCGAGGCGGCGACGTTGCCGCCCAGCTCCTGCACGAGCGCCTGCGCCCGCGCGGTGTCGGGATCGGCGCACAGCACGGGTTCGCCCCATCCACGCGCGAGCGCGGACGCCATGTTGCCTGCTCCGATCAGTCCGACGCGCATGGGACCGGAAGCCTACCTCGCACCGCGCCGCAGCCCTGGCCGCGGCTCAGCTCTGGTTGAAGAAGCCCTTCTCGATCAGCCGCGCGCGCTCCTCGGCGGAGACTTCGACGTTGCGCGGCGTGAGCAGGAAGACCTTGTCGGCGATGCGCTGCATGCCGCCGTCCAGCGCGTACGTGAGGCCGCTGGAGAAGTCGATCAGGCGCTTGGAGAGATCGGTGTCCGAGCCCTGCAGGTTGAGGATCACGGGGATCGCGTCCTTGAACTTGTCCGCCACGTCCTGGGCGTCGTTGAAGGACTTCGGCACGACCAGGTGCACGCGCACGTCGCCGCGCTGGCCATTGCGCGGACCGACGGGCCGCAGCACGCTCGTGCGGCGGTCGCCGCCCTCGTCGGCGAAGATGTCGTCGATCTCGTCGCGGCGGCGCCGGCTGGATGAGAGGCGCCGCACGTTCGGGCGCTCGCGGTAGCGATCCTCCAACTCGGCCTCGGGCTCGTGATACGCGGGCTCGCGTTCGTCCTCGTAGCCGTCCTCGACGGCGAGGCCGAAGTAGACGAGGGTGCGGTGCCAGGTGTCGCGGAATGCCATGACGGATGAGGGGTTCGCTCGGGAAGGACAGATCCCTGCACGGATTATGCGCCTTTGCGGGGCAGATGCGCCGTGCGGGGCGTCTCAGCGGTACAACACGCTGCCCAGCCGCACGATCGTCGCACCCTCCTCGACGGCTACCTCGTAGTCCTGCGAGGTGCCCATCGAGAGCTGCCGGAGGCCGTGCGCGGCGGCCAGCTCGCGCAGCGCCGAGAAGTGACGGCGGTTGTCCTGCGCGCGTGCGGCGAGCGGCGGCATCGTCATCAGGCCGGCGACGGAAACCGGGCAGCGATCCACGAACGCGGCCAGCTCCGCGGGCGCGACGCCGCTCTTGGACGCCTCCCCCGCGACGTTCACCTCGATCAGCACGGCGAAGTCTGCCCGGTCGGGCGCGTGGCGCGCGAGCTGCTCGAGCACCGAGTCGCTCGCGACCGAGTGGATCAGCCGCACGTGCGGCGCGATCTCCTTGACCTTGCGGCTCTGCAGGTGGCCGATGAAGTCCCACGCGAACGTGCCCGGATGCGCATGCGCCTTCGCGACCAGCTCCTGCGCGCGGTTCTCGCCGAGCAGCGTCAGCCCCGCCTGCGCGAGCGCGCCGAGCTCCGCGAGCGGGACGTACTTGACCGCGGCCAGCAGCTCGACCTCGCCGGGATCGCGCCCGGCGAGCGCCGCCGCCTGGGCGATCCGCTCGCGCGCCTCGGCGACGTTCGCGCCGACGCGAACGGCGTCGAGGCCGTAGATCAGCTCAGCCACGCGACGCCCGCCTGGCGGCCGGTAACGCCGCCGTCACGGCGATGGGAGAAGAACAGCTGCGGGTCGCTGCAGAGGGTGCAGAGGTTGACGTCGTGGACCTCGCTCGCCCCCGCGCCGAGCAGCCGCTCGCGCGCGATCTGCTTGAGGTCGACGGTGCGGCCGCTCGTGCCGAACGCCGCCCGCACCTCGTCGCCGACCTCGTAGCAGCAGCCGCCGGCGCCGGGGCCTATGGCGGCCTGGATCGTGGTCGCGCCGAGCGCGTGCATCGCTTCGACGCCCTTCTCGATGACGCCGCCCGCCAGTCCCCGCCAGCCGGCATGGAGCATCGCGACCGCCTGCGGCGCGATCAGCGCGATCGGGAGGCAGTCGGCGGTGAGGACGAGGAGTGCGAGGCCCGGCGTGGCTGTGGCTTGGCCGTCGGCGTCCGCTGGCTCGCCGCCCCCGCTCGTGGCGCTCCGTACGAACGCGCCATGGACCTGGCGGCCCTGAACGACCGCATCGAGGGAGAGACCGATGCTGTCGGCGAGCCGTGCGCGGTTGGCGTGCACGGCGTCGGGGTCGTCGTTCGTCCAGCGTCCGAGGTTGAGGCTGGCGTACGCGCCCTTCGACACGCCGCCCCGTCGCGTCGTGAAGAGCGCGCGGCCGCCAGGGAGCGCGATCCCGATGTGATCGCCGACGGGCTCGAAGGGGGCTGGGAGTTGCACGTCGGAGATGGTACGGACGGGATGCGCGGTCATTTCTCCTGGCTATTCCGGGAGAAATGACCGCGCATCGAGCGCGACGGCGAGCTGAGCGGCACGGTCGGGGGCTTCGCCGTCGAGCGCGGCGGCGCGGGCGGCGGCGAGCGCGCGGCCGAGCGCGGGGCCCTCGGGGATGCCGGCCTCGATGAGGTCGTCGCCCGTGATCGCGAGCTTCACGTGGCGCAGCTCGGAGAGCCAGCGGCGCGCCGGGCCCTCGGCGCCCAGCGCCCCGGCGAGCGCGACCGCTTCGGGCGGAGCGCCGCCGACGGCGGCGGCGATCTCGGAAGCGCGAGCGAGCGAGGCGAGCGGCGCGGCCTGCGCGGCGGCCACGACGACAGCCCGCTCCCCCGCCGCGAATCCCAGCTCGTCGAGCCACGCGCCAAGCGCGGCAGACGGCACGGAGCGAACGGCGACCGCGAGCAAGAGCAGGTCACGGCGACCGTCAGGCGGCAGCAACGCCAGAGCGCGCGATGCGAGCGGACGATCGAAGGAGAGCGAGACCCCCCACACCCCCTCCCAAGACCCGATCCACGCCAGCGCCTCGAACGCGGACGGCTCGCGCAGCAGCAACCGCAGCTCGCCGCCCACGCGCGGGCCCGAGACGGTCGCCAAGGCGCCGCCGGCTAAGGCGGCGGCAGCGAGCGCGGCCGTCGCGGGCTCCACCGCGAACCCCAGCCGCGTCGCGTACCGCACCATCCGCAGCAGCCGTGTCGGGTCGTCCGCGAAGCTCGCCGCGTGCAGGACCCGCAGGAGCCGCGCGTCGAGGTCCTCCAGCGCGCCCGGCGCCGCCACGCGGCGCCCGTCCGCGAGCGAGAGCGCGATCGCGTTGACCGTGAAGTCCCGCCGCAGCAGGTCCTGCTCCAGCGTCGCGGGCGCCACGTCCGGCAGCGCCCCGGGCCGCGCGTACGTCTCCATGCGCGCCGAGGCCAGGTCGAACACGCGCGAACCGGCCCGCACCGTCGCCGTCCCGAAGCGCTCATGGACCTCCAGCGAGCCGTCGAGTGCATCAGACAGCCGCGCCGCCGCCGCGACCGCGTCCCCCTCGATGACCAGATCGAGATCGACCGGCGTGCGCCCGTCGAGCAGCAGGTCGCGCACGGCGCCGCCGACGAGCCAGGCGGGGACGCCGAGATCGGGGAGGTCGAGGACGAGTGCCATCCAAGCGATCATCTACCATCCGCGGCCGATGTCGAGCCCCCCGCCACGCCGGCCCCGGCGCGGACTGCTCGTCGCCCTTGCCGTGCTCGTGCTGCTCGCGGGCGCAGCGGCGGCGTTCCTGCTGCTCCACAAGCCGGGCGACGTCTCGCACCCGGACGTCGAGTTCACCACCGAGCAGACGACGGCGACGACCCCGCCGCCGAAGCCGAAGCTCGACACGTTCCTGTGGGCGACGTACGGCTTCGCCGCCAACCGCACGCGCGACTTCAGCGCCGCACCGCGCTACCTGCGCCCGCCCTTCCAGCGCGGCTGGACGTATCGCAGCGGCGTGCTGATGGAGTTCCCGCCGGCGATCGAGGGTGCGAGCCTCTACGTGCTCGACGACGACGCGATGCTGCGCGCGATCGACAAGACGAGCGGGCGCATCCGCTGGCGCCAGCAGGTCGGCCGCCTCGCCGCCGCCTCGCCCGCCGTCGGCGACGGACGCGTCTACGCCGTCGCACTGCGTGGGATCGCCAGCGAGACCGGCCGCATCGCCGCCTACCGGGCGCGCGACGGGCGCCAGATGTGGTCGAAGGCGCTGCCGAGCCGCGCCGAGTCCTCGCCGCTGCTGTCCGGCGGCACGGTCTACTTCGGCTCCGAGGACGGGACGCTCTACGCGGTCGCGGCGAAGACCGGACGCACGCGCTGGACGTACAAGGCCGGCGGCTCGATCAAGGGCGGGCCGGCACTCGCGGACGGAGTCCTCTACTTCGGCGACTACTCCGGCCACGCCTACGCGGTGCGCGCGAGCGACGGCAAGCAGGTGTGGTCGGTCGGCACGAGCGGGACGCGCTTCGGCTTCGGCTCGGGACGCTTCTACTCGACCGCGGCGGTCGCCTTCGGGCGCGTCTACCTGGGCAACACGGACGGGCGCGTCTACTCGTTCGCGGCGCACTCCGGCCAGCTCGCATGGGCGACCGGGACCGGCTCCTACGTCTACGGCTCGCCGGCGGTCGCGAACGTCCGCGGCCTCGGCCCGACCGTCTACATCGGCTCCTACGACGGCAGCTTCTACGCGTTCGACGCGCGCTCGGGCGCCAAGCGCTGGAGCTTCCCGGTCGGCAACCGCATCTCCGGCTCGGCGACGCTCGTCGGCGGGACCGTCTACTTCTCGGACCTCGGCGCCAACGACACGTTCGGACTCGACGCGCGCACCGGCAAGCAGCGCTTCAAGTTCGACGACGGCGCCTTCAACCCCGTCGTGGCGGACGATCGCGCGATCTACCTCGCGGGCTACGGGAACCTCTACGAAATGCTCCCGTCGCAGCGCCCGCCGCGCTGGAAGCGCGCGCAGGCGGCCGCCGAGAACGCGGCCCGCAAGCTTCCCTAGAAGGCCCACGGGGGCCCGCCTCCGCCGGCCACGTGGCGGCTCCGGCACCCCTAGAAGCGAACCGCGATGCCCGCGGCCGCGAGGTGCGCCTTGACCTCGGCCATCGTGTGCTGCCCGTAGTGGAAGATCGACGCGCACAGGACGGCGTCGGCGCCCACCGCGAGCGCCTCCACGAGGTGGTCGAGCTCGCCGGCGCCGCCGGAGGCGATCACGGGGACGGTGACGGCCTCTGCGACCGCGCGCGTGAGCGCCAGGTCGTAGCCGGCGTTCGTGCCGTCGCGGTCCATGCTCGTGAGCAGGATCTCCCCCGCCCCGCGCTCGACGCCCTCGCGCGCCCACGCGACCGCATCGCGGCCCGTCGGCGTGCGCCCGCCGGCGACGTAGGCCTCCCAGCCGCTCGGCGCCCTGTTTCGCGTCGATGGCGAGCACCACGCACTGGCTGCCGAATTGCTGCGCCAGCTCGTCGATCAGCTCGGGTCGCGCGAGCGCCGCCGAGTTGACCGAGACCTTGTCGGCGCCCGCGTCGAGCACCGCCTGCGCGTCGGCCACGGAGCGGATCCCGCCGCCGATCGTGAACGGGATGAAGACGTCGTCGGCGGTGCGGCGCGCCAGCTCCACGACCGTGTCGCGCTTGTCGTGCGTGGCCGTGATGTCGAGGAAGACCAGCTCGTCGGCTCCGGCCGCGTCGTAGCGCGCCGCCAGCTCGATCGGGTCGCCGGCGTCGCGCAGGTCGACGAAGCCGGTGCCCTTGACGACGCGCCCGCCGTCGACGTCGAGGCAGGGGATCACGCGCTTCGTGTGCATCAGGCGTCGAGCGCGGCCTGCGCGTCGGCGACGTCGAAGCGGCGCTCGTAGAGCGCCTTGCCGACGATCACGCCGGTGAGGTTGACCTGGCGCAGCTGCGCGAGCGCCGTCAGGTCCGCGAGCGTGCCGATCCCGCCGGAGTAGATGAACGTGCCCGCGCACGACCTCGGCGACGCGGCTCACCTCCTCGAGGTCGGCCCCGGTCAGCATCCCGTCGCGCTCGATGCTCGAGTAGACGAACCGCCGCACCCCGCGCCGCTGCAGGTGCTCGATCACGGCCTCCGCCGGCATCTCCGTCTGGTCGCGTCCAGCCGGCGCTCGCGACGCGCCCGCCGCGCACGTCGACGGAGACGATCACGCGGTCGCCGTGCGCCGCGATCGCGTCGTCGAGGAAGTCGACGTCGGTGTAGGCGGCGGTGCCGAGGATCACGCGCTCGGCGCCGGCCGCCAGCGCGGCGGCGATCGACTCGAGCGAGCGCAGCCCGCCGCCGAACTGCACCGGGACGCCCAGCTCGCCGCAGATCCGCTCGACGTGCTCGAGGTTCGCGGGCGTGCCGTCGCGCGCGCCGTCGAGGTCGACGACGTGCAGCCAGCGCGCGCCGGCCTCGACCCACGCGCGAGCGGCGTCGAGCGGGTCGGCGTCGTAGACGGTCTCCTGCGCGAAGTCGCCCTGCGCCAGGCGCACGGCTTGGCCGTCGCGGATGTCGATCGCGGGATAGAGGATCACGCCGGCGGCCGCTCCGCTCGCGCGTCGCAGGCGCGCCGCGAAGCTCGTCAGCAGGCGCAGGCCGGCGCGTCGAGGACTTCTCGGGGTGGAACTGGACGCCGAAGACGTTCTCGCGCGCGACCGCGCGTCGCGAAGCGCTCGCCGTACTCGGCCGTGCCGAGCACGTCGGCGGGGTCGCTCGGGGTGGGCCGCGAACGAGTGCACGTGGTAGAAGGCCGCCTCCTGCGGCAGCGCGCCGTCAGCCGCGAGGCGCGCTCGAAGCGCACGACGTTCCAGCCGATGTGCGGCACGCGCTGCCCGCCGCGCGTCGAGCGGGCGCACCGTCGCCGCGCGAGCAGGCCGAGCCCCTCGCGCGACGGCCGACCTCGACCGAGCGCTCGAACAGCAGCTGCATGCCGAGGCAGATCCCGAGCACCGGCGACGCCCGCGTCGGCGCGCTCGCGCATCGAGCGCGTCGAGCCCGAGCTCGCGCAGGTGCTCCATCGCGCGCGGGAAGGCGCCGACGCCGGGCACGACGAGCCCGTCGGCCGCGCGCACGGCGTCGTGGTCGCGCGTCAGCAGCGGCCGCGCGCCGACGTGCTCGAAGCGCCTTCTCGACCGAGCGGCGGTTGCCCATCCCGTAGTCGAGGATCGCGATCTGTCGGCCACTGCGCTCACGCCGTCAGCGTCCCCTTCGTGCTCGGCACGCCGGTCTCGGTCGGGTCGAGCGCGACCGCCGCGCGCAGCGCGCGCGCGAACGCCTTGAAGGCGGCCTCGATCATGTGGTGGGCGTTCGTCCCCGCCTCGACCGTGCAGGTGCAGCGTCAGCTTCGCGTTGCTCGCGACGGCGCGGAAGAACTCCTCGGTCAGCTCGTGGTCGAAGTTGCCGATCGCGCCGGCCGGCAGGTCGGCCTCGAAGCGCCAGGAACGCGCGGCCCGAGATGTCGATCGCGCACGCGCGCGCGCGCCTCGTCCATCGGCACCGTCGGCGCTGCCGTAGCGGTAGATGCCGGCGCGGTCGCCGAGCGCGCGGTCGAGCGCCTGCCCGAGGCAGATGCCGACGTCCTCGACCGTGTGGTGCGCGCCCGTCTCGAGGTCGCCCTCGGCGGCCACCTCGAGGTCGAGGCGGCCGTGGCGCGCCAGCAGGTCGAGCATGTGGTCGAGGAAGCCGACGCCCGTGCTGCGCTGTCCCGCGCCCGTGCCGTCGAGGCCGAGCGTGAGGCGGACGTCGGTCTCGCCGGTGGTGCGGTGGATCTCGGCGCGTGCGGCTCATGTCGCTCCATTCTCGCGAATGCGTGCTTCCATCGACTTCGCGTGGGCCTCGAAGCCCTCTGCGCGCGCGAGCGCGGCGCCCGCGGGTGCCAGCGCGGCGGCCGCCTGCGGCGGCGATCCGCACCTCCGCCATGCGGCGGCGGAACGTGCGCGGGCGAGAGACCGGACGCGAAGCGCGCGGCGCCGTCGGTCGGCAGGACGTGGTTGGAGCCCGCGACGTAGTCGCCGAAGGCGGTCGCGGCGCCCGCGCCGACGAACAGGCAGCCGGCGCGCGTGACGCGCGGCGCGAGCGCCTCGGCGCCGGCGCCGATCAGCTCCAGGTGCTCAGGCGCGAAGTCCTCCGCGAAGGCGAGCGCGGCGTCGAGGTCGGCGACGTGCACGAGCGCGCAGGGCGCCTGCTCGGGCGCGTCGACCAGCAGCGCCGCCAGCGCGTCGAGCAGCGCGACGTCGGGCGAGACCGCGACGACGAGGCTGTCGGCGCCGTGCTCCGCCTGCGCGCGCAGGTCGAGCGCGGCGAGCCGGCACGTCGTCGCCGTCGAGCGATCACGAGCAGGTCGCTGGGCCCGGCGAAGCCGTCGATCCCGACGCTGCCCGAGACCTGGCGCTTGGCCTCCTGCACCCACAGGTTGCCCGGGCCGACGATCACGTCGACCGGCGCGACCGTCTCGGTGCCGTACGCGAGCGCGGCGATCGCGTGCGCGCCGCCCATGCGGTAGACCTCGTCGGCGCCGGCGAGCGCGCAGGCGGCGAGGATCGACGGGTGCGTCGCCTCGGGGCGGGCGAGCAGACGACGACCTCGGCGACGCCCGGCCGCACGCGCGGTGACGGCGCCCATGACGACCGTGCTCGGGATACGGGCGCGCGTCCGCCGGGCACGTAGACCGCGGCGCGCTGCGACCGGGCACCTCGCGCAGCGTCACGGTCTGCCCCTGTGCGCAGCGTCGACCTCGCGCTCGGCGTCGAGGCCCGCCGCGGCGACTGCGCGCACGTTGGCGATCGCCAGCTCCAGCGCCGGCGCGCACGTCCGCGGTCGAGACCCGCGAGCGCCGCCGTCGAGGTCGCCGTTCGGCACGCGCAGCGGCGGCGTCGACCGCCGATCGCGCTCCGCGTACCGCGCGCAGCGCGGCGTCGCCGCCCTCGCGGACTCGGCGACGATCTCGCGCCACCGGCGCCGCGATCGGCTCGCTGCCGGACACCAGCGCGCGCACCTCGGCCGCGCTGCGCAGGCGGCGGCGCTCAAGCCGCACGTACGCGCTCCAGCAGCTCGTCGATCGCCGCCGCCTTGAGCTTGTGCGCGACCGGGTTGGCGATCAGGCGGGCGGTGCAGACGGCGATCTCCTCGCGCACGACGAGCCCGTTCTCGCGCAGCGTCGTGCCGGTCGCGGTGAGGTCGACGATCCCGTCCACGAGGCCCGTCAGCGGCGCCAGCTCGACCGAGCCCTTGACCTCGACGATCTCCGCCTGGCGCCCGGTCGCCTCGAAGTGGCGCGTGGCGATCTTCGGATACTTCGTCGCGATCCGCATCACGCCGAGGCGCCGCAGCGCCTCCGCCATCGGGTCCTCCCCGGCGACGCTCGCGAGCACCATCGTGCAGGCGCCGTAGCCGAGGTCGAGCAGCTCGTAGACCTCGCGCTCGGACTGCTCCATCAGCACGTCCTTGCCGGTGATGCCGACGTCGGCGGCGCCGGCCTCGACGTACGTCGGCACGTCGGAGGGCCGCATCGTCACGATCCCGACGTCCTCGAACAGCAGCTTGCGGTCGTTCGCGCGCACCTCGGCGGTGTCGAGGCCGATGCGGTCGAGCAGGTCGAGCGTGTCCCGACATCAGCGCGCCGCGCGGCACGGCGATCGTGAGGCGCGGGCTCATCGCCGCCGCTCCTCGCCGAACAGCGCGATGTGCAGGCGCTCCACGGTCAGCGCGCAGCCGACCGCCGGCAGCGGGCGCCCGAAGCGCCCGAGCAGGTCGTCGTAGCGCCCGCCGCCGCCGATCGGGACGCCGAGCGCCGGGTCGTAGACCTCGAAGATCGCGCCCGTGTAGTAGCCGAGCCCGCGCGAGCAGCCCGAGGTCGAAGATCACGCGCTCGGCGACGTGCGCCGGCAGCTGTGCGTGCAGCGCGCGCAGCCCCTCCGCCGCCTCGCGCCGCCAGCCCGTCGAGCGCGGCGAGCACCTCGGGGCCGCCGCGCAGCTGCGGGACCCGCACGAGCAGCTCGCTCGCATGGGCGTCGAGCCCGAGCGTCGCGACCTCGCGCGTCGAGCCCGACGAAGTCGCGCGTGACGAGCTCGTGCAGGACGCGCGTACGCGCCTGCGCGGGCGCGCCGACGCCGTCGAGCAGGCCGGGAACAGCCCGGCGTCGCCGAGCCCGATGCGGTAGTCCTCCAGCCCGACGTCCGTCGAGCACGTCGCACAGCAGCGTGAGCGCCTCGGCGGTCCCCTCGGGGCCGGCGGCGCCGATCAGCTCGATGCCGGCCTGCAGGAACTCGCGCGACTGCCCGCGCTGGGGCTTGACGCCGCGGTAGGCGTGCGCGAAGTAGCAGAGCCGCAGCGGCGGCTCGGCGGTCCGCGAAGCGCGTGGCCACGAGCCGCGCGATCGGCACGGTCATGTCCGAGCGCAGCACGAGCATCTCGCCCTGCTCGTCGAACAGGCGGTAGGCCGGTGGCGCGCCGCGCGTGTCGCCGCGCGCGAGCGTCGCCTCGTACTCGAGCGCGGGCGTCGAGACCTCGCCGTATCCGGCCGTCTCGAAGCGCTTTGCGATCGCAGCGGTGATCGCGCGCAGCTCGCGCATCTCGTCGGGCAGCACGTCGCGGGTGCCGCTGGGGATCGGGTGGATCACGCGGGTCCTCCGGTCTAGACGGCGTGGAGATGCTGGCGCTGGCCGTCCTCGACGCGCTCGATGCGCGCCCCGAGCGCGCGCAGGCGCTCGTCGATCCGCTCGTAGCCGCGGTCGATCTGGCGGACGTTGCCGATCTCGGTCGTGCCCTCGGCGCACAGCGCCGCCATCAGCATCGCCATGCCGGCACGGATGTCGGGCGACTCGAGCCGTTCGCCGCGCAGCCGGCGCGGCCCGACGACGAGCGCGCGGTGCGGGTCGCAGATCGTGATCGCGGCGCCCATCAGCTGCAGCTTGTCCGTGAAGAAGAGGCGGTTCTCGAACATCTTCTCGTGGATGATCACCGAGCCCTCCGACTGCGTCGCGAGCGCGACCGCGATGCTCGTGAGGTCGGCCGGGAAGGCCGGCCACGGCCCGTCCTCGACCTTCGGCTGGTAGCCGCCGGCGTCGTTGTGGATCACGAGCTTCTGGTTGCCCGGCACGAACAGGTCCTCGCCGCGCAGCTCGGATTCGAGGCCGAGGCGGCGGAAGACGAGCCGCGATCATCCGCAGGTCCTCCGCGATCACGTCCTTGATCGTCAGTTCCCCACCGGTGACGCCGGCCAGCGCCATGAACGAGCCGATCTCGATGTGGTCGGGGCGCGACGGAGTACTCGCAGCCGCGCAGGCGCTCGACGCCGTGCACGGTCATCACGTTCGAGCCGATCCCGTCGATCTGCGCGCCCATGCACGTGAGCATGCGCGCGAGGTCCTGCACGTGGGGCTCGGAGGCGGCGTTGCGGATGACCGTCTCGCCGGGCGCGAGCGCGGCCGCCATCAGCGCGTTCTCGGTCGCCATCACGGACGGCTCGTCCATCAGGAAGTCGCAGGCCTTGAGGCCGTTCGGCGCCGTCAAGCTGGATGTCGCGGCCGTGGTCGATCTCGGCACCGAGCGCCTTGAACGCGTCGAGGTGCGGGTCGAGGCGGCGGCGACCGATCACGTCGCCGCCCGGCGGCGGCATCAGCGCGCGGCCGTGGCGCGCGAGCAGCGGGCCGGCGAGCAGGAAGGAGGCGCGGATGCGCTCGGAGAGGGTCGCGGTCGACGTCGGTCGCGGTGATCCCGTCGGCGCGGATCGCGACCTCGTTCTCGCCCGTCCATTCGACGCGCGCGCCGAGCGCGGCGATCAGCGCGACCATCGCCTCGACGTCGCGGATGCGGGGGACGTTGCGCACGACGACCTCGTCGTCGGTCAGCAGCGCGGAGGCGAGGATCGGCAGCGCGCCGTTCTTGTTGCCCGCGGGGACGACCGTGCCGGAGAGCGGCACGCCGCCTTGGATGACGAACTTCTCCATGAGAAAGGGGTCGCGTGGTCGGTGGTCGGGTCGGCCGTGGATCTCGGCCGTGGACGTCTCCGGACGCTGAGCTAGGGTAACAGCCATGCCACGGGGGTTTTCGCCCGCCGAGCCTCGGACCCTCCTTTGCGGGGCGCACGCGAGCTCGGCGCGGAGCAGCGAGTGAGCGCGGCGCAGGCCTATCGCGCCATCCTGCGCCCGCCCGGCGCCCGCCGCCTGCTGGCGACGGCGCTGCTGGGCCGCTTCCCGATCGGCATCTTCTCGCTCGCGATCGTGCTCGTGGTGCGTCAGCAGACCGGTTCGTTCGCCGACGCCGGCATCGCCAGCGCGGCCTTCGCGATCGGCGCCGGCCTCGTCGCGCCGCTGCAGGGCCGGCTGGTGGATCGCTTCGGCCAGCCGAAGGTCCTGATCCCCTCTGTGCTGCTGAACGCGGCGGCGCTGGCCGGCCTCGTGCTGGCGGCGCAGCACGGCGGGACGATCGTGCCGCTGGCGCTGCTGGCGGCCGTCGGCGGCGCCGCGGTGCCGCCGCTGTCGGCGTGCATGCGGTCGCAGTGGGCGACGCTGTTCGCCGACGACGAGGGCGCGCGCGGGACCGCATACGCGCTCGAGAGCGTCTTCAACGAGACGATCTTCATCGGCGGTCCGCTGCTGACGACGGTGCTGGTGGCGATCGGCTCGCCGGCGCTGGCGCTGCTAGTCGCGGTCGGCGTGAGCCTGCTCGGGACGGTCGGCTACGCGACCGGCCGCCTCGCACGCGGTTGGCGCGCCGAGCCCGCCCCGCACACGCGCGCCGGCGCGCTCGCGGCACCGGGCATGCGCACGCTCGTGCTCGCCGTGATCCCGACCGGGATCGCGTTCGGCGCGCTGGAGGTGGCGATGCCCGCGTTCGCCACCAGCCACGGCTACAAGCCGGCGATCGCGGGCGTGCTGATCTCCGCGATGGCGGTCGGCAGCGTGATCGGGGGGCTGTGGTCCGGCGGGCGCCAGTGGAAGCTGCCGGTCGTGACGCGCTTCGTCCTGCTGCAGAGCGCGTTCGCGGCCGGGCTGCTGCCGCTGCTGCTGGCCGGCTCGGTCGTGAGCATGACCTTCGCGATGGCGATCGGCGGGCTCGCGCTGGCGCCGTCGGCCGCTGCGGGCTACCTGCTGATCGACCAGTCGGCGCCGCCCGGGACCGCGACCGAGGCCTATACGTGGGCGGTCACCGCGAACGTCATCGGCACCGCGCTGGGTGCTGCCGCCGCGGGTCTGATCGTGCAGCACGCCGACGTGCGCTGGGCGCTGGCGCTCGCCGTCGCGGGCCCCGCCTTCGGAGCGCTGATCTCGGTCACGCGCCGCAGCACCTTCACCGCCTCTGCCGGCGGCGGCGCGGTCGCCGTCGACCGTCCTTAGATCTCCACGACCGAGCGCTCAGCGCCAGCGCCCGCCGGCGATCGCCCACGCGCGCAGGTGCTCGGTCCCGCAGAAGGCGTCGGGCACGCGGTGCTCGCCGCGGTGGTGGACGATCACGACGCGCGTGTCGCCCAGCTCGGCCTCGCAGTGCGCACAGCGCGCGAGCGCCGCATCCCCGACCGGCGGCGGTTCCGCGAGCACGCCGGCCTCCCAGTGCGGGCCCTGCATCGCCCACGGGACGACGTGCTCGAGCCGGCAGAAGGTCGCGACGCGCTCGCCTGCCGGCTCGGCGACGCGGTAGCCCGTGTCGGGCTCGACGCCCACCCCGCACCAGCTGCACCGTGACGCCGACATGGCCGCGCAGCGTACCCTCACACGGAACTTGCAACTTTCGTTGCAGCGTCCCGCCTGCCGGACCCGCCTGTTTGCAGGGCTTTCCCTCTCGTCACGCACACCGGCAATGACGCGCCCGCGTTCCATCCGCGCATCGCACTACGGTTACGAACACATGTTCTCCCCCCGCTCACTCCAACGCATCGGGACAGCACTGCTCGAGGTCGCCGAGGCGATGCTCGCGCCGCTGCCGCCCGAGGAGCAGCCCGAGCCGTCTCACGAGGCGCGCGTCCATCCGCGCCCCACGGGCGGCCGCGGTGGGAGCGAGCGCCGCCCGGGCGCGCCCGAGAACCGCGCGCACTCGTGCACGTCGCCCGTTGCGAGCCGGCCGCAGAGCGCCACTGTGCGCGGCACCCGCAGCTCGCGCTAGCGACGCGGGCCTGGCACGCCGGCGGCGGCGAGCACCGCAGCGCGGGCGCGTACAGCTTGCAGAACGCAAACGAGCCTCAGGCGCCGAAGCGACTGAGGCTCGTAAAGCAAAACAACCGGCGGCGTCCTACTCTCCCAGGCCCTTGCGGGCCAAGTACCATCGGCGCTGAGGGGCTTAACGGCTCTGTTCGGAATGGGAAGAGGTGTTTCCCCCTCGCTAAAGCCACCGGAAATCGGTCGAGACCACGCCCTCCGCGGGTCTTCAAAACTGCACAGCATGCCAATGGTACGGGTATCAAATATCCGTCAAGCCCTCGACCAATTAGTACCGGTCTCCTACAGGCGTTACCGCCCTTCCAGATCCGGCCTATCAACCTGGTGGTCTACCAGGGGTCTTACTCTCTCTAGGAGATGGGAGAACTCATCTCGAGGTCGGCTTCCCGCTTAGATGCCTTCAGCGGTTATCCGATCCGCACGTAGCTAACCTGCGATGCCCTTGGCAGGACAACAGATACACCAGAGGTGCGTTCATCCCGGTCCTCTCGTACTAGGGACAAATCCTCTCAATTCTCCAACGCCCACGGCAGATAGGGACCGAACTGTCTCACGACGTTCTGAACCCAGCTCGCGTACCGCTTTAATGGGCGAACAGCCCAACCCTTGGGACCAACTACAGCCCCAGGATGCGACGAGCCGACATCGAGGTGCCAAACCGAGCCGTCGATGTGGACTCTTGGGCTCGATAAGCCTGTTATCCCCGGAGTACCTTTTATCCGTTGAGCGACGGCACTTCCACTTGCTACCGCCGGATCACTAAGACCTGCTTTCGCACCTGCTCGACCTGTCGGTCTCGCAGTCAAGCTCCCTTGCTGCCTTTGCACTCTACGCACGATTTCCGACCGTGCTGAGGGAACCTTTGTGCGCCTCCGTTACATTTTAGGAGGCGACCGCCCCAGTCAAACTACCCGCCTGGCACTGTTCACCGCCCGGATTCACGGAACGGTGTTAGAAACCCAATACATTAAGGGTGGTATCTCAAGGTTGACTCCACGCCAGCCGCAGCCAGCGCTTCCAAGCCTCCCACCTATCCTGAGCGAAATGCACCGAATTCCAATACCAGGGTGTAGTAAAGGTTCACGGGGTCTTTCCGTCTAGCCGCGGGTACTCGGCATCTTCACCGAGACTGCAATTTCACCGAGCCCCTCGTTGAGACAGCGTTCAAGTCGTTACGCCATTCGTGCAGGTCGGAACTTACCCGACAAGGAATTTCGCTACCTTAGGACCGTTATAGTTACGGCCGCCGTTTACCGGGGCTTAGCTTCGCTGCTTTGGGCGAACCCTAACAACTCCACGTAACCTTCCGGCACCGGGCAGGCGTCAGCCCCTATACGTCGTCTTTCGACTTAGCAGAGACCTGTGTTTTTGGTAAACAGTCGCTTGAACCTATTCACTGCGGCCCTCTCAGGCTCCACTCGCGAAGAGCTTCACCTTAATGGGGCGCCCCTTATCCCGAAGTTACGGGGCGATTTTGCCGAGTTCCTTAACGAGGGTTATCTCGATCACCTTAGTATTCTCTACTTGCCCACCTGTGTCGGTTTTGGTACGGGCACGCGTGTTCTCCCTAGAGGCTTTTCTTGGAGGCATGGCGTCAGGGACTCGCCGGCACAAAGCCAGCTGGCATCGCACCTCGGGTTATGCGGCCCCGCATTTAACATGGGCCACCCCTACATGCTTACCCCAGGACGACCATCGCCTGGGATCCCGTAGCCTTCCCCGTCCCCCCATCGGTCAAACGAACACGACGTGGTACAGGAATATCAACCTGTTGGCCATCGACTACGCCTTTCGGCCTCGCCTTAGGTCCCGACTAACCCTGAGCAGACGAACTTTACTCAGGAATCCTTGGGCAATCGGTGGAGGAGATTCTCACTCCTCTTTCGTTACTCATGCCGGCATTCTCACTTCTGAAGCCTCCACGGCTGGGTTACCCCGCCGCTTTACTGGCTTCAGAACGCTCTCCTACCGCGTGATCGGCCCGAAGGCTTCACACACCCGCAGCTTCGGTAACTAGCTTGAGCCCCGTTACATTATCCGCGCTCGAACACTTGACCAGTGAGCTGTTACGCACTCTTTCAAGGATGGCTGCCTCTAAGCCAACCTCCTGGTTGTCTATGCATTCGAACATCGTTTGCCACTTAGCTAGCATTTAGGGACCTTAGCTGGCGGTCTGGGCTGTTTCCCTTTTGACGCTGAAGTTTATCCCCCAGCAACTGACTCCCGGAGTAGACGTATTGGTCTTCGGAGTTTGCCTGAAGTCGGTAACCTGGTAGGGCCCCTAGTCCAAACAGTGCTCTACGGCCAATACGCAATTTATCCGAGGCTATACCTAAATATATTTCGGAGAGAACCAGATATCACTGAGCTTGATTAGCCTTTCACTCCGACCCACAGGTCATCCGCCCAGTTTTCAACCTAGGTCGGTTCGGTCCTCCACGAGGTCTTACCCCCGCTTCAACCTGCCCATGGGTAGCTCGCTCAGTTTCGGGTCTACCGCCTACGACTATGTCGCCCTATTCGGACTCGCTTTCGCTACGGCTCCGCTCATCGCTTAACCTTGCCGCAGACGAGTAACTCGCCGGCTCGTTATGCAAAAAGCACGCGGTCACAGAACAAGTCTGCTCCCACCGCTTGTAGGCACGCGGTTTCAGGTACTATTTCACTCCCCTTCCGGGGTACTTTTCACCTTTCCCTCACGGTACTAGTCCGCTATCGGTCACCTAGGAGTACTTAGCCTTGGAGGGTGGTCCCCCCAGGTTCAGTCCGCGTTTCACGGGCGCGGACTTACTCAGGAACGTCTGACGGAAGGCCATGCAGTTTCGTCTACGGGACGTTTGCCCTCTTTGGTGCGCGGTTCCACGCGCTTCGACTACCACATGACTTTGTAACTTCCGCCGAGCCGGTCATGACTCGGAACAGACGCCCTACAACCCCCGACACGCAACGCATGACCGCTTACACGTGCCGGGTTTGGGCTGATCCCTTTTCGCTCGCCACTACTCAGGGAGTCTCGGTTGATTTACTTTCCTCGGGGTACTGAGATGTTTCACTTCCCCCGCTTGTCCTCACCTCGCCTATGTGTTCAGCGAGGGATAACGCCGCATTACCAGCGCTGGGTTTCCCCATTCGGGCATCCGCGGGTCAAAGGCTATTCAGCGCCTCACCGCGGCTTATCGCAGCCGTTCACGCCCTTCATCGACTCTAGGTGCCAAGGCATCCACCGTGTGCCCTTACTATCTTGACGGTGATCTGATCATTCGAGATGATCGGTGATACCCGTTTCATTGGCTACTGTGCAGTTTTCAAGGTCCGCGGAGAGGCGTTGCACCCTCCGACCGCCCGTGACCGAGGTCAAGCGAGCTGCCGGCGGGGCGCCGGTCTCTCAAAACTCAACAGCATGTGGGCAGCTCCACGCGAGCTCGAGAGCTCTTGCGTGCTGCCTGCCAGTTTCGGTCGACGTTCCTAGACCCGATCGGCAAGCCGACCGGGACCGCATCCTTTCGGATGCTCCCTAGAAAGGAGGTGATCCAGCCGCAGCTTCCGCTACGGCTACCTTGTTACGACTTCACCCCAGTCACGAGCCCCACCTTCGACGGCTCCCTCCCTTGCGGGTTAGGCCACCGGCTTCGGGTGTTGCTCACTCCCGTGGTGTGACGGGCGGTGTGTACAAGGCCCGGGAACGTATTCACCGCGGCAATGCTGATCCGCGATTACTAGCAACTCCGCCTTCATGTAGGCGAGTTTCAGCCTACAATCCGAACCGAGACGCACTTTAAGGGATTCGCTCCACCTCGCGGTATCGCAGCCCTCTGTATGCGCCAATGTAGCACGTGTGTAGCCCTGGACATAAGGGGCATGATGACTTGACGTCATCCCCACCTTCCTCCGGTTTGTCACCGGCAGTCTCGCATGAGTCCCCAACTTAATGCTGGCAACATGCGACGGGGGTTGCGCTCGTTGCGGGACTTAACCCAACATCTCACGACACGAGCTGACGACAGCCATGCACCACCTGTGAACCTGCCCCGAAGGGAAGCCCTGTTTCCAGGGCGGTCAGGCACATGTCAAGCCCAGGTAAGGTTCTTCGCGTTGCGTCGAATTAAACCACATGCTCCGCTGCTTGTGCGGGCCCCCGTCAATTCCTTTGAGTTTTAGCCTTGCGGCCGTACTCCCCAGGCGGGGTACTTAATGCGTTAGCGTCGGCACAGGGGGAGTCGACACCCCCTACACCTAGTACCCATCGTTTACGGCGTGGACTACCAGGGTATCTAATCCTGTTTGCTCCCCACGCTTTCGCGTCTCAGCGTCAGTACCGTCCCAGCGAGCTGCCTTCGCCATTGGTGTTCCTCCTGATATCTGCGCATTTCACCGCTACACCAGGAATTCCACTCGCCTCTTCCGGACTCTAGCTCGACAGTATCCACCGGCTTTCCAGGGTTGAGCCCTGGACTTTCACAGCAGACTTATCGAGCCGCCTACACGCGCTTTACGCCCAATAATTCCGGACAACGCTTGCCCCCTACGTATTACCGCGGCTGCTGGCACGTAGTTAGCCGGGGCTTCTTCTGAAGGTACCGTCACTCCGAACCGCTATTAACGGCCGAAGCTTCGTCCCAACTGAAAGGGGTTTACAACCCGAAGGCCGTCTTCCCCCACGCGGCGTTGCTGCGTCACGCTTTCGCGCATTGCGCAAGATTCCCCACTGCTGCCTCCCGTAGGAGTCTGGGCCGTGTCTCAGTCCCAGTGTGGCTGATCGTCCTCTCAGACCAGCTACCCATCGAAGCCTTGGTAGGCCGTTACCCCACCAACAAGCTAATGGGCCGCGGGCCCATCCTGATGCGGAAGCCGAAGCTACCTTTCCGAACCGGCCTTAGAGCCGGAAAGCACATTTGGTATTAGCCCGAGTTTCCCCGGGTTGTCCCAATCATCAGGGCAGGTTACCCACGTGTTACTCACCCGTTCGCGGCTTTGCCCCAGAGCAAGCTCTGGTTCGTCGCTCCACTTGCATGTGTTAAGCACGCCGCCAGCGTTCGTCCTGAGCCAGGATCAAACTCTCCGTGAAGAACTACAAATGTGCACTTCTACGAAGAGTGTCGCGACGCCTACTGCGAGCTGCCCACGTACACGAAGGGGCTGCTCGGCGCCGGACAGGGTCAATTCTGGCGCGACCGTTCTCCCACCCGCGCTGGCGCGGTGGGCGGCCGCTTTTCGAAACCTGGACGCACACGATGGCCGGATGATTCCGGCCGATCGGTGCACATGCTGTTGAGTTTTCAAAGACCGCCGTGCCTCTTTGGAGGGGATTCCTCCGCAGTAACACGCGAGAGCACGCGGCTCTCGTGTCCGGTCCGGGAGTATAGCGCTCGGCCGGATGCGGGGGAAGCTCCTGCCCACGCGCCACGTTCGCCCCCTTACGAGAGCACGTGCACGACCACCTCGCGCTCGCGCGGGCGGTCGTCGAAGTCGATCAGCACGAGCTGCTGCCACGTGCCGAGCAGCAGCTCGCCGCCGAGCACCGGCACGCTCTCGGACGGCCCAATCAGCGCGGCGCGCAGGTGGGCGTGCGCGTTCGTGTCGGCGTTGCGGCGGTTGTGCTCGTAGTCGCCGGCGGCCGGGATCAGGCGCTCCAACAGCGCGGCCAGGTCCGCGACGCCGCCCGGCTCGTACTCCATCGTCGTCACCGCGACCGTCGAGCCGCGCGCGAACACGCTCGCGACGCCCTGCTGCACGGCGCTCGTGCGCACGACGCGGCTCACGCCCTCGGTGATGTCGACGACCTCGCCGTCGCCGGCGGTGCGCAGGCGCAGCATCCCACCGTGCAGCGTCACGGCGGGGCTCAGCTCCGCGTCAGCCGCGCGAAGCGCCGCTTGCCGAGTTGCAGCACGCGCCCGTCCAGCTCGTCGGCGGCGCGGTCGAGCGGCGCGGGCGCCAGCGGCTCGCCGTCGAGCTTGACGCCGCCCTGCGCGAGCGCGCGGCGGGCCTCGGAGGTCGAGCCGCCAAAGGCCGAGACGAGCAGCGCCGGCAGGTGCACGAGCCCCTCGCCGTCGACGGGCAGCAGCGCGTCGGGCAGCTCATCCGGCGGGCGGTGGTCGCGATGGACGCGGTCGAAGGCCGCCTCCGCCGCCTCCGCGGCCGCCGTGTCGTGGAAGCGCGTCACGAGCGCGCGTGCGAGCGCGCGCTTGGCGTCGCGCGCCGCGGCGCCCTCCGGCAGCGGCTCGCCGAGCAGCAGCTCGTACCAGGTCGCGAGCGCCGGATCGGGCAGGCGCAGCGTCTTGCCGTAGATCTCCTGCGGCGACTCCGTCACGCCGATGTAGTTGCCGTAGGACTTCGACATCTTGCGCTCGCCGTCGATGCCGGGCAGGATCGGCATCGTCAGCACGACCTGCTCCTGCTGGCCGTAGGCGGTCTGCACGTCGCGCCCGAGCAGCAGGTTGAACTTCTGGTCCGTCCCGCCCAGCTCGACGTCGGCGCGGACCGCGACCGAGTCGTAGCCCTGCAGCAGCGGGTACAGCAGCTCCAGCAGCGAGATCGGCGCGTTCGCGGCCATCCGCTTGGCGAAGTCGTCGCGCTCGAGGATCTGCGCCGCGGTGGCGGTCCGCACGAGCCGGAACAGTTCCTCCATCGACATGTCGAGCCACTCGCCGTTGCGGCGCACCTCCAGGCGCTCGGCGTCGAGCACCTTCAGCGCCTGCTGCTGGAAGGTCGCGGCGTTCGCGTCGATCTGCTCGCCGGTCAGCAGCGGACGCGTCGAGGAGCGCCCGCTGGGGTCGCCCACGCGTGCGGTGTAGTCGCCGACGATCAGCACGACCGTGTGGCCGAGGTCCTGGAACTCGCGCAGCTTGCCGAGCACGACCGTGAAGCCGAGGTGGATGTCGGGCGCGGTCGGGTCGATGCCGAGCTTGACGCGCAGCGGGCGCTGCTCCTTCGCCGCCTGCGCCAGCTTGCGCTCGAGCCCCCCGGCCGGCAGGCAGTCGACCGCGTTGCGGGCCAGCCAGGCGGCGGCAGCCGCAGGGGTCGCGTGCTCGGGAGCCATGGAGGCGAATGCTAGACTGCCGCCTCCCGGTGAGGCCCCTGCCGCTGCGGTCCACCACACGCCGGAGCCCTCTCCGGCAGCGCCCCACGCGCCACGCATGAGCGACGACGGCCACATCCCGACGCTGACCCGCCCGCGCGCAAGGCTGCTGCCCTTCCGCCGGCCGCGCCGCCGCCCGGGCAAGCCGCGCATCAAGAAGCTGCGCGTGCTCTCGATCCTGCTGGGCCTCTCGCTGCTGGCCGTCGTCTCGACCGTCTTCGGGATGATGATGGCGGTCGCGTCCGACCTGCCGCAGCTGGAGAACCACGAGCAGTACCGCAGCGGCAAGGACAACTCGATCCTGCTCGACTACCGCGGGCGCCGCCTCGGGATCCTCACGAACAACCAGAACGTCGTGCTGGTCGGGCCCTACGAGATCGCGGCGGCGATGAAGCACGCCGTGATCTCGGTCGAGGACAAGCGCTTCTACACGAACTCCGGCTACGACCTCAAGGGCATCGGCCGGGCGCTGTGGGCCGACGTCGCCAGCGGCCAGAAGGTGCAGGGCGCCTCGACGATCACGCAGCAGTTCGTGAAGATCGCACTCGAAGCGCAGGGCGACCGCACCGTCTTCCAGAAGCTGCGCGAGGCCGCGCTCGCCTACCACCTCACGCGCAAGTGGTCGAAGGAGAAGATCCTCACCGAGTACCTGAACGCGATCTACTTCGGCAACGGCGCCTACGGGATCGAGTCGGCCGCGCGCGTGTACTTCGGCAAGCGCCACGGCTGGGGCAGCGCGGGCGGCTGCGGCTCGACGCGCGCGAACATGTGCGCCTCGCAGCTGAGCACGGCCGAGGCGGCCTTCCTCGGCGGGATCATCCAGTCGCCGACGGGCTACGACCCGCTCGTGCACCCGGAGGCGGCCAAGCGCCGCCGCGACCTCGTGCTGCGCGACATGCGCGACCAGGGCTACATCACGCCGAGCGAGTACGCCGACGACAGGATCGAGCCGATCCCGACGCAGGCCGACATCACGCCGCCGCAGGAGAAGAGCGAGTCGCCCTACTTCACGAGCTGGGTGCGCCAGCAGGTCGTCGACCACCTCGGCCCGTTCAAGGCGTTCAGCGGCGGCCTGCAGATCGTCACGACGCTCGACCTCGACATGCAGCAGGCGGCCGAAGGCGCGATCTCGCAGCTGCTCCCCGCCGGTGTGGGTCTCCCCTCCGCCTCGCTCGTGGCGATCGACAACAGGACCGGCGAGGTGCGCGCGATGGTCGGCGGCACCGACTACACCTCGACGCCGTTCAACCTCGCGACGCAGGGTCAGCGCCAGCCCGGCTCGACGTTCAAGCCGTTCGTGCTGACGAGCGCGCTGGAGTCCGGGATCTCCCCGTCGTCCGTGTGGGCCTCGCACGAGAAGGAGTTCCCGGTCCCCGGCACGCATAAGAAGGAGTACTTCGTCGTCAAGAACTACGGCGACGCCTACTCCGGCTCGAACACGCTCGCCGGCGCGACGACGGTCTCCGACAACTCCGTCTTCGCCGAGGTCGGCATCAAGGTCGGCACGCAGAAGATCGCGCGCGTCGCGCGGCGGATGGGGATCCGCACGCCGATCTCGACCAACTACGCGATGATCCTCGGCGGCCTGCGCGACGGCGTCACGCCGCTGGACATGGCGCACGCCTACGAGACCTTCGCGACCGGCGGCAGGCGCATCTGGAACCCGAAGCTCGGCGCGCCCGACAAGGGTCCGATCGGGATCCACCTCGTGCGTGACCGCGACGGCAAGATCGTCAAGGACAACCGCACCTCGCTCAAGACCAAGCAGGTGATCCCAGCCGGGGTCGCCGACGAGGTGACGCAGATCCTCCGCACGGTCGTCTCCTACGGCACCGGCAAGGCGGCCGCGCTGCCGGGCTTCGCCGCCGGCAAGACGGGCACGACGTCGAACTACGGCGACGCCTGGTTCGTCGGCTGGAACGAGCACTTCACGGTCGCCGTGTGGGTCGGCTACCCGGACAAGCTGATCCCGATGCTGACGCAGTTCGGAGGCCAGCCGGTCGCGGGCGGCACCTACCCCGCGCTGATCTGGCACAACTTCATGGTCGCCGCGGACGCGCTGCTGGACCAGCGCGCGGCCGTCGCGGCCGCGGTCAAGGCCGGGCAGGACCCGAGCACCGTCACGACGACGACGCCGAGCGGCGCCGTGGAAAGCGCGCCGAGTGGCACGACGACGACGGACGGCGGCGCGGTCGCCCCGACCGACACGACGCCGGCCGACCAGACGGGGACGACCGGGGGCGGCGCCGGCGGTGGCACGACGGGCGACGCCGGTGGCGGTGGCGGGACGACCACCACGCCCGCGGGCGGCGGCGGCACCGGCACGACGCCGAGCGGCGGCGCCACCCCCGGCGGCGCGACGCCGCCAGCCGGCTAGGCGGCCGGGCGTGGGCGCGAGACGTGCGGGTTGCCGCGCGCGCTGAAGCGCCAGGGCAGCTCCGCCGCCTTCGTGATGCCGATGCGCGGGCCGGCGACGAGCGGCGGCGCGACCCAGCCGTCGGGCGGCGGCAGGATCCGCAGCGGCCCGACCGCCAGGTCGGCGCCGTTCTCGCTCAGCTCGATGCCGAGCGCCTGCGACAGCTTGCCGGGTCCGGAGCACAGCTGGTCGAGGCGCTCGACGCCGCGGCGCTCGCGCATCAGGGGGATGCCGTCGAGGGGCTCCAGCGCGCGGATCAGCACCGCGGCGCCGACGCCCGCTGGCTCGCAGACGGCGTTCAGCAGCGCGTGGATCCCGTAGGAGCGATAGACGTAGGCGCGGCCGGGCGGGCCGAAGAGGATCTCCGTGCGGCGCGTCAGCCCGACGTAGGCGTGGCAGGCCGGCTCGGAGTCGTGATAGGCCTCCGTCTCGACGATCACGCCGCTGGCGCCGGCGTGCGCCACGACGCAGCCGATCAGCTGCTGCGCGACCTCCACGACGGGACGGTCGTAGAAGCCGGCGTTCACGCCAGCAGCGCGTGGGCCTGCGCGAGCTGCTCGCGCACGCGGCGCAGGGACGTCCCGCCCTCGGAGTCCTTCGACTCCAGCCAGGTCTCGCCGCGCAGCACCTCGTAGTACTCGTCGTCCAGCAGCTCGGAGTGCTCGGCGAGCTCCTCGCGCGTCAGCTCCGAGAGCGTGCGGCCGCTGTCGACGGCGCGCTTGACGAGCCCGGCGACGACTCCATGGCACTCACGGAACGGCAGCCCGCGGCGCACGAGCAGGTCGGCGACGTCGGTCGCGGCGGGGAACTCGTCGCTGGCGGCGGCGGCCATCCGTTCGCGGTCGAACGCAATCCCCTCGATCATCCCGGTCGCGGCCGCGAGGCACAGCTCGAGCGTGTCGACCGCGTCGAACAGGTGCTCCTTGTCCTCCTGCAGATCCTTGTTGTACGTGAGCGGCAGCGCGTGCATCACGCCGTGCAGCGCGACGAGGTGGCCGGCGATCCGCGGCGCCTTCGCGCGCAGCAGCTCGGCCGCGTCGGGGTTCTTCTTCTGCGGCATGATCGAGGAGCCCGACGCCCACGCGTCGGAGACCTCGGCGAAGCCGAACTCGGAGCTGGACCACAGCACGATCTCGCCGCCGAGGCGCGAGAGATGGGTCGCGCAGGTGGCGGCGGCGGCCAGGTAGTCGAGCACGAAGTCGCGGTTGGAGACGGCGTCGATCGAGTTCTCGGCGACGCCCGCGAAGCCCAGCTCTGCGGCGACGCTGCCGCGGTCCGTGTCGAAGTTCACGCCCGCGAGCGCGCCCGCGCCGAGCGGCAGCCTGCTCGTCGCGGCGGCGACGGCGGCGAAGCGCTCGCGGTCGCGCGCGAGCATCCACACATACGCGAGCAGGTGGTGGCTGAGGTAGACCGGTTGGGCGCGCTGCAGGTGCGTGTAGCCGGGCATGCGCCAGTCGAGGTGGCGCTCCGCGGCGCCGATCAGGGCGCGCATCAGCGCCTCGATCGCGCTGCGGGCGTGCTCGGCGCACGCGCGCGTGAAGAGCGCCATGTCCGTCGCGACCTGGTCGTTGCGCGAGCGCGCGGTGTGCAGCTTGCCGCCGACCGGACCGGCCAGCTCGGTGATGCGCCGCTCGATCGCCATGTGGACGTCCTCGTCGCCGGGCTGCAACGGGAACGAGCCGTCGGCCAGCTCCCGCTCGACCGCGTCGAGCGCGGCGAGCAGCGCGTCGCGGTCGTCGTCGCCGATGATCCCCTTGGCGGCGAGCATGCGCGCGTGCGCGCGAGAGAGCGCGGTGTCCTGCGGCGCGAGTCGGCGGTCGAAGGAGATCGACGCGTTGAGCTGCTGAAAGACGGGGTGCTGCGGCTCGCTGAAGCGGGACATCGAGGGCCGCAGTCTAGGGGGCGAGCAGGCTGCGCAGCTCCTGCGCGACGCGCGCGACCTGGTCCTCGCGCATCGCGGGGAAGAACGGCAGCGCGAGCGAACGGGCGGCGACGTCCTCGCAGACGGGGAACTCGCCCTCGCGATGGCCGAAGCGCTCGCGGTAGAAGCTCATCAGGTGGATCGCCGGCAGGTAGGGCTTGCTCTGCACCCCACGCGCGGCCAGCGCACGCACCGTCTCGTCGCGGTCGACGCCGTGCGGCAGCTGCACGACGAAGACGAACCAGCCGCGCACGGCGCCGCCGGCGTCGGGGCACGGCAGCGTCAGGTCGTCGATTCCGGCGAGCGCCTCGCGGTACCAGCCGGCCACGCGCGCGCGGTCGGCGAGCAGCGCGTCGAGCCGCTCCAGCTGCGCGAGCCCGAGCGCGCAGGCGACGTCGGAGAGGCGGTAGTTGAAGCCGAGGCGGTCGTGGTCGAGCCAGCCCATGTCGGGCGCGCGGCCCTGGTTGCGCTCGGAGTCGATCTGCTGCTTCATGCCCGCGTCGCCGAGCGCGACGAGGCCGCCCTCGCCGGTCGTGAGCTGCTTGTTGGCGTAGAAGCCGAAGACGGCCGCATGCCCGCGCCCGCCGACCGGCACGCCGTCGGGGTGGTGCGCGCCGAGCGCCTCGCAGGCGTCCTCGACGATCGGCAGCCCGAGCCGCTCGAACGCCGGCAGGTCCGCCGGCCAGCCGAAGATGTGCACCGGCAGCAGCGCGCGCGTGCGCTCGGTGATCGCGGCCGCGGCCGCGTCCGGGTCGAGGCACAGCGTGAGCGGGTCGATGTCGGCGAAGACCGGCCGCGCGCGCTCGTAGAGCGGCGCGTTGGCGGAGGCGACGAACGAGAACGGGCTCGTCACGACCTCGTCGCCGTCCTGCACGCCGACGGCGCGCAGCGCGAGGTGCAGGCCGGCGGTCCCGCTCGACACCGCGCTCGCGTGCGGCACGCCGAGGCGCGCCGCGAACGCCTGCTCGAAGGCCGGCACGCGCGGCCCGAGCGAGAGCTGGCCGGAGCGCAGTACCTCCAGCACCAGCTCCTCCTCGCGCGGCCCGATGACCGGCTGGGCGAGCGGGATCACGTCGGTGGCGATCGTCATGCCGGCGCCGAGCGCACGCGTCCCGGCTGGATCGCGTACTCCAGCGAGTCGACGAGCGCGTCCCAGGAGGCCGCGATCACGTTCTCCGAGACGCCGATCGAGCCCCACGTGTCGTGGCCGTCGGAGGCGTCGAGCAGCACGCGCGTGACCGCCTCGGTGCCCTTCGTCTCGTCGAGGATGCGGACCTTGAAGTTCACGAGCCCGGTGTCCTTGAGCTCGGGGTGGCTCTCGCCGATCGCCGAGCGCAGCGCGTTGTCGAGCGCGTGGACGGGACCGTTGCCCTCCCCCGTGCGCACGTAGCGCTCGCCGCCTGCCCAGATCTTGATCGTGGCCTCCGTCTCGACCTTGCCGTCGGCGCGCTTCTCGACGATCACGCGCCAGGACTCGAGCTGAAACAGCGGCTCGTACTCGCCCGACTCCTTGCGCAGCAGCAGCTCGAACGAGCCGTCGGCCGCCTCGTAGGCGTAGCCGCCGTGCTCCAGCGCCTTGACGCGCTCGATCACGCGCCGCGCCGCCTGCTCGTCGAGCGCGACGCCGGCGGCCTCGGCGCGCGCGAGCACGGTGCCCTTGCCCGCCAGCTCGGAGATCAGCATCTCGCGGCGGTTGCCGACGAGCGCGGGATCGAGGTGCTCGAAGCTCGAGGCCTCCTTCAGCACGCCGTCGGCGTGCATGCCGCCGCCGTGCGCGAACGCGTTGCGCCCGACGTAGGGCTGGTCGGCGTTCGGCGTGCGGTTGAGCAGCTCGTCGAGGTAGTGCGCGGTCTCGGTCAGCGTCACGAGCCGGTCGGGCGGCAGGCAGTCGTAGCCGAGCTTGAGCTGCAGGTTGGGGACGATCGTCGTGAGGTTGGCGTTGCCGCAGCGCTCGCCGTAGCCGTTCATCGTCCCCTGCACGTGGGTCGCGCCGGCCGCCACGCCCGCGAGCGTGTTGGCGACGCCGCAGCCGACGTCGTCGTGGCAGTGGATCCCCACGCGCGCGCCGCTCGGCGCCAGCGCAGCCGCCATGTCGCGCGTGGCCTCCTCGATCTGCCCCGGCAGCGAGCCGCCGTTGGTGTCGCACAGGACGACCGTCTCGGCGCCTGCCTCGGCCGCCGCCAGCAGGCAGCGGCGCGCGTACTCGGGGTCGTCGCGCCAGCCGTCGAAGCAGTGCTCGGCGTCGTAGACGACGCGCTTGCCCTGCGCGAGCAGGAACGCGACGGACTCCTCGATCATCCGCACGTTCTCGTCGCGCTCGACGCGCAGCACCTTCTCGACGTGCAGGCCCCAGGTCTTGCCGACGATCGTCACGACCGGCGCGAAGCAGTCGGCGAGCACGCGCAGCACCGGGTCCTGCTCCGCGCGCACGCCGCCGCGGCGGGTCATCCCGAAGGCGACGATCTCGGCGGTCAGGAAGTGCTCGCGCTCGAGCAGCGCGAACAGCTCGAGCTCCTTCGGGTTCGAGGTCGGGAAGCCGGCCTCGATCAGGGGGATGCCGAGCTCGTCGAGGCGGTGCGCGACGCGCAGCTTCTCCTCGGCCGAGAGCGACATCCCCTCGCCCTGCATGCCGTCGCGGAGGGTCGTGTCGAAGAGCTGGATGGCGGTCATGTTCGGTCCTTCTCGTTCGGGTGGGCGAATGCGGGCAGCAGCCGGGCGCGCGTCAGCGCGAGCCGGCCGCCCCGATAATTCGCCCACCGAACGAACGTGCGGACATGGTCTACGCCGTGGCCTTCGGGCTGGCGACGGCGACGACGTCGTTCCACGCCGTGTAGCGCGAATCGCGCCCGTAGAGCGCGTCCTCGAAGACCGTCTGCAGGCGTGTCGTGACCGGCCCGCGCGCACCGTCGCCGATCACGTGGTCGTCGACCTCGCGGATCGGCGTCAGCTCGGCCGCCGTGCCGGTCATGAAGACCTCGTCGGCGAGGTACAACTCGGCCCGCGCGAGATTGCGCTCGACCAGCTCGAAGCCCTCGTCCTTGGCGATCTGGATGACCGACTTGCGGTTGATGCCGTCGAGGATGCCGGCCGTCTGCGGCGGCGTCAGGATCACGCCGTCGCGCACGACGTAGATGTTCTCGCCCGTGCCCTCGGAGACGAAGCCGTGCTGGTCGAGCAGGATCCCCTCCTCGTAGCCGGCCTTCACGCTCTCGATCTTCGCGAGCACGCTGTTGAGGTACTGGCCGGAGGCCTTCGCGTGCGGGATCAGCGAGTCGGAGCCGATCCGCCGCCAGCTGGAGACCTTCGCGCGCACGCCGTGGACCTTCGCGTCGTCGCCGAGGTAGGCGCCCCACGGCCAGGCCGCGATCACCACGTCGACGGGCGCGTCGAGCGGGTTGATGCCCATCACGCCCGCGCCGCGGAAGGCGATCGGGCGGATGTAGCAGGACGGCAGCCCGTTCTGCGCGACGACGTCGTGGACGGCGCTGCGCAGCTCCTCGAGCGTGTACGGGATCGGCATGTAGTAGAGCTCGGCCGACTTGTAGAGCCGGTCGAGGTGCTCGCGGTGGCGGAAGACCGCGGTGCCGCGCGCGGTCTCGTAGGCCCGCATGCCCTCGAACACGCCCGTGCCGTAGTGCAGGGCGTGCGTGAGTACGTGGACCTTCGCGTCCTCCCAGGCGACGAGCTCTCCGTTCATCCAGATGAGATCCGCTTGGTCCACGACGACTCCTTAGAGGTGGTTCAGCACGGCCCGGGCGGCCTCGTCCGTGGAGGCCGAACCGCCCAGGTCGGCCGTGCGCAGGCCCGCGGCGAGCGCACGATCGACTGCCGATTCTATCGCTGCCGCCTCGGCCTCCATCGCGAACCCGTGGCGCAGCATCATCGCGGCCGAGAGGAACATCGCGAGCGGGTTCGCGACGCCGCGGCCGGCGATGTCCGGAGCGGAGCCGTGGATCGGCTCGAACAGGCTCGGTCCGTCCCCACCCAATGAGGCGCTCGGCAGCATCCCGATCGAGCCGGTCAGCATCGCGGCCTCGTCGCTGAGGATGTCGCCGAACATGTTCTCGGTGAGGATCACCTCGAAGTGGCGCGGATTGGCGATCAGCTGCATCGCGGCGTTGTCGACGAGGACGTGCTCGACCTCGACGTGCGGGAACTCCTCCGCCTGGATGCGCTTGACGACCTCGCGCCACAGCCGCGAGGTCTCGAGGATGTTCGCCTTGTCGACGCTCGTGACGCGGCTCTTGGCGGCCTCGAACGCCGTGCGCGCGATCCGCTCGATCTCGGCGACGCTGTAGACGCACGTGTCGTGCGCGGTGTCGCCCTCGCGACCGCGGTCGCCGAAGTACAGCCCGCCGGTCAGCTCGCGCACGACGAGCAGGTCGGTGCCCTCGATGATCTCGCGCTTGAGCGGGCTCGCGTCGTACAGCGCCGGCAGCGGCCGCACCGGGCGCAGGTTCGCGAACAGGCCGAGGCCCTTGCGGATCCCCAGCAGGCCCTGCTCCGGACGCGGCTTGCTCGGATCGGTGGTGTCCCACTTCGGGCCGCCGACGGCCGCCAGCAGCACCGCGTCGGCCCGCTGGCAGGCGGCGAGCACCTCGTCGGTCAGCGCGACGCCGTGCGCGTCGATCGCGCAGCCGCCGAACAGGTGCTCCTCGAACGCGAAGTCGCCGAGTCTGTTGAGCAACTCGACCGTGGGCGCGGTGATCTCGGGGCCGATCCCGTCGCCGGGGAGCAGCGCGATGGTCTTCGTCATGTGCGGAGGCTTTCTTAGAGAGAGGTGGTGACCGGTCCGGTGCGCGCGCGCTCGCCCTCGTAGGCGGCGATCGCGGCGTCCTGCTGCAGGGTGAGCGCGATGTCGTCGAGTCCGTTCAACAGGCGGTGGCGGATCTCCTCGTCCAGCTCGAACGAATACGCCCGTCCGTCGGCGCGGACCTCGAGCGCGGCGAGGTCGACCTCGGCCTCGCCGGCGGCCGCGACGGCCTTGCAGGCGGCCTCGTCCAGCACGACCGGCAGCAGGCCGATCTTCGTGCAGTTGCCGAAGAAGATGTCGGCGAAGCTCGGCGCGAGGACAGCCCTGAAGCCGTAGTCCTGCAGGCCCCAGGGCGCGTGCTCGCGCGAGGACCCGCAGCCGAAGTTCCTGCCGGTGACGAGGATCGGGTTGGCCGGCAGGTCCCAGCCGTCCTCCTTGGCCCAGTCGAAGAACAGGAACTCGCCGAAGCCCGAGCGCTCGACGCGCTTGAGGAACTGCTTGGGCATGATCTGGTCGGTGTCGACGTCGTCGCGGTCGAGCACGGAGACGGCGCCCGTGATCGTCTTGATGGCCTCCATGATCAGCTCCAGTTCCGGATGTCGACGAAGCGCCCCTCGATGGCGGCCGCGGCGGCCATCTGCGGGGACACGAGATGGGTGCGCCCGCCGCGCCCCTGGCGGCCCTCGAAGTTGCGGTTCGAGGTCGAGGCGCAGCGCTCGCCGGGCGCGAGCGTGTCGGGGTTCATGCCGAGGCACATCGAGCAGCCGGCGACGCGCCAGTCGAAGCCGGCGGCCCTGAAGACCTCGTCGAGGCCCTCGCGCTCGGCCTGCGCCTTCACCTGCTGGGAGCCCGGCACGACCATCGCGTTGACGCTGCCGGCGACCTTGCGGCCCTTGACGACCTCGGCCGCGGCGCGCAGGTCGCCGATGCGCGAATTGGTGCAGGAGCCGATGAAGACGCGGTCGAGCGCGATCTCGGCGATCGGCGTGCCGGCCTCCAGGCCCATGTAGTGCAGCGCGCGCTCGTCGCCGTCGGACTGCGGCGTCGGGACGGCGTCGGTGACGCTGGCGACCATGTCGGGCGTCGTGCCCCACGTGACCTGCGGCGCGAGCGCGGCGGCGTCGACGACGACGTCGGTGTCGAAGCTCGCGCCCGCGTCCGTGCGCAGCGTGCGCCAGTGCTCGACGGCGCGCTCGAAGTCCGCGCCCTGCGGCGCGGCCGGGCGGCCCTCGACGTAGGCGAAGGTCGTCTCGTCGGGCGCGATCATGCCTGCGCGCCCGCCGCCCTCGATCGTCATGTTGCAGACCGTCATGCGGCCCTCCATCGAGAGGGCCTCGATCGCCGGGCCGACGAACTCGACCACGTGCCCGGTCGCGCCCGCGACGGTGATCTGGCCGATCGTGGCGAGGATCAGGTCCTTGGCGGTGACGCCGAAGCCCAGCTCGCCCTCGTAGCGGATCCGCATCGCCTTGGGCTTGTGCTGGACCAGGCACTGCGTCGCCAGCACGTGCTCGACCTCGCTCGTGCCGATCCCGAAGGCGAGCGCGCCGAAGGCGCCGTGCGTGGCGGTGTGCGAGTCGCCGCAGACGATCGTCATGCCGGGCTGGGTGACGCCCAGCTCCGGCCCGATCACGTGGACGATCCCTTGGCGCTGCGAGCCGAGCGAGTAGATCGGCACGCCGAACTCCTCGCAGTTGCGCTCGAGCGTCTGCACCTGCACGCGGCTCAGCTCGTCCTTGATGCGCGCGGCGACGGGCGTGCCGTCCGTGGGCGTGTTGTGATCGGCCGTCGCGAGCGTGCGATCGGGCCGGCGCACGCTGCGCCCGGCCAGCCGCAGCCCGTCGAACGCCTGCGGGCTGGTGACCTCGTGGACGAGGTGGAGGTCGACGTAGATCAGGCCCGGCGCCACCTCGTGGGCGGCCCAGAGCTTGTCGAACAGTGTGCTGGGCATCGGCATCCGCTCCTTAGCTGCGTCGCAGGCCCGCGGAGACGATCCCCAGGAAGGTCGCCTCGTCGGGGCCGGGGTTCTCGAAGTGATGGGGCAGGTCGGCGTCGAACGTCACGCAGTCGCCGACGGCCAGCTCGTGCGCGGCGCCGTCGCAGTGCAGCACGACGCGGCCGGCCTCGACCAGCGCCGTCTCGCGGCTGCCGGGCTCGTGGATCGGCGGGTCGCCGGGGCCGCCGGTCGCGGCGCCGGGCGCGAGCACGTGGCGCGAGAGCTCGGCGCGCTGGCCGGGCAGCGGCGCGGTCAGCACCTCGTAGCGGTGGCCGCGCGCGCCGGCGGGTCGCGTCGGCCCCTGGCGGCGGTCCTGCGCGCGCACGATCGTGACGGCGCCGTCCTCGTCGAGGCGCAGCAGCTGGGAGAGGCGCAGCTCCAGCCCCGCGGCGATGCGCGTGGCGACCTGCAGCGTCGGGCTGGTCTCGCCGCGCTCGACCTGCGAGAGCATCGGCGCGCTCACGCCGGAGCGCTCGGCGAGGTCGCGCAGCGAGAGCCCCATCGCCTCGCGCAGCGCGCGCACGCGGCCGCCGAGGGCGGCGACGGAGGTCGCGTCGACATGAACCATGTACGAGCGTACGTTATCACGTACAGGCGTTAGGATGCCGTCTGATGGAGCGTCCCGACATCCTCGTGCTCGGCGCTGGCGGCACGCTCGGCGCCGCCTGGATGGCCGGCGTGCTGGCCGGCATCGCCGCCGAGACGGGGATCGTCTTCGCCGCCTGCGAGCAGCTCGTCGGCACCTCCGCGGGCGCGATGCTGGCGGCCGACCTGCTCGCGGGCGTGGAGCCACGGGCCGCCGGAACGGCTGCGAACGCAGCTCCGGCACCGCCGGACGAGGAGCCCGCCGGCTCCCGCGCCAGCACGGTCCTGCACGCGCTCGCTCGCGCGCGCCCGACGCTCGCGAGCGCTGCGGCCCCGCTCGCACCGCTCGCGCTGAGCGCCACGCGACCGATCAGCTCGCGCGTGCGCGCCGCGGCGCTCGCACGGATGGAGGAGCCGCAGGCGACGCTCGACGCGCTGGGAGCGCGCATCGCCGCGCAGGGGCTCGTGTTCGACGGACGTCTGCGAATCGTCTGCGTCGAGCGCGACTCGGGTCGCCGCGTCGTCTTCGGCACGCCCGGTGCGCCGGCCGCGAGCGTCGCCGACGCGGTGCAGGCGTCCTGCAGCGCGCCGTGGGCGCATCGGCCGGTGGAGATCGGCGGGCGCTTGTACGTGGACGGCGGGGTCTGGAGCCCGACGAACCTCGACGCCGCGCCGGCGCTGCGCGAGACGCGCGTGCTGTGCCTCGCCCCCACCGCCGCTCAGCTCGGCGCGCGTGTCCGCCACCCGGCGCTGCGGGCGGCGACGCGGGCCGCGCTGGGGGTCGAGACGTTGGTGCTGCGTGGGCGCGGGGCGGGCTTGACGGTGGTGGCGCCGGCGCCTGCGGCCGACGGCGAGCACGTGCGGGCGCTCGGGGAGCGGCAGGGGCGCTCGTTGGCGCGTGGCGCTGCGTAGCGAACTGCTGCTGGGGAAGAGAGTGAGCGGTGCGGTCGCGCGGCCGCGGCCGGCGATCCCACACACCGTGTGCACCGGATCCTGGTTTGGACAGTTGTACGCGCTCAGCGGGTACAACTGTCCATCGAGCTCGCGAGCACGCACGGCGGCCGCTCGATTCGTCGCGAAGGAGCGACGTGGCGCCCGGACCCCTCCCCTCGATGCCGCCGTTCGGCAAGCGCGATGCAGCGCCAGCCGCGCACCGAGCCGAGCGCTACCGAAGGATCGTCACCGTCCGCGTCGCCGCGGCCGGCGCCCACAGCCCGAAGCCGCCGTTGCCCGGGTAGAAGTCGACGGTGATGGAGCGCTTGCCGGCCTTGTCGACGCCCTTGACGGTGAACGTGCCCTTGCGGCCGAGCGTCCCAGAGCCGAGCTGGTAGACCGCCTTCGGGCCGAACTGCTTCGACGGTGCCTTGCGGTGCAGGACGATCGAGCCGCCGCCGAACTGCTTGGCGACGGCGAGCGGCGTGAGCTTGCCCTTGAAGGTGACGCGCCCGCCCGAGGCGGCCGTGACCTTCGTGATCGTCAGCTTCGTCTGGCCGAGTGCCGGGCGCACCGGCGCCGACGTCGCCGAGACGGAGGCGCCGCCGGCGTCCGTCGCCGTCACCTGGCAGCTGATGTCGTAGCCGCCCATGTAGAAGGCCTGGTCGAGCTTGAACGTCGGCCCGCTGCCGTGCGGCGCGCCGCCGACGAGCCACGCGTAGGCGAGCGACGTCGGGCTGCCGCTCCAGCTGCCCGGATCGCAGCGGATCGTCTTGGAGAAGCTGGCGTCGCCCTCGATCTTGGGCGGAGCGGTCGAGACCGGTGCGGCGAGGGCGGTCGCCGCGCTCAGTGCGAGCGCGGCGACGATGCCCGTGGCGATGCGGAGGCGCGCGTTCATCGCGCGCATCTTACGGCGTGGAGATGCGCGAGGCCTGCGCCGCTTCCGCCGTCAGGTCCGCGGCCTGATCGGCGATCGATCGCCGCCGCGCGGCGTTCGAGAGCGCGCGCACGTAGGCGCGCGCGGCCGCCTCGATGATGTCCGTCGAGACGCCCTGGCCGGCGCCGGTGACGCCGCCCAGCTCGAGCACGACCGACGTCTCGCCGAGCGCGTCCTGCCCGCCCGTGACGGCGTCCACGCGGAACTCGCGCAGCTTCGCGTCCTGCCCGGTCGCCGCGTTGATCGCGTGGAAGACCGCGTCGATCGGGCCGTCGCCGGTGAACGACCCGGTCGCCTCGCTGCCGTCCGGCAGCTTGACGCCGACGGTCGCGTGCGGCGGGCGCCGCGAGGAGGCCTCGACGTCGAACCACTCGAGCGCGTAGGAGGGAACCTCCTCGCGCAGCTCGTCGGTGACCAGCGCCTCGAGGTCCATCGCGGTGACCTGCTTCTTCTTGTCCGCCAGCTCCTTGAAGCGCTTGAAGGCCGCGTTCAGCACCTGGCCCTCGACCTGGATCCCCAGCTCGGCCAGCGCCTCGCGCAGCGCATGGCGACCGGAGTGCTTGCCGAGCACGATCGAGTTCGCGTCCAGCCCGACGGTCGTGGCGTCCATGATCTCGAACGTCGTGCGCTCCTTCAGCACGCCGTCCTGGTGGATGCCGGACTCGTGCGCGAACGCGTTGCGCCCGACGATCGCCTTGTTCGGCTGCACCGCGTAGCCCGTCAGGCGCGAGACCAGGCGGCTCGTGCGCGCCAGCTCCTGCGTGACGATGCCCGTGTCCAGCCCGACGTCGGCCGTGCGCGTGCGCAGCAGCATCACGATCTCCTCCAGCGCGGCGTTGCCGGCGCGCTCGCCGATGCCGTTGATCGCGCACTCGACCTGCCGCGCGCCGGCCAGCACGCCCGCGAACGAGTTCGCGACCGCCAGACCGAGGTCGTCGTGGCAGTGGACCGACAGCACGACGTCCCGCATGCCCGGCGCCAGCTCGTAGAGCTGCTCCAGCCAGGCCGTGAACTCGTGCGGCATCGTGTAGCCGACCGTGTCGGGGATGTTGATCGTGGTGGCGCCCTCGTCGATCGCGATCTGGCAGACCTCGGCCGTGAAGGCGACGTCGGCGCGGGTCGCGTCCATCGGCGAGAACTCGACGTCCTCGACGTAGGAGCGGGCGTGCGCGACACCGGCGCGCGTGAGCCCCAGCACGTCCGCGCGCGTGGAGCGCATCTGGTGCTCGATGTGGATGTCGGAGGTGGAGACGAACGTGTGGATGCGAGGTCGCTCCGCATCGCGCACGGCGTTCCAGGCTGCATCGACGTCGCCGACGTGGATGCGCGCCAGGCCGGCGATCACGGGCGGGCGGGTGGGACCGAGATCCGCACGTGCGATCGCCTGCACGGCCTCGAAGTCGCCCGGCGAGGCGATCGGGAAGCCGGCCTCGATGATGTCGACGCCGAGGCGTGCGAGCTGGTGGGCGATCTCCAGCTTCTCGCTCGTGTTCAGCGAGATGCCGGGCGACTGCTCGCCGTCGCGCAGCGTCGTGTCGAAGACCAGTACGCGGTTGGGGTCCTGCTCGTCAGGTGTCATGTCGTGCCTTCCTATTCGGCTCGATGCTTCGAAATCTTCTCGCTGGGTTTGCGGCTACGCGGCCGCCACGCGCTATTCCCCCCGAGGGGGGAGGAGAAGAAGTCGAAGGGCGAGCTGGCGCGACATGCTCGTTCCAGCGTAGCAGTGGGCGGGACCGGCGTCCCACCCACCGCTCCGAGGAGACCGGCCTACCAGTTCTGTCCGTGCAGATGCGCGGGCGCGCGCTCGACGGCGACGTCGAGGATCCCGGGCGTCGCGACCTCCGGCTTGTTGCGGAAGAAGTCGCGGTAGGGAACCATCGCGAACAGCATCGCCACGACGCCCAGCAGCAGCGAGCCGATGCCGATCGCGATCGGCACCTCGATCCCGAGGATCGGCTTGGCGTAGTTGATCGTTTCGCCGCTGGCGTCGAGGTGCTTGGAGTAGAACGTCAGCGCTTTGACGAAGATGCCGAGCATGATCAGGCCGCCGGCCAGCGGCGCGACGCCCACGAGCATGAACTTCTTGAAGCTCTTCGTGATCTCGTGGCGGAAGTAGAAGAAGCACGCGAACCCGGTGAAGCCGTAGTAGAAGCAGATCGCGAAGCCGATCGCCGTGACCGAGTCGCCGAGCACGCTCTGGGCCGGGTTCAGGCCCATGATCAGGATCGTCCAGACGATCGAGATCGCGCCCATCATCAGCGTCGAGAAGTCCGGCGTCCGGTTCTTCGGGTGGATGCGCCCGAAGGCCGCCGGCAGCGCCCCGCGGCGCGCCATCGAGAGCGTCGTGCGCGCGGTCGGCAGGATCGTCGTCTGCGTCGAGGCCGAGGCGGACGTCAGCACGGCGATGATCAGCAGCTTGTCCCACGGCGAGCCGAAGACGCTCGTGCCGAGCACGCTCAGCACGTCGTCGGGGTTGTCGGTCAGCACCTTCGTGCCGCCGAACGCCTGCGCGGCCGTCGAGACGACGAGGTAGATCACCACGAGCAGCAGCGTCGAGACGACGGCGGCGCGACCCGGCCCCTCGTTCTTGTCCTCCGACTCCTCGTTGACGGCGACGCCCGAGTCCCAGCCCCAGTAGATGAACATCCCGAGCAGGATCCCGTCGACGAGCGCGCCGAAGCCGAGGTCGAACGGGTTGAACCACGACAGCGACGGCTTGATCGAGCCGACCGCGGCCGAGTTGCCGTAGACCTTCACGAGCGCCACGACGGCGAAGACCGAGAGGATCAGGATCTCCGCCGTCAGCAGCGCCTGCTGGATCCGCGCCGAGAGCTCGATGCCGCGCCAGCAGATCCACGTCATCAGCGCGATCCACAGCACGGCGGCGGCGATCTGCGCGCCGTTGGAGTTGGCGGCGGCGTCCCAGCCGAACAGCAGGAACGTGTACTTCGCGGCGATCTGCGCCAGCGAGGCCATCACGATCACGTCGGCGACGAAGATCGCCCAGCCGTTGAGCCAGCCGAGGTGCGGGCCCATCGCGCGCGTGACCCACGAGAAGGTCGTGCCCGCGTCCGGGTCGGCGCGGTTGAGGTACTTGTACGCCGCGGCGATGAACAGCATCGGCACGAACGAGACGAGCAGCACCGCGGGCGCATGCACGCCGACGCCGCTGACCGCGACGATGAAGCCGAGCGTCGCCGCGAGCGAATAGGCGGGCGCGGTCGAGGCGACCCCGATCACGAGGTTCGAGAGGTAGCCAAGCGCTCCCTCCTTCAGCTTGGCCGGCTCGCCACCTGCGACGGGATGGGCTACCGAAGCGCTCTCCACTGCTCCTCCTCGTTCGGGATGGAACCTGCGCCATTGTGGCACCTGCCGCAAGGCCTGGGAACGGGAGAATGGCGCACGCAGCGGCGTGCTTCGACGCTCTGGATTAGACGAAGCGGCGCAGAGCGCTCAGAGCGTGACGGCGCGGCCTGCGACGAAGCCGTCGATCGCGACGATCTCGTCGATCACCGCGGTCGGCACGGGCGCATCCGTCGTGACCGCCATCACGGCCGTCACGGCGTCGTCGGCGGGGCCGTCGTCGCTGGGCTGGCGCCCGACCGCCGCCGAGACGATGTTGACGCCACGCTCGCCGAAGATCGAGCCGACGCGGCCGATCATCCCCGGCACGTCGGAGTAGCGGAAGACCGCGAGGTGCTCCTCCAGCTGGAGGTTGAAGCGCTGGCCCCACAGTTCGAGCAGGTGCGGGCGGTTGCGGCGCCCGAGCGTCGTGCCGACGACGCGCACGCGCGTCTCGCCGCTGACGAGCGTCACGCGCAGCAGGTCGGTGAAGTCGTGCGCGGTCGCGCGCTTGGTCTCGGTCAGCTCGATCCCGCGTTCCTCGGCGAGCCCAGGCGCGTTGACCTGGTTGACGTCCTCCTCGACGTGGCCGGCGAGCACGCCCATCAGCACCGAGACGGTGAGCAGGCGCGTGTCGCGCTCGCCGATGCGGCCGAGGTACTCCAGCTCCAGCCGGTCGACGGAGGCGCCGGCCGCGAGGCTGACGGCGAGGCGGCCGAGCTGGCGCGCGAGCGGCACGTAGGGCCCGAGCACCTCCATGTCGGCGGAGGAGATCGCGGGGATGTTGACCGCGGTGCTGACGACCCCGCCGGTGAGCGCGGCGACGACCTGCTCGGCCGTCTGCACGCCGGCGCGGTCCTGCGCCTCCGAGGTCGAGGCGCCGAGGTGCGGCGTCACGACGACGTTGGGGTAGCCGTCGAACAGCGGGTAGTCGGTGATCGGCTCCGACGGGAAGACGTCGAGCGCGGCGCCGCCGAGCTTGCCGGAGTCGAGCGCGTCCTTCAGGGCGGCGTCGTCGACCAGCTCGCCGCGCGCGCAGTTGATCAGGCGCGCGCCGTCCTTCATCTGCGCGAACGCGGCGGCGTTGATCGAGCCGCGCGTCTCGGGCGTGACCGGCAGGTGGATCGTGATGAAGTCGGCGACCGCGTAGACGTCGGCCGGGATCTCGGCGCGCTCGACGCCCAGCTCGCGGTAGCGCTCGGCGCCGACGAACGGGTCGTAGGCGACCACGTGCATGCCGAAGGCCTTCGCGCGCGCCGCCACGAGCTGGCCGATGCGGCCGAAGCCGACGACGCCGAGCGTCTTCTCGTAGACCTCGACGCCGTTGAACTTCGAGCGCTCCCACTTGTGGCTCGTGAGCGAGCCGTGCGCCTGCGGCACGTGGCGCGCGAGCGAGAGCATCAGCGCCATCGTGTGCTCGGCGGCGGTGATGACGTTCGACTGCGGCGCGTTCGCGACGATGATGCCGCGCTTGGTGGCGGCCACGACGTCGACGTTGTTGACGCCCACGCCGGCGCGGCCGATCACGCGCAGGTTGGTGCCCAACGCGATCGTCGCCGCGTCGAGTGTCGTCGCCGAGCGGATCAGGATCCCGTGGTACTCGCCGAGCCGCTCGCGGAACTGCTCGTCGGACCAGTCGGCGCCGAGGTCGACGTCGAAGTGCGCGCGCAGGAGGTCCACGCCGACATCGGCGATCTGCTCCTTGACGAGGATGCGCAGGCGCTCGCTCACGCGGGCGCCGCTGCCACTGCGGCTTCGAGGAAGACCTGCTGCGCCGCGCCGACGCCCGCGCCGGGCGGGTGGGCCCGGTCCGCCGGGTGGCCGAGCTGCGCCAGCGTCATCTCCAGGCCGGAGAGCGACGTGAGGACGTCGAAGCCGCCGAAGTAGCCGCAGTGGGCGATGCGGATGATCTTGCCGGCGAGCTGCGACTGGCCGCCGTTGGCGGTGATGCCGTAGCTGTCGCGCAGGATCTTCGGGACCTTCTTGCCGTCGATCGAGTCCGGCAGCGCGATCGCGGTGACGACGTTCGCGCGCTCGTCCGGGTCGCCGTAGAGCTCGAGCCCGAGCGCGGCGGCGCCGGCGCGCGTGGCGCGGGCCAGCAGCGCGTGGCGCTCCCACACCTGCTCGATGCCCTCGTCCTCGATCATCCCGAGCGCGACGTCGAGCGCGGCGAGCAGGCTGACGGGCGGCGTGAAGGGACTGTTCGGCGGGTCCTTGCGCTGCTGCTTGGCCGTCTCCACCCAGTCGAAGTAGTAGCGGCCGCCGGGCTTGGCGGCGGCCGTGTCCAACGCCCGCTGCGAGACGCTCGCGAAGGCGAGCCCGGGCGGGATCATCAGCGCCTTCTGCGACCCGGCGACGACGACGTCGACGCCCCAGGCGTCCTGCTCGAGCTTGGCGGCGCCGAGGCCCGAGACGGCGTCGATCGCCAGCAGCGCGCCGCGCTCGCGCACGACGGCGGCGATCGCCTGGACGTCGTGCACGACGCCGGTCGAGGTCTCCGAGAGCGTCGCGAAGACGACCTCGACGCCGGGATTCGCGTCGAGCAGGCGGCCGATCTCCTGCGGGTCGAGCCGCACGCCCCAGCCGGGCTCGTACCTGACGAGGTCGGCGCCGTAGGCCTCGCACAGCTCGATCCAGCGCTCGCCGAACTTGCCGGCGGCGCAGGCGAGCGCCTTCGTGCCCGGCCGCACGAGGTTCGCGACCGCCGAGTCCATCGCGCCCGATCCGCTGGCCGCGAACGCCAGCACCGTGTTGTCGGTGCGGAAGACGCGCGGCAGCCGCTCCAGCACGCGGGCGTACAGCTCCACCCCAGCGGGCGCGCGGTGGTAGAGCACCGGCTCGGCCATCGCGGTCAGCACATGCGGCGGCACCGGCGTCGGGCCGGCCGTCATGAGGATCTGCTTGATGAAGGGGTTCGTCATGGCGGCGTGCGTAGCCTAGCGAGCGACCGGCGATCAGCCGGCGTCGAAGCCGCCGTCGTCGATCCAGGACATCATCGAGCGCAGCTTCTTGCCCTCGACCTCGACCTGGTGACCGGCCTGCTCGGCGCGCATGCGGTTGAAGTTCTCCTGCCCGGCGCGCACCTCGGCGATCCACTCGCGGGCGAAGTCGCCCGACTGGATCTCCTTCAGGACGTCCTTCATCGCCTGGCGCGACTCCGGCCCGATGATCCGCCGGCCGCGCGTGACGTCGCCGTACTCGGCCGTGTTGGAGATCGAGTAGCGCATGCCCGCGATCCCCTTCTCGTACATCAGGTCGACGATCAGCTTCAGCTCGTGCAGCACCTCGAAGTACGCCAGGCGCGGGTCGTACCCGGCCTCGACGAGCGTCTCGTAGCCGGCGCGCACGAGCTCCGTCGTGCCGCCGCAGAGGACGGCCTGCTCGCCGAACAGGTCGGTCTCGGTCTCGTCCTTGAAGGTCGTCTCGATCACGCCGCCGCGGGTGCAGCCGATGCCCTTGGCGTAGGCGAGCGCCAGCTCGCGGGCGTGGCCGGTCGCGTCCTGGTGGACGGCGATCAGGCCGGGCACGCCGCTGCCCTCGGTGTACTGGCGGCGCACGAGGTGGCCAGGGCCCTTCGGCGCGACGAGCGCGACGTCGACGTCGGCGGGCGGCTCGACCTCGCCGTAGTGGATCGAGAAGCCGTGGCCGAACAGCAGCAGGTTGCCGCCGGCGATGCCGTCGCGGATCTCGGCGTAGACGTCGCGGTGCAGCTCGTCGGGGACGAGCAGCATCACGATGTCGCCGCGGCTGGCGGCCTCGACCGGCTCGAGCACCTCGAGGCCCTTGGAGCGGGCCGTCTCGACGCTCTTCGAGCTCGCGCGAAGACCTACGACGACGTTCACCCCTGATTCCTTCAGGTTGAGCGCGTGGGCGTGGCCCTGGGAGCCGAAGCCGATGATGGCGACGGTCTTGCCGTCGAGGAGCGTGAGGTCTGCGTCGTCGTCGTAGAACATGGCGCGGCAGGCTACCGGAACGGGGCCCTCGGGCGGTCTGCGAGCATGGCCCGATGACGCCCGCCGACGGCTACTTCCCGCGCGGCCGCTCGCTGCTGCGCACGCTGCAGGAGGAGCGGCTCGTCGGGCTCTTCTACGGGCAGCGGGCGCTCGCGATCGGGGCGCTGCACCCCGTCAACTACACCGGCACGAGCCAGGCCACGAGCGGGCGCGCCAAGCCGTTCCGCCGGCTCGCGCGCACGGCCGGCGACTTCGAGGCGATCTTCCTCGGCACGCGCGCGCAGGCCGACAAGGTGCTGGCGAAGGTCCACACGCTGCACGAGCGCGTGCGCGGCGAGCTGCACGAGGACGCCGGGCCGTATCCGGCCGGGACGCGGTATGCGGCGTTCGATCCCGAGCTGATGCTTTGGACGGTCGCGGTGATCGCCGACTCGACGCAGTGGTTCTACGAGCTGTTCGTACGGGCGCTGAGCGCGGGCGAGCGCGAGGCGCTGTGGCAGGACTTCGTGCGCTTCGGCGAGCTGTTCGGCCTGCCCCGCGAGGCGATGCCGGCGACGTACGACGCGTTCCGCGCCTGGTGGGACGAGCGGCTCGCGAGCGACGGCATGCACCTGACCGACGAGGCGCGCTACATGGGCCGCGCGGTCGCGTTCGAGATCCCGCTGCCGGCGCTCAACCAGCCGGCCAAGCGCGTGCACGACCTGATCATGCTGGGGAGCATGCCGCCGCGCGTGCGCGAGCTGTACGGACTGTCGTGGAGCCGCGCGCAGGCGCGCGCCTTCCCGCTCGCCGTGGGCGCGCTGCGCGGGCTGCGACGGGTGGCGCCGCGCGCCGTGACGCACGGCTCGAACGTGCGCAGCTTCGCGCTCGTGCGCGACACCGAGCAGCGGCGTCTGGACGCGGGGCGCCCGACGCCGCAGCTGCCGGCGCTGCGCGGGCGCGAACGCGTCGGCGCTTAGGCGCTCGCCGCCGCCCCGAGCGCGAGGCCGGGGAAGCTGAGCGAGCCATCCGGCTCGGCGTACGGCTGCGTGGCCGCCTCCAGGCGCTCGCGCAGCGCCTGCACGGCCGGCGCGTCGAGCGCGTCGACGACCTGGCTGAAGGCGCGCGAGACGCCGAGCGTCGTATCCCAGTAGTCGTCGAAGTCGGCGTGCTCGAAGGCGACGGGCAGCGGCTCCGTCTCCACGTCGAAGAAGCCGGCGTCGGCGAGCAGCTCCTGCAGCAGCTCCTCGCTGCCGAGGTCGAACGGCGTCGGCGGGGTCGGCGGCGGGTGGCCCTCGGCGACCAGCGCCTCGCTGCGCAGCGTCGCCCACGGGTTGTGCTCGGGCGCCGCCCAGGTCGCGAGCGCGAGGCGGCCGGCGGGGCGCAGCACGCGGCGCGTCTCGCGCAGGGCGGCGGCGCGGTCGAGCGCGAACATGTAGCCCCAGCGGCAGAGGACCGCGTCGACGCTCGCCGCCTCGAGGTCGATCCACTCCAGCTCGAGCTGCTTGAACTCGACGTTCGCGATGCCGAGCTCCTGCGCCCGGATGCGCGCCTGCGCGAGCATCGCCTCGGCGCCGTCGCTGCAGACGAGCGTCCCACCCGGGTGGATCAGCTCGGCGATCAGGAAGCCGGTGTCCCCCGCCCCCGCCGCCAGCTCCAGCACGCGCTGGCCGGGATGCGGCTCGATCGCCTCGATCAGCCAGCGCGAGACGGGCATGCCGACCGCCTGGAAGCGCTGCTGCATGCGGCTCCAGCCGGCGGCGACGCGCTCCCAGCCGTCGCGGGCGTCGGCGCGCTGCTGGTCGGGGTCGGAGGACATCGCTCGACCCTACCCCAGCTCGCGCCGCAGCAGCTTGCCTGACGGGGTGCGCGGGAGGCGGCCGGCGAAGACGATCCGCTTGGGGACCTTGTAGCGGGCGAGGTGGGCGGCGACGTGGGCTTGCAGCTGCGGCTCGTCGGCGGGGGCGTGCAGGACGACGGTCGCGTGCAGCTCCTCCCCCCACTCCGGATGCGGCCGGCCGTAGACGCCGGCGTCGGCGACGGCCGGATGCGCGAGCAGGACCGCCTCGACCTCGGCGGGCGCGACGTTCTCGCCGCCCGTGACGATCGTGTCGGCCTTGCGGCCGGTGATCGTGAGGCGGCCGCGCTCGTCGAGCGTGCCGAGGTCGCCGGTGTGCAGCCAGCCGTCGGGCTGGATCGCGCCGGGCGCGACGGTCGGGCCCTGGACGAGGATCTCGCCATCGGGGGCGATCTCGACGCGGGTGCCGAGCAGCGGGCGCCCGGCGGTCTCGGGCTGGCCGGGCAGGCTGGTCGCGACCTGCGAGGTCGCCTCCGTCATGCCGTAGGTCTGGGCGATGGGGATCTTCGCGCTCGCCGCGCGCTCGGCCAGCGCTGGTGCGAGCGGACCGCCGCCGATGAGGGCGACCCTGAGGTGTGGCGGCGCTTCGAGGCCGGCATCGAGGAGGCGTCGGAGCGTGGTCGGCACGAGCGAGGTCACGGTCACTCCCTCCTCGATGATCGCCTGCTTCGCCGCCTCCGTCTCGAAGCCCTCGTGCAACATGGCCGTCGTGCCGTAGATCGCGCTGCGAAGCAGGATCGCGAGGCCGCCGACGTGGCTGAGCGGGAGCGTGCAGAGCCAGCGCTCCTCGGGGTCGAGCCCAAGCGCGAGCGCCGAGCCGAGCGCGTTGGCGAGCCAGTTGCCGGTGCTCAGCTCGACGGGCTTGGGGGCGGCGGTCGTGCCGGAGGTGTGGACGACGGCGGCGGTGGCCGTCGGGTCGATGCGCTGCGGCAGCTTGGCGTCGGGCTCGTCGGCGCGGGTGAGCGGCTCGGTGACGGTGAGCTTGGCGGCTGCTTTGCGGTCGGCTTGCTCGTTGGGCGCCAGCCGGGGGTCGATCGGCACGACCGCGGCGCCGAGCAGGAGCGTGGCATGAACGGCGACCACGAAGGAGAGATCGGCTGGGAGCTGGAGCGCGACCCGGTCTCCCCTCTCGATGCCCCGCGCCGCGAGCACGGCGGCGGCGGCGCGCGCCATCCTCAGCAGCTCGGCATACGTGAGCGTCGACTCCGGCGTGACGAGCGCCGGGTGCTCGGGCCGCAGGGCGGCGGCGCGCGGAAGCCACGGTTCGAGGTCCATCGCCTGGGAAGGCTACGCGGCCAGACACCGGGCGAGGCTGTCTGCCACGGTGCGCGGCCGGCGAGTCACGTCGTCGTGCGTGAAGCGCAGGACGATCCAGCCGCTGAGCGCGAGCGCGTTCGCCTTCGTGCGATCGCGCTGGAAGGTGTCCTGGTCGTGGTGGTGCGCATAGCCGTCCAGCTCGACCGCGAGCCGCTGCGCGTGCCAGACGGCGTCGACCTCGAAGCCCTCGATGCGGGCATTGAGCGCGGGCACGGGCAGGCCGTGGTCGGCGACGAGCGCCGCGAAGCGCTCCTCGAGCACGGAGCGCGTGAGCTGCAGGCCACGCTTGCGGTGCTCGGCGAGGACGGCGGTGAGCGTCGCGTGACCAGCGCCGTTGCGCGTGCGGGTTCGCCGGAGCGCGTCCTCGATGTCGTGGACGTCGACGCGCCGCAGCTCGGCCTCGGTCAGCGCCTTCGCGAGCTGCGCGCTCGGGATCGTCCCCGCGAGGTCCACGAGCGTGCGGGCCATCGTGGTGACCGGGATGCCGCTGAGCGACGTGACGTCGACGGGATCGAGGCGTGCGCGGTGGAGTGCGATGCCGGGTCGGGGCGTCGCCTTGCGGGGGACTGTGACGTCGATGTTGCGGTGGGTTGGCGGGTCGCAGCTCGTGCAGGCAGGCGGCATCGCGATGGCTCAGCGCCGCTCCGGGCCCGGCCGCAAGCACAGCCGCATCCACCAGCCCTCCCGCCGCAGCTCGCGGTGCCCCGCGGCGTACACGCCACGGTGGAGCCGCAAGAGATCGCCGCGCGCGATCCGCCTCTCCAACGTCGACGGGCTCATCCCAAGCGCCGCGAGTTGCCAGCCGGCGACCACACCATGCTGGGACGCGACGAGATGCGCGGTCGTTTTTCCTCGACTATCCGGGAGAAATGACCGCGCATCGGGCATGCCTCCGAGGCTCGCAGGGGAATGCGCGCGGATCGCGCTCGGCTTGTGACGCTTTAGGGTGTGCGCTCCCCCGAACCGCAGGAGATCCTTCGACGTGAGCGTGACGTGGACGCCGGCTGGCGAGTATGAGGACATCCGCTACGAGCTGAGCGGCGATGGGATCGCGAAGATCACGATCGACCGGCCCGAGGTGCGCAACGCGTTCCGGCCGGAGACGGTGATCGAGCTGTCGGATGCGTTCGAGCGTGCGCGGGAGGACACGAGCGTCGGCGCGATCATCCTGACCGGCGAGGGCCCGCTCGCGTTCTGTGCGGGCGGCGACCAGCGGGTGCGCGGCGAGTCGGGATACAAGACGGGCGGCGCAGGCGTCGGGCGCTTCCACGTCACGGACCTCCACGTGCAGATCCGCCGCCTGCCGAAGCCGGTCGTGGCGATGGTGGCGGGCTACGCGGTCGGCGGCGGGCACGTGCTGCATGTCGTGTGCGACCTCACGATCGCCGCCGACAACGCGCGCTTCGGGCAGACCGGCCCGAAGGTCGGCTCGTGGGACGGCGGCTTCGGCACCTCGGTCCTGCGCGACCTCGTGGGCACGAAGAAGGCGAAGGAGATCTGGCTGCTGTGCCGCCAGTACGACGCGCAGGAGGCGCTGGAGATGGGGCTCGTCAACGCGGTCGTGCCGCTGGCGGAGCTGGAGGCGGAGACGGTCAAATGGTGCCGCGAGATGCTCGCCCTCTCCCCCTTCGCGCTGCGGCTTGTGAAGGCCAGCTTCAACGCGCAGGAGGACGGCTACGCCGGCATCCAGCAGCTCGCGCACGACGCCAACCTGCTGCTGTACGGCGGCGAGGAGGCGAAGGAGGGCCGCACGGCCTTCCTGGAGAAGCGCGAGCCGGACTTCAGCCGCTTCCCGAGGCGGGCGTAGAGATGCTGCGCATCTGGCTGATGGCGGCGCGGCCGAAGACGCTGCCGGTGGGGCTCGCGCCCGTGCTGGTGGGGACCGCGCTGGCCGACACGGCGGGGATCTTCCACCCGCTGCGCTTCGTCGCGGCGCTGCTCGGGGCGCTCTTCATCCAGGTCGGCGCCAACCTCTCCAACGACTACTCCGACGCGCGGCGCGGCGCCGACACGGAGGACCGTCTCGGCCCGGTTCGCGTCACGGCCGGCGGCCTCGTGCCGCCGCGCCAGGTGCTGATCGCGACGTACGTGACGTTCGGGCTGGCGATCCTCTGCGGCGTGTACCTGATCGCGGTCGCCGGCTGGCAGCTGCTGCTGGTCGGAGCGGCCTCGATCGTCGCGGGCGTGCTCTACACGGGCGGGCCGCGGCCGTACGGCTACGAGGGGCTCGGCGAGCTGTTCGTGTTCCTGTTCTTCGGGATCGTCGCGGTGGCCGGCTCGTTCTTCGTGCAGACCGAACGGCTCGTGTGGGAGGCGTTCGCGCTGGCCGTGCCGGTCGGGCTGCTCGCGGCGGCGGTGCTCGTCGTCAACAACGTGCGCGACCTCGACACCGACAAGCGCGCCGGCAAGCGCACGCTCGCGGTGCGGCTCGGACGCCCGACGACGCGGACGCTCTACGCGGCGATGGTCTACGGCGCATACCTGCTTGCGCCGATCACGTGGCTGTTCGGCCCGCTCGACCCGTGGCTGCTGCTGCCGTTCCTCTCGCTGCCGCTCGCCGCCCCCTCCGTGCGCGCGGTGCGCACGCGCACCGACGGGCCATCGCTCAACGAGGCGCTCGCGCACACCGGGCGGCTCGAGCTGATCTTCTGCGTGCTGCTGTCGGCGGGGATCCTGCTGAGCTAGATGCGGCTGGAGATCGCCTCGCGCCGGCTGCGCCTGCGGACTCCGCTCGTGGCCGCGCACGGGACGATCGACGAGCGCGAGCTGCTCGACGTGCGCGTGGTCGACGCCGACGGCGCCGTCGGCTGCGGCGAGGCGGCGCCGCTGCTGAGCTACGACGGCGTCTCGATCGACCACGTGCACGCGGCGCTGGAAGACTGTCGCCCGCTGCTCCGCGCCGGCGACGGGATGGAGCGCGCCGAGCTGCTGGCCGCCTGCGCGGAGGCGGCCGTGCTGCCGCAGGCGGTCGCGGCGCTCGACCTCGCGCTGTGGGACCTCGCCGGCCGGCGTGCGGGCACGCCGGTGTGGCGGCTGCTCGGCGCGGCGGACGCGCGACCGCTGGCGGTCAACGCGCTGATCGCCGCGGAGGATCGCGCCGGAGCCGCGGCGCAGGCGAGCGCGGCGGTGCATGACGGCTTCTCCTGCCTGAAGCTGAAGGTCGGGATCGGCGACGACGCCGGGCGGCTGGCGGCGGTGCGCGCGGCGGTCGGCCCGGACGTCGCGCTGCGGATCGACGCGAATGGCGCCTGGACGGTCGAGCAGGCGCTCGCCAACCTGCGCGCGCTGGCGTCGAGCGGCGTCGAGCTGTGCGAGGAGCCCGTCCACGGCGTCGCGGAGCTGCGCGCGGTGCAGGCCGACAGCGCGATCCCGATCGCGATGGACGAGAGCGCCAGCGCACCGGGCGCGCTCGACAGCGGCGCGACCGCCGTCGTGTGCCTGAAGCTCAGCCGCTGCGGCGGGATCACCGGACTGCTCGCAGCCGCCGAGCGGGCCCGCAGCGTCGGGACGGAGGTCTACCTGGCCTCGACGTTCGACGGCCCGCTGGGGATCGCCGGCGCGCTGCACGCGGCGGCCGCGATCGCTCCCGAGCGGCCGTGCGGGCTGGCGACGCTGGGCGCCTTCGCGGAGCTGGCGACGGACCCGGCGCTGCGCGTCGCGGATGGTTTGATGCACGTGCCGAACGGGCCCGGCCTCGGCGTACGGGCGGATTGACGAACAGGAGGCGACGGTGGCGAACGTCTACACCGACGAGTGGCAGCGCACGATCGAGCAGGGCAGCTACGGGCTGCGCGGCACGCAGGTGGGCGTCGCAGCCGGCGCGGCGCGCGTGGGCATGACCGTCTACGAGCTGGACCCCGGCAAGCGCAACATGCCGTTCCACGCGCACTTCGGCATCGAGGAGGTCGTCGTCGTGCTGAAGGGGACGCCCACGCTGCGCGGGGCCGACGGCGAGCGCGAGCTGGCCGAGGGCGAGGTCGTCGCGTTCCCGCCGGGCCGCGAGGGCGCGCACCAGCTGATCAACCGCAGCGATGCGGTCGTGCGCTACCTGATGCTCAGCTCGAAGAACACCGCCGACCTGATCGAGTACCCCGACAGCGGCAAGATCTCCGCCCAGGGCGGCCAGTGGGGCACGCCCGACGCGGTCGCCTACATGCTCCCGATGGAGCCCCAGCTCGGCTACTTCGAGGGCGAGCCGGAGTAGGGCTCGCGCAGCACCGCGGCGACCGTCTCCGGGGCTTCGAGCTGCACCGCGTGGCCGGTCCCGGCCACGACGTGCAGCGAGGCGGCGGGCAGCGCCGCCGCCATCCGCTCCGCGATCGCGCGGAACTTCGCGTCGCGCTCGCCGACGACCAGGGTCACCGGCATCGACAGCTCGGGCAGACGCTCCCACAAAGACGGCAAGGCACCCGTACCGAGCCCACGCAGCGCGGCGGCGAGGCCGGCGGCAGACTGCGCGAGCCGCTCCGCATGCGCAGCGGCGGCCAGGGCCGCAGGCTGCCCCACCCACAGCGGCAGCGCCGCCCAGCGCGCCGCGAACGCCTCGATCCCATCGCTCTCGATGTCAGCGGCGAGCGCCAAGTCCTCCGCACGGCGCGAGCGGCGCTCATCGGCAGAGGCGAGCCCCGGGCTCGCGCCCACGAGCACCAGCCGCGACACCCGCGCGGGCGCCACGAGCGCCAGCGCAAGCGCGATCCGCCCACCCATCGAGTAGCCGCCGAGCACGAAGCGATCCGGCGCCAGCGCGAGCACGTCGTCGCAAACGGCGTCGAGGGTCACAGGTCGAAGCGCGCCCGCCACGCCGTGCCCGCGCAGGTCCGGCGCAAGCGCGCGATAGCGTTCCCCGAGCGCCGCGATCGTCGGCTCCCAGCTGCGCCCCGTCTGCGTGAAGCCGTGGAGCAGGACGATCGTCTCGCGCGCCATCCCCGCATCATGACCGCACCGACCGCCGACGCCCACCTGCTGCTGCACGCCTTCGCCGAGGAGCTGACGCGCTGCGGCGTGACGGACGCGTGCACCTCCCCCGGTTCGCGCTCGACGCCGATCGTGCTGGCGCTCGCGCGCACGCCCGGGCTGCGCTGCCACTCGCACATCGACGAGCGCGCGGCCGGCTTCTTCGCACTCGGGCTCGCGAAGCAGAGCCGGCGCCCGGTCGCGATCGTCTGCACGTCGGGGACCGCCGCGGCCGAGCTGGCGCCCGCGGTGATCGAGGCCGCGCAGGCGCGCGTGCCGCTGATCGTGCTCACGGCCGACCGCCCGCCGGAGCTGCGCGGCGTCGGCGCAGGCCAGACGATCGACCAGATCAAGCTGTACGGCGACGCCGTCAAGTGGTTCGTCGAGGTCGGCACGCACGAGGCCACGCCGGCGCGCGTGCGCTGGATGCGCGCGCTCGCCTGCCGCGCGGTCTGGACTGCGCTCGACGGCAGTCCGGGGCCGGTGCACCTCAACGTGGCGCTGCGCGAGCCGATGATCCACGACGGCCCGCTGCCGTCCGATCCCGCGCCCGGACGCCCCGACGGGCGCCCATGGGTCGCGCATCCGCTCATACCGGCGCCGGCCGAGCCGGCGCCCGTGCCGATCGCGCCCGCGCCGCAGGCGGTGGTCGTCGCCGGGCGCAACGAGCGCGACCCCGCGCTGGGCGAGGCGATCGCCGCCTTCGCCGCCGCCGCGCGCTACCCGCTGCTGGCCGACCCGCTCTCGGGCGCGCGCCGCGGGCCGGCCGCGATCGCCCACTACGACGCGCTGCTGCGCGACGCCGGCTTCGCGGCCGCGCTGCGCCCCCAGCTGGTGCTGCGGATCGGAGACCTGCCGACGTCGAAGCCCTTGCGCGCCTGGCTCGCCGGGCTGGAGGGTGCGACGCAGGTCGCGCTCGACGCCGAGGGCGCCTGGCACGACCCCGACGGCGTCGTGACGGAGCGCATCGACGCCAACCCGCGCGCCGTGCTCGCCGCGCTGGCGCCCGAGCACCGCAATGCCGGCGAACCGGCCTGGCTGGAGCACTGGCGCGGCGCAGACGCGGCCGCGGCCGACGCGATCGCGGCGGCGCTCGGAGACGAGCTGAACGAGCCGCGCGTGGCGGCCGAGCTGGTCGACGCGCTGCCGGCGGAGACGACGCTGTTCGTCGCCTCCTCGATGCCGATCCGCGACGTCGAGACGTTCGCGGCCGTCCGCGACGGCGGTCCGCGCCTGCTCGCCAACCGCGGCGCGAACGGGATCGACGGGACGGTCGCGGCGGCGCTCGGTGCAGCCGCGGCGGGCGACGGTCCGGTCGTGCTGCACATCGGCGACGTCGCGCTCGCCTACGACCTGACGGCGCTGCTGTCGGCCAAGCGACTCGCGCTCGACCTGACGATCGTGCTCGTCAACAACGACGGCGGCGGGATCTTCCACTTCCTCCCGATCGCGGGCGAGCGGGACGCCTTCGAGGAGCACGTCGCGACGCCGCACGGGCTCGACTTCGCGCAGGCGGCCGCGCTCTACGGCGCGCGCCACGTGCTCGTGCACGATGTCGCGCAGCTGCGCGACGAGCTGGCGCGCCCGCCGGCGGGCGTCGCGATCCTCGAGGTCCGCACCGAACGGGACGCGAACGTCGTGCTGCACCGGAGGGTGTGGGCGGCCGTCGCCGCCGCGCTGGCCCGCTAGCCGGCGAGGATCGGCAGCAGCGCCTGCAGCTTCAGCTCCGTCTCGGCCAGCTCCGCGGCCGGGTCGGAGTCGCGCACGACGCCGACGCCCGCATAGCAGTGCGCGACGCCGCCGCGCAGCAGCGCGCAGCGCAGCGCGACGCACAGCTCGCCGTCGCCGGCGGCGTCGGTCCAGCCGACCGGGCCGGCGTACCAGCCACGGTCGAAGCCCTCCAGCTCGGGGATCAGTCGCTCTGCGACCGCGAACGGCTCGCCGCCGACGGCCGGCGTCGGGTGCAGCTCGGCCGCGAGCGCCATCGCTTCCAGCGGGCGCGAGAGCTGCGCGCGGATCGGCGTCGCGAGGTGCTGGATGTTGGCGATCCGCACGACGACCGGTTCCGGCGGCGCCGTCACCCAGACGGCGTGCGGGCGCAGCGCGCGCGCGATGCGGCGCGCGACGATCGCATGCTCGCTGCGGTCCTTGTCGCTGCGCAGCAGCGCCTCGCCGAGGTGGTCGTCGACGGCCGGGTCGGCGCTGCGGCGGGTCGAGCCGGCAAGCGCGAGCGTGCTCGCGCGCTCTCCCTCGCGGCGCATCAGCAGCTCCGGCGTGGCGCCGAGGAACGTCGCCTCGCCGCGTCCGACCGCGTAGACGTAGCAGGCGGGGAAGCCTTCGCGCAGCGCCCCGAACACCGCGCCCGGGTCGTGGTCGCGCGGCGCTTCCACCTGCACCTCGCGCGCCAGCACGACCTTCTCCAGCGCGCCCGCGCGGATCCGCTCTACGGCGCGTGCGACGGCGCTGAGGTAGTGCTCAGGCGGCATGGCGCTGCGCACGCGGTAGCGCCCGGCCGGCGCAGGGTCGAGCAACGGCAGGGGCGCGACACGCAGCCGTTCGAGGCGCTCCTCGATGCGCGCGAGCAGCCCGTCCGCCGTGTCGTCCGGGGTCGCGAGCGCGGCGACCGTCAGGCGCACCTCCCCGCCGTGGCGTGCGAACGCGATCTCCGGCACGTGCAGCGAAGCGGGCGCGAAGCCGGCCCACTGCGGTGCGTCGGAGGGCTGCGGCGCGAAGGCGAAGCCGCCGACGGCGACGAGCCCCGCGCCCGACGGGCCGGACGGCGCATCGGCGAGCGCGGCGGCCGCGAGCGCGCGCCATTCGCGCGCGACGGCGACGAAGCGGTCCCTAGGGGCACCGGAGGCGGGCCCCCGTGGGAACTCGATCGCGCGCACGCAGCCGAGCGCGGCGAGCGCACTGCCGTCGCGGTCGGGCTGCTCCATGCAGAACCACGGCTCGCCGTCGCGGCGCGAGGCGACGACGACGGCGCTCGGGTCGAGCGCCGGGTCGGCCGCCACGGTCACGGCCGCGAGCGTCTCGCCGGCGCGCGAGCGCGCACGCCGCACGGCGACGTCGAGGCGCGAGAGCAGCAACGCGCGCGCGGCCGGGTCGAGCCATTCCCGACTCGCCGACCGCGCGTGCGTGACCGTCATCTTCGGATCGCTCAGGTTTCGGCGCGCCCGCGCGAGATCGCGATCTCGCCGGTCCGTGCCATCTCGATCAGGCCGAACGGCCGCACGAGCCGCTCGAACGCCTCGATCTTGTCGTCCGTGCCGGTGATCTCGACCACGAGCGAGCGCTTCGAGACGTCGACGACCTTCGCGCGGAAGATCTCGCACAGCTGCAGCACCTCGGCCCGCGCCGCGCCGTCGACCGCCAGCTTGAAGAGCGCCAGCTCGCGGGCGAGCGTCTCCTCCGGCTCGAGGTCGCGGATCTTCAGCACGTTGATCAGCTTGTGCAGCTGCTTCGTGACCTGGTCGATCGGGTGCAGCGCGCCGTCGAGCGTGAGCGTGATGCGCGAGATCGCGTCGTCGTCGGTCGGCCCGACGGCGAGCGTGTCGATGTTGAAGCCGCGCCGCGCGAACAGGCCCGCCACGCGCGTCAGGACGCCCGGCTTGTTCTCGACGAGGATCGAGAGGATGTGCTTGCGGCCGGAGCGGAGGTTGCCCGCCGCCTCCAGCTCGTCGAGGCTGATCAGCTCCTGTGTTCCCGGCTCACCCATCGCGATCACCCCACCATGTCCCGCGCGGCCTGGCCGGCGGGGATCATCGGGTACACGTTCTCCTCGGCCGTCACGCGCACGTCCACGACGACCGGGCCCTCGACCGCGAGCGCGGCCTTGAGGTCGTCCACGAGCGTCGTCTTGTCGGTCAGCCGCACGCCGTGCGCGCCGTAGGCCTCGGCCAGCTTCACGAAGTCCGGGAAGCTGCCCATGTCGACCTGCGAGTAGCGCTTGTCCCAGAACAGCTCCTGCCACTGGCGGACCATGCCGAGGTAGCCGTTGTTGAGGATCACGACCTTGATCGGGATCTCGTTCTGGCTGCACGTCGCGAGCTCCTGCGCGTTCATCTGCACGGAGCCGTCGCCGGCGATCGCGACGACCATGCGATCGGGGCAGCCGACCGCGGCGCCCATCGCCGCCGGCAGGCCGAAGCCCATCGTCCCGAGCCCGCCGGAGTTGATCCAGCGGCGCGGCTCCGGGAAGTCGTAGTACTGCGCCGCCCACATCTGGTGCTGGCCGACGTCGCTGGTGACGATCGCCTCGCCCCCGGTCGCCTCGTAGACGGCCTGGATGGCGCGCTGCGGGCGGATCTCCGTGTCCGTGCTGTCGGTGTAGCCGAGCGGGTGCTGCGTGCGCCAGCCCTCGATCCGCGTCCACCAGTCGCCGAGCCGCTCGCGCTCGGCGCCGAGCGCGCGGTACTCGCTCACGAGCCGCGCGAGGATGTTCTTGGCGTCGCCGACGATCGGGATGTGCGCCGGCACGTTCTTCGAGATCTCCGCCGGGTCGACGTCGATGTGGATGAACTTCGCGCGCGGCGCGAACTCCGACAGCTTGCCGGTCACGCGGTCGTCGAAGCGGGCGCCGATCGCGACGATCAGGTCGGCCTCGTCCATCGCGTAGTTGGCAGCGCGCGTGCCGTGCATCCCGAGCATCCCGAGCCACTGCTCGTGCGGCGCCGGGAAGGCCCCGAGGCCCATCAGCGTGCACGTGACGGGGAAGCGGTCGCTCAGCGCCAGCTCGCGCAGCTCCGTCGCGGCGTTCGCGTTGACGACGCCGCCGCCGGCGTAGAGCACCGGCCGGCGCGCATTCGCGAGCGCCTTCGCGGCGAGGCGGATCTGCTTCTGGTTGCCCTCCGTCGTCGGCTGATAGCCGGGCAGGTGGACGTCGCCGACCGGCTCGTACGGGATGTCCGCACGGCTGAGGTCCTGCGGGATGTCGACGAGCACCGGGCCGGGACGGCCCGTGCGCGCGATGTGGAACGCCTCGTGGATCGCGCGCGGGATCTCGAGCGGGTGCTTGATCATGAACGAGTGCTTGACGATCGGCATCGTGATGCCGAACGTGTCGGCCTCCTGGAAGCCGTCGGTGCCGATCAGCTCCGTGCGCACCTGGCCGGTGATGAAGACCACCGGGACCGAGTCCATCATCGCGTCGCAGATCGGCGTCACGAGGTTCGTGGCGCCGGGGCCGCTGGTCGCGAACGAGACGCCGACCTTGCCGGTCGCCTTCGCGTAGCCCTGCGCGGCGTGGCCGCCGCCGGCCTCGTGGCGCACGAGGATGTGACGTATCCCCGCGTCGTAGAACGCGTCGTAGGTCGGGAGGTTCGCGCCGCCCGGAAGCCCGAATACGACCTCGACACCCTCCGCTTTCAAACACTCCATAAGTGCGTCGACTGCACGCATATGCGCTCGCCTCCTTTCCGGAAAGCTCGTTGGTTGACGCCGAAACGCCAGTCTACCAGCGGCTTTTCGCCCTAGCGGGGCGAATTCCCGCCTGCGGCGGGGATGCGCGACTCGGGCGCAAGCGCGACTGCAGGGAAGTCGAGCTCCGTCCCGCAGCTCGTGCAGATCGCGTCGTGCAGCTTCACGATGCGCCCGCAGCCGGGGCACTCGCGCCGCAGCTCGTCGCGATCCCAGCGGTAGAGCAGCGCCGTGACGAGCCCGATGAACGGCACGCAGGCGGAGATCAGGAACCAGATGAAGAACGAGCTGCCCTTCATGCGGCCGACCCAGCCGCCGGCGAGGCCGAAGCAGATCGCGATGACGATGTACGCCATGGAGAGCTGCGCTCAGAGCAGCGTCTTGAGCGCCCAGAGGACGGCGATCAACGCGGCCACGGCGACGATGATCCAGAAGATCGCGATCACGAAGCCGATCACGATCTTCGCGACGAGCGCGAGCACCGCGATCAGGATCAGCGCCGCGATCCCGCGCTTGAGCAGCGAGGGCTTCTGCTCCGGCTCTGCCTGCTGATACGAGTTCATGCCTCAAGCGTACTCTCCTGCGATGCTGGAATTCGATCGACGCGGCAGCGGCCCGCTGCTCGTGCTGCTGCACCCGCTCGGCGCCGATCGGACGGTGTGGGAGCCGATCCGCACGCTGCTGGACGAGCGGCGCGAGACGCTCGCGGTCGACCTGCCGGGCTTCGGCGGCTCCGCGCCGCTGGCCGGGGAGCCGACGCCGGCCGCGCTCGCACGCGCCGTCGCCGACGGCCTGCGCTCCGCCGGCGTCGAGCACTACGACGTCGCGGGCAACTCGCTCGGCGCCTGGATCGCGCTGGAGCTGGCGCTGCGCGGGCACGCGCGCAGCGTGACGGCGCTCGCGCCAGCCGGGCTGTGGGCGCGTCCGCTGGCGCCCAAGCGCGCGCTCGCGCGGCAGGTCGCGCGGCTGACGCTGCCGCTGCTGGAGCGCAGCCCTTCCATGCGCCGCCGCGCGCTCGCGAGCGTCGCGCTGCACCCTGAGCGGATCCCGCCGCAGGCGAGCCGCGCGATCGTGCGCTCCTACGCGACCGCGCCCGGCTTCGACGCCGTCAACGCGGCGATGCGCGCCAACGTCTTCGGCGGGCTCGCGGCGCTGCGGGTGCCGGCGACGCTCGCGTGGGCGGAGCACGACACGCTCGTGCGCGCACCACGTTCCCTCCCTGCCGGGATCGAGAGCGTCCTGCTGCGCGGCTGCGGGCACCTGCCGATGTGGGACGACCCGCAGCGGATCGTCGAGCTGCTGCTCGCGACCAGCGAGCGCGCCGCCGGTCAGGCGGCGTCGAGCGCGATCCGCTGAGCCGGCGTCAGCCGCCGCCGCAGGCGCCAGCGCGCGCCCGAGAAGGCGAGGTTCGCGACCGTCGCGAAACCCGCCTCGTCGGTGCGCAGCGCCAGCAGCAGGTGCGCGACGCGGTCGCCGGAGGGCAGCTCCGGGTCGGTCGCCTTCACGCACCAGCAGAAGACGCGGCGCCGCTGCACGAGCAGCGCGCCGGCCTCGCCGACGAGCCAGGTGCCGAGCTGGCCGGGCTCGCGGATCAGGCCGCTGCGCGCATGCAGCTCGCGCGCGTCGTGGTCGACGAGATCGCCGAGCACGCCGAGCGCTACGCGCTCGGGGCCGTCGGCGGCGCGGCGCTGGGGCAGCAGCACGTTCGCGCCCCTGCGCGCGTACAGCGCGGGAATCAGCCAGGCGTGCGCGAGCGCCGCGAGCGAGACCGGGAAGGCGAGCGGCGAGAGCAGCATCATGCCGATCGCGACCGCCACGAACGGGACGACGTGGGCGACGGTCGTGAGCGTCCACATGCGCCCGCGCCGCTGCAGGCTCGCGGGCGTCGTGCGCGGGCGCCAGTAGACGCCCGCCAGCTCGGGCAGGACCCGCGCCTCGGCACGCGCTTCGACGGCCATGAGCGGCGGCTCAGCCGCCCGCGATCGGCCGGCGCATGATCACCAGGTCCTCGTCGAGCGGCAGCTCGCGCACGTGCTCGGCGTGACCCGGGCCGCGCGTGACCATCGCGATCGAGCCGCGCTCCTGCTCCATCTCGAACGCCGCGACGGCCGCCTGCACCGACGCCGCGTCGGCGCTCGACCACTCCGCGAGCGTCGTGTGGCCGCTCTGGTCCATCCGGATGAGTCGGGACATCTCGGGCCTCCCCTGTGTCGGCTTCCTTGTGTCCAGGGTACCCTCGCGTGCGTGGATGCGCGCACGCTCGGCCGCAGCGGCCCCGAGGTCTCCGCGATCGGCCTCGGCTGCATGGGCATGTCGCCGATCTACGGCCCGGTCGACCGCGACGAGAGCATCGCGACGCTGCACGCCGCGCTCGACGCCGGCGTCACGCTGCTCGACACGGGCGACTTCTACGGCCAGGGCCACAACGAGCTGCTGCTGCGCGAGGCGCTGCGCGGGCGCGCGCGCGAGGACCACCTGCTGAGCGTGAAGTTCGGCGCGCTGCGCGGGCCCGACGGCGTGCCGGGCGGCTTCGACGCGCGCCCGGCCGCGCTCAAGTCGTTCCTCGCCTACAGCCTCCAGCGACTCGGCGTCGATCACCTCGACGTCTACCGGCCCGCGCGGCTGGACGCGGCCGTGCCGATCGAGGAGACGGTCGGCGCGCTCGCCGAGTGCGTGCAGGCCGGCTGGATCCGCCACATCGGGCTCTCGGAGGTCGGCGCCGCGACGCTGCGCCGTGCGGCGGCGGTGCATCCGATCTGCGACCTGCAGATCGAGTACTCGCTGATCTCGCGCGGGATCGAGGACGAGATCCTGCCGACCTGCCGCGAGCTGGGGATCGGCGTGACGGCCTACGGCGTGCTCTCGCGCGGGCTGCTGAGCGGGCACTGGTCGCCGGACCGGGGTCACGGGCCGGGCGACTTCCGCGCCTCCGCGCCGCGCTTCAGCGACGAGAACGTCACGCGCAACCTCGCGCTCGTGGAGGCGCTGCGGGCGGTCGCCGCGCCGCGCGGGGCGAGCGTCGCGCACGTCGCGATCGCGTGGGTGCTGGCGCAGGGCGAGGACATCGTGCCGCTGCTCGGCGCGCGTCGCCGCGACCAGCTCGCGGAGACGCTCGGGGCGCTGGAGCTGGAGCTGAGCGAGAGCGACCTCGCGGCGATCGAGCGCGCGGTGCCGCGCGACGCGGCCGCCGGCGAGCGCTACAACGCGCATGGGATGGCGATGCTGGATTCGGAGCGCTAGAGGCCGAGCTGCTCCCGCACGAGCCGCGTGACCTCGCCGCCGTCCGCGCGGCCTTGCGTCTCGCGCATCACGAAGCCGACGATCGGGCCGATCGCCTTCATGTTGCCGGCCTGCAGCTTCGCCGCCGCGTCGGGGTCGGCCGCGAGCGCGCGGGCGACGACCTCCGCCAGCTCGTCGCCGCCGCCGATGGCGCCGAGCCCCTCGGCCTCGACGATCGCGGCCGGGTCGCCGCCGCGCTCGACGAGCACGTCGAGCACCTGCTTAGCGGCGCCCTGCGTGACCTGCTTGCCACGCACGAGCGCGACCAGCTGCGCGAGCGCCTGCGGCGTCACCTGCGAAGCGGCCGGGTCCTCGTCGCCGATGCGCGCGAGCAGCTCGCCGGCGATCCAGTTCGCGAGCGCCTGCGGATGCTCCGGATCGACCGCCAGCGCCTGCTCGAAGTACTCGCCCAGCTCGGCGCGGAAGGACAGCAGGTGGGCGCTGTCGGCACTCAGCCCGAGCTGCTGCTCGTAGCGCTCGGCGCGCTGCGCGGGCAGCTCCGGCAGCGCCGCCCGCGCGGCCTCCAGCATCGCGTCGTCGAGCACGATCGGGACGAGGTCGGGCTCTGGGAAGTAGCGGTAGTCGTGCGCCTCCTCCTTCGAGCGCAAGGAGGAGATCCGGCCGCTGACAGGGTCGTAGTGCAGCGTCTCCTGCTCGACCTCCTCGCCCGCGTCGAGCAGCGCCGTCTGGCGTGCGATCTCAGCGTCGACGCCGCGCTCGAGGTAGCGGAAGGAGTTCATGTTCTTCAGCTCGGTCTTGACGCCGAGCGCGTCGCTGCCGGCGGGGCGCAGCGAGACGTTGGCGTCGCAGCGCAGCGAGCCCTCGTCCATGTTCACGTCGGAGACGCCCAGCTGGCGCAGCGTCTCGCGCAGCAGCGTCAGCCACTCGCGCGCCTGCGCCGCCGAGCGCACGTCCGGCTCGGTCACGATCTCCACGAGCGGCGTGCCGCCGCGGTTGAAGTCCACGACGCTCGCGTCGGCGCCGTGGATGCGCCCGCTGGCGCCGACATGTACGAGCTTGGCCGCGTCCTCCTCCATGTGCACGCGGTGGATGCGCACGTCGCCGAGGCGCCCGCCGCTGCAGATCGGGATGTCGTACTGCGAGATCTGGTAGCCCTTCGGCAGGTCCGGATAGAAGTAGTTCTTGCGGTGGAAGATCGAGCGCGGCGCCAGCTCGCAGCCGAGCGCCATCCCGATCAGCAGCGCGCAGTGGATCGCCTGCGCGTTGACGACGGGCAGCGCGCCCGGCAGCCCGAGGCACACCGGGCACGTGTGCGTGTTGGGCGGGTCGCCGAAGCTCAGCTCGCAACCGCAGAACATCTTCGTGCGGGTCTTCAGCTGGACGTGGATCTCCAGGCCGATGACGGGCTCAAACACGCGCCGGGCTCCCGTCGAATCCCAGCGCCTGCTCCAACACGTGGGCAGCAGTGAGGATGCGATTCTCGCTGAACGCCGGGCCGCAGATCTGCAAGCCGACGGGCAGCCCGTCGGAGAGCCCGTTGGGAATCGAGATCGCGGGGATGCCGGCGAGCGACATCGGCACGGTGCAGACGTCGCTGAGGTACATCGCGAGCGGATCGGCGGTCTTCTCGCCGAGGCGGAAGGCGACGCTCGGCGTCGTCGGCGTCAGCAGCAGGTCGAAGCGCTCGAAGGCGGCGCGGAAGTCCTCGGCGACCTTCGTGCGGACCTGCTGGGCGCGGCCGTAGTAGGCGTCGTAGTAGCCGCTGGAGAGCGCATAGGTGCCGAGCATGATGCGGCGCTTGACCTCCGCGCCGAAGCCCGCGGCGCGCGTCGCCGTGTACATCCCGAGCAGGTCGTCGGCATCGACGCGCAGGCCGTAGCGCACGCCGTCGAAGCGCGCGAGGTTCGCCGAGGCCTCGGCGGGCGCGATCAGGTAGTAGGCCGACAGCGCGTGCGGGGCGTGCGGCAGCGAGCAGCTCTCGACGCTCGCGCCGAGCTGCTCCGCGAGCGCGAGCGAGACGTTGAAGGCCTCGCGCACGCCCGACTCGATCCCCTCGCCCGTGAGCTCCTGCGGCACGCCGATGCGCACGCCGCGCAGGTCGACGCCGCGGGGCAGCTCGATCGGCTCGGGATGCGCGAGCGAGGTCGAGTCGCGGGCGTCGTGGCCGACCATGTGGCGCAGCAGCAGCGCCGCGTCGGTGACGTCGCGCGCGAACGGGCCGGCCTGGTCGAGCGAGGAGGCGAACGCGATCATCCCGTAGCGCGAGACCGAGCCGTACGTCGGCTTGAGGCCGACGATCCCGCACAGCGCGGCCGGCTGGCGGATCGAGCCGCCGGTGTCGGTGCCGAGCGCCCACGGCGCCAGGCCGGCGGCGACGGCGGCGGCGCTGCCACCGGAGGAGCCGCCGGGGACGCGCTCGCGGTCCCACGGGTTGCGGGTCGGGCCGAAGGCCGAGTTCTCCGTCGAGGAGCCCATCGCGAACTCGTCCTGGTTGGTCTTGCCGAGCAGCGTCGTGCCCGCCGCCTGGAGGCGCTCGACGACGGTGGCCGTGTACGGCGGGCGATAGTCCGCGAGGATCTTCGAGCCCGACTGGCTCGGCACGCCGGCCGTGCAGAAGAGGTCCTTGACGGCGAGCGGGACGCCGCCGAGCGGGGCGTCCGCCGGCGCCGCGCCGGGGTCGGCGTCGGCGACCCACGTGAAGGCGTTGAGGTCGTCCGCGGCGGCGCGCTCGCGGTAGGCCGCGAACAGCTCTGCGGACGACAGCTCGCCGGCGCTCAGCCGCTCGACGGCGGCGAGCGCCGACAGCTCGGTCGGGTCGCTCATCCGGCTCCCGGGCTCGGCACGCCGAAGCCGCCCTCGACGGGCTCGGGCGCGGAGGCGAGCGCGACCTCAACTGGCAGCGACGGCCGCGGCTCGTCGGCGCGCAGCGCGTTGACGACCTCGATCACGTGCGAGGTCGGCGCGACGCCGTCGAGCTCCAGCTCGTCGATCTTCTCGATGTGGCCGAGCACGGCGGACAGCTCGCGCGCCATCCGCTCGACCTCGTCGTCGGCGAGCTCGAGCCGGGCGAGCCGGGCGACGTGGAGCACCTGCGCGCGATCGATCATCCGGCGCGGGAGTCTAGATAGATGCCCGGCGGGGCGTGACCCGAGCCCCGGGCGCTCGCGGTCGAGCGCCCGGGACCGAGACGAACGGCTAGGAAGCCGCCGGCGGCAGGTCGCTCGGCGACTCGTCGGCGGCGTCGTCGGCCGGCTCGTCGGCCGGTGGTGGCGAAAAAGCCGGCGGCGGTGCGACCGGAGCCGGCGGCGGGCTGAGAGGGGCCGACGGCGGCGGGCTGGCAGGGGCCGACGGCGGCGGGCTGACTGGGGCCGGCGACGGGCTGACCGGCGCCTCGCTGGCCGGCGGCGGCGGCGCGCTGCCCGTCCCTTCGCCGCCCTGCGGCGTCGTGTTGTCGAACGCCGCGCGCGCCTGCGCGCCGGCGGCGCGCGCCTGCTCGCGAGCGTCCGCGATCGACGTGCCCTCTTCCTTCATCGCGAGATAGCCGCCGTACGTCACCGCGGCGCTCGCCAGCAGCCCGAGATAGGCGCCCAGCTTGACGGCGATCAGCTTGTTCGGACCCGGCTCGTTGAGCCCGACGCGGTAGAGCAGCAGCAGCGTCGTGAGCGCGGCGATCGCGGTCGTGACCACGGCCGCGGTGACGGGCAGTGCGACCGTGCGCTGCGTCGCGGTCAGGAAGGCCAGCCCGAGCCCGGCGATGATCGTCAGGAGCATCAGCCAGCGCAGCACGCTGTGCCCGTCCCAACCGGTCACCGACGCAGCCCCGAGGTCGACTCCGAGCTGGTCGGCGAGCTTGCCGACGTTGCCCGGGATGCTGACCCCGTACCACTTGAAGAAGAACAGGAAGACGAACAGCAGGACCGATCCCGCTGCCGCCACGATCTCCCCCCTGCGGAGCCTCGTGGTGTCGAAGGACACGCGTCTTACCTCCTAAGCCGATGACGCCGGACGCACAGTCGCGCCGACAAGTTCGTGCGAACCGTAACGTGAACCGCGGCGTTATCGTGAAAATCGCTGATTTGCGGCGAGAAGCGTGTTGCGCAGCAGCAGCGCGATCGTCATCGGCCCGACCCCGCCGGGGACCGGTGTGAGCAGTCCGGCGACCTCGCGCACCGCCTCGAAGTCGACGTCGCCACAGAGCCCATCGGGTGTGCGGTTGACACCCACGTCGATCACCGCCGCGCCCGGCTTGACGGCGTCGGCGCCGAGCAGGCGCGGCACGCCGACGGCGGCGACCAGCACGTCGGCTCGGGCGCACACGGCCGCCAGGTCGCGGGTGCGCGAGTGGCAGATCGTGACGGTCGCGTTGCGCTCCAGCAGCAGATGCGCGACCGGCTTGCCGACGAGGTCCGAGCGCCCGACGACGACCGCCTCGGCGCCTTCCAGCTCGACGCCGTGGCGGTCGAGCAGCTCGATCACGCCGAGCGGGGTGCACGGCCGTGGCCCGGGCGTGCCCTGGACGAGCCGGCCGGCGCTGACCGGCGTGAGACCGTCGACGTCCTTGCCGGGCGCGATCAGCGCGCTCAACGCGGCGTCGTCGAGCCCGTCGGGCAACGGCCGCTGGAGCAGGATTCCGCTGCAGGCCGGGTCCTCGTTCAAGGCGAGCAGCAGCTCCGAGACCTGCTGGGCGCTCGCGTCCGCCGGCAGGTGGCGATGGAGATCGGCGATGCCCGCCTCGGCGCAGGCGCGTCGCTTCATGGCGACGTAGATCTCCGACGAGGGATCGCCGCCCACGAGCACCGTCGCGAGGCCGGGCGCGCGGCCCGTCTCGGCGGTGAACGCGGCGACCTCGCGCGCGACCTCGTCGCGCACGGCCTGTCCGATCGCCTTGCCGTCGATGATCGTGGCAGCCATGAGGGCGTGCACTCTAGCGCGCGGACAGCGACCCGCGCACGTCCACGCTCTGAATTAGCGCAGGCGGACGTGTCAACGAACTTCCACGTAACGTACCAATTCTCTGGTCAACGATGTGCCGGTAGTTATGTATGGTGGCACGATGGCTACGACTCGCAGCCGCCCGGCTGCGTGGGTGGCGACGCGCACCCTCACACCCGGTGACATGGCATGGCTGGCCGCGCCGCTCGTCGCGGCGCTGACGCTCGCCGCCGTGGTGCTGCTCGGCCCGGCGCTGGGCCGCGCCGCGTTCGGGCCCAGCGGCCAGCACATCCTCTCCGACCAGGCGCCCAACTTCAGACCGGAGCCGACGGAGCACGCGCGCTTCGTGATCGCGCTGCTCGGGCCGCTGCTGCTGTCCGCGGCCGTGCTGCTCGGGGTGCGCGCGGGCGCGATGCGACGGCGCGGCTGGATCCTCGGCATGGGCGTGCGCGCCAGCCAGCTGTTGGCGATCGCAGCGCTCGTGGCGGTCGTGATCGTGCAGGACCGCACGAAGTTCGCGGAGCCCTACTACGGAGACAGTCCCTACGGGCAGCACGTCGTCTACTTCACGCTGCGCGCCCTAGCCGTCGCGGCCGGACTGCTGCTGCTGGGGCTGATGGCACGCGTCGTCGTCGTGCTCGTCGCGCGAGCGCGCGAGCGCAACCTCGGCGAGGAGACGCGGCCAGTGCCCTCCCCGCGGCGGGAGCGGCGCTGGTGGACGATCACGGCGCTGCTGCTCGGCCTCGCGTATCTGGTCGCGTGGGAGCTGACGGCGTTCAACACGGACAGCACGATCGTCGCGGCGGGCGGCGCCGTCTCGCTCAACTTCGAATACTGGCTGGACGAAACCTTCGCCGTGCTCAACGGCCAACCCCCGCTCGTCAGCACGAACGCGCAGTACGGGCAGCTGTGGCCCTACCTGGCCGCCGCCGTCCTGGGCCTCACGCGCACCACGCTGGCGGCCTATTGCGCCGTGATGGTGACGGGCACCTGCGCCATGCTGACGGCGGTGTACGCGCTGTTGCGGCGCGTGACGCGCAGCTCGCTGATGGCACTCGGGCTGTACGTGCCGTTCGTGGCGACGAGCTTCTTCATGGAGAGAGGGCCGCTCGAAGTCCGCTACGGACCGGCGAACCTGTTCAGCCTCTTCCCGATCCGCTACGGCGGGCCTTACGTGCTCGCGTGGCTGATCTCCCGCCATCTCGACGGCGTGCGTCCGCGTGGTCGCGTGCTGCTGTTTGCGGTCGCAGGCGCCGTTGCGGTCAACAACGTCGAGTTCGGCATTCCCGCGTTCGGTGCGGCGCTCGCCGCGCTGCTGTGGACGAGCCCGCGCCTCGACGTGGGGGTGCTGGCGCGGCTCGGGCGCGACGCGCTGCTGGGCCTGCTCGCCGCGCTCGCGGCGATCTCGCTGCTGACGCTCGGCGTCGCCGGTGCGCTGCCGCACTTCTCGATGATCTTCACGTTCATAAGGCGCTACGCCTCCGACGGCTTCGGGCTGCTGCCGATGAAGCCTGTCGGCATGCAGCTGGCGCTCTACGCGACGTTCGCGAGCGCGATCGTGACGGCCACCGTGCGGGCCGTTCGCGGCGAGGAACGCGTGCTGACGGGACTGCTCGCGTTCGCCGGCGTGTTCGGGCTCGGCGCCGGCAGCTACTTCGTCGGGCGTTCGCACCCGGAGGTGCTGATCGACATCTTCTCGATCTGGGCGCTGACGCTCGGGTTGTTGACGGTCCACGTCGTCGGCAGCATGCGCGCTCGCCACGCACGCATCCCCAGCCCGCCCGAGCTGGCCGTACTGTTCGGCTTTGCGATCACGCTCTGCTCGCTGGCGCAGACGCCGACGCCGTGGTCGCAGATCGAGCGCCTGAGAGTCCCGTCCAAGCAGCGGATCGCGCATCCCACCAGCGAAGAGCACGACATCGCGCGAGTCACACGGCGCGGCGAGCACGTCGCGATCATCTCCGCGCTCGGGCACCGGATGGGTTACGAGCTCGGAATCTCGGACGTGATGCCCTACTCCGACCCGCTGATCCTCTACCGCGAGCAGGTCGACGAGATCCTGCACGCGCTGCGCGCGAGCGGCGGGCACAAGGTCTTCATATCCAACCCCTACGCGAACCCTCAGTTGCAGCGGGTGCTGAGACGGCGCGGCTTCCACCGGATGCCAGTGACGATGAGATCGGGCATGGTCGCGTTGACCAGCGAACGCTGAGTCAGCGACGCGTGATCGGAGCCAGCTCGGCGACCAGCTTGCGCTCCGAGCCGTCCTTGCTGAAGCGGATCACGACGATCCCGCCGGCCTCGACGCCGGTCACGACGCCCTCGCCGAAGGCCGCGTGCACGACGTCCTCGCCGAGCCGGAAAGACGTCGCGTCATCGCCGCCGCCCCCGCTCCAGTCGCCGCCGCTCGACGACGGAGAGGACCAGCTGAGGGCGCGCTCGCGCACGTTGCCGACGCCCAAGGCCGGCCGCGCCGGCCGATCGGTCAACGCCAGCGGGATCTCGTCGACGAAGCGGCTGCGCGCGCCGTAGCTGCGCGCGCCGAAGACCGCGCGCGTGCGGGCGTAGGTGACGTAGAGGTCGCGCTGGGCGCGCGTGATGCCGACGTAGGCCAGGCGCCGCTCCTCCTCGAGGCCGCCCTCCTCGATCGCGCGCGAGTGCGGGAAGATGCCCTCCTCGCAGCCGATCATGAAGACGATCGGGTACTCGAGCCCCTTCGCGTTGTGCAGCGTCATCAGCGTCACGAGACCCTCGTCGTCGCGGCGGCCGTCGGCGTCGGCGACGAGCGCGATCTGCTGCAGGAAGCCCGCGAGCGAGGGCGGCTCATCGTCGGCGCGCTGCGTGCTCGCGTCGTACTCGGCGGCGACGTTGACGAGCTCCTCGAGGTTCTCGATGCGGCCCTGCGCCTCGATCGTGCGCTCGGCCTCGAGCGCCTCCAGGTAGCCGCTCTCGCGCAGCGTCTCGTTCAGCAGCTCGGCGACCGAGGCGCCCCCCTCCGCGCGCTCCTTCAGCACGTGCATCGTGCCCATGAAGCGCTGGAAGGCCTTGACGGCGGCGGCGCCGAGCCCCGGGACGGCGGCGGGGGCGGCGGCCGCCTCCCAGATCGTGACGCCGGCCGTGTTGGCCCAGCTCAGCACGCGCGCGAGCGAGGTCTGCCCGATCCCGCGGCGCGGCGAGTTGACGATGCGGCTGAAGGAGACGACGTCCTGCGGGTTCACGAGCGCCGTCATGTAAGCGATCGCGTCCTTGATCTCGGCGCGCTCGTAGAACTTCGTGCCGCCGATCACCTGGTAGCCGATCTGCGCGCGCACGAGCGTGTCCTCCAGCACCCGCGACTGCGCGTTCGTGCGGTAGAAGACGGCGATCTCCTGACGCGAGGCGCCGCTGTCGACGAGCCTTTCGATCTCACCGGCCACGAAGCGCCCCTCGGCGTGCTCGTCCTCCAGCTCGCGCACCTGAATCGGGTCGCCCGCGCCGAGGTCGGTCCACAGCGCCTTACCCATGCGCCCGCGGTTGTGCGCGATCACCGCGTTGGCGGCGTCGAGAATCGTCTGCGTCGAGCGGTAGTTCTGCTCGAGCTTGACGACGTGCGCGTCGGGGAAGTCGTCCTCGAAGTCGAGGATGTTGCGCACGTCGGCGCCGCGGAAGCCGTAGACGCTCTGGTCGTCGTCGCCGACGACCGCGAGGTTGCGATGCTCCCCCGCGATCAGCTGGAGCCAGCGGTACTGGACGTGGTTGGTGTCCTGGTACTCGTCGACGAGCACGTGGCGGAACGCGCCGGCGTAGCGGTCGCGGACCTCCTGGAAGAGCTCCATCACGTTGACCGCGCGCACGAGCAGGTCGTCGAAGTCCATCGCGTTCATGCGGTGCAGCTCGGACTCGTAGAGGCGGTAGACGTCGACGACCGTCTGCTCGAAGTAGGAGCCGACGAGCTGCGCGTAGGCGTCGGCGTCGCGCAGCTTGTTCTTCGCGTCGGAGATCTCGTGGTGGATCGCGCCGGGCGTGAAGCGCTTGGGGTCGACGTCGAGCTGCTCGATGCAGCGCTTGACGAGCCGGCGCGCGTCGGCCTGGTCGTAGATCGTGAACTGGCGCGTGTAGCCGAGCCGGTGCGCGTCGGCGCGCAGCATGCGCGCGCAGGCAGCGTGGAACGTCATCAGCCACATCGCGCGGGTCCGCGGCCCGACCAGCAGCTCGACGCGCTCGCGCATCTCCTGCGCAGCCTTGTTCGTGAACGTGATCGAGAGGATCTCGTCCGGCCGCGCCTGCCCGGTCGCGATCAGGTAGGCGATCCGGTGCGTCAGCACGCGCGTCTTGCCGGAGCCCGCGCCGGCGAGGATCAGCAGCGGCCCCTCGCCGTGCACGACCGCGTCGCGCTGGGGCTCGTTGAGCCCCGCGAGCAGTGCGTCGAGATCGGCCGTGGGCGCGTTCGAGGGCATCGCGACCGACGATAGCGAGCGCCACGGCGGGGTCGGCGAAGCGTGCACTACCCTTCCCCACCGCATGGCTCCCCCCGTCTGGATCATCGTGCCGACGTACGACGAGGCCGGCTCGATCGAGCGGCTGCTGCGCGGCGCCGCGGCGGCGCTCGCGCAGGCTGCGCCGGGCGCGCATCGGATCCTCGTCGTCGACGACGGCTCGCCCGACGGCACCGCCACGATCGCCGAGCGCGTCGGCGCCGAGCTGGGCGTCGTGGAGGTGCTGCGGCGCAGCGGCAAGGGCGGGCTCGGACAGGCCTACCTGGCCGGCTTCGGGTACGCGCTCGCAGCCGGCGCCCAGCTCGTCTGCGAGATGGACGCCGACCTGTCGCACGACCCCGCGCACCTGCCGGCGCTGCTGGCGGGCGCCGAGCATGCCGACGTCGTGCTCGGCTCGCGCTACGTGCCGGGCGGCGGCGTCGCCGGCTGGGGCCTGCTGCGGCGCGCGATCAGCCGCGGCGGCTGCGCGTATGCGCGCGCGATCCTGCGGCTCCCGCAGCACGACCTGACCGGCGGCTACAAGGTGCTGCGGCGCGAGGTGCTGGAGGCGATCGAGCTGAAGAGCGTGCGCTCGCAAGGCTACGTCTTCCAGATCGAGGTCACGTACCGCGCGGTGCTGGCCGGCTTCCGCATCGCCGAGGTCCCGATCACGTTCCGCGACCGCGACGCGGGCGCGAGCAAGATGTCCAGCCGCATCGCGCTCGAGGCGATGTGGCGCGTGCCGCTGCTGCGGCGCACCGCACGCGCGGCCGTCGCACGCGGAGCCTCGGCGAGGCCCGCGCGCGACGGCGCTGTGGCGTCCGGCTAGTTGCCCTGGAGCGTGTCGAACAGGTCCGTGTGGTCGTTCGTGCCGAGCACGTCGAGCGCGCCCGGACCGTTGGCCCACACCGGCACGACCGTGCCCGTGTGCTGCTGGCTCGGCGGAGCCGTCGTCGGCGCCGCGCCGGGGCCACCGTAGCCGGCCGTCCCGTACGTCAGCGACAGCGTCTGGCCGTCCTTCGTCAGCAGGTTCGTCGAGTAGCCCGTCGGCAGGCCCGAGCCGGACGCGTCCTCGCCGACGATCTGGCTCGTGTGGCCGTGGTCGGCCGTCACGACGATCAGCGTGTCCGGGTGGTGACGCTGGTAGTCGAGCGCGACGCCGATCGCGTCGTCGAACGCGATCGTCTCGCCGATCTGCCCGCAGGCGTTCGTGGCGTGGTCCTGCTTGTCGATCGAGGCGCCCTCGACCTGCAGGAGGAAACCCTTGCGGTTGTCGAGCAGGTCGATCGCCTTGTCCGTCATCGCCGCGAGGCTCGGCTCGTTCGCCGGGCGCTGGTGCTCGGCGCACGCGACCGGCGCGTTGCCCTTGCCGGTCGAGGCCAGCGGGCCGGTCCACTCGAGCGACATGTTGCCCGGCGCGAAGAGGCCCAGCAGCGGCTTGCTGGCGTTGTGGACGGCGTCGAGGCCGGCCGCGTCGGTGACGTAGCGAAGGCCCTTCGCCTGCGCCTCGTCGAGGACCGTCTTGCCGTCGAACGGGCCGCCCGCGATCGTCGGCGTGAAGCGGTTGCGACCGCCGCCGAGCAGCACGTCGATGCGATGGTCGACCTCCTGCTCCGCGATCGAGCCCAGGCCGCCGGCGGCCTTCGTCTCGCTCGGGCAGGCAGCCATGTCGGCCGGACCCTGGCAGCCGCGCAGCGAGATGTGCGAGGCGAGCACCGCCGGCGTCGCGTCGGTGATCTCCGCGGTCGAGACGTCGCCGACCTTCTTGCCCTCCTGCTGCGCGAGCTCGAGGATCGTGCGGAGGTTCTTGCCGGGCACGTTGATGGCGCTGCTCGGACCCTGCGAGATGCGCTCGTCGAGCGTCTTCTGGCCGGTCGCCCAGCTCGTGCCGGTCGAGGCCGAGTCGGGGTCGTAGTCGGGCAGGTACGGCGCGCTCGCGGCCGGCTTGACCGACCACGTCGTGTCGAACCCGGTCAGCGGCAGGCGATCGACGTTGAGCGCGTGCTGGACGCCCTCGTAGTAGCGCGCAGCGGTGATCTCCTGCGTGCCCATGCCATCGCCGAGGAAGAAGATGACGTTCTTCGGATGGTGGTCGTACAGCGCCTGCACGACCGCGCGCTCGGTCTGGTCGCGGTGCTCGTGGTGCGAGAAGTAGCCGGTCGCGAGCGCGGTGCTCGCACCGGCTGCGGCGACGACGGCCGTGGTGCCCAGCGCGGCCATCAGGCGGTTGCCCTTCATCGAGTCTCCTTTTGACGGGTTCGGTCGATCGCCACGCTACGAGCGCGCTCGCGGACGTCCGTTGCGATCTCGTGTCGACCCCGTGAAGGAGTTGCGACCGGCCGCTCAGCCACCCGCGGCAATCCGGCGCTCGCGCCGGACCGCACCGCCCCCCGAGACGCGGCGGCTTTCAGCCGCCGGCCGCAATCCGGCGCTCGGGCCAGATCGCGTCGCACAGCGAGACGCGGCGCCTTTCAGCCGCCGGCCGGATTGGGCCCCCGCGCGGCGCGCAGCGGCGCCTCGTCGTCGCCGCCGTCGATCGAGGCGGGGTCGACGCCGTGCTGCTCGAGCGCCCGCTCGAGCGCCCCGATGCGGCTCGCGAGGCCCTTGATTGCGTCGGAGATCGGGTCCGGCAGGTGGACCCAGTCGGCGTCGGGCCCCTCCGGGCGGCGGCCGTCGATGCGGACTGGGTGCCCGGGGTTGCCGACGACGGTGGAGTGCGGCGGCACGTCGTGGATGACGACCGTGTTGGCGCCGATCTTCGAGCCGTGGCCGACCGTGATCGGGCCGAGCAGCTTCGCGCCGGAGCCGATCGTGACGTTGTCCTGCACCGTCGGGTGGCGCTTGCCGCACGCGAAGCCGGTGCCGCCGAGCGTGACGCCCTGGTAGAGCGTGACGCTGTCGCCGATCTCGGCCGTCTCGCCGATCACGACGCCCATCCCGTGGTCGATGAAGAGGTCGGCGCCAATGCGCGCGGCGGGGTGGATCTCGATTCCCGTCAGCAGCCGTGCGAGGCCGGCGATCAGCCGCGGCAGCAGCGGGACGCGCGCGTGCAGCAGCGCGTGCGCGACGCGATGCGCGAGCACCGCGTGGACGCCCGGCCAGATCGCGAGGATCTCGGCGGAGCCGACGCCGCGCGCGGCCGGGTCGCGCTCCTGCGCGGTGCGCACGTCGCGACGGATCTCGCGCGCGACGCGGGTGACGGTGCCGAGCCCGACCATGCGCCCAAGGGTAGTGGAGTGACGTCGAGCCTAGGGCGCGAAGAAGGGCGTCGAGACGTAGCGCTCGCCCGAGTCGGGCAGCACCACGACGATCCGCTGGCCGCGCGACTCCGGCCGCGCGGCGACCGCGAGCGCCGCCCACGCGGCCGCGCCGCAGGAGATGCCCGCGAGCACGCCCTCGCGCCGCGCGAGCAGGCGCGCGGTCTCGATCGCGTCCTCGTCATCGACGGCGATCACCTCGTCGATCACGTCGCGGTTCAGCACGGCCGGGACGAAGCCGGCGCCGATCCCCTGGATCTTGTGCGGCCCGGACGCGCCGCCCGAGAGCACCGCCGAGCTGCGCGGCTCGACCGCGACGACGCGGCAATCGGGGTTGCGCTGCTTCAGCAGCTCGCCGGCGCCGGTGATCGTGCCGCCCGTGCCGACGCCGGCCACGAGCACGTCGACGCGGCCGTCCATCGCCTCCCAGATCTCCGGCCCGGTCGTGCGGCGGTGGACCTCGGGATTGGCGGGGTTCGAGAACTGGTCCGGCAGGAAGACGTCGTCGCCCTGCGCCATCGCCTTGGCGGCGGCGACCGCCTCGTGCATGCCGCCCATCGACTCGGTGATCTCGACGCGCGCGCCGTAGAGCCGCAGCAGCCCCTCACGCTCACGGCTCATCCCCTGCGGGAGCGTCAGCACCAGCTCGTAGCCCTTCGCCGCGCACACGAACGCGAGCGCGATGCCCGTGTTGCCGCTGGTCGCCTCGACGATCGTCGTGCGGCCCGGCTCGATGCGGCCCTCGCGCTCGGCCGTCTCGATCATCGCGACGCCGATGCGGTCCTTCACGCTGCCGCCCGGGTTGAGCGACTCGAGCTTGCCGAACAGCGCGACGTCGAGCGCGGGATCCAGCAGGCGGGTGAGCTGCACCATCGGCGTGCGGCCGACGTGCTCCGCAATGTTGATCGGGATTCCCGTCATTCGCTGCCGGAACGATAGCGGCGGTTGCTACAAAGCAGCGGACACGGCGTCCCAGTCGTACGTCTCGCCGATCGCGCGCAGACGCGTTTTCGTCGCGGGATCACAGAGCGCACCGGCGATTCCGGCCTCGAACAGCGCGCGCGGCGAGGCGCCAAGCGAGCGTGCCGCGGCGTGCTCGGCCTCCAGGTCGCAGGAGAAGAACGTCGGGTCGTCCGTGTTGACGGTGCACGGGACGCCGGCCGCCAGCAGCGCCGGCAGCTGGTGCGCCGCGACGCTCGGGACGACCGACAGGCAGACGTTCGACAGCACGCAGACGTCGAGCACCAGCTGGCGGTCGGCCAGCTCGCGCAGCAGGCCGGGATCCTCGACCGCGCGCACGCCGTGGCGGATGCGGTCGGCGCCGAGTGCGTCGAGCGCGCCGCGGATCGAGGCAGGGCCGGCGACCTCGCCGGCGTGCGGGACGGAGCCGATCCCGCCGGCGCGCGCGATCGCGAACGCGTCCGCGTACTGCTCCGGCGGGTACTGCGCCTCCAGCCCGCCGAGCCCGAGCGCGACGACGCCGCGATCCTTGTAGCGGATGGCCAGCTCGGCCGTCTCGCGCGCCAGCTCCTGCGGCACCCCGCGCGTGATGTCGGGCGTCAGGCGCAGCTCGATCCCGAGCGTCTCGCGCGCCTCCTGCGCGCCGTCGCAGAAGCCCTCGAAGACGACCTCCTGCGCGACGCCGACGGACGCCTTGTCGGCCGGCGAGAAGATCGCCTCGATGTACACCGCGCCCTGCTGCTGCGCCCTGCGCGCATAGTCGAGCGCCAGCTCGCGGTAGTCACGCTCGGTGCGCAGCGCGCGCGTCGTCGCCATCCACGCCGCGATGAACTGCTCGAAGTCGCGGAAGCGCATGTACTCGGCCAGCTGCTCGACGCTCGCGACCGGCAGCGCGAAGTCGTTGCGCTTGGCGGCCGCGAACAGCGCCGCGGGCGAGACGGCCCCCTCGAGATGGACGTGTAGCTCGATCTTCGGGTAGCTCACGAGCGGCGAGCCGACGCGTCGTTAGCCGACGATCGCGAAGCCGGCGCTGCTCGGCCGCGAGGCGTTGCCGGCGGCGTCGGTCGCCGTCACGGTCGCACGGTAAGCGCCGGGCACGAGCGGGACCCGGCCGACACGCCCGCTGAACGCGACAGCGTTGGCGCCTTGCAGCGTGGCGCGCCGCAGCGTCGCCACGGTCACGTAGCGGCGGCAGCTCGGCTTGCCGCGGTTCGAGCGCGCCGGCGCCTGGCAGTGGCCGCCGCTGCGGCGGCCCGCCGCGCGCCGCGCGATCGCGATCGCCGTGCGCGCGGGCTCCGAGAGGGAGAACGTGAGCGAGCTGCCCTTCGGCGGCACGGCATGGTGCCGGCGTGCGGCAGAGCGCGCGGTGGGGCCGCCCCCGACGCGAAACCGGCTCGGCGAAAAACTCGCAGGACGCGTGAAGCTCGGTGCGAGGCGGTCGACAGCCCCACCGCCACCACCGCCACCGCCACCGCCGCCGCCGGCTGGCACGTCGAGCGTGATCCGCCCGAGCTTGCCGGTCGCCGACTCGGTGAACCAGATCGCCCCGTCCGGCCCAGCCGTGATCCCGATCGGCTGCGATCCGGCCGTCGGGATCGCGAACTCGTTCGTCAACACGCCGTCCGTCGTCATCCGCCCGATCTTGTTCGCGCCCAACTCGGTGAACCACAGCGCCCCGTCCGGGCCGAGCACGATGTCGTTCGGCGCCGCACCGGGCGGCAGCGCGAACGGCGTGCGGGTGTGCGTCGCGTCCGGCGCGATGCGGTCGATCGCGCTGCGGTCGAACATCGTCACCCACAGGTTGCCGCTGTTGTCGAACGCCAGGCGCGACGGTGCGGAGCCCGCCGGCATGTCGAGCCTGAGGTCGGTGCTCCTGCCATCGGCGCTGAGGCGCGTGACTGCGTTGCCCTCGTGCAACGTGCTCCACAGCCGGCCGTCCGGTCCGAGCACGAGGCCGGTGACGCGTCCTGCGGTGCCGTTCGAGGTGCATACGAGGTTGTTGGAGCCCCACGCATCGTTCGCGAAGCCGCAGATGCTCGCTCCGCTGAGGTACAGATCGGTGGCGCCGAAGCGCAGCGCGCCGCTGGCCGTGAGCGCGAGCGCGTACGTGGCCGTCGAAAAGGGGTAGAGCGACACGCTGCCGCTGGGGGTGCGACGGCCGAGACCGCTGTCGCCCGTCCAGTAGACCGTCCCGTCTGGCGCGACGAGGAGGTCGGTGGCCCCGTGCGGATCGGGGATCACCGGCAGGAAGTCCTTCGCCGGCGTCACGCGTCCGATGCCCGGAGCAGACCCGACGTCGGTGAACCAGAGGTTGCCGTCCGGCCCGATGTCGATGTAGCGCGGGATGTGCGTAGCGCTCGCCGGCCCGATCGGAAAGTCGGTGATCGTGACCGCACCAGCCGGCGCCGCCGCGATGCACGCGGCGAGCACGCCGAGGAGAAGTCCGAGCCGGAGACGCTGCACGCGCAGCAGTCTAGTCACGACCCACTGGCTAGATGTAATACATCGTCGCGCCGGCCTCGCTCGCCTCGCGCTCGATGACCTCCGCGACGGTCGTGCGCTCGAGCACGGCGCGGGCGGCCGCGGCGGCTTCCGCGAAGACGCTTTCGGCGTCGGCGGCGAAGGTCCCGTCGAGCAGCTCGACGATCTCCAGCACGGTGATCTCGGCCGGGTCGCGCGCGAAGCTGTAGCCGCCCTTCACGCCGCGCTGGGAGCGCAGCACACCGCCGCGCCGCAGCACCGCGAACAGCTGCTCGAGGAACTGCACCGGGATCTCCCGCCGCCGCGCCAGCTCCGCGATCGGCACCGGCCCGTCGCCACCGAGCCGGCCCAGCTCGGTGAGCGCGCGCAGCGCATAGGGAGATTTGGTCGTGATCGAAAGCATCGGGCGGGGTTCGTCCGTCCTCATCGTATGACACCTCCAGGCCGACGCGATCGCATCCGCTAGCCTGGGCGGCGATGGCGCCGCGCCGATGATCCAGCCCCTCACCCGCCTGGGCCTTCGGGACGGCCTGACGCACGAGCTGGATGCGCGCGGCCTCGCCGATCACGCTCCCGCGCGCGTGCTGGCGCAGTACCGCAACAGCTGGCTCGTGGGCGAGCCCGGAGACGAGGCCCCGCCACGGCTCGTGTCCGCGCGGGGGCGCCTGCGCGCCGACGGCCCGCCGGTGGCGGGCGACTGGGTCGCACTCGACCGCGACGGCACGATCGCCGCGGTGCTGGAGCGGCGCGGCACGGTGACGCGCCGTGCTGCCGGCACGCCGGCGCCTCAGACGCTGGCCGCCAACGTCGAGCTGGCGCTCGTCGTCGAGCCGCTGCCGGAGCCGAACGCGCGCCGCGCGGAGCGCATCGTCGCGCTTGCCGCCGCCGGCGGCGTCCACGCCGTGCTCGTGCTCACGAAGGCGGATCTCGACCCCGACGCCGCGGGGACCGCCACGCAGTATGCGCGCGACGTCGGGCTCGCCGGCGCGATCTCGACCAGCGCGCGCGCCGGCGCAGGCCTGGACGCGCTGCGCACGCTGATCGCGCCGGGACAGACGGCCGTCCTGCTCGGTCCCTCGGGCGCGGGCAAGTCGACGCTCGCGAACGCACTGCTCGGCGAGCAGCGCCAGGCGACCGGCGAGATCCGCGCGCACGACGGCCGCGGGCGGCACACGACGGTCGTGCGCGAGCTGCTGCCGCTGCCGGGCGGTGGGCTGCTGCTCGACACGCCCGGGATCCGGGAGGCGGGCCTGTGGGACAGCGAGGGCGAGAGCGACGCCTTCTCGGACATCGAGGCGCTGGCGGCCAACTGCCGCTTCGCCGACTGCCGCCACGAGCAGGACCCCGGCTGCGCCGTGCGCGACGCGATCGCTCCCGAGCGGCTCGAAGCCTGGCGCAAGCTCGCCCGCGAGCAGGCCTGGGTCGACGACCGCCGCGCCGCCACGCGCGACCGCGACCAGCGCGGCCGCTCCTACCGCAACGTCGTCCGAGACGCCCGCAGCGCCAAGGGCGACCAAGACGAGGAGTAGCCGGTTAGATCCAACCGCGCTCGGTGGCGAGCAGCACTGCCTGCGCACGATCCACGGCACCGAGCTTGCCGTAGATGTTGTGCAGGTGCGTGCGCACGGTGCTCGTCGACAGCTCCAGCTCGTGCGCGATCTGCTTGTAGACCTTGCCCTGCCCGAGGCGCTTGAGCACGTCGACCTCGCGGGCCGACAGCGGGCACGGGTCGAGCTGGCGCGGGCGGTTGCCGTGCGGCGGGTAGGGCAGGTCGTACATGACCGTGCGCAGCTCCGCCGGGCCGATCCCGACGATGCGCGCGCACGCGAGCATCTCGCTCGGCGTCACGGCCTCGCCCTGGCCGTAGTGGGCGAGCATGTCGGCGAGGCGCACGATCGCGGCCTCGCCGTCGGCGTCGGCGCCGTGGTGGCGCTCGATCGTCGAGGCGATCGACTTCGGCAGGCCCCAGCGGCGCGCGAGCACGCCGCCGACGAGCGCGTGGTCGACGCCCAGCTCTCGGCGCTCCTTGTGGATCCGCTCCTCCGGCGTGCGCGCGTCGCCGTGCACCTGGCGCGGGTAGCCCGGGTAGGCGTGCGCGAGCACGAGCTTGCCGACGTCGTGCAGCAGCGCCGTCACCATCAGCCGGTCGCGCTCCTCGTAGCCGAGCTCGGCGGCGAGGCGGTCGGCCGCGCGCTGGGTCGCGACGCCGTGCAGGCGGAAGCGCTCGGGCGTGCCCTCCCAGATGCCGCTGCGCTCGAAGAAGTCGAACGTGCGCGCACGGCTCGCGAGCGCCTGGACGGCGCCCGGCGAGAGCACGCTGACGGCGCGCACGACGCTGTCGATGCGCCCGCGGGTGCGGCCTTCGATGCGGTTCGCGAGCCGCAGCGTGGCGGTCGCGAGCGCGACGTCGGATTCGACCGCCGCCACCAGCTCCGCCGTGGAGGGGCGCTCCTGCGTGAACAGTCGCAGCACGCGGTTGCGCGACTCGGCCAGCGCCGGGAACGCCTCGAGCGCCTCGAACGCAGCGGTCAGACGACGGCCGTGGCCCTCGTTGTGATGCCGCTGCAGCGACGGGGAGTCGGCTGAGGAGCTGGTATCGGTCGGCAAGCTGGCTGTTGCGGTCGCCATCGGGGGTGGGCTCATGCGATCGTAGTTGCTGGAAGGGGTCGGGATGGACCGAACCCGCGCGGTGGCGGGTCGGCAGGTCCGCTTCCTCTATCGGCAGGTGGATCGCAGCGGTTTAGCGCGGAAGGCTGGCGCGTCCGAGCGCGGCGTCGATGCGCCGCAGCGTCTCCTCGCGCCCGAGCAGCGCCACGCTCTCGAAGATGCCCGGGGAGATCGTCGTGCCGGCGAGCGCGACGCGCACCGGCTGGAAGACCTGCTTCGGCTTCCAGCCGTGCTGCTCGACCAGCCCCCGCAGCGCCTCCTCGACGCGCTCCTGCGTGAACGGCTCGAGCTCCGCGAGCGCAGCGCGCGCGCCGGCCAGCGCCTCGCCGCCGCCCTCGGCGCCGATCGTCCTCTCCCACGCGGCGGGATCGTCGGCCGGCCCGTCGTAGAGGAAGCCGGCGAGCGGCCAGAAGTCGGCGAGCGTCTGGATCTTCTCGCGGCTGATCGCGACGCCCTCGGCGAGGCCCTCACGGCCGCTGAAGGCCTCCAGCCGCGCCGTCAGCTCCGCCGCCGGCAGCTCGCGCACGTAGCGCCCGTTCATGTGCCGCAGCTTCTTCTCGTCGAAGACGGCCGGCGACTTCGAGATGCGCTCCAGCCGCAGCCGCTTCGCCAGCTCCTCGCTGTCGAAGTACTCCTGCTCGGCGTCGAAGCCGGCGCCGAGTAACGCGATGTAGTTGCGCACCGCTTCGGGCAGGTAGCCGGCCGCGCGCAGCTCCTGCACGGAGGCGGCGCCGTGGCGCTTGGAGAGCTTCTTGCCGTCGGGGCCGTGCAGCAGCGGCAGGTGCGCGTAGCGCGGCGGCGTCTCCCCCAGCGCTTCGAAGACGAGCAGCTGCTTGGGCGTGTTGGAGAGGTGGTCCTCCCCGCGCACGACGTGCGTGATGCCGGCGTCGAGGTCGTCGATCGCGACCGCGAAGTTGTAGAGCACGGAGCCGTCCGCGCGGGCGATCACGGGGTCGTCCAGGTGCGTGTGGAGGAACGTCGCCGCGCCGCGGATGACGTCGTCGACGACCGTCTCGCCGTCGTCGGGCACGCGCAGGCGGATCGCGCCGCTGGACTCCTCGGCGCCGCGGAAGCCGCGCTGGTCGCCGTGCTCGGCCTTCCACGCCTTGACGTCCTCGCCGGTCGCGTTGGAGCGGTAGGCGTGGCCCGAGTCGAGCAGCTGCTGGAGCGCCTCGGCGTGGCGCGGGGCGTTCGCACTCTGGAAGATCGGCCCCTCGTCCCAGTCCAGCTCCAGCCAGCGCAACGCGTCGAGGATCTGCTCGACGTTCTCGGGGGTCGAGCGCTCGCGGTCGGTATCCTCGATCCGCAGCACGAGGGCTCCCCCGTTGCCGCGTGCCAGCAGCCAGTTGTAGAGCGCCGTGCGCGCGCCGCCGATGTGCAGCGCGCCGGTCGGAGAAGGAGCAAAGCGCAGTCGCATGAGAGCCGCATGCTAGTCGGCGCCCACGTGTCCCCGGCCGGCGGCCTTCCGAAGGCCGTCGAGCGCGGCGTCGAGCGCGGGTGCCGCGCGATCCAGATCTTCAACCAGTCGCCGCGCATGTGGCGTCCGACCGCGTACGGCGAGCAGGACTTCGCCGCCTTCCGCGCGGCGATGGACGACTCGCCCGTCGAGGCGGTGATGATCCACGCCGTCTACCTGCTCAACTGCGCCAGCGACGATCCCGACATCCGCGCCAAGTCGCTGGCCGCGCTGACGCACTCGCTGCGCGTCGGCGACGCGATCGGCGCAGCCTGCGTCGTGCTGCATCCCGGCTCGGCCAAGACCGGCCACGTCGGCGAGGCGATCGCGCGCGCCGGCGAGCTGTTCGCCGAGGCGCTCGCCGAGAGCGAAGGCTGCCCGCTGCACCTGGAGAACACGGCCGGCACGGGCGGCACGCTCGGGCGCTCGTTCGAGGAGCTGGCGGCATTGATCGAGGCCGGCGGCGGCGACGCGCGGCTGGGCATGTGCCTCGACTCCTGCCATCTGCTCGCATCCGGCTACGACATCCGCACCGTGCAGGGGCTGTCGGACACGCTCGACCGCTGCGAGACCGCCGTCGGCATCGAGCGGCTCGGCTCGCTGCACCTGAACGACTCGCAGATGCCGCTCGGCTCCAACCGCGACCGCCACGCCAACATCGGCGAGGGCGAGCTCGGCGAGGAGGGCTGCATGGCGTTCCTGTCGGAGCCCCGCTTCGAGCGCCTGCCGCTGGTGCTGGAGACGCCCGGGCCGGAGCGCAGCGGCAGCTCCGCGGAGGAGATCGCGCACTGCCTGACGCTGCGCGAGCGCGGGCTGGCCGCGCGCGCCGCCTGAGCGCTAGCCTCGATCGAATGTCTCGGTCGCGTCGCGCTCCCTTCGGGCTGCATCGCTATGCCCCTGTCCTGCGCGTGCGCGGGTCGCGCAGCCTGCTGCTGGCGACGCTCGTCGGGCGCACCGGCATGTTCGGCGTCGGCCTCGCGCTGCTGCTGGCGGTGCATGCGCAAACCGGCTCGTTCGGGATCGCCGGCACGGCGAGCGGGCTGTTCATGGTCGGGACGGCGCTGAGCCGCATCCCCCAGGGCCGCGTCGCCGACCGCTGCGGCACGCGGCCGGTGCTGCTCGGCGCGGGCGCCCTCTTCACGCTGCTCGGCGGCGCGCTCGTGCTCGCCGTCGCGCTCGGCGCAGGCTCGCTGGCGCTGTTCGCGCTCGCGTGCCTGGCCGGCGTCTCGACGCCCGCGACCAACTCGATCACGCGCGCGCTGTGGGCCGACCTGATCCCCGTGACCGATGAGCGCGTGAGCGCCTACGCGCTCGACGCGCTCGCGATGGAGCTCGCCTCGATGCTGGGGCCGACGAGCGCCGGTCTGCTCGCCACGCTCGTGACGCCGACGTTCGCGCTCGGGCTGCTCGCCGGCACGCTGAGCGCCGGCACGCTCGCCGTCGCGCTGTCGCATGCCGCCGGGGCGCGCGCACCCGTCCCCCATGGCGACCGCAGCCTGCTGCTGCGCCCGCTGGCGACGGTCGGCGCGATCGCCTTCGGCCTCGGCCTCACGGCCGGCGCGATCGAGGTCGCGGTGCCCGCGTTCGCGGCCGAGCGCGGCAGCCCGGCCGCGGCCGGGCCGGTGCTGGCCTGCTGGGCGCTCGGCAGCGCGATCGGCGGCCTCTGGTTCGGCACGCGCGTCTGGCGCGCGCGTCGCGAGACGATGCTGCTCGGCTTCCTCGCCAGCGTCGCCGCCGGCTGCGCGCTGCTGCCGCTGGCGCCCTCGCTGGCGGTGCTGGGCGGATTCCTGGTGCTGATGGGGCTCGCGCTCTCGCCCACGCTGACGACGATCTACCTGCTGGTCGACGACCGCGTCGCCCATGAACGGCTCGCGGAGGCGACCGCGTGGGTGCTGAGCGCGCTGCCGCTGGGGGTGGCGGGCGGCAACGTGCTCGGCGGTTGGGCCGTCAACGCCGACGGCGCGCGCACGGGCATGGCGGTCGGCGCGCTGCTGTCGCTCGTGGCGCTCGGCGTCGCGCTGCGCGCGGCGCTGGCGACGCGCCGGCCGCGCGCCTCGCTCGCCTGAGGTGCACCACAAAGCGGAGCAACCGATTGACCGCTAGCCTCGGCAGCGTGTCCTCCTCGCGTCGTCCCAGCCTCGGCCTGCATCGCTACGGCCCCGTCCTCGGGGCGCCGGGCGCCATGCAGATGCTCGCGGGCGCATTCGTCGGGCGCACCGGCCAGTTCGGGATGAACCTGGCGGTGCTGCTGTCGGTGCACGCCGCCACCGGCAGCTTCGGCGTCGCGGGCACCGTGGTTGGGGCGATGACCGCGGGCACCGCACTCGCGCGGGCGCTGCAGGGGCGGCTGATCGACCGCGTGGGTGCGACGCGCGGGCTGCTGATCCCACTGGCGCCGTTCCTCGTCGCCTGCGCCGCGCTCGACGCCGCGACCGCCGCGCACGCCCGCCTGGCGCTCGTGCTGCCGCTCGCCGCGGCCGTGGGCGCGAGCCTGCCGGCCGTCGCGGGGATCACGCGCACGCTGTGGGTCGTGGTCGTGCCCGACGCCGCGCACCGCACGCCCGCGTTCTCGCTCGACGCGATGATCGTCGAGGCCGCGGGGATGATCGGCCCCGCGCTCGCCGGCCTGCTCGCGACGATCGTCTCGCCGTCGATCGGGCTGGGCGCGCTCGTCGCGCTGACAGCCGCCGGCACGCTGATGCTCGCCGCCTGCAGGGCCGCGCGCCTCCCGCCGCAGCGCGCGCCGCGGACGCGCACGGCGGACCTGCTGCGGCCGCTGCTCGCCCCCGGGGCGATGCTGCTGCTGATCGGACTGGTGGCGGGCGGGATCGAGGTCTCCGTGGCGGCCTTCGCGGCGGCGCGCCACGCCGCTGCGGCGACCGGCCCGCTGCTCGCGTGCTGGGCCGTGGGCAGCATGGTGGGGGGCCTCTGGTACGGCTCGCGCGCCTGGCGGGCCCGCGCGCAGACGCGCCTGCTCGCGCTGCTCGCGTTCGCGACGCTCGTGAGCGCGGCCTTCCCGCTCGCGCCCTCGGTGCTCGCGCTCGGGCTGCTGCTGGGGATCTCCGGCCTGGCGCTGGCGCCCGCGCTGACGACGCTCTACGTGCTGATCGACGATCACGCCCCGCGCGAGCGGCTCGCGGAGGTCTTCGCCGTGCTGACCTCGGCGATCCCGGCCGGCTACGCGCTCGGCACCGTCCTCGCCGGCTGGACGGTGGCGAGCAGCGGCCCGCGCGCGGGGCTCGCGCTCGGCGCCGGCGCCTGCGCGCTCGCGCTGCTGACGGCCGCGCACGCCGCCCGCACGACAGCCGCCTGAGCACCGCCGCGGGCTGCGCTAGATTCGTCGTTCGTGGCCTCGACGCACGATCCCCGCGACGCAGCGCCCACGGCGCTGCCCGCGCCCGACCCGCATGTGATCGTCCTGTTCGGGGCGACCGGCGACCTCGCCCGGCGCAAGCTGCTGCCGGGCCTGCTGCACCTCTGCCAGTCCCGCCTGATGCCCGCGGACTTCCGCGTGATCGGGATCTCGCGCTCGCAGCTCGACGACGACGACTTCCGCGACTTCGCGCGCAAGGCCTGCGACGAGTTCGCCCGCCACGCGTTCGACGACGCCGCCTGGAAGACCTTCGCGGCGAAGCTGAGCGGCGCGCAGCTGGACGACGACGACAGTCACCTGCGGCGCGCCGTCGCCGCCGCCCGCGAGCAGCTCGGCGGCGAGCACGTGCGGCTGCTGCACTACCTCAGCATCCCCCCCGCCGCGGCCGCCGCGACCGTCAAGCTGCTCGGCGAGAGCGGGCTGGCGAAAGACGCGCGCGTCGTGATGGAGAAGCCGTTCGGCACCGACCTCGCGAGCGCGCGCAAGCTCAACGCGACGGTCCACGAGGCGTTCGAGGAGCACCAGGTCTTCCGCATCGACCACTTCCTCGGCAAGGAGGCGGCGCAGAACATCCTCGCGCTGCGCTTCGCGAACGGCCTGTTCGAGCCGATCTGGAACCGCCTGCACATCAACCACGTGCAGATCGACGTGCCCGAGACGCTCTCGATCGGCAGCCGCGCAGGCTTCTACGAGGACACCGGCGCCTACCGCGACATGGTCGTCACGCACCTCTTCCAGGTGCTCGCGTTCGTCGCGATGGAGCCGCCGACGGCGCTGGAGCCGCGCGCCATCAGCGAAGAGAAGAACAAGGTCTTCCGCGCGCTCAAGCCGCTCGACCCCGACTGCGTCGTGCGCGGCCAGTACGAGGGCTATCGCAAGGAGGAGGGCGTCGCGGCGGACTCCGACACGGAGACCTTCGTCGCGCTGCGCTGCGAGGTCGACAACTGGCGCTGGGCCGGCGTGCCGTTCTACCTGCGCACCGGCAAGCGCATGGCCGAGAGCGCGCGCATCATCTCGATCTCCTACCACGAGCCGCCGCACGGGATGTTCCCCGCCGGCTCCGGCGTGCACGAGTACGGCCCCGACCACCTCACCTTCGACCTCGACGAGAGCTCGCGGCTGTCGCTGTCCTTCTACGGCAAGGCGCCCGGCCCGGGGATGCGGCTGGAGAAGGCGAGCATGCAGTACTCGCTGGAGGAGTCGGGGCACGACGGCGACGTGCTGGAGGCCTACGAGCGGCTGCTGCACGACGCGATGACCGGCGACCACACGCTCTTCACGAGCGCGGAGGGGATCGAGCGGCTGTGGGAGATCTCCGCGCCGCTGCTGGAGTCGCCGTCTCCCCTGCACACGTACGAGCCCGGCGGCTGGGGGCCTGAGCAGATCGACGAGCTGATCGCCCCGCACCGCTGGCGCCTGCCGTTCGCGCGCAAGTGGCGCGACCGCAACGGCGCCTAGACTCCCGCGCGTGGCGCCGGCCCTCTCCGTCAGCGGACTGCGCAAGGACTACGGTCGCACGACCGCGCTGGCCGGCGTCGACCTGGAGGTCGGCGAGGGGGAGATGGTCGGGCTGCTCGGCCCCAACGGCGCCGGCAAGTCGACGCTCGTGAAGATCGCCTGCGGGCTCGTGCGCTCAAGCGGCGGGCGCGCCGAGGTCTGCGGCGCCCCCGCCGGCAGCCGCGAGGCGCGCGCCGCGCTCGGATACCTCGCCGAGCTGTTCCGCTTCCCCGGCTGGTCGCGCGCGGAGGAGGTGCTGACGCTGCACCAGCGCCTCGCGGGCTCGGCCGGCGGCGCCGCCGAGCGGCAGGAGCTGCTGGAGCTGGTCGACCTGTGGGAGGCGCGCGGACGGCGCGTGGAGGCGATGTCGAAGGGCATGCAGCAGCGGCTCGGGCTCGCGCAGGCGCTCGTCGGCGACCCGCGCCTGCTGCTGCTCGACGAGCCGACGAGCGCGCTGGACCCGGTCGGGCGCCGGATGGTGCGCGAGCTGCTGGAGCGCCTGCGCGGGCGCGGCGTGGCGGTGCTGCTGAACTCGCACCTGCTGAGCGAGGTCGAGCTGGTGTGCGACCGCGTCGCGATCCTCTCCCACGGTCGGCTCGCGGCGGCCGGCAGCCCGGCGGAGCTGTCGCAGCCGGGCGGCGTCGAGGTCGAGACGGGCGCCGGCGTGCAGCGGCTGCCGGGCACGCGCGAGGACGTGCCGCGGATCGTCGCGGAGCTGGTCGCCGGCGGCGCGGAGATCTACGGCGTGCGCGTGCTCGCCTCCTCGCTCGAGGACGTCTACATGCAAACCGTCGGCGGCGAGCAGGAGCAGGCGTGAGCGGCGTCGCCGTCGTCGCCGGCTATGCGCTGCGCGAGAGCCTGCGCCGGCGCGTCTTCGCCGTCGTGCTGCTGCTGACGGTCCTGTTCCTCGGCCTCTTCGCGTTCGCGACAATCAAGGTCTTCGACGACGTCGGCTCGTTCACGACCGGGCGCAACATCGGCACGCTCGACACGACCGGTCTGGTGTCGGCGACGATGCTCGGGCTGGGGATGTTCGCGATCCTCTTCCTCGCGACGGTGCTGGCCGTCTTTTTGACGCTTGGGGTCGTGCGCGGCGATGCCGAGCGCGGCCTGCTGCAACCGCTCGTGGTACGGCCGCTCGGGCGCACGACGCTGCTGTTGGGGCGCTTCATCGCGGCCGGGGGCGTGTGCGCCGCCTACGCGCTGGCGGTCTACGCCGCGACGCTGCTGATCGTGCACGCGGCCGGCGGGCACTGGCCCGACACGATCGCCGGCCCGGGGCTCGCGCTGGCGGGCGCGAGCGTCGTGATCGTCGCGCTGTCGCTGCTCGGCTCGGTCTTCCTGACGGCGACGGCGAACGGGATCGTCACGTTCATGCTGTTCGGCGCCGGCCTCGTCGGCGGCGTGATGCAGTCGATCGCCGACGCGATCAACTCGCACTCGCTCGACCGCATCGCCCACACGGTCGCGCTCGTGCTGCCGTTCGAGGCGCTCTACCAGGCGGGGCTGCACGCGCTGACGGCCAAGCAGACGGGCTTCACGGGCGCGCTGATCCAGCTCGGGCCGTTCGGCTCCTCGCACGCCGGCGGCGCCGGGCTGAACGCGTGGGCGCTCGCGTACGTGCTGATCGCCGGCGCGCTCGCCGCCTGGGGCTTCGCGCGGCGCGACCTGTAGACCCGGCCCCGCCCGCCCGCGCCGCCGGTTCAGGCGGCCGCGGCGCCGAGCATCGCGGCGCCCAGCAGGTGGTCCAGCTCGGCGCGCAGCGCGGCGTTCGTCGCCGCGACGCGGTAGTCGGCGCCCAGCTTCAGCCGCCGCTGCCCGCTCGTCGTGTGCATGTCGAGCACGACGTCGGACTCGCCGGGATAGCTCGCGAGCACGTGCTTCAGCTCCTCGACGATGCTCGCGGGCAGCGCCGTCGCGTCGAGGCGCAGGCGCACGGGCACGGGGCCGGTCGGCAGCGCGCGCGCCTTCGCACGGGCCGCCTCGACCTCCTCCTCGCTGGGCGCGAAGCGCTCCGCCTCCTGGATCACGAGGCACGTCTTGGCCGCGTCCTTGTGGTCGACGCGCCCGCGCACGAGCACCACCGAGTCGAGCGCGAGCGCCTCCTCGTAGGCCGCGAGCGCCTTGCCGAAGACGAGGATCTCGACGCTGCCCTCGAGGTCGTCGAGCGTGGCGAACATCATGTGGTCGCCCTTCTTCGTGCGGATCTTCTTCGCCTGCGTGATGATCCCGCCGGCCGTGACCCATTCGCCGTCGCGGCGCGTCGCGAGCTGCGCGAGCGGGCAGTCGACCTTCAGCCGCATCGCGTCGCGCACCGCCTTCAGCGGGTGCGCGGAGATGAACAGGCCGATCGCCTCCTTCTCGACCGCCAGCAGCTCCGCCTGCTCGAACTCCTCCGCCGGGATCGCCGGGTGGCTCGGCGCCGCGAACGCGGCCGCCGCCTCCGAGCCGACCGCGACGTCGCCGCCGAGGTCGAAGATCGAGCCCTGGCCGATGATCGCGTCCTGCTGGGACTTCTGACCCGAGGCCTGCGCCTGCTCCAGCACGCCGAGCATGCCCTTGCGGCTCGCGCCGGTCGAGCCGAAGGCGCCGCACTTGATGAGCGCCTCGATCGCCTTCTTGTTGACGGTGCGCGTGTCGACGCGGGCGCAGAAGTCCCACAGCGACTCGAACGGACCGTCCTCCTCGCGCGCGCGCTTGATCGCTTCCACGGCGGAGAAGCCGACGCCCTTGACGGCGTCGAGCCCGAAGCGGATCGCGCCCTCGCGCACGATGAACTCGTGGTCGGACTCGTTCACGTCCGGCGGCAGGATCTCGATCCCCATCTGCTCCGTCTGCGCGACGAAGAACGGGACCTTGTCCTTCGTGTCCATGACGGAGGAGATCAGCGCGGCCATGTACTCGGCCGGGTAGTTCGCCTTCAGCCAGGCGGTGCGGTAGGAGATCAGCGCGTAGCAGGCGGCGTGCGACTTGTTGAAGGAGTAGTCGGCGGAGCGCTCGTTCGTCTGCCACAGCCACTCGATCACGGACCCGCTCGTGCCCGACGCCTGGCAGCCGGCGACGAACTCGGGCTTCAGCTCGGCCATCGCGGCGCGGTTCTTCTTGCCGATCGCCTTGCGCAGGTCGTCCGCCTTCGCGCCCGAGAAGCCACCGATCGACTTGGCGATCTGCATCGCCTGCTCCTGGTAGAGGATCACGCCCTTCGTCGACTCGATGATCGTGCGCAGGCGCTCGTCCGCGTAGGAGACCGACTCGGGGTCGCGCTTGCCGCGCGCGTACGTCGGGATCTGGTCCATCGCGCCGGGGCGGTAGAGCGCCACGAGCGCGACGAGGTCCTCGAACTCGGTCGGGCGGACCTTCTTGAGCGCCTCGCGCATGCCCTCGGACTCGAACTGGAAGACGCCGATCGAGTCGCCGCGCGCGAGCATCGCGTACGTCGGCTGGTCGTCGAGCGGCAGCGTCGCCATGTCGGGGCGCGCACCGGCCGAGCGTTCGACGATGTCGAGCGCGTCCTCGATCACGTCGAGGTTGCGCAGGCCGAGGAAGTCCATCTTCAACAGGCCGATCTCCTCGATCGGCTTCATCGAGAACTGCGTGACGGTTCTGTAGACCTTCTCGTTGTTCTCGTCGGTGCCCGCGTCGGCCAGCTGCAGCGGCACGATGTCCGTCAGCGGCCGGTCGGCGATCACGACCGCGGCGGCGTGGATCGATGAGTTGCGCACGATCCCCTCCAGCCCCCGCGCGACGTCGACGATCTGCTTCGCGATCGGGTCGCGGTCGACCTCCGTGCGCAGCGGCTCGCCGGGCTGCATGCAGTCCTCGAACGACGGCGGCCGGCCCATGATCGGGTCGGGGATCAGCTTCGCGAGCTTGTCGCCGGCGCCGTAGTCGTGACCCAGCACGCGCGCCGCGTCGCGCGTCGCCGCGCGCGGGAACATCTTGCCGAACGTGACGATCTGCGCGACCGACTCCTTGCCGTACTTGTCGGTCACGTAGCGGATCACGCGCTCACGGCCGCGCACGGAGAAGTCGATGTCGATGTCCGGCATCGAGACGCGCTCGGGGTTGAGGAAGCGCTCGAACAGCAGGTCGTAGGCGAGCGGGTCGACGTCCGTGATCTGGAGGCAGTAGGCGACGATCGAACCGGCCGCCGAGCCGCGACCGGGGCCGACGGCGATGCCGTTGTCCTTCGCGTACTTGACGAAGTCCCAGACGATCAGGAAGTAGGCGTTGAAGCCCATCTTCTCGATCACGCCCAGCTCCATCTCCATCCGCTCGATCGCGGCGGCCGGCGGCGGGTCGCCGTAGCGCTCGCGCAGCCCCGCCAGCACGAGCGCGCGCAGGTAGCCGCTCTCGTCCTCGCCATTGGGCGTCGGGTAGGACGGGATCAGCTGCTTGCCGAGCTCGATCTCGACGTCGCAGCGCTCGGCGATCTCGAGCGTCGAGGCCAGCGCCTCGGGCCACTCGGCGAACGCGCTCGCCATCTCCTCGTTGGACTTGAGGTAGAACTCGTTCGTGTCGAAGGTCATCTTCGGCTCGGCCAGCGTCGACTTCGTCTGCACGCACAGCAGCGCCGTGTGGTGGTGGTAGTCCTCCTTGCGGAGGTAGTGCACGTCGCCGGTGCCGACGAGCGGGCGCCCGACCTCGCGGGCGATCTGCACGATCCCGGCGTTCGCCTTCTCCTGGTCGGCGATGCCGTTCTTCTGCACCTCGAAGTAGACCTGGTCGCGGCCGAACACCTGCATCAGGTCGTCGATGTGTGCGCGCGCCTCGTCGGGGCGGTCGTGCACGAGCCGCTGGCAGAAGCGCGAGGCGAGGCAGCCGGTCATCACGACGATGCCCTCGGCGTGGCGCTGCATCAGCTCCAGGTCGACGCCCGGCTTGCCGCGGTGCAGACCGTCGAGGAAGCCCGCCGAGGAGAGCTTCACGAGGTTGCGGTAGCCGACGGCGTTCTCGGCCAGCAGCGTCAGGTGGTTGCGCTCGGCGCGACCCGCGCGGAAGCGGTGGTCGTCGACGACGTAGACCTCGCAGCCGAGCAGCGGCTTGATGCCGTGCTTCCTGGCGGCCTTGAACAGCTCGACCGAGCCGTTCATGACGCCGTGGTCGGTCAGCCCGAGCGCGGGCTGGTCGAAGGCCGCGGCCCGCGCCGCGAGCGCCTCGATCTTGCAGGCCCCGTCGAGCAGCGAGTACTCGGAGTGGACGTGGAGGTGGGCGCAGGTCGGGGAAGGCGACACGGGCCCGTCATGGTAGGTGGCCGTGCGGACGATTCGCCCCTCGTTCGCCGCACTTTCCGGGGCTTTGCTTTCCGCTCAGGGGACCTCGCGCAGGCGGCCGCTCGCGACCTCGTAGACGAACCCGCGCACGCGCTCGCGATGCGGCACGAACGGGCTCGCCTTGATGCGCGCGATCGACTGGCGCACGTTCTCGTCGAGGTCTCCGAAGGACTCGGGCGCCCACGCGGGCTTGATGCCGACCTCGTCCGCGAGGCGCCCCCGCAGCTCGTCGTCGCTGAACGTCAGCATCCCGCAGTCGGTGCAACACGATCTCCTCCGTGCCGAGCAGCAGCTGCGAGATCGTCAGCGAGCGGATCGCGTCCTCGGTCACGACCCCGCCGGCGTTGCGGATCACGTGCGCGTCGCCCTCGCTGAGCCCGAGCACGGACATCGAGGGGCGTGCGGCGGAGGCGGCGCCCTCGACCTTGCAGGTGATCTATGGGATTCGCGGGATCAGTGTCACTTAGACCCCGCATACGGTGGTCTAAGTGACACTGATCGACCAGATCCCATAGATCGCCTGCACCGCCGGGGCCTCAGCCCCGCCCCACGCCCCCTCGATGCCAGCCGTGGGCGAGCGCGGCGCGCGATGGCCGGCTCAGGCGCCCTGCGGGTACTCGGTGCGCGCGATCCACTCGCGCAGCAGCGCGAGCGTGTCGGCGTCGCCGTCGAACGCGACGTGCTCGCCGGGCAGCGTGGGCACGTCCACGAGCAGCGGCAGCAGCCCGCCGCGCGTGGAGCGGATCGTCAGCGCCGGCGCCTCGGGCGGACGCGTGCGCACGATCTGCGGACGCTCGCCGTTGCGGATCCGCAGCCACACGTCGGCGGGGCCGCCGGCGGCCGGCGCGTGCGCGACCGTGAAGCGGTGCCCGTAGGTCGCAGTCGGCTCGATCGCCAGCGCCGCGAGCGTCAGCGCCAGAACCGGATCGTGCAGCGCGCCAGCCGCGGCCAGATCGCGCAGCGCCAGCGGCGCGGCGGCGAGGCGGCGCAGCTCCTTCACGCGGCGGCGCCTGCCGCGCACGCGCGCGCGCCGGCGCAGCCCGCGCCCCTCCAGCAGCAGGCGCGCGAGGCCGGCCTCGTCGGTTGCGATGCGGACGTCGACCTCGCGCCGCGGACGCGGCTCGGCGAGCGCCCGCAGGCGGGTGCCACTCGCCTCGACGTCGACGCCGAGGGCGCCGCGACCGGCGAGCACGACGTCGTAACGCAGCACGCGCTGCGTCACGAGCCCCTGCGCCGGCAGCATCGCGACGAGGATCCGCCCTGCCTGCGCGGCGTCCTCGCGGGCGAGCGTGCGCAGCGCCGCGGGCAGCCACGGCGCGGCGGGAGCGTCCGGCCCGGTCGCGACGGCGGCGGCGGGCGGCTCCGCGCGCAGGCGCTCACGGGCGGCGTTGAGGCGAGCGGCGTCGATGCCGCTCGCGGCGGCCGGCGGCAGGTCGCCGGGGGTGGGCGGCTGCGGACGCTGCGTCGCCAAGATCGGCTTCGGGAGCGGCACGACCGGTGCGGGCGTCGGCGCAAGCGAGCGCGACGGAATGGGCGCGGCGACCGGCGCAGGAGCCGGTTCGACGGCTGCGCGCTCGTTCGTCGGCGCGAGGACGTCGACCTCCTCGACCGCGGGCTCGCTCGCCGGCGCGGCGACGTCGGCGGCCGCGGCCGCCTTCGCCTCGCGGGCGGCGTCGAACTCGGCCCGCACGCGCGCCAGCGCGCCCTCGATCCGCTGCTCGGCGTCGCGCCGCGCGTGCATCGCCTGCTCGAGCGCGGCGACCTGCTCGCGCAGCTCGCGCTCCGCGGCGATCGCCGCCTCGAGCTGGGCGCGCAGGCGGTTGGAGCGCTCGCGCTCCAGCGCGAGCGCGGTGATGGGCGCCTCGCGCGGCCCGGTCGTGAGCGCGCGTGCCGGATCGGAGGCGGCCGCGGACGCGTCCTGCTCAGCGTCGGCCGCGGGCGCATCCTCCACAGCCTCGGCCGCGGGCGCATCCTCCACAGCCTCGGCCGCGGGCGCATCTTCCACAGCCTCGGCCACGGGCGCATCCTGCTCAGCCTCGGCCACGGGCGCGTCTCGCGCAGCATCGGCCGTGGGCGGCTCCTCGGCGTCAGCGGGCGCGCCCTCCTCGGCCGTCGGGTCAGGGGCGGGCGCGTCGGCGGGCGGCTCGCCTGAGGCCACGAGCGGCGGATGCGACGGCTCGGCGACGACGGCCTCATCCTCGGCGTCGACCGGCGAATCCTCGCTCGGCGACGCTGCGCCAGCCGGCTCGCCCGCGAGCGGCGCCGGCGCCACAGCCGCACGCGCACGCGCCTGCTCCAGCGCCGCATGCAGCTCGTCGCGCTCGCCGCGGACCTGCTCGACCTGCGCGCGCAGCTCGTCACGCTCGGCCTGCAGATGCGCGGCCTCGGCGATCACCGCGTCGGCGCCCTCGCGGGCTGCGGCGGCCTCCGCGCGGGCGGCGTCCCGCTCGGCCTCCAGCCGCGCGCGCTCGCGCGCCAGCTCGGCCGCGAGCGACTGCGCGTCGGCGGCGCGGCGCACGGCCGTGCGCTCCGAGGACTCCGCGCGCTGGGCGCGACGCTCGGCCAGCACGCCGGAGTCCACGACGTTGGCGTCACGGACGTCGGGCTCCCGCTCGTCGTCGTCGGGCGGAAGGGCGTCTGGCGGCAGGGAAGCGTGCATCGCAAATCGAGAGGCGCCGAGCCCCCAGGCCGGCGTCCCGCCAGGCTAGCGAGCGCGCCGGACAGCGGCCGCCGCGACGCCGACGAGCGTCCCGGCCGCGACCGCCCGCAGCGCGAGCTGCTTCGACTTGCCGCCGTAGCGGCGGCGCCCGTACCACAGCGCGCCCTTCCAGACGACGAAGCCGAGCCCCTTGTAGAACGTGCCGGGCATGCGCTGGATCTACCCGCGCGCGCCCCGCGCCAAGCCTGTCACGACTGGTTGCGCAGACGGTAGGCCATGCGCGACTGCAACGACCACAGCTCGATGAAGCCGGGCGAGGCGGTCTGCGAGAAGAGCCCGCCGGACTCCGCGAAGGAGGCCAGCGTCGCGTCGTAGACGGCGTTCGGCGACTCGCGCGTGACGACCCGCACCGAGCCCTTGTAGAGCTTCAGCCCGATCGTCCCCGTGACCTGCGCGTTGACCGCGTCCATGTAGGCGTCGAGGTCCGTGCGCAGCGGCTCCCACCAGAGGCCGGCGTAGACGAGGTAGCCCCACTTCTGGTCGAGCCCCGTCTTGAGCTGGTTCTGGTGGATCGTCCCGACGAGGTGCTCCAGCTCCTGATGGGCGGTCAGCACGATCGCGGCTGCCGGGATCTCGTAGATGTCGCGCACCTTCAGGCCGACGATGCGATCCTCGATGTGGTCGACGATGCCGACGCCGTGACGGCACCCGATCTCGGCCACGCGCTCCAGCAGCTCCACGAGCCCGAGCCGCTCGCCGTCGAGCGCGACGGGGACGCCGGCCTCGAACGTGAGCGCGACGACCTGCGCCTCGTCGGGCGCCTCCTCGGGACGCGTCACGAGCTGGAAGACGTCGTCCTCGGGCGCGTGCGCGAGGTCCTCGATCCAGCGGCCCTCCGACGAGCGGCCCCAGAGGTTGTCGTCGATCGAGTAAGGCGTGACCTCGGTGCCGCCCTTGACGGGGATTCCGTGCTCGCGCGCGTAGGCGATCTCCTCCTCGCGGCCCATCTGCCAGGAGCGCACGGGCGCGATCACCTTCAGCTCGGGCGCGAGCGTCGCGATCGTCGTCTCGATCCGCACCTGGTCGTTGCCCTTGCCGGTGCAGCCGTGGGCGATCGTGTCGCAGCCGGTCTGGCGTGCGTAGTCGACCGCGAGCTGCGCGATCAGCGGGCGTCCGAGCGCCGTGAAGAGCGGGTAGCCGCCGCCGTAGAGCGCGTTGGCCTTGATCGCCGGCACGAGGAAGTCGTGCGCGAACTGCTCGCGCGCGTCGACCACGTGGCAGTCGATCGCGCCCAGCATCAGCGCCTTGTCCTTGACGACCTCGTAGTCCTCGCCGGGCTGGCCGAGGTTGACGGTCAGGCAGACGACCTCCGCCCCGTACTCGTCTTGGATCCACTTCAGCATCACGCTCGTGTCGAGGCCACCCGAGTAGAGCAGCAGGACGCGGCCGACCTCGCTCGGATCGGCCTCGTAGGAGGCCGTGCGCGCGGGCGCGGCGGCGATGCGGTGGACCTCGGTCTGGCTCGGCTCGCTCATGCGCGCGGGAAGGTTACGCGACGGGGACGGCGAGCAGCCGGCCGATGCGCGCGAGCGCGTCGTCGATCTCCTGCTCGGTGACGATCAGCGGCGGCAGCAGCCGCACCGTGCTCGGGCCGGTCGCGTTGAGCACGAGCCGCTCCTCCAGCAGCGCGCGGCGCACGAGGCCGGGCGCGTCCTCGACCTCGAACGCGACCATCAGCCCGCGCCCGCGCACGCCGCGCACCCCCGGCAGCTCCGCGAGGCGCTCGCGCAGCAGCTCGCCGAGCTCGCGCACGCGCGCCAGCAGCGCTGGGTCCGACAGCACGTCAAAGGCGGCGTTCGCGGCCGCCGCGACGAGCGGGCCGCCCGCGAACGTCGAGCCGTGGTCGCCTGGCGCGAACACGTCGGCCAGGCGCGTGCCGGTCACGAGCGCGCCGATCGGCAGGCCGCCGCCGAGCGCCTTCGCGGTCGTCAGCGCGTCGGGCACGACGCCGGTCTGCTCGTACGCCCACAGCGTGCCGGTGCGTCCCATGCCGGTCTGGATCTCGTCGAACACGAGCGCCGCACCGACGCGGTCGCAGGCGGCGCGCGCGGCCGCCAGCAGCTCCGGCGCGAGCACGTGCACGCCCGTCTCGCCCTGGATCGGCTCCAGCAGCACCGCAGCGGTGCGCTCGCCGACCGCGGCCTCGATCGCCGCCGGCTCGGGCGCGACGGCCACGAAGCCGGGCACCAGCGGCGCGAACGGCGCCTGCTTGGACTCCTGCGGCGTCGCGCTGAGGGCGCCGAACGTGCGGCCGTGGAAGGCGCCGTGCACGACGACGATCTCCCCGCCCGGCTTGGCCTTGCGCACGAGCTTCAGGGCCGCCTCGTTGGCCTCCGCGCCGGAGTTGCAGAAGAAGACCTTGCCGCCGAGCGAGCTCTGCGCCAGCCGCGCCGCCAGCCGCATCGCCGGCTCGCTGTAGAAGAGGTTCGACGTGTGCGTCAGGCGCCCGGCCTGCTCGCGCACGGCCGCGATCACGGCCGGGTGGCAGTGCCCGACGTTCAGCACCGAGATGCCGGCGAGGAAGTCGAGGTACTCGTCGCCCTCGGCGTCCCACATGCGCGTGCCCGCCCCGCGCACGATCTCGACGGGGAAGCGCGCGTAGGAGGGGATCACATGGGCGGACTCGATCGCCTGCAGGTCGGCGACGCTCATTCGGCCGGCCTCACCTTCGTGCCGATACCGGCGTTCGTGAACAGCTCCAGCAGCAGCGAGTGCGGCACGCGGCCGTCGACGATGTGCGCGTGGCTGACGCCGCCGTGGATCGCCTCCAGGCACGCGGCGAGCTTCGGGCGCATCCCGCCGGCGACGCTCGGCAGCGCCGCCTCCACCTCGTCCGCGCTCGCCTCCGAGATCACGCTGTCGGGATCGGCCGGGTCGCGCAGCCAGCCGGCGACGTCGGTCAGGAACATCACCTTGTAGGCGCCGAGCGCGCGCGCGACCGCGCCGGCCGCCTCGTCCGCGTTGACGTTGTACGAGTTGCCCTCGCGGTCGGCCCCGACGGAGGCGACGACGGGGATGTAGTCCTGCGCGATGTGGTTGAGCACGTTGACGTCGACGCGTTCGATGCGCCCGACGAAGCCGATGTCCTCGCCGCCCGGCGCCGTCTGGCGCGCGGCGCGGAACAGCAGCCCGTCGTCGCCGCACAGCCCGACGGCCGGCTGACCGGCGCGGTTGATGCGCAGAACGATGTCCTTGTTGACCTTGCCGACGAGCACCATCTTCACGACCTCGACCGTCGCCGCGTCGGAGACGCGCAGGCCGCTGACGAACTCGACCGGCAGCCCCAGGCGCTCCATGTAGGCGGTGATGTCGGGCCCGCCGCCGTGCACGACGATCGGGTTGAGGCCGACGTACTTCAGCAGCACGACGTCGCGCGCGAACTCCTCGCGCAGCTCGGGATCGGTCATCGCCGCGCCGCCGTACTTGATGACGACGGTCTTGCCGTGGAACTCGCGGATGTAGGGCAGCGCCTCGAGCAGCGTTGCGACGTCGTGCATCTCGGACCTCACGTCGTGTAGTCGGCGTTGATCGTCACGTACTCGTGCGACAGGTCGGAGAAGAAGACCTCCGTCTCGGCGCCGTCGCCGTCGCCCAGGCCGATCACGTACTCGACCTCCTCGGCCGCGACGGCCGCGTCGAGCGCCTGCGCGTCGTAGCGCAGGACCGCGCCGTCGGCGCACACCTGCACGCCCTCGATCGCGATGTCGAGGTCGCACGGGACGTCGAGCAACGTGCCCCCGACGGCCTGCGCGATGCGGCCCCAGTTGGGGTCGCCGCCGTGCAGCGCGGTCTTCACGAGCGGCGAGTTGGCGACCGCGCGCGCGGCCTGCTCGACCCGCTGCGGCTGCTCGCCGCGCACGACGACGCGCCCGATCCGCTTCGCGCCCTCGCCGTCGGCCACGATCAGCAGCGCGAGCTGGCGCAGCAGCGCGTCGAGCGCCTCGCCGAAGGCCAGCTCGTCGGGCGACTGGGGCGCGACGCGCACGCCGCTGACCCCGCTCGCCATCAGGATCGCGGTGTCGTTCGTCGACAGCTGGCCGTCGACGGAGATGCGGTCGAAGGAGCGCTTGACGGTCACGCCGAGCAGCAGGTCGGCCGTGTCGGGGTCGAGCGCGGCGTCGGTCTGCACGAAGCACAGCATCGTGGCGAAGTTCGGCGAGATCATGCCCGCCCCCTTCGCCTGCGCGCTCAGCCGCACCTCACCCGAGGGCAGCCGCACGCTCAGCGCAGCACGCTTCTCGAAGGCGTCGGTCGTCATGATCGCGGCCGCGAAGTCCGCGTCGCCGTCGGGGCGCAGCAGCTCCTGCGCGCCGGCGAGCCCGTCGAGCACGCGGTCGACGGGCAGCTGCACGCCGATCACGCCGGTCGAGCCGACCGCGACGCCGCGCGGGTCCAGGCCCGTCGCGCGCGCGGCCGCGAGCTGCGTCGCGCCGGCGGCCTCCAGCCCCGGCACGCCGGTGGCGGCGTTCGCGTTGCCGGCGTTGGCGACGACGACGCGCAGGTGCTCAAGGTCGCAACGCTCGCGACACAGCTGCACCGGCGCGGCGACGACGCCCGAGCGCGTGAAGCGCGCCGCGCTCGTCGTCTCCGGCGCGTCGGCGACGAGCACGCCGAGGTCGAGCGCGCCGTCGCGCTTGAGCCCGCAGGCGACGGCGGCCGCGCGGAAGCCGGCCGGCAGCCCGCCGTCCAGCTCCTGCACGTGATCGGGCCGCGGCACCCAGCGCGAGCGGAAGAAGGGCGCGCTCACGCGATGCCCTCGCCCTCGTCCAAGCCGAACATCAGGTTGAGGTTCTGGACCGCCTGCGAGGAGGTTCCCTTCCAGAGGTTGTCGATCGCCGCAAGCACGATCACGCGGCCGTCGTGGCGGTCGCCGTGCACGGAGATGCGGCAGATGTTCGTCGCGGTCACGTCGCGCATGCCGGGCGGGCGCTGCGCGAGCTCGACGAAGCGCTCGTCCGCGTAGGCGTCGGCGTAGAGCGCCTGCAGCTCAGCCCCGCTGACGTCGCGCGTGGGCGCGACGTAGGCCGTGATCAGCTCGCCCTGGTCGACCGGCACGAGGTGCGGCAGGAACGTGACCGGACGCAGCGTGGCGCCGAGCACCGCCAGCTCCTGGTCGATCTCCGGCGCGTGGCGGTGGCCGGCGACCTTGTACGCCGCGACGTTCTCGTCGACCGTCACGAAGTGCGTGTCTTCCGTCGCCGCGCGCCCGGAGCCCGAGACGCCCGTCTTCGCGTCGATCACGACGTCGCCGAGCAGCCCAGCGCGCGCGAGCGGGGCGAGCCCGAGCAGCGCGGCCGTGGGAAAACAACCGGGGTTGGCGACGACGTCCGCCGTGCGGATCGCCTCGCGGTAGCCCAGCTCCGGCAGCCCGTAGACGGCCGCGCCGAACAGCTCCTTCGCCTCGTGCGGCCCGTACCAGCGCTCGTACGTGTCGATGTCGCGCAGGCGGAAGTCGGCGCTCAAATCCACCACGCGCACGCCCCGCTCCCGCAGCCCCGCGACGACCGGCGCGGCGGCGTGGTGCGGATAGGCGACGACCGCCGCATCCAGGCCCTCGGCATGGCGGTCCAGCTCCAGCTCCTCCATCGCGAGCGGGACGCGGTGCCGGGGATAGAGGTCGTCCAGCCGCCGGCCGACGTCCGAGCGCGAGGTGATCGCGGTCAGCTCGAAATGCGGATGGCGGTGCAGCAGCGCAGCCGCGAGCGCGCCCGCGTAGCCGGAGGCGCCGAAGACGGCGACGCTAGGCATGCCGATCGACGTCCTTTTCTGCATCCATGCCATGCACAGATGGACAGTGATCCCGGCTAGGCACGGATCCGCCCTCCGATCGCGGCGAGCGCGGCCTCGATCGCCGCCCGCTGCGCGGCGACCTCCTCGTCGGTCAGCGTCCGCTCGGGCGAGCGGAACGCGAGCCGCAGCGCAAGCGAGACCTCCTCGGGACCGATCTGCTCGCCGCGGTAGACGTCGAAGACCTCGACGGCGGCAAGCAGCGCGCCGCCGGCCGCCCGCACGACGCGCACCACCTCGCCGGCCGCGACCGTCGCCGGCACGACGACCGCGAGATCCTGGCGGACCTCCGGGAACGAGGTGTAGTCGGCGTAGCGGACCGGGCCGGGGACGGCGGCGATCGCGGCGTCGAGGTCGAGCTCGAACGCCGCCACCTGCGCGAGGTCCCAGTCGGCCGCGATCGCCGGGTGCAGCTCGCCGAGCCAGCCGACCGGCGCGCCGTCGACGAGCACGCGAGCGCTGCGACCCGGATGCAGGAATGGCTCGCCTCCCTCCGCGATCTCCCACTCGACCCGCAGCGCGTCGAGCAACCCCGCGAGCACGCCCTTGGCGGCGAAGAAGTCGGCGGCCGGCGGCGCCGGCTCGCGCCACGTCGCCGGGCGCAGCGCGCCGCTCAGCAGCACGCCGACGTGGTGCGGCTCGCGCGGCAGCTCGCGGGCGGGCGGGGTGGCATTCCGCAGGTAGACCCGTCCGGACTCGAACAGCGCGAGGTCGGAGCTGCCGTGCGCGACGTTGCGCCGCGCGACGTCGAGCAGCGAGCCGAGCAGCGTCGTGCGCATCAGCCCATGCTCGGCCGACATCGGGTTCTCGACCGCGATCGCGTCGCGCCGCGCGTCGTTCGCCGGCAGCCGCAGCCGGTCGGCCAGCTCGGGCGCGCTCCAGCTCCAGCCGAACAGCTCGTGCAGGCCGGCGGCCGCGAGCGCGTCCTCGGCGCGGCGGCGCAGCAGCTGCGCGCGGCTCAGCCGCCCGACCGCCGCGCGCCGCGCCGGCAGCGTCGCGGGCAGCGTGTCGACGCCGTCGATCCGCGCGACCTCCTCGATCAGGTCCGCCTCGCGCGTCACGTCGTTGCGCCGGAAGGGCGGCACCGTCACGTCGAGCCCGTCGCCCGCGTCGGCGACGCCAAAGCCGAGCGCGGTGAGGATCTCGGCGCAGCGCGCGCGCGGGATCGCGGCGCCCAGCAGCCCCTGCACGCGCGCGTCGCGCAGCCGGATCACTGCGGCGGCCGGCCCCTCCCCACCCACGTCGAGCGTCCCGGGCGCGACCCGCGCGCCGCACAGCTCGATCATCAGCTGGGTCGCCACAGCCTGCGCATCCATCGCCTGCTCGGGCGCAAGCCCCTTCTCGAAGCGCCCCGACGCCTCGCTGCGCAGCGCCAGCCGCGTCGAGGTGCGCTGGATGTTCGGGCCGTCCCACGTCGCCGCCTCCATCAGCACGCGCGTCGTGCCGGCGTGGACCTCCGAGCGCGCGCCGCCCATCACGCCGGCCAGCGACGTGGGTCCGTCCTCGTCGCAGATCACGACCATGTCGGGGTCGAGCGCGCGCGTCTCGCCGTCGAGCGTCTCCAGCTCGTCGCCGGCGCGCCCGTCGCGTACGACCAGCCGCCCGCCCGCGACGCGGTCGAGGTCGAACGCGTGCAGCGGCTGCCCGCTCAGCAGCATCGCGTAGTTCGTGATGTCGACGACGTTGGAGATCGGCCGCTGCCCGGCCGCCATCAGCCGCGCCTTCAGCCAGTGCGGCGAGGATCCGACCGTCACGTCCTCGAACACGCGCGCGGTGAAGCGCGCGCAGCGCGCCGTCTCGACCGCCACCGCGATCCCCTCGACCGCGCCCGTGCTGCCAGGGTCCTCCGCCCACGGCGCCGGACCCAGCGGCGCGCCCGTCGCCGCGTGCACCTCGCGCGCGATGCCGTAGACGCCGAGGCAGTCGGGCCGGTTGGGCGTGATCTCCAGCTCCAGCACGTCCGTCGCGATCGGCAGCGCGTCCGCCAGCGGCGTGCCCGCCACGAGCGCGTCGTCCAGCTCCATGATCCCGCTCTTGTCGGCGCCGATCTCCAGCTCGGTCTCGCTGAGGATCATCCCCAGCGACTCGACGCCGCGCAGCTTCGCCTTGCGCAGTCTCGTCCCATCCGGCATCACCGCGCCGGGCTTCGCGACCGCGACCGTCAGCCCGGCCCGCGCGTTCGGCGCGCCGCAGACGATCTGCGCCGGCTCGCCCTCGTCGGTGCCGAGGTCCACACGACAGACGCGCAGCCGGTCGGCGTCGGGGTGCTGCTCGGCCGACAGCACCTTGCCGACGACGAAGCCCTCCGTCGAGGCGACGCCGTGATGCGTCACGCGCTCGACCTCGGTCCCGGTCAGCGCCAGCCGCTCCGCGAGCGCGCCCGCCTCCAGCGGCGGGCGGCAGTACTCCTGGAGCCAGGTCAGCGGGACGCGCATCAGAACTGCTCCAGGAAGCGGACGTCGTTGTCGTAGAACAGCCGCAGGTCGGAGACGCCGTGCTTCAGGAAGGCGATCCGCTCGACGCCCATCCCGAACGCGAAGCCCTGGATCCGCTCGGGGTCGTAGCCGTGCTCCTTCACGTAGCCGAACACGTTCGGGTCGACCATCCCCGCGCCGAGGATCTCGATCCAGCCGGTGCCCTTGCAGAGCGGGCAGCGGGCGCCGTCGCGCGTGAGCCCGTCGGTGCAGTTGAAGCAGGAGACGTCGACCTCGACGCTCGGCTCCGTGAAGGGGAAGAAGTGCGGCCGCAGCCGCACCTTGCGCGCGTCGCCGAAGATCGCCTGCGCGACCGCGAGCAGCGTGCCCTTGAGGTCGGCGAGCGTGATGTCCTCGTCGACCGCGAGCCCCTCGATCTGGTGGAACTGGGGCGTGTGCGTCGCGTCGCTGTCGCGCCGGTAGACGCGCCCGGGCACGATCAGGAAGATCGGCGGCGGCTGCTGCTCCATCGCGCGCACCTGCATCGGCGAGGTGTGCGTGCGCAGCACGACGTCCTCGGCGACGTAGAAGGTGTCGCTGCGCAGCCGCGCCGGATGCGCCGGGTCGTGGTTGAGCGCGTCGAAGTTGTAGTAGACGCGCTCGACCTCGGGCCCCTCGGCGACGGTGTAGCCGAGCCCGACGAAGACGTCCTCGATCTCCCGACGCGTCTGCGTCAACAGGTGCAGCCCGCCGGCCGGCGGCCGCGGCGCGCCGGGCAGCGTCACGTCGATGCGGTCGGCGACGAGCCGCACGTCGAGCTCCGCGCCCGCGAGTGCGGCCCCGCGCGCCTCGATCAGCGCCTCGAGCGCCTGGCGCGCGACGTTCGCGGCCTTGCCGACCGCGCCGCGCTGCTCCGGCGGCAGCTGCGCCACGCCGCGCAGCAGGTTCGGCAGCTCGGCCTTGCGCCCGAGGAACTGGACGCGCACCTGCTCGAGCACGTCGCTCGTGCCCGCGGCGGCGATCGCCGTCTCCCCCTCGCTGCGCAGCTGCTCGATCCGCTCGATCATGCGGGGGGCATCCTATGGTCCGCGGCGGGGTCCTCGCGCGTCAGCTCGTAGAGCGCGACGGTCGCCGCCATCGCGGCGTTGAGCGACTCGCTGGCGATCGGGATCCGCGCCACTTGGTCACAGGCCGTGAGCAGCTCCGCCGGCAGCCCGGCGCGCTCGGCGCCGACGAGCAGCGTCAGCGGCTGGCCGGGCACGTGCGCCAGCTCGGTCAGCGGCTCGCCGGCGTGCGCGTCGAGCGCGACCGTCGTACCGGGCAGCTCCGCGATCTCGGCGAAGCGCGCGAGCGGCACGGCGAACAGCGCGCCCATCGAGGCGCGCACGGCCTTCGGGCCGAACGGATCGGCGCAGCCGGGCCCGAGCGCGACAGACGAGGCGCCGAACGCAAGCGCCGAACGCAGCACGGTGCCGACGTTGCCGGGGTCGGCGATGCCGTGCAGCGCGACGCACAGCGGCCCGGTCGGCGCGGGCGCCCAGCGGTGCGCGTAGACGGCGAGCGCGCGCGTGCCCGAGCCGAGCTGCGAGACGCCCGCGAGCAGCTCCGCGTCGACCTCGGTGCCCGCCAGCCCGCTGTCGGCGGCGACGTAGCGCTCCAGCGCCGGCCAGCCGGCCTGCTGGGCCGCATCCAGCAGGTCCTCGCCCTCGGCGACGAAGCGTCCCGTCAGCTCGCGCTCGCGCCGCCGCGCGAGCTTGCGCAGCTGCTTGAGGTGGTCGTTGTGCGGTGAGGTGATGGTCATGTGGGCTCTTAAACGAGAAAAGGCGCCGTCCGGAAGGAAGCGGCGCCCGATGGCGGAGGTGTCGGCGGTACGGCTAGGCAGCCGCAGCCAACGCCTCGCGGGCGCGCTCGGCAAATCGGCGGAACGCCTCGGCGTCGCGGACGGCGATGTCCGCGAGGATCTTGCGGTCGACCTCGACGCCAGCGAGCGCCAGGCCGTGCATGAACTGCGAGTAGGAAAGATCGTTGATGCGGGCAGCCGCGTTGATGCGCGTGATCCACAGGCGACGGAAGTCGCGCTTGCGGTTGCGGCGATCGCGGTAGCGGTATTGATCGGCCTTGAGCAGGGCCTCCTTCGCGCGACGGTACGAGGAGTTCGCCTCGCCGCGGAAGCCCTTCGTCATCTCCAGCACCTCGCGGCGCTTCTTGCGGGCGGCGACGGACCGCTTCACGCGCGTCACTTGCCACCTCCGAGCATCTTCTTGATGCGCGGCGCGTCATGGTCGGAGACGACCATCGGCGTGCCGAGGTAGCGCTTGTGCTTCGCCGACTTCTTCTCGAGGATGTGGCTCGTGAAGGCGTGGCGGCCGCGGACCTTGCCGGTCGCGGTCAGCTTGAAGCGCTTCTTCGCGCCGGAGTGGCTCTTCATCTTGGGCATCGCGAGGCAGAAGTAAAGCAGAGTCGGCGCAGTCCGCGCCGACTGACCGCTCAGCCCTTGGCGGCTGCCGGCTTGGCCTTGGCGGCGGGCTTGGCCTTGGCGGGCGGGTCGGGCTTCGCCGCGGGCTCCACGGCAGCGGGCTCGACCTCGGGCTCAGGTTCAGCGGCAGGCTCGGGCTCTATCTCAGCGACGGCTTCAGCCTCGGGCTCGGTGGCGGCTTCAGGCTCGGCGGCGGGCGCAGTCTCAGCCACGGCCTCGACCTCGGCCGGAGTCTCGGCGACCGCAGCGGTCCCGTCCTCCACGACCGGCGTCGCCTCGCCCTCCTCGCCGTCCTCCGGCTTCTTGTCGAGATCTTCGGCGAGCACGGCCTTCGAGGGGCCGAGCATCATCGTCATGTTGCGCCCGTCCTGGATCGGCCGCTGCTCGACGATCGCCAGCTCCGCCAGCTCCTCGGCGAGCCGCTCCAGCAGCATCACGCCGCGCTCCGGGTGCGTCACCTCGCGCCCGCGGAACATGATCGTGATCTTGACCTTGTCCTTGTGCTTGAGGAAGCGGGTGACGTGCCCCTTCTTCGTCTCGTAGTCCTTCTGCGCGATCTTCGGGCGGAACTTGATCTCGCGGATCGTGATCTGCTGCTGGTGCTTGCGCGCGGCCTTCAGCTTCTGCGCCTGCTCGTACTTGTACTTCGAATAGTCGAGCACGCGGCAGACGGGCGGGCGCGCCTCCGGGGCGACCTCGACGAGGTCGAGATCGCGCTCCTGGGCGTACGTCAGCGCATCGGGCGTCTTGAGGATCCCGACCTGCTGGCCGTCCTCGTCGATGAGCCGCACCTCGGGAACGCGGATGCGCTCGTTGATGCGTGTGGTGTCCCGCTCAGGCGGGCGCCGGTCGAATCGTCGCGGGACCGGCACTTAGCTAGCAGCCTGGTGACGCGTCAAGCGAAGCTGCGCGAGCGGTTGAAGATGAATGCGATCAACGTCGGGCGAGTATAGCGGCGTGGCCGGGGGCGGCGGACCGACCACCGTCAGCCGGCCCGCGCAGCGATCTGCTCGGCGATGCGCAAGGCGATCTCGGCCACCGGGGCGCTGGTCGCATCCTCGACGCCGTGCTCGCGCAGCGACGCCGAGCCGGTCTCCTGCTCGCGATCGCCGATCACGAGCATGTGCGGGATCTTGCGCAGCTCGGCCTCGCGCACCTTGCGCCCGACCGACTCGGTGCGCTCGTCGAGCTCGACGCGCACGCCCGCCTCGCGCAGCGCGTCCGCGACCTGCGCGGCGTAGCCGTTGTGGCGGTCGGCGACCGGCAGCACGATCGCCTGCACGGGCGCGAGCCAGACCGGGAAGCGGCCCGCGAGGTGCTCGATCAGGATCCCGATGAAGCGCTCGTAGGAGCCGAACGCGGCGCGGTGGATCATCACCGGCCGGTGCTCGGCATCGTCGGCGCCGGTGTACGTGAGGTCGAAGCGCTCGGGCATCGAGTAGTCGAGCTGGACCGTGCCGAGCTGCCAGGAGCGGCCGAGCGAGTCCTTCACGTGGTAGTCGATCTTGGGGCCGTAGAAGGCGCCGTCGCCCTCGTTCAGCTCGTACGCCAGGCCCTTCGCCTCCAGCGCCTGGCGCAGCTTGTCCTCCGCGCGATCCCACATCTCGTCGCTGCCGATGCGCTGCTCGGGGCGGGTCGACAGCTCCAACTGGACCTCGAAGCCGAACAGGCCGAGCGTCGCGAACGCGAAGTCGAGGCAGCCGACGACCTCGTCCTGGACCTGCTCCTCGGTGCAGAAGATGTGCGCGTCGTCCTGCGCGAAGTGGCGCACGCGCAGCAGCCCGTGGAGCGTGCCGGACGGCTCGTTGCGGTGCAGCAGCCCCGGCTCGCTGTAGCGGATCGGCAGCTCGCGGTAGGAGTGGCGGTCGGTCGAGAAGAGATGCGCGTGGCCGGGGCAGTTCATCGGCTTGATCGCCATGTCGCGCTCCTCGGCGCTCGTGACGAACATGTTCTCGCGGTACTTGCCCCAGTGGCCCGAGGTCTTCCACAGCTCGCTGTCGAAGATCTGCGGCGTCTTGACCTCGGTGTAGCCGTGGCGCTCCCCCATCTCGCGGCTGAGCGCCACCAGCGTGTTGAAGACGCGCGTGCCGTGCGGGAGCCAGAAGGCGGCGCCCGGCGCGACCGGCGAGAAGCGGAAGAGGCCCAGCTCGGCGCCGAGCCTGCGGTGGTCGCGCGCCTTCGCCTGCTCCAGCAGCTCCAGGTGCTCGGCCAACTCCTCCTTGGAGAAGAAGGCGGTGCCGTAGATGCGCGTGAGCATCGTGCGGCTTGCGTCGCCGCGCCAGTAGGCGCCCGCGACGGACTGCAGCTTGAACGCCTTGATGCGCTTCGTGCCCGGGCCGTGCGGGCCGCGGCAGAGGTCGGTGAACGGGCCGTTGGTGTAGAGCGAGACGGTCTCGACGGGACGGGCGGGGTCCGCATTCCTGACGAGGTCCTCGATCAGCTCGACCTTGTACGGCTGGTCCTGCGCCTTGAAGCGCTCCAGCGCCTGCGCGACCGTCACGTCCTCGCGCGCGAACCGCTCGTCGGCCTTGACGTGCTCGCGCATCTTCGCCTCGATGCGCTCGAAGTCGGCGTCGGAGATCGCGACCCCGTCAGGGAACTCGAAGTCGTAGTAGAAGCCGTTCTCGATCGGCGGCCCGATCGAAATCTTCACGCCCGGGTAGAGGTCGATCACGGCGGCCGCAAGCACGTGCGCGGCGTCGTGGCGCAGCAGCTCGAGCGCGTCCGGGCTGGAAGGGGTGACGATCTCCAGCTGGGCGCCTTCGGGCAGCGGCGCGGCGAGGTCGGCGAGCGTGCCGTCGACCTTCACCGCGAGCGCCGCGCGCGCAAGCCCCGCGCCGATCGCGGCGGCAGCGTCAGCGCCGGTCGCGCCGTCCGCGAGCGCCAGGCGCGTGCCGTCTGGGAGCAGGGCCTCCATCGCGCGCCATGCTACGTGACCGTCCGTGGTGGGGCCGCCCCCACCACCTGCTCGACGCGACGGTCGTGCGGGCCGTGCTGCTGCCGGCGGCGATGCAGCTGCTCGGCGAGTGGAACTGGTACCTGCCGCACTGGCTTGGCTGGCTGCCGCGGCACACGCGGCGCGAGCCGCTGCCGGCCTGAGGCTGCGCCGGCCCGTGCGCGGACGCTCAGTCCGCGGGCGGGGCCGCGAGCAGCTCCGCGATGCGGGCGCGACGCGCCTCGATCTCCGCGCGCACCTCGTCCAGCTCCGCCGCGCGGCGCTCGACGAGCGCGAGCTGGCGCCGGGCGAGCGCGTCGAGGCGGTGCAGGATCCGCTCGCGCTCGGCGGGCGCGTCGGTGCGGTGCAGCTCGTCGCGCAGGATCGCCCGCTCGTCGTCGACCGCGACCAGCTCGCGCAGCTCCTCCAGCGGCACGCCGAGCAGGTTGCGCAGCCGCAGCAGCTCGCGCAGGCGCTCGACGTCGGCCTCGTCGTAGAGGCGGTGCTGGCCGGCCGCGCGATCGGCGGGCGCCGGCAGCAGGCCCTTCTCCTCGTAGAAGCGGATCGTGCGGGCGGTCGTGCCGACGAGGCGCGCCAGCTCGCCGATCCGCAGCGGCGTCTGCACGGCGCTCACGGGAGCGGCTCCGCGTCCTGACGCGGGCGCATCAGCGAGACGCCCGCGCCGAGCAGCGAGACCGCCGCCAGCACCCACAGAGCCACGTGCATGTTGGAGATGAACGGCGCCAGCTGCGCGTCGGAGAGCCCCGACGCGAGCCCCGAGAAGATCTTGAACAGCACGTCCTTCGGAACGGCTGCCGTGATCACCGCCAGCACGAACGCGATCGAGAGGATCGCGCCGGTGTTCTGCAGCATCATCCGCGCGCCGGCCGCGATGCCGCGGCGGTGCGCGGGCACGGTCCCCATCATCGCCGCCGTGTTGGGCGAGTTGAACATGCCCGAGCCGACGCCGACGACGAACAGCCACACGGTCGAGATCCAGTAGGCCGAGTGCACCTGCAGGATCGTCATGCCGGCCAGGCCGACGGCGGTGACGAGCATCCCGAGCGCCGCCAGCGTGCGCGAGCCGCGCTTGTCCGCCCACCAGCCCGCCAGCGGCGAGGCGATCAGCATCCCGAGCGCGAGCGGCGTCAGCTTGACGCCGGCCTCGATCGGGTCGTCGCCCTGCGCGCCCTGGAAGTAGAAGACGAACACGAACATCAGCGCGAAGCGCGAGAGCCCGTTGATGAACGCCGCCCCGGTCGCGGCCGCGAACATGCGGTTCTCGAAGATCGTCAGGTCGAGCATCGGCGCGCGCGCGCGGCGCTCGATCAGCACGAACAGCGGCAGCAGCACGAGCGCGACGGCAAGCCCGCCGATCACGACCGGATCGCTCCAGCCCGACAAGCCGCCGCGCGAGATCCCCAGCACGAGGCCGGTCAGCCCAGCGACGAACGCGAGCGTCCCGAGCGGGTCGAAGCCGCGCACCGCGTCGGGCTTGGCCAGCTCGTGCAGGACGAGCGCGCCCCAGGCGCAGCCGGCGAGCGCGAGCGGCACGTTGAACCAGAAGATCCAGTGCCAGGAGATCGCCACGAGCGCGCCGCCGAGCACCGGCCCGAGCACGAGCCCGATCGCCGCGACCATCGTGTTCGTGCCCATCGCGATGCCGAGCTGCTCGCGCGGGAAGGCGTCGGTCACGAGCGCGGAGGCGTTCGCGAACAGGAAGGCGGCGCCGACGCCCTGCACGATCCGCCACAGGATCAGCTGCGTGCCGTCGCCCGCGAAGCCGGCCCCGAGCGAGGCGAACGCGAAGATCAGGAAGCCCGTCACGTACGCGCGCTTGCGCCCGAACAGGTCCGACAGGCGCCCGCAGAAGAGCACGAGCACGGTCGAGGCGATCATGTAGGCGAGGATCACCCACACGAGCGACAGCAGGCTGGTGCCGAGCGAGCGCTCAAGGTCCGGCAGGGCGATGATCAGCGTGCCGGAGTTGATCGTCGCGAGCAGCATCCCAAGGCTCGTGCAGGACAGCGCCCACCACTTGTAGTGGGCGTGGTCGGCGGCGACGCCGATGCTCCTGCGCTGGTGCGTACTGGTCAACTGCATCTTTACGTGCACGTCAAGATAGCAGCCGGCATGCAAAAACTTCCTTGACCATTCAAGGTCCGTGTGCACACTGCCGATGCAGACACCCGGGCGCCCCTTCCCTCGATCCCAGGGCGGCGAATGACCAACATGAGTGCTTCGCGCCAGAGCGAGCAAGTGCCGGGCATCCAGCATGACCCGCGCGGGCTCGCCGATCTGCTCGGCGACATGATCTCGGCGCACGCGCCGGACGGCACATACCGCTTCGCGTCGGCCGCCGCACGCGAGCTGCTGGGCTACGAGCCGGCCGAGCTGGTCGGCACGTGGGCCTACGACTACTTCCATCCCGACGACGTGGCTGCAATCAGCTGCGCCCATCGCAGCGCGCTCGAGGGCGCCGCGACGACGATCCGCTACCGGCTGCGGCGCAAGGCTGGCGGCTACGTGTGGGTCGAGTCGCTGACGCGCGCGATCGCCGACGCGAGCGGAGCCGTGACCGAGATCATCTGCTCCACGCGCCCGGCGCGCGAGCTCGCCGGCGAGCTCGACCCGGCCGCGCGCGACGCCTGCATCGAGCGCGTCAACGCGATCCTCGACGCCGAGGCGATCGTGTCGGTCTACCAGCCGATCGTCGCGCTCGAGAGCGGCCGCGTCGTCGCCTACGAGGCGCTCGCGCGCTTTCCCGGCGGCCCCGCGCAGGCGGCGCCCGATCGCTGGTTCGCCGACGCCTGGAGCGTCGGCCTCGGCGTGCCGCTCGAGCTGCTCGCGGTGCGCGCGGCGGCGCGTGCCCTCCCCCACCTCGGCGCCGGCGTCGAGCTGGCCGTCAACGCCTCGCCGCAGACGGTCGCCGCACGCAGCTTCAGCGCCGCCCTCGACGGCGCGCTGGATCGCGTCGTGGTCGAGATCACCGAACAGCGCGAGCTGGTCGAGGACGACTTCCGCCTCAAGTTCGCGCCGCTGCGCAGCGCGGGCGTGCGGCTCGCGATCGACGACTTCGGCGCCGGCCACGCGAGCCTGCGCCAGATCCTCGCGATCGGGCCCGACTGGATCAAGCTCGACCGCTCGCTCACGCAGGGCCTGCGCGAGGACCCGGTCGCACGGGCGCTCGCCGTCTCGCTCGCGTCGTTCGCGAGCCAGGTCGGCGTGGGCGTGATCGCGGAGGGCGTGGAGACCGCCGCGCAGGCCGAGTTGCTCGCCGATATCGGCATCCGGCACGCGCAGGGATACCACTTCGGACGCCCCGCTCCGCTCGAGCAGATCCTCCGCTGAGATGACCGCTCGCGTGCAACGCAACGACCGGGCGATGTCCTCCGGCCTTCTGCCTGCTACGGTCACGCACTCAGGCCGGGTCGATCGACCCGGCACATCAGTGCCAGCGCTCGTAGTCGTTGCATCAGCATCCTCCGCGTTCGCAGCACATTTCCAGTGGAGGACCCAGCAATGGCAACCGGAACCGTGAAGTGGTTCAGCGACGACAAGGGCTTCGGCTTCATCACGCCGGACGACCAGTCGAAGGATCTCTTCGTGCACCACAGCTCGATCATCGGCGACGGCTACCGCTCGCTCGCCGAGGGCGCGAAGGTCTCGTACGACTCGGAGCCCGGGCCCAAGGGCCCCAAGGCGATCAACGTCCAGAGCCTCTAGGCACTTCGGACTTCTTCGTTGCTGCGAGGGCCGCCTTTCGGGGCGGCCCTCGCCTGTTAAGCGCTAGGGGCCGAGGCCTGGGCCTACGCCTCGCGCGGCGTCTCGGTCTCAGTCGCCCCGTCGCGCTCGAGCTCATCATCCGCCAGCCCGCGCTCGTGCAGCTCGGCTTGTGAGGCGTGCAGCTCCGCTTCGGCGCGCGCGCGGCGCGCCTCCTGCTCGGCGACGCGCGCACGCGCGGCCTCGTCTCCGGCGGCCTCGCGATGCGACGCTGCCAGACGCTGGCGCTCCTGCTCTCGACGGCGCTCCTGCGCACGGGCGCGCGACTTCGGCAGCGCGACGACGAGCACGATCAGGAGCAGCACGGCGACGACGACGATGGCGACGATCAGTCCAGTGGACATGAGCCCTCTCCTCGGTGGGGATCGGGACAGTGGTACCCGCTGACCGCGAGTCCAATAGCGCGGCCAGCACATCCGCGCGTCGAAGCTCTGCTCAACGCACCGTGCAGCGGAGCTTCGCGTCCGTGGTGGCGCTGGCGGTCTGCCCGGTCGTCGAGTCCTCGAAGTCGAAGACTCCGCGCATCGGCCGCGGAGGACAGGCGCGCGCCTCGACGTAGTTGTGCTGCACGCCGTGCGCGCGGATGGCGCCGTCGATCGTGACGTCGAACTCCTGGACCGCGACGAACACGCCGGGCAGGATCTCCTGCAGCGGCTGCGGCACCTCCAGCGTGAGCGTCGCGCCGTATCTGCCTCCGTGCAGCCACTCGATCGGAGCGTCGAAGGATCGGTTGATGGCGGTGGGATGGAGCGTCTGGATGTTGAACGTGATGCTCGTCCCGTGATGGCTGTTGAAGAGGGCCACGTGCCCGCGGGCGGTGATGCCGAGCCCGAGCACCCGCGCCTCGACCACGCCGCTGCCGACCTCGGAGCCCTTCGGGCAACGGCCGAGGTTCCCATGGAGACGGGCGATCTGGCGGGCACTGCACGAAGGGAACAGCGCCCCGTCCGTGCCACGGTCGGGGAAGTAGAGGACGGCTCTCTGGACCGTGAACAGATCAGCCCCCGGAGTGTCCGTCGAGAAGGTCGTGGCGACGTGAAGGACGGACGCGGGCAGGCTGCTGCCGAGCGGCTTCTGCAGCGAGGCGTCCGCTCTGATCTTCACGACGGGCGAGGCGGCCTGCGCTTCCACCGTTCCCACCAGGCCGACCGCCATCGCGACGATCGCCGGCAGCACGAGCACCTCGAAAGATCGCCTCACCGCACACGCTCCTCTCATGTGCGACGAGTCTCGATGCGCGGGTCCGCGCTCGCAACGGGGCGAGCACCCTGGAGTCGACCCTGAGGTGAGCGAGCGAGTGCGCGGCGCGTGCGTTGGATCGCGACGGCGTGACGCCCGACGTCGGGCGGTGGCTACTGGGCTTCGCCGAACTGTCGCAGCAGGTCCGCGTCGTCGCGGATCGCGTCGTGCTCGGCGACGCGGCCATTCTCGTCAAAGCGGTACAGGTGGCACTGGCGCCACTGGACTCTGCGGCCGGTGGCCGGGATGCCGAGCAGGGTGCCCTCGTGGGTGCCGGACATCGTTCCGACGCAGACGACCGTCTCGCCGTCGCTGGCCAGGTGCTGGATTGCGAAGTGCGCGTCGGGGAAGGCCTCACAGAGGCGCTCCACGACCTGACGATGGCCCTCCGGGCCGGGCGGCGTGCCCGCCAGCGCGTTGCGGTTCACGAAATCCGGCGCAGTGATCGCGTCGATCAGGGCGAGGTCGCGGCCGTTGAAGGCCTGCTCCCAGAACGCGCGTACGCGCCCTTCGATGTCGCTGGCGCCAGGCGTCATTCCGACTCGACACTCGTCACGCGAGTGAAGGTGACCGCGAGGTCGTCGTCCCAGGTCTCGTCGTCGCGCGAGAGTTGCCCCACCCCGGCGAACGTCGTGCCGTCGTGGCTCAGCTTGGTCTCCATCCGCTGCGAGAACCCAGGCGCGTCGCGCCACATGCGGAGCGTGTCGCCCTCCATGGCGACGCGGTAGATCCGGAAGACGCCGCGCGAGTCGAAGTAGTGCGCCGTCAGCTCCTCGTCCGCGAAGCCGATCACGCTGATCGAGTCGGGGAAGTCGGGATGGTCGTTGCTCGACCGCTGAATCAGGAACCGCTCGCCCTCGAGCCACTCATACGTCATATGGCCCTTGACCACCGTCGAGGGGAACATCGGATGGGTCGCCTCGAGCGTCCACTCCCCGACCAAGCGATCGAAGGCCGCCAACTCAGGACTCCGCACCGTCTGCTCCATGCCCGACGTCATACCCGATCGGTGCGGATACGACCAGAGCGGCTGGGATCGTCTGTGTGACGGGCTATTCCGCTCCGAGGGGTTGCGCGGCCCCGCGCCGTCCCGGCGGCTGTGAGACACAGATGCGACACATCAGGGTTCGTCGTCGAGCGATTCGAGCAGCCGCACGTCGGCGAGGTTCTGAGGGCGCCCGGCTGCGCGCTTCATCGTGAGCAGGTCGTCGCGGTGCGCGATCGGAATGGAGAGATCGCCGAGCGAGCGTGAGCACGTCGAGCAGTCCGTACGCGGTGTGAGGGTGCCATTGGTCGCCCGATGCGAGCAGCGATGCTGACGGGACGTCATCCGTTGGCCGCCGTACGCCTGGATCGCCACGCCGCCCACGGTGACGTATTCGACCTTGTGCCGTCCGAGCGCCCGGAACATCTCCAGCGCATCGAAGTCGGCTGGTTCGGTCACCGGCGCGCGCTTGGGCGCCCGATCGCCTCAGCGAGGCCGCAGCGGAGCTGCGATGCGAGCCTGTTCCAGCTCAGCGCCAGCGCCAGCCGCTCGGCCATCGGACGCTGTCGAGCAGCCAGCACAGCCGCAGGGTTCGCCAGCGGGTCACGAACATCGTCGGCCGGTGGATCTACCGACACTGCTGAGCGTTCCAAAGGCACCCGATCAGAGTACCGGGCGCATTGACGCCGGAGCGATCCGAATACCGCCATGAGCACAGATGAGACACATCGCCGCATTCCCGCCCGCTCCCCCACGTTCCCCGTCCCCCGCGTCCCTACGTAGCGACGAGGACACCCAGGAAGACGGGACCGCCTGCTCCACAGCCGATCACGACCCCTCAAAACGAGAAAAGCCCAGCAGTCCGAGGCTTCCACAGAGTGGGCGATACTGGGCTCGAACCAGTGACCTCCGCCTTGTCGAGGCGGCGCTCTCCCAGCTGAGCTAATCGCCCTGGGAGACGCAAGCCTAGCAATGGATGCGCTGTGCGGGCTGCGTCGTGTGTCGGCTAGTCTGTGGCCCTCTGGGCGACGTGGCGGAGTGGTTACGCAGCGGCCTGCAAAGCCGTGTACACCGGTTCGATTCCGGTCGTCGCCTTCGCTACTACGCGGGTGCGGTCGCCGTCACGATCCAGGTCGACGCCGGCGCGGTCACGCCCTCCGGGCCCGTCCACTCGACCAGCCCCTCGCGCAGCGCCGCGTGCACCTGCTCGTGCAGATGCGCCGCGCGATCGCCCGCGAGTCGCAGAATCTCGCCAGCCGGCCCCAGGCTCATCGCGAGCGCGATCGCCTCCTCGACGTCGCGACCGATCAGGATCGGCAGGTCGCAGCGGCGCAGCTCGACCGTCGCGAAGCCCGCCCGCAGGAGGATCTCGCTGGTCGTGTCGGCGTCTGCCATCGAGAACGGACCGGGACCGCAGGTCGGCTCGTCGTACTCCTCCGGCCTGCTCACGATTCCCTCGACGATCGTCTGCGCTCGGTAGAGCCAGTCGTTGTCGATCCGCCGGCGCCACACGACCATCGTCAGCGCGGCACCGGGCGCGAGCGCCTGGCGCACGTTGCGCAGCGCGGCGACGGGATTCGCGAAGAACATCGTCCCGAAGCGCGAGAAGGCGTAGTCGAACTGCTCCTCGAACGTCGTCACCTCGACGTCGGCGACCGCGAAACGCGCATTCACCACCCCCGCCTCCTGGGCGTCACGCCGTCCCTCCTCGATGAAGCGCGCCGCGGCATCGACGCCCACCGCCTCGCCCTCCGGCCCGACGAGGCCGGCGATCGTCAGCGTCGTGTCGCCGAAGCCGCAGCCGATGTCGAGCGCACGCTGGCCGGGCTGTGGCGGCACCAGCCGCAGCGCCTCCTCGCCGTGCATCCCGAGGCCGCCCGTGAGCAGGTGCCGGAAGCGCAGGAAGCGGTCGAACAGTGGCCCGTCCCAGGCCTGGATCGCCTCGGCGTTCGTGCCCTCGTCCCATTTCGTCTCGGCCGTGCCCACAGTCGCCGCCTCTCGTCGTTCCCATGCGCTCCGGATGCCGGAGCCCAGAGGGTCTAGTCTAAGGAGCGACGCACGTCGCGCGCTGGACTACCCGCCCCCCAGCCGGCGCATGGCGACATCCTTCGGGGAACGGATTGAGGAGTTGCCCTCATGGCAGCCATCGGCAGGTCATCCACCCCCACCGCGAAGCAGCTCGTGGCAGCAGAGCGGATCGCAAGCTTCACCGCCGAGCAGCGACGTCTGAAGGCCGCCGCAGCAGCCCGCCGGGCTACCACGAGCACGCCCGACGACCGCAGGCAGCCCCCGCGGTGATCGACGACAGCACCATCCACGAGATCGTGACGCGGCTCGCGCGACCGACCGCGTCCGGCGCCCACGCGATCGAGCGCGCTGCGATCCTCGCGGAGGGATCGAACTGCGGCGACATCGAGGCCTGGATCATCGACCGGGGCGGCGAGCCGCTGACCGGCGCCGCCGCGCCGCGGCAAGGCGGGCTGCACGCCGATCGCATCAACGCGCGCTCGGCTCCCGCCGGCGTCGCACCGACGGGCTATCTGCTTCCGGCGGGCGCGCTCGCGCCGCCCAGCGCCTGACCGAGCCCGAACGCCGATAAGCGGATGAAGGGACTCGAACCCTCGACGTTCTGCATGGCAAGCGAGTGGGCAACGAGCACGCGCCCCTCCCGGATCCCGCGCCGTAGCGGACTTCACGGTGCTCGACTGCTCGCCTCGCTCACCATGCCTCCTTCCGCAAGAGGTCAGCCCGCGTAGTAACCAATCGGATCGTTGGGTGGATTTCCACCCGACCGCGTCGAGACGCCGCTCGCCTAGAGCGCGCGTACCTGGTACGGCCGCCACCTACGTTGGACGCGTGGCCCTTGGGGCTGAGCTCACGTGGACGGCTCGGCGATCCACAGCGTTGCGACCCCAAGCAGCGCACCGAGACGCTCGAAATGGCGATCGAAGTGCAGCACGTCCAGCCCCGAGATCTGCGCAGCTACGGCGACGGTGAGGTCGGTGAGCGGCAGGCGGTGAGCACCGTGAGATCCGCTGCTTGCGAGCTCGCGCATCGCAGACAGCGCGCCACGCTGCACTGTCCGATCGACTGCGATCTCGCGTAGCCCCTCCAGCGTCCGATCGACGGCCTCTATCGCCTCCGGGCCGCGCGCATCGACGAGCAGCTCGTAGCGCACCGGCCAACACCAGGCGACGTCGCCGCGTTCGATGGCCGCGAGTAGCAGCTCGCGTGCCTGCGGAACCCGACGCGCAAGCATCCATGCGGACGTGTCGACCAGCACTGCGCGCCGACCGTCCCATACCTCACCGCTCACGCGCGATTTGGAGGTCCGTTGAGGCGATCGATCGCGGCCAAGTCGAGGTCGAACCCGCCGCCGTCCATCGCAGCGAAGAATCCCTCCGCCGCAATGCGGCGGCCACGGCCGGCCTGCAGCTCGGCCGCCGCACCCTCGACTGCGAGCCGTCGGACCAACGTGGCGTCAGCCTCTCGCGTGCCCGTGGCGGCTCGCACCCGCTCGAGCGCGAGCCCGAGCTCGGCGTCGGCGGTCACAGCGATTCGTGGGTGCTTGCTTGGCATCTCGAGCAGGAGTGTAGCTCGCAGGAGTTACTCCGGCAAGCGCATCGGAGCTTCTCCGATGGCGCTGGTACTCCCGGCTGGAACTCCCCCTCCCCGGGTTTCCCGAGCTTTCGTCCCCCGAGAAGCAGAGAGGCCCGCTCTCGCGGGTCTCTCGTGACAAGCGGATGAAGGGACTCGAACCCACGACCTTCTGCATGGCAAGCGGGTCGGCAGAGCAGTCCCGATCAGGCCGGATCCGGCGTCGTAGCCGGACTTCGCGTCGTTCGGCCGCTCGACGTGGTGGTGTCCGATCCCTTCGGATCGGGGCGATTCCCGGCCGATCCGGGCAGTACTGCCCACTCAGATGATGTTGACCTCCGCGACGGCTGACGTAAGCTAAGCCCATGGAGCGACGCGAGTACGACGTGGTGCTGATCCCCGAGGCCGCGGGCGGCTTCAGCGTCTTCGTGCCCGACCTCCCGAGCGTCGCCACCCAGGGCGAGACCGTCGAGGAGGCGCTTGACATGGCACGCGACGCGATCGAGGGCTACCTCGAGATCATGCGCGACGAGGGCTGGCCGGTCCCGACCGTCCGCCGCGAGCGCGTCGCCGTCGAAGCTGCGTGAGCGACAAGTTCCCCGCGATCAAGCCCGGGCGCCTGATCCGCGTCCTCGAAGTCAAAGGCTGGCAACACCGCCGCACCCGCGGCAGCCACCACTACTTCACCCACCCCGAACGACGCGACGCCGTCGTCGTCCCGGTCCACAACCGCGACATCAAACCCGGCCTTCTCCTCAGCATCCTCAAGACCGCCGGCATCAGCCGCGACGAACTGCGCGAGCTGCTGTAGCGATGCGCGCTGCTGATCTCACGATGCGAAGTCGTCGAAGTCGTTGATCCACACCCGCGCCAAGTCGCCGGGAGCCAGATCGCCTGACTTCACTCCGAGATCCGCACGCAACGCATAAAGCAACCGCTCAAGAGCCAGGACCAGCTCGCGCGGATCTTCGTGTTGTGCGAGCTCGCGGCGCCATGTGACAAACGCTTTGACCACGCTGGGCGGCCCCAGATAAGAACAGTCTTGGACAGGTCTTCAAAGAACCGCTGCGTCTCTTCCGCGAACCTACGGGACGTCACCGACGTCACGGGTTCCCGCTCCCGTCACGGGTATAGGGCAAGCTCGGGTAATACGACAAGGTCGCCCATCGCACCAGATCACAGCTCCACGAAGCCGAAAGGCCCGCCGAAGCGGGCCTATCGTGACAAGCGGATGAAGGGACTCGAACCCTCGACCTTCTGCATGGCAAGCAGACGCTCTAGCCAACTGAGCTACATCCGCGCGAGGGCGGAGTATAACCGTCCGACGTGGGGTTCCGGATCGTGATGAGCAGTCCCCCGCCCTTGCCCAGGATCGGCTCTACGTGGATGAGGCCCGCCGCTACGAGATCCTTCTCGCACCGCACGAGCGACCTTGCCTTGCGGCGCATGTCCTCGATGCTCGACACGTCGTCATAGAGGTTACGCGCAATCGTCTCGCGAGTGGTCCGGATCTCGCGGCGGCCGGTGGCGTAGAACTTGCGCGCGAGATACCTGTAGTAGTTGAGGCGGTTGTTCACGCGCCAGCGCCGGCGGCCGTCGCGAAGATCCTCGAGGTCGATGCCGATCGCGTCGCAGAGGTAGGCCGCGGCGTCGTTGTCGCCCGCGGGCGCCCAAGCGTCCGGCTGAGCATCTACGGTCCGAGTGGGCCGTGCAACCTGACTTTGCACGGCCCCTTTCTACGCTCGGCCTCGGACGGAACGCCAGCGTTCGGCCGTCAGACGCTGCAGCTGCGCGTGAAGGCGTGCCCGAGTTCCTGGTAGCGCGCTGCGCGGGCGAGCACGTCCCATCCGCCGCGTCGAGCACGCGCAACGCGCCTGATCGACGCGCGCTGCATGTGGTTGCGCGTGCACCAATATCGGAGCGAGTGGCCGCTCATGCGAGGTTGCGCGAGCCCGTTTTCAATGCGCTGTTCGACCGCGGACCGCGACGCCTGCCGGCCCCCGAGCAAGGCTCGGGTGTCGTCGATGACCTGGTTCACGTCGTAGGGCGTGATGTCGACGTGACCGCCTCCGCAGGAGCCGAGCGCATGGTGATCCGTGATGCCAGGTCGCACGACGCTGCAGCCCGAGACGACGGCTCGCTGGAGAGGAAGCTTCCACCGCTCGTGCCATCCGAGCACGAGCCGCGCGAGCGCAGAGCGGCCACGAGGCGTCATGAACGTCGGCGGCGTGCCGTTGGTCACTACCTCGACGCTGACGGCAACGCGGTTGAAGCCGGCCTGCGTCCAGGCCTTCAGCGCCTCGGGCACCACCAAGTTGCACTTGCCGTCCCGGCTCATGATCTCGTTCGAGCTGGCTTGCGCGGCGAGTTCATCGAACCAGCTCGTGTTCGCGTTGACGCCACCCCAGCCGAGCAGCGGCGGAGAGTCGGTGTCGTGCACGACGCCAAGCAGAACGGGCGAGCCCTCCCGGCTGGAGTAGTTGCGCACGAGCCGCGTCTGACAGCCGGAGACTTCAGGCGTCGCCTGCGGGAGCCGACGCGGGATCTCAGGCTGCCCGTCTGGCTGCAGCTGACCGTCGTGTTCGAGCAGCTGCGGATCATGGGCTGCCGGCGGCTCGACGTGGAGGTTCTGCTCTGCAGCGCCGGTTTCCATCAAGCCTTGCTGAGCGACCGGCGGCACCGTCACGGTGCCGTGGCCGGGCCCACCCAGCGTGTAGGTCATCGGAGGCGCCGAGTCGTCGGGGCTGTCGATCGTGAACGTGATGGCTCCGCCAGCGGCGAGCGTGAGAGCGAGGGCGAGTACCTGGGCGCGGTGGCGCCCGAGCAGCTGGCGGAGCATGGCGAGATAGCGCACGGCGCCACCTTCCTTCCGGGTCGAGGGTCTACCGGCGCGAGCGCCGGCGGCGGGCCTTGGACTTCGACTTACGACGACGGCAGATGACGCAACCGCAGCTGCGCTTGTGTCCCTTGGGCTTGGCCATGTGGATTCACCTCCTCCTCACAAGAAGGCGACGGCGAACCCCCGCCAGCTGACACGGACTGCGGCCGAACCGACCGCTTGCAGCTCGATGACAACCTGGGAGGCCGTCAGGCCGTCGGTGAGCCAGCACCACGAGGCGCCGGAGGGGTTGTTCACCGCCGCGTCGAACACGGCGCCGAACACGGCGATGTTCGACGTGCCGAGTGAATGCCCGACTGCCTGTTGGTACTTGACGCCGGGCGCGAGAATCGGACCTGTGAACTGCATCAGCGGGCCGACCAGAACCCGTGCGCCGAAGAGCAGCTGCAGGAAGCTCGACCGGCCCTGCTGGTCGATGAGGGTCGCCGACTGCGTCAGCGCCCCGTCCTGGTAGGTCTGAGCAAGGACGCTGGCGCTCCCAGCATCGGAGGCGATGGCCGCCAGCTGCGCGACGGTGTCCTGGTCCTGGCTACGTGCGTTGGCGAACAGGATGCCGTCGGGAGCGGTGGCACCGGTGATCTCGGCGACGGCAGCCCCGCTCGGCGTGACCCATTGCACGGCGCTGAGCGACTGCACGACGGGGTCTCCCCCGGCATCCTCGTCACCATCCACGCCAAACGGATGGTCCGCAGGAGGTGGTGGCAAGCTGACCACGTGCGTCGGGAGCCGCAGGCTCCCGCTGAACTGGGCACCGATCGTGCCGTCCGGATTAACGATCAGGAAGTTGGGGGCCAGCTGGTCGGCGCTGACCTGCTGTTGCAGTTCCGCGACTTCAGCCGCGAGCTCGCCAATCTCTCGCTCCAGCTGCTGAATGCTCGCCATCTTCAGTCCTTCGCGGTCAGAGCCGTCAGGAAGACGACGGCAGGCTGGCCGTGGGCGTGGCTCTTGATGCGGATCTCGTCGCAGCGGCGCTGAAGCGAACCGATGACGGGCAGGAAGGTCTCGTCCGTCTGATAGCTGCCAGGAAGGCCGACCCCGAAGCCGATGTCGATCGCCGCCCCTGAGACCTGGAGGTTGACCTTGACCGTGCTCGGGACGGGGACCGCCTGGTACTGGTCGGTGCTCGTGAGGCTCAGCGCCTTCATGCGACGGCAAGTCGATCGAGGCGGTGCAGGATCTCGTCGTACGCGGTGCGTCCGACGGCGAATGTCTCGACGTGCGCGGCACGGTCGGCCGCGGCCGCGGCGGCGGTTTCAGCGACCACGCGACGGGTGCGCTCGTCGGTCAGCTGCTTCTCGATGCCATCCAGGCGCTCGCGGAGGTCTTCGATCGTGCCACGCTGCCGGCGAAGCTCGGCGCGCCGGGGGGTTGTCAGGAGAGCGGCGAGCGCGCCGGCGAGCAGGAGAATCCCGCCGGCAGCGTTCACGAAGCTCGCCAGGCTGAGGGCGGCGAGGGTCATGCGATGCGCGTGGCGCGCAGGTCGGAAGTGACGGTGGCGACGATGGCGGCCGGAGCGACGAGCGTCAGCGGTCCAGCGGGGAGCGTGAGCCGATCGAAGACGGTGGGGTTGGAGAAGTTGAATCCGGCGACGACGAGCTTGCCGAAAACGGTGGCGCCGCTTTTGAGCTGGAGCAGATAGGCGAGGTTGTCCGCTGTGCAGCCACCGGCGAGCACCCGGTACACGCCGGGGGTCGGGATGTTGAGGGTCACGATCGCGCCGCCGGCTCCGGGATTCGTAACCTGTCCGGTTTCCGAGAGCGTGTCGCCGACCGGCAGGCTGATGCCGCCGAGACTTCCCGCGGCGAGTTCCTGACGATGCTCGAAGCGGATCAGCCCGACGTGCGCCTCGCCCACGAGGGCAAGGTCCGCCTGGTCGGCGCCGACGTCGATCATGTTGCACTCCAGCGGGAGCACGAGCCAGCTTGCAGGCGGGACAGCGATCCCGTTGCCGGCCGTCGCGGAACGCCCCGCGAAGCCGACCTGGATCGTGACCGAGGACCAGTTGAGCACGCCGATCGACTGCGCTTCGCCGAGTTCGTACGCGGACAGGACGGGCTTGTTGGTCGAGATGGTCTCGATGCTCATCCGCGCCGGCGAGGCGTGCAGCAGCTGCGCGAGCTGGTGCGAGAACGCGAGCTGCGCGGCAGCGTGCTCCTGCAGCGTCGTCATGCCTTCGAGGAACAGTCGACGGTCCGACAGCGGTTCCGGGCGGAGGTCCATGTCGCCCATCAGGCACGAACCTCCCGGCGGGCGCCGAGCGCCCGCGATGTGCCGATCGTCGCAAGTACGACACCGCCACCGACGAGCACTACGTAGAGCAGCGCGCGCAGCCCGTCCGTCTTCGCCCAACCGGCGAAGAGGTCGACCACGGCGTTCGCGGTCGCGGACGCCGCGCTGTCAACCCCCTTACCCAGGACGTTGCCGAGCGCGTCGCCAGCTGCGCTCGCCGCCTTATCGAGCGGGCCTCCGAGCGCGGCGAGCGGCCCGCCGAAGGCGTTCACCCCGAGTGGCCCGTTGCCATGGTCGAGCTTGTAGCCCGCGTCGAGCTTCTTAGCCTCCTCAAGGCTCGTGCCCGGGACGTAGAGCTGGACATGCACGGAATCCCCGAGCAGGGGAAAGAGGCCCACGGCGTGCAACTCGTCTGCCGTGACAACGGTCTGGATCGGACGGCCCTTGATCGTCACGTCGGCCGCGTCGCCGCCCATGATGTCTGCCTCGTGCAGGCTGCTGCCGGGCGCCGCTACGGTCCTGCCACGGATCAGCCCGTTGGCAGGCGCTCCGTTCCAGAGCTGCGTCTGCACAGCTGTCGAGCGCTGCCCGCTCGTGATGTGGAACAGCTCGCCGCGACGGGCGGCGAGCTTCTCCAGCGCGGCGAGGACGCGAGGGTTGGCATCCAGGTCGCCGTCCAGATGTGGGTACGCGCTGCTCATTTCGGCATCGCGATCACGCCGGCCCCGGCCGCGCCGACGGGTGTGCGGATCGGGTGCTGGACGCCTGCCGTGCGGGCCACGCCGAGGTACACGAGCGTGGCACCGGCGCCGACGAGGGAGATGGTGAGCAGCGCGCGCAGAGCCCCGCTGCTGTGCTTGGTGAAGGGGTCGCTGCTCGTGCCGGCCGGGCGCGCGGCCCCCTGTGTGGCCGAGGTCACCGCAGATGGGCCGAGACCCGTGTAGCGGCTGGAGGCGGCGAGTACGAGGTCTGGATAGTTGCCGGCGGCACCTGGGTTACCGGGGCCCGCGTTGTAGCTGGCGAGTGCGAGACGTGGGTTCTTCGCGTAGCCGAGAGCGTGGAGGTAGCGGGCTGCGCCGTCGATCTGGCTGACGGCATCGCCACGCTTGACGCCGTAGCCAGCGGCGGTGCCGGGCATGAACTGCGTGAGCCCGAAGGCGCCGACCGCGGAGACGGCGTTGATGTCGCCTCCGCTCTCCACGTGGACGAGTCCGAGCAGAACCTCGGGCGGGATGCCGTACTTCTGCCCGGAGATCCTGGCCTGGTAGGCGTATTTCAAGACGGGATCGCGTGTCATCGGCGGTGGGCGATGTGCAGGAGGGCGAGCAGGAGCGTGAACACCGCGAGCGCGTTGGCGACGTAGCTGAGCAACGCGGGGTCGGGCAGGCGCGCCGGCGGCCGCCACCCGGAGGTGACAACCGCCGGCTCGGAGAGGCGCGCGGGCATGGGCGCGAGCAGCTCCATGAGCCCTTAGAGAGCGCCCGACTCGAGCTGGACGCGGTCGGAGACGCGGATCAGCGCCTCCCATGTGTATGGCCCGACGTACGAGGCGGCCTCGCGCTCGGCCTTGCCGTTGCGACCGCCGTACGGCGTCGGGTCCTCCTCCACGCCGTAGTCGCGCCGGAACGCCTCCACCGCGGCCATGACGCTGTGGTCGAGCACCGCGTAGGGGTTGTCCCCGCGCGCGACCGAGGTCTCGTAGCCGAGCACCTGCAGGCGCGCTGCGAGATCGGCGACGAGCGGACCAGCCTCACCGGACCCGAGCGCTGGGCAGCGGTGGCGAATCACGACCGGTGAGACGGTGTTCGGAGCACCGGGGTCCAGCTCGCGGTCGGCCTTGGCGATCCCCAGCGCGTCGAGGTCCCACGGCTGCGCGCGCGCATCGTCACGCTGGGGCCAGTCGGCGTACTGGCGCCGCAACGACGGCGGCGGCGTCGCCGGCGTGACGGTGGTGGTCGTCGTCGCCTTCGACGTAGTTTTGGTGCGGGGTTGTGGCACGGCAGGTTCTCCTTGGCGGGGGGTTAGAAGCGGACGCTGTGGCCTTTGAGCTCGTGGCCGGCAGCCAGCGTGTGCGGGCCCCAATCCGGGTGGGCGCGCGCGAGCGTGGCGATGGCCTTGTTCGTGACGCCCTTGACCGCCGCGGGCGCGGCGTCGCGCGCATCGGCGACGCGCAGATGGACCTGAGACGGAGCGCGCGCTTCAGGTTTGGAGGCCGGCAGGTTGTGCGCGCCCGTGTTCGCGACAGGAGACGCAGTGGTGGCCGGAGGCGCCGCCACAGGCGCCGCCGCGCCACCGAGTTGCAACGAACCGATCTGATCCGAGATCTGCTGCTGCCCGCCGATGATCGCGTCAGCGAGTTGCTGCTGCCCCGCGCCGAGCTGCGAGATGCCGGTGAGTGCCTCAGAGAGGTCTGTGCCACCGCTGCTATCAGTCGGCGGCGCGAAGGTGGTCGAAGGGTCAACGCTAGTGGCGGGCGCTGCAGGCGTTGCCGCGCTGCTCCCGCCGCGGGAGAGCAGGAAGACGAGCACGAGCAGTCCGACGCCGCCTCCGCCGATGAGCACCATCCGCTTCTGCTTGGGGTTCAGGCCCTTGGGTGGCATCAGAGCCCGATCCCCGGGCCGCGGTCGGGCAGTGCTTGGACGGCAGCGAGTTCCAGATCCTGCGGACGGTTCACGGGCGGACGCCCGGTCGGGTACGCCGGCGTCTGGATGACGTCGATGCCGAAGTACCGCTCGTTGTGGGCGGTCGACGCGCTGAGACGTACGCCCGCGTCACCGCCACGGAGGGAGTCGAGCAGCTGCTCGACCAGCGTCGCGCGCGGGGTCGAGGGCAGCGGTGGGTTGCCGGCATAGCGGCCGATGGGTTGACGCGGGTCGACGTCAGCGAGCCCGAACAGCGTGCGCAGCGTGCGGCGCATCTAGCGGCCCTGCAGCGTCCGGAAGACGACGGCGCCCGAGTTGCCGAGCGCGCCGAGGGTCCGTGCCGCCCCGGTTGAGTGGGTGAGCAGAACGAACAACGCGATGATGCCGAGCGAGAGAGTCAGGAACTCGCGGGTGATGGTCTTCATCAGGCGCTCCTAGCGGATGGGCACGGTCAGAGTTCCGAGGTGCAGGGGACCGATCAGGCCGGCTCGGCTCAGCGCCTTGACGGACACTCCACCGAGCTTCGGCACGACGGCGCGCGGTTCAGGCGCGGGCACCTGCAGTGCGGAAAAGGGGACGAGCGGCGATGTCCGGCCGAGCAGGTCGGTGATCGGCTTGCCGCCAGCGAGGATGTCCGCGTCCGGCGAGAACAGCCGGCGGAAGGCGGCAGCGCCAGCCCACAGCGCCTGGGGTACGTTGCCCGGCCCCCTGCTGCTGGCGTTCGAGAGCACGAGGTACAGCAGCGAGACGCCGACCATTCCGCCGAGCAGCTGGAGCGTCGTGCGTGTCCAGTCGCTACCGGCCGCTGGGATCCCACTCTGCCGGTAGGCCGAGCGGCTCACGCGCGCGGCGCTCGAGCGCGTCGACGCGGCGGCGCGAGCGACTTGCTCGTCCAGACGGGCGGCGCCGCGCTTGGCTTGCAGCTTCGCGCCCGCAGCCGGAGAGAGCTTCGGCGGATAGGTGGTCTGACGAGCCTCCTGGTCGAGCCCCGGATGCCGCGCCACCAGTCGCGTGAGCCCCTCCTCCAGCTCGAGCTTCTTCGTCGGGCTGAGGTGCGGCGCGTCCATCTCGTTGGTCGCGAGCTCTTCCTCCCAATCGCGATGGAGCTGCAGCGCCCTTGCGCGCGATTTGGCGCGCGGGCCGTCTGCCACCTGGCGAGCGTCCTTGCGCGGGATAGCCATCACGACGCCCCGGTGATGCGGTCGACCAGCGTGCGCCCCGTCGCGTCCTTCCGGACGCTGCGCAGTAGCACCCATGCGCCCACGAGCGCGAGCAGCACGCCTGTCCTCATCGCGTGCCCCTAGGCTGGCCGAGGAACTTGGCGGACAGCCATGCACGGACCTGGCGGGGGCCGCCCTGCACGAAGTTCACGAACAGTGCGGCCGCCAGGATCGCGAGGATGAGCCCGGAGAACTGCTCCATCAGAGGCGGCCGAGCTTGGCGGCGACCTGCAGCTGAACGACGCCCAGCATCAGCAAGACGACCAGGAGCAGGTAGGGCATTGGGCTGTCCCGCCAGTTGAGGATCTCCGACCAGTGCGCGACGCCGCTGTGCTCGGCGGCCGTCGGCGTCGTCGCCATCCGCTGGCTGGTCGCCATCGGGTCCAGCAGCGGCGTGACGCCGCCGACCTGCTCGACCCCGCCAGCGTCGACGTCCATGCCGATGAGGCTGGCCCAGTCGCTGACGCCAGCACCGACTGCCGGGCTCGAGAATGCCGCGTTGAGCTGTCCGAGACCCTCCACCGCTCAGCCCTGAACGAGCGTCTCGAGCGCGACGTGCACGTGCGCGTTCGGGTTGACGGTGACCGACGTCGGAATCCGGGTGTTGATCGCGAGTTCGGAGAGGCCGCGGGGGAAGACGGCATCGCGGCGGACGTTTTCGGCCTCGAAGTCGAGCAGGAAGTAGCCCGGCGTGATCAGACCGTTGTAGAGCCTCTGGTTCTCCTCCAGAAGGACCGCCGGCGGCGAGTAGTTGCGTGGCGTCTGGTTGCCGGCGTAGGTCCACTGGATCGCGGAGAGTGCCGTCGGCGCGATCTGACTCGTGCCGCCGTTGTCGATGTAGACGTAGGCGCACGCGAGCTGGCCGTTGTTCTTGATGAAAGGGGTCAGCACGTCGCCCTGGTTGGTGAAGTACTTGTCCTGAGCGACGAACTGGTGCAGGTACTGGACCGCGGCGGGAAGCACGACGACGCGGCCGTTGCTCGTGTCCATCGACGGGATGGAGTAGAACGTCAGCGTCGAGTCGACGGTGCCCGTGATGACGGCGGTCGAGCCGCCGGCGAGGGTGAAGATGTCGGCCGCTTGCGCGGTCTCGATCACCCAATTGAGGTAGTTCTGATCGGACTGAGCGAAGAGGGCACCCGTGAGCGTGCGCGGGTCGTGAACGATCGGCAGGTCGACGATCAGCGTCACGGGGTAGGTGCCGTTCGCGATCACGCCCGGGAACACCGCCCCGGTGGGCTTGTACGGCGCCGCGGCGGTGATCGTCGCGGTGGTGTCCATCCCCGGCGAGGTCTCCAGGCCCTCTCGCGGATTGCGGAAGAGGCGCTGCCGTCGAGCATCGAGGTCGAGGCCGTTGCAGGAGATGATCGCGCTGCCACCGTTGGCGTTGAGCGTCACCTTGTTGAGCAGGCCGAGCGGCCATGGGTACTTCGCGGTGACCGTGCCGCCGCCGGAGACCACGACCGACAGGTTGATCGTCAGGCGCACGTTGGAGAGCACGCCCACGTTCGAGATGCGGTGGTCGATGCGACCGCCGTACCCGGGCCACGTGTCCGTGGGCTGGGGCACGTCGTTGCGCTCCGTCTTCGCGTCGAACGTCGCCTGGTCGATCACGTAGGAGCCAGGAGCCGGCACGTTGTTCATGAACACGGCCGGGTTCAGGCCCTGCGCCGCCCCGGCCATCGGACCCAGGCCGCGCTCGGCGAGGAACTCGACGTAGGGATCGTTGAGGTTGCGGTCGAGCTTGGCGTGCGCCTTGTAGGCGTCGATGACCTGCTCGGGAGAGGCGAGGGCGCGCATGACGATCAGATCGCCGCGACGAGCTTCTGACCGCCCGCGGGCAGGTGCGGGCCGACGAAGGTCTTGAGGAGCAGGATGAACGCCACGGCCGTGAGGCCGGTCATGACGAAGTGGTGGATCAGCGAGCCGGAGAGCATCAGGGACCTTTCGCGTGGGGTGCCCCGTCATCTGGGACAGCGGTGTTGACCAGCCTCAAGGGCCGGCCGTTGCCGCGGAAGGCGCGCTGGCGCCTGTAGGCGCGCGGGGGCGCCCATGTCCCTCCGCAGATGTCCGCGGGCCCGGCAGCCTTGGCTCAGCCATGGCTCTGAGCACGGATCCCGAGAAGCGCGAGCGCCAGCTCGCGGGTCTGCAGAAAGGGCGCGAGGCGCTTGCCAGGCGCATCTTGGGCATCAACGACGACGAGCCCGAGTCGCCGGCCCCGGCATCTCGGCAACCCGCTACCGGGGCTTCACGAGCAAAGGCCACGCGCGCCAAGGCAACCTCTGCTCCAGCCAAGCAGCGGGGGCGCTCACGCACGCCGGACAAGGACACGATCACCTACACCCAGCGAGAGGACCGCCACGATGGCACGACGGAGCGACCCCGCCGATCCAATCGAACCCGAGAGCCCGAGCGGCGCTCCGGCTTCATCGACGGACTCCTCGGGCGCCTCTGAGCCGTTTTTCGCTCACGATGGTCGGGGCCCCTCGTTCGAGCCCGATGAGGTTGACGACGCTCCGCAGCCCGCCTCCCCGTACGCCGAGATCGAGCCGTCGGACGGCTGGGATGAAGACGTCGTCGCGAACCTGCTGAGCGCCAAGGGCATGGCGCTGCACACGGTCATCGGGAAGGCCGAAGCCGATTGGGTCTACACGCCGCTCGAGTTGCGTGCGACCGCGCCGCCGCTGACGCGGATCCTGAATCGGATTCCCGCAACCGCTGCGGCCGCCGGCAGCGGTGACGAGCTTGCGCTCATCATCGCCCTGACCGCATACGTCGGACGCTCTATCAGCGAGCGACAGGCTGCGGTCAAGGCCGAGCGCGAGGCCGCCGGCGACGAACTCGGGTCCCTCGGGGCACCGGTCTTCAGCTCACAGCCGCCGCCCCTCGGCGAACCCCAACCCGGTGCCACGCCATGACCAGCCACCAGAAGATCCATCAGCTCGTGAAGGAGCTGCTCGACCAGCGCGCCAACGGGATGGTTGCGGTGTCGCTGATGGCCCTGGCGCCGCAGATGCTCAAGCAGCTTCCCGAGACTTCCGAGGCACTCGACCAAGCCCTGTACGAGTACGCGGCGGTCTTGCTGGCCTGCCGCTCCGACGATGCCCGTCAGCTCGCGCTCGTGTGGGCCGACGAGTTCGGTCTCACGCCGTCGCAAGTGGATGCCGACGCCGAAGCCGTGGACGTGCCTGCCCCGACGATAGAGGCTGGGTCATGAGCCGCCGCAGCGCACTTGAACGCGCTCAGGGGCAGATCCGTCTCGCGTGGCTGGCCGTCGTCGTCGCAGGCGCCGTGCTTGCCGGTGCGCGCGAGCAACTTCGCCGCGTCGCCGGCGAGCACGAGGCCGAGTGCCAGCGTCTCCACGGCCAGATGGACGGCGCCCTCGAGCACATCTCCCGCCTGCAGCGAGAGACTGACGCGGCTGACGGCGACCTTACAGCGTGACCGGCATCCGCTGGCACCAGCGCGTCTTCGTCGCTGGCTACACCGGCTCCGGCAAGAGCGGCGTCCTGAACTACCTCTTCTCGCAGCTGCACAACCAACGGCTGCTCCTCGACACCAAGCCCGAGTTCACGATCCCCGGCGTCGAACCGACGCACGCTGTCGAGGACATCGACTGGCGCGCTCCGATGATCCACTACGTCGATGCGCACGGCGACTTGGACGAGTACGACCGGCTCTTCCACGCGTGCATGAGCCGTCGCAACCTCACGGTCTGCGTTCACGAGCTGGCCGATCTCTGCGATGACCAGCCGAACCGCACCCCGAAGTACGTGCGCGCATGGCTGCGGAAGGGCAACATCTTCGGCAACGGCATGCTCGCGGCCAGCCAACGCCCGGTCGGGATGCCCCGCCAGGCCCGCACCGAGGCCCAGCACATCATCGCCATGGTCCCAGCCTTGGATGACGAGGACCACAAGATCGTCGCGAAGCTCGCACAGATGCCTGCTGACGCGCTCTACGACTGGATCGACCGCGCAGCCGCGCTCTCGCCCGATGGCAGGCATTCGTTCGTCTGGGTTGATCGAGATGCCCGATGCGTGCGGATGAGCCCGCCCCTGCCGGAGCATCTCCGGCGCCGATGCGTCGTGCAACAGCGCCAGCTTGGCTAAGGTTCCAGCCGAGGTTGAGGGTTTTGGGTCTCTACAGGACAGCCGGTCGGCGCAACAACGCCGCGCAGCGCCTCGCGGTGATCGCGGAGGAACTCGAGCCCGCCCGCGCACCGTGGTGGGTCTCGCAACCTGGCGGCACTACGCCGAGCCAAGGCTGGTGGTGGACGCCGCGCGGCACCTCGCATCCATCGTTCCTCGGCCACAACCACATCGTCGCCGAGGTTGCGCTGCGGTCGCTCGCCGAGGCCCAAGCATGACCGAGCCGCGAGAGCACACGCGTCCGCTGCGTGACTTCCGCTTCGAGCACAAGCCCGAGCTGATCTCCAAGGCCGGCCCGATCACACCATGGGATGCCACGGTGACCGTGACCGTGGTCAACCTCGCCGGCATCGGCAAGCGCTTCGAGGTCACCGCCCGCTGGCACGGACTACCGCTCCCCGGCAGCCCGCCCGCCGACCAGCCGGTGTGGGCCACCGACGTGTACATGGCCGACGACGCAGATCTCGCTCGAGCGATCGCGCTGCGCGCCGCCGAGGATCTTGCCGTTCCGCACGTGCCCGATCTGCGCGGCGCCGCCCAGCGCATTCGCCAGCTGCGCACATGACCTATGTGCCCGCCGGTAAGACCGCGGCCGCGTTCGCGCCGTGCGTCATCTGTGGCGAGGCGCTGCTCAACCCGATCGTCGCCTTCGTCCGTGGGGCCGCTCCCGGCCCCCTCGCGACCCCGTTGGACACCGAATACGTCATCGCGCACCGCTCCTGCGCGGCGGCCCTAGTCCGCGGCGAATAGTGTCGCTTACGCGCGCGTCGCGCCAGGAGGCGCCATGTGGTGACGCTTCTTGCCAAGAGCGCCACTATTCGTGTTCACGAGGTCTGCCTCCAGTCGGGGACGGCGATCCGCTCGCCCGCTGGCGGCGCCCAGGCGCTCCAATCGGTTCCCGGGGACGCGAGCACTTGCCAGTATGCCGCCGGGTCGGCCGGGTCCGGACCGAGGAGCGCGCGCACGCGCTCCTCGGTCGTACGCGGTTCAGGCACCCTGACCGGGCTCTCGCAAGCAGCAGAGCCCCGCGCGGCGAGCCGCGCGGATCTGGAACTCGAGTGCCTCGGCCGCGTCCGGCGACGCGTCGATGACGTGGAGCTGAGCGTCCCCGGCCACCTGCAGGCTGAGCGAGATGCGCGCGTTCCGCTCCGTAGCGATCTCGAGGAGCGCACGTCGCGGGCCCGCCTCTTCGTTCGCGAACCAGTCGACCGCGATGGGCAGATCACCATGATGGTCACAGGCGGGCATCCGGCACCTCCGGACACATCTCGTGCTGACGCTCGGCGTCGCGATCGCCTCTCGCAGCGGGAACACAGAACGCCGCCCAGATGCCAGCCCAGGCGAGCACGAGGGCGAGCGTCCCAACGACGATCCACGCCACCGCGCTATGCACGGGCTGCTCGCCGGTCGCGGTATCGGCGGGGATGCAGCGGAAGCACGCCCGGGGGCAGCCCGTCGCGCATCTCCCAACGCCCCCAATCTCCGAGGATCTGGTCCCCCGCCCACGTGATCTGGTACGTGGGATAGCCGATCAGCGCGATTCGTTCCTGATCCACGAGACCGAACTGCCGCAGCGTGCGCAGGGTGCTGCGCACGACGACCGTGGCCTCTCCCACGACCTTCGCGAGCGGCTCCGTGCCGTGGCGCGGGCGATCCTGAACTGCGCGCAGCGTGCGCAGCTCCAATGGGCTGAGATGCCGCATGGCCTCTCTCCTTTTCCCGCCGCGTCCGGCGGTAGCTTGGGGCGGTCGTCGCAGCGTCCTGCGGCGGCCAGGCCCCGGGCGACTCGCGATCGCGCCGGGGCCACCTCCACTTTGGAGGTTTCGCTCTTGGGGATGAAGTTGGTGCTGTACGGTGCCGATCATCTGACCGTCTCTCGCGAGGACCGGTCGCAGATCAACACGGAGCAGAGGAGGACGACCTTGCTCGACACGAAGCAACCCGCTAGAGCGCGGAGCTACATCACGCTCCCTGGGTACCGCAAGGGCCAAGCGCCGCGGAACGCCGGCATGAAACTGCCGGCCGAACCGCTCACACGAGAAGAAGTGGACCAGCTGCTCGCTGCCTGCTCGCCGACGTCGAGCGCAGGGCTCCGCAACAGAGCCCTCATCGTCGTGATCTGGCGCGCCGGCCTGCGCATCGCAGAAGCAGTCGCGCTCTTGCCGCGCGACGTGGATTTGGGCGAGGGACGCATCCGCGTTCGCCACGGGAAGGGGCAAAAGGCTCGCCTCGTCGGGATCGACCCACAGGCGTGCGCCGTCATCGAATGCTGGATGGAGCGCCGACGCAAGCTCGGCCTGACAGCCCGTGACCCGATCTTCTCCGTCTACTCGCGCGGGCATGGCGGGCAGTTCGGCAAGCCGATCTACACCAGCTACGTCCGCGACATGCTCAAGAGGCTCGCCCGCCGCGCCGGTATCGAGCGCCGCGTGCACCCGCACGGTTTCCGCCACACCCACGCGTTCGAGCTGGCCAACGAGAGCGTCCCGCTCGACGTGATCCGGATGCAGCTGGGCCACTCCAGCATTCGCGTGACGGCGCGCTACGTCGAGCACCTCAACCCCGTGGCGGTCATCGGCGCCATGCGAGCGCGCACATGGAACGACGAAGACGATCCCAACGCCGCCGACGAGATGGCGAGCCTGGTGACGCGCTTGGAGGCGATGCTCGCCGCGGTCAAGCACGAGGCGCCCGTGCCTGCTTGATCGTCCTGGCAGCCTGCTGCATCCGCTCCCGCCGGCGGTGCGGTCGATGCGTCCGCCGCCACTTCCGGCCGACGCGCAGCAGCTCGGGCACGAAGTACCCCAGGTGCCGCGGCGGCGTGGGCCGCCGCGGCACGGACCGCCGCTGCATCTGGAGCCACTCGGCGCCCTGCTCCCGTTCCCACGCCGCGACGGCATCGGCGACATCCTCGGCCTGCGCTTCGAGCAGCTGCTGCGCCAGCTGCAAGCCGACGCCGTGCTTCCCCTCGCCCATGCCGGCATAGCGATCCAGCCGCCGCAGCGCGATGACCAGGCGCTCCGGTCGAGCGAGCCGCCCCGCCGCCGGCGGGCCGAGCAGCCGCTCGAAGTCCGCCTCCAGCGTCTCGATCCACATCCTCTCGTGGTCAGCTATCCACACCCCGCCGGGCGCGGCCGCAGCTGACGTTCCCCAGCTGCGCTCCGGCGCGTCAACCCGACCGTCGGGACCCGCCTCGCGTACGCATGTCCTTCTAAGGTCTGTTTCCCCCCGTAGGGGGGACACAGACCCATAGTGCGGCAACTTCTCGGCGTGAAAAAAACGCAACCGCTGTGGCGCTTGGCGGCCGGTCTTCCGGCAGTGCGGCCGAACACGGCGCTCTGCGATCTGCTCGCGATCCTCTAACGCCCGGACGAGAGACAGCTGGCGGGAGGCGCTACAGCCAACTGAGCTACATCCGCAGCGGGGCGCGATTATAGCCGCTCGCTCTGTACGGACGCTGCCGCGGCCTGGCTCACTGCGCCGACGCGACCTCGTGAGGTCGCGTCGGCGCGAGCCGATCTAGAGTGCGTCGCCCGCCGTGGCGCGCAGCGGACGCGCGCGACGGCTCGAGCGGCGCACGAGGTGCTGGCCACCGTTCGCCTCGGCCGCGGACTGCTCCGCGACCTCGTTGGCCTCGAACAGCATCATCACGACGCTGCCCTGCTTGGCCGCGTCGGCGTCGCCGGACTCCTCGACGCGCGCCGTGCTCTCGGCCTCGATGCGTCCGAGCGTCTCCAGCCACGTGCTCATCTCGCCGGCGAGCTCGGCCCAGCCCTTCGCGTCGAGCGTGAGCACGTTCCTCGTGAGGTGCGCGTCGCCGCGATCGAAGCCGCCCTGCGAGGCGGCCGCGTTGACGTAGCTGCTGATCTGCTGCAGCGTCGCGCCGACCATCGCCCGCTTGACGATCGCCGGCGTCTCCGCCCAGCCCTCGTCGGTCACGTGCGGTCGCGCCTTCGCGCGGTAGTGGTGCTCTATCGCCCCTCGCCGCGGCGTGCGCTTCATCAGCTCCAGGAAGCCGAGCGCGTGCAGGCGCCGGACGTGGTAGCTCATGACGCCGAGCGAGACGCCCAACTCATCGGCCAGCTCGTTGGGGCTGGCCATCTCCCTCGTCTCCAGGACCGAGAGCACACGCACCCGCAGGGGATGCGCGAGCGCCTTGATCAGTCTTGGGTCGTTGATGTCGCTGTAGGGCTTCATCAGCTGGCGTCCAACGCCTTGCGCAGGCGTCCGCGGAGTCGATGGAGGCGAATCTTCACGGTTCCTTCCGGGATTCCGAGCATACGTGCCACCTCAGGCTGGCTTAAATCACGCTCGTAGCGTAGAGCAAGGAGCTGTCGATCAGCAACGCTCAGGAAGCCGACGACGCGTTCGACCTCCATCCGGAGCAGCAGGCCCTCCTGCGCCTCGGACGCGTCGTCGTCCGCAACACCCGCCAACAGCGTGGCGTCATCGAGCATCTCGACCTCCGCGCGGCGCCGCCGGCGGTCGATCAGACGCAATGCCTCGTTGCGCGCAATCTGGCGCATCCACGGCATGCGGTCGTCGCCACGGCAGCTCGCACGGCGACGCCATGCGCGCACGAGCGCCTCCTGGACCACTTCGTCGACGTCGTGTGCGCCCATCGCGTAGCGCCGCGCCTCGCGCGTCGCCGCGGATCGCATCTGATCCCAGTTCCATTCGTCGCCCAGCGACTGCGGGCGATCCCCCTCGCCGGCTTCAACCACATGCGCAGCATCGCCTAGCTTGCGTAGAAGTTCACGAAGTATGTGAAACGATCGTGAGCGTTCTGCGGGTCTTGCTGGTCATGACGACCATCGCAGCGACGCCGGCGCTGCTCGCCTACGAGCAGCTCGCCGCCGTCTACGACCGCTTCACGGACGGCTACGACCACGACAAATGGGTCGAGCGATTGATCGCGATCGCCCGTCGCCACGGGCAATCCGGCTCGCGCGCGCTCGACGTCGCCTGCGGCACCGGCAAGAGCTTCGAGCCGCTGCTGCGCCGCGGCTACGACGTCTGGGCCTGCGACCTCTCTCCCGCGATGGTCGCCCAGGCGCGTCGGTGCGCTGACTTCGATCCCGCGCGCGTGTTCGTCGCCGACATGCGCGAGCTCCCGCAGCTGGGTCCGTTCGACCTCGTCACATGCCTCGACGACGCGGTCAACTACCTGCTCGGCGACGAAGACCTCGTGGCAGCCTTCGCCAGCGTCGCGCGTGTGCTGGCGCCCGGCGGCGTCTACGTCTTCGACGCGAACACGCTCGCGACGTACCGCGATGGCTTCGCGACGAGCGCGACGTTCGAGCGGCCGCTCGCAGAGGCGATATGGCGCGGCGAGACGAGCGGGCGGATCGTGCCAGGCGCGGTCTGCTCCGCCTCCATCGAGCTCGGGCACGGGCGCCGCAGCCGCCACGTGCAGCGCCACCATCCCGAGCCCACCGTGTGCGCCGCGCTCGCGGCGGCGGGGCTCGCCTGTCTTGCGGTGTTGGGCCAGTCCACCGGCAGCGTCCTGCACGAGGACGCCGACGAGGAGGCTCACACGAAGCTCGTCTACGTCGCTCGCCGAGCGGCCTGACGCATGCCCCAAGGAGCAGGAGAGGAGGTGAGCACAGCAATGGACATCATCCGCCCGCAGATCATCCGCCCGTAATGCCCGTCCTCGCGTGGGCGTCGCCGGTTGCCGCAGTGTCGGCGACGCCCACGAGGCAAGCCAGCTCGCACGCCCCGCGCAACTGCGTGCAAGCAACCCGCCAGGAACGGGTAGGGAGAGGCGGAGCATGTTTTCCCACGAATCCGTTCAACCCGGCGATCGTTTCGTCTATGTCCTCGACCACGACGCCGGCCTGCGCAGTGCGCTGTCGGAGACCGACCGCGCTCGCGCGCGTCAGCATGCCGTCGCCGCGCTGACGGAGCTGCCGACCGGGCCGTGGGACCCGTATGCGAGTCCGGTTCCCGTTGCCGAGCTGGGCCTGCTGGTGCTCAGCGGGCTGCTGATCCGTGACGTGCAGGTGCCCGAGGCGCGCTGCGGCGAGCTGCTGGGCCCAGGCGCCCTGCTGCGCCCGTGGGACGACGGCGCCGAGGCCGCGCCGATGCGCCACGAGATCGCCTGGCAGGTCGTCGAGCCGACGCGCATCGCACTGCTCGACGCGCACTTCGTGCGGGTCGCGGCGCACTGGCCGGCGCTCGTGACGGCGCTCGTCGCACGCGCCACCGAGCGCTCGCACAACCTCGCGCTGATGATGAGCATTCACGGGCTCAAACGCGTCGACACGCGCCTGCTCGCGTTCTTCTGGCATCTCGCCGACCGCTACGGCAAGGTGACCGCTGACGGCGTGCTCGTACCCGTCCCGCTCACCCACCGTCAGCTGGCGCTGCTCGTCGGGGCACAACGCCCGTCGGTGACCTCGGCGCTCGGCACGCTCGCCGAACGCGACCTGCTGCGCCGCGACCGCGACGGTCAGTGGCTGCTGACGGGCGAGCCGAGCGAGTCGGGCATCGCGGCGCGCGGCGCGACCGCCACGCTCTCCTCGTAGCGGGGAGACCGTCCGATCGCGAGCAGCTCCTCGACGAGCGCGAGCGCCGCGGCGTGGGAGGCGTCGCCATGGCGGCGGATCGAGCGGGCCGCGTAGGTGCCCGCCGCATCCAGGCCGAGGCGCCGATCGGTCGACGGCTCGACTGCGCGACCGGGCCAACGCAACGCGCGCGGACGCTGGCGGCGCACCTGCTCGGCCCACATGAGGCAGTGTCGCTCCCGTGCCCGCTCGACCGAGGCGCTCGCCCGCGAGCCGACCACGGCCGCGGCGTAGGGGTAGAGGTCCTGGCGACGCTCGTCGTCGATGCGGTCGTTGTACGCCCGCAGGAAGCCGGCCAGGACGGGGCAGACACATGCCGGGCGATCGCAGAACGGCTCGCCCGCGAGCATCGAGGCGAGCTCCATCACGCAGGCGCCCTCGGCCGCCGACGCGTGCTTGCCCTTGCTGAGCCGGATCGTCTGATGGCTGAAGCCGCTCATGAAGTCTCCTCGTCCTCGCGTGCGCTTCTGAGATACCCAGTGAGGCGCTACGGCGAGCACGCGGGCGGAACGCGCGTCATCGCGCGAACCGGGCGGCGCGTCAGGCGGCTGCGTCGAGCGCGGCGTTGACGAGCGCGTCGGCCGTCGCGTTCTGTGCACGCGGAACGGTCCGCACCCGCCAGCGCCCGAAGTGGTCGAGCGCTGCCACCGCCTCGGCGTGCAGCGGCTTGAGCCCAGGGTGCTTGACCTTGTACTGCCCCATCACCTGCTTGGCGACCAGTTCGGAGTCACCGACCAGCTCGACCTCGTCGGCGCCGAGCGCCGCGGCCCGCTCGAGTCCCAACAGCAGCGCGCGGTACTCCGCGACGTTGTTCGTCGTCGCGCCGATCCGCTCGCCGTGGCGCTCGAGCACGGTGCCGTCTTCCTGGGCGACGACGACGCCGATCGCGGCGGGCCCGGGATTGCCCCGCGCGCCGCCGTCGACGTGGATCACGAGCCTCACTTCAGAGCCAGGCGCGGCTGGCGATCCGCGAACCCGCGCTGGCGGCGGTCGCGCAGCTCGCGGCGATGGCCGCTGCCGGAGCCCGGGCGACGTCGCTCGCCCTTGCGGCGATCGACGATCACGGTCACGTTCTGGTCTTCCGCGTAGTACGACGCGAGCGGTTCATACAGCTCGTCGGCAAGCGCGGTGGGAACGACGCAATAGATCACGCCGAGGGATGGTAGCGGTCAGGCCGGCGCCAACGTCCCGTACTCGTCCGCGACGACGTTGCCCTCGACGCGGTCCTCGTGCTCCAGCTCGTCCAGCTCGTAGCCCTGGCCGGCCGGGCGGACGGCCGTCTCGCCGTCGGCGACGTCGACTTCGAAGCGGTACCAGCACAGCTCCCACGACACGACGATCGAGACCAGCCCGTCGTCGACGAGCGAGCGGGCGACCACGACCGGCGATCCCAGTGAGCGGGCGACGCCCGCGACCGTGCGCGGGTGCTCGCTCGCGTTGAAGCGCTCGAGCGCCGCGACGGTGCGCTGCTCGGCGCTCGTCGGCACCGCGTGCACGTGGCGCGGCTGGCGCGGCTCCGTCGGCAGCGGCAGCTCGGGCCGCGGCGCAGCGGGCCGGGACGGTGGCGCAGCGTCCTCGCCCGCCGGATCGCCCTCGCGACCGCGGCGCAGGCGCCCCAGCAGCGAGCGGCCGCGGCCCGCGCCGCTCGCGCTGCGCATGCCGCGCTCGAGCGCGACGCCCTCGCGCACCCAGCCGGCGTTGAGCGCGCGTGGCACGCACAGGTCGCAGACCGCGCGGCGCCCGCCTCCTGCCACGTATGTGTCGGCCTGCTCCCCGCGCAGCAGGGTGCGCCCGCAGACGTCGCAGACGACGTGGGCGCTCGCGGTGCGGATGTCCTTCGTCGTCACGAGCGCCGAGCGTAGCAACCCTCAGCCGACCGCCTCCGCGTCGCTGCGGACGCGCGCGACGACCTTGTCCACGAGGTGGCCCGGCACCTCCTCGTAGCGCGCCAGCTCCATCGTGAACTCGCCCTGCCCGCCCGTGATCGAGCGCAGGTCCGGCGCGTAGCTGAGCATCTCGGCCATCGGGACCTCCGCGCGCACCTCGGTCATGCCGCCGACCGGTTCCATCCCGAGCGGATGGCCCCGGCGGCTGTTGAGGTCGCCGATCACGTCGCCGACGGCGTCCTCCGGCGCCGAGACCGTCACGCGCATGATCGGCTCGAGCAGCACCGGTTCGGCCTGCGCGAGCGCGTCGCGCATCGCGAGCACGCCGGCGGTCTTGAACGCCATCTCGTTCGAGTCGACCGCATGGAAGGCGCCGTCGTGGAGGCGCACGCGCACGCCCTCGACGGGATAGCCGGCGACGGCGCCGTGCTGCATCGCCTCCACCACGCCCTTCTCGACGGCGGGGATGAAGCTGGTCGGGATCACGCCGCCCTTGATCGCGTTGACGAACTCGAACGGCTCGCCCGCCGCCAGCGGCTCGATCTCGATCTGGCAGTCGCCGAACTGCCCACGGCCCCCGCTCTGCTTCTTGTGACGCCCGTGACCCTTGGCCGCGGCGCGGATCGTCTCGCGGTAGGGCACGCGCGGCGGCTTCAGCGTCACCTCGGCGCCAAAGCGCTCGCGCAGCCGCGCTATCACGACCTCGACGTGGACCTGCGAGAGGCCCGCGACGATCTGCTCGCCGGTCTGCTCGTCGCGGTGCAGGTCGATCGTCGGGTCCTCCTCCTGCAGGCGCCGCATGGACGTGAAGACCTTGTCCTCGTCGCCCTTCGTCTTCGGCTCGATCGCGAACGCCATCACCGGCGCGGGCAGCGCGACCGACGGCATCTCGATCGGCTCGTCGCGCGCGGCCAGCCAATCCCCCGCGCGCGTCGCCTTGAGCTTTGCCACCGCACCGATGTCGCCGGGGCCGAACTCCTCCACGTGCGTCGTCTCACGGCCGCTGAACGCGAGCAGCTGTCCGATCCGCTCCTTCGCGTGGGCGCGGGTGTTGAGCACCGGGCTGTCGTGGCGCATCACGCCCTGGTAGACGCGGAAGAGGTTGATGCGCCCCGCGAACGGGTCCGCGCGCGTCTTGAAGACATAGGCGTAGAGATCGGCGTCCTCGACCGCCTGGAGCGTCATGCCGGCGACCTCGAGGCCGCCGTGCTTCTCGGGCGAGGGCAGGTCCTCGACGATCGCGTCGAGCAGCCGGTTGGTCGCGAGGTTGCGCGTCGCCACGCCACACGTGACGGGGAACAACGCGCCGTGGTTGGTGCCCTCCTTGAGCGCGTCGACGATCTCCTGGTGGGAGATCTCCTCGCCCTCCAGGTAGCGCTCCATCAGCGCGTCGGAGTTCTCGGCGACCTCGTCCATCAGCTTCTCGCGGTACTCCTGCGCGAGCTCCAGCAGCTCGTCGGGGATCGCAACCTCCCGGCAGTTCTCGCGTCCGTCGCCGTCGTACTCGTATGCCTTCATGTCGACGAGGTCGATCACACCCCGCACCTCGTGCTCGGCGCCGATCGGGATCTCGGTCGCCACCACGTGCGGCCCGAAGGCCGCCTTCAACCCGTCCAGCGCACGGAAGAAGTCGGCCCGCTCACGGTCGAGCATGTTCACGAACAGCAGCCGCGCGAGATCCAGCTCGGCGGCCCGCTGCCACAGGCGCGTCGTCGAGACCTCGACGCCCATCACCGCGTTGACGACGAAGATCGCCGACTCGCAGACGCGCAGCGACCCGAGCGCGTCGGCGACGAAGCTCGGCTCGCCAGGCGTGTCGATCAGGTTGACCTTGCGCTCCTGCCACTCGAACGACGCGAGCGCGGCCGAGATCGACATCTGGCGCGCCTTCTCGTCGGGGTCGGCGTCGGAGCTGGTCGTGCCGTCGACCACGCGGCCGAGACGGCTCACGGCGCCCGCGGTGAACAGCAGCGCCTCGTGCAGCGAGGTCTTGCCGCTGCCACGATGCCCGACGAGGGCGACGTTGCGGATCCTGCCGGCGGACTTGTGCATGCCCGATCTCCTTCCGCGAATGGAGTGAGATCCGACCATACCCCGCTCGGGGGGTTGGGACCAGTGGCTACGGGTCGAGCGTGCCGTCGCCGTTCTCGCCCTGCAGGCGGGAGCGCAGGCGCAGCACGGCCTTCGTGTGCAGCTGGGAGATGCGCGACTCGGTGACGCCGAGCACTTCGCCGATCTCGCGCAGCGTCAGGTTCTCATAGTAGTAGAGCGCGATCACGAGCTTCTCGCGCTCGGGCAGGCGCGCGATCGCGTCGGCGACGCGGTCCTTCAGCTCACTGGCGTCGACGATCTGCTCCGGATCGGGCGCGTCCGGGTCGTGCAGCGTGTCCAGCAGCGAGATCTGGTCGCCGCTGGCGTCGGAGACGGTCCACATCTCGTCGAGCGCGGCGATCGTCGAGTTCGAGATCTGCACGAGCGCCTCGTGGAACTCGTCCATCGACATGTCGAGCTCGTTGGCCATCTCCTCGTCGGTCGGCGCCCGCTGGAGCTTGTGTTCGAGCTTCGCGTTGGCGCGCTCGATCTCCCGCGCCCGCGCGCGAACCGAGCGCGGGACCCAGTCGAGCGAGCGCAACTCGTCGATGATCGCCCCGCGGATGCGGGGGATCGCGTACGTCTCGAACTTGATCTCGCGCCCCAGGTCGAAGCGCTCGATCGCGGAGATCAAGCCGATCAGCCCGTAGGAGATGAGGTCCGCTTCCTCGACGTGCGCGGGCAGCCCGGAGGCCATGCGCCCGGCGACGTACTTCACGAGCGGCGAGTACGCGACGACCAGGCGCTCGCGCGCACGACCGTCGCCGCTCGCCTTGTAGCGGCGCCACAGGTCCTTCAGCTCGATGGCTTTGACGTTCGTTTGCAGCGCGGTCTCCTTGGAATCTACGCCCGAGGATGGCTTCGAGCGTAGGCGGATCGCAGCCGCGCGGACTCTACCCGAGTGTAGACCTGCGTCGTGGAGATGCTCGCGTGACCGAGCAACTCCTGGATCGAACGCAGATCCGCGCCGTTGTCCAGCAGATGGGTCGCGAACGAGTGGCGCAGCGCGTGCGGCGAGGCTCCGGCGGCCGCCGGGACGCCCGTCGCGCGGCGCGTCCAGATGCGCAGGCGGCGGCGCACGTCGGAGGTCGAGAGCCGCCGTCCGGACTTCGACAGGAACAGCGCGGGCTCGGCGGGGTCGATGCTGAGCGCCGAGCGAGCGCGCTGCAGGTAGCGCTCGATCGCCCGCAGCGCCGGCTCCCCGGCAGGCACGATCCGCGTCTTGTCGCCCTTGCCCTCGACGCGCACGTGCTCGGCGTCGAAGTCGATCGCGCCGACGTCGAGCGTGACGAGCTCCTCGGCGCGCAGTCCCGAGGCGTAGGCGAGCTCGAACAGTGCGCGGTCGCGCAGCCCGAGCGCGGTGTCGGCGGGAATGCGGTCGAGCAGCGCGGCGACGTCGTCGGGCTTGAGCACGAGCGGCAGCTTCTGCACCTTGCGCGGCGCCGACAGCAGGTCGGCGGCGTTCTGCTCCAGCTCGCCGTGCTCGACGAGCGTGCGCAGCAGCGCGCGCAAGGAAGCGAGCTTGCGCGCGACGGTCGTCGGCGCCTGCCCCTGCTCGCCGAGCCGTGCTGCGTAGCGGCGCAGCGCGCGCGGGGTCAGCATCGCGGGCGCGAGCGAGTTCGAGTCGGCCCAGGCGACGAACTGGCGGGCGTCGATCGCGTAGGCGTGGCGCGTCTTCTCGGCGGCCCCGCGACGGCGCAGGTCCTGCTCGAGCAGGGCGAGCGCGCGGCGCCAGCGCTCGCTCGGCGGCGCGCTAGGCTGCACGCCCGTGGCCATCTTCTTCATCGACACGGACACGGGTCAGGTCGCCACCGTCAAGCAGCTGATCGCGGCTGGGATCGCAGACGGCGTCGAGCCGCCGGCGCGCCCGTGGCTCCGCATCCAGGGCAGCGACGACGCCACGACCATGTGGTACACGGTGCTGCGCAAGCGGGTACGGGGAATCTTCATCGGCGCTCTTGCTATTCGCCACAGCCCGCATCATGCCTCTTTGCTCGAGGAGGACTGGAGCGAGGTGTCGCTCGAAGAGTTGCGTCGCGGCGCTCAAGCGATGTAGATGGCCGCGCCGACCGGTACGCGGTCGTAGAGATCGATCACGTCGGGCACCGCCATCCGCACGCAGCCGTGCGACGCCGCGCTGCCGATCGAGGACAGCTCGTCGGTGCCGTGGATTCCGGCGCCGTCGAAGATGCCCAACCAGCGCGCCTTGATCGGATTGTCGGGGCCAGGTGGGATCGACTTGCCGGCGAGGTCGCCCGCCCACGCGCTGTTCGGGACGTGCCAGACCGGGTCGATCGCCTTGTTCTGGATGTGGTAGAGCCCGGCGGGCGTCTCGAGCCCGATCCGTCCCACCGCGATGTGGTAGCTCTTGACGAGCTTGAGGCGCTTCCACAGGTGCAGCTCGAAGTGCGTGCGGTCAACGGTGAGGACCGTCCCGTACTCGTCGGCGAGTTGGCCGGTCGTGACCTTCGGCGCGGTCGTGCGGGCGCGCACCGGGATGGTGCGGCGGCTGCCCGAGCGCTGCAGCGCGCGCACGACGGCGCGCCGCAGCCGCCGCTCCTGCACCTGCACGCCGTCCTGCGCGGCGACCGGCTTGAGGTCGGTGGCGCCGAACGTGACGCTCGCGTCGCGCGGGGCGCGGTCGAGCTTGCCGGCGACCTGCGTCGCGAAACGCTGGACGGCCGCGCGCGAGAAGGTCACCTGCGGATGCACGTCGGCGTCGACCGTGCCGCTGCCGACCTCGCGGGCGACGCGCGTGAAGAGCGATCCCTGTCGACTGCGCGCGAGCGCGGCGTCGACGGCGGCGTCGAGGTGGACGGTCGCGCGCGCCTGCTGCGCGCTCAGCGTGAAGCGCTGGCGCTCGAACGTCGCGACGACCGGCTCGTGCAGCTGCGGCAGCAGCCGGCGCCTGAGCTTCGCGCGCGCGTCGGCCGCGTGCAGGCCGCCGACGTCGACGCCGGCGATGCGGACGCCGTCGGCGATCGTGTGCCTGTGGCCCTGGTCGTATGCGACGGCGACGCCAGCCAGCACCAGCACGAATGCGGCGAGCACGACACCGATGATGATCCGACGACTGCCCATACCGCCTCCTTGCAGGCGATTCTAGGCGCAGCGGCGGTCCCCTTCCCGCAGCGCCTCCGAACTGGCGCGTCGGCCGTCAGCGTGCGAACCGATCGGCTCAGCGGGCGGGAGAGCCGGCGAGCACCGGCGCGAGGCGGTCGGCCAGCTCGGGCCAGTCGGCGGCGCAGATGATCCCCTCCTCCGAGCACAGCTCGCGGTTCCACGGATGCGCGAGCGTCGCAGTGACGATTCCCTGCTCCTGCGCGCGCAGGATGTTCTGCGGGCTGTCGTCGACGAGCACGTCGATCTCGAGCTCGGCGCAGCGGCTGATCTTGTCCCACGAGCAGTGCACGTCGTCGAAGGACAGTCCGATCCGCTCCAGCCAGGCGACCGTCGAGGAGTGCGCCTCGCCCGCGCGGTGGCTGGTGATGTGGATGAAGTGCCCTGCCTCGTGCCACGTCCCGACGGTCTCGACGGCGCCGGCGTACGGCTCGGCGGCGAGGATGTGCTCGGGGCGATGGCTCTCCGCCACGAGCGCGGCGATCTGCTCGCGGCGCAGCTGCGTGATGTCCCACGTGACCTGCTCGTCGTAGGGCAGGACGACCCCGAAGCGCCGCCGCGCAAGCAGCGCGAACAGGTCCCAGTAGTGGTGCAATGTCGAATCGATGTCGATCGCGATGCGCATCGACGTCACAGGGTAAACCGAGTCGAGGGTCCTCATGTCACCGGTCGGAGAATGGATGGGCGTCGAGTGGGAGGCGCGCCAGCGTTGGCTGCACGTCGACGGACGTCGCGCAAACGTGATCGAGCTCGGCGACGGTCCGCCCCTGCTGCTCGTCCATGGACTGTCGGGCTGCTGGCAGAACTGGCTGGAGAACATCCCCCACTTCGCCCGCACGCACCGCGTGATCGCCGTCGACCTGCCGGGCTTCGGGGCCTCGGAGATGCCGCGCGAGCAGATCACGATCGCCGGCTACGCGCGCTTCCTCGAGCAGGTCTGCGACACGCTCGAGATCGACGCCGCCACCGTCGTCGGCAACTCGATGGGCGGCTTCGTCGCCGCCGAGCTGGCGATCTCCTCGCCGCAGCGCGTCGAGCGGCTCGCGCTCGTCTCCGCGGCGGGCATCTCCGCCGAGCACGTGCGCCGCGAGCCGGTGCTCGTGGTCGGGCGGGCGCTCGCGCTGTCGGCCGGCTGGTCGGCCACGCGCCACGAGCAGTTCGCGCGGCGCGCCGGGCTGCGTCGAGTCGCGCTGAGCCTCGTCGCGCACCGCCCCGACCGCCTCTCGGCGCCGCTCGCGCTCGAGCTGATGAAGGGCTCCGGCAAGCCCGGCTTCATGCAGGCGCTGGCGGCCAACCTCGGCTACCCGCTGCGCGACCGCCTGCCGCAGATCGCATGCCCGACGCTGATCGTGTGGGGCGCGAACGACCGCGTGATCCCAGCTCGCGACGCGGACGTGTTCGAGCGGCTGATTCCCGACGCGCGCAAGCTCGTCTACCCGCAGACCGGGCACGTCGCGATGCTCGAGCAGCCCGAGCGCTTCAACGCGGACCTCGAGGCGTTCATCGCCGAGCTGCCGGCGCAGCAGCCGGCCGCCGACGCACTCAGCGCGTGATCGCGCCCTCGGCGGCGCTGCCGACGAGCTTCGCGTACTTCTGGATCACGACATCGACGTGCTCGTCGGCGCGCGGCGCCGGCTTGTAGTCCGCCAGCCGCGCGGCGATCTGCTCGTCGGACAGCGCGACGTCGATCCGCCGCGCGTCGACGTCGATCGTGATCTCGTCGCCGCTCGCAAGCGCGCCGATCGGACCCCCACGGACCGCCTCCGGGGCGATGTGCGCCGCCATGAAGCCGTGCGTGGCGCCGGAGAAGCGCCCATCGGTGAGGAGCGCGACGCTCTCGCCCAGCCCCTCGCCCTGGATCGCCGCCGTGACCGCGAGCATCTCGCGCATCCCGGGCCCGCCAGCGGGGCCCTCGCCGCGGATCACGACGATGTCGCCCGCGAGGATCTCCTTCGCGAGCACGGCCTTCATCGCCGCCTCCTCGCCGTCGAAGACGCGGGCCGGGCCGACGGCGAGGCGCCGCTCGTGGCCGGCGAGCTTCACGACGCAGCCATCGGGTGCGATGTTGCCGTGCAGGATCGCGAAGCCGCCTGTGGGCTTCAGCGGGTCGCTGAGCGGACGCACGACGACCTGTCCCGGCGTCTCGGTCGCCTCGTCGGCGTGCTCGCCGATCGTGCGTCCGGTGACGGTGACGACATCGCGCTGGAGCACCCCGACCTCGTCGAGGCGCTTGAGGACGAGCGGCACGCCGCCGGCCTCGTACAGGTGCGTCGCGGCGTACTTGCCGCCCGGCTGCAGGTCGCACAGCAGCGGCGTGCGCTCGCTGATCGCGTCGAACTCGTCGATCGTCAGCGGCACGCCCATCTCCTTCGCGACCGCGAGCAGGTGCAGCACGATGTTCGTCGAGCCGCCGCTCATCGCGCCCGCGGCGATCGCGTTCTCCAGCGCCGGCTTCGTGATCACGTCGCTGGGGCGCTGACCGCGGCGCAGCACGTCCATCACGAGCTTGCCGGTCTCGACCGCCACCTCGAGCTTGCGGCCGTCCTCGGCCGGCACCATCGCCGAGCCCGCGGCCGAGATGCCGAGCACCTCGAAGGCCATCGCCATCGTGTTGGCGGTGAACTGGCCCCCGCAGGCGCCCGCGCCCGGCGACGCGGCGTTCTCCAGCTCGTGCAGGTCTTCGTCGGTGATCTTGCCGGCCGCGTGTGCGCCGACGGCCTCGAAGACCTGTTGGATCGTCACCTCGGCGCCCTTGTAGTGGCCGGGCTTGATCGAGCCGCCGTAGAGCATCAGGCCGGGGATGTCGAGGCGCGCGAGCGCCATCACCGTGGCGGGGATCGTCTTGTCGCAGCCGCTGATGACCACGAGCGCGTCGAAGGCGTGAGCGCTGGCGACCAGCTCGATCGAGTCGGCGATCAGCTCGCGCGAGACGAGCGAGGCGCGCATCCCGGAGGTGCCCATCGTGATCCCGTCGGAGATCGCGATCGTGTTCAGCTCCATCGGCGTGCCGCCGGCCTCGCGGATGCCCTGCTTGACCTTCGCCGCGAGCACGCGGTTGTTGAAGTTGCACGGCATCGTCTCGATCCACGAGTGCGCGACGCCGACGATCGGCTTGGCGAGATCCTCCGCCGTGTAGCCGATCCCGTGCAGATACGAGCGCGCGGCCGCGCGTGCGGGACCTTCGGTGAGCGCGCGACTGCGGTGCTTGACGTCGAAGGCTGGCTGGCTCACGGGGCCGGCACTCTACCGTCCCGCGAGAGCCCGGCGGCGGCCGCCCTGGCGCGCTCGCGCTCCCACTGGCGCAGCCGCCAGATGTCGCGCTTGACGTGGCGCGGATCGAGCTGGCGACCGGGCAGGTGCAGGTTCGCCGTCTCGATCAGGTGACGCTCGTCGCCGGTCAGCGCCATCCACTTCGCGAGCACGTCGTCGGAGTCGGGCAGCCGTGAGCTGCCGTAGGGGCGCGTCTCGTCCGGGAACGTCACGCAGTACTCGTTCAGCAGCCGGCCGGTCTGCGGCAGGTACGCGAGGATCGGCTTGTGCGGGTAGATCAGGTAGGCGTACGGCGTCCCCGCCGTCGCTTCATGCTCGCCCGGCCGCTCGGCCTCGCGCCCCCACACGCGGATGAGGCCGAGGTCGTGGTACATCGCCCACTCCTCGTCGTTCACGCACGACTTCAGCAGCTGGCGCGCGCGTATCTCGGCGCGCCGCTCTCGTCCGGGGTCGTAGCCGTGCGCCGCCGTCATGCGCCGTCGCTCCTGGCGCCGCTCCAGCAGCCGCTGCGCGCGCGGGGCGAGCGTCTCCCACAGCAGCGCGAGCACGACGATCGCAGTGGCGGCAAGCGCGAGCAGCACGACGAGGCCCGTTCAGCCGCGGGCCGACGACGCGGTCATCTAGCGCCCGCCGGCCGCACGCGGGAAGAAGATCACGCGCTCGGCGTCGCGGGGCACGTCCTCGAACGTCCGCGCCATGCGCGCCTCGCGGCGACCGGCGCTGGCCGTGACCGGCACGGCGGCCCACATGCCGCCCTCGAGCTGGCGGCGAAACTCCTCGACGAGCCGTTGCTCGTCCTCGCGCACCTCGACATCGCCCTCCGCAAGCAGGATCTCGCCATGGCCGGGCTTCATGCGCAGGAACTTCATGGACTGATTAAACCAGAGGGTCCATAACCACCCGCCCGCTACCGTCCACGCGGTCGGTACGCAGGCGCGTCTGCGCTCCGGCGACGACCGGCGCTACGCGCCGCGGGCGCGAACGCCGAGCACGTCGACCGGCCCGGCGCCGGCGCCGATCTCGCGCAATCCGTCGCGCACGGCGCAGCCCGCAAGCCGGCGGGCCGCGCGCGCCGCCTCCAACGGCGCGAGGCCGCGCGCGAGCTGCGCCGCGAGCACGGAGGAGTGGGTGCACCCGGACCCGTGCGCGGCGCCATCCGCATAGCGCTCGCCCGCGATCTCGACGACGCGCTCGCCGTCGAAGAAGAGGTCGCTCGCGGTCGCACGGTGTCCGCCCGTGACGACGACGCAGCGCGGACCGAGGGCACGGATGGCGCGTGCGAGCAGCACCGCATCATCGCCGTCGAGCCCGGCCAGCACCCGCGCCTCGGGCAGGTTGGGCGTTGTGACCGTGACGCGGGGCAGCAGGCGCTGCACCAGCGCATCGCGCGCATCCTCGGGCAGCAGTCGCGCCCCCGACTCGGCGACCATCACCGGGTCCAGCACGATCGGCGTGCCGGGCTTGAGCTCATCGAGCGCCCGCGCGACGGCCGCGATCGTCGCGACCGACCCGAGCATGCCGATCTTGACCGCGTCCACGCCGATGTCGCGCTCCACCGCCCGCACCTGCGCGACGATCATCTCCGGCGCGACGGCTGCGATCGCATCGACGCCGACCGTGCTCTGCGCCGTCAGCGCCGTGATCGCCGTCATGCCGTGCACGCCGCACGCGGCGAACGCCTTCAGATCGGCCTGGATGCCCGCCCCGCCGCCGGAGTCGGAGCCGGCGATCGCGAGCACTGCGGGCAGACGGCTCGGGGCTGTCTTCGCGTCAGTCACGGCGCGCAGGTTACCCAGCGCCGGTCAGCACATAGCGGCCGCCGGGCGCTCGCCTCAACCGCCCCCGCAGCTCGAGCTGCGCCAGACCCGCCAGCACCGCATCGAGCGGCGACCCATCTGCCGCCAACGCAGCGACCGTGTCGCAGCCGCCACCGACTCGTTCCAGCAGCATCCGGAGGTCAGCCGGCAGCGCCGGCTGCGACGCCGGCGCCGGGATTCCCGGCGCGCCCGCGCCGAACAGCAGCTCGAGCACGTCGGCCGGCCCGCGCACCAGTCGTGCGCCGTCGGCGATCAGGCTGTTCGTTCCAGCGGCGAGCGGCGCCGTCACGAGCCCGGGAACGGCCGCGACCTCGCGGCCGAGGTCCGCGGCGAGCGTGGCCGTGATGAGCGAGCCCGAGCGCACGCCGGCCTCGACGACCACCGTCACGCGAGCAAGCGCGGCGATCAGACGATTACGGGCCGGGAAGCACCAGCGGCGCACGGGCGTGCCGGGCGGCATCTCGGCAACCACGGCCCCAACGGCGGCGATGCGCCGATGCAGCTCGCGCTTCGTCGTCGGGTAGGCCCGCTCCGGACCGCCCGCGAGCACCGCGATCGTCATGCCGCCGGCTTCGAGCGCGCCCACGTGGGCTGCCGAGTCGATCCCGAGCGCCATCCCGCTGACGATCGTCAGCCCGGCTGCGGCGAGTCCACGCCCGAGCCCACGTGCCTGCTCGAGACCGTACGACGTGCCGCGCCGCGCGCCTACGATCGCGACCGGGTCCGTCGTCAGGCCGCGCTCGAAGCACGGCATCTGCCCGTAGACGAACACCACCGCTGGCGCATCGATCAGGTCGGCGAAGCCGCCCGGATAGCCGGGGTCGCAGCGGCACAGGGGCACGACGCCGTGCTCGGCGCAGATGGCCAGCAAGGCGCCGACCTCGAAGCGGCTGCGCTCCTGCTCGATGCGCTCCCGCTCGGCCCCACCGAGCGCCTCGATCAAGGCGTCGTCCGGCAGCGACAACACCGCCGGGAGCGGGCGGCGCGCGATCCAGGCGATGTCGATATGGGCTGACATCCGTGCGATCAGCCATGCGCGCCGCAAGCAGGCGGGACAGGCGCGCACTCGCGGTGCCACGTCGATCATGCCGCCACCGGATCGCCCGTGCCGTGCTGGCGCAGCGCGAGCGCCTGCAAAACCTCGTCCAGGTCGACGACCGGTCGCTCGCCGAGGTCCGCGATCGTCGACGCCACGCGCAGGACGCGGTCGTATCCGCGGGCGCTGAGGCCGCCTTCCTCGTAGGCGTTCGCGAGCGCTCGGCGCGCCTGCTCGCTCACGGGCACGTGCTCACGGATCTGACGCGTGTCCATCTGACCGTTGCAGCGTGCCGTCGTCCCGCTCAGGCGGTGCAGCTGCCGCTCACGTGCCGCGAGCACGCGCTCGCGCACGGACGTCGATGTCGTCGAGCCGGCACGGCCCAGCTCGTCTGAGCTCGGGCGCGCCACGGTCACCAAGAGATCGAGCCGGTCGAGCAGCGGGCCGCTGAGACGCCGCCGGTGGCGCAGCTGCTCCAGCTCGCCGCACGAGCACGACCGATCGCTGCCGGCGTAGCCGCACGGACATGGGTTCGTCGCGGCGACAAGCGTGAATCGCGTTGGAAATTGCAGCGCACGCTGACCGCGCACGACCGACACGTGACCGTCCTCGATCGGCTGACGCAACGCCTCCAGGCTCGGTCGTGTGAACTCCGACAGCTCGTCCAGGAACAGCACGCCGTGATGCGCGAGCGTGGCCTCGCCAGGTGCGGGTACGGTGCCGCCGCCGACAAGCCCGGACGGTGAGATCGTGTGGTGCGGCGCGCGGAACGGACGGGTTGCGAGCAGACCACCGTGCACGCGCGATCCCACCACGCTGTGGATGCGTGTGACCTCGAGCGCCTCCTCGCGAGTCAACGGTGGCAGGAGCGACGGCAGACGTCGCGCCAGCATCGTCTTGCCGCTCCCTGGGGCGCCCTCGAGCAGCAGGTTGTGACCGCCGGCAGCGGCGATCTCGAGCGCCCGCAGCGGCAGCGCATGACCGCGCACGTCGGAAAGGTCGGGCAGCGGCGCGCTCGCCGGCCGCTCAAGCGCCGGCTGCACCGGTACCGGACCGCCCTCCAGCAGCGCCACGACAGCCCGCAGATCGGGCAGCCCCACGACCGCGACGTCCTCGACGAGCGATGCCTCGGCTGCGCAGGCACTCGGCACGATCAAGCCGCTCAGCCCGGCGTCGCGCGTGCCTTCCGCAATCGCGAGCACGCCGCGACAGGGCCGCAGCTCGCCGCCGAGCGAGAGCTCGCCGAAGACGGCCCGCTGATCCACCGCTTCCGCCGCACATTGGCCGCTCGCGATCAACAGCGCGACCGCGAGCGCGACGTCGAAGCCCGGGCCGACCTTGGGGATGTTCGCCGGCGCGAGGTTCGCCGTGATGCGTCGTGCCGGAAACTCGAACCCGGAGTTCAGAATCGCAGCGTGGACACGCTCACGCGCCTCGCGAACGGCGGCTCCGGCGAGCCCCACGATCCGAAAGGAGGGCAGACCAGGCCGGATGTCGACCTCGACCGAGACCGGCAGGGGGTCGATGCCGTCGATCGCAAATGTCGCAACACGTGCAAGCACCGACGGCACGCTACGTGCGACCCAATCACATACCTCACGTGCTTCGTCACAACTCGTCGCAGATTGCGCGACGAGTTGTGACGAAGTGCGCGCATGCCTGCGCTGGAGCGGCCATAGCGTGCCGGCCATGTCAGATGACCTCCGCCACCGTCTCGGCCATTTTGGAGAGCGTCTCGCCGCCGAGCATCTGGAGCGGCGCGGCTTCGCGATCCTCGCCCGCAACCACCGCACCCGTTGGGGCGAGATCGACCTGATCGCCTGCGATGCCCGCCGAATCGTCTTCTGCGAGGTCAAGACACGACGAGCCGGCTCCTCCGGACCTTTCGACGGGCTGCACCGCGACCAGTGCCGCCGGCTGCGCCGCATGGCCACCGCCTGGCTTCAGGAGTATCCCGATCGCCCCCGCGTCCCGGAGCTGCGCTTCGACGCGATCGGCATCACGGTCGACGCCCGCGGCCAGCTCGTCGCGCTCGAGCATCTCGAGAACGCGTTCTAAGCGCTCGTGGTCCGCGGGCGCGCGTGCCGCGGAGGCTAGAGCGCGAGCTGCTGGTACGCCGCGCTCTGGAACGACATCCGATGCAGCGGCGTCACGCCGAGGCGCTCGATCGCGGCGCGGTGCTCGCGGGTCGCGTAGCCGACATGGGAGGCGAACTCCCAGCCGGGATGCAGCACGTCGGCTCGGTGCATGTAGCGGTCACGCGTGACCTTCGCGATCACGGATGCGGCGGCGATCGCGGCGCTGCGCGCGTCACCGCCGACGACGGGCTGCTGCGCGTGGCCGATGTCGGCGACCGGAAAGCCGTCGCTCAGACAGATGCAGCCCGGGCGTGCGACGCGGAGCAGCGCGTCGCGCAGCGCGGCCAGATTCGTCACGTGGAGACCGCGCCGATCGATGCCCGGCGCGCACCGCGAGACGACCGCGACCCGTGCAGCGATGCGCAAGATGATCGGATACAGCTCCTCCCGGCGCTCGGCCGTCTGCTGCTTGGAGTCGTTGAGCACCGCGAGCGCCCGCACGTCAGCCGGCCGCAAGCGCTCGTAGTCGAACAACACCGCAGCCGCGACGAGCGGGCCAGCGAGACAGCCTCGCCCCGCCTCGTCCGCACCGGCGACAAAGCGGACGTCCAGCTCCCGATCGAACGCGAACAGCCGCCGGCCCGGTTTCGCAGGACGGCGCTTGCGGGGGGCAGCGGTCACGCTCACGACCGCTGTTGTACCGGAGCCAGGGGACGACGCGCCGCGCCAGGTGGCTGGCGGGCTGGCGGGCTGGCGGGCTGGCGGGCTGGCGGGCTGGCGGGCTGGCGGGCTGGCACCGAGGATCGCAGCGGGTGAGAGCAGCAGGCGTCCCGGGCGAACGCCCTGAGGCGCGGATCGTCGTGTCTGCGAAGGACGCAGGGAGCGTGGGCTGCGATCGCAGCCGAGCGAACGAGGACGCACGCAGACGCGGCGAGGCGCGTCTTAGAGGAGGCCGACGTGCTTGGGGGGCCAGTACGTGAGGAACGCCCCTCCAATGATCCATGCCCTCGGAACCGGGCCCCAGTAACGGCTGTCATCAGACGCGCCGCGATTGTCGCCCATCATGAAGTACATGTCCTTGGGCACCGTGATCTCGCTGAGGTTGCAGTCGGGACCTTCGCCGCATGGGCGGATGTAGGGCTCCTTCTGCAGGACGCCATTGCGCACGACGTGCCCGTTGCGCACGCTGATGCGATCGCCGGGCAGCCCGACGAGGCGCTTGATGAAGTTCTGCTTGGAGCGCGTCTGGGTCGGGAGCGCGCAGGGCCTGCGGCTGTCGGCTCCGTCATAGAACGGGCCTTCCCCCGGCTTGCCGCATTCGTTCGTGTCCGCACCGTGCGGTGGGTGGAAGACGACGATCTCGCCGACGCTCGGCGACGAGAAGCGGTTGCCGATGCGGTTGACGATCACCCGCTGGCCGACGTCGAGCGTCGGCTCCATCGACCCGCTCGGGATCCGGTACGGCTTGACGACCAGTGCTTGGACGATGAGGGCGAGACCGAGCGCGACGGCGACGACGACGACAAGCTCCAGCAAGGAGCCGGAGGTCGCGGCGGCGCGCTTCACTCCTGCGGAGCGTCTGGCTCGTCGCCGGCCTGGGCGACCGGCTCTGCCGGAGCCGCGGGCTCCTCGTCGGCGGCGAGGGCCTCGGTGGCGGGCTCCTCGACAGCGGGCTCGGGGGCCGTCTCGACGGCGGCCTCGGCGACCCGCTCCTCGACGGCGACGTCGGGTTCCGGCGCCTCTGCGACGTCGGCGACCGGCTCGTCGGGCTCCGGCTGGTAGAGCAGCTCGCGCTCGACCGACTCCTCGGGACCGAGCGAGCGGCGCTCGCGCACACGGGCCCGCTTGCCGACGCGGTCGCGCAGGTAGTAGAGCTTTGCGCGACGGACCTCGCCGCGGGAGGCGATCTCGATCTTCTCGATCTTGGGCGAGTGCAGCGGGAACGTGCGCTCCACGCCGACGCCGAACGACTGCTTGCGGACGGTGAACGTCTCGCGCACGCCGTGGCCCTGGCGCTTGATCACGATGCCCTCGAACACCTGGGTACGACGACGCGTGCCCTCGATCACCTGGAAGTGCACACGCACTCTGTCACCTGCGTCGAACGACGGCAGGCGGCGGAGCTGGGCGCGCTCGAGGCTTTGGATGACGGTGCTCATGGAAGAGAGTCCGGCGACCGGGGGCCGCGCGGCTCGGGAATCGTAGCGGAGTCGCTCAGCGCTCGCGCTCGCGTGCCTGCTCGGCCCGCAGACGGCTCTGCTCCAGGCGCCATTCGCGCACGCGCGCGTGGTGGCCGGAGAGCAGGATCTCGGGCACGCTCCAGCCGCGCCAGTCCGCCGGGCGCGTGTAGTGCGGGTACTCGGGCGCGCCGTCGAGCGCGGCGCTGAACGACTCCTCCTGGGCGGAGTCCTCGTGGCCGAGCACGCCGGGCAGCTTGCGCAGGACGGCGTCGCAGAGCACCATCGCCGCCAGCTCTCCGCCGGCGATCACGTAGCGGCCGATCGAGACGGCGTCGCTCGCGAAGTGCTCGACGATGCGCTCGTCGAAGCCCTCATAGCGACCGCACAGCAGCGTCAGTGCCGGCTCGGCCGCGAGCTCATCGACGAGCGCGTCGTCGAGCAGGCGCCCACCGGGCGTGAGCGCGATCACGCGGCGCTGCGCGGGCAGCTCGACGGGGTCGCAGGCGTAGCGGGCGCGCAGCGCGGCCTCGACCACGTCGACGCGCAGCACCATGCCGGCGCCCCCACCGAACGGCGTGTCGTCGACCTGGCCGCCGGTCAGCGGCGTGCTGGCGCGGTAGTCGACGCAGTCGACGGCGTGGCCGAGCGCGGTCGCGTTGGCGACGTGGCGCTGGGAGGCAAACCAGGCGAACGCCTCCGGGAAGAGCGTTAAGACGTCGAGCTGCATCAGGCCTCGCCGAGGAAGACGAGGTCGACGTCGATGCGCCGCGCCTCGACGTCGATCGCGCGGACCGCATCGCGGATCAGCGGCACGAGCAGGTCGGGCGCGGCCGGACGCTCGACCTCCAGAACCTCGCACGAGGGCAGTGCGCGCAGCGCGCGCACGACGCCGACCTCTCGCTCGCCGTCGTGGACGGTGCAGCCCTCCAGCTCCTCGGGCCAGAACTCGTCCTCCTCCAGCGCGGGCGCCTCGGTGCGCGGGACGAGCAGGTCGGTGCCGCGCAGCGCCTCGACCGCCAGGCGGTCGTGGCAGCCCTCCAGGCGCAGGATCGGGTTCGCGTCGGTGCCGGCGCGGCGCTCGATCTTCAGCGCGCGCTCGCCGAGCAGCAGCGTGCGGCCGAGCTCGAGCAGCGCCGCCTGCGGGCGCGTGACGTGGAAGCTGCCGTCGAGGCCGTGCGGTCTGCCGACGCGTCCCGCATGCAGCAGGTCGGACACGGCGTCAGTCGACGATGTCGACGAGTACGCGACGGTCCTGTCGCGTCGCCGCGGCCTTGATGACGAGCCGCAGCGCGTTGGCGGTGCGGCCGCCGCGGCCGATTACCTTGCCGTAGTCGTCGTCGGCGACGGACAGCTCGAAGACGAGCGCACCGTCCTCCTCGAACTCCTCGACCTTGACGGCCTCAGGATCGTCGACGAGCTGGCGGACCAGGTAGACGAGCAGCTCCTTCAAGAGGAGCTGATGCCCTGCGTCTTGAGCAGCTTGCGCACCGTCGAGGACGGCTGGGCGCCGCGATCGAGCCAGGAGCGCACGCGCTCCTCGTTCAAGACGATCGTGGACGGCTGCGTCTGCGCGTTGTAGTGCCCGACCGTCTCGATCACGCGGCCATCGCGCGGCGAGCGCTGGTCGGCCACGACGACACGCCAAATCGGATTCTTACGCCCGCCCACGCGGGTCAGACGGAGTCGTACGGCCACAGGTCCCTTTCAATTCGTGCAGAAGCGACGGCAGAGGTTACCGCGTCCGGGTGCCGGAGGTGGCCACGTGGCCACCGTAGGCGGGGGCGGGCGGGCTCGTCATCGGCTTCGCATCAGCGCACCGAGGTCGGGCATCTTGCCCTGCTGCATCGACTTCATCAGCTTGCGCATCTGGTCGAACTGCTTGATCAGCGCCTTGACGGCGTGCACGGTCGTGCCGGAGCCCTTCGCGATGCGGATCCGCTGCGAGCCCTTGATCAGCTCGGGGCGGCGGCGCTCGTCGGGCGTCATCGAGAGGATGATCGCCTGCAGGCGATCGAACTCGCGCTCGTCGATCTTCAGGTTGCGCAGCTGCTGACCGCCGAGCCCGGGAATCATCCCCAGCAGCGACTGGAGCGGGCCGAGCTTGCGGATCTGGCGCAGCTGGTCGAGGAAGTCGTCGAGCCCGAACTCCGACTTGCGGATCTTGCGTTCGAGCTCCTTCGCCTGGTCCTCGTCGAACTGCTGCTCGGCTTTCTCGATCAACGTCAGCACGTCGCCCATGCCGAGGATCCGCTGGGCCATGCGATCGGGGTGGAAGCGCTCGAACTGGTCGAGCTTCTCGCCGACGGAGGCGAACAGGATCGGCTTGCCGGTGACGGCCTTGACCGACAGCGCGGCGCCGCCGCGCGCGTCGCCGTCGAGCTTGCTCATCACGACGCCGTCGAACTGCACGACCTCGGCGAACTGCTCGGCGACGTTGACGGCGTCCTGACCGGTCATCGCGTCGACGACGAGCAGCACGTTCGTCGGCTTCGTGACCTTCTTGATCTCCGCCAGCTCGGTCATCAGCTCGGCGTCGACGTGCAGGCGCCCGGCGGTGTCGACGATCAGCACGTCCTTGCCCTCGCGCTCGGCGCGCTCGCGGGCCCACTTGGCGATCTCGACGGGATCGCGGTCGACGCCCTGCTCGTAGACGTCGGCGCCGACCTGGCCGGCGACCTTGATCAGCTGGTCGACCGCGGCGGGACGGTAGACGTCGCAGGCGGCGACCGCGACGGAGGAGCCGTGCTCCTGCTTGAGGAAGCGGGCGAGCTTGCCGACGGCGGTTGTCTTGCCGGAGCCCTGCAGGCCGGCCATCAGGATCACGGTCGGCGGGCTGGGCGAGAAGGCCAGCTCGTGCGAGGTCCCCCCCATCAGCTGCGCCAGCTCGTCGTTGACGATCTTGACGACCTGCTGGCCGGGGTTCAGCTGGCCGACGACGTCGCTGCCGAGCGCGCGCTCCTTGACGGCGTTCGTGAAGCCCTTGACGACCTTGAAGTTGACGTCCGCCTCGAGCAGCGCGAGGCGGATCTCGCGCATCGTGGCGTTGACGTCGTCCTCGGTCAGCGTGCCGCGCGCGCGCACGTCGGCGAGCGTGGCCTGCAGCTTGTCGGCCAGGGAGTCGAACATCGTCGGCCGAGCTTAGCTGGCAGGCGGCAGCGGGTCGGCGGGCTCGCCGCGGCCGCTCAGTGCGTCCCCGATGCCGCTGAGGGCCTGCGTGAACTCGGACGGGATCACGAAGATCTTGCTGGCCTGGCCGTCCGCGAGCTTCGGCAGCATCTGCAGGTACTGGTAGCTCAGCAGCTCGCGGTCGGGGCGGCCCTCGTGGATCGCGCCGAAGACCGTCGCGATCGCCTTCGCCTCGCCCTCGGCGCGCAGGATCGCGGCCTGACGCTGGCCCTCGGCGGTGAGGACGGCGGCCTGCTTCTCGCCTTCGGCGGTGAGGATCTGCGACTGCTTGACGCCTTCGGCGGTGAGGATCGCGGCGCGGCGGTCGCGCTCGGCGCGCATCTGCTTCTCCATCGCCTCCTGGATCGAGCCGGGCGGGTCGATCGACTTCAGCTCGACACGGGCGATGCGGATGCCCCAGCGGCCGGTCGCCTCGTCGAGCACCACGCGCAGCTGCGTGTTGATGTTGTCGCGGCTGGTGAGCGCCTGCTCGAGCGTGATGCCGCCGATCACGTTGCGCAGCGTCGTGACGGTCAGCTGCTCGATCGCCTGCAGCGGGTTCGCGACCTCGTACGTGACCGACTTCGCGTCGGTGATCGTGAAGTAGAGGACGGTGTCGATCTGCACGACGAGGTTGTCCTCGGTGATGACGGGCTGGGGCGCGAACGTGATGACCTGCTCGCGCAGGTCGATCAGCGGCTTGACCTTGTCGATGAACGGCACGACGATCGTGAGGCCGGGGCTGAGCGTGCGGCTGTAGCGGCCGAGGCGCTCGACGACGCCTGCACGCGCCTGCGGGATGATGCGGATCGTCTTGGCCGCGACGATCAGGATGAACAGCGCGATCACGACGAGTGCGATGAGGCCGGCCATGAGGCTCCTTCGGTTCGGTTCGCTACTCGGACACGAGCGCCGTGGCGCCCCGGATCTCGATGACCTCGACGGGCGTGCCCGCCTCGATCACGCGATCCTCATCGTAGGCGCGCGCGGTCCAGACCTCGCCGTCGATCCGCACGCAGCCGACGCCCTCGTGGTTCGCGATCCGCTCCAGCACGACCGCGCGGCTGCCGATCAGGGCAGCCGTCCCGGTGCGGATCTGCGGTGGCGTGCGCAGGTGGGCGCGCGCGATCGGGCGCACGACCCACAGCATCAGCAGCGAGACGACGATGAACGTGGCCCAGGAGCCGACCGCGCCGCCGCCGATCGCCGCGATCAGCGCGGTGACGAGCGCGCCGACCGCGAAGGGCGCGAGGAAGAAGCTCGTCGTCAGCAGCTCGCCGACGCCGAGCGCGGCCGCGGCGATGATCCAGAAGGTCCAGCCGTCCATCGGTGTCAGCGAGCTTACCGCGGAGGCGGGCTCGACGGGCGGGGCGCGGTCAGCTGACCAATGCCCGCGCAAAGTCCTGCGCGTCGAACGGGCGCAGGTCCTCGAGCTGCTCGCCGATCCCGATCAGCTTGACCGGGATGCTCAGCTCGCGGGCGATCGCGAGCGCGATGCCGCCCTTGGCGGTGCCGTCGAGCTTCGTCAGCACGATGCCGGAGACGTCGACCGCCTCGGCGAACAGCTTCGCCTGGCGCAGGCCGTTCTGGCCCGTCGTCGCGTCGACCGTCAGCAGCGTCTCGTGCGGCGCGTCGGGCAGTTGCTTGGCGATCACGCGGCGCACCTTCGTCAGCTCGGCCATCAGGTTGTCCTGCGTGTGCAGGCGCCCGGCGGTGTCGACGAGCACGACGTCGGCGCCGTCGCGCACGCCGGTCGCGACCGCGTCGTAGGCGACCGAGCCGGGGTCGGCGTCGGGCGCCCCCTTCACGAACGCGACGTCGGCGCGCGCGGCCCACTGCTCGAGCTGCTCGACGGCGGCGGCGCGGAAGGTGTCGGCGGCGCCGAGCACCACTCGCTGGCCCAGCTCCTTGCGCAGGTGCCAGGCGAGCTTGCCGAGCGAGGTCGTCTTGCCGGTGCCGTTGACGCCGACCATCAGGATCACGGTCGGGCTGGCGGTGAGCGCGATGCGGTCCTCGCCGGCGTGGGCGGCGTCGGCGAGCAGCTCGGTGAGGCGGGCGGTCAGCTGCTCTCCGCCGCTGAGACCGCCCTCCTGGGCCTCGCGCTCGAGCTGCTCGACGATCTCGGCGGTCGTGCGGGCGCCGACGTCGGCGGCGATCAGCGCCTCCTCGAGGCGCTCCCAGGTCTCGTCGTCGAGGTCCTCGAACAGCGTCGCCTGGATCTCGCTCGTGAGCGCCTCGCGCGTCTTGCGCATGTTCTCGCGCAGACGACCGAGGAAGCCGCGGCGGCGCTCGCTCTGCGCAGGGGCGTCCGCGGTGGCGGTCGCAACCCCCCCGTCGGCGGTGATGAAGAGATCCTGCCAGTCGCGTGCCATCCGGATCGGCGACGATACCAGCGTGCCGAGCCCGCCCATCGCGATACGCCGCACGCGCGCCGACGCGCCCGAGGCGGCTGCCCTGCTCGACGACTACGGCGCCGAGCTGGTCGCGCGCGGGCGGCCCTTCTCGCCGGTCGACCCGCCGCCGGGCGCAGCCGGGGCGGCGTGGGTCGAGGTGCACGAGATGGAGCCGCCGGACGGCGAGTTCCTGCTGCTGCTCGAAGGCGAGGAGGCGGTGGCGTGCGGCGGCCTGCGCACGCTCGACGCCGACGTGGGACTCGGCGAGATCAAGCGCATGTACGTCGTGCCGGGCGCGCGGCGGCGCGGGCACGCGCGGCGGGTGCTGGGCGCGCTGGAGGACGCGGCGCGGGCGATCGGGCTGCGGCGGCTGCGACTCGACACGAACGCGCAGCAGCCGGAGGCGCTGGAGCTGTACCGGGCGTGCGGGTACGCGGAGGTCGCGGACTACAACGGCTCGCCGACCGCGACGCACTGGTTCCAGAAGGATCTCGGCTAGGCGACTTCGGCGGCGGCTTCCGCCGCCTGCGCCGGAGGCAATCTGCGCGAGATGACCTTCGAGATGCCGTCGCCGCCCATCGAGACGCCGTAGAGCGAGTCGGCGGCCTCCATCGTGCGCTTCTGGTGCGTGACGACGATGAACTGCGCGTGGTCGGCGTAGGCGCGCAGGAGCGTCAGGAAGCGGTCGATGTTGAGGTCGTCCAGCGCGGCCTCGACCTCGTCGAGGATGTAGAACGGGCACGGACGCGCCAGGAAGACGGAGAACAGGAACGCGAGCGCGGTCATCGACTTCTCGCCGCCGGACAGCAGCGAGAGGCGCTTCATCGCCTTGCCGGCGGGCGTGATCTCGATCTCGACGCCGAGCAGGTCCTCCTCCTCGCGCTCCTCCGCGTCGGCCTGCGCGTCGATCGCCTCGTCGGTGGCGTCGGGGGCAGCCTCATCCTCCAACGGCTGGCCGCCGAGCACGGGCCGCGGGCCGGCGTCCTCGCGCACCAGCCGCAGACGGCCGCGACCACCCGGGAAGAGCTGCTCCGCAAGCCGCTCGAAGTGTCCGGCGGCGGCGGTGAAGGTCTCCTCGAAGGTCTCGCGGATCTGCCGGTCGGTGTCGCGGATCAAGCCGTTCAGCTCGCGCAGGGCGGCTTCGAGGTCGGTGCGCTGGCGCTCGAGCTCCTCGACGTGCGCGGAGGCCTCCTCGTACTCCTGCTCGGCGAGCGGGTTGACCGGGCCGAGCTGCTCGCGGCGGCGCTGCAGGCGCTCGATCCGGTCGGCGAGCGCGCGCCGCTCCTCCTCGGGCAGCGGCTCCTCGGCCGGCGTCGGCTCGAGCCCGAGCCGCCCTGCGAGCCCGGCCAGCTCGGCCTCGGCCTCGCCGGAGCGGTCGCGCGCTTGCTGCGCGCGCACCTCGGCGCCGGTGACGGCCTCGCCGTCGCGCTTGATGCGACCCTGCAGCTCCGCCTCCTCGCGGGCGCAGGCGCGCAGCTCGACGGCGACGTGCTCGCCGGCGGCGCGATGTGCGGCCAACTCCGCGTCGAACAGCTCGACGCGTGCGGCGATCGCGGCAGCGGCCTCGGAGAGCGTCTCCACGAGCCGCTCGGCGGCCGGCAGCAGCGCCTGCTCGCGCGCGACGCGCTCGCCGGCCTGCGCGATCCGCGCGGCGCGCTCGGCTCGTTCGCGCTGCACCCGCTCGGCGAGCCGCTGCTCGGCGGCGATCTCCGCCTCCAGCTGCACGCGGCGCACGGCGCCGGGGCCCTCGTCCTGCGCCTCGCGGCGCTGCGCGATCAGCCGCGCGGCGCGCTGCTCCTGCTCCTGGGCCTCGTCGTGGGCGCGGACGGCGGCGCGCAGCGTGCGCTCGGCCTCGTCGCGCGCTGCGTCGGCGGTCGCGACACCGGCGGCGACGGCCTCGACGCCTGCGAGCGCCTGCTGCTCGGCGCCGGCGGCGAGCTCCGTGGCGGCGATCAGCTCGTCGCGGCGGTTGCGCTCGGCGAGCACGCGCTCCTCGCCGCCCGCGGGGACCTGACGCAGCTCGCGCCACGTGCCGATCCAGACGCGCCCGGCCGTCGTGACCGCGGTGCCGCGAAAGTCCTCGGGCACGTCGGCGACGTCCTCCACGACCCACGTCTCGGCCAGCAGCGAGGCGGCGAGCGCGAGCGTGTCGACCGGCCCGCGCACGTGGTCGAGCAGGCGCTTGGCGCCTGCGCAGGGCGGCGTGCCGGCGCGCTTGGCGGCGGTCGCGGAACCGGCGACGAGCGCGCTGCCGCCGTCGCGACCGGCGCGCTCCAGGACCGCGGCCCCGGCCGCGCGGTCGGCCACGACCGCGGCGCGCAGACGGCCTTCGAGCGCGGCCGCGAGCGCCAGCTCGTAGCCGGCGTCGACGTCGAGCGCGTCGGCGAGCGCGGGCGCGCCGCCGGGGGCGGGCGGGTGGGACCGATTCGCGCGCAGGAACTGGTTGGCGGCGGCCAGCTCGCCGCCGACGCGCGCGGCCTCGCGGCGGGCCGCGTCGACCGCCCGCTCGGCCTCGCGGCGGGCGGCGCGGGCCGTCTCGGCCTGCTGCTCGGCGGCGGTCAGGATCGTGCGCGCCAGCTCGACGTCGCCCTGCAACCGCACGGCCTCGGCGGCGGCGGCGGTGCGGCGCTGCTCCAGCTCCGTCAGCTCGCGCTCCAGCGCCTGCTGGCGATCCTGCTCGAGCGCCGTCAGCTCCGCGTCCAGAGCGGCGATCCGCTCCGTCGCGGCCTCGTCGGGCACGTCGGCGGACGCCTGCGCCCGCAGCGCATCCAGCTCGCCGCCGTGGCGCACGATCCGCTCGTGCAGCGAACCGGCCGTCGCACGCGCCGACTCGAGCCGCAGGCCGACGCGCTCGCCGGCCGCACGGCCGCGATAGGCGCGCCCGGACAGCTCGTCGCGCTGCTCGCTGCGCGACTGGAGCGCCTCCTCCGCCTGCTCACGGCGTGCGGCGACGCCCGCGAGCGCCTGCTCGGCCTCGGCCAGCCGCGTGCGTGCGCCCGCGGCCGCCTGCTCGGCGGACGCCAGCTCGGCGCGGCTGGCGCGCAGCGCGTCGCGGCCCAGCTCCCAGCGCGCCTCGAGCGACTGGCGCTCCAGGCGCGCGTGCAGCTCGGCCGCTTCGGCCTGGCGCTTGAGCGGGCGCAGGCGCGAGCGCGCCTCGCGCTCGACGTCGAGCGCACGGTCGAGGTTGTCCTGCGTGCGGGCGAGCTTCAGCTGCGCGCGGCGGCGGCGCTTGCGGTGCTTGCCGAGCCCGGCCGCCTCCTCGATCAGCAGCCGGCGGTCGCGCGGCTTGGAAGTGACGATCGCCTCGACGCGACCCTGCGAGACGACCGAGTGCGCCTCCTTGCCGAGCCCCGTGTCGGACAGCAGCTCGAGCACGTCGGTGAGGCGGCAGCGGGCGCCGTTGAGGCGGTACTCGCCCTCCCCCGCGCGGTTCAGCCGGCGCACGATCGAGACCTCGGCGAAGTCGAGCCCGAGCGTGCCGTCGCCGTTGTCGAGCACCAGCTCGACCTCGGCTTCCATGCCGGCCTTGCGCCCGTGACCGCCGCCGAAGATCACGTCCTGCATCGTCTGGCCGCGGACCGCGAGCGGCGACTGCTCGCCGAGCGCCCACAGGACCGCGTCGGTCACGTTCGACTTGCCGGACCCGTTCGGGCCGACGATCACGCTGACGCCGGGGCCGAACGTCAGCCGCGTGCGGTCGGGGAACGACTTGAAGCCCTTGAGCGAGAGGGACTTCAGATGCATGACGTCACTCTCCCACCGCTTCGAGCGCGGCGCGAGCCGCCTCCTGCTCCGCGTCCTTCTTGCTGCGACCGCCGCCGACGCCGACCTCCACGCCCACGACCGTCGCGGAGACCGTGAAGAGGCGATCGTGCGGCGGACCCTCCTGCGCGGAGACCGTGTAGACGACGACCTCGCCGCGGCGCGCGAGCCGCTCCTGCAGCGCCGACTTGAAGTCCACCGGATGCTCCAGCGCCTCCGTGATCTCCGGCGTGAACGCCTCGACGACCGCGGCCGCCGTCTCCTCGTACCCGAACGCCAGGTAACAGCCGCCGATCACCGACTCGATCACCGACGCCAGCACGCGCTCGGTGCGCACCAGCGCATCCGCCTGGCCGGCGCCCTCGGGGGCCGCCGCCAGCAGCCGCTCGGGCACGCCGAGCCGCTCGGCCACCGCCATGCAGGAGCGCCCGGAGACCGCCTGCGCGCGGATCTTCGTCAGGCGCCCGGCGCCGAAGCGATCCGCCTCCAGGCGCGGATACAGGTGCGTCGTGACTGCCAGCGCGAGCACGCTGTCGCCCAGGAACGCGAGCCGCTCGTACGAGTCCGCACGACGCTCCGTCCACGACGAATGGGTGAACACCTGCCGGGCGAGTTCGTCCGGCAGCCGTTCGAGCAAGTCCGACAGGCGGCGCAGCGCTCAGGGCCCCGGCTCGCGGTCGGCAAGGGCGGGCGGCGCCTGCTCCAGCACGAAGTCGACCGCCTGGCCGACGGTGAGGATCGTCGCCGCCTGCTCGTCGGAGATGCGGATCGCGTACTGGTCCTCGAGCTCCTGCACGAGCGTGTAGAGGTCGAGCGAGTCGGCCTCCAGATCCTCGCGGAAGCGGGTCGACTCCTGCACCCCGTCGGCGTCGATCGTCAGCTCGTCGGCGAGGTGCGTGCGGATGATCTCGAGGATCTGCTCACGGGTCATTGAGCCTGAACGCTAGCCGGCGCGCCGGACGAAGGGGCCTGCCGCAGCGCCCCCGCCTCCTCGAGCGTCGACAGCGTGCGGGCCACCACGTCCTCGCGCACGGCGCGGGCCGCGACGTCGATCGCGCGGGCGAATCCGGTGCGCGTGAAACGCCCGTGCGCGACGACGCCGACGCGCCGCAGGCCGAGCATGTAGGCGCCGCCCGCGAGCTCCGGGTCGAGGTCGTCGCGCAGCCCGCGCAGCGAGCGCCGCAGCAGCAGCCCGCCGAGCTTGCCGCTGGGGCTCGCGGTCGCGACCTCGCGGATCGTGCGCATCAGCTTGCCGGAGACGCCCTCCATCAGCTTCAGCGTGATGTTGCCGGTGAAGCCGTCCATCACGACGACGTCGGCGACGCCCTCGGTCACCTGCGTGCCCTCGACGTTGCCGACGAAGTTCAGCTGGCCGCGGGCCTCCAGCAGGCGGGCGTGCGCGGCGACGACGTCGGGCGTGCCGCGATCGCCCTCCTCGCCGTTGGACAGCAGCGCGACCCGCGGCGACGCGACGCCGAGCACGGCCTGCGCGAAGGCCGCGCCCATGAAGGCGAACTGCACGAGATGCTCGGGACGCACCTCGACGTTGGCGCCGACGTCGAGCAGCAGCACGGGCGCGCCCGGGACCGGCATCGGCAGCGCGAGCGCCGGGCGGTGGATGCCGCGCGCACGCTTGATCGCGAACAGCCCGGCGGCGAGCGCGGCGCCGGTCGAGCCGCCCGAGACGAGCGCGTCGGCGCGGCCCTCGGCGACGGCGCGCGTCGCCAGCACGATCGAGGAGTCGGGCGTCGAGCGGACCGCGAGCGCCGGGTCGGGCGCCTTCGCGATCGAGATCGGCGCGTCGACGACCTCGACGCCGTCGGGCATCGGCCCGATCTCCGCAGCCGGGCCGAACAGGATGACGCGGGTTCCGCGGGCGGCGGCTTCGATGGCGCCGGCCGCGACCTCGGCAGCGCCCAGGTCCGCGCCGTTCGCGTCGACGGCGACCGTGATCTCCGGCACGGGCGCGGGCGTCGGGCTAGGCGTCGTCGTCGCTCGCAGCCGCGCCGATCACGTCACGCCCGGCGTACGTGCCGCAGACCGGACAGACACGGTGCGGGAGGCGCGGGCTGTGACACTGCGGGCACGCGTGCGTGCTCGGCGGTGTGATCTTGTGCTGTGAGCGGCGCTTGTTCGTGCGCGCGTGAGATTGCTTTTGCTTCGGGACGGCCATGAGGGCGGGAGCGTACCAGAGGTCGGCGCGGCACCCGCGCGTCCTCAGAGCTCGAGCTCGCGCAGCTTCGCCCAGCGCGGATCGGGCTCGGCCTCGTGGCGATGCTCGGGACCGGCGGCGTTGAGGTCGACGCCGCAGACGGCGCAGAGGCCGGCGCAGTCAGGGCGGCAGAGCAGCTGCGCGGGCAGCGCCAGCGCGAGCGCGTCGCGCGCCCATGCGACGAGGTCGAGCTGCTGCTCGACGACGTACGGGCTCTCCAGCTCATCCCCGCCCCCGGGCTGGTCGATCTCGCGCGCGTCGACGGCGAAGCGCGGCGCGGCCGGCTCGAGGCAGCGCATGCACGGACCGTGCAGCGCGACCTCGAAGCGCAGCCGCAGCGAGTGGCCGTTGTGCAGCATGCGCGCGATGTCGAGCTGCGCAGGCGCCGGCGAGGGGGCGACCTCGTAGCGGTCGGCGCCCAGCTCGAAGGCGTCGACCGGCACCTCCAGCTCGGCGCTGCGCCCTTCGCCGGAGGCCAGCCGCAGGGCGGCGAGATCGAAGCTGTCGGCGCGGGCCGGCATGGCCCCGACGATAGCGGTCAGGCCAGCTCTCGTTTCAACACTTTTCCGGTGGCGTTGCGCGGCAGCGCATCCACGAAGACGATCTCGCGTGGGACCTTGAAGGCCGCGAGGTTCTCCTTCACGTAGGCCTTCAGCTCGGCGTCGGTCGCGCTCGCGCCCTCGTGCAGCGCGACGACCGCCTTCAGGCGCTGGCCCCAGGCCTCGTCCTCGACGCCGATCACGGCGCACTCGCGAATCGCCGGGTGGCCGGCGAGCAGGTCCTCGACCTCGGACGGGAAGAGGTTCTCGCCGCCGGAGATGATCATGTCGTCGTCGCGGCCGTCGACGAACAGGCGCCCGTCGGCGTCGAAGTGGCCGACGTCGCCGGAGGACATCAGCTCGCCGATCATCGCCTTCGTGTCGCCGCCGGTGTAGCCCTCGAACGGGAGGCCGCTGGCGACGAAGATGCGGCCGGTCTGGCCGGGTGCGACCTCGCGGTCGTGTTCGTCGAAGAGCTTCACGATCGTGCCCATCGGCGGGCGCCCGGCCGTGCCCGGCGCGGCGCGCAGGTCCGCGGGGGTCGCGATCGTCGCCCAGGCGACCTCGGTCGAGCCGTAGAGGTTGTAGAGGACGTCCCCGAAGCGATCCATCACGCGCGTGGCGAGCGGCCCGGGCAGGGCGGAGCCGCTGACGGCGATCACCTTCAGCGACGAGGTGTCGTAGCGGTCCAGCGTCTCCGGCGCCAGCTCCAGGATCCGCTGCAACATCACCGGGACCACGACGAGCGCGGTCGCGCGGTGGCGGGCGACGGCGCGCAGCGTGTCCTCCGGGTCGAAGCGGCGGCGCAGCACGAACGTCGAGCTGATCGGCACGCCGAGCGTGTAGTGCGCCAGCCCCCAGGAGTGGAACAGCGGCGCGGCGATCATCGTCACGCCGCGGGCGCGCAGCGGGATCTTCGACAGCAGCGCGGCGGCCGAGTCGATGCCGGCGGCGCTGCGGTGGGCGCCCTTCGGCTTGCCGGTCGTGCCGGAGGTGAGGATCACGACGCGGCCCGGCTCCTTCGGCGGCGGCACGCCGGCCGGGTCGCCGGCGGCGATCAGATCCTCGATCAACGGGTGCCCGCCGGCGCTCTCGCCGTCGGCCCAGGCGACGAAGCGGGTCGGGATCCCGCGCGCCTCGGCGACGAGGTTCGCGAACTCCTCGTCGTAGACGATCGCCTTCGCGTTCTCGCGCTCGACGACCTCGGCGAGCTGGGGCGCCGCGAACATCGTGTTGAGGTAGAGCGCGTGGGCGCCGAGGCGCGAGCAGGCGATGCTGACGTCCATGAAGCCGCGGTGGTTGCGGCACATGATCGCGACGCCGTCGCCGGGCTTGACGCCGTGCGCGGCGACGGAGCTGGCGAGCGCGTTCGCGCGGCGGTGCAGCTCCGCGTAGCTGAGCGTGCCGAGCTCGTCGACGACGGCCGCCTGGTCGGGCGCGCGCGCGGCGGCGACGGCGATCGCGCCGGCCGAGGTCGTGCCCCAGCGCAGCAGCGCGCGGCCGGCACGGGCGAGCCGGTCGGGGCGCGTCGGTGCGATCAGGCCGGCGTCGACGAGCGTCTTGAGGACGCGGGCCTCGTGAGCGATGCGGTCCAGCACGACGCGGTATCCAAGCACGACGGCTGGGCGGGCGAGCCGGTCGGTCAGGGCAGGACGAGCCCGGCCGGCAGCACGCCGAGATCCACGAAGGCGTGGATCTCGGCGGCGCGGCGCGGGTTCAGGCGCACGTGGCGCTGCCCGACGCTCTGCTTCTCGACCAGCAGACCGGCGTCGACGAGCCGCTCGCCGATCGCCAGCGCGAGCGCGCGGTCGTGGCCGGCGAAGCCGCGCGCCAGATGCGCCACCTCCGTGTGGTAGCCGCCCCACTTCCCCATCCCCACGAGCCGCTGCACGATCCGCCGCGCGATCTGGAGCGAGAGATCGGCCTCGTCGTGCGGGCGCGTCGCCTCGGGCGTGGGATCGAGCACCGCCAGCACCGCCTCGTCGTGCTCGGCGACGGAGGCCGCGTCGGCCGGCCGGCCGCCGAAGCGCGCGACCGCCTCGGCGATCCGCAGCGGGTGCAGCTCGCCGATCGGGTTGCGCAGCTCGCCCAGCTCGCCGAGCGCAGCGCTCGGGATCGCGTAGGCCGCCGCGCGCAGCCGGTCGACGTCGGCGACTTCCTCCGCGAACGCCTCGACCGCCAGCTCGACGTCGTCCAGCGCCTCCGCGGCCGGCACCGCCAGCGCGAGCGTGAGCCAGCCCTCCCAGGCGCCGACGCGCAGCGCGAGGTCCTCGGTCGCGCCGGCCGCCATCAGCGCCGCGCTCTCGACGAGCGCGCCGACGACCGCGGCGGTCAGCGTCCAGGTGCGCTCGTTGACGGCGTTGGCGTCCGCGTGCAGCGCCGGATCGACCGGCAGGATCGCCACCAGCGCATCGCCGAACGCCGCCAGCCCGACCGGCACCGGCGTCGTATAGCCCGAGCGCGGCAGCGACAGCTCATGCGTACCGGCCGCGAGCGCCTCGAGCAGCTCCGCCCGGATCTGCGCAGCACGGTCGCGCGGCGCCCTGGCACCACCGGCGTCGGACAGGACGCTGGCGAGACGGGTCATCGACGAGGCCCGCGCTGGCGCCCTACGAGACCTCTACTTCGTCTTTGCCCTGCAGCCGCTCGCGTCCGCGCTGGACGGCCGCGATGAACTTCGAGAGGTTGACCTCGAGTGTGTTGAGGATCTCGTCGGCGTAGTCCTCCGCGCCCAGACGGATCTCGCGTTCGCGGGCACGCGCGTCCTCGATGATGTCCTCGGCAGCCCGTTCGGCCTGCTTCGTGACCTCTTCGTCGGAGATCAGCGTGTCCTGCTTCTCGCGCGCCTCCTTGACGATCCGCTCGGCCTCGCGCTTGGCCTCGGCGAGCATCTCCTGGCGCTCCTTCACGATCCAGCGCGCCTGCTTGATCTCTTCGGGGATCGTGGCGCGCATCTGATCGAGGATGTCGTAGATCTCCTCCTTGTCCACGCGCACCTGATCCGTCAGCGGAACGGGCTTTGCGTTGTGGACGAGATCGTCGAGCTTGTCGATCAGTACCAGGACGTCCATCGGAACCTCTGTTTCGTCAACGGCCGAGCTCTTCCTTCAAGCGGGCAGCCACGTAGTCGGGGACGAGATCGTCAATGTTCCCACCAAACGTCGCAAGCTCCTTGACGCCGCTGGAACGCAAGAAACTGTACTGCGACGACGCCATAACGTAGATCGACTCGATCTCGGGCGCCTCGCGGCGGTTGAGCTGGTTCATCTCCAGCTCGTACTCGAAGTCGGAGATCGCGCGCAATCCCTTCACGATCGCCATCGCGCCGATGCTCTGCGCGAACTCGACGACGAGGTTGCTGAACGGCTGCACCTGGACGTTGCCCATGTGCGCCGTGGCGCGCTCCACGAAGCTAATGCGCTCCTCGGTGGTGAAGAGCGTCGAGCCCTTGCGGATCGGCAGGTTCACGACCGCCACCATCACCTGCTCGAACAGCTTCGAAGTGCGGCCGATGACGTCGAGGTGGCCGTTCGTGACCGGGTCGTAGGAGCCCGGGCAGACGGCGATGCGGTTACTCAGTGCGGTCATGGATTCGGATCAGGGTGTCGCCGTAGCGGCGCTCGTCGGTCAGGGGCAGATCGAGCTCCAGCGGAGTGCGGCGGTCGCTCTCGGTGACGACGCGACCGTCGGGGGCGAGGACCCCGGCGAGCGCTGGCGAGAGCTCCCGACCCAGTCCTGCTGCGAGCCGGTATGGAGGGTCCAGGAAGATCAGATCGTATTGGCGCTGGGCGGTGCGTGCGCTGCGCAGGAACGCGCGGGCGTCCTGGCGGCGGACGGTCGCGGCGATCGCGAGCGCGTCCAGGTTGGCCTGGACGGCGGTGGCGGCGGCTGGCGCGCTGTCGACGAACGTCGCCGCGGCGGCGCCGCGCGAGAGCGCCTCGATCCCCAGCGCGCCGGAACCGGCGAACAGGTCGAGCACGCTGAGGCCGTCGAGCGGGCCCAGCAGCGCGAACAGCGACTCGCGCACGCGATCGCCCGTCGGGCGCGTCGCCTGGCCGCGCGGAGCGGCGAGACGGCGCCCGCCGTAGCGGCCGGCGACGACCCTCATGCGCGGATCACGGCCGCGGCCTCGGGGCCGAAGGCTGCGGCGAGCGCCTCGCCGAGCAGGACGTGCTCGGGCGCGGCCAGCTCGGGGTCCTCGGCGAGCAGCGCGTGGGCCTGCGCGCGCGCCCGCTCCAGCAGCCGCTCGTCCTGCGGCAGCTCGGCGACGGCGAACTGCGCCAGGCCGTGCTGGCGCACCCCGATCAGCTCGCCCTCCTTGCGCAACTGCAGGTCGATCTGCGCCAGCTCGAAGCCGTCGCCGTGGGCCGCCAGCGCCTTCAGCCGCGCCGAGCCCTTGGGCCCGAACAGCAGGCAGAGCGACGCGTGCTCGCCGCGGCCGACGCGGCCGCGCAGCTGGTGCAGCTGCGAGATCCCGTAGCGATCGGCGTCCTCGACGAGCATCACGGTCGCGTTCGGGACGTCGATCCCGACCTCGATCACGGACGTCGCGACGAGCACGTCGGCGCCGCCGTCGGCGAACGCCGACATCGCCTCGTGCTTCTCGCGCGGGCGCATCTGTCCGTGGATCAGCTCGACGCGGAAGTCCTTGAACTCGCCGTCGCGCAGGCGCGCGAACTCGACGCTCGCGGCGCGCGCCTGCAGCACCTCGGACTCCTCCACGAGCGGACAGACGACGAACGCCTGGTGCCCGGCGCGCAGCTCCTCGCGGATGCGCTCGTATGCTCGCTCGCGCCCGCGCTCGCCGCTGACGACGTGCGTGGCGATCGGCTGGCGCCCGCGCGGCAGCTCGCGCAAGACCGTGTGGTCGAGGTCGCCGTGCTCGACGAGCGCGAGCGTGCGGGGGATCGGCGTGGCGGTCATGTGCAGGACGTGCGGCGCCGCGCCGTCCCCCACCTTCGCGTCGAGCGCGGCGCGCTGGCGCACGCCGAAGCGGTGCTGCTCGTCGACGACGGCGACCGCGAGGCGCGCGAACACGACCGCCTCCTCGATCAGCGCGTGCGTCCCGACCGCGAGCGCCAGCTCGCCGCTTGCGAGCTTGCCGAGGATGTCGGCGCGGCGGGCGGCGGGCGTCGAGCCGGTCAGCAGCGCGGCGGGCACGGCCTCGCCGGGCATCAGCGCCTGGATCGTCGCGAAGTGCTGCTCGGCGAGCGTCTCGGTCGGCGCCATCAGCGCCCCCTGCCAGCCCTGCTCGATCGCGCGCAGCAGCGCGAACAGGGCGACGACGGTCTTGCCGGAGCCGACCTCCCCCATCAGCAGCCGCTGCATCGGGCGCGCCTGCGCGAGGTCGGCGTCGATCGCCGCCAGCGCGCGCTCCTGGTCGCCGGTCGGGGCGAACGGCAGGCCGTCGGCGAGCCAGCGTGCGGTCAGCTCGCGGGGCCCGTCGAGGACCGGCGCGCTCGCCGCGCGCTCGCGGCGCGCGCGGCGGCGCAGCAGCGCCAGCTGGACCAGCAGCAGCTCGTCGAACGCGAGCCGACGCCGGCCGCCGGAGGCGTCGCCCTCGGCGGCCGGGACGTGCAGCGCTGCGAGCGCGGCGGGCCGGTCGGGCAGCTGCTCGGCGACGCGCAGGCGCCCGGGCAGCGGCTCGGGGGTGTCGGCGATCGCGGCGCGGTTGGCCTGCACGAGCGCGAGGATCCGCGTCGAGTCGATCCCTTCCGAGGCGGCGTACTGCGCGACCTGCTCGGCCGCGCCGCCGACCTGCTGCTCGGTCGGCGCGTGGCCGGTGACGGAGATGCGCCCCTGGCGGTCGCTGCGGACGGTCAGCAGCAGGCGCGTGCCCGGCGGATAGCGCTGCGCGAGCCACGGCTGGTTGAAGAACGAGACGCGTGTGGAACCGGACGTGTCGGCGACCGTCGCCTCGACGCGCGGCTTCATCCCGCGCCGGTAGACCGGCTTGGTCGTGATCGAGCGCACCTCGACGAGCACCGTCGCCGTCTCTCCCACGGTCAGCGTCGCGAGCGTGCGCGCCTCGCCTTGCGCGCGGGGAAGGTGCTCCAGCAGGTCGCCGACCGTGTGCAGGCCGAGCGTCTCGAGCGCGGCGGCGGCCTTCGGGCCGAGCGCGTCGGGGCCGGGGAGCGGCTCGGCGAGCCGGGACGGGCGCGGCGTGCGGGCGGGGGCGGCGCGCAGCGCGTCGGCATCGAGGGCGACGTTGGAGGCGAACTGCGTGGGCACGCTCGAACTATGCCGCTCGGGGCGGCTGGGTCGATGCTCAGTGTCCATCTGTGCATCGCATGGATGCAGCGATGGACAGCGATCACTCGGCGGAGAGCAACCACCAGTAGGCGGGCTGGCCGCCTGCGGTCTGCTCCAGCTCGACGCCGTCGGCCAGCTGGGCGACGTCGGCGTCGGCGAGCGGGGCGTCCGCGCCCCGCAGGCAGGTGATCAGCTCGGCGCCCTCGGCCAGGGCGGCGAGGACGGCGCGCAGGGTCGCGGCGGGGTCGCCCCAGGCGACCAGCTCGTCGGCGACGAAGCCGACCGCGTCGCCGACCGCGAAGCGGCCTGCGGCGTCGTCGCGCGCGGCGCGGGCTACAGCGCCGGTGCGGACGCGGGACAGCTCCGCGTCGAGCGCCTCGGCGTTGCCGGCAGCCGTGCCGGAGGCGTCGAAGACGACCGCGGCGACGAGACCGCCCTGCTGCGAGCGCGACTGCACGACACGCACCCGCCGCTCCGACAGCTCGGCTGCGCGCTCGGCGGCCATGATCACGTTCGGGCTGTTGGGCAGCACGACGACCTCCTCCGCCGGCACCGCGTGGATCCCCGCCAGCAGGTCGTACGTGGACGGATTGAGGGTCGCGCCGCCGTCGAGCACGTGCGCGCCGAGGCTCTCGTAGAGGCCCGCGATCCCCGCCCCGGAAACGACGGCCAGCAGCCCGCAGGCGGCGCGCGCGGCGCCGTTGGCGGCCAGCCGCTGGGCGCGCTGCTCGACCTGCGCGTGCATGTCGGCGACGTCGAGATGGGAGATCGTGCCGGCGCCTGCGAAGAGCGCCGTGGCGGCGTCGGGATCGTCGGTGTGGACGTGGACCTTCAACGTCGTCGCGTCGCCGACGACGAGCACCGAGTCGCCGAGCGTCTCGAGCGCGGTCACGAAGCCGCGCGAGTCCAGGCCGGCGCCGGTGACGGCGAAGTTCGTGCAGTAGCGGTGCGTCGAGGACTCGTGCTGCGGGCGCGTGATGCGCGCCGCGTGGTGATGTGCGAGCTCCGGCGGCTCGCTGCCGCGCAGCGCCGCGATCACGCCCGCGAACAGGACCGTGAGGCCGTAGCCGCCGGCGTCGACGACGCCGGCCTCGCGCAGCACCGGCAGCAGCTCGGGCCCGCGCTTGACCGACTGCTGACCTGCGTCGAGGGCACGCTCGAGCACCTCGGCGAGCAGCGCGTCCTGACGCTCGGACGGGGCGTCGGGGTCCAGGCGCGTCTGCGGCATGTGCGCCAGCTCGGTCGCGATGCGGCCGGCCATCTCGCGCATGACCGTGAGGATCGTGCCCTCGGCGGGGTCGCGCACCGAGCCGTAGGCCTGTTCGGCGGCGCGCGCCATCGCGGCCCCGAGCAGCACCGGGTCGACGAGCTCGCCGGGCCGGCTCGCCAGCTCCTCGGCGGCGCCGCGGATCAGCTGTGACAGGATCACTCCGCTGTTGCCGCGCGCGCCGAGCAGCGCCGCGCGCGCGACCGAGCGCACGATCTCGTCGCGGCCGACCTCGTCGAGCGTGTGCTCGGGCGAGACGTCCGCGAGCCGGTCGATCTCCTGCAGCACGGCGCGCATCGTCAGCGCCATGTTGTCGCCCGTGTCGCCGTCGGCGACCGGGAAGACGTTCAGGTCGTTGACCTCGTCGCGGCGCGATTCGAGGTGCGCGAGCGCCGCCTCGACGACGGCACGGAAACGGAGCAGGCTCGGATCGGACACGGGCGAAGGACCGAGAGGTTCGGCAGGAACGAGCGCGCGGGGCCGGGCGGCCCTACGCCTTCGTGACCTTGCCGGCCTTCAGGCAGCGCGTGCAGACGTAGACGCGGCGGGGAGTCCCGCTGTCGTCGATGCGGACGCGCTGGAGGTTCGGGTCGAAGCGGCGCTTGGTCGCGACCATCGAGTGGCTGCGGCTGTTGCCGAACGCAGGACCCTTGTTGCAGACGTGACAGACCTTTGGCATGGCGAGCGTGAGTATACGGAACGGGCGCCGTCAGTCCCCGCCGACCCGATCGCGCTTGCGATCGGGCAGCGTGGCGCAAGCGTCGGGGACCTCTTCGGCGCCCGGCACGGCACGCGTCTGCGCGCCACTCGAGTCCGTCCAGCCGACCACGGTCGGTATGCGATCGGACTCGACGACCGCGACGTTGTTCGCAACCGTGAGCGGAGAGCTGACGCCGTCGACAACCTCGTGCACGCCGGTCGCGGCGTCCGGAACAAGCATGAGCACGCGCGCGGATCCATCAAGCAGACCCGGTGCGCAGGCGCTGAGCGTCACGGTGCCGGCCGTAGCCGCGTCCGCTGCGCTGCAGCCCGCTCCGCTCTGACCGCCGCCGACGGCCAGGATGCAGACCTCCCCCGATCCCCCAGGAAGAACGTAGACGCTCGCCCCCGTCGCCGTGCGCGTCGCGAGGTGCGCCGAGGAGGCGACTGCTGCAAGTGCCTGCGGAACGGTGCCCGCCGGTGGATCGTCGGCCGCGACCCGTGGGCGGTCCAAGATCGCGTAATGCGCCGCGAGCGCCGGCGTGACCGCCGCTCCGCCCGCACCGGACGTAGAGCCCGACGCGCCGTTCGCGACGAGCGCGATCACCGCCCATGCGAGCGCGATCGCCACCAGGACGACCATGTTGCGCGTGCGAATCGGCGAGCTCATCCCTGCACCGCTCAGTAGCTCGCAGCGCCGCGGATCGTGTGGTTAAGGGACAAACCCCGTCTGCCTGCGCTGCTCGCGGACGGCGTCGCGGACGGCCAGGGAGGCGAGCACGGCCTCGGCCGCATGCACCCCGGAATCGCGCTTGCCGCCGCCCTGCACGCGTGCGAGCGCCTGCTCCATCGAGTCGACCGTCAACACGCCGAAGCCGACCGGCACGCCCGTCGCGAGCTGCACCTGCTGGAGCCCGCGCGCGGCCTCGCCGCAGACGTAGTCGTAATGGTCGGTCTCGCCGCGGATCACGGCGCCGAGCGCGACGACCGCCTCGTAGCGGCCCGACTCGGCGGCGTACTTGGCCACCAGCGGCAGCTCGAACGCGCCCGGCACGTCGAACACGTCGACCGTCCCGCCGGCCTCCTCCAGCGTCGCGCGGGCGCCGGCGACGAGGCGGGTCGCCAGCTCCTCGTAGAAGCGCCCGACGACGAGCGCGAAGCGCTGCTCAGCCATCCGCGCGTTCCCGGTCCTGCACCTGCTCGCGCTGGATCATCTCCTCGTCCAGCGCCAGCCCCTGGTGGTGCAGCGTGTGGCCCATGCGGTCGCGCTTGGCGCGCAGGTAGGCCTCGTTGTGCGGGTTCGGCGTCGGCTCGATCGGCACCTGGTCGCTGACCGAGAGGCCGTAGCCCTCCAGGCCGATGATCTTCTTCGGGTTGTTCGTGAGGATGCGGATCGACGACAGCCCGAGGTCGGTGAGGATCTGCGCGCCGATGCCGTAGTCGCGCAGGTCGGCCGGCAGGCCGAGCTTGAGGTTCGCCTCGACCGTGTCGAGCCCCTCCTCCTGCAGCTTGTACGCGCGCAGCTTGTTGAGCAGGCCGATCCCGCGGCCCTCCTGCGCGAGGTACAGCAGCACGCCGCGGCCGGCCTCCTCGATCATCGCCAGCGCCGACTCGAGCTGCTCGCCGCAGTCGCAGCGCAGCGAGTGGAAGACGTCGCCCGTGAGGCACTCCGAGTGCACCCGCACGAGCACGTCCTGCTCGCCGGCGACGGCGCCCTTGACCATCGCGACGTGGTGCTTGTCGTCGACGAGCGAGCGGTAGCCGATCACCTCGAAGTCGCCGAAGGCGGTCGGCAGGGCGGTCGCGACGACGCGTTCGACAAGCTTGTCGTGACGGCGCCGGTAGGCGACGAGGTCGGCGACCGTGATCATCTTCAGACCGTGCCGCTCGCAGTACCCGACGAGGTCGGGGACGCGGGCCATCGTGCCGTCGTCGTTCATGATCTCGCAGATCACGCCGGCCGGGTTGAGGCCGGCCAGGCGGGCCAGGTCGACCGCCGCCTCGGTCTGGCCGATGCGCTCGAGCACGCCGCCGGGCTTCGCCTTCAGCGGGAACACGTGGCCCGGCTGGACGACGTCGCGCGGGCGCGCACCGGGGTCGATCGCGACCTGCATCGTGCGCGCGCGGTCATGCGCCGAGATGCCCGTCGTGACGCCCTCGCGCGCCTCGATCGAGACGGTGAAGGCGGTCTCGAAGGGCGACTCGTTCTTCGCCGCCATCAGGTCGAGCCCGAGCTCGTCGCAGCGCTCGGGCGTGAGCGCGAGGCAGATCAGCCCGCGCCCCTCCTTGGCCATGAAGTTGATCGCCTCGGGCGTCGCGAACTGCGCGGCGAGCGTGAGGTCGCCCTCGTTCTCGCGGTCCTCGTCGTCGCAGACGACGACCATCTTGCCCTGGCGGATGTCCTCGATCGCCGCCTCGACGGTCGCGAACGGGGTGCGCGTCTCGGAATGGCTCATCGCGCCACCAGCTTCTCGACGTATTTCGCGAGCACGTCCACCTCCAGGTTGACGGTTGCGCCCGGTCGGGCGGCGCCGAGCGTCGTGCGCTCCAGGGTCTCGGGGATCAACGAGACGCTCAGCGAGACCTCGTCGACGGCGCTGACGGTGAGGCTGACGCCGTCGATCGCGATCGAGCCCTTCTCGACCACGTAGCGCAGCAGCTGCGGCTCGGCGGCGATCGTGACGACGCGTGCGAAGCCGTCCTGCTCGACCGCGGAGACGGTGCCGAGCCCGTCGACGTGCCCCTGCACGAAGTGGCCGCCGAGGCGGTCGTCGGCGCGCAGCGGCAGCTCGAGGTTGACGTGCGCGCCGGGCGCGAGCGCGGCCAGCGAGGAGCGGCGCAGCGTCTCGTTCATCACGTCGGCGGCGAAGATCCGCTCGTGCGGCTCGACCGCGGTCAGGCAGACGCCGTTGACGGCGACCGAGTCGCCCTCGCCGAGCGCCAGCGGAAAGCCGGCCGCGAGCGTCAGGCGCGTGCCGTCGGGGGTGCGCTCGACCGCGACGACCTCCCCCAGCCCCTGCACGAGCCCCGTGAACACGCTCACCACTCCCGCAGCCGCGCGGAGACGAGCACGTCGTCGCCCACGCGGTCGCAGTCGAGCGTGAGCGCGCGCAGCGCCTCCGCGATCGTCTCGACGCCCTCGCCCTCGAGCGGGTCGCGCGCGGTGCGCCCGCCGAGCACGAGCGGGGCGAGGAACAGCCGCAGCTCGTCGATCTCGCCGGCGTCGAAGAAGGCGCCGGCCAGGCGCGGGCCGCCCTCGAGCAGCACCGACGCGACGCCGGCGGCGCCCAGCTGGTCCAGCGCCGAGACGACGCGCGCCGGCTCGTGCTCGCCGGGCGCGACGATCACCTCGGCGCCGTGCGTCTCCAGCGCGTCGGTCGCGGCGCGCGGGGCGGCGCGCGAGACGACGACGGTCAGCGGCACCTCGTGCGCGGCGGCGACGAGCTGCGAGTCGAGCGGCAGGCGCGCGAGCGCGTCGAATATGACGCGGCGCGGCTGGCGCGCGACGCCGTCGATGCGGGCCGTCAGCTGCGGGTCGTCGGCGAGCGCGGTGCCGATCCCGACGACGACCGCGTCGCACTCGGCGCGCCAGCGGTGCGCGCGCAGGCGGCTCTCCTCGCCGGAGATCCACTTCGAGTCACCGGCGCGGGTGGCGACCTTGCCGTCGAGCGTCATCGCGGACTTGAAGAGGACCCACGGGCGCCCGGTGCGGGCGTGCTTGCGGAAGGGCTGGTTGAGCAGCCGCGCGCGCGCCGCCAGCTCGCCGTCGGCGAGCGTCACCTCGACGCCCTCGTCGCGCAGGATCCCGAGCCCGCGACCGGAGGCCTTCTCGGTCGGATCGTCGGAGGCGACGACGACGCGGCGGATGCCGGCGGCGAGGATCGCGTCGGTGCACGGCGGCTGCTTGCCGGTGTGGCAGCAGGGTTCGAGCGAGACGTACAGCGTCGCGCCCGCGAGGTCCCGCCCGTCGGCCGCGCGCAGCGCCTCGACCTCCGCGTGCGCTTCGCCGTAGGCCGTGTGCCAGCCCTCGCCGAGCACCTCCTCCTCGCGTGCGAGCACCGCCCCCACGAGCGGGTTCGGGCTCACGCGCCCGCGCCCCTGGCCGGCGAGCTCGAGCGTGCGCGCGAGGTGGACGCGGTCGGTGTCCGTGCGCAGCGCCATCAGCTGGAGGATACGACGGGACAGTCGCGCAGGCGGTACACGACCAGCTCCGGACCCGGCCGCGCGTACGCGCCAGGGTAGAAGTCGAAGGACCAGTCGAAGTTGAACGCCGGCAGGCGCACCCCCGCCCGATAGGGGCTGATGCGCATCAGCTCCCGGCCGCGGCGGGCGAGCGCGGCGTAGTAGGCGAGCGCCGGCGGGACCGCCTCCGGCTGCGCGAGCGCGCGGTCGCGCTGGGTCGAGGCGGTCACGACCCAGCAGAAGCCGCGGGCGGCGTAGCGGTCCAGCAGCGCGGGGCGCAGCGTGCGCTCGTAGCGGTCGACCTTGACGTAGCGGGTGCGGCCATGGGGCAACGGCTGCGCGTGGTCGTCGACGTCGGCGCGGGCGGTGTTCCAGGTTCGCCAGATCGGGATGCCGTCGCGTCGGAGCCACGCCTGCGGCACGACCGGCTCGATCACGATCCTGCTGCCCGCCGGGACGTGCGCGAGCAGCCAGGCGCGCAGCTCGTTACGCGTGTCGGGGCGCGCGAGCACACGGTCGACGTGGACCGTCGTCCAGGCGCCCTGCGCGAGCAGCGCGAGCACCACGAGCGCGGCCGCCGGCAGCGCCAGGCCGGCCCGGCGGCGCGCCAGCGCCCGCACGAGCGCGGCGCCGAAGGAGGCCGCGAACAGGATCGCGATCGGCAGGATCGGCAGCAGCCAGCGGCCGAAGTAACGCTCCTGCGTGCCCATGTAGAGCAGGAACAGCAGCGGCGCGGGCAGCAGCACGAGCGCGAGCCGGCGGTCGCGCACGAGCAGCCGCACGGCGCCGCCGAGCGCGGCGAAGGCCGGGATCCAGCCGAGCCCCCACGTCAGCGTCCACAGGTAGTAGACGATCCCGTTGCGCTGCGTCAGCCCGAGCTTCGCAAGCTCGTCGCCGCTCGCGTACTCCTGCTGCTGGGAGATGCCGGCGTGGAAGGCGCTGAAGTCGAGCAGCGCGTATGGGTTCGCGAGCAGGAAGCCGGCGAACGTGCCGACCAGCGCCAGCGCGAGCGCCGGCAGCGCGGCGCGCAGCCCCGGGCGCCCGAGCGCGAGCGCCGTGAGCAGCGGCAGCAGCGCGATCCCCGCCGTGTACTTCGTGCCGGCCGCGAGCCCGGCGGCGAGGCCGCCGAACGCGGCCGTGCGCAGGCCGCCGCCGTCCAGCGCGCGCGCGGCCGCGTAGAGCGCGAGCGACGCGCCCGCCATCGCCGGCACGTCGTTGAGCGCGAGGTGGCCGTAGAACGCCGGCAGGAACGCGACCGCGCCGAGCGCCGCGGCGAGCAGGCCGGTGCGGCGGTCGAACAGGCGCGCGCCGGCGAGCTGCGCGAACCAGACCGCGAGCACGCCGAGCAGCGCCGCCGTCACGCGCGCGGCCAGGAACAGCGAGCCGGGATCGGCCGCGAGCGCGTGCTCGACCGCCGCGCGCCCGCCGAAGCGCACCGCGAAGACACCGAACAGCAGCTCCGTGAAGCCGGGCGGGTTGAGGAAGTAGCCGGGATTCAGCCCGCTGCCGAAGAAGCGCACGGCGACCGGGACGAAGTGGCGCTCCTCGTCGGCGTTGTAGGAGAACGGCAGGCCGGAGCGGATCCCCCACAGGCGCAGCGCAAGTGCGGCGAGCAGCACGCCGGCGAGCGCGAGGGTCGTGCGGTCGGGGCGGCGCATGGGATACTGCGGCGCGAGTCTACGCCATGAAACTCATCATCCAGATCCCCTGCTACGACGAGGAGCGGACGCTCCCGCTGACGCTCGCCGACCTGCCCCGCGAGGTCGACGGCTTCGACGTCGTGCAATGGCTCGTGATCGACGACGGCTCGACCGATCGCACGATCGAGGTGGCGCGCCGGCACGGCGTCGACCACATCGTCAAGCTCACGAACAACAAGGGCCTCGCGGCCGGCTTCCAGGCCGGGATCGACGCCGCCCTGAAGCTCGGCGCCGACGTGATCGTCAACACCGACGCCGACAACCAGTACGACGGCCGCGACATCCCCAAGCTCGTCGCGCCGATCGTCGCGGGGCAAGCCGACATGGTCGTCGGCGACCGCCAGGTCGCGACGATCCAGCACTTCTCCCCGCTCAAGAAGCTCTTGCAGAAGCTCGGCTCGTGGGTCGTGCGCCAGGCCTCCTCGACGGACGTCCCGGACACGACCTCCGGCTTTCGCGCGTACAACCGTGAGGCGGCGCTGCAGATCCAGGTCGTCTCGAAGTTCACCTACACGCTCGAGACGATCATCCAGGCCGGCAAGTTGCTCGTCGCGGTCGACCACGTCGCGATCCGCACGAACGAGAAGACGCGCGAGTCGCGGCTGTTCCCGTCGATGGGCGCCTACGTGCGCCGCAACGCGATCTCGATCTTCCGCATCTACGCGCAGTACGAGCCGCTGAAGGTCTTCTGGGGCGGCGCGCTGGTGATGGGCGTCGCGGCGCTCGCCGTCTGGATCCGCTTCCTGGTCGCGTACATCGGCGGCGAGGGCGCGGGCCACGTGCAGTCGCTGATCCTCGGCGCGGTGCTGTTCATCGCGGCGATGCTGCTGGCCGCGCTCGGCGTGATCGGCGACCTGCTGGCGGCGCAGCGGATGCTGACGCAGCGCACGTTCGAACGCGTGCGGCGGATCGAGCTGTCGCTCGGGATCGCGCCCTCCCACTACGAGCCCGGCGGCGCGCCGCAGAAGGAGACGGTCGAGGTATGAGCACCACGGAGGCCGTTCCCACCGGCAACACGTACGACAAGTACGGCTCGACGAATCCCGTCGTGCGGCGGCTGATGGGCGCCTTCGAGCGCACCCTCGCGGAGCTGTTCGCGCAGGCCGCGCCGGCCTCGGTGCTCGACGTCGGCTGCGGCGAGGGCGTGCTCACGCACCAGTGGGCGCAGCAGCTCGGCGAGGGCCGCATCGTCGGCATCGACCTCGACGACGACAAGCTCAAGGCCGAGTGGGCCACGCGCCAGCACCCGAACCTCGAGTACCGCACGATGGCCGCCGAGCACCTGCCGTTCGCCGACGGCGAGTTCGAGCTGGCGAGCGCCATCGAGGTGCTCGAGCACGTGCCGGATCCGCAGCACACCGTCGCCGAGATGGCCCGGGTCGCATCGGGTCACCTGCTCGTGTCCGTCCCCCGCGAGCCGCTCTGGCGCATGTTGAACGTCGCACGGGGGGCGTACGTGAAGGAACTCGGGAACACCCCTGGGCACGTCAACCACTGGTCGAAGCGCAGCTTCGTGCAGATGCTTGCCCAGCACGGCGAGGTCGTCGAACGACGCTCGCCCTTCCCGTGGACGATGTTGCTTGTCCGGCTCCACGGCTAGCCCGGCCTCGACATCCGACGCCGCGCCCGCGGGACGCTCGTTCGGCAGCGGCGCGCGCATCCTGACGGTCGGGATCGCCTCGACCGGGATCTTCTCGTTCCTCTACCTGGCGGTCGCCAGCCACGAACTGAGCAGCGCGGCGTACGGCCGCGTGAGCCTGATGTGGTCGGTCATGTTCGTGATCCTGTCGGTGATCTACCGGCCGATCGAGCAGCTGCTCTCGCGCACCCTCGCGGAGCGCCGCGCGCGCGGGCTGGAGGGCCACTCGCTGCGCGTGCCGGCGACGATCCAGCTGGTTTTCGCGCTGACCTTCCTGGTCGTCGCGCTCGCGCTGCGCCCCCAGCTCGCGCGCCACCTGTACGACGGCTCGCTAGCGCTCTACTGGATGACCGTCGTCGGCGTGCTCGCCTACGCGGTCAGCTACTTCGCGCGCGGCTGGCTGGCCGGCCACCAGCGCTTCGCGCTGTACGGCGCGCTCGTCTTCATCGAGTCGATATCGCGCTTCGCGTTCGCGCTGGCGGCGGTCGTCGGCATCACGTCGGGCCAGTCGGCGATCGCGCTGGGGATGGCGGTCGCGCCGTTCGTCTCGCTCGTGGTGGTGCCGTTCGCGTTCGGGCGCGTGGCATCCGACGCGCCCGCGCCGAGCGCCGCCGAGCGCGAGCTGCCGGCGCTCGACGCGAGCCAGGAAGGTCCCGCTCACGCGCACGTCGAGGAGGCCGTCGCCGACCTCTCGATGCAGCATGGCTCGCGCTTCGCGCTCGGCGTCTTCGGGATCATGCTCGCCGAGCAGACGCTGATGAACGCCGCGGTGCTGATCGTCAACGCCTCATCGGGACGCGAGCTGGCCGGCTTCGTGTTCAACGTGCTGCTGATCGTGCGCGCCCCATTGCAGCTGTTCCAGGCGATACAGACCTCGATCCTCCCCCACCTCACGGGCCTGGAGGCGCGCGAGAGCACGGGCGAGTTCGCGCGCGCGATCCGCCTGACGGTGCTGGCGATCGCCGGCTTCGCCGGCAGCGTCGCGATCGGGCTGCTGGCGGTCGGGCCGACCGTGATGAGCACGCTGCTGGGCGACAAGGGCTTCACGTACGAACGCGGCGGCCTCGCGCTCGTCGCCGTGGGAATGGGCCTGCACCTGATCGCGGGCACGCTCAACCAGGCGGCGCTGGCCCGCCGCCGCGCCGGCCTCGCCGCCTCCGCCTGGCTGCTGTGCGCGGTCCTGTTCGTGGCGTGGGTCGCCTCGCCGGTGATGAGCGACGAAGTGCTGCGCGTCGAGTCGGGCTACTTCGGCGCGGCGTTCCTGTTGTGTGGCCTCTTGTTCGGCCTCTACCGGCGCCCGACGGCGTAGCTCACTCGTACGCCAGCGCCTGGAGCACGTCGAGCTTCGCGGCCCGGCGTGCAGGCCAGATCGCGGCGAGCACGCCGAAGATCGCGCCGACCAGCAGCAGGATGACCAGGCTTCCGATCGGGATCGAGATCACGAAGCCTTCGCTCTTGAGCGGGATCGTCACGAGGACCGCGAAGATCGCGCCGAGCACGACGCCCAGAACCGCGCCGATCATCGCCGTGATGACGGACTCGTAGCGGACGATCTGGCGCACCTGGCGACGCGAGGTGCCGATCGCCCGCAGCATTCCCAGCTCGCGCGTGCGCTCGTGGATCGCGAGCACGAGCGTGTTGACGATCCCGAACAGCGAGATGATCACGGTCAGCGCCAGCAGCACGTAGAAGAACGCGACCAGCTGGTTGACCTGCTTGTTCTGCTCGTCGATGAAGCCCTGCTTCGTGAGCACCTTGAGACTCGGGTACTGGGCCTTGACCGCCTTGTCGGTGGCCTTGGTGACGGCCTCGGCGTCGGAGCCGGGCGTGACGCTCGCCATCAGGAAGGCGTTGCCGGTGATGTGGAAGTCGCTGGCGAGCAGCGCATTCTGCAGCGTCAGGTCGGCGAACAGGTTGGCCTTGTCGTCGTAGATGCCCGTGACCGTCTGCGTCAGGCGGGCGCCGGTCGGCGTCGTCATGGCGATCGTCGAGCCGACGTGCGCTCCGTGGTCCTTCGCCCAGTCCTTCGCGACGAGCACGTCGCGCGGCCCGAGGTCGCGCAGCGTCGCCGCGGAGCCCTGCTGCCAGTCGAGGTTGAAGACGTCGGTGATCGTGGTCGGGTCGATGCCCGTCACCGAGGGCTCGGAGCCGCCGGGCAGGCGCGCCTTGCTGAAACGGATGGCGGAGACGGTCTGGACGCCCTCGACGTCTTGGACGGCCCGGGTGGCGGAGTCCGGCAACGGGAGGTCGAACAGCGTGCTCTCGACGATCATCTGGCCCTTGAGCCCGACGCCGACCTGGTCGGCGATCGAGGCCTTCAGGCCGGCGGCGAAGATCGTCACGAACGCGACCAGCGCGACGCCGATCATCAGCGCCGCCGACGTCGAGGCGGTGCGGCGCGGGTTGCGCATCGCGTTCTCGCGCGCGAGCCGGCCGCTGACGCCGCGCAGCGCCTCCAGCGGGCGCCCGACGGCCATCGCGAGCGGACCGACGATGTGGAAGGCGAGCAACCCGACGCCGATGAAGACGACGCCCGCGCCCGCTCCGACGAGCGCCGCGGCGTTGCCGCCGCTCGCGCTGCCGAACAGCCCGAGGCACAGCAGCACGATCCCGATCGCCACGACCACGCTCGCGAGCGGGGTGCGCAGGCGCGCAGTGCGACCGCGCGGCAGGCTGGCGGCGTCTTGCAGCGCCGCGATCGGCGGCACGCGCGTGGCGCGGATCGCCGGGCCGACGGCCGCCACGAGCGTGATCAGCGTCCCGACCGCGATCGAGACGATCACGGTGCGCGCCTCGAGCACGATGCCGCCCGTGGGCAGGTCGGCGCCGAACAGCTTGAAGAGGCCCTTGAGCGCGGGCGCGAGGCCGAAGCCGGCGAGGAATCCGATCGCCGAGGCGGCCAGGCCGAGCAGCAACGCCTCGCCGATCACGGCGCGCAGGACCTGGCGGCGACTGGCGCCGATCATCCGCAGCAGCGCGAACTCGCGCACGCGCTGGGCGACCGTGATCGAGAACGTGTTGACGATCAGGAACGCGCCGACGAACAGCGAGATGCCGGCGAAGACGAGCAGGAAGGTGCGCAGGAAGCCGAAGTTGGCCTGCACGTCGTTGGCTTGGGACTGCGCCTCCTGGGCGCCGGTGCGCACCGTGTAGGTGTTCGGCGGCAGGGCGCCGCGGATGTCGGCGGCCAGCTGCCGCGAGGGAACGCCGGGCTTGGCCGCCACCTGGATCGTGTCGAACTGGCCCGGCAGCTCGAGCAGCCGCTGCGCGACCGGCGTCTGCACGATTGCGACGGCGGCGCCCGCGAGCGAGTCCTGGGACCCGAACTGGCTGATGCCGACGAGCTTGAAGGATTGCTCCGGGCCCTTGCCGGCGAGCCGCACGGTGTCGCCGAGCTCGAAGCCGGCCTTGCTCGCGTGGGTCTTGTCGAGCGTGACCTCGTCGGGCGCCTGCGGCGCGTGACCCTCGACGTAGGTGAACGGATCGAACTGCTTGGGCGTCACGTCGCTGATGAACATCGGCGCGCCCGTCTTGATCAGCGGGTCGTTGTGCTTGTCGAAGATGAGGCCGGCCTCGAAGACCGATCCAGCCGCCAGCTCGACGCCCGGGACCTTGGCGACCTGCGCGACCAGGGACGCCTTCAGCGGGGCCGGCGTCGCGCTCGTGTCGGTGCCGAATCGCTGCTTGGGCGTGATCGCGACGTCGACGCCCTCGTTCGCCGTCTGGAAGACCTGGTCGAACGTGCTGTCGATCGTGTCGGTGAGCAGATACGTGCCCGACACGAGCGCGATCCCGAGCACGACGGCGAAGGCCGTCAGCGCGGTGCGCAGCTTGCGCGAGGCGATGCCCCGCAGCGTCAGGGCGAGCATCAGGCGACCGTCCGCATCAGATCGTGGACCTCGTCGGCCGAGCCGGCGACGCCGTCGTGGACGATGTGGCCGTCGGCGAGCACGATCACGCGATCGGCGATGGCGGCCGCGCTCGGCTCGTGGGTGACCATCACGACGGTCTGGCCGAACTCGTCGACGGCCTGGCGCAGCAGGTTCAGCACCTCCGCGCTCGAGCTCGAGTCGAGGTTGCCGGTCGGCTCGTCGGCGAACAGCACGGCCGGCTTCGTGATCAGCGCGCGCGCGACGGCGACGCGCTGCTGCTGGCCGCCGGACAGCTCGGACGGATGGTGCGTGAGGCGGTCGCCGAGGCCGACCGTCGCGATCAGCTGGTCGCGCCAGGCGGCGTCGACCGAACGGCCCGCGATCTTCACCGGCAGCTCGATGTTCTCGGCCGCGGTCAGCACCGGCAGCAGGTTGAACGACTGGAAGATGAAGCCGACCTTGTCGCGGCGCAGCTCCGTCAGCCGCTTGTCGTCGAGAGAGCCCAGCTCGACGCCGTCGATCGTGACGCTGCCCGAGGTCGGCTTGTCGAGGCCCGCGAGCACGTGCATGAGCGTCGACTTGCCCGAGCCCGACGGGCCCATGATCGCCGTGAACGCGCCCACGGGCAGCTCGAGGCTCACGCCGGCGAGCGCGTCGACGGCGGCCTCGCCCTCGCCGAAGCGGCGGTGCAGGTCGGCGGCGGTGACGATCGGGGTCGTGCTCACGGGAAGGTCCTTTCGCTGCGGATGACGTGCACGTCGGGATGGCTCGGGGTCGCGTCAGGCGGCTCCAGCGGCGGAGACGAGCGCCGCGTACGCCTCCGCGGGGTCGGCCGCGCCGAACACCGCCGAGCCGGCGACCAGCAGCGTAGCGCCCTGCTCGGCGCACGGTCCCGCCGTTATGACGTCGACGCCGCCGTCGACCTCCAGCGCCGTCTGCTCGCCCAGCAGCCCGCGCAGCTGCGCGAGCTTGGCGAGCGAGGCGGCGATGAACGGCTGCCCGCCCCAGCCGGGATTCACGGACATGCAGAGCACGAGCTCGGCGAGCCCGACGACCTCGGCGAGCGCGGCCGGCGGCGTCGCCGGGTTGAGCGCGACGCCGGCGACGCAGCCGGCGTCGCGCACCGCCGCGAGCGCGTAGTGCAGGTGCGGCGTCGCCTCGGCATGCAGCGTGATCGCGTCCGCCCCGGCCTGTGCGAACGCGGCGACCTGGCGCTCGGGCCGCTCGATCATCAGGTGCACGTCGAGCAGGCCGCCGGCGCCGTGCACCTGCTCGGCGAGCGCCGCGACGACGTTCGGGCCCATCGTGATCGGCGGCACGAAATGGCCGTCCATCACGTCGACGTGGATCACGCGCGCGCCGGCTTGCATCACCTCGGCGACCTGCGCGCCCAGGCGCGCGAAGTCGGCCGACAGGATCGAGGGCGCGATGCGACGCGTGCGCAGCAGCTCCGGCAGCATGCGCGGAAGTCTCGCCGATGCGGCGGCGGACCTGGTCCTCCTACACGAGCGTCAGCATGCTGCCCTTGCAGTGGTTGCACATGAGGATCGCGGTGCTGGACATCCGCACGATCGTCGAGTGCTCGCCGCAGTTGGGGCAGACCGACACCAGCTCGTAGCGCCGCAGGCAGTAGACGCAGCGGTAGCGGCCCGGCATCGTCGTAGGGCGCAGCCACGGCTCGTTGCAGCCCGGGCACTCGGGGCCGAGATCCACCGCCTGCTCGCTCATGCCCCCGCTTTCGCCATGGCGACGTGATAGCGCATCGCGCGGACGGGCGCGTCGCGGTCGCGGGCCGACCGACGCGCTGACACGCCGTCAGACACGACGCAGACGCGCCAGAAAGAAGCCGTCGCTGCCATCGCGGTGCGGGAGCAGCTTTGCGGTGCGTTCGAGCGCGACGCCGGTGCGTGCGGCAAGCGCCGTCTCGACGACCTGCTCGTTCTCCTGCGCCGAGATCGTGCAGGTCGCGTAGACGAGCGCGCCGCCGGGGCGCAGCGCGTCGAGCCCCGCCGTGAGGATCGCGGTCTGCAGCGCGGCCAGCTCGGCGATCGCCTCGGGCCGCGCGCGCCAGCGCAGGTCGGGCCGGCCCTGGAGCGTGCCGAGGCCCGAGCAGGGCGGGTCGACGAGCACCGCGTCGAAGGGGCCATCGGTGCGGGGCGCCGTCGCGTCGGCGGTCTCGACGCGGACGCTGCCGGCGTGCAGGCGGGCGGCGCTCCGCCGCAGCTCGGCGGCGCGCTTGGGATTGCGCTCGACCGCCACGATCTCCCCTTCGTCCTGCATCAGCGCAGCGAGGTGGGTCGTCTTGCCGCCGGGCGCGGCGCAGAGGTCGAGCACGCGCATCCCGCGCGCCGGCTCCAGCATGCGGGCGGCGTGCATCGCGGCGCGCGACTGGGCTGCCAGCGCTCCCCCGCTCCAGAGCGGATCGCCGGCCGCGTCGAACGGCGCATCGAGGAGGATCCCCTCGGGGAGGTCATGCGCGGGGCGGGCGGCGACGCCGCGCTCCGCCAGCTCCGCCAACACCTGCTCGCGGACGGCGACCAGCGTGTTCACGCGGAAGCTCGCCTCCGCCGGCTCGTTGACGCGGGCGAGCAGGGCGCGGGCGTCGTCGGGGCCGAGCTGCTCCCACCACAGCTCCGCCAGCCAGTCGGGCACGGAATGCTTGACGGCGGCATCGCGCGGCGTGGCGTCGGTCAGCGCGGCAAGGCGGGCGGCGCCCTCGCGCCCGGCCTTGCGCAGCACCGCGTTGACGAGCTTGTAGCCCGGCCCGCCGGCCGCCTTCGCCAGCTCGACCGACTGGTCGACCGCGGCATGCGGGGCGACGCCATCGAGCAGCACGAGCTGGAAGACCCCCAGCCGCAGCGCGTCGCGGATCGGCGGGTCAAGCGGCCGGTCGACCCAGCCGTCGATCAGGTGGTCAAGCGTGCGCCGGCGCTGGACCACGCCATACGCCAGCTGCGTCGCAAACGCCCGCTCCCGCGAATCGAGCCCAGCCCGATCCGCCTCCCCCGTCAGCGCACGATCGGCGTACGCGCCCTCCTCCACCCGCCGCAAGACGCGAGCCGCCACCAGCCGACCAGGCGAAACCCGATCCGTGGCAACCTCACTACCGCCACGGTATGCCCGTTGCCGCAGTTCAGCCACGATGGCCGCGCAGGTAGTCGGCCGCCGGCATCGGGCGCCCGCCTGGGGGTTGGACGACGGTCAGCTCCAGAGTCCCGGCGGACGTGCCGAGCAACAGCCGCTCACCCTCGTTGCCAACCGTCCCGGCCGGGAATGGGGACCCCGTCGCGAGCTGCGCACCAAGTACGCCCAGATACGAGCCGTCCGCCAACGCCACGCGGGCTCCGACGTGGGGCGTCAACGCCCGGACCACGCGTTCGAGCTCGACCGCCGGCAGCGAGGGATCGAGCGTACGGTCGGCAGCCGTCAGCTTCTCCGCATACGTCGCCTCCCCCTCCTGCTCCTCGTAGTCCGGCCGCTCGTCCAGCGCCTGCACCAACAGCGACCCGCCGAGCTCGGCGAGCCTCTCCGACAACGACCCGTACGTGTCGTCGGCGAGGATCGGGGTGCGGGCCAGCAGGCAGACCGGGCCGCTGTCGAGCCCCGCCGTCAGGCGCATGATCGCCACGCCGGTCTCCTCGTCGCCGGCCATCAGCGCCCGCTCGATCGGCGCGGCCCCGCGCCAGCGCGGCAGCAGCGACGGGTGCACGTTGACCAGCTCGTGCGCGGACAGCAGCGGCTCGCGGATCAAGGCCCCGAACGCGCAGACCACGACGGCCTCGGGTGAGACCGCGGCGATGCGCGCGCGAGCCTCCTCCTCGTTGACGTCGTCCGGCTGCGCAAGGTCGATCCCCAACGCCCGGGCGGAGCGAGCGACCGGCGGCGAGGACAGCTTGCGCCCCCGCCCCGCCGGGCGATCCGGCCGCGTGACGACGAGCGACGGGCGGTGGGGACTGGCCGCCAGCCGGTCCAGAACGGCGGCGGCGAAGGCTGAGGTGCCGAGGTAGGCGGTCCTCAAGCGGCCTGCTCGCCGCGCTCGCGCAGGATGCGCATGGCCTCCTTGCGCTGCTCGCGCGAGGTGCGGTCGAGGATCAGGATCCCGTCGAGGTGGTCGATCTCGTGCTGGAGCACGCGCGCCTCGAGCCCGCTCGCCTCGATCGTGATCCGGTCGCCGTGGACGTCCTGGCCGCGCACGCGCACGTGGACGGGCCGCGCGACGTCGACGAGCACGCCCTGGAGGCTGAGGCAGCCCTCCTCGGCGGCCTCCAGCTCCTCCCCGCTCCACTCGATCTCGGGGTTCACGACCGCGTTCACGGGTGAGTCCGGCTCGACGCGGTAGACGAGCACGCGATGCAGCTTGCCGAGCTGCGTCGCGGCCAGGCCGATGCCCAGCGAGTCGGCCATCAGCTGCCCCATCTGCTCGATCTCCGTGCGCAGCTCGTCGTCGAAGCGCTCGACCGGGCGGGCTTTGCTCTTGAGCACCGGATCGCCGAACTGGCGCACGAAGCGCAGCGCCGCGCTGCGGCGTGCGGCGACCTCCGGATCGAGCGGGCGGCGCTCCTCGACGTCCTCTTCGAGCTGCTCGTCGGCCATCGCCCGCGAGTCTAGTTACTGCGGGTCGACGTCCGCACTCAGCTGCGCGCGGCGCCCGACGGCGGTGCGCGCGACCGCGTCGACGGCCGCCGCGACGGCCTGTATCGCGGGCCGCCGCTGCGTCGCCTTGATCACGAGCTGGCTGCGCTCGCGCCCGCGCAGGCGGAACAGCGGCGCGGGCCCCAGCACGATCGCGCTCGGCGCGCTGATCCGCTCGCGCACCGCCAGCGCCGCGGCCGCCGCGTCGGGCGCCTCGTCGGCTGTGCAGACGACGCGGATCAGCGACGCGAAGGGCGGATAGGAGAGCGCGCGCCGGCGCTCCAGCTCGCCCGCCAGGAAGCCGTCGCTGTCGTGGCGCGAGGCGGCGGCGATCGAGGGCGCCTCGGGCGAGAGCGTCTGCACCAGCACGCGCCCGTTGCCCGACCCTCCCCGCCCGGCGCGGCCCGCAAGCTGCGCGACGAGCGCGAACGTGCGCTCCTCCGCACGGAAGTCGGGGAAGCGCAGCGTCTGGTCGGCGTCGAGCACGACCGCGAGCGTCACGTCGGGGAAGTCGTGGCCCTTGGCGACCATCTGCGTGCCGACGAGCACCCCGCCGGCGGCGGCGTCGAAGCGCTCCAGCGCGCGCGCGACCGCGCCCTTGCCGGCGGCCACGTCGGCGTCGAGGCGCAGGATCGGGAAGTCCGGATCGCCCAGCGCCTCGCGCAGCTCCGTCTCGATCCGCTCGGTGCCGGCGCCGTGGCGCGCGACCGAGACCGAGTGGCAGACCGTGCAGGCGCTCGGGATGCGCTCGCGATGGCCGCAGTGATGGCAGCTGACGGCCTGCTCGCCGCGGTGCAGCACGAGCGCGACGTCGCACTGCGGGCAGGTCCAGACGTGCCCGCACGAACGGCAGGAGAGGAAGTTCGACCAGCCGCGGCGGTTCACGAGCACGATCGCCTTGCGCCCGGCGTGGCGCACGTCGGCGAGCGCCTCGCGCGTGGTCGGATGCAGCGGGCCGGGCGCCGTGCGCATGTCGAGCACCTCGACCGGCGGCAGCGGGCGCCCGTCGACCCGCTGCGTCAGGCGCAGGCGCTTGAGCGCCTGCACGCTCTCGGGCCGCGGCGTCGCACTGCCGGCCAGCAGCACCGCGCCGGCGTGGTGCGCGCGCCAGCGCGGCGACGCGGCGCGCGTCGTAGCGCGGGTCGCCTTCGTGCTTGTAGGCCGACTCGTGCTCCTCGTCCACGATCACGAGCCCGACGTCGGCGACGGGCGCGAAGACGGCCGAGCGCGGCCCGACGCAGACGCGCGCGTCGCCGCGCGCGAGCGCGGTCCACTCGTCGAAGCGCTCCCCCTGGCCGAGCTGCGAGTGCAGCACCGCGACGGTGTCGCCGAAGCGCGCCTGGAAGCGCGCGACCGTCTGCGGCGCGAGCGCGATCTCCGGCACCAGCACGATCACGCCGCGGCCGGCCGCAAGCGTCGCCGCGGCCGCCTGCAGGTAGACCTCGGTCTTGCCCGAGCCGGTGACGCCGTGCAGCAGCAAGCGCGCCGGGTCGCGCGCTTCCAGTGCCGCGAGGATCGGCCCCAGCGCGGCGCGCTGCTCGGCCGTGAGCGCCGGCGCGCCGGCGCTGCGCGCGCCGACGGCGCGGTGCACGGGGCGGCGGCGCTGCTCACGCGCCTCCAGCACGATCAATCCGCGCTCGGCGAGCCGCCGCAGGCCGCCGTGGTCGGCGCCCGTCGAGGCGGCCGGCAGCGGGCCGTCGGCGACCAGGCGCGCGAGCACGCCGCGCTGGCGGTCGGTCAGGCGCACCTCGTCGCCGGCCAGCGCCGCGCGGCCGGCGTCGTTGGCCTCCGCCACCAGCAGCTCGCGCGTGCGCACGCGGGGCTTGAGGTCGCGCGCCCGCGCCCGGCGCCAGCACGAGCCCGAGCGCGCGCGCGGGCGTCGAGCAGTACTCGTCCGCGAGCCAGCGCGCGAGCGCGACCAGCTCGGCGGGGATCGCCGGCTCGAGCCGCCGCAACGGCTCGGCGAGCCGCTCGGGCGCCAGCGCGGAGCTGTCGGTCGCGCTCGACGACGACGCCGAGCAGCTCGCGGTTGCCGAACGGGACCGCCAGCAGCGTGCCGACCTCGACGTCGGCGAGCGCCGGCGGCAGGCGGTAGTCGAACGGGCCGCGCAGCGCGCGCGCGGTCGTGAGCGGCTCGACGCGGGCGATCGGCGGCATGGCCGCCCACGATAGACGCGCGGGCGGCAATCCGCGGGCGGCGCGACGGCGTCGGCGGCGAGCGCTAGGCTGCGCGCGTGGCGATGGAGCTGCACCCCGACGAGCAGGTGATCTTCGAGGGCCACCCCTCGTGGCGCGGGACGCTGAGCTTCTACGCCAAGGGCCTCGTGCTGGCGCTCGTCGGCGCCGGCGTCGCCGCGCTGGTGACGGTGATCGGCGACGGCTTCTCGGCCGGCGTGACGCTCGCCGTGTTCGCGGCGCTGTTCGTGCTCGTGCTGCTCGGTGGGCTTCCTCGTGCGGCTCTCGACGCGCTACGCGATCACGAACCAGCGGCTGACGATCCGCCGCGGGATCCTCTCGCGCAACCTCCAGGAGACGCGCGTCGAGCGGGTGCAGAACGTCAACACGCACCAGTCGCTGCTCGACCGCCTGCTGCGCGTCGGCAAGGTCGACTTCGACACCGCCGGCAGCGACGACTCGGACTTCACGTTCGACGGCGTCGCCGACCCGCAGCAGGTCGTGCGCGCCGTCGACGAGGCGCACCGGGCGCGCGAGCTGGGCGCGCCCGGCGGCAGCTCCGTCTGACTAGCTGGCGACCGGCTCTTCGGCGAGGCCGGCGGCCTCGCGCAGCGCGGCCGGCCTTGTCCGTCTTCTCCCACGTGAAGTCGTGGTCGTCGCGGCCGAAGTGGCCGTACGCCGCGGTCTTCTGGTAGATCGGACGGTGCAGGTCGAGGTAGTCGCGGAAGGCGCCGGGGCGCAGGTCGAAGTGCTCGCGCACGAGCTGCTCGATCTGTGCGCGCGGCGACGACCGCGGCCTCGGTGCCGAACGTCTCGACCATGATCGAGACCGGCTGCGCGACGCCGATCGCGTAGGCGACCTGCACCTCGCAGCGGTCTGCGAGGCCGGCGGCGACGACGTTCTTGGCGACGTAGCGCGCGGCGTACGCGGCCGAGCGGTCGACCTTCGACGGGTCCTTGCCGGAGAAGGCGCCGCCGCCGTGGCGGGCCATGCCGCCGTAGGTGTCGACGATGATCTTGCGGCCGGTGAGGCCGCAGTCGCCGACCGGGCCGCCGATCACGAAGCGTCCCGTCGGGTTGACGAGGAAGTCTCTTGCGCAGCTTGCCGCGCGTCGTAGAGGTCGCTTCGGGAGGATCGGCAGCGACGACGTGCTCCCAGAGGTCGTCCGGGATCAGCGACTCGGCGCCCTCGGCGTGCTGGGTCGAGATCAGCAGCTTCTCGATCTCGACCGGCTTGCCGTCGCGGTAGCGGACGGAGACCTGGGTCTTGCCGTCGGGGCGCAGGTAGTTGAGCGTCGTCGGCCTTGCGCACGTCGGCGAGGCGCTTGGCGAGCTTGTGGGCGAGCGAGATCGGCAGCGGCATCAGCTCGTCCGTCTCGTTCGAGGCGTAGCCGAACATCATCCCCTGGTCGCCCGCGCCGGCGAGGTCCAGCTCGTCGTCGTTGCCCGGGCCGGTGCGGACCTCGTGCGACTGGTCGACGCCCTGGGCGATGTCGGGCGACTGCTTGTCGATCGCGTTCAGGACCGCGGCGGAGTCGGCGCTGAAGCCAAGGTCGGCGTCGGTGTAGCCGATCTTGCGGATCGTCTCGCGCGCGATCTCCTGGATGTCGACGTAGGTGTCGGTCGAGATCTCACCGGAGACGACGACGAGGCCCGTGTTGACGAGCGTCTCGCAGGCGACGCGGCCGTAGGGGTCGTCGCGCAGGACGGCGTCGAGCACGCCGTCGGAGATCTGGTCGGCGATCTTGTCCGGGTGACCCTCGGTCACGGACTCGGACGTGAACAGGAACTCGTTGTCGTTGAACGTCGTCATGGGTTGAGAGGGCTCCGCGGTTCGATGGCGTGGGCCTAGGTTACCGACCCCATCGACCCCGGTCAGCCCGTCCGCGACCGCACGACCCGGCCTCCGGGCCCGCGCCCCTCGCCGCGGCGCTCGTTGCGCTCGACGAAGTCGACGATGCAGGGGATCCCCTCCAGCCGGTAGCGCTCGCGCAGGCGGTTCTCGATGAAGTAGGCGTAATCGCGCGTGACGCGGGCGCGCGAGTTGACCTGGATCGAGAAGCGCGGCGGGCGCTCGCCCGTCTGCGTCATGTAGATCAGCTTGAGACGGTGGTTCTGCTTCGCGGGCGGCTGGCGGATCTGCTGGATCTCGGACAGGAAGCGGTTCAGCTGCGGCGTCGGGACGCGCCCGGAGGTGCGGTCGGCGAGCGCGGCCGCCTCGACCAGCAGGCGCTGCACGTGGCGGCCGGTCTTGGCGCTCGCGGTCAGCACGCGCGGGCGCAGGCGCAGCTTCTGCACGACGCGGGCGCGCTCGTGGTCGAGGTCGACCTCGGCGCGGTCCTCGCCGCCGGTCAGGTCCCACTTGTTCAGCACGAGCGCGGTCGCGCAGCCGCTCTGCATCGCCAGCTCGGCGATCCGCAGGTCCTGCGAGGTGACGCCGTCGGTCGCGTCGCAGACGACGAGCGCGACGTCGGCGCGCTCGGCCGCGCGGCGCGAGCGCAGCGAGGTGTAGTACTCGAGCGAGTCGCCCACCTTCGCCTGGCGGCGCAGGCCGGCGGTGTCGACGAGGATCAAGGGACGCTCGCCGTACGTGAACGGCAGGTCGATCGCGTCGCGTGTCGTGCCCGCGACCTCGGAGACGATCACGCGATCGCTGCCGAGGATCGCGTTCACGAGGCTCGACTTGCCGACGTTCGGGCGCCCGATCAGCGCGAGCCGCACCAGCTCGGGGTCCTCCTCGGCCTCCTCGCCGACGGGCAGCGCGGCGACGAGCCGGTCGAGCAGGTCGCCGCTGCCGAGCCCCTGCGCGGCCGAGACGGCGATCGGGTCGCCGAAGCCGAGCGCGTGGAACTCGGCCGCGAGCGGCAGGTCGGCGACGCTGTCGCACTTGTTGGCGGCGACCAGCACCGGCACCGTCGAGCGCCGCAGCAGGTCCGCCATCTCCTGGTCGCCGGGACGGATGCCCGCGCGCGCGTCCACCACGAGCAGCGCGACCTGCGCGTCGGCGAGCGCCGCGCGCGCCTGCTCCTGGATCGAGCGCGCCATCTCGTCGCGGTCCTCGAGGTCGACGCCGCCGGTGTCGATCAGCGTGAAGCGGCGCCCGTTCCACTCGGTCGCGAGCTCCTTGCGGTCGCGCGTGACGCCCGGGCGCTCGTCCACGATCGCCTCGCGCGACTGCGTGAGGCGGTTCACGAGCGAGGACTTGCCCACGTTGGGGTAGCCGACGACGGCGATCTTCACGATGCGCTCCGCAGGTCGACCAGCTCGACGGCCACGTCGTCCAGCGCCAGGATCTCGTCGTCGCCGGTGTAGAGCGGCGCCTGGTGGGCGCGGGCGGTGGCGACGCAGAACGCGTCGGGATAGGACAGCCCGCCACGGGCCTTCAGCTCCGCCGCGTCGCGCGCCAGCGGCCAGTCCGGCTCGTCGACGTCGATGACCTGCATCAGCTCGCCGAGCACGTGCGAGGCGACCTCCTTGCCGTGCCGGCGCAGCGTCACGTAGTAGGCCTCGCCGAGGTTGACCGCCGAGATCACGCACTCGCGCTGCTCGATCAACGAGGCGACCCGCGCGGCGGGCGGCTCGCCTTCGATCAGGGCCGCGACGGCCCAGGCGTCGAGCACGGCCCTCACGGGCGGTCGCCGAACTTGCGCGCCTCGCGCTCGCGGTCGCGGCGGCGGGACGCCAGCAGCTCGTCGGTCAAGGGGGTGCCGGAGCCGGCCAGGACGCCGTGCAGGCTGCGGACGATCTCGGCCTTCGAACGCGCCTTGCGCACGACGATCTGGCCCTCGCCGCGGTCGAAGACGACCTCGTCGCCGGGCTTGATGTCGAAGTCCTCGCGCAGCTCTTTCGGCAGCACGACCTGCCCTTTTGCACCGACCTTGTAAGTCATACCGACGAGTATAACCGTTAGTGGACGCGAGTGACGAGCGCCCTGATGCGGGCGACGACGTCGTCGAGCGCGAGCGCGGTCGTGTCGAGCACGTGCGCGTCGGGCGCCGCCTCGAGCGGCGAATGCGCGCGGGTCGTGTCGCGCTCGTCGCGGATCGTCTGCTCGGCCAGCACCGTCTGCTCGTCGGCGCCGAGCTGCTGGGCGCGACGGCGCGCGCGCTCCTGCGGGCTGGCGGTGAGGAAGACCTTGACGGCCGCGTCGGGCGCCACGACGGTGCCGATGTCGCGGCCCTCGGCGACCCAGTCGCCGTGCGCGACGATGCGCCGCTGCTGCGCGACGACGGCCTCACGCACAGCCGGCTCGGCGGCGGCGCGGGAGGCGGCCTCGGAGACCGCAGGCGTGCGGATCGCCTCCGTCACGTCGCGGCCGTCGAGCAGCACCCGCTCCCCCAGCTCGATCCGCAGCTCCGCCGCGACCTCGCCGGGCGGGCGGCCCTGCTCGGCCGCGGCGAGCCCGACGCAGCGGTACATCGCGCCCGAGTCGAGATAGGTGAAGCCGAGCGCGGCGGCGACGGCGCGCGCGACCGTGGACTTGCCGGCCCCGGCGGGCCCGTCGATAGCAACGACCATGGGCGGCAGGCTAGCGTCTCAACCGACTGCGGCGGGGGGTCGATATAGGCACCATGGAGTTCGGGTTCGAGAGCGCAGCAATTACTCTCGCCATTGGCGCGGTGCTGTCTGTCGTGGTGCAGGGGAGGCTGATTGACGACACGAGCGCAGCACGTCTTCCCGAGCGAGTCACCTTCGCGTTGCGACTCGTCGACATCTGGCTGGCAGCGGTTTTTCTGGGTATCGTCATCGTCGTCATCGGCGCGTCGCTGGACGCGTTGACACGCCATGCACCGCTCAAGATCGGCGACCGCCGCATCATCGAGCACCTGCTGGCGGTCGCAGCGATCTATCCTGCCGTCATCGCTCTCGGCCGCCGTACGCTGCCGATCCTCTACGCCCAGCAGGACGCCGACTACCTCCCTGCTCGCGTCAATACATCTGTGCTCTACGTAGTACTCGTCATACCAGCGATAGCGGCGACGCTGTTGTCGAGACTCATCGACCTCAGGATCTCGCTGGGCTTTGACTGGTTGATGATCGGACTGCTTGGCCCGGTGAGCGTCGTCCCTCCGCTCGCCGGGCCTGTGATCTCACGACGACGGTCACTTCGCACGCTGTCCAAGGCGCGAACGACAGCTGCTCGGTTTGGGCTTGTCGAGCAACCCCTACGCGTCACCATCCCGATCGTCGGAGCCGAGACCGATGTACGCGCCTTCCTGGGATCGATCGACGGCTCGCCGTGGACATGGTGGCTCGACCGAAGCGAGGCACGTCGCCTCCTGATTCTCCTGAGCGCGGTCATGAGCGCACATCGGAGCACTGCATCCAACACGCTCGATCGCTGGATAATCCGGGGCATTCGGCGGCCACGTCTGACGCGCGTCCCGGCCGGAGCGCGTCGCATCATCTGGCAGCAGGAGCTGGCGACAGGTGGCTTCTTCGAAGCGAACGAACTCCTGGTCGAGCTCGACGCGCGGCTGGCACGAGATTAGCGTGCGAGCAGGACTTCCAAGTCCGCCGCGAAGCCCGGGTAGGAGACGGCGGCCGCGTCCATCCCCTCGACCGTCACGCCCTCGCGCGAGGCGAGGCCGGCGATCGCGCCGAGCATCGCGAGGCGGTGGTCGCCGTGGGAGGCGATCCGCCCGCCGCGCAGGCCGCTGCCGCCGTGCACGAGGAAGCCGTCGTCGGCCGCCTCGATGTCGGCACCGAGCCCGCGCAGGCCCTCGACCACGGTCGCGATGCGGTCGGACTCCTTCACGCGCAGCTCCTGCGCCCCGCGCACGCGCGTCTCGCCGTCGGCGAAGCAGCCGAGCAGCGCGACGAGCGGCAGCTCGTCGATCGCGAGCGGGACCTCCTGCGGCTCGACCGTCGTGCCGACGAGCGGCCCGTGCGCGACGTCCAGCTCGGTGACCGGCTCGACCGGGTCGAAGGCGCCCTCCGGCTCCAGCTCGCCGAGCACGATCGCGCCCATCCGCTCGGCGATCCGCAGGAAGCCGGTGCGCGTCCAGTTGACGTTCACGTCCTCCAGCACGATCCGCGAGCCGCGCACGAGCACGGCGGCGGCGACCATGAACGCGGCCGAGGAGAGGTCGCCGGGCACGTCGACGGCGTCGATCCCCAGCTCGTCGACGTGGCGTACTGTCACGCGCGCGCCGTCGCGCTCGATCGGGGCGCCCGCGCGCGCGAGCATCCGCTCGGTGTGGTCGCGGCTCGGCGCCGGCTCGACGACGGTCGTGCCGCCAGCGGTCGTGAGGCCGGCGAACAGCACGCACGACTTGACCTGCGCGCTGGCGACGGGCAGCGCGTACTCGATCCCCCGCAGGTCGGCGCCGTGGATCTCGAACGGCGCGAAGCGGCCCTCGCGCGCGTCGATCCGCGCGCCCATCAGGCGCAGCGGCTCGGCGACGCGGTCGACCGGGCGGCGGCGAATCGAGTCGTCGCCGTCGAGCGTCCACGAGCGACCCGCCTGCGCGGCCAGCCAGCCCGGCAGCAGGCGCATCAGCGTGCCGGCGTTGCCGACGTCGATCGGGCCCTCCGTCTCCTGCGCGTGGCGCAGGCCGCAGCCACGGATCACCAGCTCGCCCGCCCGCCGCTCCACCAGCGCCCCGAGCGCCGCGACCGCGTCGAGCGTCGAGTTCGTGTCGGCCGCGTCGAGGTAGTTGCGCACCCGCACCGGCTCGGGCGTCATCGCCGCCAGCAGCGCCGCGCGGTGCGAGATCGACTTGTCCGGCGGGACGCGCAGCGTGCCGCGCAGCCCGTGCGGGGCCGGGTCGAAGTGGACCTCGCTCACGCGCGTGCCACCCGGAAGCCCTGCTCGGCGACGAGTGCGAGCGCGCGACGGGCGGGCTCCTCGCCGGCGATCCACAGCGCGACGACGCCCTCGGTGTGGTCCGGGGCCGGGTAGAGCGCCATGTCGGTGATGTTGACGCCGGCCCTGCCCAGCTCCAGCGCGAGCGTCGCGATCACGCCCGGCTCGTTCGGCACCGAGATGCGCAGCTCGTGCAGCGGGCCGCCCGCGAGCTGCGCCTCCAACAGGCGACGGCGACCCTCGCCGGCGGCGTCGTTCCAGGCCGTGACGGCGTCCGCATCGCCGGCCGCGAGCGCCTCGCGCACCTCCGCCAGCCGCCCGGCGACGTCGTCGAGCTGGGCGATCAGCGCGTCGCGGTTGGAGAGGTAGATGTCGGTCCAGATCGCGCTGCTGGCGCCCGCCACGCGCGTCGCGTCGCGGAAGCTGGGGCCGGTGGCGGGCAGCTGCTCGTCCGCGAGCGCGTGCGCCGCCTGCGCCACGAGCACGTTCGCGAGCACGTGCGGCAGGTGCGAGACGGCCGCGAGCAGCGCGTCGTGCGTGGCGGCGTCGATCGTCGTCGGGCGCGCGCCGAGCCCGCGCACGAGCCGGTGCAGACGTTCGAACAGCGTGCCGGTCGCGCCGCGCGTCGGCGTCAGGTACCAGGTCGCGTCCTGGAACAGGTCGGCGCGCGCGTGCTCGACGCCGGCCGTCTCGGCGCCCGCGAGCGGGTGCCCGCCGATGAAGCGCGGATCCTCGATCGCCGTGACGACGCTGCGCTTGGTCGAGCCGACGTCGGTCACGACGCAGTCGGCGGGCGCGGCCGCGAGCACGTCTCCGATCATGTGCGCCAGGACGCCGACGGGCGCGCAGACGAAGACCGCCTCCGCCTCCCCGACGGCGTGCGCGAGGTCCGTGCCCGCGCGGTCCAGGGCGCCCAGCTCGACGGCGCGCGCGAGCGTCGCCGCGCTACGGCTCCAGCCGACCACGTCGGCCCCGAGCCGCTCGCGCGCGGCCAGCCCGATCGAGCCGCCGATCAGGCCGACGCCGACGATCGCGACGCGCACTGCGGCGGCCTAGCCCGCCGCCACGACGGACAGCGTCTTGCCCGCGATCGCGGCGGCCGCTTCGACCTTCGCCACGTACTCGGGGAACTCGGCGGCCACGAGCTGCTGCGGGCCGTCGCAGATCGCCTCGTCGGGCTTCGGGTGCACCTCGACGATGATCCCGTCCGCGCCGACCGCGGCGGCCGCGAGCGACAGCGGCGTCACGAGGTCGCGCCGCCCGGCGGCGTGCGAGGGGTCGACGATGATCGGCAGGTGCGTCAGTTCCTTCAGCACCGGCACGGCGGTCAGGTCGAGCGTGAAGCGGTAGGCCGTCTCGAACGTGCGGATCCCGCGCTCGCACAGCATCACCGCTTCGTTGCCCTCCTTGAGGATGTACTCGGAGGCGTTCAGCCACTCCTCGAGCGTCGCCGAGAGGCCGCGCTTGAGCAGCACCGGCAGGCCAGCGCGGCCCAGCTCGGTCAGCAGCGTGTAGTTCTGCATGTTGCGCGCGCCGACCTGGATCACGTCGGCGACCTCGAGCACCGGCTCGAGGTCGCGCACGTCCATCAGCTCGGTGACGATCGGCATGCCCGTCTGCTCCTTCGCCTCCGCGAGCAGTCTCAGGCCCTCCTCGCCGAGGCCGTGGAAGGCGTAGGGCGAGGTGCGCGGCTTGTACGCGCCGCCGCGGAACAGCGTCGCGCCCGCGGCCTTGACGATCTCCGCCGTGCCGATCGTCTGCTCGCGCGACTCGACCGTGCACGGGCCGGCGATCAGGGCGAAGTGCTCGCCGCCGATCTTGCGCCCGCCGATCTCCAGCACGCTCGGCTCGCCGTGACGTATCTGCGTCGAGGCGAGCTTGTAGGGCTTGAGGATCGGGACCAGCTTGTCGACGCCGGGCGCGCCCTCCAGCTCGAGTCGCTGGACGTGCTCGCGGTCGCCGATCGCGCCGATCACCGTCACCTCCTCCCCGGGAGATCGATGCGCTCGAGCGCCGACCGACTCGATTCGAGCGATCACGGCCTGGATCTGCTCTTCCGTCGCGTCCTGCTTCATGACGATCATCATCTGAAAAGTCCTCTCTCGACCTGGAAATCTACGGAACGGGCGGGAACGGCGCCCGGTCTCGAGGTGCTCCCCAGCGGGGAACGGAGAGGCCCAGGCCGAGCGCCTAGATAAATCGCCAGGCGTAGAGGCGCCAGGAGCCGGCATACGACGAACTACCGGCGGAGCCGGCAAGCGTGGAAGTCGTACGGAGGCGGCGCGACATAGCTGCGTTCGATGCTACAGCAGCTCGCGCAGCGCGTCGAGGAAGCGGCGGTTCTCGCTCGCGGTGCCGACCGTCGTGCGCGCCCAGCCCTCGCGCCCGAGCGACGTGCCGGCGCGGATCAGCACCTTGCGCTGCGCCAGCCCGTCGAGGATCGCACGCTCGCCCTCGGCGTCGCCGCCCAGCTCGTGCCAGACGAAGTTGGCCTGCGCGTCGGCGACCTTCAGCCCCAGCTCGCGCAGCTCCTCCTCCAGCAGCAGGCGCTGCGCGATCGTCTGCTCGGCGCGCCTGGTTATCTCGTCCTGGTGGCGCAGCGCGACCTCGGCCGCGGCCTGCGCGAGCGCGTTGCAGAAGAACGGCTGGCGCACCTGCTCGACCGCGACGCGGAAGGCCTCCTCGCCGCACAGCGCGTAGCCGCAGCGCAGGCCGGCGAGCCCGTAGACCTTCGAGAAGGTGCGCAGCAGCACGAGGTTGGCGTGCCGGCGCACGAGGTCGATCGAGGCGTCGGGGTCGTCGAGCGTCGCGAACTCGCAGTAGGCCTCGTCGAGGAGCACGCAGACGTGGCGCGGCACGTCCGCGACGAAGCGGGCGATCGCCTCCAGCGGCAGCGCCGTGCTCGTCGGGTTGTTCGGATTGCAGACGACGACGAGCCGCGTCGCGGCGGTGACCTCCGCCAGCATCGCGTCGAGGTCGTGGGTGTCGCTGGCGTCGAGCGGGACGCGGATCGCGCGCGCGCCGGTCGCCGCCGCCATGTGCGGGTAGACCGAGAACGACGGCCACGCGTAGACCATCTCGGCGCCCGGCTCCAGCAGCGCCTCGGCGGCCGACAGCAGCACGTCGCAGGAGCCGCTGCCTATTGCGATCCGCTCGGGCGGGAAGTCGTAGCGCGCGGCGAGCGCCTGGCGCAGGCGCATGTTCGACGGGTCCGGGTAGCGGTTGACGTGCTGCAGCGCCTGCTGCGCCGCCTCCGTCACGCCCGGCAGCGGCCCGAACGGCGCCTCGTTGCTGGCGAGCATCGCGTACTCGTCGCCGAGCGCGTAGCCGCCGGCCGTCGGGTAGACGGGCAGGCGGGCGATCTTCTCGGAGAACTCGAGGGCCATGCGCCTATTGTGCCGACTCGAGGTCGGCGCGCAGCGCCGTGGCGGCGCGCAGGTAGACGTGGCGGGCGCTGTGGTCGTCCTCGGCGTAGTAGTGCACGAGCACGCGGATCACGCGCGGCAGCGAGCCGGGCACCGGCACCTCGCGCGCGCACATCAGCGGCACCTTGTCGAGCCCCATGCGGCGTGCGGCGACGGCCGGGAACTCGGCGTCGAGGTCCTCCGTGAGCGTGAACAGGCAGCTGACGAGCGCCTCGGGCTCGAGCGCGTTGCGCTGCATCAGCTCGCGCATCAGCTCGTCCGTCGCCGCGAGGATCTGCTCGGCGTCGTTGTGCTCGACGGTGGTGGCGCCGCGGAGGGCGTAGAGGCGCATGAACGCGCGATTCTCTCAGAGCCGCTGGGGCGCGGCGTCCGCAAGCGCCGCGACCTCGGGGCCGGTCAGCCGGCGCGACTTGCCGGGCCGCAGGTCGCCCAGCTCCAGCGAGCCGAAGCGGATGCGCACGAGGTCGCGCACCGGGCGCCCGACCGCCTCGCACATCCGCCGCACCTGGCGGTTGCGGCCCTCGTGGATCGTCAGCTCCAGCTGGTGTGGCGTCAACCGCCGCGCGCGAGCCGGCGCGGTCATGCCGTCCTCCAGCTCGACGCCCTCGCGCAGCGCCTTCAGCACGCGGTCGGTGATCGCGGGGCCGGCGAGCGACGCGCGGTAGGTCTTCGGCACCTCGAAGCGCGGGTGCGTGAGGCGGTTCGCGAGGTCGCCGTCGTTCGTCAGCAGGATCAAGCCGGTCGACTCGGCGTCGAGCCGCCCGACCGGGTAGAGGCGCCGCTCGCCGGGGACCAGCTCGATCACGGTGCGGCGGCCGTGCGTGTCGCTCGCGGTCGAGACGACGCCGCTGGGCTTGTGCAGGGCGTAGACGACGCGCGGCTCCTGCCCGCGGACGGGCTCGCCGTCGAACGCGACCGCGCTGGCGTCGTCGACGTCGTGGGCCGGGTCGCGCATGACGGCGCCGCCGACGGTCACGCGACCGTCGGCGATCAGCCGCTCGGCGGCGCGGCGGGAGGCGACGCCCGCGTGGGCGAGGTACTTGGCGAGGCGCACGGCTGTCACGATACGTGTGTGGACCTCGAACTGCTCGACCGGTCGCTCGCTGCTCGCGGCGAGCCCCCGTTCCGCGCTCGCCAAGTCTGGGAGTGGCTTGCGCGCGGAGCGAACGGCTATGAGGAGATGACGAACCTCCCGGCCGCGCTGCGCTCAGCCCTGGCGGCCGAGGTGCCGCTCTCCTCGCTGACTTTGGAGCGAGAGGCGCACGCGAAGGACGGGACGGTGAAGGCGCTCTTCTCGACGCACGACGGCCGCTCGGTCGAGGCGGTGCTGATGCGCTACCGCGACGGACGCCGCTCGCTGTGCCTCTCCTCGCAGTCCGGCTGCCCGCTGACGTGCACGTTCTGCGCGACGGGCGCGATGAAGTTCGGCCGCAACCTGACGGCGTCGGAGATCCTCGACCAGGCGCTGCACTTCCGCCGCGTCGAGGAGGTCGACCACGTCGTCTTCATGGGCATGGGCGAGCCGATGATGAACCTCGACCACGTGCTCGACGCCTGCCGGCGGCTGCCCGACCTCGGCGTCTCGCACCGCCACACGGCGATCTCGACGGTCGGCTGGATCCCCGGGATCCTGCGCCTGACCGGCAGCGACATGCCGCTGCGGCTCGCGCTCTCGCTGCACGCGCCGGACGACGCGCTGCGCACGCAGCTGATGCCCGTCAACGAGCGCTACCCGCTGGAGGAGGTGCTCGAGGCCTGCGAGGAGTTCTACGACGTGCGGCGCCGGCGGGTGTTCGTGGAGTACGTGATGCTCGCGGGCGTCAACGACCGCTACGAGCAGGCGCTGGCTTTGGCGAAGCTGCTCGACCGCAAGGTCTACAAGGTCAACCTGATCCCGTACAACCCGACCGACTCGGTCTACGAGGGCTCCGGCCGCGAGGCGATCGCCGCCTTCCGCGACGTGCTCGTGGAGAAGGGGCTGGAGGCGACGGTCCGGCTCACGCGCGGGCGCGACATCGACGCCGCGTGCGGGCAGTTGGCGGCGAAGGCTCTGGGTTGACGCGCGCCGACGTCGTCGCGCGCATCTGCGCTCGGCGGGTGGTGGGGATCCTGCGGTGCGCTGAGCCCTTGGCGGTCGGAACGGCGGTCATCGAGGGCGGCGTCGACGTGGTCGAGGTGCCCTTGGGAGTGGCGGGGGCGTTGGAGGCGGTGCGGGCGCTGGCGTTGCGGTTCCCGTCGGCGCTGGTGGGAGCGGGCACCGTCATGTCGGCGGCCGACGCCAGGGCCGCCCTCGACGCCGGCGCACGCTTCCTGCTTTCCCCCGTGCTGCGGCCGGAGGTCGTCGCGCTCGCGCACGAGCGCGGGGCGGTGGCGGTGCCCGGCGCGTTCACGCCGACGGAGGTCGACGCGTGCATGCGGGCTGGCGCGGACCTCGTGAAGCTCTTCCCAGCGGATCGCCTGACGCCCGCCGACGTACGCGTGCTGCTGGCCGCCCTGCCCGAGGCACGGCTGATGCCGACGGGCGGGATCACGATCCAGACCGCCCCACAGTGGCTGGCGGCCGGGGCCGCGGCCGTCGGCGTCGGCGGCGCCCTGCGCACCCGAGCCGACGCCGAGGCGCTGCTCGCGATGTGTGCGGACTAATACATGACAGTCATGTACGAGTCCGCACAGATCAGGCGATCGGGATGACCTCGGCCTCTTCGGGCTCGGGCTCGGCCGGCTCGCGGCCCTCGGCGGGCTGAGCGGCGGCGGGCACCCCGAGCCGGGCCTCGCCGGCCTTGAGGAGGCGCTCCCTGATGGAAGCCGCCACGTCGGGGGTCGGGTCCCATGCGGTGACGTCGGGCAGCTGGCCGACGGCGTCGAGCCCGAACAGCCGCAGGAAGAGCTCCGTGGTGCGGTAGAGGACCGCGCCGAACTGCGAGCGGCCGGCCTCCTCGATCAGGCCGCGCTCGATCAGCGTCTGCGCGGCGGACTCGGCGTTGACGCCGCGGATGCGGGCGATCTCGGGGCGCGAGACGGGCTGGAGGTAGGCGACGATCGCGAGCGTCTCGGCCTGCGCCGGAGTCAGAGCGGGGACGCGGGGCTTCAGCAGCAGGCGCCGCGCAGCGTCCTCCGCCCCGGGATGGGAGGACAGCTGCCAGCCGCCGGCGAGCTGGCGCAGCACGAGCCCGCGGCCCTGCTCCTCGAAGCTCGCCGCGAGCGCTCGCAACGCCTCCTGCGCCTCGCCCTCCTCGATGTCGATCGCCTCGGCGAGCGTGGCCGCCGGGACCGGATCTGGGGAGAGAAACAGCAAGGCTTCGAGGATGGCGGGAAGACCGTTCACGCCGGGATCTCCTCGCGTACCGGCCACGGCGACTCGGCCAGCGCCTCGACGGTGATCTCGGCGAACGGCTCGTCCTGCTCCCACGTCGCCTCGCCGCGCTTGTACAGCTCCAGCAGCGCCCACAGCGTCACGGCGACCGTCACGCGGTCGGCCTTGCCGACCGCCTCGTCGAACGAGAAACGGCCGCGGCCGAGCAGCGTGCGCAGGTGCGCGAGGCGCTCCATCACGGTCACCTTCTGGATCGTCACATGCGCGAGGCTGATCTCCGGCGGCAGCCGCAGCAGGCCGCCCAGCGCCTTGCCGAGCAGCGCCGGGTCGTAGACGGCGCGGGACTCCTGCAGCGTCGTGCGGCGCAGCGCGGCGGGCAGCGGGGCGGACCGGAAGCGGAACCCCGACTGGCGCTCCAGGCGCTCGCGCAGGTGCTCGGCGGCGCCGCGGTAGCGATGCGCCTCCAGCAACCTCGCGAGCAGCTCCTCGACCGCCTCGCCGGGCTCCAGCTCGATCAGCTCCTGCTCCTCGCCGGGGAGCATCAGGCGCGACTTCAGCTCCAGCAGCGCCGCGATCAGCACGAGGAACTCGGTCGCGAGCTCGAGGTCCAGCTCGCCGCGCGCCTCGAGGAAGTCGACGTACGTGATGACGACGTCCGCGAGGTCGACCTCCAGCAGGTCGACCTCCTCGCGCAGCACGAGCGTCAGCAGCAGGTCGAAGGGACCGGCGAAGACGTCGAGGTCGAGGTCCAGATCCGCAGCGCGCACCGCGACGAAAGCTAGCGCGCGGGCCCGACGCCCATCGCGCGGCGCACGTCGGCGAGGACCGGCGCCGCGAGCGCGCGGGCCTTCTCGGCGCCGGTGGCCAGCACCGCCTCCAGCGCGGCCTCGTCGCCGCGCAGCGCGTCGTAGCGCTCGCGCACGGGCGCCAGGTGCTCGATCACCGCGCTGGCGACGGCGAGCTTGAAGTCGCCGTAGCGCGAGGCCGCGTGTGCGGCCTCGACCGCCTCGAAGCTCGTCCCCTGCACGGCCGCGAGGATCTCGATCAGGTTCGAGATGCCGGGCTTGCCGGGGGCGCGGCGGATCTCGTCGCCGGAGTCGGTGACGGCGCGCTTGAACTTCTTCTCGATCGTGGCGGCGTCGTCGAGCACGTAGACGGTCCCTTGCTCGCTGCCGCCGGTCGTCGACATCTTGCGCGTCGGCTCCTGCAGGTCCATGATGCGCGCGCCCAGCTCGGGGTAGACGCCGGTCGGCACGACGAGCGTCTCGCCGAAGCGCGCGTTGAAGCGCTCGGCGATGTCGCGCATCAGCTCCACGTGCTGGCGCTGGTCGTCGCCGACCGGGACCGTGTCGGCGCGGTACAGCAGCACGTCGGCCGCCATCAGGATCGGGTAGGTGAAGAGGCCGGCGGAGACGAGGTCGCGCTGCGCGCCCGCCTTCTCTTTGAACTGGTGCATGCGGTTGAGGTCGCCGAACGCGGTGACGCTGGAGAGCAGCCACGACAGCTCGCTGTGCTCGTGCACGTCGCCTTGGCGGAAGAAGATGCAGCGCTCGGGATGCAGGCCGGCCGCAAGCAGGATCGCCGCGGTGTCGTAGAGGCGGTCGCGCAGCTCGGCGGGCTCGTAGGGCACCGTCGTGGCGTGCAGGTCGACGATGCAGTAGAGCGCGTCGCCGCGATCCTGATGGGCGACGTACTGCTCGATCGCGCCGATGTAGTTGCCGAGGTGCTTGCGGCCGGTCGGCTGGATGCCGGAGAAGATGCGCATGGGAGCGCCATTCTGCCACCGTGTCCGGCATGGCCGTGTGGTGGCTTGCCGAGGCGCTGGCGCTGGAGGACGGGCAGGCGCTCGCCTGCCCCCCGCTCGCGGGCGACGCGCGCGCCGACGTGTGCGTCGTGGGTGGCGGCTACACCGGCCTGTGGGCGGCGATCGAGCTGCGCGAGCAGGCTCCCGACGCGTCCGTGGTGCTGATCGAGGCGCGGCGCTGCGGCGACGGCGCGAGCGGACGCAACGGCGGCTGGGCGAGCGGCTGGCACGACCAGCTCGACGTGCTGGTGGAGCGCTTCGGCGCGACCGAGGGCGTGCGGCTGCTGGACCGCTCGGGCTGGGCGATCGACCGCATCGAGGCGTTCTGCGGCGAGCACGGTATCGACTGCCGGATGCGGCGCGCGGGCGCGCTGCTGACCGCGACCGCGCCGGCCTGGCTCGGGGCCTGGGACGCGGCGCTGGCGGCGGTGCGCGCGCTCGGGCGCGAGGGTGCGCTGGAGCCGCTCGACGGTGCCGCGGCGCGGGCGCGCAGCGGCTCGCCGCTGGCGCTCGGCGGCGTGCGCGCGCCGGCCTTCGCGTCCCTGCAACCCGCGCTGCTCGCGCGCGGGCTGCGGCGCGTGGCGCTGGAGCTCGGCGTGCAGATCTATGAGGGCACGCCCATGACGGCGCTGGAGCGCGGGTGCCCGGCGCTCGCGCGCACGCCTGGCGGGCGGGTGGAGGCCGAGCTCGTCGTGCTCGCGACGGGCGCGTGGAGCGGCGCGGTGCGCGAGCTGCGGCGCGCGACGGCGCCGGTCGCCAGCCACATCGTCGTGACCGAGCCGCTCGGGGCGCGCGTCGCCGCGGCGCTGCGCGACGGCGAGCTGCTGCGCGACGCGCGGCTGATGCTCCACTACGTGCAGGCGACGGCCGACGGGCGGATCGCCTTCGGGCGCGGCGGCGGAGCGATCGGCGCGGGCGGGCGCGTCGGCCGCGCGCTGTTCGAGGACCCGCGCGCGATCGCTGCCGTGAGCGCCGACTTCCGCCGCTGGTTCCCGGCGCTGGCCGACGCGCGCATCGAGCACGCCTGGGGCGGCCCGGTCGACCGCGCACCCGGTCACCTGCCGTTCGCGGGCCGCCTCGGCGCGCACTGGAACGTCGTCTACGGCGTCGGCTACTCGGGCCGCGGCGTCGCCCCGAGCGCGTTGCTCGGGCGGATCCTCGGACGCATGGCGCTCGGGATCGAGGACGACGACACGCGCTCGCCGCTGTGCGCCGGCCCCCCGTCGTACTGGCCGCCCGAGCCGCTGCGCAGCGTCGGCGGACGGCTCCTGCGCGGGCTCGTGGAGCGCGTCGAGCGGGCGCAGGAGCGCGGTGCGCGGGTGCCGCCCGGCGCTACCGCTGCGCTCGGCGCGCTCGTCGGCGCGCACGTGCCGCGGGGGCTGGAGCCGCGGTTGCGAGACCGGCCAAGCTCGTCTTTCGCGCCGCCTGATCTCGATCCAGCTAGCTGACAGGCGGGCGCAGCCGCAGCCGCGGGACCGCCTCGAAGTCGCGCACGTTGCGCGTCACGAGCGCGAGGCCGTGGACGAGCGCGGTCGCGGCGATCAGCGCGTCGGCGATGCGCACGCCGTGCTCGCGGCGAAGCTGGCCGGCCAGCTCGGCGACGGCGCGGTCGACCGGCAGCTCCCGGAAGGGCGCGAGCAGTCGGCTGACCGCCCCCTCCTCGGTTGCGCGACCGGCGAACAGTTCGGCGCGCGTGATCGCCGAGTACGAGGGCGAGCCCCTGCCGACGACGAGCTTGCGCGCGCCACGCAGATGATCGATGAGCACGTCCGTGTCGAACAGGACGTCAGGCACGGGTCCACTCGTCGCGCGAGGGCGCCTCCAGCTGCGGCAGCGTTCCGAACGTATCGGCGAGCGCCGCCTTGGCGTCGGGTGCTGCATGCTCGAGATAGGCGTCGACAGCATCTCGCACGAGCGCGGCGAGCGGCCTGCCGTCGCGTCTGCCGAGCAGATCGAGGCGCGTGCGCTGGTCATCGGTCAGGTAGATCTGCGTCCGGGTGGATGCCATATACAGCGCAGTATACATCAACTACGCCTGTGTGACGCACCTCACAGTGGACCAAGAGCTTTGACTTTGGTTCAATCCTCCGATGACCGCGACCGCCAGCGACCCGACCGCCCTCGCGACGCCGCTGCTCGGCGAGGCGCCGCCCTCCCCCGCCGGCCCGGCGTCGGACGACGGGCGCCCGGTCCTCTACCCGCCGCAGATCACGCAGCCGCGGGCGCTGCAGATGCTGCGCGTGAGCGTGCGCCAGCTCTCGTACTTCTCCCGCGCGCGGCGCGAGCTGGGCGAGACCTTCTGCCTGCGCGGGATGTTCATCGACGACCTGGTCGTGATCACGAGCCACCCCGACCATGTCAAGTCGCTCTTCACCGCGAAGGCCGACGAGGTCGTCTCGACGACGCGCGAGTCGCCGGTGCTGCCGATCGTCGGGCCCGACTCGGTGCTGACGGCGATCGGGCCGCGCCACCTGCGCCAGCGCAAGCTGCTGCTGCCGCCGTTCCACGGCGACGCCGTCGAGCGCTACGTCGAGATGATCGCCGAGGTCGCCGAGCGCGAGATCGACAGCTGGCCGATCGGCGAGACGTTCGCGCTCGCGCCGCGCATGCAGCGCGTCACGCTCCAGGTGATCATGTCCGGGATCTTCGGCGTCGAGGGCGAGCCCGCGCCCGGCACCGCCGCGCACGGCCTGCGCGAGGTGATCAGCCGCACGATGGCGCTGTCCGCGCACCCGCTGGCGCAGATCGCCGAGCTGATGAACGCAGCCCGCCCCGAGCCGGTCGGGATCGTCCGCAAGCTGCTGGAGACGATCGACCGCCACATGTATGCCGTCATCGCCGAGCACCGCGAGCAGGGCATCGAGGGCCGCACCGACATCCTCTCGCTGTTGATGGCCGCGCGCGACGAGGACGGCCAGGAGATGAGCGACCTCGAGCTGCGCAACGAGCTGCTGACGCTCGTGCTGGCCGGCCACGAGACGACCGCCAACTCGCTCGCGTGGTCGTTCGAGCGGCTGCTGCGCACGCCGCATGCGTACGACCGCCTGCGCGAGTCGGTCCGCTCCGAGGGCGAGGACGACGGCTACGTCGAAGCGACGATCCACGAGACGATGCGCAACCGCCCGGTCGTGCCGATCATCGGCCGCCGCGTGCAGGTGCCGTGGGAGCTCGGCGACTACCGCCTGCCGGCCAAGGCGCACGTGCTGATGAGCATCGCGCTGCTGCACCACCGCGAGGACCTCTACCCCGACCCGTTCTCCTACCGGCCCGAGCGCTTCCTCGGCGTCAAGCCCGGCACCTACACCTGGATCCCGTTCGGCGGCGGCATCCGCCGCTGCCTCGGCGCGACGCTCGCGCTCGCGGAGCTGCGCGTCGTGCTGCGCGCGATCGCACGGCGCACCGACATGGTCGCGCCGGACCTGAAGCCCGAGCGCGTGCGCCATCGCAACGTGACGATGATCCCCGCGCAGGGTGCGCGGGTCCTCGTGACCGCGCGCCACGCGGCCTGAGCGGCCCCCCGCCGCTACGCCGGTTCGGCGTCGAACGCGAGCACGCGCGCGCCGGAGATCATCACGTGCTGGCGCATCTGCTCGGCCGCGGCGGCCTCGTCGCCACGCTCGATCGCGCTGAGGATCTCGCGGTGCGCGACGAGCGAGACGGGCGGGCGCCCGGCCAGCGTCAGCGAGGCGGCGGACGTGCGGTCGATCACGTCGGCGAGCTGCGCGATCAGCTCCATCAGCAATGGATTGTGCGCCGCGCCGGCGATCGCGCGATGGAAGCGGCGGTCGCCCTCGATCCCGTCGCCGCCCTCGGCGATCGAGCCGGCCATCTCCTCCAGCGCGGCGTGCAGCTCGACCAGGTCGGCGTCCTCGCGGCGGCGCGCGGCGAGCCGCGCGGCCTGCACCTCGATCCCCTCGCGCACCTCCCAGATCATCGGGTGATCGCCCTCGCTGCCGACGATCTCGGAGGCCAGGCTGGGGATCACGTCGCGCGGCGAGCGCAGCAGGTAGACGCCGTCGCCGTGCTTGATCTCGACGAGGCCGAGCACGCGCAGCGCGGTCAGCGCCTGGCGCACGGACGTTCGGCTGACGCCCAGCTGCACGGCCAGCTCGCGCTCCGACATGAGGCGGTCGCCCGGCTGCAGGCGCTGCGCGTCGATGAACTCGCGCAACCGCTCGACCACCTGCTCGTAGAGCGGGCTGCGCGCGATCGGCTGGAGGCTGGCGTCGGCCACGGCTGGGACCAGTCTAGTCTCGGACGGCGACCTCATAGCCGTCCTCGCGCAACCGAGTGAGCAGGCTCGCGAGATGCTCGGGGCCGCGCGTCTCGATCGTCAGCGCGAGGCCGCTCTCGCGCACCGCCAGCGCGACGCCGTCGCGCACGTGCTCGACGGCGATCACGTTGCCGCGCTGCTCGGCGATCGCGGCCAGCAGGCCGGCCAGCCCGCCGGGACGGTCGGCGACGTGCGTGAAGAGGCGCGCGCGGCGCCCGGCGCGCGTCTCCTCGTGCGCGGCGATCGAGGCCAGCAGCCCGACGTCGACGTTGCCGCCGGAGAGGATCGCGACCGTCGTGCCGTGCGCCGCGGGCGCGACCGCGCCCGACAGCAGCGCCGCGAGCGCCGCCGCGCCGGCTCCTTCGACGACGAGCTTGGAGCGCTCCAGCAGCAGGATCATCGCCTCCGCGATCGCCTCATCCTCCACCGCGACGACGTCGTCCAACAGCTCGCCGAGCAGCGCCGCCGTCAGCTCGCCGGGGCGCTTGACGGCGATCCCGTCGGCGATCGTGGCGGAGATCGCGGGCGGCTCGCGGCCCGCGCGCGCGGCCACGAGCGGCGCGCACGCCGCCGCCTGCACGCCGATGACGGTCACGTCGGGGCGCTGCTGCTTGAGCGCGAGCGCGACGCCGCTGGCCAGCCCGCCGCCGCCGACCGGCACGATCGCCATCCGCAGGTCAGGCACGTCGGCGAGCAGCTCGAGCCCGAGCCCGGCCTGCCCGGCGATCACGTCGGGGTCGTCGAAGGGGTGCACGAACGCCAGTCCGCCCTCGCGTGCTCGCGTGCGCGCCCGCGAGACGCAATCGTCGACGGACGTTCCCTCCTGGTGCACGATCGCGCCGAACGCGCGCACCGCGTCGAGCTTCGAGACGGCCGCGTCGAGCGGCATGTAGACCTCGCACGGCACGCCCGCGTGGCGGGCTGCGTACGCGAGCGACTGCGCGTGGTTGCCGGCGCTGCCGGCGACGACGCCGCGCTGCGCGGGGTGCGCGGGATCGATACCGAGCCCGCGCAGCTTCGCGAGCGCTCCGCGCAGCTTGAAGGAGCCGGTGCGCTGCAGGCACTCGGCCTTCAGCGCGACCTGCCCGCCGCAGCGGCGCGAGATGCTCGCGGAGGTCAGCAGCGGCGTGTGGCGCACGATCGCCGCCGCGGCCGCGTGCGCCTCGCGCAGGCGGTCCTCCGCCAGCTGCGGCGGCAGCGGCGCCATCAGCCCGTGCGCGGCTGGCGCACGATCGGCTGCTTCGCGGCGCGCGCCTCGTCGAGGCGGCGGACCGGCGTCGTGTAGGGCGCGTTGCGCGCGATCTCGGGGTCCTCGCGCGCCTCCGCGAGGATCGCCGCGATCGTGTCGGCGAAGCGGTCGAGCGTCTCCTTCGTCTCCGTCTCGGTCGGCTCGATCAGCAGCGCCTCCTCGACCAGCAGCGGGAAGTAGACGGTCGGCGGGTGCACGCCGTGGTCGAGCAGCCGCTTGGCGAGGTCGAGCGTCCTGATGCCCAGCTCGCGCTTCATCGGCGCGCCCGACAGCACGAACTCATGCATGCAGAGGCCCTCAGGGGTGCCGGAGCCGGCCACGTGGCCGGCGAAGGCGGGCCCCCGTGCCGTATACGCGGGCGGGAGGTACTCGGCGACATCGCCGAGCTTCGCGAGCAGGTAGTTGGCGTTGAGCACCGCTGTCTCGGAGGCGTCCTTCAGGCCCTCGGCGCCGAGCGAGCGGATGTAGGCGTAGGCGCGCACGAAGCAGCCGTAGTTGCCCTGGAAGCCGCGCAGGCGCCCGATCGACTTGCCGTCCGCGTCGTCGTCGAGGTCGAACGTCCCGTCCGGGCCGCGCACGATCCGCGGGCGCATCAGGTACGGAGAGATCCGCTCGGAGACGGCGATCGGGCCCGATCCGGGGCCGCCGCCGCCGTGCGGCTGCGTGAACGACTTGTGCAGGTTGAAGTGCACGATGTCGAAGCCCATGTCGCCCGGGCGCGTGATGCCCATAATCGCGTTGAGGTTCGCGCCGTCGTAGTAGAGCGTCGCCCCCGCCGCGTGCACGAGCTCGGCGATCTCGGCGATCTGCGGGTCGAACACGCCGAGCGTGTTGGGGTTCGTGAGCATCAGGCAGGCGACGTCGCGGCCGGCCTTCGCGCGCAGGTCCTCGAGGTCGACGCCGCCGGCGGCGTTGGTGCCGACCTTGACGACCTCGTAGCCGGCCATCGTGACCGTCGCAGGGTTCGTGCCGTGGGCGGTGTCGGGCGTCAGCACCTTCGTGCGCCGCTCGCCGCGATCCTCGTGGTAGGCGCGCGTGAGCAGCACGCCGGCCAGCTCGCCGTGCGAGCCGGCGCTCGGCTGCAGCGAGACGTGCGGCAGGCCGCTGATCTCGCTCAGCGCGCGCTCCAGGTTCCACATCAGCTCCAGCGCCCCCTGCGCGCGGCGCGGGTGCTGGAGCGGGTGCAGGTGGGCGTGGCCGGGCAGCGCCGCGACGCGCTCGTGCACGCGCGGGTTGTGCTTCATCGTGCACGAGCCGAGCGGGTAAAAGCCCGAGTCGAGGTCGAAGTTGCGCTTGCTCAGGTTCACGTAGTGGCGCACCAGCTCTGGCTCGCTCACCTCCGGCAGCGCGGCCGGCGTGGTGCGCCGGAAGCGAGCGGGCAGCAGGCCCTCGACGTGCGCGACGTCGAGCGCGGGCGCGACGAACGCGCGCCGCCCGCGCGCGCCGAGCTCGAAGATCGTGCGCGTCTGCTCCACGGCGATCTCGGCTTCGAGCGCGCTCATGCCGCCACCGCCTCGCCGAGCACGCTCGCCAGTCGGTCGACGTCGGCGCGCGAGCGCTGCTCGGTCAGCGCGACCAGCAGCGCCGACTCGGCCGGCAGCGCCAGCCCCGGGTTGACGCCGCGGGCGGCGCAGCGCTCCACGACCGCCTCGACGTCGGCGTCGAGGCGCAGCGCGAACTCGCGCACGACCGGCTGCGTGTGCAGCGGCGTCACGCCCGGCAGCGCGCTCAGCGTCTCGCGCGCGTAATGCGTGCGCTGCAGCAGCAGCTCGCCCAGCTCGACCAGCCCGTCGCGCCCCAGCCAGCTGAGGTAGACGACGCCGGCGAGCGCGTTGAGCGCCTGCGCGGTGCAGATGTTCGAGGTCGCCTTCTCGCGGCGGATGTGCTGCTCGCGCGTCTGCAGCGTCAGCACGAAGCCGCGGCGTCCGTCGACGTCGACGGTCTCCCCCGCGATGCGGCCGGGCATCCGCCTCAGGTGCTTCTCGGCCGCCGCGAAGAAACCGAAGGAAGGACCCCCGAAGTCGAGCCGGTTGCCGAGCGGCTGGCCCTCGCCGACGCAGACCTCGACGCCGAGCGCGCCCGGCGGCTCGAGGATCCCGAGCGCGATCGCATCGCAGGCGGCGACGGGCACGACCTGCTCGTCGCCGACGGCGGCGAGCGCCTCCGCGTCCTCGACGGCGCCGTAGAAGTTCGGCTGCTGGAAGAACGTCGCGCTCGTGCGCTCGTCGATCGCGGCGGCCCAGGCGTCGGGATCGGTGACGCCGTCGCGCAGCGGCACCTCGACGACCTCCGCGCCGAAGCCGTGCGCGTAGGTGCGCAGCGTCTCGCGGCTGTGCGGGTGCACGCCGGCGGAGACGACGAGGCGCGGGCGGCCGTTGGCGAGCTTCGCGAGGTAGGCGGCGCTCGCGAGCGCGCTCGGGCCGTCGTAGACGGACGCGTTGGAGATCGGCAGCCCCGTCAGCTCGCTGATCGCGGTCTGGTACTCGAACATCACCTGCAGCCCACCCTGCGAGACCTCCGGCTGGTAGGGCGTGTAGGGCGTCAGGAACTCCGAGCGCGACATCAGCATGTCGATCAGCGCGGGCACGTAGTGGTCGTACATGCCCGCGCCGAGGAACGACAACTCGTCCTCCGTGGAGACGTTGCGGGCGGCGAGCGCGCGCAGGTGCGCGTAGACCTCCTGCTCGGGCAGGCCGGCGGGCAGGTCGAGCGGGCGGCCGAGGCGCAGCGGCGCGGGCACGGCCGCGAACAGCGCGTCGACCGAGTCGACGCCGATCGCGTCGAGCATCTCGCGGCGGTCGGCGTCGGTGACGGCGGTGTACGTGCTCACGGCAGCAGCGCCTCGTAGGCGGCGGCGTCGAGCAGCGCGTCGCGCTCGGCCGGGTCGCTCATGCGGATCTTCACGAGCCAGCCGTCGCCGTAGGGATCGTCGTTGATCTGCTCGGAGGCGTCCGACAGCGCCTCGTTGACGGCGACGATCTCGCCCGACAGCGGCGCGATCACGTCGGAGACGGCCTTGACCGACTCGACCTCCGCGTAGCTCTCCCCCGCCGCGATCGTCGCGCCGACCTGCGGGAGGTCGAAGAAGACGACCTCGCCGAGCGAGTCCTGCGCGTACCAAGTGATCCCCAGCACCGCGGTGTCCCCGTCGATCCGCGCCCAGTCGTGCTCGGGGTGGTAGAGCAGGTCCTGCGGGTAGCTCGCGTCCGCCATCAGCTGTGTGCCTTTCGATAGAGCGGCTTGTCCTTGACGACGGCCGTGCGCGCCTTCCCGCGCACGTCGATCTCCAGCTCCGTGCCGGGCGTGGCCTGCGCGGCCGGCACGTAGGCCATCCCGATGCCGACGCCAAGCGAGGGCGAGAGCGTGCCGCTCGTGACGACGCCGCCGCCCACGATCGCGTTGCCCTGGCGCGCAATCCCCTCCGCGAGCGTGAATGCGACGAGCTGTTCGGACGGGCCCGCGGCGCGCACGGCCGCGACCGCCTCGGCGCCGACGAAGCCCGTGGCCTCCTTGCAGCACCAGCCGAGGCCGGCCTCGATCGGGCCGCGCTCGACCGTCAGGTCGTTGCCGTAAAGGTGGAAGCAGACCTCCAGGCGCAGCGTGTCGCGCGCGCCGAGGCCGACCGGCGCGGCGCCGCTCGCCAGCAGCGCGTCCCACAGCGCGCCGGCGTCGACCGGGGCGCACAGCAGCTCGACGCCATCCTCGCCCGTGTAGCCGGTGCCGCACGCGAGCACGGGCGCGCCGGCGACGCGCAGCTCGGCGGTGCGCATGCGCGCGGGCAGCTCGCCGCCGTCGCACAGCGGCGCCAGCAGCGCGCGCGCGGCCGGACCCTGCACGGCGAGCATCGCGTGGTCGTGGATGCGGTCGGCGACCTCGACGTCGAGGCCGTCCGTGTGACGGCGGATCCAGGCGAGGTCCTGCGCGTGGTTGGCGGCGTTCGTGATCGTCAGCCAGCGCTGCTCGCCGAGTCGGTAGGTGAAGAGGTCGTCGAGCACGCCGCCGTCCTCCCGGCACAGCACGCTGTACTGCGCGCCGCCGAGCGGGATCGCGGCGACGTCGTTGGAGAGCATGCGCTGGAGCAGCGGCAGCGCGTCCGGCCCGGAGCACTCAACCTGGCCCATGTGCGAGACGTCGAAGACGCCCGCGCGCTCGCGCACCGCCATGTGCTCCTCGCGAATGCCGACGTACCGCACCGGCATCTCCCAGCCGGCGAACGGCACGAGCCGCGCGCCGGCGACGCGGTGGCGGTCGTGGAGCGGGGTCGTCTGTGGTGCGGTCGTCGTCATCGCCTGAGTGGTCGGTCGTCCAGTGGTTGGACCAGTGTGCCATAGTGAGCAGACATGCCAGTCGCCGCGGCCGTTCCGTCCGCCGAGCGGCGCATCATGCCTCATTGCACGAAAAAATTGTCGACGCTCGTACGGGCACCGACGAGCATCACGCATCGGACCGGCGGACACGACCGCGCGCAGGAAGCGGCAGGCCGGCGAAGGGAGCCGGCATGTCGGACGCCAACGCGACAGCAGACCTCCAGGCAGTCGCGCTCCAGGAGCGCATCGACCGCCTGCAGGCGGCGACCGCCCGCGGATCCGAGCTGGAGCAGGCGATGCTGCACGATCAGATCGAGCTGGTCTCGGCCAACGGCACCGCCAACCCTGGCACGAGCCTGACGTACGTCGTGGCCTTCAAGGGCGGGCGCAAGGCGATCCACAAGCCGTTCGAGGGGCAGAACCCGAACTCGTGCAAGCACTACGCGCAGGATCGCTACGAGGTGCCGACGCACGAGGTCGTCGCATGGCGGCTGGCGCACGCGCTCGGGGGCCGCTGGGCCGAGATGGTCCCGACCGCCGTGCTGCGGAGACTGGCGACGGCCGGACCGGGCGTGCTCATCAACTGGCGCGACGGGCAGCCGGGCGACGGCGCCGTCGTCACCGACCAGCGGGACCAGGTCTTCCGCGCCGCCTTCTGGGATGCGCTGGTCGGCCAGCAGGATCGGCACGCGCAGAACTTCCGTTACGACGCGGCCGCCGGCCGGCTCGCGCTGATCGACCACGGCTTCGCGTTCGCGCGCCCGACCGATCGCTTCGCCAGCTCGGTCTTCCACGCCTACCGCCTTCAGCGCAACTACCCGCTGCTGACGAAGCGCGAAGAGCAGGCGATCGAGGCGCTGCTCGAGGGCGGCGATCTGCTCGGGCTCGCCGGCTTCCTGCCGGAGGATCGCGCCGAGGCGCTGGCCGGCCGCGCACGGACGATGCGCCAGACGCGCCGGCTGCCGCTTCCCGGCGCGTTCTAGGGGCTGTTCTTAATAGAAATGGGTATATATTTACTCAAGAGCTTAGGTTTTTTAGGCAAGTCGCCGATAACGGTGGCGGAAGACCCAGGAGGGCCTCGATGGTGGAAGTTGAGATTCGCAGCCCCGTCTACGACACGGAGTCGGGCAGCATCACCTGGCGCGGACGCGCCATCGTGCGAGCCGATGGGGGCAATCTCGAGATTCACCCGGTCGACCTGCCCGTCGATCTGAACCTCGTCGTCGTGGACCTCGCGAGCGGCCGGCAGATCTCCGGCCACGACGACCCGGAGCTGTGGGCGCGCAACCTGCCGCAGGCGTTCCGCTCGGGCGATCTCGTCGCCGCCGTGCTGCAGGACACCGACCCGCCCGCCGAGCCGTGGATGCCCGACGACCGGCGTCCCCCTGTGATCCCCGCCCCGCCGCGGCCGGCCCGACAGGAAGCCCCCGCTTCGCTGCGTGCGTAGGGCGATGCCGCGCACGGCCAGCAGTCCGCTCGCGCGTCAGGTTGCCGGCGAGGCGATCCGCAACGCGCGCACCGAGACGGGCCTGACGCAGGCGGAGCTGGCCCAGCGCATGGGCACGACGGCGCCGTACATCTCCGGGCTCGAGACCGGCCGGACAAACGTCACCATCAGCCAGCTGTGGGCGGTCGCCGACGCGTTGCGCGTCGAGCTGCACATCGAGCTGCGCCGCCCGGCGCCGCGACCCGTGCCGGTCGTTCCGGCTCCTCCACGGCCTCGCGCCGCTCGCTAGGCGCGAGCCACCGGCGGCGACGTCGCGCCCTGGCGATCGTGCGCTGCGCCTAGCGGTCCCGCAGGAAGGCGGGGATGTCGATCTCGTCGTCGGCGATCTCCAGCGACGAGCGCTGGCGGTCGTCGAGCGTCACGTCGCGGTCGCGCCGCCCGCTGCGCGCAGCCTCGCGGGCATCGCGCGGCCTCACGCCGCGGTGGTCGAAGCCGGTCGCGATCACGGTCACGCGCACGTCGTCGCCCATCGCGTCGTCGATCACGGCGCCGAAGATGATGTTCGAGTCCTTCGCGGCCGCGCCGGAGACGATCTCGGCCGCCTCGTTGACCTCGAACAGGCCGAGGTCGTGGCCGCCCGTGATGTTGAGCAGGATGCCGGTGGCGCCCTCGACGGCCTCCTCCAGCAGCGGCGAGGTGATCGCCGCCTTCGCGGCGTCGGCCGCGCGCGTCTCGCCGGAGCTCGAGCCGATGCCCATCAGCGCGGTGCCGGCGTTGTGCATGATCGTGCGCACGTCGGCGAAGTCGAGGTTGATGAGGCCGGGGATCGTGATCAGGTCGGTGATGCCCTGGACGCCCTGGCGCAGCACGTTGTCGGCCTCGCGGAAGGCCTCGAGGATCGTCGTGCGACGCTCGACGATGCCGAGCAGCTTCTCGTTCGGGATCACGATCAGCGTGTCGACCTGCTCGCGCAGGCGCTGGATGCCCTCCTCGGCCTGCTTGGCGCGCTGCGAGCCCTCGAACAGGAACGGGCGCGTGACCACGCCGACGGTCAGCGCGCCGATCTCGTTCTTGGCGATCTCGGCGATCACGGGCGCGGCCCCCGTGCCGGTGCCGCCGCCCTCGCCGGCCGTGACGAAGACCATGTCGGCGCCCTTGAGCGCCTCCTTGATGTCGTCGCGCGACTCCGCCGCGGCGCCGTGGCCGGTCTCGGGGTTGGCGCCTGCGCCGAGCCCCTTCGTGAGTTCGTGACCGATGTTCAGCTTGATGTCGGCCTCGCACATCGCGAGCGCCTGGGCGTCGGTGTTCGCGGCGATGAACTCGACCCCGCGCAGGCCCGCGTCGACCATCCGGTTGACCGCGTTCGTACCGCCGCCGCCGACGCCGACGACTTTGATGACTGCGAGGTAGCTGCCGCTTTCCATGTGATTACCGTCCGACCCTTGAGTTAGCGTCGAGAGTTTGTCTCGAGCACCAGAGAGCGAGAGTGTTGCACGTTATGGCCTTATTCGGCCGACTGTCAACGCGGTTCGCGCGCCGCAAGCGTTCGTGCAGAACGGCAGAGTCTCCACGACCGGTCGAGCGTTGGGGCGCCCGGTGGATAAGGCTCGACCTAAGCTTTAGGGTAAGCCTGTGGAAGTCGTGGCGGTGCTCTCCGGGGTCGTAGCAGTGGTGCTCGTCGTCGCCTCCGAGCCCGGCGGCGGCGTCGGGATGTCCGACTCGCCCGTGGCCGGCGCACCGCCCGCGACGCCGGCGACGGCCGGGCGCTCGGGCGCCGTCACGTCGATCGTGCTGGCGCCCGCCGCCTGCGCGTCGGCGAGCACCGCAGCCGCTGCGGCCCACTTCGCGACGAGCCGCGAGCCGTCGCCGAAGTAGACGACCGGCCCGTTCGCGAGCCGGATCGTGAGGCCGTGCGCCGCCGTCGTGACGACGTCGGCCACACGCCTGCGCAGCGGCGCCGGCGCCGCCCCGAGCGCGGCGACCGCCGTCACCGCGCCGCGCTCCGTCAGGCGCGTCCCGGTCGGCGTCGCGTGGACGGGGATCGTCGGCAGCCTCGCGGAGGCGCTCACGTCGCGCAGCAGCGTGCCGTCGGAGGTGACCGCGATCCGCCGCCCGTCCACGAGGACGGCGCCGACCGCGACGTTCGTCACGACGTGGATCCGCATCGTGTGCGGGAAGTCGGTCGTGACCTCGATGCGCTTGACGAGCGAGAAGTTCGCGACGGCGGTCGTGAGCGCGTCCTCGCGCACGTGCAGCGTCGTCATGCTGCGGGCCGCCTCGTCGAGCGCGGCCTCGATGCGGCCCGCCTGCGGCCCCGAGAGGCCGCCCACCTCGACCGTGCGCACGGCCACCAGCGAGGAGTCGCGCAGCCAGAACCAGCCGGCGACCAGGAGCGCGAGCGTGACCGCGGCCAGCACGAGCGTCTGCGGGCGCGGGCGCCGCACGGCGGCGGGCAGCCAGGCGGGGCGGGTCAGCGGCACGCGCGTGCTCATGCCGGCCACTCCTGCTCGCCGAGCAATTGCACCTCGGCCTCCAGCTCGACGCCGGTCAGCTCGCGCACGCGCCGCCGGCCCTCGGCCATCAGCGCCAGCACGTCCGCAGTGCTCGCGTGCCCGTGGTTCTCGACGAAGTTCGCGTGCTTGACGGAGAAGCCGGCGTCGCCGACGCGCAGCCCGCGGCAGCCGACGGCCTCGAGCAGCTGGCCGGCCGTGCGCCCCTCGGCGCGCGGGTCCTGCGGGTTCTTGAAGGTCGAGCCGAACGTCTTGATGCCCGACGGCTGGGCGGCCTTGCGCTGCTCGCGCATCTGCGCGAGCGTCCCCTTGACCTCCGCCACGGGCGCCGGCGCGAGCGCGAAGGAGGCCGTCGCGACGATCTCGCCCGCCCGCAGGTTGGAGCGGCGGTAGGCGAAGTCGAGCTGCGCGGGCGTGCGCCGCCGCACGCCGTCGGCGGTCGCGACGTCGACCCACTCGAGTGCGCGCGCCAGCTCGCCGCCGTAGGCGTTCGCGTTCATGCGCACCGCCCCGCCGACGGTGCCGGGGATGTTGACGCCGAACTCGATGCCGGACAGGCCGGCGTTCGCCGCTCGCGCCGAGACGGCGGGCAGGCGTGCGCCACCGCCGCAACGCAGCCGCGTTCCGTCGCGCTCGATCTGTGCCAGGTCCTTGTCGAGCTTCATCACGAGCCCGCGAACGCCCTCGTCCGCTATCAGGAGGTTCGACCCCGAGCCCACGACCCCTACCTCGTGGCCCTGCGCGCGCGCCCACTCCAGCAGCGACACGAGCTGCTCGACCGACGCCACGCGCGCGAAGAACTCGCCGTGACCGCCCGTGCGCACCGTCGTCAGGCGCGCGAGCGGGTAGTCGGGCTGCACGCCCGCCGGCAGCCGGCTCACGCGAGCAGCCTCCGCCCGAGCGCGTCGACGTCGCCGGCGCCCATCGCGAGGCAGAGGTCGCCTGCGCGCAGCTGCGCGCGCAGGTACGTCTCGGCCGCGTCGAAGCCCGGCTCCGAGACGGCCTCGCCGCCGGCCGCGCGAGCCGCGGCGACGATCGACGCGCCGCTGACGCCGGGGAAGTCCTGCGCCCGCTCGCGCGCCGGGTAGACGTCGAGTACGACCGCGAGGTCGGCCGCCGCGAGCGCCTCCCCGAAGGCCGGCGCCAGCTCGCGGGTGCGCGAGTAGAGATGCGGCTGGAAGGCGACGACGACGCGCGCCGGCGCCAGCGTGCGCGCGGCCGCGATCGTCGCCGCGACCTCCGTCGGGTGGTGCGCGTAGTCGTCGTAGATGGCGGCCCCGGCGACGCTGCGGCCAAGCAGCTCGAAGCGGCGCCCGGCGCCGGCGAAGTCCGCCAGCGCGGCGACCGCCGCGGCCTCGTCGGCGCCGGCGAGGCGGCAAGCCTCCAATGCGGCGACGGCGTTGAGGGCGTTGTGGGCCCCCGGCACCGCGAGCCTCACCTCGTGGCCGCGCCACCCGAAGCGCGCACCGCTGGCGTCCAGCTCGGGCCCATCGACATCGAAGGGGACGAGCAGCGGCCGGGGGCCCTGCCCCGCTTCCCCTTCCAGGTCGCCGTTCGCCAGCGCCAGCAGCTCCGGCCGGTCCCAGATCACCAGCCCCTCCGTCGCGCGGCTCAGGAACTCCCGGAACGTCTCGTCCACCTCCGCCTGCGACGCGTACGTCGCGTGGTGGTCCAGCTCGGCGTTCGTGAGCACGGCGACGTCGGGGTGCAGCTTCAGCAGCGAGCGGTCGGACTCGTCGGCCTCGACGACGACCCACTCCCCCGCGCCCCAGCCGGCGTTGGCGCCGGTCGAGCGCAGCTCGCCGCCGATCAGGTAGCCGGGGTCGAGCCCGGCGCCGCGCAACGCGTGCACGACCATGCTCGTCGTCGTCGTCTTGCCGTGCGTGCCCGTGACCGCGATGCAGCGCCGCAGCGCGGTCACCTCCGCCAGCAGGTCGGCGCGGTGCAGCTCCCCCGCGCAGCGCTCGGGGTTGTCGGCCGGGACGGCCGAGGAGTACACGACCTCCGCCCCGTCCGGCACGTTCGCCGCGTCATGGCCCACGACCGCCACGATCCCCGCAGCCCGCAGCCGCTCCAGCGTCGCGGACTCGGCCCGATCGGATCCCGTCACCTCCGCGCCGAGGGCCACGGCCACGAGCGCCAGCCCGCTCATGCCGGCCCCGCCGATGCCGATGAAGTGCAGCCGCCGGCCGGCCCACGGTCGCTCGTCGCTCACGCCCGGCAGGCTAGCGAGCGCTCCAGCCGGCACCGCAAGCGATGCGCGGTCGTTTCTCCTCGGATAGCCGGGAAAAACGACCGCGCATCAGATGGCCGCCAGCAACTGGGCGGCGATCGCGCGCGCGGCGTCGGGGCGCGCGAGCGCGGCGGAGGCGTGCGCCATCGCGGCCAGGCGCCCGGGATCGTGCAGCAGCTCGCCGACCTCGTGCGCGAGACGGGCGCCCGTCAGCTCGGCGTCGGGGATGACGACCGCGGCGCCGCCCTCCACCATCCAGGCGGCGTTGGCGGACTGGTGGTCGGCGGTCGCGTGGGGATAGGGGATCAGGATCGCCGGCTTGCCCGCCGCTGCGACCTCGAAGATCGAGCCGCCGGCGCGCGCGACCACCAGATCGGCGGCCGCCAGCGCCTCGCCGAAGTCCGAGATGTACTCGCGCAGGTCGTAGTGGACGCCCGGAGAGGACAGCGACGCGAAGTCGCGCGTGCCCGCCGCGTGCAGCACCCGGAACGAGGCGCCCGCGAAGCCCTCCACGGCCGCCTCGTTGATCGAGCGCGCACCCAGCGAGCCGCCGAACACGAGCACCACGACGTCCTCGGGATCCAGCCCAAAGCGCGCCCGCGCCGCCGCCCGGTCGGCAGCCGGCGGCGGCACCGGCCTTCCCGTCACGAGGTAGCGGGAGCCGGAGCGGCCGGCGAGCGGGAACGCCAGGCAGACGCGGACTGCGAGGGGAGCGAGCAGGCGGTTGGCGACCCCGAGGTGACTGTCTGCCTCCGTGAGCACGAGCGGCACACGCAGCAGCGCCGCCGCGAGGCCGACCGGCCCCGCCACGTATCCACCCCCTCCCAAGACCGCGTCCACCTTCAGCGCCCGTAGCAGGCGGACGGAGCGCACGACGGCGTGCGCAGCGAGCAGCGCGGCACGGGCGGCGCGCAGCGGGTTGCGCCGGTCGAGCCCCGCGACCGCGATGCGATGCAGCTCATACCCCGCCCCCGGCACGAGCGCAGCCTCCGCCCGCTCGCCGCCGACGAAGACGACCTCCGCGCCCTCAGCCCGCAGCGCGTCGGCGACCGCCAGTGCCGGGACGACGTGTCCCGCCGTTCCGCCGGCGGCGATCGCGATCCGCGGCGCCGTCATCGCGCTTGGAGGTCGGCGCGACGAGCCGCAGCCCGACGCGCGTGCCCTCGGAGACGTTCAGCAGCAGCCCGACGCACGCGAGGATCACCATCAGGTTCGTCGGGCCGTAGGAGATGAACGGCAGCGGGACGCCCGTGAGCGGTGCGATGCCGAGCACCACGAAGATGTTGAGCGTCGCCTGGCACAGGATCAGGGAGGTGAGGCCCGTCGCGAGCAGCTTCGCATACGGCTCGGTCGCAGCCCGCGCGATCCGCAGGCCGGACCAGGCGATCATCGTGAAGAGCCCGATCACGCCGAAGACGCCAGCGACGCCGAGCTCCTCGCCGATCACCGCGAGGATGAAGTCGGTGTGCGCCTCCGGCAGGTAGTAGGCCTTCTGCACCGACTGGCCGAGCCCGACCCCGAAGAGCCCGCCCGAGCCGAGCGCGATCTGCCCCTGGACCGCCTGGAAGCCGCTGCTCGACTTGCTCGCCCAGGGATCGAGGAACGCGGTCAGGCGCGCCTGCTGATACGGCTGCACGAGCGCGAACAGCAGGATCAGCACCGCGCCGCCGGCCGCCAGGTAGCCGAGGTATCGCAGCGGCACGCCGGCGGCGACGAGCAGCGCGCAGACCGAGCCGCAGATCACCAGCGCGGTGCCGAGGTCCGGCTCCTTCGCGACGAGCGCCGCGGCCGCGCCGGTGACGACGACGATCGGGTTGACCATCCCCTTGAACGTGCGGATCCGCTTCGGGTGCGTCGCGAGGAACTGCGCGACGTAGAGGATCAGCGCGAGCTTCATCACCTCCGAGGGCTGGAACGACAGCGCGCCCGGTCCGATCCAGCGCCGCGCGCCGTTGACCTCGATCCCCAGGCCCGGCACGAGCACGAGCAGCAGCAGGCCGAAGGAGCAGAGCAGCAGCAGCGGCGCGAACTGGCGCATCAGCGCCACGCCGCGGCGCGAGAGCAGCTGCATCACGCCGAGCCCGATCGCGGCGAAGACCACGTAGCGCACGAGGTACGTCGTCCCGTTGCCGTCGTCGAGCACGTTGCGCGCCGAGGACGCGCTGTAGACCATCACCGCGCCGAAGGCGAGCAGGCACATCGCGGCCGTCAGCAGCACGCGCTGCTCGAGCGGGCGCGTGGCGGCGGCGCGGGCGCTGCGGCGCGCAGGAGCGGTCATCGGCCGGCCTTCACGAGGCGGCGGAAGTGCTCGCCGCGCGCCTCGAAGTCGGGGTACTGGTCGAAGCTGGCGCAGGCGGGCGAGAGCAGCACGACATCGCCGGGCGCGGCCGCGGCGCGCGCGGCGACGACGGCATGCTCGAGGTCGCCGGCATCGTGCAGCGGCACGCCGGTCGCGGCGAGCACGGCGGCCAGCTCGGGCGCGCCCTCGCCGATCAGCTGCACCGAGCGGCAGCGCTCGGCGACGAGCGGCGCCAGCGGCGCGAACGCTTGCGCCTTCGTGCGTCCGCCGGCGATCAGGTGCACGCCACCGGGGTAGGAGCGCAGCGCGACGAGCGTCGAGGCGACGTTCGTCGCCTTCGAGTCGTTGACATAGGCGACGCCGCCGATCTCGGCGACGCGCTCGAGCCGGTGCGCGACGCCCGCGAACGTGCGCAGCCCCTCGCGCACCGCGTCCACGTCGATCCCGCGCGCGAGCGTCACGGCCGCGGCGGCCGCGGCGTTCTCCAGGTTGTGCGCGCCCGGCAGCAGCAGCTTGTCGGCGGAGATCAGCCGCTCCCCGCGCCACACCAGCTGCTCTCCTTCGATGTCCAGGTCCTGGCTGCCCACCCCGAAGCTCACCCGCTGTGCAGCGCCGGGGACGGCGGCATCGAGGGGAGCGACCGCGACCGCCCCGGCAGGCTGGCGGGCGAACACGTTCATCTTCGCGGCCGCGTACGCCTCGAAGCTCCCATGACGATCCAGGTGGTCCGGCGCCAGGTTCAGCAGCACCGCCGCGTCCGGCGCGAACGCGGTCGTGTCCTCCAGCTGGAAGGAGGAGGCCTCGCAGACGACCGTCGCCGCGGCGTCGAGCGAGCCGACGAGCGAGGCGAGCGCCGTCCCGACGTTGCCGGCAACCGCGACCGGCAAACCCGCCACGCGGTGGACGTGGCCGATCAGCTCGGTCGTCGTCGTCTTGCCGTTGGTGCCGGTCACGGCGACGAAGTCGTTCGGGAGCAGCCGCCAGGCCAGCTCCAGCTCGCCGACGACGTCGAGCCCGCGGGCCCGCGCCGCGCGCACGACCGCGGCGTCCTGCGGGACCCCGGGGCTCTTGACGAGCGTCCGTGCACGGTCCAGGAGCTGCTCGCCGGAGTCATCGAGATGCACTTCGACGCCCGCCGCACCAAGCCTGCCGGCGTCCGGCGCACCCGCGTCCACTCCGACAACGCGCTCGCCGCGCGCCGCCAGCGCGAGCGCCGCCGCGACGCCCGAGCGGGCGAGTCCGACGACCAGGAAGGGACCGTCCGGGAGCGGCGGCCTCACCGGATCGACTGCTGATAGATCGTGAAGCCGACCGCGCCGCAGACGGTCGCGATGATCCAGAGGCGCAGGATGATCTTCGTCTCCGACCAGCCGCGCATCTCGAAGTGGTGGTGGATCGGCGCCATCAGGAAGACGCGCTTGCGGAAGGTCTGGAACGCGAACACCTGGATCGCGACCGACAGCGTCTCGATCACGAAGATCCCGCCGAGGATCACGAGCAGGATCTCCGTCTTCGTCATCACCGCCAGCCCCGCCAGCGCGCCGCCGAGCCCGAGCGAGCCGGTGTCGCCCATGAAGACGTTGGCCGGGAACGAGTTGAACCAGAGGAAGCCGACGCACGCGCCGACGAGGCAGCCGGCCAGCAGCGTCAGCTCCGACTGGCCCGTCGTGACGTACGTGATGCCGACGTAGGCGAGCAGCACGATCGCCGCGCAGCCGGCCGCGAGCCCGTCGAGCCCGTCGGTCAGGTTCACGCCCGACGTCGTGCCCGCGACGACGAGGTAGATGAAGACGGGGTAGAAGATCCCCAGGTCGATCTGCGCGTCGACGATCCGCAGCCGCAGCGTCTCGGGCAGGTCGGCGCCCTTCGTCGCGGCCAGCCACAGCCCGATCGAGATCGCGATCGTCGCCAGCAGCTTCGTGCGCGCGCGCAGCCCGAGCGAGCGCCGCCGCACGATCTTCATGTAGTCGTCGACGAAGCCGATCAGCGCGCACGCGATCGCGACGCCGAAGACGCCGATCGCCTGCCATTCGTAGTGCGTGAGGATCAGGAACGGGATCGAGACGGCGGTGAAGATGATGATCCCGCCCATCGTCGGCGTGCCCGCCTTCGTGTGGTGCCCTTCGGGGCCCTCCTCGCGGATGTGCTGCCCGAACTCGCGCGCGCGGATGAAGGCGATGAAGCGCGGGCTGAGGAAGATGCAGATGAGCAGCGAGGCGGTCCCCGCGATCAGCACGCGGCCCATCGCGTCAGCCCTCGCCCGCGGCGTCGCCGAGGAGCGCCTGCACGACGCGTTCGAGCCCGACCCCGCGCGAGGCCTTCACGAGCACCGTGTCGCCGGCCTGCACGAGCGCCGGCACGAGCGCGGCGGCGGCCTCGGCGTCCGGCACCGCGTGCAGCGGGCCGCCGAACGCGGCCGCGGTGGCGGCGCTGCGCCGCCCGACGGCGACGAGCAGCTCGACGCCCAGCGCGGCCGCGTGGGAGCCGATCTCGGCGTGGTAGGCGCGCTCGTCGGCGCCCAGCTCCAGCATGTCGCCGAGCACCGCGACGCGCCGTCCATCGCCGGCGGTCGCGGCGAGGTCGTCGAGGGCCGCGCGCATGGACATCGGGTTGGCGTTGTAGCAGTCGTCGATGACGGTCACCCCGTTGCGCAGGCGGTGGCGCTCGCCGCGCCGGCCCGAGAAGGCGACCTCGACGCGACCCTGCGGGCGCACGCCGATCGCCCGCGCGGCCGCGACCGCGGCGAGCAGGTTGCCGCGCAGGTGCGCCTGGCGGAAGTCGAGCTCCAGCTCGATCGTCTCGCCCTGCGCGTCGATCCGCACGCGCTCGCCGGCCTGCGCGAGCAACGTCACGTCGCCGCCGGGGCCGAACGTGACGGTCGCGAGATCGGCGCGGCGATGCGGGTCCAGCAGCCGCTCCCCGGCCGGCAGCACCGCAGTGGCGCCGGAGCGCAGGGCCGCGATCAGCTCCGCCTTCGCGGCCGCGATCGCCTCCAGCGAGCCGAGCTTCTCCAGGTGCGCGGGGCCGACGTTGACGATCACGCCGACGTCGGGCTCGGCGATCTGCGCCAGCTCGGCGATCTGGCCAGGGCCGCGCATCCCCATCTCCAGCACGAGCGCCTCCGTGTCGGCGGGCGCGCTCAGCAGCTCCAGCGGCAGCCCGATCTCGGTGTTGAAGTTGCCGCGGCTCGTGAACGTGCGCCGCTGCGGCGCGAGCAGCGCGGCGAGGATGTCCTTCGTCGAGGTCTTGCCGGTCGATCCGGTGATCGCGATCAGCGGGCAGCCGAGCGCGCGGCGCCAGGCGCGCGCGAGCGCCTGCAGGGCCGCGAGCGGGTCCTCGGCGCTCAGCACGACGCCCGGCCCCGCCGCCCCATGCTCCGGCGCGACCAGCACCCCCCACGCCCCCGCCGCCAGCGCCTGCGCCGCGAACGCGCCGCCGTCGACGTGCTCCCCCGGCAAGCCGACGAACAGGTCGCCCGGACCCGCCTGGCGCGAGTCGATCGTGACGCGCGCCGGCCCATGGTCGGCGTCGCCCGCAAGCTGCGCGCCGGCCGCCTGCGCGACCTGCGCTGCGGTCCAGCCCGTCATCGCCGCGCCGGCACGCCGCGCAGCGCCTCGCGCGCGACTTCGACGTCGTCGAACGGGACCTTCCAGCCCTCCGCGAACTCCTGTCCCTGCTCGTGGCCCTTGCCCGCGATCACGACGACGTCGCCGTCGGCCGCGGCGGCGATCGCGGCGCCGATCGCCACGCGCCGGTCGACCTCCCACTCCAGTCGCGGCCCGCCGGCGAGCACCTCCGCGATGATCGCCTCCGGGTCCTCCGAGCGGGGGTTGTCGGACGTGACGATCGCGCGGTCGACGAGGCGCTGGGCGATCTCCCCCATCAGCGGCCGCTTGCCGCGGTCGCGGTCGCCGCCGCAGCCGAACACGCACAGCACGCGGCCCCGCGTCAGTTCGCGCGCCGCGTTCAGCACGTTCTCCAGCGAGTCGGGGGTGTGGGCGTAGTCGACGAGCACGGCGAAGCCCTGGCCCTCGTCGACCGGCTCGAAGCGGCCGGGCACGCGGCCCGCGCGTGGGAGCGCCTCGGCGACCTGCTCGGCCGGCACGCCGAGCGCCCGCACGACCGCGAGCGCCGCCAGCACGTTCTGGACGTTGAAGCGCCCGGGCAGCGGCGTGCGCAGCGCCAGCGGCCCGTCGGACGTCAGCGCGGTGAAGCGCGAGCCGCTCAGGCCCGTCTCCACGTCGACCGCGCGGTATGTCGCCTCACGCTCGATCGCGAACGTGATCGCACCCTCCAGCTCGCCCGCCAGGCGCCGCCCGTAGGCGTCGTCGACGTTGATCACCGACACCCCCGGCGCCATCTCGAACAGCCGCCGCTTGGCGAGGAAGTACTCCTCCATCGTCGGGTGGAAGTCGAGGTGATCCTGCGTCAGGTTCGTGAAGACGGCGGCCGCGAAGTGGATCGCGTCGGCGCGGTGCAGCGCGAGCGCGTGCGAGGAGACCTCGATCGCGCAGGCGACGTCGCCGCCCGCGCGCATCGCGGCGAAGTCGCGCTGCAGCTCGATCGCCTCCGCGGTCGTGCGTGTCACGGGTCGCTCCTGCCCGCCCACGAACGCCGTGACGGTGCCGAGCAGTCCGCACTGGCGCCCGGCCGCCTCCAGCAGCCCGCGCACGAGGAAGGCGGTCGTCGTCTTGCCGTTCGTGCCGGTGACGCCGACGACGTCCAGCGCGGCCGTCGGGTCGCCGTGGAAGCGCGCGGCGGCGGGCGCCATCGCAGCGCGCGCCGAGTCGACCACGACCTCCGGCACGCCGAGCCCGAGCGGCCGCTCGACGACGAGCGCCGCGGCCCCCCGCGCGATCGCGGCGAGCGCGAAGTCGTGCCCGTCGCGGGCGAAGCCGGGCACGCAGAAGAACAGCGTCCCGGGCACAACCCGGCGATCGTCGTAGGCGAGCGCCGAGATCTCGACGTCGGCGGACGGCGAGGCGGCGGCAGCCCCGACCATCACGTCCCTGAGCCTCATCTGCCCCTGAGTCTAGGCGTCAGCCCGGCGGGATCCCGTAGTACGGCAGCGCGAACGCGACGATCTTCTGGAACGCCGGCGCGGCGACCGCGCCACCATAGATCTGGCCCTGCGGCTCGTCCACGACGACGCCGACCAGCAGCTTCGGATGCTTCGCGGGCGCGAAGCCCATGAACGAGGCGACGTAGCGCGTGTCGGAGTACTCGCCCGTCTGCGGGTCGACCTTGTTGGCGGTGCCGGTCTTGCCCGCGAGGTCGTAGCCGGGGATGGCCGCCTCGTGCGCGGTGCCGCCGGCCGCGAGCACGCCGCGCAGCATGTCGCGCACGCTTTCGGACGTCTGCTCGGAGATCACGCGGCGGCCGGGATCGGGCCGTTGCGGGACGCCGCCGATCGCGCGCACCAGCTGCGGCGTGCGCAGGATCCCGCCGTTGGCGAGCGCGGCGTAGGCGGCCATCATCTGCATCGGCGTGACCGACTGCCCCTGCCCGATCGGCAGGTTGATGATCGAGGTGCCGGAGTACTGCGCGTACGTCGGCACGATGCCGCGCTCCTCGCCGGGCAGCTGCGTGCCCGTCGGCTTCCCGAAGCCGAACTGGCGCACCCACCAGGAGAAGCGACTGGCGTGCAGTGCGAGCGCGATCTTGACCGCGCCGATGTTGCTCGACTGGGCGAGGATGTCGGCGACCGAGAGCGTCTCGGGACCGCGCGCCTCGGCGTCGTGGATCGTGCGGTCCAGGCGCGTGAAGCTGGTCGGCAGGAAGAACTTCGTCGAGGGGCTGACGATCCCGTCCTGCAGCGCGCCAGCGACCGTGAACGCCTTGAACGTCGAGCCCGGCTCGTACGTGAACCCGACCGCGTGGTCCTGCGCCGCGTACGCCGGCGCGCCCCCGAGGTCGTTCGCGTTCACGCGCGGCCAGTTCGCGAGCGCGAGCACCTCGCCCGTCTGCGGGTTCATCACGATCGCCGTCGCGTCCTTCGGCCTGTAGACCTGGCCGACGCCGTCGAGCACCGACTCGACCTTCTGCTGCAGGGCCGAGTCGAGCGTCAGCTCGACGTCCTTGCCCGGCACCGTCGGCTTCTGGTCCTGGATCGAGATCGACTGTCCGAGCGCGTCGTTGACGATCCGCCGCACCCCGTCGTGGCCGCGCAGCGCCCTGTCCTCGCCGTACTCGAGGCCCGAGCCGCCGCCGGACTGCTCGCTCGCGGAGCCGAGCACCTGCGCAGCCATCCACGAGCGCGGGTAGGCGCGCAGCGAGCTGGGCGTGAGCGTGATCCCGGCGATGTGCAGGGCGGCGACCTTCTGCGCGCGCGAGGCCGGCAGGCGGCGCGCGAGGTAGACGAAGCCGCCCGGCTGGGAGAGCTTCGCGAGCACGTCGTCGGGGCTCGCGCCGAGCAGCGGCGCGAGCTTGCCGGCGGCGCGCAGCTTGCCCTTCACGAGGTACGGCGTCGCGCTGACGTCGCTGGCCGGCTCGGAGACGGCAAGCACGGCGCCGTTGCGGTCGGTGATCGTCCCGCGCGGAGCGGGCATCGCGACGGTCTGGACCTGCTGCGTGGCGGCCGCGCGCTTGAGCGCCGGCGCGCGCACCGCGCCGAGCCAGCCGGCGCGCAGCGTCGCGAGCCCGAGCGCCGCGACGAAGACGAGGAAGAGCAGGCCGATGCGGCGGTCGGTCAGGCCCGGCAAGACCCTATCCCTGGGTCGGCGCGGTCGCCCCGCCAGCCATCGCGGTCGTCGTCGTGCTCGCGCTCGACGGCGTCGTCGTGCCGCTCGTCGCGGCGCCGCTGTCGCTCGTGACCGGCGGCGTGGTCGTGGTGACCGGCGCCGTCGTGGTCGTCGTCGTCGTCGTTGCGGTCGTGCTCGTCACGTCCGAGGTGGTACCAGCGGCCGCGGTCGGATCCGTCGACGGCACGCTCGTGGCGGAGGGATCCGTCGCGACCGCTGTCATGACCACGGGGTCCGGCGCGACCGGCGCCGGCACGCGCATCACGCTCAGCGCCGCGCGCGCGTCGCTCGCCTTGACCGGGCGGTAGCGGGGCGTGCCCTGCAGCGGCGTCACGAAGCCCATCTGCGTCGCGGCGCTGACGATCCGCGCGCTGTCGGAGAGGTCGGAGATCGAGGCCCGCAGGACCGCGTTGCGCTGCTCCAGCAGACTGCTGTGCTCGACGGCCCGGCCGATCCCGGCGTTCAGCTTCAGCATCGAGAGCTGCAGCGTCACGAGCCCGACGAGCAGCGTGCCGACGAGCACGATCCAGATGCGCCCGCCGATCAGGCGGTGCAGCAGCCGGTGGTCGGGCAGCGCGCGGACCCACAGCAGCGCACGCTCGCCGAGCGTCCGCTGGCGCCTGCGCCGCGGGACCGCGACCGGTCCGGAGACGCGGCGCTGCGGGCGCGGCGCGGGCGCGGCGCGCTGCGCCGGGGCGCGACGGGCGGCGGCGGATGCGGCGGGCGGCGTCATGCGTGACCTCCGAGCTTGCGCGCACCGCGCAGGTGCGCCGACTTGGCGCGCGGGTTGTGCGCGACCTCTCCGGGCGTGGGCGCGATCGCGCGCCGGCTCAGCAGCTCCGCCTCGGGCGTGCGCCCGCAACCGCAGACGGGCATGTCCGGCGGGCAGATGCAGCCGCGCGCACGCTCGACGAGGAAGCGCTTGACGCGCCGATCCTCGAGCGAGTGGAAGGAGATCGCCGCCAGCCGTCCGTCGGGCGCCAGCAGCTCCCATGCGAGCGGCAACGCGCGCTCCAATTGCTCCAGCTCCTCGTTGACGGCGATGCGGATCGCCTGGAAGCTGCGCTTGGCCGGGTGGCCACCGGCAAACTGCGCCGGGATCGGGATCGCCGACTTGATCACCTCGACCAGCTCCTGCGTCGTGGCGATCTCGCGCTGCGCGCGCGTGCGGACGATCGCGCGGGCGATGCGGCCGGCGTAGCGCTCCTCGCCGTACTCGCGCAGCAGGCGCGCGAGGCGGCGCTCGTCCCACATGCCGACGACCTCGGCGGCCGTCAGCTCGGCGTCGGGGTCCATGCGCATGTCGAGCGGCGCGTCGTAGGCGTAGGAGAAGCCGCGCTCCCACGTGTCGACCTGCATCGAGGACATCCCGAGGTCGAGGTACAGCAGGTCGACGGCGACGCCCTCCTCGCGCAGCTGCGCGAGGCCGCTCGCGAAGTCCGCGCGGATGAAGCGCGTCGCGCAGGCGACCTCGGCCGCCAGCTCGGCGAACTGCTCCTCGGCGACGGGGTCGCGATCGATCCCGATCAGCGTGCCGGCGGGGCCGATGCGGTCCGCGACGAGACGCGCGTGCCCGCCGCCGCCGATCGTGCAGTCGACCGCGACGGCGCCAGGCTGCGGATCGAGCAGCTCGATCAGCTCGCCCGCGAGAACCGGGATGTGGATGGAGGCCATGTCAAGCAGTGTGAGCATCGGAGCGATCAGCTCGCGGCCTCGAGGCCGGCGGCGATCTCGGAGACGTTGGCGAGCACCTCGCCGTTGTACGTCGCCCAGCCGGCGCGATCCCAGATCTCGAGGCACTCCCCCGCCCCGACGACGCTGACGTCCTTCTTCAGCTTGCCGGAGTCGAGCAGGAACTTGGGGACCATCACGCGCCCCGCGCCGTCCAGCTCGATCGGATGCGAGTTGGCGGTGAAGTGGCGCTTGAGCTGGCGGAACTCGGGCGAGAGCGGGCTCTTGCCGGCGAGCGTCGCGGCCGTCCAGGCGTCGTAGTCCTCGGGCCGCCAGATCGCGACGCAGTCCTCGAGCCCGGCGGCGAGCACGACGCCCTCGGCGTAGGCCGCGCGGTAGCGCGTCGGCACCGTGAGCCGGTTCTTCGCGTCGAGCGTGAGGTCGAAGGTGCCGCGGAACGTCAAGGGGATCGCCGCCGTTGAGAAGAAGGGCGAACCGGGGTGGCTGGGTGGGAGGAGCCCTGCCACCCCGGTCCGATGGCGAGCAACCTAACCCACTCCTCCCCACTTTGCAACCCATTTCTCACACGATGCGCCACCACGGGAGCTTTTCGCACCACTGAGACATCGAATCTCCCGTCGCCACGGGCGCTTGCGCGGTGGGACGAGGTGGGCGCGATTCGTCTGCGAACCCGCACGAATGCATGCAGCCGGCATGGCTGGGCGGCGCCTTGCAGATTCCGGACGCGTCCGTCCGACGCGCGTGTATCTATGCGGGGCGCGAGACGGGCACGCCGGCCGCAGTCGCGGCCGCGCACAGGCGCTCGTCGTAGCTGAACAGCACGCCGAGGCGGCGGCCGACGCTGAGCGCGGTCGCGAGATGCAGCGCGTCGAGCGTGCGGAGCGCCGGCGGCGCCAGCGCCCCGGCCGCCCCCAGCACCTGCTCGTCGAGCGGCAGCAGCGCGAGCGCGCCGAGCCCCGCCCGCGCGCGCTGCACCCACTGCGAGCCGCCGTAGCGCGCGCAGGCGCGCTCCGCCTCCGTCCGCAGCAGCACGCTCGAGATGCGCGCGGGCCACTGCGCCAGCTCGGCCGCCAGCGCGTCGCTCTCGGGCTCGCGCAGCACCAGCTTCACGTAGGCCGAGGTGTCGAGATAGGCGAGCGCGCCGACGGCGGCGAGCCCGCTCACAGCCGCTCGTCCCGCTGCTCGGCGAGCACGTCCTCGCTGCGGGGGCCGCCGGCGACCGGGCCGGGCGTCGCCAGCAGCGCGAGCAGGTCGCCGCGCGGGATCGAGGCGCCGCGCTCGGCGATCAGCTCGGCCAGCGGGGTCGCGTAGCGCTCGGTCGGCGTGAGGCGCGCAACCTCCTGCCCTCGCTCCGTGACGGCGAACGCCTCCCCCTCCTTCACGCGCTGAAGGTACTTGCTGAGGTTCTGCCGCAGCTCGCGCACACCGATCCGTTCATCCATGTGCGTCAATGTAGCACCCGCTTCGGAGGACCACCTCCCCACGCTCCGCAGCGCCGTCATCGGAGCACCATCGCCAGCAGCATCGCCGCTACGAGCAGCAGCACGGAGGGCACGAGCAGGAGCGCCACGACCAGCTGGATCTGCGGCGCCGCCCTCGCGGCGCGCTCGGCCAACCGGCGCGCACGCGCCGCGCGCGCCTCGCCGGCCAGCGCGCGCAACGTCTCGGCGAGCGGCGCGCCGTGGCGGAAGGCGCGCTCGAGCGCCTGCGCGAGCGTCGCGACACCGGCGCATGGGCAACGCGCGACCAGCTCCGCGAGCGCGCGCTCGCGCGGGACGCCGAGCGCCAGCTGGACCGCGAGCATGCTCCACTCGCACGCGAGCAGGCCGCGATCGTGGCGCGCGACCTCCTCCAGCGCGCGATCGAGCGGCAGGCCCGCGGCGAGCGTCACGCGCAGCAGGTCGAGCGTCTCGGGCAGCTCGGCCTCCAGCGCCCGGCCACGCTCGCGCGTGCGCCGGCGCAGCAGCAGGTCCGGGAGGAAGAAGCCGGCAAGCGGCGCCGCGAGCAGCGCCGCCGGCCCGAGCCGGCCCGGCAGCATGCTCGCCGGCAGCGGCGCGAGCGCGAGCCCCAGCGCGGCCGCCCCGCCCTTCAGCGCCATCGCGTCGCCGGCGCTCAGCCCGAGCGGACGACCGGCGGCGAGCAGACGAGCGTCCAGTGCAGCCGGCACGGCGGGCACGCCGAGCCGGCGGCCGAGCGCAGCGAGCAGCGCGATGGCGCTCCTGCGCGGACTCCGCTCCCGCCCCCGGCGCGGGGCGCGCGCGGACAGCTCGACGAGCGCCGCCGCGGTCAGCGCGCCGGCCAGCAGCGCGAGCACGACCGCGCCGCTCACGGGCGCACCCGAGCGATCCGCCGGATCGCCGCAAACGCGAGTCCCTGGAGCACGAGCGCGCAGCCGGCCAGCCAGGCCGCCAGCGGCGCGTGCAGCAGCCGCGCCGGCGCCGCGGGGCTGGCAAGCGCCCCGACCGCCGCGGCGCCGACCGGCAGCAGCAGCACGACGAGCGCCGTGAAGCGCGCCTGCGCAGTCGCCGCACGTGCGTCGCCGGCGAGCCGCGCCGCCTGCTCCTGCGCCGCCGCCAGCTCGCGCAGCAGGCCGGCGAGGTCGCCGCCCGCGTCGCGCTGCAGCAGGATCGCCGCCGCGAGCACGTCGTAGGAACGGCTGCCGGCGCGCGCGCAGAGCCGCGCGAGCGCCTCGTCGAGCGACGTCCCGAGCGCCAGCGCCGCAGCGAGCGCCCGCAGCTCCGCGCCGGCGGCGCCCGTCAGCCCATGCGCCGCTTCGGCGAGCGCCCCGCTCGGCGCGTGGCCGGCGCTCAGCGCGTCCGCGACCGCGCGGGCGAGCAGCGGCGCGGCCTCCTCCAGCTCGGCGCGATGGCGCCGCCGGCGCTCGCGCACGAGCGCCGCCAGCGCTGTCGGCGCCGACAGCGCGAGCAGTCCGCCCACGAGCGGCCCCACGAGCAGCCAACCGCCCGCGAGCGCGGCCGCGCTCGCCAGGCGCACGAGGCGGCGGCGCTCCGGCTCGCTGGGCTCGCGCCCTTCGCGGCGCAGGCGCGCGAGTGGCGCGAGCGCGCGCCCGAGCGCCGGCGCGAGCGCGCTCGCCTCGACGGCCGCGAGCCCCTCCCAGGCGGCGAGCAGCCCCAACGCTGCTGCTGCGGCGGCAAGCGGCGCGCCCGTCATCTCCGCTCCACCGCGAGTCGCGCCGCCAACGAGGCCGGCAACGGCGTGCGCCAGCGCGGCCGCCCCTCGCGCAGCCCGTACAGCTCGCGCACCGCGACGTCGTCCCCCGCGCGCACGACCTCGCCGACCGCGACGACCCGGCGCTGCCCGTCGCGCTCGCGGCGCTGGTGCACGACGAGGTCGATCGCGCTCGCGACGAGCGTGCGGATCGCCGCGTGCGGGAGCGCCACGTCGGCCATCAGCGCGAGCGTCTCGATGCGGCGCAGCGCCTCCGCCGGCGAGCCGGCGTGCACGGTCGAGAGCGAGCCGTCGTGGCCGCTCGTCATCGCGCTCAGCATGTCGAGCGCCTCGCCGCCGCGCACCTCGCCGACGACGATGCGGTCCGGGCGCATCCGCAGCGCATTGCGCACCAGCGCGCGGATCGTCACCTCGCCGCGCCCCTCCAGGCTCGCCGGGCGCGCCTCCAGCCGCACGACGTGCGGCTGGCGCAGGCGCAGCTCGGCCGCGTCCTCGATCGTCACGATCCGTTCGCCGGCAGAGATGAAGCTCGACAGCGCCCCCAACGTCGTGGTCTTGCCGGAGCCGGTGCCGCCGCTGACGAGCAGCGTCAGCCGGGCGCGCACGCACGCGCGCAGGAAGTCGTGCAGCGAGCGGTCGAGCGTCCCGCACGCGACCAGCTCCGCCGGGCTGAGGCCGCCGCTGCGAAAGCGCCGGATCGTCAGCGCGGGCCCGTCGAGCGCGAGCGGCGGGATCACGACGTTCACGCGCGAGCCGTCGGCGAGGCGCGCGTCGCACAGCGGCGCCGCCGCGTCGACGCGCCGCCCGAGCGGGGCGAGGATGCGATCGATCGCGTGGCGCAGCTCCTGCTCGGACGCGAACGCGACGTCGGTCGCCTCGATGCGCCCCTCGCGCTCGATCCAGATCGGTCGCAGCCCGCTCACCATCAGCTCCTCGACGGCCGGGTCGGCGAGCAGCGGCTCGAGCCGCCCCAGCCCGAGCGAGCGCTCGGTCACGATCCGCCGCAGCTCGTCGCGCTCGGCGGCGCTCAACAGCCCCGCCTCGCGCGCGACGAGCGCCGCGATCCGCTCGGCGGGCGTGCCGCCGGCCGCCCCGGCGTCGTTCAGCAGCCGCTCGCGCAGCGCGGCCGCGAGCGGCTCGAGGCTCTCCGGGGGCGCGGCCACGAGGCTCCAGAGCGCCGGTGGCGCGGAATTCGCCCCCACACCGCCGTTCAGACCAGGCGCCTCCCGCCGATGACCACGGGAGATGAGTGCCGAGGTCGCCGCCGTCCTACCGCTTCCGACCGGTGTCGGGATCGCCCGTCAGGCGATCCATGACCGCTGGACGCGCGTCACCGGCTATGCCCTGCTGCTGCGCACCGACGAGCAGCACGACGACGGCGACGACGACGAGCACGCGGCGACGCGCGTGATCGTCGAGACCTTCACCGCGATCGGCGTGCAGGCGATCGCGGGCAACCGTCCCGCCTACGTGCACGTGCCGCGCCGCTTCCTGCTGGAGGGCCACGCGTTCGCGCTGCCGCCCGCGCGCGTCGTGCTGGAGGTGCCCGAGCCCGATCCCGCCGACGCCGCGCTGCGACCGGTGCTGGAGCGGCTCGTCGAGCAGCGCTACCGCATCTCGCTCACGTGCAGCCCGACGGCGCAGGTGCCCTACGCGCTGATGCCGCTGGTCGAGAGCGTCAAGCTCGACCTGGCTGGCGCAAGCCCCGCGCAGATCGAGCAGGGCGTCGAGCGCTTCCGCGCGGCGACCGCGACGCTGATCGCCGCCGGCGTCGACTCGCCCGCGCGGCTGCAGCAGTGCCGCGCCCTCGGCTTCGACCGTTTCCAGGGCTTCTTCCTGTGCGTGCCGGACGTCGTCGCCGGGCAGGCGCCGCCGAGCGCGCGCATCGGCGAGCTGCGCTCGCTCGCCGGGCTCTACGCGCACGCGAGCTTCGAGCAGCTCGAGGAGACGATCACGCGCGACGTCGGGCTCACGTTCCGCCTGCTGATGTACTTGAACTCCGCCTACTTCAACCTCGCCCGCCGCGTCTCCTCGGTGCGCGAGGCGATCGTGATGCTGGGCACGCGCGCGGTGCAGCGCTGGGCGACCCTGATCACGCTTTCGGGCGTGCAGGACACGCCACACGAGCTGACGCTGACGGCGCTGCTGCGCGGGCGCCTGTGCGAGCTGGTCGGACAGGCGCTCGCGGACGCGGCCGACGACGGCGACGCCTGCTTCACGGTCGGGCTGCTGTCGGTGATGGACGCGATCGCCAACGCGCCGCTCGCGCAGGTGCTCGACACGCTGCCGCTCGCCGACGCGGTGCGCCTCGCGCTCGTCGAGCGCGAGGGCCCGATGGGCGAGGCGCTCTCGGCCGTGCTCGCCTACGAGCGCGGCGAGCTCGACCTCGCGGCCCGGCACGCGCCGGGGATCGCGCTCGGCGACCTCTACCTGAGCGCGCTGGCGTGGGCCGACGACACGTCGGGCGTGCTGCGCTCGACGACGCGCACGATGGCCGCGACGACGTCCGGCGCGAATTGACGCCCGGCGTGCAGGCGCAGCTCCTCGATCGCCTCGGCGACGGAGCGGGCGCGACGGTAGGAGCGATCGGTCGTCATCGCGTTGAAGGCGTCGCAGGCGGAGACGACCGTCGCCTCGCGCGGGATGCGGTCGCCTGCGAGCCCGTCGGGATAGCCGTGGCCGTCCCAGCGCTCGTGTGAGGCGCGCACGATCATGCCGACCTCGCGCAGCACGCCGCCGACGCGGTCCAGCATCCGCTGACCCTCGATCGTGTGCGTCCTCATCAGCGCCCACTCGCCGTCGTCCAGCGGGCCGGGCTTGTTGATGATCGAGGTCGGGATCACGATCTTGCCGATGTCGTGCAGGAGCGCGGCAAGCTCGACGTTGTGGCGCTGGTGCGGATCGAGGCCCAGCTCGTCGGCGACCTCGATCGAGAGCGCGACGACGCCGCGCGTGTGATCGCCGCCGGTGTACTCGTCGGCGTCCTCGAGCAGGTCGCCGAGCAGCATCGCGATGCCGCGGTAGGCGCCACCCAGCTCGAGCGCCTGGTCGAGGCGCTCGTTGCGCTCGCGCGCGAACAGCTTCAGCAGCAGCGCGAGCGGCAGCACGAGCGCGAACGCGTAGGGGTAGCCGACCGTCGCGAACGCGGCCGCCAGGCCGACGGGCGCGAGCAGCGCGTCGACGAGCCAGACCCACCCCAGCACGCGCAGCTGGTCGCGGCCGGGGATGTCGAGCGCCAGCCGCGCGCGGGCGGCGTACACCGTCAGGTCGACGGCGAACTGCGCGCCGAGCGCGAGCAGATACCACGGCCAGCCGCTCCAGGACGGCTCGACCGCGCCCGCGAGCAGCAGCACCGCCGCGGGCCCGACCGCATGCCACGCGTCGCCCGGCAACATCAGCGCTCTGCCGGGATGCAGCGCGCCGCGCACGTAATCCGGCAGGTTTCCGACGACCATGCCGGCCAGCACGAGCAGCGGCACCAGCTCCGTCGGCAGCACGAACAGCATCGGCACGAACACGAGCTGCGTCGGGACGGTGTGCCCCGCGCCGGCGTGAAAGCGCACGCGCGAGAGCACCGCGTAGGCGAGCACGAGCCCGAGCGCGGGAACCGTGGCGAGCGCGCGGCCGGAATCGCCGAGCAGCGCAAGCGCGATCGCCGCTGCGGCGAACGGCACCCCGACGGCGAGCTCAGCGCGATATTCGTGGGCGGATGGCGCCTCCCAGCGGGAGGGCCGCGCGGCGGAGGCCCGCTCAGGCGGGCGCGCCAGCGTCGCGGGGGTGGCGTTCACGGCCGACGCCGCCGAGCGAGCGGCGGCGTCCTGTGCGTTCGTCAGCTCCTCGACGGGCGTCAGTGAGGCCACGGGAGCGGGAGCGGTGAGCGCGGGTCGTCCGGTCGGAAGGGCGGGTAGGGATTGACGAACGGCGGGTGCAGCGAGCAGGCGCGCGACTTCCAGTCCGGCAGGCAGGGGTTGAAGGGCTGGACCCAGTAGGGGCCGCGCACGACCTCGTCGTGATTGCTCCAGCCGTCGTGGTCGACGTCGTCGGCGCCGTCCGGCAGGCCGTCGCCGTCGGTGTCGGGGTCGAGCCAGTCGGTCTGCAGGTACGAGAGCGTGTACGGCGGCTCGTCCTCGAATGCGGCGACCCACCATGCCGGGGTCATGCGCCCATGCGCCTCGTCCCAGTTCGTCAGCCCGTCGCCGTCGACGTCCTTCTCGTCGTCGGTCAGGAAGCCGTCGCCGTTGATGTCCTGCCAGGCGGTCTCGGCCGTGACCGGATCGGGGCCGCCCGAGGTCTGCGTGCCGTCGCTGTAGTTGAGCGGAAGATTGCTGTGCCCGTAGGCGACCCAGGCGGCGTGCTCGTCGGAGAGCGTGAGGCCGTCGCCGTCGTAGTCGGTGCCCGCGTCGCTGGGGTCGAGCGCGTTCGGGTAGGGGCGCTTGCCCGGGTACGGGAGCGCGCGCAGGTTGAGGTCGAGCGCCGACTCGTACTCGTAGCCGTCGGGGATCGCGTCGCCGTCGGTGTCGCTGTTGCACGGGTCGGTCTTGAGCTTCAGCTCCAGCGAGTTCGCGAGCCCGTCCTTGTCGGCGTCCGCGTTCGGGGCGGCCTTCGCCGTGTCCTGCGTGCAGGCCGGCGCGCTCGAGCCGCCGGAGCCGCCGGGCGAGATCGTGGGCGACTGCTTGAGCGGCGTGAAGCTCGCGCCGAAGCGCTTGGCGAGCACGCGCAGGCGGAAGCGCGTCGCGCCCGCGGCGCCCGTGTTGCTCTTGACGAGGAACTTGCCGAGCTTGCTCGTGAGCGTGATCGTGAGCTGCGTCTTCGTCGCCTTCTCGGCGCGCAGGAAGACGGCCGGCGCGCCGTCGCGCAGGAACACGACCGTGTTGCGCTGCTTGCCGGGCAGGAAGTGGGTGCCGACGATCGTCAGCTTGTCGCCAATCTTCGCCTGCAGCGGCTTGACCTGCTTGATCGTGGGCAGCGTGGAGCTGCTCGCGCCCGCGGCCACAGCGGCCGGAGCGAGCAAACAGGCGATCGTGGCGATCGCGGACAAGAGCAAGCGTCGGGACATGTCTTCGTGCCATGGATCGGCCGCTCGACCAGATCACTTGAGCGCTGACGTTGCAGAATCGTCAGCGCAGCCGCTCGCCGACGGCCAGCCCGGCCCGTCCGCGCGGGCGCTCGCCGGGGGCGCGGACGAGCAGCCGCACGTCGCGCGCGAAGCTCTGGGCGGCCGCCAGATAGACCGCGTCGCGGACCCCCACGCGCAGCGAGGCGCGCACGCGCGGGCCCGCCGCCTCCTCCCCCGGCGCGCTCGCCAGCGGCGTCGCGGCGAGCACCTCCGCGTCCTCCAGCGCGAGCTCGGTGCTGCCCGCGTGCACGCCGCTCGGCTCGCGCGTGACGAGCACGTCGACGTGGACGCCCGGCAGCACCGCCGCCGGATCGGCATGCGCGACGACGTCGGCGACGCGCTCGCCCGGCGCGAGCGCGTCCACGTCCGCGAGCCCGGCCTGGCGCAGCACGGCCGCGGTCACGTAGGAGCCCGCCGGCAGCGCGACGGCCACCCGTGCCCCGTCGAGCCGCGTCGCACTCGCGACCGCGTCCGGCGGCGCGTAGCGGCGCGGCAGCGACCACAGCAGCGGGCGGGCGCGCGCGAGCGGGGCGCCCGCCGCGATCGGCGTGCGCGTGACGAGCACGGGCGTGCGCGGCCCGAGCGCGCGCTCGAGCGCCGCCTCCCGCCGCCGCACGCTGCTCGCCGCGAGCGCGCCGAGCAGGGCGGCCAGGCCCAGCAGCAGCAGCGCGCGGCGACGACGGCTCATGCCGGGCGCGGCGCAGTCGGCAGTTCGAGCACGAGCCGCGCGCCGCGCTCGCTGGGCGCGGCCGCGAGCCGGCCGCCGTGCCGCGCGGCGACGTCGGCGGCGATCGCAAGGCCGCGACCGCGATCGGCACGCGGGCGGGCCACGAGCAGCGCGACCGGAGCGGGCAGGCCCGGCCCCTCGTCCAGCACCTCGACCCGCACGGTGTGGAGGCCGGCGCGCACGCGCACCAGCACCTCCCCCGCGCCGTGCTCGAGCGCGTTCGCGATCAGGTTGCCGACCGCCTGCGCGCAGCGCAGGCGGTCGCCGCGCACCAGCACCGGCGTGGCGGGCCGCTCGAGCTCGAGACGGCGACCGCTCGCGCGCACGCTCGGCGCGCGAGCGAACACGACGGCCGCGACCTCGGTCACCAGCTCGAACGTCTCGATGCGATCCGGCGTGCGGCGCCCGCGCCGCGCCTCCGCGAGGTCGCTGAGCGCCAGCCGCGCACGGCCCAGCTCCAGCTCGACCGCCTCCAGCGGGCCGCACGGCGCCTCGCGAGCCGGCGCGGCCAGGTGGAGCGCGAGGCGGGCGGCGGTCAACGGGCCGCGCAGTTCGTGGCAGGCGCGCTCGACCAGCTCCATGCGACGCGCGAGCGCGTGCCGGGCCGCGGTCGCGACGACGAGCGCGGTCAGCCAGCCGGTGACGGCGACGGTGGCGCTCATGACTCCGTCACCGGGCCGTCGACGAGCCGGTAGCCGACGCCCCAGACGTTGACGACGAAATGGTCGCTGTCGCGCGCCAGCTTCTGGCGCAGGCGGCAGGCGTGCGAGTCCAGCGTGCGCGTCGAGCCCATCGAGCGAAAGCCCCAGATGTTGCGCAGCAGCTCCTCCTTCGCGAAGACACGCGTCGGCTCCATCGCGAGCGTGCGCAGCAGCGCGAACTCCTTCTGCGAGAGGCTGACGGCACGCCCGTTCAGCTCCACGGTGCGCGAGGACGGGTCCAGCTCGAGCCCGCCGACGCGGATGCGCCCGCGGCGCACGCGCTGCTCGCTGCGGCGCAGCAGCGCCGCGACGTGCGCCCGCAGCTCCGGATAGGAGATCGGCTTCTGCAGGACGGCGTCGGCGCCGCGCTCGAAGCTGCGCAGGCGGTGCAGCTCGCCGTCGCGGCCGGTCAGCACCAGAACCGGGAGCGTCGGGTCGACGCGGCTCGCGATGCCATCGGCGGCGCGCACGTCGGCAAGCAGCTCGAGGCCGTCGCGGTCGGGCAGGCCGAGGTCCACGATCGCGAGATCGGGGAAGGAGGACTCCATCAGGCGCAGGCCCTCGCGGGCGCTGGCGGCGGTCAGCGGCTCGTATCCGTCCGCTGCGAGGTTGTCGCCGATGTACGTGCGCGTCGCGCGGTCGTCCTCGACGATCAGGATGGTGAAACGTGGTTCGTTCATGGCCGCTTTGAGCCACGACACGCCCGCGCTTCGCCCCGGGGCCCGTTGCAACTTCGCGTGCAACCCATCCGGAATTGCAGGAGGCCGGCATATGATGCCGACGCCCACGGACCGGGACCACCTCTCAATGATCAGCCAACGCGGAAACTACAGTTCGGGCGACGACTTCGTGCTCGAGTACGGCGAGCTTCGCTTCACGTTCAACGAGCGTGACTTCGGCGAGCGCTGCGAGCAGGCCGCTCGCAAGCTCGGCTTCGTCGGCGGACGGCTGGAGCTCGAAGAGGCCGAGGACCTCGTGAACCTCGTCGTCAACGGCGAGGTGACGGACCCGGCCTCCGCGCTCGGCGAGCACGTCAACGACTGCTGGCCGGAACTGGTCGGCCCCTCCGAGCGCTCGCTCGTGCACTGGCTGCGGCGGCTGATCTTCCGCAGCGCCTGGCTCGACCAGCGCGTGAAGGAGGGCGAGCTCGACGTCGCCTTCGACGAGCTCACCCACACCTTCGCGTACGTCCAGCCCGATCGCGACAACGAGCCGATCGAGCTCGCGCCCGAGCCCTCGTGGGATCGGGTCGCGTATCTGCCCCGTTAGCTAACGACCGCGGCGGGCGCCGCTTTGGCTCACTCCGCAGCTTCGGCGCGGGCCTCGGCGATCGCGGCCGCGCCGGCCTCGCCGACGAGCAGCTCCGGCCTGAGCGTCCCGCTCGCGAGCAGGTCGATCGCGGGGAAGCGACCGGCGCCGGCGTGCTCGGCGTCGAGCGCGACGACGGTCGTCTCGCCTCCCAGCGGCGCGCTCGCGGTCGCGATCACCGTCAGCGAGCCGTGCTCGGAGAGGTTGCGCGCCGCGGCGATCGCGCGGCGGGCCGCCAGCGGCGGGAGCCCGTCGAGGCTGTCGATCAGCACGACGGCGTCGCCGCCGCGCGCCGCGACGCGCTTGCCGTTGTCGAGCGCGCGCTCGACCGCCTGCGCCTGCGCCTCGTGCGTCGCCGCGAAGCTCAGCGAGGCGACCGGTTGGAGCGGGCTCTGCGCCCACTCGGAGATCTCCTCCGGGCGCACGCCGGCGAGCACGACGGCGAGCTCGAGCCCGTCGAGCGCGGAGAGCGCCTCGGCGAGCCGACGCAGCGCCTCGCTCTTGCCGGAGCGGGCGGCGCCGGCGAGCGTCACGCGCGAGCCGCGCCCGATCGGGGTCAGCCACTCGATCGCCTTCAGCGTCGGGTCCTCGGCGTCGAACGCGAAGCGCTCGCTCGGGAACGCGGCGGCCAGCTCGTCGAAGCGCACGGCCTCGCCGGCCTGGTCGGCGGCGGTGCCGTTGACGCTTTCGATCCTCACCAGCGAGGCGTAGCGCTCGGAGCGACGCGGCGGGCGCACCGGGCCGGCGACGCGGTCGCCGTCGACGAGCTCGCAGCGGCGCACCTGCGCGGCCGAGACGTAGATGTCGCCGTCGGAGCCGCCGGAGCCGGCGACGCGCACGAACGCGGAGCCGTTGGGCTGCAGTTCGACGACGCCCTCGGCGGTGCGCTCCTCCTCGCGGGCGGCCGGCTCGCGCGCCTCGCGGGGCTCCCGCGGCTCGCGGGCTGCGGGCTCCCGCGCCTCACGGGGCTCACGGGGCTCACGCGGCTCGCGGGCGGCGGTCGGCTCGCGGCGCTCCTCGCGCTCCTCCCGGCCCTCGCGACCGCGTCCGCCGCGGCTGCGGCGACGGGGCGCCGGCGCCTCGTCGGCGGGCTCGTCGGCCTCCGCGCGCACGGGCTCCGGGGCCTCGTCGGCGGCGCCGTCGGCGTCGCGGCGGCGACCGCCGCGACGGCGCGCGGGCCGCTTGGCGGGCTGCGCCTCGTCGGCGTCCCCGTCGTCGGTGGCGGCGGCGCCGTTGTCGCCCTGCTTCGCGAGAATCGCGTCGATCAGGTCGTCGCGCCGCAGGCGACGAAAGCCGTCGACGCCGAGCTCGGAGCCGATCTCATGCAGATCGGCGAGCGGACTGTCCGCGAGCGCGGAGCGTTGAAGTACGGTCATGGTTCCTCCTGGGGAATGGATCGGTAGGCCCCGACCGCGTTGGGACAGCGGTCGGCGATGCCGTGCCGCGAGAACCCTAGCGGACGCTGCGGCCGTGGAGGGTCTGGTGAAACCCGGGCGCCGCAGGGGTTTCGCCAGGACCTCCTAGCGAACGGGCGCGGCCGCGACCAGCTCGCGCAGCCATTCGGCGAACTCGGGGCGCGTCTGCCAGTCGGCGGTGAACTTCTCGATGCCGGACGTCGTCAGCGGGTGCACGAGCATCTGGTGCAGGACCTTGCCCGGGATCGTCGCGACCTCGCAGCCGAGCCGCGCGGCGAGCACGACGTGCTGCGGGCTGCGAATCGACGCCGCGAGCACCTGCGCCTCCGACTCGCCCGCGTGCAGCGCCTCGACGATCCCCGCCAGCACCTCGCCGGAGTCGATCGAGACGTCGTCGAGGCGGCCCAGGAAGCAGGACACGAACGTCGCGCCCGCCTCGGCCGCGAGCAGCGCCTGGCTGGCCGTGAAGACGAGCGTCATGTTGATCGTGATGCCCTCGTCGCTGAGCGTGCGGGCGGCGCTCAGGCCGGCCGGGCCGAACGGCACCTTCACCACGACGTGGTGGTGCAGGGCCGCGAGCGCGCGCCCCTCGCTGATCATGTCGTCCGGCTCTTCGGCGACGACCTCGGCCGAGACCGGGCCGTCGATCAGCTCGCAGATGCGCTGGATCGCCGCGCCCGGGTCGCCCTTCTCCTTCGCGAGCAGCGAGGGATTCGTCGTCGCGCCGGAGAGCACGCCCCAGGCGGCGATCTCCTCGACCTCTGCGACCGAGCCGGTGTCGATGAAAAGCTTCACGGGTCGGAGACTACCCCGGCTCGCGGCGCAGCGACTCCGCGAGTCGGACATCGGACGCCAGCTCGCGGCGGCCGGCGAGCACGTCGCGCACGGCGAGGAAGTCGGCGGCGGCGGCGACGTCGTGCACGCGCAGGATGTGCCCGCCCGCGTCGGCGCCCCAACCGAGCGCCGCGAGCGTGCCCGCGAGTCGCTCGCGCGGGGCGCGCCCGGTGATCGCGCCGATGAAGTCCTTGCGCGAGAGCGCGAGCAGCAGCGGGCGCCCGAGCGCATGCACGTCGTCGAGCGCGCGCAGCGACTCGACCGTCTGCGCGGGCGTCTTGCCGAAGTCCGGCCCGGGGTCGAGGATCAGCTGCTCGGGTGCGACGCCGCGCGCCTGCGCGAGCGCCATCCGCTCTTGCAAGAAGGCGACGACGTCGGCGGCGACGGTGCCGTCGAGGCTCGGGTCCAGCAGCTTCCGCTTCGGCTCGGCGCGCGTGTGCATCAGCACGAGCGCGGCGCCGGACTGCGCGCAGACGTCGGCGAGCGCCGGGTCGCGCAGGCCGCTGACGTCGTTGACGATGCAGGCGCCAGCGGCGATCGCGGCCGCCGCGACCGCCGGCTTGTAGGTGTCGACCGAGACGACCGCGCCCAGCTCGCCGACGAGCCGCTGCACCAGCGGCACGACGCGAGCGATCTCCTCCTCGGGCGTGACCGGCGGGCGATTCGTGACGCCGGACTCGCCACCGACGTCGATCAGGTCGGCGCCGGCCGCGAGCAGCTCCGCGGCCAGCTCGACGCGCGCCTCGAGCGTGGGATGGCTGCCGTCGTCGGAGAACGAGTCGGGAGTGGCGTTGACGATCCCCATCAGCCACGGGCGTCCGCCGAGCGCGAGCGTGCGTGCGCCGGCGCGCAGCTCGAAGGCGCGGGCGCCGGCGACGCTCACTTGCGGCCGTGCTTGCGCTTCGGCTTCGCGATCTTCACGTGCTGCACGACCGTCGCACGATTGCCCGCGCCGTCGGTCACGACGACCTTCACGAGGTAGCGGCCGGGATGCGCGTAGACGTGCTGGGAGCCGCGCTGGATCTGCTCGGCGGCGGTGCGATCTCCCCACGTGACGAGGATCGCCCTCACGCCGGAGGTGCGGATCGGCGTGGCGCCGGCCGCCGCGGAGGAGGGCGCCGCGTCGTCGGCGCTGACGGCGAGGTGCACGGCGGCGCCCGCGCGCCGGGCACCGCTGAGGCGCGCCTTCACGGTCGCGGGCACGCTGTCGATCAGCAGGCTGCGCGGGCGCGCCGCGAACTGCTGGCCGCGGCGATCCAGCACGGTCACCTGCCACGTGTGCGCGCCCTGCGTCAGCGGCGCGCGCACGCGGAACGAGCGCTGCCCCGTGACACCCGCGTCGACGCCGTCGATCGCGACCTTGAAGTAGCGCCCCCACGCCTCGCGCGACGTCGTCCATGCGAGCACGGGACGATCGGTGCGCTGGAAGCCCGCGAGCGGCTTGCTGGAGAACGAGGCGGGCGGCTGGTCGACCGCCGCGACCGCGATCGCCGGCCCGCCGCCGGGCACGTCCTGCTCGTAGGCGACGACGAGGTCGCCGTTGTCGTCGGCGGCCACCAGCAGCCCGCGGGCGGCGAGCAGCGGGCCCAGCTCCGGGCGCGAGAGCAGCTGCTCGGGCGCGTAGGCGCCGTCGGCGAAGTAGCGCGCATGCAGCTCGGGCGCACCGGTGGCCGGCGTGTACTGCCAGGCGACGAGCATCTTGCGGATCGTCGCCGCGGCGCCCGCCGCGTACGTCGGCGCGGTCGAGGGGACCGCGTCGAGCTGGCTGACGGCGACGGGCTCGCTGTCGGTGCGCAACTGCAATGCGAAGACGGGGTACGTCGTCCCGCCGGTTGCGACGACGAGCCCGTGGCCGGTGCCGACCGTCGCGACGTGCGGGCCGTCCGACCCCTGGCCGCTGTTGAACGGGAGCGCGTCGGCCGGATAGGGACCTTCGAAGCGCGAGCCGCGCAAGCGCCGGTAGACGACGCGCGTGGTGGCGCCGCCAGCGCCGATCGGGAAGCTCGCGCGGAAGGCGATCGCGACGAAGCTGTCGTCGTCCTGGACGCTGACGACGGGCGAGTCGGCGCCGCTCGCGCCGACGCCCTCGAGCGAGAGACCGTCGTTCGCGTCGGCGAACACGACGCTCGGATGCGTGCCCTGCACGCGCCGTGCGTAGACGTGGCCGCTCTCCCCCCAGACGACGACGCCGTTGCCGTCGGCCGAGGCGGCGACGCGCGCGCGGCCTGCACCGGCGCCCGCGTCGGCGGCCGGGTTGGCGTCCAGCGGCGCGCCGATCAGGCTCCAGCTGCCGGCGTTCCTGGCGAAGGCGCCGCGCACGTCGTCGCCGCCGACGCCGGGCGCGGTGAAGACGGCGTACTCCTTGCCCCCCACGCTGAGGTCGACCGCGGGGCTGCCGGCGCCGCCGCCGCTCCACAGCGTCTGGCGCACGTAGCCGGTGCTCGCGCTCGCGCGCGTGACGGCGTAGACGTTGCCGGCGTTGACGAACGCGACGACCACGCGCCCACCGTCCCCGGCCGCCACGGCCGGTTGCGTCGAAGGCGCTTCGAGGCCGGCGTCGATGCGCTCGGGTCCGCTCCAGGCGCCGTTGACGAGCCGGCTGAGGAAGACGTGGTCGGCGCCGCCGTCCTGCTGCGTGTAGACCATCGCGCCGGTGCCGTCGGGTGCGAGGTCGAGGCCGTCGAGCGTCCCGAGGCCCGGGTTGGGCGCGACCACGACGTCGCCCGCATACGTGCCGGCGAGGGCCGGCGCCACGGACAGCGCGAGCGCGACCAGCAGCAGCGGCGCGCAGAGGTGCGGGGGTCGAAGACGCAGACGGGGCATGGCGGACGGCGCCGGGTTCGACATCTCGTGCATGAACCGGCGGGCGCCGCGAAAGTTACGCCCTCGGCCCGACGGCCTCACGGCCGAGAGGGGGGCGATGCGGGGCCGGCCTCCGCGGCCCCGCTCACCTTCCCCCTCGACTTCCCGACTGATCGCGGCGCGTTCAGCTCCCCTGCAGACGATCCGCGTCCCCCTCGTCGGCTCGTCGCCTGCTTGCCCCGATGCGTGTTGGACGCTCGCACAGGGGCCGCATACAAGGAAAGTCGATTGGTAAGAACGCTGACGTTCAATCGTCAGCGATGGGGCGACGACCCCATTTGGGGCCATCGCCTGTCCAGGCGCTCAGCGACTCAGAGGGAGCCGAGCTCAGACGTGATGTCGCTGACGGACGCCTTCGCGTCGCCGAACAGCATCGCCGTCTTCGGGTCGTAGAAGAGCGGGTTGTCGATGCCCGCGAAACCCGAGCTCATCGAGCGCTTGAGCACGATCACGCTCTGCGACTTGTCGACCTCGAGGATCGGCATGCCGTAGATCGGCGAGCTGGGGTCGTCGTTCGCCGCCGGGTTCGTGACGTCGTTGGCGCCGATGATCAGGGAGACGTCGGTGCGCCCGAACTCCGGGTTGATGTCGTCCATCTCCTTGAGCTGGTCGTAGGGCACGTCGGCCTCCGCCAGCAGGACGTTCATGTGGCCCGGCATGCGGCCCGCGACCGGGTGGATCGCATACTTGACCTCGACGCCCTTCTTCTCCAGCGCCAGCGCCATCTCGCGCACCGCGTGCTGCGCCTGCGCGACGGCCATGCCGTAGCCCGGCACGACCACGACCTGGCGCGCGAACGCGAGCTGGATCGCGACGTCCTGCGCGGAGGTCGAGCGCACCGGCCCGCGGTCGACGTCGCCCGCGGCGCCCGCCGGCGCGCCACCGCCGCCGCCGAAGCCGCCGGCGATGATGGACGGCACCGAGCGGTTCATCGCGACCGCCATCAGGTTCGTCAGGATCGAGCCGGAGGCGCCGACGATGATCCCGGCGACGATCAGCGCGAAGTTGTCGAGCGCGATGCCGGTGGCGGCCGCCGAGAGGCCGGTGAAGGCGTTCAGCAGCGAGATCACGACCGGCATGTCGGCGCCGCCGATCGGCAGCACGACCATGTTGCCCAGCAGCGCGCCGACGACGAGGATCCCGAGCACGAACAGCGCCTCGGAGTGCACGCCGGAGGCCAGCGCGATCGCCGAGCCGACGGCGACGCCCGCGAGCAGCATGTTGAGGACCTGCTGACCCGGCAGCTTGATCGGCCGGCCCGGCAGGATCTCCTGCAGCTTCGCGAAGGCGATGTTCGAGCCCCAGAAGGAGATCGAGCCGATGATCGCCGCGAACAGCGACGGGATCTCGACCTTCAGCGTCCAGAAGCCGTCCGCGCCGGGGAAGTGGCGGCGGTACTCGGCCCACGCGATCAGCGCGACCGCGCCGCCGCCGACGCCGTTGAAGAGCGCGACCATCTGCGGGATCTGCGTCATCTTCACGCTGCGCGCCGAGGGGATGCCGACGGCGGTGCCGATGCCGACGCCGACGGCGATCAGGACCGCCGTCTGCCCGTCCGGCACGATGCCCTTCTGCAGCAGCGTCGCGACGAACGCGATCAGCATGCCGACGGCCGCGATCTTGTTGCCCTGCACGGCCGTGTTCGGCCCCGCCAGCCCGCGCAGGCCGATGATGAAGAGGATCACCGCGAGGATGTAGAGCGCGCTGATGAAGTCGTGGTCCTGCAGGAACGACGTGGCCAGCACGTTCATGCCGAGCCCTCCTCGTCCTGCTTCGGCGGGGCCGGCTTGCGCTTGAACATGCCGAGCATGCGGTCGGTCACGAGGAAGCCGCCGATGATGTTGATCGTCCCGAAGGCGATCGCGATCACGAGGATCACCTTGCCGAGCAGGTCGTGCGTGCCGACCGCCTCGGACAGCGTCAGCAGGCCGCCGAGCAGCACGATCCCGTGGATCGCGTTCGTGCCGGACATCAGCGGCGTGTGCAGCGTGTTGGGCACTTTCGAGATGACCTCGAAGCCGACGAACGCGCCGAGCACGAGGATCCCGATCTCAGTCACCAGATCCATGTCGATCCCTCAGGTCAGGCGGGTTGCCCGGCCGCAGCCTTGGCACCCTCGTGGACGATCTCGCCGCCGCGCGTGACGCAGGCCCCGGCGATCACCTCGTCGTCGAAGTCGAGCGCGAGCGCGCCCTCCTTGACCATGAGGCCCAGCAACGCCTCGATGTTGCGCGCGTAGAGCTGCGAGGCGTGCTCCGCCATCGTGCTCGGCACGTTCAACGGGGCGACGATCTTGACGTCGTGGCGCACCACCGTCTCCCCCGGCTCGGTCAGCTCGCAGTTGCCGCCCGCCTCGCCTGCGAGGTCGACGATCACGGAGCCGGGCTTCATGCGCTTGACCGCATCCTCGGTGACGAGGATCGGCGCGCGGCGGCCCGGCACGAGCGCGGTCGTGATGACGACGTCGCACTTGCCGATCGCCTCCGCCATCAGCTCCTGCTGGCGCGCGATCTGCTCGGGCGTCAGCTCCTTCGCGTAGCCGCCCGCGCCCTCGAGGTCGCCGCCGAGATCGAACTCGAGGAACTTCGCCCCGAGCGACTCGACCTGCTCCTTGACGGCGGCGCGCACGTCGAAGCCCTGCACGACCGCACCGAGCCGGCGGGCCGTCGCGATCGCCTGCAGGCCGGCGACGCCGGCGCCCAGCACGAGCACCGTCGCCGGGCGGATCGTGCCCGCGGCGGTCATCAGCATCGGGTAGAAGCGGCCCATCTCCTGTGCGCCGATCAGCGCGGCGCGGTAGCCGGCGATGTTGCTCTGCGAGGAGAGCGCGTCCATCGACTGCGCGCGCGAGATGCGCGGCACGGCCTCCAGCGCGAACGCCGTCGCACCCGACGCTGCGAGGGCGCGGACGCCCTCCGCGTTGGTGAGCGGCGCCAGGAAGCCGATCAGCACGCTGTCCTTGCCGAGACGGACCATCTCCTCCGCGGAGGGCGGCGCGACCTTCGCGACCACATCGCTCTGCCAGACGGTGGCAGCGTCGTCGGTGAGCGTGGCGCCGGCCTCCTCGAACTGTGCGTCCGGGATCATGGCCTGCGCACCCGCTCCGCGCTCGACGACGACGTCGAGCCCGGAGCCCGTCAGCTTCTTGACGACCTCGGGAACGAGCGCGACGCGACGCTCGCCTTCAACGGTCTCCTTGGGGATTCCAATTCGCATGAGCGCGGGAACCCTACCTGCCGCCCGCACGGAAAGGTGCCACCGGGAGCGGGCGGCGCGCGAGCCCGAGCGCGGCGGTGGCCGTGACCCACACCGGCGTCTGGCCGCTGGTGCGCGAATAGCGCACGGCGCCGTCGGGCTGCACGAGCGAGCGCAGGTAGGCGAGCGGCGAGACGGCGCCGCCGCGATGCAGGCCGTCGAGCTTCGCGCCCGCGGCGACGAGTCCCTGGATCGCCCACGCCGTGGACTGCGCGTTGGAGCTGCCGCCGCGCTGCTGCGGCAGGCCGCCGTCGGCGTTCTGCGTGCCGCGCACGTATGCGACGGCGCGGCGCACGACGGTCGCGCGCCCGCCGAGCGTCGCGAGCGCCTGCAGCACCGCGCCGGTGTCGTCGACGTCGCTGGCGAAGCCGCGCCCGAGGAAGCCAAAGCCGCCGTCCGCGTTCTGCTGGGCGGCGAGCCAGGCGCTCGCGCGTCGCAGCGCCGGCGCATCGCGCGCGACGCCGCCGGCGCGTAGCGCGAGGATCGCGAACGCCGTCAGGTTCGCCTGGCCGAGCACCGCTCCGCTCGCGGAGACGTGGCCGGCGAGCGCGGCGACGAGGTCGTGGCCGGCGAACGCGCGCGGATCCACCCCGGCTGCGCGCAGCGCGAGGATCGTGCGCTCGAGGTCGCCGATGCCGGTCGCGCTGCCGTTGCGCGTGAGCGCGCCGCCGTGCGCGCGCAGGTAGTCGACCGCGCTGTGGCCGGCACGGCGCACCTGCGCGGCGTCGCGGCCCTGCGCCGCCAGCCCCATCAGCGTCCAGCCGCTCGCGAGGCTGCTCGAGGCGCGGCCGGGCGTCGTCGGGAAGCCGCCGTCGGCGTTCTGCTGGCGTGCGAGGTAGCTGGCCGGCGAGGCGGCGCGGGCGCCGGCGGGCTGGAGCGCGGCGGTGGCGAGCAGCAGCGCGGCCAGCGCTGCGAGGCTCGCCGGATGCGGGCGCCAGGTGAACACGAGGCGCGTGCGGAAGCGCCGCAGCGTGCGTACGAGCGCGGGGCCGAACAGCAGGAAGAAGGCGACGTTGCCCGCGGCGTGCGCGATGTCCCATGGCAGCGAGGTCCCCTGGTAGGCGAGGAAGCGCCGCCCCAGCTCGCCGCCGCCGAACGTCACGACGCTGCCGAAGTTGACGATCGCGCCGAACGCGAGCCCCGAGAGGCCGCAGGCCGCGGCGAGTGGAACGCGTCCAAGCCGCCCGCCGCTCGCGCGGCCGAGCAGCGCGCCGACGATGCCGACGAGCCCCCACGCGAGCATCTGCCAGGGCGTCCACGGACCCTGCGTGAAGAAGAAGTTCGACGCGAGCGCCGCGACCGCGCCGACCGCGAAGCCCGGCGCGCCGCCGAAGACATAGCCGGACAGCAGCACGAGGTCGGTCGTCGGCTTGACGTTGGGGACCGGCGCGAAGGCGATCCGCCCCAGCACCGCGAGCGCCGCCAGCGTGCCGACGAGCGCGAGCACGCGCGCCGAGGGGTGCGAGCGCTCGTACCAGGCGAAACCGCCGGCGAGCGCCGCGATGAGCAGCAGGAACGAGGCGACTTGCCAGCTCATCTGTGGACCTCCGGGGTGTGGACGCGGTCGAGGCGCGCGCGCACGAGCGCGGCGCCGCTGTCGGGGTCGAGCGCGCCGCCGGCGCCGCCGAGGATGCGCGCCGTCTCGGTCGCGAAGTACCAGCCGCCCGTCAGCACCTCGGCGGCGGGCCCGTCGGCGATCGGGCGTCCGTCGCCGAGCAGCACGACGCGATCGGCGACGGCGGCAGCGAACTCGGGGTCGTGCGTGGCGACGAGCAGCGCCGTGCCGCTCGCCGCCAGCCGCGCGAGCAGGACGGCGAGGTCGGCCTTGTGCGCGCGGTCCATGCCGCGCGTGGGCTCGTCGAGGCACAGCACCGCGGGCGCGTCGGGCGCGTCCCCGAGCACGATCGCGAGCGCGAGCCGTTGGCGCTCTCCGCCGGAGAGGTCGCGGGGATGGCGCTCGGCGTGCTCGCTCAGCCCGGCGGCGGCGAGCGCCGCCAGGGAGGCCTCGTCCCTGACGTGCTCGTGCACGAGGTAGTCGTTGGGGTTCTGAAGCAGGAGCGCGACGCGGCCGGCGGACTCCACCTTCCCGCGCGTCGCGTGCAGGAGGCCCGCGGCGTGGCGCAGGAGCGTCGACTTGCCGGCCCCGTTGCGGCCCATCAGCGCGACGCGCTCGCCGGGCGCGAGCGTGAGGTCCACCCCCCGCAGGATCGAGGGCGCGTTGCGCGGCTCGTGCCAGACGTCCTTGAGCGTGAGGGCCGGACGAACTGTGGAACCCTGCGTACCGCTGGGGTATGCAGGGTTCCACGGATCCTCGTGGGACTCCAGCACGCCCGCGGCGCGCAGCGTCGCGCGGGCCTCCTTGACGCCGGCGGGCGGCGGGTGCAGGCCGGCGCGGGCGATCAGGCGGGCTCCGGGGGTCTCCAAGGCGGGGGCGGCGTCGGCGGCCCAGGCGAGGAAGTCGCGGGGCGGGGCATCGCAGACGACGGCGCCGCCGGCGAGCGCGACGACGCGGTCGGCGGCGGCGAGGCAGCGCTCGAGGCGGTGCTCGGCGAGCACGATCGTCGTCCCCCACTCCTCGTTCAGGCGCCGCAGCAGACCGAGCAGCTCGTCGCCGGCGACCGGGTCCAGCTGCGAGGTCGGCTCGTCCAGCAGCACGAGCTGCGGGCGCCCGGCGAGCGCGGCGGCGAGCGCGACGCGCTGCAGCTCGCCGCCCGAGAGCGCGTCGGTCGTGCGGTCGAGCAGGTGCGCGATGCCGAGCGCGAGCGCCGTCTCCTCCACCCCACGCGCGACCGCGGCCGCCGACTCGCCGCGATTCTCCAGGCCGAACGCCAGCTCGTTGCGGACGGTCCCCATCACGACCTGCGTCTCGGGATCCTGGAACAGCGAGCCGACGACCGCCGCCAGCTCGCCGGGCCCGTGCGTCCGCACGTCCATCCCGGCCACGCTGGCAGCGCCGACGACGTCGCCGCCGTGCACGTGCGGGACGAGCCCCGAGGCCAGCCGCAGCAGCGTCGACTTGCCGCCGCCCGAGCGGCCGGCGAGCACGATCAGCTCGCCCTCCTCCACGTGCAGCGTGACGTCGCGCAGCGCCGGGGCGGCGGCGCCCGGGTAGGTGTAGGTGAGGCGCTCGATCGCGAGCACGCTCATCGCCCGATCCCCTTGCGGTCGAGGAACGGCAGCAGCGGCAGCACGACGATCGCCGCGGCCAGGGCCCACACGCCGGCGCCCCACGCGCCGTGCAGCAGCGGATACGTCTCGAAGCGGGCGAGGCCGAGCACGCGGGTCAGCAGCGCCAGCAGCGCAATCGCGGCGGCGGCGGCGGCGAACGCGCGGTCGTGGCGCGACCAGCGGGTGTGCACGCGCGGCGGGCGACGGGCGCTGCCGTAGCCGCGCACCTCCAGCGCGGAGGCGACGTCCATCGCGCGGTCCAGCGCGCCGCCGGCGACGGCGCGCACGAGCGCCAGCTGCGAGGGCGGCGGCCCGGGCCGGCAGCGCTGCGCCTCGGCCATGCGGCGGCCGTCGCGCGCGAGCACCGGCACCATCCGCGTCGCGAGCGTCGCCGTCAGCGCCGAGCGGAACGAGACGCGGCGGAACAGCCTCAGCACCTCGTCGGGATCGACCGCCGCCGTGTAGAGCGCGCCGCAGAGGATCAGCACGAGCGTGCGCAGCCCCAGCACGCCGCCGTAGACGAGCGCCTCCAGCGTCACGTCGAGGCGCCCGAACGGCGGCAGCTCGCCGAAGCGGGCGATCACCGTCAAGCCCTGGTGGGAGACGAACGGGTTGATCGCGGTGACGATCAGGGCGAACGGCAGCGCGAGCAGCAAGGCGCGGCGCAGCTCGCGTCCGACGCCCGCCGCGACGCCGGTCGCGAACGTCGCGAGCACGAGTGCGGCGAGCACGAGCGGATGGTCGAACAGCAGCGCCGCAGCGCCCAGCGCCGCGCACAGCGCGCACCCGGCCGCGGCGCGCGCGGCGTGGAGCGGGCTCGCACGGCGGCGGTAGCCCATCAGCGCACCACGGGCACCGCGACGTCGTCGCCGCCCTCGATCGCCAGCGCGAAGTGCGCGCGCAGCCGCTGCTCGCCGAGCGCGTGCGCGGCGGCTGCCACGCCGTCGACGTCGGTGCCGGTGATCGCCCACGTCGGCGCCTGCTCCTCGAAGCGGGTCGCGAGCACGAGCCCCGCGCCCGCGTGCAGCGTGCGCGCCGCGTCGCCGTGCGGGTCGAGCAGCGCGAGCGCGCTGCCGCCGTCCTCGAAACGCGCGTAGACGCCGCTCACGGACGGGCCGCGCGCGAGCTGCTCCAGCGCCGGATCGCCCTGCAGCTGCGCCCACGTGCCGACGAGCACGCGCATCGTCTCGATGCCCGTGCCGGTGCCGGGCGCCTGGCGCGCGACGCGCACGCCGTCGGCCGTCAGCCGCTCGCTGACCGTGGTGCACGAGGCCTCGACCGGCCCCACGCACTCGAGCACGACCGGGTAGCGCCTGCCGTTCGAGCCGTGCAGGAACGGTTCGGGGTAGGAGCCGACGACGGCCGGCACGTGCGCGCTCGCCTTCCAGTCGTGGCGATCCCACCAGACGCGGTCGCCGCCGTGCAGCTGGACGTCGGTCGCGCCCTTGTCGCTCTCGATCCCGTTGACGTAGAAGAACCAGTCGACCGGGTCGCCGTGCTCGCGGCCCCCCGCGAGCCCGTCGATCGACTGCACGAAGCCGCCGCCGAAGCGCGTCTTGACCTCGAACTCGCGCTGCAGCAGGCGCATCACGGTGTCGGAGCTGGGCAGCTGCTGGAGCAGCTTGCCGCCCAGCTCGTGGCCGCCGAAGTCGCGCGTGACGAGCACGCGCGCATCGGTGCTGCGCGCGCCCGCCCCCAGCCCGCAGCCGGCGAGGCCGGCCGCGAGCAGGGACGCGAGCGCGAACGCGAGCAGCCGGGTGCTCACCCGGCGGCCTCCACGGCGAACTGGACCTTCGTGCGGGTGCGGTTTCCCGCCTTGTCGGTCGCGACGACGAGCAGCCCGTAGCGCCCCGCGGCGAGCTTCGCCGGCAGCAGATAGGACCACTTCGCGCCGTCCCCGACCTCGACGAGCGGCGCACGCTTGCCGGCGCACGGCCGGAACGCGCCGCGCTTGCCGTCGAACGCGGTGCACGAGCCGTCGGCGGCGCGGCGCGTGAGGCGCAGCGAGACGTCCGCCAGACCGCCCGCGTCGCGGGCGGCGCCCCGCAGCGTGCGCGGCGCGTCGGCGGCCGCGAAGACCTCGCCGTGGCGGATGCCGTGCAGCGCGAGCGCGGGAGCGAGCTTGTCGCTCGTGCCGCAGGAGCCGCCGCCGTCGCCGAGCACGCAGCTGAGCGGCGCGGAGGCGACATCGCCGGAGTGACTCGCGCGCAGCGTGCCGCCGGGCGCGTCGAGCGCGACCGTCGCGCGGCCGTCGGCGTCGGTCGTGACGATCTTCGCACCGCCGCGCACGGTCGCGAGCGCGACCGCTTCGCTCGTGCCGTCGCCCTTGAGGCGCACGACCTTCACGGTGACCTTGCCGGCGTAGACCTTGCCGGGCACCAGCGCGAGCGGCAGGTTCGTGCAGGAGGAGAAGTCGGGGGTCGAGGTGCAGAGGAACTCGAGCACCTCGTCGCCGGCCTTCAGCTCGGTGTCGCAGACGCCCGTGAGCGAGGACCTGCCGTCGACCCACAGCGTCCAGAAGGCGCTGAAGTCCGCCGGCGCCTTGACGCCGCCGATCGAGTCGACGGCGTAGCCGAGCCCGTCGAACCAGGATGCCGTCCACTTCCCGGCGGTCGCCTGCTCCAGCGCTCCGGCAGCGCTCGTGCCGGTGCAGGAATGTGCGGCGTCGCCGTCCTTGACGACCTTCGCGCGCGTCGTCGTGAGCGTCGTCGCGACGAGCGTCTTGCCCGGCGCCTCCACGCGCACCTGCACCTTGGCCGGCGTGCCGGCCTGGGCGATCGGCGCCACGGCGCCTGCCACGACGAGAGCTCCGACGATGGAGCCGATGAGTCTGCGAGACATTGAGCCACCCCTTTCCGCGAGGGCGTATGCGTGAGCGGTCGGAGGCTCGGTCTCCTGGCTCTCGGGCCTATCCCTCGCGCCTTCCCGGGCGGCTTGTCGCCCCCAGTGGCTGCGCGTCGTGCGCGCAAGCGACGGACTTCCCCGATCACAGTGGCGGGTCCACGCCGGATTCTCACCGGACTTCCCATCACCACCGACCTTGAACGCGCGGATCGTAGCGCCTGGGCCGACGGATCGCCCTTTAGACTGGCGTCCATGACGGTGAACCTCACGCGCATCTACACGCGCCTCGGCGACGCGGGCGAGACGCACCTCGGCGACATGAGCCGCGTGCCCAAGACGCACCCGCGGATCGAGGCCTACGGAACCGTCGACGAGCTGAACGCGCAGCTCGGCGTCGCGCTGGCGACGGGCGGCCTGCCGGAGGCCTACGCCGGCTGGCTGCGCCATGTCCAGAACGACCTCTTCGACCTCGGCGCGGACATCGCGGTCCCCCACGGCGGCGACCGCACGCGCCTGCGCGTGACGCCCGAGCAGACGACGTGGCTGGAGGCGCGCTGCGACGAGGTCAACGCGACGCTCGCGCCGCTGAAGTCGTTCGTGATCCCGGGCGGGACGCCGGCCGCCGCGCAGCTGCACGTCTGCCGCACCGTCTGCCGGCGCGCCGAGCGCGCGGCGCTCGTCTGCGGCGAGGACGAGCTGGGCGTGGAGGTCGTGCGCTACCTCAACCGCCTCTCGGACCTGCTGTTCATCCTCAGCCGCGGCGCGAACGGCGGCGAGGAGCCGCTCTGGGAGCCCGGCGCCAACGGCTGACCGGCGCACCGCCTCACCGCGCTCAGGTAGGTTCGGCGGGCTACACGTCCGTTCGGGGGAATGGGGGATTCGTCAGATGTTGCGCCTGATGCTGGGCTGCCTCGTCGCAGCCGCGCTGATGCTCGCCGGCTGCGGCAGCGGGTCGGACTCGTCGACGACGAGAACCGCCGCGCACGCGGACAGAACGACCGCGACCACGCCGGCCGAGACGACCACGACGCCGGGATCGATCAAGAACACCTACGCGCGGCCCACGAGCCCCGGCGCCCACCCGGGCGCGAAGATCGAAACGCTCGTGGTCAAGGACGTCAAGAAGGGCACCGGCGCAGAGCTGCACGCAGGCGACACCGGGCTGTTCGAATTCATAGCGGTCAACTACGCCACCGGGAAGAAGCTCGACGACTCGTGGGGCAAGAAGAAGCCGTACGAAACGCCGATCGAAAGAGGCGTCGTGATCGACGGCTGGGCACAGGGCATCCCCGGCATGCGCGTCGGTGGCCGCCGCCAGCTGACCATCCCGCCGGCGCTCGGCTTCACGACCAACCCCGACCCGAAGATCCGCGACAACCCGATGTTCTTCGACGTCGTGCTGCTCGGCGTGATCCCGGCGAAGCCTGCCGGCGCGCAGCCGCCCAGCGAAGGCGGCGGCGCCTCGTCGATAACCGGCTGAGCGCGCGTGGCGCCCGGCGCCACGGTACGGCGACGTCTATACGATCCCGCGCCGGATGCCCGAGGGAACGACCGTCAGCGGCCGCACGGCTGTCATCACCGGCGCCGGCTCCGGCATAGGGCGCGCGATGGCGCAGCGGCTCGGCCGCCACGGCTGCCCGCTCGCCCTGTGCGACTGGAACGAGGAGAACCTCCAGGAGACGGCCGCGACGCTCGACGGGCCCGTCTTCCTGCGCAAGCTCGACGTGCGCGACCGCGGCGCGCAGATGGCGTTCGCGGCGGCCGTGCACGAGTGGGCGCCGGCGCCGATCGGGCTCGTCTTCAACAACGCGGGCGTGACCGTCTCGCAGACGGCCGCCGGCGCGGCGCCGGAGGACGACGAGTGGGTCGTCGACGTCAACTTCTGGGGCGTCGTGCACGGCACGCGCGCGTTCCTGCCGATCCTGCTGACCCAGGACGCGGGCGCGATCGTGAACGTCTCCAGCGTCTTCGGGCTGATCGGCTTCCCGACGCAGAGCGCCTACTGCGCGTCGAAGTTCGCGGTGCGCGGCTACACCGAGTCGCTGCGCCACGAGCTGCGCGAGACGAACGTGCGGGCGATCGCCGTGCATCCGGGCGGGATCAAGACGCACATCGTCGACAACGCGCGCTTCCACGTCGACGACCGCGGCAACCTCGACCACGACGTCATGCGCAAGGAGTTCGAGCGCGTCGCGAGAACCTCGCCGGCCAAGGCGGCGGAGATCATCCACCGCGGCGTCGAAAGCGGGAAGGGCCGCATCCTCGTCGGCCCCGACGCCGGCTTCCTGTCGCTGATGACGCGGATCGCGCCGGTGCGCTACTTCGACGTGATGCGGCGGCTCGAGCCGCTGATCCGCCGCGCCTGAGACGGTTCAGGCGACGCGCAGCAGCTCGCCCTCGACGGCCACGACGTCGCCGCGGTGCAGCTGGCGGCCGCGGCGCTGCTCCTGCTCGCCGTTGACGAGGACCGCGCCGGTCGCCAGCAGGTCCTTGACCTCGGCGCCCGCGTCGACGAGGTCGGCGACCTTCAGCAGCTGGCCGAGGCGGATCATCTCGCCGCGGATCGGGATCTCGCGCATGCCGGGGACGATACGCGCTCCGTGCAGCGAGACCCCGATGGCCCTCTCGGCGTGTTACGGCTCGATGACCTCGCTTATGTCGTATTCACAGTGGTCCTCTGTAGCACGCTCGACTATGTGGAAGTCCGCCAGCTTGCGATCGCTGTCTCGGACGACAGTGACGTCGCCACCGCCGACGATCACGGGGGGCCCGCCTACTTCGCCGAAGCTCAGGCGCGTGAGAACCACAGAACCTCTATCTCTCGTCTCCCCACCAAGCGAGACCGTTTCGTTATAGCCGTAGGCTCCAAACCCAGCGGCCGACATCGATTCGCCTGATTCATTGCGGATCGACACCCAGGCTGTGTAACTGAGATTTTCGAATTCATCCCTCAAGACTTGACAATTAGCTTCGATCTGGCCCCAGCCCGGGATTTCGCCGCCAGCAAGGGGTAGCATTGTCGACGATCTCCCACTTGCACGTTCAGCGTGGAGGTACTGCGTGCTGATGCCCGGATCTCCTCTGGGACCCAGGAGACCGACATCCCCTCTGGGTCCCGCATCGCCCGTATCGCCCTTTGGGCCAGCGGCTCCGACGTCGCCGGTGTCACCTTTAGGTCCCGCTGCACCTCTATCGCCTCTCGGTCCGGACTGACTCCAGGTAATGCGGGTCTCGGTAGCTCTGCACGCCTGCGAGGCGTCAATTACACGCAGAGCTCCGGACGCTCTATAGCAGCCGGTGAACGTCCCGTCCGTCGCAGGGATCGCTCCGAGCGCAACCGCCGCTGATCCCACGATCAGCCCAGTCAAGCCCACCATGGCGTACCTCCCAACGCGCGAAAGTCTTCGCATCTCAATACTCCCCCATCTCGTAGATCGATACCACGCCAGCGTACCGAGTGCTTCGCCGGAGAAGCGAAGCGACCGAGATAGCGAGCGCTCAGGCCAGCGTCGGCCGACGCTCGGCCCACGGCGACGCCTGCTCCAGCTGCCCCGCCAGGCGCAGCAGCGTCGCCTCGCCGCCGAGCGGCGCGACGAACTGGACGCCGAGTGGCATGCCCTGCGCGGTCCAGTGCAGCGGCACGCTCATCGCGGGGCGGCCGGTCAGGTTCGCGAGCTGCGTGAAGGGGACCCAGCCGAGGTTGTCGTCGATCATCTTGTCGACGACGCCGAGGCGCGAGAGCAGCGCGGCGGTGCGCGTGCGCAGCAGCAGTTGCGCGAGCGGGCGCAGGTGGCGCGGCGTGTCGAGCTGGCCGATGCGCGGCGGCGTCGCGGCGAGCGTCGGCGTCAGCAGCAGGTCGTAACCGGCGGCGTGGAAGCGGGCGAGCGCGCGCACGTGCTCGTGGCGACGCTCGAGCGCGGCGACGTGCGCGACGCTGCCGAGCCGGCGGCCGAGCGCGGCCATGATCAGCGTGTCCTGCTCGAAGCCCTCGTCGCCGGCGCCCGTCTCCTGCTTGATCGAGTCGACGAGCCAGGCGACGTTCGCGAACCACAGCGCGAGGAAGTCGCGCGCGAGCGCCGCGTCGTCGTACGGCGCCGGGACCGGCTCGACGTCGTGGCCGAGCGATTCGAGCAGCTTCGCGGCGGCGTCCACGGCCGCGACCGACTCGCCGTCTGGATGCGGGTTGATCGCCGAGGTCGCGTAGAAGCCGATCCGCAGCCGGCCCGGCTCGCGGGCGACCTCGTCGAGCAGCGGGCCGTCGGGCAGGCCGGGCGCGTAGGGGCTCGTCGCGTCGGCGCCGCTCAGCAGGTCGAGCATCGCGGCGCTGTCGCGCACCGAGCGCGAGATCACGCCATTGACCGCGGCGCCGTGCAGCGGCTCGCCGACGAGCGGTCCGTACGGGACCAGCCCGCGGCCGGCCTTGAGCCCGAACAGGCCGCAGCAGGCGGCGGGGATGCGGATCGAGCCGCCACCGTCGCTGGCGCCCGCGACCGGCACGACGCCTGCGGCGACCGCCGCCGCCGTGCCGCCGGAGGAGCCGCCGGGGGTGCGCCCGAGGTCCCACGGGTTGCGCGCGGGGCCGTAGAGCAGCGACTCGCTCACGCCCTTGGCGCCGAACTCGGGCGTGTTGGTCTTGCCGAAGATCACGAGACCGGCGTCCAGCCAGCGCTGCACGACCGTCGAGTGCTCGGGCGCGGGGACGTTCGCGAGCGCGCGACAGCCCATCGCCGACGGCAGCCCGGCGTACTCCTGTGCGAGGTCCTTGATCAGGAACGGGACGCCGGCGAAGGGGCCGCTCAAGTGCGGCTCGCGAACGCGCTGCTCGGCGACGTCGTCCATCCAGCGCACGACCGCGTTGATGCGCGGGTTGACCGCGCGGGCGCGCGCCTGGGCGGCGGCGAGCAGCTCGGCGGCGCTGACGTCTGCGGCGGCGACGAGCGCGGCGAGGCCCAGCCCGTCGTGGCGTTCGTAGTCGCGCTGCTCCATCCGCGGGGATCCTGCCGGATCGGGCGGGAGCGGTGCGCCGGGTCGGAGTCAGCCAGATGACCGTGCGCCTCAAGATCGCCGGATGCTCGCCGTGTACCGGAAGGTGAAGCGAGTGGTCGCCGCCCTCACCTACGCGAACGTGATGTCGACGCTCGCGGTCTTCCTCGTGCTCGGGGGCGCGGCCTACGCCGCCACGACGCTCCCGACCGGCAGCGTGGGGACGCGGCAGCTGCGCGATGGTGCGGTGACGGGCGACAAGCTCGGCTCGCGCGCCGTCGACACCGACGAGATCATGCCCGGGGCCGTCACGATCGGGCGGCTCTCCGACCGCGTCCGCGCGCTCGTGACCACGCGACCCGAGCAGGGTCCCGCGGGCCAGCAGGGCCCGGCCGGCGCGCGCGGGTCGGCGGGTCCCGGCGCGAGCCTCGTGCGCTACTCGGCGCCGGCCACCGCGGACGCCGACCCGGCACTCGCGCTCGACATGCCCGGCCTGCAGCTGCGCGCCGCCTGCACCGAGAACGGCGGCGACGTCGGCGTGACGATCGCGATCACACCCGGCGAGGCCGTCACCGGCTACGACCGCTTCACGGCAGACCAGGGAACGGTCGTCAACTCCCCCACCTTCTCCACGACCGGCAACCTCGGGCTCGACCTGCCCGGCGGCGTCGAGACCGTGCTCGGCGGCCCTTCGACGAACGGCGGCAGCGGCTACGCCCGCGCGATCGCCACGCTGATCGTGGCGGGTCCGGCGCGGACGATCACGCTCGACGTGGCGGTCGTCGCCGACGCAGACACGCACCGTTGCAGCCTCGACGGCACCGCCGTGCCAGCCGACGCCTGAGCGCGAACAGTCTCGTTCAGGGCGACCGGCTCGCTGCCGATAGACGTTTCGATGAGGCGCGGGCGCGGAGTCCAGATCGAGGGGTCGCGAGCGGCGCGGCGCACGGTGCGGGTCGCGACCCTCTTCAGTTCGGGCGTGCCGGCGCTGGCGATCGTCTGCGTGTTCGCGTGCGTGGGGCTCGTGCTGCTGCTGTCGGGGACGCCCGGCTTAGGAGTGCTCGCAAGCGTCGTGCTGGCACGGCTGCTGCTGCGCCCCGCGCTGACGATCGTCAAGTCGCGTCGCGCGACGCCGCTCGCGAGCGCTGCGGCGGTGGAGCTGTCCGGCGAGGACGAGCCGGCGCTCGCGGCGCTGGTCCGCCACGCGGCGGATGCGCTGGGCCTGCCCGCCCCGGATGCGATCGCGGTGTCGCTCGACACGCGCGTGCTGCTGCGCCGCGAGGGCCGGCGCACGCTGCTGGTGCTCGGCGTCCCGTGGCTCGCGGCCGCGTCGGCCGGGCAGGCGACCGTCGCGATCGCCCATGCGCTGCTCGCCGAGCGAGCCGTGCGCGACACGACGCGCCTGCGGCTCGTCGAAGACCGGCTCGGGCGTGCGCGGCCGGTCGTCGAGCACGCGACCCTCGGCGAGCTCTGGCGCGGCTACGTGCGCATCGGCGAGCGGCTCTCGCAACGCGCAGCGGCGGCCCACCTGAGCGTGGCCGACGCGGCCTGCGTGCGCGCCTTCGGCAACGAGGCGCTCGCCGCCTCGGTGCAGGCGCGGTACCTGCAGTCGGCATTTGCCGACTTCTGGTCCAACGACGTCGGACCGTGCCTGGCCGCGGGCTTCGCGCCGCCGCTGTTCGACGGTTGGCGGCTGCTGCTCCAGCAGGAGTGGGTCGCCGAGCTGATCGAAGCCGGCGAACTGACGCCGCCGGCGCCGCATGAGCGCGTGTCGCTGGACGTGCCCGAGCGCGAGCTGGAGCGACGGCTGTTGGCGGCGAGCTACCCCGACAGCGCTCGCGAGCTGGTCGAGCTCGAGTGGGCCGCGGTGCCACATGCGGTGGTGCTGCCACGGCTGCGCCGGGTCGTCGCGCCGCACGCCGCGCAGCGGCTGGGCCCGCACACGGCCGCGACGCTCGCGCAGGCGCTCGAGCAGCGGCCGCCGGAGCTGGAGTCGACATCCTGGAGCGAGGTCGTCGCAGGAGCGCTCGTGTTGGCGCTCGTGGATGCCGGCTGGACGCTGGAGGCGCCGTCCGGCGCCCCCCTGCAGCTCTCCGACGGCGAGCACACGCTGTGGCCGCGGACGCTCTGCCGCGCGCTCGCCGCAGGCGACGGCGAGGTCGCGGCGTCCTGGGAGGCGCTCGTCGCGGAGACCGGCGTCGGCGAGCTGCCGCTGGCGCCCGCGCAGCCCAGCTCGCCCGAGCAAGCCGTCCCCGACGCCTCGGCGACGGTGGTCCCCCCTGCGCCGCCCGTCCGGCTCGCGCTGATGCCCCCGCCGCGTGCACGGCGCCGCGCGGCCGGCGTCCTGACGGTGGCCGGACTCCCCGGCCTCGCCGTGGCGATCAGCCTCGCGGTCTCCGCGACGATGACATCGAGTCGGCTCGGTCAGCTTGCGCTGATCGGCTTCGGACTCGCGCTCGTCGGCGGCCTGGCGGCGTGGGCGACATCGCAGCTGCGGCCGCTCCTGCGCCGGGGCGCGATCGTCGTGAGCGCCGAGGGCGTGCGCGTCGAGGCGCCGGGGCTGCTCGAACGGCAGTTCCAGATCCCGCGCACAGTCGTGCGAGCGGTCATGGTCGACGCGCACGAGCGCGAACGCGGCCTGCGCTTCCCGATGGGTCCCAGCGAGCGGGTCGTGCCCGGCGCGCTGGAGGAATCCGGTCGGATCGGCTGGCTGTGGGTCGAGGGCATGGCGCCGGTCGTCCCGCTGCTGGGCGTCGGCGCGGAGGTCCCGAACCTCGCGCTGCTGTTCAGTGCGCCGCTGCTCGCCCCGCGCGTGCGTCACGGCGCAGCCGGACCGCTGCGCGGCGAGGCGATGACCGGGCTGCTGCTGTGCGTCGCCGACCCGACCGCCGCGCGCGCCGCGTTCAGCCCATGGGACCTCACCCGACCGGGGTCCTACGCGGACGCCGAGCACGTCATCGCGGGCTTCCTCGGCGCCACGACTCCGTCCGCCGGAGCAAGCATCGCGGGTGATCGCGATGCGTAGGTCGCGCGACGACGCGGTCGAGCACGCGGTCCTGGCGGAGTCGGCCGGCGCGGATGCGGCGCGCCCTCGCGTCGAGCTGGTGCGCCGGCGCGCACTGCAGGGCGGCTGGGGCTGCGTCGTGCTCGGGCTGCTGATCCCGGTGATCGCGCTCAGGGGGGTCTACGTGGGCGTGACCTGGCGTCGCAACGACGGCGGCGGCCAGCTGGCGCTGATCGCGACGGGGGCGGTCGTGTTCGTGGGACGGCTGGCGCTTTGGATCGCGGGGGTGGTGTGACCGGTCGGTCACGCCCATCGACGTCGCGGCCTCGGCGCGGAGTTCGCGTTGGTCGCGACCTTCGTCGTCAGGAGCCCGACCCCGCGGCAGCGAGCGCAGCAAGGCTTTGCTCCAACGCCCGCTCGTGCGCGACGATGCCGTCGCGCGCCTGCGCGTAGGCCGTGTGGCGCGTGGCGCGTGCCGCCGTCGCGAGCGCGGCGTAGGCCCCACCGGTCTGCTTCAGCCGCTCGACGAGGCGCGGCAGGTCGCCGGGCGCACCAACCGTCCCGAGCTTTCCCGTGCCTGAGGCGGCGTGTGTGTACGCGGCGGCCAGGCGATCCGCCGCTGCGGCCTGTCGCCGTCCCGTCGCTGCGGCCGCCAGTGCGTGGCGCTCGCGTGCGCGCACCCGGTTGAGGTCCTCCACGAGATGCGCAAGCTGGCGCCGTGCCACAGGGTCGCCACCGAGTGCGACGGGCGTGCCGTCGAGGCGCAACGTCGTGAGGGCGGCGGAGCAGCCCGCGCGCGCCTCGGCGGAAGCTCCAGACGGCCCGAGGCAGGCGGCGACGACCGGGCCCTCGCTGTCCTCGAGCACGTACACGTCGCCGACGCGCTCGGCGCCTACCGCGACATCTCGGTAGCGCCACGCGTCGTAGTCGCCCAACCGCACGGCCCTGGGCGCAGCGTCCTCCAGCTGTGCGAGCAGCGGCGCGGCCGCGCGCGTGACCTCGAGCACCGTCGCACTCGCGGTCCCCGGCGAGTGGGCGACGAGCGCCGGGTGGCCCAGCGCCGGCGGGTCGGCGACGCCCCCACCCCGCAGCCAGCCGAGCGGCGCCTCGACGCTGAGGCCGACGCCGGCGAGCATCACCGGCGCCGGTGGCTCGGGCGCCATGGTCGCCGATCCGGCGACGGTGCCGATCGCCGCCGCCGCGACGAGCAGCATGGCGGCGGGGATCGCGATGCCGATGCCGCGACGTCCGGGCCTCGTTCGCCGAGGGGCGGCTGTCGCCCGAGCCGTCCGCGTGCGGGTCGTGCGTGGCATGCTCGCGCCGCTGTGCGACAGGCGGACTCCGACCGCTTCGCCGAGCGCCTCCGCGAGCGCCGCCGGAGTCCCGTACCGCTCGGAGGAACGTTGGGCGAGGCCGCGGCGCAGCACCCGCTCGAGCGCCGCTGAGGACGCCGTCGGCGCAGGGCTCACACCACCGTCTGACGGCTGATGGATCGCGGCAGAGACGATCGACGCCAGCGCGTAGGTCATGCTCTCCGCGGTCGGGCTGGCGGCGCCCCGAAGTGCGGCGCGGACGCCATGCCCTCGATCTGCGATCGCAGCCGCACGCTCGGGTGCGAGGTGGTCGAGATCGACGCACGCGTGCGCGAGCGTGCCGTCCGGCAGCCCGACGTCGGCGAGCAGTTGCGCCCGCTCGCCGACGAGCACGATGTCCGCGGCACTGACGTCGACCGGAGGCACGCCGGCCCGCTCGAGCGCGGCGAGCGCGGCCGCGACGTCCGCGCACAACGCGACCGCGGCTGCGGGCGCCATCGGCTCGCGGGCGATCCGTCGCACGAGCGGCTCGACGTCCGCGCAGGCGAAGCTCAGGTGCGGCCAGACGTCGAGCGCGATCTCCTCGATCGGGACGAGCCACGGGTCGACGATGTAGGCACGCTGAGAGGCCGCCAGATCGAGCGCGTGCCACTCCTCCATCGTCGGCAGACCCGGGTAGAGCCGCAGCAGCATCCCGTCGCCGTCGTCGTCCTCTGCGAGCCACAGGCCCGCATCGCCGCGGGTCGCCAACAGCTCGCGCAGCCCGCGCGTGCCGAAGCGATGGCGGGTCGCCTCGAGCGTGCTGCCGGACGGGTAGCTGTTCGCGCGTTCCGGCATGCTCAGCCGGAGTCGTCGAAGGTGAGGGGCGTCTTCTTCGGCGGCGGCGCCTTTGTCGGCGTCGGCGTCGGCGTCGGCGTGGGCGCCGGTGCGGGCGCCCGGGCGGGGACGACGGACAGCGGCTCCTCGATGACCGGCTCGGACTTGGTGGTCTTCGGCCGCGGTGGCGGCACGATCAGCGCCGGCAGCGAGCTGACGCGGCGGAGCTCGCCGATCGGCTCGTGCTCGAGCCGGATCGCCGTCGGCGACGCGGACGCCGGTGCGGGCTCTGCCGGCGCGTCATGGGCGAGCGCATAGGCGCCGCCGAACGTGGCGGCGGCGAGCACGGCGCACGTCGCGACGGTCGCGAGGCTCAGCTGCTCGGGCATCGGCTTCCGCGGGTCGCCGCGGGCACGAGGCACTGGTCGACACGCCGGGGCGCCTTGCCGCGCACGATCGTGAAGCGCGTGTACTTGCCGATCCGATCGGCGCGCCAGACCCGCACCACGATCACGGTGCCGCTGCGATACGCGTGCGCGAGGCCCCTGAAGTCGATCGCGGCCCGTCTGCCAACCGTCCCAGCCGCCCGCAGAACGCGGCATCGCCGCGACGAGTGTCGCTTCCCGCTGCAGGCCGGAGTAACGGTGATGCGCACGAGCGCGCCGCGCGGGGCATGCACCGAGAGCAGCCTGATGCGCACTCCGGTCGAGGTCAGCGTGCCCGCGATCCGCACCAGCGGGAAGGGACTCAGCAGCCGGGGAACGGAGGGCTTGGGCTTGACGGGCGGCGTGGGATCCGGTGTCCCGGGGGGCGTCTGCGGGAGCGTGTCGACCGTGAACGCACGTGTGACGATCGTCCGGTTGCCCGCCATGTCGGTCGCCCGCACGCGGAAGACGTACGCGCCGTCGACCAGCGGCGCGACCGCGGCGTCCGTCGTCGCGCTCGCGCACGGACCGAACGCCGGCGCTCCCTGATCGATCGAGCACTCCAGCGTCACGCCCACCTCCGCCGAGAAGCCGAACAGCGGCGTGCTGTCGTTCGTCGTCGCGGACGGACCGAAGCCGATCGACAGCGAGGGAGCCACGGTGTCGATCGTGAACGTGCGCGAGGCGATCGCGCGATTCCCGACCGCGCTGGTCGCCCGCACGCGGAAGACGTACGTCCCGTCGGGACGCGGCGTGCCGATGACATGCGTCGTTGTGCCGGTGCACGGCCCGTAGGCGGGCGTCCCGTGATCCACTGAGCATTCGACCGTCGCACCGGACTCGGCCGTGAACCCGAACGACGGCGTGCTGTCGTTCGTCGGCCCCGCCGGACCGGAGTCGATCGACAACGACGGCGCCGCGCTGTCGACCGAGAAGTCCTGCACGGCGGTCGCGCGGTTCCCCGCTGCGTCCGTCGCGCGCACGCGGAAGTGGTAGGACCCGTCGTCGAGCGTCGTGGCGGTGTGCGAGGTCGCCGTCGTGCACGGGCCGTACGCCGGCGTCCCATGATCGATCGAGCACTCCAGCGTCGCACCGGACTCGGCCGTGAACCCGAACGACGGCGTGGCGTCGTTCGTCGGCCCTGCCGGACCAGAGATCCCACCAACTGCGGGAGGAACCGTGTCGACCGAGAACGACCGTGAGGCGCCCGCCTGGTTGCCCGCTGCGTCCGTCGCCCGCACCCGGAACACGTACGCGCCGTCGAAGAGCGCCGCGGTGTGCGAGGTGGCCGTGGAGCAGGGCCCGTACGCCGGCGTCCCCTGATCCACCGAGCACTCCACCGTCGCGCCGGCCTGGGCCGTGAACCCGAATGACGGCGTGGCGTCGCTCGTCGGCCCCGACGGACCGGAGCCGATCGACAGCGACGGTGGCGTCGTGTCGACCGAGAAGGTCCGTGATGCGCTCGCACGGTTTCCCACTCCATCGGTCGCTCGCACCCGGAAGACGTACGACCCATCCGCCAGCGGCGTCGCCGCCGTGTGCGAGGTCGTCGTCGTGCAGGGTCCGTACGCGGACGATCCCTGATCGATCGAGCATTCCAGTGTCGCGCCGGCCTCGGCCGTGAACCCGAACGACGGCGTGCTGGCGCTCGTCGGCCCCGCCGGACCGGAATCGATCGACAACGAGGGCGCGGCCGTGTCCACGACGAACCCCTGCGACGCTTCCGCCTGGTTGCCGGCCGCATCCGTCGCCCGCACGCGGAAGACATACGTCCCGTCGTCGAGCGTCGTGGCGGTGTGCGAGGTCGCCGTCGTGCACGGGCCGTACGCCGGCGTCCCCTGATCCACCGAGCATTCCACCGTCGCGCCTGGCTCGGCGGTGAACCCGAACGACGGCGTGCTGTCGTTCGTCGGCCCCGCCGGACCGGAATCGATCGACAGCGACGGTGGCGTCGTGTCGACCGAGAACGTCTGCGTCTCGACGGTCTGCTCCTGGGCAGCGTCAGTCGCCTGGACCCGGAAGACGTACTCGCCGTCGGGCAGCGGCGCGCCGGGGGCATGCGTCGATGGGCTGGTGCACGGCCCGTACGCGGCCGCGCCCTGATCGATCGAGCATTCGACGGTCGCGTCCGGGTCGACCGTGAACCCGAACAGCGGCATGGTGTCCTGGGTCGGCCCGGACGGACCGGAGTCGATCGACAGCGAGGGCGCGGCCCAGGCCACGGTGGCGATCGCCAGGGCGAGCCCGAGCGCCAGCACCGCCGCGACGATCGGGCGCAAATGGACCGTCGAGCTGCGTGGCGACTGGCGCGTCAATGAGCCACCTGAGCGTGGACAGGAGAGCAGTCACCTTAGCGCAGGTTGGGGGCCCGAACCTGCGCATGAACCTCCATACGAGATGTGCTGACAGCCAGCGATTCCTCACGCAAACCGGTCGGCGGTGGAATGCGGAGGTCCCATGCGTGCAGCTGACGGCAGCGTCGATTGCGGCGCAGGCACTTCCACGACGCAAAAACCCCCGCCGAAGCGAGGGTTTCGCGAGTACCGCCAAGGGGATTCGAACCCCTGTTCCCGCCGTGAGAGGGCGATGTCCTAGTCCCCTAGACGATGGCGGCCTAGGCGCTGGCGAGGATAGCAAAGGACCTGCATGGCGCACGGTTGGGGCGACGCGGCGAGGCGGGGGACGAACCGTGTATCGTCGGGCCAGCCCGCGGCTGTGGCGGAATCGGTAGACGCGCACGGTTCAGGTCCGTGTGGGGTATACAAATCCCCGTGGAGGTTCAAGTCCTCTCAGCCGCATAGGTAGACGCCGGCCCCCGTGACGAGGGCCGGCGCACCGTCCGACTTAGCGCCGCGGCCGCTTGCGCGGCTTGGGCTTCGGCAGCGGCTTGCCCGTCACCGTCACGCTCAACGTCCGCGAGCCCGCGCCGGCTGACTTGAAGTCGCCCGCCCACTGCGCGACGAAGCTCGTCGTCCCGCGCGCCACGCGCCAGATCGTGTTGAACGTCCCGTTCGCGGCCGCCGCGACGGTCTTGTGCTGCCAGCTCGACGCGCCCGGCGCGAGCACCGAGATCGTCACCTGCTCGCCGCCGTGCGCCGGCGTGAGTCCTCCGCGCACGGTGATCGAGCGCCCGGCCGGCAACGTGCGGCGCTTGGTCGCGAGCGTCAGCCGCGACGTCGCGCCCGCGGTCCCGCCGTTCGTGCTGAACAGCAGCCCGCCGTCCCCGCCGAGCAGGTAGTCGGTGCCGTCCGGCGAGGTCGCGACGCCGGAGTCGCTGATCGGGCTGTTGACGACGAACTGCGGCTGCCACGTCGCGCCGCCGTCGATCGTCCGCAGCAGGTACCCCCCACTGCTCGTCCCGAGCCCGTCGACGACCGCGTAGGCGGAGTTGGCGGAGCTGGTCGCCAGGCCGCGCACCCGCTCGGTGCCGAGCCCCGTCAGCACGCGCCAGTGACGCCCGGCGTCCGTCGTGCGCCAGATGCGCCCCGTCTGGTCCCGCAGCAGGCCCGTGCGCGCGCTGGAGAACGCGACCTGCTGAATCCGCAGCTGCGCACGCTCGCGGGCGCTTGCGCCCGGGTTCGCGACGCGCTTCCACGTCTCCCCTTCGTCGCTGCTCACGAGCGCGCTCGTCGGCCCCCACGCGAAGATCGCGCCGCCGGCCGCCGTCACGCCGCTGAGCGGCGTGGTGCGCACGAGCTTCGCGTGCACGGCCTCGAACGAGGCGCCGCCGTCCGTCGAGCGGCGCACGCCGCGCGGGCCGACCGCGAGCACGACATCCGCCGTCGGCGCCAGCAGCGCCCTCGCGTGCCGCGGGCTGCCGGTGCCGAGCGCGCGCCATGCGTCGCCGCCGTTCGTCGTGGCGAACAGGCCGCCGTCGCTGTCGAGCGCGTAGCCGTCCTGCGCCGTCGGGAACGAGACGTCGAGCAGGTCCGACGGCGTCGGGACGTTGCCGCGGCTCCACGTGCGCCCACCGTCGAGCGTCTTCGCGAGCGCGCCGTCGCGCCCGGGCGCGAACGCGCTGCCCGCCGCGCCACCGGCGCGGATCGAGCCGTACGTCCCGCTGAGGCGCGTGCCGACCGACGCGAAGGTCGCGCCGGCGTCGTCGGAACGCACCGTCGCGCCGTTCGCGCCGACGGCCGCGACGCGCGTCGAGGAAGCGAACGCCGCCGCGTAGATCGCGTCGGAGGAGGGCGAGATGACCGTGTTGGGACCGTCGCCGCCGTGCGTGATGTGCACGACCTGATCGCCGGCCTGCGTGCTCAGCACGCACTCGTCCGCCGAGGCGCAGCTGATCGACGTGTACTCGGGCGTGCCGGCGTGGAGGTCGACGAACGCCCACGTCTGGCCGCCGTCGTCCGTGCGCACGACGGCTCCCGCCGGCCCGACGGCGTAGCCGCGCGTCGCGCTCGCGAAGACGATCTGCTCGATCCGCTGGCCGGGCGCCGCGACGGCCTTCCACGAGACCCCGGCGTCGAGCGTCTCGTAGATCTTGCCGCCGGCGGCCGCGAAGCCCGTCGTCGCGCTCGTGAAGCGCAGCGTCGAGGGCTCGTCGCCGCCGCCGACCGCGCGCGTGCCGGGCAGCGCGGTGCGCGGGGAGAACTGCACACCGCCGTCGGTCGTCGCGAAGACGCTGCCGTCGCTCAGCAGCAGGAAACCGACGTCCTTGGTCGCGAACGACATCCCGCGCAGGTGCTCGCGGCAGCGCGACTCGACCGGCGTGAAGGCCATCGCGGTGAAGCTCGCGCCGCCGTCGACCGAGCGGCGCGCGACGCAGCCGTCACCCGCCACGACGGTGTCGGCGTCGATCGCCTGCACGAGCGTGAGGCTCTGGAACGTGCCGACCGGCAGGCCGCTCCAGCTGGTGCCGCCGTCGGTCGTCTTCAGCAGCGTGCCGAAGTCGCCGACCGCGTAGCCGGTCGCTCCGGCGAACGACATCGCACGCAGCGTGTTGCCCTGCGGCAGCGGGTTCCCCCACTGCCAGCCCGAAGATCCGACCTGCACGTTGGCGCTCGCCGGAGCCGCGAATGCGGCAGCAGTGAGCGCCGCGACGAGCGCGCCCTTGATGGACATGATTGAGGCCCTCCCAGTTGAATGACGACCGACGCTGCATGAACGAGCGGGCGCTTGAAAGTTGCGTGGTTGATCGGGGGCTGGCCCCACCTCGTGACGCGGGCGAGCGCCAATGGCGCGCGCCTCCGGGATGCCTAGGATGCGCTGCATGAGCGCCATTACCGCCCGCTGGGCCCGCGACGTCGCGTTCCACTGCACCGGACTCCTGACCGGTGTGCTCGGCTTCGCGCTGTGGGTCGCGGGCGTCTCGAGCCTGCCGCTGGCGCTCACGATCGTCGGCCTGCTGTTCACGCTCGCGACGCTCTACGCCTTCCGCTGGTTCGCGCGCGTCGAGCGCCGCCGCGCCGCGCTCGTGCTGCGCACGCCGATCGCCGAGCGCTACCGGCGGCCGGCGCCGGACGCGGGCTGGCTCGCGCGCCTGCGCACGATCGCGCGCGACGCGGCGACCTGGAAGGACTTCGTCTGGACCGGCGTCTGCGGCTCGCTCGGCGTGCCGATCGGGTCCTGACCCCATTCGGCCGCAGCCTGCGGTGAGGAAAAGGCGACGGAAGCGACGGCTTTCAGTGCAGGGGCCGTCGGCGGGCCTGTCGACGGCGATGCTGGGCTCGCACCCCTGCCGACCCTGGAGGTCCGATGTCCTTCCTGCGCCCCGCCCTCGTGGCGGCCGCTCTCGCCGCGCTGCTGGCGCTGCCCGCCGCCGCGCTCGCCGACGCCCCGCCGTCGTATCCCGCCACCGTGCTCGGCGACCATCCGATCTCCTATTGGCGCCTCGGCGAGGCGCCGGGGGCGCCGATCGCCGCCGACGCGACGGGCCACCACCCCGGCGTCTACGGCGGCCCGCCGACGCTCGGCGTCCCCCACTCGGTCGGCGACGCCGACACCGCGATCGACCTCGACGGCCTGATCGGCCAGCCGCTGGGGCAGTACGTCCACGTCTCCGACAACGGCCACCTCGCATTCCCCGGCCGCGCGCCGTTCACGCTGGAGGCGTGGGTGCGCCCGCGCGGCTTCAACGACGTGACGCGGCGGATCTTCTCGAAGGAGAGCGCGACCGGCGGCTACCTGCTCGGGATCCAGCGCGGCGGCGTCGTCTTCTCGCGCTATGTCGACGGGCAATGGAACACGCTCGTGACGGGCGTCGACGCGAGCCGCTGGAGCTACGTCGCGGCGACGTACGACGGCAGCGTCATGTCGATCTACGTGGACGGCTGGCTGGCCGCCTCCGAGCCCTCGACGCTGTCGCTGCCCGACGCCCGCTCGGACCTCTCGATCGGCGCCAAGCAGACGCGCTGGCGCTTCTACGCGGGCGGCCTCGACGAGCTCGCGATCTACGGCTACGCGCTCTCCTACGGGCGCGAGCTGACGCACAGTCGTGTTGGGGGAGACGTCCGGTAGCGCTCTAGGATCCTCGGCGGTGCAAATCATCATCGCCGAGGATCTTGCGCTGCTGCGCGACGGGATGATCCGCCTGCTGCGCGACCACGGGCACGAGGTCGTGGCCGCGGTCGAGGACGGCGAGGCGCTCGTGCGCGCGGCGAGCGGCCACAAGCCCGACATCTGCATCGTCGACGTGCGGATGGCGCCGACGTTCACCGACGAGGGCGTGAAGGCGGCGCTGCAGGTGCGCGAGCGGGTGCCGGGCACGGCGGTGCTGATCGTCTCCCAGTACGTCGAGGAGACGTACGCCGCCGAGCTGCTCGCCGACGGGCGCGGCGGCGTCGGCTACCTGCTGAAGGACCGCATCGCCGACGTGCGCGAGTTCGTCGCGGCGGTCGAGCGCGTGGCGGCCGGCGGCACCGCGATGGACCCGGAGGTCGTCGCGCAGCTGGTGACGCGCTCGCGCCACCGCGGCGGCCCGCTCGACGAGCTGACGCCGCGCGAGCGCGAGGTGCTCGAGCTGATGGCCGAGGGTCGCTCCAACGCCGCGATCGCGGCCGCGCTGGTGGTCACCGACGGCGCCGTCGAGAAGCACATCTCGAACATCTTCGGCAAGCTCGCGCTGCCACCGTCGGACACCGATCACCGCCGCGTGCTGGCGGTGCTGGCGTACCTGCGCGGATAGCCGCTCAGCGCACCGCCGCGCGCGGCCGGAACTGCGCGGCGACCGCGACGCGGAAGACGTCGGCCTCGCGCGCGGCGCGCGCATCGCTCCAGCCGAGATGGCGCACGGCCAGCTCGGCGGCGGCGTCGATCGCGGCCAGCCCGACGTCGGCGTCGTACCCGACGAGCGTGCGCCGCTGGATCACGTCGGTGAGCGTCTCGGCCAGCTCCGTGCGCAGCGCGAAGACGACCTCGGCCCCGAGCGCGCCGCTGTCGGCGTCGAACGGCTCGCGCAGTTCCGGCGCGCCGTCGGCGAAGTCGAGCACCTCGGCGGCGCGCGTGCCGTAGATCCGCAGCAGCCGGTCGGCCGCCTCGACCGGCAGGCCGCTGGTCGCCCGGAAGCGCTCGCGGAAGCCGGCGAACGGGTACGTCGTGCCGCCCGGCAGCGGGATCTCGTGCGTGCGGCACTTGGGCGCGCGGCGCTCGAGCTTCTTGACGACGAGGTCGACCGTCTCCTCCGCCAGCCGGCGGTACGTCGTGATCTTGCCGCCGACGATCGACAGCAGCCCCTCGACGCCGGGGTGGGCGGGGACGGTCTCGTGGTCGTGGACCACGTGGCTGCGCGTGATCGAGGCCTCCACGCCCTCCGGCGCGGCCGGCAGCGGCCGTACGCCCGCGTAGGTGTAGAGGACGTCGGCGGGCGTCAGCTCGGCGCCCGGGAACAGGCGGTTGGTCTCCCCGATCAGGTAGGCGATCTCGTCGTCGGTCGCGACGACGTCGTCGAGGTCGCCGTCGTACCGCGTGTCGGTGGTGCCGATCAGGTAGCGCCCGCTCCAGGGCACGACGAAGTACGGGCGCCCGTCCTCGACCGCCTCGCTGTAGACCGCCTCGCGCGGCGCCCCGGGGAACGGCTCGACGACGAGGTGGCTGCCCTTCGTGCCGCCGATCAGCGGACCGTTGGGCGGCTCCAGCTCGCCGAGCACCGCGTCGACCCAGGGTCCGGCCGCGTTGACGACGAGCGCGCCGCGCGCGCGATGCTCGGTGTCGTGCAGCTCGTCGTAGAGCGCGACGCCGCTGACGCGAGCGCCGCTTCGCTCGAGCGCGCTCACGCGCATGTAGGGCAGCACGACGGCGCCGCGACGGCGCGCGTCGAGCGCGTTCTCCAACGCCAGCCGCTCGGGGTACTCGGCCTGCGCGTCGTAGTAGGCGGCCGCGCCGCGCAGCCCCTCGCGCCGCAGCCCCGGCTCGCGTGCGAGCGCCTCCGTGCCGGACAGCATGCGATGGCGCTCCATGCTCTTGTCGAGCGACAGCGCGTCGTAGGCCATCATCCCCATGCGGATCAGCCGCGGCCCGCGCTTGTGGCCCTCGTAGATCGGCAGCAGGAACGACATCGGGTGCACGAGGTGCGGAGCGATGTGCATCAGCCGCTCGCGCTCGCGCAGCGACTCGCGCACGAGCGGCACCTCGAAGTGCTCCAGGTACCGCAGCCCGCCGTGCACCAGCCGCGTCGAGCGGCTCGTCGTGCCGGCGCCGACGTCGCCCTTGTCGACCAGCAGGACCGACAGCCCGCGCAGCGTCGCGTCGCGTGCGATGCCGGCGCCGTTGATGCCGGCGCCGATCACGATCACGTCGAAAGGGCGCTCGAAGGTGCGTTGCGGCAGCGGGGCTCGCATAGGCTTCCCCCATCCTATGGGCCTCCACGTCGCAGCCATCGACCAGGGCACGTCGAGCACCCGCTGCATCGTCTTCGACCGCGACGGGGCGATCGCCGGGATCGCCCGCCGCGAGCACGCGCAGCTGCACCCGCGCGCGGGCTGGGTCGAGCACGATCCGCTGGAGATCCTCGCCGCGACGCGCGCGGTCGTCGACGAGGCGGTCGCGGCGGCGGGCGTGACGCGCGCCGAGGTGGCGGCGGTCGGGATCGCGAACCAGCGCGAGACGACGGTCGTGTGGGACCGCACGACCGGCGAGCCGGTGCACAACGCGATCGTCTGGCAAGACGTGCGCACGGCGCCGCTCGTGGTCGAGCTGGGCGCGGCGGACCGCCTGCGCGCGATCACGGGCCTCCCCCTCTCCACCTACTTCTCGGGTCCGAAGGTGCGCTGGCTGCTGGACGAGCTGCCGGGGCTGCAGGCCCGCGCGGAGGCCGGCGAGCTGTGCTTCGGGACGATCGACGCGTTCCTGATCTGGCACCTGACGGGCGGCGTGCACGTGACCGACGCGACGAACGCCAGCCGCACGCTGCTGATGGACCTGCGCACGCTGGAGTGGTCGCAGGAGTGCCTCGACGTCGTTGGCGTGCCGCGCGCGCTGCTGCCCGAGATCCGTTCCTCCTCGGAGGTCTACGGGACGCTGCGCGGCACGGCGCTGCACGGCGTCCCGCTGGCGGGCGTGCTCGGCGACCAGCAGGCGGCGCTGTTCGGGCAGGCCTGCTTCGCGCCCGGCGAGGCCAAGAGCACGTACGGGACCGGCAGCTTCCTGCTCGTCAACACGGGCGCGCAGCCGGTCGCCTCGCAGGCGCTGCTGAGCACGGTCGCGTACAAGCTCGGCGACGCGCCGCCGACGTATGCGCTGGAGGGCGCGATCGCCGTCACCGGCGCGGCCGTGCAGTGGCTGCGCGACCAGCTCGGGATCATCGGCTCGGCCGACGAGGTCGAGGCGCTGGCGGCGAGCGTGCCCGACAGCGGCGACGTCTACTTCGTACCGGCCTTCTCGGGCCTGTTCGCGCCCCACTGGCGCGACGACGCGCGCGGCGCGATCGTCGGGCTGACGGCCTTCACGAGCCGCGCGCACCTGGCGCGCGCGACGCTGGAGGCGACCGCCTGGCAAACGCGCGAGGTGCTCGACGCCGCGCGCGCGGCCTCGGGCGCGCCGCTCAGCGTGCTGCGCGCCGACGGCGGGATGACCGCGAACGAGCTGCTGATGCAGTTCCAGGCCGACGTGCTCGGGGTCCCGGTCGTGCGCCCGCGCGTGGCCGAGACGACGGCGCTCGGCGCCGCCTACGCGGCCGGGCTCGCGGTCGGCGTGTGGGACTCGGTGGAGGACGTGCGCGCCCGCTGGCACGAGGCGCGGCGCTGGGAGCCGGCGCTGGCCGGCGAGGAGGTCGAGCGCCGCTACGCGCGCTGGCAGGAGGCCGTGCGGCGCACGCTGGACTGGGCCTGATCAGTCGAGCAGCAGCTTCGCGATCGCCGCCAGCCCGACGAGCACGATCGCCGCGCGCAGCGCGGTCGAGGAGAGGCGGCGGCCGACGTGGGCGCCGAGCTGGGCGCCGAGCGTCGAGCCGACCGCGAGCAGCGCGACGGCCTCCCACGCGAGGTGCGCGACGAAGAGGAAGACGATCGCGGCCGTGAGGTTCACGAGGCCGGCGAGGACGTTCTTGAGCGCGTTGACGCGCTGCAGGTCGTCGTCGAGCGCAACGCCGAGGATCGCCATCAGCATGATGCCCTGCGCCGCCCCGAAGTAGCCGCCGTAGACGGCGACCGCGCCGTTGAGCCACAGCGCGACGCGGCCGCCGTCGGGGTCGGCGTCGGGGAGGCGCCGCGCGGCCAGGCGCCGGTTGATGCGCGGCTGGAGCGCGACGAGCACCACGCCCAGCGCGACGAACGCCGGCACGATCGCCTCGAAGGCGGAGGCCGGCAGCACGAACAGCAGCGCGGCGCCGAGGCCGGAGCCCGCGATCGAGGCCGGCACGAAGCGCACCAGGCGCCGCCGCTGGCCGCGCAGCTCGCGTCGGTAGCCGTAGGCGCCGGAGAGCGAGCCGGGCACGAGCCCGAGCGAATTGGAGACGTTGGCCGTCAGCGGCGGGTAGCCGACCGCCAGCAGCACCGGGAACGTGATCAGCGTGCCGCTGCCGACGACGGTGTTGACGACGCCGGCCCAGACCCCCGCCGCGAGCACCGCCGCGGCCTCGAGCGCGCTCAGCTCGACGGGACCCGCTCCTGGCGCCCGCAGACGGGGCACGACTCGCCGGGAGCGAGTGTGCGGTCCGCGCAGCTCGGGCAGCCCTCGACCTGCTCCAGCACCCCGAGCAGCTCGCCGACGCGGCAGACCAGCAGCCGCTCCTCGTCGACGTCGACCCACGTGCCGGCGGCGGCCGGGAAGACGACGTGGTCGCCCGCCCGCACCGGCATGCTCACACCGACGTGCTGCCACCAGTCGAGCCCCTGTCCGACGGCGAGCACGATCCCGTGCTGCGGCGGCGGCTCGTGCGTACCCGGCGGCACCACGAGGCCGGACTCGCGCACGCGATCGGGCTCCAGCTCCTTGATCACGACGCGGTCGAAGAGGGGTCGCAGGTGGTTGCGCATCAGGCGGAAGGATAGGCGGGCGCCGTCGTGCCGGTCAGCGCGGCGATCCGCGCGCCCGTGAGCGCGTGCTCGCCGAAGCGCAGCAGCTCGAGCAAGTCCGCGCACGCACCGAGCGGGGCAAGGCTCTCGGCGCCCGACCCGAGTGCCCGATCGGCTGCGAGGTCGTCCGCGTCGCCTGGGTTGGCGACCAGATGCGTCGCGAGTCCGGGCCAGCGCAGCCGCAGGATCGTCCACAGCGCGAGCGCCTCCAGCTCGACGTCGCCACGCTCCTCCAACAGCAGCGTCGAGAGCGCCATGCTGTACGCGTTGACGAAGCGCTTCATCGCACGCGGGTTGCGCTCCAGCAGCGCCGCGAAGCGCTGCAGCTCATGCTCGGTGCGGCGCTCCAGCTCCGGCTCGGCAAGCTTCTCGACCGCCGCGGCGGTCACCTCCGGGTGACCCGGGCCCGCGGCCTGCACGGCCGCGAGGACCTCCAGCTGGCTCGTGCTTGCGGCGATCTGCGCGGTGGCGACTTCGCCGGGCGCGGAGGCGTCCTCGTCGGATGAGCGGCCGAGTAGCCTTCGCAGGTAGGCAGCCTGCTGCTCGGGCCCGATCGCCGGCAGCGCGAGCGTCAGCTGGAAGAGCTTGTCGAGGAACAGGTAGCCGAGCGGGCGGCCGGGCTCGGCGACAGCATCCTTGAAGCCGTCGTAGGCCTGCTCGTAGCTGCAGCGGATCCAGCGGCCGTCGGCGGCGACGACGAAGCAGGGCGCGCACCTGCTGCCCACCGCGTCGCGCATGAGCGTCTGGATCGCCTCCAGCAGCGCGACGACGTCGTGCTCGTGGCAGCGGTCGAGCTCGTCGACGAGGAACACCACCGGCTTGTGCGCAGCGCCGATCAGCCAGCCGCAGTGCTCGGCGAGCGTCTCCATCGGGTCGCTCTGCCACTGCTCGAAGCGCTTGGCGCCCCGCGCCGAGTCCCACAGCACGAAGCTTGCGAGCGTGCCGCCGAGGCCACCGAGCAGCGCCACGCTGCCGACGACTGCCGTCAGCAGCGTGGCGGCATCGCGGACCGTGCCCGACGCGGGGCGGGTGGCCCAGAATGCGACCGCAGCCACCGCGAAGACGAGCGTGAACGGCAGCACCGTCATGCGTTCGCGCTGCAACCGGCGGGTGGCTTCGCGGACGCGCAGCCGCAGCCGGCGCACGCGCCCGAGGTCCTGCCGCATCGCTTTGCGCAGGCTCGTCAGCAGCGCCCACCAGGGCGGTCCGACGCGCGACTGGCGCCAGGCGTCGAACCTCACCACGAGCCAGCGCTCGGAGAGCTGTACGGCGAGGAAGTCGAGGATCGTGCTCTTGCCCGAGCCCCACGGCCCGTCGACGTGGATGAGGAACGCGTGACGCGGGCTCTCTGCGCTCAACCGCTCCAGTCGCGACGCGAGCACCCCCGCGAGCGGACGGCGTGCGAGCAGGTCGAGGTCGGCGGGCGCGTCCGTGAGCCACTCGACGCGGTCGTCGCGTGGTGGCGCGGGATCCGCTTCGAGCACGGGCAGGAGCGATAGGTCGTGCACGAGCACATGGCCGTTGGCGTCCCCGCTCGCCACGAGACCGCCGTCATAGGACAGAGCGAGCGCGCGCAGGGGCGCGTCGCGTACGGGAGCGAGTCTCCGGCGCGTGCCCAGCGCTAGATCGAGCACGTGCACCCGACCGCCCGCATCGACTCGCGCCAGCCAGCGTCCGTCGGCCGAGAACGCGGCGGCGACGAGCGACCCGACCTCGACCGTGGCGCCGGTGCTGCCGCCGGGCCATCTCCGCACGCGTCCGAGCGCGTCGAGCGTGCGCACCTCGCCGACGCGCGGGAAGGCGACCGCCAGCGCGGGACCGCTCCCACTCGCCAGTTCGTCGCGCAGGCGCCCCTCGTCGTCCCACACCTGCACGGACGCGGCCGTGCACCCGGCGGCGAGCAGGCCGTCGGGCGCGTACGCGAGCGCGGTCACCTGGGACGGCTCGTCGCGCGGTGGGACGGATGCGCTGAAGGCCGGCCCGTCCCGCAGACCCGACAGCCTCCACACGAGCACCGAACCCTCCTCGCCGGCGATCGCCAGATGACGCTGTCGCCGATCGAACGCGAGCGCGACCACGCGCGTGGGGTGCGAGATCTGGCGGACGACCGTGCCCGACGCGTCGTGCAGCCTCACGCTGCCGCCCCCGAACCCGACCGCAAGCTGACCGTCGCCGGGCGCGAACGCGAGCGCCGTCACCGGGCCCCGCACCGCGAGCGAGAGGATCTCCCAGGCGGGCGCGGCGCCCCAGTGGGCGGCGAGCAGCTCTCCGAACGGGCGTCCGCTCCTGTCGCGACGGTGCTCGGCCTGCAGCGCACGCACGACGTCGAGCGGGATGCGCCCGGCCAGCACGCGCTCGAGCGCGCGCACGACGGTCGAGCCCTCGACCGTCAGGAGACCACCGAAGAGGTCACGTGTGTCGAGTGCTCGGGAGGCGTCGCGCAGCCGCGCCGCCGACGCCAGCGCGTCCTCCGCGTTGCGCGTCAGCGTCGGGAAGCCCTTCAGCTCGCGCGGACGCGAGACGAACGGGTCGAGCACCACCGGGTCCATCGCCTGCAGCGCGTCGAACAGCGTCTCGGGCGCGACGTCGACCGCCTCCAGCAACTGCCGGGGCTCGCCGTCCTCCTCGACACGCATCAACCCGATCAGCAGGCTGCGCGTGCCGACCTCGCGCCGCTCGACCGCAGCTGCCCAGCCGAAGGCCTCCCTGACCTCGTCCGACAGCTCGTCCCACAACGCCGCATCGGCCACGGCGGCGAGCCTAGCGCCGGCTTCAGCGCAATGCGCCGAGAAAGCGATCGATGCGCTTGACCACTGTCCGCAGCGCCTTCAGCGACGCCTCCGGGTCGCCCGGAAGCTGGAGGCCGTGGTCCATTCCGGTCAGCTCGCACTCGTCGAGCACGGCGTTCTCGGCCAGCGTCTCGGGCTGCCAGGTGGGGTCGGCGGAGCCGCCGACGAGCAGCGTCGGGCGGCTCGCCCGGTCGATCGCGGCGCGCACGCCCGGACGGTCGAGCAGCGGCGTCAGCCAGATCGCCGGCAGCGCGCGCTCGGCCGTCAACCCGGCCGCCTCGCTCGCGAGCGACTTGCCGATCACGACGTCCTGCTGCGAGGGCTGGTGGTCGAGCGCGCGCGTGGCGCGGTCGCGCAGCCACGCGAACGGGTCCTCCCCGGGCGGCGGCGCGTCGAGCACCTCGAGCACGCCGAAGCCGCGCGCGATCGCGACCTCGCGCGCGAACCACAGCAGCGGCGCCGTCGTCGTGTAGCGCGCGCCCGGCAGCAGCACGACGCGACGCGGCGCCTCGGGCCGGTGGATCGCGGCGGGGAAGCCCTCGGCGCTCATGCCGCCCACCCTAGTAGGGCTTGGCGGAACCCGGGCGAGTGGCTGGCGGATCCGCCAAGCCCTACCAAACCGGCGTGGCGCCGGCAGGCGCGCGCTAGCGTGTCAGGGCGATGGCGGCCACCCTCGACATGAGCGCGCTCCCCCCCGGTCCCCGCGGGCCGAAGGGCCTGGTCGCGATGCGCTTCCTGCTGCGCGGCCCGCACTTCCTCGCCGCCGCCCACAGGCGCTACGGCGACAGCTTCACGATCCGCCTCAACACCGGGCGCACCGTCGTCATCACGTGCGACCCGGAGATCGTCAAGCAGGTCTTCACCGGCAACCCGGACGACCTCCACGCCGGCGCCGGCAACGTCGTGCTCAAGCCGCTGCTCGGCGCCCGCTCGGTGCTGCTGCTCGACGGCGCCGAGCACCTGCGCCAGCGGCGCCTGATGCTGCCGCCCTTCCACGGCGAGCGGATGCGCGCCTACGGCGAGGCGATGACGGAGATCGCCGAGCGCCACGTCTCGCGCTGGCCCGTCGGGCAGCCGTTCGCGGTGCACCCCTCGATGCAGGCGATCACGCTCGAGATCATCCTGCGCACCGTCTTCGGCGTCGAGGAGCCCGCCCGCATCGCGCAGCTCGGCGCCCCGCTGAAGCGGCTGCTGAACTCGACCGACCACCCGGCGCGGCTGCTCGCGCTCCAGTTCACCTCTTCGGAGAAGCGCGGGCCGCGCAGCCCCTGGGGCCGCGTCCGCGCGCTGATGGCGCCGGCCGACGCGCTCATCTACGAGGAGATCGCCGCGCACCGGGAGGATCCGCGGGCCGCCGAGCGCACCGACATCCTCTCGCTGCTGCTGGCCGCGCGCGACGAGGACGGCGACCCGCTGACCGATCGCGAGCTGCGCGACGAGCTGATGACGCTGCTCGTCGCCGGCCACGAGACGACCGCGACGACGCTCGCGTGGGCGGTCGAGCGGCTCGTGCGCACGCCGGAGGTGCTCGCGCGCCTGCAGGCCGAGCAGCGCGAGGGCACGAGCAGCGACTACCTCGACGCGGTCGTGAAGGAGACGCTGCGCCTGCGCCCGGTCGTGCCGGGCGTGATCCGCAAGCTCCAGCGCCCGCTGACGTTCGGCCGGTGGGACCTGCCTGCGGGCGTGCACATCGCGCCGTCGATCTTCCTGACGCACCGCCGCGCCGACCTCTACCCCGAGCCCGAGGCGTTCCGGCCCGAGCGCTTCCTCGGCGAGAAGCAGCCCGGCACGTATGAGTGGCTGCCGTTCGGCGGCGGGATCCGCCGCTGCCTCGGCGCGAGCTTCGCGCTCTACGAGCTGCGCGTCGTGCTCGGCACGATCGCGCGCCGCGCGCAGCTGGAGACGACGACGGCCGAGCCGGAGAAGGTGCGCCGGCGCTTCGTCACGTTCACGCCCGCGCAGGGCGCGCGCGTGCGCGTCACGCAGCTCGAGCCGGCGCGGCCGGCCGAGCACGTCGCCGCGTAGCCCCGCTCGCAAACCTGAGCAATTTCGCATGCCGGCCTCAACTTCGCCGGCGCAGCGACCGAAAGAGCGCGCATGACGGGAGTTCCCGACTTGCCGGTCGGCACGGGCGGCAGTGCGAGCTTCGACGTGCGCCTGCAGGCGCGGATCCTCGGCGTGCTGTTCGGCATCGGCGCCTCGCTGGTGCTGCTGACGGTGCTGCTGCCGCACTCCGCGCGCGCCGACGACGCCGGCACGCTCGACATCGTCGTGGTGGCCTACGCGATCTCAGGCGTGCTGCTGTCGCAGGCGGACCGGATGTCCGCGTTCGCGCTGCCGTTCGTGCTCGCGACCGGCACGACGCTCGTGACCGGGCTCTCCTACTTCTCCGGCTACGGCCCGAGCCCGTACATCTGCTTCTACCTGTGGGTCTTCCTGTACGCCGCGTACTTCTTCTCGCGGCGCGAGGCGCTGCTGCAGATCGCCTACGTCGCAGCCATCTACGCCGGCCTGCTGGCCGTGCGCACGCCCAGCTCCGGCGTCGTCACCTGGTGGCTGCTGTGGGTCGGCACGCTCGTCGTCGCCGCCGGGCTCGTGCTCGCGATGCGCGGGCGCGTCGAGCTGCTGATCGCGCGCCTCTACGACGCCGCCCGCACCGACCCGCTCACGCAGCTGCCCAACCGCCGCGGCTTCCGCGAGCAGCTCGATCTCGAGCTCGAGCGCGCGCGTCGCGGGGGCGCGCCGATGGCCGTCGTCGTCGGCGACGTCGACCACTTCAAGGAGGTCAACGACCGCTCCGGCCACCACGTCGGCGACGCCGCGCTGCAGCGCGTCGCGCAGCTGCTCGACGACGGCAAGCGCGTCATCGACCTGGCGGCGCGCGTCGGCGGCGAGGAGTTCGCGCTGATCCTGCCCGACACCGACGCATCCGGCGCGTTCGTCGTCGCCGAGCGGCTGCGCGAGGCGCTGCACGGGGCGTTCGCGAACGACACCGTGCCGATCACGATCAGCTTCGGGATCGCAAGCTTCCCCACCAACGCCGAGACGGCCGCCTCGCTCGTGCACGCCGCCGACGAGGCCCTGTACGCGGCGAAGGAGAGCGGGCGCAACCGCACGGTGCTGCACAGCCCGCTGCTGCGCGGGCTCTCGCGCGAGGACCGCGACATCGAGCGCGAGCGCTTCCTCGCGGTCGTGCTGGACCTCGCCGAGTCGGTCGACCTGCGCTTCAGCGGCAGCGCGCGCCACTCCGAGACGGTCGGGCGCTACGCCGAGCTGATGGCGCGCGAGCTGGGCTTCGCGGAGGACCGCGTCGGACGCGTCCGGCTCGCCGGGCTGCTGCACGACATCGGCAAGGTCGGGGTGCCCAACGCGATCCTCTCCAAGCCCGGCCCGCTTACCGACGAGGAGTTCGCGAGCGTCAAGCGCCATCCGGAGCTCGGCGCGCAGATCCTCGAGCACCCGAGCCTCGCCGACGTGCAGGTCTGGGTCGGCGCGCACCACGAGCGGCCGGACGGCAAGGGCTACCCGCTCGGGATCGGGGGCGAGACGCTGGCGCTGGAGGCGCGCATCGTGGCGGTCGCCGACGCCTACGAGGCGATGACGAGCGACCGCAGCTACCGCGCCTCGATCGGGCACGAGAAGGCGCGCGCCGAGCTGCAGCGCTGTGCGGGGACGCAGTTCGACGCGCGCGTCGTGCAGGCTTTCCTCGCGGTGCTGGATCGTGAGTCGGACCGGGCGCGGGAGCTCCTGCATTGAGGAGCGGGGCCCCGGGCCATGCCCGGAGCCCTCACACGATCGTCCCTCAGACTAGTCTGATCGTCTGCTGGGTGATTCTGAACGCACCCACTGGGAAGACATTCGGGCACATGCCAAATAGTCTGATGTGCACTCCAAGTCTTTCGTTTAGGAACACCCCCGAGGTAACCACGTCATTGGGAGCAACTTCGACTAGCGCGGCGATTTCCGCACCCTCGCTCGATTCATATAGGCATCTACCCTCCATAATCGCAATTAGGAAGCTGGCTCTCATTCTGAATAGCACGCCGTTTATTCTTGGTAGGGTACCTAGAAAGCTACGATAGTGAAGTTGGAATGGCTGTCTTGCTTCGACTAGAAATGTAAGCGTCCCGGCCGTTCCAAACAGTATGTCAACACATTCGCTCGCTCTTCCTTCTGTGATCGAGCCCATATTTTCACCGATGCTCTTTGCTATGGCTCTGGCCAGAGTGCCGTTGAGGACGAGACGGCACACAATGCCAAAGCTTCCACTTGCGTCCTCAATTATTTATTCCACCTTCGTCGGTGATTCTCACCGCACCGGCAGGCGTGAAGGAAAGCGATCTGTTGGCAGAAGCCGAGGTTGCGAGGAGCGCGACGGTTGTCGTCAAGACAAGAGCCGTGACACTCAGACGAGCGAGTGCTCGCATGTCGATCCTCCAATACGTGTGACAGGGTGTCGCCGCCCTGAAGGCGTGCGATGTCCGCGCGCGGGCCCCCCTTTCCAGCGCGCCCGCGCAGCTCGTCGAACCCCCCGAGCCCACTGTCGACAGGTCCAGGGATGCTAGACCTCCAAGATTGGAGTGTCAACGAACCTCAAACTGCGCTGTCGTCAGCTTGCAGGAAGCGCAGCACGTCGTCGGCCTCAGCGGCGAGCGCGGCTGCGTCGGCCTTCGCGAGCCGGCCGAACGGCTGGATCGCGACCCTGCCGCCAGCGAGGCTCCAGGTCCCGGCCGCGCGCCCGCCGACGAGCGCGGACGCGCGGAAGATCCCGTTCGAGGTGACGAGCTGGGTGTGACCGTCGAGCACCGGCGTGCGGTCGGCCCAGCCCATCAGCAGCGGCTCGAAGGCGCCGAGCAGGCGCGGCGGTGGCAGCGCGGCGGCGGACGCGCGTGTGGCGAGGTCGAGCAGGCCGTCGGGGCGCTGCCGCAGCTCACCGGCGATCGCGCTGAGGCCGGCGCGCGCGTCCCGCAGGCCGATCCCGGCCCACTTCGCGAGGTCGCGCGCGTCGGCCGGGCCGTGGCCGGCGAGGAAGCGCCGCGCCAGCTCGGCGAGCGCACGCTCGCGCACGGGCGGCCTGCGCGGCTCCCCCAGCCAGTCGCGCACGAGCACGTAGGCGTGGCGGCCGCCGGCGAGCGGGCCGCGCACCGCGCGCCCCTCCAGCGCGGTACGCATCAGGACGTGCACGAGCGCCTGCCCGGCCGTCGGCACGCCCGCCGTGTCGAGCCGCTCGCGCAGCTGCTCGCGCGTGAGCGGTCCCTCTCCGGCGAGCGCGCGCTCGACCGTCGCGACGCCGCGCTCGACCTGCGCCGGCGAGACGCCCTCCTGCGCAAGGCGGCGGTCGCTGCCGCTGCGCAGCTGCGGCGTCGTGAGCGCGTGCAGCCAGGCGTAGTCCTCGCTGGGCACGAGGTGCAGCGTGCCGCGGTTGAGCCAGGTGATCAGGAGCGAGCGCTCCTCGGTCAGCGCGCGGTCGACGTCGGCGACCGTCAGCCCCTGCGTGCGCGCGCGGATCGCGAGGCGGGCGCCGCGCAGGTCCTGCGCCTGGATCGCCAGCAGCCGCCGCGCGACCGCGAGCGGGTCGCGCGCAGGCGAGCCGGCCAGCAGCTGCGCGGTCAGGCGCTCGGCGAGCATCGTCCGCAGTCAAGCAGACGCGGTCGGACGCTCGGCTCAGCCGCGTTCGAGCGTGCCGAGCCAGCCGAAGCCGGCGTCCTGCGCTGGCAGCTCGACGCGCACACGCGTGCGGCGGGCACGACGCGCGATCTGCATCGCGGCGACCTCTTCGAAGCCGGCTTTCGCGGCGACGCGTCGCGACGGCGCGTTGCGGACGTCGATCTTGACGACGATCGCGCGCGTGCCGGCGGAGGCGAGCCGCGCCGCGATCTGCGACCAGGCGGCGGAGCCGATCCCGCGGCCGCGGTGGTCAGGCAGCACGAGCGAGTCCTCCAGCCCGACGACGCCGTAGGGCAGCGCGAGGCGATGGGCGCGCTCCTCGCTGACGGGCAGCGCACGCTCGAACGTCCAGCAGCTGAAGACCGGCTCGCCGCCGCACAGCACCAGCCACGGGGTCGCGCCCTCGAGCAGGCGGCGGCGCACGAGCCGCTCGCTCATCGTCGTGACCTCGGAGTCGCGCGGCATCCGCACGAGCGTCGCGACGTCGGCGGGGCCCGCGCGGCGCAGCTCGCAGCCGGGCGGCAGCAGCAGCCGCGGGCGCTCGGAGCGCGTCAGGTCGAGGCGGTGCCAGACGTAGTCGGCGGCGAAGTCGCCGCGCGGGGTCGCCTGCGCGAGCAGCAGCCGTAGCGTCCCGCCGACCCCGTGCTTGCGCATGACGCGCCCGACGCGCTCGGCGAAGGACGTGGCGGCGGGGCCTCGCGAGTCCGTCCGGGCGGGTTGCTCGAGCACTGTCATGCCAACAGGGTGATCGGCGAAAATGAGTGGAAGATGCCATCTTCCTGAGCGTTCCCTGAGAGTCCACCTGGACGGATGGCTAGCCTTCGGCGCATGCAGCTCGGCGTCACCAGCTTCGCGGACCTCGCCGAGGGCGCCGATCCGCAGCGCCGGCTGGACGAGCTGCTGGAGGAGATCGAGCTGGCCGACGCGGTCGGGCTCGACGTCTTCGGCGTCGGCGAGCACCACCGTCCCGACTTCGCCGTCTCGGCGCCGGCGGTCGCGCTTGCCGCGGCTGCGCGCACGACGCAGCGGATCCGCTTCGCGAGCGCCGTGACGGTGCTGAGCACCGACGATCCGGTGCGCGTCTTCGAGCAGTTCGCGACGCTCGACCTGCTGTCGGGCGGGCGCGCGGAGATCATCGCCGGGCGCGGTTCCTTCACCGAGTCGTTCCCGCTGTTCGGCGCCGACCTCGACGACTACGACGAGCTGTTCGCCGAGAAGCTCGACCTGCTGCTGGCGCTGCGCGCCGGCGAGCGCGTGACGTGGGCCGGCGGCGGGCGCCACCGCACGCCGCTGCGCGACGCGGGCGTCTACCCGCGGCCGCTGCAGGACCCGCTGCCGCTGTGGATCGGCGTCGGCGGCTCGCCGCAGTCGGTCGCGCGCGCGGGCATGCTCGGGCTGCCGCTGACGATCGCGATCATCGGCGGCGAGCCGACGAGCTTCGTGCCGCTCGTGGAGCTGTACCGGGAGGCCGCGCGGCGCGGCGGGCACGACCCGGCGACGCTGCCGATCGCGATCAACTCGCACGGCCACCTCGCGCCGGACGCCGCGCAGGCGGCCGACGAGCTGTTCCCCTCCTACGCCGCCTCGATGAACCGCATCGGCCGCGAGCGCGGCTGGCCGCCGATGGTGCGCCAGCAGTTCGAGGCCGGGCGCACGCCGCGCGGGGCGCTGTTCGTCGGCGACCCGCGGCAGGTCGCCGACAAGATCCTCGCCCAGCACGCCCTGTTCGGCCACGACCGCTTCATGCTGCACATGGGGATGGGCGGCCTGCCGCACGAGCAGGTGCTGCGCGCGATCGAGCTGCTCGGGCGCGAGGTCGCGCCGCTGGTGCGGGCGGGGTTGGCCGGGAGGACATGAGGTTTGCGTCGCTGTGCGCGACACAAAGCTCCTGTCGTAAATCCGGTGCAAGCTCTGGGTGTGCAGCAGCGGTGGCGCGAGGGCTCCCCTCGCCCCCTTCCCCAGATGCTGTGAACGCCCGGGCCCGACGCAGCTTGACGAACGCGCCAGACTCCGGAGCATGAGCGCGAGCACGCACGCCGAGGCCCCGCGGGGGATCGCGTTCGACAGCGGCGTGGGGCGCTGGGTGCTCGCGACGGCGGTGCTCGGGTCGGGCATGGCGTTCCTCGACGGCACGGTCGTGAACGTCGCGCTGCCGGCGATCGGGCGCGATCTCGACGCCGGCACGAGCGCGTTGCAATGGATGCTGAACGGCTACCTGCTGACGCTCGCCTCGCTGATCCTGCTCGGCGGCGCGCTCGGGGACCGCATCGGGCGGCGGCGGATCTTCGTGATCGGCGTCGTCTGGTTCACCGGCGCCTCGGCGCTGTGCGCGCTGGCGCCGAGCGCGGCCGTGCTCGTGGTCGCGCGGATGCTGCAGGGGATCGGCGGCGCGCTGCTGACGCCCGGCAGCCTCGCGATGATCGAGTCGAGCTTCGCGCGCGAGGACCGCGCCCGCGCGATCGGCGCCTGGTCCGGCCTCACGGGCGTCGCCGTCGCGCTCGGGCCGCTGCTCGGCGGCTACCTCGTCGAGTCCGTCTCGTGGCGGGCGATCTTCCTGATCAACGTGCCGCTGGGCGTGCTCGTGGTCGCGCTCGCGGAGCGTCACGTGCCGGAGACGAGCGACCCCGACGCGCGCGGGCGCGGGCCGCTCGACGCGCCCGGCGCGACGCTTGCGGCACTCGGCCTCGCGGGCACGACGTACGCGCTGATCCAGGCGCCCGAGGGGATGACGGCGCTCGTGCTGGTGGGCGCGATCGGCGGCGTGCTGGCGCTGATCGCGTTCCTGCTGCAGGAGCGCCGCAGCACGAACCCGATGATGCCGCTGGCGCTGTTCGCCTCCCGTCAGTTCAGCGCTGCGAACCTCGTGACGTTCGTCGTCTACGCGGCGCTCAGCGGCATCTTCTTCCTGCTCGTCGCGTTCCTGCAGATCTCGCTGCACTACTCGCCGATCGCCTCCGGCGCCGCCTCGCTGCCGGTGACGGCGCTGATGCTGACGTTCTCGGCCCGTTCGGGCGCGCTCGCGCAGCGGATCGGCGCGCGCATCCCGCTGACGATCGGGCCGCTCGGGATCGCGGCCGGCATGCTGCTGATGGGGCGGATCGACCCGGGCGACTCCTACCTCGGCAGCGTGCTGCCCGCCGTGATCGTCTTCGGGCTGGGGCTGACGCTCGTCGTCGCACCCGTCACCGCGACGGTGCTGGCCGCCGCCGACTCGCGCCACGCCGGCATCGCCTCCGGCATCAACAACGCGATCTCGCGCGTCGGCGGGCTGCTGGCCGTCGCCGTCTTCCCGCTGATCGCCGGGCTCACCGGCGACGACTTCTACAAGCCCGCGTCGATGACGCACGGCTTCCACGTCGCGATGGTCGCGGCCGCCGCGCTGGCGGCGCTCGGCGGGCTGATCGCGTGGCTGACGATCGACGCGGACGTGTTGGAGGCGACGGCGCCCGCGTGACGGGGCGCGCGGCTGTGTCGCGCACTTGACACAACGGGCGTTCGGCGCCCGACAGACACGGGCTTCCGACGGACGGAGACTGTCGCCACAGTCCACCGCCACACAGGAGACACCATCATGGCCCGTCGCATCCGCAGCAAGCTCTCGTTCGCCAGCATCATGTCCGTCGTCGCGCTGTTCGTCGCGCTCGGCGGCGCCTCCTACGCTGCAGTCGTGCTTCCGGCCAACAGCGTCGGCAGCGTGCAGATCCGCAACGGCTCCGTCACCGGCGCCGACGTCAAGGACGACTCGGTCGCCGCCAAGGACCTCGGCGGCGCCGTCCGCGCCCAGCTCGCGAAGGCTGGCGCGAAGGCCGCCAGCAGCGCGCCGAGCGGACCCGCCGGCGGCGACCTCGCCGGCAGCTACCCCGACCCAACGATCGGCGCGAACACGATCGGGGCCTCGCAGCTCCAGGCCAACGCGGTCCCGGCCGACGGCACGGGCGCCGAGGGCTCCTCGAAGCTCGCCAGCGGCTCGGTCGGCAACGCCGAGATCAAGCCCGGCGCCGTGCACGCGAACGAGCTGGGCGCGATCCAGGTCGTCTCCAACGCGACCAACATCGCCGCCGGCGGCAACGCGAGCGTCACCGCCCAGTGCCCGAGCGGCTCGGTCGTGCTCAGCGGCGGCGCGCAGCCCGGCCTGTTCACGGTCACGCTCACCTCGACGCGCCCCAGCGGCAACGGCTGGCTCGCCCAGGCGCACAACCCGACCGGCAGCGCGACGACGCTCACCGCGTTCGCGCTCTGCCTCCTGCAGTAAGACCCGGCAGCATCCACTCGACCCGGCCCGTCGCGCCCCGTGCGCGGCGGGCCGTCGTCATGCCTGCGGGCGCAGCGCGACCTCGCGCGCCCGCGCGAAGACCCAGCTGCGCAGCGCGACGTAGCGGGTGACGGTCGCGGCGAGCCCGGCGAGCACGAGCACCGTCAGCTCCAGCCAGCGCGCCGGCGAGGGGTCGATCCCGTGCAGCGTCGCGAGCGCGCCGCTCGTGAGGCCGAGCGTCAGCAGGTAGACGAAGCCGCCCAGCAGCAGGTCGCGCATCCACCCGGGCCGCCCGCGCACGCCGAACGTCAGGTGGCGGTTCGCGAACGTATTGGCGACGGCCGTCAGCGCGAGCGCGAGCGCGTTGGCGACGCCCGCGCCGAGCGGCCCGCGCAGCAGCAGGTACAGCAGCGCATAGGCGATCGTCGAGACGGCGCCGATGCCGGCGAAGCGCGCGAGCGGGCCGCTCAACAACAGTCGCGCGGTGCCGCGCAGGTCCGCCATCGCTGTCGCGACGATCCGCACGCGCGAGTCGGGGTCGTCGACCCAGTCGACCGGCACCTCATGGATCCGCAGGCCGCGGCGCTGCGCGAGCACGAGCAGCTCCGTGTCGAAGAACCACTCGTCGTCGCGCACGTCCTCCAGCAGGCCGCGCAGCGCATCGGTGCGCACGGCCTTGAAGCCGCACTGCGCGTCGCTGAAGCGCGTGCGCAGCACGACGTGCAGGAGGCGGTTGTAGGCGCGCGAGATCAGCTCGCGCTTGGGGCCCCGCACGACGCGGGCGCCGGGCGCCAGGCGCGTGCCGATCGCCACCTCGCTGTGGCCGGAGAGCAGCGGCGCCAGCAGCGGCAGCAGCGCCCGCAGGTCGGTCGAGAGGTCGACGTCCATGTAGCAGACGACGCGCGCCTCGCTGGCCGACCAGGCGGCCCGCAGCGCGCGCCCGCGACCGCGCTGCGTGAGCGCCAGCACGCGCACGTGCGGCAGCTCGATCGCGAGTCGCTCGGCGAGCTGCGCGGTGCCGTCGGTGCTGCCGTTGTCGGCGATCACGATCCGCCAGCTGACCGGCAGCTCGTCGCTCAGGTAGCGGTGCAGGCGCCGCACGCAGCGCTCGATCGCGGCGTGTTCCTGGAAGACCGGGATCACGACGTCGACGTCGACGAGCTGCGGGGCGATGTCCGCATGGACCGACATGGAGGAAGTATTCACCCGCTAGGTGCGAGCACCTTGGGAGCGGACTGAGAGCTGGCTGGGAGCGAGCGGCAGCTCGACCGTGAAGGCCGCGCCCCCGCCGGGGGCGTCGGCCGCGCGCACGCGGCCGCCGTGGCGCTCGATCAGCCCAGCCACGATCGCGAGCCCGAGGCCGGCGCCGGCGCGCCCGCGCTCGCGCCCGCCCTCGGCGCGCCAGAAGCGCTCGAACAGCGCGTCGGCGGCGCCCGCGGGCAGGCCCGGCCCATGGTCGCGCACCTCGATCCGCGCCATGCCCGCGGCGTGCGTCAGCGTCACCTCGACCGGCGTCGTGGGCGGCGTGTGCACGAGCGCGTTGCGCAGCAGGTTCGCGAGCACCTGCGCGAGCTGGTGCGCGTCGCCGAGCACCGCCGCGGGATCCTCCGCGCGCAGCTCGATCGCACGCTCGGGCGCGGTCGCACGCGCGTCGTCGACGGCGTCGCGCACGAGCGTCGCCAGCTCGACCCGACCGTGCTCGGCCTCCGGCAGCTCGTCGAGCCGCGCGAGCGTCAGCAGGTCCTCCACGAGCACGCCCATCCGCTTCGCCTCCTGCTCGATGCGGCGCATCGCCTTCTCCGTCTCGGCCGGATCGCGCGCGGCGCCGATGCGGAACAGCTCGGCGTAGCCGCGAATCGAGGCCAGCGGCGTGCGCAGCTCGTGCGAGGCGTCGGCGAGGAAGCGGCGCAGGCGGTCCTCGCTCGCCTTCTGGCCGGCGAAGGCGCGCTCGAGCCGCTCGAGCATCGCGTTGAGCGCGATCCCGAGCCGGCCGACCTCGGTGCGCGCGTCGGTCGCCTCGACGCGGTGCGAGAGGTCGCCGCCGGCGATCGCGCCCGCGGTGTGCCCCATCCGCTCCAGCGGCAGCAGCCCGACGCGCACGACCACGCGCGCGACGAGCGCGAGCATCGCCAGCACCGCGGCGATCACGAGCGCCTCGACGATCAGCAGGCGCTTGAGCGTCTCGTTGACTTCGCCGAGGGGGATCGCGACGACGTTGACGCCGCCCGTGGCCGGATCGGGCGTCGCGAGCGCGCGGTAGCTCTCGATCCCCCCCGTGCCGGCGACGTCGAGCACGCGGTCGACGGGGATCTGCTTCGGCAGCAGCGGACGGGGCGACGTGTGGTCGCCGCTGTAGCGGTGCACGCGCGTGCTCGCGAGCACGTTGCCCTGGGCGTCGCGCAGCTCGCCGTAGGTGCCGGGCGGCAGCCCGAAGCCCGGGCCGCCCCGCCCCGGCCTGCCGTCATGGTCGTCCGGGCGCAGCGGGACGCGGCCGTCGAGCACCGCCGAGATCGGGCCGCGCGCGGCGTGCAGCTGCTGGTCGACGCGGTCGATCAGGAAGGCGCGCTGCTCGGCGTAGGTGACGCCGCCGAGCGTCAGCAGCCCGATCGCCGCGAGCACCAGCAGCCCGGCGAGCAGACGGGCGCGCAGCGAGACCATCAGCGCGGCAGGCGCAGGACGTAGCCGACGCCGCGCACGGTGTGCAGCAGCGCCGGGCCGTGCGCGTCGAGCTTCTTGCGCAGGTAGCTGACGTAGGTCTCCAGCACGCGCGCGTCGCCGCCGAAGTCGTAGTCCCACACGTGCTCCAGCAGCTGCGCGCGCGTCAGCACGCGGCGCGGGTTGAGCATCAGGTAGCGCAGGAGGCGGTATTCGGTCGGCGTCAGCTCGACCAGCGCGCCCGCGCGCGTGACCTCGTGCGCGTCCTCGTCCAGCTCGACGTCGGCAAACGTCAGCAGGCTCGACTCGGCTTCGCTGACGCCGCTGCGGCGCAGCAGCGCGCGCACGCGCGCGACCAGCTCCTCGAGGCTGAACGGCTTGGTGACGTAGTCGTCGCCGCCGACCGTGAGGCCGCGGACCTTGTCCTCGGTCGCGTCGCGCGCGGTCAGGAAGATGATCGGCACGCGCGCGCGGTCGGCGCCGAGGCGCTTGGCGACCTCGAAGCCCTCCATGTCGGGGAGCATCACGTCGAGCAGCAGCAGCTGCGGCTTGAACGTGCGCACGGCCGCGAGCGCCTCGGCGCCGCTGCCCGCGGTCGCGACCTCGAAGCCCTCGTAGCGGAGGGCCATCGAGATCACGTCCGCGATGTTCGGCTCGTCGTCGACGACGAGCACGCGATGGGGTCCGGCCGCCTCGCTCATGCCGGAATCATGACCGGCAAAGCTTGGAGCCTGCTGGGAGCCCTATGTGAGCGCGGCGAGCGCCGCGGCCTTGCCGTGGCAGTCGTACAGGCTGCTGAGCGACGTCTGCGTGCAGGCCTGCGCGACCGCGGCCATCGCGTCGCGCGAGCCGATGCGCCCGTCGTCGGGGATGCCGCCGCCCGTGCCGTCGGCCAGCACCCAGCGGATGCGGCCGCTCTGCACGGCGCTCGCCAGCCATGAGAGCGAGACCTGGCTCTCGCGCCCGGAGAAGCCGCCGATCCCCGCCACGTCGGCGCCGCTGGCGATGATCGCGCCGGAGGCGCCCTGCTGGCTGGAGACGCCGAGCGTGCCGCCGCCGTGGCTGCGGACGTAGCGCAGCGCCGCGGTCGTCTGGCGGTCGTCGCCGCCGAAAGGGCTTCCGCCGCCTGCGCCGGGGAAGCCGAAGCCGCCGCGGGCGCGCCCGGCGCCGGCGAAGCCGCCGGGCGGCGGGCCGAACCGGCCGCGGGCGCGCGCGAAGCCGCCGCCGGGCGGCGCGCCGCCGGGGAAGCCACCGGGTCCACCCGGTCCGCCGCCGCCCGTCGCCGCGCTCGCCGGGCCGCCGGCCGGGAAGGTCCCGCTGGTGGCGTGCCCGAGCGTCTGCACCGCCCACGCGCCGGGCGCGATCAGCAGCAGAGCGAGCGCCGCCGCCAGCACGGCGCCGCGCACGCGCGGGGAGCGCTCGATCGCGAGCACGAGCGCCGCGGCAGCGCCGCCGAGCAGCAGCAGCGGCGCCAGCCAGCCCATCGTCCCGCTGACGTGCAGGACGACCAGCTCGGTCGCGACCCCGCCCGCGAGCGCGAGCGGGGCGACGATCGCGGCGGTCGTCCCGCCGGCCAGCACGAGCCCGACGCCGGCGCCCACGAGCGCGGCCGCGAACGGCGCCAGCAGCGAGACGTAGTACGGATGGAAGATCCCCTGCGCGAAGCTGAAGGCGACCGCGGTCGCGAGGAACGCGCCGCCGATCGCGATCAGCCAGCCGCTGCACGCGTCGCTGCGGCGCAGCCGCGTCGCGGCGAGCCCGCCGCCGAGCGCGACGAGCGCGAAGCCGAGCAGCCAGCCGGCCTGCCCGCCGAGCGCCTCGTTCAGCAGCCGCAGCGGTCCGGCCGAGCCGCCGAACGGCCCGCCGCCGCCGCCGAAGCCGCCCGGTCCCCCCGACTGCCCGTCGAGGCGGCCGAGGCCGTTGTAGCCGAAGATCAGCGACCAGATCGAGTTGTCGCTCGTGCCGCTCACCCACGGTCGGTCCGCGGCCGGCGTGAGCGCGACCAGCAGCGGCCACGCGAGTCCGACGGCGGCCATCGCCGCGCCGCCCGCGAGCAGCTGGCGCAGCGCTGCGGCGCGCCCGCGCGGGGCGACCCACAGCCACGCGGCGGCGATCCCCGGCACGACCATCAGCGCGACCGCCATCTTCGTCTCGAAGCCGAGCCCGACGGCGACGCCGCTCCACACCAGCCAGCGCATGCGACCGTCCTCCAGCGCCCGCACGAGGCACCAGACGGCGAGCAGCGAGCACAGCACGAGCAGCGCGTCGGGGTTGTTGTGGCGCGAGATCGCGACCGCGATCGGCGTCAGCGCGAGCACGAGCCCCGCCGCGAAGCCGGCCGGGCGACCCCACGCGCGGCGCGTGAGGTCGTGGACGAGCGCGACGCTCGCGACGCCCATCAGCGCCTGCGGCACGAGGATGCTGAGCGAGTGGAAGCCGAACACGCGCACCGACAGCGCCTGCACCCACAGCGCGAGCGGCGGCTTGTCGACCGTCATCACGCCCGTCCGGTCGAACGACGCGAACAGGAAGTCGTGCCAGCGCGTGCTCATCGAGCGCACGGCGGCGCTGTAGTAGTCGTTCGCCCAGCCGTTGCGCGACAGCGCCCACAGGTTCAGCAGCGTGGCGAGCGCCAGCAGGCCGGCCAGCTCGGGCCGGGGCCGCGCGAGCGTGCGGATGCGGACCCGCGAGGAGCCGAGCGCGCGCGGCGCGGTCAACGTGTGCGAGGGCATTGGGCTACTCCGTTCGGGACAGGGGGACGCGGGTGCTGGAGACGCGCGCACGGCGCACGGGGGGAGTCGGCGCGGGCGAGGGCGGCGCGAGCACGGCGTGGCCGCCGTCGTCGCGCACGAGCAGCCCGCCGTGCGGGAGCCAGCGCGGCGCGGCGGCCGGACCGGCGAGCAGCGCCGCCTTCGCGCGCCACTCGGCCTCGAAGGCGCTCGGCGCGAGCGCCGTCGCCTGCACGATGCCCGTGAAGGCGGGCCGGCCGCTGGCCGGGTCGAGCAGGTGGTGGGCGGGCGCGCCGTCGGCGTCGAGCCAGCTGCGGCGGCCGATCCCGCTCGTCGCGATCCCGCCCTCGCGCACCTGGAACGTGTGCAGCACGTCGCCGCCGAACGGGCTCGCGACGTGCACCGGCCGCGCGCGCCGCGCGCGGCCGCCGATCCGCAGGTCGCCCGCGCAGTCGATCGCGAAGCTCGCGTGCGTCGCCAGCTCGGCGCCGAGCAGGTCCGCCAGCAGACCCTTGACGACGCCACCGCTGTCGAGCATCAGGCCCGGCGGGCGGCGCACGACGCGCGCCCCGCGGTCGACCTCGAGCTCGTGCCAGCGTCCCGCGGCCTGCGCCTGCGCGGGCCGCCGCGGCGGCGCCTGCGCGAGCGCGAAGGCGAGCGGGACGGGCGTGCGCAGGTCGCGCGCGTAGCCGGCCCGCACCAGCTGCGGCAGCAGCGTCGCGTCGACGAGCCCGCCGCTGCGCCGCGCGGCGAGCAGCGCGGCGGCCACGAAGCGCGCCATCTGCGGGCTCACGGGCACCGCGTCGCGCGCGTCGGCGTTGAGGCGCGAGAGCTCGCTGGCGGGCTCGAAGCGGGTGAAGCGGGCGTGCCCGGCGAGCAGCCGCCGCTGCGTCGTCTCGACGGCCGTCGCGGGCGTGCCGAGGCCGCCGTCGCCGCTCACGTGCACGGCGCAGACGGCGCCGAAGCAGTCGAAGCTGCGCATCGTCTCGCTCACGTGCGCCGCACCGCCCCGGAGCGCGGCGACGGCTCGCCGGCCAGCCGCAGCGCGAGCAGCGCCAGCGCCGGGATCGCGACGAGCGCGAGCGAGCCGAGGAACCAGGCGGCGCCGGCGTCGGTGCCCTCGCCGAGCGCGTGCACGAGGCCGAGCAGCCAGGCCAGCGCGGTGAAGCGGTGCAGGCGGCGCCAGCGCTGCACGCCGATCCGCGCACGGGCGTAGTAGGAGAGCCCCAGCAGCAGCGTCGCCCAGCCGGCGAGGATCCCGATCGTCATCCACGGCTGCTTGTAGGAGCTGGCGAGCGGGATCGTCACGTCGGCGAGCGACGGGCTCAGGAAGGAGTCGCCCAGCAGGCTCAGCGCGTGCACGAGCAGCGCGCCGATCGTCGCGAGTGAGAGCGCCTCGTGCAGCGTGCGCAGGTCGCGCGGCCCGCGCGGCAGCAGCTGCCCGCCGAGCGCGAGCCCGACGCAGACGGAGACGCTCGCGAGCAGCAGCGCGAGCGTGCCCGCCGCGCGGCTCGTGACCCAGAAGACGTTGATGCTCGCAAGCGCCGCCATCAGGACTGCTGGGTCGTGACGGGCGATGGCGCGCCGAAGTCGCTGTCGTCCTGCGTGGCGCTGACGCCGCTGCCGTCCTGGGTGGCACTGGAGGTCGTCGTCGTCGCGCTGCGGGTCGCGGTCGTGGCGGTGGCGCCCTTCGCCCCGGCGCCGGCGATCACGCCCCACGTGAGCGCGAAGCCGACGAGGCTGGTGGCGGCGACGCGGCGACGCACGCGTGCGATCCGCCGCATGCGCACGAGCCGCAGCTGCTCGCCGCGAGTGCTGGAGCCTGTGTCGATCTCGGTCATGGCAGCAAGGTAGGTCGCGGATGTCAGGCGCGCCTCAACGCTTGCTGAGAGCTCCCCGAGCGGGCCGGGACACTGCGTATGCTGCGGCGATCGGCCGCCGTCTGCTCCTCCTGACGCTTCTGCTGTCGCTCGCCGGCTGCGGCGGGGGCGCCCAGCCCACCGCCACCTTCCCGCGCGTCGACGTGAGCGACCTCCCCCGCTCCCACGACTCGCACGTGGTCGTGATCGTGATGGAGAACAAGGAGTACGGCGACGTCGTCGGCAGCGCCGACGCCCCGTACTTCAACGCGCTCGTGCGCCGCGCCGGCCTGGCGACGCGCGCGTACGGCCTGCGGCATCCCTCGTTGCCCAACTACATCGCGCTCACGAGCGGCGCCACGTACGGGATCCACGACGACTGCAGCGACTGCTCGGTGCCCGCGCGCAACGTCGCCGACCAGCTCGACGCCGCCGGGATCTCCTGGACGGCGTACCTCGAGGGGCTGCCGCACAGCTGCTATGCCGGCTACGACGTCGCCCGCTACGCCAAGCGCCACGACCCCTTCGCCTACTACGACGACATCGCCGGTCGTCCGGCGCGCTGCGCCCACCGCGTCCCGTTCGCGCAGCTGCACGCCGACCTGCGCGCCGGGACGCTGCCGACGTTCGCGTTCGTGACGCCGGACGTCTGCAACGACACGCACGACTGCGGCGTCGGGGCGGGTGACGACTTCCTCGCGCGCACGCTCCCGCCGCTGCTGCACGAGTTGGGGCCGCATGGCTTCGTGCTGCTGACGTGGGACGAGGGCGCCAGCGACGAGGGCTGCTGCGGCGACGCCGTCGGCGGCCACATCCCGACGCTCGTCGCCGGGCCCGACGTGCGCCCGGGCGCGCAGGATGCGGCGCCGGTCGACACGATCGGCATGCTCGCGACGATCGAGCGCGCGCTCAGCCTGCCGCTGCTCGGCGAGGCCGGCGCGGCACGGCACGGCTCGCTCGACGGGCTGTTCGCGCGCCCGCCGCGGATCGCCAGCGCGCCCGTCAGCTGAGCCGGCCGACGCGCCGCGCCGCGTCCAGCACCGCGCCGGTGTGCCGCGCGACCGCGGCGGCGTCGAGCGCGCCCGGCGGCAGCTCGACGACGAACGCCGTCGCGCGACGGCGGGTCGCGTTCTGCCAGCCGGTCCAGATGCCCGTCAGCCCGCTGTGGAAGTCGCGCAGCGGCAGCCCGACGCGCTGCGCGTAGCGGCGCTCGACGCGGACGTCGCCGCCGGCCGGGTCGACGAGCGCGGCGTGCTGGTGGTACCAGATCGTCACGGCCGGATGGACGCGCCGCACGAGCGCTGCGATCGCCCGCGACTCCGGCTCTGACAGCGCGCGCGGGCCGGCGTAGTAGATCCCGCCGAGCGGACGCCAGCGCCAGGGCGCGTTGCGGTTGAGGTCGACGCCGTGGGCGTTGCCGCGCGTGCCGGCATGGCAGCCGTCGGGGTTGATCTCGTCGACCAGCCACAGCGCCGTGCCGCGCGGCGGACGCGCATGGCGCAGCCGCCGCGTGACCGCCTCCCCCGCCCGCTCGTCGCCGTGGACGCAGCCGACGACGAGCACGCGGTGGCGCGCGCCCGGGTCGCCGACGACGCGCGCGACGAGCGCGCGGCCGAGCACCGAGCGCCCGAACCGGACGGTCTCGTGCGGCGCCGCGGCGGGCGCGCTCCCGACCCCGGCGACCAGCGCCGCCACGAGCGCGAGCGTCCTCATGACGCCCAGGATGGCGGCTCAGGCGGCGATGCGCACCGGCGTGCCGAGCGGCAGCAGCTTCGCGAGCCGCGCGATCACGTCGTTGCGCAGGCGGATGCAGCCGTGCGAGACGTCGCTGCCGAGCGCCGCGGGCGCGTTCGTGCCGTGCAGCCCGATCTGGCCGTCGCCGCCGCCGAAGCTCGTGTAGACGGGCGAGTAGGCCGAGAGCCCGAACGCGTAGGGGCCGTAGAAGCCGTGTGGGTCCGGCGGGCGCAGCAGGTCGGCGATGAAGTAGCGGCCGGTCGGCGTCGGCGAGACGGCGCGCCCGACGCCGACGGGGGCGCGCAGCAGCACGCGGTTGCGCTCGCGCACGACGATGCGGTGCGCGTGCAGCTGCACCTCGACGCGGTATGGATCGCTCGCGAGCGTCACGTCGCGGGCGCGGACCCAGGCGCGCGCCTGGTTCGGGCGCACCGGCAGCGAGACGTGCAGCCAGCCGTGACGGCGGTCGAGCACGAGGAAGATCGCCGGCAGCCGCTTGCCGTCGACCGTGCGGCGCTCGATCCGCCGCAGCGGGCGCGCCGCGCCGGGGCGGCGGTAGACCGCGACCGCGCTCGTGCGCCCGCGCGCGACGATCGCGACGTCGCGGCCGGGGTCCGCAGCCGCGTCGGCGAGCGAGACATGCGTCTCGCCGCCGACGGGTGCTGGGAGTCGGTGGACGCCGGCGGTGGCATCGGCGCCACCGCCGTCGAGCGCCGCGCGCAGCACGAGGCCGACGGCGACCGCCACCAGCACGACGGCGATCGCCCCGGCCTTGCGCATCGTCGGATCAGCCCGTCATCGCGGGCTGGCTGCCGACCGCGGAGCCGGCCGACGCGCCCGACATCGTCGAGATGAAGCCGGTGCCCTGCACGGCGGCGAGCACCTTCGCCATGTCGAGCGCCGGGTTCAGCGCGTCCGGCGCCGGCGCGGCCGGCGAGGTGCCGCCCTTCGACATGATCGACGCGACCCACGCCGCGTGACGCGCCTCGACCGGGTGGATCGAGATCGCCGCCGCGAGGATCTGCTTGCTCTTGATGTTCGTCGCCTGGCCCTGGTAGGCCTCGACGCCGGTGTCCTCAAGCACCTTCGCGGTCGCCGCGAACGTCTTCGCACTGCCCGTGGTCCCCTTGAAGTCGAAGCTCGGGGACTTGACGGCCTTCGAGCCGAGCGCCGCCTTCAGCGCGTCGACGTGCTGCTGCTCGTGGTCGGCGACGACCGTCGCGAACTGCTTCAGCTGGCCGCTCAGCGCGCCCTTCTTGACGGCCTCGGCATAGAACGCCGCCTCGAGGTACTCGAGCGTCAGCGCGTAGTTGAGGATGTCGACGTCGCCGCTCGCGGAGCCGGCTGCCGCGGCGACACCGGGCAGCGCGACGGAGGCGGCGAGGCCGCCGCCGACGATCGCAGCGGCGCGCCGCATGAAGGCGCCGCGCGTCACGGGATCGACGCGCGCGGCGGCCTCCTGCAGCGCGCCGTCGCGATCGAGCTCGGCGAAGCTGGGATGGATGTCATGGCTCATGTCAGGGATCTCCTTCACGGCTTGATGAAGCCGGTGCCCTTGACGGCGCCGAGCACCGCGGACATCGACATCGGCTTGCTGAACGCCTCCGGCGCGGGCGACGGATCGCCGCCGTGGCCGATCAGGTCGCGCACCCACGAGGCGTGGCGCGCCTCGACCGCGAGGATCGCCCCGGCTGCCGTCAGCACCTGCGGCGACTGGATGTTGGTGGCCTGGCCCTGGTAGGCCGAGACGCCGGTGTCCTCGAGCGTCATCGCCGTCTTCAGGAACGTGTCGTTGGACGCCGTCGTGCCCATGAAGTCGAACTTCGGCGACTTCACGGCCTGCGAGCCGAGCGTGCCCTTGAGCGCGGTCACGTGGGCCGCCTCGTGGGCGCCGACGAGCTTCGCGAAGCCTGCCGCGTTGCCGGTCAGCTTGCCCTTCTCGACGGCCTCCGCGTAGAACGCCGCCTCGAGGTACTCGAGCGTGAGCGCGTAGTTGAGGATCTTGACGTCGCCCTTCGAGAGCCCGCCCGCGGCGCCGGCGAACGCGATCGGCAGGGAGCCGAGCGCGAGTCCTCCGCCGACGAGCGCGCCGCCGCGCACGAAGAACGAAGCGCGCGTATGACCCTCGGCGCGCACGGCCTCCTCGGCCGCGTGCCCGAGCTCTGCGATCGCGCCGTCGCGATCGAGTGCGTCGAGTGTGACTGGGTCCTGCATCGGTGCGTCTCCTTCGTGGGGTTCACCACTGCCTGCGCAGTGATCCCCTTTACGGTTCAGCGACGACGCCACTTAATCGACGTGCTGACGTGCGATGCATCCGCATAGCGACGTCAGGCGTATGTCATTAACCGTCCACGGCCGGCAGCTCCAGCACGAAGCAGCCGCCGGGCCCGCTGCCGAGCGTCACGTCGCCGCCGCAGGAGCGCGCGAGGCGGCGCGCCAGCGACAGCCCCAGGCCGGCGCCGCCGTCGACCGGCTGCCCGTCGCCGCGCACGCCCGCGTCGAAGGCGCGCTCGCCGAGCGCAGGATCGAGCCCGGGCCCGTCGTCGCGCACCGCCACGCGCACGCGTCCGTGACCCGTCGAGAGCTCGATGTGCACGCGCACGCGCGCATGGCGGCGGGCGTTCTCGACGAGCGGCGCGAGCGCGCGCCGCACGACGTCCGGCTCGCCCTCGGCGGGCGGCAGCTGCACCGATGCGCTGACCTCGACCCCGTCGTGCTCGCGCGCCAGCGCCGCCACGTCGACCGCGCCGGCGGCTGGATCGAGCTCGCGCCGCGCGACCGCGAGCAGCGTGTCGATCGTCGCGCCGACGCGCTGCGCCTGCGCGACGGCGGCCTCCAGCGCCGCGCGCCGCTCGGCCTCGGCCTCGGGCCCGCTCGCCGCGAGCGCCAGCTCCGCCCGCGCGCGCAGCCCCGCGATCGGCGTGCGCAGCTCGTGCGCGACCTCGCTGGCGAAGCGCTGCTCGTGGCGGCGCGAGGCGGCGATCCGCGCGAGCAGCCCGTCGAGGGTCGCCGCCAGGCCCGTCAGCTCGTCGCGCGGCTCGCCCAGATCGAAGCGACGGTCGAGGTCGTGGGCGCCCCAAGCGCGCGCGTTCGCGGTCATCCGCGCGACCGGGCCGAGCGCGCCGTCCAGCGCGCTGCGGATCGCCAGCCACGCCGCCAGCAGCACCAGCCCCGCGACCACGAGCGAGCCGAGCAGCACCTCGCGCTGCACGCGCTCCAGCGGCTCGACGGAGAGCCCGACGACAACCGCGCCGACCGCGCGGTGCGTGCCCGGCGCGTAGACCGGCTGCACGCGCAGGCGCACGTCGGCGGGCGCCGCGCGCTCGACCGCGCGCGCCCGGCGACCGAGCGCGACGGCGACGCGATCGAGCGCCGCGGGCGCCTGCGGCGGGTGTTCGAGCACGCGCCGGCCGTCGAGCACCCACGCCTGGCGGTCGAGCAGCGCGTCGTTCGGCGTCTCGCGCACGACGACGTGGCCGCGCACGACGCTGAGCGCCGCGACCTGCGCCTCGACGCGCGAGCCGAGCCGGCTCGAGCGGTCCGCGTGCACGCCGACCGCGAGCAGCACGTTGCCGGCCACGAGCAGCGCGCCGAGACCGACGGCGAGCGTCGTCAGCGCGGTCAGCAGGAGGCGGCCGCGGAGGCTCACCGCACGACGTACCCGACGCCGCGCAGCGTCTCGATCGCCTGTGGCGCGCCGGCCTCCCGCAGCTTGCGACGGATCCGCGCGAGGTACGCGTCGAGCGTGTTGTCGTGCACGACCGCGCCGTCGGGCCAGCCGGCCGCGATCAGCGCCGCGCGGCGCAGCACGCGGCCCGGCTGCGCCGCGAGCGCCGCCAGCAGGCGGAACTCGATCGGCGTCAGCACGACGCGCACGCCGTCGTGGACGATCGCGTGCGCGGCCGGATCGAATGCGAGCAGCGCCGCCGACGCGCTAGGGGTGCCGGAGCCGGCCACATGGCCGGCGGAGGCGGGCCCCCGTGAGATCTCCCCGCGACGCACGAGCGCGTGCACGCGCACGAGCAGCTCGGTGAGCGCGAACGGCTTCGTCAGGTAGTCGTCGCCGCCGGCGTGGAAGCCGCTGAGGCGGTCGGTCAGCGCGTCGCGCGCGGTCAGGAACAGAACCGGCGCCGTCAGCCCGTGCGCGCGCAGCGCCTGGCAGACGTCGCGCCCGTCGGCGTCCGGCAGCCCAACGTCCAGCACGAGCACGCCGGGCGGCTCGGCCTCGAAGGCGCGCACCGCCTCCACGCCGGAGGCGGTCGCCCGGACCGCGAAGCCCTCGCGCTCCAGCGCCGCGCGCAGCGTCCCGCGCAGTTCGTCGTCGTCCTCGCAGATCCCGACGGTGACCGGGGCCGCCATCGGCTGGATGCTAGCTCGGCGCCTCGGCGGCAGCCAGCTCCGGCGGGGTCTGGTCGCGCTTGGTGACCGACAGGAACGCCACCAGCACGAGGATCGCGCTCAGGAAGATGTAGCTCGTGCCGGTCGTGCCGAGCCCGAGCCCGCCGTACTTGTGGCTGTTCTGCGACATGAAGTCGCCGATCGAGGCGCCGAGCGGCCGCGTCAGGATGTACGCGAGCCAGAAGCTGAGGACGGCGTTGGCCTTCAGCACGTAGTGGCCGAACGCGACGAGCGCGATCGCGCCGCCGAAGATCGCGATCGAGACGCCGTAGCCGAGGTCGGCCTTCTCCGCCGTCAGGTCGCCGGCCGCCGTCCCCAGCGCGAACGTGAAGAGGATCGCCAGCCAGTAGAAGGCCTCGCGGCGGGTCGTCACGATCGAGTGGATCGAGAGCGTGCGCTCGTAGCCGAACCAGACCGCGAACACGACCGCCAGGATCGCCGCGAAGATCGGCGTGCTGGTCGTCAGGGCGACGTTGTAGTGGTCGCTCATGTTGTCCGTGATGAGCGTGCCGAAGACGCTGATCACGACGACGACCGCCCAGTAGGCCGCCGGCACGTAGCGCCGCAGCCGGAACTGCGCGACGAGCAGCACCGCGAGCAGCGCGCCCGCCAGATACGTCGTGTTGGTGAGGCCGAAGCCGAGGTTCTCGTTGAGGTAGTCCGCGGCCGTCTCGCCGACGGTCGTGCAGAGGATCTTGATGACCCAGAAGTAGAGCGTGACCTCCGGGACCTTGTTGAGCATCGTGCGGGTGTATGAGCGCATGCCGGCGAGCATCGGGCCGCGCGCCTGACCGCCGCCTGACTGCGCGCGCGATCAGGTTGCGTTCAGGTCGCGGCCCTAGCGTTCCCGCGATGCTGCCGGAGCGCACCCTGCGCCGCCCCAAGGTCCCCGAGATCACGCTGCTGTTCTGGGTCCTGAAGCTGCTCACGACCGGGATGGGCGAGGCGATGTCGGACTTCCTCGGCCAGCAGAGCGTTCCGCTCGCGGCGGCGATCGGGATCTTCGGGCTCGCCGGCGCGCTGCGCTGGCAGCTGCGCACGCCCGAGTACCGCGCGGTGCCCTACTGGGTCGCGGTGATGATGGTGGCCGTCTTCGGCACGATGGCCGCGGACGGCATCCACGACGGCGCGAGTCTCTCCTACGCCGTCACGACGCCCTTCTTCGCGCTTGCGGTCGCGGCGATCTTCTACCTCTGGCATCGCAGCGAGGGGACGCTCTCGATCCACTCGATCGTCACGCCCCGGCGCGAGGCCTGGTACTGGACCGCGGTGCTCGCGACGTTCGCGCTCGGCACCGCCGCCGGCGACCTGACCGCGATCTCGCTGAACCTCGGCTTCTTCGCCTCCGCAGTGCTGTTCGGCGTCGCGATCTGCGTCCCGGCGCTGGCCTGGTGGCGCTTCTCGCTGAACCCGATCGTCGCGTTCTGGGCCGCCTACGTCGTGACGCGCCCGCTCGGCGCCTCGTTCGCCGACTGGGGCGCCAAGCCGCACGCGCGCACCGGGCTGGGGCTCGGCGACGGGACCGTCAGCGCGCTGGCGTTCGTCGTCTTCGCCGCGCTCGTCGCCTACGTCGCGCGCACGAAGCGCGACGTGCAGATCCACGCGCAGCTGCAACCGGCCGAGCGTTAGCTCGCCCGTTCCCCGGATGCCGTAGACGTCCCCGACGCTCCGGAGACGGCGCCCGGAGCGCCGCGTCCGGAGCGCCAACAGATCTACACTAGTCTCAACGTCTGACTCGGTGACAATCTGAATCTTCTACCCACTAGCGTGATCCCTGTCGGACATGTGCCCGATAGTCTTGTGATGAGTCTCGTCGGTTCTCTTAGGAAGAATCCGGCAATGATCGACCCTGTTTCGGGATTGGATTGCCATAGCTCGGCTCCTTCTCTTCTCGCACTTTCCGTTTCATATAGACAATTGCCGACGACAGTTGTCATTAGGAACCGCTGATCTGTTCTTAATAGCAGTCCCCCTATCCGCGGTAGCGTGCCTAGAAAGCTCAGGTAGACTATCGACCATGCGGATCTTGGTTCGAGTAGGAACGCAACACTCCCTGGATTTCCCAAGAACGTATCTCTGCATTCAGTCGCTCTCCCTTCTGTCCACGAGCCTATGTGAGTCCCACTTCTCTTGCTTATGGATCTCTCAATCGTCCCGTTAATCGTCATGTTGCACGCGAGTCCAAAGCTACCGGATTCTTCTTCTAAGGTTATGTTGCCTTCACTGATCGCTCTGATCGCTCCCGCGGGGCCGAGCGAGAACGATCTGTTGGCCGACGCCGCCGCGACGAAGAACGCCAGGCTGACAACTACAGCGAGCGATGTGGCTGCCCAACGAATGTAGATTCGCACGGTAATCCTTTCAGTTGGCGATGATGATTAGAGCCTCCGATACACCTCTCTCCTAGCTCACGGAGCACTCGACTGAACGCAGTAGTTTATCGTCTAGATAGCAGAGCGTCAACGCCCGCCGCGCAGCGCCGCCCGCGCACGAGCGCGCGGTAGCGCCGCATCGCCCGCGGCTGCCAGTCGGCGTGCGTCTGCGTGCGCAGGGCGGCGACACGCTCGCGGTGGTAGGGCGAGGAGAGGCTCTCGGCGTGGCCGATCACGTCGGCGATCTCGACGTGGAAGTGGCAGCGCAGCCAGTGCGTGAGCCGCAACGAGGCGCTCAATTGAGCGGCGTCGCCGAGCACGTCGTCCTCGCTGTAGGCGACATGCTCGATCCCGATCGCGGTCCAATTCAACCCGACCGTGTGGCGGCACATGAAGAGGACCGGCGTCAGCTGCACGATCACGCCGTCGCGCCCGATCGCGAACTGCGAGCAGACGCCTGGCAGCTCGTGCAGCTCGACGTCCGGCACGTCGGGCGCGAACGTGTTGAAGGTGGAGGCGACCGAGTCGTTCTCGGTCAGGTGCTCGACGATCACGTGCGGGTGCGCGATGCGGTAGGTCGAGCGTCCGTAGTGGCGCTGGGCGTAGGCGATCGTCTCCTGTTTGCGCCGCGCCGTCAACGGGATCCGCAGCTGCCGCATCGCGGGGCGCGGCACGGCGTGGGGCCTGGAGGCCGCGCCAGCCGGCGCGCAGAAGGCGCAGCTCGCGACGGCGAGGATGCTCAGCGCGGCGCGCATCGCCGGCCACGCTAGCGCGCCTACGTCCCGGAGCGCACCTCGAAGCGACGCGTCTCGCTCCAGTTGGCGAAGAACGACTCGGCCGCCGCGGCGTCGAGCGGGCGCGCGAACAGGAAGCCCTGACCGCTGTCGCACTGCTCGCCGCGGATCAGCGACAGTTCGCTCGGGCGCTCGATCCCCTCCGCGAGCGTCTCGATCGCGAGCGCCTTGCCGAGCTGCACGAGCGTGCGCAGCAGCGTCTCCCCCTCGTCGCCCTGGCCGAGCCGCGCGATGAACGAGCGGTCGATCTTGAGCGCGTCGACGGGGAACTGCTGGAGGTGCGCGAGCGAGGAGTAGCCGGTGCCGAAGTCGTCGATCGCGATCCGCACGCCGAGCCGCTTGACGGCCTCCAGGCGCACGGCCGTCTCCTGCGCGTTGCGCATCAGCGTCGTCTCGGTGATCTCGATCGTCAGCGCCGTCGGCGGCAGCCCGCTGGCGGCGAGCGCGGCCTCGACCTGGCCGGGGAACTCGTCCGTGTCGAGCTGGCGCGCGGAGACGTTGACCGCGATCCCCATCGCGTGGCCGGCCGCATGCCAGCCGGCGCCCTGGCGGCAGGCCTCGTTCAGGACCCACTCGCCGACGGCCGCGATCATGCCCGTCTCCTCAAGCAGCGGGATGAAGTCGTCGGGCTGCACGATGCCGCGCTCCGGATGGTGCCAGCGGATCAGCGCCTCGACGCCCGTCGGCGTCATCGTGCGCAGGTCGAAGGTCGGCTGGTAGACGAGCACGAACTCGTCGTGCTCGAGCGCGCTCTGCAGGTCCATCTCCAGCTCCATGCGGCGCTTGACCTCGTCCTGCATGCCGGACTCGAACACGACGAAGCGGTTGCGCCCGTCCCACTTGGCGCGGTACATCGCGATGTCGGCGTCGCGCAGCAGCACCTCGGCCGAGGCGCGATCGCCCATCGCGATCCCGATGCTGGCCTTCGCGACGACGCGCGTCTCCTCCGCGGAGGGCAACGCGAAGGGCGGCGCGAGCGCTTCCAGCAGGCGCTCGGCGATCAGCTCCGGTCCGGCCGCGAGCGACATCCCCTCGGCGATCACGATGAACTCGTCGCCGCCCAGGCGCCCCAGCGCGTCGGTGCCGCGCACCGCGCCCGCCAGCCGCTTGGCGACCGCGCACAGCAGCTCGTCGCCGACGCCGTGACCGAGCGAGTCGTTGATCGACTTGAAGTTGTCGAGGTCGATGAAGAGCGCTGCTACGGGCACCTGCGTCAGGCGCGTGCGCATCAGCATCTGCTCGATGCGGTCGAGGATCAGCGTGCGGTTGGGCAGGCCGGTGAGCGAGTCGTGCGTCGCCATGTGCGTCAGCTCCTGCTGGCGGCGCGTCAGCTCCTCGTGCGCGCGCTGGCGCTCCTCCTCGAAGGACTCGCACATGCGCACGAGCGTCACGTCGAGGCTGCGCTGGAGCATCTGCTGCGCCTCCGCGAGCGCCTCGTCGGCCAGCGCCAGCTCGGCCGCGCACTCCGCGGCGACCGCGCCGGCGGCGTCGCGCCAGCGCAGGCAGCGCTTCGTGACCTCGTTGAGCGGCGCCGCGCGCTGCGCGGCGAGCTGGGCGAAGATCGTCCAGGCTTCCTGCCCGACCTCGCGGGCGACGTCGGTGCCCTCGCCGGCCATCCAGCGCGCGACCGCGACGGTCGAGACGGCGCCGACGCGCGCGAAGCTGTCCTCCACGAGCGCGTCCAGCTCGCAGCCGGACGCCTTCGAGCGGTGGATCATCTGCGCGACGACCGCGTCCGTGCGGGCGTTGAGCGTCTCGCCGAGGCGGCGCAGCTCGTCGTGGACCAGCCGATCGGGGGCGTGCGTGGCCATCGTGTTCCGGTTCATCGGCGAACGGGACCGTTTCCTTGACCGTTCCTCACCGCTCCTACGTCAGGCTGGAGGCGAGCAGCAGCAGGTCGTAGAACGCGATGCACGTGCTGAGGACCGTCAGCGCAAACGTGATCCTGAACCGCGCGGACTGCCTGCTCGGGTTCGCGGCACGCCCACGGGATCCCCTGCCGAGGTCACCCACAGGGCGAATATCGGTTCACCGATCAGGAAACTTTAGGGCGGTTCGCGAGCGGTCGATTCATGCGTCCGCGACGCGCTCCAGCAGCGCCAGCGCGGCGTGCAGGCGCGCGCGCTCGCGCGCGTCCAGCTCGCGGTCGAGCGCGTCCGTCAGCCAGCCCTCGCGGCGGGCGCGCGTGACGCCGAGCAGCTCGACCCCGGCGGCCGTCAGCTCGACGAACGCGCGGCGGCGGTCGTGGGGGTCCGGGCGGCGCGCGACGAGGCCCGCGGCCTCGAGGTCGTGAACCGTCTGCGCCATCGACTGCGGGCGCATCCGCTCGGCGGCGGCGAGGTCGCTGACGCTGGCGGGGCCGTGGCGGTCGATGCGCGCGAGCACGGCCAGCTGGGCGACCGGCGGCCCCGGCTCCAGGCGCAGCCGGCGGACCAGGCGCCCGACCGTCTCGCGCAGCTCGTGCGCGAGCTGCGGGGTCGTGAGCTGCTCGGCCTCCACGTCCCGAAGTCTACAGGCTGCCTGTGCAGGTTGCCTGTAGACTTCTCGCAGTGACGAGTGCGGCGCATCCCGACCGGTACAAGTGGATCGCCCTCTCCAACGCAACGCTCGCGGTGCTGCTCGCGACGCTCGACGGCTCGATCACGATCATCGCGATGCCGGACATCTTCCGCGGCATCGAGCTCGACCCGCTGGTGCCGGCGAACTCCTTCTACCTGCTGTGGATGATCCTCGGCTACCTCGTCGTCACGAGCGTGCTGATCGTCAGCCTCGGGCGCCTCGGCGACATCGTCGGACGCGTGAAGATCTACAACCTCGGCTTCGTGATCTACACGGTCGCTTCGCTGCTGCTCGCGGTCGACTGGATGACCGGGCCCGGCGGCGCGCTCTACCTGATCGGGTTCCGCGTCGTGCAGGGCGTCGGCGGCGCCTGCCTGCTGGCCAACGCCGCGGCGATCATCACCGACGCCTTCCCCGCCGACAAGCGCGGCATGGCGCTGGGGATCAACAACATCGTCGGCGTCAGCGGCTTCTTCATCGGGCTCGTGCTCGGCGGCGTGCTGGCGCCGATCGACTGGCGGCTCGTGTTCCTGGTGTCCGTGCCGGTCGGCCTGCTCGGCACCGTCTGGGCCTACCGCGGGCTGCACGAGCTGAGCAGCCCCCGCCCCGCGCCGATCGACTGGCTCGGCAACGTCACGTTCGCGCTCGGGCTGGTGCTCGTGATGGTCGCCGTCACGTACGGGATCCGCCCGGCCGGCGGGCATCCGACCGGCTGGGCCAGCGCGCGCGTGCTCGGCCTGCTGGCCGCCTCGCTCGTCTGCCTCGCCGCCTTCGCGGCGGTCGAGCTGCGCTCGCGGGAGCCGATGTTCCGGCTCGCGCTGTTCCGCATCCGCGCGTTCACGTTCGGCACGCTCTCGACGTTCCTCTCGGCCGTCGCGCGCGGCGGCCTGATGTTCATGCTGATCATCTGGCTGCAGGGGATCTGGCTGCCCCAGCACGGCTACGACTTCACCGAGACGCCGCTGTGGGCGGGCATCTACATGGGCCCGCTGACGCTCGGGATCCTGCTCGCCGGACCGATCTCGGGGATCCTCTCCGACCGCTTCGGCGCACGCCCGTTCGCGACCGCCGGGATGCTGCTGACCGCGCTCGGGTTCGGGCTCCTGCTGCTGCTGCCGACGAACTTCAGCTACCTGCCGTTCGGAGCGATCCTGTTCCTGATCGGCGCCGCGATGGGCATGTTCGCCTCGCCCAACCGCGCCGCGGTGATGAACAGCCTGCCGCGCGCGCACCGCGGCGTCGGCGGCGCGATGAACCAGACGTTCCAGAACTCCGCGCAGGTGCTCTCGATCGGGATCTTCTTCACGCTGATGATCGTCGGGCTGTCCGCGACGCTGCCGCACACGCTGGCGGCCGGGCTGCACGCGCACGGCGTCCCGACCGCGACGGCGCAGAGCGTCTCCGCGCTGCCGCCGGTCTCGATCCTGTTCGCCGCGTTCCTCGGCTACAACCCGGTCCAGCACCTCGTCGGCGCGCACGCGCTCGCGGGCGTCTCCGCGCACGACCACGCGGTGCTGACCGGCAACTCGTTCTTCCCGAGCCTGATCTCAGGGCCCTTCCGCGACGGGTTGCACGCCGCCTTCGCGTTCGCGATCGTCGCCTGCCTGATCGCGGCGGCGGCGTCGCTGATGCGCGGCGGGCGCTCGATCCACGAGGACGAGGAGCTCGTCCCCCTGCAACCTTTGGAGGTCGAGCATGCAGGTTGAGTGGTACGGCCAGGCGGCCTTCCGCCTGAGCGACGGCGAGACGACGCTCTTCGTCGACCCCTTCGGCGACATCGGCGACAGCCTGCGCTGGGACTACCCGGCGATCGCAGGCGTCGAGGCGGACCTGCTGCTCGTCACGCACGAGCACCGCGACCACAACGCGGTCGAGGCGATCGGCGGAGAGCCGCTCGTGCTGCGCTCGCGCGCCGGGCGCTTCGAGTCCCCGATCGGCGAGGTCGTCGGCGTGGCCAGCGAGCACGACGAGGTCGCCGGAACCTGGCGCGGCGCCAACGTGCTCTACGTCTTCACGTTCGCGGGCGTGCGCGTTGCGCACCTCGGCGATCTCGGGCAGGCCGCCCTGCGCCCCGAGCAGCTCGCCGCGCTCGGCCAGGTCGAGCTGCTGTTCGCGCCCGTCGGCGGCGGTCCGACGATCGGCGCCGAGCAGGCGACCGAGATCGGGCGCCAGCTCGGCGCGCGCGCGATCGTGCCGATGCACTACCGCACCGCGCGCATCGACTTCCTCGAACCGGTCGACGACTTCGTCGCGCAGGCCGTGCGCGTGGCGCGGCTCGACGCGCCGGCGTTCGACTGGGACGCGCTGCCCTCCGGGGAGGGCGCGCTCGTGGTCGTGCCGGCGGCGCCGTAGCCGTCAGCGGCGCCGGTGCGGCTTCGGCCGCTTGAACGTCAGCTTCAGCGCCTTGACGCGCTTGGGCGCCTTGCCCTTCGCGCCCTTCTGCGTGACGGTGAAGAAGACCTTCAGCCTGCCGTTGGGCGCGTGCGCGAGCAGCCGCTTGCCGGTCGCGTTCAGCGTGACCGTGATGTGCTTGTGCTGGCCGCCCTTGAGCGTGACGGTCTTGGTCCCGAGGATCACCGGCGCCGGCTTGCGGTGCTTCTTCCTGCCCGCCTTCGCCGCGGCCGCCGAGGCCTTCGTGTTCGGGAAGCCCGTCACGTACTCGTGCGCGGAGATGATGAAGACGAGCGAGCAGCGGTCCTGCGGCGGTCCGACGCAGATCTGGTCGACGGTCGCCGAGCTGCCGCTGGTCGTCGTGGCGCCGACCTGCGCCCTGCCGACGCTCGTGGCCGTGATCGGCTTGCCGCCTCCGTCTCCTCCACCGCCGCCGCCGGAGACGGTCACGACGCCCGCGAGGCGCCCGATCTGACCCGGCGCCGCGGTCGTCGCGAGCGCGAACCAGACGTTGCCCTTCGTGTCGGGCGCGACCGCGAGCGGGAACTTGCCCGCGCCGAGGTGGTAGACGGTCGCCGTCGGCGCCTTCGTCGCATCGGCGTTCGGGACGATCTCGACGATCGCGTTCGCGTTCGCCGCCGAGTAGCCGCCGTACTCGCCGACCCACAGCGAGCCGTCCGGGGCGGCGCTGATCGCAACTGGCTTGCCGGACGCGAGGCCGGCGTCGATCGCCGGCAGGCTGTAGTTCGTGAAGGTGTGATTGACGACGTCGAGCCGCCCGACCTGGTTCAGCAGCTCGTTCGTGAACCAGACCGAGCCGTCCTGCGCGACGGCGACGTCGCTCGGGCCGGTGTCCGTGAAGGAGCCGGAGCACGGCGAGACGCTCACACAGGGCTGGAGCAGGTACTCGCTGTAGTCGCTGGCGTCGGGCGTCGCGATCCGGTAGCCGGGGTTGCCTGAGCTCGACTCGGCGAACCAGGGGATGCCGTGCGCGTCGGTCGCGATGCCCTTCGGCTGAGCGTCGTAGCGCAGGCTGTCGAGCGAGGTGCGGCCGTGCTGGAGCGCGATGTTGTCGAGCTCGGTCACGGCCAGGCCCTCGCCGACGGAGGCGATGCGGTCGCCGTAGTACGTCGGCCCGACGTTGCTCGCGCTCTCCTCCGTGAACCAGGCGAGCCCCTGCGCGCCGATCGCGATGTCATACAGCGCTTGCATGCCCGGCAGCTGGATCGCCTGCATGCCGTTGGAGGAGCCGGCCTGCATGAGCGCGGGGTTGCCCCAGCCGACGACGCCGTTGCTCTGCACGAACCAGATGCGACTGTGCTCGGCGTCGAACGCGACGCTGCGCGTGATGCGCACGCAGCAGCCGGTGAAGGCGTCCGCGGGCGTCGGGAAGATCGCCATCCCGTTCGTCGTGTTGGCGGCCGCCTGCGCCGTCGTCAGCCGGCCGACCGCGCCGACGTCGCCGGCCGGCGGGCTCGCGGCGAACCAGACGCTGCCGTCGGGCGCGGGCGCGATGCCGCTGCTGGCGTTGTAGCCGGTGGGCAGGTTGAAGTACTCCGGGACGGGGTCGGCGGCGAGCGTGGACGCGGTCAGCAGCGCGAGCAGCGCCGCGGCGATCAGGCAGGTTCGAGCGAGCATGGCGGGATTCCTACCAGGTCGGGGTGGCGGCGGCGCATGGCGACAACGCGATTCGGCGTAGGCGTGGCGGGCAGGATCAGGCCGTGAGGCGACTCGAGTCGACCCGGCGACGAGGGATCGTGTTGTGCGCGCTTACCGGTGGAGCCGCCGCGATCGCGGCTTCCGTCGTCTCCGCTAGAGGGAGCACGGCGCTCAGCGTCGCCGCGTCGCTCTCCTACGGGGCGCTGATCCTCACGACTGCGCTGCGGTACGACCGCCTCGTCGCATGGTCGCGGCGCCACCGCGTGCTCGACAGCCTCTTCGTGATCCCGGCGATCTTCTTCGCGCTCGCCCTGCTGACGCGCGTGGCGCTCGGCTGGTGCACCCTGATCGCCGTCGCGAGCTGGGTCCTGCTCGCACCCCTCGCGCCCCGACGCCGCACGCGCACATGACGGGCAGCCGCTTCCTCGCGCTCGCCACAGGCGGCCTTGCGCTCGCGTGCGTGTGTCTCGCGCTCGCCGCCCCGCTCGACGCGCCTGCACTCGCGGTCGCCGGCGCGGCGATCGTCTTCGCGGTGCTCGTCGCGCGCGAGCTGTGGCTCTGGCATGGCCGTCGCCGCGGACTGGTGCTCGTCACAGGCGCGCTTGCGCTTGTGACGCTCGTCGCGTTCACCGTCCAGCGCCTCGGTTGACGGCAAGCTACGCTCAACACGTGCCCGACTGGGACGACGTCCGCCGCATCGCGCTCGCGCTGCCGCAGACGAGCGAGCGGCCCTCGCGCGGGCACGCCTTCTGGCGCGTGCGCGACAAGGGCTTCGTGTGGGAGCGTCCGCTGCGAGCCTCCGACCTGACGGCGCTCGGCGACACGGCGCCGAGCGGGCCGATCCTCGGCGTGCGCGTCGAGCACCTGATCGCGAAGGAGGCGCTGCTGGCGGACCCGAGCGACGTCTACTTCACGACGCCGCACTTCGACGGCTATCCCGCCGTGCTCGTGCGCCTCGACGCGATCGCGCCCGACGAGCTGGAGGAGCTGATCGTCGAGGCGTGGCTGGCGCGGGCGCCCACGAAGCTCGCCGAGCAGTACCTCGAAGGCCACGCCTCCTGAGCGGGGTCCGGACGGCTGCACGCCGCCCGGACCCCTGCCACTGCTGAATCTTCAGGCGCGACGAGGCCGGCGAAGCTCGTGTGCCCGGCCGAGGATCGCCACGAAGCAGTCGCCCGCCGTGGTGAGCCGGCTGTCGCCAGCTTTAGCTCCGAGCGATCCTTCGATTCTCGTCGGGGCGCCACCTGAAGATCGGAATCACGCCACAGCAGGCGATACGTGATCCCTGATCGGACCGCATTTGAACCCGAACGCTCGCGCCGCGATCGCGCAACTGCGCCAGGCGTGACGGTGAGTCAGAGCCCGAGGAGGAGGGCGAGTGCGTCATCGACGGCACGGATCTCCTCAGCGTCGAGGCGACCCGCCGACGCCCCGAGGCGCTGTGGATCCACCACCGTCGTCTGCTCAGCGAGAACGCGCGTCTCTCGACCTTCAAGTCCCACCACCGGGCGAAAGCTCGCCGGGCGAGCGCGCGTCGAGGTCGGCGCCACCAACACCGTGCTCAAGCCCAGGAACTCGTCCGCCTGCACCACGACGGCATAGCGCGCACCGCGCTGTTCAGACCCGCGCACCCCACGAGGCGCCGGCAATCGAAAGACTTCGCCGCGGACCATCTCAGTCGGACGGCGGCGGAGCCAGGTCCGCCATCTGCTCGCGGATCATGCGCATCTCATCACGATCCTCGACATCCGCCGTCAACCGACGAACCTCCTCGACGATCGACGAGCGCACCCGGCGACGCGCAGCCGCCTCACGCAGCGCGGTGCGCACAGCCTCCGAGTCGCTCAGACCACCAGCGCGAACGACATCGAGCGCCGAAGCGGAACTGTCATCGAGACGAACATGGAGAGCACGAGCCATGCTCCAAGCGTAGCGCGAATCATGCTACGCCCCCACCATCCAACAAGGATATGGCGGGATGCCACACAGGAATGGTCGTGTGATCCCGGAGCGCGGAGCTGGTGAAACATCGGGCGATGCGATCGGTACCACCGGCGGTACTTTCGCCCGAGCAGGCTGCCGAGCGCTTGGGCGTCTCGCCTCAGCATGTGCGGCGGCTGATCGCGGCCGGCGAACTCGAGGCCGAGTGCCTCCCGAACTCGCATGGACGGCAGTTGCCGATGCGCTCGATCCTCGCGTTCGAGGAGCGTCGTCATGCCGCGCGTGAAGTCTCGGACCAAGCAGCGCGGAACCTCGACCGGCTCGGCGCACCGCTCGAATGAGCTTCCGGACCGAGGAGTACGCGCGCCTGTGCGACCAGTACATCCAGCGAGATCCGGAGATCATGGGCGGCGAGCCCGTCATCCGCGGCACGCGCGTCCCGGTCCGCACGATTGCCACGCTGATCGAGGAGGGCGAGCCGCACGTTCCCGGAGAGGTCGCGGTCCTGTGGGCCCGCGAGAACCCGCGCCGCGGCTGGCCTGCTCGACCCTGATGCCCAGATATACGCGGTTGCGCTCGCCGCGCGATCGGTTACCTTCTCGCCATGACCTCCACTGAGGTGATCGCGGAGATCGGGGCTCGACTTGCGAGAGCCGCACCACCGAAGTCCCGCGTGCTCCTGTTCGGCTCCCATGCGCGCGGCACCGCCGACGACGGCTCGGACTTCGATGTGCTCGTGATCGAGCCGACGGTCGAGAGCCCTATCTCGGAGGCGGTCCGACTGCGCCGCGAGCTGCGTGGACTCGGAGTCCCCATCGACGTCGTCGTCATGGACGAGGCCAAGGCGGAGCGCCGCGCATCCGTGCGCGGAACGATGGTCGAGCGTGCACTGCGCGAGGGCCGCCTGCTTGCCCAGACCTGAGTACGTCGGCCTCGCCGAGCTGCTGCTGCGCAAGGCCGAGTCGGATCTCGCCGTGGCCCGCGTGCTCGCAGCCGACCCCGACCCACACGACGACGCGATCGGCTTCCACGGCCCAACAGGCGGTGAGAAGGCACTCAAGGCGGGCTCGCCCTCTAGCAGATCGAGGCTCCGCGCACCCATGACATCACGTTCCTCGTGGAGCTGCTCGATCAGCATCACATCGAGATGCCAGCCGCGCTCATCGCGTCCGAATGGCTCGGCCCATGGGCTGTGACGATGCGCTACGACGACATCGAGGAAGTCCTCGATCGCACCGGAGCACTCGATGCCGCCCTCGCGGCGACCGTGTGGGCCAGCGGTCGCATCGACGGGCACCGACAGGTCTGAGCGTCGGCGGCGGGATTGCGTCGCGACCGGGCTCGCGATCGTCCCGAACCTGAGCGATCAGCGGCTCGACGCCGATAGTCCGTGTGCCAGACATACGCGGTTGCGCTCGCTGCACGGTCGATTACCTTCCCGCCATGACCGCCGCTGAGGTGATCGAGCAGATCGGGGAGCTGCTCGGCAAGGCAGTGCCGCCCAACTCGCGCGTGGTCCTGTTCGGATCACACGCACGCGGCACAGCCAACGCAGACTCCGACTACGACGTCCTGGTGATCGAGCCGACCGTCGAGGACGTGATCCGAGAGGCCGTCCGTCTGCGGAGCGAGCTCGACGATCTCGGAGTCCCGATCGACGTCATCGTGATGGACGAGGCGAAGGCAGATCAGCGCGCAGGAGAGCGGGCACGATGGTCGAGCGCGCACTGCGCGAGGGTCGCCTGCTTGCCCAGACCTGAGCAGCGGCAGCTTCCCCGCCGGCTGCTACGCAAAGCCGCATCCGACCTCGCTGCGGCTCGCGTGCTCGCAGACGACGCCAACCAAGGTGACGACGTCGTCGGGTTCCACGTCCAGCAGACCGTCGAGAAGTCCGTCAAGGCCGTCCTCGCATGGCTGGAGATCGACTACCCCCACACCCACGACATCGACTTCCTCGTACGCCTTCTCAGAAAGCGTACGGTGTCGGTTCCAGATGCGCTGCTCGAGGCGCGCTGGGTCAGCATGCGGGGGGGTCATGACGCGCTACGAGGACATCGAGACCGTCCTCAACCGCGGCGAGGCGATCAAGGTCGCGACAGTCGCGATTGACTGGGCTCAGCAGATTATTGTCTAACCCAAGACAGCAGAAAACCCTGCATTTGCAGGGCTTTCCTAAAGTCGGGGAGACAGGATTTGAACCTGCGACCGCCCGGCCCCCAGCCGGGTGCGCTACCAGACTGCGCCACTCCCCGTGGCTGCTGCTATGTGTGCCAGAGCGGGCGACGGGAATCGAACCCGCCCTAGAAGCTTGGAAGGCTCCTGTGCAACCACAACACCTCGCCCGCAGGGCCTTGGTCATGTTACCGGCGTGGCGCGGGCCGCGGGTGGTGGCGGCCACAGGCCGGCACGCGGCGCGCTATACCCAGCGTGATGCCGTCGTTCGACCAAGCTCGCTGGTACGCCATCCGTCCCGCACGCAACCTCAAGCCCTCGACGTACCGCTGCCCCTTCTGCGACGGGCACCTTCCCGCCCTCACCGACCACCTGCTCGTCTATCCCGAGGGCGACACCACCCGCCGGCGCCACGCCCACAGCGCCTGTGTGATGAAGGCCCGCGAAGCCGGTCGCCTGCCGCTGCGCGAGGACGTCGAACCGCCGCGCCCCGGGCTGCTCGCGCGGCTCGGGCAGTACGTGCACCGCCGCCGCCCTTAGACCCCCGCGAACGCCGCCGGGTCCGGACCGATCCGCTCGCCCCGGTCGAGCGCTTCGATCGCCGCCATCTCCTCCTCGCTCAGCTCCCACCCGAAGACGTCGAAGTTCTCCTCGATCCGCGACGGCGTCACCGACTTGGGGATCACGACGTTCCCCAGCTGCAGATGCCAGCGCAGCACCACCTGCGCGGGCGTCCGGCGATGGGTGGAGGCGATCTCGAGCACGACCGGCTCCTCCAGTACCGCCCCGCCACGCCCCAGCGGGCTCCAGGCCTCCGTCACCACGCCCAGCTCCGCGTGCTCGCGACGCAGCCCGGGCTGCTGCATGTGCGGATGCAGCTCGACCTGGTTGATCGCCGGCGTCACGTCCGTCTCGGCGATCACGCGCCACAGGTGCTCGGGCAGGAAGTTCGAGACTCCGATCGCGCGCGTCAGGCCTGCCTCGCGCGCGTCGACCAAGGCGCGCCACGTCTCCACGTAACGGTCCTTCGACGGCACCGGCCAGTGGATCAAATACAGGTCGACGTGCCCAAGCTCCAACCGTTCGAGGCTCGCCTTCAAGGCCCGTGTCGCCTGGTCGTAGCCATGGTCGTCGTTGAAGCACTTCGTCGTGACGAAGACCTCCTCCCGCTCCAGGCCCGCCGCGTGGATCGCCTGGCCGACCGCCGCCTCGTTCCCGTACGCGGCCGCCGTGTCGAGGTGCCGGTAGCCGGCGAGCAGCGCGCGCGTCACAGCGTCGGCCGTCTCCTTTGGCGGTACTTGGAAGACGCCGAAGCCGAGCTGGGGGATCTCGACGCCGTCGCCGAGCGGGATCGTGGGGATGTCGTTCATGGCCGGACACTTCCCGATCGGAGCGGATCGAATCGCGGCCCACTAGCGTTCGGCGCATGACCGACATCGTGATCGCCGGCGCCGCCCGGACCGCCATCGGCTCCTACGGACGCAGCCTCAAGGACGCGCCCCCGAGCGAACTGGGCACGATCGCCGCCCGCGCCGCGATCGAGCGCGCGCAGATCTCCCCCGCCGATGTCGGCCACGTCGTCTTCGGCAACGTCATCCACACGGAGCCGCGCGACATGTACATGGCGCGCGTCGTGGGGATGCAGGCGGGGATCCCGCAGGAGATCCCGGCCTACACCGTCAACCGCCTCTGCGGCACCGGCGCGCAGTCGATCGTCTCCGCCGCGCAGGCGATCCAGACCGGCGAGGCCGACGTCGCGCTCGCCGGCGGCGCGGAGTCGATGAGCCGCGGGCCCTACTGGCTCCCGGCCGCCCGCTGGGGCGCGCGCATGGGCGAGGCCCAGCTGCAGGACCCCGTCATCGGGGCGCTCACCGACCCCTTCGCATCCGAGGCGATGGGCATCACCGCCGAGCGCCTCGCCGAGCGCGGCGCGATCTCGCGCGAGCGCCAGGACGCCTTCGCCGCCGAGTCGCACCGCCGCGCGGCCGCCGCCCGCGCGGAGGGCCGCTTCGCGCAGCAGATCGTCCCCGTGCCGGTGAAGGTCAAGCGCGAGACCGTCGCGTTCGATCAGGACGAGCACATCCGCGAGGGGATCGATCCCGTCGCGATGGCGCAGCTGCGCCCCGCCTTCAAGCCCGACGGCACCGTCACCGCCGGCAACGCCTCGGGCATGAACGACGCCGGCGCCGCACTCGTGCTGATGTCGGCGCGCGCGGCCCAGGAGCGCGGCGCGCCCGTGCTCGCCCGCATCCTCGCGTACGCCAGCTGCGGCGTGGACCCGAAGGTGATGGGGATCGGCCCCGTGCCCGCCACCCGCACGGTGCTGGAGCGCGCCGGCCGCTCGCTCGACGAGGTCGGCGTGATCGAGCTGAACGAGGCGTTCGCCGCCCAGGCGCTCGCGGTGATCGACGAGCTGGGTCTCGACGAGGCGAAGGTGAACCCCAACGGCGGCGCGATCGCGCTCGGCCATCCGGTCGCCGCGACCGGAGCGGCGATCACGGTCAAGCTGCTCGCCGAGATGGAGCGCGCCGATCACGAGCTGGGCCTCGTGACGCTGTGCATCGGCGGCGGCCAGGGAATCGCGCTGCTGCTCGCTCGCGGCTGACGCGCAACCTTCGCAGCAGCGCGCCGTTCCAACCGAGCGACACACAACTGCTGGGAGGCACCCATGCCCATCCATCGTCTCGCGCGCCGACGCCCGTCGCCCGCGCTGATCGTCGCCTGCCTCGTTCTCTTCGTCGCGCTCGGCGGCACCTCCTACGCGCTCGCCATCGGATCGATCGGCTCCGCGGAGGTGCGCGACGGCTCGCTCGGCGGCAACGACATGCGACGTGACGGCATCGGCGGCGGCGCCATCAAGGAGCAGACGCTCGCGGGCGTCGCCACCTCGCAAGGACTTGTACGCCAGCTCATCGTCCGCGGCGATGGCGGCAGCGTCCACGCGCGCGGCGTCGCCTCCGTCGACCACCCGCAGTCGGGCATCTACCGAATCCTGTTCGACGACGACATCGATGCCTGCGTGCCGGTTGCGACGCTGACCGGCTTCACCAACGCCAACCCGGGGCTGGCCGGCACCGGCGAGATCGCCGTCGAGACGGGTACGTCGGGTCCACGCACGGTCTCGGTGCAGACGGCGGCGAGCGACGGCCACCTGGCCGACCGCGGCTTCCAGTTGCTCGTGTCCTGCTGAGCAGCGGGGCGAGCGTGGCTCCGGCGGCGGGGTGTTCCCCTTCACCCCGTCGTCGGCCGCCGCGCCTCCGTCGGCACGACGCCCTCGGCGTCGGCCAGCGTCGGCGGCGGCCAGGGACCGAACCAGTTGTCGCGCGCGCCGTCGAGCGTCACGACCGAGCCGTTGAACGCGCGGCCCAGCGGCGAGCACAGCAGCGCGACGAGCCAGGCGTGCTCCTGCGGCTGCCCGAGTCGCTGCAGCGGGACCGTGCGCGCCGCCCCCGCGCGCACGACGTCCGGGTACTTGTCGAGCGCCTCCGTCTCGAAGTGGCCGGCCGCAACCGCGCAGACGGCGACCCCGTCCGCCACCCACCGCTGCGCCCACGCGCGCGTCATGCCCTCAACCGCCGCCCGCGCCGCGCTCGAGTGCGTCATGCCCGCGAGGCCGTGATGCGGCGACAGCGTCACGTTGACAACCATCCCCCGCCCCGCCGGGCGCATCGCGCGCGCCACCGCAAGCTCCGTCATGCGCTCGGTGCCGCCGACGTTCAGCCGCATGACCGCCTGCCAGCCCTTCACGGCGATCGCCTCCGCTGGCACGAAGTACTGCCCGCCGGCGTTGTTGACGAGCACGTCGAGGCGGCCGTGGCGCGCCAGCACCGCGTCGAGGATCGCGGCCGCGCCGTCGTCCTCGCGGATGTCACCGACGACCGTCGAGGCGGCCGGCCCGATCGCCGCCGCCGCCGCGTCGAGCACCTCGGCGCGACGGCCGGCCAGGACCACGTGCGCACCGCACGCCGCCACCTCCGCGGCCGCCGCGCGGCCGAGCCCGGTGCCGCCGCCGGTGATCAGCACGACCTGCCCGTCGAGCAGGCCGGGGGCGAAGATCCGCGACGTCATGCGGACTGCGTGCGACGGCTCGCGAGCGCCGCGAGGCCGCCCAGCAAGTAGACGAGGACGACCGCGAGGCCGGCGAACTTGACGCACGCGAAGGCGGTCGCGATCCGCGGGCCGGCCGAGCTGAGATGCCCGCCGAGCACGAGCAGCAGGAACGCGTCTTCGCCCGCGTCGGCGAGCGCGACGACGAGCGGAAGCAGCGCGATCGCAGCGCCCGGCCGCGCGAGGCGCACCCACCCGCGCTGCGCGAGCACGTCGCGCAGCGCGCGGACCGCGAGCCACAGGAAGGCCCCGTACGCGATCAGGTAGGCGTAGTCGATCCACAGCGACCAGCGCGCGTCGCGGCGGCCGCCGGCGCCCCAGTCGGCGAGGATCTCGCGCGCGCGGTGCGGCGAGCCGGCCAGCTCGAAGGAGACGATCCCGTGGCCGCCCGCGTCCTGCAGGCGCCCGTCGATCACCAGCAACGCGAGGAAAAGGACGAGCGTGGCGAGGCCGAGGATCCACAGCAGGCGGCGGCGCGACATGGCGCGCAGCATCCCACGCGCGCGACACCGCAGCCGCCAGTTGATCACTGTCCACCTGTGCATCTCATCGATGCAGAGACGGACAGCGATCCGCGGATCAGGCGGCCCGCAGCGTGAAGCGCACGCGCGTGCCCCGTGGCGTGCGCGGCTCCAGCCAGATGCGCCCGCCGTGCGCCTCGACGATCGCGCGCGCGATCGCGAGCCCGAGCCCGGCGCCCTCGCCGGCGCGCGAGGCCGCGTCCTCGCCGCCGCGGTAGAACGGCTCGAACACGCGCTCGCGCTCCTCCGCCGCCACGCCGGCGCCGTCGTCGGCGACCTCGATCTCCAGCAGCCCGTCCTCGCCGCCGCGGGCGCGAACCGTGACGCTGCCGTCCGCGGGCGTGTGGCGGATCGCGTTGAGGATCAGGTTCCCCAGCACGCGCTGCACGCGCTCGGCGTTCGCCTGGGCGGGCGGGAGCCGGTCGCCGTCGGGCAGCTCGGCCGTGACGGCGACGCCGCGCGCGGCGGCGTGGACCTGCAACGCCGCGACCGTCGAGCTGACGAGCCCGCCCAGCTCGACCTGCTGCATCGACCAGGCGATGTCGCCCGCCTCCAGCCGCGAGAGCTCGAAGAGGTCGTCGATCAGCGCGCTCAGCGAGGCGACGTGGCGCTTCATCTCGCCGAGGTAGCGGTCCCGCGTCTCACCCGTGGCGACACCGTCCTCGATCGCCTCCACCAGCAGCCGCAGCGACGCCAGCGGCGTGCGCAGGTCGTGCGAGACGGCCGCCACGAGCCGCCGCCGCGCGCCCTCGGCCGTGTCGCGCGCGGCCTGCTCCTCCCCCAGCCGCGCGATCATCGCGTTCGCCGCCGCCGCGAGATCGGCGAGCTCGTCGTGACCGCCGGGTGCGATCCGCACGTCGCGCTCGCCCTCGCCGACCGCCTGCAGGCCGTCGCGCAGCGCCATCACGTCGCCGAGCACGCCGCGCGCGAGCAGCTGCCCGGCGCGCACCGCGACGACCCCGCCGACGAGCGTCATCGCGGTCACGACGAGCGCGTCGTGGTGGGAGACGAACATCGCCGCCGTGCCGGCCCAGACCGCGACCAGCAGCGAGCCGACGGCGAGCGCGACACCAACCGCGAACTGGCGTCCGAGGCCGCCGAGCGCAGCGCGGCGCGCGGCCGCCAGGTGCGCGGCGCTCAGCGCCGCCGCGGCGACGAGCGCCATCAGCACGAAGGTCCGCGCGGCCGCACTCACGCCGTACGGCACCGCGATCACGAGCGCGCCCACGAGGCAGGCGCCGAGCGCCAGCAGCAGCGAGCGGCGGATCATGGCCGGAAGCGGTAGCCGACGCCCCACACCGTCTCGATCCAGCGCGGGTGCGCCGGGTCCGGCTCGAGCTTCGCGCGCAGGCGCCGCACGTGCACGGTGACGGTGCTCGTGTCCGTGAAGAACGCGTAGCCCCAGACGGCCTCCATCAGCTGGTCGCGCGAGAAGACGCGCCCGGGGCGCGCGGCGAGGTAACGCAGCAGCTCGAACTCGCGCTGCGTCAGCGGGATCTCGGCGCCGTCGAGCGTCACGCGGCGCGCGGCCTGGTCGATCCGCAGCGGCCCATGCTCGATCGGCTCGCCGGCCTCGTCGTCCTCATCCGCGCGCGGCCCCGTGCGCCGCAGGACCGCGTCGACGCGGGCGACCAGCTCAGCTGGCGAGAAGGGCTTGACGACATAGTCGTCGGCGCCGCGCCGCAGCCCGACGATGCGGTCGGACTCCTCCGCGCGCGCCGTGAGCAGGATCACGGCGATCGGCTCGCCCGGCAGCTCGTGCAGGCGCTCCATCACCTCGAGCCCGTCGAGCCCCGGCAGCATCAGGTCCAGCACGACGAGGTCGGGCCGCACGAGGCGCGCGGACTCGAGCGCGCCCGGCCCGTCGTAGGCCTCGCGCGTCGTGTAGCCGGCGCGCGCCATGTAGCGCGCGACGACCTCGACGATCGTGCGCTCGTCGTCGACCACCAGCACCGTGCCGCGGGAGGCGCCGTCCATGGGCGGGATCTTCGCGGACCCAAGGGGTGCGGCGGGTGGATGCTGGGGGGCGCGCGGTGTCGAAGCCGATGCTGGTGGCATCGGCGAGACGCCGTGTGGCGCCCAGCGCCGCCCGACGTGCGCCTCGCTAGCCGAAGGTGAAGGCATAGCCGCTGATCCCCGCCTCCGGCTCCAGCCGCAGCAGGTGGCTGGCCGCCGCCGGCAGTTTCACGAGCGAGTAGAGCCGCTGGCCGTCGATCGTCGCGACGCCGCCGTGCACGTCGCTGCCGGCGTAGCGGTCGGGCAGCGGCTTGCCGTCGAGCAGCACGCGCATGCGGCGCGGCCGGCCGGGCGAGCCGAGCACGAGGTAGACGCGCTGGGCGCCGAAGCGCAGCGCCAGCGCAGCGCCGTCCCCGGCGCTCGCCGAGTCGGCCGCGACGGTCCAACTGCCGGCGTAGGCGAGGTGATCCTGCGGCGGCGCGGCGGGCGTGCCGTAGTCGATCGTGCCCGGGAAGATCTTGCCGTTGACGAAGCGCTCCGCGCGCTCGCTGCCGAGGTAGGACTCGGGCGTCGTGACGCCGGCCGAGACGCCGATCCCGCGTCCGTCGGCATGCCCCGAGCCGACCGTGCGGCCGGCCTCCGCGAGCAGCGTGCGGATCACCTGCTCGCTCTTGCCGTACTCGCCCTCGCCGAAGTGCGCGTAGCGGACTCGGCCCTTCGCGTCGATGAAGTAGTGCGCCGGCCAGTACTGGTTGCCGTAGGCGTTCCAGGTGCCGTAGTCGTTGTCCTGCACGACCGGGTAGCGGATCCCCTCGCGCGCGATCGCGGCCTGCACGTTGCCGGCGTCCTTCTCGAACGGGAACTCGGGCGTGTGCACGCCGACGATCGTGAGCCCGTCCTTGCGGTAGCGCGCGTCCCACGCCTTCAGGTACGGGAGCGTGCGCAGGCAGTTGATGCAGGTGTAGGTCCAGAAGTCGACGAGCACGACGCGCCCGCGCAGCCCCGCCATCGTCAGCGGTTTGTCGCCGGGCGTGTTGAACCAGCGCTGCGTGTCGGCGAAGTCGGGCGCGGTGCCGAGCACCGGCAGCTTCGTGCGGGTGGCGTCGGAGTCCGCGTGCGTCGCCTGCCGTGCCGCGGCGCCGCCGACGCCGTGCGCCTTGCCGTTGAGGTCGGCGATCGCGCGCTTGGCGGCGGCCGTCTTCTCCAGCCCCTCGGTCGGCGTCACGAGGAAGGCCGGCAGGTCCTTCGCGATCGCGCTCTGGAAGCGCGTGTCGAGATTGCCGAGCATCGCCAGCGCGACGAGCACCATCACCGCGCCCATCCCCATCTGCAGGACGCCGCTGCGGCGCGCGAGCGGCGCCGTCAGCCGGCGCCCGCCGAGCATCAGCGCGTACAGCACAAGTCCCGAGCCGAGCCCGTAGGCGAGCGCGACCGCGACGCGCCCGGCCGTGAACGGCTGCGAGGCGGTGCCGACGATCACCGCGGCGAGGATCGGCCCTGCGCACGGCACGTAGACGAAGCCGAGGCTGGCGCCGACGAGCAGGCCGGCGCCGAAGCCGTCACCCGAGCTGCGATGCGCGCGGCCGCCCAGGCGGCTCAGCCAGCCCTCCACGCGGGCCGCGAGCGCCGGCACGAGCAGCGCCACGCCGAAGCCCAGCAGCGTGACGATCGCGAGCGTCCGCAGCAGGTCGTCCGGCAGCCCCAGCGCGTCGATCACGTAGCTGAGCACGGCGATCGCGAACGTGAACGAGAGCGTCAGCCCGACGACGATCCCGAGCGGTCGCCGGCGCCCGCCGGTCGCGCCCGCGGACAGCGCGATCGGCAGCACCGGCAGGACGCACGGGGAGACGGCCGTGCCGGCGCCGGCGAGGAAGCCGAAGAGGATCAGCAACGCCATCGCCAGCGAGGATGCCAGGCGCGGGTTACGACTTCCTGAACTCGCCGGCTACAACCCGCGCAGCAGCCGCGCGAAGACGCCCTGCAAGGTCTGCGTCGCATACGCGTGGCTCGGACTGCCGGTGATCAGCACCGCGGCCGCGACGCGCTGCGAGCCGCGGCGCAGCAGCGCGACCTGGTGCTCGACGGCGCCCGAGCCGCTGCCCCAGCCGCCCTTGAAGTACGTGCGCCAGCCGGGCAGCGGCACGCGCCCGATGCCCCAACGCTGCGGCGGCACGACGGTCGCGAGCAGGTGCATCCCCTCGGCGCGGTGGCGCGCGACGATGCGCCGGTCGACGAAGCGGAAGAAGCGCGTCTGGTCGTCGGCGTCGATGCGGCTGTCGCCCCAGATCACGGGCGCGAGCGCGAAGCGCCGCATGTGCGCGCGGCGCGCGACGCCGTCCACCCCGGCCGGCCCGACGAACGCGAGCACCGCGCTCGCGGCGGCGTTGTCGGACCAGCGGATCATCGGGGAGATCAGCGCGCGGTCGGCGCTCGTCAGCGCCCGCCCGCGCACGCGCGGGTCGTCGAGGTAGGCGACGAGCAGCATCGCCTTCAGCACGCTCGCCGACGGCGCCCCGAGCGTCGCGCGCCAACCCCACGCGCGGTGCCGCGCCCGCACCGAGATGCGCACGAGCCCCACGCGCGCGCCGGCGTAGGACTCGGCCGCGCGCAGGTGCGGGGACCAGGGCTTGGCGGCGGCGGACGACGCGAGCAGCAGGACGGCGAGCAGCGAGAGCACGGGCGGGCATCGGCGCATGCGCCGATGCTACGCCGACGGTGGGACGCGCCGCCACGCGCGCGCGGCCAGCGCGAGCGCGACGAGCCAGACGGCGGCGAGCAGGCCCAGCACGTTCGCGCCGTAGTGGTGGCTCGGCAGCAGCGAGGGGTTGTTCGGGAGCCTGCCGGCGCCGCTCGCGACCGGGATCGCGACGAGCAGCACGAGCACGCTGACGACGAGCGCGCCCTGCAGCGGCGCGCGCAGCCGCGCTGGCACGAGGCGCGCGAGCAGGACTGCGACGACCGCCACCAGCGGCGCCGCGATCCCGTCGTGCACGACCAGACCGCCCGCGAGCAGCTTCGCCCAGCTCAGCAACGCCGGGCCGTGCACGTTGCGCAGGAGCCCCGCGACGCCGAAGCCGACGATCGCGAGCCCGACCGCGGCAGCGCTCCAGAAGACCCGGCCGCCCGGCCCGTCGTCGTGCGACGTCATGCCACCACCAGCCGCGTGACCCACTTCGTCTGCTGCACGCCCGGTCGGTTCGGCGCGATCAGCCGGCACGGATAGCCGTGGTCGACGTGCAGCGGCTCGCCATGGACCGCGAGCGCCAGCAGCGTGTCGCGATCGCGCACGTGCGGCTCGTTCAGCTGCGAGCTGCTGTACGCGCTGCCCTGCTGCAGCGAGTGCACGACGACCGTGCTGCGCTCCGGGTCCCCGCCGGCCAGCTCGACGAGGTCGCGCACCGGCACGCCGCTCCAGACGGCCGCGCTGCTCCAGCCCTCGACGCACGCGATCGCGAGGTGCGCACTGTGCTGCGGCAGCGCGAGCAGCTGCGTGCGGCTCAGCTCCAGGCGGCGCGCGACGCGGCCCTCGACGACGAGCCGGAAGCCGAGGTCCGTCGCCAGCTCCACGACGCCGGCGCCGCTCGCCGACTTGTTGACGGGGATCCCCTGCGGGCCGGCGTCGGGGCGCCGCGGGGCGAGCAGCGCGAGGCGCCGCAGCGGCCGCAGCGTCTGCCCGATCGTGGTCAGCGTCACGAGCCCGGCCGCGGCGGCGACCGCGGTCAGGAAGCCGCGGCGGTCGAGCCCCGTGCCGGCCGCCTGCGGCCGGTGGCGCGCGGTGCGACCGAGCGAGCGGCGCGTGATCGTCCACTTCGCCCCGACGTGCACGACGAGTGCGCCGATCACGATCCACGCCGTCCAATAGTGCACGAGCGGGAAGTCGAAGCGCCACGGGCGCCAGTGGGCGCCGTTCGCGATCCCCGTCGAGAGCTGGAAGATCCCGCCCGCGACGAGCGGCATGAGGCTGATCCGCTCCAGTGCGTGCGCGACGTCGCGCACCGGCGGCCACGCGAACAGCTGCGGGTAGACGGTCCACAGCTTCGCCAGCAGCAGCGGGATCGCAAGCGTGCCGGTCGCGACGTGGGTGCCCTGCGTGACGCGATAGAGCCAGCCGGGGCTCGCCGGCATCGAGAGGAAGCCGAGGTCGAGCGGATGCTGCGCGAACTGCGTGATCAGCCCGGTCAGGAAGCAGGTCAGGAAGCAGACGCCGAGCGAGATCCCCAACAGCGCGGCGGTGCGCTCGTCGTGCAGGCGGCTGGGGAACGCGCCCTCCTTCAGCGGGCCGACGCGCGCGAACGCCAGCTCCTCCTCGAACAGCTCGCCGATCGAGCGCCCGGCCCGCAGGCGCTCGCCTACCGAACGCCGAGGGCGGCGAACCATCGTCCCGCTCCCTCCCACGTCTCGGTCAGGCGCAGGCCGGCGTCGGCGGCCACTGCCCCGACGTCGTCGACGCCCACGTGCGCCCATGCGAACCACTCGCTGACGCGCCCGTCGCCCTCCAGCTGCAGCTGCCGGGAGCCGGTGGGCGCCCCGGGCGCGTCCAGCTCCACCAGCACCGAGCCGCCGGGCGTGACGAGCGTCGCCAGGCGCGCCAGCAGCGTGCGCGCGCAGCCGCCGATGCCGACGTTGCCGTCGAGCAGCAGCGCGCTGCCCCAGCTGCCGACGCCGGGGATGCGGTCGAACACGGAGGCCGCCATCACGGGCGCGCCACGCGCCAGCGCATGTGCGACGGCAACGGTCGAGATGTCGATGCCGAGCGCGAGCACGCCGCGCTGCGCGAGCGCGGCGACGTGGCGCCCCGGCCCGCAGCCGACGTCGAGCACCGGCGCCGCGGCACGTTCGAGCACGGTCTCGTCGGCGGCGCCGAGCGGGCCGAGCCAGCGCCTCAGCGGCAGCCGCTCGCCGGAGCCGTCGCGCCGCCGCGCCCACAGCTCCGGCGTCTCGCCCGCGAGGCCGGCGGCGTAGAGGTCGAGCGCACTCGGCGTCAGCGTCGCGCTCATGCGAGCGCCGGCACGGCGTCGAGCCGGAGCGCGCCGAGCTCCGCGGCGAAGCGGCCGTGCGGCATCTGCGCGGCGACCGTGCGCGCGTCGTCGATCGTGTCGACGTCGGTCAGCGGCGGCAGCTCGGCGACGCGCAGCCCGAGCGCGCGCAGGCGCGCGCGCTGCACCCGGCACGTCTGCCGGACGCTCATCGGGACCTCGGCGAAGACGCGCGCGTCGGGCCGTCGCAGTCCGATCGCCCAGTACCCGCCGTCGGTCGCGGGGCCGAGCACGGCGTCGTGGGTGCGCAGCAGCTCCAGCCCGCGCTGCAGCTGCGCGGGCGTGACCTGCGGCGTGTCCATCCCGATCAGCAGGAGCGGTGCGCCCGCGTCCGCGAACGCGTGCGCAAGCCGCTCGGCGAGGCCCGCCCCACGCTGTGAGATCGCGCTGAAGCCGGGCGGCACCGGGTGCGCGCCGTCGAGCACCAGCAGACGCCGCGTCGCGGGCGTTCGTGCGACGGCGTCGAGCGTGTCCTGCAGCGCCGCGGCTGCCAGGCGCGCGGCCTCGGACGGCGTGCATGGCGGACACAGGCGCGTCTTGCTGCGGCCGGGCGCTGGCGCCTTCGCGATCACTGCCAGCGCGCTCACGCGAGCACCGCCGCCACGTCGCGCACCGCCCGCAGCGTCCCGCGCACCGAGCCCGTCACCTTCGAGCGCCCGCCGCGGCGCGGGCGGTAGGCGACCTCGACCTCCTGCACGCGCCAACCGGCGCCGGCCGCGCGCACGACCATCTCCAGGGGCCAGCCGAAGCGGCGGTCGCGCAGCTCCAGCGCGAGCAGCGCCTCGCGCCGGGCGGCGCGCAGCGGGCCGACGTCGCGCAGCGCCACGCCGGTGCGCCGACGCACCTCGAACGCGAGCGCGCGATTGCCCAGGCGCGCATGCAGCGGCCACGCGCCGGCGCCCTCGGCTCGGCGCGTCGCCAGCACCAGATCGGCCGTGCCCGCCGCGACCGGATCGGCGACGCACGGCAGCGCCCGCGGGTCGAGCGAGCCGTCGCAGTCCATGAAGCAGACGATCTCGGCGCGCGCCGCGAGCAGGCCGGCGTGGGCGGCGGCGCCGAAGCCGCGCCGCGGCTCGGGCACGACGCGCGCGCCCAGCCGGGCCGCGATCTGCGCCGATCCGTCGCTGGAGCCGTTGTCCACCACGATCGGCTCGTAGCCGGCCGGGATGCGCCCGAGCACCCACGGCAGCGCCTCGGCCTCGTCGAGCACGGGCAGGATCAGATCGGGCACCGCGCCAACCTACGGCGGTGTTCTTACACGTCTGTGAACAACGCTCCGGCGGGCCCCGCACGCAGCCCGATCGCGGCTACGGTGACCGCCGTGCACGTCGTCGCCGAGAGCCCGCTGCGCCTGCGCCCCCGACTGGGCGCGCGCGCCGAGCTGGCCCTCTGGGCGGGGCTCATCGCGCTCGCACGCGTGCTCGGCGAACGCCTCTACAGCGCAGATCCCCGCATGCACGTCGGCAACCCGCCGCTCGTCGGCACGGCCGACCTGCACGTCTCCGGCTGGATCCTGCCGGCGTTCGCGTTCGCGGCTGCAGCGCTCGCGTGGGGCCCCGCGCTCTCCACCCGACTTGCGCTGCCGCGCCTGCTGCTCGCGGCATACGGGGCCGCGCTCGCGTGGCCGCTGCTGCTGGCCTCGAGCGACGGGCTCGACCGCATCCCCGCACCGCTGCGCACGCGCTACGAGTACCTGCACGATGTCGGACGGGTCGGCTCGCCCGGCCGCTTCCTGTCGCACTTCGTGACGCAGCTGCCGACGTACGCGACGCACGTCAAGGGCCACCCGCCGGGGCTGGTGCTGGTGCTGTGGGCGCTCGACCGAATCGGCCTCGGAGGGGCGATTGCGGCGGCCGCGCTCGTGCTGCTGGTGGCCGCGCTGGCCGCCCCCGCGACGCTGCTGGCGCTGCGCGAGCTGGCCGGGACGTCGGCGCTGCGCCGCGCCGCGCCGTTCGTGGCGCTCGCGCCCGGCGCGGTCTGGATCGCGACCTCCGCCGACGCCCTCTTCATGGGTCTCGGCGCCTGCGGCATCGCGCTGCTCGCGCTTGCGAGCGGGCGCCGCGACCGCCGCGGGGACGCGCTCGCGCTCGCAGGCGGGCTGCTGCTCGGCGCGCTGCTCGCGCTCAGCTACGGCGCGGTGCCGCTCGGCGCGCTCGCGCTGGCGATCGCGCTGGCGCGCCGGCGCGTGCGCCCGCTGCTGCTCGCCGCGCTCGGCGTCGCGGCGGTGCTCGGCGCGCTTGCAGCCGCCGGCTTCTGGTGGCTGGACGGCCTGCACGCGACGCGCACGCTGTACGCGTCCGGCGTCGCCAGCCGCCGCCCCTACCTCGACTTCCTGCTGATCGACCTGGCGGCGCTCGCGCTCGCGGCCGGGCCGGCGCTCGTCGGCGGGCTGCGACGGCTGCGCGACCCGGGCACGTGGGTGCTGAGCGGCGGCGCGCTCGCCGCCGTCGCGCTCGCCGACCTCAGCGGTCTCTCGCGCGGCGAGACCGAGCGCATCTGGCTGCCCTTCCTGCCCTGGCTGCTGACCGCGACCGCCGCGCTCACGACGCACCGCCGCGCCTGGCTCGGCGCGCAGCTTGGCCTCGCGATCGCACTCCAGGTGGGGATCCGCTCGCCGTGGTGAGGCGCCTTTCGCTCGCGCTCGGGCTGGTCCCGCTCGCCGGCTGCGGGAGCGGCCTGCCGGCGGCTGCCCCGAGCGGCGCGCTGCTGCTGCGCGGCGCCCCCGCCGCCGCGCTCGCCCCGCTCCCGCACGGCGGGCTGCTCGTCGGGGCGCTGCGCGGCGGCTCGCTGCAGCGGCTGGCCGCCGACGGCACGCGCACGACGCCGCGCCTGCGCGTGCCGGCCGTTGCGACGCAGGGCCAGCGCGGGCTGCTGTCGCTGCTCGCCGACGGGCGGCGCGTGTACGCCAGCTGGGTCGCGCGCGACGGGCGGCTGCTCGTCGGGCGTCTGCGCAGCACGCGCGCGCCGCGGATCGTGTGGCGCGGGCCGGCCACCGCCACGCTCGCGAACGGCGGCCACCTCGCGCTCGCGCCGGACGGCCGCATCGTCGTCGGGATCGGCGATCGCCAGTCGCCGCGCGGCGCCGTCGGGCAGCTGCTTTCGCTCGCCCCGGACGGCCCGCCGAGCCAGCGCCCGCGCGTGCTCTCGCGCGGCTGGAGCAATCCCTTCGCGTTCGCCTTCACGCCCGATCGACGGCTGTGGGTCGCCGACAACGCGCCCGGCCCCCACCCCGAGCGACTCGCGCGCGGCGACGAGGGCCGCCCGCGGGAGCTGACCGTGCTGCCGCCGGAGACCGCGCCCGCGGGGCTCGCAGCGCTGCCCGACGGCGATCTCGTGCTGTGCGGCTTCCGCTCCGGCCGACTCGACCGCTATCGCAGCCGCGCCGGGCGCTGGATGCGGATCGCGACGCTCGCGAGCGACTGCCGCTACGGCGTCGTGCGCCTGCGCGACGGGCGCCTCGCGTACGCCGCAGACGACGGTGTGCGGAGCGTGCGGCCATGACGCGCGTGCTCGTCACCGGCGGCGCCGGCTTCATCGGCTCGCACGTCGCGGAAGCGCTCTTGGCCGCCGGCCACGAGGTCGCGGTCATCGACCTCGTGGCCGGCCACGCGCCGGCCGGCGCCGAGCTGATCCGCGGCGACGTCCGCGACGCCGACGTCGTCGCGCGCGCGCTGCGCGGGGTCGACGCGGTCAGCCACCAGGCGGCCAAGGTCGGCCTCGGCGTCGATCTGCTCGACGTCGACGACTACGCGTCGGTCAACGACTACGGCACGGCGGTGCTGCTGCGCGAGCTCGCGCGCGGTGGCTTCGTCGGACGGCTGGTGCTGGCATCGAGCATGGTCGTCTACGGCGAGGGTCGCTACGCCTGCCCGCGGCACGGGCTCGTGGCCGCGCCGCCGCGCGCGGCGGCCGACCTCGCCGCCGCCCGCTTCGAGCCACCCTGTCCGCAGTGCGGCGCAGCGCTGGAGCCGCAACCGGTCCCCGAGGACGCGCGGTCCGATCCGCGCAACGTCTACGCCGCGACGAAGCTGCATCAAGAGCACCTTGCCACCGCGTTCGGGCGCGAGACGGGCCTGCCCGTCACCGCCCTGCGCTACCACAACGTCTACGGCCCGCGGATGCCGCGCGAGACGCCGTATGCGGGCGTCGCGGCGCTGTTCGCCGACGCGCTCGTGCAGGGTCGCACGCCACGCGTCTTCGAGGACGGTGACCAGCGGCGCGACTTCGTGCACGTGCGCGACGTCGCCCGCGCCAACGCGCTCGCGCTGACCGCGCCAGCGCCAGCGCCCGGCGCCTTCAACGTCGCCAGCGGGACGCCGCGCACGATCGCCGAGCTGGCGGGCGCGCTGCATGCCGCGATCGCCCCTGACAGCCCGCCTCCGCTCGTCACCGGCGAGTACCGCCTCGGCGACGTCCGCCACGTCTTCGCCTCCCCTCGGCGCGCCGCAGACGTGCTCGGATTCCGTGCGCGCGAAGACTTCGCCGCCGGCGTCGCCGAGTTCGCGCGCGCGGCGCTCAGTCCCACGTGAAGCGCGTGCCGACCGGCGCGAGCGCCGCCGCGTCGATGCGCGTGACCGCGGCGGCGAGCGTCGTCGCAAGCACCTCGCCACTGACTCCGATCAGCCGCAGCAGCTCCGCGACCGGGGTCGGCGCCTCGGGGTTCACGCCGTTGGCGTAGTCGGTCGCGTAGCCGAGCAGCGCGAACGGCAGCCCCGCCTCGCCGGCGAGCACCGCCTCCGGCCCCGCCGTCTGCGAGACGGCGCTCACGCCCGCCTGCTGCAGCTGGCGGATCTCGCTGCGGGTGTTGAAGCGCGGCCCGTCGACGTGCCCGTAGCAACCGCTGTCGCGCACCGCGTGGCCGGCCGCGCGCGCGCCGTCGAGCAGCGCCGCGCGCAGCGCCGGGGCGAACGGCTGCTCGAAGATCCAGTGTCCGCGCCCAGCCGCGCCCGGCTCGACGTGCAGCGTGCAGAGCGAGCCGTCGGGCAGGCGATTCGACGGGAAGTGCAGCTCGTCGAAGACGAGCAGCGAGCCCGGCGCGAGCGCATGCTCCAGCGAGCCGCAGACCGTCACCGCCAGCAGCGCGTCGGCCCCGTGCGCGACGAGCGCGAGGACGTTCGCCTGGTGCGTGACGTGGTTGCTGACGCGCACGTGCCCGGCCTGGTGGCGCGAGACGTGCAGGACCTCGACGCCGGACAGCCGCCCGGCCGTCACCTCGACGTCGCCGAACGGCGTCGCCACGCGCTCGGTCGACTGGTCCTCCAGGCCTGGGAGCGCGTACGTCCCAGAGCCCGTGATGATCCCGACGCGCACCCTCACACCCGCCGGAACTGCACGATCGCGATCGCGAGCATCCCCAGCGCGAACGCGCCGACGATGCCGACCTCGACCAGGCCCGGCACGTGCCAGCCCCACCACGTCACGCCCGGCACGAGCGCCTGGCGCGCGGCGTCGCTGATGTCGAGGTGCGCGAAGACCGCGCGCCGCAGCGGGTCGACCGCGTAGGTCAGCGGGTCGAGGCGGTTCAGCACCTCCAGCCAGCGCGGCAGCCCGGCGAGCGGGAACAGCGCGCCGGACAGGAACACCAGCGGCATCACGAGCATCTGCATGAGCGCCATGAACGCCTGCATCTGCGTGATCCGCACCGCCGCCATCATCCCGAAGGCCGTGATCATGAACGCGAGCAGCAGCTGCAGGCCGACGATCTCCAGCACCATCAGCGGCGCGTAGGGCACGTGCACGAGCGGCGCGAGCGCGATCACCAGCAGACCCTGGAAGCCCGCGACGGTCGCGCCGCCGAGGCACTTGCCGAGCACGATCGAGCCGCGCCGCACGGGCGCGACGAGCATCTCGCGCAGGAAGCCGTACTCGCGATCCCACACGACCGACGCGGCCGAGAACATCGCCGTGAAGACGACCGCCATCGCGAGCGCGCCGGGGAACATGAACGTGCGCAGGTCGACGCCCTGCGTGCCGCCGGAGGCGACCCGCGAGAGCCCGCCACCCAGCACGAACAGGAAGATCATCGGCTGCAGCAGCGAGGTGACGATCCGCAGGCGGTCGCGCTGGAAGCGGATCAGCTCGCGCTGCCAGACGACCTTCACGCCGCGCAGGTCGGCGCGCAGGCCGCCGGCCGGCACGCGCACGCGCGCCGGGGTGGCGGTGGCCGGACTGGTGGTCGCGCTCATCGGTGCCTCCCGGCCATCATCTGCTTGAGCGGGTCGACGCGCTCCGTCTCGGCGTCGCGGATCGTCGAGCCCGTGTAGGACATGAAGACGTCGTCGAGCGAGGGCCGCGCGACGCTGACGCCGCGGATCGGCACGCCCAGCTCGGCGAACAGCCGCGGCACGAACGACTCGCCGCCGGCGACCGCGAACGTGACCGCGCCCTCGGCGATCGTCGCCTCGATCTCGAAGCGCGTCCGCAGCGCTTCGATCGCCGCCTGCTCGTCGGCGACCTGCAGCTGCACGCGGTCCTTGCCGACGCTCGCCTTCAGCGCCTCCGGCGTGTCGAGCGCGATCAGCTCGCCGCGGTCGATGATCGCGATGCGGTCGCAGTGCTCGGCCTCGTCCATGTAGTGCGTCGTGAGGAAGATCGTGATCTGCTCGGCCGCCTTCAGCTGCTCGATGTAGCCCCAGATAGAGCTGCGCGTCTGCGGGTCGAGGCCGACCGTCGGCTCGTCGAGGAACAGCACGCGCGGCGCGTGCAGCAGCCCGCGCGCGATCTCCAGCCGGCGCTGCATCCCGCCCGAGAAGGTCGAGACGAGGCTCTTGCGCCGCTCCCACAGCCCGACCATCTCCAGCACCTGGCGCATGCGGTCGGGCACGAGCGCCTTCGGCATCCCGTACAGCTCGGCGTGGAAGCGCAGGTTCTGCTCGGCGCTCAGGTAGCCGTCGAGCGTCGGGTCCTGGAACACGAGCCCGATGTTGCGCCGCACCTCGTCGCGCTCGCGCAGCACGTCGTGCCCGGCGACGTGGGCGCTGCCGCCGTCGGGCTTCACGAGCGTGCAGAGCATCGAGATCGTCGTCGACTTGCCCGCCCCGTTGGGGCCGAGGAAGCCGAATGTCTCGCCCGGCACGACGTCGAGGTCGATGCCACGCACCGCCTCGACGTCGCCGTAGCGCTTGACCAGGCCGCGGACGCTGACGGCCGCCTCGCTCACGCGTCCTCACCGCCGGTCGCGGCCGCGTCGTCCTCGGCGAGGATCTTGTAGAGCTCCTGCCGGGTGGTCGCGAGCGTGCGGCGCAGCTGCTCGCGCTGGCGGTCGCTGCCCGTCTGCATGATCTGGTGGAGGGCGAAGCCGATCTGGCGCATCGTGTTGACGATAGCCCGCACGTCGTCGCCGACGTCGCCCGCCAGCTGCTCCCACGGCGCCGGCTGGTCCTCGCCGCGCTCCTCCACGAGCTTGCGGCCCGCGTCGGTCAGGTGCAGCAGCTTGCGCCCGTCGGACTCCTCCGAGCGCACGAGGCCCTCGTCCTCCAGCAGCTGGAGCGCCGGGTAGACGGAGCCCGCGCTGGGGCGCCAGGCGCCGTCGCTGCGCTCCTCCAGCTCCTGCATGATCTGGTAGCCGTTGCGCGGCTCCTCGGCGAGCAGCAGCAGCGTCGCGGTGCGGACGTCGCCGCGGCGCGCCTTCGGCCCGCGGCGCCGGCCGCCGCCGCCCCAGGGCCCCCAGCCGAACGGGAAGCCGGGGCCGCCCATCCCGCCGCCGCCACCGCGCGGTCCGCCGGGTCCGGGGCCGTGATGGGGCTCGTGACCGTGGCGTCCGCCGGCCATCAGGCGCCAGGCGGTCGCGAGGTCGAGCGGGGGACGGCACGGACCGGCCGCGCTCCCCCAGTGTGGTGTGTCGATCGTGGCAGTCCTAGACATGCCATCTCCTTACGTTGAACCATCGAGATGTTTAAAGATATATCGGGATGGCTCGAAAAGCAAGCACAGTCTCGCCGCGGTCGCGACGACTTGGCGCCCGTGAACTCAATTACTGGGGAACCCCTGTTAAACGGCGGACGCTCCGATGCCTGGGAGCCTCGGAGCGTCCGCGCACTCCCGCCACTGAAGCCAGGGGAGGGATTCCGGACGTGCCCACACGACCTTGAGCTACGCGTGAGGGGGAAATGACGCGCAACGTGCTCGTGCGAACGCCGTCCGAAGCGCGACTATAGCCAGAAAACCCGCTAGAGGTGGAGAATTACCGTCGGCTGACGGTGGTCCGGCCGCCATCGGTGGTGGAGGTTGCCGGGTGCGATGCAGATACGTCCCCCGCAGCTCGTCCTCCTCGGCCGCACGATCCGCAAGGCGCGGCGCGATCTCGACCTCTCGCAGGAGGCGCTGGCCGACCGCGCCGGGCTCAGCCCCAAGCACGTCGGCGAGATCGAGCGTGCGAACAAGGACCCGCGCGTGACGACCGTCATCCGCATCGCCGAGGCGCTCGAGCTGCGCACCGGCGAGCTGTTCACGCTGTTCGACCAGCGATCGCTCGGCTAACAGAAAGAAACTGGCACATAGCTGCGTTGTATGCGAACATGTGTTCGTGTTATGGAGCGAGGGGATCCGAGGCTGATGGCGTCCGCGAGACGCATCTACGACCCGGACCCGGAGCTGCTCGCGCTGGGACGGCGCCTGCGCTGCATGCGCCGTGCGCGCGAGCTCTCGCAAGAGGCGCTGGCAGCCGCCGCGGGCGTGCACCCGAAGCACCTCAGCGAGATCGAGCGGGCCAACAAGGACCCGCGCGCCACGACCGTCATCCGCATCGCCGAGGCGCTCGGCGTGCCCGTCTCCGAGCTCTACGAAGACGAGGGGGCGCCGCTCTGAGCGCAGCGACTCAGGGCACGAGGTTCCCGCCGGCGCGGCTCGCCCACTCGCGCCAGAAGGCGCGGATCGCAGCATCCTGCGTCTGCGAGATCCCGCCCCGCCCGCCCGGATGGATGAGCATCAACGGGAACTCGACCTGCACCCCCTTGAGGTGCGCCAGCAGATCGCTCGCGGCGAGCCCGTCGATCATCTGCGATCGCGCCGCCGGGGACAGGTCGGCGTTGCGGAAGCTGCCGGTCGCCAAGCTGTTCTGCACCCCGTCGGAGAGGAACAGCAGCCGATCCCCGGGATGCAACTTCGGCGCCACCACGTCCGCCGCCTCGACGAGCGAGGACCCCGGCCGCCGGATCGCGGGATCGGCCAGCACCTGCTGCATCTCATCAGCCGCCTGGCGCACACGCGTGGCGATCTCGCCGGGCGCGTAGTCGGGGCTGTCGCGGTGCTCCGAGGTCGGGCCGACGTCGAGCGTCACGAGCCTGCCCTCGGATGCCGGATCGCCAGCCGCAAGGATCACGCACAGCTGTCCCGAGCCATCGGTGCCGATCTCCGTCGCGAACTGCCGGAAGGCCGCGACGTACTGCGTGCGCGCCTGCTGCGTCGAGGAGGAGACGTCGGCGATCACGCACCCCGCCGCCAGCCGCTTCGACGGCCCGCAGCCGGCGACGGCCGTCGCGAGCGCCAACGCGGCCAGCGCGCTGAGACCTGCCTTCCTGCGGATCATGCGTCCTCCTCGTCGTGACCCATTCCGGCATGCGAGCCGTTGCCCACCGCCGTGCCCTCGCCGGCTGGCTGAGCGACGAGGTCGGGCTCGACGGCCGGCGCGCTCGACCAGCCCGGCGGAGCGCCTCCCGCGCGCTCGTCCGGCTCCTCGATCGGATCCTCGGCCTCCGTCTCGTCCCATGGGGTGAATGGGAACTCGGGCTCGGGCTCCGGCTCCGGCTCCGGCTCGGCTTCGGCCGGCGGCGCCTCGGCCGCCCCCGGCGGCTCCTCCGGCGGCCGCTCGACCGGCGTGTACTCGCGGATCGCGCGCGCCAGCACCTCGTCGGGCTCGGGGGCGTCCGGGATCACCAGCTCGCGCGGCTCGACGCCGCAGCGCTGGCACTGACGCTCGTACTCCGAGCGCAGGCGCGCCAGCAGCAGATCGAGCGTGTCGACCTCGGCGTCGGCGAGGGTCGCGAGCCGCGCATCGGAGGCTTGCAGCGGCTGCTCGGCGGCCGCGACCGCCTGCTGCATCGCATCGAGATGCTCGACAGCCGCCGCCTCCTCCCGCTCCGCCGCGACGGCCCGGCGACGGCGCTCGCGCCACTCGCGTGCCAGCGCGACACGCATCGCGAGCACCATGCCGGTGAGCATCGCCAGCAGCGTCAGCGGCACCATGAAGCCGAAGTCCGGCCCGCGGCGGATAGTCGCGAGGTCGGCTTTCGAGACCTGCGGCTTGACCGCTTGCGTGGAGCCGGCACCCGTAGCTGCGGCGCTCTTGACGAGTCCCGCCAGACCGCCGCCGTCCGCCCCGGCCCCAGCTCCCGTCTGTGCGTTCCCGATCGCGGCCACGGCGTTGCTGTAGCGCTTGTTGTGCTCGCGCCCGCCGACGAGCGCGAGCACGCTCCAGGCCGCGCAGCCGGCGACGAGCAGCACGACGAGCACGTAGGCGATCCGCGTGGCGCGCAGAGAGGGTCGCAGCAGCCCACCGAACACCAGCCCGGTCGCCTCCGCCGCGAACGTGAGCGCCAGCGCGATCGCCAGCGCGACGCGGTCCGCCGTCGCGGTGTCGGTCTCCAGCGCCGCCCGCAGGGTCGGCGATCCCAGCTTCAGCTCCAGGAAGCACAGCACCGGCGCGATGATCCACAGCACCCCCCAGCCGGTCAGGCGCGTGCCGCCGACCGGCTCGGCCATCAGCTGCTCCGAACGGGTCCGGCGCAGCTCGCGGATCGTGCGCTCGTGCCGGCGCTGCGCGAGCGCCTGCGCGAGCTCGCCCTCGTCGCGCACGCGCGTGGCGTCGGCACGCAGGTCGGCCTCGGCCGCGACGGCCGTCGCGACGTTGCGACGCGCAACTGCGAGCAGCTCGCGCGGCAGCGCCGGTCGCAGCGGCCCGTCGGACGGCCACGACGCGCCCGCCGCGAGATCGTGCGCGACGGCGTCGACGCGCGCGCGCCGCTCGCCCTCGCTGTGCGCGAGGCGGCCGCTCGCGCGCTCCCGCGCCGCGATCGCCGGGTCCTCGCGAAACGGCCGCAGCGTCGGCGGGTCCCCCCGACGCAGCAGCGGGCTGCTGCCGGGCGTCGGCGGCGGCTGTCCCGCGTCGGTCACGCAACCGTCCTCGAGCGCGGGTGGTCGTGGACCTCGGCGGTGCCGCCGGAGCCGGGCATCACGATCACCGGGCTCCCGCCGGCGCGACCCGCGAGCTGGCGGCGCAGCGGCTGCTCGATCAGCTCGCGCGCGAGCTTGGCGACCGTGCGGCCGTCCCACGTGCCGTCGGCGCCGAGATAGACCGCGAACGGCTGGACGAAGTCTGCCGAGGCGATCCGCGGCTCGACGTCCAGCTCGTCGGCGAGGTTGGCGGCGATCTGCCCGCAGTACTTCTGCAGCAGCGGCTCGAGCGTCGCGGTGCGCAGCATGTCGAACCCGACGACCGCATCCTGCAGGCGGCTCCACAGCTCGGGCCGTCCCAGTCCTTCGCCGTCGGGCGTGCGGTGCGAGAGCCGGTCCTTGACGATCGCCCGGCTCTTCGTCAGCAGCTGCGTGGCGCTCAGCGCGCCGCCCGCGATCTCCTCGCGGAGCTCGGTCGCGCCGACGTTCGTCGTTAGCAGCAAGATCGCCTCGCCGAAGTGGACGGTCTCGCCGCGACCGTCGGTCAGGCGCCCGTCGTCGAGCACCGCGAGCAGCAGCTCCCCGAGCCCCGGGTCGGCCTTCTCGAACTCATCGAACAGCACGACCGCGCCCGGCTGGCGCCGCAGCGGCTCGGTCAGCATCCCGCCGGCCTCGTGGCCGACGTAGCCGGGCGGCGCCCCGGTCAGCCGCGCGAGGTCGTGGGGTCCGCGCAGCTCGGCGCAGTCGACGCGCACGAGCGCGCGCTCGCTGCCGAACAGCACGCGCGCCAGCGTGCGAGCGGCCTCGGTCTTGCCCACGCCCGTCGGCCCGTGCATCAGCGCCGTCATCAGCGGGCGCGTGGCCGCGCCGCCGGGCGGGCGCAGCGCGCTCGGCGCGCGCGCCGCGACGAGCGCATCGTGCAGCTGCTCCAGCGCCGCGGGCTGGCCGACGATCGCCTCGACGAGCGCCGCGTCGATCGCTTCGACCCCGACGCGGTGGATCGGCGTCAGGCCCCGCCGCCCCGGCATCGAGGCCACGAGCATGCCCGGCCGCGCCGGGGAGATCTCGACCTCGTGTGAGATCCGCCGCAGTTGCTCGTGCTCGCGCAGCGACCAGCCGTGGAGCGTGTTGGCGAGCACGTCGAGGCCGCGCTCGACCGCGGGCGTGACCGTCTGCACATCGTGGAAGCCGGGAGCGAGAACTTTCAGCGCGGCGGCACGCTCGCCGCGATCGGGTCGCCCGACGTCGATAGCGCGCACGCCCGGAAGCGCCGCCAGGTCCCGCGAAGCCGGACTGCCCGGCGAGGCGAGCACGACGAGCAGGTTGCGCATCGGCGTGAAGCCCTCCTCGCGCCGGCATTCGGCCTCGGCGACCGCACGGCGCAGCAGCGCGAGCGCCGCCCGCCCGTTCTCTGTGTTGCGATCGATCAGCAGGTCGACGTCGTCGAGCACGCAGGCGAGCGCCACGTCGCGCTGGCACAGCAGCGTCCGGGCGGCGGTCGCGATCTGCAGCGGATCGCGCGTCCCGAAGCGGGCCCGGACGGTCGGGCCCTGTGCGTCGCGATCAGACGGGGCGTCGGCGAGCAGGCGTGCGACCCGCTCGCGCCGGCGCTGGTCGACACAGCGCAGGCCGCTGGCGGCATCCGCGAAGACGACCGCGTCGAGGCCGGCTTCGAGCAGCGTGTGCTCGATCGCCCAGCGCTCCACGACGACGCGGCCGTCCAGCAGCACCTCGTCGTGCAGGTGGCCGCCGAGCACGACGTGCGCGCCGGCGCGCGCGGCCTCCGCCAGCGCGGTCAGATGCCGCGAGGTGAGCGTCATGACGACGACGCCGTCCGTCCGGGAGCAGTGTCCTCGGCCGTGGTGGCCTGCCGCAAGGGCGCCATCGCGATCTCGATGCCAGCGGCGCGCACGCTTGCGAGCGCGTCGGCGAGCATCGCCTCCTGCGCATCGCAGCCAACCTCGACGCCGCGGGGCGTCGGGTAGCGGTCGACGCCCGACTGGCCCGTCCCCCACACCAGCTCCTGCTGCGCCTCCCCGGACGCGACCGGCGCGACGACCGGCATCTCGCCGCCGGAGCGCAGCGCGACGCGCGCGCGGGCGACGCCGTCGGCGTCGACGGCGACGCTGTTCGGGACGATCCGCATGTTCCCGGCGCGCTCGACCCGCTCGATCACCTCGGCCAGCACGGTCTCGCCCTGTGCGCGCGTGCGCAGGCGCTGCTCGGCGGCGTGCTCCAGGCGCTTCAGCAGCGCTTCCGCCTTGTCCAGGCTGCCCTCGCGCTGTGCCCGTTCGAGCGCGACGTCCACGGCGGCGACATCGCGCGAGCTCGCGCCCACCATGGCGACGTCGCGACGCGCGCCCAGGCTGGCGAGCCGGCGCGCGTCGCGCACGCCGGCCGCGGCCAACTCGCGCTCGCGTGCGGCGGCGCGCTGCTCGCGCACGCGATCGCGCTCGGCGCGCAGCGCGGCACGGCGTGCCGCCATGCGCGCCGCCGTCTGGCGATTGACCTGCACCGTCGTCGAGATCGTGCTCGCGCTCATCGGCTCGCTCCTGTCGGCTGGTTGTCGTCGTCGAGTGCGACCAGGAAGCCCGGCTGGGGCGGCACGCCCACCCACGAGAGTGAGAGCCGCTCGTCGAGCGCCAGCTCGATGCCGGCAGGCTCGTCGGCTGCCGCCTCGCCCGCGTGGCGCTCCGTGAGTGCCAGCAGCCGCTGGTTCGTCGAGGCGCGCCAGCGCAACGGCGCGTGCCAGCGCTCGACGTAGGGCCCGTCGACGAGCAGGTCGACGCGCTCCAGCAGGCGCCGCTGGGCGACGCTGCCCTGCCGCTGCAGCCACTCGTGCCGGTAGCCCGTGTAGGACATCAGCGTCAGCTCCGGCCGATCCGCGCGCAGCGCGTCGATCAGCGCCGCGAGTGCGCCCGCCTGCAGGAACGGCTCGCCGCCGGAGTACGTGATGCCTTGGATCTCGGGCAGCGCGCCCAGACGCGCGGCGAGCGCGTGCACATCGATCGGCTCGCCGCCGTCGAGCGCATGCGTGGCCGGGGCGACGCAGTTGCGGCAGCGCAGGTGGCAGCCCTGCACGAGCACGACCGCGCGGATGCCGGGACCCAGCACCTCCGTGCGCTCGACGATCCTCGAGACGCGCAGCGTCTGCGCCTCCGTATGTCCGTGGTGGCGCACGTTCACCCCGCCGCCACGTGCCAGTCCGGCAGCGGCACCTCGACCTCGCGCTGGACCGTGAGCCGCCCGCCGTCCGCGAGCACGCCGGGCGGGAACGAGCTGTGCAGCTCCGTCAGGTAGCCGGCCACGAGCTCGCGTGCGAACGCCTGCTCGCCGAGTGCGAGCGCGTCGGCCTGCTCGCGCACGGAGCGCAGCTCCAGCGTCGCGGCGTCGGCAGCGCGACGAGCGGCGAGCGCCGCCGCCTCCGCGCGCGAGCGCTCGCGACGCAATGCCGTCAGCCGCGGCAGCTCGACCGGCGCCGGCCGCGACGTCTGCACGGCGGCGAAGCCGGCCGCGGCCGCCGCGACGGCGAGCACGACGACGCCCGCAAGGCTCCAGCCGAGTACGAGCGCGACGACGACCGCAAGCGCGGCCGCACCCGCCGCGACGGACAGCGCCGTGCGGTGCGAGATCGGTAAGTCGAGCGCCGAGAGCGCGAGCTGCTCCTCCATCACGCCGGCCGCGCGCAGCGCGTCGAGCGCCGCGTCGCGTTGCCGCTCCGCGCTCTCGGCGGCCCGCAACGCCGCGGCCTCGTCGACCTCGCACGCGGCCACCCGCTCGGCACGCGCAGCGGTCAGCAGCGCCATGCGCTGCAGACCAACCTGCTCGGCCTCGCCCACGTAGGGCAGGTCGCGGTCGAGGAGATCCTCGGCATGTCGCACGGCTTCGACGCGAGCCAGCTCGCGTGCGTGCTGCAGCAGCTGGGCGTGGTCCTCGGCGGGCTGAAAAGGATCGCTGGTATCGGCCATACCTACAGATCGCACGCCGCCGGTCGCCAATCAGCTTTCACGCACCAGAAACAACTTCGACACATTCGATAGAATTTTGGTTCGCTATTGCACCTCGATATGCATCGCCATGATCCGGATGATCGTGACCAAGAAGCTCCAAGGCACGGCTCCTCAGCACTGAGCGAGCAGGTGTTCGCGGCGCTCTACCATGGGGACGCTCGTCCACACTCGCGCTGGATCCGCCTGATCCGCACGCGGCTGCCCTCGCACCAGCTCGGCCTGCGCGGGACCGGCCTGATCGACGAGGTGTTCGAGCAGCTGGCCGGCACGTATGCGCTGGACTCTCTGCAGGGGCGAATGCCGAACGACCTGCCCGTCGGCGCCTGGCTCCATCGCCGCTTCGCCTGGGACGCGAGGCGCGCAGCCGAGCAGATCATCCGCTGCGGCGGCGAGCCGGGCCTGCTCGACGTCGCGACGAGCGAGGACCTGCGCCACCGCACGAGCGCCCGGCCGCCCGATGTGCTCGACGAGGTCACGGGGCTGCTGCTGCGCGAGCGGATCCTCGCGCTGAGCGTCGCGCTGCCGTTGAAAGAGCGGCGCGCGGTCATCGCCCGGCTCGCCTCTGACATGGACAGCGCCCGCGCCTACGACGCGCTCGGGCTGCTCGACGGTTCGCGCGAGCGCGCAAACCACAACCAGGCGTTCGCGAGCGGCGTGCGCAAGCTGCGCGACGCGCTGCTCAGCGAGGGCTGGGCCGACGCGACGCGGGGCGCCTGCGGCTAGGCCCCCGCGCGATAGACGACGTCGCCGAGCGCGGCGTCGATCGCGGCCAGCACGTCGTCGCCCAGCTCGATCCCGCTCGCGGCGACGTTCTCGTCGACCTGCTCGGGGCGCGAGGCGCCGACGATCGCGCTCGAGACGTTCGGCTCGCGCAGCACCCACGCGATCGCCAGCTGCGCCATCGAGATCCCCAGCTGCTCGGCGATCGGCGCCAGCCGCTGCACCGCCGCGAGCACCTCGTCGCGCAGCAGCAGCTCCATGAAGTTGCGCATCTCCGGATCGGTCGCGCGCGAGTCGGCGGGCGGCTCCTGACCGGGGGCGTACTTGCCGGCCAGCACGCCCTGCGCGATCGGGGACCACACGACCTGGCCGATCCCCAGCTGGCGCGAGAGCGGCACGACCGCCGCCTCGATCGTGCGCACCAGCATCGAGTACTGCGGCTGGTTGGAGACGAGCGGGTCCAAGCGCAGCTCGCGCTGGATCGCGCGCGCCTCGTCGAGCTGCTCGGCCGACCACTCCGAGACGCCGACGTAGAGCACCTTGCCCTGCGTGACGAGGTCGTCGAGCGCGCGCAGCGTCTCCTCCACCGGCGTCTCCGGATCGGGGCGATGGCACTGGTACAGGTCGACGTAGTCGACGCCGAGGCGCTTCAGCGAGCGCTCGCACTGCTCCATCACGTGCTTGCGCGAGAGACCGTAGTCGGTCGGCCGCTCGCCCATCGGGAAGTAGACCTTCGTCGCGAGCACGTAGTCGTCGCGGTCGATGCCCGCGAGCGCGCGGCCGACGACCTGCTCGGCGGCGCCGCGGCGGTAGACGTTCGCGGTGTCGAAGAAGTTCACGCCCAGCTCGAACGCGCGGTGGATGCACGCAATCGCGCGCTCGTCCTCGACCGAGCCGCCGTACGTCAGCCACGAGCCCAGTCCGATCTCGGAGATCTTCAGGCCCGAGTTGCCGAGGCGGCGATAGCGCACGCCGCCGAGCCTAGCGCTCCAACGGCGGCGGCGGTTCAGCTGCCGGCGTGACCTTCATGAGCGAGCCGCCGCAGCAGCGGCAGCAGGCGAGCGCGCGCACGCGCGCGTAGGGCCACTCGGCCTGGCAGACCATGCAGCGGTAGTCGGGCTCGGGCGCGGGCGGCAGCTCGGAGGCGGGCGCGCTGCTGCGGATCGACAGCTTCACGGCTGCTTGACCCCCTGCTCCACGGCGGCGCTCTGGACCAGCGTGGCGCCGTCCGTCGTGTGGACGGTGACGGTGACGCTCGGCGTGTCGAGCGGGGCCACCGCCGCGACCGCGAACGGACGGAAGTGGACGATCTCCGGAACGTCCGGGTAGTCAGACCGCGTGGCAGCCGTCGAGACCGCGAGCGTCTCGCCCGTGATGTCCGCGTCCGTCGCCTCGCCCCCGTCCGGCGCGATCGTCATGTGGTCCACGTCGGGGCGCGTGAGACCGGTCAGCAGCAGAACCTGGTGGTCCGGATGTCGCTCGACGGAGATGACGTTGAGCGAGGTGAGCGGATGCGTCTGCAACTCGCCGTAGCTGAGCGCCGCGGCGCCGCAACGGACTCGATCGGCGCGTTGCGTGCTCGGCGCCGCCGCGATGCAGAGGCCTCCCGGCGCCTGCGAGACCGCGAGCGTCCACGGGCGGTCGAGCCCGCGGCTGACGACCACCTGGACAGGGGAGCCACCAGTACGCGGGAAGGACAGCACGTCCCCGTTGCCGCCACCCGTGATGTCGATCTCGCCCGAGGCCCAGCCGACGCCGACGATCAGCGCCATCGTCGCAGCCGCGACGGCCAGCAGTGTCCGCTGCTGCCGGCGCTGGTGCGCGCGCCGCTGCGCCGCGACGACGATCTGCTGCCCGATCTTCGCGATCGGGTCCATCGGCTGAGCCGCTGCGATGTCCATGGGGTCGGTCACTCCTGTGTCCGTGTCATGAGGGAGTTGAGCCGGCGCAGGCCGCGATGCACGCGGGCGCGCACGTTCGCTTCGCTCGTGTCGAAGCGGTAGGCGAGGTCGGCGTAGTCCTCCTCGTCGACGACCCGCGCGATCACCGCCTCGCGCTGGTCGGCGGGCAGGTCGGCGACGAGCCGCATCGCGAGCGCCCCGTCGGCGCGCTCGCTGAGGCGCCGTTCGATCTCGGCGACCTCGTCGTGCGTGAGGTGCACGCTGCCGATCCCGAGCCGCTGCAGCGCGTCGTCGGCCGTCCGCGCGCGGCGGCGGGAGTCGATCAGCTTGTGGTTCGCGATCCCGAACAGCCACGCGCGCACGGGCGTCTCCCCCGGCTTGAAGCGCGGCGCCGCCTGCAGGGCAGCCGCGAAGACCTCCGCCGTCAGGTCGATCGCGACCTCGGTGGAGCCGGTGCGCGCTCGCAGGTAGCCGAGCAGCGCGGTCGCGTGGCGCTCGTAGACGGCGGCGAACGCACGCGGGTCGCGCTTGGTCGCGGCCAGGAGCGCTTCGTCGCTGCGCGGATCGGCGGGCATCTACTCAGGACCTCGCACGAGGTGCGACACCGTGACAGGTTGCACGCCATCGTATGGGCCAGACGCGGACAGAGCGGCGTTTTTACCCTGTCAGTAATTAACCTCGCACGAGCCGTCACCGTGTGACACAAGTTCAAACATGTGCGCAGTGCAATTGGCGCACGGGTGTTCCAGCCCATACGCTCGCGCGCGACTTCGGCTTCCACGAGCCACGATTCGACCAGTAGAAAGGGCGTCCTTGCCCCTCACCGTCAGACGCGTCCCCACCACGGTGGCGCTCCCCCTCCTCTGTGCGTTCGCGGTGCTCGCCACGCTGCTCACGCTGAGCATCTCGCAGCCCGGCACGTCCCAGGCCTCGTGCGTCGGCAGCGGGTGCCTGCCACAGGGCAATTACACGCTCGACACGACGTACGACTGCGGCGCGGTCGGCTCCAACGTCGCGTGCTACGCCAACGGCACGACGATCGCCGGCAACGCCGTCTACCACCACTACGGCTTCCTCTCCGCCTCCTACAGCGGCAGCGGCAGCATCCACGTCGCCGCTTCGGCGGAGACCAGCTCCGGCCAGGGCTACTTCGGCGGCTCGGGCACGAACCTCGTCCGCACCTGTTACTACGACAACTGCACGCCGCAGACAGCCGTCAACCTGCGCGCGATCGTGTCCCAGTCCAGCGGCGTGGCGCACACCGTCGTCGGCCACGCGGAGGCATGAGCATGAGCGTTCGCAGACTGCTCATCTCGCTCGTCGCGATCGGCGTGCTGATGCCGATCGCGGTCGCGATCGCCAGCGCCCGCGGCGACGTCGCCCCCTCCCCTGGCGTGCCGATGCGCAGTGCCGAGCTGGCGGCGCTCGCGCCGCAGGTCGCGGTGCTCGACGACCCCGACCGGACGACCGCCGTGCAGGACGTCGGGGGCGCCCCGATCATGCGCCAGGACGACGTCGTAGACGTCGCCGACGCGCGCAGCGTCGCGAGCGACCCCGATGTGCTCGTGGCCCCCACGAGCGACGGCAGCGGCGTGTGCGTCGCCGGCCCCGGCCGCATGACGTGCGACAACGCCGACGACCTCTCGGCCACCGGCGCGACGGTCGCCGTCACCTGGAACGCCGACGGCGTGAAGCTGATCGGCCTCGTGACCGACGCGGTCGACGGCGTCACCGTCGTCTACGCGGACGGCCGCACCGAGACGATCGCCGCCCAGGACAACATCCTCGACGCCGCGCTGTCCGCGCGGCCCACCATCGTGCGCTGGCAAGGACCCGCCGGAACGCAGCAGCTGGCAGTCGCAGCTGCGGCGCCCGCGCGATAGCCGAAGCGCGCCCCACCCTGCAAGACGGCCCCGGCTCAGTGCCCGGGGCCGTCGTGCGGGTGACTCAGGCGTCCGCGTCGATCGCGACGCGCCCGATCCGGTGGCCCGATCCGTCGAGCGCGACGAGCGCCTGCACGTTGGCGCGCGCGGGCACCGAGATCGCCGTGTCGAGCCCGTTCCAGGCCGCCTGGCCGAGCACGCTCGCATGCCAGCCGCGATGCGCGCGGCCGAGCACGAGCCAGCGTGCCACGCGCGAGGCGCCGTTCCAGCTCGCATGCACCGTCGCGGTGGCACCGCTGCGCACGAGCGTCGCGTCCGGCCCGTCGAGCGGCTGGCCGTCCCACGCGAAGCGGTAGGCGCGGTAGGTGTCGTAGCCGGCCGCGAGCTGCGCGTCGAACAGCAGGTTGCCGGCGCGATCCAGCTCCGAGAAGCGGCCGAGCTGGCCCCAGCCGACGAACGTGCGCCCGCCGCCGAGGTCCTGCGCGTTGCCCTGCGACGGCGCCGACAGCCCGTCCGGGTGCGTCAGCGAGCGCACGAGCGTCGCCGCGTGGCGGCGACGGTCGAGCCGCACCCAGATCACACGCGAGGCCGGCAGCGTCGGCGTGCCGTTGGAGGCGTTGTCGAAGATGCGCAGCGTGTGGCGCCCGGCTGGCAGCGCGTTGTGCTGCCAGCTGAACTGCACGCCCGGGCCGAGGTCGAAGTCGCTGCGCTTGCCGCCGAGCTGCCAGCGGATCGCGCCCGTGCGGCGGTCCAGGTCGTAGACGGTCCAGGTGTGACGCGCGGAGACGAGCAGGTCGCCGTCCTCGCCGACGTTGACGGCGTTGATGTGGAAGTAGTCGTACGGCGTGCCCGGCGTCGGCGCGACGACCGCGTAGCTGTCGGTCAGCGGGACGTGGTCGAGGCTGTGCCACTCGAGCAGCACGCGGCCGCTGGCGACGTCGACCTCCTGCACGATCCCGTCGTAGACGCTGCCGTCGACCGGGCCGCCGACGGAGCTGAGGTCGCGCGGGACGGCGTGGTAGCTGGTGATCAGCGCGGTCCCGCGATCGGTCACGCGGAACTCGTGCGAGTCGGCGTCGTAGCCGTTGCCGGCGGCGACCGTCGCGATCACGCGGTAGTGACGGTCGGCGATGTAGTCGATCCCCTGGCCGTGGCCGGGACCCTCGTGGTTGGAGCCCTGCCACCACGTCAGCACCGGGCGCCCGCGATAGCGCTGGACGCGGAAGTCGGTCGCCTGCTGGTCGGCCGGGACCTGGTCGAACCAGACGGTCCTGCCCTGGCCGTCGAGGATCTCGGGGCCCTGCGGACCGGCGCCGCCGACCGTGCCAACGAACTTGGGCGCGACGAAGATCGATCCGGCGCTCGCGCGCGGGCTTGCCTTGAGCACGGTGACGGCGGGTGGCTGCGCTGGAGCGGCGGCGGCGGCGGACTGCGCCAGCACGAGCAGCACGACGAGGCTCGGCAGGGTGAGTGCGAACAGTGTGGCGGCGAGCGCGAGCACGGCGCGCCCACCCCCGCGATGGGACGGGGACATGCTTCCTCCTGGCTATTGTCGACTAAAACGATCAAGATAGTCAGGATAGCGCACGCGGCTCGCCCTCGCATCGCGCCCGGTCCGCACGAGCGGCACTCGGCTCTCGATGCGCAAACGCGTAGAATGAGCGCCCCTCGGGGGACTGGTGTATCGGTAACACGGCGGTCTCCAAAACCGCAACGCCAGGTTCGATTCCTGGGTTCCCCGTCCGAGCAGGAAGACTCGAACACCTCGTGCATCGGCCCTGTGTCGGGCTCGTCGCCGCGATCGACCGCTTCGACCCGCGCGCGGGACGCGCTTCACCTCGTTCGCCGGCCCCCATCGCGCACGACCATGCCCGTATGGCCGTGGTCCGGTCTCCAGCGAAGCGGGTATCTGCGCGTACGTGAGACGGCTCGATGGGCAACGCGCGCTTGTGACGGGAGAGGCGCTCGACGCGCTCGCGGTCGCGCTCGGGCGCGGGATCGTCGCCGGCGTCGCGGCGACCGCAGCGATGACGGTCGCCACGACGGCCGAGATGAAGCTGCGCAGACGCGAGCCGAGCACGGCGCCGGCCGAGATCGCCGGGAAGCTGCTCGGCGTCGAGCCGCACAAGACGAGCGAGCGCTTCGCGACCGTCGCGCATGCCACCGCCGGCTCGCTCGGCGCCGTCCGCGGGCTGCTCGACCTCGCTGGCGTCCGCGGTCCGGCGGCTCCAGTCGTCTTCTTCGCGATCGCGTGGATGCCCGACCTGGTGGCCGTCCCGGCCGCCGGTGCGGCGCCGCCGCCGTGGAGGTGGGGCACGGTCGAGCTCGCGATCAGCGCCGCGCACCATGCCGTCTACGCCGCCGCAGGGGAGACCGCCTACCGCGCGCTCACGCGCGGCGCGCCGCGCGGCTGAGACCGATACGACGTGCAGCGCGACGTGGGCGTGGAGCGCTTCGCCGATCTGCTCGGCATCCAGGCCGGTCGCGCGCTCGAGCTCGCTCGCTCGGAGAGCGACCCTAGGCCGCGGTCAGATCGTCCGTCGCGCTGCGGACGGCGAGGACGTGCTCGCGCGAGCGAGGCGGCGCGGCGGGCGATGCCTGGTCAGCGTGATGACCAGATGCCCATGATCGAGCGCTGACATCGAAGGGGCTGTGTGAGCGCAGGCGACGGCGGGTAGCGACGGCTCTGAATGACAACGCTCGCCGTTACCGCCGCCTGTGGGCGCATGTTCTCGCTGCCGCGTCCTCGCGGTCCGCTCTCCACCGCGCTGGTCGCGCTTCTGCGCGAGCAGCCGCAGACGGAGGCGCCATGGCCCGCGGTACAGGTGAGATCTCCGGACCCGATCGGTGACGAGGATCTTCAGCTCGCGCTGTACCTCTGTTACGAGCTGCACTACAGCGGCATCGCGAGCGTCGATCCGGCCTGGGAGTGGGATCCCCGGCTGCTCGCCTTCCGCGCGGCGCTGGAGCGCCCGTTCGAGGAGGCGGTGCGCGCGTGGGTTCCGCCCGCCGGGGAAGGGGAGCTGGCGGAGGTCGGCGCTGCGCTGCATCGCATCGTGGCGGCCGACGACGGCCCGTCGCTCTCGCGCTACGTCGAGACGCAGGCGAGCCTCGAGCAGGTGCGGGAGCTGCTGGTGCACCGCTCCGCGTACCAGCTGAAGGAGGCCGATCCGCATTCGTGGGCGATCCCGCGGCTCTCCGGCGCGCCGAAGGCTGCGCTCGTGGAGGTGCAGACCGACGAGTACGGCGGCGGGAAGGCGGATCGCATCCACGCTGCGCTGTTCGCGAAGACGATGGCCGCCGTCGGCTTGGATCCCGCCTACGGCGCCTGCCTGGACCAGCTCCCCGCCGTCACGCTCGCGAGCGTGAACTTCATGTCGCTTTGCGGGCTGCACCGGCGGCTGCGGGGTGCGATCGTCGGCCACCTCGCCGCGTTCGAGATGACCTCCTCGCTGCCTAACCGCCGCTACGGGAACGCGCTGCGGCGCCTGCGATTCGGCGTCGAGGCGACCGACTTCTTCGACGAGCACGTCGAGGCGGATGCCGTGCACGAGCAGATCGCCGCCTGGGATCTGGCGGGCGGACTGGCCGCCGCCGAGCCGGCGCTCGCGCCCGACATCCTGTTCGGCGCGCGTGCGCTGCTCGCGCTCGAGTCGCGTTGGGCCGGGCACCTGCTGGCGGCCTGGGAGCGCGACGAGCGCTCGCTGCTCGCGCCGGCGTGAGCGCCCCGCTGCAGATCTCCTACGTGCTGCCGCTGCGGATGGCCGACGAGCGCCCGCGCGCCGAGCTCGCCGCCTATCTGCGCGAGCTCGTGGAGTGGTGCGAGGAGGTGCTCGTCCTCGACGGTTCGCAGGCGCAGCTGTTCGCGGGCAACGCGGCGGCCTGGCCCGCCCGCGTGCGCCATCTCGCGCCCGATCCGACGTACCGGTTCCTGAGCGGCAAGGTGGACGGCGTGCGCACGGGCGTCGAGCGGGCTCGCTGCGAGCACGTGGTGGTCGCCGACGACGACGTCCGCTATCGCCCGGAGCAGCTCGAGCGGATCGTCGCTCTGCTCCAGACCCACGATCTCGTGCGCCCGCAGAACGTCTTCGATCCGCTGCCGTGGCACGCGCGCTGGGACACGGCGCGCACGCTTCTGAACCGTTCGCTGGGCGCCGACTATCCGGGCACGCTCGCGGTTCGCCGCTCGCGCTTCACGGCGATGGGCGGGTACGACGGCGACGTCCTGTTCGAGAACCTCGAGCTGATCCGCACGGTGCGCGCCCATGGTGGCAGCGTCGTCGCGCCGCTCGATCTCTACGTCTCGCGCCGGCCGCCCGAGGCGGCGCACTTCTGGAGCCAGCGCACGCGCCAGGCGTACGACGACTTCGCCCTGCCTGCGCGCATGGCCTGCTGGCTCGCGATCGTCCCGCTGAGCGCGCTCGCGCTCGTCCGCAGGCGACCGGGCGCGGTCGCGGCCGGGGCGGTGGGCTGTGCGGCGCTCGCGGAGCGCGGCCGACGGCGTGCCGGTGGCCGGAAGGAGTTTCCGGCCAGCTCGTCGCTGCTCGCCCCGGTGTGGATCGCCGAGCGGGCGGTCTGCAGTTGGCTCGCGCTGTGGCAGCGGCTGCGCCATGGAGGCGTCCGCTACGGGGACGTCAGGATCCCAACCGCCGCGCATTCCCTGCGGACGCTGCGTCGCCGTGCCCGCTCATCGCCCGTGGCGCCGACTCACTCGCCGCCGGTCGAGGAGGGCCGCTCCGCTCCGCTCTCCGCGTGAAAGCCGGTCAGCTTGTGCGTGCCGTCGCAGAACGGACGTATCTGGGAGCGCCCGCAACGACACAGCGCGATGGTCGAGCGTCGCGTCTCGATCTCCTTGCCGTCCTGATCGGTCAGCTCGAACGCCCCGCGCAGGATGTAGGGCCCGTCGCGGTAGGGCATCACGCGCGCGACGGGGCCGCCCCCTCCCGACGCGTCGACGCTGGGCGCCGGCCGGGGCGCCTGCGGGCCAGAGGACAGGAGCTCCTCCAGCGCCGCGATCAGGTCTCCGGTGTCGGCCTCCGTGCGTCCTGCGCGGCGAGCCGCGGCGCCGGCCAGCACGAGGACCTGCACGACCTCGGCGGCCACCGGCTGCTCGAGGCCGATGGGAAGCCGCACCGAGAGCGGCGGCGTGTCGGGCATCGCGTCGGTCGACATGACAACAATCGGTGCCCACTGCGTCCGTGCGCGAAACGCCGGCTGCGGGTGGCACGCGGTGTCGGGGAGTCCATAGGTCTCGATGCGGGTGGAGGGATTCGAACCCCCAGCGGCCTCTACCTGGCCACCGGCTCCTAAGGCCGGCGTGTCTACCGTTTCACCACACCCGCTGACTACTGCACCGTGGCGCAGCGGGAGATTGTAGGGTCGTGCGTCGATGGAGGCCGGTGTCGTGATCGATCGCCCCAACCGCGAGAAGGCCTCGTCGAAGACGACGCGCGCGATCGTGATCGCGCTGCTGCTGATCTCCGCCGCCGTCATGACGCTCGTGATCCTCGGCGGCTGGTCGGCGCTGCAGGGCGGCCAGGGCCTGCAGATGGCCTACGTCGTGCTCTACGTCGGGATGTCGTATTACATCGGCCGCTGGAACCGCGGGCCGCTGCCGGTCGCGGCCGCGCTCGCGATCATCCTCGGGATCTTCGCCGCGGTCGCCGGGCCGGGCTGGTTCGCGCGCGACCACGACGGCTTCGCGACGCCCAACACCGTCTTCGGCGGCGAGGGCCTGGAGTCGAGCGTCTGCGGCTTCCTGACCTACCTGCTGATCCCGCTGCAGGTGCTGATCATCTTCTTCACGCTGCAGGCCTTCCGCCAGGACTGGCACGTCGAGATCGAGCGGCCGGTCGGCGATCCCGACGGCTTCTACGGCCCGCCGCCCGCGCGCGCGTAGCGCCGCTACGGCACGACGACGAGCTTGCGGCGCGCGCCGTCGCGCAGCTGCGCCCATGCGTCCGCGACGTCCTCCAGTGCGAAGCGCTGCACGTCCAGCGTGAGCGACCCGGCGAGCGCGTGCTCGACCAGCTGCAGGTACGCCTCGCGACGCGCCTGCGAGGAGAGGTGGAGGTTCGAGTAGCCGCGGATGTCAAGGCGTTTGCCGCGCACCGGCGCCGAGGGCAGGCTCGCCTGCGCGCCGGCCGACTGGCCGATCTGCACGAGCCGGCCACCATGGCCGAGGACCTGAAGCGCCGCCGCCGCGGGCGCGCCCCACAGCGGGTCGACGACGACGTCGACGTCGCCCTGCGCCGCCTCGTGCAGGGCCGCGACCAGCTCGTCGCCCTCGCGCGTCAGCTCGACGGTCGCGTCGGCGCCCAGCTCGCGGGCCCGTTCGAGGCCCGCCGCGTCGCGACCGGCCGCCACCACGCGCCCCGCGCCCAGCAGCTTCGCCGCCTGCACCGCGACCTGGCCGACGCTGCCGGTCGCGCCGAGCACGAGCACCGTCTCGCCGGCCTGCAGGTCGGCGCGCTCGGCGAGCGGCAGCCAGCCGGCGAGCCCGGCCACGCCGAGCGCGACCGCGAGCTCGTCGTCGAGCCCGTCGGGCAGCTCGATCGGATCCCCCGCGGCGACGAGCGCCCGCTCGGCGAGCGAGCCGTGCGGCTGCACCGCCGGGGTGAAGTAGACGCGCTGCCCGCTGCCGACGATGCGCCCGACGCCCTCCGAGCCGGGCACGCTCGGCAGCGGCGGCTTGCCGGCGTAGAACGTCCCGGCCGCGAGCGCGACGTCGACCGGGTTCAGCCCCGCCGCGAGCACCTCGACGACGAGCTGCCCCTCCCCCGCCACCGGCTCCACGAAGGAGCCGAACCGCGGGACGCCGTACTGCTCCAGGACCGCTGCGCGCATCGCCACAACCTAGCGCGCGCCGACGCGATGCGGCGGGCGGGAGTCGAACCCGCACGTCCTTGCGGACAGTCGCTTTTGAGGCGACCGCGTCTGCCGTTCCGCCACCGCCGCGCGCGGCGCTCAGTCTACGTGGGAGACGACGGCACGACGAGCGCCAGCAGCTCCGCGGCGAGCGCCGGCGGACCCACGAGCACGCCGGCCGGCTCGTGCGCCGTCGCAGCCAGCGCGTGCACATCGAGGCCGGCGCGCTCGCACAGCAGCAGCCCCGCGGCGACGTCCCACGGCTGCACGCCGCGCTCCCAGTAGGCGTCGAAGCGCCCGGCCGCCAGCCATGCGAGGTCGAGCGCGGCGCTGCCGTCGCGGCGGATGTCGCGCACGCGCGGCAGCACGCGCGCGAGCACCGCCGCCTGCTGGGCGCGCACGCCGGCGTCGTAGGCGAAGCCGGTCGCCACGAGCGCGGTCGCGAGCGTGACGTCGGGGCGCCGCGGGCGCGCGGGCGCGGGGCCCGAGCGCGTCGCCGCGTGCTCCTCGCCGCGCAGCGGGTCGAGCACGACGCCGGCGAGCGCGCCGTCCGCGTCCTCGCAGGCGACGCTGACCGACCATTGCGGATGGCCGAACAGGTAGTTGACGGTGCCGTCGAGCGGGTCGACGACCCAGCGCACGCCGCTGGCGCCGGTCGCGGCCGTCGCGCCGCCCTCCTCGCCGAGGATCGCGTCGCCGGGGCGCTCACGCGCGAGCAGTGCGCGGATCGCCTGCTCGGCGGCGAGGTCGGCGGCGCTGACGAGGTCCGTCGGGGTCGTCTTCGTCGCGAGCTGCTGCGGGGCGGCGTCGTAGCGCGCGAGCAGCTCCGCGGCCGCGGCCTGCGCCGCCGCCCGCGCGACCTCCAGCAGCTCGCTCTCGGACGCGCTCACGCGGCCGATGGCGGCCGGCGATCGGCCCACGGCCGCGCCGCCTCGAGCTGCGCGGAGAGCGACAGCAGCGTCGCCTCGTCGCCGCTGCGCCCGACCATCTGGACCCCGAGCGGGACGCCGTCGGGCGTGAAGCCGGCCGGGACCGAGGCGGCCGGCTGGCCGGTCACGTTCCAGGCCGGCGTGTAGGGCGTGTAGCGGGCGACGCCGTTGAACGTCCACAGCGCGCCGCGGCCCTCGTAGCGGCCGACCGACAGCGGCAGCTGCGCGGTCGCGGGGCTCAGCAGCACATCGTGGTCGGCGAACACGCGCCCGAGCCGCGCGGTCGTCGCAGCCTCGTGCGCACGCGCCCGCGCGATGACCGGCGGCGGCAGCGTGCGGCCCATCCGCACCATCGCGCGCGTGCGCCGCTCCAGGCGCCGCGGGTGCGAGAGTCCGGCCGCGTCGTCAGCGACGCCGCGCAGGTAGCGCGGCACGATCTCCGACAGGACGTCGCCGTAGGGCGGATCGCACGGCGCGAGCGTGTGCCCGAGCGAGCGCAGCAGCTCGATCGTCGCCTCGAACGCCTCGCGCAGCTCGCGCGCGACCGGCGCGAACAGCGGGTTCTTCGTCGAGTAGGCGATCCGCAGCGGGCCGGGCGTGCGCGCTGCCGCCGCCGCGAACGAGTCGCCGTCGTTGTCGGCCACGACATCGAGCCACAGCGCCGTGTCGGCGACCGAGCGCGTCACGCAGCCGAGCGTCGTGAGGCCCTGCCAGCCGTCCTCGTAGGGCGCCGTCGGCACGCGCCCGCGCTGCGGCTTGAGCCCGTAGAGCGCACAGCACGCGGCCGGGATGCGGATCGAGCCGGCGCCGTCGCTGGCGAGCGCCGCGCCGGCCAGGCCGGCCGCGACGGCGGCGCCCGAGCCGCCGCTGGAGCCGCCGGGCGAGCGGTCGAGGTCCCACGGGTTGCGCGTGACGCCCCACGTCGCGGACTCCGTGAAGGGCCACTGCATCAACTCCGGCGTGTGCGTCTTGCCGAGCACGATCGCGCCCGCGGCGCGCAGCCGCCGCACGACCTCGGCGTCGGCCTGCGCGGGGCGGTCCTCGGCGCCGCTGCCCTTGCAGGTGACCTCGCCGGCGACGTCGACGTCGTCCTTGATCAGGACCGGGACGCCGAGCAGCGGACGCTCGTCACCGGCGCCGCGGCGGCCGGCGGCTTGGTGGGCCTCGGCGAGCGCACGCTCGGCGAAGACGACGCGCACGGCGTTGAGCTGCGGGTCGATCCGCGCGATCCGTCCCAGGTACAGCTCCACCAGCTCGCGCGGCGAGACCTCCCCCGCGCGCAGCAGCTCGGCCTGGCGGCAGATCCCGGCGTACGCGAGGTCGCTCATCGCGCGCAGCCTACTCGGCGCTCAGCCGCGCGGGGGCTGCAACGCGTAGACGGTCAGGTCGTCCGGCGCGCCCTTCGCGTGCAGCCGCCAGCGGCCGACGAGGCCGATGTCGCCGTCGAGCCGCGCGCGCACCGCCTCGGAGACCAGCAGCTCGCCCGCGCCGGCGGCCGCGCCGACGCGCGCGGCGACGTTCACGTCGACGCCGAAGTAGTCGCCGCCGAGCCGGCGCGGCGTGCCGAGGTGGATGCCGGCGCGCAGCTGCGCGGGCTGCTGCCCGAGCGCGACGCGCTGCACCGCCGCGAGCGCCGCGCCGGCCGCCGCGACCGCGTCCCCCGCCCGCTCGAAGACCGCCATATGCCCGTCGCCGAGGCGCTTGACGACCGTCCCGCCGTGCGCGGTCACGGCCGGCTCGACCGCCAGTGCGACGCGGCGCAGCAGCTCGAGCGCCTGTTCGTCGCCCGCCTCCAGCGCCCACGAGGAGAAGCCGACGAGGTCGGTGAAGAGGATCGCCACCTCGCGGTCGCCGTGTCCGCGGCCCTGCGCCTCCGCGAGCGCCTGCCACAGCTGCAGGGCGCCGAAGCCCAGCTCGCGCACGACGCTCGGGCGCTGCGTGCGCAGCGTCGCGAGCCGCTGGCCGAGCAGCTGCGCCGGCTCGCCGCCGCCGAGCGACAGCGGGTCGCCGTAGCGCTCGTCGCCCGGCATGCGCGTGCGCGCGCGGCGGGTGGCGTGCAGCGCCGTCGGATGCGCGTCGAGGCGCCGCAGCGTGGCCGCGAGGCGCTCGCGCCGGCGCGGCGCGGGGTCCGTCATCGGCCGAGCACCGGCATCAGCGCGGAGGCCGGCCGCGCCGCCAGCCCGCGCGGAGCGGCGAGCCGCTCCAGCAGCACGGCGGTGTCGGCGAAGCGCACGCCGGTCAGATGCTGCTCACGCGCCGCGAAGTCGGCCACGATCGCCGCCAGCGCCGCCGCGTAGGCCTCGCCGTCGCCGCGGGCGAGCGCGGCGAGCGCGTCGGCCGTGCGCGCGAACGCGTCCTCGCCCTCGCGCATCCGCTCGAGCGCCGCCAGCGCCGCAGGGTCGTCGCCCTGCACGAGCGCCGCCACGGCGAGCGCGTAGCAGGCTGGCGGCGAGTCGCAGGCGTCGCCGAGCGCCTCGCGCACGTACGCCGCCTCGTGTCCGCCCTCGCCGGCGAGGATCGCGCTCTTCAGCATTCCCACGAGGCGGCCGTAGCTGCGCGGCGGCGCGACCTCCCAGGAGGCGAGATAGCGCGCGGCCGCCGTGCCGAACAGCGTGCGGGCGCGCGCGACGTCGCCCCGCAGCAGCGCCTGCTGCGCGGCGCCGTCGCAGCGGATCGCCTCCTGCAGCAGCTGCACGTGGTCCATCCGCCGCCGCCTCAGCGCTCGCTCGTCCACAGTCCGCCGGGCGCGCCCGGGCCGGGCAGCGGCTCGGAGGGCGCGCTCGCCGGCGGCGGCTCCGGCGGCAGCGGATGGCGCGGGCGCAGGCCGGCGAGCACCATCGCGCCGCCCCCCAGCAGCAGCGCGAGCGGCCAGAACCAGACGCTGGCGCCGTCCGCGTCGGGGGTCCCCACGAGCGCGACCGCCAGCAGCAGGTCGAGCGCACCGAGGTAGCCCGGGCCGGGCTCGCCGTCGACCGCGGCGTAGGCGATCAGCCCGAAGCCGGCGGCGAGCAGGATCAGCTTCCAGCCGCCCCCGGCGGGCGCGGCGCTCCCATCGCCGACGAGGACCACGTCGCCGACGAACGTGAGGCCGAGCGCGAGGATCGCGATCCCCGCCGCGTTGATCAGGTAGACGGACTCGCGCCGGTGCGCGTCGCGCTGCGAGAGCGCTCCGAGCACGAGCGCGATCGCCAGCGCCAGCAGCAGCCAGCGCGTCGTGCCGGCTCCCTGCGGGGCGAACGCCCAGGTGACGAACGCGAGCACGGCGACGATCCCGGCGAGCGCGGCGACGAGCGCGCAGATCGCGCTGCGATGCGTGCGCACGAGCCGGGCGGCGGAGAGCGTGAGCAGCCCGAACACCCACAGCCGCGTGCCCGCCTCGTCGAGCGTGTCGTGCACCCCGAGCACCTGCGCGACCCGCAGCAGCGCGACGAAGCCGAGCGCGAGGCCGGCCAGCAACAGCACCTGCTGGTAGGCGCGCGGACGCTCGCCCTCCAGCGGCGCGAGCACGCCCATGCCGAGCACGAGGCCGGCGCCGAGCAGCGTCACGACCAGCAGCACGGCGGTGCCCCAGTGGCCCTCGAAGCGTGCGTTTAGCAGCAGCACCCCGAGCGTCAGCGGCGCGGCGCCCGCGGCGATCAGGTCGCCGCGGTGGGGATGCGGCCTCAGCAGCGTCGCGACGCGTCCCATCCCCTGTCGCAGGTCGGCGACCTCGGCCATCGCGCCAGCCTAGATGATCGACCCCACCGCATCCTCGCGTACCATCGACGCATGAGCGGCGAGCATGAGATCGCACCCGCCCTGCGCGCCTCCGACGCCGACCGCGAGCGGACCGCGACGCTGCTGCGCGAGCACACCGGCGACGGGCGCCTGACGCCGGAGGAGTTGTCCGACCGGCTCGACGCGGCCTATGCGGCGCGCACGGTGGCGGAGCTGGACGCGCTCACGAGCGACCTGCCGGCGACCCCCGCCCCGCCGGCGCGCCCACGGGCGCTCGACCGCCCCGGCGCGCGCGAGCGCACGCTGCACGCGATCGGCCTCGTCGTGCTCGTCAACCTGGCGGCCAACGCGATCTGGCTCGCGACTGGGTCGGAGGGCGAATGGTGGCCGAAGTGGGTGCTGCTCGTGAGCGCGATCCGCATGGCCTTCCAGCTGTGGGGCGCGCTCGGCCCGGGCGCCGGCAACCACGAGGCGCGCCTGGGCCGCGGTGGCAGCGAAGGTGCGCGCCCGCGCAGCGACGGCCAGTAGCCTGCGGGAGATCCCGCTCCCGGCCCCGGAGGCCCGCATGTCGCTCGTCGAGACGGAGGACCGCGGCGCGGTCCGCCACCTGATCCTCAACCGCCCCGAGAAGCGCAACGCGATGCACGGGGAGCTGGTGCTGGCGATCGGCGCCGCGCTGAAGGAGGCCGCGGCCGACCCGGAGGTCCGCTGCGTCGTGCTGCGCGGCGCCGGCGCGATGTTCTCCTCCGGCATGGACTTCAAGGCGCTCGGCGCGCTGGCCGAGGAGCCCGGGAACCTGCGCGTCTTCCGGCGCGAGATCCTCGACGCCTGGAACCTCGCCGAGGAGATGACGAAGCCCGTGATCTGCCAGATCCACGGCGGCTGCATCGGCGGCGCGATGGAGCTGGCGCTCGCGTGCGACCTGCGCGTGATGGCCAGCGACGCGATCATCGGGATGCCGGAGACGCGCGTCGGCCTGATCCCCGACGTCGGCGGCTGCTCGCGGCTGCCAGCGGTGGTCGGCCTCGGCCGCGCGAAGGAGCTCATCATGACCGGCAAGCTGATCGGCGCCGAGGAGGCCGAACGGATCGGGCTCGTCAACCGCGTCGCCGCGCCAGATGAGCTGGAAGCGGCGACGCAGCAGCTCGTCGACGAGCTGCTGGCGTGCGCGCCCCTCGCAGTCGGGCTCGCGAAGCGGGTGCTGGACTCGGCTGCCAAGCCGGCGCTTGCGCTGACGCTGGAGCAGGAGGTCACCGCGCAGCAGCTGTGTGCGCAGTCGGCGGACTTCGTGGAGGGGGCGCGGGCGCTGGTGGAGCGGCGGGTGGCGGCGTTCGCTCGGAACCGACACACCACAAGTGAGCTTCTTTCCGATAGCTAGTGGGGCTCTGAGCTTGCGCCCAGAACCCCACTTAACGCCACTCTCAACTAAAGTAGTCTAACCGTTTGCGTCGGCGTTACTGTGAACTTACCTGCCAGATTCCCCGTCTCCGGACAAAAACCGCTTAGTCTGATCAGTCTTCTAACAGGGGTGCTTAGGAAGTGCCCTCTGGTTACCACACCTGTCGCAGGCGTAGCTTCGAATAGGAACGCAGCCTCTCTTGCAGCGGTAGTTTCATATAGACATCTACCGATCGACGTTGTGAGTAGGAAACGCGCGTCGGCTCTAAATAGTATACCATTTATAGCAGGTAGCGTCCCTAGGAAGCTGGAATACACGATCTCAAATGGGCCTCTTTCGAATAGGAGAACGGCTTCTCCAGCTGTGCCGAAAAATGTATCTCTACATTCGTTCGTTCTACCTTCCGTAATCGACCCGACGTGGGTGCCCGCTCTCTTTGGTGCGATTCTTTCAGTCGTCCCTGTCAACGTCAGGTTACATGCCAGGCCAAACGAGCCACTCGGTTCTTCAAAGGTGACCTTTCCTTCGCTCGTCGATCTCACCGTTCCGGCTGGGCTCAGCGAGAGTGATCTATTCGCCGAAGCCGCTCCCGCGATGAGCGCCAGCCCAGCAATCACCGCGACTATTACAGTACAAATACGTGATATTTTCAGCATGCTGCTCCTCGTCTCATAAGGTTTATCTCTTGATCGTCGAACTACAGCCCAATTAGGCTTGCGATCCGACATCGCTTACTCTTCGTTTATATTAACCGTGACATCCCCTTCCCCCGGGTGACTGGACGCGCACTGCGATCAGAGGCATCCTGCGGTTCCGACCGTCCAGCATGCAGCCAGATGACGCGCACAGTCTATACTCTGTTTTCCGGTTCGTCAACCTCCACGCGCGGCTACAGGCTTGATGTGGGTCGGTCGGTGTGCCCAGGTCGGCTGTTGACATAAGAGGTCTCCGGCTTCGCAACCTCGCGATTGGAACACGAGGTTGTGCGCGTCCCTGGAGACCTCGTCATCGCAGGCTACGTGTCCACCTCGACGTTTCGGATCGGTCGGCCGGGACGGGCGCGAAGGTGACCGACGATGAGATCGTGGCGCGCTCGCGGTCGCCGAGCCGGTTGCAGCCAACGGCGAAAATGTCTATTCTGCCGAATTCTAGCCTATTGTCGCACCTGAGGAGGACTGTCGTGCCGAATATCCGGGCTCTGGGGTGCAAGGCCTGCACGCTTGTTGTGGTCTTGCTTGGTTTGGGCGTAGCGGCCTTTCTGAGCACTCCCAACGCGATGGCCTTACCTACCGGATGGGGTTACGAGCTCGTGTCCCAACCAGACGCCCTCGGTAACGACATCAACTTCGGCCTGGGCTCGCCGGACGGCGAGCACGCATGGGTCAGTGTGCTTACTCCCGTTTCGAGCAAACAGAGTACTGGCAATGTTGTTGTCTATGCTGCCCACCGCACTCGGGACGGATGGCTCTTGCACGATCTGGGCAAAGCCGGAAACGATCGTTATGCATTAGCCGCATATGCCGCAGACGGCGCCCGCACGCTGACTTCGATCTGTAACAATATCTTGCTCGGCTGCTTGACCGGCCGCTTCAGCCTGGAGCGCGTCGATGACGGCGGCAATCGTCTTACTATGCTTGATATGCCTTATACCTATCCAAGTCTTGAGACAGTGGTGTCCGGAACGTCTGATGACTTGTCTCGTGTCGTTTTTAGGAGTCCAATCGGGCTTCCGCCCCTCACTTCCGACGACACACACAGCTCGGGCCGTGGCCTTTACGAGTCCACCGACGGTATGCTTCAATACATCGGATATGATGAAAACGCGGACATTCTGTCATGCGGAGTAGTATTGGCAGATAATCAGGCTTCCGTCAATAACGGCAACGGCACTGGCTTCGAACAAAGTGGCGTCTCGGCGGACGGTCGCACTATAGTTTTCGAGAGCCCAGATGCTGACTCAGGTTGCTCAAATCCAGCTGATGTCTATGTTCGTCACAATGGCACATCACTTAACATTTCGCGGCCTCACGACGGCGGCCTCGACACCGACTCTCAGTTTGCAGGCGCCAGTCGCGACGGACAGCGAGTCTACTTCACGACACATAACAAACTTGTTTCCGCCGATACGGACGCTGTGCTGGATCTCTATGTTTATAATTCGCTGACATCTTCTTATAAGCGTCTGTCGGCCGGAGTTGGTGTCAAGTTACGTCACGTGGCTGTATCGCCTGATGGCGACTACGTTTATTTTGAGTCGGATCAGAGCTTTTAACGGTGATGGCATCACCGGTCAGCTCAATCTCTATCTTTACCATGCGGGCAACATACGCTTCATCGCGACAGGTCCGCCCAATAGCTTTGCAATCGGCGGCAGCATCCGCAGCGGGTCGGCAACCTATATCACCCCTGATGGGACATCATTGCTGTTCACCTCAACGGATTCATTGAATAGTGGGCACCCGACCGGGGGTTTGCTGCAAATCTTTCAGTACGATGCTGTGGCGGGCGTAATGAGCTGCGTCAGCTGTCCCCCATCCGGCTCTATGCCTACAACTGCGACTCAGCTTACGGGATTAGCACCTGACGGGAACGTTAACCAGCGCTACCAGAGTGACGATGGGACGACTGTAGCGTTCGAGACGAGCCAAGCGTTACTCCCCAACGATCTGAACGGGGACGTGACGGACGTGTATTTATGGCGTCGCGACAAGCCGCTGACGTTGATTTCGGCCGGGCGTAGTGACGCTATCTCTAATTTTGATGGAATGAGCGCTGATGGTCACAGCGTGTTCTTCGAGGCCAGCGACCGCCTCGTATCCGGCGTTGACCAAGACAACAAGAAGCTCTACGTCGCCCGCCTCGGCGGGGGCTTTCCGCCGAGTGAGACGATCCCGCGCTGCGCCGAGGACGCCTGTCAGGGCCTCCTGACGCAGCGGCCCCCGTTCACTACGCCGGCAAGCGAAACGCTCCCGGGACCGCCGAAGGGAAGCAAGAACGCAGGCAAGGCGGTCGTGCGGCTGGCGGGCGGTGGGATCAACGGCGCGCAGCGGCGCCGGCTCTCCAAGTCGGGCGTCCTGCCGCTCACGCTCGTGGCCAGTGCGGGCGGCAAGCTCGCGGTCGCGATGAGCGCGAGACTGGCGGGTGGGTGGATCAGCACCGACCGTGCCAATCGAACGCTTAAGCACGCCGGGAAGGTCCGACTCACGCTGCACCTCAACCACCGTGCGCGAAGCTACCTCGCCGCGAAGCATTCGCTGCGGATCCGCATCACTGCACGTGTCGGAGGTTCCACCACCAAGACCAACATCCTGCTGCACCAGGGGGGATAGCGGCCGTTGGGGCCCGCGACCACGCGGGCCCCAACGCTGTTGGCTTCGACCGAAAGCCAAGACCTCCAGGCCGTTGCGTCCTCAACCGTATACTCGCTCGCCGTGCCCACCCCCATCGCGATCGTCGGCGCCACCGGCGACCTCGGCTTCGGCCTCGCCGTGCGCCTCGCGCAGGCCGGCGTGGGCGTCGTCATCGGCTCGCGCGACGAGGCTCGCGCGGCGGAGGCGGCGACGCGCGTCAAGCAGCTCGTGCCGAGCGCCGAGGTCTCGGGCCGCGCGAACCCGGACGCCGTGCTCGGCGCGGAGATCGTCGTGCTGAGCGTCCCGTTCGCCAGCCAGGCCGCGACGCTCAAGGGGCTCAAGGACGCCCTCTCCCCCGGCCAGCTGCTGCTCGACGTGACCGTCCCGCTCGCCGCCGCCGTCGGTGGGCGCGCGACGCGCACGCTCGGCGTGCCGCAGGGCTCGGCTGCGCAGCAGGCGCAGGAGCTGGTGCCGGCCGGCGTGACCGTCGTCTCCGCGCTGCACACGGTTGCCGCCAAGCACCTCGCCGACCTCGACCACGCCTTCGACGAGGACGTGCTCGTGTGCGGCGACGACGCCGATGCGAAAGCGCGCATCGCGGCCCTGATCGCCCGCATCCCGGGCCTGCGGCCGATCGACGCCGGCAAGCTTGAGTCGGCGCGGATCGTCGAGCAGCTGACGGCGCTGACGATCGGCATCAACATCCGCCACAAGGCGACCGCAGGCATCCGCATCGCGGGGCTGCCGGCCGGCTCCTGGAAGTGAACGGGCCGGTCGTCGTGCTCGCCGGCGGGACCGGCGGCGCGAAGCTCGCGCGCGGGATGGCCGACGTCGTCGCGCCCGACGAGCTGGTCGTGATCGCGAACACCGGCGATGACGTCGAGATTCACGGCGCGCACGTCTCCCCCGACCCCGACCTCGTGCTGTTCTGGCTCGCCGACCGCATCGACGCGCGCGGCTGGGGGCTCGACGGCGACACCTTCCACGCGATGGACCAGCTGCGCGAGCTGGGCCGCGAGGTCTGGTTCAAGCTCGGCGACCGCGACCTCGCGATCGGGCTGGAGCGCGCTCGGCGGCTCGCGGAGGGCGCGCGCCTGAGCACGGCGCTGGACGAGCTGCGCCGCGCGCTCGGCGTCACGGCGCGCGTGCTGCCGATGTGCGACCAGCCCGTCCGCACGCGCGTGCGGGCACACGACCGCGACTGGGACTTCCAGGACTTCATGATCCGCGGGCGCGCGCAGGGCCCGCTGCAGGACGTCACGTTCGACGGCGCCGCCGACGCGCGGCCCACGCCCGAGGCGCTGGCGGCGATCGCGGCGGCGCGCGCGATCGTGATCGGACCGTCGAACCCGGTCGTCTCGATCGGCCCGATCCTCGCCGTGCCGGGCATGCGCGAGGCGCTGCGCGCGGCGCCTGCGCCGGTCGTCGCGGTCAGCCCGATCGTCGGCGGCGCGGTGCTGAAGGGACCCACCGCCGCGTGCCTCGAATGGGCCGGCCAGCCGGTCTCGGCAGCGGGCGTGGCGGCGCTCTACGGCGAGCTGCTCGACGGCATCGTCGCGGACGAGCCGGTCCCCGATCTGCCGGTGCACGACGCCGACCTGCTGATGGCCGACGCGGCCGGCCGGGCGCGTCTCGCGGGCGCGGCCCTCGCGTTCGCAGACGCGCTGCGCGGCTGACCGGTTACCGTACGCCGCCGTGGAGACCGTCGCGATCCTCCCGGTCAAGCGCTTCAAGCACGCCAAGCGGCGTCTCGAGGCGGCGCTGGCGTCCGGCTCGCGCCGCGCGCTCGCCGAGGCGATGTTCGCCGACGTGCTGACGGCGCTGCGTCGCGCGGAGGCGATCGACCGCGTGATCGTCGTCTCCGCCGACCCGGCCGCGCAGCGGCTCGCCGAGAACTACGAGGCGATCGCGATCGACGACCCGGCCGAGAGCGGGCAGGACCAGGCGGTCGCGCGCGGCGCGGCCCACGCGCGCGAACTGGGCGCCGTGCAGGTGCTGTGCCTCGCCGGCGACTGCCCGCTGATCGACCCGGCGCAGCTCGACGCGCTGATCGGACGCCCGCGCACCGCCGAGCGCTTCGCGGTCCTCGTCCCCGACCGCCACGGCGCCGGCACGAACGCGCTGCTGCTGTGCCCGCCCGACGCGCTCCAGCCGCGCTACGGCCCCGACAGCTTCCAGCGCCACCTGGCGCTCGCCCAGGAGAGCGGCGTGACCGCCGAGGTCGCGGAGATCGACTCGCTCGCGCTCGACGTCGACACGCCCGAGGATCTCGCAGCCCTGCAGGAGCGGCTGGCCGCCGGGCGTGGCGGCGCCGCGCACACGCGCGGGCTGCTGCACCAGCTTCAGCGCACCGGCGTCATCCTGCGCTAGATGCTCACCGCCCACGCGCTCGACGGGCTGCCGGAGATCGCGGCAGGGATGGACCTGGGCGGGCTGATCGTCACCCGCGCGGAGCTGGCCGACGGCGACGTCGTCGTGGTGGCGCACAAGGTCGTCTCGAAGGCGGAGGCGCGTGTGCGGCGGCGCGCCGACGTCGTCCCCGGCGCGCGCGCCGCCGAGCTGGCCGCGACGCTCGGCAAGGAGCCGTGGCACGTGCAGGTCGTGCTCGACGAGTCGCGCGAGCTGCTGCGCAACGAGCGCGGCGTGCTGATCTGCGTCACCCACCACGGCTTCGTGTGCGCGAACGCCGGCGTCGACGCCTCCAACGCGGCCGATCCCGAGACGCTGATCCTGCTGCCGCAGGATCCCGACGCCTCCGCCCGCCGCCTGCGCGCACGCCTGCGCGAGCTGTGCGGCGCACGCGTCGGCGTGCTGATCAGCGACTCGTTCGGGCGCGCCTGGCGCCACGGGCAGGTCGACGTCGCGATCGGCTCGCCGGCGTGCAGCCGCTGGAGGACTGGCGGGGGCGCACCGACAGCATGGGCCGCGAGCTGCGCGCGACCTGGATCGCGCTCGCCGACGAGCTCGCCGCCGCCGCCGACCTCGCGCGCAGCAAGGACTCGCGCCAGCCGGTCGTCGTCGTGCGCGGGCTCGCGCGTCACGTCGGCGAGGACGACGGGCCGGGCGCGGCGGCGCTGCTGCGTCCGGCGGCCGAGGACCTGTTCCGCTAGGACCCTCCCAGCGCGAACCGCCTCACGCGCCGCGCGCGGGCGGGTACGGTCCGCCGATGCTCCCCGCCGACGCCCGCTACCCCGCCGTCCCCCACGCCGACGGCCACTACGAGAGCTACTACCTGAAGGTCGCCGACGCGGCCAGCCGCCGCGCGGTGTGGCTGCGCTACACGGTCCACAAGCGCCCGGGCGAGACGCCGATCGGGTCGCTGTGGGCGACGCTGTTCGAGGTGGGCGGCCCGTACGCGGCCAAGTACTCCCCGCCACCGGACGCGCTCGACTGCGGCGGCGTCGACCACCTGCGGATCGGCTCCAGCCGCATCGGCCCCGACGGCGCGCACGGCGAGCTGCCGGGGCAGGCGACGTGGGAGCTGCGCTTCGAAGGCGACGAGGCGCCCTTCCCTTACCTCCCGAGCGCGTGGATGTACGGCGCGAAGCTGCCGCGCACGAAGGCGCTCAGCCTGCGTCCGGCGGTGCGCGTGAGCGGGACCGTGACGGTCCGCGGCCACACCTTCGAGCTCGACCGCTGGCCCGGCATGATCGGGCACAACTGGGGCGCCGAGCACGCCGAGCGCTGGATCTGGATGCACGGCACGAGCTTCGCCGAGGACCCCGACTCCTGGCTCGACGCGACGCTCGGGCGCATCCGCCTCGGCCGCTGGACGACGCCGTGGGTCGCCAACGGCTGCCTCTCGCTCGGCGGCGTGCGCCACCGCCTCGGCGGGATCGGCGCGACGCGCGCGACCGCCGTCGACGAGTACCCCGAGCGCTGCACGTTCGTGCTGCCCGGCAAGGGCATCGTCGTGCGCGGCGAGGTCAGCGCGCCGCGCGAGGACGTCGTCGCCTGGGTCTACAGCGACCCGGCCCCGGGCTCCCAGCACCACACCGCGCACTGCGCGATCGCCGACATGCGCCTGACCGTCGAGCGCCCCGACCGCGACCCCCTGACCCTCACCGTCGCGGGCGGCGCCACCTACGAGCTCGGCATGCGCGAGCAGGACCACGGCCTCGCGGTGCAGCCGTTCCCCGATCCCTGAGCGGATGCGCGGTCACTTTTCCCGGAATAGCCAGGACAAACGACCGCGCATCACGGCCTCAGCCCTCGTCCCAGGCCTGCACGCCCTCCTGGCGCGCGATCCGGCCGTCGCGCACGTCGAGCAGCGCCGTGCACAGCACGCGCGTGCCGTCCGCGTAGCGGCAGGCCTCCGTGTAGGCGGCCATGTCGGCGTCGCCGACCGCCCGCGTGATCTCGTGCGTCATGTCGCGCGCGCAGACGTCCTCGACCATCTCGCGGATCTGCTCGATCCCCGACAGGCGGCGCGGCCGACTGGGCGGATTGAGGTGGTCGACCATGATCACCTCGGCGTCCGGCGCGTAGAGCGCGAGCATGCCCTCCGCGTCGCGCTGCTCGATCGCGCGCTTGAGCGCGTCGAGGTCGAGCCCTCCGGTGGTGGCGCTCATTCTTCCTCCTTGCGGTGCGGTGCAGGGAGGCCCAGCATCCGCCCCCGCGCCGGCGCCGTCAACCCCGGGTGGGCGCCGCGGCGATCGTCTGGCACCGCCGCAGCAACCGCGCCCGACCTACTCCGCGATCGCCGTCCCCATCGCGTGGAAGCCGCCGTCGACGTGGACGATCTCGCCGCTGATCGCGCGGGCCGCGTCGGACAGCAGGAAGCAGATCGTCTCGGCGACGGGGGTGGGATCGGTGACGTCCCAGCCCAGGGGCGCCTGGCGACCCCAGGCGTCGGCGAGCCGCTCGAAGCCGGGGATGCCGCCGGCGGCGACCGTCTTCAGGGGACCGGCGGAGACCAGGTTCACGCGCACGCCGTGCGGGCCGAGGTCGCGCGCCAGGTACCGGGCGGTCGACTCCAGCGCGGCCTTCGCGACGCCCATCCAGTCGTAGATCGGCCAGGCGACGGTCGCGTCGAAGTCCAGGCCCACGACGGCACCGCCGCCCTCCATCAGCGGCAGCAGCGCGGCGCCCAGCTGCTGCAATGACACGGCGCTCGTCTGGAACGCGGTGATCGCGCTCGCCGGCGGCGTGTGCAGGAAGTTGCCGCCCAAAGCGTCTTCGGGGGCATAGGCGACCGCGTGCAGGACGCCGTCGAGCCCGCCCCATTTCGCGCGCAGCGCCTCGACCAGTGGGGCGTAGTCCTCCGAGCGGTTGACGTCGAGCTCCAGCACCTCCGCCGCCACCGGCAGCCGCGCCGCCGCCCGCTCGGTCAGCCGCCGCGCGCGGCCGAAGCCGGTCAGCACGACCTCCGCGCCCGCCGCCTGCAGGGCCTCGGCCGTCGCGAACGCGATCGAGTCCTTCGTGATGACGCCCGTGACGAGGACGCGCTTGCCGTCGAGCGCCATCAGGCGAGGTCCGGCGTGGCGCGGCGGTCGTCCATCGTGCCGAGCGCCCAGGCGAGCCGGCGGCGCGTCTGGTGCGGCTCGATCACCTCGTCGACGTAGCCGTGCGCGGCGGCGACGTGCGCGCCCAGGTGCTCCTGCGCATAGGCGTCGGCCAGCTCGGCGCGCGCGGCGACCGGGTCCTCGGCGGCCGCCAGCGCGCGGCGGTGGATGATCCCGACCGCCGGCTGCGCGCCCATCACGCCGATCTCCGCCTGCGGCCAGGCGAACACGAGGTCGGCGCCGAGGTCTTTCGAGTTCATCGTGATGAAGGCGCCGCCGTAGGCCTTGCGCAGCACGACCGTCACCCGCGGGACCGTCGCGGCCGCGAACGCGCGCACGAGCGTCGCGCCGAAGCGGATCACGCCGGCCTGCTCCTGGCGCGTCCCGGGCATGAAGCCGGGCGTGTCGACGAGCACGACGAGCGGGACCCCGTAGGCGTCGCACGTCTGCACGAAGCGCGCGCCCTTCTGCGAGGACTCGGCGTCGAGCACGCCGCCCATGTAGCGCGGCTGGTTCGCGATCACGCCGACCGGACGGCCGTCGATGCGCGCGAAGCCGGTCACGATCGAGCGCGCCCAGCGCGGCTGCACTTCCAGCAGCGAGCCGCCGTCGACGATCCCCGCGATCGCGTCGCGCACGTCGTAGACCTTGCGCGGGTCCTCCGGCACGGCGAGCGCCGGATCGGCCAGCTCGGGCTCGACCGCGAGCGTGCGCGGCAGGCCGGCGCCGGCGTGCGAGGGCAGGTAGGAGAGCAGCGAGCGCGAGAGCGCGGCGGCGGCGCGGTCGTCGGAGACGACGAGGTCGCAGACGCCGTTGCGGTCGTGGATCTTGTGGCCGCCGAGGTCGGCGGCGCTGACGTCCTCGCCCATCACGTCCTTCACGACCGCGGGACCGGTCAGGAACATCGCCGCGTCCTGCGTCATCACGACGAAGTCGGTCAGCGCCGGCGAGTAGCAGCCGCCGCCGGCCGAGAGCCCGCCGATGATCGAGATCTGCGGCACGACGCCCGACAGCGCGACGTTGTGGCGGAAGATGCGCCCGTAGCCGCCGAGCGCGGCGGTGCCCTCCTGCATGCGCGCGCCGCCGGACTCGATGAAGCCGACGACGGGCACGCGCGAGCGGCCCGCGAACTGCAGCACGCGGTTGATCGTGTCGGCGTGCGCCTCGCCGAGCGAGCCGCCGAGGAAGGAGACGTCCTGCGCGTAGCAGGCGATCGGGCGCCCGTCGACGCGGCCGAGGCCGCCGACGACGCCGTCGCCGACGCGAGCGCGCGCGCCGAGCTTCGGGGAGAGCACGCCGGAGCGGATCACCTCGAGCGAGCCGCTGTCGCACAGCATCTCCAGGCGCTCCAGCGGGCTCAGGCGCTCCTGTGCGGTGGCTGTGGCTTCGATGACGCTCATGCGGCGACCCCTTCCAGGCAGAGAACGACGTTGTGGCCGCCGAACCCGAACGAGTTCGACAGCGCGATCGGCCGCTCGCCGCGCGGCGTGAACGGCCGGGCGGTCAGCGGGACGTAGTCGAGGTCGAGCTCCGGGTCCTGCTGCTCAAGCCCGACGGTGGGCGGAAGGATGCGCTCGCGCATGGCGAGCAGGGTGGCGATCGCCTCGACCGCGCCGGCCGCGCCGAGCAGGTGCCCGGTCGCTGACTTCGTCGAGGAGACGGGGATGCGACGCGCCTCCTGCTCGCCGAGCGCGCGCTTGATCGCGAGCGTCTCGGCGGCGTCGTTGAGCGGCGTCGAGGTGCCGTGCGCGTTGACGTAGTCGACGTCGGCGGCGCTCAGCCCGGCGTCCGCGAGCGCCGCGCGCATCGCGTGCGAGGCGTACGTGCCCTCGGGCTCGGGCGCGGTCAGGTGGAACGCGTCGGAGGTCGAGCCGAAGCCGCGCACCTCGCCGAGCACGCTCGCCCCGCGGGCCTCCGCGCGCTCGGCGTCCTCCAGCAGCACGACGCCGGCGCCCTCGCCCATCACGAAGCCGTCGCGGCGCACGTCGAACGGCAGCGAGTGGCCGCTCGGGGAGAGCGCGCCCATCGCCGCGAAGCTCGCGCGTGAGAGCGGCGTCAGCGTCGCCTCGCCGCCGCCGGTCATGACCGCGTCGGCGTCGCCGGCCTGGATCAGCCGCGTCGCGACGCCGATCGCGTGCGAGCCGGCCGCGCAGGCGGATGCGACCGAGTAGGACTGCCCGCGCAGGCCGTGGCGCATCGTCAGCGCGCCCGCGCCCGCGTTCGGCATGAACAGCGGGACCGACAGCGGCGAGACCGCCTTCGGCCCGCTCTCGACGAGCAGGGTGTGCTGGTGCTCCAGCGAGCCGAGCCCGCCGATCCCGGTCGCGAAGACGCAGGCGATGCGCTCCTCCGGGTAGGGCAGCTCGTCCGCCCAGCCGGCGTTCGCCATCGCCTCGTCGCTGGCGACCATCGACAGCTGCGCGAAGCGGTCGGCGCGGCGCTGCTCCTTCGTCGAGAGGTGGTCCCCCGCGACGAACTCGCGGCAGACGCCCTCGCCGTCCGCGATCCCGCACTCGCCCGCGACCCAGCGTCGCAGCAGCACGTCGGCGCCGACACCCAGCGGGGTGACGGCTCCGACGCCCGTGATGACGACCCGGCGACGTGTCACAGCTATGCCCGCGCCACCACGAGGTCGATCGCGTCGCCGACGGACTTCATGCTCTTCATGTCGTCGCCCTTGAGCTCGACGCCGTACTCGTCCTCGACGATCTGCGCCAGCTCGACGAGGTCGAGCGAGTCGATGTCGAGCTCCTCGAAGGTCGCGTCGCGCGTGACCTGGTCGGCGTCGGGGCCGAAGCTCGCGAGCGCCTCGACGATGCGCGCCTCGACGGCGTCTGGGGTGGTGGCGGCCATGTGGTGTTCTCCTAGCTGGTTTGCGGTGGGGGATTCAGGCGGCCATGCCGCCGTCGACGGACAGGACGGCGCCGGTCACGTAGCTCGCGGCGTCGGATGCGAGGAAGCGCACGCAGGCGGCGACCTCCGCGGGCGTGCCGGCGCGGCGCGCGGGCACGGCGCTCAGCAGGTCGCCGTTCAGGTCGGCGGTCATGTCGGTCGCGATCAGTCCGGGCGCGACGGCGTTGACCGTCACCCCGCGGCGCGCGACCTCGGCCGCGACCGTCTTCGTCATCGCGATCAGGCCGGCCTTCGAGGCGGCGTAGTTGGCCTGGCCCGGGTTCGCGCGCAGGCCGACGACGGAGGCGATGTTGACGATCCGCCCGTAGCGCGCCCGCAGCATCTGCGGCACCGCGCGGCGGGTCGTGCGGAAGGCGGCCGTGAGGTTGGTGTCGAGCACGAGGTCCCAGTCGCTGTCCTGGATCTGCGGCGAGAGGCCGTCGGCGCGCACGCCGGCGTTGTTGACGAGTGCGAGCACGGGGCCGAAGCGCTCCTCCAGCGCGGAGAAGTGCGCGTCTATGCGCTCGCGGTCGACCATGTCGCCGCCGAGCGCGAGCGCGCGCCCGCCGGCCGCCTCGATCGCGCGCACGACCCCGGCGGCCGCCTCGGCGTTGGCGTTGTAGCCGACGCCGACGGCCCAGCCGTCGGCCGCCAGCGCGTGCGCGATCGCCTCGCCGATGCCGCGCGAGGCGCCCGTCACGAGCGCGCAGCCTGCGCGTGGCTCAGCCATCGCCGCGTCCCCATTCGACGACGACGCCGCCCCAGTTGAAGCCGCCGCCGAAGGCCGACAGCAGGACGCGCATGCCGTCGCGCAGGCGGCCGTCGCGGCGCGCGACGTCGAGCGCGTACGGGACCGTCGCGGCGGACATGTTGCCGACCAGCTCGATGCAGTCGATGACGCGCTCGGTGTCCAGCTCCAGCCGCTCGCCGACCGCCTTGATGATCCGCCCGTTCGCCTGGTGGTAGACGAACAGGTCGATCTCCGCGAGCGTCAGCCCGGCGGCCGCGATCGCCTCGAGCGTGATCTCCGCCATGCGCGCGACGGCGTGCTTGAACGTCTCGTGGCCGTCCATCTCGATCGTGCTGGCGCCACGGGCGAGGTAGAGGTGCTCCGGCACGCTCGCGTCGGCGCGCAGCAGCAGTGGGCCGATCCGCCCCGCGCCTGCGGCGGTCGCGCTGACGAGCGCCGCGCCGACGCCGTCGGAGAACAGCATCGCCGTCTGCTTGGACGCGTGGTCGGTGATGCGCGAGAGGAAGTCGGCGCCGACGACGAGCACGTGCTCGGCACGGCCCGACTCGACCTGCGCGGTCGCGATCGCAAGCGAGGAGAGGAAGCCGGCGCAGGCCGAGTTGACGTCCATCGCGCCCGCGTGGGCGGCGCCGAGCGCGTGCGTGACGTTCGCGGCGGCGCTCGGCATCGGCTCGTCCGGCGTGAGCGTGCCGACGATCACGAGGTCCAGCGCGGAGGCCTCGACGCCGGCCTGCTCCAGCGCGATCCGCGCGGCGGCCGCGATGTGGTCGGTCATCCGCTCGCCCGGCGCGGCGCGGCGGCGCTCGCGGATGCCGGTGCGGGTGTAGATCCACTCGTCGGTCTTGCCGATCCGCGCGGCGACCTCGTCGTTGCCGACGACCGTCTGCGGCAGGCTGGAGCCGACGCCGACGAGCGCGGCGCCGCGCAGCGCGCGCGGCTCCGAGAGCGGTGCGGGCGCGAGCGCCTGCTCAGGCATTCGCGCCCTCCAGCTGCTCGGCGGCGACGATCTCGACGTCGGAGAGCGTGCGCTTGACGAGCCCGCCCAGCACGCGGCCGGGGCCGACCTCGACGAAGCGGCGCACGCCGCGCGCGTGCAGCGCAAGCAGCGTCTCGCGCCAGCGCACCGGGTGCGTGAGCGCGTCGAGCAGGCGCGCGCGCACGTCGTCGAATGGGCCGGTCGTGACGGAGCTGAGGACCTCCACCGCGGGCGGGCGCACGTCGAGCGCGGCCAGCGCCCGCTCGAACGCGGGCGCCGCGCCGGCCATCGTGGGCGAGTGGAAGGCGCCGGTGACCGGCAGCTTGACCGCGCGCAGGCCCAGCGCGCGGGCACGCTCGGAGGCGGCCTCGAAGGCGGCGGTCGCGCCTGAGAGCACGACCTGGTTGGGGGCGTTGTCGTTGGCGACCGTCAGCCCCGACGACGCGGCGACCGCGGCCGCCTGCTCGGCCGCGCCGGCCCCCAGCAGCGCGAGCATCCCGCCGTCGCCGGCGCGCTCGCCTGACTCCTGCATCAGCCGGCCGCGCTCGGCGACGAGCCGCAGGCCGTCCTCGGCCGTGAGGCTGCCGGCCGCGACGAGCGCCGCGACCTCGCCGAGCGAGTGCCCCGCGTGCAGCGCGCCCCGCACGCCTGCCTCCTGCAGCTGCTCCCAGCTGACGACGCTGGCGCAGTAGATCGCCGGCTGCGCGAAGCGCGTGCCCAGGTCGACGTGCTCGAACGGGTCGGCGCCGACGAGCTCGACGACCAGCGCGAGCAGGTCGGGCCGCCGGGCGGCGACCTCGTCACGCATGCCGGGCGTCTGGCTGCCTTGCCCGGGGAACAGGATCGCCGTCTCGTGCACCATGGCAAGAGATACGCCGCCCCTCGCGCGATCACTACACGCCGAAACGCGGTCGCCCCCCGGTCGGGGGGTGAGCGGGGCCGCGGAGGGGGGCGACGGTACATTGCTGCTCGCGATGTCCCGCAACCTCGTCGAGCTGGTCCGCCGGCACCACGCCGAACAGGCGCCCACGGCGCTCGAGGTGCTGAAAGCCGCGATCGACGCGCACGGCGAGCTGCGCGACAAGGACATCCGCCACGCCGCTGCCGTCTCGGGGCTGCCGGAGGCGACCGTGCACGGCGTCGCGTCCTTCTACGACGACCTGCTGGCGCCGCGCGGCGCGCGCCACGTGCGCGTCTGCACCGGCACCGCCTGCTTCGCGGCGACCGGCGACGCGCACGTCGAGGCGCTGCGCGAGGGCTTCGGGCTGGCGCTCGGCGAGCGCGCCGCCGACGGCTCGCGCTCGCTCGCGGAGACCGTCTGCCTCGGCTTCTGCCACGCCTCCCCCGCCGTGCGCGACGGCGAGACGATCGACGCCGGGCCGGGCGTCGTGGAGCGCGTGCTCGCGGGCACGACGCGGCCCGCCGCCGAGCCCGACTGGCGCAGCACGCTCGCCGAGCCGGTGCTGACGCGGCCCGGCAGCTGGGCCGGGCTCGCGGCGGCGCTCGCCGGCACGCCCGAGCAGCTGCTCGCCGAGGTCGAGGCCGCCACAGTGCGCGGGCGCGGCGGGGCCGGCTTCCTGGCCGGCGCGAAGTGGCGCTTCGCGCGCGACGCGCAGGGCGAGCAGAAGTTCATCGTCGCCAACGGCGACGAGGGCGACCCCGGCTCCTACATCGACAAGTACCTGATGGAGCGCAGCCCCGAGCTGCTGCTGGAGGGGCTCGCGCTGGCCGGCTACGCGGTCGGCGCCCAGCACGGCTTCGTGCTCGTGCGCTCGGAGTACCCGCGCTCGAAGCCGGCGCTGGAGGCGGCGGCGCAGCACGCCCGCGCCGGCGGCTGGCTCGGCGAGGACATCGGCGGCAGCGGCTTCGCATTCGACGTGACGATCGTCGAGGGCGCGGGCTCCTACGTCGTCGGCGAGGAGACGGCGCTGCTCGCCTGCCTGCAGGGGCTGCGCGGCACCGTCTCCGCGCGGCCTCCCTTCCCCGCCCAGCGCGGCCTGCACGGGCTGCCGACGGTCGTCAACAACGTCGAGACGCTCTGCAACATGCCGTTCGTCGCGGCGCGCGGCGCGCAGGCCTACCGCGCGCTCAGCCCCGGCGCGACGGCCGGCTCCAAGCTCGTCTGCTTCAACGAGCGCTTCGCGCGGCCGGGCGTCTACGAGGTCTCCTTCGGCGTCTCGATGCGCGAGCTGTGCGAGCAGCTCGCCGGCGGCCTGCGCGACGGGCGCACGCTGAAGGCGGTGCAGATCGGCGGCCCGCTCGGCGGGATCCTGCCCGCCTCGCTGCTGGACACGGCGTTCGACTTCGACGCCCTCGCGGCCGTCGGCTGCATGGTCGGCCACGGCGGGATCCTCGCGTTCGACGACCAGACCGACATGCGCGCGGTCGCCCGTCACCTGCTGCATTTCGGGGCATCGGAGAGCTGCGGCAAGTGCTTCCCCTGCCGCATCGGCCTGCAGCGCGGGCACGCGATGTTCGCGGCCGACGAGCCGGTGCAGCGCGCGCGGCTCGAAGAGCTGCTGGAGACGCTGGAGCTGGGTAGCCTGTGTGCACACGGGGGCGGGATGCCCGCCCCGATCCGGAGCCTGCTGCAGCACTACCCGGAGGAGCTGGGACTCGCATGAGCCTGCGCGTCGCGGTCGACGGTCACGAGGTCGAGGTCGCCGAGGGGGCGACGGTGCTCGACGCCGCCCGCGCCGCCGGGCGCTGGGTGCCGACGCTGTGCTTCGACGAGCGCCAGGACGCGTTCGGCGCCTGCCGCGTCTGCCTCGTCGGCGTCGAGGGCTCGAAGGTTCCGCTGCCGGCATGCACGACGCCCTGCCGCGACGGGATGGTCGTCGCGACCGAGGACGCGACCGCGCGCCGCGTCGCGACCGCGGTCGTGGAGCTGGTGCTGTCGGAGCTGCCCGAGCCGCCCGCGCCGCACACCGAGCTGGCCGGCGTCGTCGCCGCGCTCGGCGTCGGCGAGCCGCGCTGGCCCGGCGCGACGCACGCGGTCGTGCACGAGCAGGACCACCCCTACCTCGCCTTCCGCCACGAGCTGTGCATCTCGTGCGGGCGCTGCGTGCGCGCCTGCGACGAGGTGCAGGGGACGTTCGCCCTCACCGCCGTCGGCCGCGGCTTCGCCGCGAACGTCGCGGCCGGCATCGACGAGGGCTTCCGCCACTCCGCGTGCGTCTCCTGCGGCGCCTGCGCGGACACCTGCCCGACCGAGGCGATCGCCGAGATCGACCTGCTGGAGCTGAGGACATGAGCGTCACCACCACCTGCGGCTACTGCGGCGTCGGCTGCCGCCTGGAGGCGCACGTCGCCGAGGACCGCGTGCTCTCGATCACGCCCGCCAAGGACGGTCCCGCCAACGAGGGCCACACGTGCCTCAAGGGCCGCTTCGCGCACCGCTTCTCGCGCCACCGCGAGCGGCTCACGACGCCGTTGATCCGCGACACGCGCGGCGGCACGCTGCGCCGCGCCAGTTGGGATGAGGCGATCGACCGGATCGTCGCCGAGCTGACGCGCATCAAGTCCGCCCACGGCCCCGACGCGATCGCCGGCCTCGCCTCCTCGCGCGCCACGAACGAGGACTGCTACGCGATGGCGCGCCTGATGCGCGCGGCGATCGGCACCAACAACATCGACAACTGCTCGCGCGTCTGCCACTCCCCCACCTCGTACGCGCTGCGCAAGTCGCTCGGGCTCTCGGGCGCGACCGGCACGTTCGCCGACTTCGACCACACCGGCGCGACGATCCTGATCGGCGCCAACCCGACCGAGGGCCATCCGGTCGTCGGCGCGCGCATCAAGCAGGCGACGCTGCGCGGGATGCAGCTCGTGACGATCGACCCGCGCCGCATCGAGCTGGCCGACTACGGCGTCCTGCACCTCGCGCCGCGGCCGGGCACGAACGCCGCGGTGATGCTCGGGCTCGCGCACGTCGTGCTGCGCGACGGGCTCGCCGATCCCGACTTCATCGCCGCCCGCACGGAGGGCTTCGAGGGCGTGCAGGAGCTGCTGGCCGGCTACGCCCCCGACGAGGTGGAGCGCATCAGCGGGATCCCCGCCGCCGACCTGGAGCGGGCCGCGCACATCTACGGCGAGGCCGACGCGGCCTGCGTCTCCTGGGGGCTCGGCGTGACCGAGCACCGCTACGGCTCCGAGGTCGTGCAGCTGATCTGCAACCTCGCGCTGATGACCGGCAACCTCGGCAGACCCGGCGCCGCGCTGCTGCCGCTGCGCGGGCAGAACAACGTGCAGGGCTCCTCCGACATGGGCGCGCTGCCGGACACCTACACGGGCTACCGCGCGGTCGACGACGAGCCGGTCGCGCGCAGCTTCGAAGCCGCCTGGAGCGTCCCGCTCTCGCGCGCGAAGGGCTACACGATCCCGCAGATGTTCGACGCCGCCGTCGCCGGCGACCTGAAGGCGATGTACATCTTCGGCGAGGACGTCGCGCAGACCGATCCCGACACCGCGCACGTCACGCATGCGCTGGAGTCGTTGGAGTTCTGCGTCGTGCAGGAGATCTTCGAGAACGAGACGACCAAGTTCGCCGACGTCGTGCTGCCGGCCTCCGCGTTCCTGGAGAAGCGCGGCACGTTCACGAACGCCGAGCGCCGCGTGCAGCTGGTCGAGGCGGCGATCGACCCGCCCGGCGACGCGCGCACCGACTTCGAGATCCTCACGACGATCTCGCGCGCGCTGGGCCACGAGATGGGCTGGAGCGACCCGTCGCAGGCGATGACGGAGATCGCCGCGCTGACGCCCGACTTCGCCGGCGTCACGTACGAGCGGCTCGGTCGCACGGGCCTCTGCTGGCCGGTCGCGTCCGATGGCACCGACGCGCCGATCCTCTACGAGCAGCGCTTCCTGCGGCCGGGGTCCGACCGCGCGGGCTTCGCCGTGCTGCCGTATCGCGAGCCGGGCGACCACGTCGACGACGAGTTCGGCCTGATCCTCGTGACCGGCCGCCGCCTCCAGCACTACAACGCCGGCACGATGACCCGCCGCACCGGCAACGTCGAGCTGAATGGCAGCGACGTGCTGGAGATCCACCCCGACGACGCCGCGCGCCTGTGGGTGCGCGACGGCGACCTCGTGTCGGTGCGCAGCCGCGTCGGGCGCATCGAGCTGCACGCGCAGGTGACGGAGCGGATCGAGCCCGGCAACGTCTTCACGACCTTCCACTTCCCCGAGACGGGCACGAACCTGCTCGTCGGCCAGTCCGCCGACGTCAACACCTCCTGCCCCGAGTACAAGGTGATCGCGGTCGACGTGCGCCCGATCGGCGAGCAGCCGGCGCGCACGCCGGTGCTGGCGCCGCTCGCCTCGTAGTGCGGGTCGCCTTCGCCACCTGCTCGGCGCTGCCGCGGGCAGCGCCGACGACCACGCCGGGGGCCGCCGCGCGGTTGGCCGCGGCCGTGCGAGCCTGCTGAGCGATGGACGCCCGCGCCGAAGCCCACGCGCGCCTCGACGGCCGCTATGAGGTGCGCGTGCTGGAGCCCTCGCCGCCGGCCGTCGCCACCGGCCCCTGGTTCGCCGACGACCCGGTCGCGCGCGGCGACGTGCCCGCCGGGCGCGAGGTCGTCATGCCCGTCAGCGGCGGGGACCGCACGTGGGACGCGCTCGCCGCCGGCGACCCCGCGCTGTCGACCTGGTGCGCCGAGCGCTGGCTCGGCGCCTGGCGGCGGCTGCCCGCCGTCCCGCCGGGCCTGGCGGCCACGCGCGACGCGTTGCACCGCCTCGCCGAGCGGGTGCTGTCGCCCGCCCGCCGGCACGCGAACGGCAAGATCGCGCTGCGCTACACGCGCGGCGGCTTCGGCACGCCGTTCTTCGGCGAGGACGTGCAGCTGCGCGTGGAGGGCGCCGAGCTGGTCGTGCAGACGCGCGGCGGCGAGCGCCGCACGCCGATCACGACGCTCGCCGCGGCCGCCGACGCGATCGGCCGCGAGCTGCTGCCCGCCGAGCTCGACGTGGACGAGGAGCCGCTCGACATCGACGCGCATGCGTCCGCCTTCCTCGGCGACTGGTACGGCTTCGGCGCCTCGGTGCTGGAGCAGCTGCGCGCCGAGGCGACACCCGCCCACGACTCCTCGCGCGTCCAGCTGTGGGCCGAGCACTTCGACCTCGCGCTCGAGCTGGGCGACGAGTCCGCCGGCCGGCGCGCCGCCTACGGCGCCTCGCCCGGCGACGAGCTGCACCCGGAGCCCTACCTGTACGTCGCGCCCTGGTCCGCCCCAGCGCCCGGCGAGCTGTGGAACGCGACCGCGTTCAGCGGCGCCGAGCTGTCCTACGCCGAGCTGCTGGCAGCGGACGACCAGCGCCAGCTCGCGCTCGCCTTCTTCCGCGCGCGGCTCGAAGCCTTAACCCAGTAAGCCCATCCGCTGCGCCCGCTGCACCGCCTCCGCGCGGTTGCGCGCCTTCAGCTTGCGGTACAGCGCGCTCGTGTGCTCCTTGACCGTGTGCGGGGAGAGGTAGAGCTCGGCGGCGATCTCGCGGTTCGTGGACCCGGTCGAGATCAACGCGAGCACCTCGCGCTCGCGCTCGGACAGCAGCGTCGCCGGCTGGTCGGCCTGCGGCGGGAACATCGTCATCCCGAGCCCGACCATCCGCACCGCCATCGCGACGTCGTGCGCGCCCCAGTCCTTGGAGACGAAGCCCGACGCGCCCGCGGCCTTCGCCGCCTGCGGCGAGATCCGCCCGGCGCCGGAGATCAGCAGCACGCGCGTCTCCGGCGAGCTGGAGCGAATCGACTCGCAGATGTCCGCGCCCGACTCGTGACCGACGAACAGGTCCACGAGCGCGACGTGCGGGCGGTAGCGCTTCGTCAGCTCCAGCGCCTCGGTCGCGTTGCGCGCGGCGACGCAGCGCTCGACCCACGACTGCTCGCCGAGCAGCAGGCGGAAGCCCCAGTGCACGACGTCGTGGTCGTCGACCACGAGCACGCGCAGGCGCCGGTCGTCCGTCGTCGGGATGCGGTTGGCGGGGACGCTCACACGGTCACCTCCGGCTCGGCCTCGACCGGCACGATCAGCCGCACGCGCCAGCCGCGCTCGTCGCCGCCGAACTCGACGAAGCCGCGGTGCTGGATCGCCTCGAAGGCCGCCAGCCGCAGCCCCATCCCGCCGCTGTCCGCGGGCCGGTCGCCGAGCGGCGTGACGCCGTCGTTGCGGACCTCCAGCGAGAACGTCTCGGCGTCGCGCGCGACGAGCACGTCCACACGCGTCGGCGTCGCGTGCTTGCGCGCGTTGCGCAGCGCCTCGCCGAGCACCGACTGCGCGAGCCCCTCCAGCTTCGGCGGGACCGTCACCGAGGGATCCCACGACAGCTCGATCGGCAGCCCCGTCTCGCGCCCGATCCGCCGGATCTCGGCCGGCAGCGTCGTGCCCGTCTCGGCGCTCAACGCGGCCAGCGGGCGCTCCAGCGCCGAGCGCAGGTCGGCGAGCGCCTCCTGCATCTCGACGCGGCAGCGCTCGCGCAGCTCGTCGCTGAGCGGCTGCTGCGCGCTCAGCACGAGCGAGACGCCGAACAGCCGCTGCATCACGCGCTCGTGGATCTCGCGCGCCAGGTCGATGCGCTCGCCGAGGCGCCGCGTGCGCTCCTGCTGGCGCGTGGCGATGCGTGCGGTCGCGGCCAGCGCGGCCGTCTTGCCGAGCGTCCACATCAGGTGGCGCTCGCCGTCGCCCAGCTCGAAGTCGCCGCCGCCGCGGTCGGCGGCGATGATCCCGTACTGGTGCCCGGCGGCCGCCAGCGGCGTCGCGACGAGCGCGGTGATGCCGAGCAGCTTCGCGTAGTCGCGCGGGACCTCGCGCTCGATCGCGTCGGCCTTGACGAGGATCACGCGGTCCTCCAGCAGCGCGCGCTGGGCGATCGGCGCCTCCTCCAGCGTCGGACGCAGCTTCGCCAGCCGCGTGAACGCGATCCCGTGCGAGCCGACCGCGCGCACGCGCTGGCGTCCGACGTCGTAGAGGAAGATAGCTGCTCGCCGCATCGTCGTGAGGCGGCAGATCGCCTCGCAGATGCGGTGGTAGAACTCGCTCGAGGTCGTGTCGCTCTCGATCTCCGACAGCAGCTCGACGAACACCTCCAGCGGCTCGACGCCGGCGAACAGGCTCCCGCCGGGCAGCGGCGGGGTGTCCGTGGCGCTCACAGCGTCAGCACGTCGGGCGGTGGTGGCGTCGGATCCAGCTCGCATGTCGGATGCAGCGAGAGCCGGAGCGCCTGCTCGGGCGTGAGGTAGACGTCACGCTCGTACGAGCAGCTCACACAGACGCATCGCGCTCTCCGATCGTACCCCCCGCCGCTCAGCGACCAGTGGACGGCCGAGGAGAGGCACAGCGGGCAGGAGAGCGAGGCGGCCACGAGCAGGCCTGCGTCGGCGGGTCGGAAGCAGGCGGTCTCGCAGCTCATGTGACCGAGCTTGCTCGCATGCGCGCGGGTCGAGAACGTCGCTTGTCAGCAGAACCCCCCATTCGGGGGGGCGGGGTCAGGCGGCGACGGGAAGCAGCGGATACGACGCGCGCAACTCGTACAGCGTCGTGCGCTCGGCCGCCGGGCGCCCGGCGGCGTGGGCGGCGGCGATCAGCTCCGGCGGGTCCAGGCGCGTGCCGTGGTAGCTGCCGGCGAGGCGGCTGATCGACTCCTCCATCAACGTCCCGCCGAGGTCGTTGACGCCCCAGCGCAGCGCCTCCGTCGCGGCCTCCAGGCCCATCTTCACCCAGCTCGCCTGGAGGTTGGCGATCGTGCGCCCAAGCGCGAGCCGGAAGACCGCGGTGTGCTTGAGGTTCTCCTCGCGGCAGATCTCCTCGACCCCGTGCGTGCGCCCGAGCAGCGTGTGGAAGGGGATGAACGAAAGCGGCACGAACTCGGTGATGCCCCCCGTGCGCTCCTGCAGCTCGCGGATCACGCGCATGTGCTCGGCCAGCTCCCACGGCTCCTCGATGTGGCCGAACATGACGGTCGAGGTCGAGCGCAGCCCGGCGCGATGGCTGGCCTCGATCACCTCGACCCAGCGCGCGACGGGCAGCTTGTTCGGCGAGATCCGCTCGCGCACGCCGTCGTGCAGCACCTCAGCAGCGGTGCCGGGCGTCGAGCCGAGCCCGGCCTCGCGCAGCTGCCCGAACAGCGCATCGAGAGGGCGGCCGCTGATGTCCTGCATGTGCGCGATCTCCATCGGTGAGTACGCGTGCAGGTGCAGCTGCGGCGCCTCGTCCTTCGCCACGCGCAGCCAGCGCAGGTACTCCTCGAAGTCCCAATCGGGGTGGATGCCCGACTGGATGCACAGCTCGGTCGCGCCGTAGTCGACGGCCTCGCGCACGCGGCTGCGGAAGTCCTGCTCGGAGTGCTCGTAGGCGTCGGGCGAGCGCTTGCCCTGTCCGAAGCCGCAGAAGGCGCAGCCGACGATGCAGACGTTCGAGACGTTGATGTTGCGGTTGACGACGAACGTGACCGTGTCACCCGCCAGCTCCGCGCGCAGCTCGTCGGCGGCGACACGCATCTCCTCGATCGCCTCCGGGCGCGTCTCGGCGAACAGCGCGGTCAGCTCCTGCGCGCTCAGCGCGCCGCCGTCGCGGGCACGCTCGATCGCCGGCCCGACCAGCTCGCGCCGGATCGCGAAGGGCGCCTCCTGGCGGCCCGAGCCGCGGCGCGGGATGAACGACCAGTAGCTCGCCTTGATCGCGTCGAGCACCCCTTGCGCGACCCACTCGGGGTCGATGTAGCGGGCGTAGACGCACAGCCGCTCGGTCAGCGCGACGCCGTCGGTCGCAAGCCGCTTGCGCACCTGGTGCGGGCTCGGGAAGGGATGCTCGGGCGAGATGTGGTCGCCGTTGGCGCTCAGCCCGCCGAGGTCGCTCGCGCCCGCCGCGACCAGCTCCGGCCACCAGTCGGCGAGGTTCGGCGGCACCTGGATGCCGACGTCGGGCATCAGCTCGCGCGCGACGCCGATCAGCCGCTTCATGTCCTCGATCCCGACCGGGCTCGACCAGCTCGGCGCCGCCACCTCGGGCCCGCCGTGCAGCCCCGTGCGCCAGTACTCCTCGGCGGCCGCGGTCGCGATCTGCGCCGGCTCCTCGCCGTAGTAGCGGCGGTGCGGGACGAAGTTCTGCAGGATCACCTCCTGCAGGTGGCCGTGCTCGGCGTGCACGGCGGCGAGCGCCTCCAGCGCCTGCACGCGGTCCTGCGCGGTCTCGCCGATGCCGACGAGGATCCCGCTCGTGAAGGGGATCCGCAGCTCGCCGGCCGCGCGGATGCTCGCCAGCCGCAGCGCCGGGTCCTTCGTCGGCGAGGCCTGGTGGGCGACGAGGTCCGGCCGCAGCGACTCGAGCATCAGCCCCTGCGAGGCGGTCACCTCGCGCAGCCGCGCGAGGTCGTCCCTCGACAGCGCGCCGAGGTTCGTGTGCGGCAGCAGCCCGCGCTCCAGCGCGCGCTCGCAGCACCACGCGACGTAGGCGACGAAGTCCTCGAAGCCGAGCGCCGCGAGCCGCTCGCGCACGCCCGGATGGTGGCCCGGCTCGTCGCCGGTCAGCACCAGCAGCTCCTTCACCCCGCGCCGCGCCGCGCCGTCGATCAGCGCCTCGACCTCGGCCGGCTCGTGCAGGTGCGGCTGGTGCGTCGCGAACGCGCAGTACTTGCAATGCGAGACGCACGTGCGCGACAGCGACAGCGTGACGTTGCGACTGAACGTGACCCGGCGGCGCATTGCGCCGCAGTCTAGACCCGCTGCCGCGGCGCTCAGCCGCCACGAGCGCGCTCCGCTCCCCGAGCCCCTATTGTGCGCGCCCGTGCGCCGCCTGCTGCTCCTGCTCCTTGCGCTGGTCGCGCTCGTGCCGCTCGCCAGCTGCGGATCCGACGGGGGCGCCCGCCCCGACGCGGACGCGACGCTGATCCTCGACTTCACGCCGAACGCCGCGCACGCCGGCATCTACTCGGCGCTCGCGCACGGCTACGACGAGGCCGAGGGCGTGCGCCTGCACGTGCGCGTGCCGGGGTCCTCGACCGACGCGGTCAAGCTGCTGCTGAGCGGGCGCGCGCAGTTCGCGATCATGGACATCCACGACCTCGCGATCGCCGCCGCGCAGGGCCGCGACCTCGTCGGCGTGATGGCGATCGTCCAGCGGCCGCTCGCGGCGGTGCTCGCCACCCCAGACGTCAAGAGTCCGCGCGACCTCGACGGCCGCAAGGTCGGCGTCACCGGCGTGCCGAGCGACGACGCCGTGCTCAGCTCGATCGTCGCCGGCGCGGGCGGGGATCCCAAGCGCGTGCAGCGCGTGACGATCGGCTTCAACGCGGTGCCGGCGCTACTCGGCGGGCGCGTCGCGGGCGCGACCGCATTCTGGAACGTCGAAGGCCTCGCACTGCGCGCCAAGCGACCCGGCACGCACGTCTTCCGCGTCGACGCCTACGGCGCGCCCTCCTATCCCGAGCTGGTGCTCGTGACCTCGCACGCGCTGCTGCGCGAGCAGGCCGACCTCGTCCACGCGCTCGTGCGCGCGCTCGTGCGCGGCTACGGCGTCACCGTCCACGACCCGGCGAGCAGCATCGGCGACCTGCAGAGCCGCGTTCGAGGGCTGGACCGCGGCGAGCTCGAGACCCAGCTCGACGCGCTCACGCCCGCGCTCGTGCCCGTCAGCGGAACGCTCGGCTCACTCGACCCCACCGTGCTCGCGCGCTGGGCGAGCTGGGAGGTCAAGTTCGGGATCGTCAGCAAGCGCCCCGACGTCGCCCGACTGTTCGACGCGCACGTGGTGCCCGACTCGGGCGCCGCCAGCGACGACGCGTAGTCGGCTGCCGAAAAACGGCCGGCATCGAGGGGGCGTGCGGCGGGGCTGAGGCCCGGTCGATGCAGGCGATCTATGGGATCCGCGGGATCCGTGTCACTTAGACCCCCCTGTGAGGTGGTCTAGTTGCCACAGTTCAGCCAGATCCCATAGATCGCCTGCAAGGCCAAGGGCGCCGCCCCCGCCGCACGCCCCCCTCGATGCCAGCTGTGGGCGAACGCCACGCGCAACGACGACGCCGCGAGCTCGGGACTAGGACTCCCGCGGAGGCCGCGAGATCAATCGATCCCCCGACCGTCCCAGCACCCGCCGCACCAAGCCGGCGCACGAAGCCCGCAGCACCGCCGCGAGCCAGTAAGGCCGAGGCGTGTAGCGCTCGGCGGCGCCCCGCCAGCAGTCCACCACGGCGTCCGCGACCGTCTCGGGCTTGCCGACGGCCCAGGCGGTCGCGCGGCGGTCGAGCAGCATCCGCTGCTGGAAGCCCTCCGTCGCCACGAACCCCGGCAGCACCAACCCGACGTGCACGCCATGCAGACGCTCCTCCAGGTGCAGCGCATCGCTCCAGCCCGCCAGCGCGAACTTGCTCGCCGAGTATGCGCCGCCGCCGCCGCGGGCGACACGTCCCGACGTCGAGGAGACGTTGACGATCGCCGCCGGCGCGCTTGCGCGCAGCAGCGGCAGCAGCGCCTCCGTCAGGCGCACCTGTGCGTCGAAGTTCAGCTCCATCGTGCGGCGCACGTTCTCCCAGCCACCGTCCGCGAAGTCCGCATTCCATGAGGAGCCGGCGTTGTTGACGAGCAGGTCCAGGCGCCCGTCGTGCTCGGCCTCCAATGCTGCGCGCACCACGGCCGGTGCGTCGTCCGCGGTCAGGTCGACCGCCACCACCGTCGCCCCGCCGAGCTCGTCGGCCAGCGCCCGCAGGCGTTCCTCGCGCCGCGCCACCAGCACCAGCCGCATTCCCGGCTCGCGCGCGAGCCGTCGCGCGGTGGCGGCGCCGAGGCCGCTCGAAGCTCCGGTGACGAGCGCGATCATGGTCGTGGAGTACACCGCACGCCCGTGCGGGCCGTCGCGGTCACTGCGCGCGGAGCGTGCGGAACTCCTGCCGGACGGACTCCGGCCGGCCCCACATGTGCGTGACCTCGACGCGCCCGCTGCGCACCTCGCGCAGCGCCAGCTCGGCCTCGATGCCGGCCTCGTCGAGCAGCTTCAAGGTTCCGTGCACGGCAGGCGCCGCGGCCGCGTGGCCGAAGCGGTGGGCGCAGAGGATCCGCCAGTGCCAGTCGTGCTTCGAGTACGGCTGCGCGTTGCACGTCACGAGGTAGACGGCCGCGTCGACGTAGCGGGACTCGTCGCGCAGGCGCAGGTCGAGCTCGAGGTCGGTCCAGTCGTCGGGCAGCGAGTCGACGATCCGCTGGAAGGTGTCGGCGAGCGCCATGGAAGCGCGAAGGTTACCCGGCGAACGTCTCGTACAGCAGGAAGACGTTGAGCGCCACGATCGCGGCCGCCACGGCCGCGCCGAGCAGCGTCGTCGCGCGCCGGTTCACGAGCGCGCCCATCACGTCGCGCCGGCTCGTCAGCCACACCAGCGGGATCAGCGCGAACGGGATCCCGAACGACAGCACGACCTGGCTGATCACGAGCGAGCGCGTCGGATCGAGGCCGATCGCGAGCACGACGAGCGCCGGCGTCATCGTCACCAACCGCCGCAGCGCCAGCGGGATCGTGCGCTCGATGAAGCCCTGCATGATCACCTGGCCGGCGTAGGTGCCGACGCTCGAGCTGGCCATCCCCGAGGCGAGCAGCGCGCCCGCGAACGCGAGCGCCGCGCCGCCGCCGACGAGCTGCTCGAAGCCGCGATGCGCGCCCTCGATCGTGTCGACGTCGGCGAGCGAGGAGCCGTGGAACAGCGAGGCCGCGATCGCGAGCATCAGCATGTTCACGACGCCCGCGATCGCCATCGCGATCAGCACGTCGAGACGCAGGAAGCGCAGCAGGTGGCGGCGCTCGCCGTCGTCGCGCGGCTGGATCCGCCCCTGCGTCAGCGCCGAGTGAAGGTAGATCACATGCGGCATCACGGTCGCGCCGAGGATCCCGCAGGCGAGCAGCACCGAGTCGCCGCCCGCGAAGCCGGGCACGAAGCCGCCCGCGAGCGCACCCCAGTCGGCGCCGACCTCCAGCGCGTCGTAGAGAAAGCCGAGCAGGATGATCCCGAGCATCGCCCCGATCGCCAGCTCGAAGCGGCGGTAGCCGCGCGACTGCAGCGCGAGGATCGCGAACGCGACGACGGCCGTCATCAGCCCCGCGACGAACAGCGGCACGCCGAACAGCAGGTTGAGCGCGATCGCGGCCCCGATGAACTCCGCCAGGTCGGTCGACATCGCGATCACCTCGGCCTGCACCCACAGCCCCCACGCGGCCGGCCGGGGCAGGTGCTCGCGGCACAGCTCCGGCAGGTTGCGCCCGGTCGCGAGGCCGACCTTCGCCGACAGCGACTGGATCAGCATCCCCATCAGGTTCGCGGCCAGCACGACCCACAGCAGCGTGTAGCCGTAGCTCGCCCCACCGGCGATGTTCGTCGCGAAGTTGCCGGGATCGACGTACGCGATCGCCGCGACGAAGGCCGGCCCCAGCAGCGGCAGCACGCGCGCCAGACCGCGCCGCGCGCGGATCCCCTCCAGCGCGCTCGGAGCCGGCAAGACGGCGGCCTGGTCGATCAGCGGCGCGTTCACGAAATGAAATTGTGACATATCTAAACCTTGGATGTGACGTGGCCGCGATCACAGAGGCGCGGCCGCTATCCTCGACGCCGTGAGCGACCTCCCCAATGACGACGATCGCGCCGTGCACAGCGGCTGCGGCCTGCTCGACCGCTCCGAGCGCGGCAAGCTCGCGTTCACCGGCGCCGGCGCGAAGACGTTCCTGCAGGGACAGGTCACGAACGACGTCGAGGGCCTCGCCCCCGGGCACGGCTGCTACGCCGCGCTGCTGAGCCCGAAGGGCAAGATGATCGGCGACCTGCGGATCCTCGACACGGGGCAGCAGCTGCTGCTCGACACCGAGCGCGGCGCGCTGCAGGGGATCTTCAACGTGCTGCACCGCGCGCGGATCGGCTTCGACGCCGAGCTGCACAAGCGCACGCTGCAATCCGGTCTGCTGTCGCTGATCGGCCCGCAGGCGCGCACGCTGCTCGGCTCCGCGGCCGGCGCGCTCGGCGCCCAGGAGCACGACAACGCGCCCGCCGAGCTCGACGGCGTCGCCGCGCTGCTCGTCGCGACCGACCTCGGCGTCGACCTCGTCTGCGACGCCGAGCAGACGCCGGCGCTGCACGAGGCGCTGCGCGCGCGCGGCGCCCAGCCGATCGCGGAGGCGGCCGCCGAGCGCCTGCGCGTCGAGCACGGCCGCCCCCGCTTCGGGCTCGACCTCGACGAGACGACGATCCCGCAGGAGGCCGGCCTCAACGAGCGCGCGGTCTCCTTCACGAAGGGCTGCTACGTCGGGCAGGAGACGGTCGCGCGGCTGTTCTACAAGGGCAAGCCCAACCGGCACCTGCGCGGCCTGCGCCTCTCGGCGCCGGCGCCGACGGGCACCGAGCTGACGCACGGAGAGCGCGTCGTGGGCGTGCTCGGCAGCGTCGTCGAGTCGCCGCTGCACGGTCCGATCGGGCTCGCGCTCGTGCGCCGCGAGGCGCCGCCCGGCACGCTGCTGCGCGCCGGCGAGCGCACCGCGGAGGTCGTCGAGCTGCCGTTCGCGACGGCGACCGACGCCGCCTGAGCGCCTGCCGCCCGCGGCAGGGCCGCCGTGCGACCGTGCACCTGGGTACGATGGATGCAGCACGGGGTCACCACCAGGAAAGGAGGCGCCCGATGACCACATCCGCAGCCGACCACGACGTCGGTCGCGCCATGCGCGATCTCGACGAGCGCATGCGCACCGCGTGGGAGGACTACCGCAGCAGCATCAGCGAGCTCGACGGCTCCGAGTACGAGGAGACCGAGCTGGTCTCGTGGGAGCGCCTGCAGCAGGCGCTCAACGACGTCGCCGGAGAGCGCGAGCGCCTCAGCGGCGCCGCGGGCGCGTCCACTCCCCACTCCTGACGTTCCTCGCTGCCGGCGGCGCCCGCCGCCGGCAGCCGTTCGACGCTCCCCAATACACGTGATCGTGGGGATTCGGACCGCCGCGCTCGCGATTGACTGGTCAGTCGGCTAAGGTTCCGGCCCTGAGCGGTCTCGGGGGCGCCACCAAGGCGGGCCGCTAGGCGGACGGAGCGGAAGAGGAGACCGAGGCGACATGCGGAAGCGGATGCTCGGAGCGCTCAGCGTGGCGGCGATCTTCATCGCCGGCTGCGGGTCGAACCACAGCTATGGCAACGCCTCGCGGCCCCCTGCGCCCGTGAACGTCTCCGTCAGCCTCACGAACGCGCGCGTCCAGATCTCGCCGGACCGGCTCGGCGCCGGGCCGGTGGTGCTGATCGTCGCCAACGAGAGCGGCCGCTCGCGCGACCTCACGCTCTCGGCCGCCGGCGGCGCGGGCTCCTGCCTCTCCGACGACGCCTCGAGCGGGCCGATCAACCCGCAGGGCGTCGTGCGCCTGCAGGTGGACCTGGTCGAAGGCGACTGCGCCGTGCGCGTGCGCGACGGCGGCCTGCACCCCGCGCAGCTGACCGTCGGGCCGGCGCGCGCAAGCGCGCAGGACGACCTGCTCCAACCGTAAGGTCATCCGCCGCCGGGTCTAGCGTGACCCGGCGATGCAGGTCCTCGACAAGATCGACCAGCCGGCGATCGACGCGCTGATCGCGCGCGGCGAGTTCTTCTGGCTCGACCTCCGCAACGCCGACGACGAGCAGGTCGCGCAGCTCGGCGAGCGCTTCGGCTGGCATCCGCTCGCGATCGAGGACACGCGTCACTTCGACCAGCGCCCGAAGCTCGACCGCTACGGCGACCACATGCTGCTCGTCTTCTACGGCGTGCGGACGGGCGACGCGCAGGAGCCGCCGAGCCTGATCGAGGTCCACATCGTGATCAGCGGCGACTGGGTCATCACGGTGCGTCGCGGGCTCTGCGACGAGCTCGACGAGCTGCGCACGCGCATCCAGACGGAGTCCGCGCCCGACGAGCAGTTCGTCGTCTACCGCGTCGTCGACACGCTCACCGACACCTTCTTCCCCGTGCTGGAGCAGATCGACGACGAGATCGACGCGCTCGAAGACGCGATCGTGCTCTCGCCCGACGACGAGCAGCTGCAGCGCGTCTTCCACCTCAAGCGCCGGCTCGTGACGCTGCGCCGCGTCGTCACGCCCCAGCGGGACCTGGCCGCGCGCACGATCGAGCAGATCGAGGACCTGCCCGGCCTGGAGGCCGGCACGCGCGACTACTTCCGCGACGTCTACGACCACCTGATCCGCGTCTCGGACATGGTCGACTCCTACCGCGACCTGCTGACGGGCGTGATGGACGTCTACCTCTCGACCGTCTCCAACCGCCTCAACGTGGTCATGAAGCAGCTCACGATCGTCGCGACGGTGTTCCTCCCGATCACCGCGCTGACGGGCTTCTTCGGCATGAACTTCGGCTGGCTCGTGAACCACATCGACTCGCTCACGACGTTCCTGATCTGGGGCGTCGGCGGGATCGTCGCCTCGTGCGGACTGCTGTACACGTGGTTCAGGCGCGCACGCCTGCTCAGCTGACCGGGACCGGAGCCCACCCCGCCCACCCGCGGCTACGATTCGCCCCCTCCGATGCCGTCGATCCGAATCTGAAGAGGTGCCGTGTGGCTGTTGACGTGAGCCAGGTCGCGACCGTCGCGACCGAGCCGGGAACGCTCCCGGAGACGATGACCGCGTGGGTGATCCGCGAGGAGCGCCTCGGCGAGCCCGTCGACGCCTTTCAGGTCGAGCAGATCGAGACGCCGCAGCCGGGCGCCTTCGAGGTGATCGTGCGCGTGATGGCCGCGGGCGTCAACTTCAACAACGTGTGGGCGGCGCTCGGCGAGCCGGTCTCCGTCATGAAGTACGGCGATCACCCGCAGTACGGCCACCACATCGGCGGCTCAGACGCCTCCGGCGTCGTCTGGAAGGTCGGCGAGGGCGTCACCCGCTGGCAGCCCGGCGACGAGGTCGTGGTCCACTGCAACCAGGCCTCCTACGAGGACCCCGAGGTGCACGGGCTCGACCCGCTCGCGGCTCCCTCGCAGCAGATCTGGGGCTACGAGACGACGTGGGGCTCGTTCGCGCAGTTCTGCAAGGTGCAGGCGCAGCAGCTGCTGCCCAAGCCCGCGCACCTGAGCTGGGAGGAGGCCGCCTCCTACGGGCTCACGTACTTCACCGCCTACCGCATGCTGTTGGACCAGGCGAAGCTCCAGCCCGGCCACCGCGTGCTGATCTGGGGCGCCGCCGGCGGGCTCGGCGTGTTCGCGACCCAGCTCTGCAAGATCGCCGGCGCGCAGTCGGTCGGCGTCGTCTCCTCGTCGGAGAAGGGCGAGCTGATCAAGCAGCTCGGCGCCGTCGGCTACATCGACCGCAACGAGTACACGGGGATGATGCGCAAGGGCGGGGAGACGCCCGAGGAGGACAAGGCCCGCTTCAAGGAGTCGCGGCGCTTCTGCAAGGCCGTCGAGGAGCTGCTCGGCGGCGCGCCCGACATCGTCTTCGAGCACGTCGGCAAGGCGACGTTCCCCACCTCGGTGCTGTGCGTCAAGCCGTTCGGCAAGGTCGTCATCTGCGGCGCGACGTCAGGCTTCCAGCTCGACTTCGACGTGCGCTACCTGTGGATGCGCCAGAAGCAGATCATCGGCTCGCACTTCGCCAACGCATGGGAGGCGACGAAGGCCAACGAGTTGATCGAGCAGTCGCTCGTGCGCCCGGTGCTGTGGCAGACGATGGGCTTCGAGCAGGTCGCCGAGGCCCACCAGCTGCTGCGCGACAACAAGCACCTCGGCAAGATCGCGATCCTCGTCGGTGCCACTGCCGAGGGCCAGGGCAAGACGGCCGACGGCCCCGGCGCGATCCGGGCGGAGGTCGGCGCTTAGCGCCGGCCGATAGGATTTCGAGACATGGCCGGCGTCGTTCACATCCCCTGGTACGCGACGATCCTCCGCGGCGACAAGCTCGCCGCGGCCGTCTGCGAGATCGCCCCCGTCGCGCTGCGCTACGGCGCGACCCAGTACTCCGTCCACCGCTCCCGCGAGGACGCGTACCGGATCACGCAAATGTCGTGGTTCGAGTCGAAGCTCGACTGGGAGCGCTTCTGGGACGGCCCTGAGATGACCGCCTTCCGCACGCGCACCTCGGGCTGGTGGCAGGTGCCGATCCTGTACGCGTGGCACGACGAGCTGACGTCCGACGTCGTCACGCTCGCGGACGCACCGTCGGCCGCCTAGCTGTCAGTCCCGAGCTGGTCGTCCACCCGAGCCCCACCAGTCGCGCTGGCCATGGACGTCCTCGCGCGGAGCCTCGCCGAGGTTGGGCGCGCCGATGACCAGGATCTCGAGACCGTCCGGCCCGGCCTCGTAGCCTCGCCACGTACCGGGCGGGACGCGCACCGCGTCCCACTCCTTGAGCTCGACGATCTCGTCGTCGAGCTTCATCCGCCCGCTCCCGCGCAGGACCACGTACACCTCCTCCTGCTGCTCGTGCGTGTGGCCGTACGGAAAGCGATAGCCGGGCGGGACGCGCTGGTAGCTCAGGCCGGACTCCTCGAGCTCGAGCGCCTTGGTGGCCAAGCGAAACTCCAGGTCTGGCGCGCCCTCGAACCTAGAGCCGACGTCCTCCAGATCCTCCTTGAGGTTCCTGAGCGTGAACGGCACGACGCGATCCTATGGCACCGCCCAGGGCGTGCTATCGCGCTCCAGACTCCCTAACCGACGTCGGCCCGCAGCGCCAGCTCCAGCTCGAAGCGTGCCTGCGAGTCCTCGAGCGCCTCGCCGAACAGCTCGCGCAGCTGCGCGAGGCGATAGCGGACGGTCTGCGGATGGACATGCAGCCGCTCGGCGACCGCTTGCAAGCGTCCCTGCTCGGCGAGCCACGCGACGAGCGTCGTCGTGAGGCGCGCGCGGGGCCCGGGCGCAAGCCCGGCCAGCGGCGCCAGGCGCGCGCGCACCAGCTCCTGCACGAGCCGGCGGTCGCTGCGCAGCAGCAGCGCGGCGGCGTGATCGCGCGTGTCGAGCAGGCCGCCATGTGCGACCGCGCCCTCGGCCGCCAGCTCCAGCAGCGCCTGCGCGCGTGCGAAGCTCAGCGCCGCATCGCCCCACGGCACGCCGGGGCCGAGCGCAGCGAGGTGGCGCGGACCGACCGCGCGCGCGAGCCGCGCCCGCCGACCGGGCATGTCGGGCTCGGGCACGAGCACGCAGACGACGTCGCCGAGCGTCTCGACGATCGCCTCCGCCGGCAGCCGCGGCACGACGCGGGCAGCGTCGGCCTCGTGCATCGCGAGCGCGGCGACCCGCTCGGGCAGGCGCCACTCGGCGACGCGCGCCTGCTCCTCGACGTCGAGCGGATCCGGCGGGGGATCGCGCACGAGCAGGCGCACGAGCCGCTGGCGTCGCCCGCTGCGCTCGCCGACGGCCGCGGACTGCTCGAGCGCGTAGCCCTCCGCCGACTTGGCCGACAGCTCGTCGATGTAGGCGAAGATCGACTCGGCGAGGCGGTACATCGTCTCTGGCGGGAGGCCCGCCGCACCGCCGACAGCGGAGAAGCGCCGCCAGGCGACGCGCGCACCGACGCGGTAGGCGCTCAGCAGCGCCTCGAGGCTGCGACCGGCCCGCTGTTCGCCGCGGCCGAGGTCGACGTAGACGCGCGAGCGCGGCATCGAGCCGCCCGCCTCGATGCCGTCGAGGAACTGCCGCAGCGCCTCCTCCACGCCGGCGCGCAGGCCGCGCCCGAACGGTCCTGACAGCGAACGCGCGTAGGCGGGCACCTCGTCGCGGATCGCCGCGATCGTCTCGCGCGCGAGATCCGGCAGCTCGGGGCGCAGGACGCTTGCCGCCTCGGCTGGCAGCGCGTGCCAGGGGCGGAGGATCTTCGACGCGACCATTCTTGTGTAGAAGCTACAACTTTTGCCCGACGATACGTTGTCAGCAGACGAGGACAGCTGCACAATTGCGCCGTAAGGTGCAAGCCATGACCCGCGCGAACCGCATCATCAACCTCATCGCGGTCATCCTCCCCTTCGTCGCCTTCCTCACCGCGATCGTGCTGCTGTGGAACCGCGCCGTCGGCTGGACCGACCTCGCGATCTTCGCCGTCTTCTACGTCGGCACCGGCTTCGGCATCACGATCGGCTATCACCGCCTCTTCACGCACCGTGCGTTCGAGACCTCGACCCCGGTCCGCGTCACGTTCGCGATCCTCGGCTCGATGGCCGTCGAGGGCAGCGTCATCACGTGGGTCGCCGACCATCGCAAGCACCACGCGTTCGCCGACGAGGAGGGCGATCCGCACAGCCCCCACGTCGACCGCAAGCCCGGGATCATGGGCGCGCTGCACGGGCTCTACCACGCCCACGTCGGCTGGATGATCGACGGCGAGAACCACGGCCGCGCCTCCGCGCACCGCTATGCGCCCGACCTCGTGAAGGACCGGCCGATCCGCTGGGTCAACAAGACCTTCCCGCTGTGGGTCGTCGCGACGCTGCTGGCGCCGGCGCTGCTCGGCTTCCTGCTCACCGGCTTCTCGCTGGCGGGCGCGGCGACCGCGTTCCTGTGGGGCGGGCTGGTGCGCGTGTTCCTGCTGCACCACGTGACCTGGAGCATCAACTCCGTCTGCCACTTCTTCGGCCGCCGCCGCTTCGACGTCGAGGACGAGTCGCGCAACGTCTTCTGGCTCTCGCTGCCCTCGCTCGGCGAGTCCTGGCACCACAACCACCACGCGTTCCCGACGTCGGCGTTCCACGGCCTCAAGCCGCTGGAGAAGCTGGCCGACCCGGCCGGGCTGGCGATCTCCGCGATGGAGAAGCTCGGGCTGATCTGGAACGTCGTGCGGATCAGCGCCGAACGGCAGGCCGCGAAGGCGCTGCCGCGCGCCGCGTAGACGGACAGCGCACCTTCTCGGCGCGCCGGGCGTTCTCCTAGGATGCCCAGTTCGCGCCGAGAAGCCATGCCGCTCGCCCGCCTCCCCCACCCGCTTTTGATCGCGCTCGCGCTGCTGCTGCTGGCAGCGGCGCCCGCCGCGGCGGGCGGCGTCGTCGCGCTCGACGGGACCGTCCTCGACTTCACGGGCGACTCGCTGGAGCCGAGCAACGTCACGATCGCCGACGTCGCAGGCGTGCTGACGCTGACCGAGAACGCGAGCCGCATGACCGCCGGCGCCGGCTGCACCGCCAGCCCCGACGGCTACCTCGTGACGTGCCCGGACACGGGCATCGAGCGGATCGAGGTCCACGTCGGCGACCTCGGCAGCGACGTGCGCGTGACCGCCCCGTTGCCGGCCGACATCCACGGCGGCGCGGGCGACGACCTGCTGATCGGCGGACCCGCGGAGGACGCGATCGACGGCGGCGGCGGCCAGGACATCCTCGGCGGCGGGCTCGGCATCGACGTGCTGCGCGGCGGCAGCGGGATCGACCTCGTGACCTACAGCGACCAGATCGCCCCCGACGGCTCGCTGCTCGCGCGCCGCCTGCCGGTGCGCGTCGCGGTCGGGCGGCTGGACTACAGCGGCGGCGAGAACGGCGCCGAGCGCGACACGATCGCCTCCGACGTCGAGCAGGTGCAGGGCGGCGCCGGTGCGGACCGCTTCGAGCTGCGCGACGGCAGGGCGACGCAGGTCGCCTGCGGCGCGGGGCGCGACAAGGTGCTCGCCGACCCCCGCGACGACGTCGGGATCGACTGCGAGGCGGCGGACGTCGCACCGCAGCTGGGCGGCAGGCGGCTGACGACGCCCACGCTCGTGCTGCCGTTCACCAGCGGCGGCGACAGCGGCCGCGGCGAGGTGCGCGTGCTGCCCGTGCTGCCGCTGCAGCACGGCGCGATCGTGCTGCGCGTGAGCTGCCCGCTCGGCGTCGGCCTGCTCGACCTCGACGGCCCCGGGTGCAGCGGCGCGGTTCGCTTCCAGCGCGGCTCGACGCTGCTCGGCACGCAGCGCGTCGACGTCGCGCGCGGCGGCGCCAAGACGCTGAAGCTGGCCCTGAACGCCTCGCGCGCGCTCGCACGCCGGCGGGGCGGGCTCGCGATCACGGTCGTCGGGATTCCCGACCGCGGCAACGTCCGGCGGATCCTGCGCTTCACGGTACGGGGTTAGCTTCAGTCCTATCGTATGATCAGTTGATGGTCGCTGGCACGAGCCGTCTCGGCACGACGGACATGCAGATCTCCCGCGCCGGCCTCGGCGCCTGGGCGATCGGCGGCGCCTGGGACGCAGCCGGCTGGGGACCGCAGGCCGAGGCCGACTCGATCGCGACGATCCACCGCGCCGTCGAGCTCGGCGTCAACTGGATCGACACCGCCCCGATCTACGGCTACGGCCGCTCGGAGGAGGTCGTCGGGCGCGCGCTGGCCGTGCTGCCGCCCGACGAGCGTCCGCTGATCTTCACGAAGTGCGGGCTCGTCTGGGAGCAGCCCGTCGAGGCGGACATCCGCACCGTCGCCACGCCCGCGACGATCCGCCGCGAGCTCGAGGACTCGCTGCGGCGCCTGGGCGTGGACCGCGTCGACCTGCTGCAGATCCACTGGCCGCCGGATCCGCCCGCGCCGGTCGAGTCCTACTGGGAGACGATGGTCGAGCTGCGCGCCGCGGGCAAGGTCCGCGCGATCGGCCTCTCCAACCACGACGTCGCGCAGCTCGAGACGGCCGAGGCGATCGGCCACGTCGACACGCTCCAGCCGCCGTTCTCGGCGCTGAACCGCAGCGCCGCGCCCGAGCTGGCGTGGTGCGCGGAGCACGGCGCCGGCACGCTCGCCTACTCGCCGATGGCCTCGGGCCTGCTGACCGGCGCGATCACCGCCGCGCGCGTCGCGAGCATGCCGGAGGGCGACTGGCGCCGCACCGATCCCGAGTGCACGACGAAGCTGCCCGCGAACCTCGTCGTCGCCGACGCGCTCGCGCCGATCGCCGAGCGCCACGGCGTCTCGCGCGCCGCGGTCGCAGTCGCCTGGGTGCTCGCATGGCCCGGCCTGACGGCCGCGATCGTCGGCGCGCGCCAGCCGCACCAGGTCGAGGAGTGGATCGCCGGGCGCGAGCTGACGCTCGCGCAGGCCGACCTCGACGCGGTCGCCGAGGCGATCGAGCGCAGCGGCGCGGGCGTGGGCCCGGTGCGGCCATGAGCCACCCGACCCAGCGCCTCGGCACGAGCGACCTGGAGCTGACGCGCACGGGCCTCGGCGCCTGGGCGCTGAGCGGCTCGGCCACGAACGAGTGGGGCACGCAGGACGACGAGCTCTCGATCGCCACGATCCACCGCGCCGTCGAGCTTGGCATCGGCTGGGTCGACACCGCGCCCGTCTACGGCTTCGGGCACTCCGAGGCGATCGTCGGGCGCGCGCTCGCCGCGCTGCCGGAGGCCGACCGCCCGCTCGTCTTCACGAAGGTCGCGTTGGAGCGCCTCGACCACACGACGCGCGAGCCGATCCCCTCGACCGAGCCCGTCGACATCCGCGCCGAGCTCGAGACCTCGCTGCGCCATCTCGGCATGGATCACGTCGACCTCTACCAGGTGCACTGGCCGCCGAACGTCCCGCCGACGCCGCTGGAGGAGTACTGGCGGACGATGGTCGAGCTGCGCGCCGCGGGCAAGGTCCGCGCGATCGGCCTCTCCAACCACGACGTCGGGCAGCTGGAGCGCGCCGAGGCGATCGGCCACGTCGACTCGCTGCAGCAGCACTTCTCGATGGTGCACCGGGCGGCCGCGACCGAGATCGCCTGGTGCGAGGCGCACGGCGCCGGCGTGCTCGGCTACTCGCCCCAGCACCACGGCCTGCTGACCGGCGCCTTCTCGTTGGAGCGCGTGCGATCGCTGCCGGAGGGCGACTGGCGCCGCAGCGACCCGGACTTCACCGACGGCCTGCCGGAGAAGCTCGCGCTCGCCGACGCGCTGAAGCCGATCGCCGAGCGCCACGGCGTCTCGCGCGCCGCCGTCGCGATCGCCTGGACACACGCCTGGCCCGGCTTCACCGCCGCGATCGCCGGCGCGCGCCGGCCCGATCAGATCGACGACTGGGTCGCCAGCTGCGAGCTGCAGCTGACCGAGGACGACCTCGACGAGATCGCCGCCGAGATCGAGCGCAGCGGCGTCGGCGACGGCCCGCCGCGCCCGCCCGGCGCCTAGCCGGTCTCCAGCGGGGCCATCGTCAGCCCGGCGTCCGACAGCTGCTCCCAGTACAGCTCCGCCGTCTCGCGCGCCCCGCTCCAGACGATCGCCTGGCCGCTCGTGTGGATGCGGTTGGCGTAGCGGTAGCCGCCGTCGACGTCGACGCCGGGGATGTAGCGCGCGAGCGTGTGCGCGACGTGGTCGAAGGTGTTGTGGTCGTCGTTGCGGACGATCACGCGCCAGCGGTCGCCGAACCCGGACCCCGGCCCGCTCACGCGAGCCCGCTCGATCGTCTGCGACATCAGGCCCGCAGCGTAGCGAGCGGCCACGCCTACGCGGCGTCGCGCTTGCGCCAGTAGCGCTCGAGCCCGAGCCAGATGTGCTCGGGCGGGACCGCCGCCGCGTAGGCCCTGCGCAGGTACGCGTCGCCGGTCCGCGCGACCCGCTCGCGCACGCTCGCGACCACCGTCGCCGCATCGCCGCCGCGCGCGAGCGCCGCCAGCTCGCGGATCGAGGCGCGCACGGCGTCGAGCTGGGCGCCGACGTCGTGCACCGCGCCGAAGTGCGTGAGCCCGAGCGACGCCGGTCGCCACGCCGCGATCACGTCGAGCGAGGCCTCCCACGCCTCGACGTCGATGTCGGGCGGCGGCAGCGGCGCGATCGTCACGTCCGCAGGCGGGATCCGCACGCCCGCCATGTCGCCGACGAACGCCCGCCCGCTGTCCTCGTGCAGGTAGCAGACGTGGTGCGAGGCGTGGCCGGGCGTGTAGGCGACGCGGAAGCCGCCCGCCAGCGTCTCGCCGCCGCGCAGCACGCGCAGCCGCTCGGCCGGGACCGGCAGCACCTCGCCCCACAGCCGCGCCATCCCCTGCTCGCCGCCGTAGATGCGCCCAGCGCTCGCGAGCAGCTTCGAGGGGTCGACGAGATGCGGCGCGCCGCGCTCGTGCACGTAGACCTCCAGCTGCGGCCAGCGGCGCATCAGCGTCCCGGTCGCGCCCGCGTGGTCGAGGTGGATGTGCGTCAGCAGCAGCGCGCGCGGGCGCCAGTCGCCGAGCGCCTCCAAGAGGTTCGGCAGCGCCGCCGCGGGGCCAGGATCGACGAGCACGTCGCCGACCTGCCAGCAGCAGATGACGCGCTCGAGCCCGAGGTGCCGGACGTCGATCGCCCGCATGGGTACGTGACCTTCCACCTATTTGAACCCTACAATCCATGGGGCGATGAGCGACGTTCGTCCCCCCCACCGCCTGCCGCAGCCCGACCGTCCGTGGATGATGCGGACGTACGCCGGCCACTCGACGGCGGAGAAGTCCAACGCGCTGTACCGCGGCAACCTCGCGAAGGGCCAGACGGGCCTCTCGATCGCGTTCGACCTGCCGACGCAGACGGGCTACGACGCCGACCACGAGCTGGCGCGCGGCGAGGTCGGCAAGGTCGGCGTGCCGGTCGCGCACAAGGGCGACATGGAGGCGCTGCTCGACGGCATCCCGCTCGACCAGATGAACACGTCGATGACGATCAACGCGACGGCCGCCTGGCTGCTCGCGCTCTACATCGTCACGGCCGAGGAGCAGGGCGTCGAGCCCGCGCAGCTCCAGGGCACGACCCAGAACGACATCATCAAGGAGTACCTCAGCCGCGGCACGTACGCCTTCCCGCCCGGCCCCTCGATGCGCCTGATCGCCGACATGGTCGCCTACACGGTCGAGCACGTTCCCAAGTGGAACCCGATCAACATCTGCTCCTACCACCTGCAGGAGGCGGGAGCGACGCCGGTGCAGGAGATCGCCTACGCGATGTCGACCGCGATCGCGGTGCTCGACGAGGTCCGCACGCGGGTCCCTGCCGACCAGATGGGCAAGGTCTTCAGCCGCATCTCGTTCTTCGTCAACGCCGGCGTGCGCTTCGTCGAGGAGCACGCGAAGCTGCGCGCGATGGGCGTGCTGTGGGACGAGCTGGGCCGCGACCGCTACGGCGTCGCCGACGAGAAGCAGCGCCGCTTCCGCTACGGCGTGCAGGTCAACTCGCTCGGCCTCACGGAGGCGCAGCCGGAGAACAACGTCCAGCGGATCGTGCTGGAGGCGCTGGCCGTCACGCTCGGCCGCGACGCCCGCGCCCGCGCGATCCAGCTGCCGGCCTGGAACGAGGCGCTCGGGCTGCCGCGCCCGTGGGACCAGCAGTGGTCGCTGCGCCTCCAGCAGGTGCTCGCGTACGAGACCGACCTGCTCGAGTACCCCGACATCTTCGAGGGCTCCGTCGTGATGGACGGGCTCGTCGCCGAGCTGCTGGAGGGCGCGCGCGCCGAGCTGGCGATCGTCGCCGAGCACGGCGGCGCGGTCGAGGCGGTCCCGTACATGAAGGCCGCGCTGGTGGAGTCCCACCGCGAGCGGATCCGTCGCATCGAGGCGGGCGAGCTGAAGGTCGTCGGGCAGAACGTCTACACCGACACCGAGCCCTCGCCGCTGACGGCGGACGGCGACGGCGGGATCCTCGTCGTCGATCCCGCAGTCGAGCGGCACCAGCAGGAGGCGCTGAGCGCCTGGCGCGCCGCGCGCGACGGCGCCGCCGTCGATGCCGCGCTGAGCGAGCTGGCGCGCGTCGCGCGTTCTGAGGAGAACGTGATGGACGCGACGATCGCCGCCGCCCGCGCGGGCGCGACGACCGGCGAGTGGGCGCAGACGCTGCGCGACGTGTTCGGCTCCTACCGCGGACCGACCGGCGTCGGCGAGGCCGCCGGGATCCCGAACGAGTCGCTGGACGAGGTGCGCGACGACGTCGAGCGCGTCTCGGAGGGGCTCGGGCGGCGGCTGAAGATCCTCGTCGGCAAGCCCGGCCTTGACGGGCACTCCAACGGCGCCGAGCAGATCGCCGTCGCCGCGCGCGACGCGGGCATGGAGGTCGTCTACGAGGGGATCCGCCTGACGCCCGCGCAGATCGCCGCCTCGGCGCTGCAGGAGGGCGTCCACGTCGTCGGCCTCTCGATCCTCTCGGGCTCGCACCGCGAGCTGATCCCGTCCGTGCTCGCGGCGCTGCGCGAGGCCGGCATCGGCGACGTGCCGGTCGTCGTCGGCGGGATCATCCCCGTCGCCGACGAGGCGGCGCTGCGCGAGGCGGGCGTCGCCGCCGTCTACACGCCGAAGGACTTCGACATCACGCGCATCATGCGCGACGTCGTCGCGCTCGTGGCCGAGCGCAACGGCGTCGCGGCCTCCGCGTGACGTCGCACGCAGGTCGGCGCTCGCGCTGACCGGAGGGTGACGTCGCGCGCAGGTCGGCGCTCGCGCTGACCGGAGGGTGACGTCGCGCGCAGGTCGGCGCTCGCGCTGACCGCAGCGCGAAATATCGTCTCCGCCATGAGCGACGGCGCGCTGCTTGGGTCGAGACTGCGAGAGGGCGACCTCGGCGCCGCGCCCGCCGTGCTGAACCTCGTCGAGAGCCGCGCACCGGCGCAGCAGCCGCAGATCGCGGCGCTGCTCGGCGCCGTCGCGCCCACCGCGCTCGGCGGCGAGGCGCCGGGCCACATCGTCGGCGTCACCGGACCGCCGGGTGCGGGCAAGTCGACGCTGCTGTCCCAGCTCGTCGCCGGCTGGCGCGCGCGGGACAGGTCGGTCGCGGTGCTGGCGGTCGATCCCTCGTCCAAGCGCTCGGGCGGAGCACTGCTGGGCGACCGCGCGCGGATCGATCACGACCCCGCCGACGGCGCCGTCTTCATCCGCTCGATGGCGGCCGGCGGGCGCCTCGGCGGGCTCGCCCCCGCCACCCGAGCGGCCGCGCACGCGCTCGCGGCCGCGTTCGACGTGGTCGTGATCGAGACGGTCGGCGTCGGCCAGTCCGAGACGGAGGTCGCCGAGGTCGCGGACACGGTCGCCGTCGTCGTGCAGCCGGGCTCGGGCGACGCGCTCCAGTTCCTGAAGTCGGGGATCATGGAGATCCCCGACGTGCTCGTCGTGACGAAGGCCGACCTCGGCCAGGTCGCGATCCGCGCGCGACGCGACCTGCACGCCGCGCTGCGCTCGCTCGGCGCGCGCCACGTCGCGGTCGTGGCGGTCAGCTCCGTCCCGCCGCCGCAGGGGATCGAGCAGCTGCTCGACGCGCTCGACGCGCATCGCGCCGACAGCGACGTCGACGCCCGCCGCCTGCGCGCGCGGCGCCTGCACGCGCTCGCGGACTTCGTCGCCGAGCACGGGGATCGGGGGTTGCGCGCGCTCGGCGGACGCCGCAGCGCCGAGCGCTGGCTGGCCGAACAGGATCCCGGCCTCGACGTGCCCGCGCTCGAGCGCGCGCTGGCCGCGCGGGCGGGGTGATCACTGTCCGTCTGTGCATCGATGTGATGCATAGACGGACAGTGATCCGACGGAGCGGTCAGAATCCCAGCCGTGCTCGTTGACCTACTCGCACTGCTGGGCGCATTCGCAGTCGCGAGCGCGCTCGCGGGGCTGTTCGGCGCCGCGAACCTCGGCACCGCGCTCACGTTCGGCACGATCGCGTTCGCTGTCACGCTCGTGGTACTGCTGCTGCGCCGGGACTGACACGCGCGACTGGCCGCGCGGCTAGGGTGGGCGCCATGGCCGTCGCGATGCCCCAGCTCGAAGGCGTCTCCCATCGCGACGTGCACGCGCGCGGGCTGCGCTTCCATGTGGCAGAGGCCGGGCCGGCCGACGCCCCGCCCGTGATGCTCCTGCACGGCTGGCCGCAGCACTGGTTCATGTGGCGCCACGTGATCCCGCTGCTGAGCGCGGACCACCGCCTGATCCTGCCCGACCTGCGCGGACTCGGCTGGAGCGACGCGCCCAAGCAGGGCTACCTGAAGCAGGAGCTGGCCGACGACGCGCTCGCGATCCTCACCGAGCTGGGCGTCGAGCGCTTCGACCTGATCGGCCACGACTGGGGCGCCTACGCCGGCTTCCTGCTCTGCGGCAGCGACGCCGGGCGCGAGCGCGTCGGCCACTACGTCGCGTGCTCGATCCCGCATCCGTGGCCGCCGCAGGAGCGCCCGAGCCTCAAGCGCCTGATGAACCTCTGGTACCAGGTCGTGCTCGCGACGCCGGGGCTCGGATCCGGGCTGATGCGCCAGGGCGGCGCGACCCGCAAGGTGCTCGAGATCGCCCGCAGCCACGGCGACTACAGCGACGAGGAGCTGGCCGCCTTCGTCGACGTGCTGCGCCAGCCCGGACCCGCGCACGCGACCTCGCAGTACTACCGCCAGTTCCTGCTGCACGAGCTGCGCCCGCTCGTCGCGGGGGCGTTCAAGGAGCGTCCCTTTCCCACGCCGACGCACGTGCTGTGGGGCCGGCGCGACGCGATCCTGCAGGGCGCCCACGCGAGCGGCGAGCACGAGCAGTTCGCACCCAACACGCAGATCGAGTGGGTCGACGACACCGGCCACTTCCTGCCCGAGGAGCGGCCCGAGCTGATCGCCGAGCGCGCGCGGGCGCTGTTCGCGCGCTAAGGCATGGCCCTCGGCGCGTTCATCTCGACCGGCAAGTCGCTCGAGCAGGCGATCGAGCGCGTGCAGCGGGCCGAGCAGCTCGGCTACGAGTCGGCGTACGTCACGCACATCGCCGGCCGCGAGTCGCTCACGGTGCTGACGGCGTACGCGATGCGCACCGAGCGGATCCGCCTCGGCACCGGCGTCGTGCCGATCTACACGCGCACGCCGGCGACGATGGCGCAGACGGCCGCGACGCTCGACGACGCCTCCGGCGGGCGCCTGACGCTCGGGCTCGGCGTCTCGCACCGGCCCGTCGTCGAGGGCTGGCACGGGCAGACGATCGACAAGCCGGTCGCGGAGATGCGCGAGTATGTCGCGATCGTGCGGGCGATCCTGCGCGGCGAGCAGCCGCCGGCCAGTGGCGAGAAGTGGCAGACCGGCTTCCAGCTCTCGGGCCTGGATCCCCGCCCGCAGCTGCCGATCTACGTCGCCGCTCTCTCGCCCGCGATGCTGCGGCTCGCCGGCGAGATCGCCGACGGCGTGATCCTCTGGCTCTGCACGCCGCCCTATATCCGCGACGTCGTGATCCCGATGGTGCGCGAGGGCCGCGAGCGGGCCGGCAAGACGCTCGACGGCTTCGACGTCGTGCCCGCTGTACCGAGCGCGCTCGTGCAGGACCCGGCCGAGGCGCACGCCTCGATGCGCCGCGAGCTGATCCCCTACTTCGGCCTGCCCTTCTACCGCGCGATGCTCGAGCGCTCGGGCTTCGAGGCCGAGATCGCCGCCTTCGACGCCGCCGGCGGCGACTTCGCGCAGATGCAGGCGGCGATCTCGGAGCGCTTCCTCGGCGAGCTGGCCGCGGTCGGCGACGCCGGCGCGGTGCGCGCGGGCGTCCAGCGCTACCGCGCGGCCGGAGCGAGCTCGCCCTGCGTCGGGCCGATCTCGCGCACGGACTTCGCCGGCACGCTCGAGGCCGCCGCCGGGAGCTGAGAGCCTTGCTCGCGGGCTCTCCAGCGAGATCCGCGCAATGCTGAAACCCGCTTCAATCTGGAAAATGAGGTTTCATCACTCCAATATCTTCTGCCATGGCTATAATGGAACGCTGTTGTCTCTAGAAGGTCGCTTCCGCGCCGATGCACAGCGCGTTTCCTGGGGGAAATGCCAACGATTGCTCAATTCGGCAGATGCCACCACCGACGGACACACCTCAGCAGCCGCGAGCCGACCCCTCCGGCGTGGTCGTGGTCATGCTCAACGCCGCGGTCGCGCTCGCGTGCATCCTGGTCTTCATCGATAGCTACTTCTCCGGCAGGAGCATCAGCCTGTCGATGATCGCGGTCATCGCCATCGGGACGGTGGCCGCAAACGGGCCGAGACTTCGGCGCATCGGCTTCGGGGGTCGAGCGGGCGTCGCAGGCGAGTTCGACTCCGCCACGCCGCCGGTCCTCCGCGGGACCTTCAGGGACCCGCAGCCCTCCGATGCCGTGCCCTCGCAGGACTAGAGACGAACACCGCCACGCCGGGGAAGCAGCCGTCGGCGCATGCGGCTGCTCCAGCCGGTGGCCGCGGGCATGCCGGCCGCGGCCTCGGACGACGGCGCGGCCACGATGGACGCCTCCGCGAAGTCGTATCGGACAACTTGGATGAGACGCGGATTCACGGCCAGCACGCGTCCGTCCGCGTCGTGGACCTCGATCAGCGTGTGACTCGCCAGAGCGGCGCAGACAGCGCTGTTCCAAGCGGCGCGATCAAGCTCGAGTTCAATGTCGATCACCCGTCCATTCTCGAATTCGATCTGCAGCTTCATGCCATCACTCGTTTCCCCTGTGACCGAACATCCCAGCGGCCTCATCCGCGTTCGCTCCACACGCGAAGCGACTCGGTCAAAGCCGACGATCCCAACCACCCCCCGATGGTCAGGTGTATGTCAAAACCCGGACGAAGCAGAATCGGACCGGTTTTTGACTATTCAAAATGTTCGGCCAGGGTTATGCGGGCGGCCCCCAGCCGCACCAACTTACACCACTTTCGCGTGGCTAGCGCAGCCGTCGGAGGACCGCATGAGCGATGGCCATTGTCCATTCAACAATTTTCCCTTACCGCTCGAGGGCGGCGCGCTCGGTCGCCCGCTTTTGTGTCGTCTTCGCACCGAACGCCTACCCTTGCCTCATGCGCGAGCCTCTGCGTGACGGTCACGATCGCCTGATCGGCGACGTGCGCGTCTCCGTCACCGACCGCTGCAACTTCCGTTGCCAGTACTGCATGCCCGCCGAGGGGCTGCCGTGGCTGGAGCGCGCGGAGGTGCTGAGCTTCGAGGAGATCGCGCGGCTCGTCGCGCTGCTGGCCTCGATGGGCGTGCACGACGTGCGGCTGACCGGCGGCGAGCCGCTCGTGCGGCGCGACTTCCCGCGCCTGGCCGCGCTGCTCGCCGCGCTCGACGACGTCCACGACCTGTCCGTCACGACGAACGGCTTCCTGCTGGAGCGCGACGCTGCGGCGCTCGTCGCGGCCGGCGTGCAGCGCTTCAACGTCTCGATCGACTCGCTGCAGCGCGACCGCTTCTTCGCGATGACGCGCCGCGACGCGCTGCCGCAGGTGCTGCGAGGGCTCGACGCGCTCGCGGCCTTCCCGCAGGCGCATCCGATCAAGGTCAACGCGGTCGCGCTGCGGGACTTCACGGAGCAGGAGCTGCTGCCATTCGCGCGGCTCGCGCGCGAACGACCCTTCGAGGTCCGCTTCATCGAGTTCATGCCGCTCGACGGCGACCACGCGTGGACGCCCGAGCAGGTGCTCACGGGCGAGGAGATCCGCGCCGCGATCGACGCCGTCCATCCGCTCGTCCCCCAGCCGCGCGCGCCCCACGCGACCGCGCGCACGTACGCGTTCGCCGACGGGCAGGGCCGCATCGGCCTCATCAACCCCGTCTCGGAGCCCTTCTGCGCTGACTGCAACCGCATCCGCCTGACCGCCGACGGGCGCCTGCGCACCTGCCTCTTCTCGCTGCACGAGACGGACCTGCGCACGCCGCTGCGCGCGGGCGCGGACGACGACGAGCTGGAGGCGATCGTGCGCGACGCGGTCTGGCGCAAGGAGCTCAAGCACCGCGTCAACGAGCCGGGCTTCGTGCAGCCGGCGCGCACGATGTCCGCTATCGGGGGCTGAAGCCGGTCGCGGCCCGCGCGCTCAGCTCGTGCGAGCTGATGACGCGGTCGATCAGGCCGTACTCGCGGGCCTGCTCGGCCGTGAAGTAGCGGTCGCGGTCCATGTCCTCGTGGACCCGCTCGACGCTCTGCCCGGTGTGGCGCGCGTACAGCTCGTCCAGGTGGGCGCGCAGCTCGAGCGCCTCGCGGGCGTGGATCTCGATGTCGGTCGCCTGCCCCTGGAAGCCGCCGCTGGGCTGGTGGATCAGGATGCGGCTGCTCGGCAGCGCCATCCGCTTGCCCTCCGCCCCGCCCATCAGCAGCAGCGAGCCGGCGCTCATCGCGATCCCGAAGCAGATCGTCGCCACGTCGGGCTTGACGAACTGCATCGTGTCGTAGATCGCCAGGCCCGCGTAGGCGCTGCCGCCGGGCGAGTTGACGTAGAGCGAGATGTCGCGCTCGGGGTCCTCGCTCTCCAGGTGCAGCAGTTGCGCCACGACGACGTTGGCGACGTCGTCGTCGATCGCCGAGCCGACGAAGACGATCCGCTGGTTGAGCAGGCGGCTGTAGATGTCGAACGAGCGCTCCCCGCGCGCGCTCTGCTCGACGACCATCGGGATCAGCGGCATGGCGGTGTATCCTTTCGACAACTTGTTGGTTGTCACTCAACCATAGCAACCGATTGGTTGTCAAAGGAGCGGGCATGCGCGAGATCGAGATCGAGGCGACCCCCGAGGAAGTCTGGGAGGCGCTCGCCACCGAGGAGGGCCGCGAGCGCTGGCTCGACGAGCCCGACCGCACGATCCACGTCGAGCAGGCCGAGCCGCCGCACCGGCTCGTCTGGTGGTGGTGGGAGGGCGAGCAGGATGCGACGCGCGTCGAGATCCTGGTCCTCCCCGCGCCCGTCGGCGCGCGCGTGCTCGTGACCGAGAGCGTGCCGAGCTTCCCGCTCGCGACGCTCGCAGCCGCCTTCGCCCCGGTCTGCGCGTGAGCGACGCGCTCGGACCCGTCTTCGCCGCGCTCGCGGACCCGACGCGCCGCCACGTCGTCGAGACGCTCGTGCGGGAGGGCTCCACGAGCGTGCCCGCGCTCACCGGCGCGCTGCCGATCACCCGCCAGGCGGTCGCCAAGCACCTCGCCGCGCTCGACGAGGCGGGCCTGATCGAGCGCAGCCCCGGCGCCGGGCGCGAGGTCCGCTATCAGCTGCGCCGCGGCGCCCTGCAGCCGGCGAGCACGTGGCTTCAGAGCACGGCCGCCGCCTGGGACGACCGCCTCGGTCGGCTCAAGCGCGCCGTCGAGGCGACGCCACGCTAGGGCGCGAGCGGGCCTGCCCAGGGCGGGCGGGCATCGTGGGCAGCCGTCTGGAACCACCGGATTCGCTGCCGCACCGGCACACTCCAGACCACGAAGGCTCCGAGACCTAGCAGCTCGGCGATCGCGACGGGACCCAGCCACGCCCATGCTCCACGGGTTGCCAGCAGGAACCCGCCGAGTCCCGCACTGACCAGCACGGTCGTCACAAGCACGAGGACGGGGACCATCGTGTAGCCACGAACGCGATATCCCGGCCGCGTCAGCATCGTGTGCCATCCGAGCGCGATCGCGTCACGCTCCGCTCGCGCGTTCACCCGTGCCTCGATGCCACGCAGGTACCAGCCGGCCCGCAGGGTGCGCTGCGCCTCCGTCGTGACCAGGACGGCGCCGAGCCATGCGAGCATCGGCACGAGCGCCAGAAGCACGATCGCCGCCAGCCCGGTGCTGTACCGAGCGCTTACGAGAGCACTGCCGATGCCAACTCCGGCCGTCGCGAGGCCGTACTGCGTAATCGTCTGAAGCCGAGCGATCGATTCGAGCGCCTCAGCCCGCACCGACTTGTACTCCTCCACCACGAACGCGTCGGTGTCCACGCCGAGACCGTACTGGGATCGAGTGCTCGGGCTGGCCGCTTGTCGGCCTCAGTGCAGCGCCTGCTCGACCGCGTCGCGGAACTCGTCGAAGCCGAACGCGCCCTGCAGGCGCGCGACGATGCGCCCGCGGCGGTCGATCGCGAACAGCCACGGCTCCGTCGTCAGGCCGAACGCCTTCAGCTGCGGGCGCAGACCCTTGTTGGGGTCGTTGTCGACGTAGACCTCGTTGTGGATGAACGCGACCTTGCCGCCATAGGCGGCGTGCAGCTGCGCGGCGATGTCGGTGACCGGCCCGCACACGCGCGACTGGCACAGCGCGGGCGTCGCGAACAGCAGCGCGACCGGCTTCTTGCCGAGTACGTCCTTGAGGCTCACGTCGTGCATGTCGTCGGGCGGGTCGCGCGTGTCGATCTTGGAGACGACGCCGCCGACCGACGCGAGCGTCGGCGTGTCGATGCGCGGCGCGGCCGCGCCGACCGCCGTCACCTCGTCCTTCGTCGTCACGTCGAGCACGGCGGTGCCGCCGACGAGCTTGGAGCCGCTCTTGATCGCGACGAGCGCGTACCAGCGCCCGGCGCTCGGCAGCGTGACCTGCGCGTGGTAGATCGCCTTCACGTCGCCCGGGTCGCTCGCGCTCGTGCGGCTGCGGAAGGCCGGGCGCACCTCGAGCGAATCGGCCGGCGCCAGGAACGGGCCGCTCGCGCGCGCATGCGGCGAGCGGGCCAGGTAGACCGCGGTCGCCCCGTAGAGGAAGTCGCCCGACGGCGCGATCACGCCGAACGCGAAGCGGTCCGTGCCGGGCGTGTAGACGGTCGTCGCCTGGCCGACCTGCGGGCCGGCCTTCATCGTCAGCGCGAGCTGCTGGAGCGTGCGCCCCTGCGCCTTCGGGAAGTCCGCCAGCCGCGGATGCGAGGCCGCGGCCACCTGCGGCGAGGCCGCCGCCGGCTGCGCGTTGGGCGAGGATGCCCCGCCGCCGGCACCGTCCGAGCCGCCGCAGCCGGCCGCTGGGATCGACGCGACGGCGCAGGCGACGGCGGCGAGGAGAGTGCGTGTCGGCAGACGGGGCATCGCAGATGGAAGACGCCGCAGGGAGGCCGCGCCTTCCCGGAAGCCTACGACGCGCCGCGGTCGATCATCGCCGCGGCGGTCAGCAGGTCCTCCGGCAGGTTGACGTTGAAGAAGGGCCGCTCGTCGGCAACGTCGAGCACGCGCGGGCCGAGCGCCGCGATCGCGTCGGTGAGCCGCCCGCCGCCCTCCAGCGCGGCTGCGAGCGGAGCATGCGCGGCAGCCAGGTAGCGCGCGAGCAGCGGCTGCAGGCGCCCGCCGGCGCGCGGCACGACGGCCGGCGCGCCCTGCGGGTCGGCGGCGAGCAGCACGCGCAGCAGCGGCTCGGTCACGAACGGCAGGTCGCCGGCGCACACGAGCACCTCGCGACCCTGCGCGCGGGCCAGCGCGTGCACGATGCCGGCGAGTGGGTGGCGCGGCTCGTCCGGCTCGACGCAGAGCACGACGCCGGGCAGCGGCGGCAGCTCGGTGTCGGCCTTCGCGAGCACGAGTACCTCGCCCAGCACGATCCGCAACGCCGCCACCGGATAGGCGATCAGCGGCGTGCCGTGCAGCGCCACGAGCGCCTTCTCGCCGCCGATCCGCCGGCCCGCTCCGCCGGCCAGCACCACGCCGATCGGCTGCGTCGTCTCGCCCATCGCACTGCGGAGCATAGAATCAACTGGATGGAGGGCTCCACCGACCAGGAGACGGTCCGCAGCTGGCTGCGTTGCTATCGCTGCTGGTCGCAGAACCTCGAGGTGCAGGTGCACTACGAGGGCATCCACCGCATCGACCCCGGCACCGGCGAGCGCGCCGAGGTCGTGGACGAGATGCAGGAGGCCGTCGTCCAGTGCCTGGACTGCATGCACGACCAGCCGCACCTCGGCTTCCACAACGGTCGCGTCGAGCCGATCGAGGACCGCTGGGAGCGGATGGTCGCGGGCACGCCTTGGGTCGCCTCCTGCACCGTGACGGTCGACGCCGACGACGTCGAGACCTGCTCCGGCCCGGAGGCCGGTGACGCGCTCTCCTACGCTGCCTTCGGCGACTACGGCACGCGCGAGTTCTTCACGCACGTGCGCTTCCACAAGCACGACGACGACCAGATCGGCGTGCACCTGCTCGTCGAGCTGTACGCGCGCTCCTCCGAGGAGGCGACCGACGTGCTCGAGACCGCCGCCCGCGGCGCGCTCGCGATCACCTCGCTCGCCGAGGAGTCGCGCCCGCCGGCGTCCAGCGCCGACGACTTCCACTGAGCCGAGCCCGCGGCCGCCGCGCTCTCACGCAGCGGCCGCGGATCGCAGCACGTCCTAAGCGGCGTGGAGCCGCGCCTCGAGCGCGGCCAGCTGCGCGTGCAGCTCGGCCGGGAGCTTGTCGCCGAAGCCTTCGAGGTGCGCCTTTATCGACGGCAGCTCGGCCTTCCACTCGTCCACGTCGACGCGCAGCAGCTCGGCGAGGGCGGCGGCCGAGACGTCGAGGCCCTCGCCGTCGAGCGCGCCCTCGATCGGCAGCAGGCCGATCGGCGTCTGCACGGCGTCGGCGTTGCCGGCGACGCGGTCGAAGACCCACGCCAGCACGCGTGAGTTCTCGCCGAAGCCGGGCCACAGCCACGTGCCCTCGGCGTCCTTGCGGAACCAGTTGACGTAGAAGATCCGCGGCAGCTGGGCGCCGTCGGTCTTGCCGATCTTCAGCCAGTGGCTGAAGTAGTCGGCCATGTGGTAGCCGCAGAACGGCAGCATCGCGAACGGGTCGCGGCGCAGGTTGCCGACCGCGCCGGTGGCGGCGGCCGTCGTCTCCGACGCCATGATCGAGCCGAGGAAGACGCCGTGCTCCCAGTCGAACGCCTCGTGCACGAGCGGCACGACCGTCGAGCGGCGACCGCCGAACAGCATCGCGTCGATCGGCACGCCGGCCGGGTCCTCCCACTCGGGCGCGATCGCCGGGTCCTGCGCAGCGGGCACCGTGAAGCGCGAGTTGGGATGCGCGGCGGCCGTCTCGGACGCCGGCGTCCAGTCGTTGCCGTGCCAGTCGATCAGGTGCTCGGGCACGTCGTCCGTCATGTGCTCCCACCAGATGTCGCCGTCGTCGGTCTTCGCGGTGTTCGTGAAGATCGAGTTGGCGCGCGCGGTGGCGATCGCGTTCGGGTTCGTGTTCTCGTTCGTGTTCGGCGCGACGCCGAAGAAGCCGGCCTCGGGGTTGACCGCATACAGGCGGCCGTCGGCGCCGAACTTCATCCAGGCGATGTCGTCGCCGATCGTCTCGACCTTCCAGCCGGGCAGCGTCGGGATCAGCATCGCGAGGTTCGTCTTGCCGCACGCCGACGGGAACGCGCCGGCGACGAACTTCGCCTCGCCCGCCGGGTTGGTGAGCTTGAGGATCAGCATGTGCTCGGCCATCCAGCCCTCGTCGCGCGCCATCACCGAGGCGATCCGCAGCGCGAAGCACTTCTTGCCGAGCAGCGCGTTGCCGCCGTAGCCCGAGCCGTAGGACCAGATCTCCCGCGTCTCGGGGAAGTGGACGATGTACTTCTCCATGTTGCACGGCCAGGTGACGTCCTGCTGGCCGGGCTCCAGCGGCGCGCCGACGGAGTGCACGCACGGCACGAACTCGCCGTCCTCGCCCAGCACCTCCAAGGCGCCGGCGCCCATGCGGGTCATGATCCGCATCGAGACCGCCACGTAGGCGGAGTCGGTCAGCTCGACCCCGATGTGCGCGATGTCGGAGCCGAGCGGCCCCATCGAGAAGGGCACGACGTACATCGTGCGCCCCCGCATGCAGCCCTCGAAGAGGCCGCCGAGCAGCTCGCGCATCTCGGCCGGCTCGCGCCAGTTGTTGGTCGGTCCGGCGTCTGACTCGTCGAGCGAGCAGATGAAGGTGCGGTCCTCGACGCGGGCGACGTCGCCCGGGTCCGAGAGCGCCAGGTAGGAGTTGGGGCGCTTGGCCTCGGAGAGGCGCTCGAACGTCCCTGCGTCGACCAGCTCCTGGCAGAGCCGGTCGTACTCCTCGGCCGAGCCGTCGCACCAATAGACGCGGTCCGGCTGGGTGCGCGCTGCTACTTCATCGACCCAGGCGCGGAGCTTGGCATGTCGTGTCGGCACGTCGGTTTCGGTGATGCTCACGTGATCTCCCTGATGGCGGACTCGGGATATCGGATGGATTGTTCCATTTCACGCGGGACCGCGCGTCCGAATGGACTACTCGGCGGTCCCGTGCACCTTGCGCGGCACCAGCACGAGCCGCTTGAACTCCGCGACCAGCACGCCGTCCTGGTTCAGCACGCGCGTGTGGACCTTCACGACGCCGCGGTCGAGCTTCGTCTTGGAGGCCTTCACGTCGAGCACCTCGGTCTCGCAGAACAGCGTGTCGCCGTGGAAGACCGGGTTCGGATGCGAGAGCTCCTCGGTCGCGAGGTTCGCGATCGCCTTGCCGGAGACGTCGGAGACCGACATGCCGAGCGCGAGCGAGTAGACGAGCGGCCCCACGACGACGTTGCGGCCCTGCTGCGAGCCGGCCGCGTAGACGTCGTTCAGGTGCAGCGGGTGGTGGTTCATCGTGATGAGGCAGAAGAGGTGGTCGTCGGACTCGGTGACCGTCTTGGCGGGCCAGTGCTTGTAGACCGCGCCGACCTCGAACTCCTCGAGGTAGCGCCCGTAGGGATGGGCGCCGGAGGCCTCGCGCGCCGCCTGGTCGGTCTCGACGCCGCTGATCGTCTCGCTCATGTGGACCTGCCGTTTCTCAAGGTGGAAGTCGTCGTCGGAGCCGCGGATTCTTCCACGCAATACGATTTAGGCGACCAACCACCTAAGTGAGAGACCCCAGTGCGCAATCCCCGTGACTTCGCCAAGCCCCTCTGCGTAGGGGCGCCAGACCCGCTGCTGGAGATTCCCGTCAAGCCGTCGCGGATGATCCACTTCTTCGACGCCAGCAACGAGAAGATGGCGGCGAAGGTCCCGGACATGGCCAAGCAGGCCGACATCCTGCTCGGCAACCTCGAGGACGCCGTGCCCGTCGACCGCAAGGAGGCCGCCCGCGAGGGCCTCGTGAAGGTCGGGCGCGAGGTCGACTTCGGCGACACGCAGCTGTGGACGCGCGTCAACAGCCTCGACAGCCCGTGGGTGCTCGACGACATCGTGCGGCTCGTCGGCGAGATCGGCGACAAGCTCGACGTGATCATGGTCCCGAAGGTCGAGGGCGCCTGGGACATCCACTACGTCGACCGCCTGCTCGCGCAACTGGAGGGCAAGCACGGGATCCGCAAGCCGATCCTCGTGCACGCGATCCTCGAGACGGCGCTCGGCGTCGCGAACCTCGAGCAGATCGCCGCCGCCTCCCCACGCATGCAGGGCATGAGCTTCGGCCCCGCCGACCTCGCCGCCTCGCGGCGCATGAAGACGACGCGCGTCGGCGGCGGCCACCCCGGCTACCGCGTGATCGAGGATCCGGATCCGGAGCACCCGGAGGCGCCGCGCGCGAGCGCGCAGCAGGACCTCTGGCACTACTCGATCGCGCGCATGGTCGACGCCTGCGCGGCGACCGGGATCCTCCCCTTCTACGGGCCCTTCGGCGACATCTCCGACGACGCCGGCTGCGAGGCGCAGTTCCGCGCCGCGTTCCTGATGGGCTGCGTCGGCGCCTGGTCGCTGCATCCGCGGCAGATCGCGATCGCGAAGAAGGTCTTCTCGCCCGACCCCGAGGAGGTGCGGTTCGCCCAGCGCGTGATCGAGGCGATCCCCGACGGCGCGGGCGTGCACATGCTCGACGGCAAGATGCAGGACGACGCCACCTTCAAGCAGTGCAAGGTGATGGTCGGGCTCGCCGAGCTGCTCGCCGCGAAGGACCCCGAGCTGGCCGAGGCCTACGGCTTCGCCGCTCCCGCCGGGGCGGGGGTCTGAGCATGCGCTTCTTCGAGTACGAGTCGCGCCAGATCGTCGCGAAGTCGGGCATCCCGGTCTCCAAGCACGGCTTCGCCACGACGCCGGAGGAGGCGCGGCGGATCGCCGCGGAGATCGACGGGCCGGTCGTGATCAAGTCCCAGGTCCTGACGGGCGGGCGCATGAAGGCCGGCGGCGTCAAGTTCGCCGACACGCCCGACGAGGCGGGCGAGCACGCCGAGTTCATCCTCGGGCTGGAGATCAACGGGCACATGCCGCGTGGCGTGCTGGTCGACTCGAAGGTCGCGGTCAAGCAGGAGTACTACGCCGGCGTCGTCTGGGACGGCGTGCGAAAGCAGCCGGTGATGCTGTTCAGCGACATGGGCGGCATCGACATCGAGGAGGTCGCCGAGACCCACCCCGACCACGTCGGTCGCGGGCACTTCTCGAACCTGACGGCGGTCTCCGATTACCAGGCCAAGCAGGTGATCGCCTCGATCGGCGTGACCGGCAGTGCGCTCAACCGTGCGACGCCGATCCTCGCGCGGCTGGCGCGGCTGTTCGTCGAGCGCGACATGACGCTCGCGGAGATCAACCCGCTCGCGCAGCTGGAGGACGGCTCGTTCGTCGCGGTCGACGCGCACATGGACATGGAGAACGAGGCGCGTCCGCGCCAGAAGGCGCTCCTGAAGGAGCTGGGCGTCGGCGACGAGGAGACGCGCCAGGCGCGCGAGGCGACCCCGTTCGAGCTGGCCGGCGAGGCGGTCGACGCCGCCTCGCACCGCGGCGTGGCGGGCAACGTGACCGAGTTCGACGGCAACCTCGGGCTCGTGATCGGCGCCGGCGGCGGCTCGCTGACGCTGTTCGACGCGGTCCGCGCGCACGGCGGCAAGCCCGCCAACTACTGCGAGATCGGCGGCAACCCGTCGGTCGAGAAGGCCTGCGGCCTGGCAAAGCTCGTGCTGCAGAAGCCGGGCGTCGACAAGATCGCGGTGATGATGTCGATCGTCTCCAACACGCGCGTGGACATCGTCGCGCGCGGCGTCATCAAGGCCTGCCTGGAGCTGGGCCACGACCCGGCCGAGAAGATCGCGATCTTCCGCATCCCCGGGGCGTGGGAGGACGAGGGCTTCAAGATCCTGGAGAAGTACGGAGTGGAGTACTGCGACCGCTCGGTGTCGATGCACGAGGCCGCGCGACGTGCGGTGGAGAAGATCGGTGGTCTCGAGCGGCCGGAGGCCGATCGCCGCGATCAGAACGCGGGGCAGGATGCCCCGTCGGAGGTGACCCTGTGAGCATCCTGGTTGACGCAGACACGACGTTCATCGTCCAGGGCATCACCGGCCGCGAGGCCGTGAACCTGACGCGCGAGTGCCTCGACTACGGCGCCGGCGCGAAGGTCGTCGGCGGCGTGACGCCGGGGCGCAAGGGCCGCGAGGTCCACGGCGTGCCGGTCTTCGACACGGTCGCGCAGGCGGTCGAGCACCACGGCGGGCCGATCGACGGCTCCGTCGTCACCGTCCCCCCCGCCTTCACGAAGGACGCGGTGCTGGAGGCGATCGCGAACGGGATCAAGCTGATCGTGATCGTGACCGAGCGGATCCCGCGCCGCGACGTGGCCGAGATGGTCGAGTTCGCCGCGCGTCACGAGGCCCGCATCATCGGGCCGAACTGCCTCGGGATCATCGTCCCCGACGTGATCAAGATGGGCGGCATCGGCGGCCCGGCGAAGGACGCCGCGAAGGCCTACTCGCCCGGTCCCGTCGGCGTCATCAGCCGTTCCGGCGGCATGACGACGGAGATGTCCTCGACGCTCACGGCCGCCGGTCTCGGGCAGTCGACGGCCGTCTCGATCGGCGGCGACGCGATCATCGGCTCCTCCTACGCGGAGCTGATGCCGCTGTTCGAGGCCGACGAGCAGACGCAGGCGATCGTCATCTACACCGAGCCGGGCGGGCGCATGGAGGCCCAGCTGGCGCAATGGGTGACCGAGCACGACTCGCGCCTGCCGATCGTCGCGTTCATGGCCGGCCGCTTCATGGACGAGATGCCGGGCATGAGCTTCGGCCATGCCGGCACGATCGTCGAGGGCAAGGAGGACACCGCGAGCGAGAAGATCGCCCGTCTCGCCGAGGCCGGGATCGTCGTCGCGGAGGAGATCTCGCAGATCCCCGAGATCGTCAAGAGCAAGATCGCCGAGAGGAGCCCTGTCTGATGCCCGGCACGTTCATCGACGTCGAGGTCGACGCGGCGGTCGCCGCCGACCCCGCGCTCGCGGCCAAGCTGACCGAGGTCTGCCCCGTCGACATCTACTCGACCGCCGGCGACGGAGGCACGCTCGCGATCAACGAGCACAACCTCGACGAGTGCGTCCTCTGCCGCCTCTGCATCGACGCGGCCCCGCAGGGCACGGTGCGCGTCGTGAAGCTCTACGAGCCGGGGGCGGTGCTGCATTCATAACACCTCCACTCGGTAAAATGCCGAGATGGGGGTGGAATCGGCAGTAACCGACCGTGGTCGGGTCCCTCGCGCACGGCTGCGCGCGACGCCCCTGACGCCCGGCGAGATCGCATGGCTGCTGGTCCCGCCGTGCGCGCTCGCCACGTTCGTTGCCGTCCTCGTCGCCGGGCCCGTGCTCGGGCGGGCGCTCTTCAGTCCGAGCGGTGAGTTCGTCTTTCCCGGCGTGGCGGTGGCGCCCGAGCCAGTCGAGCACGGACGGTATGTCGTGGCGCTGCTGGGCCCGCTGCTCACGAGCGTCCTCGTCGTGCTCATCGCGAGACGTGGCCTGCGGTTCGAGCCAAGGCTTCGCTGCATGCTCGTGGGCATCAGCCAATGGGCCGTCGTGGGTGGCTGCGCCTACTGCTTCCTCGCCGGGTACGGGACGTTCCTCGGCGTCATCCGGCTGCCCTGGGCGGAGAGCAGATTCTTCACGCCGCCGACACTCGCCATCGCTGCAGCGTTCGCGCTGCTGCTCGCCGCGAGCTTGCGCCTTCCCGCCGTCGCAGAGCGGCTCGCCGCGTGGACGCGGGAGACGCCGTCACGAGCGATCTTCGCGGCGACGCTCGCGACGGTCGCCACGGCCGACTGGTTGCTGCGAGCGGTCAACTCCGACGCGACGATCGGCGGCGAGAGAGTCCTCAACCTCGTGCCGTGGGAGATGAGCGAGTCGTTCGCCGTGCTCGACGGGCGCACGACACTCGTCGACTTCCACGCGATGTACAGCCATCTGTGGTCGTACGTGGGCGCCGCCACGTTGGCGCTCGCCGGCGCGACGGCAAGCACGTGGACGATCACGATGGCGGCTCTCAGCGGGCTTGGCGTGCTCGCGATCTTCGCGCTGCTGCGCCGCATCATCGGGAGTTCGCTGCTTGCCCTCGTCCTCTACCTGCCGTTCATGGCGATCGGCTTCTGGTTCGAGGGATCGCGCGCTGACAACGGCACGAGCATCTCGAACCTGTTCAGCATATGGCCGTTGCGCTATGCGGGCCCGTACATGCTCGCGTGGCTGACTGCACGTCATGTCGCCGGCACGGCGCCGCGACGGACCTCGCTGCTGTTCGTCGCCGCAGGCTTGGTCCTGATCAACAACCTCGAATTCGGCATCGCCGGCGTCGCGGCGACGTGTGTCGCAGTACTGCTCACGCAACCGCGCCGCTGGAGATCGCTTGCCGCGAGCGTCGCCGGCGGCCTGCTCGGCGCGGGTGTGCTCGTCGCCTCGCTGACACTCGTGCGCGCCGGTCGTCTTCCCCATTTCGAGTATTTGCTCGAGTTCCCGCACCTGTTCGGGATCGACGGCTGGGGACTGCAGCCGATGACCGCGATCGGGATCCATCTGACCCTGTACGGGACGTTCGCCGCCGCGATCGTCGTGGCAGTCGTGCGAGCGCTGCGCGAGGGAGTGGACCCGGTCCTCACCGGAATGCTCGGCTGGGCGGGCGCGTTCGGGCTGCTCGCCGGGACCTACTTCCTCGGCCGCTCGGAACCGGGGACGCTCGTCTGCCTGTTCTCCGCCTGGAGCCTCGCGCTCGCGCTCCTGCTCGTGGCCGTCGCCGACGAGCTCGTGCGGCGCGAGCGTCGCCCGGTGCTGCCGGAGCTTGCGGTCATGTTCGCGTTCGGCCTCGGGATCGCATCGCTCGCCAGCACTCCCCTGCCGTGGGAGCAGGTGGCGCGCCTGCGAGTCCCGGTGCCGCCCCCGCTCTACAAAGTGCCGTTGCAGACAGGCTTCGTCGCCGCACACACCACGCGAGGCGAACGCGTCGCGATCTTCGCACCGCTCGGCCATCGCATCGCATACGACGCCGGGCTCGAGAACGTCTCACCGTACGTGAACCTCGAAGCGATCCGCACGCCCACGCAACTCCGCTTCGCGGTCACCGCCGTGAAGCAGGGGCACGTGCACCGCATCTTCCTGAAGACGGAGATAATCGGCGAGGAGAGCGGCAACCTGCCGTTCGTGCGACGGGCCTTCACGGCGATCGGGTTCCGGCAGGTGGCGCGCGAAGCCGCGCTCACCGAGATGACGGACGCGCGCGCGACGGGCGCAGCAGCACCAGCGCGCTGAGCAGGCCGGCCAGCGCGAGCCCGACGGCGATCGCGAACGCCAGCCGATAGCCGCCGACGAGCGCCGCCAGCGGCGTCGCGCCGTGCGCGGCGAGCGACTGCGTGCGGTCGGTCGCGAAGGTCGCGACGAAGGCGAGCCCGAGCGCCGCCGAGAGCTCCAGAGAGACGCTGACGATGCCGGACGCGAGCCCGGCGTCCTGCGGCGGGACCTCGCTCATCGCGATCGCGAGCAGCGGCGGGAAGGTCGCGCCGGAAGCCACCCCGACGAGCACGAACGCCGCAAGTACGACCGGGACGTAGCCCGTGCCCTCGCCGGCCGTCGCGAGCAGCGCGAGCGCCGCGACGATCGCGGCGAAGCCGAGCACGATCGCGCGGCGCTCGCCGACGCGGGCGCACAGGCGCGCTCCCGGGCCGAACGACAGCACGGCGCTGCCGACTGACATCGGCAGGAACGCGAGCCCCGTCTCGAGCGCCCCGTAGTGCAGCACGTGCCGCAGGAACAGCGTGCCGAAGAACGAGATCGTGACGAGGCCCGTGATCAGCAGGCCGCGCACGACGCTCGCATCGATCAGGCTGCGCAGGCGGAAGATCCGCAGCGGCACGATCGGGTTCGCGATCCGCGCCTCCAGCGCCAGGAAGGCGGCCAGCAGCACGAGCGACAGGCCGCCGCAGCCGAGCGTGCGGACCGAGCCCCAACCATCGTCGGAGGAGCCGACGATCGCGTACACGCCGGCCATCAGCCCGAGCGTCACGAGCAGCGAGCCGAGCACGTCGACGCCTTCGCCGGCGCCGATCCCCTCGTCGCGCTCCAGCATCAGGCTCCCGAGCACGAGCGCGAGCGCGCAGATCGGCAGGTTGACGAAGAACATCCAGCGCCAGTCGAGCAGCTCCACGAGCACTCCGCCGACGAGCAGCCCGAGCGAGCCGCCCGCGACCGCGGTGAACATGTAGGCCGCCAGCGCCGTCGCGCGCTCGCCGGGGTGGCGGAACTCGCTCACGATCAGCGCGAGCACGACCGCCGAGGCGATCGCGCCGCCGGCGCCCTGCGCGAGCCGGGCGATCACGAGCATCGTCGCGTCCTGCGCCAGCCCGCACCACAGCGAGGCGATCGTGAACAGCGCCAGCCCGCCGAGGAAGACGCGCTTGCGTCCGTACAGGTCGCCGAGGCGGCCGCCGAGCAGCAGCAGGCTGCCGAACGTCAGCAAAAAGGCGTTGACGACCCACGTCAGGTTGGCGCCCGAGAAGTGCAGTTCGCGCTGGATCGAGGGCAGCGCGACGTTGACGATCGAGCTGTCGAGCACGATCGTCGTGAAGCCGAGCAGCACGATCGCGAGCGCGATCCAGGAGCGCCTGTCGGCAGGGGCATGCGTGGACGTGGGTGCGGCGTGCGACATGCGACCTCGGGAAGGAGACAGGCGCGGCTGTACGTGATGGGGTCGCGGCGACACTGCCCGCAGCGACCAGACGGCCCAACGTAGCAGGGAAACCTCGCGAAACGGAGACCGTCGGCGCGCGCTTACGCGGCGCGATCCGCCTGCGCCACCGTGCCTGGCGCGCGCAGCACCAGCAGCGCGTACAGCAGGCCCACCACCGCGCATCCGGCGGCGATCTCGAAGCCCAGCTGGTAGCCGCCGACGAGCGCCGCCTGCGGCGCATGCCCGGCGGCGGCGAGCGCCTTCGTGTGCGCGGTCGCGATCGTCCCGAGGGCCGCGAGCCCGATCGCCGCAGCGATCTGCATCGAGACGTTGACGATCCCCGACGCGAGCCCGGCGTCGCGCGCGGGCACCTCCGCCACGGCGATCGTCAGCAGCGGCATGAACGAGGCGCCGGCCCCCAGCCCCATCAGCGCGAACGCGAGGAACAGGTGCGGGAAGTAGCTCGTGTGGGGGCCGATGCGCGTCAGCAGCACGAGCGCGACGATCACGACCGCGAGCCCCGCGAGCAGCACGGGCTTCTCGCCGAAGCGCGCCGACAGCCGCGCGACGACGCCGAGCGCGAGCGCGCCGACGACGAGCGTCATCGGCAGGAACGCGAGCCCCGTCTGCACCGCGCTGTAGCCGAGCACGTGCTCGAAGAAGAGCGCGCCGAAGAAGAACGCCGCGAACATGCCGGTCACCAGCAGCCCGCGCACGAGCGCCGAGTTGACGAGGCTGCGCAGGCGGAAGATCCGCAGCGGCACGATCGGGTTCTCGATCCGCCCCTCGTAGGCGACGAAGGCGGCGAGCAGCGCGAGCGCGGCGCCGCCGAACGCGAGCGTGTGCGACGAGCCCCAGCCGTGCTCGCCCGAGGTCACGATCGCGTAGACGCCGAGCATCATCGCGACGGTGACGAGCAGCGAGCCGAGCACGTCGATGCCCTGGCGCAGGCCGATCCCGGGCGTCTCGTCGATCTCGCGGCTGCCGAGCAGCAGCGCGAGCAGCCCGATCGGCAGGTTGATGAAGAAGATCCAATGCCAGCTGATCGCCTCCGTCAGCGCGCCGCCCGCGAGCAGGCCGACGGAGCCGCCGGCGACCGAGATGAACATGTAGGCGCTCATCGCCTTCGCGCGGTCCTGGGGGCGCGGGAACTCGCTCACGATCAGCGCCAGCACGACCGACGAGGCGACCGCGCCGCCGAGCCCCTGCAGGAAGCGCGCGCCGATCAGCATCCCCTGGTTGGGCGCCAGACCGCACAGCGCCGAGGCGAGCGTGAAGAGCGCGAGCCCGCCGAGGAACACGCGCTTGCGCCCGACGAGGTCGCCGAGCCGGCCGGCGAGCAGCAGGAAGCTGCCGAACGTCAGCAGGTAGGCGTTCACGACCCACGTGAGGTTGGCCTGCGAGAAGCCGAGGTCCTGCTGGATCGCCGGCAGCGCGACGTTCACGATCGTCGAGTCGAGCACGATCATCAGCTGGCCCATGCAGACGATCGCCAGCGCGATCCAGGCGCGGCGATGGACGGCGGGCGCTTCGAGCGTCGGTGCGGAGGCGGTGGCGGTCATGCGGAGAATCGTCACTGTATCAGAGACGATCTATGGACGCATGACGATCCTCTAAGCGATGCTCGCTCGCGCAGCGCGTCAGTGGCGCGCCCGGCGGGTGCGGGAGCGCTCCTCCTGCTTCTCCACCACGTTGGCGATCAGCCTGAGAATCTGCTCGACGCCGGTCGCCTTCGCGTCGCCGTGCTCGAACGCGGCGCGCCACTGCTTGATGCCACCCTCGGCCGCCAGCTCGTTGAAGTGCGAGCGCGGCACCTGGAGGCGCACCTTCGCATCGGAGGCGATGTCCTTCGTGATGACCGGGCCCGGGAGCTCGACGCGGAACATCTGGATGTCGCCGCGGCCCCGCAGCTCCAGCCCGACGACGAGCTTGAGCGGCTCGAGCGCCGGCACCTCCGCGAGGAACCCGCGCACGGCCTGCTCGATCAGCGCCTTGGTGTCGTTGGGGGAGCTCAGGGGACCGAGTCTAGATCTTGTGGCGCTCGAGCAGCTTCTTGCCGATCACCATCTTCTGGATCTCGGACGTGCCCTCGCCGATCAGCAGCAGCGGCGCGTCGCGGTAGAGGCGCTCGATCTCGTACTCCTTCGAGTAGCCGTAGCCGCCGTGGATGCGGAACGACTCTTCGACGCAGAAGCGACCGGCCTCGGAGGCGAACAGCTTCGCCATCCCGGCCTCGAGGTCGGAGCGCACGCCGGCGTCCTTCATGCGTGCGGCGCGGATCGTCAGCAGGCGCGCGGCGTCGACCTGCGTCGCCATGTCGGCGAGCTTGAACTGGATCGCCTGGTGCTGGGCGATCGGCTTGCCGAACGCCTTGCGCTCCTGCGAGTAGCGCAGCGCCAGCTCCAGCGCGCGCTGGGCGATGCCGACGCCGCGCGCGGCGACGTTGACGCGGCCGACCTCGAGCGCGTCCATCATCTGCGGGAAGCCCTTGTTGAGGCCGGCCGCCTCGCCGCCGAGGATGTTCTCGGCCGGGCAGCGGTAGCCGTCGAAGACGAGCTCGGTCGACTCGACGCCCTTGTAGCCCATCTTCTTCAGCTGCGGCGGGACGTTGAGGCCGGCGTACGCGCCGGTGTTCTCGCCGACGCCGCCCTCCTTCTCGGCGATGAAGCAGGTCATGCCGCGGTGCGCCTTCTCGGCGTTCGGGTCGGTCTTGACGAGCACGAAGACGAGGTCCGAGCGCAACCCGTTGGTGACCCACATCTTCTGGCCGTTGATCTCGTACGTACCGTCGTCCTGCTGCTTGGCGGCCGTCTTGATCGCGGCGACGTCGGAGCCCAGCTCCGGCTCGGAGAGCGAGAAGGCGGCGCGGATCTCGCCCGTCGCCATGCGCGGGAGGTACTTCTCTTTCTGCTCCTCGTTGCCGAACTTCATCAGCAGGTAGGAGCCGATGAAGTGCGTGTTGATGACGCCCGAGATCGAGATCCAGCCGCGCGAGAGCTCCTCGACGATCATCGCGTAGGTCGTCAGGTCGAGGCCCATCCCGCCGTACTCCTCGGGGATCGTGACGCCGAACAGGCCGAGCTCCTTCATCTGCTCGACGATCGGCGTCGGGAACTCGTCCTCGTGGTCGTAGTGCTCGGCGTTCGGGAGGATCTGCTCGTCGGCGAACTGCCGCACCATCTCGCAGATCGCCTTCTGCTCGTCCGTCTTGTCGATCGCTACGGCCATGGGTCAGCGCTCCGGGTCCGGGAAAGGTGGAAGGTCTCGTAAACGGCTCGTCGAGGATACTTCGCGGTCGTGAACTTCGCGCTCGATGTGGTCGACGCGGCGGCGCCCGAGCGGCTGGCGCTGGTCGAGCTCGCGCGCGACGGGACGCGCCGCGAGTGGCGCTTCGGCGAGCTGGCCGAGCGCTCGGCGCGGCTGGCGGGGACGCTGGTCGCCCACGGCGTCGGGCGCGGCGACGTCGTGATGACGCTGATCGGCAACCGGCCGGAGTGGGTGCTCGCGATGGTCGCCTGCTTTCGCATCGGCGCCGTCGCGCTGCCCTGCACCGAGCAGCTGCGCGCGAAGGACCTGCGGCTGCGGTTGGCGGCCGCTCAGCCGGCGCTGGTCCTGGTCGACGAGCGCAACGCCGGCGAGCTGGCGGCGGCAGGTGCGGCGTGCCCGGTGCTGCGCGTCCCCGACGAGGCGCTGTACGCGGCGGCGCCGGCCGCGGCGGTCGAGCTGGCGCCGGAGGATCCCTGCCTGATCACGTTCACGAGCGGCACGGCCGGCGAGCCGAAGGGCGTGCTGCACGGGCAGCGCTACCTGGCCGGGCAGCACGTGCAGGCCGAGCACTGGCTCGACGCGCGGCCCGGCGAGCTGGTGTGGTGCACCGCCGCGAGCGGCTGGTCGAAGTCGGCGCGCAACGTCTTCATCGCACCCTGGATCCGCGGGGCGGCGGCGCTGCTGCACGATGCGCGCTTCGATCCCGAGCAGCGGCTGGAGCTGCTGGAGCGCGAGCGGGTGAACGTGCTGTGCATGGCGCCCACCGAGTACCGCGTGATCGCCAAGCGCGCGCAGTTGCGGCGCTTCCCGGCGCTGCGCGGGCTGGTGGCGGCGGGCGAGGCGCTGAACCCGGAGGTGCTGCGCGTCTGGCGCGAGGCGACCGGCCTGGGGATCCGCGACGGCTACGGACAGACGGAGACCGGCCAGTTGACGGGTGCCCCGCTGCACGAGCCGATCCGGCCGGGTTCGATGGGCCGCGCGCTGCCGGGTGTGTCGCTGCGCGTGGAGGACGGCGAGCTGGTCGCCGATCCGGCGAGCGTGCCGACGTTCTTCCTCGGCTATCTCGGCGAGCCGGCGCACGACCGCAGCACGCCCTGGCGCACGGGCGACCGCGTGCGCGAGGACGCCGACGGCTTCCTCTTCTTCGAGGGCCGCACCGACGACGTGATCATCTCCGCCGGGTACCGGATCGGCCCGTTCGAGGTCGAGTCCGCGCTGGTCGCGCACCCCGCCGTCGCCGAGGCCGCGGTCGTGGCGGCGCCCGACGAGGAGCGCGGCGCGATCGTGCGCGCGGTCGTCGTGCTGCGCGACGGCCACGCGCCCGACGACGCGCTCGCGCGCGAGCTGCAGGAGCACGTCAAGACCGAGACCGCGCCCTACAAGTACCCCCGCCGCATCGACTTCGCCGACGAGCTGCCGAAGACCGCGAGCGGCAAGATCCGTCGGGCGCTCCTGCGCGAGCAGGGCTAGCGGCCGGCGGAGGCGCGCCCCCGCCGGCGCGCAGCGCGCAGCTCACGGCGGCGCTGCCGCCGCTCGGCCCGCTTCGCACGCAGGTGCCGCATGTACGGGAGCGGACCCCAGATGTAGGGGATGAACTCAAGCGTCCCAGGAGGCGGAGCCTTGTCGAACGGAGGGATGTCGCGAAGCGGGGAGCGGACCATGCGTTTCAGGCTAAGGCGACAGCGACGGCGAGTCCACACACTCCAACCAGCATTCCGCACACCATCACTGTGAATGCGGCTTGCAAGCGCTTGATGCCCACGAGATTCCGCACGCGCCGCTCGTCCAGCAGCACGACCATCGCGGGGAAGAAGTCCTGGCGCCAGGCCACCTCGGTCGCGGACAGCGGCTCCGGCGCGAACGACAGCCGCTCGGCGAGCAGGAGGTAGACGGCCGCGCCGGTGGCGACCGCGATCCCCAGCAGGCCGATCGCGGCCGTCGCGACCTCGGCGACGCCGTCGGGATGCGAGCCCGCGAACGCCGGCCTTGTGAGCAGCGTGATGCCGACGCCGCCTCCCGCCAGCACCGGCGTGAGGCGCGCGTGCAGCTGGGCGACGCGGCGCTCCTGCTCGTCGAGCGCGCGCAGCGCGAGGTCGTAGACGTGGGCGAGCGGCTCGGGCACGAGCGCCCGAGGCTAGGGGGCGGTCTCGCACAGACGACGCGCGGACTGCGCCGAAGCGCGCTCAGACGACGTCGGCCGCGAGTGGCGGCTCGGCCGCGGCGGGCGCCGCGAGGTCGGACATGCCGACCGGCGGGACGTGGCTCATCGCGTGCTCGGCGAGCGCGGTGATCGTGAGGCTCGGGTTGACGCCGACGTTCGCAGGCACCGCGGCGCCGTCGCACACCAGCAGGTTCTCGTAGCCGAAGACGCGCTGGCGGGCGTCGACGACGCCGTGCTCGCGATCGGCCGCGATCACCGCCCCGCCGAGGATGTGCGCCGTCGAGGGGACGTTGAAGAGCGCCTCGGTGACGGAGCTCTGCGCGATCCCGCCGGTGCGCTGCGCGAGCCACGCGGCCGCCTCGTTGGCGACCGGGATGAACGTCGGGTTCGGCTTCAGCGGGTCCTGCTCGGTCTGCAGGCGCACGTCGCCCGAGCGCGTCAGCTTCGGCCGCAGCGCGATCGCATTGTCGAGCGTCTGCATCACCAGCACGATGATCGTGCGCCGCGACCAGCCCTTCGGCCGCAGCACCTTCGCGAACCGCACCGGGTGACGGAGGATCTCCCCCACCAGCTTCAGCGGCCGCGTCACGCGCGTGCCGTCCCCGACGAGCAGCGTGTAAAGCGTGCTCATCGAGTCGCCCGCCTGGCCGTAGGTGACCGTCTCGATGTGCGTGTGCGGATCCGGGTAGATCGAGGACGTGATCGCGAGCCGGCGCGTCAGGTCCTGCGGGTAGTCCTCCGGCACCGTGACGGCGAGGATCGCCTCGCTGTTCGTGCGCACCAGCTCGCCGAGGCGCGAGGAGACGCTCGGCAGCGAGCCGCCCAGGCGGCAGCGCTGCAACAGTTTGTTGGTGCCGAGCGCACCCGCCGCCACGACGACCCCACGCGCTCGCACCGTCTGCACGTCGCGCCCGCGCCACAGGCCCGAGCGCTCGCTCGTGACCGCATAGCCGTCGCTGCCGTCGGGCGCTCCGAGCGGGCGGATGTCGGTGACCGTGCGATCCGGCGTCACGACGGCGCCGCGGCGCTCGGCCAGCCACAGGTAGTTCTTCACGAGCGTGTTCTTCGCGCCGTGCGGGCAGCCGACCATGCAGCGCCCGCACTGCATGCAGCCCGTGCGGTCGGGTCCCTCGCCGCCGAAATAAGGATCGGAAACGGTCTTGCCGGGCTCGCCGAGGAAGACCCCGACGGGCGTCTTGCGGTAGGTGTCGCCAACGCCCAGCTCCTCCCCCAGCTCGCGCAGCAGCTGGTCGGCCGGGTCGTCGTTGTCGTGGACGACGACGCCCAGCATCCGCTGCGCCTCAGCGTAGTGCGGCGCGAGCGCCGCCTCCCAGTCCTCGAGGCCGCTCCACTGCTCGTCGGCGAAGAAGTCCGAGGGCGGGACGTAGAGCGTGTTCGCGTACCCGAGGCTGCCGCCGCCGACGCCGCAGCCGCTGACGACCGTGATGTCCTTGAACGTCGAGAGCCGCATGATCCCCCGCATGCCGAGGCGCGGCGCCCAGAAGTAGCGCTTGAGGTCCCAGGTGGACTTCGCGTAGTCGTCGTCCGTGAAGCGCCGGCCGCACTCGAGCACGCCGACGCGGTAGCCCTTCTCGGCGAGCCGCAGCGCGGAGACGCTGCCACCGAAGCCCGAACCGATCACGAGCCAGTCGACGTCGAACTGACGGGCGCCCGAATCCATCCCGGCGGACGCTACCGGAAAGGTGACGCAGGCGTCACGATTGCCAGCGGCTACGCTGCCTGGCATGTCCCGACGCCCCGTGATCGGCATCTGCACGGCGATCGAGCGCGCTCGCTGGAGCGTCTGGGACCAGCGGGCCGCGCTGCTGCCGGTCAACTACCTCGAGGCGGTCCACCGCGCCGGCGGGATGGCGCTGATGCTCGCGCCCGACCCCGCCCTGACGGCCGAACCCGACGAGGCGCTCGACCTGCTCGACGGCCTGATGCTGGCCGGCGGCGCCGACATCGACCCTTCGTCCTATGGCGCCGAGCCACATCCCGAGACGAGCGGGACCGTGCCCGAGCGCGACGCCTTCGAGATCGCGCTCACGCGCCGCGCGGTCGCGCGCGGGCTGCCGCTGCTGGGGATCTGCCGCGGCATGCAGCTGCTCAACGTCGCGCTCGGCGGGACGCTCGACCAGCACCTGCCCGACTCGCGCGGCCACGCCGACCATCGCCGCGTGCTCGGCTCCTTCGACGGCGCCGACCACGACGTGGAGCTCGTGCCCGGCTCGCTCGCGGCCCGGGCGGCGGGTGAGCTGCTGCATGCGACGAAGTCCCACCACCATCAGGGCGTCGAGCGGATCGGCGCGGGCCTCGTCGTGAGCGGTCGCGCGACGCTCGACGAGCTGCCCGAGGCGCTCGAGCTGCCGGGCGCGAGCTTCGTGCTCGGGGTCCAGTGGCACCCGGAGGCCGACGTGCGCAGCCGCCTGATCGGCGCGCTCGTGGAAGCCGCGCGCGCGCGGCGCCGATCCGACGTCGCCGCCTGACCGCGCTACCATCGGCTTCATGGAGGGTTTCGGAGAGCTGTTCGGCGACCCGGACGAGTTGCAACGGCGGATGGCCGAGCTCGCGGAGAACATGCAGGGCGCCCAGCGGCTCGCGTGGGCCGACAACGCGATCAAGCTGGCGGTCGACCTGACGGTGGCGGCGATCAACCGCGTCAACATTCAGGGCACGACCGAGGAGCAGGCGCAGCAGATCCGCAGCGTGATGGCGGTCGTCTTCCCCGAGGCCGTCACGCTCGTGCGCGAGGCGCGCGAGGGGCTGCAGTAGCTCAGCCCGGCAGCGCGACGACCGCGTCGAGCTCCACCAGCGCGTCGCGTGGCAGGCCGGCGACGGCGAACGCCACGCGCGCCGGCGGATCGGACTCGAAGAACGACGCGTAGACCTCGTTGACGGAGGCGAAGTCGCCCATGTCGCGCAGGTAGACGGTGATCTTGACCGCGTCGCCGAGGCTCGCGCCGGCGGCAGCGCAGACGGCGTGCAGGTTCTCGAGGCAGCGCCCGGCCTGCTCGGCGGCGGTCGCGCCGACGATCTCGCCGGTCGCGGGATGCAGCGGGATCTGGCCGGAGCAGAACAGCAGGCCGCCGGCGCGGACGGCGTGGACGTAGGGGCCGACCGCGGCGGGGGCGCCGGGGGCCGTGACGGACTCGCGATGATCGGGCATGGCCGAGCACGGTAGCGCGGACACGGCCTGGGTAGCCTCACGGCGATGCCCAATGCGCTCGCGCACGAGAACTCGCCGTACCTGCTCCAGCACAAGGACAACCCGGTCGCGTGGCAGCCGTGGGGGCCGGATGCGCTCGCGCAGGCGCGCGAGCGCGACGTCCCGCTGCTCGTCTCGATCGGCTACTCGGCCTGCCACTGGTGCCACGTGATGGAGCACGAGTCGTTCGAGGACGCGGACGTCGCCGCTTACATGAACGAGCACTTCGTGTGCATCAAGGTCGACCGCGAGGAGCGGCCCGACGTCGACGCGATCTACATGGACGCGGTGCAGGCCATCACCGGCCGCGGCGGCTGGCCGCTGAACGCGTTCGCGACGCCCGACCAGGTGCCGTTCTACGCGGGCACGTACTTCCCGCCGCAGCCGCGCCACGGCCTGCCGAGCTGGCGCCAGCTGCTGGAGGCGATCGTCGAGACGTGGACGCAGCGGCGCGGCGAGCTGGAGCGGCAGGGCGAGCACATGGTCGCCCACCTCGGCGCGGCGGCGCTGATCGAGCCGTCGGCGACGATGGCCGACCCAGGGCTGCTGGACGACGCGGTCGACGCGATCCAGCGCAGCGCCGATCCCGTGCACGGCGGCTTCGGCGGCGCGCCGAAGTTCCCGCAGGCATCCGCCATCGAGCTGCTGCTCGCGCGCGAGCAGCCCGACATGGCGCTCGACGCACTGCGCGCGATGGCGCGCGGCGGCATCTACGACCAGCTCGGCGGCGGCTTCGCGCGCTATTCGGTCGACGCCGCCTGGGTCGTGCCGCACTTCGAGAAGATGCTCTACGACAACGCGCTGCTGGCGCGCGCCTACCTGCACGGCTGGCAGGTGAGCGGGGAGCCGCTGCTGCGCCAGGTCTGCTGCGAGACGCTCGACTGGGCGCTGGCCGAGCTGCGCGGGCCCGAGGGTGGCTTCGCCTCCGCGCTCGACGCCGACTCGGAGGGCGTCGAGGGCCGCTACTACGTGTGGTCGACCGAGCAGCTGCGCGAGGCGCTCGCCGACGACGCGCTCGCGGACGTCGCGATCGCGCACTTCGGCGTGAGCGAGGCCGGCAACTTCGAGGGCGTCAACGTGCTCGTGCGCACGGCCGACGCGGACCCGCCCGAGCTGGAGGCGATCCGCCGCCGGCTGCTCGCCGCCCGCGCGCAGCGGGTGCGACCGGGGCTCGACGACAAGCGCCTGACGTCCTGGAACGCGCTCGCGATCGCCGCGCTCGCGGACGCCGGCGCGGTGCTCGAGCGCGCCGACTACCTCGACGCGGCGGTGTCGTGTGCGGAGTTCGTCGTGCGCGAGCTGCAACGCGAGGACGGCCGCCTGCTGCGCACCTGGAAGGACGGTCGCGCCCACCTCGCCGGCTATCTCGAGGACCATGCGTACATGCTCGCGGCGCTGCTGACGCTCTACGAGGCGACGTTCGACGCCCGTTGGTTCCGCGCCGCGCGCACGCTCGCCGACGTCACGATCGCCCACTTCGGCGACGCCGAGCGCGGCGGCTTCTTCTCGACCGCCGACGACCACGAGCAGCTCGTGACGCGCCGCAAGGACCTCGACGACACGCCGATCCCCTCCGGTCAGTCGGCGATGGCGCTTGCGCTGCTGCGACTCGCGCGCCTGACGGGCGAGGACGGCTACGAGCAGCAGGCGCGCGGCGTGATCGCGCTGCTGCACCCGCTCGCCGCCACGCATCCGAGCGCGTTCGCGCACCTGCTCCAGGCGCTCGACTTCGAGCAGGCCGAGGTGCACGAGGTCGCGATCGTCGGGGCCGATCCGGCGCCGCTGCTGCGCGTCGTACGAGCCCGGCTGCGCCCGCATCTGGTGCTCGCGGGCGGCGCCGACGACGGCAGCGTGCCGCTGCTGGAGCAGCGCACGGCGCTCGACGGCCTGGCGACGGCGTATGTCTGCGAGCGCTTCGCGTGCCGCGCGCCGGTGACCGAGCCGGACGCGCTCGCAGCGCTGTTGAGCTGAGCCGCCGGCTACCCTTTCGGCCATGTCCTCTCCCCTGCGCGTCGCGATCGTCGGCTCCGGGCCGGCCGGCTTCTACGCCGCCGAGCAGCTGCTTGGCGCGAAGGACGTCGAGGTCCGCGTCGACATGTTCGAGCGCCTCGCGACCCCGTTCGGGCTCGTGCGCGCGGGCGTCGCGCCCGACCATCCGAACATCAAGGCGGTCACGCGCCGCTACGAGAAGACGGCCGCGAAGGAGGGCTTCCGCTTCTTCGGCCACGTCGAGGTCGGCAGCGACGTCTCCGCGGAGGAGCTGCGCGCCCACTACCACGCGGTCATCTACGCCTTCGGCGCCTCCGGCGACCGCCGCCTCGGGATCCCCGGCGAGGAGCTGCCCGGCAGCCACTCCTCGACCGAGTTCGTCGCCTGGTACAACGGCCACCCGGACTTCTGCGACGCCGAGTTCGACCTGAGCGCGAGCACCGCGGTCGTCGTCGGCAACGGCAACGTCGCGCTCGACGTCGCGCGCATGCTCGCGCTGCCGCGCGCGACGCTCGCGGCGACCGACGTCGCCGACCACGCGCTCGAGGCGCTCGACGCGTCGTCCATCGAGGAGGTCGTCGTGCTCGGCCGCCGCGGCCCCGCGCAGGCCGCCTTCACGACGCCCGAGCTGATCGAGCTGTCGGAGCTGGCCGAGGCCGACGTGATCGTCGATCCCGGCGACACTGAGCTCGACCCCGCCAGCGAGCGGATGGTGCAGGAGGCCGACAACGCGACCAAGAAGAAAGTCGAGATCCTGCGCGGCTACGCGGCGAGCGAGCCGCACGGCCACGCGCGCCGGATCGTCCTGCGCTTCTTCGCCTCGCCGCTGGAGATCGTCGGGAGCGAGCGCGTCGAGGGCGTGCGCGTCGGGCGCACCGAGCTGGTCGAGCAGCAGGACGGCAGCCTGCGCGCGGTCGTCACCGAGTCGGAGGAGACGATCCCCTGCCAGCTCGTGTTCCGCTCGGTCGGCTACCGCGGGATCCCGATCCCCGGCGTCCCGTTCGACGAGCGCAGCGCGACGATCCCCAACGACCACGGCCGCGTGCTGGACGCGCCGGGCGGCGCGCAGCGCCCGGGCGAGTACGTCTCGGGCTGGATCAAGCGCGGCCCCAGCGGCATCATCGGCACGAACAAGAAGGACAGCCAGGAGACCGTCGACTCGCTGCTTGCCGACGCCGCCGCCGGCAAGCTCCCCACACCGGCCGTCGAGGACCCCGACGCGATCCTCGCCCTGCTCGAAGATCACCTCCACTACGAGCACTGGCAGGCGATCGACGCCGCCGAGAAGGCCGCCGGCGAAGCCCAGGGCCGCCCCCGCGTCAAGCTGACGCGGCGTGAGCAGTTGCTCGACGCGGCACGCAGCGCGCTCGCGCGCGACTGACCCGAATCCGTCAACGCAAGGCGGATGCCGGCGCCCGCCAGGGGAGGACGCAGCCTGCGTGGCGTACTTCGTACGCGAGCAGGCGAGGACGCTGCCTGGCGGGATGCCGGCGCCGCCCGCTAGAGGACTGGCAAATAGCGTTCCAGCTCCCAGGCGGTCACTTGGACGCGATAGTCGTCCCACTCCTGGCGCTTGATCTCGACGAAGCGGTTGAACATGTGCTCGCCGAGCGTGCGCAGGACCAGCTCGGACTCGGCCGTCAGCTCGATCGCCTCGCCGAGCGTGGCCGGCAGCTGCTCGATGCCGAGGCGGCGGCGCTCGTCGGGCGCGAGGTGGTAGAGGTTCTTCTCCATCGGCTCGGGCAGCTCGTAGCCGTGCTCGACGCCCTCCAGGCCCGCCTGCAGCAGCGCCGCGAACGTCAGGTAGGGGTTGCATGCCGAGTCGGGGCAGCGCAGCTCCATCCGCGTCGCCTGCTCCTTGCCCGGGTGGTAGAGCGGGACGCGCACGAGCGCGGAGCGGTTGCGCCGCGACCACGCCACGTAGACGGGCGCCTCGTAGCCGGGCACGAGCCGCTTGTAGGAGTTCACCCACTGGGCGAAGATCGAGCTGATCTCGCGCGCGTGGCGCAGCTGGCCGGCGATGAAGGCCTTGCCGACGTCGGACAGGTAGTACGGGTCCTCGGCGTCGAAGAAGGCGTTCCTGCCGTCGCGGAAGAGCGACTGGTGCGTGTGCATCCCGGAGCCGTTCTCGCCGAACAGCGGCTTGGGCATGAACGTCGCGTGGTGGCCGTACTTCATCGCCAGCTCCTTGACGGTAAGGCGGTACGTCATGCAGTCGTCGGCCATCTTCAGCGCGGGCGCGTAGCGCATGTCGATCTCGTGCTGGGAGGGCCCGACCTCGTGGTGGCTGTACTCGACGTGGATGCCGAGCTGCTCAAGCGCCAGCACCGTCTCGCGCCGCAGGTCGGAGCCGGCGTCGAGCGTCGTGAGGTCGAAGTAGCCGCCGCGGTCCAGCGGCTCGGGCGTGTTCTGGTCGCGGAAGTAGAAGTACTCCAGCTCCGGGCCGACCATGAAGTCCGCGAAGCCCATCGCCTGCGCGCGCTCGAGCGCGCGGCGCAGCACGTGGCGCGGATCGCCCTCGTAGGGCGTGCGCTCGGGCGTCTGGACGTCGCAGAACATGCGCGCGACGCCGTCCTCGGTCGGACGCCAGGGCAGCACCGAGAAGGTCGACGGATCGGGCAGCGCGACCATGTCGGACTCCTCGATCGCGTTGAAGCCGGTGATCGAGGAGCCGTCGAAGCCCATCCCGCCCTCGAACGCGTCCGCCAGCTCGCTGCTGTTGATCGAGAACGACTTCAGCTGGCCGAGGATGTCGGTGAACCAGAGGCGGATGAAGCGGATGTCGCGCTCCTGCGCGAGCCGCATGACCTCGTCTGCGCTCAGCGGTGCGTCCTCCATGGCGATGCTCCCGGGTCGGTCGGCGTGGCGACGGGCCAGGGACCTTAGACGACGGCCGCGCCGGCGTCGTCGCCGGCGCGCTCGCCCAGCCAGCGCTGCGCCCAGGCCTCCAGCGCGTCGAGCGCGGGCGCCAGCTCGCGCCCCATCTCGGAGAGCGCGTACTCGACCCGCAGCGGGCGCTCGGCGAGCACCGTGCGCACGACCAGCCCGCGCGCCTCCAGCTCCCGCATGCGCTCGGCCAGCAGCCGGTCCGACAGCTGCGGGACGGCCGCCGCGACCTCCGAGAAGCGCAGCGGCGAGCGCTGCATCAGCACGCGCACGATCGCGCCCGTCCAGCGCTTGCCCAGCAGCTCGATCGCCTCGTGGTAGCGCGGGCAGCAGCCGGGGGCGCCGGACATCTCAGGCGGCGCGCAGACTGCGAGAGGCCTCGCGGGAGCCATCGACGGGCACGTCGCCGGCGACGTTCACCATCGCCGTGAAGGCCTCGAGCGAGACGGTCGCGATCGCCTCCAGCAGCTGCTCGTCGTCCCAGCCGGCCTCGCGCGCGGTCTCGTGCAGGTGCTGGGCCGGCGGGCCCTCGTTCGTCACGAGCGGCTGCAGGTAGCGCAGCAGCGCCGCCTCGCGCACGTCCTTGGAGCTGAACTCCCGCGCCAGCGCGACCTCATCGAGGCCCAGCCCGGTCGCCCGCGCCGTGCGCGAGTGCAGTGCGATCCCGGGCTCCGAGCGATAGTGCTCGGCGACCGCGAGCGCGATCCGTTCGAGCGTGGCGGGCCCGAGATGGCCGTGGCGCAGCTCGGAGCGAAAGCGCGCGTAGCCACGCAGCGCCGCCGGCGAGCCGGCGATCGCGCCGAGCACGTTGGGCAGCTGCCCGCCGGTCGCGAGCGCGCCGCGCAGGACGGGCACCGAGCCCTCGGGGGCGGTCAGGTCGTCGTGGATCTGGAACCGGCTCATCGGAGTCTTCATGGCGTCACCCGAGCTATAAGCTTACCTTTCGTAAGCGTAGGTCTCGTGCGCGTCTCGCACAAGGGGGTCAACCCTTATACGAGCGGGAGGTAAACGCCGGCTCAGTGGGCGCTGCGTTCAGCGCGCGACTGACGGATGCCGGCGCCCGTCAGGCAAGGAAGCAGCCGGTGAAACGTGCATCGCACGTGAACCGGCGATGACGCCGCCTGGCGGTATGCCGGCGCCGTCAGGCGTGCGCTGAGAGGATTGCGACGGCGATCAGGAAGACCCCCATCAGCACCGCCCACAGGGCAGCGCGATCAGGGCGCGTGCCGGCGATCCGCTCGCTGGCGCGGCGCGGACGGCCACGGCGTGCGGCGGTACGCGGGACGGGAGGCGCCGGGACCTGACCGCGGATCACGATCGTGCGGCGCTCGCCCGGCTGACGGTCTGCTGTTGCCCGGCGCGACGGGGCCTCTGCGGATGGCATCGACGGTCGTCCTCTTCCTCGTGCTTACGGGGTTAGCTGTCGGGCTCGCGCCGAAAGAGCGGCGCTACGCGGAACTCCACGATTCGCCCCGTCGGACCGCACCGTCGCGGCCCGCTTGGGTCCCCCGCTTCCCGCACGCGTGCGGGAACTCAGCGGTCGTATGACGCGAGGGATCGTAACAGCCGCCTGCGTGCATCGGGTGCGATGCTACGCCCGCCGGCGGCGGAACTTGGCGGGCTCAGTGCCCGGCGACGGCCGCGACGAAGGCCGCGACTGCGGCGGCGTCCGGCCCCTGCACGAGATCGGCGGGCATCGTGCCGGCGCCGCGCTGGCGGCCCTTCGCGAGCGCGTCGAGCACGAGCGCCTTCGGCGGCTTGAGCTGATCGAGGTTCGGCCCGACCTTGCCCTCGGCGTGGGCCGCGAGCAGCGTGTGGCAGCTCGCGCAGCGGGCGCCGAAGATCTCGCGCCCGTGGCGCTCCTGCGCGCTCAGGTGGATCGAGGCGCCGTTGACGCGCGCGCTCGCGCTGTCGTGGTTGCCGAGCAGGATCGCGATCGGGACGGCGATGCCGACCCCCAGGTAGAAGACCGCGAAGACGAGCGAGGCGGTGCGCCGGCTGCTGCGCGTCTGCGACTGCAACGTCGCCCGCGCACCGCGCGGCCCGCCGCGCGAGGCGACGAAGAACAGCGTCAGCCCGAGGACGATCCAGAACGCGAGAAACGCGACAGTGGCCAGCATCGGGCGGAACCCTACCCCGGCGGGACCACGGAAGGAAGCGCGAACCACGCGGCGGCTAGCGCCGCCGCCCCTGCGCGAAGCTCATGACGGCCGGCGCGACGGCGCGGAAGTCCTCCACGCGGGCCTCCTCGGCAGGCGGCGCGGGCAGCTCCGCGACCGGCGCGAGCGCCTCCGGCAGTTCCAGCGGCACGATCCGCTCGACCAGCAGGTTGATCCCGCCGCCGGCGGCGGGATGACGCTCCAAGCGCCCTTCCGCGAGCACGAGCGGCTCGCTGCGGACCGTCAGGCGGCTGCGCTCGTACAGCTCGGGGCGCACGACGAGGTTGACGGTGCCGTGCTCGTCCTCGATCAGCATGAAGACGATCCCGCTCGCGGTCCCGGGCCGCTGGCGCGCGACGACGAGGCCGCCGACGCGCACGCGCGTGCCGTGCGCCACGCGCGGCAGCTCGCTGCTGGCGAGCGTCCCGCGCGGCAGCCGCGCGCGCACGAGCGCGAGCGGGTGGGTGCGCGCGGTCAGCCCGGTCGCGTCGTAGTCGGCGAGCATCGCCTCCCAGTCGCCGAGCGCCGGCAGCGCGGGCGCGTCGGGCAGGTCAAGCGCGAGCGCGAGCTGCGTGCCCTGCCGCAATCGGCGTCCCGGCGTGGCGACGCCGAGACGCCACAGCGCGACCCGGCGGTCGCCGTGGGCGAGCGCGTCGCAGGCGCCCGCCCATGCGAGCAGCTCCAGGGCAGCACGTCCGGCGCCCGCCCGCGCGGCCAGCTCGCCGAGGTCGGCGAACGGCCCGCCAGCCGCGCGCGCCGCGACGAGCGCCTCCGCGTCGACCGCCTGCACGCCGCGCACGTAGCCGAGCCCGATCCGCACGCACGCGGGCTCTACGCACTCGACGCTGCACTCCAGCTCGCTCGCGTTCACGTCCGGCGCGAGCACCTCGATCCCCCGCCGCTGCGCCTCGTGCACGAGCGCGTCGGGCGGGTAGAAGCCCATCGGCTGCTCGTTCAGCAGCGCGCACAGCAGCTCCGGCGCGTAGTGCACGCGCAGCCACGTCGACTGGTAGGCGAGCAGCCCGAACGCGGCCCCGTGCGCCTTCGGGAAGCCGAAGCCGGAGAAGCCCCGCACCATCGCGAAGACCTGCTCGGCCAACTGCTCCGTGACGCGGTGGGTCGCGACCGCGCCCGCCACGAACGCGCGGTGGTGCGCCTCGATCGCGGCCTCTGAGCGCTTGCGGCTCATCGCCCGCCGCAGCCCCTCCGCCTGGCCCGCGGAGAAGCCGGCGAACGCCATCGCGACCTCGATCACCTGGTCCTGGAAGATGATCGTGCCGAGCGTCTCGCGCAGCGGCTCGACGAGCGAGGCATGCGCGTAGGGAACCTCAAAGCTCGGATCGACGCGCAGCCGCTGGAGCCGTTCGATGTAGGGGTTGACCGCGCCGCCCTGGATCGGCCCGGGCCGCACGATCGCGACCTGGATCGTGAGCTCCTGCAGCGTCGCGGGACGCGTGCGCAGCAGCGAGGCCATCTGCGCGCGGCTCTCGATCTGGAAGACGCCGGTCGTCTCGGCGCGCTGGATCGCCCCGAACGTCTCGGCGTCGTCGTAGGGGATGCGCGAGAGGTCGATGCGCTGCCCGCGCAGGCGCGCGATGTCCTCCACCGCACGCTCGACCGCCGACAGCATTCCCAGCCCGAGCAGGTCGATCTTCAGGAAGCCCGCGTCGGCGCACGAGTCCTTGTCCCACTGGACCATCTGACGCCCCGCCATCGCCGCCGGCACGATCGGGCAGCAGTCGATCAGCGGGCGCGTCGCGACGACCATCCCGCCCGGGTGCTGGGAGAGGTGGCGCGGCAGCCCGTGCGCCTCTTCGGCCAGGCGCGCGAGCCAGGCCCAGCGGCCGTTCGCGAGCCGCTGCTCGCCGAGCGCGGCGGCGACGTCGTGGGCGACGTCGCGCGCCGACCAGCCCTCCGAGCCGCGCGCGACGCGCTCGATCTCCCCCGGCGGCAGCCCCAGCGCCTTGCCCAGCTCACGAATGGCACCACGCGCGCGGTAGGTCGGAAAGGCCGCAACGAGGGCAGAGCGGTCATGGCCGTAGCGCGCGTGGATGCGCGGGATCAGCGCCGCCCGCACGTCGCGCGGAAAGTCGATGTCGATGTCCGGCAGCGCCGTCAGCTCGTCGTTGAGGAAGCGGCCGATGAAGAGCTCGTTGGCGACGGGGTCGACGTGCGAGAGGCCGGTCAGGTAGCAGACGATCGAGGAGACGGAGGAGCCGCGCCCGCGCCCGGGCGGCAGCAGCGCGCGCGCCGTCTGCGCACCGCGCACCTCCAGCGCGACCTCGCGCGCCAGCTCGAGGATGTCCTGGTGCAGCAGGAAGAAGCCGGCCAGCCGCAGCGCGGCGATGATCCGCAGCTCCTCCTCCAGGCGCGCCCGCGCCTGCTCGCGCAGGCGGTGGCCGGGCGGGTAGCGCTGCTCGAAGCGGGCGTCGCAGGCCTGCGCGAGCGTGCGGTCGGCGTGCGCGTCCTCTTCGCCTGGATAGCGGTAGCCGAGGCCCTCGCAGAGGTCGAAGCGCAGCGTGTCGGCGAGGCGCAGCGTCTCCGCGACGGCGTCGGGATGGTCGGCCGCGAAGCGCGCCGCCATCGCCGCCGGGGCGGCGAGCACGTGGCTGAAGTTGCCGCGCCGCTGCGGCTCGGAGGCGTCGAGCGTCGTGTGGTGGCGCACCGCCACGAGCGCGTCCTGCAGCGGCGCGCGCGCTCGTGCGTGCGCGTGGACGTTGCCGGTCGCGACGCAGCGCAGCTCGAGCGTGCGCGCGAGCGCCCCCAGACGGCGGTTGCGCGCGCGGTCCTCGCGCAGGTAGGGGCGCTGCAGCTCGACGCGCAGGCGCTCGCGCCCGAACGCCTCGCGCAGCGCGCGCAGCGACGGCTCGTCGTGCAGCCCGCGCGCTGCGCAGCCGCTGAGGCAGACGAGCCCCTGCGCGTGCGCGAGCACCTGCGCGAGCGCGACCTGTGGCTGGGCGGCCGCCCGTGGACGCCGACTCCGCGCGCCGGGAGCGGGTCCCCCACCCGCTCCCGGCTTCCCCTCGGCGCGGGGCTGCGGCTCGTCGTCCCCCCGTGTGCGCGCGTGCGCGCACGTGACGAGCCGGCAGAGGTTGCGCCACCCGCGCTCGTCCTCCACGAGCAGCGTCAGGTGGCGGCCGTCGTCGAGCGTCAGCTCGGCGCCGTGCAGGGCGCGCAGGCCGAGCGGCTTCGCCGCCTGGGCCAGCTCCATCGCGCCGCAGAGGTTGTCGTGGTCGGTCAGCGCGAGCGCCTCGTAGCCCAGCTCCGCGGCTGCGACCGCCAGCTCGCCGGGGAGCGAGGCGCCGTCGAGGAAGGAGAAGGCGGAGTGCGCGTGCAGCTCGACGTAGGACACGAACGCATGTTCGCACTGGCGCGCCTGCTCGGCCACCGCCTGAAGGTGGAAAGGCGCTCATCCCAGCTGCGTGAACCACCGCCCCTCGCGCAGGTCGTGGAAGACGACGAGGTTGCGTCCGCAGCTCGTCACGACCTCCCAGTAGCGACGGCGCACGGGCGCACCGTTCCACCAACGATCCTCGACGAGCCACGACTCGCGCACGGCCTCGACGCTGCGCTGCTCGACCGTGAGCGGACGCCCGCTCGCGGCGTCGGCGCGCACGCGCACGCTGCGGGGGCTCGCCAGCCGCGGCCGGCGCACGAGCGGCGAGCGGCTCATTCGTAGGGCGTCAGCACGACGCGCCGCTCGGGCACGCGCGAGTCGGGATCGACCGCGAGCACGCGCAAGGCGGCGTCCGGCCCGGCCGCCGCGCGCGCCTGCTCGACCGCCTCGCGCAGGCGCATGCGGCGCGCCAGCTCGGCCTCGTCCAGCAGCGAGCGCTGGTCGCTCGCCGGCGGCCCGAAGCGCTCGACGGCGAGCTGCATGCGCTCGGCGGGAGCCGGCAGCGCGGCCAGCCGCGGCGTCAGCGCGAGACGCATCCGCACGGGGTCGGCGAGCGCCTCGCGGAACGTCACCTGCTCGCGCCAGGTGCCGCCCTCGACGAGCGCGGCGGCCAGCACGACCGCGCGCAGCGTGCGCCCGCGCCGCTCGTGGCGCGCGAGCAGGCGGTCGATCAACAGGCCCAGTGCGCGGTCGAGCTGCTGGCCGGAGAGCGCCTCCGGCAGCTCCAGCTGCTCGGCGAGGCGCTCGGGCGCCTCGCGCGGCGCGAGCGCGCCGTCGCGTCCCTGCGCCAGCTCCTGCGCGAGCAGGCCCGGCGCGCCGAGGCGGTCGGCGACGGCCGCGCGCCCCAGCGCCGCGAGCTGGCCGAGCGTCGCGATCCCCAGCCGCTCCAGCGCGGCGGGCAGCGCCGCCGTCTCGCGCCGCCCGCGCAGCAGCGCGACGGGCAGCGGCGCAAGGTAGGCGGCGGCCTCGCCCTGCACGACCTCGGGACGGCGCGAGCGGGCGCGCGTGGCGGCCGCCAGCGCGCAGAAGCGCGAGGGACCGGCGCCGATCCGCGCCGGCTGGCGCAGCGCCGCGAGCGTCGCGCGGATCACGTGCGCGAGCGTGCCGCCGTGCAGGCGCACGAGCCCCTGCGCCTCGAAGCAGGCGAGCCCCGGGCGCTCGGGCTCGACCGCCGCGCCGATCGACTCCAGCCGCACGAGCAGGCGCTCCCAGCGGTCGGCGACGCCCGCCGGGTCGGGCGGCACGAGCGCGAGCGCGGGGCAGCGCGCGAGCGCCTCGCCGAGCGCCATCCCGGCGCGCACGCCGGCCGCCTCCGCAGCGAGCGAGACCTCTCCCACGCAGGCCTCGCGCCCCGGCTCGGGCGCCAGCGCCGCGGGCGCGCCGAGCAGCTGCTCGCGGCCGCCGGCGGCGACGACGAGCTGGAAGCGCGGGAAGAGCGTGCAGAGGACCACAGTCGAACGCACGTTCGCATCGCGCCGTCGGGGCGTCCACCTCCTATCGCTGGACGTCCACCCCCTATCGCAGGAGTCGCTACATGCGGAAGACGGGCGCCGCGCGCGGCGCCAGCGGCGCGTTCGCGCAGGCGCCGAGCGCGAGGCCGAGCACGCGGCGCGTGTCGAGCGGGTCGATCACGCCGTCGTCCCACAGGCGCGCGGTCGCGTAGTAGGGATGCCCCTGGCGCTCGTACTGCTCGCGCAGCTGCGCGCCGACCTCCGGCTGGCCGACCTCGGTCATGACCGTCGCCGCCTGCTCGCCGCCCATCACCGAGATGCGCGCGTTCGGCCACATCCACAGGAAGCGGGGCGAGTAGGCGCGCCCGCACATGCCGTAGTTGCCGGCGCCGAAGGAGCCGCCGACGATCACCGTCAGCTTCGGCACGCGCGCGGTCGAGACGGCGGCGACCATCTTCGCGCCGTCCTTGGCGATCCCGCCGGCCTCGTACTCGCGCCCGACCATGAAGCCGGAGATGTTCTGCAGGAAGACGAGCGGGATCCCGCGCTGGTCGCAGAGCTCGACGAAGTGCGCCGCCTTCAGCGCGCTCTCGGAGAAGAGGATCCCGTGGTTGGCGACGATCCCGACCGGGTGGCCGTGGAGATGGGCGAAGCCGGTCACGACGGTCGTGCCGTACTCGGCCTTGAACTCGTGGAAGCGGCTGCCGTCGACGAGCCGCGCGATGATCTCGCGCGGGTCGTAGGGCGTGCGGCTGTCGGGCGGGACGGCGCCGTAGAGCGTGCGTCCGGGTCGACCGCGGGCGGCTCGACCGGCTGCGTGGCCCAGGGCGTACCGGCTTGGCACCGAGGGTGGCGACGATCGAGCGCACGATTCGCAAGCGCGTGCTCGTCGTCGTCGGCGAGGTGGTCGACGACGCCCGAGGTGCGCGCGTGCAGCTCGCCGCCGCCGAGCTCCTCGGCGGTCACGTCCTCGCCCGTCGCCGCCTTCACCAGCGGCGGGCCGCCGAGGAAGATCGTCCCCTGGTCGCGGACGATGATCGTCTCGTCGCTCATCGCCGGCACGTAGGCGCCGCCGGCCGTGCAGGAGCCCATCACGGCGGCGATCTGCGGGATCCCCTGCGCCGACATCGTCGCCTGGTTGAAGAAGATCCGGCCGAAGTGCTCGCGGTCGGGGAAGACCTCGTCCTGCAGCGGCAGGAAGGCGCCGCCGGAGTCGACGAGGTAGACGCAGGGCAGGCGGTTCTGCAGCGCGACCTCCTGCGCCCGCAGGTGCTTCTTGACCGTCATCGGGTAGTAGGTGCCGCCTTTGACCGTCGCGTCGTTGGCGACGACGACGACCTCGCGGCCGTTCACGCGCGCCGACGCCGGCGATCATGCCGGCGCCCGGCGCGGCGTCGTCGTAGAGGCCCTCGGCGGCGAGCGGCGCCAGCTCGAGGAACGGGCTGCCGGGGTCGCGCAGGCGGTCGACGCGCTCGCGCGGCAGCAGCTTGCCGCGCGCCGTGTGGCGCTCGCGCGCCTTCTCGCCGCCGCCCGCGGCCACGCGCGCCAGGCGCTCGCGCAGCTCCGCGACGAGTCGCCGTGCTCTGCAGCGTTGGCGGCGAACTCAGGCGTCCCGGGCCGCGCATGCGTCGCGAGCGTCGTCATCGCCCCACCGCCTCGGATGAGGTGCGACTTTCGGGTCCCGAAGACCCGGAACTCGCCCCTGTTCCGTCGAGCACCACAAGGATCTGGCCGCGCGCGACGTGGTCGCCCGGGGCGGCGAGCACGTCGGCGACGATGCCGGCGCCGGGGCTCTGCGATCGCCAGCTCCATCTTCATCGACTCCAGCACGACCAGCACGTCGCCCTCCTCGACCGCGTCGCCGGCCGCGACGCGCACGTGGATCACGACGCCCGGCATCGGCGCCTCCAGCGAGCCGCCCGCGGCGGCAGCGGGCCGCGCGCTCGGCGCTGGCAGGCGCGAAGCGCCGCGGCTCGCTCGCGCCGTCGCACAGCCAGAGCGCGTCGCCATCGTGGTGGATCCCGAGCGCGCGCGTGACGCCGCCGACCGTGAGCAGCGAGCCGTCGAGGCGAAAAGCGCCGCCCGCCCACTCCCAGTCGCCGTTCGCCTGGCGGCGCACCGCGACATCGGCCTCGCCGAGCCGCGTCCGGATCCACGCCGGCTCGCCGCCGAGCCGCCAGCCGTCGCATGCGTCCCACGGATCGTCGGAGGAGACAGACGCGCCGGTCAGCGCCGCAAGCGCCACGGCGGCCAGCTCCGGCGCCGCCGGCGGCGGCGCGACCTCGTCCCCGAGGCGCTCGATCAGGCCGGTGTCGAGCTCGCCCGCGCGCACCTCCGGGCGCGCCGAGCAATGCGCGCAGGTACGCAGCGTTCGTCGCTGGCCCGAGCACGACCAGGTCGCCGAGCGCGCGTCGCAACCGCTTGCAGCGCCGCCGCCCGGTCCACCCCGTGCGCGATCACCTTGGCGAGCATCGGGTCGTAGTCGGTGCCGACCTCGACGCCCTCGCTCGATGCCCGAGTCGACGCGCACGCCGACCGGCTCGCGATAGGCGACGACCCGCCCCATCGACGGCAGGAAGCCCGCCGCCGGGTCCTCGGCGTAGAGCCGCGCCTCGACCGCGTGGCCGCTGAACGCAGACGTCCTCCTGCGCGAGCGCCAGCGGCTCGCCGGCCGCGACGCGCAGCTGCAGCTCGACCAGGTCGAGGCCGGTGACGGCCTCGGTCACCGGGTGCTCGACCTGGAGGCGCGCGTTCATCTCGAGGAAGAAGAAGCGCGCCGGGTCGTCGCGCTCGGCGATCAGCTCGACCGTGCCGGCGTTGACGTAGCCGCAGCGTGCGCGCGAGGCGCGACCGCCGCCGCGCCCATCCGCTCGCGCAGCGCGGCGTCGACGACCGGCGAGGGCGCCTCCTCGATCACCTTCTGGTGGCGGCGCTGGAGGCTGCACTCGCGCTCGCCGAGGTGGAGCACGTTGCCGTGCGCGTCGGCGATCACCTGCACCTCGATGTGGCGCGAGCGCTCGACGTAGCGCTCGACCAGCAGGCGGTCGTCGCCGAACGCGTGCAGGGCCTCGCGCCGCGCGGCGCCGAGCGCCTCGGCAGCTCGTCCAGCGCGTGCACGACGCGCATCCCCTTGCCGCCGCCGCCCGCGGCGGCCTTCACCAGCAGCGGCAGCTCCTGGCCGGCGGCCCAGGCGGCGATCTGCGTCGGCGTCGCCGGCGAAGCCGGGCAGCACCGGCACCCCGGCCGCCGCGGCCGCCGCCTTCGCCGCGACCTTGTCGCCGAGCAGCGCCATCGCCTCGGGGCCGGGCCCGACGAACACGAGCCCGGCCTCGGCGCAGGCCGCGCGCGAAGTCGGGCCGCTCGGAGAGGAAGCCGTAGCCGGGATGGATCGCATCCGCGCCGCAGCGCCGCGCCGCCTCGAGCACTCCGCTCGATCGTCGAGGTAGGAAGCCGACCGCCGAGGCGCCGACGTCGGCGACGCCCGCACGTGCAGCGCGCCCGCGTCGGCGTCGCTGATAGACGGCGACCGACTCGATCCCCGAGCCGCGCGCAGCGTGCGCGCGACCCGCACCGCGATCTCGCCGCGGTTGGCGATCAGGACGCGGTCGAACATGCGCTCACCGGCGCCAGTCGACCGGGCCGGCGAGGAGCGTGTGCGAGCCGAGCGGGCGGCCGAGCACCTGCTGGGCCTCGCGCGCGGCGTCGAGCAGCCTGTCGAGGTCGATGCCGGTCTCGATCCCCATCTCGTGCAGCATCGAGACGAGGTCCTCGGTGGCGATGTTGCCGGTCGCGCCCGGCGGGCACCGGGCAGCCGCCGAGCTCGCCGAAGCTCGACTCGAACGAGGCGCAGCCGGCCTCCAGCGCGGCGAGCACGTTGGCCAGTCCCTGGCCGCGCGTGTTGTGGAAGTGGGCGGTCAGCTCGACGCCGGGCAGCGCCGCGGCGGCGCGCTCGAAGAAGCTCGCGCACCTGGACCGGGTTCGCCATCCCGGTGGTGTCGCCGAAGCCGACCTCCTGCGCACCCGCGGCGAGCAGCCGCTGCGCGATCTCGAGCACGCGCTCGGGCGGACGTCGCCCTCGTAGGGGCAGCCGAAGCTGGTCGCTGATCACGCCCTCGCAGCGCAGCCCCGCCTCGCGCGCGCGTCCGAGCACCCGCTCCAGCCCGACCAGCGACTCCTCGACCGAGCGGTTGACGTTCGTGCGGTTGTGGGACTCCGACGCGGAGAGGAAGACGTTGACCTCGTCGATGCGGTCGCGCAGCGCCGAGCGCCGCGTCGAGCCCGCGCTCGTTCGGGACCAGCACCGAGACCGCGACCTCGTCGGGGATCGCGGCCCGCTCCAGCACCTCGCGCGCGTCGGCGAGCTGCGGGATCACGTCGGCGCGGACGAAGCTCGTCACCTCCAGCCGCCGCAGGCCGGTGCGCGCGAGCATCTCGACCAGCCGCACCTTGTCGTCGGTGGCGATCACCTCGGGCTCGTTCTGGAAGCCGTCGCGCGGGCCGACCTCGCGGATCCGGACGGCGTCGGGCAACGGCACGGCGTCAGGCTCCCAGCGCGCGGGCGATCACCATCTGCTGGACCTCGTCGGTGCCCTCGCCGATCGTGAGGATCTTCGCGTCGCGGTAGAAGCGGCAGACCGGGTACTCCTCGATGTAGCCGTAGCCGCCGTGGATCTGCACCGCCTCCTCGGTCGCGCGGACCGCGAGCCGGCCGGTCTTGAGCTTCGCCTGCGCGGCGGTGAGCGTGAAGTTCTCGCCCTTGTCCTTCATGCGCGCCGCCTTGTAGGTCGAGCAGCCGCGCCGCCTCGATCTCGGTCGCCAGGTCGGCGAGCTTGCGCCTGGATCGCCTGGAACTTGCGAGATCGGCTTGCCGAAGGCGCGGCGCTCCTTCGCGTAGGCGAGCGCCTCGTCGAGCGCGCCCTGCGCGAGGCCGACGCCCATCGCGGCGACGCCGATCCGCCCGATGTCGAGGATGTGCAGGAAGTGCTTGAAGCCGTCGCCGCGCGGACCGAGCAGGTTGGCCTCCGGCACGCGGCAGTCGGTCGAACGTGAGCGGCCGCGTGTCGGAGGCGTTCCAGCCCATCTTGCGGTAGGGCTCGCCCTGCTCGTAGCCGGGCGTGCCGTTGGCGACGATCAGGTTGGAGATCTCGTCCTCGGCCGTGCGCGCGGTGATCGCAGACGACGCCCGGAGATGTCGGTGCCGGCGTTGGTGATGAACTGCTTGGCGCCGTCGATCACCCAGCCGTCGGCGTCGAGCCGCGCGCGCGTGCGCACGTTGCCGGCGTCGGAGCCGGCCTCGGGCTCGGTCAGGCCGAAGGCGCCGAGCTTGCGACCAGAGCACAGCTGCGGCAGCCACTCGCGCCTTCTGCTCCTCGGTGCCGAACAGGTAGATCGGCTGCGTGCCGAGCGAGGTGTGGGCGCACAGCGTGATCGCGACCGAGGAGTCGACCCGCGTCAGCTCCTCGACCGCGAGCGCGTACGCGAGCGTGTCCGCCCCACCGCCGCCGTACTCCTGCGGGAACGGGATGCCCATCAGGCCGAGGGCGCCGAGCTTGGCGACGATCTCGTAGGGGAAGCGACTTGGTGCGGTCGAGCTCCTCCGCCACCGGCGCGACCTCCTGCCGGGCGAAGTCGCGGACCGTGCGCTGGATCAGGCGATGCTCGTCGGAGAGGTCGAAGTCCATGTGCGATGTATACCGAATGATCGTTCGGAATTCGAGCAAACACCATCTCCGATCATAGAAAAACCCCGCCGGAGCGGGGCTTTTCCTTAGCAGGCCGGTAAGCCGGATTCTGTCGTGAGCAGCCATCCATCTGTGCGGCCGACCTGGACCTTGGCGGGCAGCCTGCAAGCGGTCCGGCTTGGCCTTGCATCGGGTGGGGTTTGCCTGGCCGCCGCGTCACCGCGACGCCGGTGCGCTCTTACCGCACCTTTTCACCCTTGCCGGCCCGCCCGAGGGCGGACGTAGGCGGTGTGTTTCTGTGGCACTTTCCCGCGGGTTTCCCCGGGTCGGCGTTACCGACCACCCTGCCCTGTGATGTCCGGACTTTCCTCGAAGGCGAGCCTCCGCGGCTGCTTGGCCTGCCGCGCAAGACTAGCGCCGCGACCGCCCCGTCCGCCAGCGGCGCAAGCACGCGTTCAGGCGAGCGTCGTGCCGCAGCCGTCGCAGCGACCGACGCGCGTATGCGCGCCCCCGCCCGCCTGCCGGCGCAGCGACCCGCCGCACCAGGGACACACGACGGACGCCCGGGCGGCCAGCCCCTCCCACGCGCCGACGATCGCGTCGTCGAGCGTCGGACTGCCGCCCAGGGCACCGCGCTGTCGCTCGTCGCTCCCGAACAGCGTCGGCGGACGCTCGACCCGGTCAGCCACGAGCACGCTCATCACATGCTCCGCATCAATCCGACGACCTTGCCGAGGATCCGCACCTCCCGCGTGCGGATCGGCTCCATCGCCGTGTTCTCGGGTTGCAGGCGCACGTGGTCGGACTCCTGGAAGAAGCGCTTGACGGTCGCCTCCTCGCCCACGAGCGCGACGACGACGTCGCCGTCGGTCGCGGTCTCCTGCGGGCGCACGACGACGAGGTCGCCTTCGAGGATGCCGGCGTCCTTCATCGACTCGCCGCGCACGCGCAGCAGGTACTCGCCCGCGTCGCCGCCGGCCGCGCCGGGCGTCTGCACGTAGTCCTCGATGTTCTCCTCCGCGAGCACCGGCTGGCCCGCGGCGACCTGGCCGACGAGCGGCAGGCCCGCCGGGCGCACGATGCTGCGCACGCCGTCGACGGCGCGGTCGAGCAGCTCGATCGCGCGCGGCTTCGTCGGATCGCGGCGCAGCAGCCCGACCTTCTCAAGGTTCGCGAGATGCGCGTGGACCGTCGAGGAGGAGGCGAGCCCGACCGCCTTGCCGATGTCCCGCACCGTCGGCGGATAGCCGTAGCGGGCGGAGTAGCGCTTGATGAACTCGAAGATCTCCTGCTGGCGCTTCGTGAGGTCGACCATCGCGCGGCGCGCTCCTAGAGATGTGATGTCAAGACGAACATGTGTTCGACCACTATAGCGCGCGCCCGGACGGACCGCGGGAGGCCCGCAGCGCCTATACTCCCCGCGCACCGCACACGCGCTCGTGGCGGAATTGGTAGACGCGCAAGGTTGAGGGCCTTGTGGGCCTTATGGCCCGTGGTGGTTCGAGTCCACTCGAGCGCATCCCGGCTCGCGCTTCGACTCGAAGCGCGAGCATCGGTCGACCCGTGCGAGCCGTCACCCCGGTGCTGCTGCTCCGCGCCCGCCGACGCGGACCCGTGGGCGGCGCGTCCATGTCCACTCCTGAATATGGTGCGTCTCTAGGCTCTGCTTGTCCCAGCACGCAAAGGATGCTCGATGGCCACCCACGTCTTCCGCACGGACAACCCGCTCGGCGCCGATGAGACGGTGCATCTGACGGACAGCCCGCTCATGGCCGACGAGCAGGTCTACTTCGTCGACAACCCCTTGACCGCAGACAAGGTCGTGTTCGTCACCGACAACCCGCTCGGCGCGGACAAGACGGTGTACGGGACGAGGCTGCCGTGAACTCACTGGAGCTGCTCGACTCGCTGCCGAGCTTCCTGCGCGAGTATCTCCATGGGAGCGAACCCGAGTGGATCGTGCCGCCGTTCGAGCAGCTCGGCGCGGGAGCCTGGCGCTTCCGCATCTCCGCCGCGCCCGAAGCGCTCGTCGCGATCAAGGTTCCCGGGAGTCACCACGACGAGCTGCGGATCAACGTCGGCGTCGCATTCGAGGTGCCGTATTGCTTCGAGCTCATCGAGCACGTCAACCGGACAAACGAGAAGCTGCTCGAGTTCGGACGCCTGTTCGTCCTAGGCGACCCACGCCCCTGCGTCGTCGTGATGCAGGAGATCGTCTACGGCGCGAGTCTCTCGTTCGACTTCCCGCCCTCGATGCAGAACCTCCTCAACATCACGGGGAGGCTCGGAACGCTGGCGCAACGCTGTGGATCCGAGGTCATCGAGCGCTTCGGCGGCCGCGCGTTCCCGGACGAAGCCGACATGATGCTCACGCTCTTCTGACGGGCCGATCGCACGCCTCAGCGCGCAGGATCCGCGCCGCCCACGTGGAATCTCCCAGGGCCATGTCCGAGATCGAACAGCTGCACGCGGAGCTGGCACGGCTGCGCGTCGCGCTCTCCGTGCACGAGCGTGCGGCCGAGGAGCGCGAGCAGGCGCTGCGGCGCTCCTACGAGGCGACCGTGCGCGCGCTCGCCGACGCGGTCGAGGCGCGCGACGCCTACACCGCGCGCCACGCCGAGCGCGTCGCCGCCTACGGGATCGAGATCGCGCGCGCCTGCGGGCTGGAGGTCGACACGACCTCGCAGCTGGAGTTCGGCTTCCTGCTGCACGACATCGGCAAGGTCGCGATCTCCGACGCGATCCTGCACAAGCCCGGCCAGCTGACCGAGGTGGAGCGCGACGAGATGCGCCGCCATCCGGTCATCGGCGAGGAGATCGTCGCCGGCATCGACTTCCTCGGCGGCGCGCGCGAGGTCGTGCGCTCCCACCACGAGCGCTGGGACGGCGAGGGCTACCCCGACCGGCTCTCCGGCGAGCAGATCCCGCTCGCGGCGCGCGTGTTCGCCGTCGCCGACACGTTCGACGCGGTCACGAGCGACCGCCCCTACCGCGCCGCGTCGTCATTCCGCGCCGCACGCAGCGTGATCGCGGCCGCCGCCGGCACGCAGTTCGACCCGACGGTCGCCCGCGCGTTCGACGACATCCCAGACGCGCGCTTCGAGCAGATCCGCTGCGCGCTGGCCTAGCGGCGGTCAGATACGCAACATCAAGATCGTGTTCAGCCCGAACACGATCGCGAAGAAGACGGTCCAGCGATTCAGGTTGCGCTCGACGAGTGAGCCGCCGCCCATCGGGCCCGTGCCGCTGCCGACGCCGAACGCGCCGGAGAGGCCTGAGTCTCTGCCCGAGTGCATCAGGATCAGGAAGATCAGGACCACCGCCACAGCCACCTGGATGACGCCGAGAATCGTGTACATGCGAGGGCCAGTCTAGCCGACCGCGTCGCGCCGGTGGGCAGACGCCTTCGCCGCGTCGAGCCGGCGCAGCAGCGCGACCGCCTCCGCGCGCAGCCCGCGGTCGAGCGCCTGCCAGTCCTCCTGCGAGAGCTTGCCGGTGCGCCGGTCCAGCTCGGCGTCGCGGATCTCGCGGTACTTCGCCTCCTTCTGCGCCTCCAGCTCGGCCAGCTCGGCGCGCGCTCCGCCGTCCTGCTCGTCCTCGGCGCGGGGTGCGCGGCGCAGCGGCGCCGAGACGACGGCCGCGACGGCGAACACGACCACGACGACGAGCAGCAGGTCCACGACGGCGTCCCTAGGAGCTGGCCAGCTCGCGCGCCACGCGCGCGGCGTAGCCGGCGCTGACGCGGCGCCGCGCGGAGACCGGCGCGGGCCACAGCGCGATCAGGCCGCCGAGCGCGGTGATGATCGCCCCGATCCAGATCCAGGTCGCGAGCGGCGAGACGATGAAGCGGAACTGCGCCGGCCACGGGTTCGTCACGAAGCGCCGCGCGAGCGCTGTGATCGCCGCGTCGCGCAGCGCGAACAGCTGCGTCAGCGTGGCCCGCCCGCCGACGCCCCCGCCGACCGTCGCCATCGCGCGCCGGAAGCGCTGGTTGCCCTCGGCGATGATCGGCGCGAGCGGCCCGAGGTCGGGGTTGATGACCGTCCAGATGTCGCGCCCGAAGCCGGCCCGCAGGCCGACCTCGCTCTCCGCTTCGCCGTCGAAGAAGCGCCCGACGATGCCGAGGCTCGTGTCCTGCGAGGGGTAGAACCCGCGCGTCGTGCGCAGCGTCGCGACGTGGTGACCGTGCTTGGAGACGTCGAGCACCGCCCCGAAGGAGATCTTCTCCGCCGAGGGCACCGCCGTCGCGCGCACGTAGCGGATGTCGAAGCCGTCGATCCGCGTCTGCTGGCCGGGCGCGAGCGTGACGTCCTTCGCGTGCTGGTAGGAGGAGGAGATCGCGACGCCGAGCAGCAGCACCGCTACGCCGACGTGCACCGTGTAGCCGCCGTAGCGCCGGCGGTTGCGACGCACGAGCGACAGCAGCGCGACGGGCGGCGTCTCGCGCGAGACGGCCTGGCGCGCACGCGTGCCGCGCCACAGCTCCTGCCCCACGCACGCGAGCACGAACGTCACGAGCGAGGCGAACACGACCGCCTTGGGCTCCGCCGGCGCCCCGTGCACGAACAGCAGCACGACGAACGCCGAGAGCGCGCCGGCCACAGGCAGCGCGAACGTGCGCCACATGTTCGCGACGGTCACGCGCCGCCATGGCACGAGCGGCCCAAGGCCCGAGAGCGCCACGATCACGAACGCGAGCGGGACCGTGTAGCGATCGAACCACGGCGGCCCGACCGAGGCGCGCGTGCCCGTCACGGCCTCGGAGATGAGCGGGAAGAAGGTGCCCCACCAGATCACGAAGCAGAGCGCGACGAGCACGACGTTCTGGAACAGGAAGATCGCCTCGCGCGAGAGCAGCGAGTCGAGCTGGTGCTCGCTGCGCAGGTCGGCGCGGCGCGCGATCACGAGCCCGACCGAGCCGGCGACCATCGTGCCGATCAGGATCAGGAACGGCACGCCGAGCGTCGAGGCGCCGAACGCGTGGATCGAGTCGAGGATCCCCGAGCGCACGAGGAACGTGCCGAGGATCGCCAGGATGCCGGTCGCCAGCACGAGCGAGGCGTTCCAGACCTTCAGCATCCCGCGCTTCTCCTGGATCATGAACGAGTGGATCGCGGCGGTGCCGATCAGCCACGGCATCAGCGACGCGTTCTCGACCGGATCCCAGGCCCAGTAGCCGCCCCAGCCCAGCTCGGTGTAGGACCAGCGCGCCCCGAGCACGATCCCGACGCCCAGGCACAGCCACGCGGCGAGCGCGAAGCGGCGCGTCACCTGGATCCACTCGGCGTTGAGCCGGCGCGTGACGAGCGCGGCGATCGCGAACGCGAACGGGATCGAGAACAGCGTGTAGCCCGAGTACAGCATCGGGGGGTGGAACATCATCGCCGGGTGGCGCAGCAGCGGGTTGAGGCCGACGCCCTCGCTGGGCGGGTTCGCGAGCGTCGCGAAGGGGCTCGCGAAGAAGACCGTCAGGCTCAGGAAGAAGGCGGCGAAGCCGAGCAGCACCGAGGCCGCGATCGGCACCAGCGCGCGCACCCGGTTGCGCGCCAGCAGCAGCACGGCGCTCGACCACAGCGACAGCAGCCACACCCACAGCAGCAGCGAGCCCTCCTGCGAGGACCACGCCGCCGTCGCCTTATAGAAGGTCGGCGTCGTCGTGCTGGAGTGCGTCGCGACGACCTCGAAGGAGAAGTCCGAGCGCAGGAACGCGGCCTCGAGGATCACGAACGCGAGCGTCAGCACGCCGGCGAGCGCGAAGACCGCACGGCGACCCGAGTCGACCCAGCGCCGCCCGCCGTGCAGCGCGCCGTACAGCGACGCGCCGATGCCGTACAGCGCCACCGCGAGCGCGACGATCAGCAGCGCGCGGCCGGCGGTCGCCATCAGGTGGAGCTGCCGCTGGGCGGAGCGACCTGGAACTTCGACGGGCACTTCGTGACCATCGAGTCCTTCTGGCCGACGAACTGGCCGCCCTGCCGAGTGACCTTGACCATCACGCCGCGACCCTCGCGGAACGGGTCCGGCACGATCCCCGTGTAGCGCACGCGCACGGAGACGGGCTTGTGCGGGTCGCGCACGCGGAACCACAGGACGCCGCCGCGGCGCTGCACCGAGCCGGCGGCGACCGTGCCCGCCAGCGTGTAGGTCTTGCCGGCGACCGCGCCGTCGAGCAGCTGGCTGGCCGTGCGCTCGTCGCTGCCGGCGCTGAAGCTCGTGTAGACGAGCGCGCTCGCCAGCAGCAGCGCGGCGGTCAGAGCGGTCACGAGACGGATGCGACGCTTGCGGGACGGGTTCATCGACCCCCGATTATCCCAGGTCGCCCCTGGACGCTTGACCGCTGCGGAGGATTCGGGCTTCAGGAGGCGAAACCAACTGCCGATTCGTGTGTTGATACCGATGACCGTGCGAACGCAACAGCAGCGTCTGCGAACCCGCTCTCTGCGCCCCCGCATCGGCCGCGGCGCGCGGCGTGTGATCCCGATCGTGCCGGCGGCCGTCGAGCCGGCGACCGAGCGTCTCGCGCGCGAGCGCGACTCGGGCGGGCCCGAGGATCATGCCCTGTACCACTGCCACTGCGGATATGTCTTCGAGGCCAACGTCTCAGCGACCGTCGGCTGCCCGCACTGCGGCGACGCGCAGGCCTGGTAGCCCGGTCTCAGGCGCGGACGCCCGCGCGCGCCCGCTCGATCGCGGGCCAGACGACTTCGACCGTGCGCGCGACGAGGTCCTCGCGCGGCACCTCGGGGTTGCGGAACCACCAGCTCGCGAGCCCCGCCGCCGCGGACTTCAACAGCTCCGCAAGCACGTACAGCTGCCGCTCGCGCTGCGGATGGCCGCCGAACAGGCGCGTGTCGGCGCCGAGCGTCGCGGCGAGGCCGAGCGAGATCCGCTGCTCCAGCTCGCGTCCGATCGAGGAGACGATCGTGCCCTGCAGCTCGAGGATCAGCAGGCGGCTCGCGGCGGGGTGCTCCTCGACGTAGCCGAAGAACGCCTCGATCCCCCTCTGCACGCCCTCCTCCCCGCCCGGCGCCGGCAGGATCGCCGTCTCGACGACGTCGACGAGCTCGCCGCGGATCGAGTCGAGCAGCAGCGTGTAGAGCTCGCGCTTGGAGCTGACGTGGTCGTAGATGACCGCCTTCGAGACGCCGGCGGCGGAGGCGATCTCGTCCATCGAGCTGCCGTCGTAGCCGCGCGCGGCAAATGTGCGCAGCGCCGCGCCGAGGATCACGACGCGGCGCTCGGGCCCGGGCAGCCGGCGACGCTGAGCGCTGCCGTCGTCGCGATCGCTCGGCTGAACCCCGTCGTTCATGGCACAGTCTTACCATTTAGTGGAGCATGTAGACCTGCTCCTCATCCCCGCTCAAGCGTGTATGGCGTGGATGACGCGATTGCCGGAGCCCGGGCGCGGGTACGAGGCATGACACGATGGGAACTGGGACGGTTCAAGCAATGACGTCAGATGTGCCTCGCCGCAGCGCTCTGCGCACACGTGCGCTCGCGACCCGCGCCAGAAAGGGCGATCTGCAGGCGCGGGAGACGCTGATCGCCGAGCATCTGCCGCTCGCGCGTTCGCTCGCCCGCCGCTACCGCCGCGGCGGCGAGAGCCTCGACGACCTGATCCAGGTGGCGTCGGTCGGGCTCGTGAAGGCCGTCGACCGCTTCGACCCCGAGCGCGGCCACAGCTTCTCGACGTTCGCGCAGCCCACGATCGTCGGCGAGCTGCTGCGTCACTTCCGCGACACCGGCTGGGGCGTCCACGTCGCGCGCGGGACGCAGGAGCTGGCGCTGAAGGTGCGCGCCGCGGCCGAACGAATCGAGTCCGAAACCGGCACGGCGCCGACGCCCCGTCAGCTCGCCGAGGCCACCGGCGCAGGCCTGGAGGCCGTCGTGGAGGCGCTCGGAGCGCTCTCCAACCGCACGGCCCTCTCGCTCGCCACGCCGGCGGCCGGACACGACGACGGCGGCAGCGACGCGACGCTCGCGGACACGCTCGGCGCACCCGAGGCCGGCTACGAGCTGGCCGAGGCGCGCGCCACGCTCGGCCCGGCGCTGCGCCACCTGCCCGAGCGCGAGCGGCGGATCCTGGAGATGCGCTTCGTCGAGGACATGACGCAGAGCGAGATCGCGACGTGCATCGGCGTCTCGCAGATGCAGATCTCCCGCCTGCTGAGGCAGTCGCTCGACCGCCTCAGCGAGCTGACACGAGCACGGCCGCACTGAGCGGCGGGCCCGGCTCCGACTTGCGCGCCTTCTCGTCGTAGAGCAGCCCGTCCGCGCGCAGCAGGCAGTCCGCCAGCGTCTCGTCGCGCTGCCACTGCGCGACACCCGCCGACCAGGCGGCCGCGTGCGCCTCGTGCAGGCGCGTGAGCGCGGCGCCCGCGTCCTCCAGCGAGGTCGCGGGCAGCATCACGAGGAACTCGTCGCCGCCGATGCGCGCGAGCACGTCGCCGGGGCGCAGGGTCGCGCCCCAGGTGCGCGCCAGCTCGGCCAGCAGCCGATCGCCCGCGGCGTGTCCGTGCATGTCGTTGACGCGCTTGAAGCCGTCGAGGTCGAGCACCGCGATCGCGAGCGGCGCACCCGTGCGGCCCGCCAGCGCATGCTCGCGGTCGGCGGCCTTCGTGAAGCCGCTGCGGTTCAGCAGGCCGGTGAGCGGGTCGGTGTCGGCCTGCTCGCGCAGGCGCTCGCTCAGCGCGCTGAGCGCGATCGCGGCGGCCCACACGGTGACGGAGACCAGCACGGCGACGGCGACCGCTCCGCGCACGCCCGCGAGGGCGATCCCGGTGACGCACGCGACGGTGATCAGCAGCGCGTACGCGCGCGCCGTGCGCGGCGAGAAGAACAGCGCCACGTAGACGGCGATCCACTGGAACGACCAGGCGACCATCAGCTGGCCGCCGGTCGTGTGCGCCCGGCTGATCAGCAGGCCGCCGCCGAGCACGAGCGCCGCGATCGCGACGTGCATGCCACCGCGCGAGAGCCGCGGACCGGCGAGGAACAGCCCCAGCCCCACGAGCAGGCGCACTGCGCCGAGCACGCGCAGCAGCCCGACCGGGGCGTTGTGGTCGATCGGGAACTGGGCTGCGAGCAGGCACAGGACGCCGCCGATGGCCCACATCGCGGCCAGCAGGGCGAGCTCGAGAGACCGGCCCGCCGTCCACGGGCGTGCGCGCGCATTCACCATCCACTACTCCGCGTCGGCAGCGCAGGCGCGGAGCTTGAGCCGCGCAGGCGCGCCGCCTACCCGAACTTGCCCGTCACGTACTCCTCGGTGCGCGGATCGTCGGGGTTCGTGAAGATCTTCTCCGTCGGCCCGACCTCGACCAGCTCGCCGTCGAGCATGAAGGCCGTCGTGTCGGCGACGCGCGCCGCCTGCTGCATGTTGTGCGTGACGATCGCGATCGTCACGCGCGTCTTCAGCTCCTGCACCAGCTCCTCGATCTTCAGCGTCGAGATCGGGTCCAGCGCGGAGGCCGGCTCGTCCATCAGCAGCACGTCGGGCTCGACCGCGAGCGCACGCGCGATGCAGAGGCGCTGCTGCTGGCCGCCGGAGAGGCCGATGCCGGGACGCTGGAGGCGATCCTTGACCTCCTCCCAGAGGCCGGCGCCGCGCAGCGCGGACTCGACCTGGTCGTGCCCGACCTTGCGCGCCGTCAGCCGCAGGCCCGCGGCGACGTTGTCGTAGATCGACATCGTCGGGAACGGATTCGGCTTCTGGAAGACCATCCCGATCGAGCGGCGCACGGCGACGACGTCGACGCGCTCGCCGTAGACGTCGACGTCGTCGAGCAGCACGCGCCCGGCCGCGCGCGCGCCCGGGATCTCCTCGTGCATGCGGTTCACGCAGCGCACGACGGTCGACTTGCCGGAGCCCGAGGGGCCGATCAGCGCGGTCGCCTGGTTGGGCGGGAACTCGAGCGTGAGGTCCTTGATCGAGTGGTGGTCGCCATACCACGCGTTGAGCCGCTCGAGGCGGATCGCACACGCGGGCGTGGCGGTGCGCATCGGCTCGAGGTGCGTGCGCGGCACCGGGCGCTCGGGCACGATGCCCCCGCCGCGCAGCGGCTCGGCGGACGCGTCGCTGCGACGGACCGCATGAGGGACGTAGTCGCTCATGACAGGCGGCTCCTTCTCTGGATCAGACGCGCGAGCAGCGTCAGGGAAAGGATCATCAGGACCAGCGTCAGCGCCGCCCCCCATGCGATCGCGACGAGGCGGTCCTGCGCCTGGCCGACGTTCTGGTAGATCAGCACCGGCAACGAGTTCATGCGGTCGTTGAGGTTGCCGGTCGTCGCGTTGACGACAGCCGCGGTGAACAGCAGCGGCGCCGTCTCCCCCGCCCCGCGCGCGATCGCGAGCAGCACGCCGGTCACGATCCCGGGCAGCGCCGTCGGCAGCACGATCCGCAGGATCACCTTCCAGCGCGGCGCGCCGAGCGCATAGGCGGCCTCGCGCAGCGTGTTGGGCACGAGCAGCAGCACGACCTCGGCCGAGCGGGCCACGACCGGCAGCATCAGCAGCCCGAGCGCGGTCGAGCCCTTCCAGCCGGCGAACGAGGAGCCGCCGACGCCGGCGATCACGAGCGTGATGTAGACGAACAGGCCGAAGACGATCGAGGGCACGCCCGTCATCACGTCGATGAAGTAGCGGACGGTGTGCGCGAGCTTCGTCTCGCGGCCGTACTCGACGAGCCAGATCGCGACGCCGACGCCGACGGGGACCGCCACCGCGGTCGCGAGCCCGACCATCATCACGGTGCCGACGATCGCGCTGCGGATGCCGCCCGGGTCGCCGAGGAAGGAGCCGGTCGGGTCGGTCGTCAGGAACTTGAAGCTGAGGACCCCCAGGCCCTTCTCCAGCAGGAACCAGACGACGAGCACGAGCGGCACGAGCGCGAGCAGCGTGAGCGCCGTCACGACCCCGCGCGCGAACCTGTCGGCGCGGCGGCGACGGGCGCTGATCGGCGGCAGCGACAGCGCGCTCATATCCGGCGCCCGCGCTCGGCGCGCACGACGAACGTACGCGCGACGCCGTTGACGGCGAGCGTCAGCACGAACAGCACGAGCCCGGCGGCGATCAGCGCCGCGCGGTGCGTCGGGTCCGAGGCGGCCTCGCCGAACTCGTTCGCGATCACCGCCGCGAGCGTGTAGCCCTGCTGGAAGATCGAGTGCCCGATCACGGGCGCGTTGCCGATCACGAGCGTGACGGCGATCGTCTCGCCGATCGCGCGCCCGAGACCGAGCATCGCGCCGCCGGCGATGCCGCCGCGCGAGTAGGGGATCACCGCCATGCGGATCATCTCCCAGCGCGTCGCGCCGAGCGCGAGCGCGGCCTCCTTGTGCTCGAGCGGGACGGTCGCGACCACCTCGCGCGAGATCGCCGAGACGATCGGCAGGATCATGATCGCGAGGATCAGCCCGGCGACGAAGTAGTTGGGGCCCGTCACCGTCCCGCCGACGAAGGGCACGAACGAGAAGGTGTCCGCGAACCAGCGCTCGGCCGGCTGCAGGTGCGGGATCACGAAGAAGAAGCCCCACAGGCCGTAGACGACCGAGGGCACCGCCGCCAGCAGCTCGACCAGCAGCGTCAGCACGCTGCGGGCGCGGGCCGGCGCCAGCTCCGTGATGCAGAGCGCGGTCGCGACCGCGACCGGCACGCCGATCAGCAGCGCGATCGCGGAGGTGATGAGCGTCCCGGCGATCAGCGGCACGGCGCCGTAGATCGCCTTCGAGGGCACCCAGTCGACCGTGAACAGGTAGTCGACGATTCCCTGGTGGGAGAAGATCGGCTCCGACTCGACGATCAGCCGGACGAAGAAGAACCCGATCAGCGCGATGACGCCCAGCGACAGCGCCGTCAGGCCCCAGCGCAGCGCCCGGTCGGGCAGCCGGGCCGCCGACGAGCGCTGCAGCGTGTCGCTGCGGCGTCCGCCGGCGGGTGTGAGCGTCCCGGCCTCCATGATCAGCTCTTCGCGGCCTCGATCGGCTGGCCGTTGCAGGTCAGGCTGTCGACCTTGGCCTGCGCCTTCGCCTTGATCGCGTCGGGCAGCGGCGCGTACTGCAGGTCCGGAGCGACGCTCTGGCCCTCGCCGAGGATGTAGTCGAGCCAGGCCTTCAGCTCGCCCGCGGCCGCCTTCGAGGCGCCCGCCTTGCACGGGTCCTGGTAGGCGATCTCGAACGTCGTCGCCGCGATCGGGTACGTCTGGTCCCCGTCGGCGTTGATCGTCGCGAAGCGCAGGTCGGCGGGCGGGTCGATGCCCTCGCCGGCGGCGGAGGTCGCGGCGAGGCTCGGCTCGATCCAGTTGCCGGCCTTGTTCTTCACGGATGCGGTCGTGAAGTCGTTCTGGAGGGCGTACGCCTGCTCGACGTAGCCGACCGCGCCGGGGGTCTGCTTGACGCAGCCGGCGACGCCGTCGTTGCCCTTGGCGCCGGTGCCGACCGGCCACTGGACGCTCTTGTCGACGCCGGGACCGTCGGTCCAGGCCTTCGAGTAGTCGGCCAGGAACAGCGTGAAGTTCGCCGTCGTGCCGGACTCGTCGGAGCGGTGGCAGACGGTGATGTCCGTGTCGGGGAGGTCGACGCCGTCGTTGAGCGACGCGATCTCCTTGTCGTTCCACTTCGTGACCGTGCCGAGGTAGATGTCGGCGATCGTCGGGCCGTCGAGCTTGAGGCCGGCCTTGACGCCGTCGAGGTTGTAGGACACGGTGACCGCGCCGAGCGCGATCGGGATGTGCAGCGGATCGCCCTTGGGCTTGGCCGCGGCGATCTCCTCGTCCTTCATCGCCGAATCGCTGCCGGCGAAGTCGACGGTGCCGGCGGTCAGCTGCGCGATGCCCGCGCCCGACCCGACCGGCTGGTAGTTGACGGTGGTGCCGGTCGCCTCCTTGAAGCGGCTGGCCCACTCGCTCACGAGCGGGGCCTGGAACGTCGAGCCGGCGCCGTTGAGCGTTCCCGCGGACGCGCTGTCGCCACTTGAGCTGTCGCTGCTGCTTCCGCATGCTGCGAGCCCGAGCGCCAACGTGGCGGCCGAGCTGAGTGCGAGGACTCTCGCGTACCTCATCTGGGTTCCTTTCTCCCTTGCGACTGTCCTCGGCAGCGTCACACGCGACCAGCGGCATTCTGTTATCGCTGTGTGGCAGAGCTGTTTAAAGCCTGTGAAACAGGCTCGAAGCGATAGCCGAAGCCGGGATGCGTGTGGATGAAGGCCGATTCAGGCAGCGTCTGCTCGAGCTTGGTGCGCAGCTTGTGGATGTAGACGTCGACGGAGCGGTCGCGCGCGCGCAGCGTCCCGCCCCAGGCCAGGCGGTACAGCTCCTCGCGCGAGACGATGCGACCCCAACGGTCGACGAGCGCCATCAGCAGGCGCAGTTCGAGCACCGACATCTGCAACACGCGGCCGGCCGCGAGCACGAGCCCGTCGGAGCGGCGCAGCTCCAGGTCCCCGGCGCGGATCGTCTCGTCGTGCGGAGCGGTCTCCATCTGCGGGCGAATATCGCGCGCGCGCGTCGTCGTCCTGTTAAGAGGCGGTGAAAGCGGCACCGCGCACGCATTCCTTCACGTGTCGTTCACGACTCGGTAACACCGCAACAACTGTGTGCGGGGGATGCTCTCGCGCATGAGCTCAGGGGATCTGCGCATCCGCTTCCAGGACGAGCTGACGGCGCTCGAGGCGCTCGCGCTCGGCAGCCTGGACTTGGTCGGCACGCAGCTGCGCCGCGTGATCGAGGCGCTGGAGCACCAGGACGTCACGCTCGCGACCGAGGTGATCGCCGACGACGACGCGATCGATCGCGTCTACCGCGAGCTGCACGAGCGCACGCTGTCGCTGCTGGCGCTGCAGGCGCCGGTCGCCGGCGACCTGCGGCTCGTCGCGGCGTTGCTGCACGTGATGCGCTCGATCGAGCGGATGGGCGACCAGTGCGTGAACATCGCGAAGCTGATCCCGCTCGACGGCCACCACCCGCCCACGCATCCCGTGCTGCTGGAGGAGCTGGGCGTGATGGGCCGGCTCGTCGCCGACGAGGTCGAGCAGGCCAAGCGCGCGTTCGTGGAGCGCGACATCGCGCTCGCGCGCGACCTCGTCTACCAGGACCGCGACGTCAACGAGCTGAACCGCCGCGTCTTCCAGTTCGCGTGGCAGAGCGGCGAAGACCCCGACGCGCGCGAGTGGGCGATGCACATGATCCTCGCGGCCCGCGCGGTCGAGCGGATCGGCGACCTCGCGGTCGACATCGGCGAGCAGCTCGCCTTCGTGATGACGGGCCAGTTCGAGGAGTTCCGCGACGCCTCGCGGCCCTCCGCGAGCGACGCGGCGCCGTCCGTCTAGGGCTTGCGCTCCACGACGATCGTGCGCCCGTCGGCGAGACGGTAGAGCGTCCCGACGACCTTGCCGCGGCCGACGACGCGCTGCCCCGGCTGCAGGCGGATCGACTTGGCCTGCTGGTCGCGGTCGACGACGACGCTGCCGGCCGGCGCGCGGTGCTGTGCGGCCGTCGTGGCGCGCTTGCCGAGCACGTCCGGCGTCAGCTTGACCGAGGACAGCGCGGCGAGCAGGAACGCGACCGACAGCACGATCCCCAGGTCGAACAGGTTCACGAGCCCGTCGAGCGGGTCGCCGGCGCGATCCTCGTGCGAGCGCGCGCGGGCGCTGACGCGCAGGCCGCTCATGGCGTGAGCGTCGCCGCGACGTACTCGACGTCCGAGTAGTCCTGGTCGTAGAGGCGGTTGCGCACGAGCGAGACGGCGTAGGCGACGGCGCCGACCAGCAGCCCCGTGACCGTCACGCTGAACGCGACGCGCAGGTCGTCGGTGAGCCGCTGCACGTCGCCGTTCGAGAGCCCCGCGAGCGCGGGCGAGAGCGGGATCAGCGTGCCCATCAGGCCGAGTGCCGGGCCCATCCGCACGAGGATGCGCGTGCGCTCCAGGCGCTTGACGGAGCGGTAGTCGTATTCCGCGAGACGCTTGGCGATGCGGTTGGCCGCGTCGGGATGGCCGCGCTGCTCGATCGGCGCGCGCAGCGCCTCGTCCATCGGCGGGTTGTGGCCGATGCTGCGCACGGCGCGCAGCGCGGTCGCGCCGTCGCCGGCGGCGAGCGCGGCGCGGGCTGCGTCGACCGCGTGCTCCAGCCGCGCGACGCCGCGCCCGCGCCGGCGCCGCAGTTCGGCGAGCAGCACGCCCACCTCCACGACGACCGCCAGCAGCGCGAGCAGCGCCAGCACGAGCACCGGGTAGCGCAGCGCGTCGGAGATGTCGAAGAGGAGGTGCTCGATCGTCATGGCTGGAGGAACGGCGGGATGTGACGCGACTCGAGCGAGAAGCCGAGCGCGACGAGCACGAGCAGCCCGAGCGCGATCCACGCGCCGACGGGGATGTCGAGCGGGCGGTCCGTCGCGGGGGCGCCGGCGCTGGGAGCGCCCGCGCCGGCCGTGCTCGCCGGCAGCGGCGCCGCCTCGGCCGACGCCAGCAGGGTACCGCTGACCAGATCGCCTCGCGGCGCCGGCGCGCGTGCGGGTGCGACCCGGCGCGGCGCGGCGGCCGGGGTCGTCGTCGCCGCCGCCGCCGTCGTCACCGCCGGCTGCCCGCCGCTCGCCGCGGGCGGCGTCGCCGCGGGCGGCGTCACGGGCGGCGTCACCGGCTGCTCGTGCTGCTGGGGGCGGGAGGTCGGCGGCGAGCCGATGCGCACGTCCACGATGTCGTTGGCGTCGAGCTGACGCCCGCCCACGACGACGTTCACCTGCACGCGGTAGCGCCCCGGCTGCGCGAAGCGGTGCGTGACGCGGGCGTCGTCCCCGGCGGCGGGACCGTCGCCGAAGTACCACGAGAACGTCACCGCGGGGCCGGCCGCGCCCGCCGTCAGGAGCGCATGAAAGCGCAGCGGCCGCTGTGGGCGCGCGTGCAGCGCAGAGGCCTCGATCCGCACCGCGAACGGGTCCCCTCGCTCGACGCCGAGCGCGAGCGAGCCGTCGGGCGCGGTCACGAGGTCGAGCGCGTTCGCGTCGCCGGCGCCGCTGCTCGGCCGCAGCAGGTGCAGCCCCTGTGCGTCGAGCCACACGACCGGCGGCGCGGGCTCGCCGTCCTGTCCCGTCGCGAGCGCCTCGTCGCGCAGCAGGTCCAGCTCGCTGCCGTCCGCGCGCGCGAGGCGCACGTAGCCGACGTCGTCGAGCTCGACGCCGGCGCTGCGCAGCAGCAGCGCGAGCGACCAGCCGTCGGCGACCGTCGTCGTGCTGCGGTGGCCGTCGGCGTCGCGCAGCGCATAGCGCTGGTCGTGCACGTCCTCCTGCCCGACCAGGCTCGCGAGCTCGAGCGTCTGCTCGCCCCCGCCGTGCGGGAGCGTCACCACGAGCTGCGCCGCGTGCGCGCTCGCGCTCGCGAGGCAGAGCGCGGCGACGGCGAGCAGCGGGGCGAGGCGGCGCGCGGGCATCCGCCGCCAAGCGTAGTAGGGCTTGGCGGAACCCTGGCGAGTGGCTGGCGGATGGGCGACCAAGCGGGGCGAGGACGCAGGGAGGCAGCAAGAGCAGCGCTCTTGCGCCGACCGAGGACGACGCACCGCGCAGCGTCGCCCGCCGCCAGACGCCGCAGGGGTTCCGCCAAGCCCTACTAGGGCTCGCGCCCCGCCGTCGTCGGCCGTACGATCGTCGGCAGACGATGCTCGATCCCCTGCACCGCTGGGCCGCATACGGCGAGAAGCCCGACTACGCGGGGCTGCTGACGTTCTCCGGGATGCCCTACACGGAGGACGCGGCGGAGCTCGCAGGGGTCGACGTCGCGATCCTCGGCGCACCGCTCGACGAGCTCGTCTCCGACCGGCCGGGCGCGCGCCTGGGCCCGCGTGCGATCCGCGCCGCGAGCTGTCCGCCGGGGCCGCACCTGGAGGCGCGGGTCGACGCGCTCGCGGAGCTGCGCGTCGTCGACTTCGGCGACGCGCCCGTCGTGCCCGGCGACCCGCTGCGCTCGCACGCGGCCATCGAGGCGCTCGTCGGCGAGGTGCTCGCAGCGGGCGCGATCCCGATCGTGCTGGGGGGCGACCACTCGATCGCCGAGCCGGACATGCGTGCCTGCGCGGCCGTCCACGGCCCGCTCGGGCTCGTCCACTTCGACGCCCACACCGACACGGGCGCGCACGTCTTCGGCGCCGAACGCTCGCACGGCACGCCGATGTACCGGCTGGTCGAGGCGGGGCACGTCGACCCCGCCCGCTACGCGCAGATCGGCCTGCGCGGCTACTGGCCCGGCGAGCTCGAGCTGGCGTGGCAGCGCGAGCGCGGGATCTCCTCGTTCTTCATGCACGACGTACGCGACCAGGGGATCCGCGCGATCGTCGAGCAGGTCGCCGCGATCGTCGGGGCCGGCCCCGCGTTCCTGTCGGTCGACGTCGACGTGCTCGACCCCGCCTTCGCCCCCGGCACGGGGACGCCCGAGCCGGGCGGCATGACCTCGGCGGACCTGCTGTGGGCCTGCCGCACGCTCGCGAGCCGCCTGGCGCTCGTCGGCGCCGACGTCGTCGAGGTGATCCCCACGAGCGTCGCCACCACCGACGTGACGGCGCTCGTCGCCGAGCGGGTCGTGCGCGAGACGCTCACCGGCATCGCGCTCGCTCGGCGCGTCTGACACCTCCTGCGGTTGCGCGGAGTCATATAGCTCCAATATTCTTTTCAACGTTTACGTCTGCCGGAGGTCGATTGAATCGAGGGGTGGGAGCTGACGTATGGGACTGCTCGTCCTGGATCGCGTCTGGAAGCGCGTCTCCCATGGTCAGCCCCCGCAGCGCGAGCGGATCGCGCTGCGCGACGTCTCGCTGGAGCTGAACCCGGGCGAGCTGGTCGCCGTGCTGGGCCGGCGGCGCTCCGGACGCAGCACGCTGCTGCACGTCGCGGCGGGTCTCGAGCCGCCCAGCGACGGGACCGTCAGCTTCGCCGGCATCGATCTCTCGCGCCGTGAGATGCTGGGCATCGACGGCGGGATCGCCTACTGCAGCATGCGCTTCGCGGACGTGATCGGCGAATCGGTCGTCGAGCAGGTGGCCGCGCCGATGCTCGGGGGGCACCGCTCGCCGCTCGCCGCGCGCACGCGCGCCCACGAGCTGCTGCAGCGCGTCGGCGCCGACCGCGTCGCCGAACTGGACCCGCGCCAGCTCGAACCGGCCGAGGCGATCCGCGTCGCGCTCGCGCGTGCGCTCGTGGGCGACCCGCGCCTGCTGCTGATCGACGAGCCGGTGCTCGGGGTGAGCCTGACCGAGCGCGACGTCGTGCTCGACCTCGTCGCCTCGCTGGCGCGGCGCGAGGGGCTCGCGATCCTGATGACGATCGACAACGCGACCGAGGTGCGCGGGAGCGACCGCGTGCTCGCGCTCGACGCCGGCGAGCTGCGCGGGCCGGCGATCCCGGCGACGGCGCCGGTCCTGCCGCTGCGCCCCGCCCAGGCGGACGGGCCCACATGACGCTGCTGCTCGACGACGTCGCCAAGCGCTACCCCGCGGGCGGCGAGGTCGTGCACGCGCTCGACGGCGTCACGCTCCGCGTCGCCGCGGGCGAGGTCGTCGCGCTCTACGGCCCCAGCGGCTCGGGCAAGACGACGCTGCTGATGCTCGCGGGCGCGCTGCTGGCGCCCGATCGCGGGCGCGTCGTCTTCGACGGTCGCGAGCTGGGCGCGCTGTCGGAGGCCGCGGCGGCCGACTACCGGCTGCACGACGTCGGCGTGATCACGCAGGGCTACGAACTGATGCGCGGCGTGCCGGCGGTCGAGAACGCTGCGATGAAGCTGCTGGCCGGTCCGATCGGGCTGCCGCAGGCGCGCGCGCACGCGGCCTCGTGGTTGCAGCGGGTGGGCCTCGGCGGACGGCTCGACGCGACTCCCGAGCAGCTCTCCGGCGGCGAGCGCCAGCGCGTCGCGATCGCACGCGCGCTCGCGAACGAGCCGCGCCTGATCCTCGCCGACGAGCCGACCGGGTGCCTCGACTCGCGCCGCGGGCGGGAGATCCTCGAGCTGCTGTGCGGGATCGCCCGCGAGCGTCAGGTCGCGGTCCTGCTGGCGACGCACGACCCGCAGGCGGCCGAGCTGGCCGACCGCGTCGAGACGCTGCACGACGGCCGCGTGGCGACCGCCGAGACAGCCGCGGAAGTCGAGGTCTGAGCCGATGGTGCGGCTGCCGACGCTGCTCTACTTCTACCGCAAGCGACTGCGGATCCACGCGATGCAGGAGCTGCTCGCCGGCGTCGGGATCGCGATCGGCGTCGCGCTCGTCTTCTCCGTGCTGCTCGCGAACAGCAGCCTCACCGGCGCGGCGCGCGAGATCCTGCACGGAATCACGGGCGATGCGACGCTGCAGGTCGCCACGCGCGAGCCGCGCGGCTTCGACGCCGCCCTGCTGCGACGCGTGCGCGCGCTGCCGGACGTCGCGCGCAGCTCGGCGCTGCTGGAGCAGCGCGCGACCGTGCGCCACGGCGACCGGCGGGTGGCGATCGACCTCGTCGGCGTCGACCCCGACCTGCCCTCGCTCGGCGGCTTCGCGGCGCGCTACTTCCGCCTCGGCGGGCTCGTGCTGCAGCGCGGGATCGTGCTGCCGGGCGCGATGGGCACGCAGCTCGCGCTGCCCGCCGACGGCCTCGGGCGCCGGCCGCCGCCGATCGCCCTCAGCGTGCGCGGGCGCACACGGCAGGTCGCGGTCACCGCGATCCTCGGCCACGAGACGATCGGATCGCTGTCGGGCGCGCTGCTCGGCGTCGTCTCGCTCGCCTACGCGCAGCGGCTGACTGGTCTGCACGACCGCATCACGCGGATCCTGATCGTGCCGCGAGCGGGTCGCGAAGCGGCCGCGCGCAGCGAGCTGGAGCGGCTCGCGGGCGGGCGGCTGTCGGTCTCCTCGGTGGACCGCGAGAGCCGCCTGCTGAAGCAGGCGACCGGGCCGATCGACCAGGCCACCGGCCTGTTCGCGGCGATCAGCGCGTTCGTTGGGCTGCTGTTCACGTTCACGGCGATGCTGCTGACGATCCCCGAGCGCCGGCGCTTCGTCGCCGACCTGCGCGTGATGGGCTTCCGGCGCGCGCGGATCGCGCAGATCCTCGGCTTCCAGGCGCTCGCGCTCGGCAGCGTCGCATCGCTCGGCGGGCTGGTGCTCGGGTGGCTGCTGTCGAGCACGACGACGCACGACCCGCCGGGCTATCTGGCGCTCGCGTTCCCGCTGGGGCTCCAGCGGGTGGTCGGGTGGCAGACGCTGCTGCTGCCGTTCGCGGGGGGCGTGCTGGCGACCTGTCTCGCGGCCGCGCAGCCGCTGCTGGACCTGCGGCGCAGACGCGCGATCAACGCGATCTTCTCGGCGCAGGGCGAGCCCGGGCACGCGCTGGGGGCGCGCGCCGGGCGCTGGCTGGCGGTGGGCGCGGCGGTGCTCGTCGCGCTGATCACCGTCGCGGTGCGTGTCGCGCCGTCGCTGACGATCGTCGGCGTGGCCGCGATCGCGGTCGCCGCCGTGCTGGCGACGCCCACGGTGTTCGCGGCGATCCTGCGCATCGGCGACGGGCCCGCGAGCCGCTGGCGGCTCAACGCGCTGACGCTGGCCGTGCGGGCGCTGCGGGCGACCTCGATCCGCTCGCTGGCGCTCGCGGCGACCGGCGCCGTCGCGGTCTTCGGCAGCGTCGCGATCGAGGGCGCCCACCACAACCTGCTGGAGGGCCTCTACGGCGACTACCGCGAGTACGTCGGCACCGCCGACATCTGGATCACGCAGCCGCAGGACGATCTCGCGCTCCAGTCGTTCGACGCGCGTGGGCTGGTGCCGCGGGTGCGGGCGGTCGCAGGCGTGAGCGCCGTGCGCGTCTATCGCGGCGGGCTGCTCGACCTCGGCGACCGGCGCGTGTGGGTGATCGGCCGCCCGCCGGGCGATCGCACGATGGTGCCGGCCAGCCAGATCGTCTCGGGCGACGTCGCGACCGCGCATGCGCGGCTGCGGGCAGGCGGGTGGATCACGGTCTCGCGACAGATCGCGCAGGACGCAGGCGTCTCGATCGGCGACGTCCTGCACCTGCCGACGCCGACGGGCGAGCGGTCCTTCCGGATCGTCGCGACGACGACGAACCTCGGCTGGGGCCCGGGCGCGATCGTGATGAACGCCAACGACTACCGCCACGCGTGGGCCAGCGACGCGCCCTCCGCGCTCGAGGTCGACGTCGCGTCATCCGCGAACGTCGGCGCCACGCGTCGCGCGCTGCAGCAACTGGTCGGCGACGACGGGGCGCTCCAGGTGCAGACGACGGGCGAGCGGGCGCGGCACGCGAATGCGATCGCGCGCGAGGGGCTCACGCGCCTGAGCCAGATCTCGACGCTGCTGCTGATCGCGGCGGCGCTCGCGATGGCGGCCGCGATGGGCACCGGGATATGGCAGCGCCGCACCGCGCTCGCGCAGCTTCGGATCATGGGCTGGCGCCCGCAGAAGCTGTGGCGCGCGCTGCTGCTGGAGACGGGGATAGTGCTCGGCGCCGGCTGCATGACGGGCGCCGTGGCCGGCGTCTACGGCCAGTACCTCGGCGACCGGTGGCTTCAACTCTCAACAGGCTATCCGGCGCCCTTTTCATTTACCGGATTTCAGACCGTCATAGTCTGTCTTCTTGTTGCAATTGCAGCCCTTTTCGTTACTGCCATTCCGGGCTATTTCGTGTCGCGAACCTCTCCACGATTGGGGCTCAATTCGATGACATGAGCCGCCGGACCGGAGGGGAGCAGTGCGCGAGGAGTCCTCTCGAGGATGCACAGGCGCCCATTCCGATCGGTCACGTCGCGCTCGCAGGACACGGCGGTCGTCGTCAGCTCGCTGGCGCGCTACTGGCTCGGCATCGTCCCGCTCGTACGTCCCGAGCTGCGCCGCTGGCGCCGGCGCGCGGATGCGATCCCTGACCCGGTCCTGCGCGGGCACGCCGTCTCGACGCTGCGCGAAGAGCGCCTCAACGCCGAGGCCGCCGCGGTCTTCGCGCTGCTCGTGCCGCGCACGCGTTGGCCGGCGCTCGTGCGGCTGATGATCGCCTTTCAGGTGATGTACGACTACCTCGACACGATCGGCGAGCAGCACGTGCGCGAGCCGCTGCGCAACGGGCTCCAGTTGCACCGCGCGCTCGTCGTCGCGCTCGATCCGGCCACGAGCGCGGACGTCGACTACTACCGCCACCACCCTCAATCGGACGACGGCGGCTACCTCGACGCGCTCGTCGCGACCTGCCGCGAGGGCCTCGACACGCTGCCGACGGCGGTCGAGGTGCTGCCGCTCGCTCGCCGCGCCGCGCTGCGCTGCGGCGAGGGCCAGAGCTACACCCACGCCGCCATGCAGGAAAACGACCGCAAGCTGATCGCATGGGCGGCGCGCCAGGATCGCTGTGCGGACTACCGCTGGTGGGAGGTGTCGGCCGGTGCGATCTCGTCGGTCGGCGTCTACGCACTGCTCGCCGCCGCCGCCGAACCGCGTACGACCCGCTGCGAGGCGAATGAGGTGGACGCAGCCTACTTCCCGTCGATGGCCGCGCTCAGCACGCTGCTCGACAGCCTCGTCGACCGCCGCAGCGACGCGCTGACCGCCAACCACAGCTCCTTCGGGCAGTACCAGACGAGCGCCGACGCGGCGCAGCGGCTCGCCACGATCACGAGCGACGCAGAGCAGGCCGTGCGCCGGCTGCGCCACGCGCGCCGCCACGTCGCGATCCTCGCGGGCATCGCCGGCTACTACCTCAGCGCCACGAGCGCGACGACGCCCGAGGCACGGCCGGCAGCGACCGCGATCGTCGAGCAGATCGGCCCGACCGTGTCGCTGATCCGCGTGACGATGCAGCTGCGCCGCAGACTCCAGGAGCACGCAGTCGGCGTACCGCCGCCACGGCGCGGCGCAGGCGAGTCCTGCACCATCTAACGGTGTAGATGCGGCCCCAACCAGCCGATATTCTCTCGACATGGCTTCTACCCACGACATCACCCTTCGAGACCTTCAGAGGGATGCCAGCGCGGTTCTGCATCGAGCCGAGCATGGAGAGCATCTGCGCGTGCTCGTGGATGATCGTGCCGTCGCAGAGATCGGTCCGGTCGACGAGAAGGACTATTGGGTCGACAGCAAGGTGATGGAGCAGCGCATCCTCGGCGCGCAAGCGGACCCCGCGCTCAGCCGCGAGCTGGACGAGATCTATCCCGACACGCTCGCGGACCTCTGAAGCGAGCGATCCTCGATACGTCGGTCTTCGTCGCTCGCGAGAGCGGTCGTCCGCTTGCACCGCTTCCGGCTGAGCGGGAGACCGCAATTTCGATCATCACGATCGCCGAACTTGAGATGGGCGTCCTCGCGGCTGCGAATGCGGAGACGCGCGCGCGACGACTTCGCACGCTCCGCGCGGCGGAGGAGTCCCGCCCCATTTCGATCACGCGCAGCATCGCCGCAGCCTTCGCGAGCCTGACCGTCGCAATGCGCGACGCCGGTCACGCCAGGCTCAAGGTGCAAGACGCCTGGATCGCTGCTACCGCCTTCGATGAAGGCGCCGAGCTCTGGACGCAGGACGGTGACTTCGACGACGTCCCTGGGCTCGAGGTCGTACGCCTCTAACGGCACTGTCGGAGCGAATCGGCGGTACCCACGCCTGGTACCCACTCCTTCGCGTCTGTGCCGCTGGGTCAGCCCAAGAACGCGAAAGGCCCGCCATGACGGGCCTTTGCTCGAAGCGGACGACGAGGTTCGAACTCGCGACCTTCGGCTTGGGAAGCCGACGCTCTACCAACTGAGCTACATCCGCGTGAGCCGGATTCTACCGCCGTCTCGTACGCTTGCGCGATGCGCCTGCGCGCGATCCTGCCTGTCCTGCTCGCGCTCCTCGCGGTGCTGGCCGTCCTGCGCCGCCGCCGCGCGGCCGCGCTGCCGGCTCCGTCTGCCGCCGCGGTGCCGGCGCCGGCGGCGCTGCCCGACCCCGACCCTCGGCCCTCCGGCCCGCGCTTCGTCAGCGTCCCCTGGGAGTTGGCGGCCACGCCCGCGGACGCGCCGGAGCTGGCGATCCGCTTCACCCGCTCCGAGCACATGACGCTCGACCGCATCGACGTGTTGGAGACGCCGACGCAGGTCTTCCTGACCGTGCTCGTGCGCTGGGAGCCGCCGGCCGGCGGTTGGTTCGCCTACGACCGCGACGAGCCGGCGAGCGTGGCGTTGCAGCATGCGCTCGGCGAGCGCGAGTTGATCCACGGCGCGATCGACGCGCTCTAACCTTCAAGCTGAATGCGCCGTCTTCTGCTGCCCGGCATCTCCGCGCTGCTCGCACTCGCGCTCGTCGCGCTGCTGATCTTCGGCGTGCTGCAGACGAACAGCAGCCACACGAGCATCGACGACGCGATCGCGCGCGGCTCGCACCCGCGCGCGCCGGACGCGACCCTGCCGACGCTCGACGGCGGCACGCGCCGGCTCGCCGACTTCCGCGGCAAGCTCGTGGTCGTCAACTTCTTCGCCCACTGGTGCGGACCGTGCAAGGCCGAGGCGCCGCTGCTCGCGCGCACGCAGACCCAGATCTCCCGTCATGGCGCGACGATCGTCGGGATCGCGTGGGACGACACGGTCGACGACGCGCGCGCGTTCGTGCGCGCTCACGGCGTCAACTACCCCGTGCTGCGCGACGTCGACGGCACGTTCGGCACGGCCTACGGCGTGCAGGGGATGCCGGAGACGTTCGTGCTCGATCGCACCGGTCACATCGTCGCGCTGCGCCGCGGCCCGCTCGACGCCCGCTGGATCGCCTCGACGCTCGACCCGCTGCTGACGTCCTCGTGATGCGACGAGCGACGCTCGCGGCGCTGCTCGCGGTCGTCGCCCTGGCGGCGCCGACGCACGCCAAGCCCGTTCCGAAGACGTCGATGGTGCAGATCGAGCAGCAGGTCATGTGCGCGCTCTGCAAGACGCCGCTGGCGGTCGCCAACGGCCCGCAGGCCGACGCCGAGCGCGCCTTCATCGGCAAGCTGATCGCGCAGGGCAAGAGCGAGCAGCAGATCAAGGACGCGCTCGTCGTCCAGTACGGCACGCGCGTGCTGGCGCTGCCGCGCGAGCAGGGCTTCAACCTCGTCGTGTACCTCGTGCCGATCGCTGCGGTCGCGGGCGCGCTCGTGCTGCTCGCGCTGCTGCTGCCGCGCTGGCGCCGGCGCAGCCGTGCGCGCGGCGGCGGCCGGCCGCTCGCGCTGGGTCCCGAGCTGAGTGCCGAGGACGCGCAGCGGCTCGACGAGGACCTCGCGCGCTACGACGGCTGACTACATCGCCACGGGCGCGCTCACGCCGAGCAGCCCGAGCACGCGCGCGATCGTGCGCTGCGTCGCGACCGACAGCGCGATCCGGAACGACTCGACCGCAGCCGGCTCGGCGCCGAGCACGTGGCAATCGCGGTAGAAGGCGGTGAAGTCCTGCGCCAGCTCGAGCGCGTACGCGGCGATGCGATGCGGCGCGCGCCGCTCGGCCGCCTCGGCGATCTCGTCCGGCAGCGCGAGCAGCTTCTTGATCAGCGCGCGCTCGGCCGGCTCGAGCGGCTCGCTGCTGTCGCCGACCGCCGCCAGCGCGGCGGCGACGCGCTCCTCCCCCGCCTTCCCGAGCATCGAGGCGATCCGCGCGTGCGCGTACTGCACGTAGTAGACGGGGTTCTCGCTCGACTGCGCGCGCGCGAGGTCGAGGTCGAGGTCGACGGTCGTGTCGTGCGAGCGCTGGAGCATGAAGAAGCGCGTCGCGTCGACGCCGATGTCGTCGATCAGCTCGTCGAGCGTCGTGAAGACGCCGCGGCGCTTCGACATCGCCGAGCGGTCGCCGCCGTCGATCAGGTGGACGAACTGCATGATCAGGACCTCGAGCGTGTCAGCGTCGCCACCGAGCGCCGTCATCGCGCCGCGCAGGCGCGCGACGTAGCCGTGGTGGTCGGCGCCGAAGACGTCGACCTGGCGCTCGAAGCCGCGTCCCTGCTTGTCGAGCATGTAGGCGACGTCGGAGGCGAAGTACGTCGGCTCGCCGCTCGCGCGCTCCAGCACGCGGTCCTTGTCGTCGCCGAACTGCGTCGTACGCAGCCACAGCGCGCCCTCGGACCGGTAGGCGTGGCCGCTGGCCTCCAGCGCCGTGAGCGCGCGCGCCACCGCGCTCGGATCGCCCTCGTAGAGCGTGCGCTCGCTGAAGATGCGGTCGTGCTGGACGCCGTAGCGCACGAGCGTCGACGTGATGCGGGCGAGCATCTGCGCCACCGCCTCGCGCGCCAGCGCGTCGGGGTCGGCGGTCGCGGCGTCGGGGATCTGCTGCGCCAGCTCGGTGACGTAGTCGCCCTCGTAGCCGCCCTCCGGCACCTGCTCGCCGCGTGCGCGCGCCTGCACCGACTCACCGAGCAGGCGCACCTGCGTGCCCGCGTCGTTGAGGTAGTACTCGCGTTCGACCTCGTGGCCGTGCAGCTCCAGGATCCGGGCGAGCGCGTCGCCGTAGGCGGCGTGGCGGCCGCTGGCGGCGACGAGCGGCCCGGTCGGGTTCGCGCTCACGAACTCGACGAGCACGCGCTCAGGCCGCTCCGCACCGCCGGCGCCGTAGCGCTCGCCCTGCACCAGCACGTCGGCGAGCGCGGCGGCGTGCCAGCCGTCGGCCAGGAACAGGTTCAGGAAGCCGGGCCCGGCGACCTCGAAGCGTTGGAGATCCCCGCCCAGCTGCTGCGCCAGCTCGCTCCCGAGCCGCTCCGCGATCTCGCGCGGCGGCGCCCCGATCGCCGGCGCGAGCAGCATCGCGGCATTCGTCGAGTAGTCGCCGAAGCCATCGCGCTTGGGACGTTCGAGCGTCGGCGCGATGCCCGGCGCGCCGTCGCGCAGCACCGTCGACGCGGTGTTCACGGCGGAACGCAGCTGCTGCAAGGGGGTCACGAGGTCGGAGGGTATCGGCGCAGTGCCTCGCTCAGCAGCGCCACGGTGCCCGCCGGCCGTCGCACGACGTCGGCGTGCGTGAGGCGCAGCACGCGGTAGCCCAGCGCCTGGAGCCGGTTCGTGCGGCTGCGGTCGCGTTGGAACGGCCGCGGCGCGGAGTGATGCTCCCATCCGTCCAGCTCCACGACGAGACGCTGCCGCGGCCAAAACGCGTCGACCTCGAAGCCGTCCAGCCAGTGGTTCGTCAGCGGTCGCGGCAGCTCGTTCGCGTCGAGCAGCGCGAGGAAGCGCTCCTCCAGGACCGAGCGGGTGAGCTGCATGCGGGCGTCGGCGCTGGCCTGCAGCTCGCGCTTCACCGCTCGGTGACCCGGACCGGGGCGGGTGCGGGTCCGCGCGAGCGCCTGCTCGACCGCCGGCCCGTCGAGCAGCCCTCGCCGCTCGGCCTCCTCGAAGGCCTTCGCCAGCCCAGCACTGCCGCTCGCAAGATCGACGAGCGTGCGCGCCACCGTCGTGACCGGGATGCCGAGACGGGTCGTGACATCGAGAGGACCGAGCGCGGTCGCCCGGCGTACGTGGATCGTCTCGCTGCTCGCCGCGCGTCGCGACGTCGCGACCTCCACGCGCCGGTGGTCTCCGGCCGGCAGCAGTCCGTGCAGCGCCGCCGCATCGCGGTGGCTCAGCGCCGCGCCCGGTCCAGCCGCCAGCACCGCCGCCATCCACCAGCCCTCCCGCCGCAGTCGTCGGTGCCCGACGGCGTAGACGCCGCGGTGCAGGCGCACCAGCAGGCCGCGTTGCACACGGTCTCGCGTCATCGTCTCGCTCATCCCGAGCGCCCCGAGCTGCCGCCGCGCGACCACTCCATGCTGGCGATCCACCAGCTCCGCCAGCGCACGGTCCGGATGAGCGACGTTGTTCGGGTCTCCCAGACCCGGAACTCGCACCTCATCGCCCATGCCCCCCACGCTCGCAGGCCACCTGCAACGCCGCGCGCGCGGTCTGCGTCAGTAGTGGTAGGGCTCGTTCGCGAGGATCTTGTGGCCGCGGTAGATCTGCTCGAGCAGCACGACGCGGGCCAGCTGGTGCGGCAGCGTCATCGGCGCCGAGCGAGAGGCGGTGGTCGACCTCGTCCAGCTCGAGCCCGAACGGCCCGCCGACGACGAAGCAGACGTCGCGGCCGCCCTGGCGGCGTTCCTCCAGGAAGCGCGCTGAACGCCTGCGAGTCGTACTGCGCGCCCACCCGCGTCGAGCAGCGAGACGAACGCGCGCTCGGGGATCCGCTTCGCGACCTGCTCGTCCTCGCGCACCTCGACCAGCTCCACGCGCGCATGGCGGGCCAGGAGCTTCTGGTAGTGCTGGACGTCGTCCGCGAAGGGCGGGCGCAAACGGCCCACGGCCAGGACGACGATCCGCACGGCTGCGATACTAGTCCGATGCGACGACGACCGCGAGCGCCACATCAACATCCACTTCTCGCCGCGAGATCATGGCGGGCGTATACGCGAACTTCGCGAACGTCAGCCACTCGGAGTACGAGTTCACGATCACGTTCGCCCGCGTCGACCACGAGGTCGAGGACGACGAGATCCCCGGCGTCGTCGTCTCTCGCGTCAACCTCTCGCCGCGTTTCATGCGCGAGCTGATCGACGCGATGGAGGACAACTACTCGAAGTGGCAGACGAGCGAGGGGATCAAGAACCTCCCCGAGTTCGGCGGCCCCGACGAGCCGCAGCACCCGTAGGTCGGCCGCGCGCATGCGCGTCGCGATCGTCTCGGACATCCACGGCAACCGGCACGCCTTCGAGGCGGTGCTGGACGCTGTCGAGGCCTCCGACGCGGAGGAGCTGTGGTGCCTCGGCGACCTCGTCGGCTACGGCGCCGAGCCGGATGCGTGCGTCGAGCTGGCGCGCCGCCACGCGGCGATCTGCGCTCGCCGGCAACCACGACCTCGCCGTGCGCGGCGACATCCCCTTCGACCAGTTCTCCCGCGGCGCCGAGCTGGCGGCCCGCTGGACCGCAGAGACGATCGGCCCGCGAACGCTCGGCTACCTCGCCGCGCTGGAGCCGCAGCGGCTCGACGAGGCCGCCGGCCTGTACCACGCCAGCCCGCGCGACCCGATCTGGGAGTACGTGCTCTCCCCCCTGCAGGCGGAGCTGTGCATGGACGCGCTGACGCACCGCGTCGCGTGCATCGGGCACTCCCACGTCGCGCTGTCGTTCTCGCGCGCGAGACGGCTCGCCGGCGACCGGCGAGACCTGCCCGGAGGGAACGCGAGATCGACGCGCGCAGCGGCGAGTGGCTGCTCAACCCCGGCAGCGTCGGCCAGCCGCGCGACGGCGATCCGCGCGCCGCCTGGCTGCTGCTCGACACCGCGACGTGGCAGGCGGAGTTCCGCCGCACCGCCTATGACGTCGCCGGCGCGGCGGCCGCGATCCGCGCCGCGCGCCTGCCGGACTCGCTCGCCGAGCGGCTGGCAGCACGGTCAGTAGCATCAGCGGCCCGATGCGCTTCGCAATTCCCCTCCGGTGCGCTCGGATGCCTCGCCGCGCTGCTCGTCGCCTGCGGCAGCGGCGGCGACAAGCTGCTCGACCGGCGCCGACGCGCAGCAGCCTGCAGGACGCGCTCGCGGCCGTCCAGTCCGCCTGCGCGGGCGGCTCGAGCGCGCGCGCTGGGCTGGCGGCGCAGCGCTTCGCCGACCGCGTCGCCGAGCTGAACGCGCAGCGCGTCGACCGGCGCCTGATCGCGAACCTGCAACAGGGCGCGACGACGCACGAGCGGCGCGTGCCGGGCAGACTGCGACGGGCACGACGACGACGACGACGCCGGACACGGCGACGACCCCCACGACGACGACCACGACCCCCACGACGCCCACGACCACCGAGCCGGCCACGACGCCCGACGACGACGCCCACGACCCCGACGACCGCGCCGGACGTCACGACGCCGCCCGACAACGGCGGCGGACCGGGCGGCGACGGCGCCGACACGACGCCCACGACCGGCGGCGGGGGCGCCGGCCTCGGCGGCGGACCACGCCATGAGCGAACCGACGACGATCGCGGGCCGCTACGAGCTGGGCGACGCCTCGGCGATCGGCGGCATGTCGACGGTGCAGCTCGCGTTCGACCGCCGGCTGGAGCGCCACGTGGCGCGTCAAGCTGCTGGCCGAGCACCTCGCCGACGACCCGTCGTTCGTCTCCCGCTTCCGCCGCGAGGCGCTCGCCGCCGCGCGGCTCGTGCACCCGAACATCGTCCAGGTGTTCGACTTCGGCTTCGACGAGGCGGCCGGCCGCCACTTCATCGTGATGGAGCACGTCGCCGGGCCGCTCGTGCGCCGAGCTGCTGCGCGACCGCGGCCACCTCGACGTCGAGGAGGCGGTCGAGATCGTCGCGCAGGCCTGCCGCGGGCTCGAGTACGCCCACCGCAACGGCGTCGTGCACCGCGACGTCAAGCCCGGCAACCTGCTCGTGCGCCGACGACGGCGGCGTCAAGCTCGCCGACTTCGGGATCGCCAAGGCGACCGAGCAGTCCTCGATCACCCAGGTCGGCTCGGTGCTCGGCACCGCCGCCTACCTCGCGCCCGAGCAGGCGCGCGGCGAGGAGGCCGGGTCCGCGCGCCGACCTCTACTCGCTCGGCGTCGTCGCCTACCAGCTGCTGTCCGGCCGGCTGCCCTACGAGGCGACGTCGTTGTCCGAGCTGGCGCTCAAGCAGCAGCGCGAGGCGCCGCTGCCGCTGGACGAGCTCGAACCCCGCCGTGCCGCCGGAGCTGGCGCAGGCGGTCGAGCAGGCGCTGGCGATCGAGCCGCGACGCGCGCCCCGAGAGCGCGCTGGCGCTGGAGCGGGCGATCCGCGACGGCGCGCGCGGGATCGCGCCGGCCGGGATCGCCGCGCCGCCGCCGAGCACCGCCGCGACGCGCGTGCTCGCGCGCGGCGAGTCGACGACCGCGACGCATGCCCCGTCCCGCGCGCCAGCCGCCGCCACCGGTGGCCGCCCGGAGGCCCGCCCCGCGCCGCGCGCGCCGGCGGCAGCGCCGCGCCCGGCCTCGGCGCCAGCGCCGCGGGCTGCGCCGGCTGCGCGCGCGCTGCTGGCCGTGCTCTCGCCCTGCTCGGCGCGGGCGCCGCGGTCGCGATCCTCGGCGACGCAGGGCGGCGCGTCGCGAGACGGTGCGAGCTGCGGCAGGTCGTCGGCAGCGATGCGCACCAGGCCGTCCAACAGCTGCAGCAGCTGATCGACGACAACACGCGCTAGGCGAGGCCGCCGGGTGCAGCGCCGCCGCGCACCGCGGCGGCCACCTCGGCGAGCGTCCCGGCCGCGACGCGGCGCGCAGGTCCGCCATCAGGCGCGCCACGAACGCGAGGTTGTGCAGCGTCAGAGCCGCATCGCGGTCAGCTCGCGCGCCGCGAACAGGTAGTGCATGTAGGCGCGCGTGTAGCCGCCCGCGCAGGCGGGGCAGGGGCAGCCCTCCATGATCGGCTCGCGCGCGTGCTTCCAGCGCCCCTTCGTGAGGTCGACGCGCCAGCGCCGCTCGGGGTCGGGCACGAGCGCCACCCGTGGCGCCCGAGGCGCGTCGGCATCGCGCAGTCGAACGTGTCGATCCCCAGCTCGACGCCGCGCACGAGGTCGTCGATCTCGCCGATCCCGAGCAGGTGGCGCGGCTTGCCGGGCGCGACGCGCTCCAGCTCGTCGGTCGCCCACTCCACGACCTCGTACATCTGCGCCTTGTCGGCGCCGAGCGAGCCGCCGATCGCGACCCCGCCCGCGTCGCTCGGCGCCACGACGCGCGTCGACTCGCGGCGCAGGTCCTCGTAGACGCCGCCCTGGACGATCGCCGTAGAAGACCTGGTCCGGCGCGACCGTGGTCGGCCTGCCAGCGCAGGCAGCGCTCGAGCCAGCGGTGCGTGCGCTCGGTCGAGCGCTGCGGTGTAGTCGCGCTCGACGTGGAAGGGCGTGCACTCGTCGAACGCGAGCGCGATGTCGGAGCCGAGCGCCGCCTGCACCTCCATCGAGGTCTCCGGCGCCATGAAGCGCTCGCCGCCGTCGATGTAGGAGCGAAAGCGCACGCCCTGCTCCTCGATCGAGAGGATCGCGCCGGCTCGATCGGGGTGGGCGGGATTCCTATCCGCTCTGCCCTTGACCTCGTCGGCGACCGTCCCGTGGCCCATCGAGAAGACCTGGAAGCCGCCGGAGTCGGTGACGATCGGCCCGCTCCAGCGCATGAACTCGTGCAGGCCGCCCTGCTCGGCGACCAGCTCGTGGCCTGGGGCCAGGAACAGGTGGAAGGTGTTGCCGAGCACCATGTCGTAGCCGAGCGCCGCGACCTCGCGCGGCTCCAGCCCCTTCACGACGCCCTTCGTCGCGAGCGGCACGAACGCGGGCGTGCGCACCTCGCCGTGCGCGAGCTTCAGGACCCCGGTGCGCGCACGCGAGCCGGGGTCGCGGTGATCGACTTGCAGCACGGCGCGGGACCCTCGCGGGACGCTACGCCAGCACGCGGGCCCAGAAGCCGCCGAGCAGCTCCAGCTCCGACTCGCTGAAGTGCGCGAGGAAGCGGCGGCGCACGCCGGCGAGGTGCGCGGCCCGCGCGGCGGCGACCAGCTCCATGCCGGCGGGGGTGATGCAGGCGAAGGCGCCGCGGGCGTCGTTCGTGCAGGCGGCGCGGCAGATCAGGCCGTCGCGCTCGAGCCGGTCGACGAGCCGGCTCATGCCACTGCGGCTCAGCAGCACCGAGTCGGCGAGATCGCACATGCGCATCTTGCGCTCGGGCGCGTCGGCGAGCTGCATCAGCACCTCGTAGGACGTCAACGGCAGCCCGTGCGCGGCCTCGAGCTCGGCGTCGAGCTGCTTGAGCAGCCCGGCGTGGACGCGCAGAAGGCCCTTCCAGGCGTCGAGCTCGACCTCGCTGAGGAGGTCGGAGTCGGCGACTGCGGGCTGTGGCCTCGTGATCGACATGAGCGATGGCTGCCGGGCGGTACGCGCCTTGCGAGCGACGATAGCAGCGGGCGGCGCCGCTCAACGCCCCCGCGACAGCTCGCGTCGCAGCAGCTCGTTGGCCTGCGTCAACTGCTCGATCGTCGCGTCCGCGACGCGCCGCACGCCGACCGCGCGGTTGATGCGCGCGTTCACGTCGCGATGCGTCTCGCCCGTCACGCGCGCGCGCTGGGAGACGAGCGTGCGGCGCTCCACGCGCAGCCGCTCGCGACGCTCGTAGGAGGACGCCGGGTCGCCCGCGGCGCTGGCCGGCGCCGGCGCCGCCGCCGGCTGCGTGAAGGCGGCGTACGCGGCCGACGGGGCCGGCTCGGGCGCGCCGAACAGCTGCAGGTTCTCGCCGATCAGGATCTCCGCGTCCGGCCGCGCGTCGGAGGAGAGCGCCTCGAACAGCGCGCCCGGCTCGCTCGCGCGGCGCGCCTCCGGCTCGTCCAGCTCACCGTCCTCGACGCCCGGCCGCAGCTCGATCGCGTGGTTGCGCTCCTCCTCGATGCGCGCCGCGAGCACCTTCAGCGTCAGGTCGGAGGGCAGGTAGAGGTAGCTCATCTGCTGGCGCGGCGCGGACGAGCGGCGGATGAAGCGCCCCACGACCTGGCGGAAGAACAGCTCCGTGCGCGCCGTCGTGGCGTAGACGCCGACGCGCAGGCGCGGGATGTCGACGCCCTCGGAGACCATCAGCACGGAGACGATCCAGCGCTGCGTGCCGCCGGCGAAGCGCGCGATCCGCGCGGAGGCGTCGGGCTCGTCGGAGGTCACGAGCAGTGGCGGCTCGCCCGAGACGCGCTCGAGCTGCTCGGCCAGCCGCACGGCGTGCAGCTTGTCGATCGCGACGACGAGCCCGCCCGCGTCGGGATGGTCGCCGGCGCGCACCTGCGCCAGGCGCGCGTCGGCGTCGCGCAGCACGCGCCGCACCCAGTCGCCGTCGGCGTCGAGCGCCGTGCGCAGGCGCCGCGCGTCCTCGACGCGCGGCAGCGCGACCGAGAAGTCGGCGCGGCGGCGGCGGCCGTCGCTCGTCCACTCCATGTCCCCGTCGTAGGGCACGAACGTGATCGGCCGGCAGACGCCGTCGAGCAGCGCATCCGTGTACGTGTAGGTGAAGTCGGCGCTGCTGAAGCCGTCGGCGTCGTACTCGACCCATGGGATCGGCGTGTTGTCGGAGCGGAACGGCGTGCCGGAAAGCAGCAGCCGCAGCTCGGCGCGCGCGAACGCGTCCATCGTCGTCGCGCCCCAGGCGGCGTCCTCGCCCATGTGGTGGGGCTCGTCGGCGATCAGCAGCGTCGGGCGCCGCGCGCAGGCGTTGCGGTGCGAGGCCGGCCCGGCGGCGACCGCCTGGTAGGTGACGGCGACGCCATGGCGGTCCGGCGGCTCGGGCCCCTCCGCGTTGGCGCGGTTGGGCTCCAGGTCGATCCCATAGCGGGCCGCGTCGGCCGCCCACTGGCGGGCGATGTGCGCGGTCGGCGCGAGGATCGCGACGCGCGCGATGCGCCCGGCCGCGAGCAGCTCGTAGGCGACCCGCAGCCCGAACGTCGTCTTGCCGGCGGCGGGCGTCGCGGAGGCGAGGAAGGCCTCGCCCCCGTGCGCCTGCAGCGCGCCGAGCGCGCGCTGCTGCCAGGCGCGCAGCGGCCGGTGCTCCGGCCACGCCGGCAGCGATCTCCTACGGGCGGCGGCGACGCCTGCGCTCACGCGCGACTCCTTTCTACGTGCGAACGGCCTACGAGGGGCGCGAAGGCTAGGCGACGCCGCGGACGGCGCGAAGCGAACAGGACCTAACGTTAATCTTGAATCTGGTATAATTGAGTGGCACGGGGAGCCGACCGGGGGAGGCCGGCGTGGCGAGGAGCAGCACGGCCGTCACCGAGGACGAGCTTGCGTGGATTATGCTGCTGCCGTGCGCGGTTGCGGCAGTAGCCGCGATCGCGCTGCTCGGCCCTCCGCTCGGGCACACGCTCTTCTCGGGGACTTCCGACCAGCTCTGGCCACCGCGCTGGTGGGAGGCGGCCGGGCACCCCGAACCGGCGAAGCAAGCACGCTACCTGCTCGCAGCGCTCGCGCCTTTCGTGCTGGCCGCGGGCATTCTCGCGGCCGCGCGACGTGGCCTCAGGCTGCGGCGCACGGTCGTCGTCTCGACGACGCTCGCCAGCTACGCGCTCGTGCTCGCGCTCGTGGTCGCATCGCTCAGAGACGAGCATCTGCTACTCAACGTGGGGCAGCCGGCGCCGGCGCTCTTCGGCGTCCGGACGATCGTCGTGGCCGCCGCGCTCGCACTCGCCGCGACGACCGTGCTGCACCTCCGGCCACTGCGGGCGCGAATCGTCACGCTCGCCCGCGAGACACGGCCGCGCGCTGGACTGGCCTTCGCGATCGCCCTCACCTTCACCGCCGTGTGGCTGCTGAAGGTCCTGATGACAGACCGGCTGGCGGGCGACATCGCGGGGCTGAACCTTCCCTGGACGATGAACGACGCGATGGCCGTCCTCGACGGCCGCACCCCGCTCGTCGACTACCACATCATCTACGCCAAGCTGCTGCCCTACCCCACAGCATTGGTGCTCGGACTGCTCGGCACGTCGATCTTCGTCTACACCGCGTTCATGGCGGTCCTCGACGGCCTCGCGCTGCTGGCCGTCTACGCCGTGCTGCGGCTCACGACCCGCAGCCCGCTGTTCGCGCTCGCGCTGTTCCTCCCGTTCGTGGCGACGAGCGACCTCGGCGGCCTCCCCATAGCAGCCGGGACGGTGAGCTCGATGACGCTGTCCGCGATGTGGCCGATGCGCTACGGCGGCGCCTATCTGATGGCGTGGCTGACGGCGCGGCAGCTCGCCGGCCGCAGGCCACAGGGCGCGTGGGTCGTCTTCTTCGCCGGCGGGCTGGTGATCCTCAACAACCTCGAGTTCGGCACGGGCGCCGTCGTCGCGACCGCCGTCGCGCTGCTGTGTGCGCGGCCTCCGAGGTCGGTGGGCGCCGCGCTGCGGTGGGCAGCGAGCGCAGCCGGGGGCGTGCTCGCCGCGACCGCCGTCGTCTGCCTGCTCACGCTCGCCCGCACCGGCGCCCTCCCACGCCCCGCCCTGCTGTTCGAGTGGCCGAGGATCTTCACGACCCTCGGCTGGTTCTCGATGCCGCTGCCGACCGTCGGCCTGTACCTCGCGCTCTACGCGACGTTCGTCGCCGCGCTCGCCAGCGCCGCCGTGCGACTCGCACGAGCGGACGAGGACGTCCTGCTCACCGCCATGCTCGCGTGGAGCGGCATCTTCGGCGTGCTGGCGGGCAGCTACTTCATCGGGCGTCCCGACGCGTTCAAGCTCTACGGCATGCTCTCGGCGTGGAGCTTCGCGCTGGGTCTCCTCACGATTCTCTGCGTGCGCTCGCTCGCCACGTGCAGCTGGCGCCGTCCCGCCCTGCCGCAGCTGCTCGTGCTGTTCGGCTTCGGCCTCTCGATCTGCTCGATCGGCAAGCTGTCGCCGCCGCAGGCGCAGATCGCCCGTCTCACGAGGTCGGCGCCCGAGCCGCTCTATCGCGCAGCTGCGGAGCGCCTCGTCGGCGAGCACACGCGGCGCGGCGAGAAGGTCCTGATCCTCCTGCCGATGGGCCATCGCATCGCATACGACCTGGGCCTGACGAACGTCGCGCCCTACGCCTTCACGAACGCGATCGTGACCCGCGTCCAGATGCAGACGCTGCTCGACACGACACGCCGCGAACACGTCCGGGAGATCTTCGTGCCGGTACCGGGCGGCCGGCTGCTGCAGGAGGCCGACATCGCGCCCGCACAGCTGAGGCTGCTCGTCGCGATGGGTTTCCGCGCTCGTCCCCCGGAGGCGGGGATGATCGAGCTCAGAAAGACGTGACCCGGACCGTCACCTGCCGTCGGGGTGCCCACGAAGCCGGAACGCGACGATCCGCATGTGCTGGTCGGCGCTGAGCGGCACGCTGCCAGCCGACAGGAGCGTGTCGCCCGAGATCCCGACGGGCGCGATCGACCCGGCCGGCAGCCGCCGCTTCCAGACGACCGCACCGCTGCGACGCGCGAGCGCCCACACCGTCCCGTCGTACGTCGTCGTAAAGACGAGGTCGTTCGTGACCGTCGCCCCGCCGTACATGCCGTGCGGCAGCTTGTGGTCCCACGTCACACGACCGCTCGCGATGTCGAGCGCGACGATCTCCCCCGTGCCCTCTCTCAGGTCCTGGAGCGCGGGGAGTTCCTCGAGCCCCTGGTATATCGCGTAGAGGTTGTTGACGGGCACGTAGACCGTCCGGCCGTCGGATGCCATCTGCGTCTCGACGCCGCCCTGATCGCCCGGCAACAGCCGCTGGTCCGTGCGGATGTTCGAGTAGTCGCCACGCATCGCCATCAGGTTGTCGTCGTCGTGACCGTTGTGCAGGCCGACGGAGCGCTTCCACAGCAGCCTGCCCGTCTCCGCGTCGAAGGCGTAGACGAAGCCCATCTTCCCGGCGGTGAGGGCGACGCGGCGCCCGTCGACGGTCGCCAGGATCACCGGGCACTCGAGGTCCCAGTCGTAGAGGTCGTGCGGCAGGGCCTGCGTGCCCCAGATGAATCTCCCCGTGCGCGCGTCCAGCTTGATGATCGAGTTGCTCCACTTGTTCGGGCCTGGGCGGCTCCTGCCCCATGGCTGCGCTTTCGTGCCCGGGAAGGGGATCGGATTGGCGATCGAGATGTAGAGCGCTCCCCGGTCGTCGAACGCGGGCGGGTGCCACATGCCGCCGCCGCTATTGACCTTCGGGTCACCCCACGAGTCGCGCGGGACCTGCTCCCAGCTCCACAGCTTGCGGCCGGTGCTCGCGTCCATCGCCCACAGCGTGCTGACGACGCCGCCGCGAGCCGGCACCGTCGACACGTACACGATCCTGTCGTGATATCCCGGCGTCATCACGATCAGCTCGCCGTAGCGGCGTATGAGCTTCGTGGTCCACAGCGTTCTGCCGGTCGCGGCGTCGAGCGCGAAGGCGGCGGACGGCGTCGCGCCGAAGACGCGTCCGCCGGCGAAGCTGACGCCGTTCGGGCCCGTGTCGGGCAGATTGAAGATCCGCCGCCACTTCACGCGGCCGCTGTGCAGGTCGATCGCATAGACGTTCGACATCAGGTCCGCCGTGTAGGCGATGCCGCCCGCCACGACCGGCGTCGCCGCATACGCGGCTCTGATCGGGACCGCCCACGCGCGGCGCAGCGACTTCACGTTCGTGGCGTCGATCGCCCCGTCGAGACGACGCGTGTTCGCGAGATCGGCGTTCGGCGCGCGCCACTCCGGCCACTTCGACGTGTGCGCCGGCGCAACCGGTCTGAATCTGACGCCGCCGCCGTGATCGCCGCCGCCGCAACCGGCGAGCAGCGCAACGACGAGCGCCACCGCCAGAAGGGACAGGCGCACCCAGCGACGGCGCGGCCCTCTCATCCTGATCCCCCCGCTCCCCCGAGCCTCCAGCTGACAAACCGAAATCTAGCAGAGAGTGCCGTGCCTCCTGGCGGGCGCCGCGGCCCGCGCAGCGCTCACGCGTCGATCAGCGACGTGCCCGTCATCTCGGCGGGCTGGGCCTCGCCGAGCAGCTTCAACACGGTCGGTGCGACGTCGGCGAGGATCCCGCCGTCGCGCAGCGCGAGGCCGGGCACGGTCACGATCGCGGGCACCGGGTTCATCGAGTGCGCGGTGTTGGGGCTGCCGTCCGGCTCCAGCATGTGGTCGGCGTTGCCGTGGTCGGCGGTGATCAGGCACGCGCCGCCGCTGGCGTGGACCGCCTCGACGACCTGCCCGAGGCAGGCGTCGACCGTCTCGATCGCCGCCACCGCCGCCGGGATCACGCCGGTGTGGCCGACCATGTCGGCGTTCGCGAAGTTGATGATGCCGAAGCGCGGCTCGTCCTCCCGCCACGCCGCCACGAAGGCCGCCGCGGCCTCGGGCGCGCTCATCGCGGGCTTGTGGTCGTACGTCGGCACGTCGCGCGGCGAGGGCACCAGCTCGCGGCGCTCGCCGGCGTACGGGGTCTCTTCGCCGCCGTTGAAGAAGTACGTCACATGCGGGTACTTCTCCGTCTCCGCGACATGCAGCTGGCGCGCGCCGCGCGCTGCGAGCACGCCCCCGAGCGTGACCTGCGGACGGTCGGGGCGGAAGGCGATCGGGTACGGCCAGTCCTCGTGGTACTCGGTCATGCAGACGTAGCGCTCGACCGGCGGCGCGCCGCCGCGCTCGACGTCGGCGAAGCCCGGCTCGGCCAGCGCGCGCGTGATCTCGCGCATGCGGTCGGGGCGGAAGTTGAACGCGATCACGCTGTCGCCAGGTCGGATGCGCGCCTCCTCGCCGACCGTCGTGGCGGTCACGAACTCGTCCGTCTCGTCGCGGTCGTAGGCGGCCCGCACGGCTGCGGGCCCGCTGTCGGCGTGGTGCGCGCCACGCCCATGCACGATCAGGTCGTAGGCCTGCTGCACGCGCTCCCAGCGCTGGTCGCGGTCCATCGCGAAGTAGCGGCCGATCACGCTGCCGACGCGGCCGGGGCGGGAAGGGTTGGCATCCCGCATCCAGCCCTCGACCGTCTCCAGGTAGCCGGCGCCGGCCTTCGGCAGCGTGTCGCGGCCGTCCGTGAAGGCGTGCAGGACGAGGTCCTCGACGCCGAGCCGCCCGGCCATCCCGATCAGCGCCTCCAGGTGCTGCCAGCCGGAGTGCACGCCGCCGTCGGAGACGAGCCCGATCAGGTGCACGCGCCGCGCGTCCGCGAACGCCGCCGCCAGCACGTCGTTCCGCACCAGCGTCCCGTCCGCGACGGCGTCGTCGATGCGCGTCAGGTCCTGGCGCACGACCGCGCCGGCGCCGAGGTTCAGATGCCCCACCTCGGAGTTGCCCATCTGCCCGTCCGGCAGCCCGACCGCGTGCCCGCACGCCGTCAGCTGCGTGTGCGGATAGGCCGCCCACAGCTCGTCGAAGACGGGCGTGCGCGCGAGCGACACTGCGTTGCCCCGGCCGGCGGGCGCGAGGCCCCAGCCGTCGAGCACCACGAGCACGGCCCGCGGCGCCGGCAGCGCGCTCGGTCCGGGCGCCAATGTCATGCGGCGGCGACGATCGCCGCGAACGACTCGGCGTCGAGGCTCGCCCCGCCCACGAGCGCGCCGTCGACGTCCGGCAGCGCCAGCAGCTCGGCGGCGTTGTCGGGCTTGACGCTGCCGCCGTAGAGCACGCGCAGGCGCGCGCCGGCGTCGTCCAGGCGCTGCGCGACGAGCGCGCGGATGAAGCCGCACGCCTCCTGCGCCTGCTCGGCGGTCGCGACCAGCCCGGTGCCGATCGCCCAGATCGGCTCGTAGGCGATCACGACCTCCGCGAGGCGGCTCGGGTCGACCTTCGCGAGGTCGTCCTGGATCTGCTGGCGCAGCTTGCGCTCGGTGTCGCCCGCGGCGCGCTCGTCCTCCGTCTCGCCGACGCAGAGGATCGGCCGCAGGCCCGCATCCAGCGCCTTCGGCACCTTCAGCGCGAGCGCGCGGTCGGTCTCGCCGAACAGCGCGCGCCGCTCGGAGTGGCCGAGCACGACGCCGTGCACGTCGAGCTCGCTCAGCATCGCGGCCGAGACCTCGCCCGTGAAGGCGCCCGCATCCTCGTGGTGCATCGTCTGCGCATAGACCTCCACGCGCGAGCCGCGCGTGGAGTCGACCATCGCGCCGAGCGCGAGGAACGGCGGACAGATCGCCACGTCCACGCCGTCGACCGCCGAGACGCGCGGCAGCAGCGCCTGGATGAACTGCTCGGCCTCCGCGACGGTCTTGTGCATCTTCCAGTTGCCCGCGATCAGCGGCGTGCGCGTCTCGCTCATGTGAGTGCCTCCACTCCGGGCAGTCGCTTTCCCTCGAGCAGCTCCAGCGACGCCCCGCCACCCGTCGAGAGGTGCGTCACCTGGTCGGCCAACCCAAACTGTTGCAGTGCGGCGGCGGAGTCGCCGCCGCCGACGACGGTCGTGCCCGGCGCCGCCGCGACGGCCTCCGCGACCGCGCGCGTGCCGGCCGCGAACGGCTCCAGCTCGAACGCGCCCATCGGCCCGTTCCAGAAGACGGTGCCGGCGGCGGCGATCTCGGCCGCGTAGCGCTCCGCCGTGCGCGGCCCGATGTCGAGCCCCATCCAGCCGGCGGGCACGTCGACGCCGTCGGCGTCGCGGCGCTGCGCGTCGGCGGCGAAGCGGTCGCCGAGTACGAGGTCGCTCGGCAGCTCCAGCCGGCAGCCGCTCGCGGCCGTGGCCGCCAGCGCGCGGCGCGCGGGCTCCAGCCCGTCGGCCTCGCACAGCGAGTCGCCGACCTCGTGGCCCTGCGCCTTGAAGAACGGGAAGCACATCGCGCCGCCGATCAGGATCGCGTCGGCGATCTCCAGGAAGCGATCGATGACGGCGATCTTGTCCGTCACCTTCGCGCCACCGACGACCGCGACGAGCGGCCTCGCCGGCGCCTGCAGGATCGCCGTGAGCGTCGTCACCTCACGCTCCAGCAGACGCCCCGCGCCGGCCTGCGTGACGCGCCGCGCGACGCCCTCGGTCGAGGCGTGCGCGCGGTGCGCGGCGCCGAACGCGTCGTTGACGTAGACGTCCGCGAGCGCGGCCAGGCCGGCCGCGAGCGTCGGGGCGTTCTGCGTCTCACCGGGCTCGTAGCGGACGTTCTCCAGCAGCAGCACGTCGCCCGGTGCGAGCGCGTGCGCCGCCGCCGTCACCTCGTCGCCGACGACGCCGGGCGCCAGCTTCACCTCGACCCCGAGCAGCTCGGACAGGCGCACGGCGACGGGCGCCAGCGACAGCTCCGGCTCGCGGTCCTTGGGGCGGCCGAGGTGTGAGACGAGGATCAGCGCGGCGCCGCGCTCGCGCAGCTCCACGAGCGTCGGCAGCGCCGCGCGGATGCGCGTGTCGTCCGCGACCGCGCCGTCCTTCAGTGGAACGTTGAAGTCGACGCGGACGAGGACGCGATGCCCCTCGACGTCGAGTTCGTCCAGCGTCCTCACAGCACCCGCTGGACGAGGTCGACGATGCGGTTCGAGTAGCCCCACTCGTTGTCGTACCAGGCGACGACCTTCACCATCGTCTGCTCCATGACCGACGTCAGCTGCGCGTCGACGATCGAGGAGTACGGCGACTTGACGATGTCGCTGGAGACGATCGGGTCCTCCGTGTAGGCGAGGAAGCCGTGCAGCGGGCCACTCTCCGACGCCGCCTTCAGCGCGCCGTTGACCTCCTCGACGCTCGTCGCGCGGCTGGTCACGACCGTCAGGTCGACGACCGAGCCCGTCGGCACGGGCGCGCGCACGGCGAAGCCGTTGAGCTTGCCGTTGAGCGCGGGGACGACGAGCCCGATCGCCTTCGCGGCACCGGTCGAGGCGGGGATCAGGTTGATCGCGGCGGCGCGCGCGCGGCGCAGGTCACTGTGCGGCATGTCGTGCAGGCGCTGATCGGCCGTGTAGGCGTGGATCGTGGTCATCAAGCCGTGCTCGATGCCGACCGTGTCGTGCAGCACCTTCGCGACGGGCGCGAGGCAGTTGGTCGTGCACGAGGCGTTCGAGATCACGTCGTGCTGGGCCTTGTCGTACGTGTCGAAGTTGACGCCGAGCACGACGGTCGCGTCGGGGCCCGTCGCGGGCGCCGAGATGACGACCTTCCTGGCGCCGCCGGCGAGGTGCTTGGCGGCGTCCTCGCGCTTCGTGAAGAAGCCGGTCGACTCGATCACGACGTCGACGCCGAGGTCGCCCCATGGCAACGCGCCGGGATCGCGCTCGGCGAGCACCTTCAGCTCCCTGCCGTCGACCCGCAGGCCGCCGTCGGCCACCTCGACCGTGCCGGGATAGGGCCCGAGCAGCGAGTCGTACTTGAGCAGGTGCGCGAGTGTCGTGGCGTCGGTGAGGTCGTTGACGGCGACCCACTCGATGTCGGCGCCCTGCTCCTGGGCGGCGCGGAACACGTTGCGGCCGATCCGGCCGAAGCCGTTGATCCCAACGCGAAGCGGCATGCGTGCGAGTCCTTCCCTAGCGTGACGGGGGATGAAGAGCGCGCTGCGGGACGGTGGCGGCACCCGGCGCGGGCGCGAAGGGTATCAGCGCCCCCCGCTCGCAAGGCCGCCTGGAGCGCTCAGGCGACGCCGCGGACCGTCGCCACCGCGTCCGTGAAGGCCCGCTCCCAGACGGTCGCCATGCGCCAGATCGTCTCCTTCTCGGCCCATTTCCGCGCCCGCTTGGCGAGCTTGCCGCGCTCGCGCCCGGACTCGATCAGCGACGCGAGCGCGCCCTCCCACTCGTCGTCGCCGACGAGCAGCCCGCCCTGGTCGCGTCCGAGCCCCTCGTAAGGGCCGACGGGCGAGGCCAGCCAGGGCACGCCGGCGGCCGCGTACTCGCGCGCCTTCACATTCGAGCGCCCGCGGTTGAAGGGGATGTCGGCGAGCGGCACGATCCCGACGTCGAAGTCGGCGAGCCGCTGCGTGAGGGTGTCGAAGGTGACGGTCTCCTCGTGGGAGTAGCGCTCGTGCGCGAGGCCGAGGTCGACGCCGCCGATCGTCACGACGCGCACGTCGGGATGCGCGTCGAGCACGCGCGTGAGCGTCGCGCCGATCCCCAGCGCCTCGGCGTCGAGGCGATGCTCGACGCAGCCGTGCCAGCCGATCACGAGCCCCGTGTGCCCCTGTGGGTAGACGCGGTTGAACTCGCCCGGCAGGTAGTTGTCGATCACGTGCACGTTGTCGGCGCCCTCCGCTTCGAAGCGCTCGGCGATGCCGGGGCTGGGCGTCGTGCAGAGGTCGGCCTGCTCGACGTACGTCATCATCCGCGCGAAGTCGGCCTGCGCCCGCGCCAGCGTGCCGTTCGCGAGCAGCTGCTCCATCTCCGCGGGCACGTCGGCGACGTTGTCGTCGTCGTCGAGCCCGACCGTGACGCCCGCCTTCTGCAGCCGCGCGACCGAGTCGTCGCCCTCCGGCACCGCGAGGCGGTGGATGTGCACGAGGTCGCAGCGCGCCAGCTCACCGATCGGCAGTGCGACGCGCTCGGTCTGATGGACCTCGACGACCTCGTGCCCGCGCGCGCGCAGCGCCGACAGCGGCAGCACGCTCCGGTACACGGAGTTGACGTTGTCCGGGATGTAGACGAATCCGAGTCTCACGCGCTCCCCCAAGCGTCGGTCCCCCAGCTCGCCGCCCATGATTACAGATCGCGGTGCACCGATGTGCACGCTCTGCGGTGCGTCAGGGCTGCAAGCGGGTGCGCGCCCAGCCGTCGCCGTCGCGGACGTATGCGACGCGATCGTGGAGGCGGTTCGCGCGGCCCTGCCAGAACTCGAGCTCGCGCGGCCGCACGCGGAAGCCGCCCCAGTGCGGCGGCCGCGGCACCGCGGCGCCTTCGTGCTCGCGCTCCAGCGCCCCCCAGCGCTCCTCGAGCTGCCCGCGCCGCTCCAGCGGGCGGCTCTGCTCCGAGCTCCAGGCGCCGATCTGGCTGCCGCGCGGGCGCGTCGCGAAGTAGGCGTCGGACGCGGCGGCGTCGAGCCGCTCGACGCCGCCGACGATGCGCACCTGGCGCTCGAGCGGCGCCCACAGCAGCACGAGCGCGGCGCGCGGGTTGGCCGCCAGCTCGCGCCCCTTGCGGCTCTCGTAGTTGGTGAAGAAGACGAAGCCGCGCGCGTCGACCTGCTTCAGCAGCACGATCCGCGCCGACGGACAGCCGTCGGCGTCCGCGGTCGCGAGCGTCATCGCCTCGACCTGGGGCAGCTGCGCCGCCTGCGCCTCCGCGTACCAGCGCTGGAACAGCGCGATCGGGTCCGGCGGCAGGTCTGCGTCGTCGAGCGCGCGCGTCATCCGCGCGTGCCACGCTCGATGTCGCGGTGCGCGACTTCGACGAGGTAGTCGCCCTGCTCGCGGTAGCGCGCGGCGAGCTGCTCGGCGATCGCGACCGAGCGGTGGCGCCCGCCGGTGCAGCCGATCGCGATCGAGAGGTGCGACTTGCCCTCGGCGACGTACTGCGGCAGCAGGTAGTCGAGCATCGGCATCAGCCGCTCGTAGAAGGCGTCGAGCGCGCCGTCGCGGTTGACGTAGGCGGCGACCTCGGCCTCCTTGCCGGTGCGCTCGCGCAGCGTCGGCTCGTAGTGCGGGTTGGGCAGGAAGCGCACGTCGAACAGCAGGTCGGCGTCGCGCGTCGGGCCGTGCTTGAAGCCGAAGCTCTGGATCGTGACGGCGAGGCGGCCGGGCGCGCGCGTCGGCAGCAGCGCGTCGGCGAGCTTGCGTCGCAGCATCGCGGTCGTGAGGCCGGTCGTCTCGATCACGAGGTCGGCGCGCTCGCAGATCGGCTCCAGCAGCGCGCGCTCGCGCTGGATCCCCTCGGTCACGCTGCCGGCGGGCGCCAGCGGATGACGGCGGCGCGTCTCCTGATAGCGCGTCAGCAGCGTCTGCTCGTCGGCCTGCAGGAACAGCACGCGGTAGGCGACGCCGGCGCGCGCGAGCTCGTCGAGCACTGCGACGAGTCCGGCGAAGAAGCTGCCGCCGCGCGCGTCGGTGACGACGGCGGCGCGCTCGACCTTCGAGCCCTCGTGCATGAACAGCTCGGCGAGCGAACGGATCATCTCCGGCGGCAGGTTGTCGACGCAGAAGTAGCCCTCGTCCTCGAAGGCGGCCATGGCCGTCGACTTCCCCGCACCGGAGAAGCCGGTGATGACGACGAGGTCGGTCAGCGCAGAGCTACGCGCCTCCAACTGCACGGACGTGAGCGGTTCGGGACGCGCAACCCGACGCAGACGCTCCCCGAGCCGCTGAGGCCGGGACACGCTCATGATGTCCGTAGTGTGACGCGCGCCGCGGACACGCGTGTGAACGTCCCGTTTTGCAGCGGAACTCAGTGCCCGGTCTTGTTCAGCTGCGCGTACAGCTCGCGCGCGACCTTGCCGGGCAGGCCCGGCACCGCCTCGAGCTGCTCGCGGCTGGCGGCGAGGAACGCCTCCGGCGAGCCGAAGTGCTTCAGCAGCGCGCGCTTGCGCGCCGGCCCGACGCCGGGCAGGCGGTCGAGCACGGACGTCGTCATCGCGCGATCGCGGCGGATGCGGTGGTGGCCGATCGCGAAGCGGTGCGCCTCGTCGCGCACGCGCTGCAGCAGCTGCAGCTCCGGCGTCTCGTGCGCGAGCACGATCGGCGCGGGGCGGCCGGGCACGAACAGCTCCTCGATCCGCTTCGCGAGCGAGACGATCGCGACGCCGCGCGCGCGGAAGCCCTCCAGCGCCCGCAGGCCGGCGGCCAGCTGCCCCTTGCCGCCGTCGATCACGACGACGCTCGGCAGCGCGGCGAAGCTCGCGTCGTAGTCGCTGTCGTGCGGCGAGCGCTCGTGCTGGCGCTCGTACTGCGCGAGGCGACGGCCGAGCACCTCCTCCATCGAGGCGAAGTCGTCGGGCACGCCCTCGACGCCCTCGCGCAGCGTGAAGCGGCGGTAGTCGGCCTTCTTCGGCGCGCCCGCCTCGAACACGACCATCGAGGCGACCGTGTGCGTGCCGCCGAGGTTGGAGATGTCGAAACACTCGATCCGTACGGGGATCGCGTCGAGCCCGAGCGCCTGCTGCAGGCCCTCCAGCGACTCGACGCGCTGCTGGCGGCGGCGCTCGGCGCGCAGCTTGTCCTGGTCGAGCGCCAGCCGCGCGTTGCGTTCGGCCAGCTCGAGGATGCGCTTCTTGTCGCCGCGCTCCGCGGGGCGCAGCTCGACCGCGCCGCCGCGCCGCGCCGCGAGCGCCTGCGCGAGCGCCGGCTGCGCGCCGACCTCGCGCTGCACGACCAGCAGCGGCGGGATCATCATCGCGCTGCCGTAGTACTGCAGCAGGAACGCCTCCGCGACGGCCGGCAGCTCGTCCCCGGCTTCGTTCTCCAGGTAGAAGCTCTGGCGATCCGACAGCACGCCGTCGCGCACCTGGAAGACCTGCGCGTTCGCCGCCGTCCCCTCGACCGCGATCGCGACCGCGTCGAGCGTCCCGATCGTCTCGCTCGCGACGCGCTGGCGCTCGAGCAGGGAGCGGATCGCCTTCAGGCGGTTGCGCGCGAGCGCGGCGTCCTCGAAGCGCTGCTCGGCCGCGGCCTGGCGCATCGCGCCGTCGATCGCCAGCTCGATCGCGCGGTAGCGTCCGGAGAGGAAGTCGACGACGCCGTCGATCGCGCCGCGGTAGTCCTCGCGCGAGACGTAGTCGACGCAGGGCGCCGTGCAGCGCTTGATGTAGTAGTCGAGGCACGGCGAGCCGCTGCGGCGCCCGGGCTCGGGGCCCTCGCAGGTGCGGAACATGAAGACCTTGCCGAGCAGGTCGAGCGTCTCGCGCACGCGCTTCGCGTTCGAGTACGGCCCGAAGTACGCGCGCTCGCGGCGGTGGCGCTCGCGCGTGAAGTAGACGCGCGGAAAGTCCTCGTCGAGCGAGATGGCGATGTACGGGTACGACTTGTCGTCGCGCAGCCGAATGTTGAAGCGCGGCTTGTACTGCTTGATGAAGTTCTGCTCCGTCAGCAGCGCCTCCGACTCGGTGCCCACGACGAGCGAGTCGATGCGGTCGATCATCGGCAGCAGGTCGCGCCCCATCTGCGTGCTCGGGTTCGAGAAGTGCGACGCGACGCGCTTCTTGATCGACTTCGCCTTGCCGACGTAGATCACGCGCCCCTTCTCGTTGCGGAAGAGGTACACGCCCGGCTGGTCGGGCAGCCCACGGCGCTGCTCCGCGAGCCGCTGCTCGCGCGTCTCCCCCGCGTCGTTCCCGTTCGTCTCGGCCATGCGAGGTCGAGGATACGACGCGCGCGCGGCCTCGCCCGGTGCCCAGTAGGGACTACTAGCGCACGAGCCGCACGGTCAGCCCGCTCGCGAGCCCGGCCGCGTCGCCGGCGCCGCGCAGCAGTCCGAGGATCCGCGTGACGTAGGACTGCGTCTCGGCGATCGGCGGCACGCAGCCGCAGCCCGCCACCGCGCCGGGACCGGCGTTGTAGGCGGCCAGCGCGAGCGGGACGCTGCCGAACTGCCGCAGCAGGTCGCGCATCAGCCGCGCCTGCGCGTCGATCGCGGCCGGCGCGTCGAACGGGTCGTCCAGACCGTACGCGCGCGCCGTGCCCGGCATGAACTGCGCGATCCCCTGCGCGCCGGCGGGCGAGACGGCGAACGGGTTGAAGCCCGACTCGGCGTACAGCTGCGCGGCGAGCAGCGCGGCGGAGACGTTCCAGCGCTGCGCGGCGCGCGCCAGCAGCGGCGCGAAGCGCGGCGGCACGAACGACGGGATCGCGCTGCCGCCGTCGGCGGCGCCGAAGCCGACCGAGCGCGTGCCGGCGTTGAGCGTGAAGCCGTAGTGCCACGGCTCCCAGCTGTAGCGCTGCACGAAGTGGAACGCCGCCGCATGCGCGGCCAGCCAGGCGTACGCGCTCGCCGGCCCGAGGTCCAGCTCGGTGCCGAGCCGGTGCAGCGAGCGCCCGGGCGGGGCGACCCACTTCGGGTCCGGGTGGGCGGCGAACAGGCGCGCCTGCTCGGCGCTGCTGCGGAACGCGCTGACGATCAGCAGTGAGACGCCAGCGTGCGCCGCGGCCGCGGCGAGGCGGTCGAACGCGAGCGCCACGTCAGGCCGCATGCGCTGGCCCTGGCGCGTCGCAAACGGGCCCGGGTAGTCGCCCGGTGCGGCCTCGCCGTCGTCGAGCGTCGCCGGCGCCAACTCGGCCTGCGCGACCGCGATGACCGGCGCGCTGCTGCGCTGGCCGGCGATCGTGACGACGACGGGGTCCCGCACCGTCACCTCGATCCGCGTCGGCGCGAAGGCGGTGCCGTCGGGGAACGCGACCGCGACCCGCTCGGCGCCGTTGAGCTGTGCCGTCGCGAGTGCCCGCGCGCGGGCGAGCGCGAGATAGGCGTCACGGCCCAGGTGCTGCGGGTTCGGACGACCCTCGAACACGGCCGGCGCGAACAGCCGGTCCCAGCTCGCGCGCATCAGGCGTGCGCCCGCGAGCGCGCCGAGGTCGGCCGCACGCTGGCTGCGACCGTGCGCGCCGATGCCCCGTGCAACGCTCCCGAGCACGAGCGCGGCCACGAGCGCGATGCAGATCGCCGCGACGAGCACGAGCAGCGCCTGCCCGCGCTCGCCGTCGCCTCGACCGCTCATGCGTCGTCGCCCAGGCGGGCGAGCGCGTCGACCGCCGCGGCGGGCACGTGCAGCCCCAGCTCGGCCAGCGCCGCCATGCGTCGTGACAGCGCAGAGATGCAGACGCACCGGCGCCCGAGCGCGGCGACGCTCGCCTCGACGTGCTCGGACAGGTCGCAGGACGCATCGGCAGCGGGAATCGCGATCACGCCGTCGTGCCAGCCGATCAGGCGGTCGAGCGCGTCGGTGCGCGCATGCGGGAGCGCGAGCACACCGGGCAGCCCGCTCGCCGCACTCGCGCGCCCGAGCAGCAGGCTGGCGCCCGCCGCGACGCCGACCGGATCGGCCGCGCCGGCCAGCGCGCCGAACGGTCCCGACAGCCAGACGAGACGACCCGACGCCGCTGCCGGACGTCCGGCAGCGCGCAGGCGCGCAGCGGCGCGACGCGCTCCCACAGTCGCGACGCCGGCGCGACGCGGATCGCGACTCGCGCCGCCCACCGCCGCGAGCGCGCACGGCGCGCCGAGCACGCGGGCGAGCGCGAGCGCCGCCATCGCAGCCGCCGCATGCAGCAGCTCCGCCTCGCAGAGAACGAGCAACGTGCGCGACGTGCCGAGCGGCGCCGCGCGCGGCGCCACCCGCGCTGGCGGCGCTCCCTCCGCGGGGCGCAGGAACAGGCCGAGCGCCTGTTGCCGCCGGCCGCTCACGCCGCCGGCCCCGCATCGGCCGTCGCGCTGGTGGCGAGGCGCTCGCCGAGCCCGGGCAGCAGCGAGGCCGGCACGAGCCGAACGTGCACGCGGCTGCCGTGCACCTCGACGTGCACGCGCGCCGCCGACCAGCCGGGGACCGCCGCCCGCGCGGCCGCGGCGGCGTCGCGCCCCTCCGCCAGGGCGACCGCGCCGTCGTGGGCCGCGTGGTCGGCCAGCTCGGATGCGACACCGGCCGCGAGCGCCTGCAGCAGCGCCAGCGCGACCGCCACGACCAGCGGCAGCAGCGCGGCCAGCTCGACGCTCGCCTGCCCGACCGCTCGCCCTCTCATCGCTGCGCCTCGAAGCGGGCCCGCGTCGTGACGGAGGCGAGCGTGCCACCGGCCAGCACCGCCGGCACGCGCAGCACGAGGGACACCGAGCCGTCGGACTGCGCGTGCACCAGCAGGCCGCGTTCGAAGCGCGCCGGCAGCACGCCGCGCGCCGCCGCGCGCGGATCAGTCCCGAGCGCTGCCGCGCGGGCCGCCGCACGCGCGGCGTCGGCGCTCAGCCACAGCGTCTCGCCGGCGAGCAGCGCCTGCCACAGCAGCGCGACGAGCAGCCCGAGCAGCGGCAGCAGCGCGACGAACTCGACGGTCGCCTGGCCGTGGACGGAGCGGAGCGTGCGCATCCGCGCAGGCTCGCGGCGCGCACGTCACGAGACAGCACGCGGCTGTGCCGAAACTGCGCGAGCTAGTACTGCCGCGAGGCGCGGAAGACGTGGTACGCGCCGTAGCCGGCGAGCGCCATCAGCGCGAGCCAGACGATGCTGCCGGCGCTCGTGTCCCACAGGCGACCGGTGGCCACCAGCGTCAGCGTCGCGAGCCCGACGGCGCCGTAGAGGATCGCGCGGTTGCGCTCGCCGAGACCGTAGATCTCGGTCAGGCGCTCGCGATAGAGCCGCACGGCGAGCCACGCGAGCGCTCCGAACATCGCGATCACGAGCAGCTCGAAGATCCCCGAGCTGGCGTTGCCGCCGCCCGGCGCGAGCATCAGGACGGCCGCGAGGCCGAGGATGATGAGGACGTTGCGAAGGGTCGCGGTCATCCGAGGACGGACTCGCGCGATCCCTCATAGCCCTCGGCGCCGAGCGTCTCGTCGGCCGGCTCGCTGCCGTCGACGGGCTCGGGCGCGAAGCGGTAGCCGACGCCGAAGTGCGTGTGGATGTAGCGCCAGCTGGGCGAGGAGCGCTCGAGCTTCTGGCGCAGCTTGCGCACGAACACGTCGACCGAGCGGTCGCCGTGCGCCATCGCATAGCCCCACACGCGCTGGTAGATCGTCTCGCGCTCGAGCACCTGGCCGGCGTTCGAGGCGAGCAGGCGGATCAGCTCGAACTCGCGGCGCGTGAGGTCGAGGCTGCGGGTGCCGACGAACGCCTGGAACTGGTCCGGGCGGATCGTCAGCTCGCCGGCCTCGAGCGCGGAACGTTCGGCGGGCGCCTCGACGACGCGGCCGCGCCGCACGATCGCCTCGATGCGCGCGAGCAGCTCCTCTGGATGGCACGGCTTGCCGAGCCAGTCGTCGGCGCCGAGCCGCAGCGCCTGCACGCGCTGGGCGACGGTCGAGGGGCCGCTGCACACGATCACGGGCAGCGACGGCAGCGCGCGGCAGACCTGCTCGAGGTAGGACCAGCCGGACGCGCCGAGCACGCCGAGGTCGATCACGAGCGCGCCGAGCCGCAGCGCGACGAGCTCTTCGATCGGCACCGCGCCCGGGAGCACGCGCTGCTGCCAGCCGCGCGCGCGGACGCGCTTGTCGACGACGTGGAGGAAGCCGCTGTCGGCGTCGATGATCGCCAAGCGGAGGGGGGCCGTCCGTGCCCCCTGGAGGCGGGACTCGTCGTACGACGGAGCCGGGCCCACAGCGCTGATGGAGTTCATGGTGCGGCCAAGTGTAGTGGGCGATCGCGATGGCGCCACTCGATCTCCGGCTTTGGTCACAAGTGCTTCACAAGCGCGCCGCAGGCGGATCAGGTCGCGATCGCTCATGCGCGCGTGAGCAGTTCGGCGCTGACGGTCGCCAGTCGCAACGGCTCGGGGCGCTGCGCGGGTGCGATCTCCATCAGCAGCGGCGCCGGATGGTCGCGCAGCAGCGGCGCGAGCGCGCGCCACGGAACCGTCCCGCGACCGGGCGCCATGTGCAGGTCGAGACGCAGCGGAAGCGTCCCCGGCGGCGTCCCCGGTCCCCGCCGTACGCCGAGGTTGTCGTGTACGTGGAACAGCACGACGTCGTCGCGCGTCGCGGCGAGCACGTCGACCAGCGCCGCCCCCTGGAGCTGCGCGGTCACGTGCGCGTGACCGATGTCTAACGCCATTCCGACGGCCGGCGAGCCGATGCGCCGCACGAAGTCCCGCACGAACAGCGGCGCGTGGGACAGCAGCGCCGTCGGCGTCGGATAGACCGGCGACAGGTTCTCGACCGCGATCGTCGTCCCGACCTGCTCCGCGCGCGCCGCGAAGCGCCGCAGCGCGCATTCCTCCGCGAGCAGGCGGTCCTCGATGCGATCGGCGTCGGGACCGCTGGCGACCGGGTGACGCGCGCCGTGGTAGACGAGCTGCTCGGCGCCGACCGCGACGGCGTAGTCGAGCAGGCCCGCGAACGCGCGGTCGTGCTCGCGCTCCCCCACGCTCAGCGTGTCGGGCGCGTGCAGCGCGACGCGCAGGCTCGTCGGCGCGAGGACCGTCCGCAGACAGTCCGCGTGCCGCTGCACGCACACCGGATCGGCAAGCATCTCGAGCGGCGGCGCGTGCATCTGGATCCAGCCGTAGCCGCACGCCTCCAGGCGCTTGAGCTCAGGGGCCGTGGGCCACGTCTCGCGCGGGACCTCGAGCCCGAGGCGTCCCCCCAGCGGCAGGCCGCCGGCGGATGCGAGCGGCTCGGAGGCGCGCGTGCGGTGAATCGTCGACTCGGTCATGGCGCCACCGTACGCGCGCGCCTCGCGTCCGCGTGTAGCGCAGCCGTTATGCAGGCGTGACCGGCTCGTGAACGGCCCGGACACTCCTAGTCGGCGACGCGCTCGTAGCGCGCGTACAGCTCCTCGATCGCGCGCTTGGCGGCGGCGTGGCGCGCGGTCGAGTCGGCTGCGCGCTGCGGTTCCGCCCACGCGGAGGGATCGGCCAGCTCCTGCTCCAGCGCCTCCAGCGTCGCTTCGGCCGCCTCGATCTCGCGCTCGAGCCGCTGCGCCTCGCGGACCGCGTTCTTCGAGCGCGCCGGCTTGGCCTGCGGCTGCGGCCTGCCCTTCGCCGCGGCGCCGTTGCGCGCGGCCGGCTGGGACTTGGCGGCGGGCAGCGCCGCCAGCGCCTTGCGCTCCTCCTGCAGGCGTGCGTAGTCGGCCCAGCCGCCCTCGTAGCTGTGCAGCGCGCCGTCCTCGACCGCGACCGTGCGCGTGCCGACGGCGTCGAGCAGCGCGCGGTCGTGGGAGACGAGCAGCACCGAGCCGGTGAACTGCTGGAGCGCGTCCTCCAGCGCCTCGCGGCTCTCGACGTCGAGGTGGTTGGTGGGCTCGTCGAGGATCAGCACATTGGCGCCGGAGTGCACGAGGATCGCGAGCGAGAGCCGCTGGCGCTCACCGCCGGAGAGGCCCGCGACCGGCTTCTCGGCGTCCTCCCCGGAGAACAGGAAGCGGCCGAGCAGCGCCCGCGCCTTGTTCGGCGCGAGCTTCGTCGCATGTTGCGCCGCCTCCACGACCGTGCCCTGGTCGGCTATCCGCTCGGCGTGCTGGGAGAGGTAGCCGAGCTGCACGTTGTGGCCGGTGCGCAGCTTGCCCGCGGCCAGCGGAAGATGGCCGGCGAGCGTCTCGATCAACGTCGTCTTGCCGCTGCCGTTGGCGCCGACGAGCGCGACGTGCTCGCCGCGCTCGAGCCACAGCTCGGCGCCGTCGAGCAGCGTGCGGCCGGGCACCTCGACGCGCCCGCCCTCGAGCTCGAAGATCACGCGGCCGGCACGCTCGGGCGCCTTGAACTGGAACGAGAACGCGGCCGTGTCGCGCGGGTCGCGCTCGATCCGGTCGATCTTGTCGAGCGCCTTCACGCGCGACTGCGCCTGCTTGGCCTTCGTCGCCTTCGCGCGGAAGCGCTCGACGAAGCGCTCCATCCGCTCGATCTCGGCCTGCTGCTTGTCGATCGCGCGGCCGAGCGCCAGTTCTCTCGCGGCCTGCTCCTGGCGCCAGCGGTGCCAGGGGCCGGAGAAGAAGCGCGAGCGGCCGGCCTCCAGCTCCAGCACGGAGGTGCCGACCGCCTCCAGGAACCAGCGGTCGTGGGCGACCAGCACGATCGCCGCGTCGAGCTCGACGAGGTAGCCCTCGAGCCATTCGAGCGAGGCGATGTCGAGATGGTTGGTCGGCTCGTCGAGCAGCAGCAGGTCGGGCTCGCCGGCCAGCACGCGCGCCAGCGAGCCGCGTGTCAGCTCGCCGCCGGAGAAGCTCGACAGCTCGCGGTCGAGCTGGGCCTCCTCGAAGCCGAGCCCGTGCAGCAGCGCGCCGGCGCGGTCGCGCCAGCGGTAGCCGCCGTGGTGCTCGAGCTGCGCCTGGGCGCGCGCGTAGGCGTTAAGCGTCTGCTCGTCGTGGGCGCCGCCGGCCATCGCCTGCTCCAGGCGCCCGAGTTCGCGCTCGACCGCCAGCACCTCGGCGGCGCCCGAGAGCACGTAGTCGCGCAGCGTCAGGTCGCGCTCGCGCGGCGGGCGCTGGTCGTGCAGGACGACCTTCGCGCCCTTCTGCACTGCCAGCTCGCCGTGGTCGATCGAGGCCTCCCGCGCGAGCATTCTCAGCAGCGTCGTCTTGCCGGCGCCGTTGCGGCCCGACAGCGTCATGCGGTCGCGCCGCTCGAGCTTGAACGAGACGCCCCGCATGAGCGGCTCGCCCGCCATGTCCTTGCCGATGTCCGATGCGATCACGACCGCCATGGCCGCCATGGTACGAGGCGATCGCAGACCGGGCGGTTCGCTATCGTTCGCGCCGATGCGGCGCCCTCGTCACCTGCTCGCCACGCTCCTCACGAGCTGCCTCCTGCTGCTCGTGCTGGCGCCGGTCGCGCTCGCCGCGCCGGACGGGGGCACGGGCACCTACGGCGAGGCCGACGACAAGGTCGTCACGAACGCCGGCTTCATCGTGATCGCGTTCTTCCCGCTCTTCATCCTTGCGATGAGCCTGCTCCAGTGGAAGCTGGACAAGCGCAAGGACGCCCGCAAGGCTGCCACGAAGCGGCGCGCGTCAAGCGCGCAGTGGCACGGCGGCTGGTAGCTCGCACAGCACCGCGAACCTGGGTATAGGGTAGGTCCGGACCTCGGCGGGAGGATTGGACTTGACGTATTTCGTGACGGGCGCGACGGGCTTCATCGGCCGCCATCTGATCGAGCGGCTGCTGGAGCGCGAGGGGCAGATTCACGTGCTCGTGCGACCGGAGTCGGTGGAACGGCTCGATGCGCTGGTCGAGCGCTGGGGCGCCGGCGACCGCATCGTGCCGGTGCTGGGGGATCTCGCCCAGCCGCAGCTCGGGCTCGACGCGGCGCAGGTGGCCGCGCTGCGCGGACAGGTCGGGCACGTCTTCCACCTCGCGGCGGTCTACGACATGACCGCCGATGAGGAGCGCAACCGCGTCGCGAACGTCGAAGGCACCGCACATGTTGTCGCGCTCGCGAACGCGATCGAGGCCGGCTGCTTCCACCACGTCTCCTCGATCGCGGCGGCCGGGCGCTTCAAGGGCCTCTTCCGCGAGGACATGTTCGACGAGGGGCAGAAGCTCGACCATCCCTACTACCGCTCGAAGTTCGAGTCCGAGCGGATCGCGCGCACGCAGACGACCGTGCCCTGGCGCGTGTACCGGCCGGCGATCGTCGTCGGGCACTCGCAGACGGGCGAGATGGACAAGGTCGACGGGCCCTACTACTTCTTCAAGCTGATCCAGAAGCTGCGCGGGATGCTGCCGCAGTGGTTCCCGCTCGTCGGGCCGGAGCTGGGCTACACGAACCTCGTGCCGGTCGACTACGTCGCCGCGGCGCTCGATCACATCGCGCACCAGCCCGGGCTCGACGGCCAGGCGTTCCACCTCACGAACCCGCGCTCGCAGCGCTCGGGCGAGGTCATCAACACGTTCGCCGCGGCCGCGCATGCGCCGCAGCTGGCGATGCGGATCGACCGGCGCCTGACCGCCGCCCTGCCGAAGGGCACGATCTCGATGCTGATGAAGCTGCCGGCCGCGCGCGACGTGCGCCGCAGCCTGCTCGCGGATCTCGAGATCCCCGACGAGATCGTCGACCACATCGCGCTGACGGCGCAGTTCGACACGCGCGACACCGAGCGCGCGCTGGAGGGCTCGGGCATCGCGGTGCCGGAGCTGGCCGACTACGCGCCGCGGCTGTGGGACTACTGGGAGCGCCACCTCGACCCGGACCTCTTCAAGGACCGCTCGTTCGAAGGCGCCGTCAACGGCAAGACCGTCCTCATCACGGGCGCCTCGAGCGGGATCGGGCGCGCGGCCGCGCTGAAGATCGCCCGCGCCGGCGGGATCCCGCTGCTGGTCGCGCGCAGCACCGACAAGCTGGAGGAGGTCAAGCGCGAGGTCGAGGCGCTCGGCGGCACCGCCTACGTCTACAGCGCCGACCTCGCCGACACCGCCTCGATCGAGGCGCTGACCGAGCAGGTGCTCGCCGACCATCCGGCCGTCGACGTGCTCGTCAACAACGCCGGTCGCTCGATCCGCCGCTCGATCGCGCTCTCCTACGAGCGCTTCCACGACTTCGAGCGCACGATCCAGCTCAACTACCTCGGCACGATCAAGCTGATCATCCAGCTGCTGCCGCACATGCGCGAGCGCGGCCGCGGGCACATCGTGAACGTCTCCTCGATCGGCGTGCAGACGAACCCGCCGCGCTTCGCCGCCTACGTCGCCTCGAAGGCCGCGCTCGACGCCTTCACGCGCGTCGTCGGCTCCGAGACGGTCGGCGACGGCGTCACCTTCACGACGATCCACATGCCGCTCGTGCGCACCGCGATGATCGCGCCGACGAAGATCTACGACTCGTTCCCGGCGATCTCGCCCGACGAGGCGGCCGACATGATCTGCGAGGCGATCCGCGCCAAGCCGAAGCAGATCAACACGCGGCTCGGGACCTTCGGCGAGGTCGCCTACGCGCTGGCGCCGAAGGCCGTCGACCAGATCCTGCACATGGCGTACAAGGTCTTCCCGGACTCGGCCGCCTCGAAGGGCGAGACCGACCCGAGCGAGCACGCCTCGACCGAGCAGGTGGCTTTGGCGCATCTCATGAAGGGCGTCCACTGGTAAGCGGGATGCCGGCGCCCGCGAGGGGAGGACGCAGCCGGCGTGGCCTACTTCGTAGGCGAGCCGGCGAGGACGATGCCTCGCGGGATGCCGGCGCCCGCTAGAGCCTGAACACGGGCATGAGGCGCTTCTCGTGCTCGGCCTCGATGCGTGCGACGACCTCGACGTGCTCCTCCAGGCCGGACCCGCGGAGCTTGGTGGCGAGCAGCTCGTCGACCTGGAAGATCCCGGCGCTGTTGGACATCGCGATCTCGACGCGCACGGCGCGATCCTTGCCCGGGACGATCTTGACCTGCTCGATCGCGTACGCGGAGAGCGAGTGGATGTTCTGGTGGCCGGCCTCGAACGGCACGCGCGAGCGGCCCGCGGCCATGTCGAGCGCGTCGGCGACCCGCACGATCCCCGCCTCGATCGTGAACGGCTCGCCGCGGCGGCGGTGGCCGATGATCGCGTGCAGCGCCTCGGCCACGACGATCGAGCGCTCCGGCTCGTCGTAGACGCCCTCGAGCAGCGTCCCCAGCTTGCTGGCCGTGAGGAAGAGGCTGTACGCCTCGTGGTCGGCGCGGTGCACGATCATGCCGGTGTCGTGGAACAGCGCGCCGGCCGCGATCACGACCTCCGCGTCGCGCTCGCTCATGCCGTAGTCGGCGACGACGTTCGGCACGATCCCGCGACGGAAGAGGATGCGCGAGAGCCGCAGCGCGACGTTGAGGACGATCTGGATGTGGATCCAGGAGTGGTCGGACATCCCCAGCCGGCGCGTCGCGTTGATCGCCGCCACGTGCCACCAGGCCTTCACCTGCTCGTCGGCGTTGACCGCCGCCAGCAGCTTTTCGAGCTTGCGGTTGCCGCGCGTGGGAGCGCGGATGCGGACGTCGGCGAGCGCGTCGCGCGGAAGGCGGTCGGAAGGGTCGACGCGCTCGGGACCGTCGCTCATCTCGCGCGCAGGCTAACGGCGACGGCGGACTATCTCGGGCGGCAGTCGTCGCGCGGCAGGAACGGCAGCCCGGGCAGGCGGGTCTCGGCGCTCAGCAGCCGCAGGCCGCTGGTCGTGCGCTCGAAGCCGCCGCCCAGCTCGACGCCCAGCCCGAGCGTCGCGCCGAGCGCGCTCGCGCTGCGCGCGACCGCATAGGTGCGGCGGTCGAGCTGGCCGCGCGCGGCGATGCGCGCGGCCAGCGCGTCGAGGCCGCCCGCCAGCAGGCGACGCTCGTGCAGACCGTCCAGCAGAGCGCCCGCGACGGCGCGGTTCGCCGGCTCGCGCAGGTCGAGGGTCGCGTCGAGCTCGACGAGCCGCGCAAGCCTGGCGTCGGCGCTCGCGTTGGCCGAGCCGTCATGCGCCAGCGCGTGCAGGCCCGCGCCCAGCTCTCCGACACGCTGGATGGCGAGCGTCGCCGGCCGACCGGCCGCGTCGAGCGTGTAGGAGAGCGTCGCGCCGCCGCTGCCCGCGAGCGCGAGCGGACCCAGCCGCGCGCTGCCGCCCTCGTCCAGCCGCACGTACCAGGTCGTCGCGCCGTCGCGCGCGACGCGACGCCCGAGCAGCCCCGCGAACGTCGCACCCGCCTCGCCGGCGAGCCCGAAGGCGGCGCTCAGTACAGCGCTCTCGCCGCCCTCCTCGTAGGTCTCGTCGGGCTCGGGCAGCTGCGCGTGCGGGTCCCAGCCGAGCGCGTCGCACAGCAGCGAGCAGCGGCTACGCAGCTCGTCGACGAAGCGACCGCCGATCGTGCCCTTCGCGCCGTACGTCGCGACGAAGCGCCGGGCGGCCGCGTCGCCGGGCAGCGTCCAGGAGCGGCCGGAGGTCCAGGTCGCCGCGATGCTCCCCTGCGCGCGGCCGCCGAGCGAGCTGCGGCCGAGCCCCAGGCGCACGCCGACGCCGAGCTCGGCGCCCACGTCGCTGCCGTTCGCCAGCGTGATCGTGACGCGACCGTCGGAGCCGCGCGCGGCCGCCAGCGTCGTGCTCGTGCCGAGCCGCAGCGCGGCGATCGTCTCGCTGAGGCGCTCGATGCGGTCGCTGCGCAGCAGCGGGCAGGGCGCGAGGTCGGCGCGCGGGACGATCGCTCGCGGGCAGGGCGTGCCGGCGACGCGACAGAGCCCGCGCTGCAGCCCGGCGAGCACGTGGCTGCCCAGCCCGCCGGACGTGAGGCCGGCCGCGAGCGCCAGCACGACGGCCACCAGCGCGACGAGCGCCACGTACTCGCTCGTCGCCTGCCCCGCGTTCGCGCCCCGTCGCACCACCGCGTGAGCCTCGCGCGCCGGGCGCGGCCGCTCGCCCGCTGCGGGCCGGCTGGCGCAGCTGCGTCGCGAAGTCGTGCCTCACCGTGCGGGTCGCGTGCGGTTTGAGGCATCATGGGCGCTCGTGAACGACGAGCTGGCGATCGAGGTCCGCGGCCTCCACAAGCGCTACGGCGAGCTGGAGGCGGTCCGCGGGATCGACTTCTCCGTGCGTCGCGGCGAGGTCTTCGGGCTGCTCGGCCCCAACGGCGCCGGCAAGACGACGACGGTCGAGATCCTCGAGGGCTACCGCGACCGCAGCGACGGCGAGGTCTCGGTGCTCGGCCACGACCCGCAGCTGCGCGCGCGCGCGCTGCGCGAACGGGTCGGGATCGTCCTGCAGAGCACCGGCATCTACCGCCACGTCACCGTGCGGGAGGTGCTCGTGCACTTCGCCGGCCTCTACCCCGCCCCGCGCGACGTCGGCGAAGTGATCGAGCTGGCGGGGCTGCGCGGCAAGGAGGACGCCCGCACGCGCACGCTCTCCGGCGGGCAGCTGCGCCGTCTCGACTTCGCGCTCGCGCTCGTCGGCGATCCCGAGCTGATCTTCCTCGACGAGCCGACGACCGGCTTCGACCCGGCCGCGCGTCGCGGCGCGTGGGACACGATCCGCTCGCTGAAGGCGCTCGGCAAGACCGTGCTGCTGACGACGCACTACCTCGACGAGGCCCAGGCGCTCGCCGACCGCGTCGCGATCGTGAAGGACGGGCGGATCCTCGCGGAGGGCGCGCCCGGCGAGCTGGGCGCCGGCGAGGGCGCGATTCGCTACCGCGTCGCCTGGCGCAACGGCAGCGGCCTGCTCACGCAGCGCGAGACCGACGATCCGACCGCACTGCTGCACGAGCTGACGGGCGCGGCGCTGGCGCGCGGCGAGCGGCTGGAGAGCCTCAGCGTCTCGCGCCCGACGCTCGAGGACGTCTATCTGGAGCTGACCGGCGATGCCTGAGTCGCGCAGCCTCGCGGCGCTGGCGTGGCGCCAGTACCGGCTCGAGCGCCGGATGTTCTGGCGCAACCCCAGCGCGGCCTTCTTCAACTTCCTGCTGCCGCTGCTGTTCCTCGCGCTGTTCGGCGCGATCTTCAGCGCCGACCAGAAGGACCTCGACGTGATCGTCCCGGGGATCGCCGGCATGAGCGTGCTGTCGGCGACGTTCACGTCGCTCGCGTACCAGATGACCTTCATGCGCGAGCAGGGGATCCTCAAGCGCCTGCGCGGCACGCCGATGCCCGGCGGCGCCTACCTGCTGGGGATCGCCGGCAACGCGATCGCGACGACGGCGCTGCAGATCGCGCTGATCACGCTGGCGGGCAAGCTCTTCTTCGGCGTCGACTGGCCGCCGGACCCGGGCGAGCTGGTGCTGTTCGTGGCGCTCGGCGTCGTCTGCTTCGCGTCGCTCGGCGTCGCCTTCGCGCACACGATCCCCAACTTCGAGTCGGCGCCCGCGTACGTCAACGCGGTGTTCCTGCCGGTGATCTTCATCTCGGGCGTCTTCTACGACGCCGACAACGCCCCCGGCTTCCTGCGCGGGATCGCCGAGGGGTTGCCGCTGAAGCACCTGATCGACGGGCTCTCGGGCGCGATGGTGAGCGGATCGGGCGTCGGCGCGAACGTCGGCGCGATCGGCGTGCTCGTCGTCTGGACGGTGCTCGGGAGCGTCTTCGCGGTGCGCGGCTTCAGCTGGGAGCAGCACCGCAGCTGACGCTTCTGGGAGACTCGTGCGGATCTTCACAAGTTCCGCCGCCGCTCCTGGTTCGATGTGCGCCGCAGCACCCGTCATCATCGGAGGAGGTTCCCTTGGCGTACCCAGTGACCTATGAGTCGGACTACGTCGAGCGGCACAGCCGGCTCACCACGTTCTTCCGGCTGATCCTCGTGATCCCGTGGTTCGTCGTCGCGATCTTCTGGGGCCTCGCCGCGATCGTGTGCGTCGCGATCGCCTGGTTCGCGATCGTCGTCACGGGCCGCTATCCGCAGGGCCTCTACGACCTCGTCGCGAGCGCGCTGCGCTTCGGCACGCGGCTCAACGGCTACTGCCTGCTGATGACGGACGCGTGGCCCCCGTTCGACGGCGCCGAGCATCCCGAGTACCCGGTGCGGGCGCTGATCGCCCCGCCGCTGGCGCAATACAGCCGCGTGAAGACGTTCTTCCGCGGGATCCTCTCGATCCCGCTCGTGATCGTGCTGTACCTGATCCAGCTGCTGTCGCGCGCGGTGACGATGCTCGCGTGGCTCGTGATCGTGGTGACCGGCCGCTTGCCGCGCGGGATCTTCGACATCATGCGCTTCACGCTCGCGTACGAGGCGCGCGCAAGCGCCTACCAGCTGCTGCTGACCGAGACCTATCCGCCGTTCTCGCCCGACGACGACGAGGCCGCGGTCGCGCCCGCGGTCGCCTAGACGACGAACGCCGGCGGCGGCTCTCCGTCCAGCGCGACGGGGAGCGCCGCCAGCGGCGAGCCGTCCCACTCGCTGCGCAGCAGGCTGAACGTGACGACGTCGTGCACCTGCGCACCATGGCGATGGAAAGCGCGCAGGACGCCCTCGCGCACGAAGCCGATGCGCTCGAGCGCCGCCTGCGAGCGCGCGTTCTCGACGTCGGCGTAGGCGCCGAGGCGCTCGAGGCCGAGGCGCGCGAACGCGAGCTGCGCGATCAGGGCCTTGCACTCCCGGTTCGCGCCGCTGCCCCACCAGCGACGGCCGAGCCAGGTGCCGACGACCGCGCGGCGGTCGCGGCGCGAGAGCTCGGAGAGGCCGACGACGCCGATCGGACCGTCCTCGCGATGCACGACGAGCAGGTCGAGCTGCTCGCCGCGCTCGCGCCGGCCCGCGAGCGTGCCGACGTAGGCGAGCGGCTCCTCGATGCGCTGGTAGGGCCCCCACGAGAAGAAGCGCGTGACGACGGGGTCGCTGCCCAGCTCGAACAGCGCCGCGGCGTCGTCCGGCGTGGCGTAGCGAAGGGTCAGCGTCGGGCCGTGGAGCTGCATGGCGGCCGATAGTAGGAGAATGCCGCCGATGACGGCGTTCGTCCACCGATGGTCCGCATCTCGCTTCCCAGACGTTTCGCAACTCCCCGCAGCGACCATACGTGGGGTGACGTGAGCAACGGCACCCAGACCTCGACGCCGCCCGACGGCCCGTTCGATCCCCTGCCCGGGGACGGTGGGCTGGGCGACGTGCCCGAGGTTCGCATCCAGCTGCCGGCGCTCCCCGCCAACATCGCGCTGGTCCGGCAGGCGCTCGCCGGCTTCGCGGAGCAGCTCGGGGTCGAGGCGAGCCGCGTCGCCGACATGAAGATCGCGCTCACCGAGGCGTCCACGAACGCCGTCGTCCACGCCTACGGCGAGGAAGGCGGCCCGCTCGAGGTGACGATGGCCGTCGAGCACGGGCGTCTCGTGCTGACGGTGCGAGACCACGGGCACGGGCTGCAGCCGCTGCCGTCGGCGAGCGAGGGTCCGCCGCTCGGCTTCGGGCTGGCGCTGATCGCCTCGCTCTCGGACGAGTTCGGGATCGCCGGCGGCCGGCAGGGCACGGCCGTGCGGATGGCGTTCGCGCTCGGCGACGACGACGCAGCGCCGCCGCTCGCGATCCAGGTCGACCCGGCCGCGCTGGAGCCGAGCGAGCAGATCGCGCTCGCGCTCGCGCCCGGCGAGCACGGCGCCGCCGTGCTGAGCCGCGTCGTCTCGCTGATCGCCGCGCGCGTGGACTTCTCGATCGACCGCCTCTCCGACGCGCAGATCGTCAGCGACGCGGTCGCAGGCGCAGCCGGGCCGCACATGCTCGACGGGCGGCTCGCGATCGCACTGACCGAGCAGCCGGAGGGCTTCGACCTGGTGATCGGCCCGCTGCGCCTCGGCGGCGCGCAGCAGCTGATCCGCGACACCGAGCTGCCGGGGCTCGGCTGCCTGCTGGAGCGCCTCACGGACAGTTTGACCGTCGAGCCGACGGGCGAGGCGGAGCCGGCCGGCGAGCTGCTGCGCGCGCACCTGCACGTGCGCCCCTGAGCTTGTTCGCATCCTGACCGGCTTCGTCACACAGCGTCAGACACGCTGTCCAAAACGGTTCGCGCTAGCGACCTCGTCCATCCAGCAATACGCTGTCGTGATGGCTGCGGGACATGCCTTCGTGCGTGTGCTCGAGGAGGACCCGGAGTTGGCGGCCGGCCTCGATGCGACGAGCGTCCAGCTCGCGACCCGCCACGCCATCGCCGCCGTCGAGCTCGTCGCCCCCGGCGTGTGGGAGCCGGCGCGCCCCGCGGACGGCGGCGACGGCCACATCGGCTTGCTCGTGCTCGACGGCCTGCTGATGCGCGACGTGCGCTTCGCCCACGCCACCTGCACCGAGCTGATCGGCCGCGGCGACCTGCTGCGGCCGTGGGACTGGGAGCGCGACGTGCTGACGATCCACCCCGAGATCACGTGGACCGCCCTGCAGCCGGTGCGGCTCGCGGTGCTCGACCGGCGCATCACCGCGATCATCGGCCGCTGGCCCGAGCTGGTGAGCGCGGTCGTCGCGCGGGCGGTGCGGCGCTCGTTCGAGCTGGCCGCGAACCAGGCGACGAGCCACCTGACGCGCGTCGACGCCCGCCTCGAGCTGCTGTTCTGGGGCCTCGCCGACCGCTGGGGACGCGTCGGGCCCGACGGCATCGTGCTGGAGCTGCCCTTGACGCACCAGGTGCTCGGCCGGCTGGTGGGCGCGCAGCGCCCGTCGGTGACGACCGCCCTCTCGGACCTCGCGCGCCGTGGCGTGATCGAGCGCCGCGACGACGGCGCCTGGATCCTGCACGGCGACCCGCCGGGCCAGGCGGGCGCGCCGCCGGTCGCGGCCGCCTCCTAGGCCTCCGGGTCGACTAGCTGCAGGCGGGCCAGGGCGCGACGCCGCGCGCGTGCAGCAGTGCGAGCGCGCGCCGGTCCTGCTCGGTCTCGGAGGCGTGGGCTGGGTCGCCGCTGCCGCCCATCGCGTGCCAGGTGCTGCGCGTGAATTGGTACTTGCCGCGATACGCGCCGTTGGCCGAGACGGCGTGCGGATCGCCGCCGGACTCGCACGCGGCGATCTTCGCGAGCACCGCGGGAACGGCGACCGGCCGCGCATCGTGACGCGCGCTCGCCGCGGCCCCTGCGGTGCCGCCGTCGCCGAGGCCGAGCGCGGCCGCCGTCCACGGCCCGACGACGCCGTCGACGGCGAGTCCGTGGTGCGCCTGGAAGCGTCGCACCGCGCGGGTGGTCTGCGGGCCGAAGACGCCGTCGGCGGGCAGCTTGAGCGCCCGCTGCAGCTGCACGACGTCAGCGCCGCGGCTGCCGTGCTTGAGCAGCTCGGAACGGGCGCCCGCGGGGGCGGCGAACAAGAGCAGGACGCAGGCGAGCAGCAGGCAAACGGCATTGGCACGGCGCGTAGACATCGGTCCTCCGGGTCTCTTTGGCTGCCTACGGGGTGAGCTGACGGGCTCGCGCTGAGAGAGCAGCGCTACGTCGCAGTAGCGACGATTCGCCCCATGGGCCGCAGCGTTCTCGCGGCCCGGTTGGGTCCCCCGCTCTCCGCCGCACGGGGCGGCGAAGACTCGGCGTCATGTGTCTGTCTGACGGTTAAGGAAACCAGATCGAGCCGCTGGAATGGTTGTGCGCTGGTGCGACGCGTAAGCTGCCGGGCCATGGCCAGCAGCCCGCCCAGCACACAGGAGCCCCGTGACGACGAGGCCTCCGGCGTCGCCTGGGACCTCGAGCCGCTCGTCCACGGGCAGGGCGAGGAGGGCGTGCGCGCGCTGCTCGCGCAGGCCGCGGCGAGCGCCGAGACGTTCGCCGCCGCGCACGCCGGCCGCGTCGCCGAGCTGGACGCGAGCGGGCTGCGCGCGGCGATGGAGCAGCTCGCCGAGCTGCACGAGCTGATCGGCCGAGCCGGCTCCTATGCGTCGCTGCGCTTCGCCGTCGACACCGCCGACGCCCAGTGCGGCGCGCTGCTCCAGCACGTACAGGAGCGGGGCACGGCGATCCAGACGACGCTGCTGTTCTTCGAGCTGGAATGGGCCGCGCTCGACGACGCGCGCGCGGAGCAGCTGCTCGCCGACCCGCAGCTGAGCTTCTGCGCACACTACCTGCGCAGCGAGCGCCGCTACCGTCCGCACCTGCTGAGCGAGCCGGAGGAGCGGGTCCTCAACGAGAAGCGCCTGAGCGCCTCGAGCGCTTGGTCGCGGCTGTTCGCCGAGCTGACGTCCGCGCTCACCGTCGAGCTGCCCGAGGCGCCTGAGCCGGTCTCGCTCGAGCAGGCGCTCGCGCTGCTGTCCGGCCCCGATCGCGAGCAGCGGCGCACCGCCGCCGAGGCCGTCACGAGCGCGCTCGAGCCCGGGCTGCGCACGCGCGCCTACATCTTCAACACGCTGCTGCACGACAAGTCCGTCGAGGACCGGCTGCGCAGCTACCCGCACTGGCTGGCCGCGCGCAACCTCGCCAACGAGGCGAGCGACGAGTCCGTGCAGGCGCTCGTCAGCGCAGTGCAGGCGCGTTACGACGTGCCGCAGCGCTGGTACCGGCTGAAAGCGCGGATGCTCGGCGTGGAGCGGCTCGCCGACTACGACCGCTCCGCGACCGTCGCGAACGAGGACGAGCAGTTCGCCTGGGCCGACGCGCGCGGGCTCGTGCTCGACGCCTACGGCAGCTTCGCGCCCGAGCTGGGCGCGCTCGCGCAGCGCTTCTTCGACGAGCGCTGGATCGACGCGCCGGTGCGCCCGGGCAAGCGCGGCGGCGCCTTCTGCTCCTACACGGTGCCCTCCGCCCACCCCTACGTGCTGCTCAACTACACCGCGCGCCGACGCGACGTGCTGACGCTCGCGCACGAGCTGGGCCATGGCGTGCACGCGGCGCTCGCGGCGCCGCAGGGCGTCTACCACCAGAGCACCCCGCTGACGCTCGCGGAGACCGCCTCCGTGTTCGGCGAGGCGCTCGTGTTCGGGCGGCTGCTGGAGGCGGCGAGCACCCCCGCCTCACGGCTCGCGCTGCTCGCCGAGTCGGTCGAGGGCGCGATCGCGACGGTCTTTCGCCAGACCGCGATGCACACGTTCGAGCAGCGCGTCCACACGGCTCGCCGCGAGGAGGGCGAGCTGTCGATCGAGCGCTTCGGCGCGCTGTGGACGCAGTCGCAGGAGGAGCTGTTCGGCGACGCCGTCGAGATGACCGACGGCTACCGCTCGTGGTGGTCCTACATCCCCCACTTCATCAACACGCCCGGCTACGTCTACGCGTACGCGTACGGGCAGCTGCTGGCGCTCTCCGTCTACCGTCGCTACCAGCACGAAGGCGCGGCCTTCGTGCCCGACTACCTGCGCCTGCTCGCCGCCGGCGGCTCGCTGCCGCCGGAGGAGCTGGGCCGGCTGGTCGGGATCGACCTCGCCGACCCGGGCTTCTGGGACGCGGGCCTGGCGCTCGTCGAGGAGCAGCTGGCCGCGGCCGAGCAAGCCGCCGTGGACGCCGGGCGCGCCTAGGAGCGGACCTCCCGCTCCGGCGCGCGGTCGGCGACGAGGCCGCTCAGCACGTGACGGTGGAACTGGGCGCGGCGCACCAGCACGTCGGCGAGCGCGTGCTCGTCGACCTGGTACGTGCCCGCCGAGACCTGCTGGGCGAGCTCGCGCACGCGCGATGAGCGCGTGATGCGGTCGTGCCGGGCGGACGAGAAGCGGTTGATGCGGTGGATGCGGTCGTTGGTGGCGACCATCTGGTCGGCTCCTTCCAAGCTTGAGTTCACGGGAGAGCTGCGGGCGCAGGAGCGCGGCAGCTCGTGTGGGCGTGACTCAGGAGGCGGGCGGAGCGCGCGCGGCGTGACAGCTGGCCGCGGGGGCGACGGGCGCCGTGACGCCCGTCGTGTTGTCGGCTGTGAGCTCGGAGAGCTCGATCGTGAAGGTCTCGACTGCGGGCGCGCTGCACGCGGCGCCGGCGACCCCGCCGGACGCGGCCGGAGCGGCGGCGCTCGAGGCGGCCGGAACGCTCGGCGGCTGGACCGGCAGCGGCGGGCCGCGGGCCGTTGAGGGCGCGTCGGCGCCGCGGCGGGCACGACCGCTGTGCGGCGTGCTGTTGGGGAGCGAACCGTCGGGCGCGACCGTGCTGGCCGCGGACGTCGGGCACGCGGTGACGACGTTCGGCGCCGTCGCGACGGCGAGGCCGTTCGCGGGCGGCAGCTGGATCCCGAGCTGCGCGAGCGCCTTGCGCAGCGCGTGCGTCGCGGCGACCTGCCCGATCTCCTGCGTCGCATCCGGGGTCGTGCTCGGCGGCGTCGTGGTGGCCGGCGCTGTCGTGGCGGGGTCGGTCGTGACCGCGGCGGCGACTGGGGTCGTCGTCACCGGGGCGGTCGTCGTCGGCGCGACGACGGGCTCGCTTTCCTTCGCGGTCCCCTCCTTGGGCGCGACGACCGGATCCGGATCGCTCGGCGCCGGGTCGGCCGGGGACGGGTCCGCGGGGGCCGGTTCGGCCGGTGCGGGGTCAGCCGGGACCGGATCCGCGGGGGCCGGCTCGGCCGGCGCGGGGTCGGCCGGGACCGGATCGGCAGGAACCGGGTCGGCAGGCGGTGCAGGGTCGACCGGCGCGGGATCGACGGGCGCGACGGGTTCGGTCGGGAGCAGCTGATCGCCCGTCGCAGCGGCGATTGCGACGATCGGGTTGTCGCCCGGCGTGGCGTCGTCGGCGAGCACCGTGGCCGGGATCGTCGCGAGCAGCGCGAGCGCGACCAGCAGCGCTGCCACGAGGCCGTGGCGGGGCGAGCGGGTCGGGGTCGGACGCTGGGCGTGCATCAGTGCTCACCGATGCTCTCGGCGATTTGCGAGCGACCTTGAACCGTTCCTGGCCGCTCTCGGCGCATGCTGACGGAGATGGTCCGTTGCCTGACCACGGTCTGAGGGTAGCCGGAGTGGGTGCTCCTGTCGATTCCGCAGGGTTGCATGCGCACGTGCCGGCGCATTCGCAGCCTGCGCGGATCAGACTGTGCGCGGCCGTGAGCACCGCTTTCAGCACGCCGATCGACCTCTCTCCCCTGCGCGACCGCGTCGCGCTCGTGACCGGCGGGGCGAGCGGCCTGGGACGCGCCACCGCGCGTGCACTCGCGGAGGCCGGCGTGGAGGTCGTCGTCGCGGATGTCCAGGCCGACGAGGGCGCTGCCGTCGCGCACGCGGTCGGCGGCCACTTCGTGCTGACCGACGTCTCCGACCTCGAAGCCAACCGGGCCGCGGTCGCGTTCGCGCTCGAACGCTGCGGTCGCCTCGACCTCGCGCACCTCAACGCGGGCGTGACGAGCGGGTGCGGACTTGGCGAGGACTTCGAGCTCGCGCGCTATCGCCGCGCGATGGGCGTCAACCTCGACGGCGTCGTGTTCGGCACGCACGCGGTGCTCGCGGCGCTGCGCCGCAACGATCCGCCGACGCGCGGCGCGATCGTCGCGACGGCCTCGCTCGCCGGCCTCACCGGCGTGCCGCTCGACCCGCTCTATGCGACCAACAAGCACGCCGTCGTCGGGCTCGCACGCTCGCTCGGCCCGGCGCTCGCGCAGGAGGGCATCCGCTTCAACGCCGTCTGTCCCGGCTTCGCCGAGTCGGCGATGACGGCCGGCTTCCGCGGCGACCTGGAGGCGGCGGGGATCCCGCTGCTGCCCGCCGAGCTCGTGGCTGAGACGGTCGTGCGCCTGTTCGCGCTCGAGGTCAGCGGCGAGTGCTGGTTCGTGCAGCCGGGGCGCGAGCCCTCCGCCTTCGCATTCCGCAACATCCCAGGGCCGCGCGCGGCTCTGCTTCCCGAGGAGGCCTGACACCGTGGACTTCGAGCCGAGCGACCGCGCCAAGGAGTTCCGTGAGCGCCTGCAGGCTTTCCTCGACGAGCGCGTCTGCCCGGCCGAGTCGGTCTACGTCGAGCAGGTGCGCGCGGCCGACACGCCGCACGTGCACCCGCCGATCATGGAGGAGCTGAAGGAGGAGGCGCGCCGTCGCGGGCTGTGGAACCTCTTCCTGCCGGACACGGAGCACGGCGCCGGCCTCACGAACCTCGAGTACGCGCCGCTGGCGGAGCTGCTGGGGCGCACGATGATCGGCTCGGAGGCGTGCAACAGCTCGGCGCCCGACACCGGCAACATGGAGGTGCTGCACCAGTTCGGCAGCGAGGACCAGAAGGACCGCTGGCTGCGCCCGCTGCTCGACGGCGAGATCCGCTCGGGCTTCGCGATGACCGAGCCGGACGTCGCCTCCTCCGACGCGACGAACATCAGCCTGCGGATGGAGCGCGACGGCGAGGACTTCGTGCTCAACGGGCGCAAGTGGTGGACGACCGGCGTGATGCACCCGAACTGCCGCATCCTGATCGTGATGGGCAAGACGGAGCTGGAGGCGCCCGTCTACGCGCAGCAGTCGATGCTGCTCGTGCCGCTCGACACGCCGGGATTGGAGATCGTCCGCAGCCTGCCGGTGTTCGGGTACATGGACACCGAGGGCCACGGCGAGCTGCGCTTCACCGACGTGCGCGTGCCGCAGACCAACATCGTCGGCGCACCCGGCGCGGGCTTCCTGATCGCGCAGGCGCGGCTCGGGCCGGGCCGCATCCACCACTGCATGCGCGCGGTCGGCGCAGCCGAGCGCGCGCTCGAGCTGCTGTGCAAGCGCGCCGACGAGCGCGTCACGTTCGGCAAGCCCGTCTCCTCGCGCTCGAACATCCGCGACTGGATCGCGGAGGCGCGGATCGAGCTGGAGATGCTGCGACTGCTGGTGCTGAAGACGGCCTGGCTCGTTGACACGGTCGGCGGCAAGAACGCGCGCATCGAGGTCGCCGCGATCAAGGTCGCGGCGCCGAACATCGCGCTGAAGATCATCGACCGCGCGATCCAGGTGCACGGCGGCGGCGGCGTCTCGGACGACTTCCCGCTCGCGTACATGTACGCGCACATGCGCACGCTGCGGCTCGCCGACGGCCCCGACGAGGTGCACAAGCTCTCGATCGCGCGCCGCGAGCTGCGCCGCCAGCGCGGCGAGGCCGAGCCCCTGATGTGAGATCCGGCCCCGCCGCCGGCCGCCTCTACAAAGTCCTGCTACTGGGTGCAGGCCGACGACGGGCTGACCGGGCGCCTGTTCCGCCGTCAGCCCTCGCACCTGCCCGGGATGCCGACACGCGCGCAGCTGGTCGAGCGCTACTGCGAGCAGTCCGGCACGACGCGGCGGCGTGGCCGTTCTACGAGGTCTTCGGGCTCTTCCGCCTGGCGGCGATCGCGCAGCAGATCTACTTCCGGTATCACCACAAGCAGACCCGCAACCCGGCCTTCCGCCGCTTCTGGGTCGCCGCGCATCTGCTGGAGCGCCGCTGCCGGCGCGCGCTGCCCTAAGCGCGCTTGCGCGCGACCGTCTGCAGGTACGTCGGGTGCGCGAGCAGGCTGCCGTCCGTCGCGACGTTGTGCTGCTCGTAGAGTGCGACGAGGTCGGCGCGCGCCGCTTCCCAGCCGCCGCTGGCCTCGAGCGCCTGCTTCGCCACCACGGTCGGGCCGAGCACGCGCTCGGTGTAGTCGAGCCACGCGTCGACCGAGTCTGCCCGCACCGAGTCGCTCGCCGGCCGGCGCTCGCAGCTGACCTCTGCGGCGTCGGCGAAGAGCCCGCGGACGTGATCCTCCCAGCCCCACAGCACCGGTGGTTGGAAGCCCTCCGGCGGCGGCGGCATGTGCTTGCCGAGCGTCGCGAACAACTGTCCGTTGAGGCCGTCGGGCGTCCATGCGCAGACGGCGATCGCGCCACCCGGGCGACAGACGCGCAGCAGCTCGGCGGCGGCGCGCTGCTGGTCGGGCGCGAACATTGCGCCGAAGATCGAGGTGACGCGCTCGAAGCTGCCGTCGGCGAACGGCAGCTGCTCGGCGTCGCCCTCGACGAAGGCGATCTCGACGCCCTCCGCCTCGGCGCGCAGCTGGGCAGCCGCGAGCAGCTTGGGCGTCAGGTCCAGGCCGGTGACGCGCGCGCCGCGACGGGCGGCCGCGAGCGCGGCGTTGCCGCTGCCGGTTGCGACATCGAGCAGCGTCTCGCCGGCCTGCACGCCGACCGCCTCGACGGCGGCGTCGGAGACGGCTTGGATCGTCCGTGCGATCTCGGGGTAGTCCCCGGTCGACCACATCGCGCGCTGGCGCTGCTTGAGCTCGTTCATGCCGCCGACTCTAACCGGGTGCGTCAGACCTCGGCGAAGGTCTCTTCGAGCGAGGAGGGCGGCGCGTCGAACGTGATCACGCCCCGCGAGTGCGTCCACGGCTCCTCGCGCCAGCGCGCGAGGATCTCCGGCCGCAGCTTGTAGGCGCGGTAGAAGCGCCCGCGCGCGTTGCGCTGGTTGGTGCGCTGGAGGTCCTCCGCACCGGCGCCGAAGGTGACGACCGAGGCGAAGCGCTCGGGGGCAGACGGCGGTCCCTGCGGGCCGCGCGCCATCACCGCCACGCGCGCGTCGTCGCACTCGGCGAGCATCGCCGTGAAGCGCAGCGCGTCGGCGACCTCCAGCACGAACGCGAATTCCTTGTACCAGCGGCCGTCCTCGGGTCTCGTGCGGCGCAGGTGGTAGGCGAGTCGGATCTTGCCGATCAGGTCGTCCATGTTCTCCGCCGTGCGGATCGTCAGGCCGCTGGCCGCGAACACGAACGAGCCGCGCGCCGCGAACGCGACCTCGGCACGCGCCTTCGCGTGCTGCTGACGGACGATCAGCTCCGAGGTCTCCCCGCTCGCGTAGGTGCGGAACGACACGTCCGGGCCGGAGCAGGCCTCCCAGGTGCGCTGGTCCGCACTGCGACGGATGCGGCCAGGGAAGCCGTTGAAGCGATGGCGGACCGTCGAGATCGGCCGCCACGTGCCGTCGTTCGCGATCGTGCCGATGTCGCCGATCTCGATCGGAAACTCGAGCGGGACGACGGGACGCATGCCGTAACGCTGATGGATGGTGCTCACGAAGCCGTGGGTCCCCGTCACATGGCCATTAAACCTAAAACTAGATCAATGGGCAAGTGCCTTCCCGCCACCGCAGGCGAGTACGACGCGTATGCGCGCGTGCTGCTCTCGCGGCTGCGCCCAGGCGCCGACGCGAGCCGTCTCCGCGTATCTCCTGAGCGTCGAGCAGAACGCGATGGGAGATCGCCGCAGCACCGACGCCCAGCTCGATGGCCTCGGTCGGGCGGTGTGAGCAATGGAGACGCCGGGAATCGAACCCGGGTCCGCGGTCGCGTGAAGGGCAGCTTCTACGAGCGTAGCCGGCGCTCTGGTCTCGTCCCTCGCTCGCCTCGCCGGCGGGGTTGCGGGGGACCAGCCTCTTGAAGATTTCCCCGGATTGGCAGAGGCGGGCCGCCCCGGGTGAGCCTGCTTTCTGATTCCGGCGATCCCCGCGGCAGGCTGGCGGGGGCCGAAACCTCGCGGCCTTAGCTAGGTGCTAAGCGGCGAGGGCGTACTCGTGAGAGTCCGCACGTATGGTTTTCCCGGTGGTTTTACGAGGCCTACCGGGACCTCGGCTCGCGACTACCCCCACGAAGACAACCACGTCGAAGCCTGTCGTCCCCTTGGGGTTTCTTACGCGCTTAAGTGTAGCTGCCACACTCAGCAGCATGGAACAGCGCGTCGAGTGGCTCCCGCCCGCCTCCCCCACGCCGGCCGTCGCGCCGGAGGACGTGGGACTCCCGCCGGTCGAGCGGCCCTCCCGCTGGAAGCGGGCCGCCGGCCCGCTGGCGGTGCTCGCAGCGACCGGGGCCAAGCTCAAGGGCCTGCTCCTGCTGCTCCCGAAGCTGAAGCTGCTGACGACCTCCGGCTCGATGCTCGTCTCGGTCGCGGCGTACAGCCTGATCTGGGGCTGGAAGTTCGCCGCCGGCTTCGTGCTGCTGCTGCTCGTGCACGAGATGGGGCATGTGATCCAGCTGCGCCGCGAGGGCATCAAGGCCAGCGCGCCGATGTTCATCCCTTTCCTCGGCGCCGTCGTGGCGGCCAAGTCGCTTGGCGAGAACGCGCTCGCGGAGGCGCGCGTGGGGCTCGCGGGGCCGATCCTCGGCTCGCTCGGAGCGGCCGCGCTCGTGCCCGTCTGGCTGGCGACCGGCAACGACTTCTGGGGCGCCCTCGCCTTCACTGGCTTCTTCCTGAACCTCTTCAACCTGCTGCCGGTCGTGCCGCTCGACGGCGGTCGCGCGATGGCCGCGATGGCGCCGTGGATGTGGTTCGCAGGCTTCGCCGGCATCGCCGCGCTCGCGATCTACAAGCCCAATCCGATCGTCTTCCTGATCCTCGTCTTCGGCGGGATGGAGACGTGGCGCCGCTGGAAGCTGCGTCGCGCCGGCGGCGAGGAGCAGCAGGCCTACTACCGCGTCGCCCCGCGCCACCGGCTGATCGTGGCGGTCGTCTACCTCAGCCTGGTCGCCGGGCTGATCGTCGGCATGGACCTCATGCACATCGCGCGCGACATCCCCTCCTGACCACGCCTCGCCGCGCCCGGCCGCGTCCTCGGTCGCTCGCCTGCGTTTGCAGGCCACGCTCCCTGCGTCCTTGCCGGCCACGGCGATCCGCGGCCAGTCACGTCAGCGTTGGGAGTCGCGGACGGCGCGCTGCATGTCGCGCGTCATTTCCCGCGTCTTGATCGACTCGCGCTTGTCGAAGCGGTCCTTGCCCTGCGCGAGCGACAGCTCGACCTTCGCGCGCGCGCCGGCGAAGTAGATCCGCGTCGGCACGAGCGTCAGGCCGCGTTCCTTCGTCTTGCCGACGAGCCGTTCGATCTCGCGCTTGTGCAGCAGCAGCTTGCGATCGCGCTCGGGCGGGTGGTTGTCGTGATAGGCGGGCGGGTAGGGCGGGATGTGCAGGTGATGCAGCCACACCTCGCCGTTGCGCACGGTCGCGTAGGCGTCCTTCATCGTCGCGCCGCCGGTGCGCAGCGACTTGACCTCGGTCCCCATCAGCACGATCCCGCACTCGACCTTGTCGAGCAGGTTGAAGCGGTGGCGGGCCTGCCGGTTGGTCGCGACGTCGCCCGGCGCGAACTTCTTCTTGCCCTTGCCTTTCGCCATCGTCCTAGCCTTGCAGCTCGACGGGCACGAGGTCGACTCGCCCGCGCGCCGTGTCGACGCGCTCGACCTGCACCCGCACCGGATCCCCGATGCGGATCGTCGCGCCGCTGCGCGTGCCGTGCAGGATCGTCCCGACCTCGTTGAGCTCCCACCATTCGCCGCGCAGCTTGCGCACGGGCAGCATCCCCTCGAAGCCCTCGCCGAAGGCGACGAACGCGCCCGCGCCGATCACGCCCGTGACCTCGCCCTCGAACGCCTGCTGCCAGCCGCCCAGGAACAGCGCCCGCTCGAGCAGGAACGCGCGCGCGACGTCGTCGGCGCTGCGCTCGATCGCCATCGCGTCGCGCTCGCGCGCGGAGGACCACTCGGCCGTGCTCGCCAGCCGCGAGGGCTCCGGCGCCTCCTCCCCGCCGCCGACCGTCGCCAGCAGCGCGCGGTGGCAGACGAGGTCCGGGTAGCGCCGGATCGGCGAGGTGAAGTGGCAGTAGTGCGTGAGCCGCAGCCCCGCATGGCCGAGGTTGTTGGGCTCGTAGCGGGCCTGCTTGAGCGAGCGCAGCACGAGGCTGGAGAGGCCGAGCGCGCCGTGGCCGGTGCGCGCGACGTGCTGCTCCACCACCTGAGAGGCGGCCGCGATCGCGTCGGCCGCCTGCTGCGGCGTCGGGTGCTCGGGCAGCGGCGGCGTGGCGACGCCGAGCGAGGCGAGCTGCTCGACCAGGCGCTCGGCCGCCTCGCCCTCGGGCCGCTCGTGGATGCGGAACAGCGCCGGCGCGCGCCGCTCGGAGAGCGTGCGCGCGACCTGCTCGTTGGCGAGGATCATCAGGTGCTCGATCAGGCGGTGGGACTCGGTCGCGACCGAGCGCCGCACCTCCGTCACATGGCCCCCGCCGTCGAAGGAGAAGTCCGGCTCGCCGCTGTCGATCGCGAGCGCGGGACGGCTCGGGTCGGCGCGCTGGGCCTCCAGCGCCGCGGCGGCCTCCCGCGCCGCGGCGAGCGGCTGCGCCCACGGCGCCTTCGCGCGCTCGGCGCCGGCGAAGATGGCGTCGACGCGGTCGTAGGTCAGGCGCACGTCGGAGCGGATCGTGGAGCGGTAGAAGGAGCTGCGCTGCACCTCCGTGCCGAGCAGGTCCAGCTCGATCGTGACGGCCAGCCGATCCTCCCCCGGGCGCAGCGAACAGGCGCCGTTGGAGAGCGCCTCCGGCAGCATCGGCTCGACCTTGCCGGGGACGTAGACGCTCGTAGCGCGCCGCGCCGCCTCGCGGTCGACGAGCGAGCCGGGACGCACGTAGGCGGAGACGTCGGCGATGTGCACCCAGATGCGCCAGCGGCCGTCTCCGCGCCGCTCGGCGGAGATCGCGTCGTCGAAGTCCTTCGCGGTCGTCGGGTCGATCGTGAACGTCGTAAGCGGGCGCAGGTCGCGGCGCTGTTCGAGCTCGACCGGCCGGGCCTCGCGCGCCGCGCGTTCGACGGCGGGGTCGAAGCGGCGCCGCAGGCCGCGGTCGAGCATCAGCGCCTCGAGCACGTCGCGGGCGACGTCGGGGCGGCCGATGCGCCGCTCGACCTGCGCGTGACCGCGGCCGCGCCCGCCCCCGCGACCGCCGAGCCGCAGCAGCACCAGCTCGCCGGGCCTGGCGCGCTGGTCGCGGTCGACGATCAGCTGGCCGCCACGCGCGAAGAACGGCTCGCCGATCAGGAAGCGCCCGCGCTTCTCCAGTAGGGCGACGAGCGCGGAGCGCGGCGCCGCCTGGGCCTTGGGAGCGCTCACCGCCTGGGTGGCGCGAACTGGCCGAGCGCGACGTCGAGCGCCTCGTCGCGGCGCGTCTTGGGATCGTCCTTGGCGTAGACCTCGGGCGCGATGCCCGCGCCCTCGCTGACGCCCTTGCCGCCGAGGTTGCGCCCGCTCGGCAGGAAGTACTGGCCGACCGTCAGGTCCAGCGCGCCGCCGTTGGGCAGCTCGCGGATCTCCTGGAAGACGCCCTTGCCGTACGTGCGTGTCCCGACGACGTGCGCGCGCTTGCGGTCCTCGAGCGCGCCGGTGACGATCTCCGCCGAGGAGGCGGTGTTGCGATCGACGAGCACCATCACCGGCACCGAGGTCGGGATCGCGTGGCCGGTCGCGGTGTAGACCTGGCGCGGGCGCGAGCGGCCCGCCGTCGAGACGATCGTGCCGTCGGGGATGAAGATGCTCGCGACGCCGACGGCCTCGGTCAGCAGCCCGCCGCCGTTGCCGCGCAGGTCGAGCACGATCCCCTTCGCGCCCTGGCGCAGCATCCGCTGCACGGCCGCGCGCACCTGCCCGCTGGAGCCTTCGGTGAAGCTCGCGAACACGACGTGCCCGTAGCGCGCGCCGTGCCGGCGCACGATGCGCGCGGCGACGACCGGCTGCGTGACCTTCGCGCGCGCGACCCGCTGGACCGAGCGGCGCCCGTCGCGCTCGAGCGTCAGCGTCACCTTCGTGCCGGGCTTGCCGCGGATCAGGCCGGTCGCGTAGCTCGACGGATGCCCCGCGAGCGGCTTGCCGGCGACCGCGACGATGCGGTCGCCGCTGCGCAGCCCCGCATGGGCCGCGGGCGTGTCGCCGATCACGGAGACGATCACGAGGCCCTTGCTGTCGGGCCGCACGTTGACGCCGATGCCGCTGAAGCTCGGGTTCGTCGTATGCTCGAACTGGGCGTACGTCTTGGGGCTGAAGTAGTGCGAGAACTGGTCGTGGAGGCTCTCGACCGCGCCCGCGATGCCCTCGTTGAGGAGCTGGTCGCGCGAGACCTTGCGGTAGTAGATCTCGTCGATCGTGTCGAACGCGTCGCGCATCAGCTGCGTCTGGCGCGCGTCGCCCGCGAGCGAGTTGCGCAGCGGTCCCGGCAGGTTGCTCGGATGGCCGCCGAGCCAGATCCCCAGCAGCAGCGCGAGCACGGCGACGAACCCACCGACGAGCAGGTACGGCATGCGCGAGGGACGGCGGTACACGGTGTCAGCGTACTAACGGGCCTCAAGCCCCGTCCAAGGCGGCGCAGGAGCGAGCCCCCGCTCGCTACGCTCGAATCCAGGCACCCGATCCCGTTGAGGAGACCCGATGGCCGTCGAGCAGCAGTCCCGCAACGCCGTCCGCGACACGCTGTACGTCGACGGCGCGTGGGTCGCGCCGCAGGGCAGCGGCACGATCGAGGTGATCGAGGCCGGCACCGGCGCCGTGCTCGGATCGGTGCCGGAGGGCACGCCGGCCGACGCGCAGCGGGCGATCGCGGCTGCCCGGCGCGCCTTCGACGGCTGGGCGGCGACGCCCGTCGCCGAGCGCCAGCGGCTGCTGCTCGCGATCGCCGACGGGCTCGAGGCGCGCCTGGAGGAGATCGCCTCCACCGTCACCGCCGAGGTCGGCATGCCGCTGAAGCTCTCGCGCGTGATCCAGGCCGGGCTGCCGATCGGCAGCTTCCGCATCGCCGCCGGGCTGCTCGACGAGGTCGCGCTGGAGGAGGAGCTGGACACGGTCCTGATCGTGCGCGAGCCGGTCGGCGTCGTGGGCGCGATCACGCCCTGGAACTATCCGCTGCACCAGGTCGCCTGCAAGGTCGCGCCGGCGCTCGCGGCCGGCTGCACGGTCGTGCTGAAGCCGAGCGAGGTCGCGCCGCTGTCGGCCTTCATCCTCGCCGAGGTGGTCGACGCGGTCGGCCTGCCGGCGGGCGTCTTCAACCTCGTGACAGGCACCGGCCCGGTCGTCGGCGAGGCGATCGCCGCCGACCCAGACGTCGACATGGTCTCCTTCACCGGCTCCACGCGCGCGGGCAAGCGCGTCAGCGAGCTGGCGGCGGGGACGGTCAAGCGCGTCGCGCTCGAGCTGGGCGGCAAGTCGCCGAACGTGATCCTCGACGACGCCGACCTCGCGCGCGCGGTGCCCGACGGCGTCGCGAAGGCGTTCCTCAACAGCGGCCAGACGTGCAGCGCGCTGACGCGCATGCTCGTGCCGCGGGAGAAGCTTGCCGAGGCGGAGCAGATCGCCGCCGCGACCGCCGCGGCGTTCGCCTGCGCCGACCCGTTCGGCGAGCGCAACGGGATCGGCCCGCTCGTCTCCGACGTGCAGCGCGAGCGCGTGCGCGGCTACATCAAGACCGGGCTGGACGAGGGCGCGCGGCTCGTGACCGGCGGCGCGGAGGCGCCCGAGGACCTGCCGCAGGGCTTCTACGTGCAGCCGACCGTCTTCTCCGACGTGACGCCCGAGATGACGATCGCGCGCGAGGAGATCTTCGGCCCGGTGCTCGTGCTCGTGCCCTACGACGGCGAGGACGAGGCCGTGCAGATCGCCAACGACACCGTCTACGGCCTCGCCGCCGGCGTGTGGTCGGGCGACCAGGAGCGCGCCGAGCGCGTCGCGCGGCGGCTGCGCGCCGGGCAGGTCGAGGTCAACGGCGGGCGCTTCGACCTGCGGGCGCCGTTCGGCGGCTTCAAGCAGTCCGGCAACGGGCGCGAGAACGGCCGCCTCGGGCTCGAGGAGTACCTCGAGGCCAAAGCCCTCCTGCGCTAGACCCTAAGAAAGCGGCGGAGGCTGAGCCCCGAGCCGATCGCGCTGATCGCGATCCCGGAGACCATCATCACGAGGATCAGCAGCGGGAAGCCGATCGTCTGCGGCGCGGAGATCAGCGAGAAGTCGCTCGCGAGCGGGTCGATGATCGCGATCTTGCCGATCGCGAGCAGCAGGATCGCGAGCAGCGATCCCAGCGCGCCGACGATCACGCCCTCGATCACGAACGGCCAGCGGATGAACCAGTCGGTCGCGCCGACCAGCTTCATCACCTCGACCTCGCGGCGCCGCGCATAGAGCGACAGGCGGATCGTGTTGGCGATCAGGAAGATCGAGGCGGCGACCAAGAGGATCGCGAGCGTCCCGGCCATCAGCTTCACGAAGCGCGTGACCTGGAGGATCTTCGTCGTGTCCTCCTTGCGGTCGCGCACCTCGTCGATCGCGCCGTCGACCGGCGCGGGCGCGCCGTTGGCGCCGGTCGGCGCCAGCTCGCCGGTGATCTTCAGCACGTCGTCAGGATTCTCCGGCGTGACGCGGAAGGTGTCCGGCAGCGGGTTGGAGCCGAGCAGCTGGAACGCCTCCGGGTCCTTCTTGCGCTGCTGCTGGAAGGCCTGCTGCTTGGAGACGAACTCGACGCGCTTGACGTGCGCGGCGCCCTGCAGCAGCTCGCGCACGCGGCCGACGTCCTGCGTGGTCGCGTCGCTCTTGAGGTAGACGTCGACGAGCACGCGCTTGCGCACGTCGTTGGCGGCGCCGGTCGTCGCCTGCACGATCGGGATGAAGACGCCGACGACGAGCATCGTCAGCAGGATCGTCGCGAGCGCCGCGAAGCTCGGGGCGGCGTTGCGGCGCAGCGAGCGCGAGGACTCGCGCAGGAAGAAGCCGAGACGCACGGCTAGAGCTCCGGGGCCTCGGGGCGGTCGTTGCGCAGCCGCGCGGCGAACTCGCGCGTCGACTCGTCGCGCGTGTAGAGGCCGGTCGCCTCGTCGCGCACGATGCGGCCCTTCGACAGCTCGATCACGCGGCGGCGCATCTTGTCGACCATCGAGGAGTCGTGCGTGGCGACGAGCACGGTCGTGCCGGCGCGGTTGATGCGGTAGAGCAGCTGCATGATCCCGATCGAGGTCTCGGGATCGAGGTTGCCGGTCGGCTCGTCGGCCAGCAGCAGCGGCGGATGGTTCACGAACGCGCGCGCGATCGCGACGCGCTGCTGCTCGCCGCCGGACAGCTGGTCGGGGTAGTTGTGCAGCTTCGTCGAGAGGCCGGTGAGGCGCAGGATGTCCGGCACCTTCGCGCGGATGTCCTTGCGGTGATGGCCCGTGACCTGCAGCGCGTAGGCGACGTTGTCGTACACGGTGCGGTTCGGCAGCAGCTTGAAGTCCTGGAAGACGACGCCGATGTTGCGGCGGTAGTACGGCACGCGCCTGTGCTCGATCTCCGACAGCTCGCGGCCGGCGACGCGGATCGACCCCGCCGTCGGGTCCAGCTCCTTGATCAGGAGGCGCATGACGGTCGACTTGCCCGAGCCGGTCGAGCCGACGAGGAAGACGAACTCGCCGCGCTGGATCGAGAAGGTCGCCTGGTCGAGGCCCATCGCGCCGACGCCGTAGCCCTTCTCGACGCCGCGGAACTCGACCACGGTCGCGGACGCTGGGGCGGCCTTGTGCGGCACGGCACCCGGAGCGTGCTCGGGCGCGGCGCGGCGGAAGGTGCGGGATCTGCCCGTGCTCACGGCCATCGTGTCCAGGACACTAGCGCGCACCCTGCGCTGCGGACCAGGTGCAGAGCGCGCTGCAACCAGTGTTGCAGCTACCGTTGACCGCATGACCGCGATCTCCAGCTCCACCGCCTCCAACGGGCTCCCGATCCACCGCGTGCAGCTCGACGGCACGCGCGCCCTCACCGCGCTCGTCGCGTTCGACGCCGGCGCGCGCAGCGAGCGCCCGCAGGAGAACGGGATGGCGCACTTCCTCGAGCACCTCGTCTTCAAGGGCGGCGAGGCGCACCCGACGTACCGCGACGTGAACGAGACGGCCGAGCGGATCGGCGCGCAGCTGAACGCGTACACGAGCCACGACCTCGTCGCCTTCCACATCACGGTGCGAGCCGAGCGCGGGCTGGAGGCGATCGACCTGCTGACCGACTTCGTCGGGCGCCCGCGTCTCGACGCGGACGAGCTGGAGCGCGAGCGTGGGGTCGTGATCCAGGAGATCGCGCGCTCCAACGACCAGCCCTCGACGATCGCCGAGCACCTGATCGACCGCGCCGCCTTCGGCGACCACCCGCTCGGGCGCACCGTGCTCGGGCCGGTCGAGCACCTGCGCGACACGTTCACGCGCGAGGCGATCGTCGCCTTCCGCGAGCGGCGCTGGGCGGGTGAGCGCGGCGGTGCGTTCGTGGTCGGGAACCTGGAGCACCTGCCCACCACCGGCTCCGCCGGCGGTGCCGATGGAGCCCTGGACGAGCTGTTCGGCCGCTTCCCGACGCTCGCCGCGCCGGAGCCCTACGAGCCCGCGCCGGCGCTCGTTCCGGTCACGCTCGTGGAGGAGCGCGACTCGAACCAGTCGCACCTGCGGATGTCCTACCGGCCGTCGATCGACCCGCGCGATCGCGCGCAGCGGGCCGCGCTGGTGATCTACTCGACGCTGCTCGGGGGCTCGATGGGCTCGCGCTTGTTCGACGAGATCCGCGAGCAGCGCGGGCTCGCCTACTCCGTCTACGCGATGGCGCACGCCTCCGCGGACGTGCCGGTGCTGCAGCTGTCGGCCGGGCTCGACTCGACCAAGTGCGTCGAGGCCTACACGCGCATGCGCGAGATCGTCAGCGAGCTGCGCGAGCAGGGCCCGACCGAGGCCGAGGTCGAGCGCGCCCGCGCCTACGCCGCCGGCGCGCGCGTGCTCGCGTTCGAGAACACCAACGCGGTCGCCCGCCATTCCGCCCAGCAGACGATCCTGTTCGGCGAGGACGTCGACCCCGACGCCGCGATCGCGGCGCTCGACGCGGTCACGTTCGAGGACGTCGCCACGGTCGCCCGCGACGTCGCCGACGAGCTGTCGATCGCCTGCGTCGGCCCGCACACGGTCGCGGACTTCGCCTAGCTGGCGCGCAACTCGCGCGGTGGGCGGGCGTTCTAGGCTGACATGAAGCACTTCCTCATCGCCCTCGCCGCGCTGCTCGCGCTCGCGCCCGCCGCGCACGCCGTCCGCAACGGAGACATCGTGTACAGCTGGTCGAGGACCGACGTCCCGGAGCTCGGCCCGTTCCACTACATGCAGGAGATCCGCCTGGTCTCGCCGCGCGGCGGCACGCCGCGAGCCGTAGCCGGGTGCGAGCAGACGGTCGCGCGCGACGCGCCAGATTCGGCGGTCACTTGCGACAACGAGTTCTTCATCGACCCGGCTGTCTCGCGCGACGGGGCCCGCATCGCATTCGACGACGGCGCCTCGCTCGCCCTTGTCGACATGGACGGCAGCAACTTGACGGCGCTGCCCGCCACGAGCCAGGATGACGCGCAACCGACCTTCTCGGCAGCCGGCGGACGCATCGCGTACGCGGCCGGCCATCGTTCGAGCGGCTCGGGCGGCGACGGTCGACAGATCTGGGTCCGCGACCTCGCGCGCGGCACGACGCGGCGGATCGCCGGCGGCGAGGACCCGGCCTGGTCCTCGCGCAACTGGATCGCGTACGTGGATCCGGACGCGGAGGAGATCTGGATGGTGCGCCCGGGCGGACACGGAAATCGCCGGCTCACGGACGGGTTCGATCCGGCCTGGTCGCCCGACGGGCGCAAGCTCGCGTTCACGCGCAGCGGCGCGATCCTCGTGCTCGACCTGCGCACGCGCCGCGTGCGACGCGTCGCGCACAGGCTCGACGCGACCGACGTCGCCTGGTCCCCCGACGGGCGCCGCCTCGCCTACGCGCTGTTCGACGGCGGCATCGAGACGATCGGCGTGGACGGCAGCCGTCCGCGCACGGTCGTGAGCGGCGGCGTCGGCGGCGCCTACTCGCTGCAGGCCCAGGGAATCGACTGGCAGCCGTTGCGCTGACGCCGCCGCAGCGGGGAGAATCGCCCGTGTGCTGCCCGACGAGACCGTCCGCGAGCTGCATCGCTACGTCCGGCGCGTGAGCGATCGCTGGTCGCTGGAGCAGGCGATCGTCGGCGGCGCGATCGTCGACGACGCGCGCGGCGCGCCGCCGCAGCGCGAACGCGGGCCGGAATGGGTCGTGCTGCTGGTCTCCGGCGCCTTCGACGGCGTGCCATGGCTGGAGCGCGTCTACCAAGCCGGCTCGCTGTGGGATCGCGCCGAGCTCGGCGCCCCCGCCGACGTGCACTGCTACACGCCGCCGGAGCTGGCGCGCAAGCGCGAGACGCTGCCGCGCGTGCGCGAGACCGCCGAGCGCGGCATCGACCTGCTGGCGCCACCGGCTTAGGGGTTCCGCCGAGGCTGAGCGTGCCGGATCGTGGATGCCGGTCGCCGGCCGCGAGCGCAGGCGATGCGGTGCATCGTCGAGCATCGTGGGTGGCGACCGGCGCCGCGAGACGGTGTGCTCAGGCCGGCGGAATCGCGACCATGCGTTCAATCGGAACGCGCGCGCGTGCGGCGACCGCGCGGTCGACCTTCACCTCGGGGCCCTCGTCGCGCAGCGCGTCGCGCAGCTTCGGGAGCGTGATCATCTTCATGTAGCGGCAGCTCGCGCGCTCGTTCGCGGCGATGAAGTCGACGTCGGGCGCCGCTTCGCGCAGCGGATGCAGCATCCCCGTCTCGGTCGCCACGATCACCGCGCCGTCGCTGCCGCGCCGTTCCTGCGCGAACGCGAGCATCCCGCCGGTCGAGAGCATGTGCACGCCGGTCGCGTCGACGTCGCCCGCGGCGACGTACTCCATCACGCTCGTCGAGCAGCCGCACTCGGGGTGGATCAGGAAGTCCGCCCCCGGATGCGCCGCGCGCACAGCCGTGATGTCGTCCGGCCTGATGCCGGCATGGACATGGCACTCGCCGTCCCACACGCGCATCGCGCGGCCGGTCCGCTTCTCGACGTAGGCGCCGAGGAACATGTCGGGCCCGAACAGGATCTCCGTGTCCTCGCCGTGCTCGCGGTAGATGTGCTCGACGACCGCGACGGCGTTCGAGGAGGTCACGCAGTAATCGGTCTCCGCCTTCACCTCCGCGGTCGTGTTGACGTACATCACGACGATCGCGCCCGGATGCTTGGCCTTCCAGGCGCGCAGCTGATCGGCCGTGATCGAGTCCGCCAGCGAGCAGCCGGCGTCGAGGTCGGGGATCAGGACGCGCTTCTCGGGGCAGAGGATCGAGGCCGTCTCGGCCATGAAGTGCACGCCGCAGAAGACGATCGTCTGCTGCTCGGCGCGCGCGGCCTGCTGCGAGAGCCCGAGCGAGTCGCCGACGTAGTCGGCCACGTCCTGCACCTCGGGCAGCTGGTAGTTGTGGGCGAGGATGACGGCGCCCCGCTCGGCGGCGAGCTCGCGCACCTCGGCCTGCAGGGCCGGGATGTTCTCGAGCATGAGAGGAGCGGTCTGCGCACTTGGTGTTTGCACCAATGAGGTCATGGGATCGGCTCCAGGAGGAGGGACAGATCGAGTGCCGGGGCCGAGTGCGTCAACGCCCCGATCGATATGAAGTCTACGCCGGTCTCCGCGATCTCCCGGAGGGAAGTCAGCGTGACCCCGCCGCTCGCCTCCAGCCATGCGCGCCCGTCCGCGCGGGCGACCGCCGCCCGCAGCGCGCCGAGGTCCATGTTGTCGAGCAGGATCCGCTCGGCGCCGGCCGCGAGCGCCTCGTCCAACTCCTCGAGGTCGCGCACCTCGACCTCCAGCGCCAGCGCCGGATGCGCCGCCCGCGCACGCGCCACCGCCGGCGCGATGCCACCCGCCGCGGCCGCGTGGTTCTCCTTGACGAGCAGCTCGTCGAACAGGCCGATGCGGTGGTTCGTGCCGCCGCCGGCGTGAACCGCCGCCTTCTCGACCAGCCGCAGCCCGGGCGTCGTCTTGCGCGTGTCGAGGATCCGCGCACCGGTGCCCTCGACCGCCTGCACGCAGCGCGCCGTCAGCGTCGCGACGCCCGACAGCCGGCCGAGGAAGTTGAGCGCCGTGCGCTCGGCGCCGAGCAGCGCGCGGGCGCGGCCGTGCACCATCAGCACCGGCCCGTCCTCGCGCCAGACGCCCTCCGCGACCTCGCGTGCGACGACGGCGGCCGGATCGAGCGCGCGGAACGTCAGCTCGGCCAGCTCCAGGCCGTAGACCACCCCCGGCGCCTTCTGGCGGATGCGCGCGATCGCGGTCGCGTCCGCCGGCACCGTCGCCGCGGCCGTCGCGTCGCCGTCGCCGAGGTCCTCCGCCAGCGCGCGCGCGACCAGCTCGTCGAGCAGCGCCGGCGGCAGCCCGGGCGCGTGGCGCGCCCGATCGCCCTCAGGCCGCATCGCGCAGCACGACGATCGTCTCGAAGGTCGGGTCGCTCGCGCCGTGCAGCCGCGCGCCGGCGCCGGCCAGCTCGCGCAGGTAGGCGACGACCGCATCGGTCACGCGCTCGCCCGGCAGCAGCGCCGGGATCCCGGGCGGGTAGCCGGCGATCGCCTCAGCCGAGACGCGCCCGATCGCGGCGTCGACGTCGAGCACCTCGGTCGCGCCGAGGAACGCCTCGCGCGGCGCCACGACCAGCTCGTGCGCGAGCGGCGCGGGCGCGTGCACGGGCCGCACGTCGGCCGTCTCGCCGGGGCTCGCGAGCGCGCGGATCGTCTCCGCGAAGTCGTGCGCGAAGCGCTCCAGCGCGTCGACCGGCTGGCCGAGCCCGAGCACCAGCACGATCGCCGCGCGCGTCGCCAACTCGACGTGGATGTCGTAGCCCGCCTGCAGCGCGGCGATCACGTCGTAGCCGCTGCGCCCGGTGCGGCGCAGGTCGACGACGATCCGCAGCGGATCCCAGGCGGCGACGCCGGGGCGCCCGACGAGCTGCTCGCCGACGACCGCGCAACCCGGCACCGCGTCGAGCGCGGCGCGCGCCTGCGCCGCCGCGACGAGCGTGCGCGCCAGCAGCGCGCGGCCGTGGACGGCGAGCTGGCGGCGCGCGGCGTCGAGCGAGCCGAGCAGCAGCGAGCTGGGACTCGTGGAGCGCACGAGCCGCACCGCCCGCGCGACCGCGGCGGGATCGACGCGCCCGCCGGCGGCGACGTGCAGCATCGCCGACTGCGTGAGGCTGCCGACGATCTTGTGCGTCGACGTTATGACCGCGTCCGCGCCGAGCGCGAGCGCCGACTCCGGCACGTCCGGGTGGAAGCCGAAGTGCGGGCCCCACGCCTGGTCGACCACGAGCGCGGCGCCGGCCGCGTGCGCGACCTCCGCGCAGCCGGCGACGTCGGCGGCCATCCCGTAGTAGGTCGGGGAGACGATGAAGACGGCCTGCGCGCCCGGCGTCCGCTCGAGCGCCGCTTTGAGGGCGGTCGGCGTGACACCGTGGGCCATCCCCAGCTCGTCGTCGGTCTCCGGTTCGACGAACGCCGGCAGGCCGCCCGACAGCACGAGCCCGTCGATCACGCTCGCGTGCGCGTTGCGCTGGAGCACGACGCGCGTCCCCGTCGGCGCGAGCGCGAGACACAGCGCGTGGTTGCCCTGCGTGGCGCCGTTGGTGAGGAACCAGGTGCGGCCGGCGCCGTACGCGGCCGCAGCCAGTTCCTCGGCCTGCTCGTAGGGCGTGGGCGTCGGACCGACGTCGATCCCGTCGGTGTCCTGCGGGATGTCGAGCAGCAGCGCGCGCTCGCCGATCGCCCGCCGCAGCCCCGGGTCGGCGCCCGGCCCGCCCTTGTGGCCGGGGACGTGGAAGCGCGTCGTGCCGCGGAAGCCGTAGGAGATCAGCGCGTCGAGGTACGGCGCGGTCGGCTGGCGGCGGTCGGGATCGGCCGTGCCGGTCACCGACGGGCCGCCCGCAGCAGCTCTGCGCGCACGAAGCCGTCGAGGTCGCCGTCGAGCACGCGGTTCGCGTCGCCCATCTCGAAGCTCGTGCGGTGGTCCTTGACCATCGTGTACGGGTGCAGCACGTAGGAGCGGATCTGCGAGCCGAAGTTGACGTCCTGCGCCTCGCCGCGCTCCTTCGCGATCTCCTCCTGGCGCTCGCGCTCGGCGCGCTCGGCGAGCTTCGAGCGCAGCATCCCCATCGCGGTCAGGCGGTTCTGCGTCTGCGAGCGCTCGTTCTGGCACTGCACGACGATCCCGCTCGGCTTGTGCGTGATGCGGACCGCCGAGTCGGTCTTGTTGACGTGCTGGCCGCCGGCGCCGCTGGCGCGGTAGGTGTCGACCTGCAGGTCGTCGTCGTCGATCTCGATCTCGCCGACGTCGTCGACGACCGGCGAGACCTCGACGCCGGCGAAGCTCGTCTGGCGGCGGTTGGCGGAGTCGAACGGCGACAGGCGCACGAGCCGGTGGACGCCCTTCTCGGCGCTGAACAGCCCGTATGCGTTCTCGCCCGTGGCGCGGAAGGTGCCCGACTTGATGCCGGCCTCCTCGCCCGCGCTGGCCTCCAGCAGCTCGACGCCGAAGCCGCGCTTCTCGGCCCACCGCATCTGCATGCGCAGGACCATCTCGGCCCAGTCCTGCGCGTCCGTGCCGCCCGCGCCCGCGTTGACGGTGACGAGCGCGTCGCCCGCGTCGTAGGTGCCGGAGAAGAGTCGCTCCTCCTCGAGCGCCGCGAGGCGCTGCTCGACGCTGGCGATCTGCTCCTCCAACTCGCCGGCCAGGTCCGGATCCTCGTCGGCCATCTCGGCCAGCGGCTCGAGGTCCTCGACGTCGCGCTCCAGCGCGCGGTAGGTCTCAACCTTGCGCGTCGCACGGGCGTGCTCAGCCGAGGTCTTGGCGGCCGTCTCCTGGTCGTCCCAGAAGCCGGCGGCCCCCATCACCTGCTCGAGCTCGCCCGCGCGGTCCTGCAGCCGAGCCGGGTCAAAGATAGTCCGCGAGCAGCTTCAGCTGGTCGCGGATCGCCGCAAGGCGCTGCGGCGTCGGCTCAGACGATGCGGGTGCGGTCGCCATGCCTTGGAGGCTACCCGAGCCCGACGCCGGACCACGGTCCGGAGCGATGCGCGGTCACTTTCGGTCGCATAGCGACGAAAAACGACCGCGCATCAGTCGTCGCTGCCGTGGCCGCCGTGACCGGAGCTGTCGTCGCGGCCGGAGCCGGAGGAGCCCGAGCGTCCGGACCCGCTGCCTTCGCTGCCGGAGCCCGAGCTGCCGCTCGAGCCCGAGGAGCCGCTCGAGCCCGAACTGCCGCTGGAGCCCGAACCGCCGGACCCGCTCCCCTCGCTGCCAGAGCCCGAGCTGCCGCCGGAACCCGAGGCGCCCGAGCCGCCGCCACGGCCGGAGCTGTCGTCGCGGCCGGAACCCGAGCCGCCCCGTCCCGAGTGGTCATCGCCGGGCTCGGCCTCGCGCCCGGAGCCGCCGACGGTCACGGCCGGGGTGGTCGCGGCGGGGGCGGGCGCCGTGACCGCCGGCCGCGCGAGCCGGTGCGTGTGGTGCGTCGCCACCGTCGCGCCCGTCGCGAGCGCGCCGGTCGCGACGACGACGGTTCCTACTTTCAGCAGCGTGCCCGCGAGCCCGGCGGCCCCGGCCGCGCCTGCGCCGCCGACCAGCTCGGGCATGCCGGGCCCGCCGCCCAGGCCCGCGACCCAGCTCGCGACCGGGAAGGGCGTGATCGCCGTCACGGCGGTGCGCAGCGTCGCGCGGGCGCGGTGCACGAGCTGACGCACGGCGCCCTCGCTGAGCCCGAGCGTGGCGGCCACCTCGCTGCGGCTGCGCCCCACCACGGCCGTCTGCACGAGCGCCTCGCGCTGCTGGGGCGGCAGCTCGGCGATGCCCGCGAACGTCTCGCGCACCGTGAGCCGCTGGTCGAGCGGGGCCTCCGCGCCGGCGAGCAGGGCCTCGTCGAGCGAGCCGTGCGCGGCGCGCCCTTCCCGCTGCGCGACGCGACCGGCCTCGTGGCGGACGATCTGGTGCAGCCAGCCGCGCAGGTGCGCGACCTCCGCCCCGGCCGCCAGCGCGGCCCACGCGCTCAGCAGCGACTGCTGCACGACGTCCTCGGCCCGCTCGTCCGACACGCCCCGCGCGAACGCGACGAGCGGGCGTCGATAGCGCTCGACGATCGCCGCGAACGCCCGCTCGTGACCCGCGCGCGTGAGCGCGACGAGCCGCTCGTCGGTCTGCGTGCGCAAGAGCGCGTCGGAGAGCGAGGGCCTCACCGGCTCAGCGGTCGCCGCCGCGGTCGTCGCCCGGCTCGGCCTCGCGGTGAGCGCCGCGGTCGTCGCCGGCCTCCTGGTGGCCGCCGCGATGGCGGTGGGTCGCCTCGCAGCGCCCGCCGCGGTGGCGATGGCCGGCGCGGGCGTTGTCGTCGTTGCCGGCCGCGGGCGTGGTCGTCGTCTGCGTGGCGCCGGTCGTGCCGGCGATGCCGTCGTCGGCCCCGTGACGGGCGAATGCGGTCGCGGTCATGACGCCGAGCGCCAGCACGACCGCGCTGACGGCGATCAGACGGACGATGCGTGTCCAGTGCGCGTTCATCAGCTGCTCCTTCCGGATGCTCCGAGCGCCCGGATGGACGCCCTTTCACTCAGGAAGAGACGTGCGCCGCGAAAAGGTCACGCGACGTTGCGCTATTCGGCGCCATGGCACTTCTTGAACTTCTTGCCGGAGCCGCACCAGCAGGGGTCGTTGCGCCCGATCTGGTCGATCTCGTCGACGCGGCGCTGCGCGACGCGCGTGCCGCCGCCATCTTCGGGCTCCGGGACCGCCGGTGGCGGCGCTTCGTAGCCGACCGCGCCGCCCGCGCCCGCCGTCATCGCGCCGAACGCGGTCGCGGTCGAGGCGCCGCTGGAGTAGGTGAGGCCGCCGCCGCCCGCCCACGAGCTGTTGCCCGACGGCTGTGCGAGCGGTATCGCCTCCTCCGGCTCCTCCTCGGCGCCGACGTCGACCTGCACGTTGAAGATCATGCGCGCGTAGTCCGCCCAGATCGTGTTCATGAGGTCCTGGAAGAGCGTGAACGCCTCGTTCTTGTATGCGATCAGCGGTTCGATCTGGGCGAAGCCGCGCAGGTGGATGCCCTCGCGCAGGTAGTCCATGTCGTAGAGGTGCTCGCGCCAGCGCTGGTCGAGCGTCTGCAGCAGCAGGTAGCGCTCGAGCACGCGCATGATCTCCTCGCCGAGCTCCGCTTCGCGTTCGTCGTAGAGGCGCAGGGCGTCCTCGGTGAGGCGCTCGGTCAGGATCTGGCGGTTCGTCTTGTCGCGGTCGATGTCGTCGAGCGTGAAGCTGGCCGGGAATATCTCTTCGACGCGCGCGAACAGGCCCTCGAGATCCCAGTCCTCGAGGTAGTCGCCGGGCGTGAATTCGTCGACCGTGCGCTGGAGCATGTTCGCGATCTCCTCGCGGGCCTCCTCGCGCATGTCGCTGCCTTCGAGCACCTCGTCGCGATAGGCGTAGATGATTCTGCGCTGCTCGTTCATGACGTCGTCGTAGTCGAGCACCCGCTTGCGTATCAGGAAGTTCTGCTCCTCGACCTTCTTCTGCGCCTTCTCGATCTGCTTCGTCAGCAGGCCCGCCTCGATCGGCTCCTCGCGACCTTCGTCGTCGGTCGTGCCGAAGCGGTCGAGGATCTTGTAGATGCGCTCGCCCGCGAACAGGCGCACGAGGTCGTCCTCGGCGGACAGGAAGAAGCGCGAGTGGCCGGGGTCGCCCTGGCGTCCGGAGCGGCCGCGCAGCTGGTTGTCGATGCGGCGCGACTCGTGGCGCTCGGTGCCGATGATGCAGAGGCCGCCGGCGCCGAAGACGCGCTCGCGATCGGACTCGCAGCGCACTTCGAGCTCAGGCAGCAACCGCGCCTCGTGCTCGGCGTAGTCCTCGTGCTCGGGCGTGAGCCCCTGCTTCGAGAGCTCCAGCTTGGTGAGGTGCTCGGGGTTGCCGCCGAGCTTGATGTCGACGCCGCGACCGGCCATGTTGGTGGCGATCGTGACGGCGCCCGGACGTCCGGCCTCGGCGACCGTTTCGCCCTCTCGCTCGGCGTGCTCGGGCTTCGCGTTGAGGACCGTGTGCGGGATCCCACGCTTCTTCAAACGCGCGCCAAGCAGTTCGGAGACCTCGACGGATATCGTGCCGACGAGCACCGGCTGGCCCTTCTCGTGGCGCGTGGCGATCTCCTCGACGACCGCGCTCCACTTGCCCTCCTTGGTCTTGAAGATCTGGTCGTTGCGATCGTCGCGGACCATCGGGCGGTTCGTCGGGACCTGGACGACCGGGAGCTCGTAGATCTTCATGAACTCGGTCGCCTCGGTGATCGCGGTGCCGGTCATGCCGGCGAGCTTCTCGTAGAGGCGGAAGTAGTTCTGGTAGGTGATCGAGGCCATCGTCTGGTTCTCCTCGGTCAGGCGGGCGCCCTCCTTCGCCTCGATCGCCTGATGGAGCCCCTCGGACCAGCGCCGCCCCTCGAGGATGCGGCCGGTGAACTCGTCGATGATCTGGACCTCGCCGTCGATCACCGCGTAGTCGACGTCGCGCTTGTAGAGCGACTCGGCCTTGAGCGACTGGATCAGGTGGTTGACGAGGTAGCCGTTCTCGGCGCGGTACATATGGTCGATGCCGAGGAACCGCTCGGCCTTCTCGACGCCGTGCTCGGTGATGGAGACGGTCTTGTGCTTCTCGTCGAACTCGTAGTCGAAGTCGGCGACGAACTCCTTCTTGGCGCGCGGGTCGAGCCCCTTGGGCATCTCGCCGGGGACCATCATCGGCGCCAGCCGCGCGAACTTCGAGTAGATCTCGGACGAGTCTTCGGGCGCGCCGGAGATGATCAGCGGCGTGCGCGCCTCGTCGATCAGGATGTTGTCGACCTCGTCGACGATCGCGTAGGTGTGGGCGGCCGAGCGGCGCGTGAGCCGCTCCTTCGCCGAGCTGACCTTGCCGAGGTCGCGCCCGCCGTGCTGGACCTTGTCCTCCAGCGACGGCGCCATGTTGTCGCGCAGGTAGTCGAAGCCGAACTCGGAGTTGGTGCCGTAGGTGACGTCGCACGCGTAGCCGGCGTGCTTCTCCTCGATCGGCTGCATCGACTGCAGGATCCCGACGCTCACGCCGAGCAGGTCGTAGATCGGGCTCATCCACTCGGCGTCGCGGCGCGCGAGGTAGTCGTTGACGGTGACGACGTGGACGCCCTTGCCGGAGAGCGAGTTGAGCACGACCGGGAGCGTGCCCGTCAGCGTCTTGCCCTCGCCCGTGCGCATCTCCGCGATCGACCCGTCGTGCAGGACCATGCCGCCGATCAGCTGCACGTCGAAGTGGCGCATGCCCATCGTCCGCTTGCCGGCCTCGCGCACGAGCGCGAAGGTCTCGTACAGCAGGTCGTCGAGCGACTCGCCTTCCTCGCGCGCGCGGGCGCGCAGCTCGTCGGCCCGCCCGCGCAGCTGCTCGTCGGTCAGCCCCTCGAACTCCGGCTCCAGCTTGTTGATGCGGTCCACGCGCTGCTCGTACGAGCGGAACTTCCGCCCCTCCCCCAGGCGCAACGCACGATCGATGAACGACATGCGGCCTAGGGTAGCAGTGGCCCAGGAGCCCCTGACAACCCTCGTGTGGACGTTCAGACTGCGGTCGCGCCGCCCTCCACCGCAGCCTGCGCAGCGCGCGTCGCGCGGCGCTTGCGGCGCTGCGCGCGGTGGCGCTTGACCTGGCGGGCGAGCTGGTCCTCGCAGAGGTTGATCGAGTGGATCGGCTCGGCCGACGAGGCGCGGGCGCGCAGCGTCACGCCCTTCAGATGCAGCGTCGCGTCGGCCACGAAGGCGTCGGCGATCGCGGGGTTACGCTCCTCGCTGAGCTCGATCTCCAACTCGGCGAGCTCCGAGACCTGTCGGCCCACCGCACGGAAGCGCTTCTCCACGTGCTCCCGCATGCCCGGCGTGACCGAGATGTTGCGTCCCTTGACCGCGATGCGCATGAGCGTTCCCCTTTACTCGGGTGGGTCGGTGGTGTCCCCATCGTATTCCCGCTGCCGACGTTCTGCGACCGCAATTTCAGCGACGCAGGGCGCGCGCGTAGGAGAGCGCGACGACGCGCTCGCTGCCGGCCGCGCGCAGGGCCGCGGCGCAGACCGCGAACGTCGCGCCGGTCGTGTGCACGTCGTCGACGAGCACGGCGTGGCGCGGCGGCGGGCCGGCGACGTGGATCGCGATCCGCCCGCGCGCCAGGCGGTCGGCGCGCCCCGCCCCGAGCTGACGCGTCGCCCGCCCGCCGCGCCGCAGGCAGGGCGCGAGCGCGAGGCCGCTGCGGCGCGACAGCGCGGCCGCGATCGACGCCGCCTGGTCGAAGCCGCGGGCCCGCGCGCGGGCCGGGTGCAGCGGCACCGGCACGAGCGCGCCGTCGAGCAGCCCGGCCGGAGCGCTCGCGAGCAGCTGCGCGGCCATCAGGTCCGCGACCGGCAGCGCGCCGCGGAACTTCAAAGCGCTGACGAGCGCGCGGGCCGGCCCGTCGTGGGAGAGCGGCGACCACGCACGCGCGTAGGCGGCGTCGCGCGCGGGGCACGCGCGGCACGGCTGCGGCAGCGCGCAGCGCGGGCAGCAGCGCCCGAGCCACGGCAGCGCCCGGCGACAGGCGAGGCAGAGCGGCGCGCCCGCGTCGGTCAGCGGCGTGCGGCAGGCGAGGCAGGCCGGCGGCGCGAGCGCGGCGAGCAGCTCGGCGCGCAGCCGCAGCAGCAGGTCGGGGGCGGCGGGCAGGCGCATCGCCGCCAGCCTCGCGGCGCGCATGCCGGCGGGACAACGCGCGAGTGCGACAATCCCACGCGATGTCGCCGGACGCACGCTGGAGCTTCGCCCCGGGCGTCGTGCTCGCGCTCGCCGTGTACCTCGGCGTCTACGTCGTGCGCTGGCGCCGCTGCCGCACGCCGGAGGAGCCGCATCCGCCGAGCGTCGCGCGGCTGCTGACGTTCACGAGCGGGATCCTCGTGCTCGTCGCGGCGCTGTGCTCGCCGATCGACTCGCTCGGCGAGCAGATCCTCGCGATGCACATGGTCCAGCACGTGCTGCTGCTCGACGTCGCGCCGATCCTGCTGATCCTCGGGCTCACGAAGGTGCTGCTGAGGCCGGCCACGCGCCGCATCCACGTGCTGGAGCAGCGCGCCGGCGTGTTCGCACAGCCGGCCTTCGCGGTCGTCCTCTACACCGCCTCGATGTGGGTGTGGCACGTCCCGGCGCTCTACGACGCGGCCGCGGCGCACACGCCGATCCACGTGCTCGAGCACCTCAGCTTCTCGCTGGCCGGCTGCCTCTACTGGTGGCACCTGCTCTCGCCGGTCAGCACGCGCCTGCCGCGCCAGGGCATGACGCCGATCGTCTACATGCTCAGCACGAAGGTCACGGTCGGCTTCCTCGGCATCCTGCTGACGTTCGCGCCGAGCGCGATCTTCAGCTACTACGAGCACCAGCCGCGCTACTGGGGGCTGACGCCCGACAGCGACCAGGCGGTCGCCGGCGCGGTGATGGCGCTGGAGCAGGCGATCGTGATGGGGATCGCGATCGCGGTGCTGTTCGTGCGGATGCTGGGCGAGTCGGAGAAGGCGGAACAGCGCGCGGAGCGCTACGGCCCCGCCGTCAGCGAGTAGTCCAGGCGTCCGGGTCCTCGGTGTGCGAGCTGACGGCCTCGGGCAGCTCGCCGCTCGCGAGCTGCGCGAGCGTCACGTGCTCCAGCACGTCGCGCAGGCTCGCGCGCACCGCGATCCAGACGTCGCGCAGCGACGCGGCCGCGCCGACGAACTCGAGCTTCTCCGGGCGCTCGCCGCCGACGCCCGCGAGCGGACCGTCGATCGCGCGGATCACGTCCGCGACGGTGATCTCCTCCGGCGGGCGCGCGAGCCGGTAGCCGCCGTCGGCGCCGCGGCGCGAGACGACGATGCCGGCCTGGCGCAACTGCATCAGGATGTTCTCCAGGAAGCGCAGCGGGATGTGCTGCGCGGTGGCGATCCGCTCGCTCTTGACGGGGTGCTCGTCGTCCACGACGGCGGCCAGCTCGACCACCGCGCGCACGGCGTAGTCCGTCTTCGCCGAGATGCGCATCCGCTGATTCTTCCCGACTGCGCGGCGGCGTGCGGCGAGGTGCCGCTCAGGTGCCCTGCTCCCACGTCGTCAGGTAGGCCTCCTGGGCCTCCGTGAGCGCGTCGATCTCGACCCCCAGCGCGGCGAGCGTGAGGCGCGCGACCTCGTCGTCGATCTCGCGCGGGACCTCCGCGACGCGCGGCGGCAGCTCGTCCGCATGGGCGACCAGGTAGGCGGCCGCGAGCGCCTGGCTGGCGAACGCGACGTCCATCACGGCGGCCGGATGGCCCTCGGCGGCGGCGAGGTTGACGACGCGTCCCTGCGCGAGCAGGTTGAGGCGGCGGCCGTCGGGCGTGACGTGCTGCTCGACGTGCGGGCGCACCTGCCGGCGCTCGGGCGCGAGCGCGCGCAGGTCGGCGAGGCTCAGCTCGACGTCGAAGTGGCCGGCGTTGGCCAGCAGCGCGCCGTCGCGCATCAGCTCGTAGTGCTCGCGGCGCACGACGTCGCGCCCGCCGGTCGCGGTGATGAAGACGTCGCCGCGCGCGGCCGCCGCGAGCGCCGGCATCACCTCGAAGCCTTCGAGGCGCGCCTCCAGCGCGCGCAGCGGGTCGACCTCGCAGACGATCACCTGCGCTCCGGCGCCGCGCGCGCGGGCCGAGATCCCACGTCCGCACCAGCCATAGCCGAAGACGACGACGGCGCGCCCCGACAGCAGCACGTTGGTCGCGCGCAGGATGCCGTCGAGCGTCGACTGCCCGGTGCCGAAGCGATCGTCGAAGAAGCGCTTCGTGCGCGCGCCGCCGACGGCCAGCACGGGAAAGCCGAGCCCGCCCTGCGCCTCCAGCGCGCGCAGGCGGATGAGGCCGCTCGTCGTCTCCTCGGTGCCGCCGACGATGTCGGGGATCAGCTCGCGGCGGCGGCTGTGGATCACGGAGATCACGTCGGCGCCGTCGTCCATCGTCATGCGCGGACGCTTGTCGACGACCGCCTCGATGTGGGCGTAGTAGGTCGCCATGTCCTCGCCGTGGATCGCGTGCACCTGCGCGCCGTAGCGGTCGACGAGCGCCGCGGCGACGTCGTCGTGCGTCGAGAGCGGGTTGGAGGCGCACAGCCCGACCGTCGCGCCGCCGGCCAGCAGCGTGCGCACGAGGTTCGCCGTCTCGGCCGTGACGTGGATGCAGACGGCGATCGTCAGCCCGTCGAGCGGGCGCTCGCGCGCGAAGCGCTCGCGGATCGAGCGCAGCACCGGCATCTGCGCGTCGGCCCACTCGACGCGTGCCTGGCCGACCTCGGCGAGCCCGAGGTCGGCGACGTCGTGGGTGGGTTTAGTACCGATAGTGGTCGGGCTTGAAGGGGCCCTCGACCGGCACGCCGATGTACGCGGCCTGCTCCTTGCTGAGCTGCGTGAGCCGCACGCCGAGCGCGTCGAGGTGCAGGCGGGCGACCTTCTCGTCGAGGTGCTTGGGCAGCACGTAGACGCGCTTCTCGTAGTCGTCGTTCTTCGTGAACAGCTCGATCTGGGCGATCGTCTGGTTCGTGAACGAGTTGGACATCACGAACGACGGGTGGCCGGTCGCGTTGCCGAGGTTCAGCAGCCGCCCCTCGGACAGCATGATGATCGTGTGGCCGTCGGGGAAGCGCCACTCGTCGACCTGCGGCTTGACCGTCTCGCGCACGATGCCGGCGACCTTGGAGAGGCCGGCGATGTCGATCTCGTTGTCGAAGTGGCCGATGTTGCCGACGATCGCCTGGTGCTTCATGCGACCCATCTGGTCGGCGGTGATGATGTCCTTGTTGCCGGTGCACGTGATGAAGATGTCGCCGCTGCCGATGACGTCTTCGAGCGTCGCGACCTGGTAGCCCTGCATCGCCGCCTGCAGCGCGCAGATCGGGTCGATCTCCGTGACGATCACGCGCGCGCCCTGGCCGCGCAGCGATTCGGCGCAGCCCTTGCCGACGTCGCCGAAGCCGCAGATGACGGCGACCTTGCCGCCGATCATCACGTCGGTCGCACGGTTGATGCCGTCCACGAGCGAATGGCGGCAGCCGTAGAGGTTGTCGAACTTCGACTTCGTGACGGAGTCGTTGACGTTGATCGCCGGGAACAGCAGCGTGCCGGCCTCGGTCATCTCGTAGAGGCGGTGGACGCCGGTCGTCGTCTCCTCCGTGACGCCCTTGATGCCGGCGCCGATCTTCGTCCAGCGCTGCGGGTCCTCGGCGAGCGAGCGCTGGAGCAGCGTCAGGAAGACCTGGAACTCCTCCGACTCGGCCTGTGCCGGATCCGGCACTGCGCCGGCGGCCTCGAACTCGGTGCCCTTGTGCACGAGCATCGTGGCGTCGCCGCCGTCGTCGAGGATCATGTTGGGACCGTCCTCACCGGGCCAGATGAGCGCCTGCTCGGTGCACCACCAGTACTCCTCCAGCGTCTCGCCCTTCCAGGCGAAGACGGGGACGCCCTGCGGGTCCTCAGGCGTGCCGTCGGGACCGACCGCGATCGCGGCGGCCGCGTGGTCCTGTGTCGAGAAGATGTTGCAGGAGACCCAGCGGACCTCGGCGCCGAGCGCGGTGAGCGTCTCGATCAGCACGGCCGTCTGGATCGTCATGTGCAGCGAGCCCATGATGCGCGCGCCCTTGAGCGGCTGAGCAGCCGCGAACTCCTCGCGGATCGACATCAGGCCGGGCATCTCGTGCTCGGCCAGCTGGATCTCCTTGCGGCCGAATGCGGCGAGCGAAAGGTCGGCGACCTTGAAGTCGGTTCTGCTCGAAAGGGCGGTCATCGTGGCGGCGTCTCCCGTGGTGTCAGATGGTCGTGGTCAGCGGCGCGACGGCCGCGAGCAATTTCTCGTGCTTGTCCTGCTCCCAGCGCAGCCACTCGTCGGCGGCGACGTCCTCGGGACGGCTGGGCTCCGCTTCGAGCCACTCCTCGACGGCGCCGCGCAGCTCGCGCTCGCGGCGCAGCCGCAGCGCGAAGACGATGTCGGAGAGGTTCAGCTCGCAGCGTTCGAGCAGTTCCCGCAGCGTGCGCAGCCGTTGCAGCTCGGCGGCTCCGTAGAGGCGGTAGCCCGAACCCGAGCGAGCCGGGACGACGAGCCCGCTGCGCTCGATGTAGCGCAGCATGCGGGACGACCAGCCGGTCGTCTCCGCAGCCTCGTGGATCGTCAGCGCGTCGGCCTCAGGCATCGGGCCAACCTTACCAGAGGCGTGTCAAGGTTTTGACGGGCGGGGACGGGCCGCCCAATCCCCGCTAGCCGCCGTCGAGCGCCGTCTTGAGCCGCTCGATCGTCTCGACGGGCGTGGGGTCGACGCCGCGCAGCACGGCCAGGTACAGCGAGACGAGGTCGCCGAGCAGCACGAGCGAGACGAGCCGCTCCATGCGCGTCTCGCCGCGGCTCTCGACGCGGAACGTCGGCGCGCCCGCTGCGCTGATGAGGCCGCGCGTCAGCTCGATCCGCTGGCGCACGCGTGGGTGCAGGTCGGAGTCGTCGAGGAAGACCGCGCTGAAGCGGCCCAGTTCGCTCGCACCGGACCAGCCGACGATCTCGTTGTGGTTGAGCTCCGGCAGCTCGTTCGCGAACGCCGGCACCTCGGCGTTCTCGTTCAGCTGCGTCTTCCAACGGTAGGCGATCGGCGTCGTCAGGCCGGCGCCGGCGATCTGCGGGATCGTGCCATGCAGCCCGCGCGCGATCTGCTTCGCGAGACCGTCCTCGGGGCCATCGGGGCCCCACTCGCTCACGAGCGCCTCGCTGTGCGCCGCCGCCACGTCGATCTCCGAGTGCAGCGACTCGGCCGCGCCGCACAGCGCCGCGACCTCGAGCACGATCACGAGCATGTAGCCGATCGCGACGCGCGGCTGGAACATCCCCGGCAGCGGGATCACCGGCACGCCGTCCTCGCGCGCGGCTGCGGCGAGCTTGCCGCCGGTCGTCGCGACGACGCGGTGGGCGCCGAGCGCGCCGGCCGCGTCGTAGGCGGCGAGCGTCTCCTCCGTGTTGCCGGAGTAGCTCATGCAGAGGACGGTCGTGTCCGGCGTCGTCCAGCCGGGAACGCCGTAGTCGCGCATCACGACGAGCGGGCGCGAGGCGCGGTCGCCGAGCACGGCGCGCGCGAGCGCGCCGCCGATCGCCGAGCCGCCCATGCCCGCGACGATCAGGCCGCCGGGTGCGTCGGCCGCCTCGAGCTTCGCCGACTCGACGCGCCAGAGCGCGTCGCGCAGGTGCTCGGGCAGTCCGCCGATGTCATCGACCTGCTTGTTCGCGTCGACGGCCTCAACGGCCGCTCGGGTCAGCGCCTTGTCGGTCAAAACCTGATCGCTCCGTCTGGCAGGGACACATTGGGAAAGACTCGCGCACCGGCCGCGAGCTGGTTCTCGGCGCCGAGCGTGACGCCCTCGCCGAGCACGACGCCTTCGCCGAGCCGGCAGTGCGCGCCGACGCGCACGCCCGGGCCGACGATGCACTGCGTCAACGAGCAGTGCGGGCCGACGACGGAGCCCTCGAGCACGACCGAGCCGTCGACGTGGGCGCCCTCGCCGATCTCGACGCCGCGGCCGAGCACGGTGCGCCCGCTGACGTGCGCGCCGGCCGCGATCCGCGCCCCGGCGCCGACGAGCGCGGGGCCGACGACCGTGCCGGCGATCTGCGCATCGTCCGCGAGCGAGCGCTGCGTCGCGTCGTAGCCGTCGACGACGCTCGTGCGCACCGCGCCGTCGAGGATGTCGTACGTCGCCTGCAGGTAGCGCTGCGGCGTGCCGATGTCGAGCCAGTAGCCGCTGGCCTCGTAGCCGTACAGGCCGGCGTCGACGAGCGTCGGGAAGACCTCGCGCTCGATCGAGACGTGACGGCCGGCCGGGATCCCCGCGAGCACGTCGCGCTCCAGCACGTAGGCGCCGGCGTTGACGAGGTTCGTGTCGATCTGGTCCGGGCTCGGCTTCTCGAGGAACTCGCGCACGCGCCCGTCGGGCTCGCAGCGCACGAGCCCGTAGGCGGAGGGATCCTCGACCGCGACGAGCGCGAGCGTCCCGCGCGCGCCGGTGCGCTCGTGCTGGGCCAGCTGGGTGCTCAGGTCGATGTCGGTCAGCACGTCGCCGTTCAGCACGAGGAAGCGCTCGTCCAGCAGCGACTCGGCGAACTTGACGGCGCCGCCGGTGCCGAGCGGCTCGGGCTCCGCGACGTAGCGCAGGCGGATCCCGTAGGCGGAGCCGTCGCCGAGCACGTTGTGCACGCCGGAGGCCATGAAGCCGCAGGAGATCACGACGTCGTCGACGCCGTGGCCGCGCAGCCATTCGAGCATGAAGGCGATGAACGGCCGGTCCACGAGCGGCACGACCGGCTTGGGCACCGTGGACGTCAGCGGCCGCAGCCGCGTCCCTTCGCCGCCGGCCAGGATCAGCGCCTGCACGTCAGCCGCCCCGGCCGATGCCTTCGTACGTCAGTCCCGCGGCCGCGAGCGCGGCGGCGTCGAGCACGTTGCGGCCGTCGATCACGAGCCGTCCGCGCATCCGCTGGGCGACCTCGCCCCAGTCGAGCGTGCGGAACTCCGGCCACTCGGTCACGAGCACGACGGCGTCGGCGCCCTGCACCGCCTCCAGCGCGCCCGCGGCGAAGTCGACGCCCGGCATCAGCCGGCGCGCCTCCTGCTCGGCGATCGGATCGTAGGCGCGCACGCTCGCCCCGTCGGCCTGCAGGCGCGCCGCGAGCACCAGCGAGGAGGCCTCGCGCATGTCGTCGGTGTCGGGCTTGAAGGCCAGCCCGAGCAGCGCGACGGTCGCGCCGACGAGCGTGTCGAGGTGCTTCTGCAGCTTCGAGATCACGCGCCGCTTCTGCAGCTCGTTGACCTCGATCACGGCCGTCAGCAGCTGGAAGTGGTAGCCGGAGTTGCCGGCCAGCTGCTTGAGCGCGCTGACGTCCTTCGGAAAGCAGGAGCCGCCGTAGCCGATGCCGGGGCGCAGGAAGGCCGAGCCGATGCGCTGGTCCAGCCCCATCCCGCGCGCGACCTCGAGCACGTCGGCTCCCGTTTCCTCGCAGACGTTCGCGATCTCGTTGATGAAGGAGATCTTCGTCGCGAGGAAGGCGTTGGAGGCCAGCTTGACCATCTCCGCGCTCGCGATGTCCGTGCGCACGAGCGTCGAGCCGAGCGGCGCGTAGAGGTCGGCGACGGCCTGGCCGGCCCAGTCGCCGTCGTCGCCGACGACGACGCGGTCGGGCGCGCGGAAATCGGCGAGCGCGGTCCCCTCCTTCAGGAACTCGGGGCAGGAGACGTAGCGGAAGCCCTCCTTGCCGCGCTGCGCGAAGGCGCGCTTGATCGCCGCGCCGGTGCCGACCGGGACGGTCGACTTCATCACGAGCGCGTGGCGGTCGGAGGCGGGCATCGCGTCGACGACCGCGTGCACAGCCGACAGGTCGGCGTCGCCGGAGTACGTCGGCGGCGTGCCGACGGCGACGAACAGCAGGCGCGCGTGCTCCAGCGCCGGCGCCAGCTCGGTCGAGAAGTGCAGCCGCTCGCGGTTGGCGGCGAGCGACTCGGCGAGACCGGGCTCGTAGATCGGGATCTCGCCAGCGTTGAGGCGCGCGACCTTGTCGGCGTCGATGTCGACGCACCAGACCTCGTTGCCCAGCTCGGCGAAGCCGGCCGCCGTCACGAGGCCGACGTAGCCGGTGCCGATCACGGCGATCGGTTCGCGCGGGGGAGCCATCATGCGGCGCCGAAGCCTAGCGGCCAAGCCGCGTGAGCGACCCTGCGATCTCCAGCATCTGCTTGTTCGTCAACTCCTCCTGGAGCGTGTTCTGCACCCAGTAGGAGCCGTGCGAGGTCTTCCAGCCGACCGTCCGCAGCTTCGAGCCGTCGAAGAACAGCAGCAGCTTCTTGCCGCCCACGTTGCGTGTCTGCGACGGGCTGCTGAGGATCGGCGGGTCGGTCCAGCTCGTGCCCTGGACGCCGTAGTAGTTGCCGTCGTGGCCGGTCGGGACGACGAAGCGATAGGCGCCGCGCATCTTCCCGTCCGGCGCCTTGATGCGGTACTTGCGCGGGTACTCGCCGGCGAGCGGCGGCTCGTACGTGTCGCCGGCGACGAGCAGCTTCGAGTAGTAGACGGGGAACTTCATCGCGCCCAGCTGTATCGCGTAGTCCTCGCCCGTCGTGGCCATGCTCGCGAGCCCGTCGGCGGCGGGGTCGAAGCCGGAGCCGCGGCGATGGTGGCGCCCGCCGCCGGAGCGGTGCGCCTGCGGCTCGGCCGGCGGCGGCTCGAGGAACTCGTGGCGCACGTTCGCGATCTGGTCCGGCGTGGCGGTGACGTAGGAGACGCCGCCCTCGTCGTCGTACGTCGCCGGGAACTGGATCTGGCGGATCGGGTGCTGCGCCGAGTAGGCCGCGAGGTTCGCGAGCTTCAGCAGCTCCTCCTTCGACTGCAGCTGCGCGTCGGTGCGGATGTGCTTGCCGACGCGCTTGGTCAGCTTGTGCGGGTCGCTGAGGAAGGCGCCGATGCCGTACTGCGACTTGACCTGGCGCAGGAAGTCCTGCTGACGCGCGGCGCGCACGAAGTCGCTGTCGGCGTGGCGGAAGCGCACGTAGTCGAGCGCCTTGGAGCCGCACAGCTTCTGGTAGCCGGCGGAGATGTCGATCTCCGCGTACTGGTCGAGCGTGCCGAGGTTCGAGTGGTAGTAACGGTGGTCGATGTCGGCGTAGACGCAGCCGATCGCGTCGACCGCCGCCTTGAAGCTCTTGAAGTCGACGTTGATGACGTGGTTGATCGTGATGCCGCCCAGCAGGTGCTTGATCACCTTCGCGGTGAAGGCCTCGCCGCCGAGCGTGTAGGTCTCGTTGATCTTCGCGGCCGAGCGGACGGCGCCGTTGGGCTGCGTGAAGGAGACCTTCAGGTCGCGCGGGATCGACAGCACCGTCGTCGCGTTCGCGTCCGGGTCGAGCCGCACGAGCATCATCGTGTCCGAGCGGGCGTCCGTCGAGTCGTGGCCGTAGCGATGGTCGGAGCCGATCAGCAGCAGCGTCTGCGGATCGCCGACGTCGGCGCGCGAGATGACGTTGTCGAGGCCCTTGATCGTGCCGCCCTGCTTGAGGTCGTCGACGAAGCTCTGCACGCCGAGCAGGCCGGCGGTCGCGGTCGTGCCCGCCGCCAGCACGACGATCACGACGCCGGCGAGCAGGAAGCGCAGCCACGTCCCGGCGCGCCCGCGGCCGGGGAAGTCGGGGAACTCCGGGTTCACGAGGCGCGGCCGCCCTCGATCGCCTGCAACCCGCTCGCACCCGCTGCGCGCTCGCGCGCGAGCCGCTCGGGCAGCGTCAGCACGAAGTCGCCGAGCGCCTCGCGGTAGCGACGCAGCGAAGCGATCGAGACCCACTCGTCGGGCCCGTGGTGGCCGGCGCCGACGGGGCCGAACTCGACGGCCGGTATGCCCGCCTCGATGAACGAGATCGCGTCCGAGGCGCCGTCGCGGCCGACGCTCATCGCCTCGCCGTCGGTCCCGCGACCGACCGCCTCGCGCAGCGCGCGCACGTAGGGGTTCGTGCGCGAGACGTGCGCCGGGGCGCGCGTGAGCGTGCGCGTGACGGTGACGTCGGGCAGCGCGCGCACCTGCGCGAGGATCGCGCCCGGGTCCTGGCCCGGGAGATAGCGCACGTCGACGACCATCTCGCAGCGGTCGGGGACCTTGTTGAAGACGTCGCCGCCTTCGATCCGGCCGAGGTTGATCGAGGGACGGTCGAACAGCTCCGAGGACTCGCGCGCGAACGGCATCGCCTCGATCTGGCGGAAGACGTCGAAGGCCTTCAGCACGGCGCTGTCCCCCAGCCACGGCGTCGAGCCGTGCGCCGAGCGGCCGCGCACCTCGACGCGCATCGCCAGCACGCCCTTGGCCTCGATCCCGATGTGCAGGTTCGTCGGCTCGCCGGTGATCGCGAAGTCGCCCCGCAGCCCAGACCGCACGAGCTCGTCGGTCGAGCGTTCCTCGACGTCCTCGATCTCCTCGTCGGGTACGCACAGGAAGCGCACGCGCACGCGTTCCTGCGCGCCGCAGTCCTTGAGCGCGCACATCATCGCCGCGAGCCCGCCCTTCATGTCGTAGGCGCCCCGCCCGATCAGGCGGTCGCCCTCGACGCGCGGCTCGAACTGCTCCTCGTGGCCGGGGACCACGTCGAGGTGGCCGTGCAGCAGCACGACGGGGACGTCGCCGCCGTCCGGCCCGGCCTCGGCGATCAGCACCGGCAGGCCGTTGTGGGACTGCTCGCGCACCTCGATGTCGCGCGACTCGAGCCAGCCCTTCACGAACGCGGCGGCGGCCGCGAGCTCCTCGGGGCGCGAGGTGTCGTAGGAGATCAGCCGCTCGGCGAGGGCGCGTTCGTCGACCACGGTCGACAGAGGATAGGCGTCGCGGTGGACTAGCTGCCCTCGGCGATGCGCACGAACGCCTCCCAGCGGCGCTTCTCGCGCGCCGCCAGGCGCTGCTGCTCGGAGCCGGCCTCGGCCTCGGCCAACGCCTTCTCGGCTGCGCTCAACTTCTCGCGCAGGTCGGTGGCGTCGAGCTTGCCGGCCTCGGTCGCCTCCTCGACGAGGATCAGGGCGCGGTTGTCCGCGACCTGGAGGTAGCCCTCGCCCTGCGCGAAGCGCACGATCTCGGACTCCGAGCGGTACAGCCGCAGCTCGGTCGGGTCGAGCATCGCCAGCAGCGGCGTGTGGTTCGCCAGGATGCCGATCGAGCCGGTGGCCGTGCGCGTCGAGATCATCTCGACCTCGTCGTTGAAGACCTCGCCCTCGGGCGTGAGGACCTCGACCGGGAAGGGGGTGCGCGCCACGGCCCGCTAGCCCTTCGCCGCCGCGACGACGTCGTCGATCGTGCCCTTGAGCAGGAAGACGCGCTCGGGCAGCTCGTCGTGCTTGCCCTCGATGATCTCCTTGAAGCCGCGGATCGTCTCGGCGATCGGGACGTACGCGCCGGGCGTGCCCGTGAACTGCTCGGCGACGTGGAACGGCTGCGACAGGAAGCGCTCGACCTTGCGCGCGCGCTGCACGACGACCTTGTCCTCGTCGGAGAGCTCGTCGATGCCGAGGATGGCGATGATGTCCTGGAGCTCCTTGTAGCGTTGCAGCTGACGCTTGACCGCGTTGGCGACCTCGTAGTGCTCCTCGCCGAGGATGTCCGGCTTGAGGATCGTCGAGGTCGAGTCGAGCGGGTCGACCGCCGGGTAGATGCCCTTCTCCGAGATCGCGCGACTGAGGACGGTCGTCGCGTTGAGGTGGGCGAACACGGAGGCCGGCGCCGGGTCGGTGAGGTCATCGGCGGGCACGTAGATCGCCTGCACCGAGGTGACGGAGCCCTCGCGCGTGGAGGTGATGCGCTCCTGCAGCTGGCCCATCTCCGACTCGAGCGTCGGCTGGTAGCCGACCTGCGAGGGCATGCGGCCCAGGAGGGCGGAGACCTCGGAGCCGGCCTGCACGAAGCGGAAGATGTTGTCGATGAACAGGAGCACGTCCTGGCCCTGCTCGCGGAAGTACTCCGCCATCGTCAGGCCCGAGAGCGCGACGCGCATGCGCGCGCCGGGCGGCTCGTTCATCTGGCCGAAGACGAGCATCGTCTTGTCGATGACGCCCGACTCCTTCATCTCCAGCCACAGGTCGTTGCCCTCGCGCGAGCGCTCGCCCACGCCGCAGAAGGCGGACAGGCCGCCGTGCTCCTTGGCGAGGTTGTGGATCAGCTCCTGGATCAGAACGGTCTTGCCGACGCCGGCGCCGCCGAAGAGACCGACCTTGCCGCCCTTGGCGTAGGGCGCGAGCAGGTCGACGACCTTGATGCCGGTCTCGAACATCTCGGTCGTCGGGGTGAGGTTCTCGACCGTCGGGGCGGGGCGGTGGATCGGCCAGCGCTCCTCGTTGCCGACGGGGCCGCCGAGGTCGATCGCGTCGCCGAGCACGTTGAAGATGCGCCCGAGCGTGGCGCGGCCGACGGGGACCGTGATGGGGCCGCCGGTGTCGGTGACCTCCATGCCGCGGGCGAGCCCGTCGGTGGAGTCCATCGCGACCGCGCGGACGCGGTCGTCGCCGAGGTGCTGCTGCACCTCGCAGACGAGGATCCCATCCTCGCCGCGGTCGATCGTGATCGCGTGGTTGATCTGCGGCAGCTCGTCGGGGAAGACGGCCTCGAGCACGACGCCCTGGATCTCCTCGATGCGACCGGTGTTCTTGGTGGCTGTAGCTGACATGTGTGTGGGGTCTCCAGAGTAAGAAGTTTCGTCCTACAGTCGTCGCAAGCGACGCCTTCCGGCCGACGTCACCCCGCCGGTCGCCGCGAGCGGCGACCTCCGGCCGACGTCACCGCAGCGCCTCGGCGCCGCCGACGACCTCCATGATCTCCTGCGTGATCTCCGCCTGGCGGGCGCGGTTCATCTCGAGCGTGAGGTCGTCGATGATGTCGCCGGCGTTGTCGGAGGCGCTGCGCATGGCGGTCATGCGGGCGCCCAGCTCCGACGCGGTCGACTCCAGCAGCGCGCGGTAGATCGAGATCTCGACGTAGTCGGGCACGAGCCGCTGGAGGATCTCCTCCGGCTCGGGCTCGTACTCCACGAGCGCGTGGTGGTCGGTACCGCTGTCCGTTTCCGATTCCTCCGCGCTCGCCTCGAGGATCGTCGCCTGCTGCAGCGGCAGCAGCGTCTCGCGCCGCACCTCCTGCGAGATCGGCGAGATGTAGCCGTTGTAGAGGATCTCGACGCGGTCGACCTTGCCGTCGACGTAGGCGGCGGTCAGCGCGTGCGCGATCTCGCGCGCGTTGGCGTAGGAGGGCCGCTCGGTGAAGCCGGTGAAGCCCTGCTCCGGCTCGGTGCCGCGGAACGTCAGCGAGGAGACGCCGCGACGGCCGGTCGCGTAGTAGACGATCTCCTTGCCCTCCTCGCGGTAGTCGGCCGCGGTGCGCACGCCGGCGCGGATGATCTGCGAGTTGAAGGCGCCCGCGAGCCCGCGGTCGGCGGTCACGAGCAGCAGCGCGATCCGCCTCTCCGACTCGTGCTCGTTGAGGATCGGCAGCGCCGGCACGTTGCCGGCGGCCTCCGCGGCCTGGCGCGTCATGCGACGGATCGCGTCGGCGTAGGGCCGCAGCGCGGCGATGCGCTGCTCGGCGCGGCGCAGGCGCGCCGCGGCGACCATCTCCATCGCGCGCGTGATCTTCTGGATGTTCTTGACCGACGCGATGCGGTTCTTGACGTCTCGTTGAGCCATGGGTTAGACCGCGGCCGGCTCCTGCTCGGGCTCGGTCGCCGGGGCCTCGTCGGCCGCGGTGGGCGCAGCATGCGTCGGGCGCACGTCGGGGGCGGCCTCGTCGGACAGCGGCTGGCCCTCCTCGTCGAGGTCGTGGCCGAAGTCCTCGGCGTAGCGCTTGACGAGGTCCTGGACCGCGGACTGCGTGCCGTCGGACCAGTCGCCGCCGGCGATCGACTTGCGAACTTCGCCGGCCTCGCTGTGCGCGCGGCGCGTGAGGCCGTCGAGGAAGCGCTCGACCTTGTCGACGAGGATGCGGTCGAGGAAGCCGTTCGTGGCGGCGTAGATCTGGATCACCTGGTCCTCGACCGCGAGCGGCGCGCGCTCGCCCTGGTTCAGCGTCTTCACGAGCCGCTCGCCGCGCGCCAGGGTGCGCTGCGTGTCGGCGTCGAGGTCGGAGCCGAACTGCGCGAAGGCCTCCAGCTCGCGGTACTGCGAGAGCTCGAGCTTGATCTTGCCGGCGACCTTCTTCATCGGCGAGATCTGCGCGTTGCCGCCGACGCGCGACACCGAGATGCCGACGTTGATGGCCGGGCGCACGCCCGAGTTGAAGAGCTTCGGCTCGAGGAAGATCTGCCCGTCGGTGATCGAGATCACGTTCGTCGGGATGTAGGCGGAGACGTCGCCGCCCTGCGTCTCGATCACCGGGAGCGCCGTCATGGAGCCGCCGCCGAGGTCGTCGTTGAGCTTGACGGAGCGCTCGAGCAGGCGCGAGTGCAGGTAGAAGACGTCGCCCGGGTAGGCCTCGCGACCCGGCGGGCGGCGCAGCAGCAGCGACATCTGGCGGTAGGCGTACGCGTGCTTCGTCAAGTCGTCGTAGACGCACAGCGCGTGCTTGCCGTTGTAGAGGAAGTACTCGGCCATCGCGGCGCCGGCGTAGGGCGCCATGAACTTGATCGGCGCGGCCTCGTCGGCGGAGGCGGCGACGATGATCGTGTTGTCGAGCGCGCCGTTCTCGGCGAGCGTCTCGGCGATCTGCACCACGGTCGCCATGCGCTGGCCGATCGCGACGTAGACGGACACGACGCCCGTGTCCTTGTTGTTGATGATCGTGTCGATCGCGATCGCCGTCTTGCCCGTCTGGCGGTCGCCGATGATCAGCTCGCGCTGGCCGCGGCCGATCGGGATCATCGCGTCGATCGCCTTCAGGCCGGTCTGCAGCGGCTCCGTGACCGGCTGGCGCTGGACCACGCCGGGGGCCTTGAACTCGGCCGGGCGCGTCTCGCTCGTGGCGATGTCGCCCTTGCCGTCGAGCGGGTTGCCGAGCGGGTCGACGATGCGACCCAGCAGCGCGTCGCCGACCGGGATGTTCAGCAGGTGGCCGGTGCGCTTGACGGTGTCGCCCTCGACGATCTGCTGCCAGTCGCCGAACAGCACGACGCCGACGTTGTCGGACTCGAGGTTCAGGGCGAGGCCGGTGACGTCGTGCGGCAGCTCGAGCATCTCGAACGACATGCAGTTCTCGAGGCCGTGGATGCGGGCGATGCCGTCGGCCACGGACAGCACGGTGCCGACCTCGGTCAGGTCCGCGCCGCCGGTGTCGAGGCCCTCGATGCGGCTCTTGAGGATTGAGGTGATCTCGTCGGGCTTGATCTGCATGAGAGGTTCGTGGCTCCTTGACGTGACAGGCGCAGCGACTACGCCTGCGCGACGTGCTTGCGAAGTTGGTCGAGGCGGTGCTTGATCGATGCGTCGAGGATCGAGTTGCCGACGCGCAGCACGATCCCGCCGAGGATCTCGGGGTCGACCGTGCTCGTCAGCTCGACGCGCTGGCCGGTCTGCTCGCCGATCCGCTCGCCGATGCTCTTGACGGTCGCGGCGTCCAGCTCGACGGCGCTCGTGACCTGCACCGGCAGCAGCTTGTTCTCCTGGTCCCACAGCCGCTCGTACGCCGCGCGGATGCGGAAGATCACCGGCATCCGATGGCGCTCGAGCAGCGACTCGAGGAAGTTGACGATCGCCGGATCGGCGCCGTCGAGCGCACGCCCCAGCCCGTCCTTCTTCTCCTCCGTCGAGAAGTACGGCGAGAAGAAGAAGACGCGCAGGTCGCCGTTGTCGTTGAGCGCGTCGGCGAACTGGCCGAGCTGCTCGCGCACGACGTCGAGCTTGCCGTGCTCCTTGGCGACCTCGAACAGCGCGCGCGAGTAGACCTGGGCGATCTCTTCCATGGCGTGACTCAGTTGCTCCCGCCGGACAGGGCGCTGAAGTCCAGCTCGGACAGCGCCTCCTGCACGAGCCGCTGCTGGTCCTCGGCCGACAGCGTCTTGCGCGTGACCTTCTCGGTCGCGAGCACCGTCAGGTCGGCGACCTCGCGGCGGATCTCCTGGATCGCGCGGCGCGTCTCGGCCTCGACGTCGCGCTTGGTCTGCTCCAGCAGCTCCTCGCGCTGGACCTTGGCGGCCGCGAGCGACTCGTCCTTGGCGACCTCGCCGGCGCGCTCGGCCTTGGCGACGATCTCGTCGGCCTGGGCGCGTGCGTCGGTGAGCCGCTGGCGGTACTCGGCCAGCAGCGCGTCGGCCTCCGTGCGCGTGCGCTCGGCCGCGTCGATCGAGTCCTCGATCGCGCGCTGGCGCTTGTCGAGCGCGTCGCCGATCGCCGGGAAGGCGTACTTGCGCAGGATCAGGAGCGTCACGCCGAAGGCGATCAGCAACCAGATCATCAGGCCCACGCTGGGCGAGACGAGGAAGTTGCCGCTGTCCTCCGCGGCTGCGAGAACGGTCGGCATGCCTACGAGAGGAAGAAGGCGATCAGGCCGAAGATGAACGCGTAGAAGACGATCGCCTCGGTGAGGGCGAAGCCGAGCCACTGGATGCTCGTGATCTCGTCGCGCATCTCGGGCTGACGCGTCACCGACTCGATGACCTTGCCGAAGATGTAGCCGACGCCGATGCCCGGGCCGACGGTGCCGAGACCGGCGCCGACGCCGAGCGCGATGGCCTTGCCGGCCTTGCGGCCGATCGCCTCGTTCTCGGCGACCGTCGCGGCCAGCGTGTTGATGACGGAGAGGTCCACAGCAGTCTCCTGTGTCGTTAGTGAGCCTCGGCGACCGCGCCGCCGAGATAGATGGAAGTGAGCGTGGCGAAGATGAATGCCTGCAGCGTCGCGATCAGCGCGACCTCGAGACAGAAGAAGGCGACCGCGATCGCGCCGGTGACGACCCCGAGCAGGATCGAGCCGACGATCGCGAGGTTCAGCAGCACGACGAGGCCGCCGCCCATGAAGAGGATCAGCAGGTGGCCCGCGAGGATGTTCGCGAACAGTCGCACCGACAGCGAGATCAGCCGCATGAAGTGCGAGATCACCTCGATCATGAAGATCGGGCCGGTGGCGGGGCCCTCGACGCCCGCGGGCACCCAGCTCTTGAGGTACTTGACCGGCCCCTTCGCGCGGATCCCCTCGACGTGGTAGCTGATCCACACGACGACGGTGAGCGCGAGCGGCACGGAGAGGTTCGCGGTCGCCGCGTAGAGCGCCAGCGACGGGATGTGCGCGCCGAAGACGTTCACCGTGTGCTCGGTGTTCGTCGGCAGCGGCAGGTACCCGAGCATGTTCGAGAACCAGATGAAGAGGAACAGCGTCCCGACGAACGGGAACCACTTCCTCGCCATGTCGCCGCTCATGCTGCCGCCGGCGATGTTGTCGCGCATCAGCGAGTAGGCGGCCTCGACGGCGGTCTGCACGCGGTTGGGGCGTGCCTGCATGCGGCGGGCGATCCAGACCATCGTGATGCACGTGAGCGCGCACGTCACGAGCAGGTAGAAGACGGCCTTGTTGATCGAGAGGTCGAGCCCGCCGACCTTGATGCTGATCCAGGGATCGAGCTTGAACTCGTTCTGCGGCTTGAAGTTCTCGTTGATCGCGAACGCGCCCGAGGGGGACGCGAGCAGCAGCGCGAACGGCGCGAGGGCGGCGAGGGCGCGGGCCTTCATCGGCTCGCGTCCTCGTTCTGGAACGGGCGCAGGATCATGTTCATGGTGAAGTAGACGGTGAAGAGGGCGATGAAGAGAACGGCTGCGGACAGGCCGGCTTCGTCGCCAGCGGTGAGCCCGACGGCGAAGATCGTAATTGCTACGAGCCATCCGCGTCCGATCATCGAGCCGGCCATCAGCCCGACGGTCGTGCGGGCGTCGTCGCTGGCGGCCGCGCGGCGGGTCGCGTAGGCGCCGATCGCGCGCTGGCCGGCATACGCCCCGGCGCCCGTCAGCCAGCCGACGAGCGAGATGTCGGCGAGCAGGAACAGCGGCAGCGCGACGAGCGCGAGCACGAGGTCGAAGTAGCGCAGGACGGTCACGGCGTCAGAGGTCTCTAAAGCGTGCGATGACAAGACGGATCCCCACTGCGAAGCCGATGAACAGACCGACGATCCCGAGCGGCGCGGGCGCACCCGCGAGTGCGCCGACTCCCAGCCCCACAGCGGCGCACAGCAGCGTCGCCCCGAGCAGCAGCGAGCCGGCGACGGCCCCGCGCATGGGCGGGCGCTCGTCGGTCATCGGGCTGCGGCTCGGGCTGATTGGGGGGACACATGGGAGGCGTTGGTCGCCGGATGTAAAAAGCCCGCGCCGAACCGGCGCGGGTCACCACAGGCTTGCTGACGGATTCGGTAAGCCTGCGTTAAAGATCAGTCTACAAGTCGCCACCCCTTGTAACAACATTGTGACACCCGGCACGCGGTCCGGAACCGGCGACCTCAAGGGGCCGCCGGCTTGCGGAACAGCGCCACCTCCGCGTTGCGCCGCTTCAGCAGACCCTCGTGGAGCGCAGGGTTGCTCGCGTGGCTGTAGAGCGGGAGCGCGCGGCAGATCGCGTCGAGGTCGCACGTCCGGATCGCGTGGCCGAGCGTCTCGAAGCCCGCCCCGCCCTCCAGCGCGTGTGCGCCGAGGTTGTAGACGAACGACATCAGCGCGTCGAAGCGGTGCTGGTTGAACGGCAGCGCGTGCGGGCCCTGGAAGACCTTGCGCACGGCCGGCTCGAAGTCGCGCGCGAGGCGCTTGACGAGCAGCGCGGCCGCCTGCGGCTCGGTCAGCTGGTGCGGCAGCGGCTGCTTCGTCTCGCCGTAGCCGATCGTCGGCGTGTGCGTGCCGTCGTCGTAGACGGTCGGGCGGAAGCCCTCGTAGCGCTTGATCAGCGCGAGGCCCTCGGGGCCGATCGACATCGCGCCGTGGTCGACGGCGCTGTGCGCGTGCGGGTGTGGGTGCGCATGCGCGGCGCCGCCGCCGTGCCCGTCGTGGGCGTAGCGCCGCTTCAGCGCCGCGAACGTCAGCTTGCCGACCTTGCCGTCGTCGTCGAGCCCGTGCTCGCGCTGGAACTTCTCGACCGCCTCGACGATCACCGGCCCGTACGTGCCGATCTTCTCGGCGACGTCGAAGTCGTCGGGCAGGTAGTTCCCGCGCTTGAGGTAGATCTGCACCGTGCGCACGAGCTTGGAGTGGTCGCCGAGCACGAGCGGGTCGCTCGCGAGGCGCGCGGCGGGGTCGAGCTCGCCCTCCGCTCGGCAGCAGACGTGCTGCGCCTCCGCCGCGGAGCTCGGATACGGACGGAACGGATCGCAGCCGAGCGCCTCGAGGGCCGCGATGACCTGTGGGACGGCTGCGATCGGCCAGTCCATCCCGCACTGGATCGGCTCCAACGCACGCCCGGGCGGGCCCGCGAACGCGTTGCCGTCGGAGCGCAGCTCGTGCGAGCTCGTGCCGGGTCGGTCGGGCGACTTCGCGATCCCGTACTGGGCCCCGTGCCCGTCGTTCCAGGCCTTGTACAGCTCCGCCTGCGAGTGCTTCCCATGTGCGTGCATGATCGCGAGCGCGTCCGGCTCGGATCCACGGTAGATCGTGACCGGCGAAACACCGGTGCGGCGCATCACCTCACGCACGAACGGCGCGAGCTCGGCCGGGCACGGACACCCGGCCACCTCGACGAAGCGGGGCATTGGCCTCGCCTCCTTCCTTGTGTGCAGCCCCTCCCCGATGGGGGCTATGCACAAGAAACTAACGTACCTATCAACTTATTTTTTGTAGTTGACGTGATGCCATCTACGGCTCGCTAGGGTGCTGACGATGCCACCGCTCAGCCGCCGGACCGCAGCGCACAGCTCCAAGCGCGCGGCCGTCGAGGCGAGCGTCATGCAGGCGACGGAGGCGCTGCTGGCGGACGGCGCCTCCTACCCGGAGCTGGCGGTCGAGCAGATCGCGACGCGCGCCGGCATCTCGCGCACCGCCTTCTACTTCTACTTCCGCGACAAGCGCGAGCTGCTGATGCGCGTCACCGAGGGCGTCGCCGAGCAACTGTACGAGCGGGCCGCCCACTGGTGGGGCGGCGAGGGCGAGGGCGCCGCCGAACTGGCCGAGGCGCTCGGCTCGGTCGTCGGCATCTACCGGCGCCACGCTCCGCTGCTGCGGGCGATCGTCGAGGCCGCCGCCTACGACGAGACGACCGCGATCGCCTGGCGCGTGCTCGTGCGGCGCTTCGTCGACGCGACCCGCGCGCGCATCGAGCGCGAGCAGGCGGCCGGCAACGTCGATGCGGAGCTGCCGGCCGAGACGATCGCCTTCGGGCTCTGCTGGATGACCGAGCGCGCCGCCTACGAGCACCTCGTGCAGGACGGCGACGTCGGCGACGAGACGCTCGTCGACGGGCTGCTGGCGATCTGGCTCGGCGCGGTCTACGGCCGTCCGCGCTGAGGCGCAGGCGCCGGCGCGACGGCGGGGAACTCCCCCGTCTCGAGCTCGTGCTCGACCTGCGCGACGATCTCGTGCTCGCTCGTCGTCGGGTCGGCGCGGCGCAGCTGCCAGGCCCTCAGGCGCTTGAGCTTGAGGATCTCCAGCACGATCACGAGGTAGACGCTCGCGGCGACCACGAGCAGCCCGAGCGCCGCCATCAGCAGCGACCAGCCGAGCCGGAAGTGCCCGTGGTTGTCGGAGTAGGGCACGAACCGCAGCGCGACCGCGAGGCCCGCCAGCAGGAACGTCCAGATGTAGAGGTAGAGGACCGTGCGTCGCTGGCTGAAGCCGATGCGCGCGAAGCGGTGGTGGAAGTGGTGCGCGTCGGCCGACCAGGGCGCGCGGCGGTACTTGAGCCGCCGCGCGATCACGAAGCTCGTGTCGAGAAAGGGGACCGCGAGGATCGCGAGCGGCCCGACGAGCGCGATCAGGGCGTTCGTCTTGAGCGCGCCCTGCACGGCGACGCAGCCGAGCAGAAAGCCGAGCAGCAGCGCGCCGCAGTCGCCCATGAAGACCGAGGCCGGGTGGAAGTTGTGGATCAGGAAGCCGAGCGCCGCGCCCGCGACGATCGCCGCGAGCACGCCCGCGCCGGTGCGCCCGAGGTCGAAGGCGATGACCGCGAACGCGACCGAGCTGATCGCGCAGACGCCGGCCGCGAGGCCGTCGACGCCGTCGGAGAAGTTCACGACGTTCATCAGCCCGACGAGCCCGACGACCGTCAGCACGCCGCCGCCGACCGCATGGAACTCGAGCGCGCCGAGGAACGGCAGCGTCACGTTCTCGACCCGCACGCCGGCCAGCACGGGGATCAGCGCCGCCGCGACCTGTCCGGCGAGCTTCACGCCCGGCCCGAGGTCGAAGACGTCGTCGAGCGCGCCGACGAGCGCGATCAGCGCCGCGCCGCCGAGGATCCCGCGCGTCTCCTCGTTGATCGGCAGCCAGATCGCGGCCGCCACGAGCACGCCCGCGAGGATCGCCAGCCCCCCGAGCAGCGGCGTCGTGCGCGCCGCCAGCCCGCGCTCACGCGGCTCGTCGACCGCGCCGACGCGCCGCGCGAGCCGCGCGACGGGCGGCGTCAGCAGCGCCGCGACGGCGAGCGCGACGAGGAAGGCGTAAACGGCATCAAGCTCGCTCACGGACGCATCCTGACAGGCGCCTCGGCGCGCCTGGCGGCGACCACCGGCTTCGCCGGCGGTGCCCCGGTCGCTCGCCTGCGAAGCAGGCCACGCTCCCTGCTTCCTTGCCAGGCGGGCCGATCCACCTGTCAGCTCGCGTCCGTTTCCGCTACGTGACGGCGCCGCTGAGCGCGGCGTACAGCGGATAGCGCTCGGCGAGCGCCTGCACGCGCTCAGCCAGCTCGTCGCGCCGCGCCTCGAAGCCGGGCTGGAGCGTGGCGGCGACGATCGCGCCGACCTCGCTGAAGTCGTCCTGCTGGAAGCCGCGCGTGGCGAGCGCGGGCGTGCCGATGCGCAGGCCGGAGGAGACCATCGGCGGGCGCGGGTCGAACGGGACCGCGTTGCGGTTGACGGTGATGCCGATCTCGTGCAGGCGGTCCTCCCCCTGCTGGCCGTCGAGCTCGGACTCGCGCAGGTCGACGAGGATCAGGTGCACGTCGGTGCCGCCGGTCAGGACGGTCACGCCCTCGCCGGTCCGCAGGACCTCGGTCGCCAGCGCGCGCGCGCCGTCGAGCGTGCGCTGCTGGCGCTCGCGGAACTCGGGCGAGGCGGCGATCTTGAACGCGACCGCCTTGCCCGCGATCACGTGCTCCAGAGGGCCGCCCTGCTGACCCGGGAAGACGGCCGAGTTGATCTTCTTCGCATGCTCCTCGCGGCAGAGGATCAGCCCGCCGCGCCCGCCGCCGATCGTCTTGTGCGTCGTCGAGGTGACGACGTCGGCATACGGCACCGGCGACGGATGCAGGCCCGCCGCGACGAGCCCGGCGAAGTGCGCCATGTCGACCATCAGCAGCGCGCCGACCTCGTCGGCGATATCGCGGAAGCGCGCGAAGTCGAGCTGGCGCGGGTAGGCCGACCAGCCGGCCAGCAGCAGCTTTGGCTTGCGCTCGCGGGCGATGCGAGCGACCTCGTCCATGTCGATCAGGCTCGTCTCGCGCTGCACCTGGTAGGGCGCGATCTCGTACAGCCGGCCGGAGACGTTGATCTTCATCCCGTGCGTGAGGTGGCCGCCGTGGGCCAGCTCGAGGCCCATGATCGTGTCGCCCGGCTGCAGCAGCGCGTGGTAGACGGCGGTGTTGGCCTGCGCGCCGGAGTGCGGCTGCACGTTCGCGTGCTCGGCGCCGAACAGCTCCTTCGCGCGGTCGATCGCGAGCTGCTCGGCGACGTCGACCCACTCGCAGCCGCCGTAGTAGCGCTTGCCGGGATAGCCCTCGGCGTACTTGTTCGTCAGCACCGAGCCCTGACACTCGAGCACCGCCTGCGGCACGAAGTTCTCGGAGGCGATCATCTCCAGCGTGCGCTGCTGGCGCTCCAGCTCCTTCGCGAGCACCTCGGCGATCTCCGGGTCGACGTCGGCCAGCGGGCGGGTGAAGAAGTCGGGCGGCAGCTCGGTCATGCGGTCTCCAGGGCGGTCTCGATCGCGCCGATCTGCTCGACGCGGCGGGCGTGGCGCCCGCCCTCGAAGGCGGTCGCGAGGAAGGTGCGGACGATCTCGACGGCGGCGGCGGCATCGAGGCGCGCGCCGGACAAGGTGACGACGTTGGCGTCGTTGTGGCGCCGCGCCATCTCCGCCTCGTCAGCGTCGTGGGCGTTGACGGCGCGCACCCCGGCGATCTTGTTGGCGACGATCGCGACGCCGTTGCCCGAGCCGCACACGAGCACGCCGCGCGCGGCCTCGCCGCCGGCCACGAGCCGTGCGGCCGGCTCGGCGTAGCGCGGGTAGTCGACCGACTCGCCGCTGTCGGTGCCGAGATCGAGCACCTCGTGACCGTCCGCCGCGAGCTGGGCGGCGAGCTCGGACTTCAGCGCGAAGCCGGCGTGGTCGGAGGCGAGGGCGATCTTCATGGCGGCCCGCTGACGATACCAAGGCACTTGGCGATCTCGGCCACGGACACGGCCCCCTCGCGCACGACCTCGAAGCGGCCCTCGGTCTCGTAGGCGCGCAGGTCGATCACGGTCGAAGGCGTGCCCGGCAGCGGGCCCGCGTCGAGCACGAGGTCGGCCCCGTCCCGGATCGCGGACGGCACCTCGTCGAGCGTCCTGGCGTCGGCGCCGCCGGCGTGGTTGGCGCTGGATTGGAGGACCGCGAGCGACACGGCGGCGAGGAGCGGCTGATGTGGGACGCGGACACCCAGCGCCGCCGTCGGTTCGGAGCCGGCTGCGAGGGGGAAGCGGCGGTGGGGGTTGGGCAGCAGGAGCGTGACCTTGCCGGGCAGCAGCCGCTCGGCCGCGGTGCGCGTGCGAGGACCGATCTCGGGCAGGTCTGCGAGCGCCGCGTCGCGGTCGAACCACATGACGGCAGCGGGCTTGTCGGGCCGGCGGCCCTTGAGCGCGTAGAGGCGCGCGACCGCCTGCGCGTTCTCGGGGTCGCACGCGAGCCCGTAGACCGTGTCGGCCGGGAACACTGCGACCCCTCCTCCCTCGATGCAGGCCTGGAATGCCGCAGCGGTGCTCATCGGCGGCCCGTGACGACCCGCTCGATGCCGGCGAGGTCGCGGTGCGCGCTCGGCTCCATGCCGGCGTCGCGCACCATCCGTGCGACCGCGGGCGCCTGGCCGGCGCCCAGCTCGAACGCGACGAAGGGCGCTCGCGCGGCCGCCTGCGGGACGAGCCGGCGCAGCACGTCGAGCCCGTCGGCGCCGGCGTAGAGCGCGAGCGGCGGCTCGTAGTCGAGCTCGGGTGGCGGCGGCTCGTGATCCGCCACGTACGGCGGGTTGGAGAGGACGGCATCGAGGGGAGTGGAATCGAGCGCTGCGAGCAGGTCGCCGTGCGCGAACTCGATCTCCAGCCCCAGCCGCGCTGCGTTCGCGCGCGCCACCGCGAGCGCGTCCTCGCTGACGTCGGTCGCGATCACGTGCAGGTCGGGGCGCTCGTGCTTGAGCGCGAGCGCGACGGCGCCGCTGCCGGTGCCGACGTCGGCCACGCGTGCGCCGAGCGGCAGCGCGAGCGCGACCTCGACGAGCTGCTCGGTCTCCGGGCGCGGCACGAGCACGCGGCCGTCGACGGCCAGGTCGAGGTACCGAAATCCTCGCGTGCCTACGACGTAGGCGACCGGCTCGCGCCGGCGACGGCGCAGCAGCGCAGCAGCGAAGCGGTCGGACTGCTCACGCGTCAGCTCGCGCTCGGGGTGCAGCTGCAACGAGGTGCGCGTGGTCGCCATCGCGTCGGCGAGCAGCACCTCGGCGTCGAGCCGCGGCGTCTCGCAGCCCGCGTCGCGCAGCTCGGCCGTGGCAAGCGCGAGCGCCAGCGAGACCGCCGGCGCCTGCGCGAGGCCGCTGCCGTCAGACGGCGGCCTGGGCCTCGAGCCGGCGGCGCTTCTCATCGTCTTGCAAGCTCTTCGTGAGCTCGTCCAGCTCGCCCCCGAGGACGCCCTCGAGGTTGTGCACGGTGTGCTTCGATGCGATGGTCGGTGACGCGTCCCTGCGGGAAGTTGTACGTGCGGATCTTCTCCGCGCGTTCGCCACTGCCGACCTGCGCCAGGCGCGTCGCCGCCAGCTCCGCCTGCTGCTCGGCGAGCGCGCGCTCGTAGAGCCGCGCGCGCAGCACGCGCATCGCCTTCTCGCGGTTCTGCAGCTGGGACTTCTCGTCCTGCATCGAGACGACGATGCCGCTCGGCTTGTGCGTGATGCGGACCGCCGAATCGGTCGTGTTGACCGACTGCCCGCCGGGCCCGGAGGAGCGGTAGACGTCGATCTGCAGGTCGCTCTCGTTGACCTCGACGTCGACGTCCTCGGCCTCGGGCAGCACGGCGACCGTCGCGGTGGAGGTGTGGATGCGGCCCTGCGACTCGGTCTCCGGGACGCGCTGGACGCGGTGGGTGCCGCCCTCGAACTTGAAGACCGAGTAGGCGCCGTCGCCCTTGATCGCGAACGTGTACTGGCCGTCGCCCTCGGACAGCGACTCGGTCTGGAAGCCCATGCGCTCGGCGTAGCGCCCGAGCATGCGGTAGACGTCGCCGGCGAACAGCCCGGCCTCGTCGCCGCCGGCGCCGGGGCGGATCTCGACGATCACGTTCTTGTCGTCGTTGGGGTCGCGCTCGACCATCGCGAGGCGGATCTCCTCGTCGAGCGCCTCGATCCGCTCGGCCGCGCTGGCCGCCAGCTCGCGCACCTCGGGGTCGTCGTCGCCTTCGGCCAGCAGCTCGCGGGCACCCGCGTCGTCGTCGACGGCGCGGCGCCACTCGGCGGCCAGCTTGGCGGCCGACTCCAGGTCCGAGTACGCGCGGCCGGCCTCGGCGTAGCGCTGCCGATCCCCGATCACCTCGGGGTCGGAGAGCTGGCCCTCCAGCTCCGCGAACCGCGTCTCGATCTGCTCGACCAGTTGCTCGATCATCCGACGCCGAGTCTACGCAGCGTCTCGACGACGTGGTCGGGTCGGGTGGTGAGCTGGTGGTGGGTGAAGCGGACGACTCGCCAGCCGGCTGTCGTGAGGGTGGCGTCCCGTGCGCGGTCGCGTTCGAAGGCGTGCTGGGAGCGGTGGTGGCGCCAGCCGTCCAGCTCCACGATCAGCCTGCGTCCCGCCCACACGACGTCGACCTCGTATCCCTCAATGTTGACGTTGGTTCGCGGCTGGGGCAGGCCGTTGTTCACGACCAGCCGTTGAAAACTGGCTTCGAGGGAGGAGCGGGTGAGGGTCGTGGCGAGGGCTTCGTGCTCGGCGAGGGCTTTGCTCAAGCGTCCGTGGCCTGGGCCTTGACGGTGGCGTGTGCGGTCGCGTGCTTGCCTGATTTTCTGTGGGTCGAGCGCTTGCTGGTCGTCCGCCCGCCTGAGTGCGCTCTCGATGTGATCGTGCGGCACCACTCCCGCCAGATCCACCAGCGTGCGCTCGACGGTGGTGACCGGGATGCCCTGGATCTCCGTGACGTCCTCCGCCCCGAGCACCCGCGTGCGATGGACCCGCACGCCGGTCTGGCTCTCGCGATCGGCTTTCGTGGTGACGTCGATCAGCCGGTGGTTCGCGGGCCGGATCCCGTGCAGGCCGGCGGCGTCGCGATGGCTCAGCACCGCCCCGGGTCCGACCGCCAACACCGCCGCGAACCAGTGCCCCTCGCGCCGCAGGCGGGTGTGGCCGAACGTGTAGACACCACGGTGGAGCGACACCAGCCGCGCGCTCGCCAGCCTCACCTCGATCATCGAGCGAGTCACGCCCGCCGCCATGAGCTGCCGGCGGGTCACCACCCCCCACTGGCCCTCGGCCAATCGAGCGATCAGCCGATCCGTGCGGACTTGTACATGACTATCCGGTATTTCTCCGCGCACTTCCCGAGCGTGGCGGCTCGGGGCGCGCGGGACTCGCGCGGTTCGTTACGCGACGACCTCGACGCCGACGAGATCGCCGGCGTGGGCGGTGGCGAGGTCGGGCTCGGCGGCGAGGACGGCCTCGAGCGCGGCGATCGCGACGGCGAGCTGGGAATGGTCCGGCTCGCGGGTGGTGAGGTACTGGAGCTGGATGCCGGGCCACATGATCGCCCGCACCCAGCGGCGCTTGCGCTGCTTGCCGCTGAGCTTGATGAGCTCGAACGAGATGCCGGCGATCAGCGGGACGCCGAGCACGCGGGTGAGCAGGAGCCAGTACCAGGCGGGCAGGCCGATCGGGGCGAAGACGAATATCGCGACGACCATCACGAGCAGCAGGAACGTCGTCCCGCAGCGGGGATGCAGGCGTGAGAAACGGGAGGCATTGGCCGGCGTCAGCGGCAGGCCGGCCTCGAAGCACGAGATCGTCTTGTGCTCGGCGCCGTGGTACTCGAACACCCGCCGCAGGTCGCGGATGCGCGAGAGCGCGAGCAGGTAGCCGAAGAAGATGCTCGTCCGCAGGACGCCCTCGACGGCCCAGAACAGCACCGATGAGCCGAGCTGGTCCTTGATCAGGCTCGTGATGCCGACCGGGATCAGGAAGAAGAGGCCGATCGCCAGCACGACGGAGAGGATCACGGTGGCGACCCAGGCGGTGCTGGAGATCTCCTCCTCGCCGTCGGGCAGCTGGGCGTTGGCGGAGATGCTGAGCGCCTTGAAGCCGATCTTGAGCGACTCGGCGAGCGCGATCACGCCGCGTATGACCGGCAGGCGCAGCGCGCGGTGGCGGCGCAGCAGCGACTCGACGGTGTCGGTCGTGATGTCGATCTCGCCGAGCGCGGCCTCGTCGGGCGCCAGCTCGTGTCCGTCGGCGAGCTGCTCGGCTGAGGGTCTGCGCACGGCCACGGCCCACGTCTTGATGCCGCGCATCATCACGCCCTCGAGCACGGCCTGGCCCCCCACCGGCGCATCGCGCGCGGCGCGCAGCTGGCCGGGCTCGGAAGCGACGACGTCCTCTGCTGGCTTGGCGGAGATACTCATGACCGCTTCCCCCCGGCGCGGCCCGACGCGGACCGCGCTACCCCTCGGCGCCGCGGGCTCGCTTCGCAGCGCGACGCTGGAAGCGTTCGACGCGACCGCCGGTGTCGATCAGCTTCTGCTTGCCCGTGTAGAACGGGTGGCAGTTGGAGCAGATCTCGACGTGGATCTCACGCTCGACGGAGCGGGTGGTGAACTCGTTGCCGCACGAGCACCGCACATGGGTGTCGACGTACGAAGGATGGATGGCTGTGTTCATCGTCTCCCCAGTGTAGCGACGTGCTGCCGCTAAGGGACCGGACAGGCGAGCGCGAGCGCGTTGTCGGCCTCGTCGACCTCGTCGACGAGGTTCGCGGGGTCGACGACGAAGGACGGGCCGGCGAGGTCGCCGGCAGCGCAGCCGTCGTTGGTGAAGTCGAGCTCGACCGACTGGCCCGGGTCGATGCGCGCGAGGCGCGCGCCGCTCCCGCCGCCGGGAAAGGTTGCCGAGAGGACCACCCCGCGGGCCGGGCTGCGGCCGTCGTTGCGCACGAGCACGCGGTAGCGGACGAGGCCCGGCATGCGCTTGGAGGCGTGCGTGGCGACGTGCACGATCGTGAGGTTCGGGCGCACGTCGGGCTGACGGCACGCGTGCGTGACCGCGCTCGTCTCGCGCACGATCTTCCCGTCGTCGTCGAGCCAGCGGAAGCCGACGCGGAAGCGGTACTGGTCGGGCACGTCGAGACGACCGACCGCCTGGCGGTACTTGAAGACGTCGCGCGCACGCGAGCCGAGCGTGGGGTCGCTCGGGGAGATCCAGCTGCCGAGGCCGGGCACGTCGCTGCGCAGCGTCCAGCGGCCGCCGGCCAGCGGCCGCTCGTAGAGGTCGACGCGCAGGTCGAGGCGCATGCTGCCGGCGAGCGGGCGCATCGTCGCGCCGACGACGGCGACGCGCGCGGCGGCGTTCGGCGAGCGATGGCAGCTGACGAGCTGCGCGGCGGCGGGGGCCGGCGCGCTCGCCTGCGCCGCGGCAGGCGCGAGGGCGGCCGCGGCGGCGGCGAGCAGGGCGATCGTGCGGGGACGCGTCATCGTGCCTGCATTAACCGCCGTGGCGCGGGGAAGTTGCGTGGCGCCCGCGCGGCGCCACGCATCCCGACCGCTCAGGTGATCTGGTAGAGCGGCCCGTCGCCGCCCTCGGGCGTCGTCAGGCGCCCGCCCTTGGCCGTGATCGCGCCGCACTGCACGCAGTTGGTGTAGTTGACGATCACGTCGACGTCGCCCGTCGCGGGCGCATCCTCGGGGATCTCGTAGACGCCCGCCGGGCACATCCACTTCCACGTCTCGGCGACCTCGCGCGGGACGTTCTTCTGCACGCGGATGTGGTTCGGCGCATCGTCGCGCGTCGCGTTGCCGGTGATGAAGACCGACGACAGCTTGTCGAAGGTGTACTTGCCGTCGGGCTTGACGTAGCGCTTGTACGTGTTGCCGATGAACATCGGCTTCTCGTCGTTGCGGTGCCACTTGAGGCGACCCGGCGGCAGCTTGCCCTTCGTCGCGATCGCGAGGTTGACGAGCGGGCCGCCCCTGAGGAAGCCCTTCTGGAACGGCTGGCGCAGGTTGCGGACCTGATGCAGCTCCTTGCCCGTCACCGACTCCTCGATCGCCTGCTCGTAGGACGCGAACGACGACTCGCCGTTCTTGAGCCCGCGGTAGATCGCCTCGGCCGCGAGCTTGCCGGAGTTGATCGAGTGGTGCACGCCCTTGAGCGCCGCCGTGTCGACCATCCCGCCGGCATCGCCGACGAGCACCGCGCCCGGCATCGAGAGCCGCGGCATCGACCAGTAGCCGCCGCCCGGCAGCGCCTTCGCGCCCCACGCGACGCGCTCGCCGCCCTCGAGGATCTTGCGCACGAACGGGTGCGTCTTGAACAGCTGGAGCAGGTCGTGGACGGAGGTCGTGGCGTCGGCGTACTCGAGCCCGATCACGAGCCCGATCGAGACGAGGTCCTCGCCCGTCTTCTCGTCCTTCATCGGGTAGAGCCACGTGCCGGCCACCTGCCCGTACTTGCCCGACAGCTTCGCCGGCCACGGACCGGCCGTGTGGATCAGGCGGTCGAGCGGCTTGGGGACCTTCCAGACCTCCTTGACGCCGAGCTCCCAGACCTGCGGCTCGCGGCCCTCGCCGAGATCGAACTCGCGGATCGCGGCGCCGGTCAGGTGACCCCAGCAGCCCTCCGCCAGCACCGTCGCCTGCGCCTTGATGTCGGTGCCGGGCTCGAAGTTGCCGAGCGGCTGCCCGTCCTTGCCACGGCCCTTGTCGCCCGAGCGGACGCCGACGACGCGGCCGTCCTCGACGATCAGCTGCGTCGCCGAGGTCTCGGTGAGGATGTAGGCGCCCGCCTCCTCCGCGATGCGCTGCTGGTAGCGCGCCAGCGCGGAGACGGAGATGACCTCGTTGCCGTGGTTCTTGAACGGCGGCGGCGTCGGGATGCGGATGTGCAGCTTCGACGTCGGCGTGAGGTAGACGGCCTCCTTCTTGACCTCGCCGAAGGCGAAGCCCTCCTTGCGCCATTCCTCGCGGGACAAGTTCGGGAACAGCTCCTGGAGCGCGGCGGGGCGCATGACGGCGCCGGACAGGTTGTGCCCGCCGCACGTCTTGGCCTTCTCCAGCACCGCGACCGGCACCTCGCCGAGCCGCTCCAGCAGGGCCTCGTCGTCCGCCAGCAGCTGCAGGAGGCGGTTCGCGCACGCGAGCCCGGCGGTGCCGCCGCCGACGATCGCGACGCCGACGTCGATCCGCTCGTCCTCGCCGTCGAGCCCGCGCTTCACGAACTCGTTGGGCGAGTCGACGGGCGGCGGGAAGTCCGCAGGGACGACCTTGCCGTTCCTCTTGCCGGTGGTGGCGGACATGACGGTCAGCCTCCCTTCTTGGCCTTCACGGCCTCGGTGAGCTTCGGCAGGATCTTGTTGAGATCGCCGACGATCCCCAGGTCGGAGAACTCGAAGATCGGCGCGTTGCTGTCCTTGTTGATCGCGACGATGTTCTCCGAGGCCTGCATGCCGACCTTGTGCTGGATCGCGCCGGAGATTCCCGCCGCGAGATAGAGCTTCGGCGCGACGGTCTTGCCCGTCTGGCCGATCTGCGCCGCGTACGGGTACCAGCCGGCGTCCACGACCGCGCGCGTGGCCGCGACGGCGCCGCCGAGCGCGCCCGCGAGGTCCTCGCAGAGCTGGAAGCCCTCGGCCTTGCCGAGCCCGCGACCGCCGGCGACGAGGAAGTCCGCGTCCTCGATGTTGACGTCGGCGCCGCGCTGCTCGCCGCGCTGGACCATCGTCGCCTGGTTGGACCACGGCGAGTACTCGATCGCCACGTCGACGACCTCCGCCGCACCGGCACCGGACTCCTTGATCTCGAACGCGTTGATGCGCCCGATGACGATCCCGAGGTCACCGCGGTACTTCGAGCGCGAGATCTGCGAGTCGCCGAGGATCGGACGCTCGGCGACGAGCTTGCCGCCCTCGGCCGCGATCGCGGTGACCTCCATCGTGACGCCCGCCTGCTTGCGTGCGGCGAGGCCGGCGCCGATCTCGAAGCCGAGCAGGCCGCCGCCGAACAGCGCGTAGTTGTGCCCGTGCTCGTCGATGACCTTGGCCATCACGTCGACGACCGGCTGCGCGAGGCCCTCGGCGCCCTCGGCCTTGAAGACGCGCTTGGCGCCGTACGTGCCGAGCGTCGCGCAGAGCTCGTTCGTGAGGTCGGAGCCGCCGACGACGACCGCGTCGCAGGTCGTGCCCAGCTCGCCCGCGAGCTTCGCGCCCTCGGAGACGGCGCCGAGCGAGTTCTTGTTGAACGCGCCCTCGTAGTGGAGGACGTACACCAAGATGCCGGGCATCAGATCAGCTTCCTCTCGTCGAGCCACGCGACGATCTGCTCGACCGTCTCGTTGGTGTCCTCGTCCTCGATGATCTTGCCGCCGGCCTTCGCGGGCGGAGCCTTGAACTCGCCGCAGTCGACGCGCGAGCCGTCGCTGCCGACGAGCCCGCCGTCGATGCCGACGTCGCCGGCGCCCTTGGTGTCGAGCGGCTTCTTCTTCGCGCCCATGATCGCCTTCAGCGACGGGTAGCGCGGCTCGTTGATCGCGTCGCCGACGGAGATCACGGCGGGCAGCTGCACCTGGACGGTGTCGTAGCCGTACTCGGCCTGGCGCTCGCAGCGCAGCGCGCCGCCGTCGACGTCCATCTTGATGACCTGCGTGAGCGAGGGCATCTTGAGGTGGTCGGCCACGACGGCGCCGATCGTGTAGCACTCGCCGTCGTCCGACTGCTGACCGAGCAGCACGAGATCGGGCGCCTCGGCCTCGAGCGCCTTCGCCAGCGCGTAGCCGGTGGCGGCGACGTCGGAGCCGGCGAGGCCCGGGTCGGTCAGGTGCACGGAGCGGTCGGCGCCGAGCGAGACGGCCTTGTGCAGCGCGCGCACGGCGGACTCGGGGCCCATCGTGACCGCGACGACCTCCTCGACGGGGATCGCGCCGCCTTCCTTGATCTGCATCGCGGCCTCGATCGCGTGCGTGTCATACGGGTTGAGGTTCTTCTCCCCGTTGCGGTCCATTCGCCCCGTCGATGGGTCGATGCGCTTCTCGACGGCGGCGTCTGGCACCTCTTTCACCAGGACGCAAATCTTCAACTCGGGTGCCTCCTAAAGCAGTGCAGACTGCGGGTTCGCGACGTGTTCGGGCGCGGATGATACCGCGTTGACTGACCAGTCAATCGCATAGTGCGGCGGCGGCGCGCCAGCGGACAGCGGGGGCGCCGCTCAGGCGGGGCTGCGGACGGCGCTGCGGATGAAGTCGACGATCGCCTGCGTCGGCGCGCCGGGCGTGAAGACCTCGGCGATCCCCAGCGCCTTCAGCTCGGGGATGTCGTCGGCGGGGATCGTCCCCCCGACCGTCACGAGCACGTCGTTGACGTCCTGCGCGCGCAGCAGCTCGACGATGCGCGGCACGAGCGTCATGTGCGCGCCGGAGAGGATCGAGAGGCCGACCGCGTCGGCGTCCTCCTGGATCACGGTCTCGACGATCTGCTCGGGCGTCTGGTGCAGGCCCGTGTAGATGACCTCCATGCCCGCGTCGCGCAGCGCGCGGGCGATGATCTTCGCGCCGCGATCGTGCCCATCCAGGCCCGGCTTCGCGACGACCACGCGGATCTTGCGGTCGCTCGTGGACATCCGCGCGGATGTTAGGTGATGTTCCACGCATTCGGCAGCACGGCTGCTGCTCGACCTCTGCGGGATGGATCGTCGCGCCTGGCAAGGACGCAGGGAGCGCGGCCTGCCTTGCAGGCGAGCGACCGAGGACGCTGCCAGGCGCGGCGAGGCGCCCGTCAGAGGCCGAGCAGGGCTCGGGCGATGACGAGGCGTTGGATCTCGCTCGTGCCCTCGTAGATCTCCGTCACCTTCGCGTCGCGGTAGTAGCGCTCGGCGGGGAACTCGCGCGTGTAGCCGGCGCCGCCGAGCACCTGGATCGCCTCGCCCGTCTGGCGGCGCGCGACGGCGCTCGCGAACAGCTTCGCCTGCGCGCCCTCGACCGTGTGCGGGTGGCCGGCCTGCTTGAGGCGCGCCGCGCGCCACGTCAGCGCGCGCGCCGCCTCGATCTCCGTCTGCATGTCGGCGAGCTTCTGCTGGATCGCGCCGAGCCGCGCGATCGGGCCGCCGAAGGCGTGGCGCTCCTGCGCGTATGCGGTCGCCGTGTCGAGCGCCGCCTGCGCGATCCCGACCGCCTGCGCGGCGATCCCGATGCGCCCGCCGTCGAGCGTGCCGAGCGCGATGCGCATGCCGGCGCCGGGCGGGCCGAGGCGCTCGCCGACGACGGCGTCGAAGGCGAGCGTGGCGGTGCTGGAGGAGTTCAGGCCCAGCTTCTCCTCCTCGCGCGTCACCGTCAGCCCGGCCGCCGGACGACGCACGACGTAGGCGGAGATGCGCTCGTCGGGGTCGCGGGCGAAGACCAAGACGACGTGGGCGTGCGAGCCGGTCGTGATGAACTGCTTCGTGCCCGTGATGCGGCCCTCCGCGTCGGCGCGCGTGCGCAGCGCGGCGGCGTCGGAGCCGGCCTCGGGCTCGGTCAGCGCGAAGGCCCCCAGCTCGTGGCCCTGCGCGAGCGGCGGCACGAGGCGGGCGACCTGCTCCTCGCTGCCGTGCGCGAGCAGCGGCAGCGTCGCGGCGGAGGTGTGCACGGCGACGGTGACCGCAACGCCGGCGTCGGCGCGCGCCAGCTCCTCGATCGCGAGCACGTAGGCGAGGAAGTCGGCGCCGGCGCCGCCGTGCTCGACCGGCACGCACGCGCCCATCAGCCCCAGCTCGCCGAGCCGCGCGAAGACCTCGGCCGGGAAGCGGTGCTCGCGATCCCAGGCGGCCGCGTGCGGGGCGATCTCGGCCTCTGCGAAGCGACGCGCCAGCACGCGGATCTCGCGCTGTTCGTCGGTCAGCTCGTGGCTCATCGCTTACGGCCGCCTCGCCGCGCCTGGCCACGTCCTCGGTCGCTCGCGTGCGCAGCACGCCACGCTCCCTGCGTCCTTGCCAGCCACGACGATCCGACCGTAAGCCTGCGGCGGCCGAGCGCGAGCGAGCCGAGGCCGCTGAGCGCCGCCGCGCCGGCGAGCGTGCCCGCGACCGCGATGCGGCGCCCGAGGCGCTCGAAGCGCAGCACCTCCCAGCCCTCCTCGCGCGCGACCTGCGCCAGCTCGGCGTCGGGGTTGACCGCGACCGGGTTGCCGACCGCGCGCAGCATCGGCAGGTCCGACTCGGAGTCGGAGTAGGCGTAGGAGGCGGCGAGGTCGATGCCGTGGTCGGCCGCCAGCTCGCGGATCGCCTGCGCCTTGCCCTCGCGGTAGGTGAAGGGGCCGTCCGGGCGGCCGGTGTAGACGCCCTCGCGGACCTCCGAGCGCGCGCCGATGCCGCCGTCGAAGCCGAGCACGCGCGCCAGCAGCTCGGCCAGCTCGTGCGCGGCCGCGGTGCAGATGTAGACGGCGCGGCCGGCGTCCTGGTGCTCGTAGGCGACCTCCAGCATCTGCGGGTAGATGCGCGGCAGCACGCCCGCGAGCACGGCCGGGCCGAGCCGCTGCAGGTCGACGACGCGCACGCCCGCGATCGCCTGCGCGATCTGCTCGCGCAGCTCGTCGGTCGCGGCGTCGGTCGAGCCGCGCAGGCGGAACTGCACGTTCGCCCACGCGCCGGCGGCGAGCTGGCGGCGGCTGAGCAGGCCGTTGCGGTAGGACGCGCGGGCGAACTCGTACGCCGAGGAGCCTGCCATCAGCGTGCGATCGAGGTCGAAGAAGGCGGCGGCCCGGCCGCCGCCCTCCATGCCGGAGTCCGTCAGGACGCGGGCACCTCGACGATCACGGCGTCGCCCTGACCGCCGCCGGAGCAGATCGCGGCGCAGCCGCGGCCGCCGCCGCGGCGCTGCAGCTCCAGCACGAGCGAGCCGAGGATGCGCGCGCCGGAGGCGCCGATCGGGTGGCCGAGCGCGACCGCGCCGCCGTTGACGTTGACCTTGTCCTCGTCGATCCCCAGCATGCGGATCGAGTTGAGCGTGACGGACGCGAACGCCTCGTTGATCTCCCACACGTCGATGTCCCCGGCCGACAGGCCGAGCTTGTCGAGCGCCTTCTGCGCCGCCAGCGCGGGCGTGCGGGCGAGGTAGGGGAAGTCGTCGGCGACCTGCGCCTGCGCGAGGATCGTCGCGAGCGGGCGCTTGCCGTTGGCCTTCGCCCACGCGTCGCTGGCGAGCACGAGCGCGCCGCCGCCGTCGTTGACGCCGGGCGCGTTGCCGGCCGTGTGCGAGCCGTCCTTCATGAAGATCGGGGGCAGCTTCGAGAGCGTCTCGAGCGTCGTGTCGCGGCGAGGCGCCTCGTCCACCTCGACGACGGTGTCGCCCTTCTTGCCCTTGACGGTGATCGCGACGATCTCCTCGGGCAGACGGCCCTCGTCGGTCGCCTTCAGCGCGAGCTCGTGCGAGCGCACCGACCAGCGGTCCATGTCGGCGCGCGTCAGCTCCAGCTCGGCCGCGACCTCGGAGGCCTCGTGCGCCATGTGCTTGCCGCTGAACGGGTTCGTGAGGCCGTCGTTGATCATCGAGTCGATCGCCTTCGCGTCGCCCATGCGGAAGCCGAAGCGCGCGCCCTTCAGCAGGTAGGGGGCGTTCGACATCGACTCCATGCCGCCGCCGACGCCGACGTCGAGGTCGCCGGCGCGGATCGCGGCGTCGAGGATCCCGGCCGCGCGGATGCCCGAGGCGCAGACCTTGTTGATCGTCTCCGAGGAGACCTCCTTCGGGATGCCGCCCTTGATCTGCGCCTGGCGCGAGGGGATCTGCCCCTGCCCGGCCTGGATCACCTGGCCCATCACGACGTGCTGGACCTGCTCGGGGGCGACGTCGGCGCGCTCGAGCGCGGCCTTGATGGCGGCGCCGCCGAGCTCGGTCGCGTCGAGCGAGCTGAGCCCGCCGCCCAGCTTGCCGATGGGGGTGCGCGCAGCACCGAGGATGACGGTCGAAGGCATCAGATCTCCATTTCGCGATCAGGAAGCGGCGCCCGTGGGCACCTTCGCCGCATGCTAGCGATGAGTAACCTGCCGCCGATGCGCATCGAGGCGACCACCGACGCGCCGCTCGACACGACTGCGGACACGATCGCGGTCGGCGTCTTCGACGGCGAGGACGTCGCGCACGACGTCGAGGACGGCACGCTCCAGCGCCTGCTCGACCTCGGCGAGGCGCGCCGGGCGTTCAAGCGGCTCGCGGTCGCGCACGCGGCCGAGCGGCGGTGGATCGTTTGCGGGCTGGGCGTGCGCGAGGCGTTCGACGCCGAGCGTGCACGCGTCGTGGCGGCCGCCGTCCACGCTCGCGCACGCGAGCTGGGGACGCGCACGCTCTGCTGGGAGCTGCCCCATCACGTCGAGGACGCGATCGCGGCCGGGCTCGTCGAGGGCACCGTCCTGCACGCCTACCGCTACGACCGCTACCGCAACCACCCGGAGGACGAACACGCGCTCGAGCAGCTGCTCGTCAGCTCGCACGACGACGTGAGCGAGGCGGTGCGGGTGGCCGCGATCGTCGCCGAGGCGCAGAACCGCGCGCGCGACCTGCAGAACAGCCCCGGCAACGAGCTGACGCCCGAGCGCCTCGCGCACCGCGCGCAGGAGCTGGTCGGGGAGGCCGCCGGCCTGACGCTCAACGTGCTCGACGAGCAGGAGCTGACGGTGCTCGGGATGGGCGCCTTCGCGGCCGTCGCACAGGGCTCGGAGCAGCCGGCGCAGCTGATCGAGCTGAGATACGAAGGCCCCGAGGCGAGCGGCCCGCTGCTGGCGCTCGTCGGCAAGGCGGTGACGTTCGACAGCGGCGGCATCTCGCTCAAGCCCGGGGCGAAGATGGCGGACATGAAGTTCGACATGTCGGGCGGCGCCGCCGTGCTGGAGGCGATCGGCGCGATCGCGCGGCTGGAGCTGCCGATCCGCGTGCTGGCGATCGTCGGCGCGACCGAGAACCTGCCGAGCGGGCGCGCCGTGAAGCCGGGCGACATCGTGCGCGCCTCCAACGGCACGACGATCGAGATCATCAACACCGATGCCGAGGGCCGGCTCGTGCTGGCCGACTGCCTCGCGCACGCGGTCGCGCAGGGCGCCGAGCGAATCGTCGACCTGGCGACGCTGACGGGCGCGATCGTGACGACGCTCGGCAACGGCCATGCCGGCCTGATGAGCAACGACGACGCGTGGGCGGCGGCGGTCGAGGAGGCCGGCCGCGCGGCCGGCGAGCTGGTCTGGCGGCTGCCGCTGCACGAGCACTACGCCGAGCTCATCAAGGGTCGCTACGCGGACATCGTCAACGCCGTGGAGAGCCGCAAGGCCGGCTCGATCACCGCGGCCGAGTTCCTGCACCGCTTCGTCGGCGAGGTGCCGTGGGCGCACCTCGACATCGCCGGAACGGCGTACGACAGCGGCCGCCCGTACGCCGCGCACGGCGGCTCCGGCTGGGGCGTGCACCTGCTGGTCGCGCTGGCGCGGCGGCTCGGGCGCTAGGAGCGTTCACCGCTCGATAGCACCGCGACCCGCCGCCGCCCGTAGCGTCGCGGGGGGATGCAGGCCATCGACCGGACGTCCGCTGTGCGACGGATGCGCTCAACTCGCCCGTCCGCGCTGCCGATGGACGGGCGATGAGCATCGTCCTGATCGTCGCAGTGGCCTGGCTGCTCGTGATCGCCGCGGTCGTCGTCCTGTGCCGGATGGCGCAGCAGGGCGACCGTGCGCAGCTCGCGGTGCGGCCCACCGCTCCGCACGTCGCCGCCCGCCGCATCCGCGGCCACGCCCCGGCGCGCTACGCCGTCGGCGAGCGTCGCTGACGCCGCACGGCGTCCAGCAGGCCTGACAGCGTCCCGGCGCAGCCCGCCAGCGCGGCGCGGCGATCGCGACGCCGCAGCAGGTGCCAGGCGGCCAGGAGCGTCGAGCGGCGCAGCTCCGCCAGCGCCGCCTCGCGCGGGTCGCGGCTGCGGGCGACGCGCACACCGGCGAGCGCGCGCGCGCCCGCGAACTGCGTCGGGCCGCTGCCGGCGAGGCCGTGCACGTCGCGGTAGCCGACGACCCAGCCGGCGTCGAGCGCCTGCTCGACGAGCGCGTGGACGGCTGCGAGCGGGTCCGCGCCGGCGGCGTCGCCCAGCAGCTCGCGGCGCACGACGACGTACCAGGGCGCGGCGATCGCGTCGAGCCGCAGGTCCGCCGCCACCGTGCCGCGGGCGTGCAGCACGAGCGGCGCCGGCGGGGCATCGTCCGGCAGCGCGCAGCCGAGCACCGCACCGACGCGCTCGCCGTCGAAGGCCACGAGCGCCTGCTCCAGCCAGCGCGGGTCGGGCGTCACGCCCGGCAGCGCGATCGCGACGAGCGACTCCTCCCCCTCCCGAGCGCGGGCGGCGAGCGCGTCCCAGCACTCGCCGGCGTGCTCGGCGACCGCTGCGGCGACGCCCACGAGCGGCGCGCCGCCGGCCGAGGCGAGCACGACGCGCGTGCGGCGTGCGTGGTCGTGGGACTCGTCGCGCTGCGGGCGGCAGCCGACCGCCGCCGCGGCGCGGTCGACCAGCTCCCACGGCACCGCGTCGACCAGCTGCTCGGCGAGCGCGGGCGTCCACTGGCCGAGCTCGGGGCGCACGCGCGCGACCTCCTGCCCGCCGACGCGCACGCGCAGCGTCGGCGCCGCGATGGTCGGCAGCGGGATCGGCCCCGCGCCGTCGAGGTCGACGTCGAGCAGCGGCTCGGCGCTGGCCGGCGGCTCGCCGTCCGCGCGCACGCCGCGCTCGTAGCTGAGGCGCTGGGCGGCGTTGAAGAAGCGGATCCAGGGCCCGCGCAGCCGCGCCCGCTCGAGCGCGGCGAGCAGCGCGAGCACGCTGCGCCGCACGTGCGGCGAGGCCCACGCCGCGCGCTGCAGGCCGCGCGTGCGCCCGCCCGCCACCAGCGCCCCGCTCGTCAGCGGCAGCATCGCGGAGCCGGCGTCGGGGTGGGTGCGCAGCAGCAGCGCGTCGCCGCGGCCCTCCAGCTCGGCGGCGCGCAGGCGCCCGGCCGCGTCCAGCTCGTACTCGTGGCGTCCGCACGCGGCCGGCTCGTAGTGCAGCGTCAGGCCGGCGCGCAGCGCGCGATAGCCCCACTCCCAGTCCTCGCGGCGCGTGCGGCCGAAGCGGGCGTCGAAGCCGCCACTGCGCGCGAACGCCTGCGCGGAGAGGGAGAGGTTGCCGGTCAGCGCCGCGACGTACGTCTGGCCCTGCGCGCGCTCGAGCGCCTGGAAGAGGTCGTGCCACCACAGCGCCGCGGCGTCGGCCGGCAGCGTCCGACGCACCGGCGCCGGCAGGTAGGGACCGACGACGACCGCGCCCTCCCCCTCGCGGGCGTGGCGCTCGACGTGCCCGCGCACGAGCCCGGGCGCGGCGACGATGTCGTCGTCGAGGAACAGCAGCAGCGGCGCCTGCGCCGCGGCGGCGCCCAGGTTGCGCGCGGCCGCCGCGCCGACGCCGCCGCTGTGCAGCAGGCGCGCCGCATGGCGCGGCGCGAGCGCGGCGTCGCCCGCCGCCGAGTCGTCGACGACGACGACCTCGAAGGGAACGGCGACGTCCTGGCGCGCGAGCGCGTCGAGGCAGCGGTCGAGCGCCGCCGGGCGCTCGTGCGTCGGCACGATCACCGACACGGCCGGCGGGCCGCCGGCGGGCGGCGCCGGCGGCGACGCGGGCTCCGCCTGCCGCGGCGCAGGCGCGGGCGGGGCGGGCACGGCCCGCAGCGCCTGGCGCCAGCGCAGCGGCCCGATCAGCCCGCCGCGCACGTAGTCCCAGGCGAGGCGCGTCTCGACCGCGTCGGAGAAGCCGGCGAGCCGCCGCTGCTGGGTCTTGCGGTACTGCGTCAGCAGCCAGCGCCACGTCGCCGGCGCCGACAGCTCGCGGTCCTCGACGGTCAGCTTCGCGAGCGCCGCGCCGAGCCCGACGCCGTAGCCGTGGAAGGCCCGGTGCAGCGCCTGCGGATCCTCGCGATGGCGGTGGTAGACGAACGTCGCCGGGTCGTAGACGAGGCGGTGGCCGCACGCGAGCAGCTTCGCCATCACGTACGTGTCGCCGCCGGACTCCGTGCGCGTGCCGGCGTCCAGCTCCGGCGGGAACGGCTGTGGGCCCAGCTCCAGCAGCGCCGCCCGCCGGAACGCCATGTTCGCGCCGACGCCGATCGCGCCGGCGCCGGCGACGGGCGTCGTCAGCCAGTCGAACGCGACGCGGTGCAGGCCGCGGGCGAGGCTCGCCTGGCGCTCCATCCGCCGCCGCGAGGCGGTGTCGAGCGCGTGCGGGAAGGCCGGCCCGGTGACGCCCACGACGGCCGGGTTGGCCAGCTCCTGCGGCAGCCGCGCCAGCCAGCCGGGCGACGGCACGCAGTCGTCGTCGATGAAGGCGACCAGCTCGGCGCGGGCGGCCGCCAGCCCGGCGTTGCGCGCGTGGTCGAGGCCGCGGCGGTCCTCGCGCACGTAACGGGCGCCGGCCGCGTCCACGGCGGCCGCGCAGTCGTGCTCGCCGGGGTCGTTGTCGACGACGACGATCTCCAGCGGAGCTGGGTCGAGCTGCGCGAGACCCGCGAGCAGGCGACGCAGGTCCTCGGGGCGGCGGCGCGTGCAGACGATCACCGAGCAGTCGACGTGCGCCGGCCGCTCGACGCGCGGCTCCAGCCCCATGCGCGCGTGCAGCCGCGCCACGAGCTGCTCGCGCGTGACCTCCCAGTCGGCCCAGCGCAGCAGCGCGGCGGCGTGCAGCGCCGTGCCGGTCGTGCGCCCGGGGCTCGCCAGCTCGACGCGCGCGACCGGGCGCCCGCGGTGCAGCAGCAGTACGTGCCAGCGATCGGCCGTGGAAAGGTCGGCCGCGACCGTTGCGTCCGCCGCGTCGACCGTCAGCGTGCCCGTCGCGTCCGCAGCCAAGGTGGCGGTGATCCTAGCGGCGGGGCCCGCGCCGGCGGGGAGGCCGGCCGCTCAGCGCAGCATGCGCACGAGCGTCACGGGCGCCGCGCCGCGCAACTGCACGCGCACGAGGATCCGCACGCGGCCGGCCCTGTGCCTGCCGAGCGGCACGCGCGTGCGGTGGCGGCGGGCGTAGGCGCCGCGCAGCGACGTCGCGACGCGGGCGCCGCGCCGGCCCTGCACGCGCGCCACGGTGCGGCAGGCGCGCGGGCAGCGCACGAGCACGACGACGGCGTGGCCGCGGCGCAGCACGCGGGCGTGGATGCGCGCCGGCGGGCGGACGGCGGGCGCGGCCGCAGGCGCCTGCACGAGCGCGGGCGCGGCGACCCGCTCCGCAATGACGGGCGCGGGCGACGCCGGCGGCACGGGCGCGGCGAGCAGCGGGGGCGGCGCCGGCGCCGGACGCACGCGCGGGCTCGATGCGACGCGCCCCGCGCAGGGATCGCTGGGCGGGCTCGCGGCGCCGTCCTCGACCGCGGCGATCGCGCCGGTGAGCGCGACGCCCGTCGGCTTCAGCGTCGCGTCGGCGTTCGCGATCCCGAAGTAGTCGTTCGGGTCGGACAGGTCGACGTCGGGCGTGATCCAGGTCTGCGCGATGAAGCGCGAGACGTCGCAGGAGGAGTCGGCGAGGCCCGGCACGAGCGCCGCCATCCGCGTCGCGCGTGCGCTCTCCGACAGCGGCGGCGTCGCCCAGCCGGTCTCGGTGATCTCGAGCGGCAGCGCCGCCGCGCCGTGCGCGTCGAGCCAGTCGCGCAGCACGCGCACGCGCGCGCCGGTGTTCGAGAACGTCGTCCCGTAGGGGTGGAACGCGACCGCGTCGGCGCTCGCGACCAGGCCGGGACGGTCGGCCTCGATGCGGTCGAGGAAGGGCACGAGGCCGGTCGGCGAGAGCCCGCCGACGACGACCTCCGCGGCCGGGTCGGCGGCGCGCAGCGCCGGCAGCGTCGCCGCGAGCAGGTCGCCGTAGCGGTCGGCGGCGCCGGTCACGTCGGGCCAGAACTCGTCGAGGTTCGGCTCGTTCCAGAGCTCGTAGGACTGGATCGCCAGCCGGGGCAGCTCCGGATGCGCCGCCCAGAAGCTCCCGCCGCCGCCGTAGCGCTGCGCGAACGCGGCCGCGTAGGCGGCGAAGTCGGCCGGATTCGCGGGTGCGGACTTCCAGCGCGCCGGGCCGTCGAGCGTCCCCGCCCACGGCGTCGAGTAGTCGAGGATCGGGTACCAGCGCAAGCCGTTGCGCGCGAGCGCCGCGATCACCGCGTCGGGGCGCGTCCACACGTAGCGATGCACGCCGCGCACGGGCGGGGTCGACTCGACGTTCGACCAGAAGGCGTCGCGCCGCACCACGCCGACGCCGGTGGCGGCGATCGCGGCGAGCTGGCGGTCCCACGCGTCCTGCGGCAGCTTGAAGACCTCCTGCGCGTTCATGCCGAAGAACTCGCGCCCGGGCGGCGCCGGCGCGGCGCTCGCGGAGCCCGCGCCGGCGGCCAGCGTCAGGGCGCACGCCAGCGCACGCAGCACGAAGCGCGTGGACGGCCGTCCTGGCAGCGGCGATCTCACGAGATCCAGATCGTCAGCATGCTGACGACGCTCCAGCGAACGCCCACGACTTGGACGAACAGCCAGATCCAGGCGCCGACTAGGATTCGGCGCGTGTCGGCGCCGCTCGTGTCGGTCTGCATGCCCGTCTCGCGCTCGGCCGACGAGATCGCGCGGAGCCTCCGCAGCGTGCTCGCGCAGACGTACGCCGACTTCGAGGTGCTGGTCGACGACGACGGGGACGCCGGCCAGCGCGTCGTCGAGCAGCTCGCCGACGCGCGCGTGCACTACCGGCGCAACGAGCCGCCGCGCGGCTTCGTCGCCAACCACGAGGGGCTGCTGGAGCGCGCGCAGGGCGAGCTGATCGCCTTCCTGCACGACGACGACACGTGGGCCCCGGACTACCTGGAGACGGCCGTGCGCACGCTCGCGGACGACCCCGCGGCCGGGCTCGCGCTGACCGCGCACCGCGAGCTGCCGAGCGGCGCGATCGCCCCCCACCTGCCCGCCGGCGGCCACGCCGACGCGCTGGCGCTGCTGCTCGCCGACCGCGTGCGCGTGCTGCCCTCCGCGACGGTCCTGCGCCGCGCCGTGCTGGCCGACGTGCGCCGGCCGTGGCCGCACCTGTCGTGCGGCGACATGGTCCTCTACCTCGACGCGGCGGTGGCCGGCTGGGGCGTCGCGGTCGTGAGCGAGCCGCTCGTCTCCTACACCCGCCACCCCGGCCAGCTGAGCGCCGACGACCTGCGCTTCCGCGACGAGCTGGCGCAGCTGTTCGAGCTGTACCGCTTCGAGGCGCCGGCGGTCGAGCGGCTGCGGCGCCATCGCGTCGCGACGACGCGCCTCTCGGTCGCGCGCGCGCAGCTGAAGGCCGGCGACGCGGCGGCGGCGCGCGCCAGCGTCGCGCGCGCGCAGGCGGCCGAGCGGACGCTGCGCACGCGCGCCGAGGGCGCCGCGCTGCGCGCGCTCGGCCGCCGCCCGCGGCTGCTGCGCGCGGTGCTGCGCGGCTGGTACGCGGTCCGCGGCGTCCCACCGACGACGGCATCGCCGCGATGACGCCCGAGCTGTCGGTCGTGATCCCGACCCGCAACCGCTGGCCGCTGCTGCAGCGCGCGCTCGCCAGCGCGCTCGCGCAGGAGCAGGTCGCGCTCGAGGTGCTGATCGTCGACGACGGCTCGACCGACGGCAGCGACGCCCGCGCCGAGCAGCTCGCGGACCCGCGCGTGCGCGTGCTGCGCCAGCCCCACGGCGGCGTCGCGCGGGCGCGCAACCACGGGATCGAGCAGGCGCGCGCGCCGTGGATCGCGCTGCTGGACGACGACGACGTGTGGGCGCGCGGCAAGAGCCGACGCCAGCTCGACGCGCTCGCCGCACGGCAGGCCGAGATCGCCTGGACCAGCAGCGTCGTGACGGACGGGGCGCTCGCGTTCAAGCGCGTGCTGCCGGCGCCGGACCCCGACCGCGTGCTCGCCTCACTGCTCGGCTCCAACACGATCGGCACGCCCTCCTCCGTGATCGCGCGGCGCGAGGCGCTGCTTGAGATCGGCGGCTTCGACGCGAGCCTCTCGGTGCTGGCCGACTGGGACGCGTGGCTGCGGCTGTGCCCGAACCGGCGCGCCGCCGCCTGTCCCGAGCCGCTCGTCGCCTACGTCGAGCACGACGCGAACCTGCACGTGCTCGACACCGACGCGGTGCTGGAGGAGTTCGCACGCCTGGAGGCGCGCCACGGCGCGCTCGCGGCGCAACTGGGCATGCGGCTCGGCGACGTCGACTGGTGGCGCTGGATCGCCTCCAGCCACCGCCGCGCGAACCGCCGCGGGCGGGCGGCGCTCGCGTACCTGCGCGTGGGGCTGCGCTTCCGCTCCGGTCGCGACCTCGCGCGCGCGCTCGCGGTGCTCGGCGGCGAACGCGCGATGCGACCGCTGGCGGCGCCCGTCGTGGTGGACCCGCGCCAGCGCGCCGCGGCCGCCTGGATCGAGCAGGCTGCGTAGGGCATGCGCATCGCGCTGATCTCGAACCTGCTGCCCGGCCCCGGGCGCGGCGGCGCCGAGCGCTACGTGGGGATGCTCGCGAGCGGGCTCGCGCAGCGGGGGCACGAGGTCGTCCTGCACAGCGGCGCGCCGGGCGAGCTGGCGGGCGTGCGGACGCACCGGCTGCCCGGCCTGCCGGAGCTGGACCCGCGCGCCGGGGCCGCGCGCAAGGCCGCGTGGCACGCGCGCGAGCAGTGGCTGCCGAACGTCCACCGCTCGCTGCGCGCGGCGCTGCGTGCGAGCCGCCCGCAGGTCGTCCACAGCCACGAGCCGCAGCTGCTCTCGGCCGCCGTCTTCACCGCGATCGCGGCCGAGCGCCTGCCCCACGTGCACACCGCGCACGACTTCAACCTGCTGTGCGCGCGCGTGACGATGACGCGCGACGGGCGCCCCTGCGACGGCGCCTGCCTCGACTGTCGCGTGCAGCGGACCGTGCGCGTGCGCGCGCTGCGGCGGCGCATCGACGCGCTGATCGCGCCGTCGGACTTCGTGCGCAAGCGCCATCTCGCCTACGGCGTGGTGGCGCCGGAGCGGGCGCTGACGATCCGCCACGGCGCCGAGCCCGGCTCCCAGCGCGTGCGCCGGCCGCTGCCGGGGCGGCTGCGGGTCGGCTACCTCGGCACGCTCGCCGCGCACAAGGGCGTGCCGACGCTGCTGCGCGCCGCCGCCGCGATGCCGCAGGCCTGGACGCTTGCACTGGCCGGCTCCGGCCCGCTCGCCGAGACGGTGCGCGCCGCGGCCGCGAGCGACTCGCGGATCGCCTACGCGGGCGAGCTGAACGCGGCCGCGCGCGACGCCTTCCTCGACGGGCTCGACGTGCTCGCGATCCCGAGCGAGTGGGAGGAGCCGGCGACGCTCGTCGCGGTCGAGGCGGCCGTGCGCGGGCTGCCCGCCGTCGTCAGCGATCGCGGCGGGCTTCCGGAGGTGCCGCTGTCGTGCACGTTCCAGGCCGGCGACGCGGACGCGCTGCTGCGCACGCTGCTGGAGCTTGAGCGCAAAGGCGACGAGCTGCCGCAGCGCTCGGAGGCTTTGCTGCATTCAAGGCGAAGCTTCGAATGGTCGAACCACCTCGAAACGGTCGAACGGGTGCTGACCCGTGCCGCCGCACGCTCCTGACATGCGCATCCTGCTCGCCGCCCACCGCACCGACGCACCCGGCATCGCGACCGTCATGCGCGGCCTCAGCGAGTCGCTGCCGGGCGCCGTCGGCGCCGGCGACGAGCTGCTGATCCTCGGCGAGGCGCCGCCCCACCCGACGCCGAGCGCCGGGACCGTGCGCCGCCGCGTCAAGCCGGCGCGGCTCGACGGGCGCTACGGGCGCTTCGCCTACGAGCAGGGCGTGATCCCCTCGCTCGCGCGGCGCATGGACCTCGTCCACATGGGCGACTGCCGGCCGCTGCTGCTGAGCCGGCGGCCCTGCATCGTGACGGTGCACGACCTCTTCTTCCTCGACCACCCGTCATGGCAGCCGCCCTCGATCCGCGGCTTCAAGACGGCGATGCTGCGGGCCGTGATCGCGAAGCGCCCGGCGGCGATCGTGTGCGTCTCGGAGTACACGCGCTCGCGCCTGCTGGCGCACGTCCCGCACGCGCGCGAGCTGAACCTGCAGGTGATCCACCCCGGCATCGCCGCGCCGGGCGAGCCGGAGCCGTGGAGCGCCAAGGAGCCGTACTTCCTGACGCTGTCGGAGATCAACCCGCGCAAGAACCTGCTGACGCTGCTGCGCGCCTTCCAGCTCGCGCGCGGCCGCGGCCTCAAGCTGCGCTGGAAGATCGCCGGGCCGCGCGGCTTCCGCGCCCGCAGCCTCGTCGCGGCGCTCGGCAGCGCCGACGGCGTCGACGTGCTCGGGCGCGTCTCGGACGGGATGCGCGAGGCGCTCTTCCGCAACGCCGCGTTCATGGCCTTCCCCTCGCACGCGGAGGGCTTCGGCCTGCCGCCGCTGGAGGCGATGGCGCGCGGCGTGCCGACGATCTGCTCGGCGGGCACCGCGATGGACGAGACGGTCGCCGACGCGGCGCTGCGGATCGCGCCGGACGACGTGCGCGGCTGGACCGACGCGCTGCTGCGCCTGGAGCGCGAGGACGCGCTGCGCAGCGAGCTGGCGCAGGCCGGGACGCAGCGGGCCAGCGCCTTCACGCTGGAGCGGATGGCGCGCACGCACGTCGCGCTGTACCGCTCGCTGCTGGGCGGCGAGGACGCCGCTCAGGTGACGTCGAGCGACGGCGTGCGCTCGGCCGCGCCGTAGCGCTCCGCCGACGGCCGCGGCCCGGTCAGCAGCGCGCCGACCAGGTGGACGCCGAGATGGTCCAGCTGGGCCCGCAGCGCGGCGAGCGCCCGCGCCGAGTGGGCGCGCGTGCGCACGACCGCGAGCACGCCGTCGACGCCGCGCGCGAGCGGGATCCCGTCCGGCACCGTCGCCAGCGGCGGCGCGTCGATCACGATCAGGTCGTGGCTGTGGCGCGCCTGCTCCAGCAGCTCGGCCATTCTCGGCGTCGACAGCAGGCTCATCGGGGTGCCGGCGTCGGGGCCCGCCTCGAGCACGTCGAGACCACCCGCGCCCGTCTCGCTGCGGTGCACGACCTCGTGGAGCGGCGCGTCGTGCGCGAGCACGCTCGTGAGCCCTGGGCCGGCGCTGGGCGTGCGCAGGTCGGCGCGGATCAGCAGCACGCGCAGGCCGCCGTCGGCCGCCGCCGCGGCGAGCTGGTGGGCGACCGCCGAGCGGCCGTCGCCGGCGCCGAGCGAGGTCAGCATCAGCGTCTGCAGGCCGTGCTCGACGCGGTCGTAGCGGAGGTTCGCGTGCACCGCGCGGAAGACGTCGGCGCTGCGCGCGTCGAGCGCCGCGCCGCTGCGCAGGCGGCGCGTGAGCGGGACCGCGCCGAGCACCGGCGCGCGCAGCGCGCGGCGGATCTCGTCCGCGTCGCGCAGGCGCCCGTCGAAGCGGTCGCGCAGCAGCGCGAGGCCGAGCCCGAGCACGAGCCCGAGCACCAGCCCGAGCACGGCGTCGCGCTTGGGCCGCGGCGAGGACGGCGCGCCCGGCACGCCCGCCGGCGAGACCAGTTCGGCGTCGCCGGTCTGCAGCGCGGCGAGGATCTGCAGCTGGTTGGCGCGGTCCTGCAGCGCCTGGCCGTCGGTCGAGGCGCGCTCCTCCGGCGTCAGCTGGGCGAGCTGGTCCTCCACGACGAGCCGCGCGCTGCGCAGCTGCCCGCGCTGGGCGCTGCGGCGGAAGAGGATGTACTGGCGCACGTACGTGTCGGCGAGACGGGCCGCGAACGTCGCGTCGCCCCACGTCGCCGTCACGGAGGCGAGGTTCGCGTCGCCCTCGGGCGCGACCGCGACGGCGCCGCTGACCTGCTCGGTCGGCAGGCCCAGCGCCTGGCCCGTGCGCACGCTGACGGCGCGCAGGTCGACGAGCCGCAGGTTGGTGGCGGCGTCGCGCGTCGGGTCCTGCGCGGCGCTCGCGCTGGAGCCGAACAGCGTCTGGTCGAAGCGCGGCGCGCTGAAGAGGATCTCCGCCTTGGCCGCGTACTGCTTGGAGTCGTGCAGCGAGAGCGCGACGGCGACGGCGGGAGCGGCCAGGACGCAGACGAGCACCAGCAGCCAGCGACGGCGCAGCGCCCCGACGAGATACGGCAGATAGGTGTCGCCGGCCGGCTCGTTCATCGCCGTTGACGCAGAACCGTAGCCGATCGGGGCGGCGTCCTCTCCAGCAGGCGTGCGAGCTGCTGGACCTGGCCGGGCAGCGCGAAGTCGCGCGCCACGCCGTCGCGCAGCCGCTCGCCGAGGCGCTGTCGCAGGGCGACGTCGTCCAGCAGCCGCGCGAGGCGCTCGGCGAACGCCTGCGGCGGCGCGTCGGCGGGCAGCAGGCAGTGCTCGCGGAGCTCCGCGTCGCGCAGCACCTCGCGCACGCCGCCGACGTCGCGCGCGAGCACCGGCACGCCCTGCGCGCCGGCCTCGATGCACGCGAGCGGGAGCGCCTCGCGACGCGAGCAGAGCACCAGCAGGTCGGTCGCCTCCAACGCCGCGTCGCGCTCGCTCCAGCCCTCGAGCGTGACGTGCGCGAGCCCCTGCGCGGCGGCGCGCACGGAGGCGGCGAGCGGCCCGTCGCCGTAGATGCGCGCGCGGCAGTCGACGTCGCGCACCGCCGCCACGAACAGGTCTGGCGCCTTCTCGACCGAAAGCCGGCCGAGGAAGGCGACGTTGCGGCCCCCGCGCGGGCGCGGCGGCCCCGCCGGCAGCGCGACGCCGTTGTGGACGGTCTGCACGCCCGCCACGCCCAGCTCCGCCCGCAGCGCCGCGCCGAGCGCGTCGGAGACGGTCACGACCGCGTCGGCGCGGCGGTAGGCCCAGCGCACCGACGCGCGCCATGCGACGCGGCGCGCGGCGCCGCCCTCGCCCGCGGCGGGATAGGGGCGCCCGTGCACCATCGCGGTCCACGGCGCGCGCCCACCGTCCAGTACGCGCGCGCAGGCGAGATCGGACTGCGGCAGCAGCGACAGCACGCGGTCGGGGCGGAAGTCGGCGACGGCCGCGCGCACGCCGCGCCGCAGCGCGCGCGTGCGGCCGAGGCGGCCGGCGGGCTCTACCAGACGGCGCTCCCAGTCGGCTGCGGGCGCCTCCGCCTCGACGCGCGCGCCCCACAGCACGCCGACGGTCCAGCCCTCCGCGCGCAGGATCGGCGTCGCGTCGGCGAGCCACGAGTAGACGCCGCCGCGCGAGACCATCGGCGCGGCCACGACGAGCAGCCTCACGCGTCGGCGCCCGCGCGCCGCCCGAGCTCGGCGCGCAGCCCCAGCCCCACGAGCACCGCCCACGCGCAGCTCGGGCTGATCAGCGAGATGAAGTTGCCGGTGACCATCGCGACGCACAGCGCCACGAGCGCGCCGAAGCCGGCGACCGCCGCGAGCGCGCCGCCGCGCGCGCGGCGCCACAGCTCGCCGCCGATCAGCAGCAGCGCCGCGACGAACAGCAGCACGCCCGGGACGCCGAACTGCACGGCCATCAGCAGGTAGCCGTCGTCGGGCACGAGCGGGCCGAGCGGGGCGTCGTCGCGCGCCTGGCTGAGCGGGCCGGCGGAGCCCGCGCCGGCGCCGAGCGGGTGCGCGCCGATCTCGGCCAGCACGTGCGGCCAGACGCGCGTCTGGCGCTGCTGGAAGGCGTAGTCCTGCCCCGGCTCGAAGATCGACGTGACGCGCGTCTGCAGCGTCTGCGCCTGGTCCTGCGAGAGCGCCTGCCCGCCGAGGTTCGCGGCCACGCCGGCGACGAGCACGAGCCCGACGGCCGAGACGGCGATGCGGCGGCGCACCGCGCGGTCGTTCGCGAGCGCGGCCGCCGCCGCGAACGCGCCGAGCGCGCCGGCCACCAGCCCGGAGCGCACGAGCGAGCCGAACAGCACCGCGAGCGTCGCGAGCGTCAGCACCGCGAAGCCGGCCCGCCAGCGCCAGCTGGCGCCGCGCGCCAGCGCGCAGGCGCTGACGGCCGGGAACGCGATCGCGACGAGGAACGCGAAGTCCTGGTTGGAGCGCGTCGCGCCCAGCAGGCGGATCTGGTCGCCGACGAGGTACGTCGAGCGCGTCGACTTGATGAACGCCAGCTCGGCGCCGCTGAAGCCGACGAGCCACTGGCGGCTGGCGAAGAAGACGTTGACGACCCAGCCGAGCACGCCGATCGCCACCAGCACGCGCTCGTCGCGGCGGCTCAGCTGCCCGCTGCCGACGGCCACGAGCAGCAGCAGCGGGATCGCGATCGAGCGGGCGCCCGTGACGCCGTAGGAGATCGACGGCAGCAGCGGGTTGAACGCCTGCACGACGATCAGCGCGACGAGCGCCAGCACCGCCACGCGCCAGGGGCGGGCGGCGGTGCGCGCCTCCAGCGCCAGCAGGCCGAAGCCGGCGAGCACGCCGAGGTCGAGCAGCACCGGCAGCCAGCCGGGCGCGCGCCCCTGGATGTAGAGCGGCCCGGCGAGCAGGTGGCCTGCGAGCGCCACGACGATCGCGCTGCCGCGCAGCGTCAGCCCCGAGACGAGCGCGAGCGGGATCGCGACGGCGACGAGCGCGAGGGCCGCACCGAGCGCCGGCTGACGCACCGCGGCCCAGCCGACGGCGGCGGCCGCCAGCACGCCGGCGAGCACCGTTGCGACGTCGGTGCCGGTTGCGATGCGGCGCGTCGCGGGGGCGGCCTGCACGCGCCACAGGATAGATCGGCGGGGAGCGCCGTCGCGACGTTACAATCGGCCGGCCGCGGGCGACTGCGCGGCCCCTTCGATGGCCCGCCTCTACAACGAGCTCCTACGCCATCTGCCGGACCAGCTCGGCCGCACGTCGCGGGCGCGCTATCTCGGCCGGACGGCGCGCGCCTTCGGCGCCGGCAGCGTGGTCGGGCGCGGCGCACGCATCCTCGCCCCCGAGCAGCTGTCGATCGGCGCCGGCGTCGTCGTCGCACGCGACGTGATGCTCGACGCGCGCGGCGGGCTGGAGCTGGAGGACGAGGCGCTGATCGGCTTCGAGAGCGTGCTGCTGACGCACACGCACCGCAGCGACGAGGTCGGCGTGGCGATCCAGCGCCAGGGCATGTTCTCCGCGCCCGTGAGGATCGGCGCGCGCGCCTGGCTGGGCATGCGCGTGCTCGTGCTGCCGGGCGTCGAGATCGGCGAGGACGCGATCGTCGCCTCCGGCGCGGTCGTCTCGAAGTCGCTCCCGGCGCGCGCCGTCGCGGCCGGCGTCCCCGCGCGCGTGCTGCGCTCGCGCTGAGTCGCATGCTGCGCGTCCTCTACGTCAACCACACGAGCCAGATGAGCGGCGGCGAGCGCTCGCTGCTGCTGCTGCTGCGCGGGCTGCCCGACACGGCGGTCGCGGTGCTCGGCTGCCCGGACGGGCCGCTGGCGCACGCGGCCCGCGCCGACCGCGTCCCGTGGGTGCCGGTGACGGGCACGGCCGGCAGCCTCAAGCTGCACCCCGTCTACACCGCGCACGCGCTGCGCGACCTCGCCCGCGCCGCGCGCGAGGTCTGCCAGGCGTGCGACGAGCTGGGGATCGACCTCGTGCACGCGAACTCGATCCGCGCCGGGCTGATCGCGGCGATCGCGCGCCGCATGGGCGGCCCGCCGACCGTCGCGCACGTGCGCGACGTGCTGCCGCGCAGCATGGTCTCCGCGCTGACGGTGCGCACGCTCGACGCGGGCATCGACGCGATCGTCGCCAACTCGCGCTACACGCTCGCGCACCTGCCGGGCGCGTTCCACGGCGCGCGCACGGTCGCGGTCCACAACGCCGTCGACCTCGCGCAGTTCGACCGCGCGGCGACCGACCCGGCGCCGCTGCGCGCGGAGCTGGCGCTCGCGCCGGACACGCGGCTGCTCGCGGTCGTCGCGCAGATCACGCCGTGGAAGGGCCAGGACACCGCCATCCGCGCGCTCGCCGGCCTGCGCGCGCGCGGGCACGACGTGCACCTCGCGCTCGTCGGCTCGGCCAAGTTCACCGCGAAGGAGACGCGCTACGACAACGAGGGCTTCCTGCGCAGCCTGCACGCGCTCGGCGAGCGGCTCGGCGTCGCCGAGCACGTCACGTTCATGGGCGAGCGCGCGGACGTGCCGGCGATCATGGCCGCCACCGACGTGCTGCTGATGCCCTCGTGGCAGGAGCCGTTCGGGCGCGCGATCATCGAGGCGATGGCGCTCGCGACGCCGGTCGTCGCGACGAGCGTGGGCGGCACCGGCGAGATCATCGAGGACGGCGTCGACGGCCTGCTCGTGGCGCCCGAGCAGCCGCAGCTGTGGGAAGCGGCGCTGCACCGGCTGCTGTCGGATCCGGCGCTGCTGCGGCGCCTCGGCGAGGCCGGGCGCGAGCGCGCCCGCGGCTTCGCGCTCGACCGCCATGTCGAGGCGATCCTGCAGGTCTACGCCGACGTGCTCGCGGTCGCCTCGGTCGACGCGCTCGTGGCCTGAGCCAGCCGCGCGACCTCGGCCGTGAGCCGCTGCTGGAACGCCTCCACGGAGAAGCGCGCCGCGTTCGCCTGCAGGCGGGCGCTGTCGAAGCGGTCGAAGTCGACGTCGCGCAGCGCCTGCGCGAGCGCGTCGACCGAGTCCGGCTCGACGTGCACGCCCGTCTCGCCGTCGATCACCGTCTCCAGCGCCCCGCCGGCCGCCGCGGCGACGACCGGGCGCCCGGCCGCCTGCGCCTCGACCGCCGCGATCCCGAACTCCTCGACGTTGGCGACGATCTGCGCGCGGGCGCGCGCCACCAGCTCGGCGAGCTGCGCGTCGTCGACGCGGCCGGTGAAGGTGACGTGCGCGCCGTGCAGCGCGCGCAGGCGCTCCAGGTCGGGCCCGGAGCCGACCACGACCAGGCGGCGCCCGGCCCGCCGCGCGGCCTCGATCGCCAGCTCGACGCGCTTGTGGCGCGTGACCTCGCCGACGACGACGAAGTAGTCCTCCGGCTCGCGCAGCTCGAAGCGCCCGACGTCCACGGGCGGGTGCACGATCGGCGCCTCGCGGCCGTAGCAGCGCGCGATCCGCTCCTGCGTGATGCGCGAGTTCGCGAGGTAGTGCGTGACGCGGCGCGCGGCGCGCAGGTCCCAGCGGCGCACGCCCTCCAGCACGAGCCCGAGCGGCCGCCGCTGCCACGGGCGCGCCTCCTCCAGCGCGCGGGCGCGCTCGTGCCAGGCGTAGCGGAACGGCGAGTGGCAGTAGCAGACGTGCAGCGTCTCGCCGGGTGGCGCGACGCCGTGCGCGAACGCGCTCGAGCTGGAGACGACGAGCGCCACCGGCTCGCGCAGCAGCCGGGCGGCGGCGAGCGGGAACAGCGGCAGCAGCGCGCGGAAGCCGCCCTGGCGCGCGCCGAAGCGCTGGAGGATGCTCGTGCGCACCTCGCGCGGGCCGAGCAGCTCCGCCATCGCCTCCGCGTCGTGCAGCAGCGTGTGGATCGGCGCCGCCGGCCAGCAGGCGGCGATCGCCGCGAACGTGCGCTCGGCGCCGCGCGGCGTCAGCAGGTAGTCGTGGACGAGCGCGACGTCGTCCATCAGCAGATCCGCGTGCTGCTCGAGGGGACGCGCGCGCTGTGGCGAGTCGCGCGGATGCCCGCCTGGAACGCGCTGCCGGACGGCAGCAGCGAGCCGTCGGCGCGCGCGATCCCGAACCAGCCCTCGGGCGAGCTGCCGCTGTCGACGGTCGTCCAGGTGTGGACGATCAGCCGCGTCACGTGGCAGTTCGAGCGCGGCAGCTCGAGCGCGAGCCGGCGCAGGCGCCGCGCACGCCAGCTCTCCGGCACCGGCGGGACGGCCCAGCCCGTCTCGGTGATCTCGATCGGGATCGCCGCGCCGGGAAACAGCCGGTCGAGTGCGCCGCGCAGCGTGCGGATGCGCGCGTAGGTGACCTCCAGGCCGGCGTCGGGCCCGCCGCCGTAGGGATGGAAGCCGACCGCGTCGAGCTGGCCGACCAGCTGCGGCCGCGCCGCCGTCAGCGCGCTCAGGAAGGCGTCGACGCCGATCGCGCTCAGCCCGCCGAGCACGACCTGCCCGGCGGGGTCGGCCGCCTCGACGTGGCGGCGCGCGGCCAGGTACATCGAGGCCAGCCGCGCCGGCGCGTCCGCCTGGTCGCGCCAGAACTGCACGACGTTCGGCTCGTTCCAGATCTCGTAGCTGTGCACCGGCACGGCGCGCAGGTGCGGGCGCCGGCGCCAGAACGTGCCGTCGCGGCCGTAGCGGCGCGCGAGCGCGCCCGCGAACGCGCCGTAGTCCCGGACGTGGCCCGGCGTCGGCGGCGAGCGCCAGTCGCCGCCGCTGGCCCAGCTCACACCGTAGTCGACGATCGGATACCAGCGCAGCCCGCTGGCCGCGAGCGCGCCGACGAGGCGGTCGGTCGCGCGCCAGCGGTAGCGGTGGCGCCCGCGCACGGGCGGGCTCGGCTCGATCGCCGACCAGAAGGCGTCGCGCCGCACCTCGCCGACGCCGACGCGCGCGATCTCGGCCGCCGCGGCGCGCCAGTGGCGCGCGTTGCCGTCGCCGAGCGCGAGCTGCGCGTTGAGCCCGTAGAAGCCGGCCGGGACGGGCGCGACGAGCACGCTCGGCCCCGGCCCCGTCGCTCGCGGGATCGCGACCGTCGCGGCGCCCCCGACCGTCAGCAACCCGAGGAGCATCAGCCAGCGCACGCGCGGCCCATGGTAAACGGGACCGGCTCTGTCGGCGTCGCGGCTACGCTACCGCGGTGAGCGCCATCTCCGCCCGCGCCCCGCGGCGCTCCTGGCGCCACCTCGTGGACCTCGTGCTGCACCTCGTGCGCCGCGAGCTGTCGAGCACGCACCGCAACACGCTGCTCGGCTGGTCGTGGCCGCTCGTGCGCCAGCTCGCGCAGCTGGCGGTGCTCGTGTTCCTCTTCTCGCACGTGCTCGACCTGAAGATCGAGGACTACCCGGTGTTCGTCTTCACCGGCCTGATCGCCTGGACGTGGTTCCAGACCTCGCTGATCTCCGCCTCCTTCAGCGTCGTCGCCAACGCGCACCTCGTCGGCAACCCGCGCTTCCCGACGATCACGCTGCCGCTCGTGGCGGTCGCGGTGCCGCTGTTCGACGTGCTGATGGCGCTGCCGGTGCTGCTCGTGCTGCTGGGGCTGGAGGGCCGCCTGGACGCGACCGCGCTGCTGCTGCCGCTGCTCGTGATCGCGCAGTTCGTGTTCATGGCCGGGCTCGCGCTGATCGTCAGCGCGACGAACGTCTACCTGCGCGACGTGCAGAACGCGGTCGGCGTGCTGCTGCTGCTGCTGTTCTACTTGACCCCCGTCTTCTACGGGCTCAAGAACGTGCCGGCGCAGTTCCACTGGCTGCTGCGCGCGAACCCGCTGACGGCGTTCGTCAACGCCGACCGCGCGATCCTCTTCGACGGGCGCCTGCCGGCGCTGCTGGACGTCGGCATCGGCGCGGGCGCGACGGCGCTCGCGCTCGCGCTCGGGATCGCGCTGTTCCGGCGGCTGCAACCGGGATTCGTGGACGAGCTGTGAGCGTCCTGCGCTGCGAGGGCGTCTGGAAGGGCTACCGCGACTGGACGCAGCCGCCGCGCACGCTGCGCGGCGTGCTGGCGGGCCGCGCGCCGCTGCTGCGCGGGCGCGCGCGCCGCTGGGCGCTGCGCGACCTCACGGTCGAGCTGGCGGCCGGCGGCAGCGTCGGCGTGATCGGCCACAACGGCGCGGGCAAGTCGACCTTCCTGCGGCTCGCCGCCGGGCTCGGGCGCCCGACGCGCGGCACGCTGACCGTGCACCCCGACACGGCCGCGGTGCTGGGGCTCGGCTCGACCTTCGACGCGCAGCTGACGGGCCGCGAGAACGCGCTCACGGCCGCGCTCGTCGCGGGCATGACGCGGCGCGAGGCGCAGGCGCGGCTGCCGGCGATGCTCGACTTCGCCGACCTCGGCGAGTTCGTCGCCTCGCCCGTGCGCACGTACAGCGAGGGGATGAAGCTGCGGCTCGCGTTCGGCGTGATCGCGGCGCTGGAGCCGCGCCTGCTGATCCTCGACGAGGTGCTCGCCGTCGGCGACCTCGCGTTCCGCCAGAAGTGCCAGGACCGCATCGCCGAGCTGCGCGACGGCGGCACGAGCCTGCTGCTCGCCTCGCACTCGCTCGACGAGCTGCGCGCGACCTGCGAGCAGGTGATCTGGCTGCACCACGGCGGTCTGCGCGCGGTCGGCGACGCCGACGCGGTGCTGGAGGAGTACGAGCGCGAGTCGATCGAGCGCACGTGGGAGCGCACGCCCGTCGGCGCCCCGCGCGAGGAGGGCGGCGGCCTGCGCCTGCGCGAGAACCGCTTCGGCTCCCAGGCGATGACGGTCGAGGCGGTCGAGCTGCGCGGCGCGACGCCGGACGGTCCGCTGCGCACCGGCGACCCGCTGCACGTGCGCGTGACGATCCGCGCGCAGGGCGGCGCGATCGACGACCCGATCGTCGTCGTCTCGCTGCGGCGCAAGGGCGACGAGGCGATCGTCTTCGACCTCTCGACGCGCGCCGACGGCTACGCGCTCGGGCGCGGCGTGCAGGAGCGCGTCGTGACGCTCTCGATCGAGCGGCTCGAGCTGCCGGCGGGCGATTACGCGCTCGACGTCGGCGTCTTCGAGGCCGCCTGGGAGCACGCCTACGACTACCACTGGCAGCAGTACCCGCTGACGGTCGTGGGGCCCGCCGGCGCGACCGGGCTGGTGCTGCCCCAGCACCGCTGGAGCAGCGAGGGCTAGGCCGAGCCGTCGAGCGCCGCGAGCGCCTGCGCGAGCCGGCCCTCGCCGACGCCCGTCAGGAAGCCGGCGGCGCCGCTCACCGCGCCGTGCGCGGCGCAGTGGCGCAGCACGCCCGCGAGCAGCGCCGCCTCCCGCCGCTCGCCGGCGAGACCCGGGAGCGCGGCGCGCAGCAGCGCGGCGACGGCCGCCGCCTCGGCGCCGCGCAGCTGCGCGAGGCCGGCGAGGCCGGTGGCGAGGTCGAGCTGCTTCGCGCCCGTCTCCACGCAGCAGACGTCGAGCACGGCGATCGCGGCGTCGCGACCGGCCGGCGCGCTCGCCGGCTGCGTGGGACGGTCGACGAGCACGATCCGCCCGCGCGCCCCGACGACGACGTTGTTGAGGATCAGGTCGCCGTGCTCGCGGCAGGCCGGCAGCTCGGCCGGCAGCGCCGCCAGCAGTGCGCGGCAGCGCTCCAGCGTCGCCGGCTCCAGCGCGTCGGCCAGCAGCGCGAGGCCCGCGTGCGCGGTGTCCAGGTCGGCGGCCGTCGTGCCATCGAGCGCCGCCGTCAGCTCCCGCGCCAGCTCGCCCGCCAGCCGGCGCCGGCGCGCGGCGCGGGCGGAGGCGCGCAGCGGCCAGGCGACCCAGCGGCGCGCGCTCCAGCCGTCCACGAGCGTCTCGGTGCGCTGCTCGACCCCGCTCAGGCGGCTGCTCGCGACGAGCGTCCCGGCCTCGAAGTCGAGCCGCTTGATCGCGCCGTCGCAGTGCGGCGAGCCGGTGATCGTGGCGGGCACCGGCGGCGGCTGCGCCTGCTTGGCGCCGACGGCCCAGAACGACGGCAGCAGCGCCGTGACCCAGCCGGGCGGGGCCAGCAGCAGCGCGCGCCCGGCCAGCCGGCGCGCGGTCGAGCTGGCGTGGAAGGCGTGGCGCACGTAGAAGCGCAGGCCCGCGCGCGCGTCGGCCACGTCGAAGGCGAAGCGCGGCTGCTGGTAGGAGGGCAGCACGACGCCGATGCGCGGCGCCAGGCCCGACTCGCGCAGGAGCTGCTCCAGCGCCGGGCGCGAGTGCGTCGGCGTCTCGAACGGCACGCCGCGCGCGCGGCGGCTCTGCAGGTCGGCGAGCCGCCGCGGCAGCAGCGAGGAGAAGCGCAGGTCGGTGTGATCCTCGCGCGCGCCGAGGAAGTAGTGCGCGGCGTAGCGGTTCTCGATCCCCAGCAGCAGGATCCCGCCGGGCTTCAGCACGCGCCGCACCTCCGCGAGCATCGCGCGCTGTGCCGCCGGCGCGTCGCCGGTGCCGACGCCGGCCCACTCCAGCACGCCGATGATCGTCACGAGGTCGCACAGCTCGTCGCCGAGCGGCAGGCGCACGCCGTTGGTCTCGAACGCGGTCAGGTTGTCGAGCCCCTCGGCGCGGGCGCGCGCAGCCGTCAGCGCGACGCGCACGGGCGAGCGGTCGGTCGCGAAGACGTGCACGGCCGAGCGCGCGACGGCCGTCGCGAAGGTCCCGAAGCCGCAGCCGATGTCGAGCGCGATCGCCTCGCGGCCCGCCAGCAGCAGCCGCGCGACGTCGGCGCGCCCCTCCCACACCGGGTTGCCGACCGCGATCCCCAGCTCCTGCGCGGTGCGCTGGATCACGCGCTCGGAGCAGGCGGGCGCCTCGAGCGCGTCGAGCGCGGGGATCAGCCGCGGCACGATCTCCGCGTCGAGCGGCTGGGCGAAGTTCGCCCCCACCTCCGAGAACGCGAGCGTGCCGGGGTAGGGACCGGCGGCGTACGTCGCGTCGCAGTCGCCGCAGCGCAGGCCGCCGGCGTCGGCCGTGAGCGCGCCGACGCAACGAGGGCAGCGCTGGCCCCGCAGGCGGGGCGGCGAGGACGTGCGACCGCGGTCCATGCGCGCGCAGCCTAGCGACCATCGCGCCGAGGTCGAGCCGGGTCCTATCCTCTGGCGATCGTGGAGCGCCCCCGCACCTCCCCGCGCGTGCCCGCGTTCGTGCGCCGCGTCGGGCTGGCGCTGATCGGACAGGGCGGCCAGGCGGTCAGCAGCTTCCTGCTGACGATCGTCGTCTCGCGCGCCGTCGACCCCTCCACGCGCGGCGCGTTCGTACTGCTGACGCTCGTGCCGCAGCTCGGCGTCTACCTCGTGACGCTCGGGCTGCCCGGCGCCGTCCTGCGCACGGCCGCGAGCGACCCGCCCCAGCGCTCGGCGCTGCTCGGCGTCTCGGCGCTCGCGGCGCTGGGCGGCGGCCTGCTGCTGAGCGCCCTGACGCCGCCGCTGATGGCGCTCGCCGGCGCCGACAGCCCGTCCATGCTGCTCGTGCTGCCGGGCACGACCGCGCTCGTGTGGCTGATCTTCGCCGCCTGGTTCGCGTTCGGCTGCGAGCAGTTCCTGCTCGCAGGTGCGCTGCGCACGCTGCCGATCCTCGGCACCGCGATCGCGGTCGTCGCGCTCGACGCGCTCGGCCACACCGGGCTCGTGACGATGTTCGCCCCGTGGGCGGGGCTGCACGCGCTCGTCGCGCTCGTGAGCGTCGTGCTGCTGGCGCGCCGCCACGGCTTCGCATGGCCGCCGCGCGCGCGGGCGCTGGAGTGGACGCGCTACGGGCTGCGCTACTCGTCGGTGCAGATCCTCAACCTCGTGACGCTGCGGCTCGACCAGCTGCTGCTCGGCTGGCTCGGCACGACGGCCGCCGTCGGGATCTACTCGATCGGCGTCTCGCTGTCGGAGGGGCTGCTGCTGGTCACGACGTCCGTCGGCCTGGTCGTCTTCCTCGACTCCGCCAAGGGCGAGTCGGCGCGCGCCTTCAAGCGCAAGCTGGCGCTGACGGTGGCGGCGAGCTGCGCGGCGGCGGCGCTGCTGGCGCTCGGCGCCGCGCCGCTCGTGCACGCGCTGTTCGGCCACCGCTACGACGGCGCGATCTCGCTCACGCGGATCCTCGCGCTCGGGACGCCCGGGCTCGTCGTGATGCGGCTGACGACGAACCGGCTCGCGGGCGGCGGCGCGCCGGGGCGGGCGACCGTCTACGCGCTCGTGACGCTGCTCGTCACGAGCGCGCTCGACGTGCTGCTGATCCCACACCACGGCGCGACCGCGGCGGCCTGGGCCTCGACCGTCGGCTACGACGTCGGCGGAGCGGCCGCGCTGCTGTCGCTGCGCTGGAGCGCGCGCATGCGGCGGCAGCGCGAGGCGCTCGCCGCCGGCTGATCAGCCCTCCAGCTGCGCGACGAACGCCTCCAGCGGGTCCGTCCCGCGCACCTCCAGGCGCGGCAGGCCGAGCAGCTCGTCGCCGTAGGAGGCCGGCCACTCGTCGGTCGTGACGCCGTAGTGGAAGCCGCAGGCGGCGGCGATCGCGCGCACGCCGACGTCGTTGAGCCCGAACGGGTAGCAGACGGAGCGCACCGGCACGCCCGTGCGCTCGTGCAGCGCAGTGCGGCTGCGGCAGAGGTCGCGCGCCAGCTCGGCGGCCCCCAGCGCGACGAGCGGGCGGTGCTGCGCGCTGTGGGAGCCCAGCTCGACGCCGTGCTCGCGCAGGCCCAGCAACGTCGGCCAGTCCATCAGCGCCAGCGACTCGCCGAGGCCCTCGTCCCAGACGTTCGAAGCGCCGACGAGGTCCGTCACGACGAACATCGTCGCCTGGAAGCCGTAGCGCCGCAGCAGCGGCAGCGCGTGCTGCGGGAAGTCGGCGTAGCCGTCGTCGAACGTCAGCATCGCGGAGCGGCGCGGCAGCGGGATGCGGCGGTCGGCCGCGGCGCGCCACTGCTCGAACGTGACCGACTGGTAGCCCGCCTCGCGCAGGTGGCGCAGCTGCGCCTCGAAGTCGCGCGGGTGCAGCCGCCAGCGCTGCGTCTCGGGCCGCCCCTCCGGGGCGACGCGGTGGTACATGAGGATCGGCAGGCGCGTCGTCGTGGCGGCGCCGTCCTGCTCCGGCTCGCGCCGCACGCGCCCGCCCTGCGCCAGGAAGCGCGCCGCCTGCAGCGGGACCAGCTCGGCGGCCGCCTCGACGCCGCGCACGGCCCGCACGCGCGCCGGGCGCAGCCCGCGCCGCGCACGGCGGCGGTAGAGCTGGACGCGATAGGGGTCGGTGCGGATCTCGCGCACCAGCTCCAGCGCGCGCGTGCGCAGCAGCGCCGCCTCGATCGCGGCCGCGCCGAACGGCACGTCCCAGTCGAAGCCGGGCGCGTCGGGCTCGTCGACGACCGCGTGCGCGTGCGCGCTCAGCAGGTGGCCCCCAGGCTCGAGCGCGTCGGCGATGCGCCGCGCCGCCGCGTCCAGCTGCGCGGGCTCGTCGGCGTAATAGAGCAGCTCGCTGCAGACGATCAGGTCGTAGGAGCCCGCGATCGGCTGCTCGAACAGGTCGAGCTGGGTGAACGTGACGTGCGGCCGCCCGGCGCAGCGGCGCCGCGCCCGCGCGAGCGCCTGCTGCGAGATGTCGGCGGCCACGAGCGCCCGCACGCGCTCGGCGAGCATGCGCGTGAAGACGCCCTCGGCGCAGCCCAGCTCCAGCGCGCGCTCGACGCCGGGCGGCAGCAGCGCGAGCGTCTGGCGGTACTTCTCCTGCTCGTAGGGGGAGCCGTAGTCCCAGGGGTCGGCGCCGGCCCCGAAGATCCGTTCGAACTCGAGCGAGCGCAGCACCGCGTCGGGGGGGACCTGCCGCCGCGCGCCGCTGCCGGCGAGCACGACGGGCGCGGACAGCAGCCGCTCGACGCGGTCCTCGGGCCCGCGCAGCGGATCGCCGTCGCGCCGCGCGAGCGCCAACCGCTCCGCCGCGGCGTCCGCGGGCACGACCTGCCAGCGCGACGCGGCGCTGCCGTCGGGCCCCTCCCCCCGGCCGATCGTCGTGACCCCGGCCGGCACCGGCGGCTCGCCCTCGGCTCTGCCCAGCGCGAGCCGCTGCCCGAGCGTGCCGCTCGCGCCCGCGGGGGCGAGCACGATCGCCTCGCGCACGACCGCGCGGCACAGCTCGAAGCCCGTCTGCAGGAGGATCGCGCGGCGCAGCGCGTGGGCGCTCACGCGCCCGCCGCGCCCCTCGCAGCGCACGACGCTGAGCGGCACGCCCGCGACGCGCAGCGCGATCGTCGCCTCGTGCACGCCGCGCAGCTCCAGCGCCGGCAGCGGGTCGGCGAGGTCCAGCTCGAGCGGCTCGACGCTCGCCGTGCGCCGCCGCGCCGGGCCTGCGCGCTCGGCGCCGTCCGCCGCATACCAGCCGCCGGGCGGCGCGGGCCCCCACAGCTCCTCCAGGAACAGCGCCCAGCCGATCGCGTCGTGCAGCCCCTGCGCGCGCGTGCGGGTCGGATCGAGCGGGCCGACGAACAGCTCCCGGCCCGCGCGCTCGACGCGCACCCCCTCATAGCTGGCGGCGATCGTCAGCGCCGGATGCACCTCGCGCTCGAGGTGCGCCTGCAGGACGTCCCACGCGAGCGCGGCGGCGACCGCGTCGGCGAGCACGCGCGCCGGCATCCAGCCGTCGACGACCGCCAGCTCCAGGTCCGCGAGCGAGCAGCCCGCGTGGCGCACGTCGCACAGCAGCCGCTCGACGCCGTCCAGCTCCAGCTCGGGCGGCGGCGCGCCCGTCAGCTCCAGCTCGGCGAGGTACCACGTGCCGGCCTGCCGCGGGCGCCCGCCGGGCGCCGCGCCGAGCTGCAGCCGCGCGAGCACGTTGCGCGCGCCGAACGCGAGCCAATGGCTGCCGACGCGCGCCGCGAGCGCGTCGACGAAGCGCTCGCAGCCGTGCTGCACCTGCGGCGGGAAGGTGCCCCAGTCGGCCGGCCCGCAGGCACGCCCGACGGGCACCGCATGGAACAGCGTCTCGGCGACGCCGTGGGGGTCGACGTCACCGCTGATGCCGTCTCCCAGCACGTCGACCATGTCGCTCGCGTCGCGTCCGGCGGCGATCTCCAGGCCGGCGGCGTAGCAGGCGAAGTACGTCCGCGCGACGTCGCGTGCGCTGTGCAAGAGCGGCTGGCGCGCCACGCGGCTCTCCACGCGCGGGTCCTCGCCGTGGCCGCGGTCGATCACGAGCAGCCCGTCGTGCAGCATCCGCCGCCCACTGCCCGAGGCCGAGCCGACGCGCATGCGGTAGTAGGCGATGTAGTCGGGGATCGCCGCAAAGCGCGCGCCCAGGCGCGCGACCCGCTGCCACAGGTCCCAGTCCTCGCACGTCACGAGCGTCTCGTCGAAGCCGCCCGCGCGCTGCACCAGCTCGCGCTTGACGATGCACGTGTGGATCGAGATCGCGCAGGTGCGGGCGAACAGCGGGAACAGGTCCGGCTCGTGGCGCGGCAGCTGCCGCGCCAGCTCGCGCCCCGCGTCGTCGACGCGCACGTAGCCGCCGTAGACGGCGTCGGCCTGCGGGTCGGCCGCGGCGGCGGCGAGCAGCAGCGCGAACGCGGGCGCGACGACCCAGTCGTCGGCGTCGAGGAAGAACAGCCAGGGCGCCCGCGCCAGCGCGATCCCCGCGTTGCGCGCGCGGCTGACGCCGCCGTTGGCCTGGCGCTGCACGCGGATCCGCGCGTCGCGCGCGGCGTAGGACTCGGCGAGCGCGGCGGTGCCGTCGGCCGAGCCGTCGTCGACGACGATCGCCTCCCAGTCGGCGAACGTCTGCGCCTGCAGTGCGTCGAGCGTGGCGGAGAGCGTGGTCTCGCGGTTGAACGCGGGCACGACGACCGAGATCGCCGGGTCGCGCCGCGGGCCCGGCGGCGCGTGCGTCACGCGTCCGCGCGCACGTCGCTCACAGCCCTCGGCGCCCGATCACGTGCGGGATCGTCCGCAGCAGGATCTTGACGTCGGTCCAGAGCGACCAGTTCGCGGCGTAGAGGTAGTCGATCGCGACCATCTCGCGCAGCGGCACGCGCGTCGGGCCGAGGATCTGCCAGTGGCCCGTCATGCCCGGCATCAGCTCCAGCCGCCGCCGGTGCCAGCCCTCCACGCGCACGTCCTCTTCGACGACCAGCGGCCGTGGCCCGACGAGGCTCATCTCGCCGCGGATGATGTTGATCAGCTGCGGCAGCTCGTCCAGGGCGCTCGCGCGCAGCAGCCGGCCGAGCCGCGTGACGCGCGGGTCGTCGGCGATCTTGAAGAGCCCTTCCTGGGCCTCGTTGCGGTCGCGCAGCGAGTCCTTCAGCGCCTCGGCGTCGGGGACCATGGTGCGGAACTTCAGCACGTGGAAGCGCTGGCCGTGGCGCCCGACGCGCAGCTGGCGGAAGAACACCGGCCCGCGGCTGTCGAGCTTGATCGCGACCGCGATCAGCGCGAGCAGCGGCGCCGTCGCGAGCAGCCCGAGCGAGGCGCCGACCACGTCGAAGACGCGCTTGACGGCGGCCGACGAGCAGTTGAGGTCGAAGCGCCGCACGCCCATCACGGTCACGCCGTGCAGGTCGTCGAACTCGACCGAGGAGCCGACGACCTCGAGCAGTCGCGGCAGCACGCTCACGCGCACGCCGACCGCCTTGAGCGTGCGCACGAGGTCGAGCATCTCGCCAGCGTCGGCGCTGCGCGGCGCGACGATCGCGCGGTGCACGTCGAGCTTCTGCGCGAGGTCGCGGATCTCCGCCAGGCGCGAGGTCGAGAAGGCGCCGGCCGACCAGGGCGCCGTCTTGTCGAGGTCGATGTGGGCGACCAGCTCGGCCTTGATCCCGCTGTCGCGGGTGAGCTTGCAACGGATCGCCTGCGCGGACTCGGCGTCGCCGATGAAGAGGCAGCGCTCGGCGTCCGCCCACCGCAGCGCGATCGCGCGGGCGATCGCGCGCGTCAGCATCAGCAGCAGCGTCAGCGAGAGCCACAACAGCAGCACCTCGCGCCGCAGCAGCGCGCCGCCCTCGACGATCAGCCCGCCGGCGAGCCACGCGACGAGCGTGCAGAGCGTCGCGACGTGCAGCAGCTTCGGCGCCTCGTCGAGCGTCGTCTTGTGCAGCAGCGCCTCGTCGCGGTCGTAGAGGCCGAACAGCTTCGCGCCGATCAGCAGCGTCGGGACGCCCGCGAGGCTGGCCCACGTCAGCTGCAGCGCGCGCGTCGAGGTGCCGACCGTCAGCGCGAACGCGCCGACGATCGCGACGACGTCGGCGAGCAGCAGCATGCGGCGGTAGAGCGCGTCGCGGCGCAAGCTCGCCTCGGGCCCGCGCGCCTCGGTGATCTGCGACGTCAGCACGCGGCGGCGGATCGCGCCGGCCCGCGCACGGCGCGATGCCACCGGAGGGACCCCGGTGGTGGTGGTCCGCGTCTCGAGCCGGCGACCGACCTCGTTGCTCATCGGCGCCGCATCCTGCCGCCGGGCCGGCCCGTGCGAACTGGCCACGCGTCGCAAATGCGGCGGCGCGGCGTGGCCGCATGGCTGAGTTTATGGTGAGTGACATTTGAGTGGTGAATGGCAGTCATCACTCTTGCCCGCAATGGCCTCGGCCACACCTGAACCGACCGGTACAGCTTCGCCATGCTGCCCAGCTCACCTCCGCCAACCAGCGGCGCCGACGCGACCTCAGATCTCCTCACAACGGTCAAGAGCTCCTTTCTCACCGTTAGCGGGCGAGTCTATGCATGCCGATGGAGCTTTCGCAAGGGTCAAGCTGAATCGAGGTTCATTCAGCAGATGCAGCACTTTCGGCGCGAGACCCAAACCCCCTGCATTTGAAAACAATTTCGTGTCCAGCGTCCGTCGTGCGTCCGCCCGCCATCAGCCCACGCACATGCAAAGCCGCGTGCAGGTTTCGAGCGGACGCTTAGCGCGCGAGGATCTGCGTCGCCGCGCTTGCGGGGTCCAACGTGCGCGCGCAGACCTCGTCGAGCAATCGCTGCACGGCCGGGTCCTCGCGGATCGAGGCCTCCAGCTCGCGGCGCATGCGCGCGGTCGCGATCGCGATTACCTCATTCATGAGGTTCCGGCGACGGCGCTCGATCAACGTTCCCGCTTGCTCGATGTGCAAACGGTGGGCCTCGAGCTGCTCGAGCAGCTCCTCGATCCCCTTGCCGAAGGCGGCCTCTGTCTTGACGATCGGGACGCGCCAGGAGTCGCTCCCGCCCGTGGGACCCAGCGACAGCACCCCGCGGATCTCGCGCACCATCGTGTCCGTCAGCGGATGGTCGGCCTTGTTGACGACGATCACGTCGGGGATCTCCATCACGCCCGCCTTGAGCGCCTGGATCGAGTCGCCCGATCCGGGCATCAGCACGAGCACGATCGTGTCCGCGTGGTCCATCACGTCGACCTCCGCCTGCCCCACGCCGACGGTCTCCACGAGCACGACGTCGCGCCCGGCCGCGTCCATCAGCAGCGCCGCCTGCAGCGCGGCCTCCGAGAGCCCGCCGAGCGCGCCGCGGTTGGCCATCGAGCGGATGAAGACGCCGCCGTCCAGGAAGTGCTCGGCGAGGCGGATGCGGTCGCCCAGCAGCGCCCCCTGCGTGAACGGCGAGGAGGGGTCGATCGACAGCACGCCGACGGTCCGGTCGCGCGCGCGCTCGGCCTTCGTGAGCGCCGCCAGCAGCGTCGACTTGCCGACGCCGGGCGGCCCCGTGAAGCCGACGACGGACGCCTTGCCGGTGTGCGGGAAGACCTCGCGCACGAGCGCCCAGCCCTCCGGCCGGTCGTCCTCCACGAGCGTGATCGCACGCGCGAGCGCGCGTTTGTCGCCTGCGACGAGGCGGTCGGCGAGAGAGGCGTCCGGAGCCATGCGGCGGCGAATCATGGCAGGCGCTCCCGCTGCCGTGACGATGCCCGCCGGCCACTACCATCCGGCCCGTGGAGCCCGCGCTCGCCCCCCCGCCGACCGACGCGCCGGTGCTCGCGCTGCGCGCCGCGCCGCCGCCGCGCCACGGCGGGCCGCTGACGCTGCTGCGCTTCATGCGCGCCAACCGCATGCTCAACCGCCACTACGCGATCCTGCTGGCGCGCTGGGCCTGGCTGAAGCTGCGCTGGCGCGGGCGGCTGCAGACCGACGGCATCTGCTTCGTCTGCCGCGGCGTGCAGTTCGAGATCGGCCGCGACGCGCGCGTCGTGCTGGGGCGCTGGTCGTGGCTCGGGCACGGCACGAAGGTGCGCGCACACGAGGGCGAGGTCTCGATCGGGGCCAAGAGCGTGCTCGGGCAGGACTGCACGATCTCCGCGTATCAGCACGTCTCGATCGGGCGCGAGTGCATCGTCGCCGACCGCGTGATGCTGATCGACTTCGACCACGGAGCCGTCGAGGTCGAGCGGCCCGTGCGCCTGCAGGGGATCTACAAGCGCGACGTGCGCGTCGGGCACAACGTCTGGATCGGCTACGGCGCCTGCGTGCTGCGCGGCGTCAGCGTCGGCGACAACGCGATCCTCGGCACCAGCGCGGTCGTCACGAAGGACGTGCCCGCCAACGCGGTCGCGGGCGGCGTGCCCGCGCGCGTGCTGCGCATGCGCGAGGCGCCGGAGCGGCTGCGATGGGCGTGAGCGCCGCCCCGCCGGCGATCTCGCTGCGCGGCGTCGTCAAGCGCTTCGGCGCGATCACGGCCGTCGCGGGCATCGACCTCGAGGTCCCGAGCGGGATCTGCATGGGCCTGCTCGGGCCCAACGGCGCCGGCAAGTCGACGACGATGCGGATGCTGACCGCGCAGGCGATCGCCGACGAGGGCGAGATCGAGGTGCTCGGCTACCGGCTGCCGGCCGAGTCCAAGCAGGCGCGTGCGGAGATGGGCGTCGTGCCGCAGCTCGACAACCTCGACGTCGAGCTGACCTGCCGCCAGATCCTCACCGTCTTCGCGCGGCTCTACCGCGTCCCCCACGCCGAGCGCGCGGCCGCCGTCCAGCGTGCGCTGCAGATCGCGAACCTGAGCGAGCGCGCCGACACGAAGGTCGACGAGCTGTCGGGCGGCATGCGCCGGCGGCTGCTGATCGCCCGCGGGCTCGTGCACCGCCCGCGGCTCGTGCTGCTGGACGAGCCGACCGTCGGGCTCGACCCGCAGGTGCGCCAGGAGCTGTGGTCGCTGATCGACGCGCTGCGCGCCGAGGGCACGACGGTGCTGATGTCGACGCACTACATCGAGGAGGCGGAGCGGCTCGCCGACACCGTCGAGGTGATGGCGCGCGGGCGCATCGTCGCGCGCGGGCGCCCGCAGGAGCTGGTGCTGGAGCATGCCGGGCGCGAGGCGCACGAGGTCTACGGCCCACCCGCGCGGCTGGAGCAGCTGCGCGCGCAGGGCGAGGCCGCCGGCTGGGCGATGCGGCGCTCCGGGCCCGCGCTCGCGATCCTCCACGCCGAGCGCCATGACGGCACGCTGCCCGAGGGCGTGCGGCGATCTGCGACGCTCGAGGACGCCTTCGTCGTGCTGACCGGAGAGGAGATCGAGTGACCGCGCTGCGCACCCGCCGTCGCCTGCACCGCATCGAGCCGTCGGCCGTGATCGGCGTGATGAGCCGCGACGCGACCGTCTTCACGCGCAACTGGAAGACGACGACGTTCTCCTCGATCGTCGAGCCGACGATCTACCTGCTCGCGTTCGGCTTCGGCTTCGGCGCGCTGATCAGCTCGGTCGGCGGGCTCGACTACAAGCAGTACGTCGGCACCGGCATCGTCGCCACGGCGGTGCTGTTCTCCTCGGCCTTCCCGGGGATGTACGGGACGTTCCTGAAGTACCGCTTCCAGCGCACCTACGACGCGTTCCTGGCCGCGCCCGTCGACGTCGACGAGATCGTCAGCGCGGAGATCCTCTGGATCGGGCTGCGCGCCGCCATCTACGGCAACGCACCGCTGCTCGTCGCGATCGCGTTCGGGCTGGACCCCAAGCCGACGGCCGTGCTGGTGCCGCTGATCTGCTTCGTGACCGGCTGCGCGTTCGTCGCGTTCGGCGTGACGCTCGCCGCCAGCGCGCAGTCGATCGACAACTTCAGCTACGTCACGAGCGGGATCCTCACGCCGATGTTCCTGACGGCGGGAACGTTCTTCCCGATCTCCAGCTTCCCTGCGGGGATCGAGTGGATCGCGCGCGTCAACCCGCTCTACCACTGCGTGCAGCTGGTGCGCGACGCGGTCGTCTTCGGCGTCGACCCGCTGCCCGACCTCGTCCATCTCGCGGTGCTGACGGCCTTCGGGCTCGCGCTATGGCGGCTCGCGATCGCACGCCTGCGCAAGCGGCTGATCGACTGAGCCGATGACGGGCGGGCGGCCGCGCTTCTTCCTCGACGTCGGCTCGCCCTACGCGTGGCTGGCCGCGGAGCGGGTCGAGCGGGTGCTGCCGATGGCGCCCGTCTGGGAGCCGGTGCTGCTCGGCGGCATCTTCCGCGCGACCGGCGGCGGCTCGTGGGCGCTGACGGAGGCGCGGCCGCTCGGGGTCGAGGAGGTCGAGCGGCGGGCCGCGGAGTACGGGCTGGGGCCGGTGCGCTGGCCGGAGCCGTGGCCGGGCGACATGCTGCTGGCGATGCGGGCGGCGGAGGCTGCGGCGCAGCGCGGCGCCGGCCGGACGTTTCTGCTGGCGGCGCTGCGGGCGTCCTTCCTCCTCGGCCGCGACCTCGGCGACCCGGCGGCGGTGGCGGATGCGGCGTCTACGGCCGGCATCGAGGGGGACGCGCTGCTGGCGGCCGCGGCCACTGTCGAGGTCAAGGCGGCGCTCCGTGCCCGCACCGAGGCCGCGGTCGCGCTCGGCGTGCGCGGCGTCCCGACGGTGGTCGTGGGCTCGACGCCGTTCTGGGGCGACGATCGTTTGGAGGATGCGGCGCGCGCGATGGACATCTGATCGCGCTCAGCGCGACTAAGTGTCCATCCGTCAGACGGTCAGTCGCCGCAGCTCGCCGTAGATCTCGGCGGTCTGGCGGGCGATGTCGGCCCAGTCGAAGCGCAGCACGTGCTCGCTCGCCTCGGCCACGAGGCGCGTGCGCAGCGCCTCGTCGGACAGCACGCGCTCCATCATCTCGGCGAGCGAGGCGGGGTCGCGCGACTGGAAGCGCAGACCGACCTGCTCGTTCGGCACGACCTCGCGCAGGCCGCCGGTGTCGGCCACGATGCAGGGGCAGCCGGAGGCCATCGCCTCCAGCGCGACGAGCCCGAACGGCTCGTAGATCGACGGCACCACCGTCAGGTCGGCGATGCGGTAGAGCGAGTGCAGCACGTCGTCGCCGATCCAGCCCATGAAGGTGCCGTGCTGCGCGAGCCCGAGCGTCTCGGCCTGCGCCCGCAGCTCCGCCTCCGCGGTGCCCGAGCCGGCGACCAGAAAGCGCACGTCGCCGAGCCGTTCGATCACGCCGGGCAGCGCTTCGAGCGCGATCTGGAAGCCCTTCTCGTAGACGAGCCGGCCGACCAGCAGCACGAGCCGCTCGTGCGGCGCGGCGAAGCGCGCGCGCAGCGCGTCGAGATCTTCGACCGGCTGCAGGTCGAGCGGGTCGATCCCGTTCGGGATCACCGCCACGCCCGCCTCGTCGAGCCCGTAGATGTCGGCGACGTGGTCGCGCATGTAGTGCGAGCAGGTGATGACCGCGTCGGCCTGGTTGGCCATCCACGTCTCGACGCCGTGGATGTGCGATTGCGGGTGCTTGTCGACCCAGCCCTGGTGGCGCCCGTACTCGGTCGCGTGGATCGTCACGACCCACGGGCACTCCAGCCGCCGCGCGAGCTCGTCCCCGGCGGTCGCGACGAGCCAGTCGTGGCCGTGCACGAGGTCGAACTCGAAGCGCTCGCCGAGCTCGATCCCGGCCGCGAGCATGTCCGCGTTCATGTGCTCGATCCAGGCGACGAACTCGGTCAGGTCGCCCGGCTTGCGCGGCTCCGGCACGCGGTGCACGTGCACGCCGCCCTGCTGCTGCTCGGGCGCCATCGCGCCATCGCCGCGGGTCAGCACGTGCACCTCGACATCCTGGCGCACGAGCTGCTCGGACAGCTTGCGCACATGCCGCGCCAGCCCGCCCTCGATCAGCGGCGGGTACTCCCAGGAGAGGATCAGGAGGCGAGTGGAGGCCATGGGGATTGGCTGCGGGGCCAAGCAGCGGCCGCGGGGAGTCTAGAACGGACGGATCGCCCCCGCGCCCGCTAGCGGCGCGGCGCGACCAGCTCGACGCCTTCCGCCCAGCGCCGCGCGACGCGGAAGCCGTGCTGCGCGAGCGTCGCACGAGCTCCGCGCACGATCGTCGGCGGGATCCCCGGAACCGTCGTCGGCACGAACACGCGCCGGCCGCCTTCGTGCGCGAGCAGCGTCACGACGTCGTCCATCTGCTCGCCAGTGGCCATCTGCTCCAGGCCCGTGTAGGGCGCGACGTCGACGACGCCGGCTTCGCGCGCGATGCGGTGCCCGAGCGCGTCGAGGATCGCGACGCGCTCGCCGGGACGCGTCGCGCTCGCGACCGTCGCGAGCAGCTGCGGTAGGAACATCGGCCGCGTGCCTGCGTCGGCCGCGATCCGGCGCAGGTCCTGGTGCGGATGCGGCCGCTGCGCCAGCGAGCAGACGGCGAGCCCGAAGCCGAGCAGCACCGCCAGCTGCGGCAGCGCGGGCCAGCCGCGGCGCAGCCGCTCGTCGCGCAGCACGACGATCACGAGCAGAGCGAGCGCGAACGTCCACATCGAGAAGAGATCGATCAGCACGATCGGGTGCGAGCGATAGGCGTAGTAGTAGACGCTCGCGCCGAGCCCGAACAGCCCGCTCCACGCGAGCATGCCGGTGAGCGTGTGCGCGGGCGCCTGCGCGCGCGTGCGCACCGCCGCGACCGCGAGCGCCGCGACGAACGTGGCGGTCACGACCAGGTGCAAGCCGAGGCCCGGCAGCGCGAGGTTGCTGTAGCCGCCGAGCGAGAACGTGCGTCCGTAGCGCAGCAGCAGGCCGAGCTGCGGCAGCGAGCCGGCGCGCACCAGCGTCAGCGCCGTCACGAGCGCCAGCGCCGCGAGCGCGCCGGCGCCCACGGCGCGCGCGAGCACGCCCAGCGGTGGGCGCCGCGCGCACAGCAGCGCCGCGAGCGTCGCGGCGAGCGCGGGGACGCCGAAGTCGAGGTTGTCGAGCGCGACGAGCGTCGCCGCCGCGAACAGCAGCGCGAGCGAGCGCTGCCGCTGGACGGGGGCGTCGAGCTGGCGCGCCGTCAGCCACGCGAGCAGGTACGGGCCCGCGTAGCGCAGCGGGAAGACGCCGAAGTAGTCGCCCGGGAAGTAGCGCACTTCGCCGTAGGCGGTGAACATCAGGCCCTTGACGAAGAGGCTCGTGGCGAGGAAGGGCGCGTACAGCGCGAGCGCCGCCAGCGGCCGTCCGGCGACGCGCCGCAGCACGGCGTAGATCGCGAGCAGGCCGGCCGCGCTGATCGCCGACATCAGCAGCGAGAAGGCGGCGTAGGAGCCGTTCGCCAGCCACAGCGGCAGCGCCGTGACGTACGGCCACAGGGTCGCGTAGGAGGCCATGTCCACCAGCGGCGAGCGGCCGTTGAGGACCGAGGTCGCCTCGTCGAACGCGAAGCGGGCGAGATAGACGACTTCGCCGGGCGCAAAGCCGATGCTGCTGTCGGTCGCGACCGCGGGCGCCAGCCACGCCGCCGTCAGCGCGAGCGCGGCGAGGAAGCAGGCGGCGCGCTCGGGGCGCCCGACGCGCAGCACGGGCCGCGGCGCGAAGCGCGCGACCGCCACCGTCGCGAGCGCGAGTCCCGCCGCCACGAGGATCGTGGTGCGCGTGAAGAAGAGCCAGGTCTGCCCGGCCGGTCTGACGTGGCGCTGCTCGATCCAGCACAGCACGAGGAGCGCGACCGTCAGCAGCTGGCTGACGGCGACGATCGCGCGCCGGCCGCGCAGGCGCGCCAGCCGCTCGCCGCCGCGCGCGAGCACGATCGCCGCCGCATAGGCGCAGGCGCAGCCGACCGTCAGCAGGTAGCCGGCCTGGACCGACGCCTTGCGCACGATCAGTTCGGGCGCCCAGTAGTGGAACGGCGGCGCCGCGAAGGCGAGGTGTCCGAGCGGGCGCGCGAGCAGCGCGACGAGCGGTACCGCGATCGCGACCGCAGGCAGCAGCAGCAGCCACGCGAGGTCGCTCGGCGCGAGCGGCCGCGCAGCCATGGCACGCCTCATCACGCCTCCTCCCCCCGGACCCCCTGACGGCGATCTACCGTACCAAGGTGAATCGGGCTGCCGCGCGCTACCGCTCCAGCGCCGCGACCAGCGCCGCGCGATGGCCCTCCGCACGCTCCTGCGGATAGCCGCCCGCCAGCTCGCGCGTGACCTGGAACGCCCAGTCGCTGGACTGCAACAGCAGCAGCTCGCGCTGCGCGAGCGGACTCGGCCCCCGCCTGCCCCGCCGGCCCCCGCCGAGCGCCTGCAGCTCGGCCGCGCGCGCCTGCCAGGCGAGCTGCGCGACCTGCGGGCCCGACCAGGTCGAGAGGTCGCGCGGCGTGCCCCAGGTGGTCGTGGGGAGCGTCGCCGGCGCGGGCCGGGCGTCGTGGCGCGGCAGCGCCGCGTCGAGCGGCGCGAGCGCGAGCCCCTGGCGCTCGGCCTCCTCCAGCACGGCCGCGAGCCAGGAGACCCCCTCGTACCACCAGTGGCCGAGCAGCTCGGTGTCGAGCGCGCAGACCGCCAGCGCGGGGCGCCCGAGCGTGCGGGCGCCCTCGTCGAGTCGGGCGATCGCGCGCGCGACGAAGTCGGCGGCGTGCGCGCGCGCCTGCGCCAGCGCGGCCGCGTGGTCATACGTGCCGCCATCGTTGCGCCAGACGCGGTGGTGGTGGACGGTGAACGCGTGGTAGTCGCGGTAGACGGGGTGCGCCGGATAGCCGCCGTCGCTCCACACCAGCTCCATCAGCGCGCGGTCGATCGGCACGAGCAGCGGCCCGTCGGCGCTCGCCAGCGGCGTCAGCTGCGCGGGCGAGCCGTGCCCGAGCACGTCGGTGAGGTCGACGCAGGTGGCGTGCACGCCCGCGTCCTCCAGCAGCGGGTCGAGCCAGGTCGCGTGCGCGCACTCGGGCAGCCAGAAGCCGCCCGCCCACGCGCCGAAGCGCGCGCGGTGCGAGGCGATCCCGCCCTCGACCTGGAGGTGCACGCCCGCATCGGTCGCGAGCAGCGGCAGCACCGCGTGGGTCGCGGAGGAGGTCCAGCTGGCGTGCGGGGCGAGCGCGCCGAGCAGGTCGCCGTCGAGCGCCTCGAAGCGCTCCAGCGCGCGCTCGTAGTCGCCCGCGGCCCGCTCCAGCTCGCGCGCGAACGCCTCCTTGCCGCTGTCGCGGCAGCCGGCTATGTCGATCGCGTGCGTCTCGCGCCGCACCTCGCGCAGGAAGCGCGTGAAGCGCTCCCGAACCGGCCCCGCCCGCCCCGCGGCGAGCTGGTCGCACAGCACCGGCGTGAGCGAGAGCGTCAGCGGGGCGCCGTGCCGCTCCAGCACGCCGAGCAGCGGCAGGTAGCAGGTCGCGATCGCCTCCCACAGCCACTCCTCGCCGAACGGCCAGGTGCCGTAGCCCTCGACGTAGGGCATGTGCGTGTGCAGGACGAGCGCGAGCTCGCCGCGATCGTCGCGATTCACGCGCGGCAGACTGCCAGGAAGTCCAGCGCCCGGTCGAGATGGGCGGCCGGGGATCCGATCAACGCGAAGTCGGAGGCGGCGATCGCGGGCGTGAAGCGGTCGTAGAACGGCTTCGTCAGGCGCAGCCGCTTGTGCACGGCGTCCCAGCCGAGCTTGAGCGCCAGCTCGTGCGCGCGCAGCTTGCGCGCGTGGAAGAGCCCGAGCAGCTCGACGCTGTCGAAGTGCGCCGCGCAGAGCGCGCGGAACTCCTCCGCGCGGTACTCCTTGACGTGCCACGGGTTGTCGGACTTCTGCGCCCCGGGCGGGGCGAGCGTCAGCAGGTTCGGGGTCGTGACGTAGACGACGCCGCCCGGCGCGAGCAGCGACTTGAAGTGCTCGAGGATCGCGTCCGCGTCCTGCACGTGCTCGATCGTCTGCAGGAAGACGACCGCGTCGCACTCCTCGTTGAAGGTCTCGACGAGATCGCGCTCGAAGCGCAGGTTGGCGCGGACGTACCGCAGCCGCGCGTGCTCGTGCGCTTCCGGGTTGGCGTCGACGCCGACGACGGACGCGGCGCTGCGCGAGAGCACCTCGGAGCCGTAGCCCTCGCCGCAGGCCATGTCGATCGCGCGCTTGCCCGCGACACGCGCGCCGATCCACTCGTAGACGGCGAGATGCCGCCGGTACCAGTAGTTCTCCTCCGGCACGTCCGGCAGCGTGCGCTCGCCCGTGAGCGACAGCGGCGGCACGCCGTCGGGCTGGTTCGACTGGACGTATGCGGTCTCCAAGAGTGGCGGTCCTGTTCGGCGAGCGTGGAACAGTGCGTCGGAGCTGACGATAGAGCCTCCGGCACCTAGGAAGTGGAAGGAGGGCAAGCGACCCAAGCGTCCCTAGAGGCGGCGAGAATCGTCCGCGCTGCCCTGACGCGTAGCGTCCGCTCTCCCGCTCTCCTCTAACAGAACTGGGTATTCGTATCTGCCGTATTCCCAGAGACGCCTTACGCGCTGCGCGCCAGGATCACAGCGGCTTTCCATGTTCGGAAGCCGACACCGCCTCCCCGGCTCTACACCGTTATTTGGTAGCGTCGTCGGCGGAATACGGAAGAAAGTTTTGCCCGGACAGGGGGAGCTGTCGCGGCAGTGCAGGACGACGGCGCCGGGTGCATATCCGTATGCCTAATTGTCAACCCAATCCCAACGGGAGGTTCATACATGCATATCGTTTCGGCTTCACGGAAAGCGTTCCTGGGAGCGCTGGTAGCGCTCGCATTGCTCGCCATCCCCATGTTCGTCGCCACACCGAAGGCGTCAGCCGCATTGAGCCAGTGCACATCAGGCAGTGCATGCATTTGGTCATTATCTGGATGGCAAGGCACGTTTTCAGCATTTGCTCCGAACAGTGGTTGTACCTTCCACGTGGGCATCCCCTCAGTTCGTTCTGTAGCCAACTACACGAACAAGAGCATATCTATACCCGGACGACAGTCCATACCGTCGGGTGTCGCGATATATCTCACCGCGGGAGAACCTTCAATAACCGGACTAATCTGCTTTTGAGGCCGCAGACTCAGCTTGTGCGCGCAAGCGCAACGTACGGATTCACACCTACAATGGAGGTAACATGCATACCGTTCCGACTTCGCGGAAGGTGTCCCTGAGCGCGCTTGTCGCGCTCGCATTGCTCGCCATCGCCATGTTTGTCGCGACCCCGACGGCATCTGCCGGCAGAGAACAATGTTCATCGGGCCAGATATGCGCCTGGTCACATCTCAACTTTGAAGGCCAGTTCTCTTGGTGGCCCGCATGGGACACAAGATGCAAAGAACACGCTGGGAACCCAAACCTTCGTAGCTTCTACAACCTCAGTGAACGGTGGGTCGAAATTCCCGGCAAGGGAGTACCCATATCGCCGTGGGGAATAAAATACTGGGAACCGGCAGTCACAGGGGTTATATGCTAGCCATCGAAGCGTAGAGGCATTCGCGCAGTCATCCGCTTATAGGAGGCTCCGGCAATGCCGGGGCCTTCCTGTGGGCTTCGTACCACTTCGCAAAATTACCCCGCCTGTTGCACTACCGCCCCGTACGTAAACGTAGACGCATTAGGAAAGCCGATTCTTTTCCTAGGCTTGACAGTGCTCGACCGCGTGGAGATCGACACCCTGGCGGACGGTCGTATCAAGATACTCGCGATCTTCGCCCAGCGCACCGGACGCGGAGAGTGGTACTGATGTCCGACCAGAACGACCGGCCCATGTTCGACCAGCCACCGGACTGGTTCCCCGATCAAGTCCATATCTGGGCATCCCCCAAGCTTGCTCCGGGGAAGGCCCCTATACGGCAAGGGTCCGGGGAAGTGCGATTCACCGAAACGGAATGGCACTCCCATGAGGGCCGACACAGTAGAGTGCCGCGCCGCATGGAGGCTCCACGCACCGACGACGAGATCCGCGACGTCAACGCTCGTTACCACGACGTCGCGGCCGACAGCTACGACGCCAAATGGGGGATCGACTTCGGCGAGCCGGGCCAGCAGCAGGTGCTGATGAAGCTGCGCAAGGCGCTCGGGCACGACCCGCGCGCGACGACGTTCGAGCGCTCGCTGGAGATCGGTTCCGGCACCGGCTACTTCACGCTCAACCTGATGCAGGCGGGCGTCGTGCGCGAGGCCGTCTGCACCGACATCTCGCCGGGGATGCTGGCGACGCTCGCCGGCAACGCGGAGCGGCTCGGGCTGGCGGTCGAGACGGTCGCGACCGACGCCGAGACGCTGCCGTTCGAGGACGGCTCGTTCGACCTCGTGCTGGGCCACGCGATCCTGCATCACATCCCCGACCTCGATCGCGCCTTCGGCGAGTTCGCGCGCGTGCTGCGCCCCGGCGGGACGGTCGTCTTCGCGGGCGAGCCCTCGCGCTACGGCGACCGCCTTGCGCAGGTGCCCAAGCGCGGCGCGGCGGCCGTCGCGCCGCTGTGGCGCCGCGCGATCGGCGCGCGCCCGGCCGGCAGCGCCGGCAATGGCAACGGCCACGACCCGCACGCCGCCGACCACGCGCTCGAGCGCTTCGTCGACATCCACGCCTTCGCCCCGTCCGACCTCGCCGCGCACGTGCGCAGCGCGGGCTTCGCGGACGTGCGCGTCAGCGGCGAGGAGCTCGTCGCCAACTGGTTCGGCTGGACCAACCGCGTGCTCGAGGCGACCGCCGAGCCGACCGACGTGCCCTGGGGCTGGCGCCAATACGCCTACCGCGGCTACCTCACGCTGCAGAAGCTCGACGAGCGGCTGCTCGAGGGCCGGCTGCCGGCGGCGATCTTCTACAACCTGCTGCTGTCGGCGACCAAGCCCAGCTGAGCGCGGAAGGCGAGCGCCCCCTGCGCGGCCTCCAGCGCGCTCGTCACGACCGGATCTGACAGCAACCCCGGCGCCGCGACCATGTCCCCGCACACGAACAGCCCGTCGCCGCGATCGATCGCGGGGCGGTCGCGCCAGGTGGCGCCGGGCAGCTCGACGGCGCCGGCCCGGTCCTCGAGCAGCATGCGGCGGCGGAAGGTCGTGCGCGCCTGCCAGTCGCGGAAGCCGAGCGTGACGAGCGCCTCCAGGCGCCGCTCCCCCTGCTCCGCCGACTCGCCCGGGCGCAACCCGATCTGCGCCTGCAGCAGCGACTCGCCGGCCGGTGCGAGCGTGCGGTCCATCGCCGAGTAGCGCTCGACCCAGCCGCTCTCGTCGAGGTCCCAGACGACGTAGGCGTCGCCGCGTCGCCTGCGCAGGCCGAGGTCGAGCATGAGCGTGCGCGTACCCTCCCAGCGCAGCGACTCGTCGCCGAGCAGGCGCCGCGCGGCGGCCAGCTCGGTCGCCACGATCGCCGGCGCGGGCGGCAGCTCCGTGACTGTGCTGCCCGTCTCGATCCGCACGCCGGCGCGGTGCGCGGCGTCGGCGAGCGCGTCGATCACGCTCGTCCAGCCACCGCGCGGGAAGCGCGCCTGCGGCGGCAGGTCGAGAAACGCCTGGCGGAAGCGCTCCCACACGAACGCGGCGGACAGGCGACCCGGGTCGTGGTCGAACGTGAAGACCCCCGCGGCGCGCGACAGCAGCTCGGCCGCGCGCGCGCCCGCGCGCTCCGTCACCCACGTGCGGAAGTCGACGTCGACCGGCACCTCGCCCCGCAACCGCGGCAGCGCGGCCAGCGCCGCGAGCGGGAGCGTGCGGCGGCGGCGCCCGTCGATGCGGAAGAAGATCGGCGCGGCCAGCGCCGGCCGCGCGACCGGCGGCAGCAGCCCGCGCTGCTGCAGGAACGCCCACAGCGCCCCGTTCTTGTAAAGGGCGTGGGGGCCGAAGTTCGTCACGTACGGGCCGTCGGTGCTGCGCCCGCGCCCGCCCAGCTCGGCGTGCGCCTCCAGCAGCCGCACGGGCGCGCCGCCCTCGGCGCACGCGATGCTCGCGACGAGTCCGGCGATGCCGCCTCCCACCACGGTGATCTCGGTCATGACGTCCTCCCCGCTCGGATGGTCTCGCCTACTGTGACGAGACGGTGAGCGTGGGTGTGACACTCAGCGCGTCGCCGCGTAGCGCGCCAGCGCGCGCTTGCGCTCGTGCGCGTGCTCGACGATCGGCGCCGGGTAGTCGACGCCGATGCGGCAGCCGGCGGCTGCCTGCTGTTCCTCGCTCATCCGCCACGGCTCGGCCAGGTGCGCGTCCGGCACGCCGCGCAGCTCCGGCACCCAGCGGCGGACGTACTCGCCGTCGGGGTCGTGGCGCTGCTGCTGCAGCGTCGGGTTCAGCACGCGGCGGAAGACGGGCGCCGGATCGACGCCGACGGACGCGATCCACTGCCAGTTGCCGTTGTTCTGCGCGACGTCGCCGTCGAGCAGCCAGCGCATGAACCAGGCCTCGCCGGCGCGCCAGTCGAGCTGCAGGTCCTTCGTCAGGAACGAGCCGACGATGAGCCGCGCGCGGTTGTGCATCCAGCCGCTCGCGCGCAGCTGGCGCATGCCGGCGTCGACGAGCGGATAGCCGGTGCGACCCTCCTGCCAGGCCGCGAGCAGCTCGCCGTCCGTGTCCCACGCGAGCGCGCGCATGCGCTCCTGGTGCTCGCGCACGCGGTTCTGCGGGTGTGCAGCAGCACGTGCGCGTAGAAGTCCCGCCACGCGAGCTGGCGCACGAACGCGGCCGCGCCGGCCCCGCCGCGGCGCGCGGCGCGCTCCTCCGCCTCGCGCGCGGAGAGCGTGCCGAAGCGCAGGTGCGGCGAGAGCACGGACGTGCCGCCCGCGAGGCGGTCGTGGCGCTCGTCGTAGCTGTTCACCTCGGCATCGAGGAAGTGCAGGAGCGCCGCCCGTGCCGCGGACTCGCCGGGCTCGACGGCACGCTCGCGCAGCGCATCGCCGCCGCCGGGCGACGGCAGCGCCCCGCGCCGCACCTTGGCCGGCAGCGGGACATCCGCCGGCGCGCGATGCACGGGCCGCCGCTCCAGGCCCTCCCAGACGCGGTGGAAGGGCGTGAAGACCGTAAACGGCTTGCCGCCCTGCGTGCGTGGGTGGCTCACGTCGGCGACGAAGTTGCCTGGCCGCGGCACCGCCTCGATCCCGGCCTCGCTCAGCCCGGCGCGCACGCGGCGGTCGCGCGCGAGCGCGTAGGGCGTCGCGTCGCTGGCCCAGTAGACGGCGCTCGCGCGCACCTCCGCGGCGAGCGCGAGCAGCGCGCGCAGCGGCTCGCCCTCGCGCACCACGAGCGCGCCGCCGCGCTCGCGCAGCTCGCCGTCGAGCGCTCGCAGGCAGTCGAGCAGGAACGCCGTCCGCGGCGCGGAGGCGAAGCGGCCGCGCAGCAGCGCCGGGTCGAGCACGAACGCGGGCACGACGCGCTCGTGCGCGCGCAACGCCGCGACGAGCGGTGGGTGGTCGTGCAGGCGCAGGTCGCGGCGCAGCCAGACGATCGCGGCCGAGGGCATCGCTCTCTATACGCTCGCACGTCCCTCGGCGGTTGCTTCGTAGACTTGCCGCATGACCGATCCGCTCGCGCAGGAGTTCCCGCTCTTCCCGCTCGGCGTCGTCGCGCTGCCGAGCGAGGTCGTGCCGCTGCACATCTTCGAGGAGCGCTTCAAGACGATGATGGAGGAGTGCCTGGAGCGGGAGCGCGAGTTCGGGATCGTCTGGATGGCGGATGACGGGCTGCGTGAGATCGGCTGCGCGTGCGAGATCACCGAGGTGCTCGAGCGCGACGAGGACGGTCGCATGAACCTGCTGACGCGCGGCACGCGGCCGTTCCGGATCGTCGAACGGCTCGACCGTCTCCCCTACCCGGCCGGCACCGTCGAGTTCCTCGGCGACCGCGACGAGCAGCCCGACGACACGGTCGTGGAGCTGGCGCGCGAGCTGTACGCCGAGCTGGTCGAGCGCGCGACCGACAACCGCCCCGAGCCGGACGAGCTGGCGCAGATGAGCGCGTACGACATGGCCGCCACGATCGACTTCGGCCTCGACGTCAAGCAGGGCCTGCTCGACCTGCGCTCCGAGAACGCCCGCCTGGCGCTCGTCACGCGCCTCTTCCGCGCCGCGATGAAGCGGCTGGAGTTCGTCACGCGCGCCCAGGCGCGGGCGCGCTCGAACGGCAAGGTGCGCTTCACCTGATGGCATCGCCGACGCCGCCGACGCGGCCGGCGCTGCGCGCGCGCTACGACCGCCGCCAGCAGGAGGTCGTCGCGACCGCCGCCCGCCTGTTCGCCGAGCGCGGCTACCAGGCGACCTCGATGAGCGACCTGACCGCGGCGACGGGCCTCGCGGCCGGCGGCCTCTACCACTACATCGGCAGCAAGGAGCAGCTGCTGCTGCGCATCTGCGACGAGCTGCTGGAGCCGCTGCTGGAGCAGGCGCACGCGCTGCTCGCGCGCGAGTCGCCGCCGGCCGAGCAGCTGCGCGAGCTGCTGCGCGCCTGGCTCGCGCACATCGAGACACACCGCGACCACATGCTCGTGTTCGCGCAGGAGCGCCACGTGATCGAGCGCGACCCGCAGTGGCGCGCCGTGCACGGCCAGCGCAAGGCGTTCGAGCAGCTGCTCGACGACGTGCTCGCGCGCGGTGAGGCCTCGGGCGCGATGGCCTTCGCCGACCGCGGCCTCGCGCTGCGCGCGCTGCTCGGGATGGTCAACCACACGCCGCAGTGGCTGCGCACCCCCGGCCGCCTTTCCGCCGAGCAGATCGCCGACGGCTACTGCGACCTGCTGCTGCGCGGCGCGGCGCCGTCCTGATCTGTGCGGAGAAATACATGTCCACGATGTATTTCTCCGCACAGATCAGCGCGCCAGGCCGCAGACGTCCTGCGCGACCGTGCGCGCGAACGCGATCACAGGGCCGAGCTCGTGGTGGCGCCCGGCGTCGACGTCGCTGAACGTGACCGTCCCCTCCTGGTCGCGCAGGCGGTAGCGCAGCAGCGCGTTCGCGGGGCGCGGCAGCGTGAGGTCGGCGTGCAGGTCGTCGAGCAGGTTGCGGTCGAGCTCGCGCGCGTCGAGCAGCAGCTTGTCGGGCAGCGGGCGCGCCTTGCCGCCGTTGCACTGCACGGTCCCGCCGTCGTTGACGAGCAGCGTCAGCTTCGCGCCCGGCAGCGAGCCGCTGCGCGTCAGCAGGAAGATGTCCGGATAGGCGGCGCCGCAGCCGCTCAGCGCGACGGCCGCGAGCAGCGCGCAGACGCCGCCGAGCCGCCTCACGCGAGCACCGCCGCGCCGCCGCGGCGCGGGTCGCCGGCGCCGGCGAGCGCGCCGGTCGAAGGGTCGCGCTCGACCGCCTGCACGCCGCCGAAGAAGAGGTTCAGGGCGCGGAAGCGCGCGATGTCGCGCCCCTCCTCCGCAAGTGCCTCGACGTCGGCGCCGGGCTCGGCGTAGAGCACGCCGTCCTCGGAGTGCACCCGCGGCGCCCGCACCGCCGCCTCCGCGCCCATCCCGTGGTCGACCGCGGCGACGATCGTCTGCAGGATCGCCGAGCGGATGCGGTTGGAGCCGGCGCTGCCGAGCACCAGTTCGGGCACGCCGTCGCGCAGCACGGCGGTCGGCGCCATCATGCTCGGCAGGCGCCGCCCGGGCGGAAAGCGATGGAAGCCGAGCGGGTTGAGGTCGTGCTCGCCCAGCATGTTGTTGAGATGGATGCCCGTGCCAGGCACGACGATCCCCGCGCCCTCGCCGTTGGACGACGTCACGCTGCACGCGCCGCCGGCCGCGTCGAGCACCGCGATGTGCGTGGTGGAGCCGAGTCGCGAGGCGAAGAAGCGCTCCGCGAAGCCGGGCTTCGCGAGGCCTTCGAGGAAGTCGGGCGTGCGCTCGCGCTGGGTCGCGTCCATCGCCGCCACGAGCGCGGCCGTCGAGGGCGGCGCCGGCCGGCGGTCGAGCAGGCCGAGCGCGTAGGCGATCAGCGTCCCGCCGGCCGACGGAGGCGGGTTCGTCAGCACCTCGCGGCCGCGGTAGCGCGCCCGCATGGGCACGCGCTCGACCGTCGCGTACGCGGCCAGGTCGGCGGCCGTCAGCAGCCCGCCCTGCTCGGCCAGCTCCGTCAGCACGGCCGCGGCGATCTCGCCCTCGTAGAAGGGCCGCGCGCCCTCCGCCCCGAGCCGCTCGATCGCGTCGCCCAGCTCGGGCTGGCGGATCCGCTCGCCCTCGCGCGCGAGCCGTCCGCCGGGCGCGAAGATCTCCGCGCAGGCCGGCGTGAGCGTGACGATCCCTTCGAGGATCTCGGTCACGTACGCCTGCTCCGCGTTCAGCTCCACGCCGTCGCGCGCGAGCGCGGCCGCCGGCGCCACCAGCTCGGCGAGCGGGATGCGCCCGAAGCGCTCGGCGGCGGCGCAGATGCCGTGCGCCATCCCGTACGTGCCGACGGAGGCGGCGCCGACGTTGAAGACCTGCGCCGCGTCGCCGAAGGAGACGTCGACCGGCACCAGCTCGGCGCGACGCGCGAGATCTGCGCCGCGGCCCGGCACCTCGACGAAGAAGTCCAGCACGAGCGGATCCGGCCGCGAGGCCCACAGCCCCGAGCCGCCCGGGACCACGAGCATGTAGCCGCCCGCGCCGAAGCCGGTCAGCAGCGGCTCGGCCGAGAAGGCCGCGAGCAGCGCCGCGAGCGCCGCGTCGACCGCGTTGCCGCCGGCGCGCAGCACGGCGGCACCGGCCTCCGCGCTGAGCGGATGGCCGGCGGCGACGACTCCGGCCGTGCGCTCGGTCACGGCCGGGAGGATATGCGGCGGGCGATCAGGAGGGTCTGGCGAAACCCCTGCGGCGTCTGGCGGCGGTCGACCTGCGCGGATGCTGCGTCCTCGGTCGGCGCAAGAGCGCTGCTCTTGCCGCCTCCCTGCGTCCTTGCCCCGCTTGGTCGCCCATCCGCCAGCCACTCGCCAGGGTCTCGCCAGACCCTCCTAGCGGCGCGGGATGAACTCGGGCACGTCGAGCTCGCCGCGCTGACGCATCGAGGAGCTGGTGCGCGCGACGCGCGGCTCGCCGATCGGCTCGCGCAGCGGCGGGCGCAGGCCCGCGGCGTCCATCTCGTCACGCGCGGCGCGGCGAGCGCGCTGCTCGCCGTAGCCGGTCGCGACGACCGTCACCCACACCTGGTCGTCGAGCTTCTCGTCGACCATCGCGCCGAAGATGATGTTCGCGTCCGGATGGGCCGCCTCGGAGACCGCCTTCGCGGCCTCGTTGACCTCCCACAGCGACAGGTTCGCGCCACCGGTGATCGACAGCAGGATCGAGCGCGCGCCCTCCATGCTCGTCTCCAGCAACGGCGACGCCACGGCCTGCTCGGCCGCGTCGATCGCGCGGCGCTCGCCGATCCCCATGCCGATCCCGAGCAGGGCGTTGCCCGCGTCGGCCATGATCGTGCGCACGTCGGCGAAGTCGAGGTTGATCAGGCCCGGCAGCGTCACGAGGTCCGAGATCCCCTGCACGCCCTGGCGCAGCACGTCGTCGGCGACGCGGAAGGCGTCGACCATCGAGGTGCCGCGGTCGAGCACCGACAGCAGGCGGTCGTTCGGGACGACGATCAGCGTGTCGACCTCCTCCGCGAGCGCGGCGACGCCGTCGTCGCCCTGGTCGCGGCGGCGGGAGCCCTCGAAGCCGAACGGCTTCGTGACGATCCCGACCGTCAGGGCACCGACCTCGCGGGCGATGCGCGCGACGACGGGCGCAGCGCCCGTGCCGGTGCCTCCGCCCGCTCCGGCGGTGATGAAGATCATGTCCGAGCCCTTGAGCAGCGACTTGATGCGGTCGTACTCCTCCATCGCCGCACGGCGCCCGACCAGCGGGTCCGAGCCGGAGCCGAGCCCACGCGTGAGCTCCTCGCCAATCGAGACCGTCAGGTGCGCGCCGGACTGCTGCAGGGACTGCTGGTCGGTGTTGACGGCGATGAACTCGACGCCCGCGACCTCCGCCTCGATCATGCGGTTCACGGCGTTGACGCCGGCGCCGCCGACGCCGACGACGCGCAGCACCGGGCCGAGCCCGGGGGCGCGGCGGGGGATCTGCTCGTCCGAGCGCGCGTACAGCTCGCGCGGGCGCACCGGCTCGAGGATGTTCTCCGGGATGTCGGCGGAGAAGGCCTGCCGCAGCCGCTCCTGCGGCGTCGGGATCGCGACCTCCGGCTCGGCCGGGGCGGCGGGCGCGTCGGCGCGCAGCGACGGGTGCGGCGCCTCGCTCTCGGCGGGCGCGGGCGCGGCCGGCGTGGCCTCGCCCTCCGGTGCGTCCTCATCCGTCTTGCGGAAGAGCGCCGCGAGCGGACCCTCCCTCATGCTTGCACGCTTACCGCTTGCCATTGCCGAGGACCTCCTTCGCCAGCATCCGGTACGAGTGGGCGGCCATGCCGTCGGGGTCGTACTTCAGGACCGACATGCCCTTGACGGGGGCCTCGGCGAAGCGGACCGTCTTCTTGATCCGCGACGCGAACACGCGATCCCCGAAGTTCTCCTCGAGGATCTCGATCGCCTCCTTGGCGTGGAGCGTGCGCGTGTCGAACAGCGTCGGCAGGATGCCCTCGATCTCGACCTCTGGATTGAGGTTCTCGCGAATCATCGAGAGCGTGTTCTGGAGCTGGATGAGGCCACGCATCGACAGATACTCGCACTGCACGGGGACGATCACCTTGTGCGCGGCCGTCAGCGCGTTGATCGTCAGCAGCCCGAGGCTCGGCGGCGTGTCGATGAAGATGAAGTCGTAGTCCTCCTCGATCGCCTTGAAGGCCTTCTGGAGGGATCGCTCGCGGCCGATCTGCGCGGCCATCGCGATCTCCGCGCCGGCCAGGTCGATCGAGGAGCAGGCGATGTCGATCTCGCGCTTGCGGATCGCCTCGCGGATCGAGGTGTGATGCACGAGCACGTCGTACATCGAGGTCTCGACCGTGTCGGGGTCGATCCCCTGCGACATCGTCAGGTTGCCCTGCGGGTCCATGTCGCAGCACAGCACGCGATGGCCCTCTTCCGCGAAGGCCACAGCGAGGTTCAGCGTGGTGGTGGTCTTCGCGACGCCGCCCTTCTGGTTGGCGAATGCGATCACCTTGGCCGTGGAGCTCACAGCGCTCTCCGATGCGGTCGAGAAACCATACGCGCCTGTATTCGCAGCCCCGGCGGCGATTCCTCCTGGTTATGCACACTAGGCTCAAGCGCGCGTGCCCGGGCTCTCCGACAAGCGGCTGCTGTTCGTGACCGGCAAGGGCGGCGTCGGCAAGTCGACCGTCGCGCTCGCGCTCGGGCTCGCGGCGTCGCGACGCGGGCTGCGCACGATCGTCGCCGAGCTGAGCGGGCAGGCGCGCGCGGCGCAGGCGTTCGGGCTGCCTGCGGCAGCGGGCGAGGAGCAGGCGCTTGCCGACGGGCTCTACGCGCTGTCGGTCGACGTGCCGCGCGCGATCGAGGAGTACCTGCACGAGCGCGCCGGGCGGCTCGGCGGCGTGCTGGCAAGCTCGCGCGCCTTCCAGACCTTTGCGGCCGCGACGCCGGGGATGCGCGAGCTGATCGCGATCGGCAAGGCCTGGGAGCTGGCGCAGGACGAGCGGCGCGTGCCCGGGGGGCGCCCCTACGACCTCGTGATCGTCGACGCGCCCGCGACCGGCCACGCGCTCGGCGCGCTGCGCACGCCGCGCACGTTCGCGCAGATCGCGCGCGTGGGCCCGATCGCCCACCAGGGCGAGACGATCGACGCCTTCTTGCGCGACCCGGCGCAGACGGCGATCCTCGCGGTCGCGCTGCTTGAGGAGATGCCGGTCAACGAGACGCTGCTCCTGCGCGCGCGCCTGCTCGAGGAGCTGGGGATCGAGCTCGCGGCCGTCGTCGCGAACGCGTGCGCGCCGTCGCGGATCGGCCCGCGGCAGGCGCAGAGCGTCGCGAACGCGCTGGCGCGCGCGGAGGATCCGCTCGTGCACGCGGCGCTCGCCGCCGCCCACGCCGAGCACGCGCGCGCGGCGCTCCAACAGGAGCAGCTCGCGCGCCTGGCCGACGGTCTCGCGCGCACGCCGCTGGCACTGCCGCAGCTGACGGCGCCGCTGCTCGACGCCGCTGCCTTGGCGCCGCTGGTCGAGCTGCTGGAGCCACTGCTGTGAACGTCGAGGCGCTGCTGCACGGGACGCGCGTCTGCGTCGTCGCCGGTTCCGGCGGCGTCGGCAAGACGACGACGTCGGCCGCCGTCGCGCTCGGGATGGCGGCGCGCGGGCTGAAAGTCGCGGTGATCACGATCGATCCCGCGCAGCGGCTCGCCAACGCGCTCGGGCTCGACGCGCTCGGCGGCACGCCCCACCGCGTCGCGCTCGAGCTGGACGGCGAGCTGTGGGCGATGACGCTCGACCCCAAACCTACGTTCGACGAGCTGATCGTGCGGCTCGCGCCCGACGCGCGCACGCGCGAGCAGATCCTCGCCAACCGCGTCTATCGCGAGCTGTCGGACGCGATCGCCGGCTCGCAGGAGTTCACCGCGGTCGCGAAGCTCGCGGAGCTGGCGCAGGAGGGCGGCTACGACCTGCTCGTGCTCGACACGCCGCCCTCGCGCAACGCGCTCGACTTCCTCGACGCGCCGGATCGGCTGCTGCACTTGCTCGAAGGCCGCGCGCTGGCGCTGCTGCTGCGCCCCGGCGGCGCGGGGCTGCGGCTGGTCGGGCGTGGGACCGGGCTCGTGCTCGGGCTGCTGCGCCGCGTCACGGGCGCCGACCTGCTGGCGGACCTGACGGAGTTCTTCACGCTGCTGGGCGGGCTGCTGGGCGGGTTTCGCACGCGCGCGAGCCAGGTCGAGGCGCTGCTGCGCGAGCCGGCGACGACGTTCCTGCTCGTGACCTCGCCCGAGCGCGAGCCGATCGACGAGGCGCTGTTCTTCCAGCGGCGGCTGCGCGAGACGGGCATGACGCTCGGTGGCGCGATCGTGAACCGCATGCGCACCGACGCGCTGGGGGACGTCGAGGCCGACGTGCTGCCGGCACGGCTCGTGGCGGAGGCGGGGCTCTCGCAGGCGCTGGCCGAGCGCGTCGCCGCCACCTTCCACGACGCGCACGCGCTCGCACGCCGCGACGCCGCCGGGGTCGCGCACCTGGCCGAGCAGCTCGGCGACGGCGTGCCGCTGCTGCGCGTGCCGCTGCTGGAGGGCGACGTGCACGACGTCGCCGGGCTGACGCGGCTGGAGCGCGAGCTGTTCGCCGAGCCGGCGACCGGCCGCCCCGCCGCGTAGGCGGGGCGGCCGGCCGCTGCGCGCTCAGTGCCGCCGCGGCGGCGCGATCCGCAGCGCCTTCTTCGACGCGTAGTGGTGCGGGCCGAACGTCGTCGTGACGGTCACGCGCAGCCAGCCGCCCTTGCCGGCGATGCTCGCGCGCGCCGTGCGGACGGTCCGCAGCCGCACGAGCTTCGTCTTGCCGGGCGCGATCCGCACGCGCTTGGCCGTCGCGGCCTTGCGCCCGCCGAGCTTCGCGGAGACGCGCGTCGCGCAGACGGCCGGCGAGCGGCGCGGGCAGGCGATGCGGATGCGCGCCACGGTGTGCGCGCGGTTGAGCCGCACGCCTTTGATGACGGCGCGGTCGCCCTTGCCCGCCGCGCGCTTGGCCTGTGCGCCCGTGGCGGCCGGCTGACCCGGCGAGATCGCCGTCGCGGCGCCTTGGAGCAGCCCGCGAGTCGGCTCGCCCACGCCGGCGGTGTTCGAAGCCAGCGACAGCAGCGTCGAGAGCTCGGTGCCGACGGCCGGGTCGAGCGCGCCGCTCGTGCTCGCAAGCGTGGAGGCGAGCTGATCCGCGAGGCCCGAGAGCGCCGGCGGCAGGCCGGGCGCGCCGGCGATCTGCTGCAGCAGCGGGACGAGCGGCGCGAGCACCGCGCCCGTGAGCGGCTGTCCGCCCGCGAGCGCGTCCTTGACCTGCGCGAGCGCAGCGTCGACGGTCGGGGCGAGCGTCAGGTGGCCGATCGGCAGCCCCGCGGTGGCGGAGCCGAGCGCATCAGCGAGCTGGTCGAGCACCTGCGCGCCAGCCGCCGGCACGCCCTGCGTGTCAGCGAGATCGCGCAGCAGCGTCGCGACCGGCGCCAGCAGGCCGGGCGCCAGGGCGTCAGAGCCGGTGCCGTCGAGCAAGGCCGCGACGCGTTGCACCAGCGCGGCCGTGCTCGCCGGCAGGCCCGGGGTCGCTGCGATCTGATCCAGCAGCGTGCGCACGGGCGCGAGCGCGCCGGCGCTCGGCTGCCCGGTGGCGGGCAGCTGGTCGAGCGCCTGCTGGAGCTGCTGCTGTTGGGCGCTGCCGAGCAGCCCGGCGAGCAGTGCACCGAGCGTCGCGCCGAGCCCGTCGGTCGGCGCGACCGCGCTCGCCTGCGCGGGCGGGCCGGCGGCGCTCGCGAGCGCCGGGGCGACAGGGGCGGCGGCAAGCGCGAGCGCAAGCGCACCGCCGATCAGCGGAGAACGTCTCATGGGGGGAGCTCCTTTCGGGGCCGGCGCATCGGAGCGCCGGCCGTGCGAACGCAGTCGTTCCCCGAGTGCCGAGATGCTACGAAGCCTGGGCGCTTTTGCACAGCTTCGGAGCCTGCAGCGTTGCTTGAGCAGACGCCCCGGCCCCCTAGACTCCAAGCACATGGAGCCGATTGCGCCCGAGCAGCGCCGCGCCGGCGAGCAGCGCGTCTTCGAGGCGTACACCGCCGCCCTCACGCAAGCGGGTGAACTGCCAGCCCCCGACTGGACACCCGTCTGGCCCTTGCAGGACGGACACGTGCGCTGGACCGAGGTTCACGGCGTCTTCGTCGACGAGACGTGGCTCGAAGGCGCGTGGCCCGACACGGTGATCGTCATCGTCTATCGCCTCGCCGGGCAACCTGAGTGCCGCTTCCTGAGCGACGTGCCGATCTGGGACCTCGACAGCTTTGATCAACCCGAGCCGCGCGAGCGAGAGTGCTTCGCCGTCAACTTCATCGAGACCGTCGTCAAGCGACCGCGCGCCGCAGGGTCCCCCGACCGGACCGTCGTCACTGGACGCCACATGCCGTTCTCCAAGACACTGCCGGCCCTGGTCGAGGGCCGTATCCCACTGACGCCAGAGGAGCGCGAGCGGGCTCGGCAAGCGCTCGCGCTCTTTCGTGGCGATGGCGGCTAGTTGTCCTGCTCGCGGAGGTGCTGAACGCGGGTGATGGGGGCGCGGCCTGCGGCGGCGGTGTGTGGCCGGCGGCGGTTGTAGTAGCGGATGAACGATGACAGCGCTCGGTCGCGTTCGGTCGAGGAGGACCAGACGCGGCCGTGTGCCCATTCGCGATCGAGGGTCCCGAAGAATCGTTCGATCTTGCCGTTCCAGCGTGGTGTGCGGGGCGGGATGAGAATGTGTCGGGCACCAAGCTCGGCGAGCGTCTCGCGGAACGCGAAGCTTGTCGAGTAGCACTTTGCGTTGTCGCTCATGACTGCTTGGACGGGACCGCAGCCCTGCTCGGGGAACCATGCCGCAGCGCGCCTGAGCGTGATCGAGACGTTCGCCGCGTTCTCGGCCGAGTGGATCTCGCAGTAGACCAGGCGGGTGTGATCGTCGATCACGCCGATCACCTTGATCTTGCCCGCCCCGCGGGTCTTGTGCTGCTCTGAGCGATCACCGTGTGCCCAGTGGCCCGCGACCGCGAACTTCGGCAGCTCGAACGCGTCGATGTGCAACAACGCGCCGGCTTCGACCCATTCATAGCGGCGTGTGGTCTTCGGCCGCTCGCTGCGGCGCTGGCGGCTGACGCCGTGACGCTTGAGCACCTTCCAGATCGTCGAGCGGTGCCGGCCGGTCAAGAACTGCAACTGCATCGGCCCATAGTTCGTTCGCTCCCGCGCGGTCAGGATCGCCTGCTCAGCCTCGACACTCAGCGCTCACGGACACGACCTCGGCCGTGAGGACCGCGACCGCAGACACCCCCGCGACGCACGGTCCTCCACGCTCGCGGCCTGCCAACGATGCCACCAACGATGCGCCGTGGCAGGCGCGACGCTGAGAGCGGCCGCGGCCGCTCTCAGCGTCGACCCCTGCTCCACCAACTGCACGAGCTCCAGACGGCCCTGCAATCCGAGCTTGCACCTACCGTCCTCCATGTCCGGCCTCCTTCGGCGGGTCAGTCATCGCAGACCGCACCCTCCGTCGGAAGCCGGACAACCCCCATCAACCGTTCACGAAGACCGTGAGCAGATCAGCTAGAGCAGCACCGCCCGAATGAATCTGGGGAGTTCGGTTACGTCGCGACCGTAGGACGTAATGATCCCCCGCGGGGCGGGTTCGCCGCTTGTCGTACCGAAGTCCACCGCCACCTCGCGGGTGCAGGTGAGACTGTTCTGTCTATATGTGGGGCCGAAGAAGTCCCATCCATCGGCTGTTCTCTCGTTCCGGCTCGGGAACACCACGCTTCTGAGCGCCACGCGGGTGTCAGCGTCGTCTTCGAGCGACCATCCGTGCTTCGCTGCAATGTGGCTGTAGCCCCAGCCGTCGTAGTCTGGATCGCCTCTTTCATCGGTCCCGAGGTATCTGGTTCTGCCCCATCGCAGCACGGTGTTGCCGCGAAGGCTCGAGAACGTTGAACTCGCGACCAACGCCGGATCGGTAATCACGTCGAACACTTCGGGTGTGGGGTCGTTTTCCGGCGCAACAACGGGAAAGGTGGGAGTCGAGCGGTCGCAAGCTTCGACGTTCTCCTGCTCAGACGCAGGCGGCGATGGATCGGCATTGATCTTGACCGTCACCTGCGGTACTTCCGAGAAGGTTACGCTCGTGCTTTCTGCGGGTTCGACGCCGACGGCGCCTCTCGCCGGCTGCGTCAGCAATGTCTTTCCGGCGGGCACCGTCACCCGCACATGTTCAGTCAGCCCCAGCGTGTCGAGACAGTCCTCATAGGCTTCGACCGTCTGCCCCGGCATGATCGCGGGCACTTTCACGGTCGTCGCGCCCGGGACCGGTTCGCAGAGCGGGTTCTGCGATTCGCCGCCGAGCATGTGGTCGAGCCACTGGTTGAGGATCGGGTACTTGCCGGAGTCGAGCGCGGCGGCGAGCCGTTCTTCTACGACTTCGAAGCCCGGATCTTCGACGCCCGAGGCCGCTATGTCGACGCTCTGCCCGTCGTAGTCCTCGATGGGGCGTGGAAACGCGGTCGCGGGTTTGGTCACCAGCGCATACGCCGTCACCGGCGCCAGCGGTAGGCCATAGCCGGTGAAGCAGTCGTTCCAATACCACGACAACACCTGGAAGCCGTCCGGAAACGCCGGGGCTTCGGGCGGCCCGCATTCGCTGGCCGAGGTCTGCGCGACGATCGCGCCCAGCGCGCCGTTGATGACCGCGAAGCCGTCGTAGGGCATCGCGACCGGGTCGTGGTAGCTGGGGAACTGCCACGTTTCGCCTGCCGCCACCCATTCGACAGTGAGCGCTTCGCTGCCCGACGGACCTTCTGGGACCACGATCTCCAAGACCTTTTCGACGTCGCTTCTGATCAGCAGCGTGTCGACCGTGCCGAGCGCGAGCACAGGTATCGCGCCTAGCAGCAGCGGCAGCAGCTCGATGCCGTCCGCGGCCGGAGCGGCCTCCTCGAGCGACGTCAGCTCCGACGACAGCTCGGCGTTCATCGCCTCGTTCGGCATCGACGCGTGCTCGCCGGCCCACAGCTCCGAGCAGACCTGCTCGCAATCCGGCGCCGTGAGCGTGGCGCCGTTGCGGTACGCGTACTGCGTCAGCGCGTCGAGCTTTCCTGCTCGATCGGCGTCATCGTCGGCACTCCTCCAGCAGCCGCCGGCGCGCCGTGGACGAGCATCAACAAGACGACAGCGGCGACCACCACCACCACGACGCGACCGCCCTGCGCGCGTGCGACCATCGCTCGACCCCCGATCGAAGTGGATTAACTTAATTTAGATTCTGCTCGCGCGCGTGTCAACGGCCTGGCGCGCCGCGCCGCGCGCCCGCGTAGGGTGGCGCGCGATGGACTTCGCCGCCGAAGGGCTGCTGGACGGCATCGACGACGCGGCCGCGCGCGCGGACCGCTTCGCGCTGCTGGAGGAGCTGCTCGCCGACGGCGTGCCGCTCGCGGAGCTGAAGCAGGCGGCCGCGGAGAACCGGCTCGTGCTGCTGCGCGTCGAGCGCGCGCTCGGCACCGGGCGCCACACCGCGCTCGACGTCGCCGAGCGCGCGAACGTGCCGGTCGAGCTGGTGCTGCGCCACCGCCAGGCGCTCGGGCTGCCGACGCCCGGCCTGAACGAGCGCGTCTTCACCGACGAGGACGTCGAGGCGACGATCGGGCTGACGCACTTCATCGCCGCCGGCATCCCCGAGGAGGGCATCCTCGAGGTCACGCGCGTGCTCGGCGAGGGGCTCGCGAAGGTCGCCGCGACCGTGCGCCCGCTGTTCGGCGACGCGTTCCTGCGCCCGGGCGACAGCGAGCGCGAGCTGAGCGCACGCTACGCGCTCGCGAACGAGCAGCTCGGCCCGCAGCTCGGCGGCGTGATGCAGCGAATCCTCAACATGCATCTGCGCGAGCAGCTGCGCAGCGACGCGATCGGCCGCGCCGAGCTGGCCTCGGGCCGGCTCGCGGGCGGCACGATGGTGACGGTCGCGTTCGCCGACCTCGTCGGCTTCACGAAACTCGGCGAGCAGGTCCCGGCCGACGAGCTGGGCGCGATCGCCGGGCGCCTCGCGGCGCTCGCGACCGAGGTCGCGCGCCCGCCCGTGCGGCTTGTCAAGACGATCGGCGACGCGGCGATGCTCGTCTCCGCCGACGCCGCCCCACTGCTCGACGCGGCGCTGGAGCTGGTCGACGCCGCCGACGCCGAGGGCCAGGCGTTCCCGCGGCTGCGCGCGGGGCTGGCGACCGGCGAGGCGCTCGGCCACGCGGGCGACTGGTACGGCAGCCCCGTGAACCTGGCGAGCCGCGTGACCGCGCTCGCCCGCTCCGGCAGCGTCGTCGCGACCGTCGCCACGCGCGAGGCCGCGCACGACGACGAGCAGGCGCCGCGCTGGCGCTGGTCGACGCTGCCGGCGCGCCGCATCAAGGGCGTCGATGGACCGGTGCCGCTGCTGCGCGTGCGCCGCGCAGAGCCCGACGGCTAGGCGACGGGAACGCCGGCCGCCTCGGCCAGCAGCTCGTCGGCGAGCGAGCGCAGGTCCGAGTCGAGGTGTCCGCAGAGGACGTCGCGCAGCAGCGCGCGCAGGTGCCCTGCCAGCTCGTCGACGAGCGCGTCGGCCCCGGCCGCCGGCTGCGCGAGCCCGGCCACGACGGTCCGCTCCAGGCTCACCGCACGCGCGATCCGGTCGGCGAGCGCCGCTCGCTCCTGCTCGACGGCGCAGAGCGCCGCGAGCCGCTGTGCGAGCCGTCCGCTCTCGGGGCCCTCGGGCTCCAGCAGCGCGCGCAGCGCCAGCAGATGGTCGGTCAGCGCGTCGAACGGGGCGCTGCGCTCGCACGCCAGCTCGAAGCGCGTCAGCGCCCACGCGACCTCGCCGGCGCGCGGCGTGCGGCGCGTCACGAGGTTGCAGAAGGCGCGCAGCTCGTCCTCCTGCGCGGCGGGGATCGTCGTGCGGCTGCGCGAGCGGCCGCTGACGCCGAGCGGCGCGAGCTGCCAGGGGCCGCCGTCGATCCGCGACCACGCGAGCGGCCCGAGCGCGAAGCTGCCGCGCTCGAACAGCCGCAGCGCCGTCAGCAGGCGGCGGAAGCGCGTGCGCGCGCTCGTGATCGGCGGGCCGGCGATGCGCTCGCCCGCGACCGTCAGCACCGCCAGCACGCTGCCATGCTCGGCGTCGCCGGGCGTCGACCAGACGGCCTCGGCCGGCGCCTCCGCGAGCGCTTCGCCACGCACGAGCGAGAGGCCCTCGCCGAGCGCCAGCTCGTCGGACTCGAGCGCGAGCCCGAGCAGCGGCGCGATCACGGTCGCGACCTGGCGGCCCTCGAAGAGCGTCGACTCGAGCTCGTCGTAGGCGGCCCCGAACGCCTCCGGCTGATAGCCGAACGCGCTCGACTCCGCATACACCGCCGACAGGAACGAGCGCAGCACGGCGTCGGCGCGCTCGCGCCGGTCGGACGGGATGCGCGGCTCGCCGCGCCGGCGCAGGTAGGCGTCGACCCCGTCGATCGCGGCGACGGCGCGCGCGGCCGGCACGTAGCTCGGCAGGCGGTCGAGCACGCCCATGCGCTCGCGGATGAACGCGCCCGTCAGCGGGCGGTAGCAGTAGAGCGCAGCCCGGGCGCCGCGCTCTTCGACCACCTCGAAGGGGACCTCGGCGCCGTTCGCCGTGTCGGCCGCGAGCTGCAGCCCGGCGTCCTCGGTGAAGGCCTCGAGCAGGTTGTGGAGCGTGCGATTGCGCATGCCCCGCGGTTTCGGCGCCGGCACGCGCGATCCTGCCGGCGCAGCGCGGCTTGCAGCCGGCTCAGGCGGCGGCGCCGACGACCGTCGGCTCGGCGGCCGGCGAGCAGTCGCCGTCCTCGATGCCCAGCCAGCGCGTGCCGTAGGCGCGCATGTCTTCGATGATCGGCACGAGCGCGCGGCCCTTCTCGGTCAGCGCGTACTCGACGCGCGGCGGCACCTCGGGATAGGTCTCGCGCACAGCGATGCCCTCCTCCTCGAGCGCGCGCAGGCGCAGCGACAGCGTGCGCGGGCTGATGCCCTTCAGCGAGCGCTCCAGCTCGCAGAAGCGCGAGCGGCCCTCGGCGAGGTCGCGAATGATCAGCAGCGTCCACTTGCCGCAGACGACGTCGGCGGTCCGGCAGACGGGACAGGAGGAGTCGGAGGACATCTGTCCCCCATGTTATCGCAAAACTTTCCTAACTGAAGCGCCTAGCCGAGGCCCGGCGGGGCCACCGACGGCGCGACGCGATCCGGCGACATCGCTGCGACCGGCTCGGGTGCGGGCTCGACGACGGGCGCCTGCGGCTCCTCATCGGGCGGCGCGGCCGGCTCCTCGGCGACGTCGCGCATCGTCGTGCCGCGGCGCCCCTGCGCCGCGACGAGCAGCTTGAAGTCGTGCGGGCTGGTCGCTGCCAGCAGCGCCTCGTCCATCGCGATGCGCCCGGCCTGCACGTGATGCAGCAGCGCCTGGTCGAACGTCTGCATGCCGTAGTAGTCGCCCTCGGCGATCACCTCGCGCAGGCGGCCGGTCTGCTCGGGGTCCAGGATCATGTCGCGCGCGCGGCCGGTCATCCGCAGGATCTCGCACACGGCCACGCGCCCGCGCCCGTCCACCGTGGGCACGAGCCGCTGCGAGATGATGCCCTTGAGCGTGCCCGCCACCATCGCGCGCGCCTGCTGCTGCTGGTGGGGCGGGAAGAAGTCGATGATGCGGTTGACCGTCTCGGGCGCGTCGATCGTGTGCAGCGTCGAGAGCACGAGGTGGCCGGTCTCGGCCGCGGACAGCGCCGTGTGGACCGTCTCCTCGTCGCGCATCTCGCCGATCAGGATCACGTCCGGGTCCTGGCGCAGCACGCGCCGCAGCGCACGCGTGAAGGAGGCCGTGTCGGAGCCGACCTCGCGCTGGTTGAGGACCGACTGCTTGTCCGCATGCAGGAACTCGATCGGGTCCTCGATCGTGACGATGTGCTTCGCGCGCGTGCTGTTGATGTGGTCGATGATCGACGCGAGCGTCGTCGACTTGCCGGAGCCGGTCGTGCCGGTCAGCAGGATGATCCCGCGCTCCTCCTCGGCCAGCTCGCTGACGACGGGCGGCAGGCCCAGGTCCGCGACCGACTTGATGCGGGCGGGGATCGCGCGCATCACGAGCGAGACGGTGTTGCGCTGGTGGAAGGCGTTGACGCGGAAGCGCGCGAGGCCCTCGATCGCGTAGGAGAAGTCGACCTCGTGCTCGGCCGCGAACTCGGCGCGGTGCGCGTCGTCGGACAGCAGCGCGTCGGCCACGCCGGAGGTCTCCTCCGCGGTCAGCGGCGCGCTGTCGGGCAGCGCACGCAGGCTTCCGTTGACGCGGACGAGCGGCTTGGCGCCCGCCTTCAGGTGCAGGTCGGAGCCGCCGGCCTCGACCAGCTGGCGCAGGGCGTCGTCGATGGCGAACACCCCCCTTGCATCGGCGCGAGGCCCGTCGGGCTTGAGTACCGTCCGCGGCGATGCGTGCCCGTCTCTACCAGTTCGCAATCTCGAACCCGTCGATCACGGCGCGGCTGATGCTCGACCACAAGGGGATCGAGACCAAGCGCGTCGAGCTGCTGCCGGGCTTCCATCCCGTGCTGCTGTGGGCCAGTGGCTTCCGCCGCGGCACCGTGCCCGCGCTGAAGCTCGACGGTCGCCGCATCGAGGGCTCGCTGGAGATCGCCCGCGCGCTCGAGGCCGCGGTGCCGGAGCCGCCGCTGTACCCGGCCGACCCGGCGCAGCGCAGCGCCGTCGAGGCGGCGGAGGCATGGGGCGAGGCGGAGCTGCAAATGGTCCCGCGCCGGATCGCGCGCTGGTGGCTGGCCCGCAGCAACGCGGCCCGCACGCGCATCGCGCGCGACATGGGCGTGCCGCTGGCGCCGGTCGCCGCTGCCCTCAACTGGCCGATCGCCCGCGCGACGGCCGCCCGCGTCGACGCCGACGAGCCACATGCCCGCGCGACGCTGCGTGCGCTGCCGGCGACGCTCGACCACATCGACGCGCTGCTCGCCGAAGGCGTGATCGGCGGCGAGCAGCCGAACGCGGCCGACTTCCAGATCGCGCCCTCGACCCGCATCCTCGTCGGCTTCGACGACCTCGCGCCGCTGCTCGACGGCCGCCCCTGCAAGGCGCACGCGCTGCGCTTCGTCCCCAAGTACCCGCAGTCGCCGCCGATGCTGCCGCGCGACGTGCTCGCGGAGGCCGGGCTCTAGAACGACGAAGGGCCCCGTTGCGGGGGGGGCCCTTCACACGAAACGGATGCGGGTGGCTTACGCCACGTCGCGCAATTTCTGGGCCTCCGCGAGACTCTGAAGCTTCTTCAGGCTCTGGTTCTCGATCTGGCGGATGCGCTCGCGCGTGACGTTGAAGGTGCGACCGACCTCGTCGAGCGTGCGGGGGTGCTCCCCGCCCAGCCCGTAGCGCAGCTCGAGCACGCGGCGCTCGCGGTAGGAGAGGTTCTCCAGCGCCTCGCGCAGCGCCTCCTTCGTGAGGATCTCGGCGGCGCGCTCGTAGGGCGACTCGGCCCGCTCGTCGGCGATGAACTGGCCGAACTCGGACTCCTCTTCGTCGCCGACCGGCTTCTCGAGCGAGACCGGCGCCTGCGCCGAGCGCTTGATCGAGTCGACCTCCTCGGGGTCGATCCCGGTGACCTCGGCGATCTCGTCGGCGGTCGGCTCGCGGCCCAGCTCGGTGACGAGCTTGCGCTCCGCGCGGCCGATCTTGTTGAGCTTCTCGACGACGTGGACCGGGATGCGGATCGTGCGCGCCTTGTCGGCGAGCGCGCGGGCGATCGCCTGGCGGATCCACCAGGTCGCATACGTCGAGAACTTGAAGCCCTTGCGGTAGTCGAACTTCTCGGCGGCGCGCACGAGGCCGAGCGTGCCCTCCTGGATCAGGTCGAGGAACGGCAGGCCCTGGTTGCGGTAGTTCTTCGCGATCGAGACGACGAGGCGCAGGTTCGACTCGACCATCTTCTGCTTCGCGTCGAGGTCGCCGCGCTCGATGCGCTTGGCGAGGTCGACCTCCTCCTGCGCGGTGAGCAGGCGCACCTTGCCGATGTCCTTCAGGAACAGCTGAAGGGAGTCCGTCGTCATGTCGGGCTTGAGGTCCAGCGCCGTCTTCGCCTTGCGGCGGACGCGCTTGTCCGGCGCGCGCTCGACCTGCGTCGAGGCTGCGGTCGCCGGATCCATCTCCTCGACGAGCTCGATCTCCGACTTCTCGAGGAAGCCGTGGAGCTCCTCGACGTCGGCCTCGTCGAGGTCCAGCTCGCTGACGGCGGTGGACACCTCGGCGTACGTGAGCACGCCCAGCTGCTGGCCGCGGTTGACGAGGCCCTTGATCTCCTCGAGTTCCTGAAGTTCCGCTACTGACATCTAGTTCCGTTTCTCGTGAGCGCGCAGGCGCGCAAGAGTGCCATTCAAGCACGACCCATGGTAGTTGCTTCATTTTGTGAAGTCAACGCGCGGGCCCCGCCCGGCGTTCCACTTCTACTACGCAGAACGGACGCAAACGTTTCAAGTTGCGTGGCGCTGCGACCTGTTCCTATCGAAGCAGAGCCGCGCGCGCTTGAGCGCCAGCTCTCCGGCGTACGACGTCCGGCGAGCGCGTGCGATGTTCCGTATACTGCCGCCGCCTTGCCGAACGGCGTCGCGCCCGACGCGTCGCCGGCGGGGGACCCGACGCGAGCCAGCCGGCTCGCAGGGGCGAATCGGCCGTCGCACTGGCCGTAGCGAGACGCTCGCGAGCCCGTCAGCTCACCTCGTAGGCGCCGGCACCCGATCATGATCCGTCCCCGCCGCCAGCTCATAGCGCTGCTCGTCGTCGTCGTGACGGCCTGCCTGCCCGCGTCCGCCCTCGCCGGAGCCGGCGGCGCCGCGCCCGGCGTGCTGACGCTGCCCGGGCCGCCCGCGACCGTCGTGCACCTCGGCAACCCACTGCTGAGCGCGAGCGCGAACGGCGCCTCGATCTCGCTGCACGCCACCGCGCTGCTGCGCGGGAGCGTGCGCATCGCCGGGTCCGCTCCGGCGCAGGCCGGCGGAGTGGTTCAGCTCGAGCGTCTCGATGCGCAGCACGGCTGGGTCGCGGTCGCGACCGCTGCGGTCGCCGCCGGCGGCGGCTTCCACGCGCTCTGGCACCCGAGCCGCGTCGGCACGATCGAACTGCGCGCCGTGCCCGCGAGCACGTCGGGTGCAGGCGCCGCCGACGCGGCGGGCAGCGTGCCCCAGCTCGGCGTGACCGTGTACCGCCCCGGCGTCGCCTCCTGGTACGGCCTTGCCGGCACGACGACGGCGTGCGGCGTCACGCTCGCGCCCGGCACGCTCGGCGTCGCCCACCGCACGCTGCCGTGCGGAACGTCCGTCGCGCTCTACTACCGCGGCCGCACGCTCGTGGTTCCCGTGATCGACCGCGGCCCCTACATGGCGGGCCGCTCGTGGGACCTCACGCGCGCCACCTTCCGCGGGCTCGGCGGCGGAGCCGAAGGCCTCATCACGCTCGGCGCGCTGCCGCTGCCGCTGCCGACGCCGCCCGCGAACTAGCCGCCGCGCGTCAGCGCACGAGGCGCGGGCCGGGGCGATCCTCGTCCCCGTCCTGCACGGCGATCGCCTCGCCGATCCGCACGCCCGCGGCGGAGGCCGACAGCATCGCCTCCTCGGCGCGCTCGATCAGCGTCGCCGCGTCGCGGCCATCCTCGCCGTAGACGACGAAGCCGATCGTCGCGGCCAGCGGCGCGCCGCGCCAGTGCTCGCCGCTCTCGACGCCCGCGCCGATCCGCTCGGCGAGCGCGATCGCGCCGGCGCGCCCGACGGCGGGCGCGATCACCCATGCGCGACCCTGGTGGTCGGCGGCGACGAGGTCCTGGCGGCGGATCGCGCGGCGGATCGCCTGCGCGAGGCGGCCGTACGGCACGCCGCGCTCCTCGGGCGAGGCGCTCGCGACGAGGCGGTCGCCATCGGCCAGCTCGACGCGCAGCAGCGCCAGCCCGCCGCCTTCGCGCTGGCAGCGGTCGACGTGGCGCTCGAGCGTGGCGATCCACAGCTCGCTGTCGTCCATCGCCGCGGCCGGCCCTTCACGCGGGTCGCTCGCACGCGCCGGCAGCTCGGTGACGGAGGCGGGCGTGCGCCCTTCGCGCAGGTCGTGGACGGCCGGGCCCTCGTCGGGCGCGGGCTCGCTCGACGAGGTCGGTGGCGGCGCGGGCACGAACGCCTCGCCGCTGGCGGCGCCGATCGCCGTCGCGGTCACGAGCGCGGCGACGCCCGCCGAGCGCTCGGCGAGCGCCGCGACCGCATCGGCGTCGGCGCGCGCGCCGAGCAGCTCCAGCGCCTGTGCCCACACGCACGCGCGCAGCGCGTCGACGGCCGCCACGACGTCCGCGGGCGCGGACGCGGCGGCGAGCGGGCCGATCCGCCGCACCAGCGGCGCGAGGTCGCCCGTCGGCGCGAGCCGCGCCAGCTCTGCGTCGGAGCCGAGCGCGCGCGCGAGCGCGGCGCAGATCGCCGGCCCCTCGGACGCCAGCTCGGCCGCCGGCAGCGCGCCGAGGTGCTCGAGCGGCGCGCGCTCGAGCAGCAGCAGCAGCCAGCCCTTGGCGATCCCCTGGGCGTGGCCGGCGAGCGGCTCGGCGATCGCCCACTCGACCGGCGCGGGCCGCTGCGGGCGAGGTGGGGTCGGCTCCGTCATCGGCGTGTTCATAGCAGCGCGACCCGACGCATGCACGCATCGATGGACAGAATGGACGCGTGCCCAACGCGCCCCTCTCGATCGCCGCCGCACGCGAGCAGGTGCTGGCCGCATGCGCGCCGCTGCCGGCAGAGCCCGTGCCGGTGGCGATCGCGCTCGATCGCGTGCTCGCCGCACCGCTCGCCGCGCGCGGCGACGTGCCGCCCTTCGACAATTCGGCCATGGACGGATTCGCCGTGCGCGCGGGCGCGTCGGACCGCACGCTGCGGATCGTCGGCGAGGCGCGCGCAGGGGCACCGAGCGCGGCCGTCGTGGGCGAGGGAGAGGCGCTGCGGATCTCCACCGGCGCTCCCCTGCCGGCCGGCGCCGAGGCGGTGATTCGCGTCGAGGACACGCACGAGGCGGACGGCCGCGTCACGCTGCTGGCCGCCGTCGCCGCCGGCGCGCACGTGCGTCGCGCCGGCGAGGACCTGCGCGCCGGCGCGACGGTGCTCGCGGCCGGCGCGCAGCTGGGGCCGGCGGAGCTGGCAATCGCCGTCGCGGCAGGCATCGGCGAGCTGGCGTGCGCGCGCCGGCCGCGCGTCGCGATCGTCTGCACCGGCGACGAGCTGCGCCCCGCGGGCGCCGCCCTCGCCCCCGGCCAGATCCACAACTCGAACCTGACGATGCTCGACGCGCTCGCACGCCGCGCCGGCGCGGGCGTCGTCTGCACCGACGTCGTGGCGGACACGCGCGCGGCGACCAAGTCGGCGCTCGCAGGCGCGCTCGCCCAAGCCGACGTCGTGATCGCCTCCGGCGGCGTGTCGGTCGGCGCGCACGACCACGTGAAGGGCGCGCTCACGGCGCTCGGCGTCGAGCAGCGCTTCTGGCGCGTGGACCTGCGACCGGGCGCACCCACGTGGTTCGGCGCACGCGACGGGCGGCTCGTCTTCGGGCTGCCCGGCAACCCCGTCTCCAGCTTCGTCACGTTCGCGCTGTTCGCGCGCCCGGCGCTGCGCGCGCTGCAGGGCGCGGTCGCGCTCCCGCGCCGCGAGCAGGCGCTGCTGAGCGTCGCGCTGCCGCGTCGCGCGCGCGTGCAGGCCGTGCGCGTGGGCCTCGAGCATCGCGACGGCGTGCTGCACGCGGCCCCGACCGGTCCCCAGGGCTCGCACGTGTCCTCGTCGCTCGCAGCCGCCGACGCGCTCGCGTTCGTGCCCGCCGGCGAGGGCGCGCTCGCAGCCGGCGAGCGGGTCCTGGTCGAGCTGCTCTGAGTCGAGCGGCGGCGATGCGGGGCACAATCCGGCTGTGACCGCTCCGCTGATCGCGCTGCTGACCGCCGCCGTCGCGGCCGCACGCCGCAGCCGGCGCGCGCCCGCCCCCGGCCGCATCGGCGAGCTGGTCGACGACACCACGATGGACGCGGGCGGCGCCGTGCGCTCGGTCCAGACCGCCGAGCTGACGCTGCCGGCCGAGGCGCTCGCCGAGCTGTGGAGGCCGATGCAGCTCGAGCGGCTCGCGCGCACCTACTGGCGCTTCCTGACGCGCGTCACGCTCGGGCTGATCCGCGTCGACTACGGCGAGGCCCAGCGCACCGTCGTGCTGCTGCGCCAGCCGCTGCGGCTGCTGCGCTTCAAGGCGCCGGAGTACGCGATGGACGCGCAGCGCGGCACGGTCCGCTGGCGCATCGAGGACGGCCTGCTCGTGCAGCGGCGCGGGCGCAACCGCGACGGCTACCTGCAGATCGACGTGCAGCAGCTGCCCGCTTCCGACCCCGCGCACGCGCGCATCCGCGTCGAGGTCGAGGTCGCCAACTTCTATCCGTCGATCGCGCGGCGCCTCAGCACGCCCGTCTACCGCGCCACGCAGTCGCGCATCCACGTGCTCGTCACGTACGGCTTCCTGCGCTCGCTCGCGCGGCTCGACCTGACGGAATCGCGCATCGGAGCGTATTCCGACTTGACGATCGACGAGGTGCCGGACCCTCCCCTTCGTAATCTTCGGAATTAAGAAGTTCGACGCGCATCGTTATGCGCTCTCGCTGTCGCTCCGTCTTCTAGTATCGCTCCATGTCGAGCACCGCGAGCGAGGTCGTGCCTGCGCTAGCGCGCGCGGCCCAGGCCTCTCCGCTCGCGAGCGCCGACGCGATCGCCTGGCTGCTGCTGCTGCCCTGCGCGGCGCTGACGGTGCTGGCGGTGCTGCTGCTCGGCCCGCCGCTCGGGCGCGTGATGCTGCCGCGCTCGGACGCGATCGGCTTCTTCAGCCCCGCCGAACTCAAGCCGGAGCCGACCGAGCAGGCGCGCTACACGATCCTCGCGCTCGCCCCGCTGCTGCTGGCGGGGGCGACGATCGCCGGGACCCGCCGCGGCGTGCGGATGGCACCCTGGCTCGCGCGCGCGGCGATCGCCGGCGCGCAGGTGGCGATGGTCGTCCTGATGGCCTTCTGCTGGAAGGGCCAGTACAGACCGTCGCCGGGGATCATCTACTTCACGCCCGCGACGCTGACGACGGCGGCCGCGCTCGCGGCGCTGCTCGTCGCGATCGTGCACAGCCGCTCGCTGTCCGCGCGCTGCATGCGCTGGCTGCGCGAGACGCGCGCGCGTCGCATCGGCGCGCTGGCGGCGGCGGTCGCGATGACGGCGATCTGGCTGCTGCACGCGATCAACACCGACGCGTCCATAGCGTGGGAGAACTCGATCACGCTGTACCACGTCCAGTTCGCGCTCGACGAAGCGTTCGCGGTCGTCAACGGGCTCACGCCGCTGGTCGACTACAGCGCGCAGTACGGGTCGCTGTGGCCCTACGTGAGCGCGCTCGCGCTCGGCGCGTTCGGCAAGACGCTGCTCGTCTTCACGATCACGATGTGCACGCTGAGCGGGCTCTCGCTGTTGGCGATCTACGGCGTGCTGCGCCGCGCCGCACGCAGCTCGCTGGCCGCGCTGCTGCTGTACCTGCCGCTGCTGGCGACGAGCTTCTTCCTCGTGATCGGCGGCACGCTCGTCGAGCGGCACACGTTCGGCTCGTACTTCCCGATGTTCCCGCTGCGCTACGCGGGTCCCTACCTGCTCGCATGGCTGACCGCGCGCATGCTCGATCGCGGCGTGCCGCGCCGCACGTGGCCGCTGTTCCTCGCCGCCGGGCTGGTGGTGCTGAACAACACCGAGTTCGGGATCGCGGGCTTCGCCGCGACGCTCGCCGCGCTGCTGTGGACGCTGCCGGCGCGGGACGTGCGGACGCTCGGGCGCCTGGCGGCGAGCGCCGCGGCCGGCGTCGCGGGCGCGCTCGCGCTCGTCGCGGCGCTGACGCTCGCGCGCGCGGGCGCGCTGCCGCAGCTCGACCGGCTCGTCGCGTTCGCCCACCTCTACCTCGTCAGCGGCTTCGGCCTCATAAAGATGCCGCGCGTGCTCGGCTTCCACCTGATCGTCTACTTCACGTACGTCGCCGCGATCGTCGTCGCGACCGTGCAGGCGCTGCGCGGGGACGCGAATCGCGTGCTGACGGGGATGCTCGCGTGGAGCGGGGTGTTCGGCCTCGGCGCCGCGAGCTACTACGTCGGCCGCTCCAGCGACGACACGCTGCCCTCGACGTTCTCCGCGTGGGCGCTCGCGGTCGCGCTGTTGACGATCGTCGCCGTCGCCCGGACCGCGGGCTCGCGCCGGCGCCTGCCCAGCCTCGCGCTGCTGCTGACCTTCTACGGCATGGGCATCGTCGCCTGCTCGCTGGCGCAGACACCGCTGCCGTGGACGCAGCTGCAGCGCATCAGACATCCCATCGAGACCGTCGGCGTGAGCCCTCCGCCGTGGGTCGCTCCGAAGGAAGCGGCTGAGCGCACGTTCGTCAGCTCGATCGCCGACGGCCGCCACCGCTTCGTCGTGCGCCACGGCGCGCCGATCGCGCTGTTCTCGACGATCGGGCACCGCATCGCCGACGCGTACGGCGTGCGCGACGTCGTGACGACGACCGGTATGGACTCGATCCACACGCGCCAGCAGTTCGAAGAATCGCTCGACGCGCTGCGCCGCGCCGGTGGCAACACGGTGCTGCTGCCGCCGAGCCCGGCGGTCGTCTACGCGCTGCTGGCGCGGCGCGGCTTCGAGCTGCTGGACGAGACCCGCCTGCGCCCATGGCACCGCGGGATGCAGGAACCGCAGGGACCGGACGGCCTCTCCAAGTGGGTCGACACGCGTCACCTGCACCCGCGCGCGCTGCGCTGAGCGCGGCGGCGATCAGCCGTAGCGCCCGCCGGTGACCGCGCGCAGCTTCGTGCGGTCGTGGCGAGCGTGGATGCGGCGCACGGTGCCCGAGCGCGAGCGCATCACGAGCGATTCGGTGCTCGCGCCGGCGCCGCGATAGCGGACGCCCTGCAGCACGTCGCCGTCGGTCACGCCGGTGGCGGAGAAGAAGACGTCGTCGCCGGCGACGAGGTCATCGCACGTGAGCACGCGGTCGAGGTCGTAGCCGGCGGCGAGCGCGGCGGCGCGCTCCTCGTCGGTGCGCGGCCACAGGCGCCCGAGCAGCTGGCCGCCCATGCACTTGAGCGCGGCGGCCGAGATGACGCCCTCGGGCGTGCCGCCGATCCCCCACAGCAGGTCGACGGGCGAGCGTTCGCTGACGGCGAGCAGCGACGCGGACACGTCGCCGTCGAGGATCAGGCGGATGCGGGCGCCGGCCTCGCGCACCTGGCGCATCGCCTCCTCGTGGCGTGGGCGGTCGAGCATCACGACCGTCACGTCGCCGATGCCCATGCCCTTGCGCTCGGCGATCAGTTGCAGCGTCTCGGGCAGCGGGCGGTCGAGCGAGAGCAGGTCGGCGATCTCCTCCCCGCCGGCGATCTTCTCCATGTAGACGCACGGGCCGGGATCGAACATCGAGCCGCGCTCGGCGAGCGCGATCACGGCGAGCGCGCTCGGCATCCCGAGCGCGGTCAGGCGCGTGCCCTCGAGCGGGTCGACGGCGATGTCGACCTGCGGGGGCGTCCCGTCGCCGATCTGCTCGCCGTTGTAGAGCATCGGCGCCTCGTCCTTCTCGCCCTCGCCGATCACGACGAGCCCGTCCATCGGCACCGAGTCGAGCACGTAGCGCATCGCGTCGACGGCGGCCTGGTCGGCCGCCTCCTTGTCGCCGCGCCCGACGAGCCGCGCGGCGGCGAGCGCGGCGGCCTCGGTGACGCGCACGAGCTCGAGCGCGAGGTTGCGATCCGGGCGGGCGGGAGCGCTCATCGGCCGGGCACGCTACCAGTCGCGGGGCTGACGAGTACCTCCCCCGCGTACCGAACTCCGCGCAGCCGGTAACCGCACTCGAATTATGTCTAAAGGGTAGAGTCGCGCGATGGGGAGCATCGCTCGGAGACGGGCGGCGCTGCAGCAGCGCACGCCCGCGTCCGGGTGGCTGTCATCGCCGCAGTCACAGGCCGGCGCCGCGGCATGGCTGGCGCTGATTCCGTGCGCGCTGCTGGTGCTGCTGGCGGTCGTCGTACTCGGGCCGCCGCTGAGTCGCGTGCTCTACCCCACGAGGTTGCCGTTCCGCTTTCTGCCCGCCGATCCGGAAACCGTCACCCCGGAGCCGCTGGAGAGCACGCGCTACCTGCTCTCACTGACCGCTCCGGCGCTGCTGGTCGCGGCGGTGCTCGCGCTCGTGCATCGCCGCGTCTCGCTGAGTACACGGATGGCCGCGCTGGTGCGCGGCGGCGCGCAGATCGCCGCGGCGCTCTTCCTGGTCGCCTGCGTCATCGGTCAGCACAGACCGAAATGGGGCAGCGCGTACTTCACGGCCGCGACGCTACTCGTGGCCGCCCTCGTCGCAATCGTGCTCGTGCTCGTCGCGCGGAGCGCATCGCTGCGTGGATTCGTTGCACGCTGGACGACGGACACGCGCGTCCGCCGTGCCGTCCTGCTCACGATCGCCGCGCTCCTGACGGCGCTCTGGACGACGCCCGCGCTCAACACGGAACGATCGATCGCCTCGGCGATCAACTTCCACGACGCAGCGTTCCACCTCGATGAAACGTTCGCCGTCATCAACGGCCTGACGCCGCTGAAGAGCTTCACCGCCCAGTACGCGTCGCTCCTACCGTTCCTGCTGGCCGGCTCCCTGCTCGCGTTCGGCAAGACGTACCTCGTCTTCACGATCGGGGCCTGCACCATGACCATCGTCAGCCTGCTCTCGATCTACGGCGTGTTGCGACGCGCCGCCGAGAGCGCCCTGCTGGGACTCCTGCTGTTCCTCCCGTTCATGGCCACGAGCCTCTTCAACGTCTTCGGGGACTCGGTCACGCGCTTCACGTTCGGGACCTACTTCCCGATGTTCCCCTTCCGCTACGGCGTGCCGTACATGGCGGCATGGCTGCTGGCGTGGCAGCTCCAGCGGCGGGCCCGCGTGACGTGGCCCGTGTTCCTCGCCGGCGGGCTGGCGCTCCTGAACAACTTCGAGTTCGGCTTCGTCGCCGTCGCCGCGACCTGTGCCGCGGCACTGTGGACGTCGCCGTCCTACACAGGGCGCGCGCTGCTGCGACTGGCCGTAGAGGCGGTCGTGGGCCTCGGCGCAGCGATCTTCCTGTACTCCGCCCTGACCGTGCTGCGGGAGGGATCGCCACCGGACTTCGCGAGCGCCATCCAGTTTGCCCGTCTGTACGGAACCGCCGGCTACAGCGTCGCGCCGATGCCCGGCGTCGTCGGGCTGCCGCTGGTCATATTCACGACGTACCTCGCGGCGATCGCCGTGGCGACGGTGCGGGCGCTCGAGCGTGCGCCCAATCGCGTGCTGACGGGGATGCTCGTGTGGAGCGGGGTGTTCGGGCTCGGCACCGGCAGCTACTACGTCGCCCGCTCCAACGTTCTGCTGATGCCCGCCACGTTCTCAGCATGGTCGCTGGCGCTCGCGCTGCTGACCGTCGTCACCCTCCAGGCGCTGGCCGCGAGCACCGTGCGACGCCCGAGCATCGCGATGCTCGCGGCGCTGTTCGGCATGGGGATCGCGGTCTGCTCGGTCGCGCAGGCGCCGCTGCCCTGGGCCCAGTTGCAGCGGCTCCACCACCATCCCGCGGGGCTCGCGGCGGAACCTGCCAGCAACCCGCTGATCGCACCGATCACGCCATCGCGGGACCCGCGCGTGCGGCGGTTCGTCAGCTCGCTCGCCGAGGGACCGGACCGGTTCGTCGTCAGGCGCGGCGCACCGATCGCGCTGTTCGCGACCGCCGGGCATCGCATCGCCGACGCGTACGACGTCGCCGACGTCGTTCCGTACACGGGGCCCGAGTCGATCCACACGGTCGAAGAGCTGGAACGCTCGTTCGAGGCCTTGCGCAGCGCGGGTGGGAACACCGCGCTCGTCGAGCCCGATCGGATGCTGCTGATCCGCGAAGGCCTGCGACGGCACGGGTTCGCGGCGCTCACGCACCACGGGCTGCGCAGACGCTGGCCGGGCGAAGCGGTCGACTGGCACGGGCTCGTCGTCGTCGGCGGCCTCACCAAGTGGGTCGACACGCGTCACCTGCACCCCACGGCGCTGCGATAGCGGTCTGCGCTCGCGCGGCGCGGGTAGGGTGCCACCCGCATGCAGCTGCAGCGCCTCCACCCCGAACCCGCGCCGGTCGACAGCGCCGAGCTGCTGCGCGACCTCGGGCTCGCAGCGCGCGCGCATCCCGACCGACCCTGGACGATCGCCAACTTCGCCACGACCGCCGACGGCCGCGCGACGATCGACGGACGCACGCGCGCGATCGGCGACGACGGCGACATGGAGATCTTCCGACGGCTGCGCACGCAGGTCGACGCGCTGCTCGTCGGCACGCGCACGCTCGCGATCGAGCAGTACGGGAAGGCCGTCAGGCGGCCGGAGCTGCGCGCGGCGCGCGTGGCGATCGGGCTCGCGCCCGAGCCGCTGATCGCGACCGTCAGCCGCAGCGGCGAGCTGCCGCTGGAGGCGCCGCTGTTCGCCGACCCCGACACGCGCGTGGTGATCTTCACGACGTCCGAAGCGGCGACGCCGGACTGCGCCGCGAACGTGCGGCTCGTGCCCCTGGACCCGGCCGAGCTGACGCTCACGAGCGCGCTGCGGCTGCTGCGCGCCGAGCACGGCGTGCGCGCGCTGCTGTGCGAGGGCGGCCCGACGCTGATGGGCGCGCTGCTGGGGGAGCGGCTCGTCGACGAGCTGTTCCTGACGCTCGCGCCGCAGCTGGCCGGCGGCGGCAGCGCGCCGACGCTCGCGACGGGCGGCGCGCTGCCGCAGCCGAGCGAGCTGGAGCTGACGTGGGCGCTGGAACGCAACGGCTCGCTGTATCTGCGCTACGCGCTGCGCTGAGCGGCGTGTAGCCTGCGAGAAGATGAGGATCGCCTGTGGCTTCGACCATGCCGGCGCACCGTTGCGCGAGGTCGTGCTCCACGCGCTCGAGCAGGACGGCCACGAGCTCGTGGACGTCGGCACGTTCGAGGACTACCCCGACGCCGCCGTCGCGGTCGCGCAGGCGCTCGCGGGCGACGCCGAGCGCGCCGTGCTGGTGTGCGGATCAGGCGCAGGCGTGGCCGTCGCCGCCTGCAAGCTGCCGCACGTGCGGGCCGCGACCGTGCACGACACCTACACCGCCCACCAGGGCGTCGAGCACGACGACCTCAACGTCGCCTGCCTGGGCGCGCGCGTGATCGGACCGGAGCTGGCGGCCGACGTCGTGCGGACGTTCGCGGCGGCGCGCTTCGACGGCGTCGAGCGCCACGCCCGCCGCCTCGCGCAGGTCGCCGCGCTGGAGCGGCGCGCGTGAGCGCGCCCGCCACGACCCCGCTGCACCGCCTCGCGCAGCTCGGCACGAGCACGTGGCTCGACGCGATCCGCCGCTCGATGCTGACGAGCGGGGAGCTGGAGCGGCTGGTGCAGGAGGACGGCGTCGTCGGCGTCACCTCCAACCCTTCGATCTTCGAGCAGGCGATCCTCGGCAGCCCCGACTACGACGACCGCCTGGCCGAGCTGATCCACGCCGAGCTCGACACGCAGGCGATCTACGAGACGCTCGCGATCGAGGACGTGCAGGCGGCCGCCGACGTGCTGGCGCCGGTGCACGCCGCCAGCGAGGGGCTCGACGGCTACGTCTCGCTCGAGGTCGCCCCGTCGCTCGCGCGCGACACCGATGGCACGCTCGCGGCGGCTCGCGACCTGTGGGCGCGCGTCGGGCGCCCCAACGCGATGATCAAGATCCCCGGCACGCCCGAGGGCGCGCCCGCGATCCGCGCCGCGATCGCGGAGGGCATCAACGTCAACGTCACGCTGCTGTTCTCGCTCGACGCCTGGGCCGCCGTCGCGGAGGCCTGGCTGAGCGGACTTGAGGACCGCGCCGCGCGCGGCGAGCCGGTCGACCACGTCGCCTCCGTCGCCTCCTTCTTCGTCTCGCGCGTCGACAGCGCCGTCGACCGCCGGCTCGACCCCGAGCAGGACGCGCTGCGCGGCAGCGCCGCGGTCGCCAACGCCCAGCTCGCCTACGCGCAGTGGCAGCGGCTGGTCGAGGGCGAGCGCTTCACTTCCATGCGCGCCCGCGGCGCGCGCCCGCAGCGTCTGCTGTGGGCCTCGACCGGCACGAAGGACCGCCGCTACTCCGACGTCAAGTACGTCGCCGAGCTGGCCGGCCCGGAGACCGTCAACACGATGCCGCTGGCGACGCTGCTCGCCTACCAGGAGCACGGCGAAGCGGCCGCGCCGCTGCTGCCGGCCGCCGAGCCGGCCGCGCGCGCCGCGCTCGACGCGCTCGCAGCGGCGGGCGTCGCGCTCGCCGAGGTCACCGACGAGCTGCTGGAGGACGGGATCGTCCAATTCGCCGACGCGATGGAGCGCCTGCTCGCGGGCGTCGAGCGCCGGCGCGCGGCGGTCCTCGCCGGCGAGCCGGTGCTGATCGAGGCGCGGCTGACCGACGCCCAAGCGCGCGCGATCGGCAAGCGCGTCGCGCAGGCCGACGGCGAGGACGTGCTGCGGCGCGTGTGGGCGAAGGACGACACGCTGTGGCCGGCCGGCGACGACGCGCCGTCGGAGCGACTCGGCTGGCTGACGATCGCGCAGCAGTCGCTCGAGCAGCTCGCGGACCTGACCGCGTTCGCCGACGAGCTGCGCGGCGAGGGCTTCAGCGACTGCGTGCTGCTGGGGATGGGCGGCTCGAGCCTCGCGCCCGAGGTGCTGCGACGCACGTTCGGCGCGCGCGAGGGCTTCCTGCGTCTGCACGTGCTCGACTCGACCCACCCGGACGCCGTCGCCGCGCTCGCCGAGCAGCTGCCGCTGGAGCGGACGCTGTTCCTGCTGTCCTCCAAGTCCGGCGGCACGCTCGAGCCGCGCTCGATGCACGCCTACTTCCACGCGCGCGTGCCGGACGGGCGCCAGTGGGCCGCGGTGACCGATCCGGGCACGGCGCTGGAGGAGCTCGCGCGCGAGCAGGGCTTCCGCCGCGTCTTCCACGGCGCGCCCGACATCGGCGGGCGCTACTCGGCGCTGTCGGCCTTCGGCGTCGTGCCGGCGGCGCTGATCGGCGCCGACGTGCAGGGGCTGCTGGAGCAGGCGGAGGTCGCCGCGCGCGCGAGCGAGCCGGGCCTGACCGGCGGCCAGGCGCCCTCGCTGTGGCTCGGCCTCGCGCTCGGCCAGCTCGCGCTCGACGGGCGCGACAAGCTGACGTTCGTCGCCGACCCGCCGGTCGAGTCGATCGGCCTGTGGATCGAGCAGCTGGTGGCCGAGAGCAGCGGCAAGCACGGCCGCGGGATCGTCCCGATCGCCGACGAGCCGCTGGGCGAGCCGGCCGACTACGGCGCCGACCGCGTGTTCGTCCACCTGCACGACCAGAACGCGCCGGAGACCGAGACGACCGCACGCCTCGGCGCGCTCGCCCGCGCCGGCCATCCGGTCATCACGGTCCCGTTCGCCGAGCGCAAGGACCTCGGCGCGCAGTTCTTCCACTCCGAGCTGACGACCGCCGTCGCCTGCGCCGTGATCGGCGTCAACGCCTTCGACCAGCCCGACGTGCAGTCGGCGAAGGACCTCACGAAGCAGACGATCGAGGCCTACGTGCGCGACGGCCACCTGCCCGACGCCGACGCCGTCGGCGGGGCCGACGCCGGCGCGGCGCTGCGCGCGCTGCTCGACGCGCACGCCGGCGCGGGCGCCTACGTCGCGACGATGGCGTACCTGCCGCCGCGCTACGACGCCGCGCTGACCGCGCTGCGGCTCGCGATCCGCCATCGCACGCGCGCCGCCACCACGGTCGGCTACGGGCCGCGCTTCCTGCACTCGACCGGACAGCTGCACAAGGGCGGCCCGGCGACGGGCGTCTTCGTCCAGCTCGTCGACGACGGCCGCCCCGACGTCGAGGTGCCGGACGCCGGCTACGACTTCGCGACGCTCGTGCGCGCGCAGGCGATCGGCGACGGGCAGGCGTTGCAGTCGCGCGGACTGCCGTTCCTGCGCATCCAGCTCGGCGGCGACCCCGCCGGGGAGATCGAGGCGCTCGCGGCGGCGCTCGAGCAGGAGGACCGCTGATGCAGATCGGCTTCGTCGGACTCGGCCGCATGGGCGGCAACATGGTCACGCGGCTGCGCCAGGGCGGGCACGACGTCGTCGCGTTCGACTTCTCGGCCGAGGCGGTCGCGCGCGCGGCCGAGCAGGGCGCGACCGGCGTCGACTCGCTGGAGGCGCTCGTGGCCGCGCTGGAGGCGCCGCGGCGGATCTGGATCATGGTCCCCTCCGGCGACCCCGTGCAGCAGACGCTCGACACGCTCGGCGGGCTCGTCGAGGCGGGCGACCTGCTGGTCGACGGCGGCAACTCGAACTTCCACGACACGCAGCGGCGTGGCGCCGAGCTGGCGCAGAAGGGCGTGCGCTTCTGCGACGTCGGCGTCAGCGGCGGCGTCTGGGGCCTGCAGGTCGGCTACTGCATGATGAGCGGCGGCGAGGCCCAGGACATGGAGGCGCTGAAGCCCGCGCTGGATACCCTCGCCCCAAGCCCACGGGGGCCCGCCTCCGGCGACCACGTGGTCGCCTCCGGCACCCCTAGCGACGGCTGGCTCCACGTCGGCCCGATCGGCGCCGGCCACTACGTGAAGATGGTCCACAACGGCATCGAGTACGGGATGCTGCAGGCCTACGGCGAGGGCTTCGAGATCCTCAAGAACGGCCAGTTCGACTTGGACCTCGGCGCCATCTCGCATCTCTGGAACCAGGGCTCGGTCGTGCGCTCGTGGCTGCTGGAGCTGGCCGAGCGCGCGTTCGCGAACGGCAGCGAGCTGGAGGGGATCCGCGGCTACGTCGACGACTCCGGCGAGGGTCGCTGGACGGTGCAGGAGGCGATCGACACGAGCACGCCGGCGCCGATCCTCACGCTCTCGCTGCTCGCGCGCTTCGCCTCGCGCCAGGACGAGTCCTACTCCGCCAAGGTGATCGCTGCGCTGCGCAACGAGTTCGGCGGCCACGCGATCCACAAGGAGTAGCGATGATCGCCCTCACCGTCGTCGACGATCCAGCGGTTGCCGCACTCACCAGCGCGAAGCGGATCGCGACGGCGATCGAGCAGGCGCGCGAGGAGCGCGGCGTCGCGCACGTCGCGCTCGCGGGCGGGCGCACGCCCGCGCAGACGTACGAGCTGCTCGCCCACCACGTCAGCGACTGGAGCGACGTGCACCTGTGGCTGAGCGACGAGCGCTGCGTGGCGCCCGACGACGCCGACAGCAACCACGCACTCGTCGTGCGGACGCTGCTGTCCCAGCCGCTCGACCCGGCGCCGACGCTGCACGCGGTGCCCGGCGTCGAACGCGACGGCGTGGCCGCCGCCGCGGCCTATGAGGCCGAGCTGCGCGCCGCGCTGCCCGACGACGAGCCGCCGCGCCTGGACCTCGTGCTGCTCGGGCTCGGCGAGGACGGCCACACGGCCTCGCTCTTCCCCGACGACCCGGCGCTCGCAGAGCAGGAGCGCCTGTGCGTCGCCGTGCACGGCTCCAAGCCGCCGTTCGAGCGCGTCACGTTCACGCTGCCGCTGCTGCGGGCCGCGCGTCGCATCGTCGTGCTGACGGAGGGGACCGGCAAGGCGTGGGCGGTCGGCGCGATGCTCGCGGGCGCGAGCACGCGCGTGCCGGCGAGCATGCTGGCCGACGGCGACGTCGAGCTGATCGTGGACCGCGCCGCCGCGCCAGCTTGACATTACGATCCTGGGAACTTCCGCCTCCAGCGGGTTTCCCCGCGGGGCGGACGTGAGACACTGACCGCGATGCCGAGCCAGACGGCAGCGCGGGCGCAGTCGACCGAGGACCTCGTCGCAGCGCTCACGCAGACACGCGAGCGCACGCTCGCCCTCGTCGCGCATCTCGACGACGACGCGCTCGAGCGCGTCCACTCGCCGCTGATGAGCCCGCTCGTGTGGGATCTCGGCCACATCGCCGCGTACGAGGACCTGTGGCTCGCCCACCGCGACGGCGGGCTGGCGCTGCTGCACCCGGAGCTGGCCGCCCTCTACGACGCCTTCGAGACGCCGCGCGCGGTGCGCGGCGACCTGCCGTTCCTGCGCCGCGCCGAGGCGCTCGCGTACCTCGCCGACGTGCGCGAGCGCGTGCTGGCGGTCGCGAGCGACGGCGACCCGCTGCTGTACGAGCTGGTGCTGCGCCACGAGCAGCAGCACACCGAGACGATGCTCCAGACGATGGAGCTGGCGCACCTGTCCGCACCGCCCGTGCATGCGGCGGCGCCGCCTGCGAGCGACCGCTGGAGCGGCCTGGAGCTGGTCGAGGTCGCCGCCGGACCGTTCGCGCTGGGCGCCGCGGCGGAGGGCTTCTCCTACGACAACGAGCGCCCGCGCCACGTCGTCGAGCTGCCCGCATTCCGCATCGGCCGCACGCCGGTCACGAACGGGTCGTGGCTGTCGTTCGCCGAAGGCGGCGGCTACGAGCGGCGCGAGTGGTGGTCCGACGAAGGCTGGGCCTGGAAGCAGCAGCACGACATCGAGCGACCAGCCGGGTGGACGGCGGACGGGCGCGCGTGGCGGATGGGCCGCTGCGAGCCGCTGGAGCCCGACCATCCCGTCGTCCACGTCTCCTGGTTCGAGGCCGACGCCTTCGCCCGCGCGCACGACGCGCGCCTGCCCACCGAGGCGGAGTGGGAGAAGGCGGCGACCTGGGACCAGGCGGCGCAGGTCCGCGACGCGAGACCGCCTGCGCGGCCGCGAACGTCGACCAGCGCCTCTACGGCACCGCGCCCGCGGGCGCCTTCGCCGACGGCGCCGCGCCGAGCGGCTGCCTCGGCATGGTGGGCGACGTGTGGGAGTGGACCGCGAGCCGCTTCGACGGCTATCCCGGCTTCGTCGCCCACCCGTACAAGGAGTACTCGGAGGTCTTCTTCGGGGGCGACTACCGCGTGCTGCGCGGCGCCTCCTGGGCCACGCACGCACGCGTTGCGACGCCGACCTTCCGCAACTGGGATCACCCGCAGCGGCGCCAGATCTTCTCCGGCCTGCGGATCGCCAAGGACGCCTGAGGAGGCCCATGTCGCTGACGACCGACCACCCCGACGTCGTGATCGAGGACCACCTCGACGAGGCCCACGAGCGCGGGCTCGCCGAGGACGTGCTCGACGGCCTCACGCGGCCGTTCAAGGAGCTGCCGCCGAAGCACTTCTACGACGCGCACGGCTGCGCGCTGTTCGACCGCATCACGACGCTGCCCGAGTACTACCCGACGCGCGCCGAGCGCGCGATCCTCGAAGCGCAGGCGGCGGCGATCGCCGCGGCGACGGGCGCCGGCGAGCTGGTCGAGCTGGGCTCCGGCACCGCCGCGAAGACGCGCGTGCTGCTCGACGCGATGGCCGCGGCGGGCCAGCTGACGCGCTACGTGCCGTTCGACGTCGCCGAGTCGGTCGTGCGCGAGAGCGCCGAGGCGCTCGTGGCGGAGTACCCGGGGCTGCGCGTGCACGGCGTCGTCGGCGACTTCGAGCGCCATCTCGACCGTATCCCCGCGCCGACGCCCGGCCTGCCGCGAATCGTCGCGCTGCTCGGCGGAACGATCGGCAACTTCCCGCCCGGCAGCCGCCGGCGCCTGCTGCGCGAGATCGCCACCCTGCTCGCGCCCGGCGACCATCTGCTGCTCGGCACCGACCTCGTGAAGGACGCCGCCGTGCTGGAGGCCGCCTACGACGACAGCGCCGGCGTCACCGCCGAATTCAACCGCAACGTGCTGCGCGTGCTCAACCGCGAGCTGGACGCCGACTTTCCGCTCGACCAGTTCGAGCACGTCGCCTTCTTCGACCGTCGCAACGAGTGGATCGAGATGCGCTTACGGACCCCGCATGCCTGCTCGGTCAACGTCGCCGCGCTCGGGCTGCGCGTCGAGCTGGCGGCCGGCGAGGAGATCCGCACCGAGATCAGCGCGAAGTTCACACGCGCGCGCCTCGCCGCCGACTTCGCCGCCGCCGGCCTGGAGCTCGTCGGCTGGCACACCGACGAGCAGGGACGCTTCGCCGTCTCGCTCGCGGCGCCCGCGGCGTAGCGGCTCGCTCAGCGGCGCGAGTTGTGCGGCCGCACCGACTCGCCGCGCGAGCGGCGGATGCCCCACAGGATCAGCGTCGAGACGAGCACCGAGACGACGATCCCGGCGCCCGCCGCGTGGAACAGCACGCGCATCAGCACGCCCGCCACGAACGAGCCCGCAAGCCCGAGCGCGATCGTGCCCGTGATCGACATCGGGTCGGGGCCCGGGAGCGCGAGGCGAGCAAGCGCTCCGACGAACAGGCCACCGAGAGCGATGACGACGAGGTAGAGGAGCAAGCTCATGGGCTGAGGGTACTCGCGTGGCGCTGTGGCCAATTCCAAATAACTCCAAAAATCTCCAACTGCTTGGATATACTTCCAAATCAGCTTGAGTTCTTGGAGATAGCTCTGTGTTCGTTGCCTCCCCGCCCCGCCGCTCCCTCACCACGCTGCCTCCAGAGGCGTTCGCGCGTGTCGCCATGCCGTCTGCAGAGATCCTGCACGTCGCCGGCTATCCGCATTGGGACAAGCTGCAGCACCTCGACCCGCCCGCCGGCTACACCTCCGAAGAGTGGTGGCTCAGCCTGCGACTGAGCCGAGACCGCAGCCGCCGCGCCTTGCCGATCGGCGCCGCGGACGGCCGTCCCTTCAGCTATGTCCTCCCCGACGAGATGCTGCGTCATCTGCACTACATCGACCAGCACTGCAGCGGCGAGATCGCGATGGCCGAGGTCGTCACCGCAGACGATCAGGCCCGCCAGCACTACCTGGTGAACTCGCTGATGGAGGAGGCGATCCGCTCCAGCCAGCTCGAGGGCGCCACGACGTCGAGGCGCGTCGCGAAGGAGCTGCTTCGCAGTGGGCGGACGCCGACCGACCGCGGGGAGCAGATGATCCTCAACAACTACCATGCCTTGCGCTTCATGCACGACGAGATGGGCGAGCAGCTGACTCCCCAGCTCGTCCTGGAGCTGCAGCGCCTGCTCACCGACGGGACGCTCGACGATCCGACAGCCGCGGGCCGCCTCCAACAGCCAGACGAGGATCGCGTCGCCGTGCACGACCGCCTCGATGGCAGCCTCCTGCACGCACCGCCGCCTGCCGAGCAGCTGCCCGCCCGCCTCGATGCGTTGTGTGCGTTTGCCAACGCCGTCACCGACGATGACAACGTCCCGTTCGTCCACCCGGTAGTGCGCGGGATCCTCCTGCACTTCGCGCTCGCCTACGACCACCCGTTCCTGGACGGGAACGGACGCACGGCGCGGGCCCTCTTCTACTGGTACCTCCGCACGCGCGGGTACTGGCTCGTGGAGTATCTCTCGATCTCGCGGATCCTGCGCGAGGCGCCCGCGCAGTACTCGCGCGCCTTCCTGCTGACGGAGACCGACGAGGGCGACACGACGTACTTCCTCCTTCACCAACTGCGGACGATCAGACGTGCGGTCGACGAACTGCAGCGCTATCTCGAGCGCAAGGTCCGCGAGATCCGGCGCGTCGAGCGGCTGGCGCGAGGAGTGCCTGACTTCAATCGCCGTCAGCTCGCCCTCATGAGCGAGGCATTGCGGCACAGCGACCGCGAGTACACCTACTCGGGGCATGCGGCGGACCACCAGGTGACGCACGAGACCGCGCGAAGCGATCTCTCCGAGCTCGCCGTCCGCGGACTGCTGGAGCACCGCAAGGTCGGCCGGCAACACGTCTTCCGTGTGCCGGCCGATCTCGAGGCTCGACTCGAGCGGCGCGGCGAGCCCTAGCTCAGGCGCTCGACCAACATGGCCTGGCCCATGCCACCCGCCACGCACATCGTCTCCAGCCCGATCGTCTTGTCGAGCGTCTGGAGGTCGTTGAGGAGCGTCGTCATGATGCGGGCGCCGGTCATCCCGAACGGGTGCCCGAGCGCGATCGCGCCGCCGAACGGGTTGAGCTGCTCGTCGGCGATGCCCCACTCGGCCTGGCACGGCACGACCTGCGCGGCGAACGCCTCGTTGAGCTCGACGACGTCGACGTCGCCCATCGTCATGCCGGCCTGGGCGAGCACCTTGCGCACAGCCGGGATCGGGCCGAGGCCCATGTACTCCGGCTCGAGCGCGCCGACGGAGGAGGCGATGATGCGCGCCTTCGGCGTGAGGCCCAGCTCGCGCGCCTTCTCCTCCGACATCACGAGCACGGCCGCGGCGCCGTCGTTGAGCGGACAGGCGTTGCCCGCCGTGACCGTGCCGTCCGGCTTGAAGACCGGCTTCAGCTGCGCGAGCTTCTCCTCGGTCGTGCCGGGGCGGGGCCCGTCGTCCTTCGTGACCGTGATCTCCGGGACCGTGACCTCCTCGCCCTGCTCGTTCGTGGCCGTGTGCTCGGGCACGACGACCGGGATGATCTCGGCGTCGAAGTGGCCGGAGGCCTGCGCCTCGACCGCACGCTGCTGCGAGATCGCCGCCCAGCGGTCCTGCTCCTCGCGCGAGATGCCCTCGCGCTCGGCGACGTTCTCCGCCGTCAGGCCCATCGGGATGTAGACGTTCACGAGCGAGCCCGCGGACCCGTCGAGCAGCGGGTGGAACGGCACCGGTGAGCCGCCGCCGAGTCGCGAGACGGCCTCGACGCCCGCCGCCACGTAGGTGTCGCCCTCGCCGGCCTTGATCGCATGGAAGGCCATGCGGATCGTCTGCAGCGAGGAGGCGCAGAAGCGATTGACGGTGGTGCCGGCCACCGAGATCGGCAGGCCGGCCAGGATCAGCGCGTTGCGGGCGACGTTGTAGCCCTGCTCGCCCTCGCCGGCGGCAGCGCCCATCATCACGTCGTCGATCGTGGCGGGATCGAGTTGCGGATTGCGCTCCAACAGTGCGCGCAGGGGGATCGCGGCGAGGTCGTCGGCGCGGACGTCCTTGAGCGAGCCCTTGACGGCGCGGCCGATCGGCGTCCGGACCGCGTCGACGATGACGGCTTCAGACATGAGGGTGTGTCCTTTCGGATGAGGTGCCCGGCGGTCGCACTCCACGGGCCTGCGTTTTCCCCGGCGGTCGCACTCCACGGGGGCCTGTCTCGAAGGGTAGTACGAACGACGACGTTCATACGCCGATTCGTTGCAGATCGTGGGAGTAACAGACTAGACTTAGCTAGACCATGCACCAGGTGAACGTCCACGAGGCCAAGACCCACCTCTCGCAGCTGCTTCAGCGCGTCGAGCACGGCGAGGAGGTCGTGATCGCGCGCAACGGCACGCCCGTCGCGAAGCTCGTCCCGCACGTGCCGCAGCGCAACTACCGCGCGATCCTCGGCGTGTGGAAGGGCAAGGTCGACATGTCGCGCTTCGACGAGGCCGACGAGGAGATCGCCCGCGAGTTCGGGATGCTCGATTGAGGCTCCTGCTCGACAGCCACGTGCTGCTGTGGCTGATGCTCTACGACCCCCAGGTCGGGCCCGAGGCGCGCGAGACGATCGTCGGCGGCAAGCACGAGGTGCTCGTCAGCGCCGCGACGATCTGGGAGATCGAGATCAAGCGGCTGAAGGGCAAGCTCGACGCTGCCCCAGACGACCTGCTGGACCGCGTCGAGAGCTCGGGCTTCCTGCTGCTCGACGTCACGCCGGATCAGATGCTCGACGCCGCACGCCTGCCGCTCCACCACGCCGACCCGTTCGATCGTCTGCTCATCGCACAGGCGCAGTCCGAGGCGGCCACGCTCGTCACGCACGACGCCGCGCTCACCCGCTACGACGTGCCGATCATGCGCGTCGACGCCTAGCGCCGCTAGAGCCCGAGCCCGCGCACGCCGTCCTCGTCCCAGCCGAGGTGGTGCGCCAGCTCGTGGCGCACGGTGCGCACGATCTGCTCGCGCAGCAGCATGTGGTCGTACCCGAAGTCGCGCAGCAGCGTGTCGCGGAAGACGACGATGCGGGCGAAGCCGTCGTGCGCGACCGTGGGTCCGTGGTAGAGGCCGTACGCGCGGTGCGCGCGGCCGCCGTCGTCGACGACCACCGCGACGTGCTCGAGCGCGCGGTGGAACTCGAGTGGCAGCTCGTCCAGCGCCGAGCGCACGAGTGCCTGGAAGTCCTCCTCGCTGGTGAGCTGGACTTCGTCTTCGTCGTCCTCGTCGTCGTCGAAGTCCTCGTCGGACTCGCCCGAGAGCCCCTCCGCAGCGAGCCGCTCGCTGCGCTCGACGAGGTCCTCGAACTCGCGCTCGGAGACCGGATTTCTCCAGTCCGCGAGCCGGCCGGTGAGGAGCGCGAGCACGAGCGTGAGCACGAGCGCAGCCGCTAGCCCGATCGCGATCCCCTGCAGGAAGCGCAGCGGGAAGGTCGTCGCCCAGCCGCCCAGGACCGTGATCGCGAGGATCGCGAGGCTGAACGCCACGAGCGCCGACCACGCGATCTGCGGGCCGCTCGGGACTTTGCGCCACATGCGTTCGAGGCTAGTGGATCAGCGCAGCGTGCGGGCGATCACGAGCCGCTGGATCTCGTTCGTGCCCTCGTAGATCTGCGTGATCTTGGCGTCGCGCATCATCCGCTCGACGGGGTACTCGCTGACGTAGCCGTAGCCGCCGAGCACTTGGATCGCCTCGATCGTGACGCGCATCGCGTTGTCGGAGTTGAACAGCTTCGCCATCGCCGAGTACTTGCCGTGATCGGCGTCGCCGCGATCGGCCTTCGCCGCCGCCTGGTAGAGCAGCTCGCGCCCCGCGGCGCACTGCGTCTCCATGTCGGCGAGCTTGAACTGGATCCCCTGGAAGGCGTTGATCGGCTGGCCGAACTGTCTGCGCTCGCGCGCGTAGGCGGCGGCGTAGTCGGTCGCGCCCTGGGCGATGCCGAGCGCCTGCGCGCCGATCCCCAGGCGCGAGTAGTCGAGCGTGCCGAGCGCGACGCGCATGCCCCTGTCGACCTCGCCGATCAGGTTCGTCGCGGGGATCCGCACGTCGTCGAAGATCGGCTGGCCAGTCGGCGAGCCCTTGATGCCGAGCTTCTTCTCGAGCTTGCCGACGCTGAAGCCGGGCCGGTCGGCCTCCACCACGAAGGCGCTGATCCCGCGCGAGTGGCCGGCCTTCGGGTCGGTGACGGCGAAGACGACGTAGAAGTCGGCGATGCCGAGGTTCGTGATCCAGTTCTTCGTGCCGGTCACGACCCACTCGTCGCCGTCGCGCACCGCGCGCGTGATCATGCCGCCGGGGTCCGAGCCGGCCTCGGGCTCGGACAGCGCGAAGGCCGGGGTCCACTCGCCCGTCGCGCACTTCGGCAGGAAGCGCCGCTTCAGCTCGTCGGTGCCGAACAGCTTGATCGGCAGCGTGCCGAGATCCTGCACGGCGAGCATGAGCGCGCTCGAGGCGCAGGCCTTCGCGACCTCCTCGATCGCGATGCAGAGCATCAGCGCGCCGGTGCCGGTGCCGCCGTACTCCTCGTCGAACGGCAGGCCGAAGAGGTCGTGCTCGGCGAACAGCTCGCGGATGTCGTGCGGGTATTCCGCGTTCGCGTCGATGTCGTGCGCGCGCGGCGCGACGCGCTCGCGCACCATCTTGCGGATCGTCTCGCGGAAGGCGAGCTGGTCGTCGGTCAGGGCGTAGGCGTCGGCGAGTGCGGACATGCGGCCGATGCTAACGACGGCCCGTGGGCCGGCACGCCGGTTCTCAGAGCCCGACCGGGTGGCGGACCGCGTAGCCCGCGCCGGAGCGCATGTCCGTCTGCCAGCGCGACGGCGTCGCGCCGCTGGTGTCGAAGCGCAGCCCCGCGACCGTCATGAACGCATGGCCGGGGTTGCCGTAGATCGTGATCCAGCGGCCCGTCCCGCGGGCGCCCCAGCTCATGAAGCCGGACGAGTCGAGCGAGCTGGCGAGCAGGCCGGCGCCGTGCAGCGCGTAGCTGACCGAGCCGGAGCAGTCGTAGCCGGTGTCGTCCCAGTGGCCGTGGCCGCCGCCGTACTTGTACGGCTTGGACGCGATCCGGTTGCCGGCGGCGATGACGGCCTTGATGACCGCGGGCGCGTCCGCCGGGGCGACGGCGGTGCCGTCGGCGCGCAGCGTGGCGGGGCTGACGGGCGCCGCCGGCGTCGTGTCGTCGGAGCTGCCGGCGTCGCCGAGCCCGCGCAACGCGCCGACGACCGCGGGACCGACGACGCCGTCGACCGCGAGCCCGTGCCTGCGCTCGAAGCGCTTGACGTTGTGCAGCGTCGCTGGGCCGAAGGCGCCGTCGACGGGCGTCGCGACGCCGGCGCGCGTGAGGTAGTCCTGCAGCACGCGCACGTCGTGGCCGCCCATCCCCTTCTTGAGCGTGCGGTCGCCGAGGTGGTCGGCGCCCTTGCCCTGCGTCTTGTCGCGGCGCTGCGCGGCGGCGCGCCGCGCGACCACGTGGCGCAGCGAGGCGACCGCCTGCGGGCCGACGATGCCGTCGACGGCGAGGTGCTCGTGGCGCTGGAAGCGCTTGACGTTGCGCAGCGTCGTGGGGCCGAAGACGCCCGCGATCGGCGTGCGGAAGCCCGCCTGCGTGAGGAAGTCCTGGAGCACGCGCACGTCGTGGCCGCGGTCGCCGACCTGCAGCGTGCGCTCGCCGAGGTGCTCCGCTGCGAGCGCGGAGGCCGGCGCGAGCGCGCAGGCGAGCACGGCGAGGCCGATCGCGAGACGCGATCGCGTACGGACGGACGCGAAGCTGGACAGCACGGACACGACCCTTCTCTTTCGGTCGCCTGCGGGGTTAGCTGTCGGGCTCGCGCAGAAAGAGCAGCGCTACGTCGCATGTCGCGACGATTCGCCCCTGGGCCTCGTCGGCCCTGTGGTTCCCCCGCTCCCTGGCTTGTCAGTGCCAGGGATTCGGCTGGGTTTCCAAGCGAAGCGCGACAGAATACACACGGATTTGCAGGAATGTCACGTTCGATGCCGACGTGGCGCGTACGACGGGGCGCTATCGTCGCGCCGTGGCCACGCCCGCAGACGAGCTCGATCGCCTCGATCGCGCCACGGCATCGCTGGATCCGCCGTTCGCCTGCGTGGACCTCGGCGCCTTCCGCGCGAACGCGCAAGATCTGTTGCAGCGCGCCGCCGGGACGCCGATCCGGCTGGCGAGCAAGTCGATCCGCTGCCGCGCGCTGCTGGAGCGCACGCTCGCCTCCGACCCCGGCTTCCGCGGCACGCTCGCGTACACGCTGCCCGAGGCGCTGTGGCTCGCCGACCACGGCCTGCGCGACCTCGTCGTCGCCTACCCGACGAGCGATCGCGCCGCGCTGCGCGCGCTCGCCGCGCGCGAGGACGACGCCGGCATCGCGGTGATGGTCGACGACCTCACGCAGCTCGAGCTGCTGAGCGCCGCCGGCGCGCGGGCCGAGCGGCCGCTGCGCGTCTGCATCGACGTCGACGCGAGCTGGCGCCCGCTCGGGGGGCGGCTGCACGTCGGCGCGCAGCGCTCGCCGCTGCACGCGCCCGCGCAGGTCGCCGCGCTGGCGCGGGAGATCGTCGCGCGGCCGGGGCTGCGGCTCGTCGGGCTGATGGCCTACGAGGCGCAGATCGCGGGCATCGGCGACCGCCCGCCCGGCAAGCCGCTGCTCGGGCTCGCGCTGCGCGCGATGCAGCGCGCCTCGGCGCGCGAGCTGGCGGCGCGGCGAGCGGCGGTCGTCGCCGCGGTGGAGAAGGTCGCAGCGCTGGAGCTGGTCAACGGCGGCGGCACCGGCAGCGTCGAGCTGACGGCGGCCGAGCCGGCGGTGACGGAGATCGCGGCCGGCTCGGGCCTCTACGGCCCGACGCTGTTCGACGCCTACACGCGCTTCGCGCCGCTGCCGGCGGCGCTGTTCGCGCTGCCCGTGGTGAGGCGGCCGCGGCGGGGGATCGTGACCGCGCTCGGCGGCGGCTACCTCGCATCCGGCGCGGGCGACCGTGCGCGTCTGCCGCGCCCGGTGCTGCCCGCGGGCCTGAGGCTGGACAAGCGCGAGGGCGCCGGCGAGGTGCAGACGCCGCTGCTCGGACCCGCCGCCGACGGGCTCGCGATCGGCGACCGCGTCTGGTTCCGGCACGCGAAGGCCGGCGAGCTGTGCGAGCGCTTCGCCGAGTTGCACCTGATCGAGGGCGACCGCGTCGTCAAGACGGTGCCGACCTACCGCGGCGAGGGCCGCTGCTTCCTGTGAGCGATCGCTGTCCGTCTGTGCATCGATGCGATGCACAGACGGACAGCGATCAGGCGGTCGTGGGCGCGCAGACCGGACCGAGCACGCGCTCGGCGTAGGCGTTGAGGAAGCGCCCGTCCGGGTCGAGGCGGGCGCGGACCGCCTGCCAGTCGTCCCAGCGTGGATAGCGGGAGCGCAGCGTGGCGGCCGTCTGGAGGTGGCGCTTGCCCCAGTGCGGGCGGGCGCCGTACTCGTCCATGACGGCCTCCACGGCGCGGAAGTAGGGCTCCCACTCCATCCCTCTGAACATGTGCACCGCGACGTAGCCGCTGGGACGCTCGTGGGCGGGGCTGAGGTGGGCGTCGTCGGCCGCGACCAGCCGCACCTCGATCGGGAACGGCACGTGGAAGCCGCGCTCCTTCACGAGCGCGAGCACGCGCCGCACCGCCTCCGCGGTGTGCTCGCGCGGCAGCGCGTACTCCATCTCCGTGAAGCGCACGAGCCGCGGCGAGGCGAAGATGCGATCGCTGCGGTCGATGCGCACGTTGGAGCCCGCGAGCCGCGTGACGGTGCGGTTGAACGCCGGGATGAAGCGCGGCAGCGCCCGGCCCGCCAGGCAGAACGCGTGGTAGGCGTGGTTCGTGAGCAGCACGTCCTCGGCGTAGGCGCGGGCGCGGGAGCGCGGCCGCGGCGGCTCCTCGACGCGGTTGTTGGTGCGCGTGAGCGCCGTCTCGCAGTGCGGGAAGACGAAGAACTCGAAGTGGTCGTTGGCCTCCCCCAGCTCGTCGAGACGCGAGAGCGTCTCCTCCAGCGGCGCCGGCCGGTCCTCGCCGCGCAGCGTGAACGCCGGCACGCAGCGCATCGTCACGGCCGCGATCACGCCGAGGCTGCCGACGCCGACGCGCGCCGCCAGGAACGCGTCGGGGTCCTGCTGGGACGAGCACGTCAGCGTGCTGCCGTCGGCCAGCACCAGCTCGAGCTGCTCGACCTGCGCGGAGAGGTTGCGCAGGCGTGCGCCGGTGCCGTGGGTGGCGGTCGAGATCGCGCCGGCGATCGTCTGCACGTCGATGTCGCCGAGGTTCTCGAACGCCAGCCCGTGCTGTGCAAGCGTCGCGTTCAGCGCGTGCAGCGTGACGCCGCCCTCGACGCGCACGTGCCCGCTCTCGCGGTCGACGTCGAGCACGCGATCCATCCGCGCGAGGTCGAGCAGGCGCCCGTCGCAGCAGGCGACGTCCGTGAACGAATGGCCGCTGCCGACGACCCGCACGCGCTCGCCCGCAGCCGCGGCGCGCTCCAGCGCGGCGCCGATCGCGGCGACGCTCGCCGGCCGCTCGATCGCGGTCGGGCGACAGCCCTCGTCGCCGGCCCAGTTGCGCCACACGCGAGCAACACTACGCTGCACGAGCGATGACGGATGCGGTCGAGCACACCCCCGCCGAGCTCGCGGCGCTGCACGCCGCGGGCGCGATCCAGCTGGTCGACGTGCGCGAGCCCTACGAGCACGCGGCCGGGCGCATCGCCGGCGCGCTGCACGTCGAGCTGGGCGAGCTGGGGGCCGCGACCGAGCGGCTGGACCCGAGCCGGCCACTCGTCTTCTACTGCCGCATCGGCGCGCGCTCGGCGCTCGCCACGCGCGCCTTCCGCGCCGCCGGCTGGGACGCGCGCAACCTCGTCGGCGGGATCGAGGCGTGGGTCGCCGACGGGCGCCCGCTCGAGCCCGACGACGGCGTCGTCGCGCCGCACTGAGCCCGGCTCAGACGGGCTCGCGCACTGCGCGCCGCCCGGCCGGCCGGAAGCCCGGCAGCTCGAAGGCCACGCGACCACCGCCCTCGGGCGAGGAGCCCGCGTAGATGCGCCCGCCGTGCGCCTCGACGATCGCGCGCGCGATCGCGAGCCCGAGGCCGGCGCCGCCCTCGCCGCGGGCGCGCGCGCTGTCGATGCGGTGGAAGCGGTCGAACACGCGCTCGCGCTGGTCGAGCGGGATGCCCGGCCCGTCGTCCTCGACCGCCAGCTCGACGCGCCCGCGCGGGCGCGCCGTGACCGTCAGCCGCACGAGCCCGTCCGGCCCGGTGTGCTCGATCGCGTTGCGCGCGAGGTTGCGCACGACCTGGGCGACGCGGTCCTCGTCGGCGCGCAGCAGGCCGTCCGGCACGTCGCCGAGCTCGAAGCGGCGCTCGGCCGTCAGCGTGAGGCCGTCGAACAGCTCGACCACGAACGGGCGCAGGCGCAGCTGCGCCGGCCGCAGCAGCTCGCCCTCGTCGGCGCGCGCGAGCAGCAGCAGGTCCTCCACGAGCCGCTCCATCCGCAGCACCTCCGTGCGCACGACCTCGTCGACGTGGCGCACGTCCTCGCGCGAGACGACCGCCTGGCGCGCGAGCACCTCGAGCTGGCCGCGGATCACGGTCAGCGGCGTGCGCAGCTCGTGCGAGGCGTCGGCGACGAAGCCGCGCTGGCGCTCGAAGGCGCCCTCGAGGCGGTCGAGCATGCGGTCGAAGGCGTCCGCGAGCACGCGCATCTCGTCGTGGCCGCTCGTCGCGCGGATGCGCTTGGAGAGGTCGCCGGCGCGCACCTCGGCGGCGGTCGCGGCCATCCGCCGCAGCGGGCGCGAAAGCCGCGTCGCGAACGCGAAGCCGAGCCCGATCGCGGCCAGCAGCGTCGCCGTGCCGGCGAACAGGAAGGTGCGCGCGACGCCGCTGCGAGCGCGTGCGACGGCCGCCGCGAACTCGCCGACGCCGATCTCCGCGACGCGCTTGTCGTCGCGCTTGACGGCGATGAAGTAGAGCCGCAGCGGCTCGCCGTCGACGATCACCGTGCCGAAGCCGAGGTGCGCGGTGCGCAGCGCGCGCGCCGCGTCGCTCTCGCGGCGGGGGCCGGCGACGTTGCGGCCGATGTCCGCGCTGCCCTCGCTGCGGGGGCTCAGCTCCGGCAGGTTGGAGACGATCGCACCGCCGCGGATGCGCACGACGTAGAGCCGCTGCGTGGCGCCGAACGTCGTCTGCTCGTCGAGGTAGTCCTGCGCGGCCGAGGCGATCGGATCGCGCTTGGAGGGCACGAACGGGATCCCCTTCTGCTCGAACGTCGTCGCGTCCTGCATCAGGTCCTGGTCGATCTGCGTCTGCACCTGCTGGCCGGTGCCGCGGTAGGTCGCGACGAACGCGGTGCCCAGCGCGGCCACGAGGATCAGGGCGATCGCGAGCGCCAGGCGCGTGCGCAGGCCGCCGAGCCAGTAGAGGCGCGACCAGCTCTCGCCGCGCACCGCCATCTCAGGAGCGCGTCGTGAGGCGGTAGCCGACGGAGCGCAGCGTGTCGATCGGCGCCGGACGCCCCGGCAGCTCGAGCTTGCGCCGCAGGTAGCGGATGTAGACCTCGACGACGTTCGTGCCGGGATCGAAGTCGTAGCCCCACACCGCGCTGAGGATCTGCTGGCGCGAGAGCGCCTGGTCGGGATGGCGCAGGAAGTAGGCGAGCAGCTCGAACTCGCGGGCGGACAGGCGCAGCTCGACGCCGTCGCGCGCGACGCTGCGGCTCAGCAGGTCGAGCTCGATGCCGGCCGCCGTCAGCGTCGTCGCGTCACGCTGGCGCGGGGTGCGCAGGTGCGCGCGCACGCGCGCGGCCAGCTCGTCGAAGGAGAACGGCTTCGTGACGTAGTCGGTCGCGCCGCCGTCGAGGCCGGCGACGCGCGCGTCGACGCTCGCGCGCGCGCTCAGCATCACGACCGGCAGCTCCGGCTTCTCGCGGCGGATCGCGGCGAGCACCGCGAGCCCGTCCTTGCCCGGCAGCATCACGTCGAGCACGACCAGGTCGACGTCCTCGCCGAGCGCCCGGCGCTCACCCTCGAGCCCGTCGGCGGCGCACGCGACGGCGTGCCCTTCCGCCTGCAGGCCGCGCTGGACGAAGTCGGCGATCGCGGTCTCGTCCTCGACCACCAGAATCCTCATCGGCGCATGGTACGCGCGTGCGCAAACCCAAGCCGGATGCCGGCGCTCGCCAGGCAAGGACGCAGCCGGTGAAGCGTGCGATCGCACGTGAACCGGCGAGGACGCCGCGTGGCGAGATGCCGGCGCCGGCTTGAAACACGGAAGGCCTCCTGGCGGAGGCCTTCGAACGTGCGACAGGTGCGTCGAGCGCGACTAGATCGCCGCGACGTTGACGGCCTTCGGACCCTTGTCGCCCTGCTCCTCCTCGTAGCTCACCTTCGAGCCCTCGGCGAGCGAGCGGTAGCCATCGGAGCTGATGCCCGTGTGATGGACGAAGAGGTCGCGGCTGCCCTCGTCGGGCGTGATGAAGCCGAAGCCCTTCTCGTCGCTGAACCACTTCACGGTTCCAGTCGGCACTGTGCTGCCTCCACTGCTGGTGTGCTGCATGCGCGGAGGATGCACTGGGCACTGTCCCGCATACGTCGCACTGCTTCGCCGGCCCGTGTGGCCGGCCTTCCGGCGCAGAACGTAGCAGGAGCACTCGCGTGCTGCCACCGTTGCGATCGGTCAGTCGCCGAGGCGCGAGAGGCGTGCCAGCGCCTCGTGACACTCGACCACGCGACGGCGCACCTTGTTGCCCTCGGGGCGGTCGTGGACGAGGTCCCAGGTGCGGTCCGCGATCTCGCGCGCGTTGTCGGGCGTGGCCCGCTCCCACAGCGCCTCGACGAGCAGCAGCTCGAACGCCTCGACCTGCTCGTCGGGGTTCCCCGGCGGCAGCTTCGGGAGCGATTCGCCGGTGACCTCGCGCCACATGCCGGTGGCGACGAGCAGGCGGTTGCGGAGCGTGACGGGATCCATGGCGGCGTGCGCCCAGGGACGCTGGGCGCATCCTAGTAGGGATTGGCGAAACCCCGGCGAGTGGCTGGCGGATGGGCGACCAAGCGGGGCAAGGACGCAGGCAGGCGAGCAATAGCAGCGCTATTGCCGCCTGGCGAGGACGCCGCATCCGCGCAGCGTCGACCGCTGCCAGACGCCGCAGGGGTTTCGCCAATCCCTACTCGTCAGATCACACGGCCGGGAGCTCCTGACGGGTCCCGAGCAGGACGGCGAAGGGATCGCCGTGCGCGGCGACGCGCGCCAGCACCGCGTCGGGCTCGAACACCAGCCGGTCGGCTGCGCCGGCCGCGTGTGCGGCGCGCAGCTCCTCCCACGTCAGCGGCGTGGAGACGGTCGGACGCTCGCCCGCGCGCACGGAGTAGGCGGCGACGGTCGTCTTGTGCTCGTCGTTCTGGCTCCAGTCGACGAGCACGCGATCGGCGCGCAGCTGCTTCGTCATGCGCGAGACGACCAGCTCGGGCAGCTGCTGCTCCAGCAGCTGCGCGATGCGACGCGCGAACGGCTTCGTGCGCTCGTACGTCGCGACGCGCTCGCCGAGCGGCACGTAGACCTGCAGGCCCTTGCCGCCGGAGGTCTTGACGGCGCTGCGCAGCCCGAGCCGCTCGAACAGCCCGGCCAGCACGAGCGCGACCTCGGCGCAGGCGGCCAGCCCGGCCGGCGGCCCGGGGTCGAGGTCGAACACGACCGCGGTCGGATGCGACGGGTCGCGCGCGAGCGCGAGCGAGGGGTGCAGCTCGATCGCGGCGAGGTTCGCGGTCCACGCGAGCGTCGCCGGCTCGCTCGCGACGCAATAGTCGATCCGGCGCCGTTCGCTGCGGCTGTAGATCGAGGCCGTCTCGATCCAGTCGGGGCGGTGCGCCGGGCAGTGCTTCTCGTAGAACGACTCACCCTCGACGCCGTCGGGCCAGCGCCGCAGCGTCAATGCGCGGCCGAGCAGGTGCGGCAGCATCGCCGGGGCGATGCGCGCGTAGTAGGAGACGAGGTCGCCCTTCGTGAAGCCCGCGGCCGGGAACAGCGGCTTGTCCCAGTTGGAGATCCGCACGTCGCGCCCGACCTCCTCGGCGACGACCTCGGCGGGCGGCTTGTCGTCGCGCAGGCCCTTGAACGTCGCCTGGCGCACCAGTCCCTCGCGCGTCCAGTCGCTGAACTCGACCTCGGCCACGAGCTGCGGCGCGACGAAGCGCGCGCCGCGCGGCGGGCTGCCCTGCGCGAACGGCGAGCGCTTGCGCTCCAGCGGCGCCAGGCGTTCCCGCAGCTGCTCCAGCGTCGCGTCGCCGAAGCCGCTGCCGACGCGCCCGGCGTAGCGCAGCGGCGCGCCGGGGCGCTCGCGCACGCCGAGCAGCAGCGCGCCGACGTGCCCGCTGCGCTGCCCCTCCCCCGCCGTCCAGCCGCCGATCACCAGCTCCTGGCGGTGGCGGTGGCGCAGCTTGCGCCAGGCCTCGCCGCGGCGGCCCGGCTCGTAGACGCTGTCGAGCCGCTTGGCGACGATCCCCTCCAGCTGGTGCTCGGCCGTCGCGGCCAGCAGCGCGGCGCCGTCGCCCACCTGCGCGCGCGGCGTGCGCCACGCGGGACCGGCGAGCGCCAGCGCGTCGAGCTGGCGGCGCCGCTCGCGGTAGGGCAGCCCGAGCAGCGAGCGGCCGTCGAGGTGCAGCAGGTCGAAGATCGCGTACGTGACCGGTATCGCCTGCACGAGGCGGCGCAGCGCCGGTCCCTCCTGTGCGTGCATGCGCTGCTGGAGCCGTTCGAAGCTCGGGCGCCCCGCCTCGTCGAACGCGACCAGCTCGCCGTCGAGCAGCAGCTCGTGCGCCCCGAGCGTGCGCCCGAGCGCGCGCAGCTCGGGATAGCGGTCGGTCAGCTCGCGCTGCGTGCGGCTCTCGATGCGGACGTGGCCGTGGTCGCTCCACAGCAGCGCCCGCACGCCGTCCCACTTGACCTCGTAGCCCCAGCGCGCATCCTCGCCCGGCGGCGGCAGCTCGCCGGCGCGCGCGAGCATCGGCGCGAGGTGGCGCGGCAGCGGCTCGCGGGCCGGGTCGCTGGGCGGGTCGAGGCGGTGGATCCGCCAGGCGTCCTCGCCGTCCCTGCCGCCGACCGGGAAGAGCCCGTAGCGCCCCGCGACGCGCTCGCCGTGCAGCGTCACCTCGACCTTGCGCGCGTCCCACAGGTGCAGCTCGTAGGCGCCGCGATCCCAGATCTCCATCGTGCCGGCGCCATAGCTGCCGGCGGGGATCTCGCCGTGGAAGGCGAGGTATGCGAGGGGGTGGTCCTCGGTGTGCACGGCGAGGCGGTCGTCGTGCGGGTCGAGCGGGATGCCGCGCGGCAGCGCCCACGAGGCCAGCACGCCGTCGCGCTCCAGCCGCAGGTCCCAGTGCAGGCGGCTCGCGTCGTGCTGCTGGATCACGAAGCGCGGCGCCGCGCCAGGCGCGAGCGCGGGGACGGCGTCCGCCTCCGGGCCCGGCTCGCTCGTGGCGGAGAAGTCGCGCTGGGCGCGGTAGGCGGCGAGCGGGTCGCGATCCATCGCCTCACCGTACCTGCGCGGTTGGCGGTGCGACATCCGTCCACGGGTTGCAAGCGGCATGCCAAAGAACCACCCCGCACTGTCGATGACGGGGGGGATGGGCCGCCGAATCCTCTCTCTGAGCGCCGTCGTGGCGCTGCTCCTCGCGCTCGCGCCCGCGGCTGCGAGCGCCCGCCATCGCGGGGGCGCCTGCGCCGGGTCGCATGCGAGCGTCAGCCCCCGCGACATGCGCCAGGCGCGCCGCGCGACGCTGTGCCTGCTGAACAAGGTGCGCCGGCACGCGGGCCTGCACGCGCTGCGGCTCAACCCGACGCTCACGCACGTCGCGGGCGGACACTCGCGCGACATGGTGCGCCACGGCTACTTCGCGCACGACTCGCTCAACGGCGCCTCGCCCTTCGACCGCATCCTCGGCGCGCACTACGTGCCGCGCAACGGCAGCTGGTGGCTCGGCGAGAACATCGGCTACGGCGGCGGCCCGCTCGCGACGCCGGCCGCGCTCGTGCGCATGTGGATGCACAGCCCTCCGCACCGCGCGAACATCCTCAGCAGCCACTTCCGCGCGATCGGCGTCGGGATCGCGCTCGGGATGCCCGTGCGCGGCGTGCACGCCGCCGCCGGCGGCGGCGCGACGTACACGACCGACTTCGGCAGCCGCTCGTAGGTCCCGGCCGCTGCGGCGGCTATCGTCGCCGCTCATGACGCCGCCGCCCGAGCTGTGGCTGGTCCGCCACGGCGAGACCGAGTGGAGCCGCAGCGGCCGGCACACCGGCCGCACCGACGTGCCGCTGACCGCGCACGGGGAGGAGCAGGCGGCGGCGCTCGCACCGTTGCTGGCGGGACGGCGCTTCGCGCTCGTGCTCGCGAGCCCGCTCGCGCGCGCCGCGCGCACCGCCGAGCTGGCCGGCGTCGAGGCGATCACGCTCGATCCCGACCTGATGGAGGTCGACTACGGCGACTACGAGGGCGCCACCAGCGCCGAGATCCACCGCGCGCAGCCCGACTGGGACCTGTGGCGCGACGGCTGCCCCGGCGGCGAGACGATCGCGCAGGCGGCGCAGCGCGCCGCGCGGGTGCTCGCGCGCGTGCGGGCGCTGGCGCCGCGCGAGCCGGTGCTGCTCGTCGCGCACGGGCATCTGCTGCGCACGCTCGCGGCGTGCGCGCTCGGCTGGGAGCCGGCCTGCGGCGCTCAGCTTGCGCTCGACCCGGCGACGCTCTCGATCGTCGGCAGCGAGCGCGACGTGCCCGCGCTGACGCTCTGGAACGCGCCCGCGCGATAGCCGGGCTTCGCGAGCAGCTGCTGCACGACCATGCAGCGGCGCTCCCCGAAGCCGGCCTCGCAGTAGGCCAGGTAGAGCGTCCACATGCGGCGGAAGCGCTCGTCGTAGCCGTGCGCGGGCAGCTCGTGCCAGTTGGCCAGGAACGCCTCGCGCCACAGCCGCAGCGTGCGCACGTAGTGCGGCGTGAGGTCCTCGACCGCGACGCTGCGCAGGTCGGTGCGGCGCGCCAGCGAGCGCTCGATCGCCTCCCTCGACGGCAGCGTCCCGCCCGGGAAGACGAACGCGTTGATGAAGCCGGTCGAGGCCTTCTCGACGCGGAAGACCGACTCGGGGTGGACGATCGCCTGCAGCAGCATCGCGCCATCGGGCTCGAGCCGTTCGCTGCATGCCTGGAAGTAGGTGTCGAAGTGCTCCCAGCCGACCGCCTCGATCATCTCGATCGAGACGAGCTTGTCGAAGCGGCCCTCGAGGTCGCGGTAGTCCTGCTGCAGGACCGTGACGCGCTCCTCCAGGCCGGCGGCGCGCACCGCCGCGACGGCGTGGTCGTGCTGCTCGCGCGAGATCGTCGTGGTCGTGACGCGGCAGCCGTGGCGCGCGGCCGCGTGCAGCGCGAAGCCGCCCCAGCCGGTGCCGATCTCCAGCACGTGGTCCTGCGGGCCGAGCGCGAGCTGGCGGCAGATGCGCTCGAGCTTGGCGACCTGCGCCTCCTCCAGCGTCATGCCGGGCCGCTCGAACAGCGCGCAGGAGTACATCATCGTCGGGTCGAGGAAGCGCGAGAACAGCTCGTTGCCGAGGTCGTAGTGGGCGGCGATGCGGGCTCGCGCGCGGGCGCGCGTGTTCGCCCGCAGGCGCCAGGCGGTGCGCTGAAGCGGCGCGGTCAGCGGCAGCAGCCGCTCGCGCACGCGGTCCAGCGCCGGCATCGCGCGCGCGGCGATGCGCACGAGCGCGACCAGCTCCGGGCTCTCCCACAGGCCGTCCATGTAGGCGCCGCCGGCGCCGACGCCACCGCGCAGCAGCGCCGGGTAGCAGGCCCACGCGCGCACGTCCATGCGGGCCCGCAGCGGCGACGTCGACACCGGCTGGCGCCCGAGCAGGTGCACGCTGCCGTCGGGCTCGGTCAGCTCGATCTCGCCGCTCTGCACGCGCGCGAGCAGCGCATGCACGATCCGGCGCGCCAGCCGCTCCCGCGGGCTCATCGCGCCGCCTCCGCGCCCCGCGGCCGCGCATGCCAGCGCGCGCCCTTGAGCCGCAGCCGCAGCGCTTGGCCGTAGATGCCCGCGAGCACGCGCAGGGTGATCGCCGGATGGCGCGCCAGCACGCGCGTGAGCGACCCGCGCGCGATCTCGCGCCGGCGCAGCGCGAGGTGCGCGTCGAACACCAGCTCGCCGTCGCGGCGGCTCTCGATCGCGACCGCGATCCGCTCGCCCGGCGTCGAGATCCGCCACGTGTACGTCATCTCCATGTCCATGAACGGCGAGACGTGCAACGCCTTCGCGTGCTGGCTCGTGAGCACCTGCTCAGCGTTCCCCGTGGCGGGCGCGACGTACGCATGGCGCTCGCCCCAGGGCGTGTTCGTGACCTCCGCGACGACCGCCTCGACGCGCTCGCCATCGGGCGCGAAGCACCAGTAGAAGGCGACCGGGTTGAAGCAGTGCCCGAAGTAGCGCAGGTGCGCGAGCATCCGGATCGGGCCGGTCGGGCGCGTGCCGAGCCGCTGCTCCACCAGGTCGCGGACTGCGTCGGCGAGCGGCACCTGCGGATCGCCGAGGTAGTCGGCGCGGCGGAACCAGGCCGGCGCGGGCCGGCGCGCGGACCACAGCGGGTGGCCGTCGAACAGCTGCGGCAGCTCGTCGAGGTCGAGGTACATCAGGAACAGCGGCGTGCGGAAGGCGTGCTCGACCGGCGTGCGGCGGCGATGCGTGACGGTGCCCGCGTAGATCGCGCTCGCGCTCACAGCGTCACCCCGAAGCGCTCGCACGCGCGCGCGGCGCTGGCGACGCCGTCCTCGTGGAACCCCCAGCCCCAGTAGGCGCCGCAGTAGGACGTGCGGTCGACGCCGTCGAGCTCCCGCCAGCGCTGCTGCGCGGCGACGCCCGCCGGCGTGAAGACCGGATGCTCGTAGCGATAGCGGCCCAGCACGTGCTCGCCGCGGATCGCGTCGCTGCGGTTGAGCGTCACGAGCAGCTCGCGGTCGGCGTCGAGCGACTGCAGGCGATTCATGTGGTAGGTCACCGTCGGACGATCGCTCTCGCGGTCGAGCAGATGGTAGTTCCAGCTCGCCCAGGCGCGGCGGCGGCGGGGCAGCAGGCCGCGGTCGGTGTGCAGCACGACGTCGTTGGGCTGGTACGGGAAGGCGCCGAGCAGCTCGCGCTCGCGCTCGCTCGGGTCGCTCAGCAGCGCGAGCGCCTGGTCCGCGTGCGTCGCGATCACGACGTGGTCGAAGCGCTCGGGCTCGCCGCCGGCCGGCGTCAGCTCGACGTGGTCGGGATGGCGCGCGATCGCGCGCAGCGGCGTCGACAGGCGCACGCGCTCGCCGAGCGGGCGCACGATCGCCTCGACGTAGCGGTGCGAGCCGCCGGCGACGGTCATCCAGCGCGGGCGCCCACGCACGCTCAGCACGCCATGGTTCTCGAAGAACTGCAACAGGAAGCGTGCCGGGAAGCTCCACAGCTGCTGCGGGTCAGCCGACCACACGGCGGCCGCCTGCGGCACGATCAGGCGCTCGACGAACAACTGCGAGTAGCCGCCGTCGGCGAGGAAGTCGCGCAGCGAGGGCCCGGGATCCGCGGACGCCAGCAGCGCGCGGCCCTCGCGGTTGAAGCGCAGCAGCTCGCGCAGCATCCGCTGGAAGGCCGGCGAGACGAGGTGCGCGCGCTTGGCGTAGAGGCCGTTCGGCGAGGCGCCGTTGTACTCGAAGTCGCCGGTCGCGTCGGCGACGCCGAAGCTCATGTCGCTGCGCTGGGTCGCGACCCCGAGCTGCGCGAGCAGGCGCTGGAAACGCGGGTACGTCTGGTCGTTGAGGACGATGAAGCCGGTGTCGACGTCCCACGCGCCACCCTCCGTCTCGACGCGCACGGTGTGCGTGTGGCCGCCCGCGTAGTCGCCCGCCTCGAACAGCGTGACGTCGTGCTCGCGGTGCAGCAGGTGGGCGGCGACGAGCCCGGAGACGCCGGCGCCGACGATCGCGATCTTCATCGCAGATTCATACGCGCCAGGCGCCGGCGCGGTTGCATCGCGCTAGGCTCGCGCCGATGGCAGTCGCGGTGGAGCGCAACGGAGCGGTCACGACCGTGATCCTCGACGCGCCGGAGGTGCGCAACGCGGTGGACCGCACGACCGCGCAGGCGCTGGCGGACGCCTTCCGCGCCTTCGAGGCCGACGACGAGGCCGCCGTCGGCGTGCTGTGGGGCGCGGGCGGGGCCTTCTGCGCGGGCGCGAACCTGAAGGCGGTCGGAAGCGATGGCGGGAATCGTGTCGCAGCGAGCGGCGACGGCCCGATGGGACCCTCGCGGATGCTGCTGTCCAAGCCCATCATCGCGGCGATCGCCGGCCACGCCGTCGCGGGCGGGCTGGAGCTCGCGCTGTGGTGCGACCTGCGGATCGTCGAGCAGGACGCGGTGCTCGGCGTCTTCTGCCGCCGCTGGGGCGTGCCGCTGATCGACGGCGGGACGGTGCGCCTGCCGCGCATCGTCGGGCTCGGGCGCGCGCTCGACCTGATCCTCACCGGGCGCCCGGTCGACGCCGAGGAGGCGCTCGCGATCGGGCTCGCGAACCGCGTCGTGCCGACCGGCACGGCGCGCGCGGAGGCCGAGGCGCTCGCGGCGCAGCTGGCCGCCTTCCCGCAGCTGTGCATGCGCCACGACCGCCTCTCGGCGTACGAGCAGCACGACCTCGCGCTCGAGCAGGCGCTCGCGAACGAGCTCGAGCACGGGCAGGTCGCGCTCGCGCACGAGGCGCTGGCCGGCGCGACGCGCTTCGCGCGCGGCGCCGGCCGTCACGGCAGCTTCTAGGAGGCCGGCACCAGCCGCACGACGATCGTCCGCAGGCTCGACGGGCGGCCCGCGGCGTGCGTGCGCAGCCGCGCGACGACGAGCAGCGGCATGCCGTCCAGCTCGTCCGCCAGCGGCAGCGCCACGCGCATGCCGTCGCCGGGACGCCACACGACCGTGCGGGCGCGGGCGCTGTCCGCCTTCCCATACACGCGCGCGCGCACGCTCACCCAGCAGCGCGGCGCACCCACGCAGCGCGCCGTCCCGAGCGCGGCGCGGCCGTTCGCGAACGGCGCCGGCGAGCCGACCCGCCGGTCGAACGCGACGTCGGCCGGCGCGATCGCCGCGGGCGCTGTGGCCGCGAGCGCGCGTCCGTCCAGGCGCACGCTCGCGACGCCGGCCGCGTCGTTCGTGCCGAGGCGCAGCTGTGCGGTCGTCGTCCCCGCCTCGCCCGGCACGAAGCGCACGCGCACGGCGCAGCTCGCGGCGGGCGCGAGCGCGACGCCGATGCAGTCCTCCCCGGCGAGGCGGAACTGGCCGGCGTCGCGTCCGGCGAGCGCCACCGTGCTGACGCGCAGCGTGCCGCTGCCGACGTTCACGAGGTTGACCGCCTTGACGGCGCCCGGTGACTTCACCGCCTGCGTCCCGAAGTCGAGCGTGCCCGGCGCGAGCAGGGCGGTCGCCTGCATGCCGCTGCCGTGCAGCGGGATCAACGCGGGCGAGCCGTTGCCGCCGATCACCATCAGCGTCGCGGTCGCGGACGCGGCGCCGGTCGGGGCGAAGCGGACGGCCAGCTCGCAGCTGTCGCCGGGATTGAGCTGCTGCAACGAGCAGGTGTCGCGCACGACGCGGAAGGCGCCGACGTCGACCCCGGTCGGGATCGCGACGATCGACTGGAACGGCAGGTTGCCGGTGTTCGCGAAGGTGAGCGAGCGGACCGCCGCGTCGCCCACGTCGACGGCCCCGAAGTCCAGCTCGGCGGGCGTCGCGGTGACCTGCTGGGCGCCGCCCACGCCGGCGAGCGGGACGGCCGCCTCGCCGCCGTCGCCGGGCACGTGCAGCGTCGCGGCGTAGGCGGCGCCGGCCGGCGGGTCGAAGCCGATGTTGACGGTGCAGCTGCTGCCGGAGCTGAGCACGAGGCCCTGGCAGCCGTCGTTGGTGACGCGGAAGGCGCCATCGCCGTCGATCGTGGCGGAACTCATCGTGACGTCGTCGAGACCGTCGTTCTCGACCGTGACCGAGCCGCCCTGCTCGCTCCAGTCGACGGGCACGAGACCGAAGTCGACGGCGGTGGGCTGGGCCGTCAGGACGACCGGGTTCAGCGGGGCGCCGGCAGCGTGCGGGCTGACGGCGAGCAGTGCGAGCGCGGCGATCAGCGTGACGGCGCGAGCAGGACGGGGACGAGGCAGCATGGCCTTCTCCTTCATGAGTCGAGGCCGGGACCGCGAGCCAAGGCGACCAACGCGGTATGACGGTGATCGACGGCGCATTGACCGGCTTGACTTCTGCACGGCGACCTGGCGCCCACACGCTCCGCTCGCGCTCGGCGATCATGGGCGCGTGAGCACCCGTCCCGACGGCCGCTTCGCGCCCAGCCCCAGCGGCCCGCTGCACCTCGGCAACCTGCGCACCGCGCTGCTCGCATGGCTGTTCGCGCGCAGCGCCGGCGCGCGCTTCCTGCTGCGGATCGAGGACCTCGACCCCGAGCGCTCGCGCCGCGAGCACGAGGCCGGCCAGCTCTCCGACCTCGCTGCGCTGGGGCTCGACTGGGACGGCCCCGTCGTGCGCCAGTCCGAGCGCCGTGCGGCGCATCGCGCGGCGCTCGCGCAGCTGCAGGCGGCCGGGCGCGTCTATCCCTGCTGGTGCACGCGCGCGGAGATCCGCGCCGCCGCCTCGGCCGCGCATGGGCCGCTGCCCGAGGGCGCCTACCCGGGCACCTGCCGCCGGCTGAGCGCCGCCGAGCGCGCCGCGCGCGAGCGCAGCGGCCGGCCGCCCGCGCTGCGGCTCGACGCGGGCGGCCAGCGGGTCGCGTTCGAGGACCGCCTGCACGGGCACGTCGCGGCGACCGTCGACGACCTCGTGCTGTGGCGCAACGACGACACGCCCGCGTACAACCTCGCGGTGGTCGTCGACGACGACGCGCAGGGCGTGCGCGAGGTCGTGCGCGGCGAGGACCTGCTGGACTCGACGCCTCGTCAACTGCTGCTCGCGCGCCTGCTGGGGCTGGCGGCGCCGGGCTATGCGCACGTCCCGCTCGTGCTCGGGCCCGACGGCGCGCGGCTCGCCAAGCGCCATGGCGCGGTCACGCTCGCCGAACGTCTCGCGGCCGGCGAGACGACGGCCGAGGTGCTGGCCTGGCTCGCCGCGAGCGCCGGGCTTGCGAGCGCTGGCGAGCCGGCGTCGCTCGTGGCGCGCTTCGACCCTGGCCGGCTTGTGCGGACATCCGCTCGATTCAACCGGTGACAGGGTGTCGAGCATTGAGGTACGCTCGCGTCCCCCGAGCCGTCGGGGCGCGTCACGCGATTCCTTCTTCCTTGAGGCAGGCCGGCCGGTGCGAGCGACTCGATGTCGGTGAAGTACGCAGTTCTGGGGCTCCTCGTGCAGCGTCGCGGCTACGGGTACGACCTCGTGCAGCGCTTCGAGGAGCAGGTCGGCCCGGCCTGGCAGCTCAACGCGGGGGCGATCTACGTCGCGCTCGACAAGCTGGAGCAGGAAGGGCTCGTGCGCCCCGTGACCGACGTCCCGGGCGCGCCGGTGACGCGCCGCCGCACCGCCCGCGGCGCTCCGCGCGTGATCTACGAGCCGACGCGGCAGGGGATCGACCGCTTCGACGAATGGATGACGACCGGCTCGGCGATGGCGCCGATGCGCGAGGACCTGCACCTCAAGCTCGCACTCTCCCAGCCGCGCAACCTGCCGCGCCTGATCGAGCTCACGTACGAGCAGGAGCAGGCGTGTCTCGACCGACTCGAGCAGTACCTCGGCACCAGCTCGTTCGACGAGCTGCTGAGCGGCGCCCAGCCCTGGCCCGTGATCGCGAGCGTGATGGTGCGGGACGCCGAGATCGCGCACCTGCAGGCGACCGTCGAGTGGCTGCGGCGCATCCGCGAGGCGATGCGCTGGCTTCAGGACAGCCCAGAGGCGCTGCGATCGCGCTGCTGACATGACGCTGCTCTCGCTCGACGGCGTGACGAAGCGCTACACGCGCGGCTACCGCGAGCTGATGGCGCTCGACGCGGTCGCGCTCGAGCTGGCGCCCGGCGACTTCGTCGCGATCTGGGGCGGCAGCCGCTCGGGCAAGACGACGCTGCTGCGCGTCGCCGCCGGCATCGAGATGCCCGACGCGGGCACGGTCCTCTACGACGGCAGCGACCTGCGCGCGCTGTCGCGCCGCGAGCGCGCGCGGCTGCTGCTCGACGAGATCGGCTGCGTCTGGCAGACGGGACGCATCACGCGCGGGCTGTCGGTGCTCGACCACGTCGCGCTGCCGCGCTTCAAGCGCGTCAGTCACACGCAGGCCCGCCGTGACGCGCACGACGTGCTGGAACGCGTCGGCGCGCCGCAGGCCGCGAACGCGCGCTGGCACGAGCTGTCCGACGGGGAGCGCACGCGCGTCGCGCTCGCGCACGCGCTGATCCGCCGCCCGAAGCTGCTGCTCGCCGACGAGCCGACGGCCAACCTCAACATGATCGAACGCGAGCAGGTGCTCTCGATCCTGCGCTCGATCGCGGTGGAGGCCGGCGTTGCGGTCGTGATGACCGCGCCGGACGCGCCGAACCTGATGCAGTCCCACCGGCTGATGTCGCTCGACGCCGGGCGGCTCGTCAAGCCGCGCTCGGAGCAGCGCGGCACGCTGATCGACTTCCCGGGCCCGGGCCCGCGCGCCACCCGCAGCGGATAGGTCGCGCCGCCGTGCTGGAGCTTCGGAACGTCCGCAAGCACTACGCCGGACCGGACGGCGAGTCGATCCACGCCGTCGACGGCGTCTCCCTGACGGTCGCCGCCGGCGAGTTCGTCGCGCTCTACGGGCCGAGCGGCTCGGGCAAGACGACCCTGCTGCTGCTCGCCGCCGGGATCGCGCGTCCGGACAGCGGCACGGTGCGCTTCGACGACACCGACCTGGCTCGCCTCTCGCGCCGCGCGGCGGCACGCTACCGCCGCGACACGCTCGGCTTCGTGTTCCAGTCGCCGCGTCTCGTCCCCGGCCTGACGGCGATCGACAACGCGGGCCTGAAGCTGATGGGGGCGGGCGCGAGCCGCATGCAGGCGCGCCGTGCCGTCGCCCCGCTGCTGGAGCGCCTCGGCATCGGCGCGCGCGCCGCGCATCCCGTCGCCTCGCTCTCGCGCGGCGAGCGCCAGCGCGTCGCGCTCGCACGGGCGCTGTCGGCCGAGCCGCAACTCGTGCTCGCCGACGAGCCGACCGGCAGCCTCGACTCGCGCCGCGGTCGCGAGGTGCTCGCGCTGCTCGCCGAGATCTGCCGCGAGCGCAGCATCGGAGTGGTGCTCGTGACCCACGACCCCACCGGCGCCGGCTACGCGACCCGCACGCACAGCCTGCGCGACGGCAAGCTGGTGGCGCACGTGCCTGACGCGGTGCGGGCGCGCAGCGGCGTGCTCGAGCCGCAATGAGGGTCCGCAACCTCCTCTTCCTCTACACGCAGCGGATTCGGACGCATCCCCTCCAGGAGCTGCTGGCGCTCGTCGGCATCGCGGTGGGGGTCGCGCTCGTGTTCGCGGTCCAGGTCGCCAACACGAGCGTGACGGGCTCCGTGCGCGAGCTCGTGCACGGCATCACCGGCTCCGCCGAGCTGCAGCTCGCGGCGCGCGACGGCCACGGCTTCGACGAGCGGCTCGTGCGCCGCATCGCGCGCGAGCCGGGCGTCGCCGCCGCGGCCCCGATCGTCGACCTGCGACTCGAGCTGCGGGGGCCGACGGGCGCGCGGACGGCGACGCTCGTCGGCGGCGACCGGCGCCTGGTCGAGCTGGGCGGGCAGCTGCTGCACGAGTTCGCCTCCCCGCACCTGCGGCTGTCGGATGCGATCGCGCTGCCGGGGCCGCTGGCCCATACGCTCGGGCTGCGCGTGAACGACCGCGCCGGCATCGAGTTCGGCACGCGCTCGGAGCGCGTACCCGTCGCGACGCTGCTGTCGGGCGACGAGGTCGGTCCGCTCCTCGACAGCCCGATCGCGCTCGCGCCGCTCGCGCTCGCGCAGCGCATCGGCGGCCTGCGAGGCCGCGTGACGCGCGTGCTGGTGCACGCCCGGCCCGGACACGTGGAGCAGGTGCGCCGTGCGCTCCAGCAGCTCGCCGGCGACCGCCTGAACGTCGCCGACGGCGACGCGGAGGCGGAGCTGCTGCGGCAGGCCAGCGGCCCGAACGACCAGTCGACGGCGCTGTTCGCCGCGATCAGCGCGCTCGTCGGGCTGCTGTTCGCGTTCAACGCGATGCTGCTGACGATTCCCGAGCGACGCCGCTTCCTCGCCGACCTGCGCCTGGAGGGGCTCGGCGACCTGACGGTCGTGCGGCTCGTGCTGTTCGACGCGCTCGTGCTCGGCGTCGGCGCCTCGCTCGTGGGGCTGCTGCTCGGCGACCAGCTCTCGCGCCACGCCTTCCATGCCGCTCCCGGCTACCTGTCGTTCGCGTTCGCCGTCGGTGGCCAGCGCATCGTGGAGGGACGCAGCGTGCTGCTGGCGGCCGCGGGCGGCGTGGGCGCCACGCTGCTGGCCGCGATGCGACCGCTCGGCGACCTCTTCTCGCGCCGGCCGCTCGACGACATCTACCGGGAAGACGACGAGCACGGCGAGGAGGCGGTGCGCATGCGTCGCTGGCTGCTCGCGGCCGGGCTCGTGCTGATCGCGGGCGCCAGCTGCGTGCTGCTGCTCGCACCGCCCGCGACCGTCCTGGGGATCGGTCTGCTCGTGGCCGCGATGCTGCTGCTGATCCCGGCGATCGTCGCGCGCTCGCTGCGCGCGATCGACTCGCTCAGCCGCCACACGCGCAGCGCCCTGCTCGTGATCGCGGTCGGCGAGCTGCGCGCGACGACGACGCGCACGATCGCGCTCGCGGCGACGGGTGCGCTCGCCGTCTTCGGCAGCGTCGCCGTCGAGGGCGCCCACTTCGACCTGCAGCGGGGGCTCGACCGCGACGCGCAACGCATCAACGCGCGCGCCGACCTGTGGATCACCGCCGCAGGCGATGGCAACGTGCTCGCGACGACGCCGTTCGCGGTGCCGCGGGAGGCGGCGGCGATCGCGCGCGTACCGGGCGTGCGCGTCGTGCGCCGCTATCGCGGCGCGTTCCTCGACGTCGGCACGCGGCGGGTCTGGATCGTCGCCCCGCCGCGCGCCGAGCCGCACCCGATCCTGCCCAGCCAGCTCGTCCACGGAGACCTCGAGACCGCGAACGACCGCGTGCGCGACGGCGGCTGGGTGGCGGTCTCGGATGCGCTGGCGCGCAGCGAGGGCTGGCACCTCGGACAGTCCGTGCGCCTGCCGACGCCGCGTCCGCGCCCGCTGCGAATCGCCGCGACGCTCACGAACCTCGGCTGGAGCTCCGGCGCCGCCGTGCTCAACGCCGACGAGTTCCGGCGCGCCTGGGGCAGCGACGACGTCAGCGCGCTGCAGGTCCTGCTCGCGCCGAACGCCGCGCCCGAGCGCGTCCGGCAGGCGATCGCGCGAACCCTCGGCGGCGGCGGGCTGATCGTCGAGACGGCCGGCGAGCGCGCCGAGCGCTTCCGCGCGAAGACGCGCCAGGGGCTGAACCGGCTGACGCAGATCGCCACGCTCGTGCTCGTCGCGGCCGCGCTCGCGCTCGCGACCGCGATGGCCGGGGTCGTGTGGAGCCGCCGTCCGCGGCTCGTGACGCTCAAGCTCAGCGGCTTCGGCGACACCGACGTGTGGCGGGCGCTCGTGCTGGAGAGCGCGATCGTGCTGGGCGTCGGCTGCTCGGTGGGCTCGTTGTTCGGGCTCTACGGTCAGTTCATGCTCACGCGCTGGTTGAGCGTCTCGACCGGCTTCCCGACGAGCTATGCGACAGCCGGCTGGCTTGCGCTCTCGACGTTCGCGGGCGTCACGCTCGTCGCCGTCGCGATCGCCGCACTGCCCGGCTACATGGCGGCGCGCGTCTCGCCGACGACGGGAGGGCTCGAAGATTTAACTAAAGTGATTAATCGGCTTATGGCCTACGTGTCATGAAGCCGACCGACGTACTTCCTACGCTGAACATGTGGACGCACGCGAGGCTCGCAGCCCGCGCCTGAAAGAACTGAGGGCGCTCGCGTCGATCATGACGCGTTATCTGTTGTTCGTACTGCCGGCCCTGCGTTCCCAGTTACGTGAGTGGGAGCGCATCGCCACGAGCATCCCCGACGCACGCCTGCGCGAGCTCGCGCTCGCGACGCTACGCAGCGAGCGCCTGAGCGCCGCCGGCGCGGCGCTGCTGGCCGCCACGACCGACCGCTACGAGCCCGAGCTGGTGCGCGCGCTGATCGCCTTCCAGATCGCCTGGGACTACCTCGACACGCTCGCCGAGCAGCCGACGGCGGATCCGATCGCGCACGGCGCCTGGCTGCATCGTGCGCTCGCCGACGCGCTCGACGCGCGACGGCCGCGCGTGGACTACTACGCGTTCGACGCGGCCAGCGACGACGGCGGCTACCTGGCCGCGCTCGTCGAGACGTGCTGCCGCGGCTGCACGTCGCTGCCGGCGTACGAGCGCGTGCGCGACCGCGCCGTCGCGGAGGCGCTGCGCGCGGAGGTGCAGGGGATCAACCACGCGCCCGCGGAGGTGCGCGCGCCGCACCTGCGCCGTTGGGCCGCCTCGCACGGCGTCGGCGAGGACGGCTGGATCGAGCTCGCGGCTGCTGCCAGCTCCTCGCTCGGGCTGCTCGCGTTGATGGCGGCGGCGGCCGATCCCTGCGCGCACGACGACACGCTCGCGCAGGTCTACGTGACGTACTTTCCGTGGGTCGACGCGCTCACGACGCTGCTCGACAGCTTCGTCGATCGCCGCGAGGACGCGGCCAGCGGCGCCTTGAGCTTCATCGGGCAGTACCCCTCCGAGCGCGTCGCGGACGCGCGGCTGCAGACGATCGCGCGGCAGGCGATCGGCGAGGCGCGCAAGCTGGACGCGGGCGAGCGGCACGTCGTCGTGATCTCCGGCATGGTCGCCATGCACCTTTCGCGCCCCGAGGCCTGGCTGCCCGCCTCGCTCGCGCTGACGCTGCGCCTGCTGCGCGCGTGCGGGACGATCGTAACCCCCCTGCTGCTGGCGCTGCTGCTGCCGTGGCGCCTCATCCATGTATTCAGCACTGAATGATCATCAATGGGATTGCCGCGACGCCACGGCTCCACAACGATGGCGACAGGATGATCGGTCAATCTGCACTGACGCTCCAGGAGCAGGGCGAGGCCGGCTTCGCAATTTGCGACGCGGCGGCGCTCGCGACGCGGACGCAGGCGACGCTCGCCGTGCTGTGGAGCCGCCTCGGCGCGTTCGCCGAGGATCCGCGCGAGACGCGCCCGCTGAGCGTCCGGGAGCTCGGCGAGCTGGCGGCCCTCGGCGAGGACGTCGCGGACCTGACCTCGCAGATCGCGCTCATCCTCGATGGTCTCCCGCTGGTGCCGCTCGCCGTCGGTGGCGGGGAGATCGCGGATGCCGCGCGCGCGGCGCTCGCGGATGGGATCGTCGACTGTCGCCGCGCCTGCACGGCGGCGAGCCTCCTGTCGGCCGATCAAGGCTTCCCCGCGCTGGCCGAAGCCCTGATCGACTGCGATGCTCACGCATACTGGGACGCTCGCGTGGTCGACGTGATCGCGACCTTCCGCGACGTCGACGAGACACGTGCACGGCAGGTCGCAGTGCTCGTAGGCGTGCCCGAGGCAGCGCGCTTCTGCGACCTGCGGCCGGACTGCGTCATCGAGCTGGCTCATGCGCTGCGCCGGCTCGGATGACGCGAACGCGATGGCCCGGCGCCGGCCCATCCGGGCAAGCGGTGCCCTCCGCGGCGCCGGGCCACGCGTGATCGGCCGCGACTGAGCGGCGTGCCTCTTAGCGCCGCAGCTGGCGCACGTTGCCGGCGAGCGCCAGCCTGCGCTCGCGCTTGCGCGCGATCAGGCGGCGGTCGGCGACCTGCATCAGGCCCTCTGCCGTCGTCGCGTCCTCGGGCACCGTCGCCCATGCGATCGTGACTGCGATCGCGCCGACCTCACGCGGGACCGCGGCCTCGGCGAGCGCCGCCTCGAGCGCCTCCGCCAGCCGCCCCACGCCATGCTCGCCGGCGCCCGGCGCGATCACCGCGAACTCGTCGCCGCCGATCCGCGCGAAGCAGTCGACGCCCCGTACCTGCGGGCTGCACGCCGCCGCGACGGCGCGCAGCACGACATCGCCGATCGGATGCCCGTACGTGTCGTTGATGCTCTTGAAATCGTCGAAGTCGAGCAGCAGCAGCGCCGCCGAACGGCCGTGCATGTCGGGCCCGGCGACCGCACGCACGAGCGCCGCGTCGAACGCGCGCCGGTTCGCGACGCCGGTGAGCGGGTCGCGCTCGGCCATCGCGCGCTGGCGCTGCTCGGCGCTCACGAGCCGGCGCTTCAGCAGCCGCATGATCGCGTAGGTGCCCGCGACGGCGATCGCGAACAGCAGGATCCGCGCCGGATAGCCCTCGTCGACGACCGCCGCGTCGTCGTACAGCAGCGGCGTCGAGTAGGCCAGCACGAACAGCGCGTTGAGCGGCCAGGCGTAGCGCGGCGGGTAGAAGTAGGCGACGTGCAGCGCGGTGAACAGCAGGACCGGCTGCAGGTAGCTGGCCGCGCCGCCGGAGGCCCACAGCGCGACGCCGACGATCCCGATCAGGCCGGCGGTCACGGCCGCGCGCGCCGACAGCGGCGTGCCCGGCCGCGGATAGCGCAGCGTCAGCACCGCGAAGCCCCACGCGAAGGCGATCGCCGCGAGCGCCAGCAGCCAGCCGAGGTGCACGCGCGCGGTGCCCGGCAGCGCGAGTCCGGCGAGGCCGCCGAGGCCGGCCACGATCCACATCGTGCCCGAGGTGGCGTTCATCAGCGCGCCCTCGTCGCGCTGGTCCTCGCGAAGCTGCCGCAGCAGCTCCTGGAATGGGTGTGGCCTCAGCATCTCGCGCGCGCGTCCCTCACCTGGCTATCGGCCGGACGCGCACGCGACCTTTAGGGCTGGCGGAGGCGCGTCAGCCGGCGGACACGCCCGCGCCGCCGACGCCGATCGGGCAGCTGACGCCGGTGCCGCCGAGCCCGCAGTAGCCCATCGGGTTCTTGGCGAGGTACTGCTGGTGGTAGTCCTCGGCGTAGTAGAACGGGCCGGCCTCGGCCAGCTCGGTTGCGATCTCGCCATAGCCGGAGGCCCGCAGCGTCTCCTGGTAGGCCTCGCGCGAGGCGAGCAGGGCGTCGCGCTGGGCGGCGGTCGTCCAGTACGCCGCGGAGCGGTACTGCGTGCCGACGTCGTTGCCCTGGCGCATCGTCTGGGTCGGGTCGTGGCCCTCCCAGAACAGCTTCAGCAGCGCCTCGTAGCTCGTCTGCGCGGGGTCGTAGACGACCAGCACGGCCTCGGTGTGGCCGGTCTGCGCGGAGCAGACCTCCTCGTACGTCGGGTTCGGCGTGAAGCCGCCGGCGTAGCCGACCGCCGTCGTGTGCACGCCCGGCGCCGTCCAGAAGATCCGCTCGGCGCCCCAGAAGCAGCCGAGCCCGAAGATCGCGCGCTCGGAGCCGTCCGGGAAGGGCGGCGTCAGCGGCGTGCCGAGCACCTCGTGGCGCGCCGGCACCGGCAGCTCGCGGTCGCGGCCGGCGAGCGCGCGCTCGGCATCGACCATGTCTGTCTTGCGGCTCAGGAATCGCATGGGATCAATGTAGCCGCGATCCCTTACGCGTCTGTGACACCACGAGCGCGCCCACGTACGTAGCGACGAGCATCCCGGCGATCGCCGCGCCGCCCGCCACGCGCGCGTAGTAGGAGAGGTAGAGGCCGCCTGCGCCCGCAAGCGCGGCCAGCGCGACGGCGAGCAGCATCATCGCGCGCAGGCGCTGCGCGTGCAGCCGCGCGGCCGCCGCGGGCGCGACCAGCACGGCGACGACGAGCAGGTTGCCGAGCGCCTGCACGGCCACGAGCACTGCCAGCGCGAGCAGCACCAGCAGCGTCGCGTCGGCGACGCCCGGCCGCGCGCCGAGCGCGCGCGCTCCGGAGCGGTCGAAGCCCGTCGCGAGCAGCCGCCAGTGCGCCAGCCACAGGACCGCCAGCACGGCTGCCGCGAGCGCCGCTCCGAGCGCGAGGTCGCCCGTGCTCGTGCCGAGCACGTCGCCGAACAGCAGCTGCTGGATGCCCGCAGGGCTGGCGGGCGAGAGCGCGAGCAGCACGCCGAGCCCGAGCAGCGCGGTCACGGCGATCGCGATCGCATCGTCGCGACCCAGCTCCGGCACGCGCGCGGCGAGCGCGATCGCAAGCGCTGCGAGCACGATCCCCGCGAGGCCGCCGAGCGCGAGCGGGATGCCCGTCAGCGCCGCCAGCACGAGGCCCGGGAACATTCCGTGCGCGAGCGACTCGGCGCCGTAGGAGAGGCCGCCGAGCACGATCCAGCAGCCGAGCGTCCCGCCCACGAGCGCGAGCACCAGCACCTCCAGCAGCGCCCGCTGCATGATCCCCTGCGACCACGGATCGGCCAGCGTGTGCAGGAGCGTCGAGAGCATCAGTGCTCGTGGTGGTGGGGCGGCAGCAGCGCCTGCCCGCCGTCGCCGGGCAGCGTCACGATCGCGCCGCCGTAGGTCGCTGCGAGCACCTCGCGGCTGAGCACGCGGTCGGGCGCGCCGAACGCGATCTGGCGGCCGTTGACGCACAGCACGCGGTCCCAGCGGCGCGCCTGCTCGAGGTCGTGCGTCGCGATCAGGACTCCGCGTCGCTCGCCGGCGAGCGTGCTCAGCAGCGCCTCCAGCTGCGCGGCGCCGGTCGTGTCGAGCCCGGTGAACGGCTCGTCGAGCAGCAGCACCTGCGCGTCCTGCACGAGCGCCCGCGCGATCAGCACGCGCTGGCGCTGCCCGCCGGACAGCTCGCCGTACGTGTGCTGCGCGAGCGCCCCGAGGCCGACGTGCTGGAGCGCTGCCTGCGCGGCGACGCGCTGCGCGCGCGCCGGGCGCCGCCACCAGGGCCGGCCGGCGAGCGTGCCCATCAGCGCGACGTCGAGCGCGCTGACGGGGAAGTCGAGCCGCGAGCGCTCCGTCTGCGGGACGCTGCCCGCGCGCGCGTGCAGCGCGAGCGTGCCGGCACGCGGGCGCAGCTCGCCGAGCAGCGCGCGGAAGAGCGTCGTCTTGCCGCCGCCGTTGGGTCCGAGCACACCGATCCGCTCGCCCGCGACGAGCGCGAAGGAGACCTCGCGCAGCACGACCGGGCCCTGGTAGCCGACGGCCAGGCCGTCCGCCCGCAGCAGCTCGCTCATGCCGCGGCCGCCGCCGGGCGCAGCGCTCGCGCGCAGGCGATCAGCGCGAAGGCGCCGCCGCTGAGGACGGCGATCGTCGCCCCCGGCGGGGCGTTGCACTCGACCGCGAGCCAGAGGCCGGCGACGCCCTCGACGGCCGCCAGCGCGACGGTCGCCAGCTGCCAGCTCGCGACCCGGCGGGTCAGCAGGCGCGCGCTGGCCGCGGGCACGACCAGCAGCGCCGTCGCGAGCAGCGCGCCGACGGCCGAGAGCATCGCGACGGCCGCGAGCGCCACGAGCACCAGCAGCGCGACGTCGGCGAGCGCGGCGGCGATGCCGAGCGGTCGTGCGGAGGCGCGGTCGAAGCCGACGAGCAGCCAGCGCGGCCCCAGCAGCCAGTTGGCGAGCAGCGCGGCGAGCGCGACCGCGCCGGCCAGCCGCACGTCCCCCGGCCCGATCGCGAGCAGGCTGCCGAACAGCAGCGTCTCGACGCGCGCGGCCGAGTGGAAGACGTCGGAGGCGAGCACGATCCCGAGCGCGAGCGCGCCGACGAGCACGAGCGCGGTCGCGACGTCGTGCCCGCTGCGCCCGCGCGCCGCGAGGCGACCGACGACGAGCGCGAACAGCAGTGCGGCGCCGAAGCCGCCGAGCGTCGCGGCGAAGCCGAGCCCGTCGGCGAGCACGAGGCCGGGAAAGGTCGCGGCGGCGGCCCCGTGGGCGGTGAAGGCGAGGCCGCGCAGCACGATCCAGCAGCCGAGCACGCCGGCCGTGACGGCCAGCAGCAGCACCTCGACGACGGCGCGCTGGACGAACGGCAGCTGGAAGGGCTCGAGCATCGCGGTCGCACGAGCATAATGGGAACGAGTCCAATTCGCACTTGGACGCTACGATCGGGTCGATGACCGCGCCGCAGCACACCTCCTGGCACGAGCACGCGCTCGCCACGCTCGCACGCGCCGGTTACCGCAAGGGCGGCGCCCGCAACGCCGTCGTGGGGTTGCTCGAACGCCAGGACTGCGCCGTCACCGCCCAGCAGATCGACGAGCAGCTGCGCGCCGGCGGGCGCACGGTCGGCCGCGCGAGCGTCTACCGCATCCTCGAGCTGCTGAGCAGCCTGCACCTCGTGCAGCGCATCGACGTCGGCCAGGGAATCGCCCGCTACGAGCGCCACGAGCCCGACGGCGACCACCACCATCACCTCGTCTGCGACCGCTGCGGCCAGCTCGAGCCGTTCGAGGACCCGGCGCTCGAGCAGGCGATCGAGCGCGTCTCGCACCGCCTCGCCTTCGCTGTCGCCGAGCACGACGTCGTGCTGCACGGCGCGTGCCGCGACTGCAGCGGCTCCTAGCGCGCTTCGCGCAGGACCCAGCGGAACATGCCGATGGTCCAGTTCAGGAGTGAGCGCGTGAGCGGCATATACCGACGTTATCGGCAGATCTAAGCCGCGCTTCAAGAACCGGTGCGCCGAGCGAGCTCGGCGGCGGCGTCGATGATCATGTCCTCCTGGCCGCCGACGATGCGGCGGCGGCCCAGCTCCATCAGCACGGCGCGCGGCTCGACGCCGAACTTCGCGCCTGCGCGCTCGGCATGCAGCAGGAACGACGAGTAGACGCCGGCGTAGCCGAGCGACAGCGCCGAGCGGTCGATCACCTGCGCGCGCGGCATCAGCGGCGCGACGACGTCCTGCGCGACGTCCATCAGCGGGAACAGCTCGGCGCCGCTCGCGTGACCGGAGCGCTCGAGCGCCGCCGCGAGCACCTCCAGCTGAGCGTTGCCGGCGCCCGCCCCGAGCCCGCGCAGCGAGCCGTCGAGCCAGCTCGCGCCCGCATCCGCCGCGGCGAGCGCGTTGCCGACGCCGCAGCCGAGGTTGTTGTGGGCGTGGAAGCCGACGGCCGTCGGCGCGTCGAGCGCGTCGCGCAGCGCGGCCACGCGCGCGGCCGCACCGGCCGGCACGAGCGCGCCGGCCGAGTCGACGACGTAGACGACCTGCGCCCCGTAGGACTCCATCAGCCGCGCCTGCACCGCCAGCTGCGCCGGCTCCAGCATGTGGCTCATCATCAGGAAGCCGACCGCGTGCATGCCGTTGCCGGCGGCCCATGCGATGTGCTGCTCGGCGATGTCGGCCTCCGTGCAGTGGGTCGCCACGCGCGCGACCGTCGCGCCGAGCGCCTGCGCGCGCCGCAGGCGCTCCAGCGTGCCGATGCCGGGCAGCAGCAGCGCCGCGATGCGCGCGCGCTCGACGGCGGCGGCCGCGGCCTCGATCAGCTCCTCGTCCGTGTGCGCAGCGCGTCCGTACTGGATCGAGGAGCCGCCGACGCCGTCGCCGTGGCCGACCTCGATCACGTCGATCCCGGCGGCGTCGAGCCCGCCCGCGACCGCCGCGACCTGCGCCGGCGTGAAGGCGTGCCCGACGGAGTGCATGCCGTCGCGCAGCGAGGAGTCCACGAGCGTCACATGCATGCCGCCAACTCCTCCCCCACGCGCGCGGCGGCGGCCGTCATCACGTCGAGATTGCCGGCGTAGACGGGCAGGAAGTCGCCCGCGCCCTCGATCTCCAGCAGCACGGTCACGAGTTCGCCGTCGGTGTCGCAGAGACGCAGGCGCACGCCCGGCACGTAGCGACGCAGCTCCTCGACGATCTCGTGCACGGAGGCCTCGATCGCGGACTCGAGCCCACCCACCCGGCGCACCTGCGCGAAGACGGTGTCGCGCATCAGGATCGGCGGCTCGGCGGGGTTGAGGATGATGATCGCCTTCGCCTCGTCGGCGCCGCCGACCAGCTCCAGCCCGCGCGCGGTCGTGACGGTGAACTCGTCGATGTTCTGGCGCGTGCCCGGCCCCGCGCTCGCGGAGGCGATCGTCGCGACGATCTCGCCGTAGGCGACGTCGGCGACGCGGTCGATCGCGTGCATGATCGGGATCGTCGCCTGCCCGCCGCACGTGACGAGGTTGAGGTTCGGCGCGTCGAGGTGCTCCGCGAGGTTGACGCTCGGCACGACGTAGGGCCCGACCGCGGCCGGCGTGAGGTCGACGACGACCTTGCCCGCGATCCGCAGCCGCGGCGCGTTGGCGCGGTGCGCCCTGGCGCCGGTCGCGTCGAAGACGAGCGGCACGTCGTCGCGCTCCAGCACCGCCTCGACGCCCCGCGCGGTCGTCTCCACGCCCAGCTCGCGCGCCCGCGCCAGCCCCGGCGAGTCCTCATAGATGCCGACCATCAGCACGACGTCGACCGCCGCGGCGCGCTGCAGCTTCATCAGCAGGTCGGTGCCGATGTTCCCCGGGCCGATCACGGCCGCCTTGATCCTGCCCACCTGCGTCTTCCCCCTAGACGACCAGGCGAGCTTACCAGCGCTCGGAATGCACGGTTCTCCGTTGCGAGCGGCGAACACGCGCACTAGTTTCCAGCGTCTTGTGATGCGCACCGAAGCGATGTCGCGCCACGAGCGCATGGCACAGCGATTCGAGGCGCCGGTGCTGCTCGCGACGGCGCTCGTGATCCCGGCCATCATCGTGGAGGCATCTGCCGGGGATCAGCGCTTGAAGACCGCTGCCGTGGTGCTCAACTGGTGGATATGGCTGGTCTTCCTCGCTGAGATCTGCGCGATGCTGGCGGTCGCGCCGAGTCGCCGACAGTGGCTGCGGGCCAATCCGCTCGTCGTGGCGATCGTCGTGCTGACAGTGCCGTTCCTGCCGGCTAGCCTTCAAGCTGCACGGCTGTTCCGCCTGCTGCGCGTCGTGCGCCTTGTGCTCGTGGTGAGGTTGGCGCGACGGCTGCTCACGCCAGCAGGCATTCAGTTCGCGGCGGCCATCGTCGGGCTCGCTGTGCTCGGTGGCGCGGCAGCGTTCCAAGCTGCCGAGCGCAACGGCTCTCACCCCCGGTCGCTCTGGGACGGTGTCTGGTGGGCGATGTCGACGGTCACCACCGTTGGGTACGGCGACATCCGCCCGTATACGACGCTCGGCCGGATCATCGGGATCGTGCTCATGATCGTCGGCATCGGCTTCGTCGCGCTCCTCACCGGAGCGATCGCCCAACGCTTCCTCCAGCCCGACGTCCAGCGGATCGAGGCGACGGAGGGACGCATCGAGGCGAGCGAGCTCGACCTCGTGCACGAGATCCGCGCGATCGCCGACCGTCTCGCGCATCTCGAACAGATGGTCGTGCGCGAGCGGACGCTGCGCTCGGAGAGCGGCTGAGCCTCAGCGCTCCGCGAGCGCCGTTCGCACCGCTTCGTCGAAGTCGCGCGGCGCGTCGTTGACGCCCGGCGGCGGCGGGGTGCGGACGACCATCTCCTCGCGCAGGCCGTCGACGAGCGGGCGCACGAGCTCGTGCTCGACCGGCGTCACGAGCATCACCCAGTAGGAGGAGAGCCGCGGGCTCAGCACCGGCACCCGCACGATCAGCGGCGGCCGGCGGCCCATCGCGCGCGCGGTGCGCTCCATCATCTCGCGGTAGCTGAGCGCGGCCGGCCCGCCCAGCTCGACGTCGCCGACGACGTCGTCCCGGTCGCGCAGCGCCGCCAGCGCCGCCGCCACGTCGTCGATCGCGATCGGCTGCGTGCGCGTGTCGATCCAGCGCGGGCAGACCATCGCGGGCAGCCGCTTCACGAGCGCGTGCAGCATCTCGAACGATGCCCCGCCGGCGCCGATCACCATCGCCGCGCGCGCGTGCACGATCTCGCGGACGTGCGCAGCGAGCAGCGTCGCGACCTCCTCGCGGCTGCGCAGGTGCTCGGAGGAGGAGCCGCCGCCGGAGAGCCCGCCGAGGTAGATCACCCGCCGCACGCCCGCGGCCTGCGCGGCGCGGCCGAACGTCTGCGCCGCCTGGCGGTCGCGCGCGGCGAACTCGCGATCGCCGCCGCGGCCCATCGAGTGGATCAGGTAGTAGGCGACTTCGACGCCGTCGAGCGCCTCGGCGAGACCGGCGCCGCTGAGCACGTCGCCCTCGAACGCCCGCGCGCCCGGCGGCAGCGGCGTCGCGCCCGGACGCCGCAGCAGGCAGCGCAGCTCGACCGTGGCGTCGGAGGCGAGCAGCGGCGCGAGCCGGGAGCCGATCGCGCCGGAGGCGCCGGTGAGCAGGACGACGGGTATACGGTCACCATCTCCCCTCCCTCGACGGCTCAACCCTGCCGTGGTAGGGTAGTTGCGCAGTCAACGATCTCAGGAGGCGACCCGGTGCAACTCGACGGCATCCATCACATCACCGCGATCACCGGCGACGCGCCGCGCAACGTCGACTTCTACGTGCGCGTGCTCGGCATGCGCCTGGCGAAGAAGACGGTCAACCAGGACGACCCGACCGTCTACCACCTCTTCTACGCCGACGACGACGGCAGCCCCGGCACCGACCTGACGTTCTTCGAGTACCCGGGCGCACACCCCGGCCGCGCCGGCGCGGGCATGGTCCACCGCATCGCCTTTCGCGTCGCCGACGCGGCCGCGCTCGACTTCTGGGCCCAGCGGCTCGCCGCCGAGGGCGTCGCCGTCGAGCGCGACGAGCGCTCGCTGCGCTTCGCCGACCCCGAGGGGCTCGGGCTGGAGCTGGTGATCGACGCGACCGACGACCGCCCTCTGAGCGCCTCCGCCCCCGACGTCCCCGCCGCCCACGCGCTGCGCGGCTTCGACGGCGTGCGCGCCTACAGCGCCGACTCGCATGCCAGCACGGCGCTGCTGCGCGACGTGCTCGGCTTCGAGGAGCGGGCCGACGGCAGCTGGCTGGTGCGCGGCCCCCGCCGCGGCGGCACCTACGCCTATGACCCGGCGCCGGCCGAGCGCGGGATCGGCGGCGCCGGCACCGTGCACCACATCGCCTTTGCGTCCGAGGACGCGGAGATCGAGGCCTGGGAGGAGCGCTACCGCGCCGCCGGGCGACAGACCTCCGGGCTCGTCGACCGCTTCTACTTCAAGTCCGTCTACTCGCGCGAGCCGAGTGGCGTGCTGTTCGAGATCGCGACGCTCGGGCCCGGCTTCGCGGCCGACGAGTCGCCGGCGGAGCTGGGCAAGCGGCTCGCGCTGCCGCCGAAGCTCGAGCACCTGCGCAGTCAGATCGAAGGCGCGCTGACGCCGCTGCCGGACCCCCGCGCAGCGCAGTCCGTAACCTAGATCGCTCCGCGCGGGCCGCAACCAACGGCGGCCGCGCGGGTTTCGATCCCCCGATGAGCGACCAGTTCGACCGACGAGAGCTGCTGCGCCGCGCCGGCACGACGGCCGCGGGCATGGCGGCGCTGAGCCTCGCCGCCTGCGGCGCGGAGTCGAGCGCGGAAGTCGTCACGACCGCCGCGCGCACGGCCGCCTCGTTCCGGCGCCGCGTGCCGCAGGTCAAGAAGGGCGACGCCCCCAACCTGCTGCTGGTCGTGATCGACTCGATCCGCGCCGACCATCTCGGCTCCTACGGGCGCAAGGACGCGCACACGCCGAACCTCGACGCGCTCGCAAAGGAGTCGCTGCGCTTCACGAGCGTCTACCCCGAGGCCTTCCCGACCGGGCCGGCGCGCGCGAGCATCTACGGCGGGGCGCGAATCTTCCCCTTCGCCGACTGGCACGCTCCGCCGCCGGACATGCCGAAGTCGCCCGGCTGGCAGGACATCCCCGCGCGCAACCTGATCACGACGCTGCGTGACGCGGGCTATTTCACGGGCATCGCGGTCGACACGCCGTGGGTGCTCGTGCCCTCGCAGAAGCCCTTCCACCAGTCGCTCGACCGCTACATCCCGATCCCCGGGCAGACCGGCACGATCACGCAGCCGGCGAGCCGCATCTCCGACGCGGAGCTGGCGAGGTGGGTGCCGCCGCGGATCATCGACTCGTCCTCGGGCGGCAAGATGCGCCAGTACCTCGCGAACCAGCTCGGGCGCCGCTCGGAGGCCGACTACCTGCCGGCGAAGGTCTTCACCGCCGCGACCGGCCTGCTCGAGGAGGCCAACAAGCAGGACAAGCCGTGGCTCGTGATCGCCGACTGCTTCGACCCGCACGAGCCGTGGGATCCGCCCGACAAGTACGTGAAGCTGCACGGCGGCTCGCTGACGCGCGCCTGGAACCCGGGCACCGTCATCAACGGCACCACGCGCACGAACGGGCTGGGCCCGTCCGACGTCGCGCAGATGAAGGCGCTCTACGCCGCCGAGCTGTCGATGTCCGACCACTGGTTCGGCAACTTCATGCAGCGCTTCCACGAGCTGAACCTGGAGCGCGAGACGCTCGTCGTGTTCCTCTCCGACCACGGCTTCCTGCTCGGCGAGCGCGGCTACGTGGCGAAGATGGCGACGCAGTGCCACCCGGAGCTGATCCACGTGCCGATGATGATCCGCGACCCCGAGGGCAAGGGCGCGCGCACGACGACGGACTACTTCACTCAGACGCAGGACGTGGCCTCCACGCTGCTCGCCGGCGCGGGCGTCGCGAAGCCCGCGTTCATGGACGGGGAGAACCTGCTGCCGCTGCTGGAGGGCAACGAGCGCAAGCTCAAGAAGCGCACGTACGTGACGGGCGCCTACAGCTCGATCGTCTACGCCCGCGACCGCCGCTGGGCCTACATGGGCGACAACCAGAACGCCGACCCGCGCCTCTACGACTACAAGCGCGACCCGCGCGAGGTCCACGACGTCGCCGACAGCAGTCCCGGCCAGGTGCACAAGATGTACGCCGGGATGGTGCGGCGGGACAACGGCGGGCAGGCGCTGCCGAAGTTCACGTAGGTCAGCGCTGCTCTGTCTCTTGTATCGAGACATGAGACAAGTTACGCTCTGCCCATGCTCAAACCCGTCGACATCCTCGTGGTGCTCGGCCTCCTGCGCCAGCCCACGACGACGTGGACGGTGCGGTCGCTTGCGGCCGATGTGCGCGTCCCCCCCGCGAGCGTCCAGCGCTCGCTGGAGCGGCTGGCCGTCACGCCAGTCTTCGGCGCCGGCCGACGACGCCTGAGCGTCGCGGCCTGCGAGGAGCTGCTGACGCACGCGCTCGGCTACATCGCGCCGGTCTCGCTCGGGGCAGAGACGCGCGGCGTACCGACGGCATGGGCGGCTCAGCCGCTTCTGGACCGCTTGGTGCAGAGCGGCTCACCGCCGGTGTGGCCCGATCCGCACGGCGAGGTGCGAGGCGTAGCGCTGGAGCCCTTGCATCCCGCGGCTCTGGAGGTGGCGCGCACGGATCCAGACATGTATGAGCTGCTCGCGCTGGTCGACGGGCTGCGCGTCGGCGATGCCCGCACGCGCCACCTCGCAGCCACCGAGCTGCATGAGCGGGTCCTCGATGCCCCCGAGTCGCCCCTGCCATGAGCATCGCGCTGCTCGAGCTCGCGGCGGACGCGCTCGGACCGCTGCTCGACGAGGTGATGTTCCTCGGCGGCGCGAGCGTGGAGCTCTGGATCACCGATCCCGCAGCGCCTGCTCCGCGCCCGACGAAGGACGTCGACGTGGTCGTCGAAGTGACGAGCCTGCTCGGATACGAGAAGTTCTCGGAGCGGATGCGCGCACGAGGCTTCGTAGAGGACATCGAGAGCGGGGTGATCTGTCGATGGCGACACGCGGGCAACGCGCTGATCCTCGACGCGATGCCCGCCAGCGCAACGATCCTCGGCTTCTCCAATCGCTGGCAGGTCGCGGCATTGGCTCATGGCGTCAAGCGCCGGCTGCCATCGGGCATCGAGATCCGTGCGATCACGCCTCCCTACCTCCTTGCCACGAAGCTGGAGGCGTTTGCGAGTCGTGGCCGGTCCGATCTGCTTGCGAGCCATGACTTCGAGGATGCGATCGCCCTCATCGACGGCCGCGAGGAGATTGTGGAAGAGACGCGGCGAGCCCCGAGGGACGTGCGCGCGTTTCTCGCGAGCGAGCTCGCCACCCTGCGCGCCCATCGTCGCTTCAGGGACGGCGTTGCAGGAGCCCTGCCGCCAGATGCCGCGAGTCAGGCGCGCGCCGAAGCGATCGTCCTCCCTCGCCTCTTACAGATCGAGGCCAACGCAAGTGGGCCTCCAAGCGTCGATCCTGCTCGCCTGCGCGCAGACATCGACGAGCTGCTGGACAGCAGCTTGTAACGCGCGCTAACCCCGCAGCGTCTTCTGGAGCTTGCGCTCCACCACGCCGGCCATCGTCTGCTCGAAGCCGGCGCGGACGGCTTCGGTGGCGAGCGGGCGCAGACGCGCGAGCGCTTCGCCGAGCTGGGCCCATTCGTCGGCGCTGCGCTTGGCGGGATCGACGTCGCCGCCGGCGACGTCCTCGATGAAGAGGCGCACGAACGACTCGGCGATCGCGCGCGAGTGGCGCTGGATCTGCTCGGCGACCGCGAGCGCGTGCATTGCGGGCACGCCCATCGCGGTCAGCTCCTCGCCGGCGCGCAGCAGCGTCGGGCTCGGGACCTCGTAGCGGCCGTCGCCGAGCGGGCGGATCACGCCGAGGCGCTCGGCCTTGCGCACGACGCGCTCGTCGAGCGGGCCGAGGCGGGCGACGAGATCCTCGGCGGTCGCGACCTCGGGCTCCTCGTGGAACGCCGTCAGCGCGGCGCGGCCGAACGCGAGCACCTGCTCGCTCGCGCCGTTGGAGGCGGTGATCAGGCGCTCGATCGCCTTCAGGTTGAAGCCCTCCGCCTGCAGGTCCTGGATCACGCGCAGGCGCGCGGCGTGCTCGGGGCCGTAGTAGCCGGTGCGGGCGCGCACCTCCGGCGGCGGCAGCAGCCCGCGCGACTGGTGCGCGCGGATGTTGCGGACCGTCATGCCGGTCTCGCGCGCGAGCTCGTCGATCGTCAGCTCGCCAGTGCGACGGTCGCTCATGCACACATCCTACGAAGCCTCGGGAACGGCGATGTACAGAAGGCCGGTGAGGTGGGATTTGAATTCGTCATGGATCCATGTAGCATAGAGCCATGTATTCAAATCTTCTCGCCGCCGCCGCACCGCCCGCAGGTGGCGCCGCCCTCGGCCAGGTCGCCGGCATGTCGCTCGTGCTGACCGTCTTCACCGCCCTGCTGCTGTGGCTCGGGCTCGGGCACCGCTCCGGGCGCGTCACGATCCTCGACCGCGTCAGCAGCCGACTCGCCGCCCTCTCGGGGCTGCCCGGCTGGGCCGCGCTGCCGCTCGCGCTCGCCGGCGTCTCGCTGCTCGGCGCCGTCTTCGGGATGTACTGGGACATCTCGCTGCACATCGACCAGGGCCGCGACCCCGGCCCGCTCGCGAACCCCGCGCACTACTTCATCCTCGTCGGCCTCTACGGCATCTTCACGGCCGGCTGGCTCGCGGTCGTGCTGCCGCGCGAGTCCGACCCGCGCCCGCCGACCGCGATCCGCATCGCCGAGGGCTGGGAGGCCCCGATCGGCGGCGTGATGATGCTCGCCTGCGCCTCCTTCGCGCTGCTCGGCTTCCCGCTCGACGACGTCTCGCACCGCCTCTTCGGCCAGGACGTGACGCTGTGGGGTCCGACCCACCTGATGATGCTCGGGGGCGCCGCGCTGACGCTCGTCGCGGTGCTCGTGCTGTTCGCCGAGGCGCGCCTGGCGGGCGCGCGCAGCGAGCACACCCGCAGCGCCGTCGCGCTGCGCCATGCGCGCCTCGTCGGCGCATGCGGCGGGATGCTGATCGGGCTCTCGATCTTCCAGGGCGAGTTCGACTTCGGCGTCGCGCAGTTCCGGCTGCTGTTCCACCCAGCGCTGATCGCATTCGCGGCCGGGCTCGCGCTCGTGCTGGCGCGCACGCTCGTCGGGCGCGGCGGCGCGCTGGCGGCGGTCGGCTTCTTCCTGGCCGTGCGCGGGCTGCTGGCCCTGCTCGTCGGCCCGGTGCTGGGCGAGGTCACGCCGCACTTCGCGCTGTATGTCGTCGAGGGCCTGCTGGTGGAGGGGCTCGCGCTGCGAGTGCGGCCGGGGAGCTTCCGTTACGGCGCCCTCGCCGGCCTGCTGATCGCCACGCTCGGGACGCTCTCCGAGTACGCCTGGTCGCGCGCCTGGATGCCGCTGCCGTGGCCGGCCCACCTGCTGCCGCAGGCGATCGCGATCGCCGTGCCGGCGGCGGTCGCGGGCGGCCTGCTCGGCAGCTTCGCGGCCGGCGCGCTGCGACTCGACGCCGCGCTCGTCGTGCGGCCGCGGGCGTGGGCGCTCGCCGGTGGGAGCCTGCTCGCGATCGGCCTGATCGTCGCGTTGCTGCTGCCGACGAGCGCGCCGACGCAGGCGCACGCGCAGATCGCCCTGCGCACCCTGTCCGGCAGCGGCGCGGACCGCACGGTCGCCGCGCGCATCCGCTTCGAGCCGGCCAGCGCCGTGCGCCACCCGGACTGGCTGACGATCACCGCCTGGCAGGGCCACGACAAGCTCGTCGTCGACCGCCTGCGCCGGCTCGGCGACGGCGTCTACGGGAGCACCGAGCCGATCCCCGTCGGCGGCACCTGGAAGACGATGATCCGCCTCCAGCGCGGCGGCACGCTCGCGGCGATCCCGCTCGCGATGCCGGCCGACGCGGCGATCCCCGTCGGCGGCGTGCCGGCGAGCGCGCACGCCGTGCGCGCCTTCCAGCCCGACCGCCACGTGCTCCAGCGCGAGCGCAAGCAGGACGTGCCGACCTGGCTGTGGGGGCTCGCCGGGGCGGTCGTGCTGGGGATCACGCTGACGCTGCTGCTCGTGCTCGGCTGGGGGCTCGTGCGGCTGGCGCGGATCGGCGGCGGCGCCCCGCCGCCGGCCGCACCGCGCGAGGCCGGCGCCCCCGCGCGCCGCCACGCGCTCGCGCTGCGCCCCTGACGAATGTCATGCGCAAGTGAGGACGGCCGCCACTTCCGGCGGTCGTCCTCGCGCCGTACCTTGGACGCATGACAGCGATCGAGGTGCGCGACCTGCGCAAGCGGTACGGCGACGTCGAGGCGGTCCGCGGCGTCAGCTTCGAGGTGGCGGCGGGCGAGGTCTTCTGCCTGCTCGGACCCAACGGCGCCGGCAAGACGACGACGGCGGAGATCCTCGAGGGTCATCGCGTCGCCGACGGCGGCGAGGTGCGCGTGCTCGGCCACGACCCCGGCCGCGGCGAGCGCGCGCTGCGCGAGCGGATCGGCGTCGTGCTGCAGAGCTGCGGCGTGCAGGACGAGCTGACCGTCAGCGAGCTGATCGAGATGTACGGCCGCTGGTACCCGCGTCCGCGGCCGGTCGGCGAGCTGATCGAGCTGGTGCAGCTCGACGCCAAGCGCGACACGCACGCGAAGGACCTCTCGGGCGGCCAGCGGCGGCGCCTGGACCTCGCGCTCGGGCTCGTCGGCGACCCCGACGTGCTGTTCCTGGACGAGCCGACGACCGGCTTCGACCCACACGCGCGGCGCCAGGCCTGGTCGACCGTGCGCGAGCTCTGCACGCTCGGCAAGACGGTCTTCCTGACGACCCACTTCATGGACGAGGCGCAGGCGCTGGCGGACCGCGTCGCGGTGATGGTCGGCGGCCGGATCGTCGCCGACGGCGCGCCCTCCGAGCTGGGCGGGCGCGACGCCGCGCCGACCGAGATCCGCTTCGCGCTGCCGCAAGGGCTCGTGCTCGCCGACCTTCCCCCGCTGCCGGCGGCGGCGGTCGAGCACGACGGCGATCAGGTGCTCGTCACCAGCAGCGAGGGCCTCGCCGCGACGCACGTCCTGACCGGCTGGGCGCTCGAGCGCGGGCTCGCGCTGCGCGGGCTCACCGTCGCGCAGCCGACGCTCGAGGACGTCTATCTCGAACTGACGAAGGAGGCGGTGGCATGAGCCTCGCGGCACTGATCGGCTGGCAGGTCCGCTACACGCAGCGCTCGCACTGGCGCAACCGCCGCAACGCGATGATGTCGCTCGTCTTCCCGCTGATGTTCCTGGTGATCTTCGGCTCGCTGAACCACGGCGCGACGATCGGCACGCGCGCGAACCTGTCCTACATCGACTTCTACGTGCCGGGCATCATCGCCTACGCGATCACGCTCGTCTGCTTCAACGCGACCGCGCTCGGCTTCGCCGGCCTGCGCGAGCGCGGGATCCTCAAACGCGTGCGCACGACGCCGCTGCCGTGGGGCGTCTACGTCGCGGGCGCGGTCGGCTCGACGCTCTGCACGATGGTCACGGGGACGATCCTGCTGCTGCTCGTCGGGACCGTGCTGTTCGGCGCGCACGTGCAGAGCGGCACGTTGCCCGGCCTCGTCGCGACGATCGCGCTCGGCAGCACGTGCCTGACGATGCTGGGGATCGCCGGCGCCAAGCTCGTGCCGAACCCCGAGGGCGGGATGGGGATCCTGATGGTCATCACGCTGCCGGTGATGTTCATCTCGAACATCTTCTATCCGATCGACGGCGCGCCGGGCTGGCTGGAGTCGCTCTCGAAGGCGTTCCCGCTGCGCCCGCTCGCGGACGGCCTGCAGGCCTGCTTCGACCCGCGCACGACGGGCGCCGGCTTCGTCGGCCACGACCTGCTGACGCTCGCGCTCTGGACGGTCGCCGGCGCAATGCTCATGCTGCGCTACATGCGCTCCCTCAACCGCCGCGCATGAGCCGATGATCGCCCGCTCCGGCCTGCCGACGAAAGACCCCGACGGCCGCGGCCGGGGCTGGCGCGTCGGCGGGATCCTGCTCTCGATGGGCTGGCTGGCGCTGCCGCTGAGCGACCTCTTCGGCAGCCACCCGTCGCCGCTGCGCGTCGTGCTCGCGCTGGCGCCGTTCGCGGGCTTCCTCGTGCTGTACGTCGGCTACGCGCTGCGCGCCGACGAGCTCGGGCCGCGCGTGCGCGCGGCGACGCTGTTGGGGCTCGTCGCGCTCGCGACGCTGCTGACGCTCGCCGACCGCAGCAGCTGGGCGCTGCTGTTCGTCTTCGCCGCCGCGGCCGCCGGCGTGCGGCTGCCGGCGCGCCAGGGGGCGGCTGCCGTCCTCGTCTGCACGGCGCTGTGCGCGGGCGTCAGCGCGCTCGCGCACGCGCCCGAGGACCAGCTCACCTCGCTGACCGCGACGACGCTCGCGATCGGCTTCATGATGATGTCCTTCGGGCGGCTGATCCGCAGCAACATCGAGCTCGTCGCCGCGCGCGCGGTGGTCGCGCGGCTCGCCGTCGCGGAGGAGCGCGAGCGCTTCGCGCGCGACCTGCACGACCTGCTCGGCCACAGCCTCTCGGTGATCGCGCTGAAGGCCGAGCTGGCGGGGCGACTGCTGCCGCAGCAGCCGGCCGAGGCCGGCGCGCACGTGGCGGAGCTGGAGCGCGTCGCGCGCGACGCGCTCGCGGAGGTGCGCGAGGCGGTCAGCGGCTACCGCCAGCCGACGCTCGCCGACGAGCTGGCGGGCGCGCGCATGGCGCTGGAGGCGGCGGGGATCGAGACGCGGCTGCACGCCCTGCCCGCCGACCTGCCGGCGGAGGTCGAGGCGGTGCTCGCGTGGGCGGTGCGCGAGGGCACGACGAACGTGATCCGCCACAGCCGCGCGCGCCGCTGCGAGATCGCGATCGGCGGCGGATCCGACGACGGCGGCGCGAGCGCGGAGATCGTCGACGACGGGCGCGGCCCGCTCGACGGCGGCGTCGCCGGCAACGGGCTCGCCGGGCTGCGCGAGCGCGCGGCGGCGCTGGCCGGGCGCGTCGAGGCGGCGCCGCGGCCGGGCGGCGGCTTCCGCCTGCACGTGAGCGTGCCGCTGCCGTGATCCGCGTGCTGCTCGCGGAGGACCAGGCGATGGTGCGCGGCGCGCTCGCGAGCCTGCTGACGCTGGAGCCGGACCTCGAGGTCGTCGCGGAGGTCGGGCGCGGCGACGAGGTGCTCGCGGCCGCGCGCGCGGCGATGCCCGACGTCGCGCTGCTCGACATCGAGATGCCGGGGATCAGCGGGCTCGACGCGGCCGCGGCCCTGCACGAGGCGCTGCCCGCCTGCCGCGTGCTGATCCTGACGACGTTCGGGCGCCCCGGCTACCTGCGCCGCGCGATGGCGCAGGGCGCCGCCGGCTTCATGCTGAAGGACGCGCCCGCGAGCGAGCTGGCCTCCGCGATCCGTCGTGCGGTCGCGGGCGAGCGGATCGTCGACCCCGGCCTCGCGGCGGCGGCGCTGAGCGCCGGCGAGAGCCTGCTCACGCCGCGCGAGCGCGAGGTCCTCACACGCGCCCGCACCGAGGGCACGATCGCCGAGCTGGCCGGCGCCCTGCACCTCTCCCACGGCACCGCCCGCAACCACCTCTCGACGATCATGCGCAAGCTCGACGCGGGCAGTCGCATCGAGGCGATCCGGATCGCCGAGGAGCGCGGCTGGATCTAGCCGCCGCGGCTCACGTTCGCTCGTCCGGGTGTCGATACAACTCGGATGCTCGAAACCCCGTCGCTGCGCGTGCGTTTGAGGCGCAGCACGATCCGCCCGCTTCCTCGCATGCGCCCGCGGCTCTGGCACGATCCGTCGATCGCGTTCGGCGCGCGGCTGCTCGCGTCCGTGGTGGCGGTGCTCGCGATCATCGGCGTCGTCGGATACCTGCTGATCGACGCCCAGCTGCGACAGCGCCAGCTCGACAGCTACGCCACGACGCAGGTCGGAGACGTCAAGAGCCTGCAGGACGCGGGCAGTCGCAGCAGCGGCTCGGGCGCGGCGGGCCGCGAGGAGGTCGGCGAGCTGATCCACGCGATCGGACGTCGCCCCGGCGTGATCGAGACGCTGCTGATCGACCGGGGCCGCATCGTGCGCGACTCGGTCGACCCCGCGCTCGTCGGCACGCGCGACACGGACTCGCGCATCGAGGCGGCGCTGCGTCGCGGCGAGCACTACGCAGGCCACGAGGCCGACCCCAGCCGCGACGGGCGCGACTTCGAGTTCGTGATGCCGTTCGAGCTCCACGGCGCCCGCTACGTGCTCGAGGTCGCCTATAACCACCGCACGCTCGACGCGGACCTCAACGCCGTCCGGCGCACGCTCGCGCTGCTCGGCCTGCTCGTGCTCGTCTGCGGCGGCGGCGTCTTCTACCTGATCGGCGGACGGGCGCTGCTGCGCAGCCACCGCAGCGCGCTGCAGCGCGCGACGCGCGACGGGCTCACCGACCTGCCCAACCAGCGTGCGTTCGAGGACGACTTCCCGGCCGCCGTCGCGGCGGCCTCGCGCAGCCAGGACCCGTTCGCCCTCGCGCTGCTGGACCTCGACGACTTCAAGTTCCTCAACGACCGCTACGGCCATCCGCAGGGCGACGCGCTGCTCAAGCGCGTCGCGGACGTGCTGCGGACCGGCCGCGCGGGCGACCGCGCCTACCGCATCGGCGGCGACGAGTTCGCACTGCTGCTCACGCACAACGACATCGAAGGCGCACGGACGTCCGCGCGCCGCGTGAACCGCGCGCTCGCCGACGTCGGCGCGATCGTCAGCGTCGGCACGAGCGTGCTGCGAGACGGTCAGCCGGCCGACGAGCTGCGCGCCGAGGCCGACGCCGCCCTGTACGAGGCCAAGCGGCGCGGCGGCAACCAGATCGCGCACTTCGACGACATCCGCGACCGCGTCGTGGTGACGAGCGCGGACAAGCGCGACAGCGTGCGCCGCCTGATCGCCGAGGGTCGCTTCACGACGGTCTTCCAGCCGATCTGGAAGCTCGACGCGGGTGCGCTGCTCGGCGTCGAGGCGCTCACCCGGCCCGACCCCTGCTACGAGCTCAACGGCCCGGCCGAGGCGTTCGACATCGCGGAGCAGCTCGGGCATGTGCGCGAGCTCGACCAGATGTGCGCGCGGCGCGCGCTCGAAGCCGGCGCGCAGCGCCCGGAGGGCGCGCTGCTGTTCGTGAACCTCGCCCCCCAGACGCTCGACCTCGACGCCGACGATGGCGACGACTGGCTGCGGCGCGCCACGGCGCAGGCTGGGATCGCACCCGAGGACGTCGTCGTGGAGGTCACCGAGCGCTTCGGCGCTCGCACCGACTCCGTCATCAAGGCGCTGCAGCGCCTGCGCGCCCAGGGCTTCAAGCTCGCGCTCGACGACGTCGGCACCGGCAACTCCGGCCTCGAGATGCTGCGCAAGGTCGACGCCGAGTTCGTCAAGCTCGACCAGAGCATCGTCGCCGCCGCCGCGACCGAGCCCAACGCCCGCGCGGTGCTCATGGCGATGGCGACGTTCGCCAGCCAGACCGGGGCGTTCGTGATCGCCGAGGGCGTCGAGGACGAGGAGACGCTCGCGTTCCTGCGCCGCGTCGACGAGCCCGTGCAGCGCGCGGAGTCGCTGATCCAGGGCGCGCAGGGCTTCGGGCTCGGGCGGCCCTCCCCCGCGATGCCGACCGAGACGACGGAGCTGCTGCGCCAGGCGGCGCCGAGCCTGATCTGGAAGTGACGCCCACGCCGGCGTGCGCCGTCACGATCCCACGCTACATTGGCCCATGTCACGTTTCCCGATGAAGAGGATCCCGCTGTTATGGAAGCCACGATCGAGCTGCCCGACGCTGGCGAGAGCACGTTCTCGCTCGAGCTGACCCAGGACCAGAAGGACGTCCGCGACTGGGTGCACGGGTTCGCCGAGAACGTCGTGCGACCCGCGGCCTCGGAGTGGGACGAGCGCGAGGAGACGCCCTGGCCGATCATCCAGGAGGCCGCGAAGATCGGCCTCTACGGTTATGAGGGACTGGCGCAGTTCTTCTCCGACCCGTCGGGGCTGTCGCTGCCGATCGTCAACGAGGAGCTGTTCTGGGGCGACGCCGGCATCGGCATGGCGATCATGGGCTCCGGCCTCGCCGCCGCGGGCATCTTCGCCAACGGCACCGGCGAGCAGATCGGCGAGTGGATCCCGCAGTGCTTCGGCACCCAGGACGACCCCAAGGTCGGCGCCTTCTGCGTCTCCGAGCCGGACGCCGGCTCCGACGTCTCCGCGCTGCGCACGCGCGCCAAGTACGACGCGGCGAAGGACGAGTGGGTCCTCAACGGGCAGAAGGCATGGGCCACCAACGGCGGCATCGCGAACGTCCACGTGATCGTCGCCGCGGTCGAGCCGGAGCTGGGCTCGCGCGGGCAGGCGTCGTTCGTGATCGGGCCCGACACGCCCGGCCTGGAGATGGGCACGAAGGTCAAGAAGCACGGCCTGCGCGCCTCGCACACGGCCGACGTCTTCCTCGACGACTGCCGCATCCCCGGGGCGAACATCCTGGGTGGCAAAGAGAAGTTCGACGAGAAGGTCGCGCGCGCCCGCGAGGGCGTCAAGTCGCGCTCGCAGGCGGCGATGGCGACGTTCGAGGCCTCGCGCCCGACGGTCGGCGCGCAGGCGCTCGGGATCGCCCGCGCCGCCTACGAGTACGCGCTCGGCTACGCGAAGGAGCGCGTCCAGTTCGGCAGGCCGATCATCGAGAACCAGGCGATCGCGTTCACGCTCGCGGACATGAAGATGGAGATCGACGCCGCGCGCCTGCTCGTCTGGCGCGCCTCCTGGATGGGCCGCAACCAGAAGCCGTTCACCGCGGCCGAGGGCTCGATGAGCAAGCTGAAGGCCGGCGAGGTCGCCGTGTGGGCGACCGAGCGGGCGATCCAGATCCTCGGCGGCAACGGCTACACGCGCGAGTTCCCGGTCGAGCGGATGCACCGCGACGCCAAGATCTACACGATCTTCGAGGGCACCTCGGAGATCCAGCGGCTCGTGATCGCCCGCGCGATCTCGGGGATGCAGATCCGCTAGCGAGCAGGTGAGGTCTGTGTCCGCTCCGGCGACACAGACCTCACGTCATCGGGACGGCGCCGGGCCGTCGAGCAGCGTGCAGGCGACGACCGTCGTGGCGATGGCGCCGGTGGGCGGCGTGGCCGGCGCCTGGTCGCCCTGCTGCTGCGTCGCGTCGTCGGCGCTGCTCGCGTCGGCGTCAGGGGAGACGCCCGTGAGCGCGTAGCTGCCGTCAGGGCTCGGCGTGGCCGTGACGGTGACGCGCTGCGCGGGCAGCAGGCTCGTGAGCGCGATCGCCGGCGGAACGCTCAGCGTCACGGCGACGCTCGGCGGCTGCGCGTCGTCGAGCCCGAGCACGAGCGTGCGCGCCTGCGCGTCGATGGCCGCGAGCGTTCCGGTCAGTTCGAGCGGCGCGACGGGCGCGCCCGGGTCGGCCGGCGGCGGCGCGTCGCGGCGGCGCTGCTCGACGAGCGTAGGCGGCTGGCCGTCGGCGGCGGGCGTCAGCGTCAGGCGCACGCGCAGCTGCGCGCCGAGCGCGGGCGGCGCGGCCGGAGACGCAGCCGGCGCCGCGTCCGCAGGCGCCACCGGCAGGCTCACGAGCAGCGTCGCGCCGCGCGCGCCGAGCGCGTAGCGGCCGCCGGCGGGATCGACCCAGTCGACCGTGCCGGCCGCGCGCGCGCTCGTCACGCCGGTGCGCACGCGGCGCACGCGGTCGGCCGACCAGGTGCCGTTCGCCAGCGGCCGCGCGCGCAGGTGCAGGCTGTCGCCGACGCTCAGGCCGCAGCCGCCGGCGTGAACCGCGAGCAGGCGCCCGTCGCGCGCGGCGAGCGCGAAGCCCTCGCCGTCGGCGCTGGCCGCGACGACGACGCCCGCGAGCTGCTGGGAGCCCGGCGGCGCGACCGCGGGCTGCTGCTTGTCGGGTTTGTCCTGCGAATCGTCGTCGCCGGAGGGCTGCTGGGCGGCCGGCGCGTCGTCGCCGCCGGCGGCGGGAGCGGGCGTGTCGGCGGACGAGGCGTCCGCAGCGGGCGTAGCCGGCTCGTCGTCGCCCGACGCGAACAGCGCGTCGCCGCTCGGCGCCGAGAGCGCGACCGGCACGACCGGAGCCGCCGCCGTCGTGGGCGCCGCGCCGAGCACGACGACGGGCGGCTGCGCGGCCGCCGTCGTCCCGACCGCCGCGGGGCCGATCGTCGCCCCGATGCCGATCCCGAGCGCGAGCACGACGACGCCCGTGATCGCCGCCGAGCGCAGCAGCGGACGCGGCGGCCCGAGCGCGATCGCGCCGAGCTGCGGCGCCGGCGCCGTCTGCACGAGCCGCGCGAGCCGCAGCTCGTCCGGCGCGACGCGCAACCCGCACGCGACGCAGAAGCGCTGCTGCTCGTCGGCGAGCGCGGAGGCGCAGCCCGGGCAGTGGCTCACGGCGCCGCCACCTGCCCGCTGACCGGCTGGCGGTCGATCAGCGCCGAGCCGCACTGCCAGCAGAAGACGGCGCCGCGCGCGTGCAGCGCCCCGCAGCCGGGGCAGGAGCCGGCCGCGGCCGCCTCCTCCAGGCGCAGCATCCGCTCCGCCTCCGCCAGCTCGGCGTCGACCTCCTGCAGCCGTGCGGCGGCGCGCACGAGCACGTCGAGGCGGAAGTGGTCGCGCCGCGCCATCTCGTAGGCGAGCCCGCCGAGGTCCCATTGCAGCTGGGCGAAGCGCTCGGCGAGCACGTCGCGCTGCGCCGACAGCTCCGCGGCCGGGCCGCTCGGCGCCTCCGCGACGGCCGCGACGGGCGCCGTCGCGACGCCGCGGGGGAAGATCCTGCGCAGCGCGCTCATCCGATCGTCTCCGCTCCCGAGCCGCCGCCGGGGGCCTTGTCGTCCTTCGGCGGCGGCTTGCCGGGAAGGGCGACGGTGTCCGGCAGCTTGCTCGACTTCTTCTGGTAGTCCTCGCCGGTCGCGCTGTCGAGGTCCTGGACCGCCTGCTCGCCGGCCTTCGTGTCGGTGGCCGAACCGCCGCCACCGCCGCCAGAGCTGCTGCCGCCTCCGACCTGCAGGACGGCGGCCTCCGGCGTCTTGTCCTGCAGCGGCCCGAGTGCCTTCTTCGCCTGCTTGCGCGTGTCGAAGACGCCCGCGTAGATGACCCAGCTGCCGCTCTCCGGCGCGCCGTGCAGATCGCCGTCGAGCACGCCGACCTCCGTGGCGCCCTTGGCCCCTGCGGCCGTCTTGGCGGCGTCGACCTGGGCGGCCGTCGTGCCCTCCTTCGGCAGCGTGCCGAGCTCGACCGTGAAGCCGTCCTGGTCCGCGGGCCAGTCCTCCGTCACGGCCGTGGCAGCGGCCGGCGCGGCTGCGACCGGCGCGCCGCTGGCGACCGTGATCACCTGCGGCGCCGAGGCAGCGGTCGGCGTCCCGCTCCTGCCGATCAGCACGCCGACGACGAGCACCAGCGCGAGCGCGCCGAGGCCGCCGAGCGCGATCACCGGCGTCCAGTCGCGCGGCGCCGGCGCGGGCGCCAGGCCCGCCGGCGGCGCGTGCGGCGGCGGCGCCGATGCCGTCGGCGTTGCGACCGCCGGCACGATCAGCTCGCGGTAGGCGACGCGCGCGTCGCCCTGCGGGAGCCCGCAGTGCAGGCAGTAGCGCTGGTCCCCCGCGAGCGCGGCGCCGCAGCCGGCGCACGCGATCGGGGCTTGCGTCGTGGCGTCCATCGTGACCTCCATCACTCGAGCACCGTCGGCGGGGCGACGGCGCTCAAGCTGGCGCCGCGCGGATTTCCGATGAAGAAGACGTGGTACCGCGCGTGCTTGCCGGGCGCGAGGCGGTTGACGATCGCGCGGCCGGCCGCGACGAGCTTGCCGCCGCGGCGGGCGACGCAGAAGACGACGAGCCGCTTCTGCTCGACCTGCGAGCGGTTCGTGACGAGGCCGACGGCCTCCGGGCCGGTGACGTCGCCCTCCTGCAGCTGGGGCGTGCCGAGCGCGATCTGCGGCAGCGCACGTGGCGCCGAGCCCTTCGCGACGCCGACGCGCGCGGCGACGCGCTTGGCCGCGCCGCTCGCGGTCACCTGGTCGTCGACCCACGCGACCTCGCCGTGCGCGGGCAGGCCGGTCGCCTCCACGAGCGAGGGGTCGAGGCCGGGCGTGTCGTTCTTGTAGACGCTCCCCCCTCCCCCGCCCTGCACGTCGATCGCGAGCGGGACGGCGCCGACCGGCTGCGCCGAGCGGTTGCGCAGCACGACGACGACGGCGGTCCCGTTCTCGTCCTGGATCACGGTCGTCTCGGCGACGCGCACGTCCCTGCTCTGCGCGCTCACGACGAGGCCCTTCTCGCCGTGCAGCAGCGTGCCGCCCTTGCGCGCCAGGCGCGCGCTCTTGTCCTGCGTCGACTCGCAGCCGGTCAGCGGCACGGCGGCGACGGCGGCGGCGGCGATCAGGAGCGGCATCGCGCGGCGCCCACTCACCCGAACGCCCCGGCGACGTACTCGCGCGTGCGCTTCGCCTGCGGGGCGCCGAAGACCTGCTCGGCCGGGCCGTACTCGACCAGCTCGCCGAGGTACATGAACGCGACGTGGTCGGCGACGCGGCGGGCCTGCTGGAGGTTGTGGGTGACGATCACGATCGCGACCTCGCTCGCGCAGCTCGCACGATCAGCTCCTCGATCACCTCGGTCGAGCGCGGGTCGAGCGCCGAGCACGGCTCGTCGAGCAGCAGCACCTCGGGCCGCGACGGCGAGCGCGCGGGCGATGCAGAGCCGCTGCTGCTGGCCGCCGGAGAGCCGCAGCGCCGGGCGGTCGAGGTCGTCGCGCGACCTCGTCGTGCAGGCCGGCGCGCCGCAGCGCGTCGAGCACGAACGCGGCGCAGCTCCGTGCGCCCGCGGCCGCTTGGCGCCCTGCCTCGCGCAGCGCGTAGGCGACGTTGTCGAAGACGCTCATCGGGAACGGGTTGGGCTGCTGGAAGACCATCGCTCACGCGCCGGCGCAGCTGCGTCACCTCGAGCGCGTCGACGTCCTGCGCCGTCGAGCGTGATGCGCCCGTCGCGCGGTCGCCGTCGGCGTCAGCTCGGTGAGGCGGTTGAGCGAGCGCAGCAGCGTCGTCTTGCCGCAGCCCGAGGGGCCGATCAGCGCGAGCACCTCGCCCTGGCGCACCGGCAGCGAGACCCGGTCGACGGCGGCCTTGTCCGCCGTAGGCGATCGTCAGCCGCTCCAGGCGCATGCGCTCGCGCGCGACGCCGGCGCGCTGGCGTCGGGCGGTCGCCGCACGGCGCGCGTGACCGTTGCCGTTCGAGCCCGCGGGCGCCTCCACGACGGTCGGCGTCTCGTCGAGCACGATGCGCCGCACGGGCGGCGGCGGCTCCGTCAGCGACCCCATGCGATCCTCCGTTCACGGCCGCCGATCGAGTTGACGGCGAAGTTGAGCAAGACGACGATGACCAGCAGCACGAACGCCGCCGCGTAGGCCTTCTGCGGCGCGTTGCCCTCGCCGGCCGGCGAGTTGTTGTAGACGTAGCTCGTGAGCGTCGAGCCGGTGCCGCTGAAGATGTCGTAGAGGCCCGGTCCGCCGCCGTGCTGCAGCTGCAGCGAGCGCGCCGAGCAGGATCACGACGATCGCCGTGTCGCCGGCGATCCGGCCCATCCCGAGCGTCGCGCCGGTCGCGATGCCGCCGCGCGCGCCCGGCAGCAGGACGCGCCGGATCGTCGCCGCCTTCGTCTTGCCGAGCGCGTAGGAGGCCTCGCGCACGTGCGCGCGGGATCGCGCTGCAGCGCCTCGCGCGTGCGCGCCGACGACCAGCGGCAGCGCGATCAGCGACATCATCGCGCCGGCCGTCAGGAACGAGCGCCCGAACACCGCGCCGCCCTGCGGCCGTGAAGGAGAGGAAGCCGAAGACGTGCTGCTTGGAAGATGATCAGGCCGAAGATCGCGAGCACGATGCTCGGCGTCCCGGCGACGACCTCGACGCCGGACTCGACCGCCCGCGCGAGCCAGCCGGGGCGCCCGTACTCGGTCAGCCAGACCGCGATCGCGACGCCGACCGGGAGCGGCGATCGCGATCCCGATCGAGCGTGAGCAGAAGCGTGCCGATCGAGCGGGTCGAGGAAGCCGCCCGTCTTGCGTCTGGTCGAGGTCCGGCAGCGGGATGCGTGAACAGCAGCTCGGGCCGCAGGTACTGCAGGCCCTTGAACAGCATGTAACAGCAGGATCGCCGCCGCAGATCGCGCAGAGCGCGATGCCGGCGGCCCAGCAGAGCCCGAGCCCGAGCCGGTCCAGGCGGCTCCAGCTGGAGACCGACTCGACCGCGCCGTGGCGCGGCGAGTCCGGCGGCGCAGGCGCGCGCAGCGCCGTCATCGGCCCGCCAGCCCGTAGCGCTGGAGCGGCTGCTTCGCGGCCCAGCCGGCGAGCGACAGGAACAGGCTCGAGACGAGCAGCACCGCAGCGAACGCGTAGATCGTCTGCCCGAACGGCACGACCGAGAGGCCCTCGGCGTTGTCGACGATCGTCGCCGCCAGCGGGCGCGCCGGCTCGAGGAAGAAGAGTGAAGCCGTCGAGCGGGTTCGGCGAGAAGCCGACCGAGCCCGAGACCATCGAGAGCATGATCGCCTCGCCGAGCGCACGCGCCGTCGCGAGCACGGCGGCGGCGACGATCGCCGGGCGCGCGGCGCGCACGGAGATCGTCCACATCGCGCGCCAGCGGTTGACGCCGAGCGCGGCGGCGCCCTCGGTCCACGCTGCGCGGCACGGCGCGCAGCGCGTCGACGATGATCGCGATCATGATCGGCGTGATCATCACCGTGAGCACGACCGCGCCGACGACCAGGCTCGTGCCGTCGAGCTGCACGACGTAGGCGACCGAGTGCTTCATGTGCTCGGAGATCAGGTGGTTGCCGACGAACGGGACCAGCACGAGCACGCCGATCAGCCCGTAGATGACCGACGGCACGGCCGCGAGCAGCCGCACGACCGGCTCGAGCACGCGCCGCAGTCCGGACGGGCGCGAACTCGACGATGAAGACCGCGCACAGCAGCGCGAAGACGAGCCCGCACAGCACCGCGATGCCGCGTCGAGCAGCACGGTCGCCGTACAGCAGCGGCCATGCGTGCAGCGTGTAGACGTAGTCGTTCGGGTTGGCCGGCGAGTCGAAGATCGCGGCGAGCTGGCGGTCGACGTTGCCGCCCGGGCCGAACCACGCGAGCCCGTTGTGGGAGAACGAGGGCCACGCCTTCGCGAACACGAACGCGACCATCGCGGCGATCAGCACCAGCACGCGCACAGGCCAGCGCGCCGAGCATCCGCTCGGCGCGCCGGTCCGTCAACGGTCCCAGCCGCTGCCTCAGGTATCGCATGCTGCGCACCAAGCCTCCGCTAGACGAGCGGGACCCAGTCGCTGGCGACGATCTTCTGGGCGTCCTTGTTCTTCTGGACCCAGCTGATCCACTTCTTCGTGGCCCCGGTCGGCGCGCCGCGCGTGACCATGAAGAAGTTGCGCACGCCGCCGTACTGGCCGGACTTGGCGTTGCGCAGCGTGCACGGCACGCCGTTGTAGGCGACCGTGTGCACGCCCTTCGTGAACGCGAGCGAGACGTAGCCGATCGCGTTCGGGTCGGTGTGCACGGACTGCTGCACGAGGCCGTTGGAGCCCTTCTGCGCCATCGTCGTGGAGAGCTTCGTCGCCCCCATGAAGATCTTGTGGAAGGCGTCGAGCGTGCCCGATGCGGCGGTGCGCCCGACGAGGTCGATCGTGCCGCCCTTGCCGTCGGGGACGTCCGTCCAGCTGCGCACGCCGCCGCCGAAGACGCCCTGGATCTGGGCGGTCGAGAGGTTCGGGATCGGGTTCGCGGAGTTCGTGATCAGGCAGACCGCGTCACGCGCGATCTTGTTGAAGACGAGCCCGGCCGGGTCCGTCGGCTTCGGGTCGCGCGAGGAGTTGCCGATCGTCACGCGGCCGTGCGCGACGTCGCTGATGCCGACGTCCGAGCCGCCCTGCAGCAGCTTGAAGCCGACGCCCTTGTGCGTCGAGACGTACAGCTTGGCGAGCTTCGCGGCGAGGGGCGCGACCGACGTCGACCCGCTCATCGTGATCGTCGTCTTCGCGGACGCGGTGGCCGGGACGGCGCACGCGAGCGCGACGGCCGCCGTCACCGCGAGCCGGGTGGAGAGGCGAGGCAAGGGATTGCTCCTTGATTCGTAGGGTCGATTAGCGGGCGTGCTTGACGGCGTGGTGCTTCTTGTGGTGGTGCTTCTTGCCGCCCGCGGGCTTCGCCGGCTGGAGCTTCGGGCAGGCCTCCGGGCCGCGCAGGCGGAACGGGCCGGCGGTCGCGCCGTTGGCGTCGGAGACGACGACGTACAGCTTCAGCGGAACGTTGACCTCGGTGTCGCTGCACACCGGCGCGTTCGTCTCGAACGAGGTCTTGACGTCCTTGCCCGCGTGGGCGCCGCCGGTGCAGTTGAAGCCGTCGCCGGGGATCGGGCCCTCGCAGAAGAAGCTGTCGTCGAGGATCGCCTGCGTCGTGTGCTCGTAGACCTCCGCGCTGACCGCGAAGACGCCGACCGGTGCGCTCGAGATGACGGTGAAGCTCTTGATGTCGCCGCTGCACCCGAAGGCGACGTCGATCTGGTCGGGCGTGGTCGCGTCGAGGCCGCGATCGGCGTGTCCGCTGCACGTCACCGCCGAGGGCGGAGGCGTCGCGGCACGCGCCGGGCCGGCGGCGAGAGCGCCGGCGAGCAGCACGAGCGCACCGGCGAGCAGCGTGCGAGCGCGCAGGCGCACTCCAGGGTGAACGGCGTTGACCATCGGGCCTCCAGGCAGTCGAGAGTTCGGAACGACGCCGGGAGTCTCGGGGCCGGGGGACGCGCAGATGTGACCGTCCCGTTGCGTTCCTGATAACGACTTGTTTCAGCTTCGGTCGAGCCGGGGATTTGGGCCCGCTACCCTGAATAAAGATGAAGTCGATTCAAGAGCGACAGCAGCAGGAGCGTGAGCGCAAGCTCGCCGACATCCAGCGCCAGCTGGACGACGGCTCGCTGACGATTCGCAAGATGACGCCGGAGGAGCGCCGCGAGAACCCGCCGCGCCCGCAGACGGCGCCCCCGCCGCGCGGGCGGCGCGGACGCCGCGCGTAGGCCGCGCCTACGCGACCGCCGCGGTCTCCTGCGCCGCGACGACGTCCTCCGGCTTCACGTGCGGGACGACCAGCACGGCGAGCACCAGTCCGAGCGCCGCGAAGCCCGCACCGACGGCGAAGGCGTGCGAGAAGCCGTCGCTGAGCGCGGCCGCGCCGTGCCCGCCGGCGTCGGCGATCCGCGCCGTCGCGACCGAGGAGAGCACCGCCAGCCCGAGCGCGCCGCCGACCTGCTGGGCGGTGTTCAGCAGCCCGGAGGCCATGCCCGCCTCGTGGTGCGAGACGCCCGCCACGGCGATGATCGTCAGCGGCACGAACGAGAGTCCGAGCCCGATCGCCACGATCACCGAGGGGATCAGCACGTCGCCGAGGTAGGAGCCGTCGGCCGAGACCTGCGTGAACAGCAGCAGGCCGACGGCCGTGAACGCGAGCCCGGTCACGAGCACCGGCTTGGCGCCCACGCGCGTGACGATCTGCGACCCGACCCCGGCCGCGACGATGATCGAGCACGCCAGCGGCAGGTAGGAGAAGCCCGCCCGCAGCGCCGAGTCGCCGAGCACCTGCTGCAGGTAGAGCGAGATGAAGTAGAACATCGAGAAGAGCGAGGCGCCGACGAGCAGCGCGACCGCGTCCGCGCTCGCGACGCTGCGGTTGCGGAAGATCGTCAGCGGCATCAGCGGGTAGCGCGTGCGCAGCTCGACGATCGCGAACGCGGTCAGCAGCACGGCGCTGAGCGCCAGCAGCCCGAGCGTCTGGAACGATCCCCAGCCGGCGTTGTTGGCGTCGACGAGCGCGTAGACGAGCGCGACCAGCCCGCCCGTGACCGTGACCGCGCCCGCGATGTCCACGCTCGTGCGCTCGCGCCCGCGGCTCTCGCGCACGAAGCGCGGCGCGGCGAACGCCGCGGCGGCGCCGATCGGCGCGTTCACGAACAGCACCCACTCCCAGCCGAGGCCCGACGTCAGCACGCCGCCCATCAGCACGCCGACGGCGCCGCCGGCGCCCGCGAGCGCGCCCCAGATGCCGAGCGCCTTGTTGCGCTCGGCGCCCTCCGTGAAGGTCGTCGTGACGATCGAGAGCGCGGCCGGCGAGACGATCGCCGCGCCGAGCCCCTGCACGCCGCGCGCGGCGATCAGCCAGCCCGCGGAGGTCGCGAAGCCGCCCGCGAGCGAGGCGACGGAGAAGACGCCGAGGCCGACGACGAACATGCGCCGGCGCCCGAGCAGGTCGGCCGTGCGCCCGCCGAGCATCAGGAAGCCGCCGAACGCGAGCGTGTAGGCGCTCACGACCCACTGCAGGCTGCTCTCGGAGAAGTGCAGGTCGCGCTGGATCGACGGCAGCGCGACGTTCACGATCGAGGCGTCGAGGATCACCATGAACTGCGCCACGGCGACGACGGCGAGCGCCTTCCAGCGGCGCGGATCGAGCCCGTCTGCGGGCACTTCGGCGGGAGTTGGCATTTGCGCGCTTCCTTCTCGGCGGGGTATGATCCGGAACCGGACCTCCGGTTCCGGTGCCAGACAATACGGAGGAACGATTCCGCTTGTCAACCCCGCAGCTCACATCGCCGCCCAAGCGCCCGCGCGCCGACGCGGTCCGCAACCGCGAGAAGGTGCTCGAGGCCGCGCGCGCCGCCTTCGCCGAGCGCGGCACGACCGCGCAGATGGAGGACGTCGCGCGCCGCGCGGGCGTCGGCATCGGGACCGTCTACCGCCACTTCCCGACCAAGCAGGCGCTCGCCGAGGCGCTCGTCGAGGAGCGCTTCGCGGGCATCGTCGCGAACCTCCGCGCGCTGCTGGAGGGGCCGGACCCGTGGCAGGCGATCGTCGGCTCGTTCGAGTTCTGCGCCACCACGCAGGAGCGCGACCGCGGCGTCGCGGACGTGCTCGCGACGCTCGCCGGCAGCGACTCCGCGCGCCCGCCCGCGGGCCAACGCGAGCAGCTGATGGCACTGACCGAGCAGCTCGTGCAGCGCGCGCGTGCGGCCGGCGTCGTGCGGCCCGACCTGCAGGCGCACGACATGCCGCCGCTGTACTGCGGGCTCGCGAGCGTCGTGCAGGCCGGTGTGGCCGACTGGCGGCGCTACCTGGAGTTCCTGCTCGACGGGCTGCGCGCCGGCGTGCAGCGGTGAGTCGATTCTCATCTGCGCGTTAAGCGCGCGCGCAAGACTTCCGCGATGGCTGTGGGATGGGGCACGTCGACGCTCGTCAGAGGCCGCCGCGGGCGGCTGCTCGCGACGCGCGCGCGGGTCCTGATCGGCGTCCTCCTGCTGGTCGCGCTCGGCGCCGGCGGCTGGGGCGTGCGCGAGCTGGTGCACGGCGGCGCCTCGCCCGCCTCCCAGATCCTGCGCTTCCACTCGCTACCGGGGCTCGACCCCGACAAGGTCACGCTCGTGCAGCGCGCGCACCGCACCGCGCCGGGTCTCGTCTTCCTCGCCGTCAAGCGCGGGCCGGGCCAGGACGGCCCGATGATCGTCGACGACCGCGGGCACGTCGTGTGGTTCCGCGCCGTCCCGAAGGGGATGACGGCGACCGGCTTCCGCGTCCAGGTCTACCGCGGTCAGCCCGTGCTGACGTGGTGGCAGGGGCACACGCACCTCGGCCACGGCGAGGGCGAGTACGTGATCCTCGACCGTCACTACCGCGAGATCGCGCGCGTGCGCGCCGGGCATGGCTACGAGGGCGACCACCACGAGTTCCAGCTGACGCGGCGCGGCACCGCGTACATGTCGGTCTACGCCGCCCGCCCGATGGACCTCTCGGCGGTTGGCGGCAAGGTCCATGGGACGATCTTCGAGTCGATCGTGCAGGAGGTCGACGTCGCGAGCGGACGCGTCCTGTGGGAGTGGCACAGCGCCGACCACGTGCCCGTCACCGAGGGCATGACGCCGCCGAAGTCCGACCGCCCGCACGACTACTTCCACATCAACGCGATCGACGTCGACCACGACGGCAACCTGCTGATCAGCGCCCGCAACGCGCATGCGATCTACAAGGTCAGCCGCCGCACCGGCAAGGTCCTCTGGCGCCTCGGCGGGCGGCGCAGCGACTTCGTGCAGGGCGCGGGCGCGCACTTCGCCTTCCAGCACGACGTGCACCGCCGCAGCGACGGGACGGTCTCGCTGTTCGACAACGAGGCGACGCCGGCGCAGGCCTCGCAATCGCGCGGGCTGGTGCTGCGGCTCGACGCGCAGGCGCGCACGGCCACGCTCGTGCACGCGTACGCCTACCCGGGCGCCGGCCTGCTCGTCGGGGCGGAGGGCAACGTGCAGACGCTGCGCAACGGCGACGTCTTCATCAGCTGGGGCCAGCAGCGGCACGTGACGGAGATGAGCCGGGGCGGGAAGCTGCTGTTCGACCTCGAGCTGCCCGCCGGCTCCGACACCTACCAGGCATTCCGCTTCGCCTGGCGCGGCGAGCCGCTCACACCTCCCGCCGCGGCTGCGCGGCGCGGCGTCCACGGCGTGACGGTGTGGGCGAGCTGGAACGGCGCCACGGAGGTGCGGCACTGGCGCCTGCTCGCGGACGGGAAGGTCGTGGCCTCCGCCCCGCGGCGCAACTTCGAGACGCGGATGCGGGCGCCCGCGGGCGCTGGCCGGGTGGTCGTGCAGGCGCTCGGGGCCGACGGGACGGTGCTGGGCGAGTCGGCGCCGGTCGTGCCGTCGCCCTAGCTGTCCTGCTCGCGGTCTTGGTGAACGCGGGTGATGGGGGCGCGGCCGTCGCAGGCTGAGTGTGGTCGGCGGCGGTTGTAGTAGCGGATGAACGATGACAGCGCTCGGTCGCGTTCGGTCGAGGAGGACCAGATGCGGCCGTGTGCCCATTCGGTGTCAAGGGTGCCGAAGAACCGCTCGATCTTCCCGTTCCAGCGTGGTGTGTAGGGCGGGATCAGGATGTGGCGGGCGCCGAGCTCGGCGAGCACCTGACAGAACGCGAAGCTGACCGAGTAGCACTTCGCGTTGTCGCTCATGACCGCCTGGACCGGGCCGCAGCCCTGCTCACGGAACCAGACGGCGGCTCGTCTGAGCGTGCTCGAGACGGTGATCGCGTTCTCGGCCGCGTGCAGCTCGCAGTAGACCAGGCGTGTGTGGTCGTCGATGACACCGACGACAACGCTCTTGCCGGCCCGGCGGGTCTTGTGCTGCTCAGCGCGCTGTCTGGTCGCCCAATGGCCGGGGACCGCGAACTTCGGTGCTTCGAAGGCGTCGATGTGCAGCAACGCCCCGGCCTCGGCCCATTCATAGCGGCGACTCGTCTGCCGGCTCGACGCTCGGCGACGGCGCGAGACGCCGTGACGCTTGAGCACCTTCCAGATCGTCGAACGGTGCCGGCCGGTAAGGAACTGCAACTGCATCGGCCCGTAGTTCGTTCTCGCTCGCGCGTCGAGGATCGCGTGCTCCTGCTCCTCGCTCAACGACCACGGACACGATCCCGGGACCGGCGCCCGAGCCCGCAAACACACCCTCGAAGCCCGCTCCTCAGCGCTGGCCTCTCGCCAGCGATGCCACCACCGATGCGCAGTCGCCGGCGCGACGCTGAGGGCGGCCGCGGCCGCCCTCAGCGACTGCCCCGACTCCACCAACAACACCAGCTCCAAACGGCCCTGCAATCCGAGCTTGCACCTACCGTCCTCCATGTCCGGCCTCCTTCGGCGGGTCAGTCATCGCAGACCGCACCCTCCGTCGGAAGCCGGACACCACCCCTCACACGTTCACGAAGACCGTAAGCAGCTCACCTAGCTCCGCTCTAGCCGACCTGCCCGCCGCCACGTCCGCCGTCTGCTGGGGAGGGAGAGGGTTGCCTGCGGCGTTTCGTCGCTCCCTTGTGCGGATGCGCGGCTCGGATTGCGCAAACTCCCGGCCGGCGCCGGAGGAGGCGAGGTTTGTGTCCCTGTGGGACCCCCAAACCTCCTGTCGTAAATCCGGTGCAAGCTCCGGGTGTGCAGCGACGGTGGCGCGAGGGCTCCGCTCACCCGCTTCCCCAGATGCTGTAAGCGGCGGGGCCCAGCGAGCCTAGGCGCTAGGCGCCAACGCGCACGACGCGCAGCGCCCGCGCCCCGCGCGGGGTCTCGAACGAGACCGTGTCGCCGGCGCGGGCGCCGAGCAGCGCGCGTGCGACGGGCGACTCGATCGAGAGGCGGCCGTCCTTCGCGCTCGCCTCGGCGGCGCCGACGAGCGTGTACGTCGAGGTGCGGTCGGCGGCTTCGTCGTGGACCTCCACGGTCAGGCCGAACGCGACGACCTCGCTCTGCGAGGGCGCGGCGACGACGGTCGCGCCGCGGCGGCGCTCCTGCAGGCGCTTGATGCGCGTCTCCAGGTGAGCCTGGTCCTCCTTCGCCGCGTGGTACTCGGCGTTCTCCTTCAGATCGCCCCACTCGCGCGCGGTCTTGATGCGCGAGGCGATCTCCGCGCGGCCGGCCGTCTCGAGCTGCTCGAGCTCGGCGACGAGCGCGTCGAGCCCCTCCTGCGTGATCTCGTAGCCACCGGACATCGGAGCAGTGTCGCAGCTTGGGCGGCTCCATCCGCCTGAAGCTCTACGTTCGCCCCCGTGAGCACCGTCCCCCAGGCGACCGCGCCCGACGCGCAGCACACCCCCAGCCTCACCGTCCCGCAGTGGCTGGCGTTCGCCGCGCTCATCGCGTTCATCGGCTTCACGTTCGGCTCGACGAGCGGCAGGCACGCGCTGATCACGCCGCACGACCTCGGCGAGATCCGCAAGCTCGCGCTGTTCCTGATCGGCGCGCTGCTGCCGTCGGACCTGCTCGTGCGCTACGGACGCACGCTCCTCTTCCGCACCGTGCCGGACGCGAAGGCCGCCGCCGCCGCGGCGCCCCGCTCGACGCTCGCGCAGTACCTCGCGTTCGCCACCTTCGTGCTGATCTCGCTGCTGACGCTGCTCCCCCACGGCCTCGTGGACGGACACCAGTTCGCGCAGATCGACCAGGTCGCGCGCGTCGTGATCCTGGCGCTGCTGCCGTCCGACGCCGGCCTGCGCTTCGGGCGCGCGCTCTACTACCGCTCGCCGAAGACGCCGCAGCCGAGCGCAGCGCAGCTCGCGCGCGTCTGACCCGCCGCTACCGTAGGGCGGGCGATGCAGCTCGTGCCCACGACCCCCAACGTCGAGCTGCGCGACGACGCCGAGCGGGGACGCATCGTGGTGCTGTCGTTCCCCTACGACGCGCACGTCGTCGCGGTCGTGCGCGGGATCCCCCACCGCCGCTTCGACTGGGACGCGCGCGAGTGGTGGGCGCCCGTCGACGACTGGGTCGCGCTGCACGTCGCCGACGTCCTGCGGCGCTTCCCGGAGCTGATCGCGAGCGAGCGCGCGAGCGCCTGGCTGGAGGAGATCGAGCAGCGCTGGCTCGGCGAGGTGCGCACGACGCGCTACGACGGGCGCGGCTGGTGGGTGCTGAGCACACGCGCGGGCGTCGTGCCCGAGGCGCTGCTCGAGGGCGCCGTCGAGGGCGAGGAGGGAACGCTGCTGGTGCCACTCACGCAGGCCAACGCGCACGTGCTGCGCGAGCAGGAGTCGGCGCGGCTCGACGCCGCCGCCGAGCGCTGCGTCGCGGCGCTCGAGCTGGGCGACGCGCCGCCGCCCGCGCGGCTGGTCGCGACGCACGGCGTCGACGGCGCGCGGCTGCGGCTCGAGGTGCTGTGGGATCCGGCGACCGGCGCCGCGTTCGCAGAGCTGCCCGGCGCCGAGGAGCGCGCGATGCCCGTCGACCCGTGGCTGTGCGAGCCGCTCGACGCCTTCCTCGCGCTGCACGGCGTCGAGATCGCCTACTCGGCGGCGCCGGTGCTGGAGCGGCTGCGCGCGGAGGCGGCCGAGGCGGCGACCGCGATCCGCGCCTCGCGGGCGACCGAGGCGGAGCCGATCGAGGCCGTCGCGGCGGTGCTCGGCGGGGAGCTGGCGCCGTTCCAGTGGGCGGCCGTGCGCTACGCGCTGCACGCGCGCCGCGCCTTCCTGGCCGACGAGCAGGGGCTCGGCAAGACGGTCGAGGCGCTCGCAGCGCTCGAGGCCGACGACGCCTACCCGGCGCTCGTCGTCTGCCCCGCGTCGCTGAAGCTCAACTGGGAGCGCGAGGCGCAGCACTGGCTGCCGCACCGCTCCGTCGCCGTCGTCGCGGGGCGGATGGCGGTGCCGCCGCGCGCCGAGATCACGATCCTCAACTACGAGATCGTCGCCTCCCACCGCGACGCGCTCGCGCTGCGACGCCCGCGCGCGCTCGTGCTCGACGAGTCGCACTACTGCAAGAACCCGCAGGCCAAGCGCACGCGCGCGGTGCGCCGGCTCGCGGAGGGGATGGGCCGCGACGCGCTGCGGCTGGCGCTCACCGGCACGCCCGTGCTCAACCACGCCGAGGAGCTGATCAGCCAGCTGCGCGTGCTCGGTCGGCTGGAGGACTTCGGCTCCGGCGCGCGCTTCAAGGCGCAGTTCCGCGGGCCGCTGACGGAGGAGCGCCTGCACTGGCACCTGCGCCGGCGCTGCTTCGTGCGCCGCCGCAAGTCCGAGGTGCTGCCGCAGCTGCCGGACAAGCGCCAGGTCGTCGTGCCGGTCGAGCTCGACAACGCGCGCGAATACCGGCTCGCCGAGGACGACGTGATCGCGTGGCTGCGCGAGCAGCCGCTCGACCTCTCGGAGCTGAACGCGAAGATCGCCGCGACGTTGCGGGCGCAGCGGCTCGCGCAGCTCGGCACGCTGCAACGGCTCGCCGCGCGCGGCAAGCTGCACGCCGCGCTGACGTGGATCCACGACTTCCTCGCCTCCGGCGAGCCGCTCGTCGTGTTCGCGCGCCACGTCGAGGTGCAGGAGGCGGTGCTGGAGCGCTTCCCCGACGCCGCGCACCTGTTCGGGCGCGACACGCTCGCCGCGCGCGAGGCCACGGTGCAGGGCTTCCAGGAGGACGACGGCCCGCAGCTGATCGTCTGCGCCACGCGCGTCGCCGCGCAGGGCATCACGCTCACGCGCGCCTCCAACGTCGCGTTCCTGGAGCTGGAGTGGACGCCGGCGATGCACGACCAGGCGGAGGACCGCTGCCATCGCATCGGCCAGCACGACGCCGTGACCGCCTGGTACCTGCTGGCCGCCGGCACGATCGACGAGACGATGGCGCGCCTGATCGCGCGCAAGCGCGGGCTCGTCGCCGCCGTCACCGACGGCCGGCGCCTCGACGGCGACGGGCTCGTGGAGGCGGTCGTGCGCGAGCTGCGCGAGGGCCGCCCGTTCCGCCACCTGAAGCCCGTGACGGAGCCGGCTGCGGCCACCTGAGGCGCGCGGTCCTGGCAGAATCGCGCGATGGCCCGCCGAGGGGGATCGGCGGCCCCGGGGGCGATGCGGATCGCCGCCGTGTGCCGCGACGGGACGTCCAACGCCCGCTACCGCGTGCAGCTGCCGCTGCGCGCGCTGGCGCGCCGCGGGCACCGCGTGCAGTGGGGGCTCGACGAGACGAGCGACTTCGACGTGCTGCTGCTGCACCAGTCCCACGAGGAGGAGGACCTCGCGCGCGTGCAGGCGCTGCGCGAGCAGGGCGTCGCGGTCGTGTGGGACACCGACGACGACATCTCGGCGGTCCCCCGCTTCAGCCCGACGTACAAGGCGTTCGGCGGGCGGCGCGGGCTCAAGCGCCGCTTCGCGCGCACGATCGAGATCGCGCGCGCGGCGAGCCTGATGACGACGCCGAGCGCGCACCTCGCCGAGCTGTATCGCAGCGAGGGCGTCGAGCGCGTGGCGGTGCTCGAGAACCACGTCGCGCAGGGCGAGCCCGGGCAGCCGCGCCCGCGCCACCAGGGCGTCGTGATCGGGCTGACGGCGGCGTGGGAGCACAACGAGGACCTCGACAAGCTGCGAATCCCGCGCGTGCTGACGCGGCTGCTGGGCGAGCATCCGGGCCTGCGCGTCGTGACGGTCGGGCCCGACCTGAAGCTGCGCGACCCCCGCTACCTGCACCGCGGGATCGTGCCGGTCGACCAGCTGATCGCGGTCGAGCGCGAGTTCGACATCGGCATCGCCCCGCTGACGCCCTCGCGCTTCGGGCTCGCACGCTCGAACGTGAAGGTCAAGGAGTACGCGGCGGCGGGGGCGATGTGGCTGGCTTCGCCGGTGGGGCCCTACGTGGGCCTGGGCGAGGAGCAGGGCGGCCTGCTCGTCGGCGACGACGACTGGTTCTCCACGCTCGACGCGCTCGTCGTCGACCATCGGCGCCGCGCCGAGCTGATGGAGCGCGCCAGAGTGTGGGGCAGGACGCAGTCGGTCGACCGCGCGGCGGGCAGATGGGAGGCCGTGCTGCGCGGCGCGCTCGCGCAGGCGCGCGCCGCCTGACGCGCCGGGGCTGAGCGGCCGGTGGGCTCCGGCGCCGGAGCCCACCCACAGCGTCAGAGTAGTCTCACCGTCTGGGTCGGTGAGAGTCTTATTCTTCCGTTGAAGCTGCCCGTGGCCGGGCATGTGCCGCTTAGTCTCGTCACGAGTCTCGCGGAGTTCGTCTGCGTGTTGCCTCTCGACACCGCGCCTGTTTCAGTGGCGGCGAGCAATATTATATGTATGCCCAACGCGCCCGATTCGTATAGACAGCTGCCGATGGCCGATCTGAATAGCCACCGTATTATTATCCATATTCCTATACCAGCTATTCTCGGTAGCGTACCCGTAAAGCTGGCATAGACCATGTCAAACGGGTTTCTCGGTTCGATTAGCAACGTCGAGCTCGCCGCGATCCCGAAGAACGTGTCTCTACATTCGCTGGTTCTGCCTTCCGTATACGAACCTATGTGTCCGTTGACTCTCTTCGCGAAATTTCTCTCCACCGTCCCGTTGAGCGTCAAATTACACGCCACGCCGAAGGACCCCGACGGTTCTTCGAACGTCACCTGCCCTTCGCTCACCGTTGTCGTCGTTCCAGCCGGACTAAGCGAGAGCGATCTGTTCGCGGATGCGGCTGCTGCGAGCAGCATGAGCGACGTCACGATGACGACCGCCATCGTGAACGCGCGGGCGAATGAACGCATGATCTAGCCCCCTATCATCTGACGCTCTGAACGCGAGCGTCATGCGGATGCCGAGGCGGTGCAGTCGCCGATGCGGCGCGGCACCGCGGCCCGCGGCGCGTGGCCAGTGCCCCCTTCGTCGCCAACCCCCACGCGGCGACAGGCCATTTGAGCTTAGAGACCAGAAAGCGGTCTGTCAACGCTCGCGTCACTCGCCGTCGCCGACGTGGCCCCGGCGCCGGCCGGGGCCCACTTGGGCGTCAGAGTAGTCTCACGGTCTGGGTGGGCGTCACTCTGAACGCTCCCGCGAACCCGCCGGTCGAAGGACAGGTTCCGCTTAGTCTCGTCAGGAGTCTGATCGCTTCTCTTAGGAAGCTCGCTCTCGAGAGCGCGCCCGTTTCCGGCGTCACTGCGAATAGCAGGGGCGCTTCTCTCGACGCGCCCGTGCCCCATAGGCAACTGCCGATCGCAGTGGTCAATAGCATGCGATATTCCATTCTCACTAGCACGCCATTTATTCTCGGTAGCGTTCCTAGGAATAAATTGTAGGTGATGTCCCAAGGATTTCTAGGTTCGACTAGATAAATAATGCTTCCATTAATGCCAAAGAACGTGTCTCTGCATTCGGCCGTTCTTCCTTCGGTGATGGATCCCATGTGCGCGCCTGCTCTCTTGGCTATTTCTCTCGCGAGCGTGCCGTTGAGCGTGACGTTGCACTCAAGGCCGAAGCTGCCGGAAGGTTCTTCGAACGTGAGTCTTCCTTCGCTGGTGACTCTCATCGCCCCACCCGGGCTCAACGAGAGCGATCTGTTCGCCGAAGCGGGCGCGGTGGCGAGCGCCGTGACGCCCACCATGACGAGCACGGCCGTGATCCAGCGTGCAAGCTTGCTCATCATCAACTTCCTTTCAGACTCGTTGTCAAAGTAGTCTCGCCGTCTGCGTCGGCGAGAGTCTGTACCCGCCCGCGACTCTCGCGGTCGTTGGACAGGATCCGCTTAGTCTGAGCGTCAATCTCATCGACGCCCCTGCTAGGTGTCTCCACCCGGTGATCGCGCCAGTTTCGGGCGTCACGGGCAGTAGGAGCGTGTCTTCGCTGCTCGCTTGCGTTTCGAATAGACAGCTCCCGATCGCGGATCTCAGTAGCACCCGCGCGTCGAGCCTCGCTAGCAAGCCGCTTATTCTCGGTAGCGTGCCTAGGAAGCTGTTGTAGACGAGAGCGAGCGGTCTCGCCGGTTCGGCTAGCAGGACGATCGTGGCCGCCGTCCCGAAGACCGTGTCTCTGCATTCGGAGACTCTCGCTTCGGTGACGCCGCCGAGGCGTGCCCCCGCGGACTTCGCGACGACGGGAGCGAGCGTTCCGCTGAGCGTCAGGCTGCAGGCGACGCCGAACGCCGCTGTTGGTTCTTCGAACGTGATTCTCCCTTCGCTTGCCGCGCTGATCGCTCCCGCGGGATTGAGCGACAGCGATCTGTTGGCTGACGCCGCTCCGGAGAGCAATGCAATCGACGTCACGACGACAAGCGTCGTCATCACGAGCCGGGCAAATAAGCGCATGGTTCCCCCGATGGTCAGGCGCTCCGCGGTTCACGCGCGCCGACACGTCATCGAGCCGCCACAGAGCGCACAGCTGCAAGGCGCCACGCGAGATCGCGCGGCGCCGGTGCCGAGCGCGCGGCGGTGCCCCCTCCCCGTTTGCCTCAGCCTCGATGCCCGCGCAGCACGGTTGCGTTAAGACTAAAAGCTGTAAAGATGGCTGTCAATCAGGCAGTAACTGGTAGGGCAGATCGCGACAGGAACAGGTCGCTGCGCTCAGCTGCTCCCCGCCCGCACGACCTCCACCGCCAGCGGCTCGCCCTCGATGTCGATGGGCGGGCCGTGCGGGCCCTCGCCGCCGTCGTAGCCGACCCGCACCGCGAGCGTCTCCTGGGCGAGGTAACCCTCGTGCGTGCGGGCGGCGGCGATCAGGTCGTCGCTGCCGCCGAGGCGCAGCTCGATGCGGTCGGTGACCTCGACGCCGGCCGCTCTGCGCGCCTGCTGCACGACCCGCACGATCTCGCGCGCGAGCCCCTCGCGGCGCAGGCGCTCTTCGAGCGTCGTGTCGATCGCGACTGTCAGCCCGCCGCGCGCGGACAGCACCAGTCCGAGCCGCGGCTCGCTGCGCACGAGCACGTCGTTCTGCGCGAGCGCGTACGTGTGCGTGGGATCGAGCTCGTCGCCGGTCGCGACCGCCACCGCGACCACGCCGTGGTCGGCCAGCGCGCGCAGCGCCTCCTCGCCGTCGCGCGCCCGCAGCGCCGCGACGATCTGCGGCATGTCGCGCCCGCAGCGCGGCCCGAGCCGCTGGAGGTTCGGCAGCACGACCGGGCGCTCGAGCGCGGCGACGTCGGCGACGACCTCGACCGTCTTCACGTTCAGCTCCGCGCAGATCAGCTCGCGCAGCCGCCCGACGGCGGCGCGCGTGGCGGCGTCCCCGCAGACGATCGCGCGCGCCAGCGGCTGGCGCACCTTCACGCGCGAGCGCGAGCGCGCGTCGCGGCCCAGCTCGATCGCCTCGCGCACGAGCGCCATGTCGGCGTCGAGCTGCGGGTCGAGCTGCGCGCGCGCCGGCTCCGGGTAGTCGCACAGGTGCACCGACTCGGGCTCGGCGCCGAAGTCGCCGGCCGCCCCGCCGACGAGGTTCCCGTAGATCTCCTCGGCGATGAACGGGACCGCCGGGGCGATCAGCTTCGCCGTCGTCACGAGGCACTCCCGCAGCGTCGCGAGCGCGGCCGGGTCGCCGTCCCAGAAACGCCGCCGCGAGAGCCGCACGTACCAGTTGGAGAGGTCCTCGACCCAGGCCGCGGCGAGCCGCACGGCGCTCGTCGCGTCGTAGGCGTCGATCCGCTCGCGCATCTGCTCGGTCAGCTGCGCCAGGCGCGCGAGCGCCCAGCGGTCGAGCGCAGGCCGCTCCGCCGGCGCCGGCGCGGCCGCCGCTGCGCGCTCGTCGAAGCGCTCGATGTTGGCGTACAGGACGTAGAAGCCGTACGTCGTCCACAGCGGCATCAGCAGCTCGCGCACGCCCGCCTCCACCGCGTCCGCGGAGAAGCGGTAGCCGTTCCAGGGCTGCTGTGAGGCGAGGTAGTACCAGCGGAAGGCATCCGCGCCGTGGCGCTCGATCACGTCCCACGGGTCGACCGCGTTGCCGCGGCTCTTGGACATCTTGTGACCGTTCGCGTCCTGCACGTGGCCGACGCAGATCGCATGCTGGAACGGGATCTCGCCGAACAGCAGCGTCGAGACCGCGAGCGACGTGTAGAACCAGCCGCGTGTCTGGTCGATGCCCTCGCATATGAACGTCGGCGGGAACTGCTCGGCCACCTCGCGCCGCCCCTCGAACGGGTAGTGGAACTGCGCGAACGGCATGCAGGCCGAGTCGTACCAGGTGTCGATCGTCGCCTTCACGCGGTGCATCGCGCCGCCGCAGCCCTCGACGGAGCAGCCCCAGGTGACCTCGTCGATGCCGGGGCGGTGCAGGTCGCCCGGCAGCTCGCCGGCGCGCTCGCGCAGCTCCGCCAGCGAGCCGATGCAGTGACGCGCTTCGCAGCTGTCGCACTCCCAGATCGGCAGCGGCGTGCCCCAGTAGCGGTCGCGCGAGAGCGCCCAGTCGACGTTGCCCTGCAGCCAGTTGCCGAAGCGCCCGTCGCGCACGTGCTCGGGGCGCCAGTCGATCCGCTGGTTCTGCGCGAGCATCTTGTGGCGCTGGTCGCGCGTGGCGATGTACCAGCTCTCCTTCGCGTAGTAGAGGAGCTTGGAGTCGCAGCGCCAGCAGTGCGGGTAGCTGTGCTCGAACGGCTGCGCCGCCCACAGCTTGCCCGCCGCGCGCAGCTCCTCGACGATCCGCGGCACGGCGTCGCCGACGAAGACGCCCTCATAGCCGGCGATGCGCGCGTCGTACGTGCCGTCCGCGCGCACCGGGTTCACGAGCGGGATGCCGTGGCGCTCGCACAGCACGAAGTCCTCCTCCCCGAACGCCATCGCGGTGTGCACGAGGCCGGTGCCCTTGTCGAGCAGCACGTGCTCGGCCGCGAGCACCGTGTGGCCCTTGGGGCCGTGGTCGGGCAGCTGCTCCAGCGGCGGCTCGTAGCGCGTGTCGACGATCGCCCGCCCGGCGAAGCGGTCCAGCACCTCGGCCGCTGCGCCGAGCACGTCCGCGACGCGCTGCTCGGCGACGACGAGCACCTCGTCCCCGACCCGCGCGCGCACGTACGTGAGCGACGGGCTGATCGCGACCGCGCAGTTCGCGAACAGCGTCCACGGCTGCGTCGTCCAGATCAGCAGGCGGTCGCCGGCGCGCAGCGGGCCGCGCGGCTCGACGACCGGCAGGCGCACGGTCGCGGTCAGGTCCTCGGTCTCGCGGTAGCCCATCGCCGTCTCGTGCGAGGAGAGGCCGGTGCCGCAGCGCGGGCAGTAGGGGACGACCTTGTGGCCCTTGTAGATGAGGCCCTTGTCCCACAGCTCGTGCAGCGACCACCAGACCGACTCGACGTACTCGGCGTCGCCGGTGCGGAAGGCGCCCTCGAGGTCGATCCAGAAGCCGATCCGCTCGGTCATGCGCTCCCACGAGGCGATGTAGCGGTCGTTCGACTCGCGGCAACGCTCGTTGAACGCGGCGATCCCGTACTCCTCGATCTCGCGCTTGGAGTCGAAGCCCAGCTCGCGCTCGACCTGCAGCTCGACGGGCAGCCCGTGACAGTCCCAACCGGCCTTGCGCGGCGCGTGATAGCCGCGCATCGTCTTGTAGCGCAGGTACAGGTCCTTGAAGGAGCGCAGCAGCACGTGGTGCGATCCGGGGTCGCCGTTGGCGGTCGGCGGGCCCTCCGAGAAGCTGAACGTCGGCCCGCCCTCGCGCGCCGCCAGCGAGCGCTGGAAGACGCGCTCCTCGCGCCAGCGCTCCAGCACCGCGCGCTCGAGCGCGGGCAGATCCGGGCGCTTCTCGACCGGCCGGTGCGGCTCCGTCATGCCTACTCCCCCTCGTGCAGCGTGATCTCCAGCCGCTTGTTGATCCTGCCCTTGCTCTTGTAGGAGGGGATCGCGATCCGCCCCACCTCGCTCGTGTCGGCGACGTGCGTGCCGCCGTCGGCCTGCAGGTCCAGCCCCTCGATGCCGACCACGCGCACGACGCGAATCGCGTCCGGCAGCAGGCTGACCTTGTTGCGGATCAGGTCGGGGTCGCGGTCGGCGACCTCGCGCGGCAGGAACTCCACGCGCGTCGGGCGCGCCGCCGCGACCTCGACGTTGACCTTCTCCTCCAGCTCGCGCACGAGCTCGCCCGAGAGCGACTCGAACTCGAAGTCCATGCGTCCGCGCAGCGGCTCCATGCTGGCGCCGGTCACCTTCGCGCCGTGGTCGCGCCAGACGACCGCGCAGAGGATGTGCAGCGCGGTGTGCGTGCGCATCAGCGCATAGCGGCGCTCCCAGTCGAGCTCGCACTGCAGCTCGGTGCCGACGGGAGGCGCGGGGCCGTCCAGCTCATAGACGGCCCCGCCCCCTTTCACCCGCGCACCGGTGAGCTGCCATGTGCGCGCCCCGTCCGTCACCCTGCCGCGATCGCACGGCTGGCCGCCTCCCCCTGGATAGAAGGCGCTGCGGTCCAGCTGCACGATCTCCCCCTCAACGGCGGTGACGTGCGCTGCGAAGCGGCGGCAATACGCGTCGACCTGGTAGAGCGGCGCGTCGCCTGACGCCTGGGTCACGACGTCAGACAACGTGCACGCTCACCTCCCCCAAGCGGTCGAAGGTCGCGTATGCCGCCTGCCCCGCGGCGATCGGCACGGCCCGCGCCACCGAACCTGGCAGCACGATGTCGCCGGGCTCGAGCCGCTCGCCTTGCTCCGCCAGAGTCCCGGCGAGCCATGCCACGGCCTCGGCCGGATGGCCGAGCACGGCATCGCCACGCCCCCTGACGACTTCTGGCCCCAGCGCGAGGCTGACGCCAAGCTCCTCGACGCGGATGTCCTCCGCGGCGTGCCAGTCGCCGATCGCGGCCATCCCGGAGGAGGCGTTGTCGGCGACGGTGTCGACGATGCCGATGCGCCAGTCGGCGATGCGGCTGTCGATGATCTCCAGCGCGGGCGCGAACGCCTGCGTCGCCGCGAGCACCTCCTCGCACGTGACGCCCGGGCCCGCGAGCCCGCTCTTGAGCAGGAACGCTATCTCCGCCTCGACGCGCGGCGCGATGAAGCGCTCGGCGCGCAGCTGCGCCCCGCTGGAGACGATCATCGACTCCAGCAGATAGCCCCCGTCGGGCTGGTCGACGTCCATCATCTCCTGCATCGCGACGCTCGTCAGGCCGACCTTCCAGCCGCGCAGCTCCTCACCCTCGGCGGTGCGCAGCTGGCGGCCGATCGCCTGCACGCGGTAGGCGTCGCTCAGCTCCAGCTCGGGGAACGTGGACGACAGCGGCTCGACCGGCTCGCCGCGCAGCTCCGCATGCCACAGCAGGCGCGCGAGCGCCTCGTGGTGGGGCGTCAGCGCAGCCGCCTCCAGCAGCGCCGCGCGCGGACGCGCGGGTCGCAGCGGCGAGTGCCGTTCGAGATGTGGCGCGGCCAGCGGCCGTTCGGCTCCTATCGACATCAGGCGACCTCCCCCTCTATCCGCACCTGGATCTCCAGCTGCACCTCCATCGCGTCCCGCAACGCGGTCGCGACCTCCAGGATCACGTCCTCCTGACCGGCGATGACCTCGCGTTTGCCGAGCGCGAAGAAGACGTCGCGCGGGTCGACGCCGAACTCGCCGGCGATCCGCCGCACCGGCTTCGAGTAGCCCGAGAAGACGCCCGCCAGCCCGCTCACGATCGTCACCGAGTCGGTGTTCGGGAGCTGCTGGACGAGGTCGTGCTCGGCCAGCTCGGCGGCGTCGAGCGCCTTGTACAGCTCGATCCCCGTCTCGTGGCCCAGCTCGTGCAGCACAGCCACGAGCACCTCCAGCTCGGTGTTGCCGGCGCCCGCGCCGAAGCCGCGCGCAGTGCCGTCGAGGATGCGCGCGCCCTCCTCCACCGCGGCGATCGAGTTCGCGACCGCGAGGCACAGGTTGTTGTGGCCGTGGAAGCCGATCGCGATCGACGTCGAGTCGACGAGCGCGCTGATGCGCTCGCGCACGCCGTCGGGCAGGAAGGCGCCCGCGGAGTCCATGATCACGACCCCCTGGGCGCCGTAGGACTCCATCTTGCGCGCCTCCTCGCAGAGGCGTTCGACGGACGCCATATGGCACATCATCAAGACGCCGTAGACCTCCTTGCCGAGCTCGGCGAGGTAGCCGATGTGGCGCTCGGTGAGGTCGGCCTCGGTGCAGTGCGCGCCCACGCGGAAGACGTCGGCCCCCTCCTGGAGCGCGACGTCGAGGTCGCGGCGCATCGTCGCGAAGCCGGGGATCCCGAAGGCGCCCAGCTTCACGTCGGTGAGCTGCTCGCGTGCGATCCTCAGCATCTCGCGGTCGCTCAGCAGCGACTCGCCGACCTGCAGCGAGGAGGCGCCGAGCCCGTTGCCGTGACCCACCTCCACGACCGGCACGCGCGCCGCGTTCGCGGCCGCCGCGTAGCGGCGGATCTGCTCGGCTTCGAGCTGATGCTGCACCGCGTGGTTGCCGTCCCGCAGCGTCGGATCGCTGATCAGGATCTGTGCCATTCCCCCAAGCCCCCTCATCCCTCGGTTCGCGAGGCGGGCGCATCCCTGCACAGCGCCCGCGCTCGCTCCTCCGCGGCCGCGACTGCGGCGCACGTGATGATGTCCAGGTTGCCGGCGTACGCCGGCAGGTAGTCCCCCGCGCCCGAGATCTGCACCGTCATCGCGACGCGCCCGCCCTCATAGAGCGGCGGCACGACGAGCCGGTAGCCGGGCACGTAGCGCTGGACGCGACGCACCATCTCCTGCACCGCGGCGGCGAGCGCCGGCAGGTCGGCGGCGTCGGTCTTCGCGAAGACCGTGTTCTGCATCGTGATCGGCGGCTCCGACGGGTTGACGATCAGGATCGTCTTCGCGCGCGGGACGCCGCAGAAGTGCGCGACGGCCGCCTCGGTCGTCGCGAGGTACTCGTCTATGTTGATGCGCGTCGCAGGGCCGACGCTGCGCGAGGCGCTCGTCGAGACGATCTCGACGTAGTCGACGTGCGGCTGCGTGGCGACGACGCACGCGGCCAGCGGCACCGCCGCCTGCCCGCCGCACGTGACCATGCAGAGGTTCGGCGCGGTCGCGCAGTCGGCGAGGTTGAGCGCCGGGATGCAGAGCTTGCCGAGCTTCGCCGGCGTGAGGTCGATGACGGGCAGCCCGAGCGGCTCCAGCAGCTCCCAGTGCCGGCGCGCGTCGAGCGCCGAGGTGGCGTCGAAGACGAGGTCGAAGTCCTCGGGCCGCGCGGCGATCGCCTCGATCCGCCGGTCGCTCACGGGCACGCCCAGCTCGCGCGCCGTGCGCATGCCGGCCGAGTCGAGGTTGCGCCCGACGAACAGGGCGCACTCGAGCAGCGGCGAGCGCTCGACCTTCAGCAGCAGGTCGGTGCCGATGTTGCCGGTGCCGACGATGCCGACCCGCAGCGGCCGCCCGGGCTCGCGTCGAACCAGGCGCGGTCGCGGGTGCCGATCCCGCTGGGCGTCCCCCTCGCCCACGTGCGCAAGCGCACCCGCGACCGCTACCGATGCCTGGTCCATTCCCCCCTGTCCCCCCTAGTGAAGCTCACGGCTGCGCCGCCACCGTGCCCGGCTCGAGCAGGATGCCCAGGAACGGGCAGGTGTCGGTCGCCACCTCGTGCACGACGAGGCGGTGCTTGACGCCGGCCGGGATCAGGACCGACGCCGGCGAGGTCAGCGCGATCGCGTCGTCCTCCAGCTCGACCGTGAAGCGGCAGCCCGGCGTGACGCAGAGGTAGATCTCCTCGTGGTCGTCGTGCAGGTGCAGGTCGGCGTGCGGCGCGTCCGTCAGCTGGGCCGCGTCGACGGCCGCGATGCTGATCGGCGTGCCGGGCAGCGTCGCAGGCGTCAGGTACATCGGCGTCGGGCCGTGGTGGCCGTCGAACGCCTGCGTGACCGGAAGCCCCTCCGTGACGACGACGCCGGAGCGCTGGGAGACCTCCATCAGCCTTCCTCCGCCACATTGGCGTACAGCAGCAGGATCGCGCCCGGCAGCCCCAGCTCGCGCACCTCGCGGCGCGACCACCCGGCCGTCGTGAAGGCCTCGTGCCAGCCGTCGGCGTCGAGCAGCTGCTGGCGCATGATCGCGTGCAGCAGCGTGAACTCCGGGCGCCAGCGCTCGTCGGCGGCGCCGCTGGCCGGCTGCACCTCGGAGACGAGCATGTGCGCGCCCGCCGGCAGCAGCTCGGCGAGCGTGCGCAGGTAGCCGATCAGCGCCTCGCGGCCGTGCTCGAAGATCTCGTGCAGCAGGAAGGAGGCGACGACGAGGTCGGCCTCGCGCAGCTCCGGGATCGCGGCGAGGTCGCCGGCGTCGCCGCAGCGCACGCTCACGGTCCCCGTCAGGCCGGCGTCGGCGATCGCCCGCTCGGCGTCCTCGCAGGCCTCGGGCGCGAGGTCGATGCCGAAGCCGCTGACGCCGAAGCGCTGCGCGGCGCCGATCAGGAAGCGCGCGGTGCCGCAGCCGAGGTCGACGATGCGCTGGAAGTCGAGTCCCGCGAGCACCTCGTTGGCGTGCGGGGCGACGTCGTCGCGGCCGATCAGCGCCGAGCCGTCGGCGACCCAGCGGCCGTCGCGCACGATGTCGCTGCCGTAGCGACGGGCGCCGGTCGCGAACGCGCCGAGGTCGGAGAGCACGTGCCCGTAGCCGCCCTGGAGCCAGACCAGATAGCCCTTGTCGCGGCAGATCTCCGCGCCGAGCGGCGTCAGCGCGTAGGCGCCGTCGCGCTGCGCGACCAGCTCGCGCTGCGCGAGGTAGTCGAGCGTCGCGCGCAGCAGCTCGTCCGCGGGCGAGACGGGCCCGGCCTCCAGCCGCGCGAGCAGGCCGTTGCGCTCCAGCGAGCTGAGCACGCTGGTGAGCGCGAAGCCCTCGAACAGCGAGAAGGCGGGTCGCGCCGCTGCCGCCTCCGGCTGCTCGCAATTATGAGTCTGAATCAAAGTCGTTCTCATGGCGCCTGAGCAACCCAAAGCGAGCCGGACGCATCGACATGCGGCCGCGCTGCCCCCTCTGGAGTCAATTCCCCCGTTCGTCCCCCGGCGCCGCCGGAGCGGAGCCACCTGCGTGTTATATGCGCGCAGCTCCCGTCACGTCAAGGAATGCAAGCGAAAGCTGTCCGCCGACTCGGCCAAGCGTCCACGCGCACGCGCCCCGAACGGCCAGCCGATCCGCGGAGAAACACGAATTAACACCTTCCCGAAGATTGGCCTCTCATTGCGCTGGATCGACGCAGATTAGGATCCGCTTAACATCAGCTCAACATGCGAGCTGCGGCGCCGGCACCTGCGCGAGCAGCTCGTGCTCGGCCAGGTCGAAGCGGCGCGTCGCGCGCCGGAAGCTCCATGACGTGCCCGGCCACAGCGTGCGGTTGCGGCCGTGCCGGTCGAGGTACCAGCTGGCGCAGCCGCCCTCGGTCCAGACCGTGCCCCGCATGCTCGCCTGCAGCCGCTCGTTGAAGGCCGCCTGCGCCTGCGGGCGCGTGTCGAGCGCGGCCGCGCCGTGCGCGTCGAGCGTGCGCAGCGCGTCGAGCACGTAGGCCAGCTGCGACTCGATCATGAAGACGATCGAGTTGTGGCCGAGGCCGGTGTTGGGTCCCACGAGCATGAACAGGTTCGGGAAGCCGGCGACGGTCGTGCCACGCAGCGCCTGCAGGCCGTGCTCGCGCCAGACGTCGCCGAGCAGCCGGCCGCCGCTGCCGTGCACCCGCTCGCCGACCGGCATGTCGTTGATGCGGAAGCCGGTGCCATAGACGATCGCCTCGACCGGGTGCTCGGCCCCGTCGGCCGTCACGATCGCGTGCGGGCGAATCTCGGCGATCGCCTCCGTCACGAGCGCGACGTTCGGCTGCTGCAGGGCCGGGAAGTACTCGTTCGACATCAAGATCCGCTTGCACCCGATCTCGTAGGCGGGCGTCAGCTTGGCGCGCAGCGCCGGATCGGCGACCTGCTCGGCGAGGTGCTTGCGCGCCATCCGCTCGGGCAGACGGCTGAGGCGGTGGTGCTTGAACGGCAGCACGTACACCTCGCGGCCCCAGTAGACGGCGCCGCGTAGCGCCCGCTGGAGCGCCGGCACGAGTCCGAACAGCCGCCGCTCGCGCGGGCGGACCGCGCGGCCGGGGTGCGGCATGATCCACGGCGGGGTGCGCTGGAAGACGCTCAGCTGGCCGGCGAGCGGCTGGATCCGCGGGATCGCCTGGACGGCCGAGGCGTCGGTCCCGATCACCGCCACGCGCTTCCCGGCGAGCTCCACGTCGTGGTTCCAGCGAGCGGTGTGGAAGGCCGCGCCCTCGAAGCTGTCGATGCCCGGGATCTGCGGCATCGAAGGCTCGCTGAGGCCGCCCGTCGCCGCCACCAGGATGCGCGCCGTGAGCGTGCCGCGCGAGGTCTCGACGCACCACCGCTGGGCCGTCTCGTCCCACGCGGCGCCCGTCAGCTCGGTGCCGAGACGGACCTGCGGGCGCAGGTCGTGGTCGTCGGCGACCTTGCGCAGATAGGCCCAGATCTCGGGCTGCAACGCGAACGTCTGGCTCCAGCCCGGATTCGGCGCGAACGAGAACGAGTAGAGGTTCGATGGGATGTCGCACTGGCAGCCGGGGTAGGTGTTGGCCTGCCAGGTGCCGCCGACCTCCTCGGCGCGCTCGAGCACGACGAAATCGGTGCGGCCGGCCTGCTTGAGCTTGATCGCCATGCCGAGGCCGGCGAAGCCGCTGCCGACGATCGCGACGTCGACGTGGGCGGGCAGCGGCGGGGCGCCGTCGGTGGCTTGCGGGGTCGTCTGGGGCATCTGGGCCGTCCTCGTAGAAACGATCTGTTTCCTACTGTACCATGATGTTTACATGCCTGCCATCCCCCGCTCCCTGCCTCGCGGCCGCCACGCCGCCGCCCGCGAGGTCGTGCTCGCCTCCCAGCGCGGGCGGCTGCTGGAGGCGATGGCCGCGTGCGTCGCCGAGCGCGGCTACGCGGAGACGACGGTCGCGCAGGTCGTCGCGCACGCGGGCGTCTCGCGCAAGACCTTCTACGAGCACTTCGCCGACAAGCGCGCGTGCTTCCTCGCCGCCTGGGAGCTGGGCACCGACGTCCTGTTCGACCAGCTCGCCGCCGTCGCGCGGGAGACGGCCGACTGGCGCGAGCGGCTGCGCGCCGGCACGCGGGCGTTCCTCGAGGTGCTCGCCGCCGAGCCCGAGTTCGCGCGCTCGTTCATGATCGAGGTGCTGAGCGTCGGCGAGGAGGCGCTCGCGCGCCGCGCCCAGATCCACGAGCGCTTCGCCGGCCTGCTGGCGGACACCTACGCGGCCGCGCAGGAGCAGGGCGCCGGCTTGCAGCCGGTGCCGCCGTGGGTCTTCCGCGCCGGGGCGGGCGCGGCCTGGGAGCTGGTCGTCGAGGCGCTGCGAGCCGACGGCGTCGCGGGCCTGCCGGCGCTCGCGCCGCAGATCGAGCAGCTGCACCTCGCACTGCTCCACGGCACCTACGCAGATTCGTAGCAAAGCACGCTGATAGCACAGGTAGTCGCGAGATAGCATCGCCGCTACCCTCCCTCGTGTGAAGCAGCTGATCTTGCGCGTCTCCCCGGAACTCCACCGCCGCATCGCCGCCCGCGCCGACCGCGAGGGCAAGAGCGTCAACGCGTGGGCGAACGACCTCCTCGACGTGATCGTCGACGCGGACATCGCCGAGGACCGGCAGGCGCGCGCCAACGCGAAGGCCGCGATGTTGGGCATGCTCGTCACGTTCGACGTGCCACCTGTCGACGAGGCGACCCGCGAGCGCGGCCGCAAGGCGCTGCGCGAGCTCGCCCCCGAGATCGTGCGAATCCTCGAAGAGGATCGGAACCGCGAGCTGTGATCGCCTACGTCGACTCGTCCGTCCTCGCGCGCGCCTATCTGGGAGACGAGGCCGGATCCGCCGAGGCGCGCAGCTTGCTCACGAACCGCACCATCGCCAAGTTCACCGGTCGCTGGACCAGGATCGAGGTCACCGCCGCAATCGTGCGTGCCGCGCGTGCCGGACGGCCTGTCGTCGAGGCCGAGGCGCTCGCCGAGCTGGACACCGACCTGCACCCCGACCACGGACGCGTCGCGGTCCTCGTCGGACACGGCGAGGAGGTCGAGGCCAGGGCCCTCGACCTCGCCCGCACGCACGGCCTGCGCGCGCTCGACGCGCTGCACGTCGCGCTCGCGTCGATCGCGATCCCGGCGCTGGCGGATCGCGGCGAGCCAATCGCGTTCGCCTCGCGCGACGACGATCAGACGGCCGTCGCGGCGTCGCTCGGCTTCGTCGCGGCCTGAACCGCATAGGATGCCCGCGGGGGATGGACGCGACGGTCGTGACACCCGACGTGCTCGCCGAGCGGCTCGCCGCACGCACGCTCGCGCTCGTCGACGCGCGCTCGGAGTCGCGCGCGGAGGCGGCGCTCGCCGCGCACGCGCTCGCGCTGCTGCGCGACGGCGGCGTGCCCGCGCGCGACGCGGGCGACACGTGCGTGCTCGCCGGCATCACGCAGCGCGGCGCGCGGCCGCTCGTGCTGCTCGTCGGCCACCTCGACACCGTCCCGGCGCAGGGCAACTGGCCCGGCGCCCGCACGCCGACGCATGTCGAGGGGCTCGGCGCCGCCGACATGAAGGGCGGCGTGGCAGTGCTGCTGGAGCTGGCGCGCGCGCAGCTGACGACCTCCGTCGACGTCGGCTACGTGCTGTTCGGGCGCGAGGAGCTGGCCTCCGCGGAGGGTGCGCTCGTGCCGCTGCTGGCGCGCGAGCGGGGCCTCTGCACCGCCGACCTCGCGATCGTGCTGGAGCCGACGGCGAACGTCGTCCAGGCCGGCTGCCTCGGCAACCTCGACGCGCGCTGGACCTTCACGGGGCGCAGCGGCCACTCGGCGCGACCCTGGCTCGCCGACAACGCGATCGAGCGCGCCGCCCGCGGCGTGCTCGCGCTCGCGGCGGTCGAGCCCGAGCTGCGCGCGTTCGGGGAGCTGGCCTACCGCCAGGTCGTCTCCGTCACGCGCCTGGACGCGGGCGTGGCGTCGAACGTGATCCCCGGCGAGGCGGTCGCGAACGTGAACTACCGCTTCGCGCCCGACATGGACGCCGCGACCGCCGAGCGCACGCTGCGCGCGTGGTGCGAGCCGCACGGCGAGCTCGCCGTGACCGGCTGCACGCTCGGCTCGCCGCCGCCGCACGCGAACCCGCTCGCGACCGCGCTGGCCGCCGCCAGCGGCGCGCCGATGGCGGCCAAGCAGGCGTGGACGCCCGTCGCCGAGCTGGCCGCCGCGGGCGTCGACGCGGTCAACCTCGGGCCGGGCGACCCGGCCTACGCGCACCGCGTCGACGAGCGCGTGGAGATCGACGCGCTCGTGCGCTGCCACGAGCTGCTGCGGAGCTTCCTGTGCGGCTGAACCAGGCGATCGAGCAGGCGCCCGGCTACCCGCTCTCGCGCGTCGGCGGCGTGCGGCGCGAGGCGCTCGCGCGCGGCGCCGAGCTGATCGACCTGAGCCTCGGCCAGCCGAGCGACCCGCTGCCGCCGTTCCTGCACGACGCGCTGACGGCGGCGATCGCGCAGACGCCGTTCGACGCCTACCCCTCCTCCGAGGGGCTGCCGGAGCTGCGCGAGGCGATCGCGGCCTGGGTCGAGCGACGCTTCGGAGCGCAGCTCGACCCCGACACGGAGATCGTGCCGACGCTCGGGTCGAAGGAGCCGATCGCGACGCTCGCGCGCGTCTTCGCCGAGCCCGGCGACGCGGTCGCGGTCGCGACGCCCGGCTACCCCGTGCCCGAGCGCAGCGCACGCTTCGCGGGGCTGCGCGTGATCGAGCTGCCGCTGTCGGCAGAGCGCGGCTGGCTGCCCGACCCGGACGCGGTGCCGTGGGGAAAGGTGGCGATCGTGTGGCTGACGAGCCCGCACAACCCGACGGGCGCGATCGCGCCGCCGCAGCTGGTCGCCGAGCTGGCCGAGCGCTGCCGTGTGCACGGCGCGATCCTCGCCGCCGACGAGGCCTACTCCGAGCTGTGGTTCGGCGAGGGCGAGCCGGGCTCCGCGCTCGCGCTGCCCGACCGCCGAGGCGTGATCGCGTTCCACTCGCTCTCCAAGCGCACGGGCGTGCCGGGCCTGCGCTCCGGCTTCGCGGCCGGCGACGCGGAGCTGGTCGGGCGCCTCAAGCGCCTGCGCGTGGACGCCGGCACGACGCCGCAGCTGTTCGTCCAGCAGGCCTCGGTCGCGGCCTGGCAGGACGAGGCGCACGTCGCGATCGGGCGCGAGTCCTACGCACGGCGGCGCGCCGTGCTGGAGGCGGCCGCCGAGCGCTTCGGGCTCGTCTCGGCCGGCGCGCCCGCGGGCATGTTCCTGTGGCTGCGCACGCCCGACGGCGACGACGTGGCGGCCTTCGAGGCGCTCGCCGCACGCGGCGTCCTGACCGTCCCCGGCTCGTGGCTCGGTCCTGGCGGCGCGGGCCATCTGCGTGCCGCCTTCACGCGTCCGCTGCCGGAGCTGGAGCGGGCGGCGCAGCTGCTGGACCGCTAGCGGGGCGGCGGCGCAGCGCAGCTGGCGCGCGGCACGAACTCGGTCGGCAGCACGCGCTGCTGCGGTGCGGCGTCGCGCTCGATGCCGTCGAGCAGCAGCCGCGCGGCGCAGCGGCCCAGCTCGAGGTTGTCGCGCCGCACGACGGCGATCGGCGGTGCGTACAGCTCAGTGATCGGGACCGCGTCGCAGGAGACGAGCGAGACGTCGCGCCCGACCGCCAGGCCGCGGTCGCGCAGCTCCGACAGCATCCCCATGAGCAGCTGGTTGCCGCCGGCGATCAGCGCCGTCGGCGGCTGCTCGGCGTCGAGCAGCTGGCGCGTCGCGTCGCGCCCGTGCTCGGGGTGCAGCCGTCCTTCCGCGACCGCGTACGTCGATGGCAGGCCGCGCGCGGCGTAGGCCTCCTCCAGCCCGATCCGCCGCTCGCGGCTGTAGCGCAGCGGCTGCCCGAGCGTCAGCCCGATCGAGCGGTGGCCGAGCTCGAGCAGGTGCTCGACGGCGGCGCGCATGCCGGTGCGGTGATCCGACAGCACGGCGCTCGCGCGCACCGAGTCCGGCAGCTCGCGGTCGATCACGACGATCGGGCGCTCGCTGCGCTCCAGGCGTTCGAGCGTCGCCGGGTCGTCCTCGGCCGCGAGCGACAGCAGCAGCCCGTCGACGCGCCGCTGCTCCAGCAGCCCGATGTGCCGATCGTCGAGCTGCGGGTCGTTCTCGGAGTTCGTCAGCAGCAGCGTGTAGCCGGCCGCGCGCAGCGCCGTCTCGGCGCCGCTGGTGATCTCCGCAAGCAGCGGGTTCGCGATGTCGCCGACGACGAAGCCGATCGTCTTCGTCGCGCGGCGGCGCATGCTCTGCGCGAGCAGGTCGGGCTGGTAGCCGAGGCGGTCGACTGCCGCCATCACGCGCTCGTGCATCGTCGCGCTCACGTCCGGATGACCGGACAGGACGCGCGAGACGGAGGCCATGCCGACGCCGGCCAGCTCCGCCACCTCCCGCATGCTCGCGCGCGAGCTCACGCAGGCGCTGCCACCCGGTGGCGCTCGATGTAGTCGAGGTCCAGCTCCCACCCGAGCCCCGGACGCGAGGACAGCGCGATGCGGCCGTCCACCAGCGGCGGGCGGTTGGCGATCAGGTTCCACCAGATCGGGTCGCGATCGGGGTGGAAGCACTCGACGAAGCCGCCGTGCGGGATCGACGCGAGCAGGTGGCTGGAGGCCTGCGGCTCCTCGTGGTGGGCCATCTGCACGTCGAACGCCAGCGCCATCGCGGCGGCGCGCCGCCACTCTGTCGGGCCGCCCGACCACGACGAGTCGAAGTTGCAGAAGTCGATCGCGCCCTCGACCATCAGGTCGCGCACGCCGCCGATGCCGAACTCGCTCTGGCCGGCGCACACGCGCACGCCCGCCATCATGCGCACGTCGCGCATCGCGCGGCGGTCGTTGTGCCAGCGGCAGGGCTCCTCGAACCAGTGCAGGTCGAGATCCTCGACGAGCCGCGCGAAGCGGATCGCGTCGTCGCGCGTGAAGCCCTGGTTGGCGTCGGCCGCGAGCACGAAGTCGGGGCCGGCGGCCTCGCGCGCCTGGCGGAAGCGGGCGGCGTCGGTGACCGGGTCGGCGCCGCCGACCTTGAACTTCATCGCCTCGATCCCGCGCTCGCGCAGGTCGGCGATCTCCTCGGGAATCGAGAGCGGGCTGTCGTAGTAGCCGCCGATCGACATCATCGGCAGCTCGTTGCGGTAGCCGCCCCAGAGGCGCCACAGCGGCTGCCCCAGCGCCTTGCCGATCGCGTCCCACAGCGCCAGGTCGACGCAGCCGCAGGCGACGAGGCCGAGCCGGCGGTCGCGCAGGATGTCGAACGTCGCCGGGCGCGCCAGCTCCCAGCAGCGCTCGATCGCGAACGCGTCCTCGCCGATCAGCCGCGGCGCGATCTCGTCGTGGACGATCGTGTCGATCTCGAACAGGCCCGCGTCCTCGTCGCCGGCGTACGCCTCGCCGACGATGCCCTCCTCGGTGTGGACGCGGACGATCGTCGTCGAGCGGTGCGTCATGCGGTAGTGACTCCCGCGGTACACGCGGCCCAGCGGCACGCGGATCGGGATCGTCTCGATGCGGGCGATCGTGAGGCTCGACACGGGCGTAAGGCTCCTTCGCGGGGGGGACGGAATCGGGGGGACGATGCCGGTAACGGTTCCAAATTACTGCACCGCCTCACCCCGCGACCGGCCGCTGAGCCGGCTGGCGCGGGCTACAGCGACGCGCCGTGGTCGCGCACGAGCGCCTCGAGCGCGGCCTTGTCGTGGCGCTCGCCCTCCGCCAGGCGCTTGATCACGAGCACGCAGGCAAGTCCGAAGTCGCCGCCCGGGAAGCTGCGCGGGCGCGTGGCGGCGATCGCGACGCTCCAGTCGGGCACGCGTCCGCGCGCCAGCTCCTGCCCCGTCTGCGCGTCGATCACGGGGATCGTCGGCCCGAGGATCGCGCCTGCGCCGAGCACCGCGCCGCGCCCCACGCGCGCACCCTCGACGACGATCGAGCGGCTGCCGAGCAGCGCGTCGTCCTCGATCACCACCGGTTTGGCGGCCGGCGGCTCCAGCACGCCGCCGATCCCGACGCCGCCGGAGACGTGCACGTTGCGCCCGACCTGCGCGCACGAGCCGACCGTCGCCCACGTGTCGATCAGCGTGCCGGCGCCGACGCGCGCGCCGACGTTCACGAAGCTCGGCATCAGTATCGCCCCCGGCTCGAGGTAGGAGCCGAAGCGCGCCGAGGCGCCGGGCACGACACGCACGCCGGGATGCTCGCGCTTGAGCGGCAGCCGGTCGGCGAAGCGGAACGGGCCGGCCTCGCTGTGCTCCAGCTCCCCGACGCGGAACATCAGCAGCAGCGCGTGGCGCAGCCACTCGTGCACGACGACCTCCCCGTCGTCGCCGATCTCGGCGATCCGCGCCTCGCCGCGGTCGAGCAGGCCGACGGCCTCGAAGACCGTCGCGCGCGCCTCCGCGTCCGCGTCGCTCAGCTCCGTGCGGCGCTCCCACAGCTGCGCGATCCGCGCCCGCAGCTCGGCATGCGCGGCGACTTCCGTGGCGCTCATGCCCGCACCGCCTGCGGCGCCAGCACGTTCGCTTCGAAGCGCAGCGTCGAGAAGTAGTCGCGCTCGATCTCCTCCGCGCGGCGGATCAGCTCGACGCTGCCGTCGGCGCGCAGCAGCAGCTCCTGCGGCTTGAGCTTGCCGTTGTAGTTGAAGCCCATCGCGATCCCGTGCGCGCCGGTGTCGTGGATCAGCAGCACGTCGCCCTCGCGCAGCGCCGGCAGCTCGCGCTGTATCGCGAACTTGTCGTTGTTCTCGCACAGGCCGCCGACGACGTCGACGCGCTCCAGCGGACGTTCGCCGTCGTCGCCGAGCAGCGTCACGTGGTGGTAGGCGCCCGGGTACATCGCGGGGCGCATCAGCGCCGCCATGCCGGCGTCGACGCCGGCGTACTCGCGCCATTTGCTCATGCGGTTCACGACGCGCGTGACGAGCACGCCGTGCGGCCCCGTCACGTGGCGGCCGGACTCGACGAACAGCGCCGGCCGGCGGCCGGTGCGCTGCGCGTGCGCGTCGAGCAGCGCGACCGCGCCAGCGCCGAGCGCCGCGAGGTTCAGCGGCGACTCGCCCGGCCGGTAGGGGGTCCCCAGGCCGCCGCCCATGTTGAGGAACTCGCAGGCGATCCCGAGCTGCGCGTGCAGCTCCTGCTCCAGTTCGAGCAGCAGCGTCAGCGTCGCCAGCAGCGGCGCCGGCTCCAGCACGTTGGAGGCGACCATCGCGTGCAGCCCGAAGCGCGTGGCGCCGAGCGCCTGCGCGGCCGCATAGGCCGGCACGAGCTGGTCGCGGCGCACGCCGAACTTCGCCTCCAGCGGTTTGCCGATCATGCCTTCGCCGACCGCCTCCGCGCCCGGGTTGAAGCGGAACGAGATCAGCGACGGCGGCCGCGCCAGCTTGCGCAGCATCGTGATGTCGTCGACGTTGACGATCGCGTCGAGCGCGAGCGCCTCGTCGAATTCCGCGGCCAGCGTGTTGTTGGAGGTGAAGAAGACGTCCTCCCCGCCGGCCCCGCACATGCGCGAGAGCTCCAGCTCGGCGACCGAGGCGCACTCGAAGCCGCAGCCGTGCTCGCGCAGCAGCCGCAGGATCGCCGGGTTGGGCAGCGCCTTGACGGCGTAGTACTCGCGGAACGGCGTGCCCGCGAACGCACTCAGCAGGCGCTCGACGGTCTCCGAGATGCCCGCCTCGTCGTAGAGGTGGAAGGGCGTCCCGAAGTGCTCGACGATCGCCGGCAGCTCGCGCTCCAGGCGCGCTGCGAGGCGCGAACCGATCGGCATGGCGGACTCCTAGGCGGTCGGCTTGGCGGCGATGATCGCGCGACGGCGCGGCCCCGACAGCGGTCGTTCGTAGACGAACTCCGTCGTCAGCGTCGGCGTGTAGCCGGCCTCCACGAGCATGTCGGCGATCCAGTCGGTCGAGAGCCAGTGGAAGCCGTTGACGCCCGGCGCCGGCTTCACGCGCGTGTCGCCCGGCGGCACGTCGTTGGAGACGACCACGACGCTGTCGGGCGAGGCGAGCCAGCCGCGCACGCGCCGCCAGACCTCTTCGCAGCCGCCCTCGTCGTCGTACAGGTGGCCGAGCAGACCGTCGGCGTAGACGACGTCGAAGCGATCCGGCGAGGGATCCCACGCGCGGATGTCGCGGCACAGCGACGGCACGCCGTTGCGACTCGCGATCTCGACCGCCGGCATCAACGCGTCGACCGCGAGCAGGTGGAAGCCCTCGCGGCAGAGTGTGCGCTCGACCATCGCGTTGCCGGCCCCGATGCTGAGCAGCCGGCGCTCGTGGTCGTGGCCCATCGCCTCGCGCAGCTGCTCCAGCATCCAGACGCGGTACTCCGGCGAGCAGACGGAGGGCGTCGTGGAGTCGCCGCGGGCCTCGCCGCGCTCCCACTTCTCGAAGATGCTCTCCTCCTCGGCCTCGACGTAGTAGGCCTGGAGGTCCTCCTCCAGGCGCGAGGCGTCGGGCGCGGGCTCGAGCGTGTCAGCGCGCTTTCGGCGCGTGAAGGTCGCCTGACCGATTTCGTGCATGGTCGTCGTTCCCCGATCTCATTGGAGATGCGCACCAGCACGACGCCGAAGTCCCCCGACCATAGGCTCCCCCAACAATTAACAGCTGGTGCCCCTGGGCTCCCCGGCCCCGAGCGTCGCCGATTATAACTGCGGCCGTTCCTCGGCGCAAACGTCATTCACCTCGTTAATCGCCTTTCCGGAGAACGTTCAGCGTGGCGAACGGAGATCGACGCGCGTGCGATCATGCTCCCCATGCCAGAGCCGTTCTCGATCGATCCCGCGCTCGCGCTCGGCCCCGTGCGGCTGACCGTCGCCGACCTGCCCGCGGTCCGCGCCTTCTACGAGCAGGCGCTCGGGCTGCGCGCGCTCGCCGAGCACGACGACCTGCTCGCGCTCGGGCCGCCCGGCGGCGCGCCGCTCGTGGAGCTGGTGGAGCGCGCCGACGCGGCGCCGCGGGCGCAGGGCGGCTGCGGCCTGTTCCACGTCGCGCTGCTGTTCCCCGAGCGCGCGCAGCTGTCGCAGGCGCTGCTGCGCGTGCTGGAGGCCGGCCACCGGCTCGACGGCGCCTCCGATCACCTCGTCAGCGAGGCGCTCTACCTGTCCGACCCCGAGGGCAACGGGATCGAGCTCTACTGGGACCGGCCGCGCTCGAGCTGGACGTTCCACGACGGCGAGCTGCGGATGGCCACGCTGCCGCTCGACCTGCAGGACCTGCTCGCGGAGGCGCCGGCGCCGAGCGACGGCCGCGCCGCCCCGGCCGGCACGCGCGTCGGGCACGTGCACCTGCAGGTCGCGGCGCTCGCCCCCGCCGCGGCCTTCTACCACGAGCTGCTGGGCTTCGAGGTGACGGTACACAGCTACCCGGGCGCGCTGTTCGTCGCCGCCGGCGGCTACCACCACCACGTCGGGCTCAACATGTGGGGCAGCGCCGGCGGGCCGCCGAACGCTCCCGGCGTGCGCGGACTGGACCGCTTCACGCTCGTGCTGCCGGACGCGGCCGCGTCCGCGCGCCTGACCGAGCGCCTCGGCGCGGCGGGCGTCGCGACGCGGGAGCACGAGGACGGGACGCTTGCGACCGACCCGTTCGGGAACGATCTGCTGCTGAGCGTCCGCGCATGAGCACGATCCCCGGCATCGACCTCGACGTCTTCCCGCTCTGCCTCGGCGGCAACGTCTTCGGCTGGACGGTCGACGCGGCCGCCTCGTTCGCGGTGCTCGACGCGTTTGCGGCGGGGGACGGCAACCTCCTCGACACGGCCGACACGTACTCGCGCTGGATCTCCGGCCACGACGGCGGCGAGTCGGAGGCGATCATCGGCGACTGGATGGCGGCGCGCGGCAACCGCGACGCGATGCTCGTGGCGACGAAAGTCGGCGGCGACGGCGACGGGCTCGCGCCGGCGACGATCCGCACGCACGCAGAGGCCTCGCTGAAGCGCCTGCGGACCGACCGCATCGACCTTTACTACGCGCACTTCGACGACGAGCAGACGCCGCTGGAGGAGACGCTCGCGGCCTTCGACGCGCTCGTGCGCGAGGGCAAGGTGCGCGCGATCGCGGCCTCGAACCTGAGCCCGGAGCGGGTCGCCGCCTCGCTGGCGGTGTCCGATCGCGAGGGCTTCGCGCGCTACGTAGCGCTGCAGCCGCACTACAACCTCGTCGAGCGCGACTACGAGGCCTCCTACGCCGAGCTGGTCGCGCGCGAGCAGCTCGGCGTGCTGCCCTACTTCGCGCTCGCGCGCGGCTTCCTGACGGGCAAGTACCGGCCCGGCGGCCCGGCCGTCGAGAGCCCGCGCGCCGGCAGCGCGGCCGGCTATCTCGACGCCCGCGGGGTCGCGCTGCTGGCCGTGCTCGACGAGCTCGCCGCCGCCCACGCGACGAGCGTCGCCGCCGTCTCGCTCGCGTGGCTGCTCGCACAGCCGAGCGTGCTCGCGCCGATTGCGAGCGCCCGCACGCCAGCTCAGCTGGCCGAGCTGCTGCCCGCCGCGACGCTGCGGCTGAGCGAGCAGGAGCTGGTGCGCCTCGACGGCGCGTCTGTCTGAGAGTCCTTTCATTCTCAGACCGGTGCCGGCCCTTTCTTAATCCGGCGTTACGTTGTCGCCCTACTCTCTCTTGTCATGAAGTCGCCTCGACACCTGTGGACCGGCGAGTGGCGCGCGGAGTCCGAGCGCGCCCGCGAGACCGCCGAAGAGAGCGCGGCGCTGCGCACCCCTGAGCGCGCGCCCTCCAGCCCCGGACGCGCCGACGCCCCCGCCGATCCAGGCGAGCGCACCGGCAAGCGCCGCCGCGGCACGCTGCTGCTCGGGCTTGCCGTCGCCGCGCTCGTGCTGATCGGCGGCGCGTTCGCCGCCGGCATGCTGCTCGACGGCGGCAACGACGGCCCCCGCGTCTCGCCGCTGCCGGCGCTCGCGAGCAAGCCGATCAAGCCCGGCAAGGGCCAGACGCAGGCCGGCGCGATCTACGCGGCCGCCAGCCCCGCGGTCGTCTCCGTGCGCACCGACGAGGGCGAGGGCACCGGCTTCCTGATCGACGGCAAGGGCACGATCGTCACCAACTCGCACGTCGTCGGCACCAGCACGCACGTGCTGATCCGCTTCGGCACCGATGGCGACTCGCTCGACGGCGACGTGCTCGGCAGCGATCCGACCTCCGACCTCGCAGTCGTCAGCATCGACAGCGGCCAGATCCCCAAGGGCGTCGCGCCCCTGAAGTTCGCCGACTCGCGCAACGTGCAGGTCGGCGACCTCGTGGTCGCGATCGGCAACCCGTTCGGGCTCGACCGCACCGCCACGCAGGGGATCGTCTCCGGCCTCGGGCGCTCGATCCAGTCGCCCAACGGCTTCTCGATCGACAAGGTGATCCAGACCGACGCGCCGATCAACCCCGGCAACTCCGGCGGCCCGCTGCTCGACGACGCCGGGCACGTGATCGGCGTCAACTCGCAGATCGCCACCGCGGGCGTGGCCGGCAACATCGGCATCGGCTTCGCGATCCCGTCCAACTCGGTACGCCAGGTCGAGCCGCTGCTCGCGCGCGGCAAGGCCGTCCCGCACGCCTGGCTCGGGCTCAGCGACGCGCCCGCCTCGCCCACCAACCCCGACGGCGCGCGCGTCGGCGAAGTCGTCACCGACAGCCCCGCCGCGCACGCCGGCATCAAGATCGGCGACGTGATCAAGCGCGTCGACCAGGAGGCGGTCCAGGACCCGCAGGACGTCGCCAGCGCCGTCGGCGACCACGCCCCCGGCGACAAGGTCGACGTCGTCGTCGAGCGTGCCGGGCGCACGCTCACACTCCACGCCACGCTCGGGACGCAACCGGCGAAGACGCCGTGAGCGTCGCGTCGTAGCGCGGCTCACCGCAAGCGGAGATCGCATCTGGGCGGCGCAGCACGGCGTTTGCCGGCTCGCCGCATCCGCGTTTTCCGGCGCCGTGCGCGTCGCCTGGGTTGACATCGGGTAAACGCTTTCCTAGAGTACCTCCTCGATCCTTTGGGGGATGGGCCGGCACACGCCGTGCGCGTCAGAGAGGAGTCGCCTAGCACCCGCATGCACGCCACGGCGCGCCAGGGTCACCCCTTGCGTGCCCTTAATCTCATACCGCTTCTCATATATTAATTTTCTCTCCGAGAAGGAGACACATCGCATGTTAACCGTCCGATCGCGTGGAGTGCTCGGTGTCGTCTTGACGTTCGCTTCACTCGTTGTCCTGCTCCTGGCCGGACTAGCCTCGGCTACCAACTTCACAAATGAGACGAGCGTCGAACTCGACAGTGACGTTCACTGGTGGCAGCAGAACCAGGCCGACCAGAACAAGGTGATCAGCTTCAACGGCTACGAGTACACGATCTACTGGGATGCCGCTGATGGCAGCGGCAACGTATACGCCAAGATCACGCGCCGCACGTTGTCCAGCGGCGTCCTCGAAACGATCACTTTCAACACCACCGAAGGGAGACTGATAGCCCCGCTAGACGCGCACAACAACACCGTCCTCGGCGTCAGCTCGCACGACGGCCGCCTGCACGTCCAATGGACGATGCACAACGAAAGAATACACTACGCGATCTCCAACGAAGGCTGCCTCTCGGCGGCGAGACTCTCCAGCTGCACGTTCACCTGGAGAGGCCAGACTTCGAACACGACGCAGGAGGGCAAGCTCTCCTACCCGGAGTTCTTCAGCTCGCCTGAAGGAACGCTCTACAGCGGCTTCCGCAGTGGGTCGGGCTCCAGCGGCGACTGGGTGATGCACGTCTACAACGACAACGGCACCTGGACGGATCTCGGCATAATCCTCCTAGGCACCACCGGCACGTACGACCTCGACGGCCTAAACGAACTCGAAGAGGGATGGCTACCGGCCAGAAGGCGCGGACCCTACGTCGACGCCGCGAAGTTCGACACCAACGGGCGCTTGCACCTCATGTGGACGTGGCGCGAGAGCGTCCCCAACGCAACAGAAGCGGTGTTGAGCCCGCTCGTCGCCCAGCACGACATCTACTACGCCTACAGCGACGACGGCGGGCTCACCTGGAACGACAACTCGGGAACGAGAGTCGCCACGCACGAAAGCGACCCGATCAGAGTCGAAGACGCCGAAACCGTCGCGGTCCACGTGAGACCCGGGTACTGGCGGCCGAACGTCATGCGCATGGAGATCGACCGTGACAACCAGCCCCACATCGTCATGCCGACCTCGGAAACCTTCTCGCTCGAACGAACGCTAATCAGAGTCCGCGAGAAGCACTTCTGGCGCACGACGGACGGCGTCTGGCACGAACAGTTCATGGAACCCGCCGAAGCGTACTCGCGAAGCTTCAACACCGGCAGCATCCAGTTCGATCGCGCGAACGACATGTACTACGTCTACGGGAAGAACAAAGTCGGCTGGTACCCGTGGGAAGAAGCGAACGCGGACTACAGCTCAACGCTCCAGGCCGACCACTTCGTCCTGGACGGCAGAGAAAACCTCGTCGTAGAACCGATATCGAGAGACACCACGTTCTACACCACCGACTACATCGGGATCCCGATCGGCGGTGGGGAAACAGAAAACCGCGACATCGAAATCCGCGTCAAGAACACCACCAACGAAACATCGGGCCACATATATTTCATCACCGACGAACACCAAACCTGGGACACGAGACAGGCGGGTGCATTCACCGTAAGAAATGAAGGCGCGTTCAACACGTACAGAATATCGATGAATGGCGTGCCGAACTGGAGAGGCACCCTCCGCTCGCTCGAATTCGCTCCCAACAGAGTATCCACTCCTGGAAGCGGAAAGATAACCATCGACTACATTCGCGTTAAGAACGGCAACGGCACCGTGGCCAAGGAATGGGAGTTCAACGAAGGCAGCCAGCTGTGGGTAGCCGAGTCCGCTGGATCGGACAACTGGAGCACCTGGGAACACACGCAGATCGCGAGAGGCGTCAACCACTCCTGGGTGGACATGGGAAGCTACGACATCGACGAGAATCGTTACGAAAAGGAACACAAGATCACGTTCCAAGCGCTCATCCAGGGGGAACTCGGGAACGAGAGACTGCGGCTCTACGAATACGACATCGCCGGAGACAGAGTCGCAAAGCAATGGGGCTTCGGCTCCGACACGATCGGCTGGACCGCTCCGAGAAACGTCACCGGCTTCGGCTGGGCGTCGGACAGCGAACGCGGCACGATCGCGGGCACGGTCTCCGGCGCCGACTCGCAGCTCGTCTCGCCGACGATGAGAAATTTCGAAACGGCGAGAACGTCGAAGATCATAATCCGCATGAAGAACAGCAGAGCCACCGCGCTCAGAGCCAGCCTCTGCTGGACCGTCGACGGAGGCACCACGTTCAGAAGCGAACAGTGCACCAGATTCGCGCTGACCGCCGACGACGCTTACCACATCTACGAAATATCGACAGCCGGCTGGACAAACTGGGAAAGACACGAACTCACCAAGTTCCGCGTCGATCCCTCCGACAACGAAGAAGTGAGCACCGGCACCTTCGGCATCGACTACGTCCGCATCGAAGACTGAGTCGAGCCTGAGCAGCAGCCGCACCGACGCACAGTGGCTCGCCCCAAGCCGGGGCGAGCCACGCGGCGTGCGCGGTGTCGCGGTATCGCGGCGAATATGAGCCAGCTCACATGAACGCCTTAATGGGGCGTTACGCTCGCCCCCTACTCTCCGTAGGCATGGGGATTCCTCGACCGCAACCCGCGAGAACGCCGTGAGCTTCGCGGCCCCGCTCGTCCTGCTCGGGCTTGCGGCGCTGCCGCTGCTCGTGGCCTGGTACGTCGTGCAGCAGGGCGACCGGCGCGCGGCCGCCGCCGCCTTCGCCGCCCCGCCGCTGCAGCCGTCGGTCGCGCCACGGCGCCCGCGCTGGCGCCGGCACCTGCCGATGCTCGCCTTCGCGCTCGCGCTCGCGCTGCTCGTGCTGGCCGCCGCACGGCCGCAGCGGACCGTCGCGGTCGCCGTCGAGCGCTCCTCGATCATGCTCGCGACCGACGTCTCCGGCTCGATGCTCGCGACCGACGTCGAACCGAACCGGCTGATCGCCGCCAAGCGCGCGGCGCGCGCGTTCCTCGACGCGGTGCCGCGCCGCGTCAGCGTCGGCGTGCTCGCCTTCAACAACCACGCGACCGTGCTGCAGAGCCCGACGCGCAGCCGCCCCGACGTGCACGCGGCGATCGACAGAATGACCGTCAGCGGCGGCACCGCGACCGGCGAGGCGATCGCGACCGCCGTCGCCTCGCTGCGCGGCATCCCCGACGTCGACGGCAAGCGCCCGCCCTCGGCGATCGTGCTGATCTCTGACGGCAGCTCGACCTACGGGCGCGACCCGGTCGCCGCGGCGCGCCAGGCCAAGCGGCTGCACATCCCCGTCTACACCGTCGCGCTCGGCACCGACCACGGCACGATCGTCGACAAGGGCAAGACCGTCCGCGTCCCGCCCGATCGGCACGCGCTCGCAGCGATCGCCTCCGCCTCCGGTGGGCGCAGCTTCACCGCAGCCGACGCGGGCGGCCTCTCGGCCGTCTACCAGCGGCTCGGCTCCCAGCTCGGCCACCGTCAGGTCCACCGGCAGGTGACCTCGGCGTTCGCAGCCGGTGGGCTCATCCTGCTGCTGGCCGGCGCCGGCATGTCGCTGCGCTGGTTCGGCCGCCTCATCTGACCACCTGAAAGGAGCAGTACCTGTGACCCCCGAGACCCCGACCGAAGACGATCGCTTCCGGCGCGAGGACCCGCGCGACGCGCTGGAGGAGGCGCTGCACGAGATCAAGCGCGTGATCGTCGGGCAGGACGCGATGCTCGAGCGCCTGCTCGTCGCGCTGCTCGCCGGCGGCCACGTGCTGCTGGAGGGCGTGCCCGGCCTCGCCAAGACGCTCACCGTCAAGACGCTCGCGCAGGTGCTCGGCGGCAGCTTCAAGCGCATCCAGTTCACGCCCGACCTGGTGCCCGCCGACCTCGTCGGCACACGCGTCTACCGGCCCGACACGGGCAGGTTCGAGACGGAGCTGGGCCCGGTCTTCGGCAACTTCCTGCTCGCCGACGAGATCAACCGCGCCCCCGCGAAGGTGCAGTCGGCGCTGCTCGAGGTGATGCAGGAGCAGCAGGTGACGATCGGCGGCGAGAGCTTCCCGGTGCCGCGGCCGTTCCTCGTGATGGCGACGCAGAACCCGATCGAGTCCGAGGGCACCTACCCCCTGCCCGAGGCGCAGGTCGACCGCTTCCTGATGAAGATCGTCGTCGACTACCCGACCAACAGCGAGGAGGCGGCGGTCGTGGATCGCTCGCTCGGCGAGCCGGCGCAGGCGCGCGAGCGGCTCTCGCTGGAGGACCTCGCGCACTTCGCGAAGGCCTCGCAGGCGGTGCTCGTGGACCGCGAGGTGATCGCCTACGCGGTCGCGCTCGCCGACGCGACGCGGCGGCCCGAGCGCCACGGGCTGGAGGACGTCGCGAGCTACATCGCGTTCGGCGCGAGCCCGCGCGGGCCGATCGGGCTGGTGCAGGCGGCACGCGCGCTGGCGATGCTGCGCGGGCGCGGCTACGTGGCGGTGACCGACGTGCGCGACCTCGCGCCGGACGTGCTGCGACACCGGCTCGTGCTCTCCTACGACGCGCTGACGGAGGACGTCACCGCCGACCAGATCCTCGAGCGCGTGCTGGCGACCGTCGCCGAGCCGCCCGCCGACCACATCCAACCGCGCATCCACGCCGCCTGAGCCGATGGCCGAAACGCCCCTGCGACCCCCCGCCGCACGCCAGGGTCCCGGCCCGCTCCCGCAGGGGCTGCTGGCGGCGCTCGACCTCGTCGTGGCGCGACGCGCGGCCGGTGCGCTGCCGGGCGACCGGCGCGCGGCGGGGCTCGGCGCCGGCACCGAGCTGGCGCAGCTGCGGCCCTACGAGGTCGGCGACGACGTGCGTCAGATCGACGCCGCCGCGACCGCGCGCACGGGCGTCCCGCACGTGCGCCTGCACGTGCCCGAGCGCACGCTCACGACCTGGATCCTGTGCGACGTCTCGCCCTCGATGGCGTTCGGCACCGCGCAGCGGCTGAAGTGGGACGTGGCCGAGGGCGCGGCGGGCGTGCTCGGGCGCCTCGCGGTCCGTCGCGCCGGTCGCGTCGCGCTGATGACGTTCGGCGCCGGGCGCCCGCGGCTGCTGCCGCCGCGCGCCTCCAAGCCCGGCGTCGTGGCGCTGCGGCGCGCGCTGGCGGAGGGCGTCGCGCCCGACGGCGTGCACGCGCCGCACGCGCTCGCCGACGCGCTGCGCGGGATCGGGCGCGTGGCAACCCAGCCCGGGCTCGTCGTGCTGATCTCCGACTTCCGCGACCACGACGGCTGGACGCGCCCACTCGGCGCGCTGCGCCAACGCCACTCCGTGCTGGCGCTCGAGGTCCACGACCCGCGCGAGGCGGCGATCCCCGCCGTCGGCCGGCTCGCGCTCGTCGACCCGGAGACGGGCGAGCGGGTCGAGATCGACACCTCCCGCACGCGCGTGCGGGAGCGCTTCGCGGCGCTGGAGGCGCAGCGGCGCGCGCAGGTCGCGCAGGAGCTGCGGCGGTTGCAGATCGAGCACGTCGCGCTCTCGACGGAGGGCGACTGGCTCGGCGAGCTCGGAAAGCGGCTCCGATGACCGATCACCGCCTCGCCGCGCCTGGCGGCGTCCTCGCTCGCTCGCCTGCGATCGCAGGCCACGCTCACTGCGTCCTTGCCAGCCACGGCGATCCGGCAATCGGATGAGCTTCGCCTCTCCGTGGTTCCTGTTTGCCCTGGCGCTCGTGCCAGCGGCGCTCGCCGCGCAGCTCGCGAGCCGCCGGCGTGCGAGACGCTACGCGGTGCGCTTCACCGGCGTGGCGACGCTGAAGGCGGCGGCAGGCACGACGCCCGCATGGCGCCGGCACCTGCCGACGGCGCTGCTGCTGGCGGCGCTCGCGCTGCTCGCGCTCGCGCTCGCCAAGCCGCAGCGGACGATCTCGCTGCCGATCGAGCGCGCCTCGATCATGCTCGTGACCGACCACTCGCGCTCGATGATGGCGACCGACGTCGACCCCACCCGGCTCGACGCCGCCAAGCGCGCGGCGAACCAGTTCCTCGACCAGCTGCCCGCCCCGGTGCGCGTCGGCGTGACGACGTTCGCGGACGTGCCCGACGGCACGCAGACGCCCTCGCACGACCACGACCTGGCGCGCCGCATGGTCGAGGCCCAGGTCGCCGACGGCGGCACCGCGACGGGCGACGCATTGCAGGTCGCGCTCGACGCGCTGCAGCGCGAGCCGAAGGGGCTCGACGGCAAGCGCCCGCCGTCGGCGATCGTGCTGCTGTCCGACGGCGCGACGACGACCGGACGCGATCCGGTCGCGGTGGCACACGCCGCAGGGCAGGAGAAGGTCCCGATCTACACCGTCGCGCTCGGCACGCGCGACGCGACCGTGCCGAACCCCGGCTTCGGCCCGCCGACGCTGTCGGTCGCGCCCGACCCGGAGACCTTGAGACGGATCGCCGAGGCCTCCGGCGGGCGCGCCTTCCAGGCCGAAGACGACCAGCAGCTGTCCTCGATCTACCAGACGCTCGGCTCGCAGCTCGGCACGCGCCCGGCCAAGCGCGAGGTGACCGCGGCCTTCGCGCTCGGCGGGCTGGTGCTGCTGCTCGGCGCGGCTGCGGCGTCGACGCGCTGGGCCGGCCGGTTGCCGTAGGAGGCTACGCCGCCGCGAGCGTGCGGCCGGCGAACTCGATGCCCGCCATGTCCTGGTCCTTCTCGCCGCCCTCGTGGCCGGCGTAGGGCCAGACGCGCAGCTCGCGCGGGCCGCCGTAATGGTTGTGCGTCGCGAAGACGGTGCTCGGCGGGCAGATCGTGTCGCGCAGCGCGGCCGTGAAGAAGGCCGGGGCGCGACCGCGCGCGGCGAAGTGCATGCCGTCGAAGTAGCTGAGCGTGCGGTGGGCCCGCTCGATCGTGTTGCGGTACCAGCGCAGGTGCTCGGTGATCAGCGCGTACGGGCCCTCGGCGGTGATCTGCAGCGAGCGCGCGTAGTTGCAGCCGTACGGGACGTAGGCGACGACGGCCGCGACCGCCTCCGGCGCGAGCCCCGCCGCCGCGAGCGAGATCAGCCCGCCCTGGCTGGCGCCCGCGACCATCACCCGCTCCACGCCCGGCAGCTCGCGCGCGGCCTGCACGGCGCGCACGGCATTCGCGAACACGCGGCGGTAGTGGTAGCGCTCGGGCGCTTCGAGACCGACGAGCGCGCGCCCGGAGACGCGCGGCTCGACGACGAGGTTGACGTAGCCCGCGCTCGCCCACGAGAGGTTCTCCAGCACGCTGCCGCGCGCGCCGGTGTAGCCGCAGAACTCGACGACGCACGTCTGCGGCGCGCTCGCAGCGCCGCGCGGGCGCACGAGCATCGCCTCGACGGGCTCGCCGTCGAGGCCGCGGAAGCTGACGTCGAACGCGTCGAGCGTCGTCAGCGGCGTCGGCACGGGCGTGACGGCGACATCGAGCGGACGCTCCGCGCCCTCGGCGAGCGCGGCCGCCCAAAAGGCGTCGAAGTCGGCCGGCTCGTGACGCTCCGGGCGGTAGCGCTCGAGCTCGTCGAGCGGCATGTCGAATGCGGTGAGGCCGGCCATGCGCTCGCTCAGGTGATGACGGCCCACGGCTCCACGCGCGAGCTGACGACCAGCCCGGCGGCGCCGTAGGGGTCCGCGGCGACGAACGCGTGCGCGTCGGCGGCGTCGCGGAAGGCGAGCAGGCCGCTGTGCACCGGGTCGCCCAGTCCGCCGCCGATCACGACGCGCCCGTCGGCGTGGTAGCGCTCGATCAGCGCCAGATGCTCGGCGCGATACGGGGCGCGGCGCTCCAGCATGTCCGGCACGTACTCGTAGATCAGCAGCTGCAGCGGCTCGGCCATCGCGGCAGAGTAGCGCTAGGCCGGCAGCGTCGTCGCCCCGGCCGTGCGCAGCCACACGATCTCGCCCGGCGAAAGCTCCAGCTCGGCCGCCTCCGTGCGCGTGATCTGCGCCGTCACGGCGGTGCCGTCGGTCAGCATCAGCTCGACGCGCACCTCGAAGCCGAGGTGCACCACGCGGCTCACCATCGCCTCGCGCGCGCCCTCGCCGTCGCCGTCGGCGGCCAGCGCGATGTCGTGCGGGCGCACGAGCGTCTCGCCGACTCTGCTGACCGGGCCCAGGAAGCCCATCACGAACGGGTTCGAGGGACGGTCGTACAGCTCGCGCGGCGTGCCGACCTGCTCGATCTTCGAGTGGTCCATGACGGCGATCTGGTCGGCGATCGACATCGCCTCCTCCTGGTCGTGCGTGACGAGCAGCGTCGTCACGTGGACCTCGTCGTGCAGGCGCCGCAGCCATTCGCGCAGGTCCGCGCGGACCTTCGCGTCGAGCGCGCCGAAGGGCTCGTCGAGCAGCAGCACCTTCGGTTCGACGGCGAGCGCGCGGGCGAGCGCCATCCGCTGGCGCTGGCCGCCCGACAGCTGGCTCGGGTAGCGGCCCTGGTAGCCGGCGAGCCCGACGACGCTCAGCAGCTCGTCGACGCGGTCGCGGACCTGGTCCTTCGGCAGCTTGCGCACGCGCAGGCCGAAGGCGACGTTCTCGCGCACGGTCATGTGCTTGAAGGCCGCGTAGTGCTGGAAGACGAAGCCGATGCCGCGCCGCTGCGGCGGCACGCCGGTCGCGTCCTCGCCGTGGATCTCGACGCGCCCGGCGTCGGGCGACTCGAGCCCGCCGATGATCCGCAGCAGCGTCGACTTGCCCGAGCCGCTGGGGCCCAGCAGCGCCGTCAGCGAGCCGTCGGGCACGGTCAGCGAGACGTCGTCGAGGGCGACGTAGTCCCCGAATCGCTTGGTGACTCCGGTCACTGTGATCATGCGTCCCCCTCCTCTCGCCGTGGCTTGATGAGCGTCATCGCGAGCAGCGTCGCCAGCGCGATCAGCGCCAACAGCGCGGAGGCGGCGTAGGCGCCCGCGAGGTCGAAGTTCGAGAAGCGCTGCTCGACGAGCAGCGTGAGCGTCTCCGTCTCGCCGGAGATCTTGCCCGAGACGACGCTGACCGCCCCGAACTCGCCGATCGAGCGCGCGACCGACAGCACCACGCCGTACGCGATGCCCCAGCGGATCGACGGCAGCGTGACGCGCCAGAAGGTCGTCCAGGCGCCGGCCCCGAGCGTCGCGGCCGCCTGCTCCTGCTCGTCGCCGACCTCCTTCAGCACCGGCACGACCTCGCGCACGACGAACGGCAGCGAGACGAAGATCGTCGCCAGCGCGATCCCCGGCAGCGAGAAGATCACCTGGATGCCGGCGTTCGCGAGCGCGTCGCCGAACCAGCCGGTCGTGCCGTAGACGAGGATCAGCGACAGCCCGACGACGACCGGCGAGACCGCGAACGGCAGGTCGATGATCGCGTTCAGCAGCGTCTTGCCGGGGAAGCGCCCGCGTGCGATCGCGAGCGCCATCACGATCCCGAAGATCACGTTGAGCGGGACCGCGATCGCGGTCACCTCGAGCGTCAGCTGGAAGGCGTGGATCGCCGCCGGCGTCGTGACCGAGCTCCACACCGCGCCGATCCCGTGCTCGAACGTGCGGTAGAAGATCAGCCCGACCGGCACGAGCAGCAGCAGCGCCAGGTAGCCGAGCGCGGCGACGCGCAGGCCGATGCGCCAGCGGCGGTCAACGATCATGGCGCGCCCCCCAGCGGCCGAGGCCGCGGATCCCGATCAGGACCGCGAGCGAGACCAGCAGCAGCACCGTCGAGACGGCGGCGGCGCCGATCGGGTTGTCGCTCTCGATCTGCTTGAAGACGTAGACCGCGCTGACCTGCGTCTTGAACGGCACGTTGCCCGAGATCAGCACGATCGAGCCGAACTCGCCGACCGCCCGCGCGAACGCGAGCGCCGCACCGCTGAGGATCGCCGGCACGAGGTTCGGCAGCACGACGCGGCGGAAGATCGTCAGGTTGCGCGCGCCGAGCGACAGCGCCGCCTCCTCCATCTGGCGGTCGAGCTCGATCAGCACCGGCTGCACCGCGCGGATCACGAACGGCAGCGTCACGAACAGGAGCGCGAGCAGCACCGCCGTCTGCGTGTAGGCGATGTTGATGCCGACCGGGCTCTTGGGCCCGTACAGCAGCAGCAGCGTGAGGCCGGCGACGATCGTCGGCAGCGCGAACGGCAGGTCGATCAGCGCGTTGACGATGCGCTTGCCGGGGAAGCGGTCGCGCACGAGCACCCACGCGATCAGCGTCCCGCCGACGGCGTTGATCGCCGCCGCCAGCAGCGAGACGAGCACCGTGAAGCGCAGCGCCCCGATCGCCTGGCGACTCGTGACCGCGTCCCAGAACGCGCCGCTGCCGCCGTCGAGCGAACGCGCGACGACGGCGGTGAGCGGCAGCAGCACGATGATGCTGAGCCACAGCGTGGCGACGCCCACGCCCAGCGCTCCGGAGGAGCGCCAGGCGGGGCGGGCGGCCCTCAGCGGCCGCGTCGCGACGGGTGCGGAGGTCGCGCTCACTTGGCGGTGGAGACTCCCGCGTCCTCCTCGATCTTCGCGATCGAGCCCTTGTCGACGTCGAAGAACGCGTCGTTGACCTTGTCCCAGCCGCCGAGGTCCTCGATCGTGAAGAGGCCCGACGGGGTCGGGAACTTGCTCGCGTTGGCGGCCAGCACGCTCTGGTCGACGGGGCGATAGCCCCAGTCGGCGAAGCGCTGCTGCGCGGGCTTCGAGAGCACGTAGTCGAGGAACGTCTTCGCGGCGGCCGGCGCGCTCTTCGTCGTCGCGATGTCGATGTTGATCTTGATCGTGTCGTCCGGCAGCACGTAGTCGACGTCCTCGCCCTTCTTCTGCGCGGTCGTCGCCTCGTACTCGTAGGAGAGCAGCACGTCGGCGTCGCCGTTGACGAAGTCCTGCAGCGCCTCGCGGCCGGACTTGTCCTGCACCGCGACGTGGTTCGTGATCAGGTTCTTGACGTACGCGAGGCCGGCCGCGTCGTCCTTGCCGTGGCCGGAGGCCTGGCCGTAGGCGGCGAGGATGTTCCACTTCGCGGCGCCCGAGGTGAACGGGTTCGGCGTCAGCACCTTGATGCCCGGCTTGAGCAGGTCGCTCCAGTCCTCGATGTGCTTCGGGTTGCCCTTGCGCACGATGAAGGCGACGACGGAGGTCGTCACGAGGCCCTTCGTCGGGCCCTGGTCCCAGTCGGCGTCGACGAGCTTGTCGTCGACGAGCCGTGTCATGTCGGGCTCGGTCGAGAACGAGACGACGTCGGCCTTGAGGCCGGCCTCGACGGCGCGGCTCTGGTCGCCGGAGGCGCCGAAGGAGGTCTTGAAGCCGACGTCCTTGCCCGCGGCGGTCTTCTGGAAGTCGGGGATGATCTGGTCGTAGACGACCTCGGGGGTCGAGTAGGCCACGAGCGAGAGCTGGGTCTTCGCGTCGTTGTTCGAGCCCGATCCTCCGCCCGACTCGTCGGACGCGCCGCCGCAGCCGGCTGCGACGAGCGCGAGCAGGGCGGCGAGCAACGCGGCGATGGGAAGGCGTGTCGTCCTCACGAGTCTTGGTCCTCCTGAAATAGCCTAAACCTGGTTGGTTTTCGAGACTATACAGAATGCCTATCAAGACGGTCGGGATGACGCCTTTCATCGGGTTGGTGCGGAATCGGTCCTCCGCGGCGACCCTCCGCTCGCCTGGAACGACGCACGGCCTGCCCCGAGGGGCAGGCCGCGGGTGTGTCAGGTGTCGGTTCGGGTTCAGTCGAGGAGCTTCACATAGTCGATGGTGAAGGTGCCGGTGGTGATCGCTTCGGTGTCGGAGGGGTCGATGCGGAAGCGTTCGAGCGTGTGACCTAGCCAGGTTGCGAAGGCACTGGTTTCGATGTTGTAGGTGTGGTACGCGCCGTCGGCAGTGACTCTTATGCCGGTGACGCATCTTCTTTCTTCGAATCTCGAGCTGCCGTCAACCGCCCAGCACAACGCCATCTGCTGGCCGGTGGCGGTGCTGTTCTTCATGCGGATCTGGACCGTTCTGCTGGTTTCGATCGGGGTGTGGAGGTTGCTGGCGGAAAGGATCGAGCCGTCGTTGCCCGCGAGGCTGCCTTGCACCGCTCCGACACCGCTTTCCGGGATCCAGCTGAAACCGCTGACTTGCTTTAGGACGGTCCAACCGATCGTGTCGGTGCCGAAGCCCCACGCCTTGTCGACCGTGTCACTGGTGAATCTATACTCGTAGAGCTTCTCGCTCTCGGTCCCCGGTGCGCCTTGCTCCAACACCGGGCACGCCGAGCTCTGCCGCAGCGTCCCGGCGGCACGTTCCGGCACGGGCCGGTCTTCGGCTCGCCTGCCGGGGAGCCGCCCTACGCGTACTACGCCGAATGGGAGTTCCCCTCGCGCGACGCCTTCAAGGAGGCCGCGCGCACGCCGGAGTTCGCCGCGACCGGCAAGGACGCGATGGAGCTGGGCGGCCGCTTCCACGTCCTCTTTGCCGACCTTGCCTGAGCCCGACCAGCCCCGCCCGCTGCCGCCCGAGGAGCTCGGCTTCGAGCGGATCGTCTACGAGAAGGACTACCCGCGCGCGACGGTGACGCTGAACCGGCCCGGAGGTCCTGAACGCGTTCGACTTCCGGATGCTGCGCGAGCTCGCGCGCGCGTTCGAGGACGCCTCCTGGGACGACGAGATCCGCGTGGTCGTCGTCACGGGCGCAGGCCGCGCGTTCTGCGTCGGCGCCGACCTGCGCGCGTGGGGCGAGGACCTGCTCGGGAATTCGAAGGAGTACTGGAAGTGGTTCGGCGCCTTCAAGGACATGCACGACCGGCTGCGTGAGATCGGCAAGCCGACGCTCGCGCGCGTCCAGGGGATCGCGGTCGGCGGCGGCAACGAGCTGCAGATGGCCTGCGACCTCACGGTGATGGTCGACGACGCGTTCATCCGCCACGTCGGGCTGGAGCACGGCTCCGTGCCGGCCGGCGGCGCGACGCAGTGGCTGCCGATCATGATCGGCGACCGCCGCGCCCGCGAGATGATCCTGCTCTGCGACGAGGTGCCCGCCACGCAGGCGGCCGAGTGGGGGCTCGTCAACTGGGCCGTGCCCGCCGCCGAGCTCGACGCGAAGGTCGACGAGGTGGTCGAGAAGCTCGCGCGCAAGCTGCCCGAGACGACGCGCTACGCGAAGCAGCAGCTGAACTGGTGGCGCGACATCTCGTGGCACGAGACGGTCGGCCACGCGCGCGACTGGCTGGCGCTCTCGATGCTCGGCGACGAGGCGCAGGGCGCGATCCGCGCGTTCCTCGACCGCAAGCCGAGCGGGTAGGCGTCGGCGCATGAGCGAGGTGCTCACCGAGCGCGACGGCGCTGTCCTCACGATCACGCTCAACCGGCCCGAGGTCTTCAACGCGTTCAACGCGGCGCTGCACGCGGCGCTGCACGAGGCGCTCGAGGAGGCGCGGCGACCCCGAGGTGCGCGCGGTCGTGCTCACCGGCGCCGGCCGCGGCTTCTGCGCCGGGCAGGACCTGAAGGAGTTCCAGGACGTCGCCGGCTCGATCCGCGACCGCCTCGAGCAGACGTACCACCCCAACATCCGCGCGATCCGGGCGCTCGAGAAGCCGGTGATCGCCGCCGTGAACGGCCCGTGCGCGGGCGCCGGGCTCTCGCTCGCGGCCGCCTGCGACCTGCGGATCGCGGCCGACACGGCCACGTTCGTCCCCGGCTTCATCGGGATCGGGCTCGTGCCCGACTCCGGCGGCTCCTGGTTCATCCACCGCCTGCTCGGCTTCGCCCGCGCCTTCGACTGGATGACGACGAACAAGCGCCTGACCGCGGCCGAGGCGCACGACTGGGGCTCGTCGCCGAGGTCGTCGAGGCAGACCGGCTCGCCGCGCACGTGGCCGAGGTCGCGGCGGTCTACGCGACGCTGCCGACTCGCGGCGATCGGGATGACGAAGCGCCTCTTCGAGCACGCGTACGACGCGACGCTCGAGCAGCAGCTCGAGCTCGAGGCGGAGCTGCAGCAGGAGGCGACCGGGACGGCCGACTTCGCCGAAGGCGTGGCGGCGTTCCTCGAGAAGCGCGAGCCGCGCTTCAGCGGCTCCTAGCGGCTAGCGAAGCCGCGCCAGGATCTCGTCCTCCTCCGGGAAGCGGCCCTCGGCCTGCTTCGAGAAGACGAGCTCGCCGTCGGCGATCACGTCGTACTGGCTCTTCTCGCCCTCGAGCGCGGCGGCGTCGAATCCGTTCCTCTTCAGCACGGCCGCGAGACTCGCGGCCCGGCGGTCATAGCCGTTTCAGACGGGGCAGTAGTGGATCTCGACAGCCATGACTCCAGCCTACCCGGCGAGGCGTGGCGTGGAACGTGCGACGATCGCCGCCTGGTCGACGGTGCCGGGCAGCGTGCCGTAGACGCCGCCCGGCGCGCTCGAGTCGGGCGCAGAACGCGTCCGCGACCTCGGGCGGGGCATGGCGGACGAGGAGCGAGCCCTGGAGCGCGGTCGCGAGCAGCTCGAGCAGCCGGCGGGCGTCGCGCTCGTCGGGCGCGGCGAGCTCGCGGTCGAGCCGCCCGACAGCGGCATCGAGCCGCGTATCGCCGCCCTGGGCGAGCCGCACCTCGGCGAGGAACGCCTCCGCGCTCTCCGGCTCGCGCTCCAGCGCTCGCAGCACGTCGAGCGCGTTCACGTTCCCCGACCCTTCCCAGATCGAGTTGAGCGGGCTCTCGCGGAAGAGCCGCGGCAGCTGCGACTCCTCGACGAAGCCGTTGCCGCCGAGGCACTCGAGCGCCTCCGCGACGAGCGGCGGCGTCCGCTTGCAGACCCAGAACTTCGCGACGGCGGTCGCGAGGCGGCGAAACGGCCCGTCCGCCTCGTCGAACGCCCGGGCGAGCCGGAGCGCCGTGGTCGTCGCCGCCTCCGACTCGACGCAGAGGTCGGCGAGCACGTTCTGCATCAGCGGCTGCTCGGCGAGCAGCCGCCCGAACGCCGCGCGGTGGGCGGCATGGTGGGTCGACTCCGCAACCGCGCGGCGCATCAGCGCGGCCGAGCCGAGCACGCAGTCGAGCCGCGTGTGCACGACCATCTCGAGGATCGTTCGCACGCCACGGCCCTCCTCGCCGACGAGCCGGGCGACGGCGCCGTCGAGCGCGATCTCGGCGGAGGCGTTCGAGCGGTTGCCGAGCTTGTCCTTCAGCCGCTCGATCCGGAAGCCGGGCTGCGGGCGCTCGAGCAGGAAGCACGAGAGCCCCGCGGGCGCCTGCGCGAGCACGAGGAACGCGTCCGACTGCGGCGCCGAGCAGAACCACTTCTGCCCGTCGAGCAGCCAGGCGTCTCCGGCCGGGCGCGCGGCCGTCTCGTTCGCGCGCACGTCCGAGCCGCCCTGCCGCTCGGTCATCGCCATCCCGCAGAGCGCGCCGCCCACGGTCAGGCGCGGCACCCACTCGTCCGCCAGGTCGGGCTCCGCCCGCAGCGCGGGCACGGCGGCGAAGGTCATCGAGAGCGGGCAGCCCACGCCGGCCTCGACCTGCGCGAGCAGCATGAAGAGCCCGGCCCTGGCGACGTGCGCGCCCGGGCGATCGTCGACCCAGGGCAGAGACTGGAGCCGTGCGTCGAGGCCGAGGCGGAGCAGCGAGTCCCACGCCGGGTGGAACTCGATCTCGTCGACCCGCTCGCCGTAGCGGTCGTGCGTCCGCAGCCGCGGCGGGTGCTCGTTTGCGAGCCGTCCCCACTCGAGCGGCTCGCCGCCGAGCGTCCGTCCGAAGGCGGCGAGCTCGCTCCTCCCACCCTGCGCCGCCCTCCCGCCGCACGCCCTCGACGAGCGCGGCGTCCTGCTCGTAGAGGTCGTAGCCCGCGAGCGGCGGCGGCTGGTTCACGCTCCTGCCCTGCACGGTCGCCATCCCTCGATTGTCGCCGTTCGGGCAGCATCGGGCAATGCTCGTCGTCCTCGGCGGCCTTCCCGGCACAGGCAAGACCACGATCGCCAGGCTCCTTGTCGAGCGGCTCGGCGGCGCCCACGTCCGGATCGACTCGATCGAGACCGCCATGTGGCGCGCCGGGATCTCGCGCGACCAGCCCACCGGCATCGGCTCGTACGTCGTCGCCGAAGCCGTCGCGGAGTCCTGCCTCCGCGCCGGCTCCGCTGTCGTGGTCGACGCGGTCAACCCGGTCGAGGCGGCGCGCCGCGCTTGGCGCCTGCTGGCCGAGCGGGCGAGCGCCCGCCTTCGCGTCGTCGAGGTCGTCTGCTCGGACGAGGAGCAGCACCGTCGCCGGCTCGAAACGCGCGAGACGGATCTGGAAGGGGCGCTGATGCCGACCTGGGACGACGTGGTTGCTCGGGAATACGACCCGTGGGTCGAGCCGCGGCTCGTCGTCGACACGCGCGAGCCGCTCGAGGCCTGCCTGGCGCGGATCGAGCGGTACCTCGATTCGTAGCGTGGCCGAGACGCGCCACATCGGCCGGGCGAACGTCGCGAAGCGGCTGCGCGCGCTCGAGGGGACGCCGGCGCGGACGGTCTACGCGGGCGGGAGCGTGCGGATCGAGCTCGACGAGGCAGTCCTGACGGTGACGCCGCCCTTCGGGCTCGACCACGAGGGGGAGTACGAGGTCGCTCCGCACCGGGCCGCTGCTCGAGGCGCTCGCCGTTGAGCCGACCGTCGCAGTGCTCCTCGTCCGCATGGGCGGCTACGCCATGGGCGTCTTCGAGGGCGAGCGGCTCGCCGCCTCCAAGGTCGGCACCCGCTTCGTCAAGGGGCGGCACAAGAAGGGCGGCTCCTCCGCGAACCGTTTCCGGCGCCGGCGCGGCGAGCAGGAGCGCGAGCTGGTCGACGCGGCCGCGGCCGAGGCGGTGCGGGTGCTCGGGCCGTGGCGCGGGCGCGTGACCCACGTGGCGCTCGGCGGCGACCGTGCTGCCGTCACGCGGGTGCTCGCCGCGGACGCGGGGCTCTCGTGGCTCGAGCCGCTCGCGCTTGCGCGGTTCTTCGACGTCCCCGAGCCGCGGCTGCGCGTGCTCGAGGCCCTGACGTACCAGCTCTACGCGGCGAAGGTGGTCGAGGAGCCGAGCTAGCCGCAGCTGGACGACCGTCGCGCCGTCGGCCGAGTCGCTCTCCCGGGCGCCGGCGAGCGGGTGGCCGTCGAGCTCGTCCCGTACCGCCTTGCGCACCGCGCCCGTGCCCCGGCCGTGGATCACGCGCACGGACGCGAGCCCGGCCAGCGCGGCCTCGTCGACGAAGGCGCGCACCGCCTCGCGCGCCTCCTGTGCCGTGCGGCCGCGAACGTCGAGCTCGTCGCTCACGTCGCCACGGGCGGCCGCGACGACGGTGACGGGCGTCTCCGCCTCGGCTTCGCGCCGCCGTGACGGACGGAGGCGGGCGAGTGGGATCCGCAGCCGGTGCCCGGCCGGCCCGATCACCTCGGCCTCCTCGCCCTCGACGGCGGCGATCGTGCCGTGCACCCCGAGCGCCGGTGCCTCGACCGGATCGCCTGCGGCGAGCGGCGCGGTCTGCTCCAGCGGCTCGTCAAGCTTCCGGATCGCCCGCTCGGCGCGGGTCGCCCGCTCTGCCGCGGCGCCGAGGCGCCGGTCGCGCGCGGGCTCGTCGCGTCGCGCTTTTTCGCGCCGCGCGGATCTCCTTGCGCAGCGCGGCCAGCTCGGCGCGGGCCTCGGCGAGCTCGCGCTCCGCGGCCGCGGCCGCGCTCTCGCGCTCCGCGGCGGCGGAGGCCTGAACCTCGGCGACGGCTGCCTCGAGCTCGGCCTCGCGCTCGCGGACGACTTCGGCCAGCCGCTCGGCATCGGCGCGCGCTGCGGCTGCCGCCTCACGCTCGTCAGCGGCACCGCGCTCCGCCGCCTCTGCCTCGGCCAGCAGCTCCTCGATCCGCAGGCGCTCCGGCGCGACGCGCCCGCGCGCATCCGCGACGACGGCTGCGTCGAGTCCGAGCCGCTCCGCCACCTGAAGTGCGTGCGAGATGCCCGGGCGGCCGAGCGTGATCCGATAGAGGGGCGCGTGCGTCTCGGGGTCGAACCCGGTCGCCGCGTTGGCGACGCCCTCGGTCGCGCTCGCCCATTCCTTCAGCTCGGCGTAGTGCGTGGTGACGAGCGTCAGCCGCGCTTGCTCCGCCAGCCGGGCGACGAGCGCCTGCGCGAGCGCCGAGCCCTCGACCGGATCGGTGCCGGCGGCGACCTCGTCGAGCAGCACGAGCGAGCGTGGGCCGGCGCCACGGAGGATCGCGACGAGGTTGGCGACGTGGCCGGAGAACGTGGAGAGGCTCATCTCGATCGACTGCCGGTCGCCGATGTCGGCGAGCACGGCGTCGAAGACGGGCAGCGCGGCCGTCTCGGCGGGCGGGCGCAGGCCGCACTGGTGGAGCAGGGCCGCGAGCCCGAGCGTCTTCAGCGCCACCGTCTTCCCGCCCGTGTTCGGCCCGCTGACGACGAGCGCGCGCAGGTCGCCGAGGTCGAGGTCGATCGGGACCGCGGTCGCCGGGTCGAGCAGCGGGTGGCGCGCGCCGACGAGCCGGACCTCGTCCGTCACCTCGACGGGGCAGCCGCTGCCAGCTCCGCGAGACGGCGCCGAGCGCGACGGCGAGGTCGATCGCGCCAGTCGCCTCGACCGCCGCCGCGATCGCGTCCGCGTGCCCGCCGGCGGCCGCGGAGAGCTCGCGCAGGATCCGCTCCGCCTCCTCGCGCTCGGCCGCAGCCGCCTCCGACTGCCGGTTCGAGAGCTCGACCACCTCGAACGGCTCGACGAAGAGCGTCTGCCCGGAGTCGGAGGTGTCGTGGACGATCCCCGGCACGCTCGAGCGGGCGTTCGCACGCACGGCGAGCACCGGCCGGCCGGCGCGCTGGGTGACGAAGTCCTCCTGCAGGTGCTCGCGGAGGCCGCCCGAGCGGACGAGCTGCTCGAGCCGGTCGCGCACGCGGTGCCGGCCGGTGCGGAGCTCGCCCCGGAGCTTGCGCAGCGCCGGTGAGGCGTTGTCGCGCAGATCGGAGCCGTCCTCCTCGACCTTGCGGCCGATCTCGTCGGCGAGGGGCTTCAGATCCGCGTCGATCCCCTCGGCCAGCGCGCTCAGGAGCGGTGCCTCCTGCTCGGCGACCGCAGCGCGGGCCCGGAGCGCGCCTGCGACGGTGTCGCCGATCCAGCGAAGCGTCCCTGCGGGGAGCACACCGCCGAGCGCCGCGTGGGCCACCGCCTCGCGAACGTCGCGGATGCCCTCGAGCGGCGGCTCCGCGGCTTCGTCCAGGAGCGCGACCGCTTCGGCGGTGAGCGCCTGTCGGCGGCCGACCTCGTCCGGGTCGGGTGAGGGCGCGAGTGCGTGCGCGAGCTCGGCTCCGTGCTCGGTCGCGGTTGCGCCCGCGAGCCGTTCGGCGATCGCGGGCAGCTCGAGCGCGTCGAGGGTGCTCGGGTCCATGGGCCGAGTGTAGGACTACGATCGCGCCATGGCCTTCGACGCAGAGCTCGGCGCAGCCGTCGCGGAGATCGTCGGCGAGACGCCGCCGCCGACGGAGGGCGACGCGCTCGTCTTCCACAAGCAGTGGCTCGGCGGCCGCAACCTCGGGCTCGTGCCGATCGCGGATGCGGCAGCCTTCGAGTGGCCCGGGCCGTGGATCGCGCGCGTGCAGGCCACGGACGAGGACCACGCCGTCGTCATGTTCGGCTCCCCGTCCGGCCCGATCTCCGACCAGGCAGGTGCGCTCGCGGCCGGCGGCACGATCGAGCAGGGCTGGATCGTGGCGCCGCTCGATCTTCACCTGCCCCGCGAGGAGCCGTACGGGCGGCCGGCTGGAGCAGGGTCGGTAGCGGGGCTGCTGCTCGCGCCCGACGCCGAGACGCCGTTGCGCCAGGTGGAGGCGGCGACCGCGCTTGCCGGCCGCGGCCTCGACGGTGACCGGTACGCGCGCGGAGCGGGGACGTTCAGCGGTCGCGGCCAGGGCTACGAGCTGACGCTCGTCGAGGCGGAGGTGCTCGCGGACGTCGGCCTCTCCTGGGAGGACGCCCGCCGAAACGTGGTCACGACCGGGATCCGGCTCAACGCGCTCTCCGGCCGCCGCTTCCGGATCGGCGCGGTCGAGTGCGTCGGCCGCCGCCTCGCCGAGCCTTGCGCACACCTCGAGCGGCTGACGCGACCCGGGCTGATCCGGCCGCTCGTGCACCGCGCCGGCCTGCGCGCCGACATCCTCGTCGGCGGCGAGCTCAGGCTCGGCGACGAGATCGTTCCGCTCGACGGGGCGTAGACTCGCCCGATGGACGCGATGGTCTTCGTCGAGGTGCCGATGGGCTCCCGGAACAAGTACGAGGTCGACCCCACGACGGGGCACGTCGTCCTCGACCGGCGTCTCTTCACCTCGATGAGCTACCCGGCCGACTACGGCTTCATCGAGGGGACGCTCGGCGAGGACGGCGACCCGCTCGACGCGCTCGTGCTCGTCGGCGAACCGACCTTTCCCGGCTGCCGCATCCGCGTCCGCGTCGTCGGCGTCTTCCACATGACCGACGAGAAGGGGCCCGACGAGAAGGTGATCTGCGTCCCGCTGAAGGATCCGGCCTGGATGCGCGTGCACGACATCCACGACATCCCGGCCGAGTTCCGCGACGAGATCGAGCACTTCTTCCAGGTCTACAAGGACCTCGAGGCGAAGAAGACCGAGACGCGCGGCTACGGCAACCGGGCCGAGGCGGAGACCGTGATCGACGAGGCGAGGCGGCGAGCGGGCTGACGCTCACCGAGTCCGTCGCCCGCGAGGCCGCGGCTGCGCACGAGGCGGTGCCGCGACTCGCCGACCCGCTCGTGACGGCCGCGCTCTCGCTCGCCGCCGATCGCGCCGCGGCGCGGCGGTCGTCGATCCTGGCCGCGAACGACGCCGACGTCGAAGGGGCGGCCGCGAGCCTCGACGAGGGCGCGCTCGACCGGCTCCGCCTCGATCCCGAGCGCCTGAGCGCGATCGAGGCCCAGCTGCGGGAGCTGTCCGAGCTGCCGCCGCTCGAGCGCGAGATTACGGCCTGGACGCTGCCGAACGGGCTGGAGGTGTCCGAGCGGCGCATCCCGATCGGCGTCGTCGGCGCGAACTTCGAGGCGCGTCCGAACGTCGCGGTCGACGTCGCCGGCCAGCTGCTGAAGAGCCTGAACGGCGTCGTGCTGCGCACGGGCGGCGCGGCGCTCCGGACCGTGACGGCGCTCGTCGACGACGTGCTGCGGCCGGCGCTCGCGGAGGCCGGGCTTGCCGCCGGAGGCGGTCGGGCTCGTGCGCTCGGCCGACCGCGAGGGCGCACGCGTGCTCGTCTCGATGCCGCAGCTCGTGCCATTGGTGATTCTCCGCGGCAGCGGTGAGACGACGGCGGCGCTGGCCAGGCTCGCCGCGGAGCAGGGGGTGCGGACGCTTGCCCATGCGGAGGGCGGCGGCGTGCTCTACGTCGCCGCGTCGGCCGACCCGGACACGCTCGAGGCGATCGTGACGGCGAGCCTCGACCGGCTCGGCGTCTGCAACCGGCTCAACCTCCTGCTCGTCGATGCGGGAGCGGTGCCGCTGCTCGCCCGCCTGCTGCAGTTGCTCGAACGGCTCGGGATCGAAGCGCGCGGCACCGAGCGGGCGCGGGCCCATGCGGAGCTGGCACCGCTCGACGTCCGCCTCGGGCACGAGTGGGCGAACGACCCCGAGCGGGTCGCCACGGTCACCCTCGATGTCGTCGATGGCCCCGCCGAGGCCGTCTCGATCGCCAACCGCGAGACCTCGGCACTGGCGGCGACGGTCGTCGCGGAGGACCGGGAGGTCGCGGACGCTTTCCTCGACGGCTACCGCGGCACGGCGGCGTTCTGGCAAGCGCCGACCCGCTTCACGGACGGCTTTGCGCTGACGGGCGCCCCAGAGACGGGGATCAACGTCGACTGGGTGCCCGGCCCCCGCGGCCCGGTCACCTACCGCGACCTCTGGCTCCGCCAGTACCGGGTGGTCGGCGACGGCACCCAGCACCGGTGAGCCGGCCGGTCGTCGTCAAGCTCGGCTCCGCGCTCGTCGTCGACGGGCGCGGACGCGTGCGGCGCCGGCTGCTCCGAGCGCGCGCGGCCGAGGTCGCGGAGCTCGTCGCGGCTGGGACGCCGGTCTGCGTCGTCTCCTCGGGGGCGATCGCCCTCGGCCTCTCGTCTCTCGGCCTGACTGTGAGGCCGCGCTCGCTGCCGCGGCTCCAGGCGGCGTCTGCGCTCGGCCAGTCGCGGTTGCAGCGCGCCTGGGAGGAGGCGTTCGCACAGGCCGGGCTTCGCGCCGCCCAGGTGCTGCTGACCGGCGCCGAGATCGCCGACCGGCGCGCGTACGTCAACGTGCGCGGCGCTCTGAACGCCCTCTTCGCGGCCGGAGCCGTGCCGGTCGTGAACGAGAACGACGCGACCGCGACCGACGAGATCAGCTTCGGCGACAACGACGCGCTGGCCGCGCAGGTGGCCGTGCTCTGCGGCGCGCGGCTGCTGGTGCTGCTCACCTCCGTCGAGGGCGTCTACACGCACGCTCCCGGGTCCGCCGGGGCGACGTTGATCAGCGAGGGATCGGACGCCCGCGCCGCCACGTTCGGCGCGGTGTCCGCGCGCGGGCGCGGCGGGATGGCGAGCAAGATCCAGGCCGCCGAGCTCGCGGCCGGGGCGGGGATCGCGACCGTGATCGCGGGCGGGACGTCCGCTTCCGTGCTCGGCCCGCTCGTCGCCGGCGAGGCGCGCGGGACGCGCTTTGCGGCCGTCGCGGGACCGGACTCGGCCTACAAGCTCTGGCTCCGGTTCGGCAAGCGCGTGGACGCCACGATCACCGTCGACGACGGCGCGCGGAGAGCCGTCGCCAGAGGTGCGAGCCTCCTTGCCGTCGGCGTCGTCGGCTGGACGCCCGAGTTCCGGGCGGGGGACGGCGTCGAGCTCCGCGGCGAGAACGGCGAGCCCTTTGCGCGCGGGATCGCCTCGGTCGACTCGGCCGAGCTCGCCGGCCGCCCGGCGAATGTCGAAGCGGTCCACCGCGACCGGCTCGTGCTGCTGCACTCTTAGTCGGGCTTCACGTTCACGTCGTACGATCGATGGCATGGAGACGCCGATGACTCGGCGCAAGGCGCTCGCCGCGCTCGGCTCGGTCGGGCTCGGCACGCTGCTCGCCGCCTGCAGCGGCGACGGCGACTCCGCCGCCACGCCGACGACGGCCGAGGTCGAGACGTCGACCGGCGCCACGACGACCGTGCAGCCCGCCACGACGAGCGGGGAGAGCGCGGCGACGGCGCTCCTCGACGACGACGCGTCCTGCGTGCTCGCCGTCGAGCAGACGGAAGGCCCGTACTGGTTCGATGCCGACGCGATCCGCAGCGACGTCCGCGAGGGCCGCGAGGGCACGCCGCTCCGCCTCGCCGTCCGCGTGCGCGAGGCGCCGGCCTGCACGCCGCTCCGGAACGCGGTCGTCGAGATCTGGCACTGCGACGCGGGCGGCGTCTACTCCGGCTTCGAGGCAGGCGCGGGGGAGCGTTTCCTGCGCGGTGCGCAGGTGACGAACGCCGACGGGATCGCCGAGTTCGTGACCGTCTACCCGGGCTGGTACCGCGGCCGCTGCGTCCACATCCACGCCAAGGTGCACGTCTCGAACACCGAGGTGCTGGCGACGCAGTTCTACTTCGACGAGGCGGTGACCGACGAGGTCTACACGGCCGAGCCGTACGCGTCCGCCGGCGAGCGCGACGTCCGCAACGAGAGCGACGGCATCTTCGACGCGAGCCTGACGCTCGCCCAGGGCGCCGACGGCGACGAGCGCCTGGGCGCGATCACGCTCGACGTCAGATCGTCTTGAACTGCTCGAACGGCTGCTTGCAGCTCGTGCAGTAGCGCACCGAGCGGCACGGGGTGGGGCCGAAGATGTTCTCGAGCTTCGTCTCGGTCGAGCCGCAGTACGGGCAGCGGTGCACCGCCTGCTGCAGCTGGAGCAGCTTCGGCGCGCTCTCGGCGCGCGGCGGCGGCGGGGCGAAGCCGGCCTCGCGCAGCTTCTCGCGGCCTGCCGGCGTGATCTTGTCCGTCGACCAGGAGTCGTCGAGGAGGACGTCGACCTGCGGCTCGGCGCCGAGCGCGGTCACGGCCTCCTCCATCTGTTGTCGCATCACCTCGAGCGCGGGGCAGCCCATGAACGTCGGCGTGAACTCGATCCGGACGCGCTCGTCGGTCACCTCGACCGACTTGACGACGCCGAGGTCGACGAGCGAGATCACCGGGATCTCGGGGTCGGGGATCTCGGCGAGCGCATCCCAGACCGCCGCCTCGGTCACCACTGCGCGCCCACCGGGGCCGAGCGGCGAACCATCGTCATCTCCTGCCACAGCTCCGCGAACTCCTCGCCGGGGGCCGAGCGCTCGACCGCCTCGACCTCCTCGCGGCCGATGCGCTCCGCGAGCGCCGGCCTCAGCTCCGGCTCGAGCACGCCGAGGGCGTAGGGCCACAGCTCCTCGACCGCCGCCGTGTAGCGCTCCTCCTCGTGAAGACGTTCGAGCCACATCTCGGCGTGCAGGCGGTGGTAGACCTCCTCGCGCTCGATCTTCGCCGCGATCCCCGCGAGCTCCGCGTCCTCGTGCTCCTTCAGCCGCTCGATCCGGATCGCGTCTGCGGTCTCGTAGAGGACGTGCCGCGCGATCGTGCGGGCCCAGTCCGGGACGAGCCGCAGCTGCACGAGCGGCGCGCAGCGGTACTCCTCCGGCTTGCGGTCGAAGGCGATCGTGTCGGCGTCGCCGCCCAGCTCGCGGGCCGCCAGGTCGTAGAGCGCCCGCGCGTGCCCGATCTCGTTCTGGGCGATCGACGAGAAGGCGACGTCCTCCTCGAGGAACGGGGCGATCCCCGTCCACTCGGAGTTGCGCCAGCCGAGAATCAGCTCGTCGTCGGCGAGCTCGAGCAGCAACCGCGTGCGATCGCTCACGAGCCGCTCCGCGGGATCGAACGCTTGTGACTGATAGACACAAGCGGCTCGAGAACGGCTCGATCAAGCGGAAGGGAGAGGAGCTTGTGACTGATAGACACAAGCATTACTCGCCCGTCGCCGCGGTCGTCGTGCCGGCGCGCTCGCGCGCCTCCTTCAGCCGGGCCTTGATCGAGTAGCCGTCGACGCGGCGGTACTTGAGGTCGAACTCGTCCGGGAACTCCTCGATCGCGTTGATCGCCTCGCGCGGGACGACCCAGAGCGCCACCGACTCCTGCCGGCGCGCGTAGAACTCGCGCGCGTAGGCGTCGGCGAACGCCTTGTCGGGCGCGTGGAACGAGCCGCCGTGCACGAACGGCTGCCCCTTCCGCTCCTGCCTGAACACCTCCCAGATCAAGCCGCCTCCGCGAGGACGACCTTCGAAACCCAGTCCACCTCCGTGCGGGAGACCTGCCGGAAGGCGAGCCGCTCCTGCGAGGCCGGCCCGTGGCCGGTGACGACCGCGATCAGCTCGTCCCAGTCGGGCTCGGTGTACTCCCACACGCCCGCGTCGTTCTTGTGCAACTTCGGGTCGGGGATCTCGAGCCCGAGCTCGCGGATCTGCGGCACGTAGCCCTCGAGGAACTGCTGCCGCGCGTCCTCGTTGCCCTGGCTCTTGATCCGCCAGATCACCATCGGGTCATCCTCGGCGGGAAGCGGCGTGCCGTGGAAGTGCATCAGCGGGCCCCACCACCGGTTCAGCGCCTCCTGCACGAGCTCGAACTGCTCGGGCGTGCCGGTCACCATCGCGAGCACGGTGTCGCGGCCATGGAGGATGTGGAACGACTCCTCCCAGCAGACCTTCTTCATCACGCGCGCGTAGGGCGCGTACGAGCACTTGAGGAGCGCCTTCTGCGAGATGATCGCGGCGGCGTCGACGAGCCAGGCGATCACGCCGACGTCGCCCCAGCTCTTCGTCGGGTAGTGGAAGACGTTGTGGAACTTCGACTTGCCGCTGATCAGGTCGTCGAGGCAGGCGCTGCGCGGCTTGCCGAGGTCCTCGACCACGCGGTAGATCAGCTGGCAGTGGCCGACCTCGTCCTGGATCTTCGCGGTCAGGGCGAGCTTGCGCTGCAGCGTGGGCGCGCGCAGGATCCAGTCGCGCTCGGGCAGGACGCCCATCAGCTCCGAGTTGCCGTGCATCTCGATGAACTTGATCAGCCGGGCGCGGTACTCGTCCGGCATCCAGTCGTCGGTCTCGACGAGCCCGCCGCCCTGGACGTACTCGAGGAACTCCTGCTCACGGGGTGTCCATCTCGCTGGCCTCCCTGCCGAACGGTCGTTAGCATTGAGTGTATCGGCACACGACGGAACGAGTTGACGCGGCAGGCGGCCCGCCTCTTCGCCGAGAAGGGCTACCACGGCACGTCGATGGGCGACCTCGCCGAGGCGATGGGCGTGCAGAAGGGGTCGCTCTACTCGCTGACCGAGTCGAAGCACGAGCTCCTCTACGAGACGATGCGCGAGGGCGCCGCTGCCTTCCACGCCGGCCTGGACGCGCTCCCCGAGGACGCCGGCGCGGCCGAGCGGATCCGGCTCGCGCTGCGCGCGCACCTGCGGGTCGTCTCGGAGCAGCTCGACATGGCGACCGTCTTCATCCGCGAGTGGCGCTATCTCGAAGGCGAGCGACGCGAGACGATCGTGGCCGAGCGCCGCCGCTACGAGGAGCGGCTGCGCGCGCTCTTCCGCGAGGGTCGCGAGCACGGCGAGCTCCGCACCGACCTCGACGACGCGGCCGCCGCGCTGCTCGTGCTCTCGGCGGCCAACTGGGCGTACACCTGGCTGACGCCGGGGCGCGACACCGACGCCCTCGCCGATTCCTTCGCCGCGATCCTGGTCGAAGGGATCAGAGGCTACGCAACTCCTGTTGACTGATTTGTCAGTCATATAAGCAGATGTTTCAACGTATATAGGCCGCGGTAGGCGAGTGAGGTCGGAGCACAGCGCCGGCCACTTCATTCCCTCACGAGAGGCCAGAACATGCGATTGAGACTGCTGTTGTCGATGCTCGCGGCCGGGCTGCTCGCCCTGCCTGCGGGCGCCACCGCGGCAGGCGTCCTCGAGGACGCCGACAGCCGCACGGGCACGGTCGCGCCGACCCAGGCGCAGAAGGATGCCGCTGCCGATCTCGGCGCGAACGCGCGCTGGAACGACCTCGGGACGCCTGCGTCCCTGCTCAAGCCCGGCGGCTATCTCGCCACCGGCGTCGCCGGTGACGACGCGGTCGCCGTGGCACGTACCTTCCTCGACGCGAACGCGAGCCTGTTCCGCCTGCCGGCGGGCGGGGCCGCGAAGCTCGAGCTCTGGAACGACGCGAAGCTCGGCGGCAGCGACGGCCACGCGGTCGTCTTCCGCCAGCAGTTCGGCGACCTCCCCGCCTCCGAGGGCGGCATGGTCGTCGTCGGCGTCGTCGGAGACAAGGTCGCCTACGCGTCCTCGTCGCTGACCGGCGACGGGGCCCTCGCCGCGCAGCCGACGCTGGGCGCGACGGAAGCCTGGGTCAAGGCCGCGGCCGACGTCGGCAAGACGATCTCCCTCGTCGAGCTGAAGGACGTCGCGAAGGGCGCCGAATGGACGACCTTCACGGTCGACGGCTTCGCCCAGGTCCAGCGCGCCCGCCTCGTCGCGGTGCCGACGCCGTCGAACGGCGTCCGCCCCGCGTGGGAGACGCTCGTCGTCGACATCTCCGGCGGCTCGACGCTGGCGTATCAGAGCTTCGTCGACGCCGCGAGCGGCGCGGTCCTGCTCCGCAAGGACATCGCCGAGCAGTCGCACTCCTCGGTCGAGGTCTTCACCGGCACGCGTCCCGCCGCAGGACGCGGCGTGCGCGCCGGACAACGGCCCGTGGACCGTCGCAGCCGGCGAGAGCGTCGGCTCGGTCGTCGTCGCCGTCGAGGCGACGCTGACCGCGAACGACTCGGTCATCCACCTCGTCCGTGACGGCGAGGTCGTCGCGAGCCAGGACACGGCCGCGAGCCCCGAGGCTCTCACCTACGACCCGAGCGACTCGGGCGAGGGCACCTACCACGTCCGCGTCTGCGACTTCTCTGACGGCGAGGGCTGGGCCGCCCCGGCGACGTACACGGGCGAGATCGTCTTCGCCCCAGTGGGCACGTCTGCGACCAACTACCCGCCGAAGTGGAAGGTCTTCCCGGCCAACCCGCTGCTCGGCGGCGACGCCTATCCGTGGAACTACCCGAGCACGGACAGCCGCGAGCTCTGGTGCTGGGAGTCGAGCGTCGGCACGCCGCCCGTCTCGATCCCCGGCTGCGACCGCGAGGTCGCGAACTCCGCCTCCCGCGCGCCGTGGGACTACAGCGTGCGCACCAACACGCCCACGTTCACCACGGTCGGCAACAACGCCCAGGCCTCCGAGGGCTGGACGAACTTCCGCGCGCCCGGCCCGACCGGCTACCGCCCGGTCAGCCCGTCGCGGGAGTACGCCTCTCCCTGGAAGAACACGTGGTACGAGAGCAAGTGCTTCACGCCCTTCGTCCCGGGTGAGAGCCACGACGTCTCGGCGGCGACGACGAACCTGTTCGTGATGCACAACCGGATGCACGACTGGACGTACCACCTCGGCCTGACCGAGCGCACGTGGAACGCCCAGGACTCGAACTTCGGCACGGGCGGGACCGCCGAGGGCGATCCCGTGCTCGGCAACGCCCAGGCGGGCGCGCTCGCCGGCGGTGCCCCGGCCTACAACGGCCGCGACAACGCCAACATGACGCCCCTGCCCGACGGCGTGGCGCCGATCACGAACATGTACCTCTGGCAGCCGCTCGCCGGCGCCTTCTACGCCCCGTGCGTGGACGGCGACTACGACATGGCGATCATCGGCCACGAGTACGGCCACATGGTCGAGAACCGGATGATCGGCAAGGGCGGCACCCGCGGCGGCCACCACGCCGGCGCCATGGGCGAGAGCTCCGGCGACCTGATGGCGATGGAGTACCTGAACGAGAACGGCTTCGTGCCCGTCTCCGGCGAGAACCGCTTCGCCGTCGGCGCGTACGCGACCGGCAACAAGCAGCGGGGCATCCGCAACTTCGGGATGAACGACAGCCCGCTCAACTTCGCCGACATGGGCTACGACCTCACCGGCCCGCAGGTGCACGCGGACGGCGAGATCTGGTCGGCGACGAACTTCGACATCCGGCAGGCGCTCGTCGCCAAGTACGGCGAGGGTGACGCCCAGGCGCAGCGCGACTGCGCCGAGGGCAAGCTGCCGGCCGACCGGTGCCCGGGCAACCGCCGCTGGGTGCAGATCATGTTCGACGCCTATCTGCTGATGCCGACCGCGCCGTCGATGCTCGACGCGCGGGACGCATACCTCGCCGCCGACCAGATGCGCTTCGGCGGTGCCAACCAGGACGAGCTCTGGCTCGCCTTCGCGAAGCGCGGCTTCGGCGCGGCGGCGGCCAGCTCGAACACCGGCACCGACACGGACAGCGACCCGACGCCGGACTACTCGTCGCCGCGGCACGCGAACGCGAACGTGACGTTCGTCGTGCAGAACGAGAAGCGTGAAGCGGTGCCGGCCCGGATCTACGTCGGCCGCTACGAGGCCCGCGTCTCGCCGGTGGCGGACACGAACCCGGCCACGACGGGGCCGAACCTCGACGAGACGGCGCAGTTCGCGCCCGGCACGTACGAGCTCGTCCTCAACGCGCCCGGCTACGGCCACCTCCGCGTGACGCGGACGTTCGCGGCGGGTCAGACCGTCACGGCGACGCTGCGGATGCGCTCGAACTGGGCGTCGATGACCAAGGGTGCCACCGCCGTCGGCGACGGTGTCCGCCACGACGACCTGATCGACGACACCGAGAGCACGAACTGGGAGCGGACGGCGGCGCAGCCGGATGTCCGCAACAGCCAGGTGACCGTCAACCTGAGCGGCACCGTGCAGACGGTCCGCCGCGTGCAGGTCAGCGCGATGCTGCTGCCGGGCCAGAACCGCTTCACGGCCCTGCGCCAGTTCGAGCTCCAGACCTGCCTCGAGGACGTGGCGAACCGGAACTGCTCGCTGCCCTCGGGCTGGACGACCCAGCTGAAGAGCCAGCCGGACGCGTTCCCCGGTGTCTCGCCGCGGCCCGCGTCGCCCGACCTGATCCTCCGCAGCTTCACGCTGCCGGCGGCAGTGAAGGCGACGCACGTCCGGATCGTCGTGCTCACGAACCAGTGCACGGGCAACGACGCCTTCCAGGGCGAGCAGGACAACGACCCGGCGAACGGCACCGACTGCCGTGAGGGGTCGCCCGGAACCGGGTCGGTGATCACACTGATCGGCGACCTGCCGCAGGTGCTCGCACCGCGGGACAACGAGGTCCGCATCGCCGAGCTGCAGGTGTTCTCCTCATGAGGCGCCTGACAGCAGCAGCCACCGTCCTCGCCGCCTCGCTCGCACTCGCGGGCGGGGCGGCGGGCCACGAGGCCGACCACGTCGCGCCGCTCGTGAAGGCGAACGCGCCGATCGCGACCGGCCTGAACGCCGGCGGGCCCGGGGCGAAGTGGAAGCTCGTGACGACGTTCCCGACCGGGAACCCGCACACGGACCTCGACTTCTTCACGTGGGGCGGCGAGACGTACGCGTCCGTCGGCACGCTCGCCGTCGGCCCGAACGCGGGCGGCCAGACGATCGTCCAGCTGACCCGGCGGGGCGAGGTGGAGCCGCGGATCGTCGCGAGCCACCCCTCGGCCGACGTGCGTCAGCAACCCCGCGGCCGCCCTCGGCCTGCAGCACGACGTCGAGGCGACGCCGAAAGGGAACGCGATCCTGAACACGGCCAACCCGGCCGCGGTCCGCACCGACGCCCAGCTCCTGCTGGACGCCACCGATGCAGCGGCCGCTGCCACGACCAGGGCACGGCGGGCGTCTCCGGCGCGCCGCGGGGCGGGCTCGAGCTCGTCGACATCACCAACGTCGTCGACCCGGTCGAGATCGGGCTCACGAGCCACATCGGCGAGGCGCACACGGTCAACGTCGACCCGAAGCGGCCGCACATCGCCTACGCGGTCACCTCCGACTCGATCGCCGTCAGCGGCGGCAAGCGCCAGAACGAGGTGCCCGGCTCGAGCGACCGCAACGACCTCGACGGCTTCGAGGTGGTCGACCTCTCCTCGTGCATGAACTTCCCGGCGGGGACGAGCGCCGACCTGAAGCGGATGCTCTGCAAGCCGCAGGTCTACCGCTACCGCTACCCGACGGCCGAGATGGCGCTCGGCCACTCGCTCAAGAGCGCGATCTACGGCTGTCACGAGCTCGAGGTCTATCCCGACGACCGGCTCACCTGCGGCAGCGGCGCCGCGATGCTCCTCTTCGACATGAAGGGCGCGTTCGACGACCGCGGCACGCCGACGGACTACACCGACGACAGGCCGCGCGGCACGCCGCTCGACTGCGACGTGCGTCCGAGCAGCTCGGCCGGCCCCTGGATCACCGGCGCGTTCGTCACCGACTGCACGCGCGCGAAGCAGGGCACCGAGCCTGGACGTCCCGACCTGGCTCGCCTCGGGGGCGCCGTCGCTCGAGGGCGTCGCGTTCCTCGGCGCTGCCCACCACCAGGGCCGCGGCGGGCCCGTTCCCGGCGACGGAGGACAACGACTTCGACCACGAGGCCGAGCTCTCCGAGTCGCGGCAAGCTGATCCTGACGACGGACGAGCGCGGCGGCGGGGTCACGCCACCCGGCGCGACGTGCTCGCCGGCAGCGCGGGCCGCGAGAACGGGAACGGCGGCATCCACGCCTACGCGGTCGACCGGCTCGACGCGTCGCCGACCTCGACGCCGACGCCCGAGCAGGCGTGGGAGGCATACGCCCGCACGCCGGCCGGCGAGAAGGCGATCTTCCGCGTGCCGATCCGGACGCAGCCGGAGGCGACGTTCTGCACCGCCCACGTGTTCCAGCAGATCCCGGGCCAGAACCGGATCTTCATGGGCTGGTACTCGCAGGGGACGCGCGTCGTCGACTTCGTCGAGCATGCCGACGGCACCGTCTCGTTCGAGGAGGCTGGCTGGTTCATCCCGGAGAACGCCAACACGTGGACGTCCGCCGTGTTCAAGACACGCGAGAACGCAGACGGCACGTGGACGTACTGGGGCGCCACCGGCGACTTCAACCTCGGCGCCGCCGGCCGCTCCGCGATCGACGTCTACGAGGTCACGCTGCCGGCCCCGCCGGCGCCGCGAGGCTGATGCGGAGGAAGCTCCTCCTCGGCCTCCTGGCCGCGCTGCCGCTGGTGGCGGTCCCGCTCGTCTGGGCCGCCGCGAGCGGCGGCACGGGCGCAGGTGTCTGCGCGATCGACGAGCGCGCGGGCAGGCCGGGCCTGCTCGAGGGGGAGCCGAAGGTCGCGCCGGTCGCGTGGGGGGCGCACCGGCGCGCCGTTCCGGCCGAGCGGCTCGGCCACAACCTCCGCCACGGCGGCGTCGCGGTCGAATACGGCGACCGCGTCCCCGCCGCGGAGCTGCGGCGCCTGCTCGCCTGGTACCGCACCGACCCCGTCGCGGTGGTCGTCGCGCCGCGACCCGAGCTCGGCGCCCGGCTCGTGCTCTCCTCTTGGTCGGGAAGCGCACGCTGCCGGGCGTTCGAGGCCGACGCCTTCTCCCGCTTCCGCGCCGACCGGCGCTTCCAGGGCCCGGAGTCGCCGCCGCTCGCCGAGCTGCGTCCCGCGCGCGCGGTCGAGTCGCTGACCGCCGGAGCCCGGCGGATCGAGTTCGTGCTCTCGGCTGCCGGCTCCGCGCAGGTGGAGATCCGGGACGCCCGTGGCCGCGTCGTCCGCACGCTCGGCAACTACACGGTCGCCGGCCGGCAGCAGCTGGTGCTCGCCTGGAACGGCCGCGGAACGGACGGGGAGCGGCTCCGTGCGGGCCGCTACACGGCCGTCGTGACCGCGCGAACGGACGCTCGCGCCGGTGTCTTTCGCGCTCCGTTCCGGCTCGGCTGAGCCCGCTTGCAGCCGCCTGGCGGGAGGCGTAGGCTCGAGAGGAGAGCGGACAGCGACGGAAGGAGCACGTATGTCTGCTGCCAACAAGGCGCTTGCGCGCCGTATCGTCGAGGAGGCCTTCACCGCCGGCCGCCTCGAGGTGGTCGACGAGCTGGTCGCTCGCGACTACGTCGGCCACGATCCCTCACTCCCCGAGGACGCGCGGGGCCCAGAGGGCGTGAAGGAGCTGATCGCCGGCTACCGCGCGGCGTTCCCCGACATCCGCGTCACGGTGGAGGACCAGATCGCCGACGGCGACATGGTCGTCACGCGCTGGGCCGCCACCGGCACGCACCAGGGTGAGCTGATGGGGATGCCGCCGACCGGCAAGCAGGGACGGTGACCGGGATGACGATCGACCGGATCGCCGACGGCAAGATCGTCGAGAGCTGGGACAACTGGGACACGCTCGGGCTGATGCAACAGCTCGGCGCGATTCCCGCCCCGGCGACCGCCTGAGCATCGCCGAGCAGGGGAGCTCGCCCGCGCGGGCTCTCCTGCCCCGCCCCGTATCTGCCGATGAAGGAACGACGTTCTTTCCTTCCCGGCATGTTCGACTCGCTCCCACAGCCCCGCCACATGCCCTGCCCGGATTGCGGGGCGTCGCTCAGCGCGGAGGAGCGGAAAGGGCACGCCTGCGACGACGAGCGCTGGGCGACCTTCCAGCTCTTCCAGTTGCGTGAGGAGGTTGCGACGCTCGAGGAGCAGGTGGCCGCGTACCTCGACTCGCCGCAGGGCCGCTTCGAGCTCTGGGACGCCGCCCGCCGGCGCCTCCGGTAGCCGTGCCACGATGCCGTGGTGCAGACCACGCTGATCGTCAATCCGCACGCGAGCCGCGTCACGCCCGAGCTCGCCGAACGCGTGGCGATCGTGCTCGGCGCCACCGAGACGGTGTTCACGGAGCGAGCCGGGCACGCGGTCGAGCTGGCACGCGCAGCCGCTGCGGAGCGCGTCGTCGTCTTCTCCGGCGACGGCGGCTTCAACGAGGTGCTGAACGGCGTCGGCCAGGGAGCGGCGGTCGGCTTCGTCCCGGGCGGGGGGACGAACGTGATGTCGCGCGCCCTCGGCCTGCCGCGTGACCCCGTCGCCGCCGCCCGCGCGATCGCTCGCGGACGCACCCGCCGCATCTCGCTCGGCCGCGCGAACGGCCGCCGCTTCGGCTTCGCGGCCGGGGTCGGGCTCGACGCAGAGCTCGTGCGGAGGTTGGATTCGCGCGGCCGGCGCCCCGACGGCAAACGCCCCGGTGACGTGGTCTTCGCCTGGACGGCGCTGCAGGCGCTTGCCGCGCACCGCGTTCGCTTCGACCCCGTGCTCGAGATCGAGGAACAGGGCCGCGCCGCGTTCGCGCTCGTCGCCAACTGCGATCCCTACAGCTACGCCGGCCCGCTGCCGCTGCGGTTGGTGCGGGGAGCGAGCTTCGAGGGCGGGCTCGACCTCGTCGCGCCTCGCTCGTTCCGCGCCCGGTCGCTGCCGGGCGCCGTCCGCTACCTCGCCACCGGCCACACGCGCCTGCCGCTCGTCGTGTTGCACGACGAGCGACCGGATCGTGCTCCGCGTGCGACGGACCGCAGCCGCTCCAGCTCGATGGAGAGGACGTCGGCGACGTGACCGAGGTCGTGTTCGAGGCCGAACGGGACGCGCTCGACCGTGCTCGCCTGAAGGTAAAGTCGGGCTCGGCATGGCGTCCACCGTCCCCGCGGAGCACGATCTCCGCCGCGTGATCGGCGACGGCGAGGCGATTCCCGACGGCGAGGTCGACGGGCTCGGCGAGCAGGGGTCTGCTCGACCTCTACCGCTCGATGGTGCTGCTGCGCACCTACGACGAGCGCTCGGTCGTCTACCACCGCCAGGGCCGGATCGGCACCTACGCGATCTACTGGGGCCACGAGGCGATGCAGGCCGGCGCGTTCCACGCGCTCGAGGACGACGACTGGATCTTCCCGAGCTACCGGGAGTCGGCGATCGGGCTCCTGCGCGGGATCCCCGCGGGCGACGATCCTCTCCTGGTGGCGGGGGCACCCCGCAGGCTGGTGGAACCCGGCCGACTACAACGTCGCCTCGATCTGCGTGCCGATCGCGACCCAGGTGCCGCACGCGGCCGGGCTCGCCTGGGGCAAGCGGCTGCGCGGCGAAGCGCGCCTGCGCGCTCACGTTCTTCGGCGACGGCGCCACCTCGGAGGGCGCGTTCCACGAGGGCGCCAACTTCGCCGCGGTGATGCGCGCGCCGCTCGTCCTGCTCTGCAACAACAACCAGTGGGCGATCTCGACGCCGCTCGCCGACCAGACCCGCGCCGAGGCGCTCGTCGACAAGGCGGCGGGCTACGGGATTCCCGGCGTGCGCGTGGACGGCGGCGACGTGCTCGCGGTGTACGAGGCCGCGCGCGACGCGGTTGCGCGTGCGTCGGGCCGGTCGACGGGCCGACCTTCATCGAGGCCGTCACGTACCGCGCGCGCCGCACGCGACCGCCGACGACCCGAAGGCGTACATCGACCTGGAGCGGGTCGAGCTGGAGCGCGCGAACGAGTGCCTCGGCCGCTACGAGGGCTACCTGCGCCGCGTCGGCGTGCTCGACGACGAGCTCGCCGAGCAGATCAAGGCCGAGGCCGCCGACGTGATGCGCGCCGGGATCGCCGCCGCCGAGGCCGAGCCGCCCGCCGACGTCGGGCTCCTCTTCGAGCACGCGCTCGCCGACCCGCCGGCGTCCTTCGCCCACGACCTGGCCGAGCTGCGGCGGATCCTCGGTGGCTGAGCTCTTCCTCGTCGAGGCGGTCAACGACGCGCTCCACGTCGAGATGGAGCGCGACGACGACGTGATGGTGATGGGCGAGGACGTCGGCCGCGCGGGCGGCGTCTTCCGCGCGACGCGCCGGGCTGCGCGACCGCTTCGGCGCCGACCGCTGCGTCGACACGCCGCTCGCGGAGGCGGGCATCCTCGGCATCCGCCGTCGGCCTCTGCATGGCCGGCTGCCGGCCTGTCTGCGAGATGCAGTACGACGCGTTCTCGTATCCCTGCCTCGACCAGCTGATCACCCACGTCGGCCGCTACCGCTGGCGCACGCGGCGGCAAGATGACGTTCCCGATCACGATCCGGATGCCCTACGGCGGCGGCGTGCGCGCGCCGGAGCTGCACGACGACTCGCCCGAGACGTACTACGTGCACACGCCCGGGATCAAGGTCGCGATTCCCTCGACGCCCGCCGACGCGAAGGGCCTGCTCGCCGCGGCGATCCGCGACCCCGACCCGGTCGTGATCCTCGAGCCGAAGGTCAGCTACCGCACCGAGCGCGGCGAGGTGCCGGAGGGCGAGCACGTCGTCCCGCTCGGCAAGGCGCGGCTCGCGCGCGAGGGCTCGCGACCTGACGCTCGTCGCCTACGGCGCGATGGTGCCGGTCTGCGAGCGCGCGGCCGACGAGCTCGACGCGTCCGTCGAGGTGCTCGACCTCCGCTCGCTGAAGCCGCTCGACGAGGAGGCGCTGCTCGCGTCCGCCGCGAAGACCGGCCGCGTCGTGCTCGTCCAGGAGGCGCCGCGGACGTGCGGCTTCGCCGCCGAGCTGGCCGCGATCCTCGCCGAGAAGGCGATGCTCGACCTGCGGGGGCCGGTGTTGCGCGTGACCGGGCTACGACGTGCCGTACCCGTACTGGCAGATCGAGGACGCGTACATGCCCTCGGTCGCGCGCGTCGTCGACGCCGCCCGCACGCTGCTCGACTTCTAGTCGGCGCGATCCACGAGCTCCCGCTCGATGCGTCCGTACCTGCACGGGTACTTCTCGCGCGAGCTGGAGCCGGTGCTCACGGTCGATCCGGGCGACTCGGTGCGGTTCTCGACGCCGAACGCCGGCTGGCGCGTCGGCAGCGACGAGCGCTTCGCTCCGCGCGACCCCGGGCGCGACACCGGCCATGCGCTCGCCGGCCCGATCGAGGTCCGCGGCGCGCGCGCGGGCCAGGTGCTCGCCGTCGCGGATCGACGAGGTCGTGCCCGGGCCGTGGGGCGTCACGATCGGCGGGCCCGACGCACGCGGTCGAGTGGGAGCTCGCGGGACGGGGTCGGGCGAGGCGCTCGGGCGCCGGTCAGGCTGGCGCCCGTTCCTCGGCGTGCTCGGGATGCCGCCGGCCGAGCCGGGATCGCACTCGACGATCCCGCCGCGCCGCTGGGGCGGCAACATCGACTGCAAGGAGCTCGTCGCCGGCACGACGCTCTACCTGCCGATCCCGTCGACGGTGCGCTCTTCTCCGCCGGCGACGGTCACGCCGCGCAGGGCGACGGCGAGGTGTCCGGGACGGCGATCGAGGCGCCGGTCGAGGCCGCGCTGACGCTCGACGTGCGCGACGACCTCGACGCTCGAGTGGCCGCTCGCCCGCGTCGACGGCGCCTGGCTCACGTTCGGCTTCGACGAGCACCTCGGCGTCGCTGCCCGGATCGCGACGGACGGGATGCTCGAGCTGATGGGGCGCGAGCACGGGCTCGCGCGCACGGACGCGCTCGCGCTTGCCTCCGTCGTCGTCGACCTGCGCGTCACGCAGGTCGTGAACGGCGCTGTCGGCGTGCACGCGGTGCTCCGTGACGACGCCTTCGCCTGAGCGATAGCCTGCGCGCCGATGGCGTACGAGTTCAAGCTGCCCGACCTCGGCGAGGGCCTGACCGAGGGCGAGATCGCCCGCTGGCTCGTCAGCGAGGGCCAGGAGCTCGCCGAGGACGACCCGCTCGTCGAGATCGCAGACCGACAAGACGACGGTCGAGATCCCCTCGCCGGCTGCCGGGAAGGTCGCGAAGATCCTCGTCGCCGAGGGCGACGTCGTCCCGGTCGGCACGGTGCTCGTCGTGATCGGCGGCGACGCACCGCGGCGAGCAGCCGTCGCGCACCGAGCCGGCGCCGCTCGCTCGAGCCGACGCTCGGCAGCCGAAGAGAGAAAGTGTCTATCAGTCACAAGCTCGCGTGCAGGCGACGCCGCTCGTCCGCCGCGTCGCGCAGGAGCTCGGCGTCGATCTGGCTCAACTGAGCGGCACGGGGCCGAACGGGCGCATCACCGAGGAGGACGTCCGCGGCGCGGCCGGAGGTGAGCTTGTGTCTGATAGACACAAGCCCACCGAGAGGGCGGCGCGAGCCGGTGCGCGGGGTGCGGCGGCAGATCGTCGAGCACCTGACGCGCGCGCACCGGGAGGTGCCTGCGGTCACCTTCGTCGAGGAGTGCGACTTCACCGACGTCGACCGAAGCAGCTCCTGCCGCTGACCCTGAAGGCCGTCGCGCGCGTCGCTGCAGGAGTTCCCGGAGCTGAACGCCCGGCTCGAGGGCGACGAGATCGTCTACCTCGACCGCTACGACCTCGGCGTCGCCGTCCAGACCGAGCAGGGCCTCGTCGTGCCCGTCGTGCGCGGCTGCGACGCCCGCTCGCTCGACGAGCTCGCAGTCGAGGTCGCGCGCCTCGCCGAGGCCGCGCGCGACGGCACGCTGAAGCCGGAGGAGCTGCGCGGCGGCACGTTCACCGTCACGAGCGCCGGCAAGCTCGGCGGCCTGCTCGTGACGCCGCTCGTCAACCATCCCGAGGTCGGCATCCTCGGCATCCACCGGATCGGCCCGCGCCCCGTCGTCCGCGACGGCGCGGTCGTCGTTCGCCGTGTCGGCAACGTCTCGGTCACGTTCGACCACCGCGTCGTCGACGGGGCGCGGGCGGCGGCGTTCACGCTCGACGTGATCGCGCGCCTCGAGTCCGGCCTCTCCTCCTAGTCGTCGTCCTCTTCCTCGTCGTGGTCGCCGTGGCCGCGGTCGTTGATCTGGGCGCGGATCTCTCCGCCCGGCCACTTGGTCGAGTGGACGTTCGCGTACGCGTGCCCGGCCCGCATGGCGGCCAGGATCTCCGCGATGTTCCCCGGCTCGATCCCCTGCGCGAGCGGTCCGACGACGCTGCTCGCGCCGACCGTGCCGGTCACCGTCCCCGACTGCGGGCACGCCGGCGTGCCCGCCGGGCCGTTGCCGAGATTGCTGCAGAGGAAGAACGAGACGCCGCCGTTGATCGCCCGCTTGCCGAAGTGGACGTGAGCCTGCTGCACCGTTCCCTCCAGCCCGGAGTACGACAGCTCGTAGGCGATCGTCGAGCCGTCCTTCGACAGGCGCGCCTCGAACGAGCCCGTCCCCACCGTCGAGACGTCCAGGTTCTCCTGGTAGCCCGTGAGCGGGCTGCCCTTGAAGTTCTTGCTGCCCCCACCGGCGATCGCGTAGGAGCCCGCGCCGAGCAGTGCGACCACGCCTGCCACGGCGACCACCCTGAGTGCGAGCTTCGACATGCACAACCTCCCCGTCGTCGGACGGGCCCGGATGGGCCGTCAGCCCGATCTACGCGGTGGCCGCGCGATCGGATTTCAGGCGGCGGCGAGCTCGGGCAGGTGCGGCTCGAGCATCGCCTCGATCTTCGGCGCGCTCGTGCGCCCGTCGAGGCGGGAGACCGCCTTGCGGTCCTTGACGAGGACGAGTGTGGGCACGACCGTCACCTCGAACCGCTTCGCGAGCTCGGGGCTCTGGTCGACGTCGACCCGGCGGACGCGCAGGCGCTCGCGCTCCTTGCGCTCGAGATGGGCGAGCAGGCTCTCCATCCGGCGTGCCGGCCCGGAGCGCTCGGACCAGAAGAACACGAGCAGCGGCCGTTCGTCTGTCACTGAATCTCCTCCTGAAGGTCACGCGGGGGGTCGCGTGTTGTATCCCCAGAAAACGCCGCGTCGAAACGCAGGCCGCATCTAGACTGGCCGCGATGGGGGACTGGTACACGATCGGGCTCGCGCTCGGGATCGGGACGGCGCTGGGAGCCCTCTTCGCCGGCCTGCTCTCCTCGACCCCGCTCGGCCGGGCTGCGGCCGTCGTCCTCGCCGGGGCGGGCGGAGCACTCGCCGGCGTCGTGATCGAGGACTGGACGGAGATCGCCGCCGGCACGCTCGGCGGTCTCCTCGGCGCTGCGGCGGCCGTGATCGTCGTCGCCGGCGCTCTCCGCCGCGGCGGCACACGTGGCGGGCTCGCACTGATCGTCGCCGCGGTCGCGACCGGCCTGGCCGCACTCGCCTTCGTCCCGGCGGCCGGCTACCTGGAGGCGCTCGCGCTCCCGGTGCTCGCCGTGCGGCTTCGCCGTACCCAGGCCGAGCGGTACGCGGGCCTGCGCTCTCTTGCCCGCGACTGACGCAGCCGGCCGCAAGCTGATCCTCGTCGTCATCGACGGCCTGACGCCGTCGATGCTCGAGAGCACGCTCGACCGGCGCACCGCGCCCGCGCTCTCCCTGCTCGCCGAGCACGGCCGCTACAGCCGCGCGATCTCGACGTTCCCCTCGCTGACCCCCGTCTGCCTGTCGGCGCTCGCGACGGGCGCGCACCCCGACGTGCACGAGATCCCGCACCTCGTCTGGTACCACCGCGGCGAGCGGCGGCTCGTCGAGTACGGCTCGTCGTTCGGCGCCGTCCGCGCGGCCGGGACGAGGCAGTCGCTGATCGACACGGTCTACGGGCTGAACGCGAGCCACCTCGGCCGCGGCGCCGTCACGGTCTACGAGGCGCTCGAGGACGCCGGGCTTGATCGGCGGCCGCCGTGAACATCACCTGCTACCGCGGCCGCCACCCGCACCGCCCGACGGTGCCCTTCCTGACCCGGCCTGCGCTCGGGCCGAGCCGCTTCTTCTTCTACAACCTCTTCCAGTCCGACGCGACGGGCGCGCCGCTCTCGGTGCTGCAACCGCCCGCGCGGGACGATCGACGCGTACGCCGCCGCGGTCGGCCGCTGGCTGGTCACCCGCGACGGCTTCGACTTCCTCGTCTTCTACCTCTCCGACTACGACTACGCCTCGCACGCGCAGGGCCCGGACGCTGCGCACGCTGCGCTCGCCCGCTGCGACGATGCGGTCGGGACGCTGATCGAGGCCGCGGGCGGTGCGGACGAGTTCCTCGAGCGGTACGCCGTCATCCTCTGCTCCGACCACGGACAGACGCCTGTGAGCGAGGTGGCCCGGCTGCAGGACACGTTCCCGGAGTCGCTCGTGACCGCGTCGAACCGCGCCGGGATGGTCTACACGGACGGCGACCCGGGCGAGCTCGCCACGAGGCTCGACGGCAACCCGGCCGTCGAGGTCGTCCTCTGGCGCGAGGACGACACGGCGGTGGCGCGGCGGGAGGGGGAGGAGCTTCGCTTCACGCCCACCGAGTCGAGCGGCGATGCGTCGATCCTCGACCACCCGCAGGGCCTCGAGCGCGCCTGGGCCGCGCTCGCGAACCCGAACGCGGGCGAGCTGGTCGTCTCGGCCGCCGCGGGCTGGGAGTTCGCCGACCTCGGCGGCCGCCACCACGCGGGCGGTGGCTCGCACGGCTCGCTCCTCGCGGGCGACTCGGAGGTGCCGATGCTCACCGTCGGCCTCGACGTCCAGCCCGGCTCGATCGTCGAGGTACTGCCGGCCGTCCTCGGACACTTCGGCGTGGCCGCTCCGGCGTACGCCCGGACGCTTGCGCCCGCTTGAGCGCCGGCACGGAGCTCGCGGAGCAGCTGCGCCGCCACGGGATCGAGGACGACGCCGTGCTCGACGCGATCGCCCGCGTGCCGCGCGAGCGCTTCGTGGCGTCGCGAGCTCGCAGAGCGTGCGTACGAGAACCGCGCGCTGCCGATCGGCCACGGCCAGACGATCTCGCAGCCGTTCATGGTCGCCGCGATCTGCGCCGCGCTCGAGCTCCGAAGAGGCGAGCGCGTCCTCGACGTGGGCACGGGCTCCGGCTATCAGGCCGCGGTGCTCGCCGAGCTCGGAGCAGACGTGGTCACGATCGAGCGGGTGCCGGAGCTCGCGGAGCGGGCCCGCGACACCCTCGCCGCCGCGGGCTACGAGCGGGTCGAGGTCCGGGTCGGCGACGGCTCGCAGGGCGTGCCCGACGGCGCCCCGTTCGACGGGATCGCTGTCGCAGCGGCGGCGCCCGCTCCACCCACGGCGCTGGTCGAGCAGCTCCGTCCGGGCGGCCGCCTGGTCGTCCCCGTCGGGCCTCCCGAGGGCCAGTGGCTGGAGCTCGTCGTCCGCGGCGAGCGCGGTCCGGTGCGGCAGCGCCTCGGTGCCGTGCGTCTTCGTCCCCCTGATCGGCACCGATGGGTTCGACGGGCGGAAGGCCGGGTAGGAGAACCCTCGTGGGGGGTCGTCTGGCATCGTCGCTACTGCGCGCACCCGTGCTCGTGCGCGGCATCCGTCTCGGCGAGGTCGAGAGCGTCCTGCTCGACAACGACTCGACGCGGATCCTCGGCTTCGACGTGCTGTGCGGCGACGGCGCGAACAGGTTCCTGCCGTTCTCGACCGCCCGGCTCGGCGCAGCCGCGATCGAGATCGACAGCGCCCTGACACTGCTCGATCGCCGCGAGCTCGAGTTCTACGTCAGCCGCAGCCGCCCGCTCGCCCGGGTGCCCGAGCTGGCGGGCGCCGTCGTCGAGCCCGGCGGCGAGCTCGTCGTTCCGCTCGGCACGCGCTGCTAGGTTCCCCGCGGTCATGCAGCGCTCCTCCGCAGTCCCCACCGGTGGCGCCCGGGCTCGCGCCGCGCTCGGCCGGCGCCAGAACTGGCTGCAGCTGGCGACGGTTCTCGGCGGTCGGCGCCAGCGGCTACGTCGTCAACCTGGCCGTGTACGCGCTGCTGCTCAAGGGAGCGGGGCTCCACTACCTCGCTCGCGGCGACCGGGTCCTTCCTCGTCGCCGTCTCGAACAACTACACCTGGAACCGGCTCTGGACGTTCCGCGGTCAGCGCGGCCACGTCGGCTACCAGGGCCTTCGCTTCCTCGTCGTCTCGACGGTCGCGCTCGTGGCGAACCTCGTGCTGCTCCTGCTGATCGTCGACGTGCTCGGGATCGGCAAGCTGCTGGCGCAGGCGGTCGCGATCGTGCTCGTCACTCCGCTCAACTTCGTCGGGAACAAGCTCTGGTCGTTCGGGCGACGCTCCAGGCCCTAGCTGCGGCGCTGCTCTTCGCCGCGTCCGCCGCCCGCGGCGACCGGTCCGACCGAGCCCGTCTACGACGACGACGGCAGGCTCGTCGAGACCCCGTTCGTGCCGCCGGAGGGTGCGGCTCGGCTGACCGAGAGCCAGGCGACCTCGATCCTGCTGCGCCGACCCGAAGGTGGCCGACTGGCTCGAGCGCTACCCGCCCAGGCCGCAGACGGACGCCGAGTACCGGCCCGCCACCGACGAGTGGGTGATCAAGGCGTGGTCGGGCAAGGCCGGACAGATCGTCCTCGGCAAGGTGGACGACGACTCCGGCGACGTGCGCGAGGCCTGGACCGGCCCGCAGGTCGCCTGGTCGATGGCCCGCGGCGGCGCCGGGGCGTTCGGGGGCAAGACGATCAACGGGGTCTGGCTGTGGCTCTCCTTCTGCGCGCTCTTCTTCGTCGGGCTCGCAGACCTGCGACGCCCGCTTGTCGCTGCGGAACCTCGACCTGCTCGTGCTGCTCTCCTTCTCGATCTCACTGCGCTTCTTCAACGAGGGCGAGATCTTCTGGAGCGTGCCGCTCGCGTACCCGCCGCTCGCTCTACCTGCTCGCCCGCTGTGTCTGGATCGCCCGGCGCAACCGGCCGCCGCGGGCCTCGCGCCCGGTCTGGCCCGTGTGGCTGCTGGCCGGCATGTGCGTCTTCCTCGCCGGCTTCCGCGTCGGGCTCAACGTCGAGGCGCAACGCAGCGTGATCGACGTCGGCTTCGCGGGCGTCGTCGGCGCCGCAGCGGATCGCGAACGGCGAGATGCCGTACGGGCACATGCCGGTGCAGGAGGACCAGGAGCCATGCGGAGCGGCGGACGCCGAGGGCGAGATCCGCGAGCGGATCCAGACCAACGGGCGCTGCGAGGCGTCGAACCCGCGGGGAGACACGTACGGGCCGGTGTCGTACCTGTCCTACCTGCCCGGCTACGCGGTCTTCGGCTGGAGCGGGAAGTGGGACGAGCTGTGGGCCGCCCATGCGACCTCGCTGCTCTTCGACGGCCTCTGCCTGCTCGGGCTCGCGCTCGTCGGGCGGCGGTTCGGCGGCGGACGGCTCGCGGCCACGCTCGCGTTCGCCTGGGTCGCGTATCCCTTCACGCTCTACGCGTCGAACTCGAACACGAACGACGCGATCATGCCCGCCTTCCTGATCTGGGGGTTCTGGCTCGCCTCCTCCGCCTCGGCGCGCGGCGCGGCGGTCGCGCTCGCCGGCTGGACGAAGTTCGCCGCGCTCCTGCTGGCGCCGCTCTGGCTCTCGTACCCCGGTGGCTGGCGGGCGCCCGTGCGCCGCTACGCGCTCGCGTTCGCGGGTGCGACTCTCGCCGCCTTCACCGTCCTCCTGCTCGAGCCGGAGCCCCTGCACGCCGCGCGGGTCTTCGCCGAGCGCACGTTCGGCTTCCAGCTCGACCGCGACTCGCCCTTCTCGCTCTGGGGCTGGGGGCAGTACCGCGCGGCCGGCGTCCCCGACCTGCACGTGGTGCAGCAGGTGCTCCAGGTGCTGCTCGTCGCGGGGGCGCTGCTCGTCGCGTTCCTGCCCCGCCGCAAGTCGATCCTCCAGCTGGCGGCGCTGACTGCCGCCGTCCTGATCGGCTTCGAGCTCGTGCTGACGCACTGGTTCTATCTCTACATCCCGTGGTTCTTCCCCTTCGTCGCCTTCGCTCTCCTCTACCGGCGTGATCCGGCGGCGACGGTTCACTGAGCTGGCCGCCCTCGGGGCGGTCGCGCTCTTCCTCGGCTCGTGGGCGGTGCTCCACACGGGCTGGTACGACGACGAGGAGATCGTCGACACGCCGGTGTACGCGAAGTACGGGAACGCGATCGCCGACGGCGCGGTGCCGTACCGCGATGTCGAGCCCGAGTACCCGCCGGGAGCGCTGCCCGCGTTCGTCGTGCCGGCGCTCCTGAGCGAGGGCGAGGAGGGCTTCCGCGACGCGTTCGAGTGGCTGATGCTGCTCTGCGGCGTCGTGCTCGTTGTCGCAGTGGCCGTCACGCTCGCCGGGCTCGGTGCGTCGCGCGCGCACACCGCAGCGGCGCTCGGGCTCGTCGGCGGGTTCCCCCTCCTGCTGGGCTCGGTGGTGCTGACGCGGTTCGACCTCTATCCGGCCGCGCTCGTCGCGGCGGCGCTCGCGGCGCTCGTGCACGGACGCGACCGGCTCGGCTCCGGCCTGCTCGGCGCCGCGGTGGCGGTGAAGCTCTACCCGGGCGTGCTCGTGCCGCTCGCGGTCGCGTACGTCTGGCGCCGTCACGGCCGGCGCGAGGCGCTCGTGTGCCTCGCCATCGCGGTCGGGGTGGTCGTGCTCGTGTTCGCACCGTTCCTCGTCGTGGCGCCCGACGGAGTTGCCCACAGCATCGGCCGGCAGCTGTCGCGGCCGCTGCAGATCGAGAGCCTCGGCGCGGCGCTCTTCCTGGCCGCACATCACCTGCTCGGGCTCGAGGTCGAGATGCGCTCGGGGCACGGCTCCCAGAACCTGCACGCGACCGGCACGGCCGTCGCCGCGGTCCTGCTCAGCGCCGTGCAGGTCGCCGTGCTCGTCTGGATCTGGCTGCGGCGGCCCGGCACCGCCGCCGAGCTCGTGCGCTGGAGCGCAGCGGCACTCGTCGCGTTCGTCGCGCTCGGGAAGGTGCTCTCGCCGCAGTTCCTGATCTGGCTCGTCCCCGTCGCGCCACTCGTCGCCGGGCTCCGCGGCCTGCGGGCGGCGACGCTCCTCGCGGGCGCGCTCGTGCTGACCCAGCTCTGGTTTCCCTCCCGCTACTGGGAGCTCGCACGCGAGCTCGCGCCGCTCCCTTCGACGCTCGTGCTCGTGCGCGACCTCGCCCTCGTCGGCGTGCTCGTGCTGCTCGTCAGGGAAAGTCGACGCGAATCGACTCGATCGCCGTAGCGCGGCCGTCCGCGCCGCACTCGATCAGCGCGCCCTCGATCCGGACACCGCCCTCGGCGACCTCGAAGCGGACCGGCATCCCCGTCCGCATCCGGTGGATCGCGAGGTCGGCCTTCACCCCGATCACCGAGTCGTGCGGGCCGGTCATGCCGACATCGGTGAGCGCCGCCGTCCCGCCGCGCTGGACGCGCGCGTCGGACGTCTGCACGTGCGTGTGCGTGCCGAGCACCGCGGTGACCTTGCCGTCGAGCCAGTGCGCGAGCGCGACCTTCTCGCTCGTCGCCTCGGCGTGGACGTCGATCACGATCACGGGCGTGTCCGCACGGGCCTGCTCGACGAGCCCGTCGATCACCTCGAACATCGACACCGCCGGGGCGAGGAAGAGCGAGCCGAGCACGTTGATCACGGCGACCCGCGTGCCGTCCGCGGCCGTTCGCACGACGAGGCCGCGGCCGGGCGCGCTCGCCGAGAAGTTCGCCGGACGGATCACCTGCTCGGAGCTGCGGAGGTAGGGGCCGATCTCGCCACGGCGCCAGGTGTGGTTGCCGAGCGTGACGACGTCGGCGCCGGCGGCAAGCAGCCGCGCAGCCAGCTTCGGCGTGATCCCGACGCCGTCGGCGATGTTCTCGCCGTTGACGATGCAGAAGCCGGCGCCGAGCTCCTCCTTCAAGCCGGGGAGCCGTTCCTCGACGGCCCGCCGTCCCGGCGCGCCGACCACGTCACCGACGAAGAGGATCTTCAGCGAACCGACAGCACGGCCGACGGACGCACCGACAGCGACACGTTGTTGCCCGCGTCCTGCGTGTAGTCCGCCAGCGCCTGGCGCTCGACTGCGGTCAGGTCGACGACGACCCCGATCTTCGAGCGGCGCGCCGACACCGGCGAGCCGACGGTCAGCGCGGGGTCGGCACGGAGGTGCGTGAGCGTGACGACGACGGAGGGAGCCGATTGCGGCCGGATGTCGATGCGAGAGCCGAACCGCCGGTTCGAGAGCACGTAGTCGGAGATCCCGACCACGGTGCCGTCGACGGGTGCGTAGACATCCGTCCCCGGTGCGGCCCCGACGGAGAGCGCCGACGTGCCGGGCCCGCGGTCACCCTGGAGCTGGTACCAGACGAGGCGGTCCTGCTCGGTGCCGACGAGCTTGTGCCAGAGCCGGCGCGAACAGGCCGGCGTTGCCCTGGCGGCCCGACCGGGGTGAGCCTGACCGACCCGTCGCCCGCCTGGTGGTAGCCGATCGCCGTCACCGCGGTCTGCGCGACCGGCACCTGCAGGTGGAGCGCGCCGACCGTGGCGACGATCTGCTGCAGGGGCTGTCCGCCGGCGGACGCGCTCGGGGTCGCGAGCGGTTGCGCGGCGACGGGCGTCGAGCTCCAGGTGCCGAACGCCGTCAACAGCAGGGTTCCGAGCAGGATCGCCGAAAGGAGCCCGGTCAGGACGAAGCGGGCCGCGTGCCGCTGTGGGCCGCGACGGCGCGCGCGTAGGCGCTGCACTTCGCGTTGCTGCGCTGCCCGCTGCTGGGCGGATCTCTGCGCACGCGGGCGCACCGCATGCCGGTTCCGGGCCGAGGCCATGGCGGGCACGATAGTCGACCCTGCCGAAACCTGCCCCGTGGTGTGCTCCGGGTTACGATCAGCGCGATGCCGACGAGCAGGCCGTCGATCCAGATCCCGCGCTGGATTCAGCTCGTCGGGCTGCCGGTGCTGGCGCTGCTCGCGTGGACGCTGGCGGGCACGCTCGGTCACGCGCTCTTCCTGTTCCTGACCGCTTCGGTGATCGCGTTCCTGCTCAATCCGCTCGTCCGGGCGGTGCAGCGGGGCCGGGTGCCGCGCGGGCTCGCGGTCGCCCTCGTCTCGCTCGTCTTCGCGGCTGCGGTGCTCACGGTGATGTTCGCGCTCGGCACGGTCGTGGTCGAGCAGACGCGCTCGGCCTCCGATCGCGTCGACTCCTACCTTACGGACGAGAGGGGACAGACGGGCGTCACCGACGCCGAGCGCGACGTCGACCTGCTCCAGGGCTGGCTGGACGACCACGGGCTCGAGCGGATCCAGGTACGCGAGCAGACGAACGACTGGCTCGACTCGCTCTCGGGGAAGGAGATCTCGGGGTACACGCAGGACTCGTCTCCTTCGCCGGGGCGCGGCCTTCGGCGTGATCCAGCTCCTCTTCTCGCTGATCCTGATCGTCGTGATCGCGATCTACATGCTGCTCGACATGCCGAAGCTGGAGCGGGCGATCGACCGCCGCTTCCCGCCGCACGGCCGGACCGCCGCTGACGCTGCGGATCGAGCCCGCGCTGGCCGGCTACGTGCGAGGGCAGGTGCTGCTGTCGACGATCATCGGCTCGAGCGCCGGCGTCGGCATGTGGGTGCTCGGCGCGCTCGGCCTCGTCCCGGGCGCCGAGCAGTACGCGCTGCTCTTCGGGCTGTGGACCGCCGTGATCGAGGTGATCCCGTACATCGGCCCGTGGCTCTCCGCCGTCCCGCCTGCGATCTACGCGCTCGTCGTCGACCCGGTCTCGTTGCTCTGGGTCGCGGTGCTCTTCGTCTTCATCTACCAGGTCGAGGGCCACGTGGTCGTGCCGAACGTGATGGCGAACGCGCTCCGGCTCCATCCGCTGCTCGTGATCTTCGGCCTGCTCGCTGGGGCGAGCTGTACGGGATCGCCGGCATCCTCGTCGCGCTGCCGGTGCTGGCGGCGTCACGCGCGATCTGGGAGTTCTTCTCCGAGCGCGTCAGCCTCGAGCCGTGGGGCGAGGGCGGCGTCGTGCCGGTCGAGGTGGAGGTCGAGCGGCCTGCGCCGACTGACGTAACCTTCGCCCCGTGAGCGCCTTCCCCGCCACGCGTCTGCGCCGGCTGCGCCGGACCGACTCGCTCCGCGCGCTCGTGCGCGAGACGCGGCTCGACCTCGACGACTTCGTGATGCCGCTGTTCGTCGGCCCGACGACGGTCCGGAACGAGCGAGCTGCCGGGCATGAGCCGCTACTCGGTCGAGGACCTCGTCGCGCGAGTGCGGCCGAGCTCGGCGCGCTCGGCGTGAAGGCCGTGCTCCTCTTCGGCATGCCCGAGGAGAAGGACGACGAGGGCTCGGGCGCCTGGGTCGACGACGGGATCGTCCAGCGCGCGCTCCGGGCGCTGCGGGCCGAGCTGCCCGGGCTCGTGCTGATCACGGACGTCTGCCTCTGCGAGTACACCTCGCACGGTCACTGCGGCGTGATCCGCGACGGCGAGGTCGACAACGACGAGACGCTCGAGCTGCTCGCGCGCACCGCGGTCTGCCACGTCGAGGCCGGCGCCGACGCCGTCGCGCCCGAGCGACATGATGGACGGCCGGGTCGGCGCGATCCGCGAGGCGCTGCCGGAGACGCCGATCGTCGCCTACTCCGCGAAGTACGCCTCGGCCTTCTACGGGCCGTTCCGCGACGTCGCCGAGTCGACGCCCGCGTTCGGCGACCGGCGCGGCTACCAGATGGATCCCGCCAACGTGCGCGAGGCGCTGCGCGAGTGCGAGCTCGACCTCGCCGAGGGCGCCGACGTGCTGATGGTCAAGCCGGCGCTGCCGTACCTCGACGTGATCCGCGCCGTGCGCGAGCGCTTCGACTGCCCGCTCGCCGCCTACAACGTCTCGGGCGAGTACGCGATGGTGAAGGCCGCCGCGGCAGCCGGTGACCTCGACGAGCGAGCCGCCGCGCTCGAGTCGCTGACCGCGATCCGGCGCGCGGGCGCCGACATCGTCTTCACGTACTGGGCGAAGGAGCTCGCGCGGTGGCTCTAGCGCAGCGCTCGGCCTGCGTGGCTCAGGCGCGCACGAAGTCGATCCCCGGCGGCGTCAACTCGCCCGTGCGCGCGATGCGCGCGGTCGGGCTCGACGAGCCGCTCTTCGTCGCGCGCGGCAGCGGCGCGACGATCGAGGACGGCCGACGGGAGCCGGCTACGTCGACTGGGTGATGAGTCCTGGGGGCCGCTCCTCTTCGGGCACGCCGACCGCGAGACGGTCGCGGCGGTCGCGCGAGGCGGCGCAGCGCGGCACGAGCGTTCGGCGCGCCGACCGAGCGCGAGGTCGAGCTCGCCGAGGAGATCGTCGACGCCGTTCCCTCGGTCGAGATGGTGCGGCTCGTCTCCTCGGGCACCGAGGCCGCGATGAGCGCGATCCGGCTCGCCCGCGGCTTCACCCGCCGCGACCGCGTGCTCAAGTTCGCCGGCTGCTACCACGGCCACGCCGACGCGCTTGCTCGCGAGCGCGGGCTCGGGCCTCGCGACGCTCGGGATCCCGTCGTCGCCCGGGCGTGCCGACCGGCGTCGACCGGCGACACGATCGTCGCGGCCTACAACGACGTCGACGCCGTCGCCGCCGCCGTCGAGCGCTACGGCGAGGGGCTCGCGGCGATCATCGTCGAGCCCGTCGCCGGGAACATGGGCTGTCGTCCCGCCGGCGCCCGGCTTCCTCGAGGCGCTGCGCGCGCTCTGCGACGCGGCCGGCGCGCTGCTCGTCTTCGACGAGGTGATCACCGGCTTCCGCGTCGCCCGCGGCGGCGCGCAGGAGCGCTACGGCGTGCATCCCCGACCTGACGATCCTCGGCAAGATCGTCGGCGGCGGCCTGCCGCTCGCGGCGTTCGGCGGCCGCGCCGACGTGATGGAGCGGCTCGCGCCGGCCGGCGACGTCTACCAGGCCGGCACGCTCTCCGGCAACCCGCTCGCGACGGCCGCCGGGCTCTCGGTGCTGCGCCGGCTGCGCGACCCCGCGGTCTACGAGGAGCTCGAGCGGCAAGCGGCGCGCTGCTCGAGGCCGGGCTCGACGCCGTTCGGCCGCGTGCAGCGCGTCGGCGCGATGCTGACGCTCTTCCTCGCCGACGGCGCGATCCGCAACTTCGAGGATGCGCAGGCCGCTGACACCGAGCGCTACGGCGCGCTCTTCCGCCACCTGCTCGAGCGCGGCATCTACGTGGCGCCGTCGCCAGTTCGAGTGCCTGTTCCCCTCGCTCGCGCACTGGCGACGACGAGATCGAGCGGACGATCGAGGCGGTTGGCGATTTCTTCCGCGACTGACGTGCTCGACGCGATCGCCGCCGAGGCGGCCGCCGAGAGCCCGCTCTGGGGCGAGGCGCTCCGCGCCGACGCCGGAGCGCGAGCCGGTCTTCTCGCCGCTCGCGCCCGAGCGGTTCGCGCTCGGCCTCGAGACGATCTACGAGGGCGTACCTCGTCCACTACGGCCGGCCGCGGCTGTTCGCGCCGCCCGACGCGGACGAGGCGCTGCTGCTCGGCGACTACCTCTACGCGCACGGCCTCGTCCGCGTCGCCGACGCCGGCGAGCGTCGACGCGGTCGCCGCGCTCGCCGAGCTGATCTCCCCTGCGCTGCACCTGCGTGCCGACGGCGCGCGCCGGCGACGGCGACGCGTGGGTCGCGGCCGTCGCGCCGGCTCGGCGGCGCGCCGGACGACGACGGCGGTCGACGCGCGCGCTCGCGGCGCACGCCGGACGGGTAGAGTAAGCTCGCGCCGTGATCTGCCTGGCTGCTCGCCAACGCTGCCGAAGAGGGCCGCAACGTCATCCACGGGATGCTCGATCGTCGGCCTGATCTTCCTCGCCGTGATCGCGCTCGGCGAGCGTCGCGCACTGCGGCCGGCCACCGCCGCCGCCGAGCGTAGCCGCGCCGCTCCGCCTAGACTGGCGGCGATGGCTCCCGCCCGGCGACCTGCGCGAGTGGATCGCGCTGCTCGAGCGCGAGGGCGAGCTCGTCCGCGTCTCCGCCGAGGTCGATCCCGACCTCGAGGTCACCGAGATCGTCGACCGCACCGTGCAAGGCCGGCGGGCCGGCGCTCCTCTTCGAGCGCCCGAAGGGCGCGCGCCATCCCGCTGCTGATCAACCAGTTCGGCACCGAGCGGCGGATGTGCCTCGCGTTCGGCGTCGAGCGGCTCGACGACGTCGCCGAGCAAGCTCGCCGACGTGCTCGAGATGCAGCCGCCGCAGGGGCTCGTCGACAAGGTGCGCGGCCTGAAGAAGCTGAAGTCGATCGCCGACTCGCTGCCGAAGACCGTCTCGCAGCGGCGCCTGCCAGGAGATCGTGCTCACCGGCGACGACGTCGACCTCGGCGTGCTGCCGATCCAGCGCTGCTGGCCCGGCGACGCCGGCGCCGTTCATCACGCTGCCGGCCGTGATCACGCAGCGACCCGCGCACCGGCGTCGCGCAACGTCGGCATGTACCGGATGCAGGAGATCGACCCGCGCTCGACCTGCATGCACTGGCAGATCCACAAGGACGGCCGCGCCGACTACCTCGCCACCGACGGGCGGATCCCGGTCGCGGTCGCGCTCGGGCTCGACCCGATCACCGCGTACTCGGCGAGCGCGCCGCTGCCGAAGCACATCGACGAGCTGATGCTCGCCGGCTTCCTCCGCGGCGAGCCGGTCGAGCTCGTCAAGGGCGAAGACGGTCGACCTCGAGGTGCCCGCGAACGCCGAGATCGTGCTCGAGGGCTACGATCGAGAAGGGCGAGCTCGGCGACGAGGGGCCGTTCGGCGACCACACCGGCTACTACACGCCGCCCGAGCCGTTCCCGGTCTTCCGCGTCACGGCGATCACGATGCGCCGCGACGCGATCTATCCGTCGATCGTCGTCGGCAAGCCGCCGCAGGAGGACGCCTGGCTCGGCAAGGCGACCGAGCGGATCTTCCTGCCCGCGATCCGGATGACCGTGCCCGAGATCGTCGACTACGACCTGCCGGTCGCCGGCGCGTTCCACAACTGCGTGATCGTCTCGATCAGAAGGCGTTCCCCGGCCACGCCCGCAAGGTGATGCACGCGATCTGGGGGCTCGGGATGCTCAGCCTCTCGAAGGCCGTCGTCGTCGTCGACGCGCACGTCAACGTGCACGACTACGAGGAGGTCTTCTTCTACGTCGGCGCCAACGTCGACCCGAAGCGCGACGTCGTGATCGCCGAGGGGCCGCTCGACCACCTCGACCACGCGCCGACGCTCCAGTTCTTCGGCGGCAAGATCGGGATCGACGCGACCGCGAAGGGCGCCGACGAGGGCACGCGGGAGTGGCCGGAGGAGATCGAGATGAGCGCCGAGATCCGCGATCTGGTCGACCGGCGCTGGGCCGAGTACGGGATACCGGCGCACGGTGACACGAACGTGGTACAGAATGGCACTCGCCGCGGGTTGCGGCAGCTGATACGTCGTTGACAGCGCGTGTAGCGCCGGGGTTGAATCCACGACACTTGAGCGAGCACACGAGGAGCCTCATCTGCCACCGCCGAGCCTCTGGCCGATCGGCTTTGCCGTCGGCATCGCGCTCGTCCTGACCGGCCTCGTCGTCAGCACGATCGTCGCCGTCGTCGGCGCCGTGATCGCGATCGGGTTCGGCTTCCTCTGGATCCGCGACGTCACCGGCCCGGTGCGGACTCCCGCCGGTCACGTCGAGCCCGAGGCGCGCGCCGCCGCGGCCCGAGCGGCGAGCGCGCGACCGAGGGCCGCGACGCGATGCCCGTGATGCGCGAGGACGAGATCGCCACCTACCCGCGCAGCATGTTCCTCTCCGCCGCCACGCTCGGCCTCGGCGGCGTGATCGGCGGCCTGATCACCGTGCCGGTGCTCGGCTTCGCCGTCCTGCCGTCGTTCGTCGAGCCAGGACGAACAGGACGTCGACCTCGGGCCGCTCGACGACTTCCCCGAGGGGGAGTTCGTGATCGCGACCTACATGGAGGATCCGGAGGTGGGCGAGGTCACCCGCCGGACGATGTTCATCCGCAACAACGGCCTGATCGAGGGCGTCGCCGAGCTTCACGATCGCTCTACTCCCGCTGCGCCCACCTCGGCTGCCCGGTGCAGCCGAACGGCCTCATCGACGAGGAGGCGAAGCAGACGGTCGGCAAGCAGGACGTCGAGCTGACGCCGGTCTCGCCGACCGGCTTCGGCTGCCCGTGCCACGGCGGCCAGTACGACACCGAGGGCAACCGCACCGCCGGCCCGCCCGTGCGCGCGCTCGACCGCGCCGAGTTCTCGATCCGCGACGGCAAGCTCTTCCTCGGCAAGTTCTACTCCGTCTCCGAGGTCGAGGGCGCCGGCGCCGCGCCCGGATCAAGAAGTACGGCCGCGCCGTGCCCGGGCGTCCACGTCGACGGCGTCTCCGGCTGGCTCTACCCGATCGAGGTGCCGAGGCTAATGGCGCGCGAAGTCCGCCCGCCGCGCCCAGCTCGAGGCCGCCGCTCTCTACCCGCTCGACTGGCTCGAGGAGCGCTCGGGCCTCGTCGGCGGCGTCAAGTACTTCCTCTTCCGCAAGGTGCCGCGCGACACGAACTGGTTCCACACGCTCGGCTCGGCGACGCTGACCGCCTTCCTCGTGCAGGCGATCACCGGCGTCGATGCTCGCGATGTACTACAAGCCGGACCCGGCCACCGCCTACCAGTCGATCCAGTACATCACGAACGACCTCACGCTCGGCTGGCTCGTCCGCGGCATGCACAAGCTGGGGCGCGAGCGTCTTCATCATCCTGATGTTCTTCCACATGGCCCGCGTGTTCCTGTTCGGCGCCTACAAGTACCCGCGCGAGCTGAACTGGATCATCGGCGTGCTGCTGCTCGCGATGGGCATGCTCGAGGGCTTCACCGGCTACCTGCTGCCCTGGGACCAGACCGCGTACTGGGCGACCGTCGTCGGGATCAACCTCAACGGCACCGCGCCCTTCCTCGGGCCGTTCCTCGCCCAGTTCCTCTCGGGCGGCGCCGAGATCGGGGCCGACACGCTGAGTAAGTTCTACGCGCTGCACATGCTCGCGATCCCGGGCGCGATCTTCGGGCTGATCGGCCTGCACCTGTACCTCGTGATCCGCCTCGGCGTCACCTCGCCGCCGTGGTCGGGCGACGCCGCCGGCCGCGATCGCGACGAGCCGGCGAAGCCCACCGGTGGACGCCAGGGCCTGCTCCGGCACGGCGGCCGCAACGGGGGCGAGCGCTAGATGGCGAGCCGGCGGATCGAGGAGCGGCGCGCCCAGCACAAGCGCTACAAGGAGGACGTCGACGCGACGGGAAGTCGTTCTTCCCGCACGCGATGTTCCACGACACGGTGATGAGCCTCGTCGTCGTGGCCGTGATCATCGGCCTCACGTGCGTCTGGTACTTCACCGCCGAGGGATCGGACGACCCCGGCTGGCTCGGCCCGCACTACACGGAGAAGGCCGACCCGGGCACGATCGACTTCGTCCCGCGGCCGGACTGGTTCTTCTACTTCCTCTTCTATCTGCTCCGGATCTTCAAGTGGCCGGAGTCGGTCGTCCTCGGCACGGTCGGCGTGCCCGAACATCCTGCTTGCGATCCTGATCGCGCTGCCGTTCATCGACCTCCGTCGCGAGCGACGGCTCTCCGCGCCGGCCGGTCGCGATCGTGGCTGCGATCATCGTCGTGCTCGCGATGGGCGATGCTCACCTACAAGGGCGCCACGGCGAAGGAGGCGCTCGGCTCGGAGCTCCGCGAGGTGGTGCCGACGTGGGCCGAGCGGCAGGGCTTCGCGGACAACGAGGAAGCGCTCGCCGGCGCGGAGGTCTTCGCGCAGGTCGGGCTGCGCCCAGTGCCATGTCTATCTCGGCACCGGCGCGAGCAACCTCGGCGCCCCGGACCTCTCCGAGATCGGCGCGGGCAGCAAGGGGGTCGACTACTTCTCGTCCTACGTCTCGAACCCGAGCCAGTTCGGCAACAACGTGATGCCCCCGTACGCGGGCCTCGGCGAGGAGAACCTGGCCAAGCTCGGCGCCTTCCTCGACGCCTCCAAGGGCCCGAAGGGCTAGGCCCATGAACGTCTTCCTCGGCGTGACGGGCGCGTCCGGCGCTCCGTACGCCGTCCGGTTGCTGCGCGCGCTCACCGATGCCGGCTGCGAGGTCGGGCTCGCCGCGTCTGCCGCCGGGGTGGAGGTGCTCGCGACCGAGCTGTACGGCGACGCGACACTGCCGCGGGAGGACGTGCTCGAGCGCTTCACCGGCGGTGCCGAGGGCGTCACCGTCTACGGCGTCAGCGACTACAAGAGCCCGTACGCCTCCGGCTCGGCGAAGGTCGACGCGTACGTGATCTGCCCCTGCTCGATGTCGACGGTCGGCACGCTCGCGACCGGCGCGATGGCGAACCTGATCCATCGCGCTGCGTCCGTCGCGCTCAAGGAGGGCCGCAAGCTCGTGCTCGTCCCGCGGGAGACGCCGCTCTCGCTGATCCACCTGAATGGGCTCGCGACGCTGCAGCAGGCGGGCGCCGTGATCATGTTCGCCGCGCCCGGCTTCTACCACGGCGCCGAGACGATCGACGATCTCGTCGACTTCGTCGTCGCGCGCATCCTCGACCAGCTCGGGCTGGAGCACACGCTGACGAAGCGGTGGGGGCAGTGACCCACAAGTCGGGCACGCTCCCCGCCGAGGGCGTCCGTTCGATGTTCGACCGGATCGCGCCGGTCTACGACCTGATGAACCGGGTGATGACGGCGGGCCTCGACCAGCGCTGGCGGCGGCTGACGGTGCGCGCGGTCGTCCGGCCCGGGAACCGTGTCCTCGACGCCTGCTGCGGCACCGGCGACCTCGCTGTCGCGGCGAAGGCGGGCGGCGCGCGCGAGGTCGTCGGGCTCGACTTCTCGCCGCGGATGCTGGAGCGCGCGCGGCGCAAGGACGGCGCGATCGAGTGGGTCGAGGGAGACGTGCTCGAGCTGCCCTTCGAGGACGCGTCCTTCGACGCCGCCACCGTCGGCTTCGGCGTCCGCAACGTCGCCGACCTCGAGCGCGGGCTCGCGGAGTTGCGCCGCGTCCTGCGGCCGGGCGGCCGGCTCGGCGTGCTCGAGATCACCAAGCCGCGCGGCCCGCTCAAGGTCTTCTACCGGCTCTGGTTCGACGTGCTGATCCCGCTCGCGGGCAAGATTCTCCCCGGTGGCAAGGCCTACACGTATCTCCCCGCGAGCGTCCGCCGCTTTCCCGGCCCGGACGAGCTCGCCGCGCTCCTGCGTGCGCAGGGGTTCGCCGAGGTGACCTACCGGCGGCTCGGCGGCGGCATCGTCGCCCTCCACACCGGGACCGCCCAGACCGGTACCTCGGCGTGACGACGCTCGAGGACGTCCGCGCGCTCCCCGGTCTCGACCTCTACATGGACGAGGTCGAGGAGCGGCTCGCCGCTGCGGTCGCGTCGCACGGCGGCCGGGTCGCCGAGGTCGGCGCCGACGCGCTCGCCGCCGGCGGCAAGCGCCTGCGCCCGCTGCTCGCCTTCCTCTGCGCGCCGCCGGACGCCCCGGCGCCCGTCGCGGCCGGGGTCGCGGTCGAGCTCGTGCACATGGCGACGCTCGTGCACGACGACCTGATCGACGGCGCCGAGGTGCGGCGCGGCAGGACGGCGGCCTGGGCCGCGCATGGCGCCGACGCCGCGCGCGCAACCGGCGACTATCTCTTCGCGCGTGCGTTCGCGGAGCTGACGGCGGCAGGCGATCTCGCGGCGGTCGCCGTGCTCGCGGACGCCTCCCTCTGCCTCGCCCGGGGCGAGGCGCTGCAGCGCCGCCAGCGCCACGACCCGGACACGACGATCGAGGCGTATCTCGAGCGGTGCGCGCTCAAGACGGGAAAGCTCTTCGAGGCCGCCTGCTCGCTCGGCTCGGGCGGCACGCTCGGCCGCTTCGGGCTCAAGCTCGGGATCGCCTTCCAGATCGCGGACGACATCCTCGACTGCGCGGGGGACACGATCGAGACGGGCAAGGTCGCCGGCACCGACCTCCGCGACGGCACCCCGACGCTGCCGCTGCTGCTCGCTGCGCGCGAGGACGAGGTCGTGCGAGCGGCGCTCGCGGGCGGCCCGGTCGCGGGCGCGCTCGTCCGCGTCGCGGCGACGGGCGCCCTCGAGCGCTCCAGGGAGATTGCCCTCGACTACGCTGGGCAAGCACGCGAGAGCCTGAACGGGAGCCTCCACCGGGAGGAGCTCCAGTCGCTCGCGGACGCGGTCGTCAACCGAAAGCGGTAGGGATGATCCGGCTCGGACGCATCAGCTACGTGAACATGGCGCCTGTCTTCCACCGGCTGAACGCCGAGGTGGAGGAGGTGCAGGGCGTCCCGACCGAGCTGAACGCGATGCTGCTGGACGGGCAGCTCGATCTCGCGCCGATCTCGTCGATCGAGTACGCCCGCCACGCCTCCGCGCTGCGGATCCTGCCGCGCATGTGCGTCTCCTCGGAGGGCGCCGTCGACTCGATCCAGCTCGTCTCGCGGATCCCGTTCCCGCAGATCCGTTCGATCGCCGTGACCCCCGAGAGCGCAACCTCGGTCGTGCTCGCGAAGGTGCTGCTCCCTGGCGCGAAGCACGTGCCGCTCGGCGAGGAGGCGGACGCGAAGCTGCTGATCGGCGATGCCGCGCTCAAGAGCGCCTTCGAGGACCCGACGCCGCACTACGACCTCGGCCGGCTCTGGCTCGAGAAGACCGGCCTGCCGATGGTCTTCGCCGTCTGGGCCGCGCCCGACCCGGTCGCCGACGGCGTCGCCGAGCTCGAGCACTCGCTCGTCGCCTCGGTGCGTCTCGCCCGCGCGGAGCCGGACGTGCTCGCCCGCGAGGCGAGCGTGCGCTACGGCTACCCGGCCGGCTACCTGGCGCGGTACTTCGAGAAGCTCCGCTACTCGTTCGGCCCGCGCGAGCGCGCCGGCTTCTACACCTTCCTCGAGATGGCCCGCGACGTCGGCGAGCTCGAGCACGTGCCCGAGCTGCGCTTCGTCACCCCGAGCGCGACGCGCGTCTAGGGCTCAGGCGTGACGGACACTCGCCCAGGCGAGCGCACCCTCGCCGAGCTACGTACGCGTCGTGCGCCGGAGCGCGATCCCGAGCTTCCGCTCCTTGCGGAGCGACCGCACCATCAGCGCCCACTCGTCCTCGCCGACCTCGTCCGGGTCGTGGTAGATCGAGACCTCGAGCACCGTTCCGTCCGGCCGTGCCGCGTGGGTCTGCCAGCCCCAGTCCTCGTCGAGGAACGAGGCGTCGAGGCCGCGTGCCGTGAGCCCGTCCGCGACGAACGACGCTACGTCCTCGCCGTAGAACCGGTTGCCGGCGTTCGCCACCGGCGGCGGCTCGGACGAGTGGTCGAAGCGGTCGGTCGTGAACGCGAACCAGGCCGCGTGCTCGCCGAACGCCACTAGACGAGCGCGGCGGGCCGCTCGGCGCGGCGGTACTCGACCCGGTAGCCGAGCGCGCGCGGGACGGCGAGCAGGCCCTCGAGGTCGAGCTCGATCGTCGCGCCCGCCTTCTGCGTCACCTCGTCCTCGATCGGCAGGTCGAAGTCGTCGGCGCCGTAGTCGAGCGCGCGGAAGGCGTCCTCGTTCTGCGTCAGCACCGACGTGCGGATGTGCTTGACGTTGTCGAGGAAGATCCGCGAGAGCGCGAGCCAGCGCCAGTACTCCTGCGGCGAGATCTCACGGCCGCCGAACGCGGTCCCGTACGGCTTGTACGTCCAGCAGAGGAACGAGAAGAGGCCGCCCGTCTCGTCCTGGAAGTCGCGCGTCCGCTGCAGGTGCTCGAGCCGCTCCTCGAGCGTCTCGTCGAAGCCGATCACCATCGTCGCCGTCGTCCGCATGCCGCTCTCGACGATCGCGCGCTGCGCCTCGAAGTAGTCGGCGACCGTGTACTTGAACTTGGCGTGCCGCTTGCGGAAGTCCTCGGTGAGGATCTCGCTGCCGCCGCCGGTGACCCAGTGCACGCCCGCGTCGCGCAGCCGCGCGGCCGCCTCGGCGTAGGAGAGGTTCGCGCGGTCGGCGAGGTAGACGAACTCGGCGATCGTCAGCGCGTAGAACTCGACCCGGTCGCCGTAGCGCTCGCGCACGGCCGCGAAGAGGTCGCAGTAGTACTCGAGCGGCAGCTTCGGGTTGAAGCCGCCGTTGAAGGCGACGAGGTCGCCGCCCACCTCGAGCAGCTCGTCGATCTTCGCGAACACCTCGTCGCGGGAGAGCACGTAGCCGCCCTCCTGGTTCGGGAGCACGTAGAAGGCGCAGTAGTCGCACTGGGCGACGCAGACGTTCGTGTAGTTGATGATCCGCATCACCATGTAGGTGGCGCGGTCGGGCTCGTGGAAGCGGGCGCGCGTCGCTCCGGCGAGCCGCTTCAGCTCTTCGTCGGATGCGTGCAGCCAGAGCTCGCGCGCCTCGTCGACGGAGATCCGAGTCATGCGGGAACGGCCTCCTCCTCGGTCACGACCTCCGGGGCGAGCGTGTCCATGAAGGAGCGAGACCGAGAAGACCGCGTTGCCGGCGCCCGGCGACGCCGTAGCCCGGCGGCGGCTTGAGGCCGTGCTGCTCGAGCGTCTCGCGGTAGGCCTCGAGCAGGCGGATGTGGTACTCGAGCGGCGCTCCGTCCGGGTTGTCGCGGCCGAGCGGCGTCGTCGGCTCCGGGCACCAGGTCGTGAAGCGCGGCGTGATTCCGCGGCTCATGAAGTGGTCGAGGCCCTCGGTCGTCGAGGCGATCGCCTCCTCGACCGTCGCGAAGCCGTACGGCTTCGCCAGCTCGACGCCGGCGACGAAGTTCGGGATCACGTAGCGGGCGCCGAACACCTCGGCCGCGTCGAAGATCCGCCGGTGCCACTCGTCCCGGCCGACGTAGCGCTCCTTGCCCGGCGAGATCAGCTTGAAGAGGCGCTCGTCCCAGACCTCGTAGTTCGGGTGGTAGATCGTGATCCCGTAGTCCTTGTAGCGCTGCACGTCCGCCTTCGGCAGCGCCTGCGCGACGACCTTGCCGATCCAGCGGTTCGGGAAGCGCTCCTCGATCGCCTGCGCGTAGCGGCCGTAGAAGTCGGCCTCGGCGAGCCCGTCGACCGTGCTCGTGACCGAGCCGCCGGTGAGCGTGTAGGCCTTGCTCGTGCGGTCGACGTCGTAGCGGTCGATCAGCGCGAGCGCCTCGAGCACGTCCTCGACCGGCTTCACGCCGGTGTACGGCCGCCCCTCCCGCTTGTGCTGGCGCCAGTTGTGGTTGATGTCGCAGAACTGGCACTCCTCCTTCGCGCCGAAGTACTGGCAGAGGCGGAGCACGGTCAGGTAGATCAGGTAGCCCCACTGGATCGTCGGGCGCGGTCTCCATCACCGTCTTGCCGTTCGCGAGCGCGTGGCGGTAGTACTCGGGCATCGGCGGCAGCGCCGACATCGGCGATGTCGCGGCCGTCGAGGCGCAGCCGCAGCGCGCCGTCCTCGCCGAGCGCGATCCCGTACGGCGAGGAGGGGTTGACGCGCACCGAGACGATCGTCCGCCGCAGTTCGTACGGCCCGCCGGTGAGCGCGATCTCCTCCGGCGGGCGGCGGATCGCCGCGGCGCCGAGCTCGGCGAGCGGCTTCTGGTCGAAGGAGAAGATGAAGTACGACTTCGGCTTGACCTCGCCCTCGAGGTTGTCGGTCAGCGCCGACTCGTCGAAGGCGATCCCGGTGCGGAGGAGATCCTCCTTGAGCACGGCCTCGCGCGGGATGTGCGGGAAGCGCGCCATCAGCCCCTCGACGAGGGCGGTGCGCGACTCGGCGGCGGCGCTCATGCCCTCAAACTAGCGGTCCGGGAGGCTGAGCGGCCGCCTGCGGCGCCAGGAAGGGCTAGGCGACGGCGAGCGACGGCGCGAGGTCGGCGCGCACGCCGAGGAGCGCGTCGACGACCTGCCTGTCGAACTGCGTGCCGGAGCAGCGCTCCAGCTCCTCGACCGCCTCGTCCGGCGTCCGCGCGGCGCGGTAGGGGAGGTCGGACGTCATCGCGAGATAGGCGACGCAGCGCCGACGATGCGGGCGCCGAGCGGGATCGCCTCGCCCGCGAGCCCGTCCGGGTAGCCGCTGCCGTCCACCCACTCGGGGGACGACGCGGACGATGCCCGCCACCTTGGCGAGCGCCGGCGCCGAGGAGAGGATCCGCTCGCCGATCAGCGGGTGGCGGCGGACGAAGCGCCACTCCTCCTCGCTCGAGCGGGCCGGGCTTGCTCAGGATCGAATCGGGGATCGCGAGCTTGCCTACCTCGTGCAGCTCGGCGGCGAGCGCGAGGTCGTCCAGCTCCGCTTCCGAGAGGCGCATGCGCACGCCGACCGCGCGCACGAGCTCGGCGAGCGCCGCTGAGGTGGCCCTGCAGCCGGGCGTCGCGCTCGTAGAGGACGCGGAGGAGGACGTCGCGGCTCTGGCGGCCGGCGGAGGCGCGGCGGCCGTCCTTCTCGTCGTACATGCGGGCGTCGACGATCCGGAGCGCCTCGGAGACGGTCGCCGCCTCCTCGGGCAGGCCGAGTGTCCCGTAGGCCGCGGTGATGCGGAAGCCCTCGCCGTGCTCCTCGAGCGACGCGGCCGCGGCGGCCGCGAAGCCGCTCCGCTCGCCGGGCGCAACGGTGGCCAGGACGCAGAACTCGTCGCCGCCGATCCGGTAGACCTCGCCCTCCCGTTCGACCTGCGGCCGTCAGCTTCTCGGCGATCCGGGCGAGCAGCGCGTCGCCGGCCGGATGGCCGAACGTGTCGTTGTACGACTTGAAGCCGTCCAGGTCGAGCAGCATCAGCACCGCGGTGTGGCCGGCGTCGAGCGGTCCTCTGAGGTCGGTCATCAGCTTGCGCCGGTTGCCGACACCGGTGAGCGCGTCGGTCCGCGCCTCGTGGCGGGTGTGCTCGAGCAGGCGCAGCTTGTCGCGGAAGGTGAGGCCCATCCGCGCGATCACGGCAAGGATCGAGGTGGCCGCGAGCAGGACCGCCGGTGTGTTCAGCTGGTGGAACTGTCCGTAGACGAGGATCCCGAGCGCCGTCAGCCCGAAGACGAGCGGGAGTGCGAGCTGCCGGGCGCCCTCTGTGCGGACCGCGCCGAGCTCGCCCGGCCGGCTGCCAGGCGGCGGCGGCGAGCAGCACCATTGCGAGCGGCCAGCCGGCGTCGAGGACGGCGGCGGCCTTCGAGTCGCCGATCGCCGCCTGGTAGAGGTAGGCGCTGTCGGCAAGCGCGAGCACTGCCGGTGCCGGGAGAGGAAGGAGCCAGGTGCGGTCGAGCCGCCAGCCGGTGAGCGCGAGGACGCCGACGACGAGCCCGAGCAGCAGCCCGTCGGCGAGCGGGTAGGCGACGTTCATCGCAGCGGTCAGCGGCGAGCCGCCGGTGCTGTCGAGCGACGGGGCCGAAGAGGGCGGCGGCGCCGAGCGCGGCGACCGCGAGCGCGCCGAGCGCCGCGTCGAGCCAGAGGCTCCGCTCGAAGTGGGCGTGCGGGCGCGGACGAGCAGGGCGATGCCCGCGTAGAGGATCGGGGTAGAGAGGTAGCCAGAAGAGTCGGTCACGCTCGGCGGGCTCACCGTCCGGCCGGCGAGGAAGAGCGTGTAGTAGAAGTCGCCGGCCGCCCAGAGCGAGAGCGTCGTCCCGAGGCAGCAGCCAGGCAGTGCGCTCGCGGCCGCGGCGGTGCGGCGAGCTCAGGCAGACGAAGGCGGCTCCGGCGAGCAGGAAGTTGTACGGCCACTTGGTCGAGTCGGAGGCGGCGCCCGGCCCGACCGTCAGCCAGCCGACGTAGACGGCGAAGAGCAGGACGAGCGCGCCGAGAGCACTCGCCCGCGGTTGGTCCCCCCGTCCTCGCCCGGATGGGGTACTGCGATCTGCATCTGCTCCGCATATCGTCGTTCCGCGGGTGCGGGCCTCCCCCCGTCCGGGTGATTACCGCCGCGAAGGGTGCGCGCGCGAACCACCCGATCGGGTGATCGTCGCACTCCGGATCGGGGACCACATTGCCGATATGTGGTATCTGGGCTGCGGCGCCCAAGGAACGGCTCCGCGGCGCTCGGATCGACGATGCGGAGCTTCCCGAACATCCCTGCGCTCTACCTGAAGGCCGTCCTGGCGGTCGGCCTCCTCGCGGGCATTGGCGGCGTCACGTTCGCGAGCGCCGCCCGGCCGGAGGTCGAGCGGGCGGCATCGCGCAACGTCGCGCTCGTCAAGGCGCACGCGCAGACGGCACGGCCCCAGCGCGACGACTCGGAAGGCGAGCGCGGCCCGACGGGTCCCGTCGGCGCGCGCGGCCCGGCGGGTCTCGCAGGGCCGCCCGGCCCGATCGGCCCGCAAGGGATCCCCGGCCCGGCGGGAGCCGACGGGATCGACGGCGTCGACGGGAAGGACGGGCTCGACGGCGCCGCCGGGCGTTCCGGCGCGGACGGCGAGCGCGGACCGGCCGGTTCCGCCGGAGCAGCCGGCGTGGACGGCGCGCGCGGCCCGGTCGGCCCGGCGGGCGCAGGGCAGGGCGAGCAGGGACGCCAGGGACGCACAGGGCCTGGCCGGCGACGACGGCGCCGCCGGCGCCCAGGGCCCGCAGGGTCCCGCCGGGCCGCAGGGCCTGACCGGCCCGCAGGGGCCGCCCGGCCCGCAGGGCCTGCAGGGGCTGACCGGCCCGGCCGGCCCGCAGGGGCCGCAAGGGCCCGGCCGGCCCGCAGGGCTCGGCAGGCTCGCAGGGCTCGGCCGGGGCGTCCGGCGCCCAGGGACAGCCGGCCCGGCCGGTCCGCAGGGGCCGCAGGGTCTCACCGGCCCGCAGGGCCCCGCCGGCTCGCAGGGCCCGGCAGGAGCGCAGGGCCCGGCCGGCACCAACGGCGCCGCCGGGGCTGCAGGTGCGCAGGGTGCCCAGGGTGCGCAGGGTGCCCAGGGCGCGCAGGGGCAGCAGGGCCCTGCCGGCCCGCAGGGCGCGGCCGGGGCTGCCGGGCCGCAGGGGCAGCCGGCCCCCAGGGGCCGTCAGGCACGTCGTTCGCCCGCGAGGCCTACCGCGACGGCGGCCAGGCCGTCGGAACGAGCGACACGACGATCGCGACGATGACGAACGTCGCCGCAGGCTCCTACGCGATCTCCGCGAAGACGACGATCTCGACGGGTGGCGGCGCCGGCGCGAACACCGTGGTCGTCTGCACGCTGGATACCGGGGATGGCATGACCGACATCGGCCAGTACGCGCTCAAGTTCGACACGGTCGATGACCGTCTCGATGGCGCTCACGCGGACGTTCGCCTCGACGGGTCGATCGTCGTCAAGTGCCGGAGCACGGATGCTGCGACCGCGACGTTCACGAAGATCATCGCGGTCAAGGTCGACTCGATCCAGCGCGACGCCGTCACCGGGTGAGCACCCCTTGCCTCGTCGAGGCAAGAGATTCCAGCCGGGCGCCGAAGCGGAAGCCGTGGATGCACCCGAGAGCGAGTCAAAGCCGCCCGCACGCAAGCGGTCGCCGGCCAAGCCGCCGGCGAGGCGGCAGCCGGCCAAGCGGCGCGCCGGCAAAGGCCCCTCGGGCCAGGAAGGCGGTCGCCGAGCCTGTCGCGGTCGAGCCGGCTCCGGTCGAGCCGGCGCCGGAGGAGCGGCTGCGGCCGCGCCGGCGCGGCCGCACAATCCTGCTCGGGCTCGCGATGCTCGTCCTCGCCGCCGGGAGCGCCGGCGCGGGTTACCTGCTGATGCGCGAGGAGGCCGCCGACCCACTCGCGGCGGGCGAGCCGGTGCTCGTGACCGCCGGGGAGCTCGCTGCCGTCGCCGCCGAGCGGGAGGCGCCGATCTACTGGGCCGGGCCGCCGGAGTCGGGCTCGCTCGAGCTGAGCACGACGAGCGAGGGTACATACGTCCGGTACCTCGCGCCGGAGGCGGACGCGGGCGCTGACAGGCTGGCGCTGACGGTGGCGACCTACCCGCTCGACGATGCCTACGCGACTGCCGTCGAGCGTGGCCGGAGCCCGCGGATGTCGACGCGCCGGCTGGGCGCCGACGGGATCGCCGTCTCGCAGGAGAGCGGGGCCACGAGCGTCTATCTCGCCTTCCGCGGTGTCCCGTACCTGGTCGAGGTCTACGACCCCGACGGGGCTGCCGCCCGCCGCCTCGCCTTTTCGGGCGAGATCGAGCCCGTCCGCTGAGCGCTGTTCGGATTCGGTTAACCCCTGCAAAGGTGCCCCGAGCCTTCGGCTAGTCTCGGAGCCGGGGTCGTGCTTCGCAAACTCCTCATCGGTGGGCTCCTCGCCCTGATCGTCGCCGCCCCCGCCTCGGCGGGCTCGAAGGCGCTCATGCCGGGCGTGACCTACGAGAAGGGCGTCCAGTTCACGCCGCACGGGCCGGTCGCGATCCACGTCGTCCGCGGCCCGCGCCCGACCGGGCTCTACGTCGCTCCGCCCGGTGCTCTCGAACGAGGCGATCCAGGGCACGGAACGCGTGACGACGATGCAGAAGCGGCTCTCGCCGAGCGCGACGATGGTCGGCGTCAACGGCGACTTCTACGCCTCGTCGGGCCGGCCGAGCGGCGTGCTGATGCGCGACGGAGTCGTCGACAGCCCGCCGTACGGCGACCGCTCGAGCGTGGGCGCCACCCCGGAAGGGGCGCTCGACGTCCGCAAGATCGAGTTCTTCGGCACCTGGCGGGGCCTCGGCCAGCGCCGGACGCTGAACGACCTCAACCAGGTCCCGGGCCCGAACGGGATCTCGCTCTTCACCTCGAGCTACGGGCCGGCGACGCCGAGCTCAGGCCGGGGTGGTCGAGGCGGTCATCCATCCGCTGCCGCCCGCGACGCCGAACACCGACCTCACCGGGCCGGTGCTCCAGGTCTCCGGCGCCGGCGGCACGCCGATTCCGCGCGGCGGCGCCGTGCTCGTCGCGCGCGGCACGGCTGCGGCCAGGCTGGCCGAGGAGGCGCCGCCCGGGACGAACGTAACGCTGCGGATCATCTTCCGCCCCGACTGGGCCGGCGTGACGCAGGCCGTCGGCGGCGGTCCCGTGCTCGTCCGCAGCGGCGGGCCCGTCTTCCGCGCGCAGGAGGCCTTCACGCTCGAGCCAGCTCGCGCCGCGCGCGCCCCGGACCGCCGTCGGCCAGCTCGCCGACGGCCGGATCCTGATGGTCGTCACCGACGGCCGCCGGCCCGGCTACAGCGTCGGCATGACCAACTTCGAGCTCGCGCAGACGCTCGTCCGGCTCGGCGCCGTCACCGGCTCGGCGCTCGACGGCGGCGGCTCGTCGTCGCTCGCGTTCGACGGCAAGCTGCTCAGCCGCCCGTCCGACCGCGGTGGCGAGCGCGCGGTCTCGACCTCGCTCCAGCTCGCCTACTACGGCGTCTACGCGCCGTCGCCCGACGCCGTCATCTCTCCGAACGGGGACGGCGTCGCCGAGAAGCAGCGGGCGCTCTCGTACAAGGTCGTGCGGCCGTCGAAGGTCACCGCGACGCTCGTCGCTCCGGACGGCGTCCGCCGCCTACACGGAGACGGTCGACCGCGCAGCCCGGCACCTACCCGATCGCGTTCCCGCCGGCTCCGGCACCGCCCGCGCCTCCGGTCCCGCCCGTGCCGCCCGCCCCGCCGGCCCCGCCCGTCACCCCGGCACCGCCCGCCGAGCCCGGCCCCCCGGCGGAAGGGCGCTGGCGGCTCGACGTCAGCTCGACCGACGACCTCGGCCGCACCTCGACGACGACAGCAGCGATTCACCGTCAACAACACGCTCGGGTTCGCGAGGATCTCTCGCCGCTCGCTCGTCGTGCGCTTGAAGCCGAAGACCAGGCAGACGGTCAACGCCGGCGTGACCCTGACGCGGCCCGTCACGGCTGATCGCGACCGTCGAGACCGCGTCCGGCGTCCGCGTCGCCACGATCGCCGTGCGCCGGCTGCCGGCCGGCCGCTTCGTCGCACGCTGGAACGGGATGCTGCGAGGCGGCAAGTTCCGGGCCTACAACGGGCGCTATGCGATCCGCTTCCGCGCCACGAACGAGCTCGGCGCCGTCGAGCTCGTCTCGCCGACCTTCCGGGTGATCCGGGCAAAGACGCCCGCGAAGAAGAAGCCGCCGCACCCGGTAACGTCCCGGCGGTGCCCGTCGCCTCGATCCTCTCGGAGATCACCGATCTCCTCACGACCGTCGTCGGCGACTACGGCTTCTACGCCGTCTTCCTGCTGATGCTGGTCGACGCGGTCTTCCCGGCCGCGAGCGAGCCGGTGATGGTCTACGGCGGCGCCGTCGCGGCAGGCGCGTTCGCCGGCCAGGACGTCCAGCTCTTCGGCTGGCGGCTCGATCCCGGCTTCGAGGCGTACCTCGGCGATCGCGCTCGCCGGCACGATCGGCTACACGCTCGGCTCGATCGGCGGCTGGTGGATCGGCCTGCACGGCGGCCGGCCGTTCCTCGAGCGCCACGGCCGCTGGCTGCACCTGAACGAGGCGAAGCTCGACCGGGCGGAGCGCTGGTTCGAGCGCTGGGAGGACTGGGCCGTCTTCCTCGGCCGCATCACGCCGGTCGTTCGCTCGTTCGTCTCGATCCCGGCCGGCGTCTTCGAGGCGCCGTTCCGGCGCTACACCGTCCTGACGCTGATCGGCTCGCGCGCTCTGGTGCTTCGCGCTCGCCGGCGTCGGGCTGGGCGCTCGGCAGCCGGTGGGAGGACTTCCACCACGCGTTCCGCTACGTCGACTACGCGATCGCTCGCGTCGATCGTCGCCGGCGCCGGCTATCTGGCCTGGAAGCTGCTGCGGCGCCGCGGCAGGCCGCTGCCGAGCCTCGGTAGACTGCCCTGCCGTGAAGATCGCGCTCGTCGACGTCAAGGCGCAGTACGCGCCGCTGATCCCGCAGCTCGAAGCAGGCGTTCTCGGACGTGCTCGAGAGCGGCCAGTTCGTCTTCGGGCCGAACGTCGCGTGCGTTCGAGCAGGAGGCGGCCGACTATCTCGGCGTGCCCGAGACGATCGGCGTCGCGAACGGCACCGACGCGCTCGTGCTCGTCGCTCGACGCGCTCGGGATCGGGCGCGGCGACGAGGTGATCTGCCCCGCGTTCACGTTCTACGCGACGGCCGAGGCGATCGCGCGCCGCGGGGCGACGCCGGTCTTCGCCGACATCGACCCGCGGACGCTGAACCTCGACCCGGCCGACGTCGAGCGCAAGCTCACGCGAGCGGACGAAGGCGATCATGCCGGTGCACCTCTTCGGCCGCCCCGCCCCGCTCGCCGAGCTCACCGGGTTCGGCGCTGCCGATCGTCGAGGACGCCGCGCAGGCGTTCGGCTCGCCCGACATCGCGCGGCACCGGGATCGCCTCGACCTTCAGCTTCTATCCGACGAAGAACCTCTTCGGCCTCGGCGACGGCGGGCTCGTCGCCGCCCGCGACGCCGAGCTCGCCGAGCGCGTCCGGATGCTGCGCTTCCACGGCTCGAAGGCGAAGAAGACGTTCGAGTACGTCGGCTACAACTCGCGCCTCGACGAGATCCAGGCCGCGGCGCTGCGGATCTTCCTGCGCGAGCTCGACGGCTGGACGGCCGCGCGCCGCGAGGCGGCCGCGCGCTACGCCGAGCTCGGGCTCGGCGAGCTCGTGCGAGATCCCCGAGGACGAGCCCGGGCACGTCTACCACCTCTTCGTCTGCCGCTCGCCCGAGCGCGACCGGATCCGCGCGGCGCTGACCGAGGCGGAGATCGGGAACGCCCAGTACTACCTGCCGCCGCTGCACCTGCAGCCCGCGCTGCGCTACCTCGGCTACGACGACGGGCGCGCTGCCGGAGACCGAGCGCGCCGCCGCGCGAGAACTTCTCCGTGCCGCTCTGGGCCGGGCATCACGCGCCGAGCAGCAGGAGCGGGTCGTCGACGTCGATCCGTGCCGTCGTCGGCGTCGCCTCGCGGGCGTGAGGACGTCCCGATCAACCGGCACCGCCTGCCGCAGGTCGCAGCGGACGCGGCGATCGTCGTCGCCGCCTGGTTCCTCGCGTTCCGGCTCCGCTTCGACACCGAGCCTCCCGCTCTACTACGAGTGCTACGTCTCCTGGGGGCTGCTCGGGCTCGTCGCGGTGATCAAGCTCGTCGATCTTCGCGCTCTTCGGCTTCTACAACCGCTGGTGGCGCTACGTCTCGACGCGCGACATGTGGGGCGCCGCCCGCGGCGTCGTCGCCGCGTCGCTCGTCACGTTCCTCGTCTTCAGCTTCTTCGAGCGTGCACGCGGCCGACAGTGCCGCGGACGGTCTGGGTGATCGACGGCCTGCTGACCCTCGCGCTCGTCGCCGGCTCGCGCATGCTCGCGCGCACGATCATCGAGCGCCCGCAGGGCCGCTCGATCGTCGCGCGCGGCAAGGAGGTGATCGTCGTCGGCGCCGGTGACGCCGCGCAGCTGATGCTGAAGGAGATGCTGCGCACGCCGGCGCTCGGCTACACGCCGATCGGCCTGATCGACGACGACCCGCGCAAGAAGAACCTGCGCCTGCACGGCATCCGCGTGCTCGGGACGACCGACGAGCTGCCGCACATCCTCCACGACCGCCGTCCGGACGAGCTCCTGATCGCGATCCCGTCCGCCTCGGGCGAGGCGCGCCAGCGGATCGTCGACGTCGCGACGCGAGGAGGGCGTCGCGGTGAAGACGCTGCCGGGCCTGCACGAGCTGATCTCCGGCGACCTCGACCTCGCGAACCAGATCCGCCCCGTCGAGGTCGAGGACCTGCTCGGCCGCGAGCCGGTCGAGGTCGACATCGACGCGATCGCGTCGTACGTCGCCGGGCAAGACGGTGCTCGTCACCGGCGCCGGCGGCTCGATCGGCTCCGAGCTCTGCCGCCAGATCGCGCGCGCCGAGCCGCCGCGGATCGTGATGGTCGACCAGGCCGAGAGCGCGCTCTTCGAGATCGAGCGCGAGCTCGTCGACGAGCGCGACTTCCCGGCCTGCGTGCCGGTGCTCGCCGACGTGCGCAACCGCAGGCGGCTGCGCGCAGGTCTTCGAGCGCTACCGGCCGGAGGTCGTCTTCCACGCCGCCGCGTACAAGCACGTGCCGCTGATGGAGGCGAACCCGCTCGAGTCGGTGCGCAACAACGTGCTCGGCACGCGCGTCGTCGCCGACGTCGCGGTCGAGCACGGCGTCGAGCGCTTCGTGCTCATCTCGACCGACAAGGCGGTCAACCCGAACAGCGTCTTCGGCCAGTCGAAGACGCTCTGCGAGTGGATCGTCGGCTCCCACGGCGAGCGCGACGACGTGCCGACGAAGTTCGTCGCCGTCCGCTTCGGCAACGTGCTCAACTCGGCCGGCAGCGTGATCCCGATCTTCCGCCGCCAGATCGCGCGGGGCGGCCCGGTGACGGTGACCCACCCGGAGATGACGCGCTTCTTCATGACGATCCCCGAGGCCGTGCAGCTCGTCATCCAGGCCGGCGCGATCGGCGGCCGCGGCCGGATCTTCGTGCTCGACATGGGCGAGCCGGTCCGGATCCTCGACCTGGCGCGCAACATGATCCGGCTCTCGGGCAAGGAGCCCGAGCGTGGACGTCCCGATCGAGTTCATCGGCGCCCGGCCCGGGCGAGAAGATCCACGAGGAGCTCTTCGCGGCAGGGCGAGACGTGGAAGCCGAGCGACGCATCCGAAGATCGTGCGCGCTCGACGTCTCCGCCGGTCGACCGGGCCTGGCTCGAGGGCAAGCTGCGACGAGCTCGAGCGCGCTGGTCGAGGCGGGCGAGACGCTCGAGCTCGTCGGCCGCCTCGCCGCGATCGTGCGCGAGCCGCAGTACGTGGGCGAGCCGGAGACGGACGCGGCGCCAGACGCGACGCCCGCCTCCGAGATTTCGCCCGCCTAGCTTCTTTACGTACCGGGGATCTTGATCGCGAGCAGCTGGCCTGCCTCGCGCTTGTAGGTGGTGCTGCCCCGCTTCTCCTCCTGCACGTTGACCGAGTGGGCCTGCACGTTCGTGTAGAACCACTCCGGGCCGAACGCCGCCGAGGCGTCGACGATCCCCGACGACTCCCAGTGCCCTGGGACGCGTTCGGGTCGAGCGCCTTCTGGTTGACCTTCGCGACGACCGTCATCGTCTTCGTCGCCAGGTCGTACTTCCAGATCCGCGCCGTCGTGCCGTTCGGCGTTCGACGCCGCGTAGTGGTTCTGCGAGCCCGGATCCTCCTGGATCAGGATCGCTCTTCTTCGTCGTCTCGATGTTGTCGGGCTTGTGGAGCAGCGAGACGTCGCCGGCGCCTGCGGCGCCCTTCACGTCCGCGTCGACGATCACCGACAGGCTCTTGACCGTGGTCGCGAGCTTCAGGTCGAGCTCCATCCGGAAGATGCGGCCGTTCGGATACGGGCCGTGCGTCCCGCTCGGCCCCGCCGCAGCTTGCCGGTGGTCGCGTCCGGGATCGCCCGCGGCTCACCGGTGTCGGCGAAGTAGACGACGTTCGGCGTCGTGCGGTCGTAGGCGATGTCCTCGATCGCGGATGAACTGGAAGATGCCGTTGTGCGTTCGACCACGTTCTCGAGCGCGTTCTGGTCGCCCAGCGCGACCGGCACCGGCACGCGCACGAACTTGCCGGACGTGCTCTGTCGTCCGAGCGGACAGGTCGCCGTAGTCGTTCACGGCGGGGTCGTCCGACTTGAAGCCGTAGAGCGCACCCGCGTCGTTCATGAGCCCGTCCGCGCCCTTGGTCGAGGTACATGTAGAGCTGCGACGACGGAGCGTTGAAGGTGTCGTCCCCGGAGAGGATCGACCGAGTAGCGGTAGCCCGGGATCGCGACCGCGTTCTCGTGGTTGTGGCGGCCCATCGAGTAGACCGTCCTGTAGCGGTTGTTCCTGCATGTCGTATGCGACGACGACGCCCGCCTGCTCGGCGCCCGCGCGGGCCGCGGCCACGCCTCGCCGGTGCGGTTGACGACTGTCGGTCGCCTCCTCGCTCGTGAGCAGGATCTGGCGCGGGAGAAGCCTCTCCTTGCCGTGCGCGACGAAGTTCGAGCAGAAGCGGTGGTAGTTCGCGGACGACGGGATCACGTACTCGCCGCGGAGCACCTTCTGCGTCTTCTTCTCGAGCACGACCCGTGAGAGCATCGCGTTGGTGTAGTCGCTGACGTTGGCCGGGAACGGCACCGTCGACGTCTCGTGGTTGACGTAGAGATGGACGTTCTTGCCCTGGTTCGAGACGGCGATCCCGTCCGGGATCGACTCGAACGTGTACGAGCCGACCTTGTCGCCGACGCTCAGGATCGGCGAGATCGCGACCCCGGCGCCACGGCTTCGAGCAGCGCCGGCGTCGACGTCGCCGCGTCGCCGCTGCGCACGGCGCCGACCGCGGCGACTGCTGTCACGAGCCCGAGGACGACCCCGGTCCGCAGAACCTTGCTTCGCATTGTTCAGACCCCCTGGACGTTGCTTGACCAGGAGGTGATGACCGGCGGCCCGGGAGCGGAAACACCGCTCCCGGGCCGCCGGCCGAACCGGCTAGGCGCCGGGAATGCGCAGGAGGCCGAGCTGGCCGCCGTCGCGCTGGTAGGTGAGCCCGCCCCGCACCTCTTCGGTGATCACGAGCGAGCCCGCCTGCACGTCCACGAGGAACGCGCCGGGGCCGAAGACGCTCGACGCGTCGACGATCCCGCTGGACTCCCAGGCGCCGAGATTACCCACGGAAGTCGCATCGACGTCCGTCGGGCCCTCGTCGGCCGACTGGTTCACCTTGGCGACGACCCGGTTCATGCCGGTGGCGAGGCTGTGCTGCCAGATCCGCGCCGTCGTCGCGTTCGGGTCGGTCGAGCCGAACGGGAACTGCTGGCTCGAGCCCGGGTCCTCCTGGATCAGGAGGCTGTTCGGGGTCGTCTCGAGGTTGTCCGGCTGGTGGATCTCGCCGAGCGTCTTGACCGGGTTGTCGTCGCCCTCGATCAGGATCGAGAGGCTCGTCACCTTGGTCGGGTCGCTCTGGTCGAGCACGAGCTTCCAGATCCGGCCGTTCGACGACGTGAACGCGTTGCCGCCGGCGCTCGTCGCGCCGCGGCCGCTGTCGGCGACGTAGACGACGTTGCTCATGCCGGGCCGCTTGTCGTAGGCGATGTCCTCGACGCGCACGAACTGGAAGACGTTGAGCGCGTCCGAGGCGTTCTCGAGCGCGGTCTGGTCGCCCACCGCGGCCGCCCGCGGGATCAGCTTGAACTGTCCCGGACTTCGACATCGTCGTCCCGACCGGATAGTCGTAGTAGTCGTTCGTCGCGGCGTCGTCGAGCACGAGGCCGTACAGGGCGCCCTCGTCGTTCCACACCGCATCGCCGCTACTCGCGATGTACGAGTAGAGCTGCGACTGCGCGGGGTTGCTCGTGAACGTGTCGTCGCCCGAGAGCACGACCGGATGGCCGTAGCCGGGGATCGCCACCGAGTTCTCGTGGTTGTGGCGGCCCATGCCGTAGATCGTCTTGTACTTGCCGTTGCGCACGTCGTACGCGACGACGACGCCGGCCTGCTCGGCGGCCGGGTCGCCCGGCACCGTCGGCCAGGCGTCACCGGTCCGGTAGACGAAGTCGGTCGCCTCCTCGTTCGTGAACAGGAGCGGCCGCTCGAACCCGTGCTCTTTCGGTCGCGATGAAGTTCGAGCAGAAGCGCTGGTAGTTCGCCTCCGACGGGATCACGTAGCTCCCGCTCAGCACGCCGCCCGACTTCTGGTGCAGCCGCAGCTTGCTGACCATCGAGTTCGTGAAGTCGTTGAAGCCGATGCCGGTGCGCGCGTTGTACGGGAACGGGACGGTCGAGGTCTCGTGGTTCACGTAGAGGTCGACGGTGCCCTTGCCGTTCAGGTCGAGCGAGATCCCGTCCGGGATCGACTCGAACATGTAGCCGCTCGACAGCGTGTCGCCGACCGTGATGATCGGCTCGTAGGTCGCGCCGGCGGCGACCGGGTCGATCATCGGGCCCTGCGCCGTCTTGAAGCCGGGGCTGCCGCTGCTTGCCGTGGCCGCCGACGACAGCCGCGACCGCCGGCAGCGAGCAGCGGCGAGCGCGCAAATACCTTCCGCATGTGAATCCCCCTTCGTCCCCCTATTGCAGGTATGCAGCGGCAGATCCTACTGCCTGCTCGGCGCCGAGAGCAGAAGTCGAGCAGTGCTCGGGGGTCGCGCCGCGCGCGCTCCGCGCTCGGCCGGCGCGCGCTTGCGCAGCTCGAGCGCCGGCCGCGGACGTGAGCGGCAGCAGCCGGCCCTCGCGGAGGAGCTGCTCGTCGACGGCGCCGAGTCGGCCCGGCGAACGTCGTGTAGACGGGCGTGCCGAGCGCGACCGCCTCGCGGTTCATCGTGCCGCCGGCCGAGACGACGAGGTCGGCGAGCGCGACGAGGCTCTGCGCGTCGACGGCGTGCTCGGGGACGTGCAGCGACGGCAGGCCGAGGCCGCGGATCGCCGTCGCGCTGCTCGGCGGTCCGCGGCAGCACGACCGCGTGCACGGACTCGTCGCGGCCGAGGCGGTCGAGCACGCCGGCGAAGAGCGGGTTGCCGTGGCGGTGGTAGAGCGAGACCTCCGGCGGCGTGCGCACGACGGCGAGCACCTGCGTCCGGGTCGACGCCCTCGAGCGACGGCGCGGTCGGGCTCGAAGTCGGCGAGGTAGTACTCCTCCTTGATCCCCGGGTAGCGCAGGAGCTTCGGCGGCTTCGCGCCGAGCCGGGCGAGCCGCTCGGCGGGGATCGCCTCGGGGAAGACGACCCGCGTCGCTGCGCGGCAGTCCGAGCTGGTGCTGCAGCGTCGCGTACTCGTAGTCGTGCGCCGTCGCGCTGGGGATGCCGAGGCTGCGCGCCGCCAGCGTCAGCTCGTGCGAGCCGTGCGCGAGCGCGACGTCGAAGCCGCGGCCCTGGCGAAGCGGCGCAGGGCGGCGAGGCGGCCGGCGAGCGCGCGCGCCTTGCCGAGCGATGCCGGCGCCGCCGTGGCGCGGGCCGACGACGTCGTGCGCGATCCCGTGCAGCTCGAGCAGCTCGAGCGTCTGCGCGTACTCGCGCGCCGTCACCTCGACCTCGTGCCCGTCGGCGCGCAGCAGCGCGATCAGCGGCCGGAAGAAGGGCACGTGCGGCGAGTTCGTGATGTCGATCCAGACGCGCATCGGCGAAGCGAGCCTATAAGATCTGCTTATGGACACGCGCCAGCTCGCCGCCTTCTGCGCGGTCGTCGAGCGCCGCAGCTTCTCGCAGGCGGCCGAGCGGCTCGGCGTCACCCAGCCGGCCGTCTCGCTGCAGGTGCGCGGGCTCGAGAAGCGGCTCGGCGTCCAGCTGCTCGACCGCTCCGGGCGCCGCGTCGAGCCGACCGAGGCCGGCCTGCGGCTCTATCGCGGCGCGCAGAAGCTGCTCGCGCTCGAGGAGCAGCTGCTCGACGGAGCTCGCCGGGCGAGGGCGAGGGCGAGCTCGGCGGCGAGCTCGCGGATCGGCGCCTCGACGGGCCCGGCGGCGATCGTCGTGCCGCTGCTGCTCTGCGAGTTCCAGCGCGAGCACCCCGGCGTCGAAGATCGCGCTGACCGTCTCCGACACGCAGTCGGTCGTCGAGCGCGTCGCCGGCGCGCGAGCTCGAGCTCGGGATCGTCGGCGCGGCCCGCCGCCACCGCGCTGTCCGCTTCGAGCCGTTCTTCGACGACGAGGTGATCCTCGTCTGCCCGCCCGGTCATCGCCTTCGCGGGCCGCACCGTCACCCTCGACGAGCTGCGCGGCGAGAACCTGATCGTGATGCAGGAGGGTGCAGGCGTCCGCCAGATCGTCGAGGACGAGCTGCGCGCGCTCGGCACGCGCCTGCGCGACCTCGACGTGCGGCTCGAGCTCGGCCTGCAGGAGTCGGTGCGGAGCGCCGTCCAGGCCGGCTACGGGGTCACGTTCATCTCGCGCTCGGCGGTCGAGCCCGAGCTCGCGGCGGGCACGCTCGTCGCCGCGCGGGTCGAGGGGCTCGACGCGAAGCGTGAGATCTCGCTCGCCCGCGCGTCCGGGCGCACGCCCACTCGCGCCGCGGACGCGTTCGTCGAGTTCGCGCGCGACGCGGCTCGCCGGCATGATCGTCCGCTGGGGGCTCGAGGAGCTGCCGGCGCTCGCTGGCGAGCATCCGTTCGTCGGTCGCCGGCCCGACGCTGGCGCGCACGATCCTGCCCGGCGCGGCCGGCCGCTGGGAGGAGGTGCCCTCGCACCGGCATCGAGGTGCCGGACGGCGCGACGACGTCCTCGTCGCCGTCGGCGGCGGCAGCGCGATCGACACCGCGAAGGCCGCCTCCGCCGACGACGGGGCTGCCGCTCGTGTCGGTGCCGACGACGTACTCCGGCGCGGAGTGGACGCGCGTTCTACGGCGTCCGCGACCCGGACCGGCGGATGCGGGGCGGGGGCTCGGGCGCGAACCTGCACGCGATCGTCTACGATGCCCGAGCTGACGCTCGGGCTCCCGGTCGAGGTCACGGTCGGCACGGCGCTGAACGCGCCTCGCGCACTGCGCCGAGGCGCTCTACGTCGGCCAGCGCACGCCGGAGAGCGACGAGCACGCGCTCCGGGGCGCGGAGCTGATCGGCACCTGGCTGCCGCGGGTCGTCGAGCGGCCGGACGAGCTCGAGGCGCGGACGGAGCTCCTGCGCGGCGCCTGCCACGCCGGGCGCCGCGCTCGCAGGCTCGTTCCTGGCGCTCGGCCACGCGCTCGCCCAGGGTCTCGGCGGCCGCTACGGCGTCGCGCACGGCGCCCTCAACGCACTCACGCTGCCGCCGGCGCTGCGCTTCAACGCAGCGGCCGCCGGCGAGCAGATCGCGCGCTTCGCGGCTGCCCTCGGCACCGACGACGCGCCCGCGAAGGTCGAGGAGCTGGCAGCGCTCGGCGGGTTTCGCCGACTCCGCGACCTCGGCGTACCCGAGGCTGCGCCGAGCGCCGTGGCCGAGTCCGTCGCCTCGCGCCCGGGGGCCAAGGCCAATCCGCGCCCCGTCACGCCCGCCGATGTCGAGGAGCTGCTTCGCTCGATCTTCTGATGATAACGATGACTAATGCAGTGCATTAGCGGATTCGGTATCCTGGCCACGTGACGCAGAGCGACTCCTTCGACGTGCTCGTGATCGGCAGCGGCGCCTCCGGGCTCGCCGCCGCCGTCTCCGCCGAACGCGCGGGCGCGCGCGTGGCGGTCGCGACCAAGGGCTCGATCCAGGCCTGCAACTCGGCGAAGGCGCAGGGCGGGATCCAGGCCGCCTTCGGCGACGACGACTCGCCCGAGCAGCACGCCGCCGACATCTTCAAGAGCTCGCACGACAGCGCCGACATGCGGCTCGTCGAGATCCTCGCCGGCGACGCGCAGGGCGCGATCCACTGGCTCGAGGAGCTCGGCGTCGAGTTCACGCGGGAGAACGGCGGCTACCGGCTCGCCCGCTGCGGCGGCGCGTCGGCGAAGCGCCTGCTCCAGGTCGGCGACCGCACCGGCCACGCGATCACGAAGGCGCTGCGCGACGCGTTCGTCGCCGGCGGCGGCACGCTCTTCGCGAACAGCCCGCTCGCGGCGCTCGAGCAGCGCGAGCACGGCTGGCGCGCGACCTGCGGCGAGCACGTCGCTCGACGCCGGCACGGTCGTGCTCGCGGCGGGCGGCCGCTGCTTCAAGGTGGCCGAGGAGCGCGGCGAGCTCTCGACGAACCACCCGAACGCGACCGGCGAGGTGACGCGGATCGCGCTCGACCTCGGCGCCGAGGCGCGCGACCTCGACGAGCTCCAGTACCACCCGAACGGCGGCGCCTGGCCCGAGACGATGCAGGGCTACTCGATCCCCGAGACGACGCGCGCCTACGGCGCCGTGCTCCTGAACGCCGACGGCGAGGAGTTCACCGACTCGCTCGGCCCGCGCGACGTCGTCAGCCAGGCGATCTTCGACGAGGTCGAGAAGGGCAAGGGCGTCGAGACCGAGGACGGCCGCCCCGCCGTCTACCTCGACACGACCCGGATCTCCGAGGCCGACGCCGAGGTCTCGCTGCCGTACATGCTGCGGCGCTACCGCGGCGCGGGCATCGACCCGCTGCAGGAGAAGATCTACACCTACCCCGTCCTCCACTACCAGAACGGCGGCCTCATGATCGACACCGACGCCGCAGACGACGCTCGAGGGCCTCTACGCCTGCGGCGAGATCGCCGGCGGCACGCACGGGCGCAACCGGATGATGGGCAACTCCCTGCTCGAGTGCGTCGTCTTCGGCCGGCGCGCCGGACGAGCAGCCGCAGAGAAGGCGAGCGCATGAGCACCGTCACCGGAACCGATCTCCAGCACGCCGTCGAGGACGCCGCGGCGCACCTCTACGTCTGGGCGCTGAAGGACATCCCGCAGGACCTGCGCGACGCGCTCGCGGCGGCGCTGGACCGCGAGACGTCCGTCACCGGCCGGCGCGTGCTCGCAGACGATCCACCGGAACGTCTCGATCGCGGACGAGGAGAAGAACCTCGTCTGCCAGGACACGGGGATCGCCGTCTACACCTGCCGCGTCGGCGAGCACTTCCCGCTCCACCCGGCCCGGATCTACGAGGCGCTGCGCGACGGCACCGCGCGCGCGACCGTCGAGCACCCGCTGCGCTCGAACGCGGTGCACACGATCACGCGCGAGAACACCGGCCCGAACATCGGCTACCGCCTGCCGATCGTGCACTGGGAGTTCATCGCCGACTGGGACGGGCTCGACGTCAAGTGCGTGCCGAAGGGCTCGGGCTCGGAGAACATGAGCTTCCTGAAGATGTGCGTCCCCGCCGACGGCGTGAAGGGGATCAAGCAGTTCGTGCTCGAGTCGATCGTCGGCGCCGGCGGCAAGCCGTGCCCGCCCGGGATCGTCGGCGTCGGCATCGGCGGCTCCGCCGACTACGCGATGTACCTCGCCAAGGAGGCGATCGCGCGCCCGGTCGGCACGCGCAACGCCGACCCGCTCGTCGCGCAGCTCGAGGACGAGCTCTACGGCCTCCTGAACGAGACCGGGATCGGCCCGATGGGGCTCGGCGGCGACGTGACCGTGCTCCAGTGCCACATCGAGCACGCCGACACGCACATGACGCTGAACCCCGTCGCGGTCAACTACCAGTGCTGGGCGGCGCGCCGCGCCTCCGTGCACGTCTCGCCCGACGGCTCCCTCGACTACGACCGGGAGTTCTGATGGCCGAGCCACGAGCGTCACCTTCCCGATCACCGACCCGGAGGAGATCCTGAAGCTCCGCGCCGGCGACGAGGTCACCGTCCAGGGCCACATCATCGGCATCCGCGACCGCACGCAGATCCGGATCTTCGACGAGGGCGTCGAGCCGCCGATGGATCTCTCCGGCGCGTTCCTGCTCCACACCGCGCCGAACGTGCGCAAGCTCGACGACGGCCGCTACGAGAAGATCTGCATCGGCACGACGACGAGCGCGCGCATGGTGCGCTTCACCGAGCCGCTCGGCGCGCAGTACGGCGTCCGCGCGATCTGCGGCAAGGGCGGCTTCCCCGACGAGGCGATCGAGCCGATGCAGCGGCTCGGGATGGTCTACTTCGCGATCGTCGGCGGCGCCGCGGCGCTCGAGACGACGCAGATCGAGGAGATCGAGGAGGTGGCGTGGGAGGAGCTGATGCCCGAGTGCCTCTGGAAGTTCCGCGTCAAGGACTTCGGCCCGCTCACCGTCGGCATCGACGCGCACGGCAACTCGCTCTACCACGACGTCCAGGCCGCAGCGCCCAGGAGAAACTGAAGGAGCTCTATGCCCGCCTCTAACGGCGAACCGCACCCGAACTTCCTCGACCTGCCCGCGCGGCCCGCGAAGCCGCGCGAGAGCGGGCTCACGCACGTGATGGACAAGGGCCTGAACATCCGCGAGATCGAGGGGATGTTCGACACCGCCGGCGAGTACGTCGACATCGTCAAGCTCGGCTGGGGCACGAGCTACGTCACGAACAACCTCGAGAAGAAGATCGCGCTCTACCGCTCGTTCGACGACGCCGATCGTCTGCGGCGGCACGCTCTTCGAGGCGGTCTACGGCCGCGGCAAGCTCGACGGCTTCAAGCGCTGGCTCGAGCACTACCGCTTCTCGCACGTCGAGATCTCGGACGGCACGCTCGAGATCCCGCGCGAGCGCAAGCTCGAGCTGATCGCCGACTTCGCGCGCGACTTCACCGTCCTCTCCGAGGTCGGCTCGAAGGACTCGGACGTCGTCTTCGCGCCCTACCAGTGGGTCGAGTGGATCAAGGAGGAGCAGGAGGCCGGCGCCTGGAAGGTGATCACCGAGGCCCGCGAGGGCGGCACCGCCGGCATCTTCCGCAAGGACGGCGACATGCGCACGGGCCTGATCGACGAGATCGCGCACGAGATCGACTTCCACGACCTGATCTTCGAGGCGCCGTCGAAGAGCTCGCAGGCGTGGTTCGTCAAGCACTTCGGCGCCGAGGTCAACCTCGGCAACATCGCGCCGGAGGAGGTGATCCCGCTCGAGACGCTGCGCCTCGGCCTGCGCGGCGACACGCTGAAGGAGATCCTGCTCGCCGACGAGCCGACGCCCGCCGCCTAGCGTGGACTGGGACGCGGTGCGCGCGGGGCGGCTCGCGCGCAGCCACCTCGCCGAGCGGGCGCCCGCCGGGCTGCTCGTCGAAGTCGTGCGCGACGTCTGCGGGATCCACGCGCAGGTGATGGGCTCGGCCGAGCTGCAGCTCGCCGCGCGGGTCGAGGGGATCACGCAGGCCGACGTCCGCTCGGCGCTCTGGGAGCGAGCGCTCGCTCGCGAAGACCTGGACGCTACGCGGGACGTTGCATTTGCATCCGGCCGACGAGCTCGGACTCTGGACGGCGGCGCGACGGGCGGTCGCCACCGAAGAGGACGCCGCGGTCACTGCCGCGATCGGGGAGGCGCTGCGCGGCCGGCGGCTGACGCGCGAGGAGCTCGCGGACGCGGTCGTCGAGCGAGTCGGCCCGGAGCCGCGGGAGCGGCTCGCGTCGGGCTGGGGCTGGTTCCTCGGCGACGCGGCTGCGGCCGGTCTGCTCTGTTTCGGCCCACCCGAAGGCGCGAAGGTGACGTTCGTCCATGCCGAGGACTGGCTCGGGCCGCAGCGCGCGTGGGAGCCGGGCGAGGCGCTGCGGGAGGTCGCGCGGCGGTACGCGACGACGTTCGCGCCCGCCGGCCTGCGCCAGTTCCGCGAGTGGTTGGCGGCGAAGGTCGACGTCGAAGTCCCCGAGGTCGCGCTCGGCTCCGCCGGGGCCAGGATCGGTGCGGCTGCTGCCGGAGTACGACCCGTACGTGATGGGCTTCCGCGAGCGCGAGCACCTCGTCCCGCCCGCGGTGCGCGAGCAGGTGAAGGCGCACGGCAAGGGCCGCTACGAGGGTCCCGCGGGGACGCCGTTCCTGCTCGTCGACGGGCTCGCGGCGGGGGTGTGGGGCCGGAAGAAGAGCGCGAAGCGGATCGAGCTCACGGTGCAGCCGGCGCGGAAGCTCAGCCGCGCCGAGCGCGCCGGTGTCGAGGCGGAAGCGGAGCGGATCGGCGCCTTCCTCGGGCTCGAGCCGACGCTCGAGATCGCCTAGGCGCCGAAGCGCGCCGTCGCGGCGAGCGCCAGCTCGCGCATGGCGTCGCTGCCCGTGTGGCCGGAGTCGTCGACGACGACGAGCTCGGCACCTGGCCATGCCTGGGCCAGCTCCCATGCCGTGCCGACCGGCGAGCCGAGGTCGTGACGGCCGTGCAGGAGGACGCCCGGGATCCCGGCCAGCCCGCCCGCGTTCCGGATCAGCTCGCCGTCCTCGAGCCACGCGTCGTGCGCGAAGTAGTGCGTGCAGATGCGGACGAAAGCGAGCGCCGCGTCCGGCGGCCGGTCGCTGTAGGCGCCGGGTGAGCCGTTCGCCTCGAGCGAGATCACGGCGTCCTCCCAGGCGAGCCAGTCCCACGTGGCCTTCGTCCTCACCTCGGAGTCGGGGCTCTCGACGAGACGGGCATAGGCTTGCGACGAGGTTCCCGTCGCGCTCCGCCTCCGGCAGCGCCGCCGCGGAAGCGCGCCCACTGCTCGGGGAAGAAGCGGCCGACCCCGTGGTAGAGCCAGTCCGTCTCCGACGGGCGCGTCGTCGTGACGCCGAGCAGGACGATCTCCGAGACGCGCTCGGGGAAGCGCTCCGCGTAGGCGAGGATCAGCGTCGAGCCCCACGAGCCGCCGTAGAGGAGCCAGCGCTCGACGCCGAGGTGCTCGCGCAGCCGCTCCATGTCCGCGAGCAGGTGGTGGGTCGTGTTCACGGACATGTCCGTCGCCGGGTCGCTCGCGTGCGGCAGGCTGCGGCCGCAGCCGCGCTGGTCGAACAGGATCACGCGGTACCGCTCCGGGTCGAAGTAGCGGCGGCTGCCGGTGCCGCAGCCCGAGCCGGGGCCGCCGTGGACGACGAGGGCCGGCTTCCCCTCAGGGTTGCCGCAGGCCTCCCAGTAGATGCGGTTGCCGTCGCCGACGTCGAGCAGGCCGCTGTCGTACGGCTCGATCGGCGGGAACGGCTCGGCGGGCATCGGTCGCCATCCTCGCCGATCGTTTTAGGCTTGGGGCTGTGGTAACGCTCGCCGACGTCCGTGCCATCGCGGTCTCGCTACCGCGGTCGACCGAGGTGCTCGTCCGGGGCCGCGTCAAGTTCCGGGTCGGCCGGATCGTCTACCTCGCGTGCTCGCGCGACGAGACCCTGCTCGGCTTCGCCTTCCCGAAGGAGTGGCGGGACGCGCTCGTCGAGACCGAGCCGCACAAGTTCATGCTCCCGCGCGAATCCGACCTCCGCTACAACTGGGCGGTCGTGCGGCTGGCCGAGCTGGACGAGGCCGAGTTGCGGGAACTCGTGCTCGACGCGTGGTCGCTGGTCGTGCCGAAGAGCCTCTCGGCACCGTACGCCGAATCGTGACGCGCCGCAGGCCGGTCGTCGCCGACCGCCGTGTACCCTCGTGCAGATCTAGGATCCCAGCGTGCCATACGACGAGGACCTCGCCGCCCGGATCCGCAGTCTCGTCGCGGGCGAGGACGGCCTCGGCGAGATGGAGATGTTCGGCGGGCTTGCGTTCCTGATCGACGGGAACATGGCCGTGGCCGCGAGCGGCCAGGGCGGACTGATGGTGCGTGTCGATCCGGACGAGACCGACGAGCTCCTTCGCACGACGGGCGCGCAGCCGTTCGAGATGCGTGGCAAGCCGATGCGCGGCTGGCTGCGCATCGGCGCCGCGGACGTCGCCGACGACGAGCAGCTTCGAGGCTGGGCGGAGCGCGGCGTCGCGTACGCGCGCTCGCTGCCGCCCAAGCCCGGCTCGGGCGCCGGGCCGTGATCGAGGTCGGGCATATGCGCCGCACCGCTAGGGCAGCCAGCCCTCCGCGTACGCCGTCAACTTTTCCGGGCCGAAGCGGGCGTAGGCCTCGTCCGGGCTCGAGGTCTCCTCGAGCACGCTCGCGTCGTGCTTCGCCGCCGTCTCGTCGACGGCGTACACGACCTCGAAGCCGCCCGCGCGGCTGCCGACCATCACGATCGCGCACGGGCCGTCGCCGGCGCCGACGAAGACGTGCTTCGTCCACGGCGGGCAGTGGACGAAGTCCCACGCCTTCAGGCGGCGCTCCTCGCCCTCGATCACGAGGATGCACTCGCCGGCGACGACGAGGAAGTCCTCCTGGCCCCGCTCGCCGTGGTACAGGCCGTTCCGCTGCCCCGGCTCGAGCACGTGGATCCGGAAGCCGAGCCCGGTCCACTCCTGCTCTCCTTCGAAGCCGGTGTCCTGGCCTCGCTCCTCGCTCTGCACCCAGGTCACGTCGCGGGCGTTGAGGACGAACCAGCCCTCGCCCTGGGGGACGAGGCCGTGCTCGGTCGTCGTCAGCTGTGCCTCGGTCATAGGCTCTCCTCGGTCGGGGTTCGGAAGTCGATCCGCATCACGACGCGGCGCGGCGTCGGGTGGCTGACCTCGGTGAAGCCGGCGTCCGCGAAGACGCTGCGGGCGCCGACGTGGAGCTCGCCCCAGACGATTTCCTTGCCGGGCTCGGTGAGCATCGGGTAGCCCTCGAGCGCGCGGGCGCCGCGCTTCCGCGCGAAGTCGACGGCGGCGCGGGCGAGCGCGCGGCTGACGCCGCGCTTACGGAAGCCGGCGCGGATCGCGAAGCAGGTCACGGCCCAGACGGACGGGTCGTCCTTGTCCTCCTCGGCCCGGCCTGCCCAGGGAACGCGGACCTTGCTCAGCAGGCGCGGGTGATCAGAGCGCGGCGCCACCGCGCACCAGCCGGCGGGCTCGCCGTCGAGGTAGGCGACGAGCCCGGTCGTCGTCTCCGAGCCGGGGTTGCCGCACTCGGTCTGGGTGCGGAGCCGGTGCGCCAGCTCCTCGCGGCCGACCGAGTTCCAGGACTCCCCGGGCGCCATCCGGTAGCGCTGGCACCAGCACCGGGGCAGGTCGCCGCGCGTGCCGAAGACGGCCTGGACGTCCTCCCAGCTCGCCTCGTTCGCGGGGACGATCGTGAGCCCGGACGTCATCGCGAGCAACGCGCCGGCGTCACGACCAGGGCAGGCTGTCCCAGGAGGGGGGACGCCCCAGCCGCGCCTCCCCGAAGGGCGCGTACGCCTTGCCGGGGTCGGGCGTCTCCTCGTCGACGCTCGCGCCGTAGCGCGCCGCCAGCTCCGAGACCGGGTAGAGCAGCTGGTCGTCCTCGGTTCGGGCGCCCGCCATCAGGATCACGCACGGGCCGTCGCCGGCACCGACGAAGACGTGCTCCGTCCCGGCAGGGCAGTGGAAGAAGTCCCACGGTCGCAGCGGTCGCTCGGTGCCCTCGACGAGGAGCGTGCACTCACCGGAGAGCACGAGGAACGCCTCTTGCTCCGACTCGGAGTGATAGAGGCAGTTCGGCTGCCCGGGCTCGAGCACGGCGAGCCTGATCCCGAGCTGCGGGAACCACGCGTCGCGGCTCTCGAACAGGGACACCCAGCCGAACGATCCCTGCGTGCCCCAGCGGGCGTCGCGGGCGTTGACGACGAACCACTCGGTCGCCGGCCCCCCAGCGTCGTGCGGCGCGTCGGACACGGCGCGAGCTTACCCGTGCTCCGGGGAATCGTTCAGGCCAAGCTCGCCCGTCTCCTCGCACTCGAGGCAGATCCACTCCCCGTCGCGGCGCTCCCGTGCGCTCAATGCTGCCGGGACCATCGTCACGCCGCAGACGGGGCAGATCGGCGGCCGCTCGTCGTCCACGGCCGCAGTATGGAGCGATCACGCAGGGACCGTCGGTCTACGCCGCGATCTTCTCCAGCAGCGCGTCGACGCGCTCGAAGCCCGCCTTCGCACCCGCCTCGACGCCGTACTGCATCGTCGTGTCTCGCTCCTCGGTCGTCTCGAAGCGCATCGTCTGGGTCAGCTTCGTCCGCTCGCCGAGATCCTCGAACTCCAGCGTCTGCAGGTGGTTCTGGAACGTCTGCACGAGCCGTGCGGGCGGGTCGACCTCGCGGAACTCGCCCTCGACGACGCCGTAGGCGGTGCGGAACTTGTAGGTCCCGCCGGCGCGGACGTCCATCTCCTCGACGACCGTGCCGTCGCCCCACCATTCGGGGATCAGCTCCGGATCGGTCCAGACCGAGAAGACGTGGGCGCGCGGTGCGTCGAAGACCCGCTCGACGCGGATCTCCAGCTCGTTCGGGGTGGTGACGGTGGTGCTCATGGTGCTCCTTTCGTGCGTTGGACAACCTGGGCGAAGCGGTCGAGCCGCTGCAGCCAGATGCTGATGCCCTCGAAGGCGTAGGGGACGAGCTCGCAGCGGCGGACGCGGCCGACCTTCTCCGTCGTGACGAGCTCGGCCTCTTCGAGCAGACGGACGTGCTTCCGCATTCCGGTCAGCGACATGTCGAAGGGCTCGGCGAGCTCGCTGATCGTCGCGCCGCCGGCGCCGAGGCGTTCGATCACGGCGCGCCGGGTAGGGTCGGCGAGGGCTGCGAACGCGCGGTCGACATCCTTGGTATGGTGAACCATTAGGTTCAGTATTACAGATCCACGACGAAAGGGGCAGAGATGAAGAGGAGCGAGACGACGACAGGGGGCGAGTCGCCCTCCCGCTTGATCGACGCGAGGATCGAGGAGCTGGACGACTGGCGTGGCGAGATGCTCGCCCGCATCCGCGCCCTCATCAAGGAGGCCGTCCCGGACGTGGTCGAGGAGTGGAAGTGGCGGGGCGTCCCCACCTGGTACAGCGATGGCCTGCTCTGCACCGGCGAGACCTACAAGGACAAGGTGAAGACGACATTCGCGAAGGGCGCGATGCTCGACGACCCGAAAGGGCTCTTCAACTCGAGCCTCGAGGGCAACGTCCGGCGCGCGATCGACCTGCACGAGGGCGACGCGCTCGACGAGGACGCCTTCACCGCGCTCGTCCGCGCCGCCGCAGCCCTGAACGAGGGCTAGCCGCTAGGGAGTCCGTTTGCGCCGGAGCAGCCGCGCCAGGTTGACGTCGTACCCCCAGCCGAACGTCTTGGGCGTGAACAGCCGCGGCTCGCCCGGGTTCCACCAGCGCTCCTTGACCCGGGCGACGGTCGGCCGCCGCCAGTCGTACGGGACGCCGAGGAACCTGCCTTTTCTGCTCATGCCGTCAGGGTAGCTCGCCGCCTGGCGCGACCGATGAGTTTTGGCGTGCGTGGCGGTCCTTTCGAGCATGTCGACGATCGGAGGACCGATGAGCAAGTTGAAGCTGAGCATCACGACGTCGCTCGACGGCTTCGTCGCCGGGCCGGACCAGTCGCGCGAGCACCCGCTCGGGGTGGGAGGCGAGGCGCTCCACGACTGGCTCGTACCGCTGCGGGCGTTTCGCGAGGGCCACGGCGAGGAGGGCGGCGAGGTGAACGCGAACACGCCTTTCGCCGAGGAGCTCCTCGGCGGCGCTGGCGCGACGATCATGGGTCGGAACATGTTCGGCGGCGGGCCGGGGCCGTGGGACGAGTCGTGGCAGGGCTGGTGGGGGAACGATCCGCCCTTCCACCACCCCGTCTTCGTCCTCACGAACCATCCACGCGAGCCGCTGGAGCTGCAGGGCGGCACGACGTTCCACTTCGTCACGGACGGGATCGAGTCGGCGCTCGAACGGGCGCAGGCGGCCGCCGGAGATCAGGACGTGTCGCTCGGGGGCGGGGCGTCCGTCGCGCAGCAGTACCTCGTTGCGGGCTTGCTCGACGAGCTCGTCGTCTCGGTCGTCCCGATCCTGCTCGGCGGCGGAGCTCGGCTGTTCGACGACGTTGGAGCTGCAAGGCTCGAGCAGGTCGAGGCGGTCGCGGCGCCCGGGGTGACCCACATCAGGCTCCGCGCGGGCCGACCGTGAAGCCGCTCGGCCGGGCCGAGCGTTCAGAAATGACGCCCGAGCAGCGGGAGTTTTTCGTAGGGTCTGGGTCATGGCCAATGACGAACTGGACTTCTCCCTATTGCCGCGACGATCTCCAACCTCTCGCGCCTCTTATCGCGAAGTACGCGGAGGGTGACGACGCAGACCGTGGAGACCTGCTCGCGAACGCGTCGACAGACGAACTGCGTGAACTCAGCACGGCCGCGAACCCGCACTGGGATGCCATCAACGCCTTCTTGAACGACAACATGGAGGAAGTCGGTCCTCGGCAGGACTTGGCGCTTGCCCTGGACGGGTTCTCGCAAGCGGCCATGGAGGCTGGAAGCGAGCTGGAGGGCCGCGGCGAGAGCTAAGGTCGACTCGCCTGCGCGAGTGAGCTCTCGCCTGAGCGCTACGACGCGGAGAGGATCATCCCGGCGCCGACGGTGTCGTTCGTCGACTCGTCGATCAGGATGAAGGCGCCCGTGGCGCGGTTCGTCGGCGTAGGGGTCGACCGCGAGCGGCTCGGACAGCCGCAGCCGCACGCGCGCGATGTCGTTCAGCTCCAGCTGCTCCGGCGCGGCCTGGTCCTCGAGCGTGTGGATGTCGACGACGCGAGACGAGCTCGTCGACGATCGCGCGCACGGTGCGCGTCGTGTGCTTGATCGCGAGCTTCGCGCGCGGCTCGAGCGGCTTCTCGGCCATCCAGCAGACGCGTCGCCTCGAGCTCGCGCGCGACGGTCGGCGGCTGCTCGGGGTCGGCGAGCATGTCGCCGCGCGAGACGTCGAGGTCGTCCTCGAGCCGGATCGTCACGGACATGCCCGGGCACGGCCTGCGTCGAGCGGGCCGTCCGACGGTCTCGACCGACGCGACCGTCGTGCGCCGGCCCGACGGCAGCACGACGACGTCGTCGCCGGCGCGCCAGACGCCGCCCGCGACCTGGCCCGCGTAGCCGCGGTAGTCGTGGTGCTCGTCCGAGATCGGGCGGATCACCCACTGGACGGGGAAGCGGCGGTGGTCGAGGTCGCGGTCGCCGGCGATCTCGACCGTCTCGAGGTGCTCGAGCAGCGTCGGCCCGTCGTACCAGGGCATCCCGTCGCCGCGCTCGACGACGTTGTCGCCGCGGAGCGCGCGCGATCGGGATCACGCGCACGTCGCGCAGGCCGAGCCGCTCGCTCGTCTCGCGCAGCTCCTGCTCGATCTCGCGGAAGCGCTCCTCGGAGAAGTCGACGAGATCCATCTTGTTCACCGCGACGACGACGTGCGGGAGTGCCGAGGATCGCCGCGATGTACGAGTGGCGGCGCGTCTGCTCGATCACGCCCTTGCGCGCGTCGACGAGGATGATCGCGACGTCCGCGGTCGAGGCGCCCGTGACCATGTTGCGCGTGTACTGGACGTGGCCGGGCGCGTCGGCGAGCTGGAAGCGGCGGCGCGGGGTCACGAACGAGCGGTAGGCGACGTCGATCGTGATCCCCTGCTCGCGCTCGGCGCGGAGGCCGTCGGTGAGCAGCGCGAGGTTGACGTAGCCGTCGCCGCGGCGCTTCGAGGTCTCCTCGATGTGCTCGAGCTGGTCGGCGAGGATCTGCTTCGTGTCGAAGAGCAGCCGGCCGATCAGCGTCGACTTGCCGTCGTCGACCGAGCCCGCGGTGACGAGGCGGAGCGAGCTCGGCGCTGCCATCAGCTCGCTCAGAAGTAGCCGACGCGCTTCCGGTCCTCCATCGCGGCCTCGCGAGGCGCGGTCGTCGGCGCGGGTCTCGCCGCGCTCGGTGATCCGCGTCGCGGCGATCTCGGCACGACCTCGCTCGAACGACGTCGCGTCGCGAGCGCGACGGCGCCGGTGCAGCTCATGTCGCCGACGGTGCGGAAGCGCACCGACTCCGTGAACGGCTCCTCGCCCTCCATCCGCTCGACGAACTCGCTGACGCGCGTAGAGCATCCCGTCGCGCTTGAACACCTCGCGCTCGTGCGCGAAGTAGATCGACGGCAGCTCGAGCTCCTCGCGGGCGACGTACTGCCAGACGTCGAGCTCCGTCCAGTTCGAGATCGGGAAGACGCGCACGTGCTCGCCGCTGCGGATGCGTGCCGTTGTAGAGGTTCCAGAGCTCCGGGCCGCTGCGCGCGCGGGTTCCACTGGCCGAAGTCGTCGCGGAAGCTGAAGATCCGCTCCTTCGCGCGGGCGCGCTCCTCGTCGCGGCGGGCGCCGCCGATCGCCGCGTCGAAGCGGTGCTCCTCGATCGCGTCGAGCAGCGTCGTCGTCTGCAGCTGGTTGCGCGAGGCGCGCGGGCCGGTCTCCTCGACGACGCGGCCCTTGTCGATCGACTCCTGCACCGAGGCGACGACGCAGCGTCTCGCCGAGCTCGGCGACGCGCCGGTCGCGGTACTCGATCACCTCGGGGAAGTTGTGGCCCGTGTCGACGTGCATGACCGGGAAGGGGAACTTGCCGGGCCGGAACGCCTTCTCGGCGAGCCGCAGCAGCACGATCGAGTCCTTGCCGCCGGAGAAGAGCAGCACCGGGCCGCTCGAGCTCGGCGGCGACCTCGCGCATGATGTGGATCGCCTCCGCCTCGAGCTCGTCGAGGTGGGAGAGCGCTGGAGCACGGCGCGGCCATCAGTCGGCGTGCAGGCCGCACTCGGTCCGGTCGCTGCCGGCCCAGCGGCCCTCGCGGCCGGTCGCCGGGCAGGGTCAGTGCGTGTAGCCGATCGACGCGTAGCCCTGGTCGTGCAGCGGGTTGTACGGGGAGCCCGCGCTCGCGGATGTACGCCCAGCAGTCGTCGTCGCTCCAGTCGGCGAGCGGGCTCGCCTTCCAGAGCTCGTGCGCGGCGTCCCAGCCGAGCTTCGGCGCGTTCGCGCGGGTCGGCGACTGGTCGCGGCGGACGCCGGTGATCCAGCAGTCGAGGCTCGCCGAGCGCGCGGCCGAGCGGCTCGACCTTGCGCGATCGCGAGATAGAGGTCGGGCTTGCGTCTCCCACAGCTGCTCGCCGTGCGTCGCCGCCAGCTCCTCGAGCGCTCGGGCCCTCGAACACCTCGACCTCGATGCCGTACCGCTGCTCGACCTCGCGCCAGATGCGCGTAGGTCTCCGGGAAGAGGTCGTGGGTGTCGAGCGCGAAGACGCGCGCCTTCGGCTCGACGTCGAAGAGCATGTCGAGCAGCACCGTCTCCTCCTTCTGGAAGGAGCAGGCGAGCGAGAGGCGGTCGCCGAAACGGGCGACCAGCTCGCTCACGAGCTCCTGGGCGGAGAGATCCTCCGAGCGCGCGGCGAGCGCAGCGACGTCGTCGTGGGCCGTCGTGGTCACGGGCGAGATCGTAGCAGACCCATAACACAAGCTAATCGACAGTATTAGTAGAGAACGTGTAATCTGGCGCGCATGACGTGGCAGCTCTCCCTCGCCGGGCTCCTGATCGGCGCGCTCGTCGGCATGACCGGGATGGGCGGCGGCTCGCTGATGACGCCGATGCTCGTCTTCCTCTTCGGCTTCAAGCCGACCGTCGCGATCGGCACCGACATCGTCCACGGTGCGATCTTCAAGTCCTTCGGCGCGATCCGGCACCGGCAGCTCGGCACCGTGCACGCGCGGCTGACGCTCTGGATGCTGCTCGGCTCTGCGCCCTTCTCGCTCGTCGGCGTGGTGATCTCGACCTGGCTTGCGCGCAAGTACGGCGACGGCTTCGAGGAGGCCGCGGCGATCATCCTCGGGATCGCCCTGATCGCGGGCGGCGTCGGCTTCGCGGTCAAGACCTTCGTCGCCGGGCGCGCGAAGAGCGACGCACCGTTCGCGCTGCGCGCGTCAGACCGGCGGATCGCCTTCTTCCTCGGCGTCAGCGGCGGCTTCGTCGTCGGCCTCACCTCGGTCGGCAGCGGCACCTTCTTCGGGCTCGTGATGCTGCTCGTCTTCCCCCTGACCGCGTCCAAGGTCGTCGGGACGGACATCTTCCACGCGGCCGCGCTGCTCTGGGTCGCCGGCGCGGGCCACCTGGTCGCCGGCAACGTCGACCTGCGCGCGACGGGCTGGCTCCTGATCGGCTCGATCCCGGGCGTCCTCCTCGGCAGCCAGGTCTCGATCAAGCTGCCGGACCGGGCGCTCCGGCTCGGGCTCGCGACGACGCTGACGCTCGCGGGTCTCAAGCTCGCCGAGGTGCCCGGCGCCGAGATCGTGATCCTCGTCGTGCTCTCCGCTGCCGCTGCTGCTGCTGCTCGGGGCCGGCGTGCGGAAGCTCGCGCGCCCGACTCCGGCGCTTCAGGCGAGCGGCTCCAGCTCGCGCAGGTAGCGCGCGAGCAGCGGCTCGAGGATCCGCCAGCGGCGCGGGCCGGCCGGGCCGACGAGGCCCGCGTGCTCGAGCCCCTTCAGCGCCCGGAACGCCTCCACCGACTTGAGGTCGCGGTAGGGCGACTCGCCGAGCGCGATCCGGCGCGCGACGAGCAGCGCCTGGCGGTGGATCAGGCGGATCTGCTCGACGGTCTGGTCGAGGGTCGCGCGGTCGCCGAGCAGGGCGGAGCGCAGCCCGACCTCCACGAGCGAGGCGTCGATCTCGCGTGTGCCGACGAGGATCGACTGCAGGTGCGTCTTCTGGGCGAGCAGCATCGTCGTGCGCGGGTGCCCGTCGCCGAGCTCGAGCAGCCGCTCGAGCGCCTCGTCGCTGACGGTGCACGAATCCGCCTCGAAGCGGCCGAGCAGGCCCTTGCGCCAGGCATCGCTGCGAGATCGGCCGCAGCTCGTAGATGCTGCCGAAGTGCCCGAAGGCCTGCCGCGCCTTGCCGAAGAGCTCGCGCAGGACGTGCTCGTAGCTGCCGGCGAAGAGGAAGCTGACCTCGCTCGAGCGCTGGAAGATCGCGCGCATCTTCTTGGTCACCGCGTCGGGGTCGCCGTAGGGCTTGCGCGGGTTCGCGACCTCCTGGAACTCGTCGATGAAGACGATCACGTGCTTGCCGTCGGCGACGCGATCCGCTGCGGCAGCCCGAGCGCGTACTCGAGGTAGCGGTCGGGGTCGCGGTCGGCGAGGCCCGGCTTGAACGCGATCTCGAGCTCGTCGCCGAGCTCCGCCTGCGCGCGCACGACGAGGGTGGTGCCCGCAGCATCCGCGACGAGCCGGCCCGCCTCGCGCGCCCGGTGGAGCAACCGGTACAGGCGCGGCCGGTTCGCGATCGTGGCCGCGACGAGCGCCTCGGCGAGCTGGGCGGCGTTGGCGATCCGGAAGAGGTCGAGGCTGATCGTGTAGTAGCCGCCGCGCCGCGCCCGCGCCACCGCCGCCTCGCAGACCGACGTCTTCCCGGTGCGTCGCGGACCGGCGACCACGAGGTTGACGCCCGCCATCAGATTCGTCGCGATCTCGCGCACGTCCTCGGCTCGCCCGATCAGGAGACTCGGCGGCAGAGGGAGGTCGGTGGGGAAGAGGTCACCGCTCTGCGCCCGTGCCATCGTGCCACTCTACTACACAGGATGTAGCGGAACAATCTGATCAGTGTAGTGCCTGGCTGCGTGATCCCGCGCACTAACATTGACGTGCTGTGGTTCGCATCGCCTCGACCGTGCTCGTGGTCGCGCTGCTCGCGGCCACTGCCGCGGCGTTCGCGCTCACGCAGGGGCTGAAGCTTCAGCCGAGCCCGATCCGCGGCACCAAGGTCGACGGCGTCTTCTCGCCGGTCTGCGGCTGCGACACGGCGAGCGCGACGATCTCGTTCCGGCTGCGCGAGCCCGACCGGCTCGACGTCGCGATCGTCGACGGCGGCGGCCGCATCGTCAGGTCGATCGAGCGCGGGCGCTCGTACCCGAAGGGGCCGCTCGCGATCGAGTGGGACGGCCGCGACGACGCCGGCGCGGTGCTGCCCGAAGGGGAGTACAAGCCGCGCGTCCACCTGCGCGACGAGCGCAAGACGATCGTGCTGCCGAACCCGATCCGGATCGACGTGACGCCGCCGACCGTGACGCTCGTCTCCGCTCAGCCGACCGTCTTCTCGCCGGACGGCGACCGGCGGGCCGACCGCGTCACGGTTCCGCTACCGGCTGAGCGAGCCGGCGCCGCGGCATGCTCTTCGTCGACGGCGAGCGCCGCGTGCCGTGACGCGCTTCCCGCGCGAGCGCGGACCGGCTCGACTGGTTCGGCAAGGTCGGCGGCAAGACGCTGCCCCCGGGGACGTACGTCGGCCCGGGTCGCCGCCGTCGACCCGGCCGGGAACGTCTCGGAGCGGACCACGGCGGTGCCGATCGTGCTCCGCTACGTCGCGCTCGGCCGCTACCGGGTCGACGGCGATCGCCGGGACGCGGTTCGCGATTCGCGTCTCGGCCGACGCCGAGCGGGTGCGCTGGCGGCTCGGCGACCGCGGCGGGTCGGCGCGGCCGGGGACGCTCGTGCTGCGCGCGCCGCTGCAGCAGGGGCGGTTCACGCTGACGGTCACCGCGAACGGCTACCCGGTGCGTGCCGCCGTGTTCGTGCGGGAGCCGGCGCGCTGAGCGAGCTCGCGCGTATCGCCGGCCCGGTCGGCTGCGCCGGGCTCGCGCTGCTGCTCGTCGCGACGCGGCGCGACCTGCGGCTGGCCGGCCTCGTCGCCTGGGCGCTCGGGACTGGCGCGGCTCGCGCCTCTACCTGGCGCCCGGACGGGCGCACCGGGCTGCTCGCGGCCGCGGCGGTCGGCGGGCTCGTGCTCGCGGCCGGCGGCGCCTACGTCCTGCTGCGCTGGCCGTGGGTCGCTCGCCTTCGCGACGCTCGCCTGCATTCCCGGTCCGCGTCCCGATCGACATCGGCACCGAGGACGCGAACCTGCTGCTGCCGCTCTACGGCGTGGTCGCCTCGCTCGTGGTCGCGCTCGGCTGGCAGCTCGCTGCGGCGGCGACGCGCGCTCGCGCGAGCTCGGGCCGGTCGCCGTGCCGCTCGCGGCGGTCGTCGCCTGGTCCGGGCTGGCGCTGCTCTGGACCGACGACCTGCGGCAGGGCGCGATCTTCCTGGCGGCGTTCGTGCTCCCCTTCGGCCTGCTCGCGGTCGGGTTCGCGCGGCTGCCGTGGCGCCGCCGCTGCGCTCGCCGGGCTCTACGGCGCGGTGCTCGCGACGGCGCTCGCGTACGCGGGCGTCGGGCTCTACCAGTGGGCGACGCGCGAGGTCTTCTGGAACCCGAAGCTGATCGTCGACAACGCGTACGCGCCCTTCTTCCGCGTCAACTCCGTCTTCTGGGACCCGTCCATCTACGGCCGCTACCTCGTCGTCGCGATCCTCGCCACGCTCGCGCTCGTCCTGCTCGGGCTGCGCGAGCGGCTCGCTGCTCGGCGGGATCGCGCGCGATCGTCGCCCTCTGGGCGGGGCTGCTCTTCTCGTTCTCGCAGTCGAGCTTCGCCGCGCTGATGGCCGGGACGCTCGGCGCGGCGGCCGTCGTCTGGCGGTGGCGGGCGGCTGCGGCGATCGGCGCGCTCGCGGTCGTGCTCGTCTCGCGTCGGCTTCGCCACGCCGCAGGTGCGCGACCGAGCTGCTCGAGGAGTCGCGAGCCGGGCTGAACAACGCGACGAGCGGCCGCGCGGGGCTCGTCTCGAACGGGCTCCGGATCGCGGCCGACCACCCGCTCGTCGGCGTCGGCACGGGCGGCTTCAAGCGCGCGTACGCGGACCGGACCGGGCTCAAGGGCGACGAGCCGAAGAAGGCCGCCTCGCACTCGACGCCCGTCACGGTCGCCGCCGAGGCCGGCCTGCCAGGGCTCGCGCTGCTCGCCTGGCTCGGTGCGGCGGCGCTCCTCGCGCGCCTTCCGGGCGCGCGGCCGGTCGGTTGCCGGGCGCACTGCCGTCGTCGACGGGGCTTACGCTTGGCGCGATCGCCGTGCACAGCCTCTTCTACAACGCCCTCTTCGAGGACCCGACGACCTGGGTGCTGCTCGGCCTCGTCGCGCTCGCGACTGCGGCGCGGACGCCGGATGAGGCTGCTGCGTGATCGAGGCCTGGAAGCGCGTGCTCGTGCTCGCGCCGCACACGGACGACGGCGAGTTCGGCTGCGGCGGCACGATGGCGCGGCTCGTCGAGGCGGGGGTCGAGGTGCACTACCACGCCTTCTCGATCGCGACGCGCTCGCTGCCGTCCGGCTTCGCGCCCGACACCCTCGCGAAGGAGGTTCGGGAGGCGACGGCCGAGCTCGGGATCCCGGAGGCGCACCTGACCGTCCACGACTTCGACGTGCGCACGTTCCCCGAGCGGCGCCAGGACATCCTCGAGCTGCTCGTCGGCGCTCTGGGAGGAGCTGAAGCCGGACGCGGTCTTCCAGCCCTCGCACCACGACGTGCACCAGGATCACCAGACGATCGCGCAGGAGGGGCTGCGGGCGTTCAAGCGGACGACCGTGCTCGGCTACGAGATCCCCTGGAACAACTTCGACTTCTCGTACGGCGCGTACGTCGCGCTCGAGCAGCGGCACCTCGAGCGGAAGGTCGCCGCGCTCGCGGAGTACGCCTCGCAGCAGCACCGCCGTTACGCGAACGCCGAGTACGTCTGGAACCTCGCCCGCGTGCACGGGATCAACGTGAACCGCGAGTACGCCGAGGTCTTCCAGGTGTACCGCATCGTCGCCTAGCGGCGGCGGCGGCGCGCTGCTATCTGCTCAAAACGGGTAGGACGATCCCCGTGGTCGTGACCCGGGACAGCGCCATCCGAGCCGCCGTGAGTGGCGCGGGCGTGAGCATCCTCTGCAGTGTCGGTGCGTGGCTGTCCTTACTCGCATTCAGCCTCGGCGCACCGTGGGTCCCGTTCATCCCCGGCTTCTTGCTGCTCGGAGCGACGGCACCCTTGGTGGCCTTCGTGGCGTTCTTCGTCGAGCGCACTCCGCTCTCGGGGATCGCCTGCCTGTGCAGCCTGACCGCGCCGATCGCGTTCGCGACCTGGTGGTCGCGGCTCCCGCCGGATGCCTTGAGCTAGCGCTCGAACTCGAGCCGCTTGAGCCTGGCACTGCCGTCGTCGTCGAGGTCGATCACGGCGTAGGTCTGGTCGCGCGCGATCGACGCCTCGATCTCCTTCGCGCGCTCTGCGCTCTCGTATCTCGTCTCGATCCCGTACTCGATCGCGACCTGCTCGCCGGCGGCCGCGTCGCCGCGGGCACGGCCACAGATCACGGTGCCGTCCGAAGGATGCTCGGGCAGAGCGTAGGTGCCCGTCCAGGCGCCGTCGGACTCGTAGAGGCGCACGCAGAGCCGCTCGCCGCGACGGACGTCGTGTTGCACCGGGAGCGTCGAGATCTCGTAGCTGAGCACGACGTAGTTGCCGCGGAAGATGTCGAGCGGGTCGATGGGGCGCGCCTGCAGCCGGATCTCCCGCCCGAACGCGAGGTCGGCCTCCGCGAGCCCGGCGATCGCGAGTGGCACGGCGAGCTGTGCGCAGACGACCGCGACGAGCGCGAGGCGGCGGCGACTGCTCATGCGCTCATCCGCCGCAGCAGCTGCTGGCGCTGACGCTCGAGCAGCCAGGCGATCGCAAGGACGAGCAGGCCGGCGCCGATCATCCCGAGCGAGCGGGGCAGCGCCGACCAGAAGAAGTCGAAGTAGCGGGCGACGAGGTCGACGGCGACGAAGAGCACGCCGAGGTTGACGAGCCAGGGCTCGTCGGTCACGTACCCGGTGTAGACGAGTCCGATCGCGAGCGCTGCGAACAGCAGGTTGAAGAGCAGGGCATAGACGCTCCCGTCGCCGCCCGCGAGGAGCGCGACGAGCAGAACCACCACGGCGCCGCAGAGCGCGGCGGCCTCGGCCCGGGCGCTCGGCCGCCGACCGAGGCCGAGCACAGCGGCGGCGAACACCGTCAGCGTCCCGAGAAGAAGAAGGGCGGCGAGCAGGAAGCCGCCGAGCTCGTCGCCGTCGCGTCCGAGCGCGTCGGCTGCGTCCGCGAACGTGAAGACGAAGATGCCGGCCGCGCCGACCGGCAGGCCGAGCTTCCGCGCCGCGTCGGGGAACCCGCTCGCCACGAACCAGGCCACGCGGAAGCGGTCGAGCGACGCCGTCCCGAGCCCGTACAGAGCGCCGCCGTAGAGGACGGCGACGACGGCGAGGGCGGCGAAGGCGTCGCCCGCGCGGTCGAAAGCGAGCCCGAACTCGAACCCGACCCAGCCCGTGAAGATCAGCACGGCGGCCGCTGCGATCGCGCGAGAGCGAACGACGAGCGCGGTCGCGACGGCGCCCCCAGCCCAGAGCAGGAGCGCGAGCGGGTCGTGCGCCTGCACGTCGTACATCTGGCCCACCAGGAAGAGCGAGGCTCCGAAGAGAAGGACGCCGAGCAGGTAGAGCGCTTCGCCGAAGCGCGGGAACCTGCCCGTACGCTCGCGCAGGTGATAGGCAGCGCCATAGGTGCCGGCGACGGCGAGCGTGAGGAGCAAGAGCCGCACCGCATGGCTCATCCCGTCCCAGTTGGCGGCCAGGAAGCCGATCACGCCGAGGCCGACCGCGACGGCGCCGATCACCGCCAGCGCTTGAGTTGCCCGGCCGCGCGGCTCGTCGCCGGCGTAGCGGCCTCTGATCGCGCCCGCCTGCTCGGTCGAGACGAGCCCGTCGGCCACCCAGGTCTCGAGCTCGCGGCCGAGCCGCTCGGAGAACGTGTCAGCCATCCGCGGCGGAAGGATACGCGGTTTAGACAAGCCTAAATTTGTCCGATAGGCTTTAGGCGTGACTAAATTCACCCGGAAGCGGTTGCTCGCCGGCGCCGCGCCGCTCATGGCTGCGCCCGTGCTCGGCAAGCTTGCGCTGGATGGCTCGGCCGACGCCGCCGATCGGACGCTCCAGAATCACGGGCACAACCATGCCGATCACGCCTCGGGCCATGCGGCGATGATCGGAGAGGGAGCGCCGGCCGTCGGTGGACCGAACGGACCTCGACGGGCTCCTCTACCCGCCGCCACCGCTCCCGCACGAGCCGGGCCGCGTGCAGGAGTACACCCTGCGGGCCGTCGACCTCGACGTCGAGATCGCGCCGGGGATCCTGTTTCCCGCCTGGACGTACAACGGCACGATCCCTGGCCCGATCATCCGCGCGACGGAGGACGACATCCTTCGCGTCAACTTCGTCAACGCCGGCTCGCACCCGCACACGATCCACTTCCACGGGATCCACCCGACCGACATGGACGGGGTCTTCGAGATCGTCCCGCCGGGCGGCGAGCTCACCTACGAGTTCCCGGCGACGCCGGCGGGGATGCATCTCTACCACTGCCACTCGACGCCGCTGAAGAAGCACATCCACAAGGGCCTCTACGGCGCGTTCATCATCGACCCGAAGGAGCCGCGGCCGCCCGCGCAGCGAGCTCGTGATGGTGATGAACGGCTACGACACCGACGGGGACGGCGGCAACAACTTCTACACCGTCAACGGCCGCAGCTTCTACTACGCGCGCTACCCGATCAGGGTCAAGCGCTGGGAGAAGGTGCGGGTCTACCTCGCCAACCTGACCGAGTTCGACCTGATCAACTCCTTCCACCTGCATGCCGACTTCTTCCGCTACCAGCCGACCGGCACCGGCGACAACTGGGAGTACACCGACACGGTGATGCAGTGCCAGGGGCAGCGCGGCGTGCTCGAGATCGACTTCGCGCACCCGGGGCTGCACATGTTCCACGCGCACCAGTCCGAGTTCACCGAGCTCGGCTGGATGGGGTTCTTCGACGTCGTCGACTGATGGACGTCCCGACCGAACCTCGCGGTGAGCTGGGCTGGCGCCTGTGGGCGCTCGTCCCGATCCTGCTCCTGGCGGTCGCCGTCGGCGGCTACGTCGCCTCCGGCGCCTCGCTCGCGGGACTGATCGGCAGCAACCCGCCGCAGGCCGACGAGTTCGACGTACGCCGGGTCGCGTTCAAGCCGGGCGAGATCCGGATCAAGGTGACGAATCCGCAGCAGGGCGACCTGACGATCGCCTCGGTGACCGTGGACGACGCGATCGTGCCGTTCTCGGTCGACGGATCGACGACGCTGGGGCGCTTGCGCTCGAGCACGATCGTCGTGCCGTTCCAGTGGGTGCAGGACGATCCGATCTCGGTCGGCGTCACCAGCTCGACCGGGATCGAGACGGTCGCCGAGATCGCAGCTGCGGTCGAGACGCCCGGCGTCAGCGCGAGCGGCTTCCTCGGCTACGGGATCATCGGCTTCCTCGTCGGCGTCCTGCCGGTGGGGCTCGGCCTGCTCTGGCTGCCGTCGCTGCGGCGGATCGAGCAGCGCTGGCTGACCGGCTTCATGGCCCTGACCGGCGGGCTGCTCGCGTTCCTCGGCGTGGAGGCGCTCTTCGAGGCGTTCGAGCTGCAGGCGGCGGTGCCGGCGGCGCTCGGCGGGCCGGGTCTCGTGCTGCTCGGTCTCGCGGGCAGCTTCCTGGCGATGACGTTCATCTCGAACCGCTTCTCGGGCAAGTCGGGCGGCGCCCTCGGCGGCGCCACGCTCGCGCTGCTCGTCGCGATCGGGATCGGCGTGCACAACTTCGGCGAGGGGCTCGCGATCGGGACGTCGTTCGCCTTCGGCCAGCTCTCGCTCGGCTCGTTCCTGATCGTCGGCTTCATGATCCACAACATCACCGAGGGCCTCGGCATCGCCGCGCCCGCCGCGGACGAGGGCGCGTCGCTCTCGCTCCGGCGCCTCGGCGGGCTGGCGCTGGTGGCGGGCTCGCCCGCGATCTTCGGAGCCTGGCTCGGAGGCTTCGCGGCGAACGACGTCCTCGCTGCGCTCTTCTTCGGCGCGGCGGCCGGTGCCGCGCTCGAGGTCGTCGTCGAGGTCGTCCGCTACGTCGCCCGGCGCGACCCGGCGGGCCTGCGCTCCGGGTACGCGGTCGGCGGCTTCCTCGCCGGGCATCGCGATCATGTACGTGACCGGGCTGCTGGCGGGCTGACCGCGATCCGACGCAGAATCACTCCGATGAGTCGGTTGCTCCTGCCCTTCGTCGTGCTTGCCGTGGCGGCCGGCTGCGGGCCGATCGAGCCGCCGTCGGCGCGGGTCCTCGACTCGGGGCCGATCCAGGTGGTGGCGACCGTCGGGATGATCTCCGACATCGTCGAGCAGGTCGGCGGCGAGCGCGTCGACGTCGAGGGTCTGATGGGCCCCGGGATCGACCCGCATCTCTACAAGGCCAGCGAAGGCGACCTGCGACGGCTCGAGCGCGCGGACGTCGTCTTCTATGCCGGCCTCCACCTCGAGGCGAAGATGGCGGACGTGCTGGAGCGGATCGGCGAGCGGCGCTCCACCCAGGCGGTGACCGACCCGATCCCGCGCTCGCAGCTCGTGCGCCCCGCGGCCTTCGAGGGGCAGTTCGACCCGCACGTCTGGTTCGACGTCGAGCTGTGGGCGTATGCCGTGCGCCAGGTGCGGGACACGCTCTCGGAGCTCGACCCGGGCAGCGCCGAGCTCTACCGCGCGAACGCGGCCGCCTACCTCGCCGAGCTCGAGGAGCTCGACGCCTACGTGGCGGCGCAGGCCGCGCGCGTGCCCGAGGACCGGCGCGTGATCATCACGGCACACGACGCCTTCGGCTACTTCGGCAAGGCGTACGGGTTCGAGGTGCGCGGCCTGCAGGGGATCTCGACCGCGTCCGAGGCAGGTGCGGGCGACGTCCAGGAGCTGGCGCGCTTCATCGCCGAGGAGCGGATCCCGAGCATCTTCGTCGAGTCCTCCGTCTCGCCGCGGACGATCCAAGCGGTACGGGAGGCGGTGCGGTCGCGCGGCTTCGACGTGCAGGTCGGCCGGCCGCTCTTCTCGGACGCGATGGGCGACGAGGGCACGCCGGAGGGCACCTACGTGGGAATGGTTCGTCACAACGTCGATGCGATCGTGGAAGGACTGAGCGGATGAACGAGACAGCGATCGAGGTCACGGACCTCACCGTCGCCTACGGGGAGAAGCCGGTCCTCTGGGACGTCGACCTGGAGGTGCCGAGTGGCACGCTGATGGCGGTCGTCGGCCCGAACGGGGCCGGCAAGACGACGCTGATCAGGACGATCCTCGGCCTCGTCAAGCCGGCCGCCGGGCAGGCGCTCGTCTACGGCCGGCCCTACGCCGACCAGCGCCGGCGCGTCGCGTACGTGCCGCAGCGCGGCAGCGTCGACTGGGATTTCCCGACGAACGTGCTCGACGTCGTCCTGATGGGCCGCTACGGGCAGCTGGGTTGGGTTCGGCGCCCCGGTGCGGCCGACCGGCAGGCCGCGCACGAGGCGCTCGAGCAGGTCGGGATGGTCGAGCTCGCCGGACGCCAGATCAGCCAGCTCTCCGGCGGCCAGCAGCAGCGCGTCTTCCTCGCCCGCGCGCTCGTGCAGGGCGCAGACGTCTACTTCATGGACGAGCCGTTCCAGGGCGTCGACGCGACGACCGAGCGGGCGATCGTCGAGCTGCTGCGCGAGCTCCGGTCGGGCGGCAAGACGGTCGTCGCCGTCCACCACGACCTGCAGACCGTGCCCGAGTACTTCGACCAGGTGACGCTCCTGAACGTGCGGCGGGTCGCGAGCGGGCCGGTCGACGAGGTGTTCACCGACGAGAACCTCCGCCGCACCTACGGTGGCCGCGCGGCGGTCTTCGGGCGCAACGGTGCTTGAGCTCTTCGACGACTACACGCTGCGCACGGTCGCGCTCGGCTCGGCGGCGCTCGGGATCACGAGCGGCTCGCTCGGCAGCTTCGCCGTGCTGCGGCGGCAGAGCCTGCTCGGCGACGCGATCTCTCACGCAGCCCTGCCCGGGGTCGCGATCGCGTTCCTGCTCACCGGCAGCAAGGCGCCGCTCGTGCTCGTCCTGGGCGCGGCGCTCGCGGGTTTCCTCGGCACGCTGCTCGTGCTCGGCGTCACCCGGACGACGCGCGTCAAGTACGACAGCGCGCTCGGGATCGTCCTCTCCGTCTTCTTCGGCTTCGGGCTCGTGCTGCTGACGTTCATCCAGCGCCGGCCCGACGCGAGCCAGGCCGGGCTCGACCGCTTCCTCTTCGGGCAGGCCGCCGGCCTGCTGCAGCGCGACCTCGTGACGATGGCGGTGCTCGGTGCGGCCGCACTCGCGCTGATGCTCTTGACCTGGAAGGAGCTGAAGCTGCTCGCGTTCGACCCCGACTTCGGTTCGAGCCTCGGGTTTCCGATGCGCGCGCTCGACGTCCTGCTCACGTCGCTCCTCGTCGTCGCGATCGTGATCGGGCTCCAGACCGTCGGCGTCGTGCTGATGGCGGCGATGGTGATCGCACCCTTCGCCGCCGCACGGCAGTGGACGCACCGGCTCGGGCTCGGTGTCGGGCTCGCGGCGCTTCTTCGGCGCCGCGGCGGGGGTGTTCGGCTCGGTGCTCTCGGCCGACACCGAGCGGCTGCCGACGGGCCCGACGATCGTGCTCTGCGCGACCGCGATCGTCGTCGGCTCGCTGCTCTTCGCCCCCGAGCGGGGGCTCTTCTGGCGTGAGGTTCGCGGCCGCAGCGACCGGCGGCGGCTGCGGGTCGCGGCGGTGCTCGCCGACCTGCACGCGCTCGAGCAGCAGCACCCCGACGCGCACCGCGGGCACTCGGCCGCGGTGCTCTCCGTGATGTCCGGCGGCGCGGAGGCGTCGCTGCAAGAGCTCGAGCGGCGCGGCGACGTGCAGCGGCTCGGCGACGACGCCTGGCAGCTGACCGAGCAGGGCCGCGGGAAGGCGGCCAGTGACCTCGGGCCAGGTCGAGATCCAGCTGATCGCGGTCGTCGTCGCGGTCGCGTGCGCGCTGCCGGGCACGTTCCTCGTCCTGCGCCGGCTTGCGCTCGTCAGCGACGCGATCAGCCACTCGATCCTGCTCGGGATCGTGCTCGGCTTCCTGATCACGGAGAGCGTCACCTCGCCGCTCCTGCTCGTCGGCGCCGCGCTCGTCGGCCTCGCGACCGTCGTGCTCGTGCAGCTGCTCGAGCGGACGGGGCTCGTGCGCGAGGACGCGGCGATCGGGCTCGTCTTCCCGGCGCTCTTCTCGATCGGCGTGATCCTGATCGCGCGCTACGCGGACGGCGTCCACCTCGACGTCGACGCGGTGCTGCTCGGCGAGCTCGCCTTCGCGCCCTTCGACCGGCTCGAGCTGCTCGGCTGGGACTGGGGGCCGGTCGCGCTCGTCGTGATGGGGACGATCCTCGTGCTCGAACCTCGTCGCGATCGCGGTCTTCTGGAAGGAGCTGAAGCTCTCGACCTTCGACCCGGCGCTCGCGGTCGCGCTCGGCTTCACGCCCGCGCTCGTCCAGTACGGGCTGATGAGCCTCGTCTCGCTGACCGCGGTCGGCGCGTTCGACGCGGTCGGCTCGATCCTCGTCGTCGCGCTGATGATCGCGCCCGCCCGCGGCCGCGTACCTGCTCACCGACAGCCTGCCGCGGCTGCTCGGGCTCGCGGCCGCGATCGGCGCCGCCTCGGCGCTCGCCGGCTACTGGCTCGCCTACGCGCTCGACGCGTCGATCGCCGGTGCGATGGCGTCGATGACCGGCGTCGCCTTCGTGCTCGCCTGGCTGCTCGCCCCGAGCCGCGGGACTCGTCGCCGCCGCGCGGCGGCGCGCCCGGCAGCGGCTCGAGTTCGCCCAGGCGATGCTGGCGATCCACCTCGCGAACCACGAGGGCAGGCCGGAGGCGTTCGAGGAGAGCCGGGTCGACCATCTCGACCGGCACCTCCGCTGGTCGCCGAGTTCGCGCGCCGGATCGTCGGCCTCGCCGAGCGCCGGGGCCTCGTGCGCGGGGACGGCGTCAGGCTCGAGCTGACGCAGGCGGGCGTGAGCTCGCCGCCGACGCGCTCGCCCGCTAGGAGGCGCGCCCGAGCAGCCGGGCGCGCTCCTCGGGCAGGAAGAAGCCGAGCGGCGAGCAGCGCGAGCGGGTAGGCGAGCGACGAGCGCGAGCGCGACGGCGAGGCCGCCGATCGAGCGCTTGCCCGACGCAGCAGCGAGCGCGACGGCCGCGCCGGCGGCGCGTCAGCACGCGGCGCCACTGGTAGGGCACGGGGAAGACGCGCTGCGCGTACCAGGCCATCCCGAGCGAACATCACCGCGTAGGCGGCGACGGTCGCGATCGGCGGCGCCGATCATCCCGTAGCGCGGGATCAGGATCAGGTTGAGCGCGACGTTGACGAGCGGCGGCGACGCCCGTGATCGCCCAGTTGAACTGCGTCCGCTTCGCGCGGCCGACGCCGATCGCCATCACGATGTAGCGCGGCGTAGGCGATGCCGCGCGAAGGCGAGCGGCGCCGACGACGCGCGACGCCCTCGTCGAACTCGGGCTGCGTCAGCAGGCGCACGAGCCACGGTGCGAGCAGGCCGAGCGCGAGCGCGAGCCACGACGCGAGCGACGACGAGGTAGGTGAGCACGAAGGCGTACGTCCGCTTGGCCTCGTCGTCGTCCTCGATCGAGTACGCGAACGCCGGCCACGCCATCCGGAACGCCGTCAGCAGCAGCACCATCGCCGACGCGATCCGCACGCCGATCGCAGTAGAGGCCGACCTCGTCGAGGTCGGCGAGGTGGACGAGGAAGAAGCGGTCGCTGAAGTTACGTCGATCAGAGCGAGCGCGGCGGGACGAGCGGGACCCGAAGCGGTTCATCTCGCGCAGGAGCGGCCGCGGTCGAACTGGAGCCCGAGCTGCTCGCGCCGGTACGCCGAGCAGCGCGAGGTAGACGGCGAGCGTGCCCGCGAAGTTGCCGACGATCACGCCGAGCGCGCCCTTGCTCCGAGCACGACGACGAGCAGCACGCGTGGCGCCGATCGTGAGGGCGATGTTCGCCAGGCTCGCGAGCACGAACGCGACCGAGCGCTCCTCGACGCGGAAGAGCGACGGTCAGCTGCTCGTAGTTCATCTGCGCCCAGAGCGCGACGAAGCCGGCGCGGACGAGGTTCGGCGTCGTCGAGCCCGAAGCAGGTCGGCGATCGGGCTCGGCGAGCAGCGACGCCGGCCGACGAGCCCGAGCGTCGCGATCGCCATCGTGAACCAGAACGACGTGCGCAGCGACGAGCAGCCGGCGCGCCGTCGTCCTCGGCGTCGAAGTAGAAGCGGAAGAACGCCGACGAGATCCCGAGCCGGCAGGATCGTGACCAGCACGGCCGAGAGCGCGACGACGGTCTCGACTGCGCCGAAGTCGGACGCGGTCGAGGTAGCGCGTGTAGAGCGGCAGCAGGAAGACGGCGATCATGCGCGAGACGAGGCCGCCGAGCCCGTAGATCGCGGAGTGCTTGCCGAGCCGCCTGCATCTGCACGCGGCGAGCGCCATCTAGAGGCGAGCGTAGAGCGTCGAGCAGGCGGTCGGTGACCGCTCGAGGTCGTGCACCTGCTCGACGTAGGCGCGCGACGCGGCGCCGAGCTCGCGCCGGCGGGCCGCGTCGGCGACGAGCGGCCGCAGCGCTCGCGCAGCGTCTCGGCGGTGGCGGAGACGATCGGCACGCGTCGTGCCGAACGCCTCCTCGGTGCGGCGCACCGCCTCGTCGTGCAGGAAGGTGACGACCGGCTTGCCGAGCGCCATCGCCTCGATCGCGAAGAGGCCGTACCAGCCGGCGTTCAGCTGGTCGACGACGATGTCGGCGGCGCGGTAGCGCTCGAACGCCTCGTCGTGGTGGAGGCCCTCGACGATCTCGAGGTCGGCGTCGAGCCCCTCGACGGCGGCGATCACGTGCTCGGTGCCCTTGCGCCGCCGCGACGAGGGCGCGTGCACGATCGAGCGGGCGCGTCGCGGTCGGACGGCGGCGCCGGCTCGATCGCGGCGAGGTCGATCCCGGGCGGGATCACCTCGGCCTCGGGCACCCAGCGGATCGCGTCGTAGCTGCCGACGATCTCCGCGCCGGCCTTCTTGCCGTAGGCGAGCTGCGCCGGCGTCTTGCCGCGGATGTCCGAGCCGAGGTAGTGCATGACCGACTTCTTCCGCAGCGGCGCGCAGGAGCGGGAACTGGAGCGACTGCGGCACGAGCGTCAGCCCGAAGTGGAAGTGGAAGACGTCGGTGCGCGGGCAGCAGCCGCGCGAGCGCGCGCCCACTGCGTCGCCTGCCGGCGCAGCGAGAGCTGTCGCTCGGCGAGCTCGAGCGACACGTCGGCCTCGGGGTGGAGCTTGTAGCGCTCGAAGACGACGAGCCGCGCGTCGACGCCGCGGCGGCGCAGCGCCTGCGCGTTCGTCCACGGGACGCCGGCCGTGTTGACCGGGCAGAGCGTGACCCGGAGCGGGCGTCAGCCACGCGCGTGCGCGCGCGAGTCGACGACCGGCCCGTCGAAGTCGACCTGGTCGAAGTAGCGCAGGCTCGTCCGGCCCGGCCGGATGCGCGAGCGGAGCGCCGCGAGCTCGTCGTCCGAGATCTCGCCGAGCGCCCGCTTGACGCCGAGGTACGGGCAGGTTCAGATCGTCCTGGTAGACGATCGTCGAGATGCGCGGGTTGATCTCGATCACGTGCTCGCCGACGAGCTGGATGTTGAAGAACCACTCGATCGCGAGCTCCGCGACGAGCTTGTCGGCGGTCGCCATCAGCTCCTCGTCCTCGAGCGTGACGAAGTACATCGCGAGCCCGGCGCGCATCGCCTCGCGCGTCTTCGGGTGGCCGAGGACGACGCGCTCGCCGTCGGCGATCCCGTCGATCGTCCGCTCGCCGCCGGTCGCGAGCTCCATCACGAGCAGGTCGGGCCCGCCCTCGTCCGGGAGCAGCTCGACCGCCTCCTCGAGGCGCATCGCGACCGAGCCCGGGCCGCTCGTGCAGGAGCTGGTGCGCGCGGTCGACGGTCGGGTCGAGGATCGCGGAAGCCGCGCGAGCCGGACGAGAAGACGGGCTTGAAGCAGACGGGCGGTCGGGGTAGCCGAGCTCGCGCGCCGCGGCCTCGACCTCGGCGGCGCCGTTGACGCGGCGGAAGTCGCGGGCCCGTGCACGCCGAGCCGGTGCAGCAGCGCGTAGGTCTCGGCCTTGTCGTTCGAGCGGTGGATCGTGTCGGGCGAGGAGACGAGCACCGGCACCGGGAAGCGGTCGCGGTGCGCGGCCAGCCCCTCGAGGTCGAACGAGGACTGCGGCAGGACGACGTCGACGCCCTCGCGCTCGACGATCGTCGAGCACCGCGTCGGCGAAGCCGGGGTCGGAGCCGGCCGGGACGAGGTGGAACGCGTCGCAGAGGTGGCGGCCGACCGAGCGCTCGCTCATGTCGGTGCCGACGAGCCGCACGCTCGCGCTCGCCGTTCTCGCGCAGGCCGTTCAGGAGCGCGGCGGTGCCGGGCGCGCCGGAGGCGCGAGACGAGGACGGTGACGTCCTTCACGAGAGGTCGATCCGGTCGGCGGCGAGCTGGTCGAGCCGCCGCTCCTTCTCCTCCTCGAGCATCGCGCGCATCGTCTCGCCCATGCGCGTGCCGGGATAGACCCAGATCTCCGGGTGCGTCAGCAGCTGCAGCCAGGGGAACGCGCCGGCGCGCAGCTCCTCGTGCGGGCAGCCCGAGCGCCAGTGCTGGTTCGAGTCGGAGCGGTACGTCTCGGGATCGAACCAGGGCGTCTCCATCACGTTGATCGCGCCCTCGACCGGCGCGCGCATGTACTCCGGATCGGGGTTGTGCCAGGCGACGCACCGGGTCGAAGCGCTCGTCGAGGTCGAGCCGCGGGTAGACGGCGTGCAGCCCGACGCGGTGGCCGAGCTCGCGCAGCCGCGCCGAGCGCGCGCTCGCCCTCGTGCGAGCCGAGGTTGTAGAAGACCGGAGCCGGTCATCAGGAAGTAGGTCGGCCGCGCGCCCGTGCTCGGCCTCGAGCTCGGCCATGCGCAGGGCGGCGTCGAGCGAGAGGTCGACGTCGTGGCGGAGGATCACGGTCGCCGTCCTCGGCGCGTCCCTCGAAGAACGCGAAGCCGGTAGCCGCCGCCTTCGCCGCCTCGAGCAGCTCGCGGTAGTGGTCGAGGTCGAACGCGCAGCTCACCGCGAGCCGTCCACGAGAGCTTGTGACTGATAGACACAAGCGCAGTCCGTCGCGGGCACGGGCGCTTCGTTACGCGGAAGCGCAGCGGCGCACGAGCGCTTGTGTTGCTGAAACACAAAGTGCTCACGTCGGCTCGACCTCGACCTCCAGCAGGCGTGCGGCGGCCTCGGCGCGCTGGAGCGCCTCGACCGACGTGTCGGCGGTGGCGATCACGTAGCCGCGCCGGTCGCCGTCGAGCCGCACGGGGCGGATCGTCTCACCGACCTGCAGGTAGGTGTCGGCCTGGACGACGCCCTCGGCGCCGCGAGCACGGGCTCGAGCGGGCCGACCGAGACGCACCTTGCCGGTCGGCAGCGGGCCGGGCTGCGCGGTGAGGAAGCGGATCGCGAGCGGCTGCTTGAACTGCGGCAGCACGAGCTCGTCCGGGATCTCCTCGCCGAGCGCCTGGCGCAGCGCGACCTCGACGAGGTCGACGCCGACGGCGTGGCGGACGAGGTCGGCCATCTGGCCGCCCGGGATCCGCGCCGCCACCTCGACGACGCGCACCGAGCCGTCGTCGGAGACGATCAGCTGCGGGAAGGCGATCCCGTCGCGCAGGCCGAGCGCGTGCACGGCGTGGACGGCGACGCGCTCCGCCTCGGCGAGCACGTCGGCGTAGATCGAGGCCGGGTAGACGTGGATCCAGCCGACGCCGAAGCCGATGCCGGGCGGCCGCAGCCGGTCGGAGAGCGTGAGCGGGAAAGCCTCGCCGCCGCGGGCGATCACGATCCCGTTCAGCTCGAGCCCGTCGTGGAAGCCCTCGACGATCGCCTCCTCCGTCGGCGACTCGGCGAGCGCGGCGTGCACATGCGCCGTCGAGCTCGTCCTGCGACTCGACGTAGAAGATGCCGCGCTGGCCGCCCGAGTCGGCGGGCTTCAGCACGGCGGGGACGCCGACCGCCTCGAGCGCGGCGCGCGCGCTCTGCATGTCGCGCGCGCCGGCGAAGCGCGGCTGCGGCACGCCGGCGTCGGCGAGCATGCGGCGCATCGCGATCTTGTGCGTCATCCGGTGCGCGGTCTCGGTGCCGATGCCGGGCAGGCCGAGCGCCTCGGCGACGGCGGCGACGACGGGGACGGCGCGGTCGGCGGAGATCGTGAGCACGCCGTCGACCTCGTGGCGGCGCGCGACCTCGGTCACCGCGGCAACGTCGGTGAAGTCGACCGCCTCGCCCTCGTCGGCGGCCTGCGAGCCCCGGCGCATCCGGGTTGCGGTCGACCGCGACGACCCGGAGGCCGAGCTCCTTCGCCCGCAGGATCGCGCGGCGCTGGTGGCGGCCTGCGCCGACGAAGAGAACGGTCTTCACGTCGCGCGCGATGCTATCCGGCGTGCCGCTCAGGCGGTCGGCGTCACGCGGCTGCCGAGCCGAAGCCCGGCACGAGGAAGCCGAGCCGCTTCGCGCGCGAGATCTCGCAGCCGTTCCGGGCCGCGAGCGCCACCCAGACGCGCTGCGCCGCGGAACATGCCCGTGATCAGCGCCTGCTGCGGGCCGCCGTACTGCTGCGTGCACTCGAGGCCCTTCGGCCGGCGGCGCGAACGGGTTCCTGCAGCGTCACGAGCTTCGCGCACGCGATCCCGCGCTTCGGCAGCGTGCCCGCGGCCGGGCGCAGCGCAGCGTCCACTTGACCGGAGTTGCCCTCCGCGCGTCCCTCCGCCCAGTACGTGATCGAGAGGCTGGTCGCACTCGAGCCGGTGGTGCCGCGGAGCTTCGCGCTCGACCCGGCGCCGCAGCCGACGGCGGCGATCATGAGCGGCGATGAGGACGGCGATCCGCATCGGGATCAGGGTAGCGCGCCGGTAGACTCGCCGCGTGCTCACGGGCAAGCGGATCTTCATCACCGGCGGCGCGGGATTCATCGCGACGACGCTCGCGCGGCGGCTCGTCGACGAGAACGAGATCGTCGCCGCCGACAACCTGCACCGCGACGCGCTCTCGGGCACGCCGCTCGCCGACCATCCGAACTTCACGCTCCACCAGGCCGACGTGCTCGACCTCGACGCGATGCGCGAGCTCGCGCGCGGCGCGACCCACATCGTCCACTGCGCCGCGATCGCCGGCGTCGACACGGTGCTCGAGAGCCCGGTGCGGACGATGCGCGTGAACGTGATCGGCACCTACAACCTGCTCGAGGCGGCGATCGGCACGCTCGACAGCCTCGAGCGCTTCATCGACTTCTCGACCAGCGAGGTCTTCGGCACGCACGCCTTCCGCGTGCAGGAGGGGCAGGTCTCGACGATCGGCTCGGTCGGCGAGGCGCGCTGGACGTACGCGGTCTCGAAGCTCGCCGGCGAGCACATGGCGCACGCGTACCACGACGAGCTCGGCCTCCCGGCGGTCACGGTGCACCCGTTCAACGTCTTCGGGCCCGGTCAGATCGGCGGCGGCGCGATCCGCGCCTTCATCGAGAACGCGCTCGCCGGCCGCGACCTCGTCATCCACGGCGACGGCTCCCAGATCCGCGCCTGGTGCTACGTCGACGACATGGTCGCGGGCACGCTCGCGTGCCTCGAGCATCCGGCCGCCGTCGGCCAGACCTTCAACATCGGCAACCCGCGCGCGACCGTGACGATCTACGACCTCGCGCTGCGGATCAAGCGGCTCACGGGCGCCGACGTCGACATCACCTTCCAGCCGCTCCACTACGCCGACGTCGAGCTGCGGATCCCGAACGTCGAGAAGGCCCGCGAGGTGCTCGGCTTCGAGGCGAAGGTCGACCTCGACGAGGGCCTCGAGAAGACGATCGCGTGGTATCGAGAGAAGACACCGAGTCCCGTCCGCCTAGCGTTCCCGGAGCTGGGGGAGGCCGAGCTGGCGGAGGTGCGCGGCGTGCTCGAGTCGGGCGCGCTGACGATGGGGCCGAAGGTCGAGGAGTTCGAGCAGCTCGTCGCGGCCGCGTGCGGGGTCGAGCACGCTGTCGCCGTCTCGAACGGCACCGCCGCGCTCCACCTGGCCGTGCTCGCGCTCGGGATCGGCGAGGGCGACGAGGTGATCGTCCCGGCCTACACGTTCCCGGCGACCGCGAACGTCGTCCGGCTCGCCGGCGCGACGCCCGGTGCTCGTCGACGTCGACCCGGCGACGTTCAATCTCGACCTCGAGCAGGTCTACGAGGCGGTGACGCCGCGGACGAAGGCGGTGCTCGCCGTCCACCTGTTCGGACGGCCGCTCGACTGGGAGGCGCTCCAGAACGCCGTGGCGCCGGAGGTGCTGCTGCTCGAGGACGCCGCCGGCGCGCTCGGCGCGAAGTGGAAGGGGATGCCGTGCGGCGGCCTCGGCGTCGCCGGCTGCCTCTCGTTCCACCCGCGCAAGATCGTCACCACCGGCGAGGGCGGTGCGGTGACGACGAGCGACGGGGAGCTGGCGGCGTCGATCCGGCGGCTGCGCCACCACGGGATCGACCCGTCTGCCGACATCGTCGCGCCCTCGACCAACTACCGGCTTGCAGACATCCTCTGCGCGGTCGGGATCCCGCAGCTGCGGCGCCTCGAGGAGCTGCATGCCGAGCGCGTGCGCGTCGCCGACGGGCTACGCCGAGCGGCTGAGCGACCTCGTCGACGTCCCGTCCGCCGAGGAGGGCGACACGCACGGCTGGCAGGCGTACGTGATCCGGCTCGACCGGCGCCGCGAGGCGATGGAGACGCTCCGCGCCGAGGGGATCGAGGTCCAGATCGGCACCTACGCGCTGCATCACCTCACCGCCTACCGCGACCAGGGGCCGTTCCCGGGCGCCGACGCTGCCTTCGAGCGTGCGCTCGCGCTGCCGCTCCACTCGCGGCTGACAGACGCCGACCTCGATCGCGTCGTCGAGGGCATCGCCCGCTTCGCCTAGGCCCGAGCCGAAGCCCGGCCGAGCCCGAGGCGCGGGGTCACGGCGACGAGCCCGACGGCGATCAGCGAGAGCGCCCCGAACGCCGTCCGCAAGCCGACAGCCTCCGCCAGCCCGCCGACGAGCGGCGGACCGACGAGGAAGCCGAGGTAGCCCAGCGTCGTCACTGTCGCGATCGCGCTCCCGCGCTGCTCGGGCGTCGCCAGGCGCGCGCCGGCGCCGAACAGCGCGGGAGCAGCGATCGAGATTCCCGCGCCACCGACGAAGAAGGCGGCCACGGCGACAGGGACCGTGGGCGCGAGCGCAGCACCGACGAGGCCGACGAAGGCGACTCCCGCCGCGCCGGCGAACAGCAGCGTGTCGCTGAGGCGCCGCTCGAGCCACTGTCCCGAGAAGCGGCCGAGCATCATCGCGCCGCCGTAGGCCGCCGGCGCGAGCGCGCCCACCGCCGGGCTCGCGTCGAGATCTCGTTCGAGGAAGAGCGCGCCCCAGTTCTCCATTCCGCCCTCGACCACGAACGCAGCGCCGCACGCGATCCCGAAGGGGATCGCTGCGCGGCTGAAGCGGGGGCCGCGCCGGGTCCGCGGGCGCGGCTCGGTACGTTCGTGGCGCAGGTTCATCGCTGCGGCGGCGAGGAGAGCGATCGCGACGCCGGCCAGGACCTCGAGCCGGCCCGCTCCCGCCTCGCGCGCCAGGCCGGTCGCGAGCGCGCCGACGAGGACGCCCGCGGCGTAGAGGCCGTGTGCAAGCTGCATCAGCCGTGTGTCGCGCCGGAACTCGAGCTCCGAGACGGCGGCGTTCATCGCCACGTCGGTCGCTCCCGCTCCGGCGCCGAGCGCCAGCAGCGTCACGGCCAGCACGGGCACCGAATGGGCGAACGCGGGCAGGACGGCCGCGCCGGCGAGAGCCGCCACGGCCCAGGGGAGGATCCGGATGCCGCGCCGGTCGAGCTCGCGCCCCGTCAGCAGCATCGCCGGCAGCGAGCCGGCTGCGACGAAGAGGAGCGCCAGGCCGAGCGCCCCCTTCGACGCCCCGACGGCGAGCTGCAGCTCCGGCACGAGCGCCGCCCACGATCCCCAGAGGGCACCGAAGGCCGTGAAGACTGCGAGCGGGCCGCGCCGCCTCACACCAGCTCCCAGCCGTCCGGCAGCTGCGGCACCGGCCAGGCCGGATCCGGCCGCCAGTCCTCCCAGCCGGTCGGGAACGGCCACTCGCGCAGCACACGCGCCGCCTCGGCGCGGACGACGACCGGGTCGAGCAGCCCCGCAGCAGAGGCCTGCTCGAGCTCGTCCTCGTCCTTCCAGCGGTAGCTCCCGTCGGGCTGGACGATCAGGTCGAGCTTCTCGTCGAAGGTGTCGAAGCCGACCGGCGAGCGGCGGAGCGGCCGCTCGAAGTTCACGTACCAGTGGTCGAAGGCCCAGTCGCCGTCCCAGTGGAGGAAGATCGAGTGGCCGCGGCCCGGTCGGGCGAGGCAGAGCTGCTGCATCGTCGGCGCACGGTCCTCGAGCTCCCACTCGTCTCCGGGGATCCGCAGCCCGCCCGCCGGCACCTTCGCCGGCGCCCCCGGCGGGATCCAGAGTGCGATCGTCTCGGCCGAGTCCTCGACCACGCGGCACGCCTGGGCGCGCCAGACCCGGCCGCGATGCACGTCGCGCCAGACCGCGTCGGTACGCTCCTTGCCGCCCATGCTCGAACCGGACCTCTCCGTCGTCGTCACGCTCCTGAACGAGGAAGGCTCGGTCGAGGAGCTCTACCGGCGCACGGTAACGGCACTCGACGGGAAGCCGTTCGAGGTGATCTTCGTCGACGACGGCTCGACCGATGCGACGTGGGCCGCGGTCGAGCGGCTGCACGCCGGCGACCCGCGCGTTCGGGCGGTGCGGATGAAGCGCAATTTCGGCCAGCACCCGGCGATGCACGCCGGCCTGGCGCGGGCGCGCGGCGAGGTGGTCGTGACGATGGACGGCGACCTGCAGAACCCGCCGGAGGACATCCCGAAGCTCGTCGCCGCCGTCGAGGCGGGCGCCGACGTCGCCAGCGGCAGGCGCGCCGCGCGCAAGGACTCCTGGGGTCGGACGCTCCCCTCGCGCCTGATCAACGGGATGCTGCGCCGCTTCACGCGCGTCGACATCTCCGACTTCGGCTGCGCCTTCAACGCGTACCGGCGCAGCGTCGTCGAGCCGGTGCTGCCCGCGATCGGCAAGCAGAAGTTCACGAAAGCGCTGATTCTCTCGGCCGGCGCGTCGGTCGTCGAGGTCGACGTCGGCCATGCGCCGCGGACGGGCAGCTCGCGCTACTCGCCGCTGCGCCTCTTCCGGCTCGCGCTGCACGTGCTCGCCGGCTTCTGGCCGCAGCCGATCCAGTGGATCGGGATCGCAGTCGGCGTCGTCTGCACCGGGCTCGCGACCGCGCTCGCCGTCTACGGCGTCTGGTTCTGGATCGACCGCTCGAACTTCCCGGGGCCGCTGCTCGGTGGTGTCGCCGTCCTCTTCGTGCTCGGGATCCAAGGCTTCATCCTCGCCCTGGTCGGGGAATACCTAGGCAGAATTCAGCGCGAGGTCGAGGGCCGACCTCTCTATTCGATCGCGGAGGAACTGTGAGCAAGCGCGTACTCGTCACCGGCGGAGCCGGCTTCATCTCGTCCAACTTCATCCGGCACCTGCTGGCGAACACCGACCACCAGGTGGTCTCGCTCGACGCCCTCACCTACGCGGGGAACCTCGAGAACCTCGCCGACGTGATGAGCCACGAGCGGCTCTCCTTCGTGCACGGCGACATCCGCGACGCCGCGCTCGTCGAGAAGATCGTCGCCGAGGTCGACGTGATCGTGAACGCCGCCGCGGAGTCGCACGTGGAGAAGTCGATCGAGGAGGGCGCCTCCGAGTTCGTGACGACGAACGTCGAGGGGACGCAGATCCTGCTCGACGCGGTCCGGCGCACCCCCGTCGAGCGCTTCATCCTCATCTCCTCGAGCGAGGTGTACGGCACCGCCGAGCACGCGCCGATGGACGAGGAGCACCCGCTCAACCCGCGCTCGCCGTACGCGGCGACGAAGGCGGGCGGCGACCGGCTCGCCTACTCGTACTACGTCACCTACGGCTTGCCGATCGTGATCGTGCGGCCGTTCAACAACTACGGGCCGCGCCAGCACCCCGAGAAGGTGATCCCGCGCTTCATCACGCAGGCGCTCACCGGCGAGCCGCTGACGATCCACGGCGACGGGCACGCCTCGCGCGACTGGCTCTACGTCGACGACGACGCGGAGGCGATCGAGGCGATCATCGCCGCGGACATCGACGGGCTCGCGGGCGAGGTCGTCAACGTCGCCACCGGGATCGACATCTCCGTGCGCGACGTCGCCGACGCGGTGCTCGCGGCGGTCGGCGTGGAGGCCGAGCTGGAGTTCGTCGACGAGCGGCTCGGCCAGGTCGACCGGCACATCGGCTCGACCGACAAGCTCGAACGCCTGGCCGGCTGGCGCGCACGCACGAGCTTCGAGCAGGGGCTCGAGCGGACGGTCGCCTGGTACCGCGAGAACGAGGTGTGGTGGCGGGCTCTGGCGCGCGACAGCGTCTCCTCGTCCTAGGGGCGGGGCCCGCGCAGATCGGGCTCCTCCGCGCTGCGCGCGAGCGTGACCTGTTCGTGATCGCCGCCGACCGCGACGCGTCCGCTCCCGGCTTCGCCTACGCCGACAAGCGCGCTGTCGTCTCGACGGAGGACGAGCCCGACATCGACCGGCTCGCGCGGGCAGAGAACGTCGACGGGATCATCTCGCCCGGCGCAGACTGGCCCGTCGGGGTCGCGGCTCGGGTCGCCAACCGGCTCGGGCTGCCGCACCCGATCGACGGTCCGACGGCCGTCCTGGCGACGACGAAGTCGCGGCAGCGGGAGCGATTCGCGCAGGCAGGTGTGCCGCAGCCGCGGCTGCTCGACGAGCCGGCCGCACCCTGCGTCGTCAAGGCGCCGGACCGGCAGGGACAGCGAGGTCTGACGTTCGTACGCACGGACGACGAGCTGCCGGCTGCGATCGCGGCGGCGCTGGAGGCGTCCCGCAACGGCGCCTACATCGTCGAGGAGCACGTGGACGGGCCCGGAGGTGACGGTGAACGCCGTCTCCGTCGACGGCGTCTTCCACCCGCTCGCCGTCACCGACCGGCTCACGGCCGACCCGCCCGCGTTCGGGGTCGCGCTGGCGCACGCGTGGCCCGCGGAGGCTTGTGTTGCTGAAACACAAAGTCCGATCGCCGCCGCCCGGGCGGCGGCCGAGGCGCTCGGTGTCCGCAACGGGCCGACCTACACCCAGGTGCGGCTCGGCAGCGACGGACCGCGGGTCGTGGAGCTGGCTGCACGGCTCGGCGGCGGTCACGACGCGGAGCTCGTCGAGGCGGCGACGGGGGTGCCGTTGAACGATCTGGCGCTCGACTTCGCGCTCGGAAACGACGCTTGTGTTTCAGCAACACAAAGTCTTCACGGCGGCGCCTGCGTCCTCTTCCTCGTCGCGCCCGAGGGCATCCTGCACGCGGTCGAGGGGCGCGAGGAGGCGCACGCGGTCGAGGGCGTGCTCGACGTGCGCATCTACCGCGAGCCGGGCTACGAGATCGGGCCGCTCCGGCGAGGCGCCGATCGGGTCGGCGCCGTGCTCGCGGTCGGCGACAGCCGCGACGACGCGCTCGCCCGCGCTCGCGCCGCCGCCGACGCAATACGCTTCGTCGTCGAATGAGGGAGACGCAGCTCGGATTCCAGCCGCCCGCGATCGGCGAGGAGGAGATCGAGGCCGTCGCGGAGACGCTCCGCTCGGGCTGGCTGACGACCGGGCCGCGCTCCGCGCTGCTCGAGGAGCGCATGGCCGAGTACCTGGAGGCGAAGCACGTGCTCGCCGTCGCGTCCGGCACCGCCGCGATGCACCTCGCGCTCGTCGCGCTCGGGATCCAGCCCGGCGACGAGGTGATCACGACGCCGATCACGTGGCCGGCGACCGCGAACGTGATCGTCCACGCGGGCGCCACCCCCGTCTTCGTCGACGTGCGCCCCGGCGACCTCAACATCGACCCGGCCCTGATCGAAGCGGCCGTGACCGAGCGGACGAAGGCGATCATGCCGGTGCACCTCGCCGGGCAGCCGTGTGACATGGATCCGATCTGGGCGCTCGGGATCCCGGTGATCGAGGACGCCGCCCACGCGGCCGAGAGCGCCTACCGCGGCCGCAAGCTCGGCGGGCTCTCCGAGGCGACGTGCTTCAGCCTCTACGCGACGAAGAACATCGCGGCGGGTGAGGGCGGGCTCGTCTCGACGAACTCCGACGAGGTGGCGGACGCGATCCGGAACCTGCGCCTGATGCGGCGCGGCGACGGCTCGCTCTACGACATCACCGTGCCCGGCTACAAGGCGAACCTCTCCGACGTGCTCGCGGCGATCGCGCTCGTCCAGCTCGACAAGCTGCCGCACCACACCGCTGCCCGCGAGCGGCAGTTCGCGCTCTACGACGCGGGGATCGCGGCGATCGACGGGCTCGAGCCGCTCGAGCGCGACGCGCGCGACACGCACGCGCTCCACCTCTACGTCGTCCGCGTCGACGCCGCGCGCTACGGGCTCACCCGCGACGAGCTGCAGCGTGCGCTCTCCGCCGAGCGGATCTCGACCTCGATCCACTTCCTGCCCGTGCACCGGCTCTCCTGGTACCGCGAGCGCTTCCCGGACCAGCCGTCGCTGCCGGTCGCCGAGCGGGCCGGCGACGAGATCCTCTCGCTGCCTCTCTCGCCTGCACACTCGGACGAGGACATCGCCGACGTGCTCGACGCGCTCGGCCGGATCCGCGACCGCGCATGAAGCGCTGGCTCCGCGTCGTGGGGACGATCGTCCTCACCGGTCTCGCGGTCGCGTACCTCGCCTGGAAGATCGACGTCGGCCGGACGGCGGAGATCCTCCGCGACGCCGACCCGTGGTGGTTCGCGCTCGCGGTCGCGATCATGACGGGCACCGCCATGCCGATGGCCCTGCGCTGGAAGTGGCTGCTGGCCGCTCGCGGCATGGTCGACCGGTTCTGGTGGCTGACCCGCTCGTACTTCGTCTCGTACACCGCGAGCCAGGTGCTGCCGACGTCGATCGGCGGCGACGCCGTGCGTGTCCTCGAGACGTCGCGGCGCCATCCCGGACGGGCGGGAGACCTGACCGCGATCGTCCTGCTCGAGCGTGGGCTCGGCGGCGCGGCGACCGTGCTCCTCGGCGCGATCGGATTCGCGCTCGCGCTCGGGCGCTACGACGTCGGCGCGTACCTCTGGCTCGAGCTGCTCTTCGTGCTCGGGACGATCGTGCTCGGCCTGCTCTTCTTCACCCGCTCCGCCCGGCCGCTGCTCGCGCGCTCGGTGCCGCTGCTCGCGCGGATTCGGCTCGACCGGCCGGTGCGCGCGTTCTACGAGGGTGTGCACGCGTTCCGCGCGTTCGGCCGGCTCCTGGGGACGGTGTTCACGCTTACCTTCACGCTCCAGGCGATCCGGGTCCTCGCGATCTGGGCGGCGGCGAAGGCGGTCGGGATCGACCTCTCACCCCTCGTCTACTACGTGATGGGACCGCTCTTCTTCCTCGTCCTGCTCGTCCCGTTCACCCTCAACGGCTTCGCCGTCCGGGAGGCGTTCTTCGTCAGCTTCCTCGGCCAGCTCGGTGTCGGCGCCGACGAGGCCTTCGCCGCCGGCTTCCTCTTCTTCCTCGTCACGGTCGCGATGGCCCTCCCGGGTGGCGCGATCCTGCTCTGGGAGGGGCTGCGCCGCCGGCCGAGCGCGACCCATGCCTGAGGGCAGGCCCGACGCGAGCGTCGTTGTCGTCACCCACAACGCGCTCCCCTGGCTCGAGCGCTGTCTCGAGAGCGTCCGCGGCGAGGAGATCGTCGTCGTCGACAACGGCTCCTCGGACGGCAGCGCCGAGGTCGCCCGCGACCTCGCGCCCGAGGCGACGGTGATCGAGCAGGGAAACGTCGGCCTGGCGGCCGGCTGGAACGCCGGCATGGCGGCGGCGAGCGGACGCTGGTTCCTGATCCTGAACGCCGACGCCTGGCTGACCGAGGGCGCGCTGCGGCGGCTCGTCGCCTTCGGCGACTCCCGGCCCGAGGCCGCGATCGTCGGCCCGCGGCTGCTGAACCCGGACGGGACGCTGCAGCGGTCGGTGCGCGGCTTTCCCACGCTCTGGCGGCTTGCGACCGAGTACTTCTTCCTCCGCAAGCTCGCGCCGCGCTCGGAGCTCCTGAACGGCTTCTACGCCGGCGGCTTCGCCCACGACGAGGTGCGCGAGGCGGAGTTCCTGATGGGCGCCTGCATGCTCGTCCGGCGGGAGGCGGTCGAGCAGGTCGGGCCGCTCGACGAGGCCTTCTTCCTCTTCAGCGAGGAGACGGACTGGGCCTACCGCTTCCGCAAGGCCGGCTGGCAGGTGCTGTTCTATCCCGGTGCGGAGTGCGTGCACGTCGGCGGCGCCTCGCACGGCGGCCGGCTGTTCCGCGAGAACGTGCGCGGGCACCTGCGCTTCCTCGCCAAGCACCGCGGGGTTGGCTATGCGGCGCGCGCCCGGCGTCTGCTGCTCGTCGCCCTGCGGCTGCGGGCGCTCGTCTTCCGCGGCGAGCGGCGGCGGATGTACCGCGAGGCTGCGGACTGGCTCGGTTCCGGGCCGGTGCCGGAGCTGCTCGACCGATGACCTACCTGCGCCTGCTGCTCGCGACCGGGGTCCTGCTCGCGCCGGGCTGGGTCGTCGCGCGGGCGCTCGGCCTGCGGGGCGCGGCGGCGACGCTGACGTGGTCGCTGACGGTCCTCTTCGTCGCGCTCGGCCTGACGGTCGCGGTGAACGGCTCGCTCTCGCTGACGCTGGTGCTGCTGCTCGCCGCAGGAGGCGTGGCGCTTCGCTTCACGCGCCGGGCGCCGCGGCCCGAACGGCTGCGCGGCCGCTTCTGGATCCTGCGGATCGGCCTGCTCTTCGGCGTTCTCCTCTGGCACGTCGCCGGGGAGATCGGCGGGGACGGGCTCTTCCACCTCGCCCGCGTGCGCAAGCTCGACGCGTTCGACTCGCTCTCGCTGGGCGCCGTGAACGAGTTCGCGGACGGCGGCCTGCATCCCGGCTACGCCTTCCCGCTCTGGCACGCCTTCCTCGCGCTCGTCGCGCGCGTCTCCTTTCTCGACCCGTCCGTCGTCGTGCTGCACGAGGCGTCGATCCTCGCGCCGCTCGCGCTCGTGATCGCCTACGAGGCCGGCCACGCGCTCTTCCGCCGCGTCGGCCCCGCGGTCGGCGTCGTCTGCGCCCAGGTCGGCGTGACCGCGCTCGCGCCGGCCGGCGGCGGTGCCTACACGGCGCTCGGGCTGCCGGCCACGGCGTCGCGGCAGCTGCTGCTCCCGGCTGCGATCGCGCTGGCGCTCGGAGCTTGTGTTTCAGAAACACAAGCGCTTCGGCGCGCGTACCTCCTCTCGGCAGCGGCGGCCGGGCTCGTGCTCGCCGTCGTCCACCCGACCTACGCGATCTTCCTCTGGCTCCCGTTCGGCGGCTTCCTGCTCGTCCGTGCTCTCGCCGAGCGCGGGGAGGCGAAGCGGATCGCCGTCGCTCTCGCGGCGCTCGTCGTCCCGGCGGGCGCCTACCTCGCCTGGCTGACGCCCGTGGTGCGCGCGACCGCCTCGCACGCCCCCGGGCAGGACGAGCTGCGGCGGGCGTTCGTCCAGTACGCGGGGCAGCTCGACCTGTACGCGGACGGGAGTTACCGCCTGGCGCCGGAGGTGTTCGGCAGGGCGGGTGCGATCGCCGTGGCAGCCCTGTTGTTCGTGCCGCTGGCGGGGCTGGCACTGCGCAGCCGCTGGGCGGCGTACGTGCTCGGCGGCTTCCTCGCCGTCGCGGCCGTGATGCTGACGCCGACGCTCTTCGCCGCGCTCTCCGACCTCGTCTCGCTCTCGCAGTCCCGGCGCGCCGCGGGCTTCTGGCCACTCGCCTTCGCGTTCGCGGGCGGCTGGGTCGTGCTCGCCGGCGTGCTGCGGCTGCTCGTGCTGCCGGCCGCCCTGGCGGCGGGGTTGGCGCTCCAGCTCCTCTACCCGGGCGAGTTCTCGTACCGGCTGCAGGACGGTGGCCCGGCGCTCGTCACCTGGCTCGCGGTCATCGGCGCGCTGGTCGCGCTTGTGTTTCTGAAACACAAGCCGAGCGTCGAGCGGCCCGGCTGGCTCGCCGGGGCGGCCGCCGCCCTCTTCGTGCTGCCGGTCGCCGTCCACGCGGCGGCGAACTGGAGCCCTTCCGACGCCCGGACGGCGAATCCGCTCACCCCGGGGCTGATCGAGGCGCTCCGCGAGGACGTGCCCGAGGGGGACACCGTCTACTCGGATCTGGAGACCAGCTACCGGATCGCGGCGTACGCGCCCGTCTACATCGCCGCGGCGCCGCCGAGCCACGTCGCCGACACCGAGCAGAACCGGCCGTACGACGCGCCGGGCCGCCAACATCCGGTTCTTCGACACGGGCGACCTCTCGATCCCGCGCCGCGCCGGCGCCGGCTGGCTCGTGCGTCGACGGCAGCCGCTTCACGATCCCGCCGCCCGCGCCGCCGCTGTACGAGGACGCGCGCTACCGCCTCTACCGCCTCCCGTAGCATCGAGCGCGTGAAAGTCCTGCTCGTCTCGCTCTACTGGCCGCCTGCGGGCGGCGGCGGCGTCCAGCGTCCGCTCAAGTTCGCCCAGTACCTGCCGGCGCTCGGGATCGAGACGCACGTGCTGGCGCCGGACAACCCCAAGTGGATCCACGAGGACGCCGACCTGCGCGCCCCCACCCAGGCCTGGGTGCACCGCGCCCGCTACCTCGGCCCGAAGGGGCGCAAGCCCGCCGAGGAGCTGCACGGCACGGAGGGGCTCGAGCGTGCGCTCGTCCAGGCCAAGCTCGCGTCGCGGCGGCTGCTCGTCCCGGACGAGAACGTCAGCTGGAACCTGACGGCGATCCCCGCGGCGATCCGGATCGCGCGCCGAGAGAAGATCGACGTCGTAATCACCACCTCGCCGCCGAACTCGGTGCATCTCGTCGGCGCGGCGGTGAAGCGCGCGACCGGTGCGACGTGGGTCGCCGACCTGCGCGACTCGCTCGTCGCGCACCCGCACCGGCGCTCCGAGAGCATGGCGGTGCGGGCGAAGGAGAAGGTCGACGTGGGCGTGGCGCGGCTGGTCGCTCACCAGGCCGACGCGATCACCTGCGTCTCCGAGGCGATCGCCGACGAGGCCCGCGGCTTCTCGCCGAAGGGCCGGGTCGTGACGATCTCGAACGGCTGCGACTTCGACGACTTCGCCGGGCTCGACTACAGCCCCGGCCCGCGCTTCCGGATCACGCACACCGGCAGCTTCTTCGGCAAGCGCGACCCGCGCCCGTTCCTGACCGCGCTCGACGAGTCGGGCCTCGACGTCGTCGCGCGCTTCCTCGGCGACTTCCGCTCCGCCGACCGGGAGTGGGCCGACGCGCGCGGGCTGGGGGACAAGCTGGAGCTGATCCCGTACGCGCCGCGGCAGGCCTCGCTCGAGCTGCAGCGCGACTCCGAGGCGCTCCTGCTGCTGATCCCCGACGCCGGCGGCCGTGGGAAGGGCGTCCTCTCCGGGAAGGTGTTCGAGTACCTGGCGGCCGAGCGGCCGATCCTCGCGGCCGTCCCTCCGGACGGCGCCGCCGCCGACCTGATCCGCGAGACCGGCGCGGGGATCGTCGCACCGCCGGACGACGTCGAGGCGCTGAAGGCCGCGCTCACCCAGCTGCACGAGCGCTTCGCGAACGGCGGCCTGCCCGCCACGGACATCGCCGAGGAGACTCGCTACAGGCTCTCGCGCCGCGCCCGCGCCGAGGAGCTCGCGGAGCTGCTCCGCTCGCTGTGAGCGCCGCCCGCCCCGGCCCGGTCGTCGACGTCCTCTTCTTCGCGACCGTGTTCACGGTCAGCTTCGCCAAGCTGCAGTGGGAGGTGGCGGGCACGCTCAGCCTCTCCGACGTGCTCACCGGCGTCTTCCTCGTCGCCTGGCTCGGCACGCGCGTCGGCACGGGCGACCGCCGGATCACGTGGGGCGCCGCCGCGGCCGCGCTCTTCTTCCTCGCGTTCCTGCTCGTCTACCTGATCGGCTTCTTCAACCTCGAGACCGAGCCGGCGCTGGCGCAGTGGGCGAAGGGGATGGTCAAGTTCCTGCTCCACTTCCTCTTCCTCGTCGTCGGCGTCGCGTACATCGCCCGGCGCCACGAGCGCTTCTTCTGGACGACCCTCGGCGTCTTCCTGGCCGGCTTCGTCGCGAACGCGCTCTACGGGATCGTGCAGCTCGGCACCGCGGAGGTGCTCGGGATCAACCTCGACCAGTCGGTGCTGTCGCCGATCACGGGCGGCGCCAGCCAGATCAACATCTACGGCGCGATCGAGGGTGCGAGCGTGTTCCGGCCGAACGCGCTCACCGGCGATCCGAACCACCTCGGGATCGAGCTCGTGATTCCGCTGCTCGTGCTGACGCCGCTCTACCTCCGGCTCGGCCGCGGCCACCGGCTGCGGCTGCCGCTCGCCGCTCACGCTCGCGTTCCTGCTCCTCGTCGAGCTGGCGACCCTGTCGCGCTCCGGGCTGCTCGGCCTGGGGGTCGGCTTCCTCGTGCTGGCGCTGCCCTACCGGCACAAGCTGGCCTCGAAGGAGCTGCTGCTGCCGCTCGGCGCCGTCGCGGGCGTGCTCGCCGTGGTGCTCGCCGCCCGGTGGGACTTCTTCCTCCAGGTGCTGCGCACGCGTGTGGACACCTCCGCTCGAGGGAACTCGACGCACTTCGACGTGTACGGCTTCATCCCGGATGTGCTCTCGTCGAACCCGTTCTTCGGGCTCGGCCTGAACAACTTCTCCGTCTACTACGAGTTCGTCACCGGCAGGACGAACTTCGGCCCGCACTCGTTCTACGTGGCGACGATGGTGGAGACGGGGCTCGTCGGGACGGCGCTCTTCGTCGTCTTCCTCGTCTACGTCTTCCGCCGCCTCGGCCGGCTGCGCGCGATCGGGCGGGCGCTCGACTCGCCGCGGATCCGGCCGCTCGCGTGGGGGATGACCGCGGCGCTCGCGGGGACGATCGCCTCGAACGCCTTCTACCTGACGATGTCCTTCTACTACTTCTTCGCGTTCGCGATGCTCGCGCTCGCGGCGCCGATCGTGTTCGCGCGCCGGTTGGCATGAAGGTCGCCGTCCTGACGACCTCGTACCCGCGCGACGAGCGGGACGTCGCCGGCCTGTTCGTGCGGGACGCGGTCGAGGCCGTGCGGGCGGAGGGGGTGGACGTCGTGGTCGTCTCGCCGGCGTCCTTCCGCCACTTCGGGATCGCCTACGGGCACGGGATCGTCGGCAACCTGCGCCGGCGGCCGTGGCTGGTGCTCCTGCTGCCGGCCTTCCTCGCCTCGTTCGCGCTCGCCGCGCGCCGGGCGGCGCGGGACGCCGACCTCGTCCACGCGCACTGGCTCCCGTCCGGGCTGGCGGCGCTCGCGACCGGGAAGCCGTTCGTCGTCCAGCTCTGGGGCACGGACGCCGAGCTGGCGCGACGGGCGCCGTGGGCGTTCCGCTGGCTCGTGCGCCGGGCGCGGCTGGCGATCGTGGCGTCGGAGTACCTGGCCGGGGCGGCGCGCGAGCTGGGGGCGCGCGAGGTGCGGGTCGTGCCGAGCCCGGTCGAGATCCCGGAGTCGGTCGGCGAGCCGGACGAGCCGCCGCACGTCCTCTTCGTCGGCCGCCTCTCGCCGGAGAAGGGGATCCACGAGTTCCTCGAGGCGACCGAGGGCCTGCCGCGCGTGATCGTCGGCGCCGGCCCGGTCGAGTCCCCGAGGCGGTCGGGCTTCGTTCCGCGCTCGGAGCTCGGCGCGTACTACGAGCGGGCGGCGGTCGTGTGCGTCCCGTCGCGCCGCGAGGGCTACGGCGTGGTCGCCCGGGAAGCGATGGCGTACGGGCGGCCGGTGGTGGCGACGCGGGTCGGCGGGCTGGTGGACGCAGTCGAGGACGGGGTCGACCGGCTTGCTCGTCCCGCCCGCGACGTCGTCTCGCTCCGGGCCGCGCTCGAGCGGCTGCTCGCCGACAGAGCGGAGCGGCGACGCATCGGCGGCGCGGCGCAGGCGCGAGCGTTCCGGCGCGAGGTTGCCTGCCGGGCACTTGCAGCCGTCTATGCCGAAGCGTGCGCCGGGTAGGGTCTCGCGTCGATGCGCAACATCCTCGACGAGCGTCCGACCCGTGACCTGCACGGGGCCGCCGCCTTCTCGCGCGACTTCGTCGGCGTCGAGAACCTGGACGGCAAGGACGTGCTCGACATCGGCTGCGGCTTCGGCTGGTTCGAGCTCGCGGCGCTCGACGGCGGCGCGCGCTCGGTCGGTCGGCCTCGAGCCGACCGAGCACGACCTAGAGACCGCCAGGCGGCACATCGACGACGAGCGCGTGTCCTTCCTGGTCGCGGGGGCCGGCGACCTCCCGTTCCCGGACGGCTCCTTCGACACGGTGGTGATGTGGGAGGTGCTCGAGCACATCCCGCCGGGCACCGAGCCGCAGGCCTTCGCCGAGATCGCGCGCGTCCTCCGGCCGGGCGGACGCCTCCATCTCTCGACGCCCATGCGCTTCGGTTGCGGGGCGCCTGACTGATCCCGCGTGGTTCCTGGCGCGGGCATCGGCACTACCGGAGGGAACGGGTCGCCCGAGCTTGCGCGGGATGCCGGCCTCGAGGTCGAGACGATCGAGCTGAAGGGACGATGGTGCACCGTCCTCTCGATCGCTCAACCTGTATCTCTCGAAGTGGCTGCTTCGACGTCCGCCGCTCATGCAGGATGGGCGTGCAGCGCTCGCGTGGACGAGGAGTGGGAGCGGCCCGGCGGCTTCGTCCACGTCTTTCTTCGCAGCCGAAACAGCGGCTGAACCTTTGTCGAGCTCCGAGAGTGCGGCCGACGAGATCCTCTTAAGCGTCGTCGTCCCCGTCTACAACCAGGCGGAGTCGATCGCGGAGAACATCCGCGTGATCCGCGAGCGCGGTCGCGGCTGGGCTCGGCGGGGCCACGGAGGTGATCGTCGTCTCGGACGGCATCGTCGACGAGACGCCGGAGCAGCGCGCTCGCGGCGAGCGACGGCGGCCGCGTGCTCCGCTACGACCGCAACCTGGGCAAGGGCTACGCCGTCAAGGTCGGCGCGCTCGGCGCGCGGCGCGTGGATCGCCTGCGTCGACGCCGACCTCGATCTGGACCGCGCTGCTGCCGGCGACTATCCTGCGCCGCGCGGAAGAGCGGGCCTGGACTTCGCATCGGCTCGAAGCGCCACCCGGACTCGGCAGGTGCTCTACCCGACTCGCGGCGGGTCGCTCAGCTGGCTCTACCAGCAGCTCGTGCGGTTGCTCTTCCGGCTCGACGTGCGCGACACCCAGGTCGGGCATGAAGGTCTTCCGGCGCGAGGTGCGGAGGAGGTCATGCCGCTGCTGCTGGTCAAGCGCTTCGCCTTCGACCTCGAGCTGCTGGCGGTGGCGCGCGCGCTCGGCTTCGAGCGCATCGAGGAGCCGCCGATCCGGCTCGACTACCAGTTCAGCGGCTCGGGGTGCACTCGCGCGCCATCGTTGCCGCGCTCTTGGATACCGCGGCGATCTTCTACCGGCTGCGGATCCTGCGCTACTACCAGCGGAAGCAACGGCTTGTCGGTCGATTCGGCTGGACGCGGCCCCGGCAAGACCTCCCGCGCGTCGCGCTCGTCGCCGATCCCGAGGCCGTTGCGTCGCTGGACTATCCGAGTGTCGACGTCGTTCAGGGCGAGCTCGCAGACGTTGCAAGGGCAACGAACGCTGAGCTGCTCGCGGTGGTCGAGCAAGGCGCCGTGCCGGCGACGAACTGGCTCTCTGCGACCGTGCCGTTCCTCGCGCGTCCCGAGATCGGCGCCGTTGTCACGCCGGCGCTCGCTCCTGCGGGGGGCGACACATGGGCACGCGCGGGCGCGGCGATTCGAGAGTCGAGGATCGGCGGTGGGCTGCAGTACTTCCGCTTTCTGCCCGGGAATCTTCGCTTCGTCGACGAATACGCGACCCGGTCGATCGTAGTGCGAACCGTGCTCGTCCGCACGCTCCTCGCCGGCGTCGACACCCGCAACTTCGTCGCGGTACTCGCAGACCACGGGATCCGGGTGCTCTACACGCCGGAGACGACGATTGCTGCACATCCCGCACCACTGTTTCGAGCCCATCTTGCCGGGGTTCTCGAGCGGGGTCGGAGCCGTGGAGGAGCCGTCCGGGCACGAGGTATCAAGGCGCTGCGCACGTCGAGCCTGCCACCGCTCCTGCTCGGGCTCTTTGCGATCACCGGCTGGTGCCTCCTCTTTGCCGGGGAACTCGGTCGTGCGATCTGGCTCGCGACGTGGCTCGCATACGCGGTCGTCGTGGTCGGTGCGAGCGCGGTCGCCGCGCTTCGGTTTCGATCGCTGTTGGTGGGGTCGTTGGCGCTTCCCGGATTCGCGCTCACGCACGGCGTCTACGCCCTCGGCTTCGTGCAAGGAGCCGTTTGCCGATGAACGCCCAGCGCACGTTGACGGTCGTAATCCCTGTCTACAACCAGGAGCGCGAGATCGGGCCGACTCTGCACGCACTCGAGTGTGCGGTGGGCCGGAGCGGCTTCCGTTGCGACGTCGTCGTGGTCGACGACGGTTCATCCGACGCAACGGGTCGGGCTGCACGCGAAGCCGGTATCACGACGCCCGTCCGCATCGTCCGACAGGAGAACGCGGGTCGACTTGCGGCGCGGCGCAGGGGGCTCGGCCTCGCAACCGGCGAGCTCGTCCTGCTGATCGACAGCCGGGTGACGATCGCCGAGGACGCGCTTCGGTTCGTCGAAGAGATGCTCGAAGCCGACCCTGATCGATTCGTCTGGAATGCGCATGTCGACATCGAGGCCGAGGGCAATCCGTACGGTGTCTTCTGGGACGTCCTGACCAAGAACGCCTTCGCCGCGTACTTCTCCGACCCCCGAACCACCTCGTTCGGAAGTAGCGACTTCGACGCTTTCCCCAAGGGAACGACGTGTTTCCTGGCGCCTCGGCAGCTGCTCGTCGACTCCTTCGCATCAGGAAGCAGCGGCTACGCCGACGATCGGTACGCAAACGACGACACCGTTGCGATTCGGCGGATTGCCGAGAGTGCACGGATCAACATCTCGCCCGGTTTCCGATGCACGTACCAACCTCGCCGGGATCTGAAGGGCTTCGTCCGGCATGCGTTCCACAGGGGCATCGTCTTCCTCGACGGGCACGGCCGGCGGGGGACACGCCTGTACCCGGTTGTCGTCGCCTTCTATCCGCTCACGGTGGTCTGGCTCACGGTTGCTGCGAGGAGCCGTGTCGCCGCCATCGCTCCTCTCGTCCTCGCGGCAGCCGGCGGCGCGGCCCTGGCCGTCCGTCTGCGCCGCTCGGCGGACGCGCACATCACCGCGGGGCTCGCGCCCGTCTACCTCCTTGCGCACGGCGCGGGCATGTGGCGCGGCGCGCTCATGGTGCTGCACGCTCGGCGAAAGGGGCTGTCGTGATCCTGGTCGTCTACGGGACGACGGGGGAGCTGATCAAGCTCGCGCCGCTCCTCGTGCGGATCCGCGAGCGCGCCGGGTCGCTACGTCTCCGCGACAACGGGGCAGCAGGTGACGCAGATCCCGACCCTGCTCGACCTCCTCGAGCTGCCGCAACCCGACGTCTGGCTCGGACACGGCTCCGGTGGCCGCGATCTCCGGTCGAACAGCGATATCCCGGGCTGGCTCGCGCGCGTCGCTACGAACTTCGGCCTCCGTCGTGCCGAGCTCCGTACGCGGATGCGGGCGGGCAGCACCCGGCCGCTCGTCCTCGTGCACGGCGACACGATGACGACCGTGCTGGGGGCGACGATGGGCCGGCTGCTCCGCGTGCCCGTCGCCCATGTTGAGGGCGGGCTGCGGAGCTTCGACCTCCTGCACCCGTTTCCGGAGGAGCTGAACCGACGCCTCGCCTCCCGGGTCGCTCGAGTGCACTATGCGCCGGGAAGCTGGGCCGCGGGGAACCTTCATCGTGGCGAGGTGATCGACACGGGGACGAACACGATCCGCGACAGCCTCGATCTGTGCCCGGCCGGTGTCGAGATCCCGGTCGAGGTGCCGGAGGTGCGCTTCGGCCTCGTCAGCCTGCACCGCTTCGAGCTGATCAACGACCGGCGGCTGCTCACCTCGACCCTGAACGCCCTGGCCGACCATGCGCGGGACGTGCCACTCCTCTTCATCGACCATCCCGTCACCGTCGCGGCGATCGAGAAGTTCGGTCTCGGCCACCTCTTCGACGAGCGGCTGCGAAGCACGCCGAGACTGTCGTTCTTCGGCTTCGTCGAGCTGCTGAAGCGGAGCGCATTCCTGATCACCGACAGCGGCGGCAGTCAGGAGGAGTGCTACTACCTCGACCATCCATGCCTCGTGCACCGCAAGCGCACCGAGCGGCGCGAAGGCCTGGGTGAGAACGTCGTCCTGTCCGGTTACGACGAAGCCGCGCTGCGGGAGTTCCTGGCCGATCCGTCCTTGTACCGACGGCGAACGTCGTTGCCGCTGGAGTCACCGTCCGACGTGATCCTCGCGGACCTCGTTGCGCGCGGCGTCGTCTAGCTGGGTGGTCTAGCCCTCGCGCAAGCTCGTGGAGAAGTCTGCGAGCGGTTGCGCTTGAGGCTGCGCGAACTCGATCGCGGCGGGCCCGTCCACACGGAAGGTCAGGCTGGACATGCCGAACGAGATCGCAAAGGGCCCGACGACGATCTGGGCGACGTCAGTCGAGAGCGGTGCTTCGGCAACGACCGAGCCGTCTCGGTGCGCGAGCCGGAGCGTTCCACCGGCCTCGATCCCGCGCACCTTGACGATCATCTGCATCCGCGTGACTCGCGGGTCGTCGTTCTGAATCTCGATCGTGGCACCGTCCCGGGCCGTCCGGAACGCATCCGCGTCACGGGCGACGGGCTCGGAGACACCGTCACCGAAAGTCACGGCGGGCGGCGTCAGGCCTCGGACGAGCGCGACATTCGCGGCTTGTTCCTCGAGCACCGCGTCGAGGTCGACGGGCACCACGTTGGCGTCGAGGCGTAGGACTCTGACTCGATCGGGCAGTGTGTCCGTCTGGACGAAGCCAGCCGGAACAGGAGGCGGCTCGTCGCCCTGTTCGCGGTACACGTCGTCGTGGACAAGTATGTACCGCACTCCCTCGGCTCGGAGAATCCCCGGCGTGAGCGGATCATGCAGGTAGCGGCTCAGGATGCGGATCCCCTCCTCGCGCGTGCCGCCGTAACCCGAACCGAACACTGCGAAACTCGGCTGTCGATGTTCCATCTGTTGGTAGAAGGAGCGCGCCAGCAAGTCGAGAGCCGCCGACGAATCGGTCGGAAGCGGGTAGTCGGCGACGATTCCAGATGGTTGCCGTGCCAGCCATTGTGCGTAGGGCTCGGGCTGATCGGTTCGGTAGATCGGGACTCTGCCGGGAAGAAATTCGAAGACGAGTAGGCCGAGCGCAGCCGCAGCCACCCACCGACCTCCCCGACGCCTACTGAGGACGTGAAGCGCGAACGCTGCGAGCAGAGCGAGACCGAACAGAACGATGATCCCGAACCGCGCATACACCCGCCAGAAAGCCGTCAGCTCGCCCATCAGGTACGACGGCATCGGGACGTCGACACCGAAGACGCTCGTCTCTCGCTTCAGTGAGAACAGAAACGCGAGGGGGACGGCAACAGCAGCGACCAAAGTGACCACGTACTGGTCGGCGCGTTCGCGGACAGCGGGGTGCTGCCGGAGCAGCAGCACGGCACCGATCAGAGCCAACACGATCGTCGTCCAGCCGAGGTAGAGCGTGTTTTCGGCCCAGTGCTTGTCGGCAAGGACATCGAATGACCGGGTGACCGCACCGAGAACGGGATGGCGCGTCGCGGGGAGGACGTACGACTCAGCGGAAGCGCCGAGGTTCTGCAACTGCTGGACGTCGTTGCTGATCGATGAGGAGACACTGGCTCGATCGCGCGCCCACGCTACGGCTGCCGGCAGAAGGGCACCGCCGCAGGCAACCACGCTTCCCAAGACGAGCGTCAAGGTCCAGAGCTTCTCCGGCCAGCCGCGGGCGAGGGCGAAGTCGACGAGCCAGAACACACCGAACAGCAGCGACGCGATCAGGCCGTAGTAGGAGCTGACGTAGAACGAGAGCGCCAGAACGAGACCGACGACGATTGCGGATGGAATCGTGCGCCGCTTGTGCGCATGAAGGTGCGCGAGCAGCAGGACCGGGAAGACCCAAGCATGCATGTAGCCGGCGTGGCCGGCGTAGGCACGCTCGATCATCCAGGGGTTGAAGGCGACGGCGTAGCCGGCGAACAGCGCCGGCACCAAGGAGATCCCGATCCGATCGAGCAGGAAGTACACGGCGAACCCGGTCAGGGCGAACCCGAGCAGCAGGAACACGTTGAACGCTCCGTACAATCCGAGCACGTCGCGCAGCACCCAGACGAACCCCGGCTGGACGAAGTTTGCGATCTGGACGGCAGAGGCGAACGGGAACCCTTCCGGTGCGCCGTTCAGCGAGTCGCGCTTCCAGGTGAACGGCGTCTTGCCGTCCTGCTCAGCGCCCCAATAGGACCGCACGGCGTATGTCTCGTCGTTGGGACCGACGAGGACGCTGCTGTTCAGGTGCGCCAGCAGTGGCAGGAACCACGCGGCCGTCACGAGCATGAACAGGCCCAGGACGACGGCGTGTCTCGTCCGTCGGCGCTGGAGAAGATCGACCACAGCCGCGCGGACGCCGCGTGGGGCGGCGCCGCTCTGTTCGTCGACGAGCTCCGGCACCGGACGAGGATAGCCGCCTTCTCATCGGCCGACGTCGCCTAGAGTGCTCCCGTGCCGCCGGCCCTTGCCTCTTTCCGTCGTATCGCAGAGCGCGCATTTGACGCGGCGATGGCGACCAATCTCGACAACATCGTCTCCCTCTTCGACCGCCGTCCCGGCCACGTCCTGCTTGACGTGGGGTGCGATGACGGCGAGCGGTCGCTCTTGTTCGCACGCGCGATCGGCACGGTTGAGATCCATGGGGTCGAGATCGTCGCCGAGCGGGCGGCCGAAGCTGAGCAACGTGGGATCGTCGTCTCGCGGGCCGACTTGAATGCTCGCCTGCCGTACGACGATGCGAGCTTCGACGTCGTCGTGAGCAATCAGGTGATCGAGCATCTCGCCGACACCGATATGTTCGTCGCCGAGATCGCGCGAGTTCTCCGGCCGGGCGGCTACGCGGTGACCTCGACGGAGAATCTCGCCAGCTGGCACAACATCGGCGCTCTCATCCTGGGTTGGCAGCCGTTCTCGCTGACGAACGTGAGCCGCGTTCGTCAGGGTCTTGGCAACCCTCTTGCCATTCACCGTCAGGAAGAGGGATTGACGCTCGAGACGTGGCAGCACCTACGCGTTTTCGGTTATCGCGGGTTGCGCGAGCTGTTCGAGGTGCACGGGTTGGCGGTCGAGGACGTTCGTGGCGCCGGCTACTACCCGTTGCCGGGGAAGCTAGCGCGGCTCGATCCGCGTCACGCGGCGTTTCTCGCGGTCAAAGCGCGGAAGGTCGCCGCCGGCTGAAGATCGTTCGCAGCAGCAGCCCGCGAGTCACGACCTCGTGACCCCCGAGGAGCGCTGCGGCGACCGCGATGTCGATCGCGATGAGTTGTCGCGCCGAGTCGTGCGCACCGAGGAAGATCACCAGCTGGACGATCGCGCCCACGCCGAGCAGCCACGCGAACCCGTTGCGCTCGTGGCCGAGGTGGTACACGAGCAGCACGTTGAGGAGGGCGAAGCCGGTCATCGCGATCCCGAAGAGCCAGAGCAGTCCGGCTGCGTCGGCGTAGTCCGAGCCGAACGCGATCCGGACGATCGTGCTGCCGCCGGCCGCGTAGACGACCGTCGTCAGGGAGCAGAACGCGAGTGTGACGAGCACGCTGCGCCGGAGGATGTCGACCGTGTCGACTCGGTCGGCCGCCCGCGCCGCGACCCGGGGCAGGAGCACGGTGATGATCGCGGCCGGCAGGTAGAGGATCACGCGGCCGACGAGAGACGCGCTGCCGTAGATGCCCGCTTCGTCCTCGGACAACGCGGTCTTCGCGACGACGACGTCGACGCTCGTCAGGGCCGTGATCGCGAGCAGCCCGAGTAGGACCGGCGCCAGCGAGCGCGCGGCCTCGAGCCGGGTGACGCGCCGCGCGCTCGCGGCCGCCGGCTCCAGCCAGCGGCGGAGCGCCCACAGCGGCACGGCGAGCGCGACGAGCATCGACGCCAAGGTGGCGAGCATCGCGCCGCCGACGCGGAGGCCGGCCGCGAACGCGAGCACGGTCAGCGCGACCCTGGCCACCGCGCCGCTCGTGTAGGTGACCGCGATCAGCTTGAACCGCTGGGCACCCTGCGCGAGACCCCAGGTGATCGGCGAGGTCGCGGCGGGGAACACCGTCAGCGCCGTCAGCGCCACCGCCGCGATGCTCGCGATCCCGAGCGCGTGCTTGAGCGGCCACGCGAGCGCGAGGAACACGATCGTCATCGCGACGCCGCCGATCGCGGTGTACGTCATCGCGCGGCGCACGAACCAGTGGGCGGCCGCCTCGTCGCCGACGGCCGTGTAGTGCGCCACGTAGCGGGCGACCCACACCTGCACGCCGCCGAGCGGCAGCGCGATCAGCCCCGAGATCGCGATCAGCGTCGCGAGGTCGCCGTACAGCGCCGGGCCGAGCGAGCGGGCCGCGATCAGGTGGAAGACGTAGTTGCCGAGGTTGAGCGAAAGGACGCCGACGAGCACGATCGCGCCGGCGTGGACGCCGCGCATCTGCGCACCGGCCGCCCCTGTTGCCTCCTTCGTGGACACGGGCGGGAGCGTACTCGCCTAGCGGCGCACCCAGACCGAGACGCCGCCGTCCTGCTCCACCCGGCGGTACCGGTCGCGGATGCCGGCGAGCACGGCGGGCCGGCGGAGGAAGGAGCGGCCGACGACGACGGCCTCGACGCTGCCCTCGTCGAGCTCGCGCAGCACCTCTGCCGCCGTCAGCGAGCCGGTCTGGAACCGCAGGTTGGCGGTATCGACGAGCGGCCCCCAGACGCGTCGGTCGGCGAGGAACGGGACGAGCGGCTGGTCCGAGACGACGAGGTCGTCAGGCCCGGTGACGCGGCGGAGCGTCTCCGCGGCGGCGACGAGCTCCGGCTGCTCGGGTACGTCCGCGACGGCGAGGCGCCGCTGCTGCTGGACGTAGCCGGCGGCGAGCACGAGCGCGAGCGCGCCGAAGCGCGGCCGCTCCCCGGGCGCACGCGCCGGGCGAGCTCGACGAGCCCGATCGCCGCGGGCGGCGCGAGCGCGACCGGCAGCACGACGAGGTGGTTGTGGTGCAGCGGATGGTGGGAGAGCGACGAACGCGAGCGACACGGCCGCCCAGGCCCACAGCGCCCACACGGCCTCGCCGCGCCGGCGCAGGAGCAGGATCGAGCCGGCGAGGCCCGCGACGAGCAGCCACGCGAACGGCGTCTTCCAGTTGAGGAACGTCGCCAGCTCGTGCGAGCGGTCGACGACGGCAGGGGTGTCGCGCGCGTCGCGGTGGTAGTCGACGACGCTCTCCCAGAGCTCGCCGAGCACGTCGCGGTAAGCGAGCAGGAGCACCGTGGAGACGGCCGCGGCGCCGCCCAGCGATGCCGCCGAGCGGCTCGCTCCCGACCGCGAGTTGCGCCACAGGAGCAGGAGCAGGAACGTCGGCAGCGCGAGCGCCGCGTTCGGCTTGGTCGCGACCGCGAGCGCCAGCGCCGCGCCGGCGGCGGCCGCGACAGGGCGAAGGTGTGCTCCCGCTGCTGCGCCTCCCACGCGAGCCAGAAGGCGAGCAGCGTCAGCGCGAGCGGCGGCACGTCGGCCAGCACCTGGTGGGCGATCAGCGCGAAGGTCGGCGCGATCGTCAGCAGCGCCGCGGCGACGAGGCCCGGCGAGCGGTCCTGCGAGCGCGCGGCCGAGCAGGTATGCGGCCAGGCAGGTCGCGATCGCGACGACCACCATCCCCCAGTGGAACCCGCGCACCGAGTCCGCGCCGGCGAGCGAGATCAGGCGCAGCAGCAGATAGAAGACCGGGGGTTGCGGCGCGAACACGTCCTCGCCGAGCTTCTGGCCGTGTTCGAGCGCGTCGACACTCGTCAGGTACACGCCCTCGTCGTAGTCGGTGTCGCTGCCGACGAGGCGGCCGAAGAGCGCCGCCTGGGCGGCGACGAGCGCGACGAGCGCGCCTGCCTCGGCGAGGGGTGCTAGCCGAGGCTTCGTCGCAGCACCTCGGCCGCGCGCGGCCCCGCGGCGCCGTCCCAGAGCGGGATCTCCCGCTGCTCGTGCTTCTGCTCCAGCAGCGCGGGGATCTCGGCGATCCGGCCGGGGTCGGCCCCGAGCACCGTGTTCGTGCCGAGCTCGACCGTGACCGGCCGCTCGGTCGTGTCGCGGAGCGTGAAGCAGCGGACGCCGAGCGCCGATGTCTCCTCCTGGACGCCGCCCGAGTCGGTGAGCAGGAACGCGCGCCTCGGCCTGGAGGCCGAGGAAGGCGAGGTAGCCGAGCGGCGGGCTCAGGATCACGCCTGCCTCGCGCGAGGCCGTCCTCGAGGCCGAGCTCGCCCAGGTGCCCCCGCGTGCGCGGGTGCACCGGGAAGACGATCGGAACCGTTGCGGCGAGCTCCCTCAGCGCCTCGACCGTCGCGATCAGCTTCTCCGGATCGTCGACGAGCGCCGGGCGGTGCAGCGTGACGAGCCCGTACGCGCCCGGTTCGACGCCGAGCGCGCGCCAGGGCTCCTCGGCGCTTCGCGTGCTCGAGGTGCGCGAAGACCGAGTCGATCATCGTGTTCCCGACGAAATGGGCCTTGGCGAGGTCGATCCCCTCGCGCGTCGAGGTTGTCGAACGCGCTCTCGGAGTGGAGCAGCAGGACGTCGCTCAGATGGTCGGTCAGGAGCCGGTTGTGCTCCTCCGGCATCGTCCGGTCGAAGCTGCGCAGGCCCGCCTCGAGATGCGCGACCGGGATGTGGAGCTTCGCGGCCGCGAGCGCGCCGGCGAGCGTCGAGTTGACGTCGCCCGGCACGACGACGAGGTCGGGCCGGCGCTCGAGCAGCACCTGCTCGATCCCGACGAGCGCCTTCGCCGTCTGCTCGCCGTGCGTGCCGGAGCCGACGCCGAGGAACACGTCGGGCTTCGGCAGCCCGAGCTCGGCGAGGAAGACGTCGGACATCTCGGCGTCGTAGTGCTGGCCGGTGTGCACGAGCGAGGAGCTCGACGTCGGGGGCGAGCTCCTGCAGCGCTCGGTGGACCGGGCGCGGCCTTCATGAAGTTCGGCCGGGCGCCGACGACGAAGCAGACGCTGGCTGGCACGCGGGGGAGCCTATCGGCGTGGTCACTACACTCGGCCCGTGCTCGCGATCAAGGCGCTCTTCTGGCTCTCCCTGGGCGCGCTCCTCTGGACGCACGTCCTCTACCCGCTCGCCGCGGGGCGCTCGCTCGCGTGCGCACGCGCAGGGTCGCTGCGGCGCCGATCGAGCCGACGGTGACCGTCGTCGTCGCCGCCTACAACGAGGAGCCGGTGATCGCGCGGCGGCTCGAGAACCTGCTCGCGCTCGACTATCCCGCCGACAAGCTCGAGCTCGTCGTCACCTCCGACGCGTCGACCGACCGCACCGAGGAGATCGCCGCGTCGCTTCCCGGGCGTGCGCGTGATCCGCAACCCGCGCGGCGGCAAGGTCGCGGCCCAGGACAACGCCGTCCGGGAGACCGAGAGCGAGATCGTCGCCTTCTCCGACGCGAACGCGACCTGGGCGCCCGACGCGCTCCGCGCTGCTCGTCGCGAACTTCGCCGACCCCGAGGTCGCCTACGTCTGCGGTCAGCTCGTGCTCGAGGCCGCCGACGGCTCGAACCGCGAGGGCGCGTACTGGCGCTACGAGATGGTGCAGCGGCAGGCGGAGTCGCGGCTCGGCTCGATCACGGGCGGCAACGGCTCGATCTACGCCGTGCGGCGCTCGGACTACGTCGAGGTCGACCCGAAGTGGGGCCACGACCTCTCCTTCCCGTACCGCATGGTGCAGGCGGGCCGGCGCGCCGTCTACGAGCCCGCGGCGCGCGCGTTCGAGAAGCCGACGCCGTCGAACGAGACCGAGTACCGGCGCAAGGTGCGGATGTTCGAGCACTGCTGGGAGATCACGCTGCGCGGCTCGATCCTGAAGCGGCTCCCGCCCGGCTACCTCGTCGAGATCGTCTCGCACCGGATCCTCCGCTACGGCAGCGGCCTCCTCCATCTCGTCCTGCTCGCGACGTCGGTCGTCCTGGCGGGCGAGGGGCTGCTCTACCAGCTCGTGCTCGCCGGTCAGCTGGCGCTCGTCCTCGCCGCGCTACTCGGGGTCGGGATCGCCCGCTACTACGTGCTCGTCACCTGGGCGACCGTCGTCGCGCTCTGGAACTACCTCCGCCGCGGCGTGCCCGCGACGTGGGAAGCGGCCGAGGGCACGCGCTGAACCGCGCCCTCGACGTCGCGATCGCCGGCGCCGGCCTCGCGCTCGCGAGCCCGGTCCTCGCCGCAGCCGCGCTCGCGGTCAAGCTCGGCGACGGCGGCCCCGTCCTCTTCAAGCAGACCCGCGTCGGCAAGGACGGCGACGACTTCGAGTTGCTGAAGCTGCGCACGATGGTCGTCGGCGCCGAGAAGCAGGGCGCCGGCTACGCGATCGACCGGGGCGACAGCCGGATCACGCGCGTCGGCCGCTTCCTCCGCCGCACCTCGCTCGACGAGCTGCCGCAGCTCTGGAACGTCGTCCGCGGCGAGATGAGCATCATCGGCCCGCGACCGACGCTCCGCTATCAGGTCGAGAAGTACTCGGAGCGGCAGCGGCGGCGGCTCGAGGTGCTGCCCGGGATCACCGGCTGGGCGCAGATCCACGGCCGCGCGTCGCTCTCGTGGGACGAGCGGATCGAGCTCGACGTCTGGTACGTCGACCACCGCTCGCCGCTCACCGACCTGCTGATCCTGCTGCGCACCCCGCTCGCGCTCTTCGGCGGCACCTACAAGGGCGAGACCGGCGGCTGGAAGGGCTAACGGTCGCCGTCGGCGACGTTCGACACGCCGAAGGCGTGCCGTAGCCTGAGCCATGCTCGGTGTCCGGAACGACTCGGTGCTATCGGGCTTCGCTTCTCACGATCGTGACTCGACGACCACTCGATCTTCGTTGGCTCGAAATACGACGTAGCATCGACCGACGATCAACCGGAGCTGCGGGCACGGTGCGGCCGCAGCGAGGATCGGCGCAGCGCCTCCACCCCGTGACCGCCTGGCGGATCGCGAAGGACGTCGCATATACGCGAGGCTTGCATGGCCGAGGAGCAACGGCGCCGAGCCGATCCAGGCGTTCCTGCGAGCGTGTCGGCGGGAGGATGTGGCGCGCCTGCTCCCCCTGAAGCGACGTACGCGGCAGTGGCAGGGCCCGGCGTGCGGTACGCGATCGCGCGACGTGCCTTTCCGGCGCTCGCGCTGAACGACCTCTTCCCGAGATCTCGGTCGAAGATCAGCTGCGCCGCGAGGGATCGTCGCCTGGAGCGTCGACCCGCGGCGACTGGCAGCGGTCGACGGATGTGCGTACGCTCACGGAGCGGTCGAGCGCGAATCGTGCCCTCGCTTCGGCGCGCCTGGCTCGGTAGGCCGGCGTGACGCACGTCGGTCTCCTGATCCTCGTCAACGCGCTCTTGTCGGGGCCGGAGTTGGCGTCTGCGCAGCTGCGGGCTGGTGGAACGCACCCGGGTCGCGTGCCTCTCGATCGAAGCTCGGCGACGTCGACGGGGTGCGGCGTACGGGGTCTCGTCCAGGCGCTCTACGTGCTGGGGCTCCCGCTGGCGCCGCCTTCAGATCGTCGCGGTGTGCGGCATCGTCTGTCTCGGCCGGGCTCGGCTACCGCTTCGGCGGCAGCCTCCGGCGGGCTCGAGGCAGCCACGACTGAGGATCCCTGGCCATCATCGCGGCCTCGTCGCGATGCTCGCACTGATCGCTGTCGATCTCTGGTTCCAGCCGCACTGGGACTACGACGCGTGGACGTTGTGGACGCCGAAAGCGCGTGCGTTGGCGCTCTCGACGGCCTGGATGCGACGTGGTTCACCTCGTCGGACGTGATCTGGAGCGACTATCCGCTGCTGTTGCCCGCGATTGAGGCAGCGGGCTTCCGCTTCACGGGCTATCGCACGGAGCTGCTGGACGTGCAGTCGCTGTTCTTCTTTGTCGGGGTTCGTCGCCGCGTTCATCGACGTGGTCGTCCGACGGGCACCGGGCTTGGTCGCTTGGGCGGCATTGGCCTCACTCGTCTTCGCGCCGTCGATCACGCGCAACTGCCGAACGCGATTGCCGACGAGCAACGACCGCGCCAGGGTTCCCTCTTGCCGGAGTCTCGGATCGATCTGGCTGCTGAGAGCCGACGCGGCTTCGCTGGTCCTCACGCTGTGCTGTTGTCGCGGCGCTGCGGCGACCAAGGTCGAGGGACTGGCATTCGTGACTGGCGTCGTGCGCCGGCTGTCGTCGCCGAACGCTCTCGTGACGTTCAGCCGTCGCCGATGGTGCTCGTCTCGAGGCAATACACGGATCGGCCGACGATCCGTGGCTATCAGGCTGGCCTGGCAAGACGTGGAAGCGCAAGCGTCGTTTGGCCGGATCACCGACGTCTGGCGCGCTCGCGCACACGCCGACGAGCTGCCCCATCGTGATCTATGTCGCAACGCGCTCGCTCGACCCTTCGCAGTGGTTGCTCGTCGGTGCCGCTCGGACTCGTGGCGGCGGACTACGCGCTTCCGGTCGCAGAGGCGCGATCAGTGCGTACTACGTGCTTGTGACGGCTCGCGTGGCGCGTTCTTGCGCCCTGACTGCTCGCCTACTGGACGTCGCCGTTTGAGCTCGACTACCACCTGGCGACGTCCGCTCGGCGTGTCGTCACGCCGATCGTGATCTTCGTTGTAGCGCTGGCCTCTCTCGCACCTGGGACCCGAGGATCGGGGACGGACCGTGCGACGCCCGGCTACCCTTGCGCGTGACCGCCGTCCTCTTCACCTGCGCCGGCCAGCGCGTCGACATCGTCTCCGCGTTCATGCGCGCCGGCGCGACGACGGTCGCGACCGACCTCGACCCGCTCGCACCCGCGCTCTGGCATGCCGACCACCACGCGCTCGCGCCGCGGATCGACGACGACGCGTACGTGCCGGCGCTGCAGGCTCTCGTCGCCGAGCACGACGTGCGGCTGATCGTCCCGCTCACCGACCTCGACCACGTCAAGCTCGTGCGCGCCCGCGACGAGCTCGGCGCGCTCGTGCTGCTACCGGGCGAGGAGGTCGTGCGGCGCGTCGGCGACAAGTACACGCGCCCACCTCTTCTTCGAGGAGCGCGGGATCCCCTCGCCGCCGAGCTGGCTCCCCGACGAGGTGCCCGACGACGCGCGCTACCCGCTGCTCGTGAAGGTGCGCGAGGGCTTCGGCTCGCGTCACATCTACCGCGCCGAGAACCGGGCGGAGCTCGAGTTCTTCCTCGGCTACACGCCCGTCGACTCGTTCGTCCAGACCGCCTGCCGCGGCGAGGAGTTCTCGATCGACGTCTTCTGCGACCTCGAGGGCCGCTGCCTGAACGCGATCCCGCGCACGATGATCCAGTCGAAGGGCGGCGAGTCGATCAAGGGGATGACGATCCAGGACCGCGACCTGATCGAGTTCGGCGCCCACGTCGCCGAGGCGCTCGGGCTGGTCGGCCCGGGCACGATCCAGTGCTTCCGCGAGGCGGACGGCCGCCACGAGGTCACCGACGTGAACCCGCGCTTCGGCGGGGCTTTCCCGCTGCCGCTCGCGGCGGGGAGCCGCTACCCTGACTTCGCGCTGGCGCTCGCCAACGGAGAGCGGCCCGAGCCCAGGCTCGGCGAGTTCCGCGCAGGAGTCCTGATGACGCGCTTCTTCTCCCATCTCTGCCTGACAGCCGGTGACGGGGATAGCCTCGTTCCGTTCGCGGAAGAGCTTCCCGAGCCGGTCGCAGGCGAGCCCGGCGAGGCGTGATCCGCCTCATCGCGGCAGGTATGGGCCTGGTGGCCCTGGCGGCGGCATGCAGCGGCGAGAGCGCGCGGGACGCAGCTCCGCCGGCGACGACCGCGCCCTTCACGGCACCCGTCGACCCGCCCACGGCCCGGCCGCTGCCGCCGCCTCCCGCGCCACCGAAGCCGAATCCGAAAGCGAAAGCAAAGGCGAAGGCGACGAAGGCGCTCGTCACCGTCGTCGACGGCGATACGCACCGGCGGTTGACGGGAGCGCGGGTCGTGATCGGCAAGCGCGCCGGCTATGCCGACGGCAAGGGCGTCGCGAAGGTCAAGATCAAGCGCCGCGCGGCGCTCCCGGTTCGCGTCTCGAAGCCGGGGTACGGAGCCCGCACCGTCCGCATGCCCTTCAAGCAGAAGCGCCAGGTCACGGTGCGCCTCTACCGCGACGCGCTCCAGTGGCCGATGTACGGCGCCAACGAGCGCCGCACGCAGGCGCACCCGGACATCAAGCTGCGGCCGCCGTTCAAAGTCGTCTGGTCGCGCGGCGTCGGCGCGCTCGTCGAGTTCCCGGCCGTCGTCGCCGACGGGGTCGCGTACGTCGCCAACTACAAGGGCCACGTCTATGCGCTGAACATGCGCGACGGCAAGGTGATCTGGACCTTCAAGCCGCGGCGCGGAAAGATGGCCTCGTCGCCGGCGATCGTCGGCAACGAGCTCGTCGTGCACGGGATGGACGGGATCGTGCGCGTGCTCGACCGGCGGACCGGCCGCCAGGTGTGGCACTTCCGCGTCGGCTCGCCGATCGAGTCGTCGCCGGTCGTCCGGAACGGGCTCGACTACTTCGGCGCCTGGAACGGGCGCGTCTACGCGCTCGACCTGGCGAAGCGAAAGCTGCGCTGGAGCTTCCGCACCGGCTACAAGATCACCTCGAGCGCCGCGATCGCCGGGCAGACGCTCTACATCGGCGACTACGGCGGGCGCGTGCACGCGCTCGCTCCCCGCACCGGCAAGCGGCGCTGGGTCGCCTCGGTCAACGGTCGCGTCTACGGGACGCCCGCGGTCGCCGCCGGCCGCGTCTTCGTGCCGTCCTCGACCGGTAACAGCCTGACGGCCTTCTCGACCGAGGGCCGCTACCTCTGGCGCGTGAGCACCGGCGGCTACGTCTACTCGTCGCCGGCGGTCTGGGCCGGCCGCGTCTTCTTCGGCTCCTACAGCGGCCGCTTCTTCTCCGTGGCGGCGAAGGACGGCCGCGTGCTCTGGAGCGTCGGTGCGGGCGGTCCCGTCTCCGGCGCCGCCGTCGTCGTCGACGGAGTTGCGTACGCGGGCTCGACCTGGGGCCGGATCACCGGCGTCGACGCGAAGAGCGGCAAGGTCGTGCTCACCTTCCCGCACGGCGAGTACGTGCCGGTCTCCGGCAACGGCTCGCGGCTGCTCCTGCACGGGTACTCGCGGATCTGGGCAGTGGAGCCGAAGCGGTGACGAGTCCTTCCGACCGGCTCCGTGACGCCTACGAGCGCCGCGGGGAGCTCGAGTACGCGGCACCGGGGCGTGTCCTGCCCTGGGACCGGAAGTTCGAGGTCTTCTCGGCCGCCATCGCGCGCCGCCTGCCGTGTGACGCGTTCCTCGACGCGGGCTGCGGCGACGGCAGATACCTCGCGGCGTTGCCGTCGCTCGGCCCCGTGCCCGCACGGGTCGCCGGCGTGGACATCGCCGAGTCGATCCTCCGCACGGCCGGTGCCGCTGCAGCCGCGGCCGGCGTCACCGCCGAGCTGGAGCGCGCGAACCTCGAGTCGCTGCCCTTCGAGGACGCGGCGTTCGATCTCGTCCTCTGCGTGCAGGTGATCGAGCACCTGCTCGACCCGCTGCTGGGGATGAAGGAGCTCGCGCGCGTCCTGCGCCCGGGCGGCGCCCTGATCGTCTCCACCGACCACTCGCGCAACACCGTTTCGCGTGTCCTCAATGCGCCGCGGACTGCCGTCGTGCGCGCGCTGGGGTGGACCGGCCGGCGGCGTCAGGTCGAGTTTCCTCATGCGGACTTCGGCGCCGACGAGTTCTCGGGCCTGGTCGACGCAGCGGGTCTCGCCGTCGAGCGTTCCGGCACGTTCCGCTTCCACGTCGTCGACGCGCCTGCGATCGTCCAGCGAGGCCTGAACGCGCTCGAGCGGCGCCTACCGCCGCACCCCGTGGGCGACATCGTCTGGATCGAGGCGAGCAAGCCGTGAAGAAGTGGCTGTTGTTCGGGGCGCTCGCGCTCGTCCTCGTCGCGGGCGGCGCCGCCGCCGGCTACGTGCTCTACAAGCGCGACAAGTCGGAGGACGTGCGCGGCTCCTCGACCGAGGAGTTCGTGACCACGATCGAGGAGGAGGAGCCAGCGCCGCCGCCCCCGCCGCCCAAGCAGGCGAAGCTCGAGGTCACCTGGCCGCTGAACGGCTACGACGTCGAGCGCCAGCGCGTCAGCCCGTTCGGCCTCGAGCCGCCGTTCAAGCGGGCGTGGACGTTCAAGGCGCGGCAGCTGCTCGAGTTCCCGCCCGCGATCGCGTACGACCGCCTCTACTTCACGAACAACTCCGGTGTGATGTTCGCGGTCAACAAGAAGACCGGCAAGCGGGCATGGAAGAAGCCGATCGGCCGCTGCGTCGCCGCCTCACCCGCCGTCGCGAACGGCACGGTCTACCAGTCGTTCCTGAACCGGCCGCCGTGCAACAGCAAGGCCAAGCCGGGCAGGCTCGAGGGCGAGGTGATCGCCTTCGCGGCCGGGTTCGGGAAGATCCGCTGGCGCACGAAGATCGGCCCGACCGAGTCGTCCCCGCTCGTCGTGGACGGGATCGTCTACGTGGGCGACTGGCGCGGCCGCGTCTACGCGCTCGACGCCGCCACCGGGAAGGTGCGCTGGACGTTCCAGGGCAAGGGCCGGATCAAGGGCGCGATCTCCAAGTCGGGCAACCGCCTGTACGCCGGCACGTACGACGGCTACCTCTACGCGCTGCGGGCGCAGGACGGCAAGGTCGTCTGGCGCACCCGCTCGCAAGACCGGTTCGGCGGCCGCGGCCAGTTCTACTCGACGCCGGCGGTCGCCTACGGGCGCGTGTACGTCGGCTCGACCGACGGCAAGCTCTACTCGTTCGGTGCCGGCAGCGGCACGTTGCGCTGGTCGCAGGGCCTCGGCGGCTTCGTCTACGCCTCGCCGGCCGTGTGGCGCCAGACCGTCTACGCCGGCGCCTACGGCGGCCGCTTCTACGCGCTCGACGCCGCGACGGGCGACATCCGGTGGCGCTTCCGCGCGCAGGGCGACATCTCCGGCTCGGCGACGGTGATGGCCGGCGTCGTCTACTTCTCCACCTTCGACGAGGTCACGTACGCGCTCGACGCGAAGACCGGCAAGCAGCTGTGGACGTTCGCCGACGGCAAGTACGGGGGCGTCGTCGCCGACCGCGACCGCCTGTACCTCGTCGGCCACGCGCGCCTGTATGGGATGGTCGAGAAATGAGGTACGTCGTCACCGGGGCCGCCGGCTTCATCGGCTCGCACCTCGCCGAGACGCTCCTGCGCGAGGGGCACGACGTGCTCGGCGTCGACTGCCTACACCGACTACTACGAGCGCTCGCGCAAGGAGCGGAACGCTGCAGGGCTCGACGTGCTCGCGGCGGACCTCGCCGACACACGCTCGAGCCGATCCTCGCCGGAGCGGACGGCGTCTTCCACCTCGCCGGCCAGCCCGGCGTCCGCGCCAGCTGGGGCGACATGTTCGAGCTCTACCTGCGCCGCAACGTGCTCGCGACGCAGCGGCTCTTCGAGACCGCCGCGCGCGACGGGTCCGGGTCGTCTTCGCCTCCTCGTCCTCGGTCTACGGCGACGCCGAGCGCTACCCGACGGCCGAGGAGACGCGTGCCGCGGCCGATCTCGCCGTACGGGATCACGAAGCTCGCCTGCGAGCACCTCGCCGCGCGATCCGGAGCGCGCGTTCGGGCTCGACGCCGTCGTCCTCCGCTACTTCACCGTCTACGGCCCGCGGCAGCGGCCGGACATGGCGTTCACGCGCGATCGCTCGAGGCGCTCGCGCGCGGCGAGCACGTTCCGGCTCTTCGGCGACGGCAGCGCAGGCGCGCAGCTTCACGTACGTCGGCGACGCGGTCGCCGGCGACCGATCGCGGCGATGGAGCGCGGCCGCCGGGCGAGGTCTACAACGTCGGCGGCGGCGACGAGGCGACGATGAACGAGACGATCGCGCTCGCTGGAGGAGCTCTCCGGCCGCACGCTCGACGTCGAGCGCGTCGCGGCGGTCGCGGGCGACGAGCGGCGGACGAAGGCCGACATGTCGCGGAGCCGCCGCCGAGCTCGGCTGGGAGCCCGAGACGGCTCTGCGGGACGGGACTGCGCGGCCCAGTGGGAATGGGCCGCGGTAGAGTCGCCGCGCGTGAGCGACGCCCGCCAGACCTCGACGCCGAGCGCGAGGTCGACCTCCGCTCGGTCTGGGAGCGGATCGCCGCCCGCTGGTGGCTGCCGCTGCTCGGGCTCGTGCTCGGGCTCGTCGTCGGCTTCGGGCTCGCGCTCGGCGGCGGCAAGGTCTACGAGGCCGAGACGCTGCTCTTCCTCGGCCAGCCGTTCACGCCTCAGGGCGGCGGCCAGATCCAGAGCCTCGCCACGAACCCGCGCACGGTCGGCGAGATCATCCGGTCGGAGGCGGCGCTGCGGAGGGCCGCGCAGGCGAGCGGCCTGACGATCGCCCAGCTCCGCGGCAACGTCAGCTCGACGCCGATCGCGAGCGTCGGCCAGTCGCGCCTGCAGACGCCGCTCGTCGGCGATCACCGTCAAGGGCAGCGCCGCCGCGGAAGGTCGCAGCGGCGGCGAACGCGCTCGCCGGCAGGGTGATCGAGCGCGTCTCGCCGTACGTCGACGACGAAGATCGAGGTGCTCGAGGACCAGATCGCGAACGACAACCGCGAGCTCGCGCAGATCAACCAGCGCATCGCCCGGGCGACGACAGCAGCAGACCGAGATCCTCGAGAACACGTCGCTGACCGCGAGCGAGCGGCTGCTCCTGCTGACGAACATCAACTCCACGATCGGCTTCGCCGAGCAGCGGCGCGGGACGGTGCAGCAGGACCTGCTCCAGGACGCGGCAGCTGCTGTCGCTCGCCGCAGCACGTCGAGCAGTCGAGCGTCGTCGAGCCCGCGGTCGCGGCCCAGACGACGGCACGAAGCACGCGCAACGCCGCGCTCGTCGGCGGCCTGATCGGCCTGCTGCTCGGCGCGGCCGCGGCGCTCCTCGCCGACCCGTTCCTCGCGCGCCGCGCCCGCACGGCCTAGCGCGATGGTCGACGGGAAGCGCGTCGCGGTCGTCGTCCCCGCCTACGACGAGGAGGAGCTGATCGGCGCGACGGTCGCCGGCATCCCGGAGTTCGTCGACCGGATCCTCGTCGTCGACGATGCCTCGCGCGACGGAACAGCGGCCGCCGTGCGCGCGCTCGCCGACGACCCCGGGTCGAGCTCGTCGCCCGGGAATCGAACGGCGGCGTCGGCGCCGCGATCGTCAGCGGCTACGAGCGTGCGCTCGAGCAGGGCCTCGACGTCGTCTGCGTGATGGCGGCCGACAACCAGATGGATCCCGACGACCTGATCACGCTCGTCGAGCCCGTCGCGCGCGGCGAGGTCGACTACGCGAAGGCGAACCGCCTCGTCAGCGGCGAGGCGTGGCAGCTGATCCCGCGCACGCGCTACCTCGGCAACGCGATCCTCTCGCTGCTGACGAAGATCGCCTCCGGCTACTGGCACGTCGCCGACTCGCAGACCGGCTACACGGCGATCTCGCGGCGCCATGCTCGCGCAGCTCGACCTCGACCGGATCTACCGCCGCTACGGCTTCCCGAACGACATGCTCGTGCACCTGAACGTCTGGAACGCCCGCGTGCGCGACTTCCCGTCGCGGCCCGTGTACGGCGTCGGCGAGACGCTCGGGGATCCGCCTGCGCAGCGTGGTCCCGCGGATCTCGTGGCTGCTCGTGAAGGGCTTCTTCTGGCGGATGCGGGAGAAGTACGTGATCCGCGACTTCCACCCGCTCGTCTTCTTCTACGTGCTCGGCCTCCTGATGACGCTGGCCGGCCTGCTGCTCGGCGTGGTCGAGGTGATCCTGCGGCTGATGGGAAACGAGATCACGACTCCGACGATCGTGCTCGTCGCACTGCTGCTGATCTCGGGTAGCCAGTTCACGCTGTTCGCGATGTGGTTCGACATGGAGTCGAACAAGGATCTGCGCTAGGAAGGACGTACGTGGCGACACGAGCAGGTCTCTACTCGCGCGGCGCGCACGCTGTGCGCAGGGTTCCCTTCCAGCCGGTCGAGATTTTCCTCTGGACCCGCTCCGCGATCTGGCTCGGAGCGATCTTCGTTGTGACGCTGTTCGACGTGGTGTCGGGCGCGTTCCGGGTTCCGCTCGACCCTCGCTGGGACATCGACATCGGCTGGGGGATCGGTCTCTGGAGTCGCTGGGACAGTGGCTGGCTCCTCCGGATCGTCGAGCAGGGTTACGTCGAGCCCGAGCGTTCGACCGCCTTCTTCCCGCTCTACCCGCTACTGGTCAAGGGCTCTGGGCACAGCCCTCTCGGGTCATTACATCTTCGCCGGGATCGCTGTGTCGCTGGCGGCGTGCGCCGGGGCCTTCGTCGCGCTGTACCTGCTCGGTGAGCAACTCCTCGGCGCCGCGGGTGCATCGCGGAGCGTCCTCTACCTGGCCATCTTTCCGATGGCGCTCTTTCTCGGTGCCGTCTACACGGAGTCGCTCTACCTGTTCCTCTCGATCGCCGGCTTCCTGCTCGCGACTCGCGGCCGCTTTCTCTGGGCGGCGGTCGCGATCGGCCTCGCGATGTTGACGCGGTCAACCGGGGTAATGCTGTTGCCGGCCGTGGCCGTGCTCGCCTGGCGCGCCGACGACCGGAGCCGATCTCTGCTCTCGCTCGCGGTCGCCCCGTTGATCGCGGCACTCTGGCCGTTGTGGCTGTGGGTCAGGCTCGGCGACCCGCTCATCTTCCTGGACGCCCAGCGGAACGGATGGGCCGCGAGCTGTCGCCCTACGGGCCGCTCGGCGGTCTCTGGCGGGGGATCGAGGCTGCGTGGGCGGGCGTGCGGCAGTTGATCGAAGGGACCGGCGGCATCGTGTACTGGCCGCACGCGACCGACAGCGGGCCGATGCACGTCGCGGCCCTCAACCTGCAGCAGTTCGCCTACTTTGTCGTCTTCGTCGGACTCGGCGCCTACGCCTGGCGGCGTTTTGGGGCTCCCTACGGTTTAGTGGTGTTCGGAAGCCTCATCCTGCCGCTGAGCGCGCCGACCGAAGACTGGCCGCTGCTCTCGATGCCCAGGTTCGGGCTGGGGCTGTTCCCGATCTTCCTCGCGCTCGGTGCTCTGGGAGCGAGGCCACGTGTCCACGTCGCGGTGATCTCGACCAGCTCGTTCATGCTCGCGCTCGCGCTGGTGCAGTGGAGCCTGTGGGAATGGGTCTCCTGATCGCGGCTGCGACCCGCTAGCAGCTCGCCTTCGCCGTCTTCGCCTTCCCCGTCCGTTCGAGCAGGCTCGGCTCGAGAATCGCGGTCCGCACCGTCTGCCGGACCCTGCCGAGCTTCGGCACCGGGTAGTTCCCATTCGGCTGGCGGCCGAAGAAGTAGTCGAAGCTGAACGTGACCGTCAGCGTCTGCGCCTGGTCGATCCCGCCGACGAGCTGGACGAGCGAGGGGAGGCGGTTGAGCGGGATGTCGGTGTGGACGTTTCCCTCGATCGTCTTCGCGAGCGAGCCGAAGTTGCGCAGCACGCGCACGGGATCGAGCTGGTCGGCCATCGCGCAGAGGAAGCAGCGCTGCCGCGCCATCCGCGTGTAGTCGCTCGAGTCCTTGCGCGAGCGCACGTAGGCGAGCGCCTCGCGGCCGTAGAAGCGGTACCTGCGGCCGGGGAGGACGTCGATCTCCGGCTTCGGCTCGCCCCAGGCCGGCCGCGTGACCTCGTCCTGCAGCCGTTCCTTCACCTCGATCTCGACGCCGCCGAGCGCGTCGACGAGGTCGGCGAAGCCGAGCAGGTTGACGAGCGCGTAGTAGTCGACGCGGACGCCGAGCAGGCTCGAGACGGCCTGCTTCAGCGCCGCCGCCCCTCGCTCGCCGCCGCCGTTGAGGCCGTAGAGGGCGTTGAGCGGCTGCTTCGAGAGCGCTTGCCCTGCTTGCCGAGCGGCACCTGGGCGAGGTTGCGCGGGATCCCGAAGGCGGCTGCGCGGCCGGTGCCGTGCTGGAGCGCGGCGAGGATGATCGTGTCGGTGCGGGCGCCGAAGTTGCCGGGGCCCTCGTCGGTTCCGAGCAGCAGGATCGTCGTCCACGGCTTCGCCGGCTCGGCGGGCTTCGGCGTCGGCGAGCACGCGGGCGATCCGCCTCGAGCGGCGCTACCTCGCCCGGCCCGAGCCGCTCGACGAGCGCCCACTCCCACGCATCCTTCGGCACCCACTGCGGCAGGGGGACGACGACGTGCGAGAGCAGCACGTCACCGCGGTCGCAGGCGGTGCCGCACGGCTCCTCGTCGGCGAAGACGGTCTCGAGCACGTCGTAGCCGCGCACCGTCATCCAGCCGGCGGCCACGTGGGGCGCCGCGGTCAGCGCGACGAGCGCGGCGAGGCCGACCGCCCAGCCGCCCCGCGAGGCGTCGACGACCGCGAAGAGCCGGAAGGCGAGCAGGGCGAGGTCGACGGCGAGGATCGCCGCGACGGTGCGGCGGTCGATCCCCGACGGAGCGACGGAGACCGACGAGGCGAGCGCGAGCACGCCGAGCGCGGGCAGCAGCGTGACCCCGAGCAGGACGAGCCCGCGCCGTCGCGAGCCCCGGTAGAGCTGGCCGGCTCCCGGGAGCAGCATCGAGAGGAAACCGGCAACGAACCCGACCGTCGGCGCGGCCACGGCCTCAGTGTACGAGCGAGCCGGCAGAGGTAAGGAGTTCGTAAGGCGACCGACTTGCCGACAGAACATGCCGAGTATCCTCGCCGGTGCCTACTTCGGTCGTAACGGGCGGTGCCGGCTTCCTCGGCTCCCATCTCAGCGACGCGCTGCTCGGCGAGGCCATCGCGTGATCTGTGTCGACAACCTCGAGACCGGCTCGCTCGCGAACATCGAGCACAACCGCGCGAAGAGTTCGCCTTCGTCCCGCACGACCTGACCGAGCCGATCCGGATCGGGAGCCGGTCGACTTCGTCTACCACCTCGCGAGCCCGGCGAGCCCGATCGACTACCTGCGGCTGCCGCTGCAGACGCTGAAGGTCGGCTCGCACGGGACGCACAACGCGCTCGGCCTCGCCAAGTTCAAGCGGGCGCGGTTCCTGCTCGCCTCGACGAGCGAGGTCTACGGCGACCCGCAGGTACACCCTCAGCCGGAGACCTACTGGGGGCACGTGAACCCGATCGGGCCGCGCGGCGTCTACGACGAGGCGAAGCGCTACGCCGAGGCGCTGACGATGGCCTACCACCGCCAGC